>NZ_CP121123.1:0-2656009 GCF_044359605.1 Kocuria sp. ChxB | reverse complement strand
TCGCGGGTCACCGCTCGGCGGTATCTCGAGCACCTGTGCGAGACCGGGATGCTCGAACGGCGGGCGCGCCGCGGCGCACCGGGCCGGCCCGAGCTCGAGTACGGGTGGCGTGGCTGAGAGCAGAGCCGCCCGCGTCGTTCACGGCGAAGCCCCGCCCCGGTGACTTGCTCCGTGGCGGGGCTCCGCGTCCGTGGTGGGACGGGACGCTAGTTCTTGGGCGCCAGCACCGACTGCAGCGCCTCCAGCACGGAGTGGTCCTCGATCGTGGAGGGCACCGTGTACTGCTCGCCGTCGGCCATCTGGCGCATGGTCTTGCGCAGGATCTTGCCCGAGCGGGTCTTCGGCAGGGCTTCGACGACGGCCACGTCCTTGAAGTCAGCCACGGGGCCGATCTGCGAGCGCACCATGGTCACGAGCTCCTCGGCCAGCCGCTCCTGGGTGATCTCCGCGCCGGTCTTGAGCACCACGTACCCGGAGGGCCGCTGGCCCTTGAGGGGGTCGTTCACACCAATCACGGCGCATTCGGCGACGTCCGGGTGGGTGGCCACGATCTGCTCCATCTGCCCCGTGGAGAGCCGGTGGCCCGAGACGTTGATGACGTCGTCGGTGCGTCCCATCACGAACACGTACCCGTTCTCGTCGATGTACCCGGAGTCCCCCGTGGCGTAGTACCCGGGGAAGGCCGAGAGGTAGGAGGAGACGAAGCGCTCGTCGTTGCCCCACAGCGTGCTGAGGGTGCCCGGGGGCAGCGGCAGGCGCAGGGCGATGTTGCCCTCCTCGCCGGGGCCCAGAGGCTCCCCGACGGGGTCGAGGATCTCCACGTGGAATCCGGGCACGGGCACCGTGGGGGATCCCGCCACGATGGGCAGCCTCTCGATGCCGAACGGGTTGGAGCAGATGGCCCACCCGGTCTCGGTCTGCCACCAGTGGTCCACCACGGGAACACCCAGCACGGTGGAGGCCCACGTGTAGGTCTCCGGGTCCAGCCGCTCCCCCGCCACGAACAGGGCCTGCAGGGAGGAGATGTCGTGCTTGCTGACGAAGTCCCCCTCGGGGTCCGCCTTGCGGATCGCGCGCAGCGCGGTGGGGGCGGTGAACAGCACCTTGACCCCGTGCTCCTCCACCCGCTGCCAGAACGCCCCGGCGTCCGGGGTGCCCACGGGCTTGCCCTCGTAGACCACCGTGGTGGCCCCCGCGAGCAGCGGCGCGTACACGATGTACGAGTGGCCCACCACCCATCCCACGTCCGAGGCGGTCCACATCACGTCGCCGGCGGAGACGTCGTAGATGTTGGCCATGGACCAGCTCAGCGCCACGGCATGGCCGCCGTTGTCCCGGACCACGCCCTTGGGCTTTCCGGTGGTCCCGGACGTGTAGAGGATGTACAGCGGATCGGTGGCCGCCACGGTCACCGGCTCGGCGGGCTCCACGCCGTCCTGAGCCTCGGTCCAGGACAACCACGCGGGCCCGCCCGCGGCCTGCGAGCGCTCACGGGCCTCGGCCACCGTGGTGGTGAAGCCGTCCCGTTCGTGGACCAGCACCGCCGACGGCGCGTGCTCGCTGATCTGCAGGGCCTCCTCGATCGCGGGCAGGTACTCGACGCGACGCTTGGGCTCCACGCCTCCGGACGCCGTGACGATGGCCACCGGCCGGGAGTCGTCGATGCGGCTGGCGAGCTCCCGGGGTGCAAAGCCTCCGAAGACCACGGAGTGCACCGCCCCCAGTCGGGCGCACGCCAGCATGGCCACGACCGACTCGGCGATCATGGGCATGTAGAGCAGCACCCGGTCATCCTTGGTGACACCCTGGGCCGCGAGCGCGCCGGCGAAGAGGGCGACCTTCTCCTGCAGCTGGGCGTACGTGATGTGCTCCTGCACCCCGAGGACCGCGGAGTCGTAGATCAGGGCCGTGCGCTCCCCGTGGCCCGCGGCCACGTGGCGGTCCACCGCGTTGACGCACGTGTTCAGCTCCCCGTCCGGGAACCAGCGGTAGAGGGGGGCTGCGGAGTCGTCCAGGGCTCGGGTGGGCGGGGTGATCCACTCCACGGCGTCGGCGGCGTCCAGCCAGAACCGCTCGGGATCATCCACGCTCGCGCGGTAGACGGATTCGTAGGTGGGCTGCGACATGGCGTCCTCCGGACGTGGTGCTGGGGCGGGCATCGGCGTACCTTCATGGTAGTGCCCTGCATCACACCGGGCAAGGATTGTGTATACACGATGCCTGCAAAACCCCACTGATTCCGCGGTTTTACTGAATTGCCCACCCTCGGTGTATACAATGGAGTCACCACCACGTCAGGAGGAGTCATGCGAGCTGGAGAACGCGCGTACCGCGAGCTGCGCGCTGACATCGTGTCCTGGCGCCTGACCCCCGGGCAGGTGCTCGGGGAGGTGGACCTTTCCGAGCGGCTCGGGATCTCCCGCACCCCGGTCCGCGAGGCCCTGTCCCGGCTCACCGCGGACGGGCTGACCGAGCCGCACAACGGCCGCGGCGTCGTCGTCAGCGCGATCTCCTCCGAGGACGTCCGCGCGCTGTACGAGCTGCGGGACACCCTGGACTGCCGGGCCGCGGAGCTGGCCGCCGAGCGCGGCGACCGCGAGACCTTCCGGGAGCTCGCGGAGCAGCTCTCGCACATCGCGGAGACGCTCACCGGGGACCCGGACCACGTGGCGTACTACGAGCTCGTGGACCGCATGGACGCGGAGATCGACGCCGCCGCGCAGAACCCCTACCTGCAGCAGGCACTGGCCAATGTGCGGCTGCACCTCGCGCGGGTCCGCCGGCTGTCCACGTCCAACCCGCGCCGCCTGGCCGTGGCCGCCGCGGAGCACGAGGCCATCGCCCGCGCGATCGCGGAGGGCGACGCCGCCCTCGCCGTGGCCACCACCCGCGTCCACCTCAAGAACGCGCTCGGCAACGCCCTGCGCACCCCCGAGCTCGCCGCCGTCCCGGTGGCCTCCTGAGCGGCCGCCCCGCGGCACCACGACCACGTCGAAAACCACGCACCACGCACTGAAAGGAACACCCGTGACCGTCACACACACCGTGCGCACGTACTCCTCCAAGGAAGAGCTGCCCCGCGAGGAGCAGCTGGCCCACAAGCTCGCCTCCGTGGCCACAGACCCCGTGGCCGTGGAGCCCGAGGTGGTGGACATGGTGATCAACCGGATCATCGACAACGCCTCCGTGGCCATCGCCTCCCTCAACCGCGGCCCGATCGTCTCCGCGCGCTCGCAGGCGCTGTGCCACAAGGTGGTGCCGAACGCCGGGTTCTCCGGCCAGGGCTCCCTGCTCTACGGCGCCCCGGAGGACGACGCCGCCGTGTCCCCCGAGTGGGCCGCGTGGGCCAACGGCGTGGCCGTGCGCGAGCTGGACTACCACGACACCTTCCTCTCCGCGGAGTACTCCCACCCCGGTGACAACATCCCGCCGATCCTCGCCGTGGCGCAGCACGTGGGCAGCACCGGCGAGGACCTGATCCGCGGCATCGCCACGGGCTACGAGGTCCAGGTGGACCTCGTGAAGGGCATCTGCCTGCACGAGCACAAGATCGACCACATCGCGCACATCGGCCCGTCCGCCTCCGCGGGCATCGGCACCCTGCTGGGCCTGGACACCGAGACGATCTTCCAGGCCATCGGCCAGGCGCTGCACACCACCACGCAGACCCGCCAGTCCCGCAAGGGCGAGATCTCCACGTGGAAGGCCCACGCCCCCGCGTTCGCCGGGAAGATGGCCGTGGAGGCCGTGGACCGTGCGATGCGCGGACAGACCTCCCCCACCCCCATCTACGAGGGTGAGGACGGCGTGATCGCGTGGCTGCTCTCCGGCCCGAAGGCCAGCTACGAGGTGCCCCTGCCCGCCCCGGGCGAGGCCAAGCGCGCCATCCTGGACACGTACACCAAGGAGCACTCCGCGGAGTACCAGGCGCAGGCGTGGATCGACCTGGCCCGCAAGCTGCACCGCGAGCACCCCGAGGTCACCGACCCCGCCAATGTGGAGTCGGTGCTCATCAGGACCTCCCACCACACCCACTACGTGATCGGCTCCGGGGCCAACGACCCCCAGAAGTACGACCCCACGGCCTCGCGCGAGACCCTGGACCACTCCATCCCCTACATCTTCACGGTCGCCCTGCAGGACGGCGCGTGGCACCACGTGGACTCCTACGCACCGGAGCGCGCCGGCCGCCCGGACACTGTGGAGCTGTGGCACAAGGTCACCACGGAGGAGGATCCCGAGTGGACCCGCCGCTACCACTCCCTGGACATCTCGGAGAAGGCGTTCGGCGGCTCCGTGGAGATCACCATGAAGGACGGCTCCGTGGTCACGGACCAGATCGCCGTGGCGGACGCCCACCCGCTCGGTGCGCGGCCGTTCGCCCGCGAGCAGTACATCACCAAGTTCCGCACCCTGGCCGAGGGTCTCGTGGCCCCCGAGGAGATCGAGCGCTTCCTGGACACCGTCCAGCGCCTGCCCGAGCTCAAGGCCGGGGAGCTGGGGCAGCTCAACATCGCCGCCGCAGTGGAGCTGGAGAAGTCGCCGAAGGGAATCTTCTGATCATGCTGTACACCACCGTGACCCCCGCCCAGAAGCGTGAGCGCTTCCGCGAGCTGCTCGCCGCACCGGAGATCGCCCAGTTCCCGGGCGCCTTCACCCCGCTGTCCACCAAGCTCATCCAGGAGCAGGGCTTCGAGGGCGTCTACATCTCCGGCGGCGTGCTGGCCAACGAGCTCGGGCTGCCGGACATCGGGCTGACCACGCTCACCGAGGTCGCCACCCGCGCCGGTCAGATCGCCCGCGGCACGGACCTGCCGTGCCTCGTGGACGCCGACACCGGTTTCGGCGAGCCCATGAACGTGGCGCGCACCGTGCAGGAGCTCGAGGACGCCGGGCTGGCCGGGTGCCACATCGAGGACCAGTTCAACCCCAAGCGCTGCGGCCACCTGGACGGCAAGAACGTGGTGGACACCGCCACCGCCGTCAAGCGCATCCGCGCCGCCGTGGAGGCCCGCCGGGACCCGAACTTCGTGGTCATGGCCCGCACGGACATCCGCGGCGTGGACGGTTTCGACGCCGCCGTGGAGCGTGCCCAGGCGCTCGCCGAGGCCGGGGCGGACGTGATCTTCCCCGAGGCCATGGCGGACCTCTCGGAGTTCGAGCGCATGGCCGAGGCGCTTGACGTCCCGATCCTCGCGAACATGACCGAGTTCGGGAAGTCCGAGCTGTTCACCAGGCAGCAGCTGCAGGACGCGGGGGTGTCGATGATCATCTACCCCGTGTCCCTGGAGCGCCAGGCCATGGGTGCCATCGAACGTCTGCTCACCACCATCCGAGAGGACGGCACCCAGCAGGCGCAGGTGGAGAACATGCTCACGCGCAAGCGGCTCTACGAGCTGGTGGACTACACCGGGTACAACCAGTTCGACTCCGGGGTCTTCAACTTCGAGGTGCCGGGCACCCCGAACTCCTGACTCCCCGTTCCCACCCCGCCTACTCTGGTGGGGTGGGAACCATCACACGTTCTTAGTCCACAGCTGTCGAAGGAGATCAACCGTGGCCGATACCGAAATCCGCAAGGGACTCGCCGGTGTGGTGGCGGACGCCACCGCCGTGTCCAAGGTCAACGCCGAGACCAACTCCCTGCTCTACCGGGGCTACCCCGTGCAGGAGCTCGCCGAGAAGTGCTCCGCGGAGGAGGTGGCCCTGCTGCTGTGGAACGGCGAGCTGCCGTCCGCGGAGGAGCTCGAGGCCTTCCGCATCCTCGAGCGCGAGAACCGCGCCCTGACCCCCGAGCTCAAGCGCGTGATCGACGAGCTGCCCACCACGTGCCACCCCATGGACGTGTGCCGCACCGCCGCGTCCGTGATCGGCGCCCAGCACCCCCTGGCGGAGGACAACTCCCCCGAGGCCGAGCTGCGCAAGGCCCAGGAGCTCTTCGCGGTCATGCCCGCCGTGGTCTGCTACGACCAGCGCCGCCGTCACGGCCAGGAGGTCGTGGAGCCCCGCGAGGACCTGGACTACGCGCAGAACTTCCTGTGGATGGCCTTCGGCGAGGAAGCTGCCCCCGAGGTGGTGGACGCGTTCCGCGTGTCGATCATCCTGTACGCGGAGCATTCCTTCAACGCGTCCACCTTCACGGCGCGCGTGATCACCTCCACGCTGTCGGACCTGCACTCCGCGGTCACCGGTGCGATCGGCGCCCTCAAGGGACCGCTGCACGGCGGCGCCAACGAGGCCGTGATGCACACCTTCGAGGAGCTCGGGATCCGCAAGGAGGAGACCGCCGAGGAGGCCGAGAAGCGCGCCAAGGAGTGGATGGACCAGGCGCTGGCCGAGAAGAAGAAGGTCATGGGCTTCGGGCACCGCGTGTACAAGCACGGCGACTCCCGCGTGCCCACCATGCAGGACGCGCTGTTCCGCATGCTGGCGCACTACGACCGCCAGGAGATCCTGGGGCTCTACAACGGCCTGGCCAAGTCCATGGACGAGGCCAAGTCCATCAAGCCCAACCTGGACTACCCCGCCGGCCCCACGTACTGGCTCATGGGCTTCGACATCCCCACGTTCACACCCATCTTCGTGTGCGCGCGGATCGCGGGCTGGACGGCCCACATCATGGAGCAGCGCGCGAACAACTCCCTGATCCGCCCGCTCTCGGACTACAACGGCCCGGACGAGCGCCACCTGAGCTGACTCCGTCACCGGACCGGAACGCCCGCGGGCCCCCCGGTCCGGTGCACTGCGGCTCGTGAGCAGCACCACGCAGACGACCCGTGGCCCCTCCGGGGGACCACGGGTCGTCTCGTCCACAGTGCCGTCCTCCCCGGACGCGGGCCCCGCACTCTCGTTCACCGCACATCACTCGTTCACCACCCGTGGCTCATCCACCGCTCGTCGCGTGTCCACCGCACGTGGCTCGTGCCCGGTGCGGTCCCGGGCCGCAGTGCGCGGCCGGCTCGGTGGCCACTGCGGGAGGGGTCAGTAGCTGGGAGCGTCGGGCAGGCCCAGGTAGGACTCCAGGTCGGGTTTCCCGCTGTTCTTCACGCTCGTGGCGGTGTCCTCGCCCACGTAGCGCAGGTGCCACGGCTCGTAGGCGTAGCCGGTGGTGCCCGTGCGCCCGTCCGGGTACCGCACCACGAACCCGTACTCGTGTGCGTGATCGGCCACCCAGCGGCCCTGAGGGGTGTCCTCGAAGCACGCGAGCAGGGCGCACGAACCGTCCGGCGCGCCCACGTCGATGGCCAGACCGGTCTGGTGCTCCGAGTGCCCGGGGCGCGCGGAGATCGAGTCGGCGGTCTCCCGTCCGTACGTCGAGGTGTACTGCTCGTACAGTCCCACCTGCGTGGCGTAGTCCCGGTACCCGCTCACGGCTGTGAGCTCCACCCCCTGCTCCGCCGCAGCGCGTGACATCCGCTCGTACGCGGCCGCGGCGTCGTCGCGCAGCTGCACGCCCCCGCCCACGTCCCGCAGCGGAGCGGGCGCGTAGTCCTGCGGGGACAGCGCCCGCTGCTTGTTGACGACGACGCCCGCGCTGGCTGCCTCGTCCACGTCCCGGTGCACGGTGGTGCCGTCCGCCTCGGTCCACGTGATGCTCCCGCGCTGGTAGCGCACCTCGCACGTCCCGTCGGAACAGGTTTCCCGGCTCACCGGGTAGCCGAGCGGCCCGTGCTCGGATCCCTCGGCCCGCCACCGGGCGTAGATCGCTCCGCGCTGCGCCCGCGCGCCCGTGTCGGGCGACCAGTAGATGGCGCCCTTGTCGTACTCGCGGTAGCACCCCTTGTCCCGTAGCTCGCACGACTCCTCGGACGTGGGCTCGCCGAGCCAGTCCTGGGCCTGCGGCAGGCCGTCGTACTCGGCCTCGATGCCCGTCACGGCGGACGCGGGAGTCGTTCCGGCCGTGAGCAGGGTCGCGGCGAGCGGAACGGCCAGAAGGGCGGAGGGCAGGCGCGTGAACGGTTTCATCCCTCCCAGGGTAGACCGGGTCCGTGACGGGAGGGTGAACGGCCGGAGGTGCAGAAGCAATCGCCGTCCCGCCCACTGGGCGGGTCCGGCTCAGCGGGCCCGCGGGTGGGAGGTGGCGTACACCTCGCGCAGGGACTCCACGGACACCCTCGTGTAGATCTGCGTGGTGGCCAGGGACGCGTGCCCCAGCAGTTCCTGCACCACGCGCAGGTCCGCGCCGCCCTCGAGCAGGTGGGTGGCAAAGGAGTGCCGCAGCGTGTGGGGCGTGATCCTGTCCTCCTGGTGGATGGTGCGCGCGGCGTCCTTGACCATGGTCCAGGCGGTCTGCCGTGAGATCCGTGAGCCCCGGGCGTTGAGGAACACGGCGGGAGTTCCCCTGCCGTGGCGCGCCAGCTCGGGGCGTGCGCGCACCAGGTAGCGCTCCAGCGCGGTCACGGCGTACGAGCCCACGGGTACCAGCCGGTGCTTGTCCCCCTTGCCCACGAGCCGGATCAGCGCGAGCTCCTCGTCGTCCAGGCCCGCGAGGTCGTCCACGTCCAGGGCCACAGCCTCCGAGATGCGCGCACCGGTGGCGTAGAGCAGCTCGAGGAACGCGCGGGCGCGCAGTCCCGCGGGCGTCTCGGGATCGGGGGCCGCCAGCAGGTTCTCCACCTCGGTGACCCCGATCGCCTTCGGCAGCCGCTGCGGCGGCGGCGGCGGGCTGACCCGCGAGGCCGCGTCCGCGTCCACGGTCGACTCGGTGGCCCAGAACGCGTGGGCCCCGCGCACCGCGGCGAGCACCCGGGCGCTGCTGCGCGCCGAGAGGGGCGGGTGCTCGTCGTCCCCCTCCCGCAGCACACGGATGAACGCCCGCACGTGGTCGGTGGTGATGTCCCGCGGCACGCGCACGTCCGGCGCGGTCCGCGTGAGGTGGCCCAGGTAGCGTCTCAGGTCACGCCGGTAGGCGGTCACCGTGTTCTGTGCCAGTCCGCGCTCCACCACCAGGTGGTCCAGGTAGCGCCCCACGGCCCGCACCAGTTCCACCGCGGGCTCCTGCTCCGAGGCCGACGCCGCTGGCTCCCGTCTGGCGGGCTCCTGCACCACCACGGGAAGCGGCTCCGTGTCGGGACCGGTCTCCGGCTGCGCGGCCTCCCCGTTCCGGGTGACCCGCGGGGAGGCATCCGGCGTCCCGCTCCGCCGCGGCAACGTGTCCGGGAACCCCGCCTCCGCCGTGTTGAGACCCCGGCGTGGGTTCTCCGCACTCAGCCCCTGGTGGTCGTTCACCCGGCGTGCTGAGGGCGGGCCGACCACGGCGCGTCCGGAGCCCGCAGAGTGCTCCAGTCGCGGGCGCGGGCGATGTGCGCGGCCAGGACGCCCAGTGCAGCGGCCGGGGACGTGAGGCGGCCGTCCAGCACGGCGGCCACGGCGTCGTCGAGATCCGCGAAGCCGGCGACGATCTCCGCCTCCTCGCCCTCCCGCGTGAACCGCTGGGCCGCCGGGACCTCTCTGAGCCCCCGCGCCAGGAAGATCCGGTTGGCCTCGGCAGAGGAACCCGGGGAGTTGTCGAAGTCCACGAGCGTGTCCCACTGCTCGGCGCGCAGGTCCGCCTCCTCCCCCAGTTCACGCTGGGCCGCGTCCAGGGCGGGCTCGCCCGAGACGTCCAGGAGGCCGGCGGGGATCTCCCACATGCGCAGCCGCACCGGGTGACGGTACTGGTTGATCAGCAGCACCCGGTCGCGCTCGTCGAGGGCCACGATCGAGACCGCCCCGGGGTGGGTGATGAACTCCCGGGTGAGCCCGTTCTCCTGGCCCGCCATGCGGAACGTCTCCCGGCACACGTCCCAGATCGCGCCGTCGAACACGGTCTCCGAGGACTCCGCCGCGTGGGGGTCGGGGGTGTCGTGCAACTGCTCAGAGGTGATGTCGGTGAAGTCCATGGTGTCTCCGTTCGGTGGTCGGTGGCCCGTCACTGGCGGCGGGATGTGCGGGACCGTGGTGGTCGCCGAGCAGTCACGGCGCCGGGTGCATGCGCCCGGATCGCGTCCTCCAGGGTCGGGCACGGGGTGACGAACGGGCCCCGACAACCGGTGGTGCGTCGTCGGGGCCCGTGTCAGAAGAGCTGCGGGTCAGGCGTGCGCCTGCACGCCGCGCCGCTCCAGGGCGGCCCGGACCAGACCGTCGAAGAGCGGGTGGGGGCGCGTGGGACGCGACGCGAGCTCGGGGTGCGCCTGGGTGGCCACGTAGTACGGGTGCTCCTCGCGGGGCAGCTCCACGAACTCCACGAGGGTGCCCTCCGGCGAGGTGCCCGAGATCCGCAGCCCGGCCTCGGCCAGGGCGTCGCGGTACGCGTTGTTGACCTCGTAGCGGTGGCGGTGGCGCTCGGAGACCTCGGTGGTGCCATAGGTCTCGGCCACCACGGAGCCCTCGGCGAGTGCGGCGGGGTACAGGCCCAGACGCATGGTGCCGCCCAGATCACCCGCGCCCTCGACGAACTGCTTCTGCTCCTCCATGGTCGCGATCACGGGGGTGTCGGTATCGGGGTCGAACTCGGTGGAGGACGCGTTGGGCAGCCCCACCTCGTTGCGCGCGTACTCGATGACCATGCACTGCAGGCCCAGGCACAGCCCCAGGGTGGGAACCTTGTGCGTGCGAGCCCACGTCAGCGCGCCCAGCTTGCCCTCCAGGCCACGGATGCCGAAGCCTCCGGGCACGCAGATGGCGTCCACGTCGCCGAGTTCGCGCTGCGCCCCCTCGGGGGTGTCGCACAGGTCCGAGGCCACCCACTTGAGGTTGACCTTGGCGTTGTTGGCGAACCCGCCGGCGCGCAGGGCCTCGGAGACCGAGAGGTACGCGTCCGGGAGGTCGATGTACTTGCCCACGAGGGCGACCGTGACCTGGTGCTCGGGCTCGTGCACCGCCGTGAGCAGGCGAGACCACTGGCGCAGGTCCGCGTCCTGGTAGTCCAGACCCAGGTAGTCGAGGATGTACGTGTCCAGGCCCTGGGTGTGCAGGGTGTTGGGGATGTCGTAGATGCTCGGTGCGTCTGCGCAGGAGATCACGGCGTCCAGGTCCACGTCGCACGCGCTGCCGATCTTGCGCAGCATGGCGTCCGGGACGTCCCGGTCGCAGCGCAGGACGAGGGCGTCCGGCTGGATGCCGAGACCGCGAAGCGTGGCCACGGAGTGCTGGGTGGGCTTGGTCTTGAGCTCACCGGAGGGGCCGATGAACGGGATCAGGGACACGTGCAGGTAGAACACGTTGCGCCGACCCACGTCCTGGCGCACCTGGCGGGCGGCCTCGATGAACGGCTGGGACTCGATGTCGCCCACCGTGCCGCCGATCTCGGTGATGATGATGTCCGGGGCGTTCTCGTCCTCGGCGCGGCGGCGCATGCGGCGCTTGAGCTCGTCCGTGATGTGGGGAATCACCTGCACCGTGTCCCCGAGGTACTCGCCGCGGCGCTCCTTGGCGATCACCGTGGAGTACACCTGCCCGGTGGTCACGTTGGCGGAGGCGTCCAGGTTCTCGTCCAGGAAGCGTTCGTAGTGCCCGATGTCCAGGTCCGTCTCCGCGCCGTCGTCGGTCACAAAGACCTCGCCGTGTTGGAACGGGTTCATGGTGCCCGGATCCACGTTCAGATAGGGATCCAGCTTCTGCATGGTCACGGACAGCCCGCGTGCTCGCAGGAGCATGCCGAGCGAGGATGCGGTGAGCCCCTTGCCGAGGGACGAGGCCACACCACCCGTGACGAAGATCTGCCGGGTCACCTTGCCGTTGTTCTTTTCTGTGCCTGCCTCGCGGGCGGCGTCCTGAGCATCAACCACGGGATTCGAGCCTACCATTCGTGTCGTGTGCGGGGTACGGGGGTCTGCGGTCATGCGGTGGCGTCCCGCAGGAGTTCACGGGCGTGCTCGCGGGCGGCGTCCGAGTCCTCGTGCCCGGCGAGCATCCGCGCCAGCTCGACCACCCGTTCCTCCTCGGTGAGGACCTTCACGTCCGAGACGCTCGAGTCCGAGGACTTGGTCACGAGGATGTGCTGGTCCGCGAAGGCCGCCACCTGGGGCAGGTGGGTGACCACCAGGACCTGCACGTTGCGGGCGAGCATCTTGAGCCGGCGTCCGATCTCCACGGCCGCCTTGCCGCCCACCCCGGAGTCCACCTCGTCGAAGACGAACGTGGGCACGGGATCCACCTCGGAAAGCACGACCTCCAGCGCCAGCATGATGCGGGAGAGCTCACCGCCCGAGGCGCCCTTGCCGAGCGGACGAGGGGTGGCCTGGGCGTGCGGGGCGAGCATGAACTCGACGGTGTCCCGGCCGTCGTCCGTGAAGCGCTCCGAGGGTTCCACCGTCACCACGAGAGATGCGTTGGGCATGGCCAGTGCCGTGAGCTCCGCGCTCACGGCGGCCGCCAGCTTCTCCGCGGCCGCTCGCCGCAGCGTCAGCAGGGTGGCGGCGTGCTTCTCGAGGGACGCGTGCAGCCTCTCCCCCTCGGCCCGCAGCTGCTCCTCGCGATGGGGGTCCACCACGAGCTCGTCCAGCTGGGTGCGCGCCTCGTCCGCCCAGCTCAGCACCTCGTCGATCGTGGCGCCGTACTTCTTGGTCAGAGCGCGCAGCGCGCTGCGCCGGGCCTCGACCTCCGCGAGGCGCGCCGGGCCGTCCTCGTCCAGACCGCTCGCGTAGCCGGAGAGGTCCGCGGCCACGTCGGCGGCCACCACGGTCAGCTCGCGCACACGAGCTGCGAGCGCCGCGAGGTCCGGGTCCGCGTCGGACTCCAGCTCGAGGGCCTGCTGGGCGTGGGACAGCAGGGCCACGGCGTTGGCCTCCGGGGCGTCGTCGGCCTCGGAACCGCTGAGGGCCGCGTGCGCGGTGGTGGCCGCGGTGCGCAGGGACTCCAGGTTGGTGAGCTTCTCGCTCTCGGCGTCCAGCTGCGTGTCCTCGCCCGGGACGGGCTCTACGGCGTCGATCTCCGCGAGGGCTGTGGTGAGGCTCTGGGCCTGCAACGCGCGTTCGCGGGAGTTCTCCTTGGCGGCCCGCAGGGTGGCGACGACGCTACGGTAGCGGGCGAGCTCCTCCCGGTACACGGCGAGCTCGGCCGCGACCGGCTGCCCCGCATAGTCGTCCAGGGCCGTGCGCTGCGCCCCGGCGGACTTCAGCCGCAGCTGGTCCGACTGGCCGTGCACGGCCACGAGGGACTCCCCCACCGCAGCGAGCGTTCCCACGGGTGCCGACCGTCCTCCGACGTGGGCGCGGCTGCGGCCCTCCGCGGAGACGGTGCGTGAGATCAGGATGAGCGCTTCGTCGCCGCCCCCGACCTCCTCGCGGTCCACGGTGCCGCCCGACTCCTCCACGAGCCCGACCGCCGCGTGGTCCACCGGCACGCGCACGGTGGCCTCCGCGAGCGCCTTTGAGCTGCCCGAGCGCACCGCGCCGGCGTCCGCGCGGTTGCCCAGGAGCATGCCGAGGGCCGTGACCACCATGGTCTTTCCGGCCCCGGTCTCGCCCGAGAGGATCGAGAGACCTGGGCCCAGGGGCAGGACGGCGTCGGTGATGACGCCGAGGTCGTGGATGTGGATTTCCTCGATCATGATCCGCTGGTTCCGTTCGGGTCATCGGCGTCCGGGGTGCAGGTCCCGCCACGTCCCAGTGGTCCGTGGTGCGGGATCTCCCGCCCCACGCTGAGCTTGGGCTGGGAGAGGTCCTGCGCCACCACCGTGGTGGGCTGGACCATGGGCAGCGCGGTGGTCATGGACTCCACCTGCTCACCGGGCCGGGGGCCGCGCCACCCGGCGATCGGCAGTTCGAACTTCTTGACGAGCCGTTCCGAGAAGGGCGTGGCGTGCATGCGCGCGAGGTTCACGGACTTCTCGGAGCGCCGCACCTCGATCCTGGACCCGGGCGGCAGGTCCACGGTGCGCCGACCGTCGCACCACAGCACGCCGCGGGCGTCCGTTCGGGTGAGGACCTCCACGGCCAGCATGGAGCGCGGGGAGATCACCAGTGGACGGGAGAACAGCGCGTGGGCGGACAGCGGCACCATGAGCAGTGCCTCGACCTCCGGCCACACCACGGGCCCGCCCGCGGAGAACGCGTAGGCGGTGGACCCGGTGGGGGTGGCCATGACCACGCCGTCGCAGCCGAAGGTGGACAGCGGGCGGCGGTCCACCTCGGTGACCACCTCGATCATCTTCTCGCGGTCGCCCTTCTCCACGGAGGCCTCGTTCAGCGCCCACGTGTGCAGGACTTTGCGCCGGTGCTCCCACACGGTGACGTCCAGCGCCATGCGGCGTTCCACCGTGTACCGCCCGTCCACGATGGCCTCGACGGTCTCGTTCAGACCCGAGCGCTCGGACTCGGCGAGGAATCCCACGTGCCCCAGGTTCACGCCCAGCAGCGGTGTGTCCACTCCCCGGACGAGCTCCGCCGCGCGCAGGATCGAGCCGTCGCCACCGAGGACCATGACGATCTCGATGTCCTTGAGGGCGACGTCCTCCTCGAGGATCTCCACCGGGGACATGTCCAGCCCGTCCGCGCACAGCTCCTCGAGGTCCGGACGTGAGAGAACGGGGACCAGCCCCGCGGAGTGCAGCTGCGCGCACGACTGGCGCGCGGCGTCCTTCGCCTCGGGACGGCCCGTGTGGGTCATCACCAGGATCTTCCGGCTCACGTGCTGCAGATCATCCTCCTGCGTTCGGCTCCCACCGTGCGTTGACGCGTTCCACACTACGCGAGCACTCCGACGCCGCCGGCGGTCCGCGGGCGGCGGCACCGCACGAAGAACTCCACGTTGCCGTCCTGCCCGGGCAGCGGGCTCGGGGCGGTGGCCAGGACGTCCAGCCCGACGTCGCCCGCTCGGTCGGTGACGCGCCGCACCGCGTCCGCGCGGGCCTGCTCGGACGTGACCACCCCCGTGCGGGACAGGTTGTGGACTCCCACCTCGAACTGCGGTTTGACCATGAGCAACAGGTCCCCTCCGGGCTCCGTGGCGCCGGCCAGGGCCTCGACCACGAGGGTCAGGGAGATGAACGAGAGGTCGCACACCGTGAGCTGCGCGGGCCCACCGATCTGCTCCGGCTCCAGGTAGCGCACGTTGAGTCCTTCGTGGACGACCACGCGGGGATCTGCGCGCAGCTCGGGGACCAGCTGGTCGTGTCCCACGTCCACGGCAACCACTTCGCGGGCGCCCCGGCGCAGCAGGACGTCCGTGAAGCCGCCCGTGGAGGCTCCGGCGTCCAGGCACCGCCTGCCCGCGGGGTCCACGTCCGGGAAGCACTCCAGCGCACCCGCCAGCTTGTGGCCGGCGCGGCTCACGTACTCGTCCTCGGCCGACGGCGCGACCTCCACCACGTCCTGCTCCCCCACCGGCGTGGCCGGTTTGGTGACAGGGACGCCGTTGACGGCCACGCGGCCGTCCTTGATCCACGCCGCGGCCGCGGTGCGCGAGCGGGCGAGCCCACGCTCCGTGAGCACCCGGTCGAGTCGCGGGGTCACCGTGACTCGCGTCCGGCGGGGTGGTTCTGGCCGGGTGCCCGGCCGGGAACCCCGGCCACCGAGGACGGTGACGCCGGGGACTGGGACCTCGGTGACTGCAACGCCGGGGACTGGGACTCCGAGGCCGGTGACCCTGGGGACTGTGACCCTGGGCGCGGGGGCCCCGGAGGAACCAGCCCTGCGGGCAGAGATGCCGGATCCTGCGCCAGAATCCGCTCCAGCTCCGTGTGCAGTTCGGCGAACACCGCCGCCCGCTGGGCCACGGGCATCCGGGAGATCTGGGGCTCACGTGCCAGCACGGCGTCGACCGGTCCGAACCCCGTCCGGGGAACGACGCTGCCCGGGACGTCGTCCCGACCGGACCCGGACCCCGCGGGTGACTCCCGCCCCACGGACGACTCCTGCGGCGCAGACGACTCCTGAGGCCCGGACGAATCGTGGGCGGTGGAAGTGTCGTTGGCGATTGAGGTGTCGTGCGGCGTCACCGACCCCGTGGTCGGGCCGTTGTGAACGCGTGAGTTGAGACTGGGCGTCGATTCGGGCCCGGAGATGGGTCCCCCCGGCGGGGGCGCGTCCTGTGAATCGGACGAGCCGCGTGAGGCCGCCGCAGCCTCGGGTGCCGGTTCGTGGTTCACGAGGGGTCCTTCCACTGCAGCTGCGGCTTTGTGGGCTGCTCGGCATCCGGGTGCACGTTCCACCACGCGGCGCAGGCCGCGCGCCAGCCGTCCAGGTGGTCCTTCTCTGCCGTCACGGACACGAGGTCACCCTCCACCTCCGCGACCGCGTGCCCACACGTGGCCCGCACCCCGGGGCCGCGGTGCTCCACGGTGATCCGCGGGTACGGCTCGAAGAGCTCGCGGAGCGAACCCAGGAGGAACGTGGGTCGCTGCGCCGAGCACGCGGCCAGTACGGTGGCCGCAGAGTCCACTCCGGTCAGCACCTCGATGCTCTGCATGCCAGCGTTGTGCGCCCCCTGGATGTCGGTGTCCAGCCGATCCCCGACCACCGCCGGGCGGGTGGAGCCCACGCGGTCGGCGGCCTCCTGAAAGATCGGGGCCTCGGGCTTTCCCGCCACGAGCGGATCCCTGCCCGATGCCGCGGCCACGGCCGCCACCAGGGTCCCGTTGCCCGGCGCAATGCCGCGCTCCTTGGGAATCGTGCGGTCGGTGTTGGTGGCGCACCACAGCACGGACTCGTCCGCGAGCGTGAACGCGGCCTCGGCGAGCTGCTCCCAGCCCAGATGCGGATCGAAGCCCTGCACCACGGCCACGGGGTCGTCGGCCTGGGAGTCCACCGGCACCAGCCCGACGTCGCGGATCTCGTCGGCCAGCGCGCTCGAGCCCGTGACCAGCACCCGGGCGGAGGGCCGCAGCCGCTCCGCGAGCAGAGTGGCCGCGGCCTGCGCCGAGCTGACCACGTGCTCCACCCTGGTGGGAGCCCCGAGAGCGGAGATGTGCTCCGCCACGGCGCTCGGTGGCCGGGAGGCATTGTTCGTGACGTACACGACGGCACGGCCGGAGCGCCGCACCGCGTCGAGAGCCTCCGGCGCGCCGTCGATCGCGTGCGGCCCCGCGTAGACCACACCGTCCAGGTCGCACAGCAGGGCGTCGAACCGCTCGATCAGCGGCGCGCCCTCGTCCACCGCGGGTCGAATCCGCTCAGTCTGCACGGTGCTCCGGGGTGTCCTCGCCCACGTGCTCAGCAGGATCCGCCTCCTGGGCGGTGTCCCCGTGTACTGCGGATTCGGTGCGATGGGCAGGCGCGTTCGTCTCTGCAGACGCACCCTGCGCGGCCGGTGCAGCGGAGCCGGAGGGCGCAGCCGTCTCAGGGGCACCGACGCCAGGAGCCGTCCCGGCCGTACCGGAGGGCCCGGCGGACACGGCGGACTCGACCGCTTCGGCAGACTCGGCAGTTTCGGCGGTTCCGGCAGACTCGGCGGTCCTAACAGGCGCAGCGGTCTCGGCAGAGGCGGAAAAGTCAGACGCTCCCGCCGGCTCCGTCGGCTCCGGAGCCTCCGCTGGGCGGTTCGAGGACGTCCCGTCACCGGAACCGCGCTCCTCAGAGTCACGGTCCCCAGAACGGTCGGCTGTTTCCGGCTCCGGTGCGCTGTGACGCCGTTGGGCCTCGCGCACGGTCCGCCGCGCCTCTTCCTCGTCGAGGTCGTCACCGAGGTCGACGATCTCGGGCTCGGAGAACTGGCCCATGCCCAGGGCAGCCTCCGCGACGATGGCCTGGCGCTCCCAGCCCATCGACTCCTTGTCCCGGCCCACGGCCCGCAGTGCCTCCGCATAGGCGCGGAAGAGCTTGGGGCTGTAGACGAAGCCCCGGTTCTTGTCGAGCTGCGGGATCTCGAGGGAGGCCAGGGCGGCGTCGTGGTCGCCCGCGTCGGCGTGGATGCCCGAGACGACCATGGCGAGCTCCGCCTTGCCCTCGGCATCCAGCTGCGCCGCGGCGTCGGAGGTCGCCTCCTCCATGGCCTTGTCCGAGCGGCCCAGGGCCCGCTGGCAGTCGACCATGAGGGGGAGGTGCTCCTGGGAGCCCGAGATGCGACGGTGGGTGCGCAGCTCCTTCAGTGCGAGCGCGTAGTCTCCCGCCGCGTAGGCCGCGACACCCGCGGCCTCGCGCACGACGCCGATGCGTCCCGCCTTGCGGACGGCCGCGTTCGCATGCTCCAGCGCGAACTCGGGATCGTCGTCGAGGTAGCGCGCGGTCATCACGAGGTGCTGGGACACGCGTTCCGCGTTGCTGGGTTCAAGGGCCTTGAGCTCGTGGTGCATCGTGCGGTCGAGCTCCCGACCGGTGACGTCCGCATCGATCTCCGGGGCCACGAACCGCGGGCGCGTGTCGTCGAAACCGCGCCGGTCCGTGCGGTCGTACGAGCCGAACTCGCCACGGCGATCACCCCCACGGGCGTGGCGGTCCTGTCCGCCCCGGTCGTGCCGCGCCTCGAAACGGTCCCCGCGGCCGCCGCTGCCTCCGCGGTCGTCCCGGTGCCCCCGTCCCGAGCCCCCGGTGGAACCACGGTGGTCGCGGGACTGATATCCGCCACGGGCGTCCGCGCGGCCGCGACCGTCGCCGCGCGCATCCGACCGGGAGAAGCCACCACTGCGGGGGGCGTCCCGGTGCCGGGCATCCCTGTCACCCCGGCGGTCCGCCGAGTCTCCCCGGTAACCGTCCCTGCCGCGTCCCGGCCCACCGGCACTGCCTCGGCGTTCCTCGCCGCCGCGCTCGTCGAAGCGGCGCCGGTCGGTGCCGGACCCGTAGGACCGGCCGTCCCGACGATCGCGGTCCTGGCGCTCACGCCCAACGGAGCCCCGATCGTTCCCTCCGCGGTAGCCTTCCGATCCCCCGCTCTCACGACGCCGCCCGTCCCGGTCGCCGCCGAAGCCACGGTTCCCGCGGTCCTCACGGCTCTGGTAGTCGTCCCGGGACCGCGAACCGCGATCATCGCGGCGACCCTCGAACCGGCGATCTCCACGGTCGTCACGGCCCCGGTAGCCACCGCGTGCACCGTCACGCTCACCGCGGCGGTAGTCGTTGCGGTCGTCACGGCGGCGGTCGTCACGGCCGCCCGGGGCCCGGTCATCGCGCCGCGCCGGTCGTCCCCCTGCATAGCGGTCATCGCGGCCGGCACCGCGCCCAGGGCCTTGACCCTCGCCGCGCCCCCGGTAGTCGTCCCGGTCGGAGCCGGCCCGGTAGCCGTCGCGCCCGCCCCGGTCCCCACCGTCGCGGGATGCGGGACCCCCACGCCATCCACCGCGTGGTCCGCCGCGGTCCTCGCGGCCGCGCCAGCCACCGCGCTCACCCTCGTCCCGCCGACGATCCGAGTGATCGCGGGAACCGTGCTGATCAGATGCGCTCAAGGGGTGTCTCCTACTGCGGCCTCAGGCCTTGGTGTTCAGGTCATCGACGGGCGATGTCCACTGGTCTGCTGAGCATTCTACAAACGGTCACCGACCGCCTCACAATGCCCCCGCCCCGTCCCCGCCCTTCACCGCAGCGCCACGCGAGGACCCTGGTGAAGGGCCGGTGGCCAGGTTGCGTTGATAATGGAGCATGCGCTTGAGATCCCTCTTCCAGAACCTGCTCGTCCGCGTTGTCGCAGCCATCGTCCTCGGCAGTGCACTCGGAGCAGTCATGCCCGAGTGGCTCGCTCGAGTGTTCATGACGTTCAACGGCATCTTCAGCCAGTTCCTGGGCTTCCTGATCCCCCTCATCATCGTGGGTCTCGTCACCCCGGCCATCGCCGAGCTGGGGCGGGGCGCCGGCAAGTGGCTCGCGGTCACCGCGGCGGTCGCCTACGGCTCCACCGTCTTTGCGGGGCTGCTGGCGTTCCTCGTGGCCCAGAGCAGCTATCCCTGGCTGCTGGGCGGGACACAGTCGATCGACGGGCTCGAGAATCCGGAGGAGCACGCGCTCAGCGGCTACTTCGAGATCGCCATGCCCCCGGTGTTCGACGTCATGACAGCACTCGTCCTGGCCTTCTGCCTGGGTGTGGGGATCACGTTCGTGCGGGGAACCACCCTGCACTCCGGCTTCGCGGAACTGCGCACCATCGTCATGCGCGTGGTGGAGAAGGTCATCATCCCTCTCCTGCCGCTCTACATCTTCGGCATGTTCCTGAGCCTCACCATGAACGGCCAGATCGCGCTGGTGATCTCCACATTCCTGCGCGTGGTCGTGCTCGCGTTCATCATGACCATCGTGATCCTGCTCATCCAGTACGGGATCGCGGGAGTGGTGACCAGGCGCAACCCGTTCGTCATGCTCAAGAACATGCTGCCGGCCTACGCCACCGCCCTGGGCACGGCCTCGTCGGCCGCGACCATCCCGGTGACCCTGGCGTGCGCCCGCCGCAATGGCGTCGACGAGCGAGTGGCCGGCTTCACGATCCCCCTGTGCGCCACGATCCACCTGTCGGGATCCACCATGAAGATCGTGCTGTTCTCCACGGCGATCATGACGATCTCTGGCATGCCCATCGACACGTGGCAGTACGTCGGGTTCATCTTCCTGCTGGGCGTGACCATGGTCGCGGCACCGGGCGTGCCCGGCGGCGCCATCATGGCGGCCGTGGCGATCCTGCAGTCGCAGCTCGGCTTCGACGAAACTGCCGTGGGGCTCATGATCGCCACGTACGTGGCCATCGACTCCTTCGGCACCGCGTGCAACGTCACCGGCGACGGAGCCATCGCCGCGGTCATGGACAAAATGCTGCGAGGGAAGGACGGGCGGCTGCGCAACTCCCCCAGCGCCGCGGTTCGCTGAACAGCAACCGCCACGCCTTCCAGGGGCGCGCCGTGTCACACGGCGCGCCCCTGACACGTGTGGGGCACCAGATCGACCGGCGGTCAGAGGACAGCCGAAACACCCGCACATGGAGACGGCGACAACCCCTAACCCGCCGCAGAGCCAAACCGGTCGCACCAGGCACGGCTAACCATGACCAACCCGTCGGTCCAGGCACAGGAAGATCATCGTCAGTGCCAAGGGAAGGCGATGGGAAGACCACCGGCATCTCATCGGCACAGAGACGGGACGCTCATCGTCACCTCGTCGAGACGACGACGGGAAGAACTCACCGCGGCGAACTCGGACCGTGGCGCGCACAGGCAGCGTCGATGGCCGGGGCCCACGGACGGGCTGTGCGCGGAGCGCAGAGTACGACACCCGGTTTAGAGAGCACCAGGCCCGGAGTGGGGAGCACCAGGCCCTGAGTGGACTGGGAGCCTGCCCCGCTGGGGCTGGGGAGCCCAGCATGCGCCGGGCTATGCCCGGGGGCTTGTGGCCCCGGGCCATGGAATGCGTGTTAAATGTGGGGAGGCCCCACCTGGTCCACTCGGTGTGAGTGGTCCTGGTGGGGCCTCAACCCATCCTACGTTGATTCCGGCGGTGACTTACTCTCCCACACCCTACCGAGTGCAGTACCATCAGCGCTGTGGGTCTTAGCTACCGGGTTCGGGATGGGACCGGGCGTTTCCCCCACGCTATAACCACCGGAAACCTGTACCCCCGCCCTATGGTGGGGGAAACCTGGTTTCCCGTTGTCTACGGGAACAATATTCTGTTGCCAACCACACTACCCGAACCACCTCACCGGAACACGCCCCCCGGCAGTGCCGGCCCAGGCTCTCGGGCCTGGGTTGCGTGTCCCCCCGTGGGGTGGGGGTTGTTGGTGGTCAACCACATAGTGAACGCGAACACCACACGTGATGACTGTTTGTGTGTGTATAAGTCTTCGGTGTATTAGTACCAGTCAGCTCCACGCCTTGCAACGCTTCCACACCTGGCCTATCAACCCAGTCGTCTACTGGGCACCTCACACCCCTCGAAGGGGGTCAGGAAATCTCATCTCGGAGCAAGCTTCCCGCTTAGATGCTTTCAGCGGTTATCAATCCCGAACGTAGCTAATCAGCGATGCTCCTGGCGGAACAACTGACATACCAGAGGTTCGTCCGTCCCGGTCCTCTCGTACTAAGGACAGGCCTCCACAAATTTCCAACGCACGCAGCGGATAGGGACCGAACTGTCTCACGACGTTCTGAACCCAGCTCGCGTACCGCTTTAATGGGCGAACAGCCCAACCCTTGGGACCAACTCCAGCCCCAGGATGCGACGAGCCGACATCGAGGTGCCAAACCATGCCGTCGATATGGACTCTTGGGCAAGATCAGCCTGTTATCCCCGAGGTACCTTTTATCCGTTGAGCGACGGCCATTCCACAATGTACCGCCGGATCACTAGTCCCGACTTTCGTCCCTGCTCGAGCTGTCACTCTCACAGTCAAGCTCCCTTGTGCACTTACACTCAACACCTGATTGCCGACCAGGCTGAGGGAACCTTTGGGCGCCTCCGTTACTCTTTAGGAGGCAACCGCCCCAGTTAAACTACCCATCAGGCACTGTCCCTGACCCGGATCACGGGCCGAAGTTAGATGTCCAGAGTGACCAGAGTGGTATTTCAACAACGACTCCACCACCACTAGCGTGATAGCTTCACAGTCTCCCACCTATCCTACACAAGCCACACCGAACACCAATACCAAACTATAGTAAAGGTCTGGGGTCTTTCCGTCCTGCTGCGCGAAACGAGCATCTTTACTCGTACTGCAATTTCGCCGAGTTCATGGTTGAGACAGTAGGGAAGTCGTTACTCCATTCGTGCAGGTCGGAACTTACCCGACAAGGAATTTCGCTACCTTAGGATGGTTATAGTTACCACCGCCGTTTACTGGGGCTTAAATTCTCCGCTTCGACCCAAGGGTCTAACAGGTCCTCTTAACCTTCCAGCACCGGGCAGGAGTCAGTCCGTATACATCGTCTTACGACTTCGCACGGACCTGTGTTTTTGATAAACAGTCGCTTCCCCCTAGCCTCTGCGACCCCACCCAGCTCACACAGCACGTGTGCTCACCAGACAGGGCCCCCCTTCTCCCGAAGTTACGGGGGCATTTTGCCGAGTTCCTTAACCATGATTCTCTCGAACGCCTTAGTATTCTCTACCTGATCACCTGTGTCGGTTTGGGGTACGGGCGACTAGAACCTCACGTCGATGCTTTTCTTGGCAGCATAGGATCACCGAATTCCCTCACCTAAGAGAGTCCCATCACATCTCAGGCACACAACCCGCGGATTTACCAACGGGTCACCCTACATGCTTAGACCAGGACAACCATCGCCTGGCTCGGCTACCTTCCTGCGTCACACCTGTTAACACGTTTACCTCCCCGGATCAGGTCCCACGCTCCCCACACACCCCGCGTACCACAAGGGCACACGGTCATGGTGGTTCGGGTGGTTAGTATCCCCGGTTCAGTAGGGTCGGTTCTTCGTCGGTACGGGAATATCAACCCGTTGTCCATCGACTACGCCTGTCGGCCTCGCCTTAGGTCCCGACTCACCCAGGGCAGATTAGCTTGACCCTGGAACCCTTGATCATCCGGCGGACGGGTTTCTCACCCGTCTATCGCTACTCATGCCTGCATTCTCACTCGTTGAGGTTCCACCACTGGGTCACCCCGCAGCTTCACTACCCCAACGACGCTCCCCTACCCACAACACCACCTCAACCACAAACGGCTCAGCTATACGATGTCATGCCACAACTTCGGCGGTGTACTTGAGCCCCGCTACATTATCGGCGCGGAATCACTTGACCAGTGAGCTATTACGCACTCTTTCAAGGGTGGCTGCTTCTAAGCCAACCTCCTGGTTGTCTAAGCAACTCCACATCCTTTCCCACTTAGCACACGCTTAGGGGCCTTAGTTGATGGTCTGGGCTGTTTCCCTTTCGACTATGAAGCTTATCCCCCACAGTCTCACTGCCACGCTCAACTTGACTGGCATTCGGAGTTTGGTTGACGTCAGTAACCTTGTAGGGCCCATCAGCCATCCAGTAGCTCTACCTCCAGCAAGCAACACGCAACGCTGCACCTAAATGCATTTCGGGGAGAACCAGCTATCACGGAGTTTGATTGGCCTTTCACCCCTACCCACAGCTCATCCCCTCCATTTTCAACTGAAGTGGGTTCGGTCCTCCACGCGCTCTTACACGCGCTTCAACCTGGCCATGGGTAGATCACTCCGCTTCGGGTCTAGATCACGCCACTCACAACGCCCTATTCAGACTCGCTTTCGCTACGACTACCCCACACGGGTTAATCTCGCGACGTAACACTAACTCGCAGGCTCATTCTTCAAAAGGCACGCTGTCACCCCTAAGGGCTCCAACGGCTTGTAAGCACACGGTTTCAGGTACTATTTCACTCCCCTCCCGGGGTACTTTTCACCATTCCCTCACGGTACTGATCCGCTATCGGTCATCAGGAAGTATTCAGGCTTACCAGGTGGTCCTGGCAGATTCACACGAGATTTCACGGGCCCCGTGCTACTCGGGAGAACGTCACACCACGACAATGACAGTTTCGTCTACGGGACTCACACCCCCTACGGTCTGGCACTCACCACCAGTTCGACTACCACCACGCCACAGCGCCCAGGGTGGCGACCCCAGGAACAACGCATCCCACAACCCCGATCATGCAACCCTCGCCAGGTATCACACACAACCGGTTTAGCCACCATCCGCTTTCGCTCGCCACTACTCACGGAATCACTGTTGTTTTCTCTTCCTATGGGTACTGAGATGTTTCACTTCCCCACGTTCCTCCTCGCACCCTATGAATTCAGATACGAGTGACTACGCATAACACGCAGCCGGGTTACCCCATTCGGAGACCCTCGGATCACAGCTCGTTTATCAGCTCCCCGAGGCTTATCGCAGATTTCCACGTCCTTCATCAGCTCCTGATGCCAAGGCATCCACCGTGTGCTCGTAACAACTTATACGCCACACAACACAAATAAATCATCAAAGAACACACCACACACCCCAACAGGGTGCGCGGCGTCAAAGATGCTCGCGTCCACTATGTAGTTGACAAACAACAACCCACCAGCACCACCCCACCAGAACAACCGTCCCAGCTTCGTGGTGCTGCGGGAAACCAACCAACACCAGCGTGTTGATCGACAACCCAACAATGTGCCACCACACCACCACCCCAACACCACCACCAGAACTCGTGTCCGGTCGTGTTCCCGTGTCAGGGAGCAGCGTGTCCGCTTGCTGATATTCCACCCATGAGCATCAACCACACCCCGTCGAAGATGACGAGGATCGTGGGTGCCGGCCACACGGCCAGCCACTGTGCTCCTTAGAAAGGAGGTGATCCAGCCGCACCTTCCGGTACGGCTACCTTGTTACGACTTAGTCCCAATCGCCAGTCCCACCTTCGACGGCTCCCCCCACAAGGGTTAGGCCACCGGCTTCGGGTGTTACCAACTTTCGTGACTTGACGGGCGGTGTGTACAAGGCCCGGGAACGTATTCACCGCAGCGTTGCTGATCTGCGATTACTAGCGACTCCGACTTCACGTGGTCGAGTTGCAGACCACGATCCGAACTGAGACCAGCTTTTTGGGATTAGCTCCACCTCGCGGCATCGCAACCCATTGTACTGGCCATTGTAGCATGCGTGAAGCCCAAGACATAAGGGGCATGATGATTTGACGTCATCCCCACCTTCCTCCGAGTTGACCCCGGCAGTCTCCTATGAGTCCCCACCATCACGTGCTGGCAACATAGAACGAGGGTTGCGCTCGTTGCGGGACTTAACCCAACATCTCACGACACGAGCTGACGACAACCATGCACCACCTGTACACCAGCCCCACAAGGGGGAAAGACCATCTCTGGCCCGGTCCGGTGTATGTCAAGCCTTGGTAAGGTTCTTCGCGTTGCATCGAATTAATCCGCATGCTCCGCCGCTTGTGCGGGCCCCCCGTCAATTCCTTTGAGTTTTAGCCTTGCGGCCGTACTCCCCAGGCGGGGCACTTAATGCGTTAGCTACGGCGCGGAAAACGTGGAATGTTCCCCACACCTAGTGCCCAACGTTTACGGCATGGACTACCAGGGTATCTAATCCTGTTCGCTCCCCATGCTTTCGCTCCTCAGCGTCAGTAACAGCCCAGAGACCTGCCTTCGCCATCGGTGTTCCTCCTGATATCTGCGCATTTCACCGCTACACCAGGAATTCCAGTCTCCCCTACTGCACTCAAGTCTGCCCGTACCCACTGCACACCCGGGGTTAAGCCCCGGGCTTTCACAGCAGACGCGACAAACCGCCTACGAGCTCTTTACGCCCAATAATTCCGGACAACGCTTGCGCCCTACGTATTACCGCGGCTGCTGGCACGTAGTTAGCCGGCGCTTCTTCTGCACGTACCGTCACTTTCGCTTCTTCCGTGCTGAAAGAGGTTTACAACCCGAAGGCCGTCATCCCTCACGCGGCGTCGCTGCATCAGGCTTCCGCCCATTGTGCAATATTCCCCACTGCTGCCTCCCGTAGGAGTCTGGGCCGTGTCTCAGTCCCAGTGTGGCCGGTCACCCTCTCAGGCCGGCTACCCGTCGTCGCCTTGGTGAGCCATTACCCCACCAACAAGCTGATAGGCCGTGAGCCCATCCAAAACCAGTAAAACCCTTTCCACACACCACCATGCGGTGACATGTCGTATCCAGTATTAGACCCAGTTTCCCAGGCTTATCCCAGAGTCAAGGGCAGGTTACTCACGTATTACTCACCCGTTCGCCACTCATCCACCCAGTGCAAGCACCAAGCTTCAGCGTTCGACTTGCATGTGTTAAGCACGCCGCCAGCGTTCGTCCTGAGCCAGGATCAAACTCTCCGTCAAAAAAATTCAACAGAAACCACCCACCACGCGAAGCGCGGTACGGTGGGATCCCAGCTGACACCCAACACCCCCAGGAAACGGGAAAACACCTGAAAAGGCATCGGGCCATCAACCAAAAATATAAAACTTCTGGTATCAACAAACTAGACACACTATTGAGTTGACAAACAACACACCACAACGCAGCTCCCCATCACGAGGACCACCACGGTCGGTTGCGATCACGCCCTGCGGCGGATCAAGACTTTGATTGCTGCTCCCGGTTGGACCTTTCTGGTCCCTTGCTGGAGCAACTAGAAGAGCTTATCCCTGCCTGGTTCGGCGTGTCAACTTGACTTCTCAAGTCTCTGCGCTTCCCCTGCGGGCTGCTGGGCAACCGTAGCATGAACAAGGTCCGATCGCTCGGGCTGATCTTTGCCGGTCACCCCCGCAGGTCCGATCCC
The DNA here is from genome assembly GCF_044359605.1 of Kocuria sp. ChxB. Taxonomy (NCBI): domain Bacteria; kingdom Bacillati; phylum Actinomycetota; class Actinomycetes; order Micrococcales; family Micrococcaceae; genus Kocuria; species Kocuria sp. ChxB. Next base: position 2,628,881 of record NZ_CP121123.1, on the reverse strand, counting down.
TTTCGGGCCCCTCGCCGCGGCGACTCGGAATACATTACACACGAGCCAGGACTGGCGCAAAGTGCCGGTCCTGGCTCGTGAGGAGAGGGCGCTGCAGGGTTGCACGGCCCTCTCGGATCGCGCCGGCCGCGGAGGTACCTGGTGCCTCGCGGCGCCGACGGGCGCGGGGCAGAGGCGACTGCCTCGACCCGGCGCCGGGGCCGGCGGGAGCTAGTCTGTGAACGTGACGGCCGCGAGGTTCTTCTTGCCGCGCCGCAGCAGCACGAAACGGCCGTGCAGGTGCTCGTCCGAGGTGACCACGGCGTCCTCCCCCGTGATCTTGTGGTTGTTGACGGACACGCCACCCTCCTTGAGGGTGCGTCGCGCCGCGGACTTGGACTCGGACAGCCCGGTGCCCACCAGCAGGTCCACCACCGGCTGCTCCTCCCGCCCCGTCACGGTCATGCCGGGAAGAGCGTCCGCCACCGCCGCGAGCGTGGACTCGTCCAGGTCCTCGAAGGCTCCCTTTCCGAACACCGCAGCGGATGCCTCGATGGCCTGTCGGGTGGCCTCGGCACCGTGCACCAGCGTGTTGACGTCCTCCGCGAGCACGCGCTGCGCTTCCCTGCGGTACGGCTCCTCGCGTGTGAGCCGTTCGAGCTCGGTGATCTCCTCGCGAGTGCGGAAGGTGAAGACCTTCAAGCGGTCGGCCACGTCGGCGTCTGCGGTGTTGAGCCAGAACTGGTAGAAGGCGTAGGGCGATGTCAGCTCCGGGTTCAGCCAGATGGCGTTGCCCTCGGACTTGCCGAACTTGGTGCCGTCCGAGTTGGTGATCAGCGGGGTGCCGATGGCGTGCACCGCGGCACCTTCGGTCTTGCGCACGAGGTCCGTGCCGGAGGTGAGGTTGCCCCACTGGTCCGAGCCGCCGGTCTGCAGGGTGCAGCCGTACTGCCGGTAGAGGTTCAGGAAGTCCAGTCCCTGCAGGATCTGGTAGCTGAACTCGGTGTAGGAGATCCCCTCCTCCGAGTTCAGTCGCTTGGCCACGATGTCCTTCTTGATCATGGTGCCCACGCGGAAGTTCTTGCCGATGTCGCGCAGGAAATCGATGGCCGACAGCTGCGACGTCCAGTCCAGGTTGTTGACCATGCGGGCGGGGTTCTCCCCGTCGAAGGACAGGAAGCGCTGGACCTGCTCGCGCAGCATCTCCACCCACTGCGCCACGGTCTCGCGCGAGTTGAGGATGCGCTCGGAGGTCTGCCGGGGGTCGCCGATCAGGCCGGTGGATCCACCCACCAGGCCGATGGGGTGGTGCCCCGCGAGCTGCAACCGGCGCAGCAGCAGCAGCTGCACGAGGTGGCCCAGGTGAAGGGAGGACGCCGTGGGATCGAAGCCGCAGTAGTAGGTGATCGGCTCACCGTCCAGCGCCGCCTGCAGGGCCTCCGGGTCCGTGGAGACCTGGACCAGGCCCCGCCAGTTCAGTTCCTCCCAGAGGGAGGAGAACGAGGGATCGTTGTGCTGCGTGCTGAGATCGGTGGTTGACACGCCGACCAATTTATCAGGCGACGGGCTGGGGCTCCCCGCCCTGCTCCGTGATGCCGGCGGGCATGCCGTGCGCGCCCACGAGGTGCAGCCGCTGGGTGGGCCGGGTCATGGCCACGTACAGGTTGCCCGCCCCGCCCGCAGGGTCCCCGGCGATGTCGTTCGGCTCGACGACCACGACAGAGTCGAACTCCAGGCCCTTGGCGTCCCACGGGGTGAGGACCATGATGCGCCGGTCCAGGCTGCGCATGCCCGCGGCGACCAGCCCGGGGAACTCCCGGTCCAGGGTCCGGCCGACCGCGCCGATGAGGTGGCCCGGGCACACGACCCCCACGAGGCCTCCGGCGAGGGCGTCGAGTTCGGTTCCCACGCACCGCACCACCGCGTGCGTCACCTCGTCCTCGGTGCCCGTGCACAGGACATCGGGGGCCTCGCCGTCGCGCACGGCCCGGGGGTCGGACACGGTGAGGCCTGCCGCGCGCGCCACCCGCGCGGCGGCGTCGGCGATCGGCTGGGGCGTGCGGTAGTTGACCGTGAGCTCCTCGAGGTCGAAGCGCTCCCCCACGAACGGTTCGAGCGCCTCGGACCACGTGCGCGCGGCGGCGGCGTTTCCCGCCTGCGCGATGTCCCCCACCACGGTGAACGACTTCAGCGGGCACCGGCGCATCAGCACCCGCCACTGCATGGGCGACAGCTCCTGCGCCTCGTCCACGACCACGTGCCCGTAGGCCCATGTGCGGTCCGACGACGCCGCCTCGGCCGCGGTCATGCGGTGCGGCGCCTCGGCGTTGAACGCCGTGAGCTGCTCGACCGTCACCACGCCCTGGGCACCGATGTCCTCGAAGCCCTCGGCCATGGCCTCCAGGGCCTTCTGCGCGGACTCCTGGGACTTGCGCTCCTCGAGTGACCGGTCACCGCGCACGGTGATGCCCGCGGACTCGAAGTCCCCGAGCAGCTCGGCGGCCTCGTCGAGCAGGGCGACGTCCGCGACCGTGAGCGGCGCGTCCGCGGGACGGAGCAGGCGCGCGACCTCCGCGTCACTCAGCTCCGGGGCGGCGGAACGCAAGTAGTGCTCCTTGCTGAACAGCTGGCCCACGAGCTGCTGGGGCGTCAGGGGCAGCCACAGCAGGTTGAGCGCGATCCTGACCTCGCGGGACTGCCGCAGGTCCTCCTTGAGGTACGAGCGGTCCATGGTGGAGCCGGCCTTCTCGTTCAGCTCGTCCCCGAGCTTCTGCGCGAGCTCCTTGATGACCACCTTCACGAACGTCTCGCGGGCCTGGTTATGGGGCTTGCCGGTCGCGCGGGCGCGCTCACGGGCGCGGCGCACGAGGGACCGGGAGAGCTTCACGCGGTGGCCGTCCACGGTGAGCCACTGGGCACGGGGCGGGACCTTCTGGCGGTCGGCGACCGCGCGGGCCACCACGTCCACCATGTGCAGCCCCGACTTCCAGCGGGTGACCCAGGGGTCCGGCTCGACCGTGCCGTGGACGCCCGGGTAGAGGTCCGCGAGCGAGGACATCACCACACCCGTCTCGCCCAGAGCGGGCAGGACGCGTTCGATGTACCAGAGGAAGGAGGACGAAGGTCCCACGATCAGCACACCGGACTTGGCCAGTCGTTCCCGGTGCTCGTAGAGAAGGAACGCCGCGCGGTGCAGGGCCACGGCCGTCTTGCCCGTGCCGGGCCCGCCCTGAACCACCCTCACACCGGACAGCGGCGCGCGGATGATCCGGTCCTGCTCGGCCTGGATGGTGGCCACGATGTCCGTCATGCGGCCCGTGCGCTCGGAGTTCAGCGCGGCGATCAGCGCGCCCTCCCCGTGCACCACGTCCTCGTCCGCGACCCGCTCCGCGTCGAAGACGTCGTCCTCGAGCGCGGTGACGTCCCGCCCGTCCATGATGAGGTGGCGGCGGCGCACGAGGTCCATGGGGTTCGCGGCCGTGGCCTGGTAGAAGGCGCCCGCCTCACGGGCGCGCCAGTCCAGCACGAGCCGGCGGTGGTCCTCGGTGGCCAGCCCGAGCCGGCCCACGTAGTGCCGTTCGTCCTCCGTGGTGTCCAGGCGGCCGAACACGAGCCGCTCGTCCACGGCGTTGAGCTGGGTGAGCCGGTCCTCGTAGTGGGTGGCGAACGCATCGCGCTCCGAACGGGCCTGGTGGCCTCCGCCGTACTGGGTGGTCCGCACCCGGCGCAGCTCGCGCTCGCTCTGTGCCCGCAGCTCGTCGAGCCGCGCGTAGGCCGTGGCGACGTGCTCGCGCTCCAGCTCGAGTTGCCGGGACACTCCCACGGTTGCGGATTCCTCCACGCAGTTCACCTCACGCACACAGCCGGAAACGCCGGTTCCTCGACCGGCGATCGACCATCCTACCGTTCGGCCGACGCCGCCGGGGCGCTCACACGCGCAGCAGCGCGCGCACCCGGTGCCCACCCAGCTGGGCGCGACCGCGCAGCGCGGTGAGCTCCATGATCACGCCGAACCCCGCGACGTTGTAGCCGCCCCGGGTCAGCAGGGACGCCGCGGCGCCGAGTGTTCCGCCGGTGGCCAGGACGTCGTCGAGCACGAGCACGCGCGCACCCCGTGGGGCGTCGTCGGTGTGGATCTCCAGCGTCCCGGTGCCGTACTCGAGGTTGTACGACTGGGAGATGGTCTCCCGGGGCAGCTTGCCCTCCTTGCGCACGGGAATGATCCCGGCCCCGGAGGCGTAGGCCACGGCGGCGGCGATCATGAAGCCGCGCGCCTCCACGCCGGCCACGCAGTCGTACTGGCCGTCGAAGGCGTCCACGAGGGCGTCCACCGTGCGGTGGAACCCGGGCCCGTCCGCGAACAGCGGTGTGAGGTCACGGAACAGCACCCCCGGCTCGGGGTGGTCGGGGATCTTGGCGCACAACCGGTCGATCATCTGTTCCACGGATTCAGTCACCCGGTCATCGTATCCGCCGCGACCGGTTGCGCCCCCTCGGAGTCAACGTGTGCGGCGCCGTTTCACCGTGGCTCGTCGGTACGGGGACACCGTGGGCTCCCCGGACAGGGCGAAGCGCCACGGGAAGGCATCGGTGCCGCCCTCCCCGGACACTCCCGTGCGCGGGGTCTCCATGAACTCCTCCGGTGCAGGCTCCGCGAGCGCCAGACCCGTCCAGGTGGTTCCCTCCCGCTCGGCCACGGCCTCGCGGGCACGGGCCACGGGATCGAGGGAGGTCCCGAGATCCACGATCGCGGCGGCGTCGTCCGCGAGGGTCAGGCCGAGGGCCTGCGCGGTGTTGCCGGGCCCGCGGGCCAGTGTGGCGAACGGGGGTTCCGAGCTGCGCGTGGCCAGCCGACGCCGCGTGGCGGGCTCGGTCCCCAGGACCACCTCACCGGAGCGGATCAGGATGCCCCCGCCCATGCCCTCGGGTCGGCACACGACATTCACGGCGTGGTGCAGCCCGTAGGTGAAGTAGACGTACAGGTGCCCCGGCGGCCCGAACATGGCGGCGTTGCGCGCGGTGCGACCCCGGAACGTGTGCGCCCCCGGGTCCGGGAGGTCCGAGTCCTGCGGACCGCCGTAGGCCTCCACCTCCGTGAGGCGCAACGCGACCGTGCCGGTGTCCCGCGCGCAGACGAGCACGGCCCCGAGGAGCCGGGGAGCGACGTCGGGCGCGGGCCGGGACAGCAGCTCGTGCAGCGCGAGGCTCACGAGATCACAGGCTCGCGCGTCTCGAAGGCGGCGAGCTCCGCGAGCTGCCGCTTCAGCTCCGTGAGCTGCCGGGCCACGGCCTCGGGTGCGGTCCCGCCCTGCGAGCTGCGGGAGGCGAGCGAACCGGCCACCGTGAGGACCTCGCGCACGCCCGGTGTGAGGTGCGTCGAGATGGCCGCGAACTGCTCGTCCGTGAGGTCCCACAGCTCGATGCCCTGCTCCTCGCACACGCGCACGGCCTCCCCCGAGATCTCGTGGGCCTCGCGGAAGGGCACACCCTGGCGCACGAGCCACTCCGCCACGTCCGTGGCGAGCGCGAAGCCCTGCGGTGCGAGCTCCGCGAGGCGATCGGGGTGGAACTCGAGCGTGGCCATCATCCCGGCGACCGCCGGCAGCAGCACCTCGAGCTGGTCGATCGCGTCGAAGACCGGCTCTTTGTCCTCCTGCAGGTCGCGGTTGTAGGCGAGCGGCAGGCCCTTGAGCGTGGCCAGCAGGCCGGTGAGGTCCCCGATGAGCCGGCCCGCCTTGCCGCGCGCGAGCTCGGCGACGTCCGGGTTCTTCTTCTGCGGCATGATCGAGGAGCCCGTGGAGAAGGCGTCGTCCAGGGTCACGAAGGAGAACTCCTTGGTGGCCCACGTGGTGACCTCCTCGCTCATGCGCGAGATGTCCACTGCGGCCATCGCGCACACCCACGCGAACTCGGCGTAGACGTCCCGCGAGGCCGTGCCGTCGATCGAGTTGTGCACTGCGGAGTCGAAGCCGAGCTCCGCGGCCACGGCATTCGGGTCCAGCCCCAGGGAGGAGCCCGCGAGCGCTCCGGACCCGTAGGGCGAGACGGCCGCGCGGCGGTCCCAGTCCACGAACCGCTGGACGTCCCGCAGCACGGCCCACGCGTGGGCCAGCAGGTGGTGGGACAGCAGCACCGGCTGGGCGTGCTGCAGGTGCGTGCGCCCCGGCATGGGGGCGTTCGGGTGGCGCTCGGCCTGCTCGATCAGCGCGCGCACCACGTCCAGCAGGTTGCGGGCCACGATCGAGGCGTGGTCCCGCAGGTACATGCGCCCGAGCGTGGCGATCTGGTCGTTGCGGGAGCGCCCGGCCCGCAGCTTGCCGCCCAGCTGGGCCCCGGCGCGCTCGATCAGTCCGCGCTCGAGGCAGCCGTGGACGTCCTCGTCCGAGGGCGCCGGGGCGTACGCGCCGCTGCGCACGTCCGCCTCGAGCCGGTCCAGGGCGTCGAGCATGCCCGCGAGCTCGGCGTCGTCCAGCAGCCCCGCGGTGTGCAGCACCCGGGCGTGCGCGCGGGAGCCCGCGATGTCGTACGGCGCCAGGCGCCAGTCGAACTGGGTGGAGCGGCTCAGCTCGGCGAGCGCGTCCGCCGGTCCCCCGGCGAAGCGGCCACCCCACAGGGCGCCCTCGTTGGTTCCGTGCTGCTCGTGCTGGGCCATGGTGCTCCTCGCTGACGTGTGCTGTGGTTCGTGGGCCGGGCGCCGCGTCCCCCTGCGGGTCGAGTGGCGCGTGCGCTGTCCCCCGCGGGGGCCGAGCCGCGCGTGCGGCGACCCTGCGGGGGCCGGGGACGACGCCGCCCGGCGTGGTGAACGGCCGGGCTCCAGTCTAGGAGCCCGGCCGTCCGGGTCCGCCCGTGGGCGGTGGGGCCGCGCTGCCGCGGCCACCGGGTGTCACTTCCCGGCGAGTCCCTGCTCGCGCCGGGACGCGACCTTGGAGGACATGCCGAACAGCTCGATGAAGCCGCGGGCGTTGGACTGGTCGAAGGAGTCGCCCTCGTCGTACGTGGCCAGGTTGAAGTCGTACAGCCCGGTGTTCGAACGGCGACCGGTCACCGTGGCCCGCCCGGCGTGCAGCTCCATGCGGATGTCGCCGTTCACGTAGGTCTGGGTGTCCTGGATGAACACGTCCAGGGACTTCTTCAGCGGGGAGAACCACTGGCCGTCGTAGACGAGCTCCGTCCAGCGCTGGCCCACGGTCTTCTTGAAGCGGGCCTGCTCGCGCTCGATGGTGACGTTCTCGAGCTCCTGGTGCGCGGCGATCAGCGCCATGGCCCCGGGGGCCTCGTAGATCTCGCGGGACTTGATGCCCACGAGGCGGTCCTCCACGATGTCGATCCGGCCCACGCCCTGCGCGCCGGCGCGGCGGTTCATCTCCTGGATGGCCTGCAGCGGGGTGACGGGCTTGCCGTCGATCGCCACGGGGATGCCCTTCTCGAACGTGATCACGACCTCGTCCGCGGCGGGCGGGAAGGTGGGGTCGTCCGTGTAGTCGTAGACGTCCTTGGTGGGCCCGTTCCAGATGTCCTCGAGGAAGCCCGTCTCCACCGCACGACCCCACACGTTCTGGTCGATCGAGAACGGGTTCTTCTTGGTGGTCTCGATCGGCAGGTTGTTCTGCTCCGCGTAGGTGATGGCCTTCTCACGGGTCAGCGCGAGGTCCCGCACCGGGGCGATGCACTTGAGCTCCGGACCGAGGGTCTGGATGCCCACCTCGAAGCGGACCTGGTCGTTGCCCTTGCCCGTGCAGCCGTGGGCCACCGTGGTGGCGCCGAACTTCTTCGCGGCCGCCACCAGGTGCTTGACGATCACCGGGCGGGACACGGCGGAGACCAGCGGGTACGAGTCCATGTAGAGACCGTTGGCCTGCAGCGCGGGCATGCAGTACTCGCTCGCGAACTCGTCCCGGGCATCAGCCACGTACGCCTCGACCGCGCCGCAGTCCAGAGCGCGCTGGCGGATGGTCTCCAGGTCCTCGCCACCCTGTCCCACGTCCACGGCCACGGCCACGACCTCGGCACCGGTGGCCTCACCGATCCACCCGATGGCCACGGACGTGTCCAGTCCACCCGAGTAGGCCAATACCACGCGATCACTCACGGCGCTTCCCTCCACACTGCTCAACGACGGCTCTGACTGCACGGGACCTCCCGCGCTTCATGCATGACTATACACGCCAGTCAGTATTTATGCATCGAGGGTGAGTTCGCGCTTCAGGATCTTGCCCGTGGGGCCCTTGGGCAGCTCGTCGGTGACGCGGTAGATGCGGGGGTACTTGTACTTGGCCACCCGTTCCTGCACGAAGGCGTCCAGCTCCCGGGTCAGCGCTTCCTTGCCCTTGGACTCGAGCACGCCGGACTCGAACACGACCACGGCGCCGACCTCCTCGCCGTGCTTCTCGTCCGGGACCCCCACCACGGCGGCCTCCACCACGCCCGGGAACTGGTAGATGACCTCCTCGACCTCACGCGGGTACACGTTGTAGCCGCCGCGCAGGATCATGTCCTTCTTGCGGTCCACGATGAAGAACATGCCGTCCTCGTCCTTCCGGGCCATGTCCCCCGTGTGGAACCAGCCGCCGCGCATGGCCTCCTCGGTGGCCTCCGGCTTGTGCCAGTAGCCCTTCATGACGTACTGGCCGGCCACCACGAGCTCGCCGACCTCGCCGGTGGGGACCTCGTTGTCCTGGCCGTCCACCACGCGCAGCTGCGCGCCGCGCACCTCGGAGCCGATGGAGCCCGGCTTGCGCACGTTGCCGGGCTGGTTGAAGCACACCACGGGAGAGGTCTCCGAGAGCCCGTAGCCCTCGAACACCGTGGTGCCGAAGACCTTCTCGAACTTGGCCAGGACCTCCACGGGCATGGACGATCCGCCCGATACCCCGGCGCGCAGGTCGATCCCCTCCACGGCCTGCGGATCCTGCCCGGACTGGTGGAGCAGCGCGACGTACATGGTGGGCACGCCGGCGAAGATGGTCACCCGGTCCCGGCGCAGCACCTCGAGCGCCTCGGCGGGGTGGAAGCGCGGCAGCAGCGTGACGGTCGCACCGGCGCAGATCACGCCGTTCAGGGCCACGGTCTGGCCGAACACGTGGAATAACGGGAGTCCGCCGAACATCACGTCCCCGTGGGCCAGGTTGAAGACTTCACCGGCCACCTCCGCGTTGGACAGGAGGTTGTGGTGGGTCAGCTCCGCACCCTTGGGCCGGCCCGTGGTGCCGGAGGTGTACAGCAGCACCGCAGTGTCCGAGTCCGCGCGCTCCACGACCTCGTGGTCGGGATCCACGGCCTGCAGCCGCCCCACCGTGCCCTGGGCGCTGATGGGCAGCACGTTGAGCCCGTCGATCTCCTCGGCCGCCTTCTGGCTGGCCTCGGCCATGTCCTCCCACGCGAGCACGAAGGAAACCCCCGCGTCCTGGAAGTGGTAGGTCAGTTCACGGGGAGTGAGCAGCGGGTTGAGGGGCACCACGATGCCGCCCGCGCGCAGGATCGCGTAGTAGAGCACGGCCATGTGCGGCACGTTGGGCAGCACGAGCGCCACACGGTCCCCGGGACGGATCCCGTTGGCCTTCAGCAGCGCCGCGCCACGGGCCGAGAGGTCGTTGAGCTGGTCGTAGCTCATGTGGAGGTCGTCCAGGATGATCACGGGATCCGAGCCGTACTTCTCGGCCGACGTGGTGAGCAGGGTGGCCAGATTTGTCATGGATCCTCCAGGTAGGAATGTGAGTTCTACCACGTGATACTGCCCGTATCGGGTATCTGAGTCAAACACCGTCACCGCCCCGGCTGGGGCGTGGGAGACTGGAGCGCGCCGCACCGTGACCCCTCCCCCGGGGTGCCACGGAGCGGTAGCAGTGAACATCAGCACCAGGCCCGCCAGCCAGTGGGCCGCTCAGTGTCGGAGGATGCCCCGTGACCGATCAGCAGAGCGCCGCTCAGACCCCCCAGTTCACGGACGAGGAGCTCGCCTACGTGGCCTCCCTGTTCGACGCCGCCCGCAACGGCGACACACAGCTGCTGCGCACCGCCGTGGAGGCCGGCGTTCCGGTGAACCTCACCAACGACAAGGGTGACACCCTGCTCAACCTCGCCGCCTACCTCGAGCGGGAGGACACGGTGCGGATGCTGCTGGAGAAGGGTGCGGACACCGAGCGCGTGAGCGACATGGGCTTCACCGCCCTGGTCTGCGCCGTGTTCCGCGGCAACGAGCCGATCGCCCGGGCGCTGCTCGAGGCCGGGGCGGGCCAGGCCACCGGGCACCAGCACGCTCAGGACGTCGCACGGGTCTTCGGCCAGGAGCACCTGCTGCCGCTGCTCGAGAGCTACGAGACGCGCGAGTCCTGAGCCGCTCCGACGGCTCCGGGGCCTGCGCCGCAACGACGGCACGGGGCCCGGGGCAACGGGTGCCACGCCGGGAGGCGAGACGAGAAGTGGGCACTGCGGGCGGCGTCGGCGGCGGTGCGCCTGCCGGGGGAGCGCTCAGCGGGCGAGGTCCAGGAACCGCTGCGCGAGCTGCTCGCCGCCCTGCGGGTCCCGGCTGACCACCATGATGGTGTCGTCCCCGGCGATCGTGCCCAGGATCTCGGGGGTGACCGAGTGGTCGATCGCGGACGCGAAGTACTGCGCGGCTCCGGGCGGGGTGCGCAGGATCACCAGGTTGGCGCTGCCCTCCGCCGTGACCAGCAGCTCGCGGCACAGTGCCCCGAGCTTGGCCTCAGTGCTCTCGCGCGTGATGCCGCTCGCCGGGGAGCGGTCCGCCCCCGCCATGGGCACCGCGTAGACCATCCCGCCCCGCGGAGAGCGCACCCGGACGGCCTCCAGCTCCACGAGGTCCCGCGACAGGGTGGCCTGGGTGACCTGGATGCCGTCCGCGGCCAGCAGCTCCGCGAGCTCCGCCTGCGAGTGGACGTCCCCGCCCGTCACGAGGTCCAGGATCCGGGCCTGCCGGGCGGTCTTGGTGGTGGGGATGCTCATCGCGTCTCCTCCCGTCGCAGGGCCGCCGGCAGGTCCGCGGACAGTCCCGAGGAGTCCAGCAGGAACGTCAGCAGCGCTTTCTGGACGTGCAGCCGGTTTTCGGCCTCCTCCCACACGAGGGACGCCGACCCGTCGATGACCTCGGCGGCGACCTCCAGCCCGCGGTAGGCGGGCAGGCAGTGCAGGAACACCGCGTGCTCCGCGGCGAGCGCCATGGCCTCGGTGGTCACGGAGTACGGCCGGAAGATCTCGCAGCGCTCGGCCTTCTCGCTCTCCTGCCCCATGGACACCCACGTGTCGGTCACGACGGCGTCCGCGCCCGCGAGCGCCTCGCCCGCGTCGGTGGTGACGAGCACCGATCCGCCCGTCTGCGCGGCCCGCTCGCGCGCCGCGTCCACCACGTCCTCCCGCGGCAGGAACCCCTCCGGGCCCGCGATCCGCACGTGCATTCCGGCGGTGGCGCAGCCCAGCAGGTAGGAGTTGGCCATGTTGTTCGAGGCGTCACCCAGGTACACCAGGGTGCGCCCGGCCACGTCCCCGAAGTGCTCCCGGAGGGTGAGCAGGTCCGCGAGGATCTGGCACGGGTGGTAGTCGTCCGTGAGGGCGTTGACCACGGGCACGCTGCTGTGCTCGGCCATCTCCTCCAGCCCGGACTGCGCGTACGTGCGCCACACGATCGCCGAGAGCATGCGGGAGAGCACGCGGGCGCTGTCCGCCACGCTCTCCTTGTGCCCCAGCTGGGACTCCCCCGGGTTGATGACGAGGGGGTTCCCGCCGAGGTCGCTCACCCCGGCGGCGAACGAGACCCGGGTGCGCGTGGAGGTCTTGTCGAAGATCACCCCCACCGTCTGCGGGCCGGCGAGCGGACGCCGCGAGAAGCGGTCCGCCTTGAGGGCGGCGGCGAGGTCCAGCACCTCGGACTGCTCCTCGGGGCTCAGATCGGTGTCGACCAGGAAGTGGCGCAGCACGCGGGGTTCTCCTTCGGTTCGCGGGGCCCGGCGGGACCGGGATCTCGGACGCGCCGTCTCGGGCGCGGGGATGCAGGGATTTCTCTCAGGGGCAGGCTCTCAGGTGGAGCTGACGGTGCGCAGCAGATCGGGCAGCGCGGACACGAACGTGTCCACCTCCTGCCGGGTCACGATCAGCGGCGGCGCCAGGCGCACCGTGGCCGGTCCGGTCGCGTTGACGAGGAACCCCGCGTCCCGCGCCGCGGCCACGAGACGCGGGGCCACGGCGTCGTCGGGAGCTCCCTGGACGAGGTCCAATCCCACGAGCAGCCCGTGTCCGCGCACGACCGTCACGCCGGGGACGTCCCGCAGCCGGGCGGCGAGGTGCTCCCCCACCGCGCGGGCGTTCTCGAGCAGGCCCTCGTCACGGATGGTCCTGACAGTGGCGAGTGCGGCCGCAGCCGCCAACGGGTTGCCGCCGAACGTGGTCCCGTGCTGGCCGGCACCGAGCAGCCCGGACACCTCGGGGCCCGCCGTGAGCAGGGCCCCGATGGGGAAGCCTCCACCCAGTCCCTTGGCGAGCGTCACGGCGTCCGGGAACTCGCCCCCGGGCAGCTGGGCCGTGCTCGCGAGCCAGTCGCCGGTGCGTCCGATCCCGGACTGCACCTCGTCCACGATCAGCAGTGCGCCGTGCTCCCGGGTGAGTTCCCGCGCCCGCGCCAGGTAGCCCTCCGGGAGACCCCGGACGCCGGCCTCGCCCTGCACCGGCTCCACGATCAGCGCGGCCACCGTGTCGTCCAGCTCGGCCGCGAGTGCCTCGACCGTGGCCGGGACATGGCTCACCCCGCCGGGCAGCGGCTCGAAGGGTGCGCGGTAGGCCTCCTTGGCCGTGAGCGCGAGCGATCCCATGGTCCGCCCGTGGAACGCGTGCTCAAGCGCGAGCACGCGCGTCCGCGGGCGCCCCTGGGCATCCGGGTGCTCCCGGCCGTGCCGGCGCGCGAGCTTGAACGCGGCCTCGTTCGCCTCGGAGCCGGAGTTCGCGAAGAACACGTGGGATCCCGACGGGGCGTCGGTGACCTCCAGGAGCTCCCGGGCCAGCTCGACGACCTCCGGGGTCGTGAACAGGTTGGACACATGCGCCAGCCGACCCGCCTGCTCCGCGACGGCCCGCACCCACGCCGGATGCGCGTGGCCCAGGGAGTTGACGGCGATGCCCGCGAGCAGGTCCAGGTAGCGGCGGCCGTCGGCGTCCGTGACGCGGCACCCCTGCCCCTCCACGAGCACGAGCGCTGGATCCCCGAACACCCCCAGCAGGTTGTCCCGGTACCCGTCCAGCAGTTCCGTGGTCCGACTCATGCGATGCCCTCCTCGTCCGGTGTGACCTCGGTGCCGATGCCCGTGTCCGTGAAGATCTCCAGCAGCGAGGAGTGCTCGGAGCGCCCGTCCACGATGCTCGCCCGTGGTACCCCGCCGTCCACCGCGCGCAGGGCCGCACGCATCTTGGGGATCATCCCGGACTCCAGGGAGGGCAGCATCTCCCGCAGCTCGGGGGCCGTGAGCGAGGAGATCAGCGACGAGCGGTCCGGCCAGTCCGCGTAGAGCCCCTCGACGTCCGTGAGCGCCACGAACTTCTCCGCACCCAGGGCCACGGCAACCTCCGCCGCGGCGGTGTCGGCGTTGACGTTGAGAACCTGGCCGGTGAGCGCACCGAGCCCGGCGGCGTCATCCTCCGGCTCCGCGAGCTCGGGGGCGATCGAGGCGATCACCGGGATCTTGCCGATGTCCAGCAGCTGCTCGACCGCCACGGTGTTGACCCGCGTGACGGTGCCCACGAGACCGAGGTCCACCGGGGCGCCGTCGGAACCGGTGCGGACGCGGCGGGCCTGCAGCAGCCCGGCGTCCTCCCCGGACATGCCCACCGCGTACGGGCCGTGGGCGTTGATCAGGCCCACGAGCTCGCGGCCCACCTGGCCCGTGAGGACCATGCGGATCACGTTGACGGCCTCCTCCGTGGTGACCCGCAGCCCGTCCTTGAACTCCGAGTGGATGTTCAGGGACTCCAGCATGGTGCTGATCTGCGGGCCGCCGCCGTGGACCACCACGGGGCGGATGCCCACGTGGCGCAGGAAGACGATGTCCTCCGCGAACGCGCGGCGCAGCTGGTCGTCGACCATGGCGTTGCCGCCGTACTTGAAGACCATGGTGGATCCCGCGTAGCGCTGGATCCAGGGCAGGGCCTCCATGAGGGTCTCCGCCTTGGAGCGGGCGGTGTCGTACCGGGTGCTGTCGCTGAGTCGTGACATGGTGGTCGGCCTAGCTGGAGTAGGCGCTGTTCTCCTCGACGTAGTCGTGGGTGAGGTCGTTGGTCCACACGGTGGCTCGGGCGTCCCCGGTCTTCAGGTCGATCTCGATGTCCACCGCGCGCGACGCCGCGAGGTCCACACCCTCGCGGGGATCGCCGATGCCGCCGTTGCGGCAGACGGTGACACCGTTGATGGTGACGTCGATCCGGTCGGGGTCGAACTGTGCCTGCGTGGTGCCCACCGCGGAGAGCACCCGACCCCAGTTGGGGTCGTTGCCGAACACCGCGGTCTTGAGCAGGTTGGAGCGCGCCACCGTGCGGGAGACGTCCTCGGCCTCCGTCTCGGTGGCCGCGCCCACCGTGGTGATCGCGATGTCGTGGGACGCGCCCTCCGCGTCCGTGATGAGCTGCTGCGCGAGGCTGTGGCACACCGCGGTCAGGGCCCGGGTGAACTCCCCCTGCTCCGCGGCCGTGCCCGACGCCCCGGAGGACATCAGCACCACGGTGTCGTTGGTGGACATGCAGCCGTCCGAGTCCGTGCGGTTGAACGTCACGCGGCAGGCCTCCCGCAGGGCGGCGTCCAGCGCGTCCGCGGCCATGACGGCGTCCGTGGTGAGCACCACGAGCATGGTGGCAAGTCCCGGGGCGAGCATTCCCGCGCCCTTGGCCATGCCGCCCACGGTCCACCCGGGGCCGGAGACGCTGGCCTGCTTGGGGACGGAGTCCGTGGTCATGATGGCCTCCGCGGCCCGCCGCCCGGCGTCCTGCCCGGCCGCGAGCGCGCGCACCACCTCGGGGACCCCGCGGCGCACCACGTCCATGGGCAGCTGCTCCCCGATCAGCCCGGTGGAGCACACCACCACGTCCCCCGCGCCGATGCCCAGCTCCCCGGCCACGAGCTCCGCCGTAGTGTGCGTGTTCTGGAAGCCCTCGGGGCCCGTGCACGCGTTCGCGCCGCCGGAGTTCAGGACCACGGCACGCACCGATCCTGCGCGCACCACCTCGCGGGACCAGTGCACGGGGGCCGCGGCCACGCGGTTGGAGGTGAACTGGGCGGCGGCGGCGAACTCGGGCCCGGTGTTGACCACGAGCGCCAGGTCGGGACCGCCGGAGGCCTTGAAGCCGGCCTCGACGCCGGAGGCGGTGAAGCCCGCGGCGGTGCACACGCCGGACTCCGTGGTCACGGGGATCTCGGGAACGGGGTCGTGGGACGTCATGGGTGTCTCTGCTCCTGTGCGGTCGGAGGGATGGGCTGCGGCGGAACCGGTCACGGGGCCATCCCCTGAGCGGTGAGGCCCGTGGTCTCGGACAGGCCGAGGGCCAGGTTCACGGACTGAACCGCTCCCCCGGCGGTGCCCTTGGTGAGGTTGTCGATCACGGAGGTCACCACGAGGCGCCCCGCGTGCGGATCCACCGCGAGCTGCAGGGCCGCGTGGTTGGACCCCAGCACGGACTGGGTGGTCGGCCACTGGCCCTCCGGCAGCAGGTGGACGAACGGCTCGTGCGCGTAGGCCGCCCGGTAGACCTCCCGCACCCGGGCCTCGTCCACGCCGGGACGCAGCACGGCGGTGGCCGTGGTGAGGATTCCCCGGGGCATGGGAGCCAGGGTGGGGGTGAAGGACAGGGAGACCTCCGTGCCCCCGGCCCACCCCAGGCCCTGCTCGATCTCGGGCGTGTGCCGGTGCCCTCCGCCCACACCGTAGGGGGACATGGACCCCATGGTCTCCGCGCCCAGCAGGTGAGGCTTCACGGACTTGCCCGCCCCCGAGGTGCCCGACGCGGCGACGACCACGAGGTCCGCGGGTTCCACGACGCCGACCGCGAGCGCCGGTGCCAGCGCGAGCAGCGAACCTGTGGGGTAGCACCCCGGCACGGCGATGCGTGCCGCCCCGTGCAGACGGTCCCGCTGCGTGCGTCCGCTCGGATCCACGATCAGCTCGGGCAGACCGTACGGCCACGTGCCCGCGTGCTCCGTGCCGTAGAACTGCTGCCACGCCTCGGCGGACGCGAGCCGGTGGTCCGCGCCGGCGTCCACCACCACGGTCTCCGGGGGCAGCTGCGCGGCCAACGCGGCGGACTGGCCGTGCGGCAGGGCCAGGAACACGACGTCGTGCCCCGCGAGGTTCTCCGCGGTGGTCTCCAGGACCTCCCGGTCCGCGAGCTCGTGCAGGTGCGGCTGCAGCTCCCCCAGGCGGCGTCCGGCCGAGGAGTGGGCGGTGACGGTGGTGATCTCGATCTCCGGGTGCCCGCACAGCAGACGGAGCACCTCTCCGCCCGCGTAGCCGGTGGCGCCCGAAACTGCTGCGGTGTAGGTCATGCAGTCAGCATAGCGTATTTCTATGCACTCTATTCAATACTTATTCACCAGGGCCTGTCCGACCACCCGCCGCTCCGCCGGGGTTGCCCCGTGCACGGGGGCGGGTGAGACTGGCCGGAGAGACACCGCCCGGTCGGGGCCGCCCCCGCCCCGCCCGCACGCCGTCGCCCAGCAGCGAGCTGCCGTGCACCGTCTGACGTGCCCCACGAAGGAGACCGCACCATGACCACCACCATGCAGGCCATCGTTGCCCGACAGGCCGGGGACCCCGAGGTCCTCCGGCTCGACGAGCTGCCCGTGCCCACTCCGGGCCCACGCGAGGTGCTCGTGCGCACCGAGGCCGCAGGGGTGAACTTCATCGAGACCTACCAGCGCTGCGGGGTCTACCCCGTGTCCTTTCCGTTCACGCCCGGGGCCGAGGGGTGCGGTGTGGTCACGGCCGTGGGAACGGAGGTGTCGGAGGTCTCCGTGGGGCAGCGGATCGCCACCGCCGAGGCCCGCGCCACGTACGCAGAGCACTTCGTGGTCTCCGCGGACACGGTCCTCCCCGTCCCCGAGGACATGGGTTCAGAGACCGCCGCGGCCCTCCCCCTGCAGGGCCTCACCGCCCACTACCTGGTGCGTTCCACGGTCCGGCTGGGCCGCGGGGACACCGCCGTGCTCACGGCGGCCTCCGGCGGCGTGGGCGGGCTGGCGATCCAGCTCATGAAGCGCGTGGGGGCCACCGTGATCGCCCTGACCTCCACGCCGGAGAAGGAGGAGACGGCGCGTGGGCTGGGCGCGGATCACGTGCTCGGCTACGAGGGATTCGCGGAGCGGGTCCGGGAGCTCACCGACGGAGCAGGCGCGGACGTGGTCTACGACTCCGTGGGGCGCAGCACCTTTGACGAGTCCCTGCGCGCCACCCGCGTGCGCGGCACCGTGGTGCTCTTCGGCGGAGCCTCGGGCCAGGTGCCCCCGTTCGACCTGCAGCGGCTCAACGGCGCGGGAGGTCTCTACGTGACGAGGCCGTCGCTTGCCCACTACCTTCGGGACGCGCAGGAGCGCGCCTGGCGGTGGTCCGAGCTCACCGACGCGGTGGGCAGCGGCGACCTCACCGTGCGGGTGGGCGGGACCCACCCGTTGGCCGACGCCGCCGCGGCGCACCGGGATCTCGAGTCCCGTACCACGCAGGGCAAGCTGCTGCTCGTGCCCTGAGCGCGGTCCGCAGAACCGCGACTCACACGCCCACACGCACCCCGCGGTGGGTGCGACGCACGCCCCACACGGTCAGCAGGGCGCACAGCAGAGCGCTCGCACCCCACGCGGTGGCCTTGACCCGCTGAGTGGTGACAGTGGACTCGGTCACCCCCTCCGTGCCGTAGGTTCCGGGGACGTCCGTCTCCACGACAGTAAGGTTGCCGTCGCGCACGGCGAGCAGGGCGTCGACGTCCCGGGGGAAGTCCGCGTCCTGAACCCCGGTCTGGGTGCCCCGGAATGTGATCTGGTCCCCCTCCGCCTTCTGCTGCGGATCGTTGAGCCGGTTGTCGAACGGGTGCTGCACCACGAGGTCGTTCGCGGGCATGGTGCCCGAGTAGATCCCGTTGTAGTCCTGCGTGTCCAGGTCCTTGGTGAGGGTCTGGTACGTCCCGGACACCACCATGGTCTCCCCCGCCACGTCCTCCAGGCGCGAGGCCTTCTCGAAGGACAGTGCGCACAGCACCCCCAGCACCACCGTGAGCACCGCACCCACGAGCGCCATGCTCACGACGAGCCAGCCCCGGGACCTCGGGGCGTGGTCATCCTGCTGCTCGTGGAAGTCGATGAGTTCGCGTGAATCGGGGGACACGACGCTCCTTGTGCTGGGGGTGGGTGTGCTAGCTGCGGATCTCGGCGCCGTGGGCGTCACGGGCGGCCGTGACGGCGGCCTCGCGAGCCTGCGAGGCCTCGTCCGCGGTGAGGGTCCGGTCCGGGGCCCGGAACCTCAGCGCGATGGCCACGGACTTCTTCCCCTCCGGAATGCCCGTGCCCGCGTACACGTCGAAGACGTCCGCGGACTCCAGCAGCTCACCGGCACCACGGCGCACCGTCTCCAGCAACTGCGCGGCCGTCACGGAGCCGTCCACCACGAGGGCGACGTCCTGCGTGGCGGCGGGGTAGCCCGAGATCGGCTGCGCCACCACGGCGGGTGCTTCCCGCTCGAGCAGGGCGGAGAGGTCCAGCTCCATGGCGCACGTGCGCTCCGGCAGGCCCTCGGCCGCCACGAGCTTGGGGTGCAGCTCGCCGGCCACGCCGATCACGGCGCCGTCCGGTGTGCGCAGCTCGGCCGTGCGGCCGGGGTGGAACGCGGCGTGACGGCCCTGGGCCACCTCCAGCTCGACACCGGCGCTGCGCGCGGCGAGCTCGGCGACGTCGAGTGCGTCCTGCCAGTCGTAGGCGCGCGGCGTGACCCACGGGCCCGCGGCGGCGTCGTGACCCGCCAGCACCGCGGCGAGCTTGCGCGGCTGGTCCGGCACGGCGGCGTGGAGGCGGTCCAGATCCGGGTCCATGGGGCGCACGCCCAGGGGCGGCACCGGCTGCGTGTCCGGGGTGTACCCCTCGGCGAGAAAGACGTGGCCGATCTCGTACAGCGCGAGGTCACGGAACCCGCGGGAGTGGTTGCGCTTGAGCACCTCCAGCAGACCGGGCAGGATGCTGACCCGCAGCAGGGGCTGCGCCTCGCTGATGGGGTTCGCCAACCTGATCGAGGGCACACGCGCGCCCTCGGGGCTGCCCCAGCGGTCGTTGTCCGCCTGCGCCACGAACGGGTAGCTGAGCACCTCGGTGAGGCCCGCTGCCGCAAGGGTGGTGGCCACGCGGCGTCGTGCGGCCTGCGAGCGCGTGAATCCGCGGCCGGGAGGGGCCACGGGGAGCCGGTTCGGGATCTTGTCGTAGCCGTCCAGTCGGGCGATCTCCTCGACGAGGTCGTCCTCGCCCGTGAGGTCGGGGCGCCAGGACGGCGGGGTCACGATCCAGCCGTCGCCCGTCTCGGTGACGTCCGCGCCGATCGCCGTAAGCGTGCGCTCCACGACCTCCGGGGAGTAGTCCACACCCACGCGCGCCGTGGGGTAGCCGGCCGCCAGGTCGATCGGGGTGGGTGCCTGCGTGTGGTCCACGTCCGTGACGCGACCGGTGTCCGCCCCGCCGGCCAGCTCGACCAGCAGGTCCACCACGCGCTGCGCGGCGACCGGTGCGAGCTCGGGGTCCACGCCGCGCTCGTAGCGCTTGGACGCCTCCGAGGGCAGCTTGTGCCGGCGAGCGGTGCGGGCGATCGAGGCCTCGTCGAAGCGGGCGGCCTCCACGAGGATCCGGGTGGTGGACCCGCTCACCTCCGTGGCGGCTCCGCCCATCACGCCCGCGAGGCCGATGGCACCGGACTCGTCCGCGATCACGAGGTCCTCGGTGTCCAGCGTGCGGTCCTTGCCGTCCAGCGTGGTCAGCGTCTCCCCCGCGGCGGCCCGTCGCACGGTGATTCCGCCCTGCAGGGTGTCCGCATCGTAGGTGTGGATGGGCTGGCCGTACTCGAGCATCACGTAGTTGGAGATGTCCACGGGCAGGCTCACCGAGCGGATGCCCGCCAGGCGCAGCCGGGATGCCAGCCACGGCGGGGTGGGCCGGGAGGCGTCCACGTCCTCCACCACGCGCACCGCGAAGCGGTTGGAACCGGCGCGGCCGTGGATGGGGGCGGCGTCGTCGATCGTGACCGGGAAGCCGTCCTGCGTGGGGGCGGGCACGGACGGTGCCAGCTGGGCCACGGGATCCGTGAACGGTGCGCGCACGGCGTTGCAGTACTCGCGGGCGATACCGCGCAGGGAGAAGGCATAGCCCCGGTCCGGGGTCACGTTGACCTCGGCGGCGGAGTCGTAGAGGCCCAGCAGCTCCATGGCGTCGGAGCCGATCTCGGGGTCCAGCCCGAGCCGGGACAGCACCAGGATGCCGTCGTGGTCCTCCCCGATGCCGAGCTCGCGCACGGAGGCGATCATGCCCGCGGAGGTGTGGCCGTAGGTCTTGCGCGCGGAGATCCGGAAGTCACCGGGCAGCACGGCACCGGGCAGGGTGACGACCACCTTGTCCCCGACCGAGAAGTTGTGGGCCCCGCAGATGATGCCCTGCACCCCGGAGGCCTCGATGCCCTTTCCGGTGAGCGTCTGCTCCTGGCCCTCGGGGACCACGCGCACGGTGCACCAGTTCACGGTCTTGCCGTTGGAGTGGGTCTCCGGCTCCATGGTGAGCACCTGGCCCACCACGATCGGCCCGGACAGCGAGTCCGTGGGGCGGTGGACGTCCTCCTCCTCCAGGCCGACCTTCACCAGGGTGGCCAGGACGTCCTCGGCGGTGGCGTCCTCGGGGACGGGCGCGTACTCGCGCAGCCATGACAGGGGAATACGCATGCTCTAGATCTCCATCCCGAAGTGCTCGCTGAAACGGACGTCGCCCTCGACCATGTCGTGCATGTCCGGGACGTTGTTGCGGAACATCAGGGTCCGCTCGATGCCCATGCCGAACGCGAAGCCTGAGTAGCGCTCGGGGTCGATGCCCGCGGCCCGCAGGACGTTGGGGTGCATCATGCCGCAGCCGCCCCACTCGATCCACCGCGGCCCGCCCTTGGCCGTGGGATGCCACACGTCCAGTTCGGCAGAGGGTTCGGTGAACGGGAAGTAGTTGGGGCGCAGCCGGATGGCGGCCTCCGGCCCGAACATGGTGCGCGCGAAGTGCGTGAGCGTGCCCTTGAGGTCCGCCATGGACAGCCCCTCGTCCACCGCAATGCCCTCCACCTGGTGGAACACGGGGGTGTGCGTGGCGTCCAGCTCGTCCGTGCGGTACGTCTTGCCGGGGCACACCACGTACACGGGCAGCTCGCGCTCCAGCAGCGAGCGCATCTGCACGGGCGAGGTGTGGGTGCGCAGCACCAGGTGCGAGGACGGCGGGTCCACGAAGAACGTGTCCTGCAGCTGACGTGCCGGGTGGTCCGGCTGGAAGTTGAGGGAGTCGAAGTTGAACCACTCGTGCTCGAGCTCGGGGCCCTCCGCGACCTCCCAGCCCATGCCCACGAAGATGTCCCCGATCTGCTCCATCAGGGTGTTCAGCGGGTGGCGCCCGCCCATCCGACGACGCCGCGTGGCCGCTGTGACGTCCACGGCCTCCTCCACCAGGATCCGGGCGTCCCGCTCCTCCTCGAGCTCGGCGGTGCGCGTGGCGATCGCCTTGTTCACGCGTCCGCGCGCCTGCCCCACGAGCTTGCCGGCGGTGGCCTTCGCGGCCTTGTCCAGTCCGCCGATGGCCCGGTTGGCGAGCGCCAGGGGGGACTTCTCGCCCGCGTGGGCGAGCCGGACGGTCTTGAGTTCGGGCAGATCCGCGGCGGCCCGGATCGCGCTCAGCGCGTCCTCGACGGCGGCGGTGACGGCCGCCTCGTCGGTGGGGTCCACCGCGGCGGACGGTGTGGTCTCGGACATGGTTTCTCGCGTTCCTGCGCTCGCGGACGGGGTGCTCCGTGTCCCTGGGGCGCGCTCGCCGCGGGACACGGCGGTGCCCGCCGCCGGGGCGAACGGGCACGGTCAGTCTAGTGGATGCGCCCGCGCCGTCCGCCCGTCAGGAGCCGGCGACGCCGCTCGCGGACCCGCCGGGGCCACGCGCACCGCCGCGGGTGCGGGCGGGGCCGGTCTGAGCACGTGCGGCCAGGCCCGGTCCGGTCGGGAGTGGTTCGGGCAGTGCTTGGGCCAGTGGTTCAGTCAGCACTTCGGTCAGGGTGCGTGCGACCGGGAGCGCGGAAGAACGCGGTGGCCACGGCACCGAGGACGAGCACCGCCACCGGCAGCAGCAGCGAGTGGGACATCGCGAGGGCGAATCCCGGCTGCAGCTGCTCCGGCAGGGCCTGCCCCGACCCTCCCGTGGCGAGGTCGCCGCTTGCCGCCCCGGCCGGCAGGTTCGCGGCCAGCTGGGCCTGCATGAGCACGGCCATCATGGCGCTGCCCACGGCGGCCGAGACCTGCCGGGTGGCGTTGAACACCCCCGAGCCCGCGCCCACGACGTCCGGGGCGAGGTCCGAGGTGGCGGTGAGCGAGACCGGGGACCAGATCATGGCGCTGCCCAGCCCGATCACGAGCGTCAGCGCGGCCAGCAGCCACACGGAGGTCCCGGGGCGCAGGCTCAGGGCGTACGCGGCGAGCCCGGCGGCCATGATGAGCATCCCGGGCAGCGCGATGCTCCGCGGTGCCACCCGGCCCAGCGCCCGGCCCACGAAAGGGGCGAGGACCGCGGAGAGCAGGGACATGGGCGCGTAGCTCAGTGCGGCCACTGTGGGGTCCAGTCCGCGCACGACCTGCAGGTAGAGCATCGCGGGGATGATCATGGAGTTCACGGTGAGGCTCACGGCGGCCATCGCGGCGTTGGCCAGGGTGAAGTTGCGCTGCCGGAGCAGGGGCAGGGGCACGAGCGGTTCGGCGGGGGTGACGGCCTGCCACGCGAGGAACGCCACGAGGATCAGCACTCCGGCCCCGATGACCATGGGAATCGTGACGGGACCCACCACGGTGGACCAGTCGTGGCTCTGCCCCTCCTGGATGCCGAACACCACGAGGAACAGCCCGAGCCCGGAGAGCACCACGCCCACGAGGTCCAGGGAGTGGCTGCGCACCGGCAGCCGGGGCAGGTGCACCGCGGCGCGCCACAGGGCGAAGATCCCCACGGGCACGTTGACCCAGAAGATCCATCGCCACCCCGCGAGGTCCACGAGGATCCCGCCGAGCAGCGGCCCCACGAGGGTCGCGATCCCCGCGGTGGCACCCCAGATGCCCAGGGCCGTGCCGCGGGTGGCCACCGGGAACATCCGGGTGATCACGGTCATGGTCTGCGGGGACATCAGGGCCGCCCCGAGACCCTGGACCACGCGTGCGACCACCAGCGCGGTGACGTCCTGCGCGAAGCCGCACCACAGGGACGCCCCCGTGAAGATCGCGAGCCCCCACAGGTACACCGTCCGCGGCCCCAGCCGGTCCCCGAGCCGCCCCGTGACCAGCAGCGGCACGGCGTAGGCCAGCAGGTAGCCGCTCGTGACCCACAGCACCCCGGAGATGTCGGTGTGCAGTCCCGCGGTGATGGCGGGGATCGCGGTGGACACGATCGTGGCGTCCACCAGGATCATGAAGAAGCCGAGCACCATGGCCCACAGCGCGTGCCACGCCCGCGGATCGGTGCCGTCCCGGCTCTCGGCGGTCGTGTGGTTCACGCGTGCTCCGTTCGCAGTGTTTCCAGCAGTGCGGCCACGATCGGCAGGTCCGCTGGGATCCACGGCAGCGCCAGAACGGTGGCGGGATCGTCCAGTGGCAGCCACCGGACGTCCAGGTGGTCCTCACCGGTGCGGACCCGCTCCTCGAGCACCCGTTCGGGCGACACGGGGTGCCGAGGTTCAGGGGCATCCGCGGACCGCAGGTCCCTCGGACCGCGCAGCACGGCGGTGAACACCCGCATCACGGCGGAGCCGGTGAGCGGCCAGCCGTGGGGTTCCGGTGGTCCCACCTCGGACAGCAGGTCCAGGTGCACCCCGAGCTCCTCGCGGCACTCCCGCAGCAGGGCGGCGCGAGCGCCCTCCCCCGGTTCCTGCTTGCCGCCGGGGAACTCCCACAGCCCGCGCAGGGACTCGGGGTACGCTCGCTGGGCCGCGAGCACGCGGGTGGGCGACGCCGCGTCGTCAAGGATCGCGGCCCCGACCACGCGCGTCCGGGGGGTCCCGCCGGTCACGGGGTTCCGCGCCGCACGGTGACGACGCCGCTGTCCGCCCGTCGCTGCGCCCTCGCCGAGGCGTAGAGGCACACGGTCGCGGCGGTGCCCACGTTGAGGGACTCCGCCCGCCCGTACAGGGGCACGGCCACCGCCAGGTCCGCGAGGTCCCGTTCGTCATCCGAGAGCCCCTGCGCCTCGTTGCCGAACAGCCAGACCGTGGGATCCTCCAGCCGCACGTCGTGCTCCACCACCGGTGCGACGCCCGCAGAACGCAGCAGGGCGGCGTCGGCGAGCTCGTCCACGGTGGCCTGCGCGTAGCCGTCCGCCGCAAGGACTCGCAGGGAACGGCCCCGGGCCGAGGCCACGAAGGATGAGAGCTCCACCCCCGTGAGCACGGGGAGGTGGAAGAGGGAACCCGCCGTGGAGCGCACGGCCTTGGGGTTGAACGGGTCCACGCTGCCCTCGGAGAACACCACGGCACCGGCACCGGCCGCATCGGCGGCGCGCACCACGGTTCCGGCGTTGCCGGGATCCTGCACCCGGGCCAGCGCGCACACCAGCCGGGCGTCCGCGAGCGCGTCCAGCACCGAGACCTCGGGAAGGCGGCACACCGCGAGCATCCCCTGGGGGGTCACGGCGTCGGTCATGGCCCCGAGCACCTCGGGGGTGACCATGCGGAGGAACACGTCCCGCCGGGACCCGAGCGCTTCGAGGTCCGCGGCGATCCCCGGATGGCGTTCGAGCTCCTGTCGCGTGACGTACACGGCGTCCAGGGCGGGAAGCGACGGGCCCCGGTGGGGTGGGCGGGCGGCGTCGAGCGCCAGACGCACCGCCTCCCGCACGTTCTGGGGGCCCTCTGCGCGGAACAGGCCGCGCTTGGAACGCATCGAGCGCCTGGTCAACGCGGCCACGTCCCTCACCCGATCAGCACGGGGGTTGGACAGCAACCGGTCTTCCAGGCGCTCGACGAACGTCACAGCAGCACTCAGGCGGCGGTGCGGGGCGCGGAGGTGTCCTCCGGCAGGGCCTCCTTGGCCACCTGGACCAGGGCCGCGAACGCGGTCTCGTCGCTGACGGCCAGCTCGGCCAGCATGCGGCGGTCCACCTCGACCTCAGCGGCCTTCAGGCCCTGGATGAAGCGGTTGTAGGTCAGGCCGTTGGCGCGGGACGCAGCGTTGATGCGCTGGATCCACAGCCGACGGAAGTCGCCCTTCTTCTTGCGGCGGTCGTTGTACGAGTAGGTGTACGAGTGGAGCATCTGCTCCTTGGCCTTGCGGTACAGGCGCGAACGCTGACCGCGGTAGCCCGATGCCTTCTCGAGGACTTCCCGACGCTTCTTGTGGGCGTTGACTGCCCGCTTCACACGTGCCACGTGTGTACTCCTAACGATCTGGTCCCGGTGCTCACCGGAACATGACTACCCGCCGCTCTCGCGGCGAACTTCTGACTGGACGGCGAAGGGGCTTACTTGCCCAGCATCCGCTTGATGGCCTTGGCCTCACCCGGGGTGGAGACGATCTGGTCGCTCGCGAGGCGGCGGGTCAGGCGGGAGGACTTGTGCTCCAGGTAGTGGCGGCGGTTGGCCTGCTGGCGCTTGACCTTGCCCGAGCCGGTGAGCTTGAAGCGCTTCTTGGCTCCGCTGTGGGTCTTCATCTTCGGCATGGTGGCCGTCTCCTTCTTACATCGACCGGTGTGGGGCACACCGGTGGGTCGCGGCTCGGCGGCCGCGACCACGCTGGTGCCGGGCGATCGCACGCCCGACGCTGTCAATTCCTGGTGCCGCTACTTCTTGGCAGGACCCGGCTTGCCCGCTCCCGGCTTGGGCGCACCGGGCTTCGGCGCACCCGGCTTGGCCGGGGAGGCGGCGGGCTTGGCCGCAGCAGGCTTGGCCGCTGCGGGCTTGCTCGCCGGCTTGGCTGCGGACTTGGCGGGCGCGGCCTTCGGCTCGGCGGGCTCCACCGCGGGAGCGGTCGGGTCGACCGTGGTCTCCGTGGTCTCGGTGGCCGGAGCCACCGTGGCCTTGACCTCGTCCTCCGGAGCCAGCGGGGCGCTCTCCACCGTCTGGTCCTCGGCCGGTGCCGACGCCGCGTTGCGCAGCTCCTCGGGGAACGCGTCCCCGATGGACTGGGTCACCGTCTCGGGCGAGGAGGTGTCCACGCGCTGCTTGCGCTGGTTCTCGGCCTTGGAGTTCTCCCGCTGCTGCTGCTTGCGGGCCTCGGCACGGGCTTCGGCCTTGTTCTTGAGGGGGCCGATGACCATGACCATGTTGCGACCGTCCACGCGGGGGTTGGTCTCCACCGCGCCGACCTCGGCGACATCGTTCGCGAGCCGTTCGAGCAGGCGCACTCCCATCTCGGGGCGCTGCTGCTCACGACCGCGGAACTGGATCATGGCCTTGACCTTGTCCCCCGCGGAGAGGAAGCGCTTGGCGTGGCCAACCTTGGTCTCGTAGTCGTGCGTGTCGATCTTCAGACGGAAACGCACTTCCTTGAGAACCGTGTTGGCCTGGTTCTTGCGTGACTCGCGGGCCTTGACCGCGGCTTCGTACTTGTACTTGCCGAAGTCCATGAGCTTGGCGACGGGAGGCTTGGCGTTCGGGGCGACCTCGACCAGATCGAGATCCGATTCACGGGCCAGCCGCAGCGCGTCCTGGACGCGCACGATGCCGACCTGTTCGCCGCCAGGTCCGACCAGACGGACTTCCGGGACACGGATTCTGTCATTGATACGTGGATCGCTAATGCCAATCTCCTGAGTTTCGTGGGTGACCCCGTGGGCGGGACTGCCGCCACAACGACAAAACCTCCGTTGCGGCACGCGCAAACGGAGGTTGGACACCACACGGAGACCGCGAATCGGAGACACCGTCCGATGACGGTGGGACCGTTCAGGTCTGGAACCCGGACGCCTGGTGGGTCCCGGGAGATCCCGGGGTCGGCGGCGGGTGGGAGTTGCCTCCGCTTGCACACTGCCAACCATGGTAGCGCACCGCCACGCTGGCGCGCCAGTTCCCTCGGGCTCCGTCCGCTGTGGTGTGATGCTCCCCTCGCCTGGCCGGGACCGCCCCGGCCCGCAGCACCCGGGCATGCCTGCACCAGGCTGTCCTGACGTCGGCGCGCCGGTCCCGCTGTTCTACAGTGGAGATCATGTCCGAACAACTGCGCCCCGAGCGCTTCGAATTCACCGCCAACCCGTCTGCGGGCACCACGGCGCAGCCCCCCGCCGCCGGCTCCGCCGAGCTGCCCCAGGAGGCCCTCGACGAGGTCAGCCACCAGATGCGGGACATCGCCGAGGTCCCGGCCGTGGAGGTCATCACCACGGCGGCGGTCCACCTCATGAGTGCGGCGGCCGTGAAGTGCGGTCTGGCCGCGGAGGAGAACGCCGACGAGCTCAAGGACCTGGACGAGGCCCGCAAGCTCATCACGGCCCTGGCCGGGTTCGTCACCGCCGCCGCACCGGAGATCGGTTCCCAGCACGCCGGCCCGCTGCGCGACGGGCTCAAGTCCCTGCAGCTCGCGTTCCGCGAGGCGTCCCCGTTCCCGGACGCCCCCGGCGCGGGCCCCGGGGAGAAGTTCACTGGACCCGTCTACGGCTGAGCAGGATCCCCACACGCTGCGGCCCCCGACCACGTCGGGGGCCGCAGCTGTCAGGACGTCAGCCGCACCTGGACCGAGTCCACATTCTCGGCCACGATGTCCTCCGCCGCCAGGGCCTCCTGGAACGCCTGCACGGCTGCACGGACCTCGGACTCGGGAAGGCCGGCACTCAGCTGCAGCGACACCGTGAGCTCCGGTCCTTCTCCCCCGCCACGCAGCACCGCGGCGTCGGCGCGCACGGCGTGAACGCCCCGGCCCGGTTCCGCGATCGCGGAGACGATCCCGGGGATTCCCACCGCCGCGCGGGTCACGGCGTCGTCCACGGCGAAGTCCCGGTACGACGGCGTCCACTCCCTCCCCTGGGCCACGGCCCACAGCGCCGGGCGCCGCACCACGAAGGCCGGGTCCGACGCCGGATCCACCACGAGCAGCGACGAGCCGTCCTGCACCGCGGACAGCGCGGCACGGCGGATGTCCGCCGCCACCGGTCGGGCGTCCCCGTTCCACGCGCTCAGCGCCTGGGTGGAGGTGAACACCGGCAGGGCCTTGCGCCCGTCGGAGGCCTGCAGGCTCACGAGCGCCATGTCGGCCTCCTTGTCCGAGACCAGCCCGTCCTGCGTGATGTGCGAGCGCGAGATCTGGGCGACGATCGGCACGAACACGCGGATTCCGGCCAGTGCGGCCACCACGTCCTGCTCCCCGGCCCGGCCGTCCCGCCACGCGGCGAGCGCGCGGGCGGCGCTGGGGTCGGCGGTCCCGGGGTCGTCCGGGAACTGGTGGGTGTGACTCGTGCCGTCGCCCAGGTTGCGCCCTTCCCAGGCCTGGCCACCGGTGTCGGTGGGGCCGCCGGCCGAGCGCAGCTGCGCGGCGATGTGAGGGGGAAGGGGGCGGGCGGCGTCGTCAGGCAACGGGGCGCCCCGCGACGTCGAGGGCCTGCGCGAGCGTGAACTTGCCCGCGTAGAGCGCCTTGCCCACAATCGCTCCCTCCACGCCGGCGGGGACCAGCTCGCGCAGCGCGGCGATGTCCTCCAGGGAAGAGATGCCGCCCGAGGCCACCACGGGCTTGTCGGTGCGGCGCGCGACCTCCGCGAGCAGCTCGGTGTTGGGGCCCCGCAGGGTGCCGTCCTTGGTGACGTCCGTGACCACGTAGCGCGCGCAGCCGTCCGCCTCGAGCCGGTCCAGCACCTCCCAGAGGTCACCGCCGTCCCGGGTCCAGCCACGTGCCGCGAGCGTGGTGCCCCGCACGTCCAGTCCCACGGCGATGACGTCACCGTGCTCCGCGATCACGCGGTGCGTCCACTGGGGGTTCTCGAGCGCGGCCGTGCCCAGGTTGATGCGCGCGGGACGCAGGGACAGGACGCGCTCGAGCGACTCGTCGTCCCGGATGCCCCCGGACATCTCGATCTTCAGGTCGAGGTTCTCCGCCACACGGCGCAGCACCTCGATGTTGTCACCTCGGCCGAATGCGGCGTCCAGGTCCACGAGGTGCAGCCACTCGGCGCCGGCCTCCTGCCAGGCGCGCGCGGCCTCCAGCGGATCTCCGTAGCCGGTCTCGGAACCGGCCTCGCCCTGGACCAGGCGCACGGCCTGCCCGCCCTGCACGTCCACGGCGGGCAGCAGCTCGAGCCGACGGTCGGTGTTCTCTGTCATGGGTCTCCTCACGTGGGCGCCGGACGGCGCGCCGTCGAATGGTGTCCGCGCCGTGGGGCGCGGGGTGGCCGGTTCGGGAGCCTGCCCCGGTGCTTCCGCCGGCCCGGGTCTCGGATGCGGCACCCGAGGCGGCAACGGGGTCAGGCCCGGGGCGGCGCCGCGCACCGCGTCACGTGCGGTGCGCGGATCCTGGCACGGGCGTGCTCACAGACTCGTGAACCACGAGTACGCGCCGTAGCCGATCAGCGCGGCGGCGACCAGGGCGAGCAGCACGATCGACCACACGGGTTTGCGCTGCTGGGCGAACGAGATGGCGCCACCGACGAAGAAGGCGCCGGCGACGAGGACGAGGACCGAGGCGGTCATGAGGCATGCTCCGTTGCGGGGTCGGAAAGACGGTCGTCCAGCCGGCCCGTGCGAGGCAGCGTGGCCAGCCAGTTGCGCAGCAGGGCGATCCCCGCGTGCGAGGACTTCTCGGGATGGAACTGCGTGGCACTCAGCGGTCCGTTCTCCACCGCGGCCACGAACGGCGTGCCGTGCTCGGACCAGGTCACGGCGGGAGGAGCCATGACCTCGATGCTCTGGTCGAACGCCCAGCCCTGCACACCGTAGGAGTGCACGAAGTAGAAGCGCTCGTTCTCGAGGCCCCGGAAGAGCACCGAGTCCTCGGGCGGGCGCACCGTGTTCCAGCCCATGTGGGGCACCACGGGCGCGGCCAGTCGCTCCACGGTTCCGGGCCACTGCGCGAGGCCCGCGGTCTCGCGGCCGTGCTCCACGCCGCGGTCGAACATCACCTGCAGACCCACGCAGATCCCCAGCACGGGGCGGCCGCCACTCACGCGCCGGTCGATGAGCCGGGGGGCGTCCACCAACCGCAGCCCCTCCATCACCGCTTCGAACGCGCCCACGCCCGGCACCACGAGCCCGTCCGCGTCCAGGACGTCGCGCGGGTCCGCGCTGAGTCGCACGCGCGCGCCCGCGGCCTCCAGCGCGCGGACCGCCGAGCGCACGTTCCCCGCGCCGTAGTCCAGCACGACGACGCTCGGCGCGTCCTGCGCGTCCGTCACCTCGGCGCTCACAGGGCGCCCTTGGTGGACGGGATGGTGCCGGCCATCCGCGGATCCAGCTCCACGGCCTCGCGCAGTGCACGGGCCAGCGCCTTGAACTGTGCCTCCACGATGTGGTGGGGGTCCCTCCCGCGCACCACGTCCATGTGCAGGCACAGCTGCGCGTGGTGGGCCAGGGACTCCAGCACGTGACGGGTCATGGACCCCGTGAAGTGGCCACCGATCAGGTGGTACTGCTGTCCCTCGGGCTCTCCGGTGTGCACCACGTAGGGGCGGCCGGAGACGTCCACCACCGCCGAGGCGAGGGCCTCGTCCAGGGGAACAGTGGCCTGCCCGAACCTGCGGATCCCGCGCTTGTCCCCGAGCGCCTCCCGCAATGCCTCGCCCAGCACGATGGCCGTGTCCTCGACCGTGTGGTGGACGTCGATGTGGGTGTCCCCGTGCGCCGTGACGTCCAGGTCGATGAGCGAGTGCCTCGACAGGGCGGTGAGCATGTGGTCGTAGAACGGCACGCTCGTGTCGATGCGGGAGGTGCCCGTGCCGTCCAGGTCCAGGCTCACCCGCACCGTGGACTCGCTCGTGACGCGTTCCACCGTGGCGGTGCGCTGCTTCTCGGTCGCACTCATGTCTGGCACTGACTCCTCGTGGTTCGATCCGCCCGCGCGCGGCCGGTCCGGCAATGGCGGGACGCGTGGTGCGCGCGGGTCGTTCCAGTCTAGGCGGGACCGCAGTTGCTCCGCGCCCTGGCCGACGCGCCGCCCGCAGCCAGCCCCCGGCCTCCGGCCTCCGGTGAACGTGGGTCCGTCGTGACTCAGCGCGCGGACAGGTACCCCGCCACAGCGTCCAGGAACGCGGACGTCTCGGGCTCCGTGCCGGCGGTGACCCGCAGGTGCCCGGGAATCCCCACGTCCCGCACGAGCACCCCGTCGTCCAGGAGGGCCTGCCACATCGCGTGCGCGTCTCCGCCGCAGTCGAAGAACACGAAGTTCGAGTCCGACGCCGATGGCGCGAGCCCCAGACGGGTGAGTTCCCGCACGATCCGATCACGCTGGGTCTTGATGTCCTCCACGGTGGCCAGCAGCGCACCGTGGTGCTCGAGTGCCGCCAGCGCGGTGGCCTGGGTGACGGAGGACAGGTGGTAGGGCAACCGGACGAGCCGCATGGCATCCGCGATCTCCGGCGCCGCCGCGAAGTAGCCGAGGCGGGCTCCAGCCAGGGCGAAGGCCTTGCTCATGGTCCGGGACACGATGAGCCGGGGGCGGTCCTCGAGCAGGGTCAGCGCGGACGGTGTTCCCTCGCGGGCGAACTCGGCGTAGGCCTCGTCCACCACCACGACCGTGCGGTGCGTCTCTCCGGCGCGGTACACGGCATCGACCACGTCGAGCTCGAGAGCGGTCCCCGTGGGATTGTTGGGCGAGCACAGGAACACCACGCTGGGCGCGTGCTCGGCCACCTGCCGGGCCGCGGCGTCCGCCGTGAGGGAGAAGTCGGCGTCCCGCTCCCCCGCGATGAACCGTGTGCCCGTTCCCAGTGCGAGCAACGGATACATGGAGTACGTGGGAACGAAGCTGAGGAGAGAACGCCCCGGTCCCCCGAAGGCCTGGAGGATCTGCTGCAGCACCTCGTTGGAGCCGTTGCCCGCCCAGATGTTCCGCTCGTCGAGGCCGTGCCCCAGGTAGGAGGCCAGGGCCTTCCGCAGGGCGGTGAAGTCCCGGTCCGGGTACCTGTTCAGCGCCCCGGCCACGAGGTGCACACGATCCGTGATCGCGTCCACGACGGCGTCGGGAACGGGGTGGGTGTTCTCGTTGGTGTTCAGCGCGACCTCCACCTGCAGCTGCGGAGCCCCGTACGGGGACATCCCCTGCAGGTCGTCACGCAGCGGGAGGGAGGCCAGAGGGTCTGCGGCGGAATTCACCGGTTCATCCTATCGGGCCCGCAGGGGCCGCAGAGTCAGCAGGGCCTACCGGGCCGGAACTTCGAGGACCTGGCCGGCCGAGAGCTGGGACGAGCTGAGGCCGTTGAGCTCCGCGATGTCGTCCATGACCTCCCGCGGGTCGCGGTCGGGGTCGGCGGCCACCGCGATCTCCCACAGACTCTGCCGGGCCTGCACCGTGACGCTCTGGGTCACGGGCTCACCCACGGGGTCCGTGGAGGCGTTGACGGTGGGCGGCAGCAGGAACACCGCGGCCACCACGAGCAGCGCTGCGGCTCCGGTGACCACGGGCAGTCCGATCAGCAGCAGTCTGCCGCGGCGGGTCAAGCGCATGATCCCCGGTCCGAGATCGTGCCCTGCCTCACCGGCGGCGTCCAGCTGACGGGCGACACCGGCTCGGATGCTGGACCGGCCGCGTACTCCGGTGGCCCGGCGAACGGGCCTCGGCATGATGAGAGCGGTCATGGCAACCTCCTGGTGTTCCGGTCGATGCCGCCCACCGGGCGGCGGTGTTCGAACCGCGGTAGCGGGTAGAACACATCTTCGAATGTCTGGTGACAGTTCTAGCACGGATGTACGAACGGTGTCGAGGTCCGTTTCGAACACATATTTGAATGCGCAGGTCACCCGGGTTAAGCTGGCCCCAGACATGTGACAGTCGACCCCACGTCTCCGACACGCATAAGCGGTCCGCGGCCCGGCCCCCGGGCACGCCCTGTGCGGCACGGCGAAAGGACCCCGCTCGTGAGCACCACTTCCCCCGCTCAGCAGACACCTGGCCGACCCGTTCGAACACTCTCGGACCGTCAGGCGAGAATCCTGGGCGCCGTGCAGCGCTCGATCGCCACGCGGGGGTACCCTCCGTCCATGCGGGAGATCGGGGACATCGTGGGGCTCGCGTCCCTGTCGAGCGTCACGCACCAGCTCGGTCAGCTGGAGAAGTGGGGATACCTCCGCCGTGACCCCCGACGCCCCCGGGCCATGGAGGTGCTGCGACCGCTCAGCCAGCAGGAGCTGGACCACCACCTGGGCAAGGAGGATCCCCAGGAGGGTGAAGCCTCCGGCGGTGCCACGGTCTCGCCCCTCACGCCCACCCTGGGCTCGGTGCCCGCCGCGGACGAGGACGACACCATGGTGCCCGTGCCCCTGGTGGGCCGCATTGCCGCGGGCGGCCCCATCACCGCCGAGCAGTCCGTCGAGGAGGTCTACTCGCTGCCACGGCAGTTCGTGGGCCACGGCCGGCTGTTCATGCTCAAGGTCGCCGGGGACTCGATGATCGACGCCGCCATCTGCGACGGCGACTGGGTGGTCGTGCGCCAGCAGAACTCCGCGGAGAACGGGGACGTCGTGGCTGCCCTGCTGGACGACGAGGCCACGGTGAAGACCTTCCGGCAGCGCGACGGCCACACCTGGCTCCTGCCGCAGAACACCCGCTACGAACCCATACTCGGCGACCACGCCACCGTGATGGGCAAGGTCGTCTCCGTCCTGCGCTCTCTGTAGCGGCGGCGCGGGGCCCTCACCTCACTGCCGGCCCAGCCGCTGCAGCGCCCCCAGCACGGTGGACTTGTCCGTGGTGGGCCACAGCGGGGGCAGCGACCGGGCGAGGAAGGACCCGTAGCGGGCCGTCGCAAGGCGGGAGTCCAGAACCGCCACCACACCCTTGTCCCCGCTCGCACGGATCAGCCGTCCCGCGCCCTGGGCGAGCCGAACAGCCGCGTGCGAGGCGGACACCGTCATGAAGCCGTTGCCCCCGGCGCGCTCGGCGGCACGGGTGCGGGCGGTGCCCAGCGGATCGTCGGGGCGGGGGAACGGGATCCTGTCGATCACCACCAGCCGGCAGGACTGTCCCGGGACGTCCACCCCCTGCCACAGGCTCATGGTGCCGAACAGACTGGCCGCGGGATCGTCCGTGAACTCCTTGACGAGTGAGGGCAACGAGGCGTCCCCCTGGCACAGGATGGGCAGCTCGGTCCGCTCCCGCAACGCCTCTGCGGCGTCCTCCGCCGCGCGCCGTGAGGAGAACAGCCCGAGCGCTCCGCCTCCGGATGCCTCCAGCAGCTCGAGCAGCTCGCCCAGCTGCTCCTCCGAGACGCCCCTCCCGGGCTTGGGAAGGTGCTTGGCCACGTAGAGGATCCCCTGGCGGCGGTAGTCGAAGGGGCTTCCCACGTCCACGCCCCGCCAGGGCGGCGCCCCCGGGCCCTGCAGGCCGAGGGACCCGGCGACCGACGAGAAGGACGACCCCACGGCCAGTGTCGCGGAGGTGAGCACCACCGTGCGGCCGTCGAAGAGGCCCTCGCGCAGGGGCCCCGCCACGCTCAGGGGCGCAATGTTGAGCGTGGCAGGCTCTCCCGCCGAGGTGCCCACGTACCCCTCCGTGGGGCTCCACCGACCCACACGCGAAACCCACAGGACGTCGTGCGCGGTGTCCGCCCCGAGCATGCGCTCGGAGGTGTCCAGGAGCTCCGAGAGCCGCGAGCGTGCGGCGTGCCGTCCGGCGTCCTCTCCCTTGGACTCCCCCTTGGTGTCGCTGAGCCCTGTGCGGGCGGCGTCCTGGATCCCCCGCACCGCGTAGACCTGCTCCTCGGTGAATCCCCGGGGCAGCAGGCCCGAGTCCTCGTCGTCGAACGCCTTGTCGAAGGCCTGCGCGGCTCGTTCCAGCGCATCGCTGGAGGCCGCCGTGTGCTTGCGGACGGCGGTGCTCGCCGCGCGCACGGCCGCCGCTGACAACGACGCCGTGACCGCGCCGGTGACCCGGTCGCGCAGCTCGTGCGCCTCGTCCACGATCACGACGTCGTGCTCCGGGAGCACCGCGAGGCCCTCGAAGGCGTTGATCGCGAGGAGGGCGTGGTTGGTGATGACGATGTCCGCCTCACCCGCCTGAGCGCGGGCACGTTCCGCGAAGCACTCCTCCACGAGCGGGCACTTGCGCCCCAGACACTCCTTGGCCGTCACGGAGACCTGGCGCCACGCGGCGTCCGAGACCCCCGGCTGGATGTCGTCCCGGTCCCCGCTCTCGGTGGTCTCGACCCACTCGCGCAGGCGGAGAACCTGCTGCGCCAGCCCTCCGAGAGGGCGGTCCGTTCCCACGCCGCCGGAGCCTCCGACCGGAGCGCTGAACAGAGCGGCGTCGTCGTCCTCGGGGTACCCGCCCTCCACCTTGTGCAGGCACGCGTAGTTGGAGCGCCCCTTGAGCAGTGCCACGTCCGGGCGGTCGTCGAGCTCGTCCTCCAGCGCGTCGAGCAGGCGCGGCACGTCGCGGCCGGTGATCTGCGACTGCAGGGCCAGGGTGGCCGTGGCCACGACCACCGGCTTGTCCGAGGTCCTGGCGTGGACCAGCGCGGGAACGAGGTAGGCGAGCGACTTGCCCGTGCCCGTGCCCGCCTGCACCAGCAGGTGGCGGTGGGTCTGCAGGGCCTCGGCCACCTTGGCCGCCATGAAGCGCTGACCGTCCCGCCGCTGCCCCCCGAGGGCGGTGACGGCGGCGTCGAGCAGCTCGAGGGCGTCCGCGCCCCCGGGGAGGGACTCCGGGCGGACCTCCGAGACGTCCTTGCCGGTCTCGTCGATGAACGGTGCGCTCATGCGCCCTGCGAGTCCTGCGCCTGCTCCCGCCCCTGGGCCTCGTCCCCGGCAGGGGTGTGGGGGGCACTGAGGTAGCGCTCGAGGTCGTCCACCAGGTCTTCACGCACCCGCACGTGCAGGCGTGTGCCCTCGGGGGTGTGCTCGGTGCTGAGGATCTCCGCGTCCTGGGCGTGGAGCCGTGACACCACTTCCCCGTGGGTGTACGGGACCAGGAGGTCCAGCTCGTGGTCGGGCCGTGGGATGGCACCGGAGATCAGCCGCTGCAGCTCCTCGATGCCCTCTCCCGTGCGCGCCGAGACCGCCACGGAGGGACTCTCGTGGTTGCGCAGCCGGGCGAGCACCACAGGATCCGCGATGTCCGCCTTGTTCAGGGCCACGATCTCGGGGATGTCGTTGGCCCCCACGTCCGTGAGAACGTCCCGCACGGCCTTGAGCTGACCCTCCGGATCCGGGTGGGAGGCGTCGACCACGTGCACGATGACGTCCGCGTCCGCGACCTCCTCGAGCGTGGAGCGGAACGCCTCGACCAGCTGCGTGGGAAGGGACCGCACGAAGCCCACGGTGTCCGCCAGGGTGTAGCCGATGCCGTCCGGGGTCTGCGCCTTGCGCACCGTGGGGTCCAGGGTGGCGAACAGGGCGTTCTCCACGAGCACACCGGCGTCCGTGAGCCGGTTCAGCAGGGAGGACTTCCCGGCGTTGGTGTAGCCCGCGATCGCCACGGAGGGCACCGAGTTGCGCTTGCGGTTCAGCCGCTTGGTCTCCCGCGCGGGCTTCATGGCCGCGATCTCCCGGCGCAGCTTGGCCATCCGCTGACGGATGCGACGGCGGTCCAGCTCGATCTTGGTCTCACCGGGTCCACGGCTGCCGATGCCCTCGCCCGACGCCGCCCGGCCGCCGGCCTGGCGGGACAGGGACTCGCCCCAGCCGCGCAGTCGCGGGAGCATGTACTCCAGCTGGGCGAGCTCCACCTGGGCCTTGCCCTCCTTGGACTTCGCGTGCTGCGCGAAGATGTCCAGGATCAGACCGGTGCGGTCGATGACCTTGACCTTGACCACGTCCTCGAGCGCGCGCCGCTGGGATGGGGCGAGCTCGGCGTCCACGATGACCGTGTCCGCACCGGTGGCGGCCACCACGTCCTTGAGCTCGAGGGCCTTGCCGGAGCCCAGGTACGTGCCCGGATCCGGGTTCACGCGCCGCTGCAGCATGCCGTCCATGACCTCGGAGCCCGCAGTCTCGGCGAGCGCGGCGAGTTCCCGCAGGGAGTTCTCCGCGTCCGCGAGTGTGCCGCTGGAGTACAAACCGGCGAGCACCACTCGCTCCAGGCGCAACTGCCGGTATTCGACCTCGGTGACGTCCTCGAGCTCGGTGGACAGTCCGGCCACGCGCCGCAGCGCGTGGCGCTCGGCGAGGTCCTGCTGGTCCCCGTCGGAGGGGACGTAGGTGTCCTCCTCGTCCACGAGCTCCCGGGCCCGTCCGAGACGCTCGTGGCCCGCGCGGGGCGCGGCGGCGTCGTCGTCCTGAGTGGCGGTGGGCTCGTTGCGGGACCGGGCGCGCGCCAGGACGCGCGAGACCACGTCCTCGAGTTCCGAGGCGGACAGTTCGCCGGAACGCTCGGAGAGTTCCGAGGCGTGGTTCCGGGACGGAAGAGAGTCAGTCATGGTTCCTTGATCTGTGCTGGTGACGGGTTGGCCCAGTCTAGCGCCGGGCGGCGACACGACTCCGTGGGCACTACCATGTGGAGCCATGGCCGCCGAACACCCCGTCCCCCACTACTTCGTCTCCGATCCGTCGCTGCCGGAGAAGCGGCGCAGTATCGGCGTGGAGCTGCGAGGTCGGCACGTGGACGTGGTGACCGCCGCCGGCGTGTTCTCCCCCGGGGACCTGGACAAGGGGACAGCGGCGCTGCTGCGCACCGTGCCGGATCCGCAGGGCACAGACCTGCTGGACATCGGCTGCGGGTGGGGTCCGATCACGATCGCACTGGCCCAGGCGGCGCCCGAGGCGCGCGTCACGGCCGTGGACGTCAACCAGCGCAGCCTCCAGCTCACCGCCGAGAACGCCCGGTCCCTGGGCCTGACCGGCGTGGAGGCCGCTCTGCCGCAGGACGTTCCGGAAGGTCGCACGTTCGACACCATCTGGTCCAACCCCCCGATCCGGGTGGGCAAGGACGCCCTGCACGAGATCCTGACCACGTGGCTGCCCCGCCTCAACCCCGGCGGCACGGCGTGGCTGGTGGTCCAGAAGAACCTGGGCGGGGACTCGCTGCAGCGCTGGCTCGCGCAGACCCTGACCGCGGACTTCCGCGTGGAGCGTGCGGCCACGGACAAGGGCTTCCGCATCATCGCCGTCCGCCGGGACTGAGGGCCCCCGCGGCCCCGCCTCGCACGACGCCCACACCCCACGACGCCGCCCGCCCGCCTCCGCGCGACCGGCGGGTGACTTCCCGGATCCGCTACACGAGCTCAGCGGTGGCGACCACACGGACCGGTCCCGCGAGCACCACGTGCTCGGTGCCGTCCGGGGCGGCCACGAACGTGACCGAGAGAACCCCGCCGGGAACCTGCACGAACCACCGGTCCGGGGACTCGGGCCCGCCCCAGAAACGGGCTGCGGCCGCAGCCGCGCACGCTCCGGTGCCGCACGAGAGGGTCTCCCCCACGCCGCGCTCGTGCACGCGCATCTCGAGCCGGCCCACCTCGGTGTCGTCGTGGTCGAGCGGGACCACGAACTCCACGTTGGTGCCGTTCGAGGGCACCGGGTCCACCACGGGCGCGGCGTGCAGGTCCAGGGCGTCGAGCTTCTCCCCCTCGGAGAGCACGACCACCGTGTGCGGGTTGCCCATGTCGATGGACACGCCCGGTCGCGGGACGGTGAGACCGTGGGCGGTGACCACGCAGTCCGAACCCCGCTCGCGGGCCTCCTCGCCGTGGCGGAAACTCCAGGGCCCCATGTCCACGGCGTACCCGGCGGAAGTGCGCGCCACGGTCCGCACACCAGCGCGGGTCCCGATCCGCACCCGCGCGCCGGGGGGCAGGGTCAGCAGTCCCTCGCGGACCAGGTGGTCCACGAAGACCCGCACGCCGTTGCCGCACATCTGGGCGAGTGAGCCGTCCGCGTTGCGGTAGTCCATGAACCACTCGGCATCCGGATGCCGCTCCAGCAGCCGACGCCCCTCCTCCAGGTGCCGGGAGCGCACGGCACGGATCAGTCCGTCCCCGCCGAGCCCCGTGTGCCGGTCGCACACGCTCGCCACGGTCTCTGCAGAGACGTCCAGCGTCCCGTCGCGGTCCGTGCAGACCACGAAGTCGTTGCCCGTGCCGTGCGCCTTGCTCACCCGCACGCCCGCCAGTTCGCCGCTGCCCACTGCCCGTCCCGTCCCCTCGTTGGTTGCACTCATGCGCGTCATCCTACTGAGCACGGACGATCTCCAGGGCACGAGCCGCGAGGTCCGTGACGCTGCGCCCTGCGGAGCACTCGATCCAGTGCACGCGCGGGTCGGCGCGGAACCATGTGCGCTGCCGTTTGGTGAACCTGCGGGTGGCCGCCACGGTGTCCTCGCGGGCCTCCGCCAGGGTCATGGTGCCGTCCAGCACGGTGAGCAGCTGCGGGTACCCGAGCGCCCTGCCGGCCGTGGGACTCTCCCGTAGACCGCGTGTGGCGAGAGCCCTGACCTCGTCCAGCCAGCCCCGCTCCAGCATGAGGTCCACACGGCGCGCCAGCCGGTCGTTGAGCTCGTCCCGGCCCATGGCCAGCCCGATCTGGACCGTGGGGCGCACGTACCGGCGCTGCGGCATGAAGGACGTGAAGGGCCGCCCCGTGAGGTCGTGGACCTCGAGGGCCCGTACCAGACGCCGGTCGTCCTTGACGCGCGCCGCGGACTCCGGGTCCACCCTGGCCAGTTCCCGCAGCAGCACCGCACGGCCGTCACGCCGCAGCTGGTCCTCGCGCCGAGCCCTGATCACGGGGTCGGTTCCCGGGAAGTCGATGGCGTCCAGGGCGGCCCGCACGTACAGCCCCGAGCCGCCCACGAGGACGGGCACGCGACCCCGTTCCCGGATCTGTTCCGCGCACCGCCGGGCATCCCGCTGGAACGCGGCCACGGAGGCTTCCTCGTGGATGTCCAGGACGTCGAGCAGGTGGTGGGGCACACCGTCCCGCTCCTCGGGCGGCAGCTTGGCCGTGCCGATGTCCATGCCCCGGTAGAGCTGCAGGGCGTCAGCGTTGATCACCTCGCCGCCCAGCTCGTGGGACAGGGCGATGCCGAGGTCGGACTTGCCCGTGCCCGTGGGGCCCACCACGGCCACGAGGGGCGTGGGTGCACCGCGGTCTGCCATCCCGGTCAGGGCTTCCGCAGTGCCGGCATCCCCAGCCCCACGGTCCCGGCAGATCCGGTGGCCCCACCGGACGACGGCGCCCCGCAGCTCTCCGCCTGGGCCGCCTCCCACGCGTCCCCGCCACGCGACGGCCGCACGTGGTACTCGGAGGCATCCGCTGGGTCCGCGAGCAGGTGGTAGGCCGCGGCGCCCGTGACCGGAACGGTGACGAAGTCACCGGGGCGCGGCACGGGTGAGCCCTCCGGCACGCTGAAGTGCACCAGGCGCTGGTCACGGCTGCGTCCCGAGAGCCGGTGCGTGGCACCGGACTTGCGCCCGGACTGCGCGCTCACGAGCAGCTCCGCACGCGTGCCCACGAGCTGGCGGTTGAGCCGGGCGCTGATGGCGTCCTGCAGCGCCGTCAGGCGCTCGAACCGTTCCTGCACGAGGGCTGAGGGCACCTGGTCCGCCATCTCCCCCGCCGGGGTTCCCGGGCGGATCGAGTACTGGAACGTGAACGCGGAGGAGAACTCCGAGGCCTCCACCACGTCCAGCGTGTCCTGGAAGTCCTGCTCCGTCTCCCCGGGGAAGCCCACGATGATGTCCGTGGTGATGGCCGCCTGCGGGATGC
This sequence comes from Kocuria sp. ChxB, assembly GCF_044359605.1. Lineage (NCBI taxonomy): Bacteria > Bacillati > Actinomycetota > Actinomycetes > Micrococcales > Micrococcaceae > Kocuria > Kocuria sp. ChxB. Next base: position 2,587,865 of record NZ_CP121123.1, on the reverse strand, counting down.
GCTCCCGCACCCGTTCCAGGATCCCCAGGAACTTCTTGGACCGGTACGAGCGCCGCATGTCCTTCAGGATCCGGTCCGAGCCCGACTGCAGCGGCATGTGCAGCTGCGGCATCACGTTCGGGGTCTCGGCCATGGCGTCGATCACGTCGTCCGTGAAGGCCGCGGGGTGGGGGCTCGTGAACCGGACCCGCTCCAGTCCCTGGATGTCGCCGCACGCGCGCAGCAGCTTGGCGAACGCACCGCGGTCACCGAACTCCACACCGTAGGAGTTCACGTTCTGCCCGAGCAGCGTGACTTCCACCGCTCCGGAGTCCACGAGGGCCTGGACCTCCGCGAGGATGTCCCCCGGACGACGGTCCTTCTCCTTGCCCCGCAGCTGCGGGACGATGCAGAACGTGCACGTGTTGTTGCACCCCACCGAGATGGACACCCATCCCGCGTACGCCTGTTCGCGTTTGGTGGGCAGCGCGGAGGGGAAGGTCTCGAGGGCCTCCAGGATCTCCACCTGCGCCTGCTCGTTGTGCCGGGCGCGTTCCAGCAGCACCGGCAGCGAGCCGATGTTGTGGGTGCCGAAAACCACGTCCACCCACGGAGCCTTCTCCACGATGGTGGCCCGGTCCTTCTGCGCGAGGCACCCGCCCACGGCAATCTGCATCCGGTCGTTGCGACGCTTGACCGGAGCGAGCTGGCCCAGTTGTCCGTAGAGCTTGTTGTCCGCGTTCTCGCGCACCGCGCAGGTGTTGAACACCACCAGATCAGGCTCCCGCCCCACGGCCGGGATGTACCCCGCGTTCTCGAGCAGGCCCGTGATGCGCTCGGAGTCGTGGGCGTTCATCTGGCAGCCGAGGGTCCGCACCTCGTAGGCGGGCGGAGCGTCCGACGGGACCGGTGCGGAAGGGTCTACGGCGGTGTGGGGCATCTGAGTCACCCCATCATCTTAGGGACGGGGTCAAATCTTCCGGGGCCGTGCCTGCCCGTTCACCGGGCAGCACCCGGAGAACAGAACGACCCCCTCACGGGGTGTCCCAGACCTCGGCGCCCACGCCGTCCTCCGACCCCGGATCGGATGTGGGTCCGAGCCCTGCGAGCTCCTCCTTGACCACGGCGAACGCCATGCCGGACGGGTACCCCTTGCGGCCCAGCATGCTCACCAGTCGGCGGGTGAGCTTGTCCCGTTCCTTGCGGTCCGTGAGGTCCGCCGACGCCGGAAGCTTCCTGCGGACCAGCTCGTGCGCGTCACGCACTTCGTCCTTCTCGTGGCGCTGCTCAAGGGCCTGCTCCGCCAGTTCCCCCGTGATACCGCGCTGGGAGAGCTCACGCCGCAGAGCCGCCCGCGAGAGTTTGCGGGTCTCGGCACGGGAGCGGACGAACATGGCGGCGTACTCACGGTCGTCCACCAGACCGACCTGCTCGAAGCGGTCGAGCACCTCCTGGGCAACATGCTCCGGCACATCCCGTTCCGCGAGCTTGTCCTCGAGCTGGCGGCGTGACTTGGCCGAGGCCGTGAGCTGCCGCAGCACGATGCCGCGAGCCGTCTCGAGCTGCTCCGCGCTTGCGGCCTCCACCGTGTCCGCCACCTGAGCATCTGCTTCTGCGACCGCGATCGGCGACGCCGCATCCCCCGGGCTCGCCGGACCACGACGCGAAGCCGTGGACCGGCGAGCCCGGGATCCGTGCTGCGAGAACTGGTTCACCACCGGATCACCTCACTCAGAAGGCGGGCAGCTCGGTGTCGCTCTGCTGCGGGGCGAAAGGTGCATCCGGATCCAGCTCCCCGGTTTCGGTGTCCAGCCCCTCCGGGTCCTGCGAGGCCTCGTCCGGGTCCTCGGAGATGCCCAGCTTCACCAGGATCTTCCGTTCGATCTCCTGCGCCAGCTCGGGGTTGTCCTTGAGGAAGCGGCGGGAGTTCTCCTTGCCCTGACCCAGCTGGTCACCCTCGTAGGTGAACCAGGCGCCGGACTTCTTGACGATCCCGTGCTCGACCCCCATGTCGATCAGGCCACCCTCGATGGAGATGCCCTGGCCGTAGAGGATATCGAATTCGGCCTGCTTGAAGGGCGGAGCCATCTTGTTCTTCACGATCTTGGCGCGGGTGCGGTTGCCCACGGGGTTGGCGCCGTCCTTGAGCGTCTCGATACGCCGGACGTCCACGCGCACGGAGGCGTAGAACTTCAGCGCCTTGCCACCCGTGGTGGTCTCCGGGGAGCCGAAGAACACGCCGATCTTCTCGCGCAGCTGGTTGATGAAGATGGCCGTGGTGTTCGTGTGGGACAGCCGGCCCGTGATCTTCCGCAGCGCCTGGGACATCAGGCGGGCCTGCAGACCCACGTGGCTGTCACCCATCTCGCCCTCGATCTCGGCCTTGGGCACCAGCGCGGCCACGGAGTCGATGACGATGATGTCGATGGACCCGGAGCCCACGAGCATGTCCATGATCTCCAGGGCCTGCTCACCGGTGTCCGGCTGGGACACGAGGAGGTTGTCGGTGTCCACACCGAGCTTCTCCGCGTAGGCCGGATCCAGCGCGTGCTCCGCGTCGATGAAGGCCGCGATGCCGCCCGCCTTCTGGACACTGGCCACGGCGTGCAGTGCCACGGTGGTCTTGCCGGAGGACTCCGGGCCGTAGATCTCGACCACGCGGCCACGGGGGAAGCCGCCGATGCCCAGGGCGACGTCCAGCGCGATGGAGCCCGTGGGGATGGTCTCGATCTTGGTGGCCGGGCGGTCGCCCAGACGCATGACCGAGCCCTTGCCGTAGTTCTTGTCGATCTGCGAGAGGACGGTGTCGAGCGCCTTCTGCCGATCGGAGCCGGCCGTCTGAGACGGCGTGGGAGCGGATGCACCCTTGGACTTGGCTGCCATGATTCACCTCGGGTCTCAGGGGCCTGGTCCAGGCCCTGTCGATGTCTTCGCGGTCCACGCTAACGAGGGTGTCCGACACCCATAAGGAACCGGGCCGCCTGTGGAGCCCGCGTGACGCCCTTCGAATATACCTTCGAATCATGCTCGGTGCACGTCAGCTCCTGGGCGGCTGGTCCGGGCCCCACCACCGGGACTCGGGGACGTCCTGCTCACGGCACACCGCGAACCACACGGACTTGGGATCCACCCCGGCCGCGAGGGCCTCCGTGGCGGTGCGCTCCCCCACCTCACTCAGCACCAGGTCGTCCGCCAGGACCCGGCAGTAGCCGACCCCGAACTCGTGGGACATCAGCTCCCAAAACGTGCTGACTCGCATGGCGTGAACTCCTCGGGTGGTTGTGCAGAGGCGCGGGTGCTGACCGTTCGAATCCGGTGGGCCCAGTGAACCGGACGTCGCCGCACGGCGGACACGGCAGCGGACCCACCCCCTGGGTGGGTCCGCTGCTGCTCCGGGCTCACTCGGTGGTGCGCCCGACGGGTCGGTGGGAGTGGATCAGTGGGCGCCGGCCGCCGTGCCTCCGCGCAGCTGACGCACCTCGCGGGTGAACTCGTCGGTCAGCTCGGACGGAACGGTGTCGGGGATGTAGTTGCCCTCAGCGTAGGCCAGCCGGTCCGCCACCTCGCGCAGCATCTGGGACATGGGAATGTCCAGTGCCGTGCAGATCGAGGCCAGCAGCTCGGAGGAGGCCTCCTTCTGGCCGCGCTCCACCTCGCTCAGGTACCCCAGGGAGACACGGGCGAGGTGCGAGACCTCGCGGAGGGTGCGGCCCTGCCGCTGCCGGACGCTGCGCAGCACCTCCCCGATCTCCTGGCGCAGGACGCCCACCTTGGCCTCGTGGGAGTCCGTGCTGACGTCATCTGCCACACCCACGTCCTTCCAACGGACGACACCATTGACAGACACGGGTTGCTTCGTCATGTGAATTGCCTACTCCTCGTGGGAACGAACGGGCTCTGCACATCCATCGGATGCGACGGGTTCGAGGTCTTGCGCCCTGACGGCTCAAGCTCTGTCTCTCATAACGTGCTTGCATGTTCAATTGTTCCCTGTCGCCGGACGAAATGCACTAGGCATTGCCTGGGAATGAGATTTGAGTCGCCAGTGTGTCGATCGCGTGACGGACCGTGGCGGCGCGGATGGCGGCCCGGTCCCCCGGCAGGTCCAGCCGCTCGGCCCGGTCCACACCGGGCCCGCTGATCCCCACGAACACCGTCCCCACGGCGTGGCCGTCGTGCGGCTCCGGGCCGGCCACCCCCGTGGTGGACACCGCCCAGTCCACGCCCAGGCACGTGCGGGCGCCCCGGGCCATGGCGACCGCCACGTCCGGGTCCACGGCGCCGCGATCCTCGAGCAGCTCGTGGGACACTCCCAGCACCCGTTCCTTGACGTCGTGCGAGTAGCTCACCACGGCACCCTCGAAGCACGACGACGCCCCGGCCACCGTGACGATCTCCGAGGCCACCGCCCCGCCCGTGAGGGACTCCGCGGTCCCCACGCTCACGCCGCGCTCCGTGGCGCGGTGCACCAGCTCGGCCGCACCGCACGCGGGCTGCGGTGCCCCGGAACCGACCGCGGCGGCGTCGTGCCCCCGGCCCGACGCCGTCACGCGGTCTCCCCGCGCACCGCCCGGTTGCGCAGCTGCACGGCCTTGACCACGTAGTCGACGCCGGTGACCAGGGTGGCGGCGAGGGCGAGCGCGGTGAGGAACCACGCGAACCACAGCCACCACTCGCCCAGAACCGGCGAGAGCGGCAGCAGCAGCGCGATCAGGGCCGCGGTCTGCAGCACCGTCTTGGTCTTGCCGCCCTTGGAAGCCGCCATCACGCCGTAGCGGATGACCACGAAGCGCATGACCGTGATGCCCCACTCGCGCACGAGGATCAGGATGGTCACCCACCACCACAGCTCGCCCAGCAGCGACAGCACCACGAAGGCCGAGCCCGTGAGCAGCTTGTCCGCGATCGGGTCCGCGATCTTGCCGAAGCTCGTGATGAGGTTGCGGGCCCGGGCGAGGTCCCCGTCCAGCTTGTCCGTGTACATGGCCAGCCCGAACGCGATCACCGCAGCCCAGCGCATGCCCGTGGAGTCCTGGCCGTGGGGCCCTCCGGCCCACAGGAACCAGATGAAGAACGGCACCATCACGATGCGCAGCGCCGTCAGCGCGTTGGGCAGGTTCCAGTTGGAGCTGTTGGGTGCCGGCTCTCCGTGCGGTGCGGCGGCCTGGTGTGCGGTCATCGTCCTGTCAGCTCCCATGCGTCCTCGGTGGTGGATCCGTCGTGGTAGTCGTGGGCCACGTCGGCGAGCGACGCCTCCACGGGGTCCTCGCCGTAGTCCACGGAACCGCCCACGGGCTGCGGATCGGGCGCGGGCGGCTCCTCCCCGCGGATCAGCGCGAGGGTCGCGGCGAGGTCGTCGGGCTTGACCAGCACGTCCCGCGCCTTGGAACCCTCGGACGGGCTCACCACGCCCCGGGACTCGAGCAGGTCCATGAGCCGCCCGGCCTTGGCGAAGCCCACGCGCAGCTTGCGCTGCAGCATGGACGTGGAGCCGAACTGGGTGGTGATGACCAGCTCGGCGGCCTGCAGCAGGACGTCGAGGTCGTCACCGATGTCCTCGTCGATGGTCTTCTGCGGGGCCTCCTGGACGACGTCGTCCCGGTAGTCCACGGTCATCTGCGACTTGACGTGCTCCACGACCTTGTGGATCTCGGACTCCGAGACCCACGCCCCCTGCACGCGCATGGGCTTGGAGGCGCCCATCGGCAGGAACAGGGCGTCACCCTGGCCGATCAGCTTCTCCGCGCCGGCCTGGTCCAGGACCACGCGGGAGTCCGTCACGGAGGACGTGGCGAACGCCATGCGGGAGGGCACGTTGGCCTTGATCAGACCGGTGACCACGTCCACGGAGGGCCGCTGGGTGGCCAGCACCAGGTGGATGCCGGCCGCACGCGCGAGCTGCGTGATGCGCACGATCGCGTCCTCCACGTCCCGCGGGGCCACCATCATGAGGTCCGCGAGCTCGTCCACGATCACCAGCAGGTACGGGTAGGGCCGGATGGTCCGCTTGGATCCGGGCTCCGGCTGCACCTTGCCGTTGCGCACGGCCTTGTTGAAGTCGTCAATGTGCTTGTACCCGAAGTGCGAGAGGTCGTCGTAGCGCGCGTCCATCTCCCGCACCACCCACTGCAGGGCCTCCGCGGCCTTCTTGGGGTTGGTGATGATGGGCGTGATCAGGTGGGGCACGCCCTCGTACGCGGTGAGCTCCACGCGCTTGGGGTCCACCATGACCAGGCGGACCTCGTCCGGGGTGGAGCGCATGAGGATGGAGACGATCATCGAGTTCACGAACGAGGACTTGCCCGCCCCCGTGGCACCCGCCACGAGCATGTGCGGCATCTTGGCGAGGTTCGCGAGCACGAATCCGCCCTCGACGTCCTTGCCCACGCCCATGACCATGGGGTGCTCGGACGCGCGCGCCTTCTGGGAGCGCAGCACGTCGCCCAGCGCCACGGTCTCGCGGTCCGTGTTGGGAATCTCGATGCCGATCGCGGACTTGCCGGGGATCGGCGACAGGATGCGCACGTCCGCGGAGGCCACCGCGTAGGCGATGTTCTTGGACAGCGCGGTGACACGCTCCACCTTGGTGCCCGAGCCGAGCTCGATCTCGTACCGCGTGACCGTGGGGCCGCGGGAGAAGCCGGTGACCTCGGCGTCCACCTTGAACTGCTGCAGCACGCTGGTGAGGGCGCTGACCACCTGGTCGTTGGCCTCGGAGCGCTCCTTGGCGGGCGGGCCCTGCACGAGGTCCGCGACGGGCGGGAGGCTGTAGGCGACGTCGCCCGCGAGCTTGAGCTGCTCGGACCGGGCGGGGATGGGCGTGCTGGGCGTGTGGGTGCGCGCGGCGTCGGCCTCGGCCGTGACGTCGAGCGCGGGGGCGTCCGAGGCCGCCGCGGTGTCCGCGGCGGGCGTGATCCCCTGCTCTTCGCGCAGCTTCTGGGCCTCCCGCTGGGAACGCGTGGGGCGCTTCTCGCCGGGGCGCGGCCCGGGCTCGGGGCTCCCCACGACCTCGGTGGCCTGGGAGTCCGCGGCGCTGGAGCCCGACGCCGCCGTGCCCGCGCGGGTGCCGGAGGAGCCGGCGCGGCGGGCGGCCGGCTCTGCGGTGTGGGATCCCACGTCGAACACGCTCGTGGCCGCGGCACCGCGCGCCTCCCGGCGGTTGGCCTCGTCCACCACGGCGCGTTCGAAGGCCTCGTCCCCGTCGTAGCGGTCGAGGTCCTGACGCTGCCGGCGCTTCTCCGCCCGGGACGCGCGCTTGGAACCGCGTGCGGGCGCGGGATCCAGGTACGAGCGGTCGTGCTCGGGCGCCGAGAGGTCCGTGGTGCGGGGTTCGGTCTGACCGGTCAGACGGCGGTAGAGCTCGCGCAGGCGCGGGCCGATCTCCCCCACGGGTGTGGCGGTCATCACCAGCAGTGCCAGGACGGCCAGCAGGACGAAGACGGCGAGCGCTCCCCACGGGGTGATGAGTGAGGACAGCGGATCTGCGGCGAGGAAGCCCACGAAGCCGCCGGCGCGCCACACGGCCTCGAAGCCGTCCCCGAGGTCCGGGGAGCCCCCCGCAAGGTGGGCGGTGCCGGAGCCTGCGACGGTGAGGGCCAGCAGGCCGATCGCCACGCGGTTGTTGGCCTGCGTGGGCTCCGGGTGGCGGAACACGCGGATGGCGAAGCAGAAGCAGAAGATGGGGAGCACCAGGGCCATGAAGCCGAACGTGCCGCCGACCACGGAGTGCACCCACGAGGCCGGAACCGCGATCGGGGCGAAGTCCACGCCGCGCAGGTTCCACCACTCCACCGCGGCGATCAGCACGGCGAGCACGAGCCACACGAGCGCTCCGCCGTCGCGGCGCTGCTCGGGGGCGATGTCCGTGCGCAGCGTGCCCACGCGACGCACCGCAGCGCCCACCACGTGTCCGGCCCCGGACCACGCCCCCACCACGGCGCGCAGCGCGGTGGTGCCGGCAGAGGGCCCCGCGGGCGTGGTGCGTGCCGGGGTCTTCTTGCCGTTCCTGGGGGACCGCGCGGGGGCCTTGGACCGGCTGGTGGTCTTCGACGAGCGCGCGGGGGTAGTTCGTGACGCCATTGCTCCAGGGTACCCGGACGCACGACGGCCCGTCCGGTCGGGTGACCGGACGGGCCGTGGGGTGCGTGCGGGGCGCGGGGGCGTCAGGCCTCCACGACCACCGGCACGATCATGGGCTTGCGACGCAGCCTGCGGGAGACCCACGAACCCACGGTGCGGCGCACGATCTGCTGCAGCTGGTGGGCGGTGTGGTTCTTGCCGCTCTCGCTCAGGGCGTCCTCGAGGGCCGCGGCCACCTTGGGGCGGATTTCGTTGAAGACCTTGTCCTCCTCGGCCACGCCGCGGGCGTGGATGTCCGGACCGGAGACGATCTTGCCCGTGTCCCGGTTCACGACGGTCACCACCGAGATGAAGCCCTCCTCACCGAGGGTCATGCGGTCCTTGAGGTCCGCGTCCGTGATCTCCCCCACGGAGGAGCCGTCCACGTAGATGAAGCCGCACTCCACCTGGCCGGTGATCTTCACCTTCCCGGCGTGCATGTCCACCACGGTGCCGTTCTCGGCGAGGATCACGTGGTCGTCCGGCACGCCGGTCTCCCGCGCCAGCTCGCCGTTGGCAATCAGGTGGCGGATCTCGCCGTGCACCGGCATGACGTACTCGGGCTCCACGATGTTGTAGCAGTAGAGCAGCTCTCCGGCACCGGCGTGGCCGGAGACGTGGACCTTGGCGTTGCCCTTGTGCACCACGTTCGCGCCCAGGCGCATGAGGCCGTTGATCACGCGGAACACGGAGTTCTCGTTGCCGGGGATCAGCGACGACGCGAGAATCACGGTGTCCCCCGCGTTGACCTGCACCTTGTGGTCCCCGTTGGCCATGCGGGACAGCGCGGCCATGGGCTCGCCCTGGGAGCCGGTGCACATGATGACGATCTTGTCGTCCGGGTAGTCCCCGACCTTCTTCTGGTCCACGAGCACGTTCGGCGGGACGTCCAGGTAGCCGAGCTTCTCCGCGATCGCCATGTTGCGGATCATGGAGCGGCCCATGAGGACGACCTTGCGACCGCTGGCCACGGCGGCGTCGAGCACCTGCTGCACGCGGTGCACGTGGGAGGAGAATGAGGCCACGATCACGCGCTGCTTGGCTCGCGAGACCACGTCCGCGAGCACGGGACCGATCGCCTTCTCGGAGGGGATGAACCCCGGGACCTCGGAGTTCGTGGAGTCCGTGAGGAAGAGGTCCACGCCCTCCTCGCCCAGACGTGCGAAGTGGCGCAGGTCCGTGATGCGCCCGTCCAGGGGCAGCTGGTCCATCTTGAAGTCACCCGTGTGCAGCACGGTGCCGGCCTTGGTGCGCAGGAACACGGCCAGGGCGTCCGGGATGGAGTGGTTCACGGCCACGAACTCGCACTCGAACTCGCCGAGGCGCTCCACCTGGCCCTCGCGCACGGCCATGGTGAACGGCTTGATGCGGTGCTCCTGGAGCTTGGCCTCGATCAGCGCGAGGGTGAGCTGGGAGCCGATCACGGGGATGTCCGGGCGGCGCTTGAGCAGGTACGGGACGGCGCCGATGTGGTCCTCGTGGCCGTGCGTGAGCACGATCGCCACGATGTCGTCCACGCGATCCCGGATGTTGTTGATGTCCGGGAGGATGAGATCCACGCCGGGCTGGGTCTCCTCGGGGAAGAGCACACCGCAGTCCACCACGAGCAGCTGCCCGTTGATCTCGAACACGGTCATGTTCCGGCCGACCTCCCCCAGGCCACCCAGGGGGACCACGCGGAGAGTGTCCTTGGCCAGGGCGGGGGGTTCAGCGAGATCGGAAGAGTTCCACTGGGTCATGAGACCCCTTTCATTGCTAGTTGGTCAGAGTGTCCGCAATCACCGACGTGCTCAGATCCGCACGGATCTGCTCCAGCTCGGTGTGCGTTGGTGCCACGTGCGGCAGGCGCACCACGGCGTTCGGCAGGCGGTCCTGCCACTGAAGAATGGTCTTGGCGGCCACGGCCCCGGGCACGCGCGTCATGGTGGCGCGCACGAGGGGCAGCAGCTCCGCGTTGAGCCTGCGGGCGGTCTCGAGGTCCGAGGCCAGCACGGCGTCGATCATGCGGCGGTAGCGCGCGGTGTCCACGTGGGTGGTCACGCCCACGAGCCCGGCGGCGCCGGTGGCCATCCACGGGAGGGTGAGACCGTCGTCGCCGGAGTAGAACACGAGGTCCGTCTCCGCCATGACGCGGGACGCGGCGACGAAATCCGCCTTGGCATCCTTGACGGCCACGATGTTGGGGTGCGAGGCGAGCGAGATCATGGTCCCGGGCTCGATCGGAATCCCGGAGCGGCCTGGGATGTCGTACATCATGATGGGCGTGTCCACGGAGTCCGCGAGCGAGCGGAAGTGGGCCTCGACACCGGCCTGGGTGGGCTTGTTGTAGTACGGGGTGACCACGAGCAGACCGTCCATCCCGATCTTCTCCGCCTCGAGGCAGAGGTACCGGGAGTGCTCGGTGTCGTTGGATCCCGTGCCCGCGAGCAGGGGGACCCTCCCGCCCACGGCGTCCTTGACGGCGCGGAACACCGAGAGGTTCTCCTCGTCCGTCATGGTCGAGTACTCCCCCGTGGTGCCGCACACCACCAGGCCGTCGCAGCCGTCGTCCACGAGCTGCACGGCGAGGGCCGCGGTGGCCTCGAGGTCCACGGAGCGGTCCTCGTGGAAGACCGTGACCATGGCGGTGAGCAGGGTCCCGAACAGGGGCGCGGGACGGTCCGTGGGCGCGGGGAAGCTCTCGTGTGTCATGCCCACAGGTTACCGCCCGGACCGCGCGAGCGCCGTCTCGGGGTCCGCCCCCCGGTGCAGGGCGATCGCCGTGCGCATAGCGCCCCGGGCCCGGCGGCTGTCACCGCTGGCCGAGTAGGCCAGGCCCAGGCGGTACCACCCGCCCCAGTCCTCGGGGCTCGCCTCGACCTCCCGCCGCACCACGTCGAAGTGCGCGTCCGCGGCGGCGCGCACGTAGCGTCCCGACGGTGTGCGGGGCAGCTCGTCGACCGGCAGCTCGCCGCGGGCCGCGAGCTCGCGCCCCAGCCGCGCGGTGCGGGCTCCGAAGAGGATCTCCCGCACCATGGCCCACGTGCCCACCGCGGGGATCACGACCATGGCGAGCCCCAGCAGCTTGGGCACCCAGCCCTCGGTGCCCAGCAGCAGCCAGGCCCGCTGGAAGGACACCCCCAGGTAGAGGGTCAGCAGGGCGATCATGAGCGCGGCGAGGGCGCGCCCCATGGACCCGGCCTCGAGCACCGTGAACACGCCCGCGAAGACCAGCACCGCGATGATCCACACCTTGGACACGGACGGGATGGGCAGCAGCAGGACGGTGAGGACCAGCAGCAGGATGGCCAGTGCGGCCCACCAGCGCAGCCCGCTGCGCCCCGTTGCCCGGCTCACAGTCCGAGATCCATGTAGCCGTCCAGACCGTGCGTGAGCCCGGGGTGCTCCGCCACCCGGCGGATCCCCAGCAGCACACCGGTCATGAACGAGGCGCGGTCGAAGGAGTCGTGGCGCACGGTGAGCTGCTCCCCCGTGTTTCCCAGCAGGGTCTCCTGGTGGGCCACCAGACCCTGCAGCCGCACGGAGTGCACGTGCACGCCGTCCACCACCGCACCGCGTGCGCCGTGCGGATCGGACTCCGTGGCGTCCGGGGAGGCTCCCACACCCGCCCGTTGGCGGGCCGCGGCCACGAGGGCGGCGGTCCGGGCCGCGGTGCCCGACGGCGCGTCGAGCTTGCGCGGGTGGTGCAGCTCCACGACCTCGACGGAGTCGAAGAACCGTGCTGCCAGCTCCGAGAACTTCATGGCCAGCACCGCCCCCACCGCGAAGTTCGGGGCGATCAGCACCCCGGTTGCGGGGGACTCGGCGAGCTGGGCCTCGAGCTCGTCCAGGGCGGCCCGGTCCCAGCCCGTGGTGCCCACGACCGCGTGCATCCCGTGGGACACCGCGAAGCGCACGTTCTCCCGCGTGGCGGCGGGCACCGTGAGGTCCACGACCACCTCCGCGCGGGCCTCGAGCAGCTGCTCCAGACCGTCCCCGCGGCCAAGTGCCGCGACCAGCTCGAGGTCCGGGGCGGCGTCGACGGCGCGCACCGCCTCGGAGCCCATGCGGCCGTCGCGGCCGAGGACGGCCACCCGGATCGGTTCTGCCATGTCCGTTCCCCTCATTCCTGCGGTTCCCGGGCGACGCCGGGTCCCACCACCGTGCGGACGGTCGCGTCCGCGCCGAGATCCGCGGCGAGCTGCTGGACGTCCTGGGACGTGACCGCGCGGATCCGGCGCAGGGACTCGTCCAGGTCCATGAACACCCCGGTCTTGAGCTCCGCGGAACCCAGCCGGGACATCCGCGAGCCCGTGTCCTCCAGGGCGAGGACGGTGGCCCCGCTGAGCTGGCCCTCCACCTTGGCGAGCTCCGCGGCGTCCATGCCGTCCTGGGCCAGGCGGTCCAGCTCGTCGCGCATCAGCCCGGTGACCCGGTCCACGCGGTCCGCCGTGCAGCCGGCGTACATGCCGAAGAACCCGGCGTCCGAGTACGAGCCGGAGAACGAGAACGTGGAGTACGCCAGGCCCTTCTGCTCGCGGATGGTGTGGAACAGCCGGGAGGACATGCCACCACCCAGGGCCGCGTTGAGCACGGTCATGGTGAAACGACGCTCGTCACCGGACTGCAGCCCGGCCCCGCCCAGCACCACGTTGGCCTGCTCCACCGGTCTGTTCAGCGCGCGGGTGCCCGTGAGCGGCGTCAGCAGCGCGGGGGTGGTGGGGCGGCGCGCGCCCGCTCCCCCGGCGGTGTCCGGATCCCAGCCCGCGCGGGCCAGCGACTCGCGGACCAGCTGGACCACGTTCTCGTGCTCGAGCCCGCCCGCGACCGTGACCACCAGGTTCTCGGGCCGGTAGGCCCCGCGGTAGTGCTCCCACACCGCGTCCCGGGCCACGCTGCGGATCTCCTCGGGCGTGCCCGCGATCGGACGCGCCAGCGGGGAGCCGTGGAAGACCTGCTCGGTGAACTGCTCGAACGCGAAGTCCGTGGGGTCGTCCCGGTCCATGGCGATCTCCTCGAGGATCACGCCGCGCTCGCGGTCGAACTCCTCGGGGTCCAGCACCGCGCCCGTGAACATGTCCGCGAGGACGTCCACGGCCATGGGCAGCGCCTCGGAGAGCACCCGGGCGTGGTAGCACGTGTGCTCGTGGGACGTGAACGCGTTGGACTCTCCGCCCACTCGGTCGAAGGCCTCGGCGATCTCCAGGGAGCTGCGCCGGGCCGTGCCCTTGAACAGCAGGTGCTCCAGGAAGTGGGTGGAGCCCAGCATGCCCGGGGCCTCGTCCCGGGAGCCCAGGCTCACCCAGAACCCCACGGACACCGAGCGCTGCCCGGGCATCTTCTCCGTGAGCACGCGGGTGCCGCACGGCAGGACCGTGCGCATGATGACCGCGCCGTCGGCGTCGTCGTGGACCGTGTGGGTGAAGCCTCCGGCCGGGTCCGTGTCTGGATACGCCCGAAGGCGGGCGTCCTCCGGGGAGCCGTGCTCCTCGGGACTGCCCGCCTTCAGGGGAAGGTGAACAACCGTCATCTGGTGCGGGTGACCTCTGCTCAGTTCTCGTCCTCGGACGCGGCGTCCGAGTCGGATCCGGCCACCACCGGGGCGAGCGACAGCTTGCCGCGGTCGTCCACCTTGGTGATCTCCACCTGGACCTTCTGGCCCACGGACAGGACGTCGTCCACCTCGTTGACGCGCTTGTCGTCGTTGAGCTTGCGCATCTCGGAGATGTGCAGCAGACCGTCCTTGCCCGGGGTGAGGGACACGAACGCACCGAACGTGGTGGTCTTGACCACGGTGCCCAGGTAGCGCTCGCCCACCTCCGGGACCTGCGGGTTGGCGATCGCGTTGATCGCCGAGCGCGCGGCCTCGGCGGAGGGGCCGTCGGTGGCACCGATGTACACGGTGCCGTCGTCCTCGATGGAGATGTCCGTGCCGGTGTCCTCCTGGATCTGGTTGATCATCTTGCCCTTGGGGCCGATGACCTCGCCGATCTTGGAGACGGGGACGTTCACGGAGATCACGCGCGGGGCGAACTCGCTCATCTCGTCCGGGGCGTCGATCGCGGAGGTCAGCACGTCCAGGATGTAGAGGCGGGCCTCACGGGCCTGGGTCAGCGCGGACGCCAGCACGGAGGCGGGGATGCCGTCCAGCTTGGTGTCCAGCTGGATGGCCGTGACGAACTCGGAGGTGCCGGCGACCTTGAAGTCCATGTCGCCCAGGGCGTCCTCGGCACCGAGGATGTCGGTCAGGGCCGCGTACTGGACCTCACCGTCCACGGTGTCGGAGACCAGGCCCATGGCGATGCCCGCCACAGGGGCGCGCAGGGGCACACCGGCGTTGAACAGCGACAGCGTGGCGGCGCACACGGAGCCCATGGAGGTGGAGCCGTTGGAGCCCAGCGCCTCGGAGACCTGGCGGATCGCGTAGGGGAACTCCTCGCGCGAGGGCAGCACGGGGGTGATCGCACGCTCGGCGAGGGCGCCGTGGCCGATCTCGCGGCGCTTGGGGGAACCCACGCGACCGGTCTCGCCCGTGGAGTACGGCGGGAAGTTGTAGTGGTGGATGTAGCGCTTGCTCTTCACCGGGGACAGCGAGTCGATCTGCTGCTCCAGCTTGAGCATGTTCAGCGTGGTGACACCCATGATCTGGGTCTCGCCGCGCTCGAACAGCGCGGAGCCGTGCACGCGCGGGAGCACGTCCACCTCGGCGCTGAGCTGGCGGATGTCCGTGAGACCGCGGCCGTCGATGCGCACCTTGTCCTTGAGGATGCGCTGGCGCACGGTCTGTTTGGTCAGGGCCTGGTAGGCGCCGTTGACCTCGTCCGCGCGGCCCTCGAAGGGCTTGCCCTCCCCGGTGAGCTCGGCCAGCGTGGACTGGTGCAGCTCGTCCGTGGCGGCCTCGCGCTCCTGCTTGCCGGCGATCGAGTAGACCTGGGCCATGCGCTCGCCCGCGAACTCCTCGACGGCCTGGGCGGCGTCGTCACCGAAACCGCCGAAGCGGGGCAGATCCAGCTCGGGCTTGCGGTTGCGGGCCGCGAGGTCCGCCTGGGCGTCGCACAGCGCCTTGATGAACGGCTTGGAGGCCTCGAGGCCCTCGGCCACGAGCTCCTCCGACGGCGCGACGGCACCCTGGCCCTTGATGAGCTCCCACGCGTTGTCGGTGGCCTCGGCCTCGACCATCATGATGGCGACGTCCTGGCCGCCGTCCTTGGTGGTCACCACGCGGCCGGCCACGGCCATGTCGAACACGGCGTTCTCCAGCTGGGAGTGCTTGGGGAACGCGATCCACTGGTGGCCGCCGTTCTCCTCTGCCATGAGCGCCATGCGCACGCCGCCCACGGGGCCCTGGAAGGGCATGCCGGAGAGCGTGGTGGACATGGAGGCGGCGTTGATCGCCACGGTGTTGTAGATCTCGTCCGGCGCGATGGACATGACGGTGACGACCACCTGCACCTCGTTGCGCAGGCCCTTGCCGAACGCGGGGCGCAGCGGGCGGTCGATCAGGCGGCACGTGAGGATCGCGTCCGTGGACGGGCGGCCCTCGCGGCGGAAGAACGAGCCGGGGATGCGGCCCGCGGCGTACATGCGCTCCTCGACGTCCACCGTCAGGGGGAAGAAGTCGAAGCCCTCACGGGGGTGCTTGCCCACGGCCGTGGCCGAGAGCATCGAGGTCTCCTCGTCGATGTAGACCATGGCCGCACCGGCGGCCTGACGGGCGAGCCGCCCGGTCTCGAAGCGCACGACGCGCTGTCCGTAGGAGCCGTTGTCGATGACGGCTTCTGCACTCTGGATCTCGGGACCCTCCACGGGTCACCTCCGTTTCTTCGTGGTGCGCAACCCGCGCGACACACCGGTCTTCGATCGAGGCGCTCGCACCGCTCCCGCGTTGCGAAGGCCACTGTCGAGGACCGCGACATGCGGCGGGCTGCACAGTCTGATGGGTGGTTCTGTGGTTGCGGGCCCTGTGGACCCGGTCGGCTCGCGTCACCGCGGGCCGCGGCGGTGTCCGTCACGGACAGCGCCGGGTGTGGTGATTCCCCGCGCTCCCGGTGGGGAGGGCGGGGAATCGCCGGGACTCACATCACTTGCGCAGGCCGAGGCGCTCGATGAGCGCACGGTAGCGGGCGATGTCAGTGCGACGCAGGTAGTCAAGCATGCGACGACGGCGTCCCACCAGGGCCATGAGGCCGCGACGGGTGTGGTGGTCGTGCTTGTGCATCTTCAGGTGCTCGGTCAGATCGGAGATCCGGCGAGACAGAACGGCGATCTGCACCTCGGGTGAACCGGTGTCGCCCTCGTGGGTGGCGTACTCGGTGATGATCTGGTTCTTGACAGCGGCATCCAGTGCCATGGGTAACTCCTAGAGTCAGTACCGTGACCGCCCGGTGCGTGAGATTCCCGCCCGGGGTCCGGGGCGTGCCCCGGGGCCCGACCGCCACGGACCGCAGTCAGACCGCTGACCATCCTAGCCGATGCCGCCGCGGAGCACCGCACCGCTCCCCCGGCGTGCGTGTCCGAGCGGACTGGGACAATGGTGGCATGCACAGCACAGACACGTCCGACGACGCCGCCCTGTTCGCCGCCTGCGTGGGCGCACCCGCCGTGGTGGTCGCCATGGCCGAGGAGGCGCAGCCCTTCCTCGACCTCGCCACGGCCCGCTGCTCGATCCCCCAGCAGGTGGGAGGCGCGCAGCTGCACGCCCTGGAGCTGGAGGGCGGGCCCGTGCTCCTGGTCCGCACGGGCATCGGGCTGGTCAACGCGGCCTCGGCGCTGACGTCCGCCCTCGAGCGGTTCGAGCCGAGCGCCGTCGTGTCCGCGGGGTCCTGCGGCGGGCTGCGCGCGGACGTGAACGTGGGCGACCTCGTCGTGGGAGCACAGTTCCGCTACGCGGACGCGGACGCGACCGCCTTCGGGTACGCCCCGGGGCAGGTGCCCGGCATGCCCGAGTCCTTCGACGCCGCCGGACCGCTCCTCTCCGCGGCGGAGCACCTCGCGGCGGATGAGGGACGGCAGCTGTGGCGCGGCACCATGCTCTCCGGCGGCTCGTTCGTCACGGCCGAGAACGTGGGGGCCACCCGGGAGCTGTTTCCCGAGGCCCTGAGCACGGACATGGAGACCACCGCCCTGGCGCAGGTGTGCGGCAGCCACGAGACCCCGTTCCTCGCGGTGCGCAGCATCTCGGACCTGTGCGGGCCCGCGGCGGACCAGCAGTTCCACCTGGAGCTGGACGTGGTCGCACGGATCAGCGCCCGGGCCGTGCTGCGGTTGCTGTCCGCGTTCCAGGACACCACCCGGGCATGAATCCAGGATCACCGGGGATACTGTCCGGTGAGAGCAGTGCACCAGACCAGCCAGGCATCGAGGAAGACGAGGAACGCATGAGCAAGGACAAGACCCAGGACCTCCGGGACACCGCGCCGGAGGTGGCCCCCCACGTGCTGCGGGACGGCCACAAGATCCCGCAGCTGGGCTTCGGCACGTACCCCATGGACGACGCCGAGGCGGAGGCTTTGATCCCGGAGGCCCTGTGGCGCGGCTACAGGCTCATCGACACCGCGGTGAACTACGGCAACGAGCGCGGCGTGGGCCAGGGCATCCGCCACAGCGGCATTCCCCGGGACGATCTGTTCCTGACCTCCAAGATTCCCGGACGCGACCACGGCCGGGCGAGCGTGCGCCGCTCGCTCGAGGAGACCCTCACACGTCTGGGCACCGACCACCTGGACCTGTACCTGATCCACTGGCCCAATCCGGGCGTGGACCAGTACGTGCAGACCTGGCAGGAGATGCTGGCCGCGCGGGACGAGGGCCTCGTGCGCTCCGTGGGTGTGTCCAACTTCCTGCCGGAGCACCTTCTGCGGCTCGAGCGGGAGACGGGGGAGATGCCCGTGGTGAACCAGGTGGAGCTGCACCCGCAGTACCAGCAGGAGGCCCTGCGCAGGTTCCACGAGGAGCACCGCATCCTCACGCAGGCGTGGTCCCCGCTGGGCCGCAAGACCGACCTTCTGCAGGACGAGTGGCTCGCGGAGATCGGGCGCCGGCAGGGACGCACTCCCGCCCAGGTGGTCCTGCGCTGGCACGTGCAGTCCGGCATCGTGCCGATCCCCAAGTCCTCCAACCCGGAGCGGATGGCCGAGAACATCGACGTGTTCGGCTGGGAGCTCACGGACGAGCAGATGGAGCGGTTGCGCATGATGCACACCGGAATCAGCGGGTCTGGATTCGATCCGGCGGTGCACGAGGAGATGTGAGTGCCACGGCCGCGGGGAGGCTCTCTCCGCGGCCGTGCCCTCCGCACCGGGTTCCGGGGCGGCTTCCGCGCCAGTGGTGCCCCACCCCGGATCCGCAGGGTGCTCCGGGCCCGGGCGTGCGACCAGCTGCGCGATCGGGCAGCCGCTCAGTCGTCCGAGGGTTCGCTCCCCGGCCGGTGCCCGCGCAGGATGTCGCGCGTGCGTCTGACGTCGTCGCGCATCTGCAGCACGAGGGCGTCCACTCCCCGGTAGGCCACCATGCCGCGCAGCCGTTCCACGAACTCGACCACCACGGTCTGCCCGTAGAGGTCGAAGTCCTCCACGGCCTCCTCGGGGCGGTCGATCACGTGGGCCTCGACCTGACGGGTGACGCCCTCGAACGTGGGGTTGGACCCCACGGAGATCGCGGTGGGCCACCGGGCGCCCTCCTGGTCCACGAGCCACCCGGCGTAGACACCGTCCGCGGGGATGAACCCCGTGGCTTCCGGGGCCAGGTTGGCGGTGGGAAAACCGAGCTGCCGGCCACGGGCCGCACCGTGGACCACCTCGCCACGCATGCGGTGGGGCCGACCGAGCAGCTGGGCGGCACCCGTGATGTCCCCCGCCTCCAGGCACGAGCGCACCCAGGTGGAGGAGCAGCGCCGGTCCTCCCGGCGTGGCGCGGAACCGTCCGTGTCATCGGCGTCCGCTGCCACGGGGGTTCCGGGGACATCCTCCACGACCACCACGTCGAAGCCGTGCTGGTGTCCCAGCTCGCGGATGGCGGTGAGGTCCCCCGAGTTGTCCCGGCCCAGCCGGACGTCGGAGCCGATGACCAGGGAGACCATGCGCAACGGGTTCACGAGGTAGTTCACGAGGAACTCCTCGGGGCCCAGCTCGGAGAACTCCAGGCTGTACGGCAGGACGAGCACGGCGTCCACACCGGTCTGCTCGAGCGCGTCGAGCTTGTCCTCGAGGCCCATGATGAGGCCGGGGTGGGACTCCGGGCGGTGCACCAGCGCGGGGTGCGGGTCAAACGTGACCACCACCGAGTGCGCCTCACGCCGCCGGGCAGTGTCCAGGAGCCGGGTGAAGACCTCCTGGTGGCCCCGGTGGACACCGTCGAAGTTGCCGATGCTCACCACGGAGGGACCGAATCCAGGCGTGACCTCGTCCAGGCTTCTCCAGCGAATCACAGCTCTCCTCGATGTCTTCTCGGCTGGTGGCGCATCTCGTAGAGCCTACCGCTCCGCGCGGGACGGCCGCGTCACCCAGAGCCACGCGAGCCCCACCACGGGGAGCACGAGGGGGATGTAGCCGTACCCTGCGCCGAAGTCGGACCACACGCTGGCCTTGGGGAACAGCTCGGGGTGCAGGACGCTCAGCAGTCCCACGCCGAGCACGCCCACGAGCTCCACGAGCACCGCGGCGGTGGCCACGCGGTGCCAGCGCGCGCCAGAACGGGACAGGGCGATCGTGGCCACCACGTAGACGGCCGCGGAGAACGTGGACAGCAGGATCGCCAGGGGCGCCAGGCTGAACTCGGTGGCCAGCTGGTACAGCGAGCGGACACCCGCGGAGAGGGAGAAGACCCAGTAGACCACGATCAGCACGCGGCCGAAGCCGGTGCTCTTGCGGTCGTGCCGCCGGGCACCCGCGCGGCGGCCGAAGCGCTGCTGCAGGGTGCTGTGCGAGGTCTCGCGGTCCATCGTCTGTCCTTCCGTGGAGTGCTGGGGTGCGGGCGTGCCCGGGGTCACTGGTAGTACCAGATGTAGTTCATGCGGTAGACCATCACGATCACCACGGGGCCCGCGGCCGCGAGGATCAGCGTGGACCAGCGGGACCGCTCCACGAGGGACCACACGAACGTGCCCGCCGGGATCAGCAGCGCGGTGAGCAGGTACCCCCAGTACTCCAGCACGCTGCCGGAGGCCGAGGGGCCGAGGACCGGCAGCAGCAGGGAGCCCACGCAGTACACCAGCAGGAACGCCTCGAGGACCAGCACCGAGCCCTGGGAGAAGTCGTCCGGTGCCCGACCACGCAGTGCCTGCACGAGGCAGACCACGCAGGAGAGCACACCGAGGACCACCGCGGCCCAGAACCACCCGTCGTATCCCCACAGCATCAGTCGTCCGCCCGCTCTCCGTGTGTCGTGCCCGTGGCTTCTGCTGAGGTTCCGCTCCCCCGGTCCTCACCCGGGATCCCGGGTACCTGGTCGGCCACGGCGTGCGTCCGCCCGGAGCGCTCCGCCGCCGCGGGTGTCTCCCGTGGTGCCGGCTCGGAGAACGTGGTTCCTGCGGTGATCCCCAGCACCGAGGTCGTGTAGCGCTGCTCCGCACGTCCCCGGTCCTCGGCCAGGGCCACGAGTGTCCCGTCCGGCGCGAAGCACGCGACGGGGGTCTCCCCGGCTCCCCGGGCGGCGTCGTGGCGGGGAGTCCCGGAGGCCGGGATCCGACGGCCGTGGGAGAGGTCCGTGGCCTCCGTGGCCGTGAGCTCGCGCACCGGGAAGAGCTGCCGCGCGGCGTCGGCGATGGCCAGCGTGGTCACCGTGCCGCCGGAGCGCACCTGTTCCGTGAGCTCCTCCAGCGTGTGGGCGGAGTCCAGCGTGAAGGATCCCACGCGGGTGCGCCGCAGCGCCGTGAGGTGTCCGCCCACGCCGAGGTCCTCCCCGAGGTCGCGGGCGAGGGCGCGGACGTAGGTTCCGGAGGAGCACGTCACGGTCACGTCCACGTCGATGGCCCTGGGCGCCCCGGGGCCGTCGCCCGCTGCGGACTCCGCGCGGCGAATCGAGTGCACCTTGAACCGGGACACCGTGACCGGGCGGGCCGGCAGCTGCACATCCTCTCCGCTGCGCACCCTCGCGTAGGAGCGCTGACCGTCCACCTTGATCGCGCTCACAGCGGAGGGGACCTGCTGGATCTCGCCCGTGAGCCGCGCCACGGCGGCCAGGACCTGCTCGTCCGTGATCCCGGCCAGCAGCTCGGGGTCCGCCGTGCGCGTGACGTCGCCCTCGGCGTCGTCGGTCACGGTGGCCGCCCCCAGACGGATGCCGGCGCGGTAGGTCTTGTCCGTGCCGGTGACCCAGGTGAGCAGCTTGGTGGCCTTCTCCACACCGATCACCAGCACGCCCGACGCCGCCGGGTCCAGGGTCCCGGCGTGACCCACCTTCCGGGTCCCCGCCAGTCGGCGCATGCGCGCGACGACGTCGTGCGAGGTCCAGCCCAGCGGCTTGTCCACGACCACGAGCCCCGGGACCCTCGGAAGGGACGGGGCCGGGGTGGGGACGTCCTCTCGTGCGCCCACGGAGCTCAGGCCTGCGGGGTGCTGCGGGGGCCCTCGGCGTCGTCCTCGTCGGACGGCGTGCGGTAGGCGTCCTCCCCCGCCGCGTACTGGGCGCCCTCGGCCTGGGCCGCCACCTGGGCGTCCTTCTCACGGGCCGAGCGCAGCAGGGTCTCCAGCCGGGCGGCGTCCGCGGGGATCTCGTCCGCCACGAACGTGAGCGTGGGGGTCAGCCGCGCGGTGATGTTCCTGCCCACCTCGGAGCGCAGGATGCCCTTGGCGGACTCCAGCGCACGGGCCGTCTCCTCGCGCTGCTCCTCGTCCCCGTAGACCGTGTAGTAGAGCGTGGCGTGCTGCAGGTCGTTGGTCACGCGGGCGTCGGTCACGGTCACGAATCCCAGTCGGGGGTCCTTGATCCTGCGTTCGAGAGCCTGGGCCACGATCACCTTGATGCGATCGGCCAGTCGTGCGGCGCGTGCGGCGTCGGCCATGGTGGAACTCCTCGTGTGCGGGCAGCGCGGCGCGCTGCCGAAGTCAGGGGACGGAACCGCCGGTGCGGGTCCGCCCGGGTGCGGCGCGTTCGGGACGCGCCCCGGTGCGGGGCCGGATGCCCGGGGCCTCCGTGAGGAGTCCCCGGGCATCCGGTCACGCGATCGTGCGCACCGGCCGCAACGCCCCGCGAGGAGCGCCACGGCCGGCGGAGCCTGTCAGTCGCGCGGCTTCTCGCGCATCTCCCAGGTCTCGATGATGTCACCTTCGTGGATGTCGTTGAAGGAACCGAGTCCGATACCGCACTCGTAGCCCTCGCGGACCTCGGTGGCGTCGTCCTTGAAGCGGCGCAGCGAGTCGATGGTGAGGTTGTCCTGCACCACGCTGCCGTCGCGCACCAGACGGGCCTTGCCGTTGCGGCGGACGATGCCCTTGGTGATGTAGGCGCCGGCGATGTTGCCCCACTTGGAGGAGCGGAACACCTCGCGGATCTCGGCGGTGCCGAGCTCCACCTCCTCGTACTCCGGCTTGAGCATGCCCTTGAGCGCGCTCTCGACCTCGTCGATGGCGTTGTAGATGACCGAGTAGAACTTCATCTCCACGCCCTCGCGGTCCGCGAGCTCCGTGACGCGCTCCGCCGGGCGGACGTTGAAGCCGATGATCACGGCGTTGTCCACCGTGGCCAGGTTCACGTCGTTCTGCGTGATGGCGCCCACGCCGCGGTGGATGACGCGCAGCTGGACCTCCTCGCCCACGTCGATCTTGAGCAGCGAGTCCTCGAGTGCCTCCACGGCACCGGACACGTCACCCTTGATGATGAGGTTGAGGGTGTCGATCTTGCCCTCGGCCACGGCCTCGTCGAAGGACTCCAGCGTGATGCGCTTGCGGCGCTTGGCCAGCTGGGCGTTGCGGTCCGCCGCCTCACGCTTCTCGGCGATCTGCCGTGCGGTGCGCTCCTCCTGGGTGGCCAGGAACGTGTCACCGGCGCGCGGCACGGTGGACAGACCCAGCACCTGCACCGGGCGGGACGGCGTGGCCGCCTCCACGGTGCGACCCATCTCGTCGAACATCGCGCGGACACGGCCGTAGGCCGCACCGGCGACGATCGAGTCGCCGACCTTCAGCGTGCCGGACTGGACCAGCACGGTGCACACGGCGCCGCGGCCCTTGTCCAGGTTGGCCTCGATGGCCACACCGCGGGCGTTCTTGTCCGGGTTGGCCTGCAGCTCCAGAGCACCGTCCGCGGTCAGCACGATCGCGTCCAGCAGGTCGTCGATGTTGAGGTTCTCGCGGGCGGAGACGTCCACGAACATGGTGTCGCCGCCGTACTCCTCCGGCACCAGACCGTACTCGGTGAGCTGGCCGCGGATCTTCTCCGGGTTCGCGTCCGGCTTGTCCACCTTGTTCACGGCCACCACGATCGGCACGTTGGCCGCCTGCGCGTGGTTCAGCGCCTCCACGGTCTGCGGCATGACGCCGTCGTCCGCGGCGACCACCAGCACGGCGATGTCCGTAACCTGCGCACCACGGGCACGCATGGCGGTGAACGCCTCGTGACCCGGGGTGTCGATGAACGTGATCAGGCGCTCCTGGTCGTCCACCTCGGTGGAGATCTGGTACGCACCGATGTGCTGGGTGATGCCACCGGCCTCGCCCTCGATCACCTTGGTGTTGCGGATCGCGTCCAGCAGACGGGTCTTGCCGTGGTCCACGTGGCCCATGACCGTCACCACCGGGGGACGCGGGGCGAGGACGTCCTCGCCCTCGGCCTCCAGCTCGGCCTCGAGGTCGATGTCGAAGGACTCGAGCAGCTCGCGCTCCTCGTCCTCCGGGGACACCACCTGGATCTGGTAGCCGAGCTCGGCACCGAGGAGCTGGAAGGTCTCCTCATCCAGGGACTGGGTCTGCGTGGCCATCTCACCCAGGTGGATGAGGACGGTCACCAGCGACGCCGGGTTGGCGTTGATCTTCTCCGCGAAGTCCATGAGCGAGGCACCGCGGCGCAGGCGCACAACCGTGCTGCCGTCGCCGTGGGGCACCGACACACCGCCGACGGCGGGTGCGCTCATCTGCTCGAGCTCCTGGCGCTTCGCCCGCTTCGACTTGCGGTGCTTGCCACGGGCACCGCCGCGGCCGAAGGCACCCTGGGTGCCGCCACGACCGCCGCGACCGCGGAATCCGCCGCCGCCACCGGGTCCGCCACCGGGACCGCCACCACCACGGCGCGGGCCGCTGCCCGGAGCCGGGCGGCTGCCGATCGGCGCCACGCTCGTGGTCTGGCCGGGCATCATGTTCGGCGAGGGGCGAGGACCACCGGGACGCGGGCCGCCCTGGCCCTGACGGGCAGCGCCCGTGCGAGGCGCACCGGGACGCGGACCGCCCTGGCCCGACGGCGCGGGACGGGGGCCCCCGGGGCGCGGACCGCCCGGACGGGGCCCGCCCTGACCGGAGTTGGCAGAGCGCATGCCCTGCTGGGCTGCGAACGGGTTGTTGCCGGGGCGCGGCGCACCGGGCTTGGCGGAGCGCTGCTGGCCACCGGGACGAGGACCGCCGCGCTGCGCGCCGCCCTCGGAACGGCCCATCCCCTGCTGCGAGGCGAACGGGTTGTTCCCGGGACGGGGAGCGGACTGCCCCGGCTTGGCGCCGGGCGCGGGGCTCTTGCGCGGGCCGGGAGTGGCGCCCGCGGGCTTGGGAGCGCTGCTCGCCGGGGCCTCGGGGGTTGCGGACTCCGACGACGGCGCGGCCGGCTCGGTCCGCTGCGGCGCCTCGGCCTTCGGGGCAGCCGTCTTCGGGGTCTCGCGCGCCGCGGGCTTCTCGGCCGGTGCGGCGTCGCTGGACGCGCCGGGCTTGGCGGGTGCCTTGGCGCCGGGCTTCGGGCCCGGGGCCGCGGGCTTCTTGGCACCCTGGGAGGGGGCCTTGGCCGCGGGCTTGGACGCCGTGGCGCTGTCGCCGCCGGCGGGGAACGCGGTGCGCAGCTTCTTGGCTACGGGCGGCTCGACCGTGGACGATGCGCCACGGACGAACTCACCGAGTTCCTGAAGTTTGGAAATTGCTTCCTTGGACGTGATTCCGAGCTCTTTCGCGAGCTCGTGGACACGGGGCTTGGCCACTGTTCTCCTGTCTCGGTCCGCACCGAAACAGGTACGAACCGTTTATCTTCCGTTGAAGCCGCCGCCGGACACGAGCGCGGTGCGCGGGTGTCCTGCACGGCTGCGGGGTGAGTACGTGGAGGTACTCATCGGCCGGCACTCATCGGTTTTCCATGGTCTTCTGACTCGCTTTCCTGGTGTTCGTCCTCCTGCACGGGCAGGAGCACGCGGAGCTGTTCCATGAGGTCCTGTGCGCTGACCGCGGTACGGAACGAACGGTTGAAGGCCCGTTTCCGGATCGCGAGGTCGACGCAGCGGGGGGTGGCGTGCACCCAGGCCCCACGGCCTCCCAACTGGCGGCGGAGATCCGCAACGACCCGGGGGCCGGCTGCGGTGCTCTCCGTCGTCACGCGGACGAGTTGATCGGGGGACGTCACGGTGCGACACCCCACGCAGGTGCGAAGGCTCGTGGTGCTCATCCCTGCTCCTCGTGTGCCATCCCCGTGGACCGCCCGGCGCCTGAGCGCGCACGGTCCCGACAGATGGTCCACCTGATCGGAGCACAGTCTAGCGCGCCGGGCGCCGTTCCCTCGAATTCCGCGGGTCTCAGCGATCCGTTGCGCGGGACTCGGGCACGATGTCGATCTTCCAGCCCGTGAGCCGGGCCGCGAGGCGCGCGTTCTGTCCCTCCTTGCCGATGGCCAGCGAGAGCTGCGCGTCCGGGACGACCGCACGCGCGGAGCGGGCTGCCTCGTCCAGCACGACGACGCGCGACACCCGGGCCGGGGACAGGGCATTGAGGATGAACTTGGCCGGGTCCTCGGAGAAGTCGATGATGTCGATCTTCTCGTCCCCGAGCTCGTTCATGACGGCGCGCACACGCGAGCCCATGTCCCCGATGCACGCCCCCTTGGCGTTCGCACCGGGTCGCGTGGCCTCCACGGCCATCTTGGTGCGGTGCCCGGCCTCACGTGCCAGGGTGACGATCTCCACGGAGCCGTCCGCGATCTCCGGGACCTCCATCTCGAACAGCCGGCGCACCAGGTCCGGGTGGGAGCGGGACAGCGTGATGGACGGGCCCTTGAAGCCCCGCTTGGCCTCCACCACGAACGCGCGGATGCGGTCGCCGTGGCGGTAGGTCTCTCCCGGAACCTGCTCGTGCGGGGGCAGCAGCCCCTCGACCGTGCCCAGGTTCACCTGGACCATCTTGGGGTTGTTGCCCTGCTGGATCTGGCCGGACACCAGCTCACCCTCACGGCCCTTGAAGTGGCCCAGGACGTTGTCGTCCTCGACGTCCCGCAGCTTCTGCAGGATCACCTGACGCGCGGTGGCGGCGGCGATCCGCCCGAAGCCGGAGGGGGTGTCGTCGAACTCGCCGATCCGGCGGTCCTCCTCGTCCAGCTCGGGCGCCCAGATGGTCACGTGGCCCGAGCGGCGCTCGACCTCGGCACGGGCGCCGTCGATCGCTCCGGGCGAGCGCATGTAGGCCAGCAGCAGCGCCTGCTCGATGGTGGGGATCAAGACGTCCACGGGGATGTCCCGCTCGCGCTCCAGCAGTCGCAGGGTGCTCATGTCGATGTCCATGTGTCCGGCCTTCCTTCGCGCCACGCGGCTGTCCGGCCCGAGCGGGGCCGGGAACCAAACAGCGCGCCGCACGGGTGCGTGCGGTGCGCTGCTGCATGGGTCTCACGTCGTGATCTGTTGCAGGCCATGCTACATCGCCGGGCCCGGCCTCAGATCTCCACCTCGGACTTCGCCCCGCGGATGCTCGCGTAGTCCACGCGCTCGGGGTCCAGCAGCTTCACGGGCATGCCCTTCTTGGGCTGGTGGGAGCGCTGCACCACAGCGTGGTCGTCGTGCGCCTCGAGCAGCCGCGCCGTGAAGCGCTCGCCCTCGAGCGGGCGGATCCGCACCAGGTGGCCCACCGTGCGCCGCCAGTGCCGCGGCGTCTCCAGCGAGCGAGTGGCGCCCGGTGAGGACACCTCGAGCTCGTAGGGCGGGCCGGGCACGGGGTCCGTGCGGTCCAGCGCGTCGGAGATCTCCTGCGCCACGGCGGCCACCCGGTCCAGGCTCAGCGCGTCCGTGCCGTCCGGGAGGTCCACGAGGACCTGCAGGGTCCGGGTTCCGCCCTGTCCCTTCAGCTCGCACTCCTCCAGGAACAGCCCGGCGGCCTCCACCACGGGCTCCACGGCGGCGCGGATGGGTGCATCGTGCTCGGAAGTCATCGGTCCTCTTTTCGTGCGCGTTCTCGTGCGCGCCCGGTGCTCCGGGCGCCTGTGCGGGTCGGGTGTCCTCCCTATCATGGAGCAGACCCGTCCCCCCGGAGGAATTTCGTGAGCTCCCACCCGTCCCCGGCCCCCGCGCGGCCCTGGCGCATCACGGCCGCCGTCCTCGCCGTGCTCCTCGTCCTGGTGCTCGCCGGGGGTGCCTGGGCACTCTGGCGGCCCCTGTCCGAGCACGACGCCGTACGGCTCGCCGCGCGCGCCACGGTCGAGTCCGTGCGAAGCGAGCTGAACCCGGATCCTGACGTGCTTCCCGACGACGCCCTGGCACGCCAGCTGAATGCCCTCGGCCCCGCGGCCACACCCGCGCAGCAACGACGCCTCGACGAACAGGGCGGGCACTGGAGCCCTCCGGCTGATCTGGCGGACGCCGCGGACCGGATGGCCCGGCTGTCCGTCGCAGCACCGGACGAGGAACTGGCCGGGAACACGGCCTCCGTGGCCGCGTCCTGGTGGACCGCGCAGCAGAGCATGGGCGCGGAAACTCCCGCGCAGGCGCCCGACTCTCCGCTCGACACCGCCGGGCGCCCCTCCGACGAGGGGGTGGGCCCGGCGGCGGGCGGCCCGGGGGACTCCGGCCGGGGATCGAGCCCTGCCGCCGTGCCATCGAGTTCCTCCGGCGGGACGGGTTTCGAGTCCGCACGTCCCGGGGCCATGCCGGGCACCACGGATGCCGGCTCCCCCACCGGAACAGAGACCCCGTGCCAGGAGGACCTGCTCGCCGCTGCGACCGCCCTGGACCGCTCCGCGTTCACCGCCGAGGCCGCCTCTGCCGTGATGACTGACGGTCCCGCCCAGGACACCGTGACCACCGTGGCGGACGACGTCCGCACCACGCTGTCCCAGCCCCGGGTCGAGCCCCTGCTGGCGTGCGAGCCGTCACCCGTGGCGGCCCGTCACGACCTCCCCCGCGACCTGGCGGTGGAACCGGCGCGGAGCGTGGGACAGACGCAGCAGGAAACGGCACGCGCGCTGCTGGCCGCGGCGGCGTCGTCGCCCTCCGAGGACCGCGTGTGGCTGCTCACGGCCCTCCGGGACACCGTCCGCACGGCACAGGCCCTGGCTCCGCAGGAACCGGTGCCCGCGCTGCCCGCCGCGCCCTGAAGGGCATCGCCCTGAGCCCGCGCCGCGCCACGGACCTCACGATCCGGAGACCACGTCCCACCCCAGTTTGACGATCAGCGCGGTGACCACCACGAAGAACACGACCCTGATGAACGAGCTGCCCCGCGCCACGGCCGTGCGCGCGCCGAGGTAGCCGCCGGTCATGTTGCTGAGCCCCAGCACCAGACCGAGCCCCCACAGGACGGAGCCGTGGGCCGCGAACACGGCCAGCGCCCCGAGGTTCGTGGCCAGGTTCACGATCTTGGCCTTCGCGCTGGCCTCCAGGAAGCTGTACCCCAGCACGGAGACGAGAGCGATGATGAGGAAGGATCCGGTGCCGGGGCCCATGACACCGTCGTAGAAGCCGATCAGTGCGCCCAGCGCCACGGCCCGGGCGTAGTGGTGCGCGCCGGCGTGGCGCAGCTCGGTGAGCTGGCCCATGGACGGACGCGCCACCGTGAACACGAGCACCGCGATCAGCGCCAGCACGATGATCGGCGTGAACACGGACTCGGGCAGGGCCGCGGCCACCGCCGCACCCCCGCCCGCCGCGAGCGCGGCAACCGCGGCCATCGGCAACGCCGTGCGCAGGTCCGGGCGCACCCTGCGGTAGAAGGTCACCGCTGAGGTGGCCGTGCCGAACACGGAGCCCATCTTGTTGGTGGCCAGCGCCTGGACCGGGCTCAGTCCCGGGATCATGAGCGTGACCGGCAGCTGCAGCAGACCGCCACCACCCACCACGGCGTCGATGAAGCCCGCGGCAAGACCGGTGACCACGAGCAGGGCGATCAGCCCTGGAGTTGCCGACCCCAGCCCGGAGCCGCTGAGGAACGAGGCATCCACCGTCCGTGCGTCGCGCGTCCGCTACAGGGACTCGGCCGCGGGGCCGTTCTGGCCCTGCAGCTCGGCGGTGATCTCCGCGACCACCTGGTCCCGCCGGACGTCCCGGCTGGTGCCGCTGCGGCGGTCCTTGAGCTCGAGCAGACCGTCGGCCAGTCCGCGCCCCACCACGAGCACCGTGGGCACTCCGAGCAGCTCGGCGTCCCGGAACTTCACGCCCGGGGAGACCTTGGGGCGGTCGTCGAAGAGCACGCTGATGCCCGCGGCCTCGAGGTGCGCCACGATCTCCTCGGCGGCCTCCAGCACCTCCGGGCCCTTGCCCGTGGCCACCACGTGGAGGTCGGCAGGGCTCAGGTCTCGCGGCCACAGCAGGCCGTTGTCGTCGTGGTAGAACTCCGCCACGGCCGCGAGCGCCCGGGTCACCCCGATGCCGTAGGAGCCCATGGTCACCGTGACCAGCTTGCCGTTGCTGTCCAGCACCTTGAGGCCCAGCGCCTCCGCGTACTTGCGGCCGAGCTGGAAGACGTGGCCCATCTCCATGCCGCGGGCGATCTCCAGCGGCCCGGAGCCGTCCGGTGCGGGATCGCCATCGCGGACCGTGCAGGCCTCCAGGGTGCCGTCCCACGTGAAGTCGCGCTCCGCCACGAGGTCGTACACGTGGGACTCCGCGACGTTCGCGCCCGTGATCCAGCGCGTTCCGGGCACCACGCGGGGGTCCACGAAGTAGGGGATGCGGGTCAGGGACTCGGCGCCGAGCAGCGGCTCGTCCCGGGTCAGTCCCGGACCGATGTAGCCCTTGACCAGTTCGGGGACGGCCCGCAGCTCGTCCTCCGTGGCGGCCGCGACCTCCAGCTCACCGCCCTCGCCGAGGGCCTCGCCGATGCCGGCCTCCACCCGCTTGAGGTCGATGTCCCGGTCCCCGGGAATGCCCACGGCCACGAGCTGCCTGCGGCCCTCCGGCAGGGAGACGGCGAGCACCACGTTCTTGAGTGTGTCCGCCGCGGTCCAGGGCTCGCCCTCGCGGGGGTGCAGCTCGTTGGAACGGGCCACGAGGGTCTCGATCGTGGGGCTGTCCGGCGTGCGGTGCACCTGTGCGGGCGGCGCGTCCGCGTAGTCCACGGGCTCCGGGACGACGGTGGTCACGGCCTCCACGTTCGCGGCGTACCCGCCAGCGGATCGGACGAAGGTGTCCTCGCCGACCGCCGAGGGGTGCATGAACTCCTCGGAGCGCGAGCCACCCATGGCACCGGAGGTGGCGGAGACCGCCACCACGGGCAGCCCGAGCCGCTCGAAGATCCGCACGTAGGCCGCCCGGTGCTTGGCGTAGGACTCGTCCAGCCCGGCGTCGTCCACGTCGAAGGAGTAGGAGTCCTTCATGATGAACTCGCGCCCGCGCAGCAGACCGGCGCGGGGACGGGCCTCGTCACGGTACTTGGTCTGGATCTGGTAGAGCATCGCGGGCAGGTCCTTGTAGGACGAGTACATGTCCTTGACCAGCAGCGTGAACATCTCCTCGTGCGTGGGCGCCAGGAGGTAGTCCGCGCCCTTGCGGTCCTGCAGCCGGAAGAGGTTCTCGCCGTACTCGGTCCAGCGGTTGGTGGCCTCGTACGGCTCACGCGGCAGCAGCGCCGGGAAGTGGACCTCCTGGGCGCCGATCGCGTCCATCTCCTCGCGGACGATGTTCTCGACCCTGCGCAGCACGGCCAGGCCCAGGGGCAGCCACGTGTAGATGCCGGGGGCGGCGCGGCGGATGTAGCCGGCGCGCACGAGCAGCTTGTGGCTGTCGACGTCGGCGTCCACCGGATCTTCACGCAGGGTGCGCAGGAACAGGGAACTGAGGCGAAGCGGCACGAATAGGTCCTAACCGCCCGTGACCGGGCCGATCGAAGCTGCTGATGTCTGCGGCGAGTCTATCGCTGTGACGCGTCCCGGGGGTCAGCCCCGCCGTGCTCACAGGAGCACGGTGGCGAAATCCCCGTGACGGTGGAAGCCCACCCGGCGGTAGGTGGCCAGCGCGGGGGCGTTGTAGTCGTTGACGTAGAGGCTCACGGTCGGGGCCTGCCGCCGGGCCAGGGCCACGGTCGCGGCCATGCAGGGGACGGCGAGGCCCTTGCCCCGGTGCTCGGGGGCCACCCACACCCCCTGGATCTGGCACACCCCGCCGTGCAGGGAGCCGATGTCGGCCTTGAACACCACGTCACCGCGGTGGTCGGTGAGCACCGCGGTGCGACCGTCGCGCAGCAGGGACCGGATCCGCTCCCGGTAGCCGTGGGCGCCACTGCCCAGGGGCGAGTAGCCGACCTCCTCGGTGAACATGGCGGCCGCCGCGGGGAGCACCCGCTCGAGGTCCGCCTCGCTCCCCCAGTGCACGGAACTCGCGGGGCCGGCGAGCAGGCGGGGGTCGGGGTCTCGGTCCATGACCAGCAGGGGCTGCACCGGACGCACGTCGAACGGCGCGGGCCACGAGTCACGCAGCCGCTCCCACAGCCCGAGCACCGGCTCTGCCGGGCCGAAGAACGAGGCGAAGCGGGGCCCGCCGCGGGCCAGGGCGTCCGCCACGAGGTCCGTTCCCCGCTCGTCCAGCACCACGGGGACCACGTTGGTCCCGGCCCAGCACGCCCCCACGAGTTCCCCCGAGGGTGCGGCCACCCCGTACACCGGCGGGCGGCGGGCCCCGGAGGCACGAACCCGCTGCACGTGCGACGCCACGAACACGGAGGCCACCGGGTCCTGCGCGAGAAGCCGGTCCAGTGCCGCGGGGTCCACGGCGGCGGGTGCGAGCGCCCGCGCGCCCCGACGCCGGATCACCCGGCGGTCACGACCGGGGAGCCCTCCACGGGCTGGCCGTTCTCGTCCAGCTCCATGCTCTCGGCCATCTCGTTGGCCTGGGCCAGCAGGGTCTCCACGATCTGGTCCTCGGGAACGGTCTTGATGACCTCGCCCTTGACGAAGATCTGGCCCTTGCCGTTGCCCGAGGCCACCCCGAGGTCCGCCTCGCGGGCCTCGCCCGGTCCGTTCACCACGCAGCCCATCACGGCCACGCGCAACGGCACGGTGAGGTGCGCGAGCCCCTCGTTGACCTCCTCCGCGAGCTTGTACACGTCCACCTGCGCACGCCCGCAGGACGGGCACGAGACGATCTCCAGCTTGCGCGGGCGCAGTCCGAGGGACTGCAGGATCTGGTTGCCCACCTTGACCTCCTCCACGGGAGGGGCGGACAGGGACACGCGGATGGTGTCCCCGATGCCCTGCGAGAGCAGGATGCCGAACGCCGTGGCGGACTTCACGGTGCCCTGCAGCGCCGGACCGGCCTCCGTGACGCCCAGGTGCAGGGGCCAGTCCCCGCGCTCGGCCAGCAGCTGGTAGGCCCGGACCATGGTCACGGGGTCGTTGTGCTTCACGGAGATCTTGAAGTCGTGGAAGTCGTGCTGCTCGAACAGGGAGGCCTCCCACACCGCGGACTCCATGAGCGCCTCGGGGGTGGCCTTGCCGTACTTCTCCAGCAGCCGCTTGTCCAGGGAGCCCGCGTTCACACCGATCCGGATGGACACCCCGGCCGCCTCCGCGGCGCGGGAGATGCCCTCGATCTGGTCGTCGAACTTGCGGATGTTGCCCGGGTTCACGCGGACACCGGCGCACCCGGCGTCAATCGCGGCGTAGACGTACTTGGGCTGGAAGTGGATGTCCGCGATCACGGGGATCGGGGACTTCTTGGCGATGATGGGCAGGGCGTCGGCGTCGTCCTGGGACGGGCACGCCACGCGCACGATGTCGCAGCCGGCGGCGTTGAGCTCCGCGATCTGCTGCAGCGTGGCGTTGATGTTGGTGGTGGGGGTGGTGGTCATCGACTGCACGCTGATGGGCGACTCCGAGCCCACTCCCACGGATCCCACCCGGATCTGGCGGGTCTTGCGCCGCGGGGACAGAACGGGCTGGGGCGCTGCGGGCATGCCGAGATTGACCGACGTCACGTGTTTCCTCCAGGGGAATCGACCTGCGGGGCCCGAGACGCGCGCCCCGCGAACGTTGCTCCCCCCATTGTGCCCCACTCCTCCGACGTGGCTGACGCCCACCAGTCCCGGAGACAACGACGCCGCCCCCGGCCGCGCGCGTGCGTGGCCGGGGGCGGCGTCGAGCCTGGGCGGGGAGGTCAGCGGCGCATGATCTTGCGCGCGAGCCAGTTGCCGAAGAACTGCACGAGCTGGACCAGGATGATGATCACGATCACCGCGGCCCACGTGACCTGGTCGTTGAAGCGCTGGTAGCCCAGCCGCAAGGCGAAGTCGCCCAGACCGCCAGCACCGATCGCCCCCGCCATCGCGGACATGTCCGTGATGCCGATGACCAGGAAGGTGTAGCCCAGCACCAGGGGGCCGAGCGCCTCGGGGAGCACCACCGTGGTGATGATCTTCCACCGCGAGACCCCCATGGACCGGGCGGCCTCCACGACCCCCGGGTCCACGGTCATGAGGTTCTGCTCCACGATCCTCGCCACGGCGAACGTGGCGCCGATGGTCATGGCGAAGATCGCGGCGTTGGGCCCCAGCCGGGTGCCCACCACGGACTCCGTGACCTGCCCCAGCGCCGCGAGCAGGATGATGAACGGGATGGGTCGTACAAAGTTCACCAGCAGGTTGAGCACGGTGAACACCGCGCTGTTCGCCAGGATGTTGCCCCGGCGGGTCACGTAGAGCCCCACGCCCACCGCGAGACCCAGGAGCCCCGCGAGGACCAGGGTCACCGAGACCATGTAGAGCGTCTGCCCGGTTGCCTGCAGCAACTGCGGGCCGAGAGTGGACCAGTCCATTACTCGGACACCTCCTGGACCGTGGTGACCGCCCGCAGGGCCTCGATGGCCCGTGACACGGCGTCGTCGGGCCCGTCGAGGGACAGCGTGAGCGTCCCGAACGTGTGTGACTGCAGGATGGAGATCCCGCCGAACGCGATCTCGAAGGCCACGCCGTCCCGCGCGGCGTCGGAGAGCACCGAGCCGATCCTGTTGCGGTCGGTGACGTCCACGAGCACGAGCCGGCCCGGATGCTCGGACCGGAGCTTGGCGAGCTCGTCCTCCCGCGGCACGGTGCGCATCACGGAGGACACGAACTTGCGGGTGGTCTCCGCCCTCGGGTGCGCAAAGAGCTCCGCGGTGGTCCCGGTCTCCACGACCCGCCCGGAGTCCATGACCGCCACACGGTCGGCGACGGCGCGCACCACGTCCATCTCGTGGGTGATCAGCACGATCGTGATCCCCAGCTCGCGGTTGACGCGTCGCAGCAGGCTCAGGACCTCCTGCGTGGTCTCCGGGTCCAGCGCGGACGTGGACTCGTCCGCGAGCAGCAGCTCGGGGTTCGTGGCGAGCGCTCGCGCGATGCCCACCCGCTGCTTCTGGCCGCCCGAGAGCTGCTCGGGGTAGTTGCCGGCGCGCTCGGTGAGACCCACGAACTCGAGCAGCTCTGCCACCCGCGCCCTGCGGTCCTCCGGCTTCCACCCGGCGCGCTTGAGCGGGAACTCGATGTTGCCGGCCACGGTGCGGGACGTGAACAGGTTGAACTGCTGGAAGATCATCCCGATGTCCCGGCGGATCGGGGCCAGCTGGGTCTCGCTGCGGCCGTCCACCTGGCGGCCGGCCACCTGCAGGCTGCCGGACGTGATGGGTTCCAGGCCGTTGATCAGGCGCACCAGCGTGGACTTGCCGGCACCCGAGTAGCCGATGACGGCGAAGATCTCCCCGCGCCGAATGTCCAGGTCCACGGAGTCCACGGCGGTGACCGTGCGCGTGCGGCGCTTGGAGCCGGTCACGAAGACCTTGCTGACGTCCCGGAAGCTGACCAGTGTCTGCGCCTCGGGCGCCGGGCTCACTTGCTCTGCCCCTTGAGGTCCTCGGAGTAGCGGGACAGCAGGTCCTTGAGCTCTTGCTGGTCCACCCTGGTGGGCACCGCGGTGCCCTTGGTCTCCTGCTTCTCGGCCTCCTGCACCTTGTCGTCGTAGTAGAAACCCGCAACCTTCTTGAGGGTCTCGTTGTCCGCGTTCGCCTCGGTCGCGGCGAAGAGGTTGTCGTAGACCTTGGCGCTGTCCGCCGTGGGATCGTCCTGGGCGAGCGCGTTCTTCGGTTCGAGGTTAGCCCGGTCCAGGAAGTCGTTGTTCACCACGGAGGCGGCCACGGAGTCCATGGACAGCACGGTCTGCTCCGCGGAGACGGGACGGACCTTCACCTTGGACTTCTCGGTGTCCACGTCCTGCTCGGTGGGGGCGATCGTGTCCTTGGTGAAGGTCACCAGGTCCTGCTGCTCCAGCAGGCTCAGCGCCCGGGAGAGGTTGATGGAGTCGTTGGGAACGGCGATCTCGTCCCCGTCCTTGAAGTCGGCCACGGACTTCACGGACTTGGAGTACAGCCCCAGCGGGAAGATGGACGTGGAGCCCACGGGGGTGATCGTGTCACCCGAGTTGTTGTTGTAGTCCGCCAGGTAGGCGATGTGCTGGAACCAGTTCATGTCGATGTCCCCGCTCTTCAGGGCGGGGTTCGGCTGGCTGTAGTCGCTGAAATCCACGAACTCCACGGTGACGTCGTTCTGCGCCGCCACGTCCTTCAGAGCGTCCTGGACGGGGGTGGCGCCCACGATGCCGATGGTGATCTTGCCGTCGGCCATGGGATCGGTGTTCTCGGGGCCGCCGCACGCGGTGAGGGTCAGGCCCAGGGTGGTGGCCAGTACAACGGGGATCAGGCGCTTGCTTCGCACGGTGATGCCTTTCCAGGGTCGGGATACGGATGCGCGGAGCAAACAGTCCCACCTGGATGAGGGCAATGATCAGACACGTGCCATTCGGGGAAAACCGCACTTGCCGTGATCTGTTCGAACCGCGGCCGGATGGTCATCTGGGGCACCCCGCTACGGGAGAGGGTTGCCGTCCGGCCAGCCAGAGCTTCGCGCCGGATCTCGTCATCCGCCCAGAACTGTAGCACGGTGTTCACAGGTTCCCGTACCGCCGGACGACGCCGCCCGGGCCGCCCCCGTCCGCACGGCGTCATCGCGTGCCACGGTGCACCCCGGGGCCACGCCTGGCTTCCTCCCCCCCCTCGAGCGCCCCCCGGGCATGGCGACGCCCGCAGTGGGAGTTCGGACTGGCAGACGGGTTCAGCGACCTCCCGCTATCCGTTCGTCCGCGCGCGCCCTGGCCCATGTCTCCGCCTCGAGCACGTCCTCCAGGCGGGGTTCGCGCACGCCGTCGTGCTCGTCGACCACGCGCGAGACCAGCTCGACGATCTGCAGGAATCCGAGCTCCCCGCGGTGGAACGCGTGCACCGCCTGCTCGTTCGCGGCGTTGAACACCGCGGGCCACGTGCCGCCGAGCCCCCCGGCGTGCTTGATCAGCTCCACGGCGGGGAAGGCCTCGGAGTCCAGCGGCTCGAAGGTCCACTCGGCGGCGCGGGTCCAGTCGCACGCGGCCGCCGCACCCGTGACCCGGTGGGGCCACGCGATGCCCAGCGCGATCGGCAGCCGCATGTCCGGCGGCGAGGCCTGCGCGAGAGTGGAGCCGTCCGTGAACTGGACCATGGAGTGCACCACGGACTGGGGGTGGACCGTCACGTCGATCCGCTCGAGCGGGACGTCGAAGAGCAGGCTCGCCTCGAGCACCTCGAGGGCCTTGTTGACCAGGGTCGCGGAATTCGTGGTGACCATGGGACCCATGTCCCAGGTGGGGTGCCGCAGGGCCTGCTCGGGGCTCACGTGGGCCAGCTGCTCCCGGGTCATGCCGCGGAACGGTCCCCCGGACGCCGTGAGCACCAGACGGTCCACCTCCCCGGCCGTCCCGGAGCGCAGCGCCTGGGCGATCGCGGAGTGCTCGGAGTCCACGGGGATCAGCGCATCCGTGAGACCCGTGGCCGCGGCGGCCGCCGTGACCAGCGGACCGCCCGCGATCAACGACTCCTTGTTGGCGAGCGCCACCGGGCGCCCGACCTCCAGGGCCGCCAGCGTGGGTTCCAGACCGATGCTTCCGGTGATGCCGTTGAGGACCACGTCCGCGCCCTCCCACGCGGCCACCTGTGCGGCGGCTCGGGGGCCGTGGAGGATCTCGGGCCGCGGCGCCGGGGAGCGTGCCGCCCGGGCGGCGTCGTCGATCAGCTCACCCAACCGGGCGGCGTCCTGCGCGGACCCGCTGGTGGCGACGGCCGCCACGCTGAAGGCCACCGCCTGCTGCGCGAGGAGCTCGAGGTGGCCCGCTCCCGCGGCGAGGGCGAGGACCTCGAAGGGCGCGTGGGTGACGCCGCCCCCGGGCCGCGTCAGCTGGGCGGCGCCCCGGACGACGTCGAGCGCCTGCGTGCCGATGGACCCCGTGGAGCCGAGGACCACCAGACGGCGGGGAGTCTCACGGGTGGCGCGGTCGAGGTCGGGGGTCATGGCTGCGGAGGTCATGGTACCAGTATGGCGCGCCCGTCCGACCCGGCCTTCACCGCGCAGGGCCCTGGCGCGCCCGAGATCCGCCCGAGCCACCGGGAGGTGTCGTCACGGCCCTGGACAGACGACAAGGGCGCCACCCGGGGGTGACGCCCTTGCTCAGTGGTCCTCGCGGACCCGTGCGGTTCAGCGACGGCGGCCGACGACGAAACCGTAGATCAGCAGCACGATGATCGCGCCCACGACGGACGTGATGATGGTGCCGAAGCTGATCTCCTGGATCCCGTTGCTCAGACCCGGGATGAACGACCCGAGCCAGCCACCGAGGAACGCGCCCACGATGCCGAGGATCATGGTGACGATGATCCCGCCACCCTGCTTGCCCGGCAAGATCAGCTTGGCGAGAGCGCCAGCGATGATGCCGAGGATGATCCAGCTGAAAATGCCCATTTCTCCACCTCAAGTTTTCGTTGCAAACGCGTGCGGTTGCCCGCAGTCGCTCTGGTCAGCGAACCGTCGCTCAGTGTACTACCAGTTTGGGGGTCTATGGGCTCCGGTGCACCGCGGCGGCCCCTGAAAACCGGGGCCGTCGCGGTGGAGTCAGTGCGAGACAGCCTTCTCGGCGCCCACACCTGTGAGGGAACGCACTTCCATCTCGGACTGCTTGAGGGGATCCTCACGGCGCCGCTCGGTCACCGATCCCAGGAAGCCCAGCAGGAACGAGGCCGGGATGGAGATGATGCCCGGGTTGGACAGCGGGTAGATGGCGAAGTCCGCACCGGGGATCATGGAGGTCTCCGAGCCGGACATCACCGGGGAGAAGACGATCAGCACCACGGAGAGGATCAGCCCGCCGTACATGGACCACACCGCCCCGCGGGTGGTGAAGCGCTTCCAGTACAGGGAGTACAGGATGGTCGGGAGGTTGGCGGAGGCCGCAACCGCGAAGGCCAGAGCCACGAGGAATGCCACGTTCTGCCCCTGGGCGCCGATGCCGCCGGCGATGGAGATCAGGCCGATGACCACCACGGTGGTCTTGGCCACGCGCAGCTCCTGGCGCGGGTCCGAGTTCCCCTTCTTGATCACGGAGGTGTAGATGTCGTGCGCGAAGGACGCCGACGCCGTGATGGCCAGTCCCGCGACCACGGCCAGGATGGTGGCGAACGCGACCGCCGCGATCAGACCCATGAGCACCGATCCACCGAGCTCGTAGGCCAGCAGGGGTGCGGCGGAGTTCACTCCCCCGGGTGCGCTCTTGATCCGGTCCGCTCCGATGAGGGCGGAGGCGCCGAAGCCGAGCACCAGGGTGAAGAGGTAGAACATGCCGATCAGGGTGATGGCCCACACCACGGACTTGCGGGCCTCCTTGGCCGTGGGCACCGTGTAGAAGCGCATCAGCACGTGGGGCAGCCCCGCCGCGCCGAGCACGAGCGCGAGTCCGAGGGAGATGAAGTCCAGCTTGGAGATCTCGCTCACTCCATACTTCAGTCCGGGCTCGAGCATCGCGGGGTTGTTGTTGGTCTCCACCGCGGCACCCATGATGGCGGAGAGGTTGAAGCCGAACATCGCGAGGATCCACACCGTCATGACGGCCACGCCGGTCACGAGCAGACACGCCTTGATGATCTGCACCCAGGTGGTGCCCTTCATTCCACCCACAAGCACATAGACGATCATGATGACGCCCACGATCACGATCACCAGTGACTGGCCAGCCTTGGAGCTGATGCCCAGCAGGAGGGACACGAGCGCACCCGCGCCCGCCATCTGCGCCAGAAGGTAGAAGAAGGTGACCGCCAGCGTAGAAATGGAGGCCGCCACACGGACCGGGCGCTGGCGCAGCCGGAACGAGAGGACGTCCGCCATGGTGAACTTGCCCGTGTTGCGCAGCGGCTCCGCGATGAGCAGCAGCGCCACGAGCCACGCGACGAAGAAACCGATCGAGTAGAGGAACCCGTCGTAGCCCTGCAGGGCGATGGCCCCCACGATGCCCAGGAACGACGCCGCGGAGAGGTAGTCACCGGCAATGGCCAGCCCGTTCTGCGTTCCGGAGAAGGAGCGTCCGCCGGCGTAGTAGTCGGCCGCCGTGGCGGTGGACTTGGACGCCCGGATCACCACCACCAGCGTGACGAGCACGAAGCCCAGGAAGATCGAGATGTTGATCGCGGGGTTGCCCACGGTCGCGGAGCTCTCCTGCGCGAGGTGCACCGCAGGCAGGGACATGGCGGGAACGGCGATCATGGCCGGACCTCCTGGTCGGTCTCGGTCTGCTTGTCGAGGGATGCCTCGAGCTCCTCGCGCAGCGCCGTGGCCTGCGGGTCGAGGGTGCGGTTGGCGAACGCGACGTACGCCGCGGTGATGCCGAACGTGGTGACGAACTGCAGCAGCCCGAGGACGAGCCCCAGGTTGATGTTGCCCGCCACCGGGGTGGACATGAAGCCGGGAGCGTAGATGGCCAGCACCACGTAGAGCAGGTACCAGACCAGGAACGCCACGGCCATGGGGAACACGAAGGACCGGTGGGTCTTGCGCAGGCGCTGGAACTGTTCCGAGCGCTGCACCGCGGGGAAGTCGATGCCGAAGGCTGCCGGGGAGCCGTTCGGGTCGACAGAGGACGTGGATGCCATGAGTGCCTCCTAGTGTGATGGGCACCACACTAGGAGTTGTGTATCCAAAGACACAAGGGGTGGCAGAAAACTGCTGCAATAATCCTTGAAATTACGGGCGAGTCACTGGGGGTCCCCGCAGGTCGTCCGGCACTGTGTATACAGAAACGCCGGTCAGGCGCCTCTGCCGCGCACCGCGAGTACGAACTCCACCGCACGGTCCAGGAAGGCGTCCACCTGCTGCTCCTCGTAGCACCTCTGGCCCTGGGCCGGGCGGAACACCGCGTGGCGCAGGAGCTCGGGCGAGACGTCCTCACCGCTGCGCAGCTCCGCCACCAGGCGGTCGCACAGGACGTCCACCTCTGCCGCCGAGTACCCCTGG
Source organism: Kocuria sp. ChxB (assembly GCF_044359605.1). Taxonomy (NCBI): domain Bacteria; kingdom Bacillati; phylum Actinomycetota; class Actinomycetes; order Micrococcales; family Micrococcaceae; genus Kocuria; species Kocuria sp. ChxB. Next base: position 2,547,093 of record NZ_CP121123.1, on the reverse strand, counting down.
GTGCGGTGCCTGCGGGGGCGGCGGAAGCGTTCGGAGTGGGGCCGGTTGAGCCGTCCCAGCAGCAGCCCGCCCAGCCACTCCACGTGCTCGTTCCACCGCTGCTCGCCGTGCTCCTCGATGAACACGGTGCGCTCGCGCTCGAACAGCTCGTCCTCCAGCACGTCCAGGTGCGCATCCACGGCCGCGGGGTCGTAGCCGCCGCGGGCGCGGTCGAAGACCCGCTCGCGCAGCTGCCGGCTGCCCATGCGCCGGTCCCCCACCGCGTGGGAGCCCGTGGCCGGGTCGGTGCCCTCGCCGGCGGGGGTGCGGGCGGCGGAGTCCACCCGCGCGGAAGTGGGCACGGGCTCGGAGGCGGCGGGCGGCGTCGTGGTGGCGCGCAGGGCGTCGAGGCGGTCCAGGAGGTCGTCCACCTGGGCGGTGTCGTAGCCCCACAGCCGGTCGCCGCAGCGGGGGAAACGGTCCTGAGATGTCATGCGAGCCCTTTCGAGAACGAGATCGGGACCGGTCACGCGCGGTGACCGGTCCCGGCAGCGGCGCCCCGGCGTGGCGTCAGGCCAGGGCGCTGAACAGTTCGAAGATGACGTAGCCGGTGATGACCGCGAACAGGATCGAGTCGATCCGGTCCATCACACCGCCGTGGCCCGGCAGCAGGGTCCCCATGTCCTTGATCCCGATCTCGCGCTTGATCATGGACTCGGAGAAGTCCCCCACCGTGGAGACTGCCACGATGGCCACGGCCAGCACCGCACCCTGCCACCACGGCATCTCCAGCAGGAACTCGGCGCACAGCACACCCACCACCACGGCGCCGCCCACGGAGCCGGCGAAACCCTCCCAGGACTTCTTGGGCGAGATCCTGGGAGCCATGGGGTGCTTGCCCCACACCACCCCCACCGCGTAGCCGAAGGTGTCGGAGCTGATGGCCAGGAGAATGACCGTGAGCACCTTCCGGGAGCCGTCCGGCGAGTGGTAGAGCAGCACCGCGGTGCTCAGCAGGAAGGACGCCCACACCAGGGCGAACACGGATCCCATGATCGAGAGCATCATGCCGTGCCGCGGCCCGAAGGCGCGCCACACCACCACGAGCGTGACCGCGAGCACGAGCGCCATGGACAGTGCCTCGCCGCCTCCGAAGAACGCGGCCAGGGGCATGAGCACCGCGGCGATGACGGCGGGGACCTTGGGGATCTGCACACCCTTGTAGGTCAGGGACCGTGCAACCTCCCACACCCCGATGCCCGACGCGGCCCCGGCCAGCAGGGCCAGCACCAGCGGAACGTAGAACAGGCCGGTGAGCAGCGTGGCGATCAGCACCACCGCCACGGTCACGGCCGCGGGGAGGTTGCGTCCCGCACGGGACGGTGCCCTGTGCTCGGAGCTGCGGTGGAAGGGGCGCGCGAGGACCTGCCGCAGGGAGCCGGTGGCCAGCGGGTCCCGGTCGCGCTGCGGCACGCCCTGCCCCGCGGGCGCCGTGGGCGCGGTCGCGGGGTGCGAGGTGGGCGCGGAGTCGGAGTCTGGCGAGGCCATCAGGCGCCGAGCAGTTCGGCTTCCTTGTTCTTGAGCAGCTCGTCCACCTGGTCGATGTGCTTCTTGGTGGCGGCGTCGAGATCCTTCTCCCCGCGCTTGCCGTCGTCCTCGCCCACGTCCCCATCCTTGACGAACTTCTCGATGGACTCCTTGGCGTGGCGGCGGATGTTGCGCACCGACACCCGGGCCTCCTCGGCCTTGGCGTGGACGATCTTCACGTACTCCTTGCGGCGCTCCTCGGTGAGCTCGGGCATGACCACGCGGATCACGTTGCCGTCGTTCGCGGGGTTGGCGCCGATGTCCGAGTCCCGCAGGGCCTTCTCGATGTCGTTGAGCGCGCTGCGGTCGTAGGGCGTGATGAGCAGCGTGCGGGCCTCGGGCGTCTGGAAGGACGCGAGCTGCTGCAGCGGGGTGGGCGTGCCGTAGTACTCCACGAGCAGGCTCGAGAACAGGGCCGGGTTCGCACGGCCGGTGCGCACCGTGGAGAAGTCGGTCTTCGCCGCGTCCACCGCCTTGCCCATCTTGGTGGTGGCCTCCGAGAGGACGTCTGAAATCACGGGTGGTTCTCCTTATGCAACGGCCGCGGTCGTCTGGCACCGGCGGCAACGGAACGTGGTCTCCACTCTAACGGTCGCGCCCGGGTGGTCGCGCCCGGCGCCCGGGCTCTCACGCCACGGGACGGTCCGGCCCCGTCAGGCGGTGACGAGGGTGCCGATCTCCTCGCCCAGCACCGCACGGGTCACGTTGCCCGCGCCCTCCATGCCGAACACGCGCATGGTCACGTGGTTGTCCCGGCACAGGGCGAACGCGGTCTGGTCCATCACGCGGATGTCCCTCGCGAGGGCCTCGTCGTAGGTCAGGCTCGCCAGGCGCTGCGCGTCCGGGTCCTTGCGGGGGTCTGCGGTGTAGACGCCGTCCACTCCGTTCTTGGCCATCAGCACCTCGGTGGCGTGCACCTCCAGGGCGCGCTGGGCGGCCACGGTGTCCGTGGAGAAGTAGGGCAGTCCGGCACCCGCGCCGAAGATGACCACGCGGTCCTTCTCCATGTGCCGGATGGCCCGGCGCGGAATGTAGGTCTCCGCGACCTGCTCCATCTTGATCGCGGACTGCACGCGCGTGTCCACCCCGCACTGCTCCAGGAAGTCCTGCAGCGCCAGGCAGTTCATCACGGTGCCCAGCATGCCCATGTAGTCCGCCCGCGAGCGGTCCATCCCGGCCTGGGAGAGCTCGGCACCGCGGAAGAAGTTGCCACCGCCCACCACGATGGAGGTCTCCACCTGGCCCACGGTCGCGGCGATCTGCTCGGCGATCTGGCGCACCACGGTGGTGTCCACGCCCACGCTGCCACCGCCGAAGACCTCGCCCGAGAGCTTCAGCAGGACCCTGCGGCGCGCCGGCTCGGCGCGGCGGGAGTCGCGGCTCATGCGGATCGCCTCGTCCTGGGGCTCGGATTCGTTGGTGGTGGGCATGGATCCTCCCGGGGGCGATGAGTCGTCAGGGCAGTGGTCGAGCTGGTCGTCGGACCCGCCCGCAGGACGTGTCCCCGCCCTCGGGCGGCACAGCGGACACATCGCGTCCGTCACGGGCTCGGCAGACCGCCCTCCAGCATACAGAAACGGCGGGGCACCCCCGGTCTCCCGGGTGGTGCCCCGCCGTCACGGGGTGCGGTGGCGCCGCGGTCTCCCGCGGACGACGCCGCTGCGGGCCGTCAGCGCGTCACGTGCGTGCAGCGCCGGGCCCGGTGGGGTCGTGGATCAGGCCCCCACGCGGAACCGCGCGAACGCGGTGGCGGTGGCGCCGGCCTCGGACAGCACCTGGCCCACGGTCTTCTTGGAGTCCTTGGCGAAGTCCTGGTCCACCAGCACGACGTCCTTGTAGTAGCCCTTGAGGCGACCCTGGACGATGTTCGGGATGATCTTGTCCGGCTTGCCCTCGTTGCGGGCGGTCTCCTCGGCCACGCGCTTCTCGTTCTCCACCGTCTCGGCGGGAACGTCCTCCTCGGAGAGGAACGCCGGGGACATCGCGGCGATGTGCACGGCGACGTCGTGGGCGGCGGTCTCCGCCTCGGAGCCGGACACGGCCAGCAGGACACCCACCTGGGCGGGGAGGTCCTTGGAGGTCTTGTGCAGGTACACGGCCACGTGGTCACCGGCCACACGGGCCACGCGACGCACGACGACCTTCTCACCCAGCAGCGCACCGGTCTCGGTCACGAGCTCGGAGACGGGCGTGCCGTCCACCTCGGCCGCGAGCAGCGAGTCCAGGTCCGCGGCGTCGGCGGCCACGGCGGCGTCGAGCACCTTGTTGCCGAACTCCACGAACGGCGCGGACTTGGCCACGAAGTCGGTCTCGGAGTTGACCTCGACCATGTAGCCCACGTTGTTCTCCGTGCGAGCCACCACGATGCCCTCGGCGGTGGAGCGGCCCTCGCGCTTGGTCACACCCTTGAGACCCTTGACGCGGATGATCTCCTGGGCCTTCTGGGCGTCGCCGTCGGCCTCGTCCAGCGCCTTCTTGACGTCCAGCATGCCGGCGCCCGTGCGCTCGCGCAGGGCCTTGATGTCAGCAGCGGTGTAGTTCGCCATGTGAACTCCTCTGTTGTCGGTTGTGTCCGCCCGGGCGTCCGTGGACGCCCGGGCGGGTCCGGTCACCATCGTGGGTCACCGGGGAGAATGGAAGGTGAACACCTTCCGCGGCCTCACTCGGCGGCGGGGGCGTCCTTCTGCTCGGTCTCGGCGGGAGCGGCCGGGGCGGCCTGCTCGGCGGCGGGAGCCTCAGCGGCCGGGGCGGCCTGCTCGGACTTCTGCCCCTCGTGCTGCTCGAGCAGCTCGCGCTCCCACTCGGCCATGGGCTCCTCGGCGGCGTTGGACTTGCCGTTGTGGCGCTCCATGAGGCCCTCGGCCACGGCGTCCGCGACCACGCGGGTCAGCAGGGAGACGGAGCGGATGGAGTCGTCGTTGCCCGGGATGGGGAACGCGACCTCGTCCGGATCGCAGTTGGTGTCGAGGATCGCGACGATCGGCACACCGAGCTTCTGGGCCTCGTCGACCGCGAGGTGCTCTTTCTTGGTGTCCACGATCCAGATCAGGGACGGGGTCTTGGTGAGGTTGCGGATGCCACCGAGGGTGCGCTCCAGCTTCTCCTTCTCGCGGCGCAGCAGCAGCAGTTCCTTCTTGGTGTACTGCGAGCCGGCGACGTCGTCGAAGTCGACCTCTTCCAGTTCCTTCATGCGGTCGATGCGCTTGGAGACCGTCTGGAAGTTGGTGAGCATGCCACCGAGCCAGCGGTGGTTCACGTAGGGCATGCCCACGCGGGTGGCCTGCTCGGCAATGGCCTCCTGGGCCTGCTTCTTGGTGCCGACGAACAGGATGGTGCCGCCGTGGGCGACCGTGGCCTTGACAGCCTCGTAGGCCTTGTCGATGAAGCCCAGCGACTGCTGCAGGTCGATGATGTAGATGCCGTTGCGCTCGGTGAAGATGAAGCGCTTCATCTTGGGGTTCCAGCGACGGGTCTGGTGACCGAAGTGGACGCCGTTGTCGAGCATCTGGCGCATGGTAACGACAGGCATGTCGTCTCCTCATGAGTATCCGGCGGCCCGGGGGCCACCGTGGGTTGACGGTTGTCGACCGGACGTGCCGGTCCCTGGCGCGATGCGCGGACCGTGCTCGTGGAGCGGGTCCGACGTGCCCCGTACCGGTTCCACAGGCGGATCCGGACCGAGGGGCACGCACCCGGAGGGAACGGATCCGTTCCGGGTTCCTTCGCGCGCGAAGTCAGTCACCCGCCGCCGCACCCACCCGCGAACGGGCATGCGCAACTGATGGCAGGGCAACTGCACTGGCCAGTCTAGCGCATCGCGCGGCACCTCCTCTCCACATCGCGCGCCCCTCCCCCGGCAGCACGACGCCGCCGCGTCACCCTGGTCCCATGGCTCACCCACGCAGCTCCGAGACCGCTCCGACCGTTCCCACCTCCGCTCTCGCCTTGGCGCTCACCGCCGGGCCGGTTGTCCAGTCTCCAGCGATCGGCGGACCGCCGGGCCCCGCCGCGGGGCCGGTGGCCTGTCCGGGCGGGGACGTGCATCCCAGGCTCCCCGGGCGGCCCGCGGCCACGGGCACGGAGTGTCCCGCACCACGGTGGATGGCCCTGGGCCTCGCGGCTCTCCTGACGGCCCTGTTCGTGCTGGGTGCCCACCCCGCGGGCGCGGCCGGAGCCGGCTGGGCGTGGCCGGTGTCTCCCCGTCCGGGCGTCGAGCGCGCGTTCGAGGCACCGGCCCAGAAGTGGCTGCCGGGTCACCGCGGTGTGGACCTCTCCGCCCCGCCGGGAACCCCCCTCCGGTCCCCCGCCGCGGGAGTCGTGAGCTTCTCGGGCGTGGTGGTGGACCGCGAGGTGCTCACGATCGACCACGGAGACGGGCGGAAGTCCTCGGTGGAGCCGGTCAGCGCCACGGTACGCCGTGGTGAGCGTGTGGAACGGGGGCAGGTGGTGGCCCGCGTGGCGGCGCCGGGTCACGGGCCGCGGGGCGGAAGTGTCCACTGGGGTGTCCGGGAGCACGGGGAGTACGTGAACCCGCTGCAGTTCGTGGTGGACCTGCGCCCCTCCGTGCTGCTGCCCGTGCCGGATGCCGAGCGCAGCGCGCCCGGTGCGTCCTGACTGCTGCTAGGTGTCAGGCGCCCGGGGACTGCTGGCCGGCGCCCGGTGGGCGAGGGGAGGTACCCCACGTTCCGGGCCCCGTGCCCGGTCTGCGGTGCGCGGCGGCCGCTGCCCGGTCGGAGACCGGCGGCCCAGCCCCCGGGTTCCGGACACGCGGAAGGCCCCCGACCGTCGTCGAGGGCCTCCGTCCGGTGCCGCTCGCGCGGGGCCGGTGGTGTAGGGCGGGTGGGGCTTGAACCCACGACCCAAGGATTATGAGTGGGGACATTCAGGTGAGTTGCTCCAGAGTGGCCGGGATGCGCGAAGTCAAGGCCTACACGGGCCACCGGAGTTACGCAGGTTGATCGTAATTTGGTGCCATGTCTCGAAAAACGATGGGTAAAAGATGGGCTCCGCACCTGCTTGGTGTAACCGCCCGTCCGCCTTGCCTCGGGGCTCGGGCCTCGAAGCGGGATCCTCCTACCCCGTTACCTTGTGAGTGCCTCCGATGGTCGGGGGTCTGGTCGCTCGGCCGGGTATGGCTTTGTTGCCCTGCCATTGATGGTCCGGGGGGTGTTGCCGCCCGGTCGAGAGACACGCGTTGACCGCTGATAGGGACACGGCCCGCCGCCGTGGTGGCGAGGTCTCTTCGTAACGTGGGTGCCGGCATCGGGTGTCAAGACTGCGACCAGCGATGGTGCGCCAAGGAGGCTCATCATGGAGAACCGTTTCGCGGTAATCATCGGCCTGGATGTGGGCAAGACCGCCCACCACGGGTGCGCGCTGGATGCGACCGGGCACAAACTGTTCGACAAACCCCTCCCGCAGGACGAGACCCAGCTGCGGGAGTTGTTCACCAGCCTGCAGGAGCGTGGTGAGGTGCTGATGGTCGTGGACCAGCCCAACACCATCGGGGCGTTGCCGATCGCGGTGGCCAGAGACACCGGCTGCGCTGTGGCGTATCTTCCCGGGTTAGCTATGCGAAAAGCAGCAGACCTGTATCCGGGAAGATCGAAGACCGACGCCAGAGACGCGTTCATCATCGCCGACACCGCCCGCACCATGCCCCACACGCTGCGGCAGGTCGACCATGACAACGAGGTCCTCTCCGCGCTGAAAGTCCTCGCCGGGTTCGACGAGGACCTCGCCCACGAGACCACCAGGGCGTTGAACCGGATCCGTTCGCTGCTCACCCAGATCCACCCCGCACTAGAACGTGTCTTCCCCGGCGGGACCCTCTCCACCGACCTCGTGCTGGAGCTGCTAGAGAAGTTCGGAGGCCCCACCGGGTTCACGTCCGCTGGGCGGGGCGGGTTTTGAGGTTCGCTCGTTCCCATTCTCGCCGCGATCCCTCTGCGCTGGTCGAGAAGATCTTCACGGCGCTGAGCGAGCAGACCGTGACAGTGCCGGCGACCGCGGCGGTCGAGCTCGTGATCCCCAGGGTGGCCGGGCAGGTCAAGGAGTTGAAAGCGCAACGGGCCACGGTCGCCCACGAAGTCGAGGCCATGCTGGAGGACTTCCCTCTCGCCTCGGTCTTGATGAGCATGCCGGGGATCGGCATCAAGACCGCAGCCCAGATCCTCCTCGCGATCGGCGATGGCACCGGGTTCGAGACCGCGGGCCACCTGGCCGCGTATGCGGGCATCGCCCCGATCACACGGCGATCAGGGACGTCGATCCGTGGTGAGTTCCCCGCTCGTTCGGGCAACAAACGATTGAAGAACGCACTGTTCTACTCCGCGTGGATCGCCTCGAATCGCGACCCGATCTCGAAGGCCTACTACGATCGCAAACGAGCCGAAGGAAAACGACACAACGCCGCCGTGATCTGCCTGGCCCGTCGTCGTTGCAACGTCATCTTCGCGATGCTCCGCAACGGCACCTACTACCAACCGCCCACCGCCCCTACCCCCGAACCAACCGCTCTCGCGGCTTGACTCGGAACATAGGGACACCCCCCCTCCCCTCACGAGCGTTCCGCGTCCCGGGCCGCCCGTGGCCGTTGCAGCTCCTCCACCCGGTCGCACGTGTCGTGGATCTTGTCCGCGATCCTGCGGGCGTCCGAGACCTCCAGCAGCCGGAACCGCGAACCGATCGCCACACGGACCCGTAGCCGGTCCCGCTGCTGATCCACACCAACACGCCACCTCGGAACAGACATTCTCTCCACGATCAAACTCCTCCGGTCAGACGATGTAAAAGCAGGAGACCCGCCCCGCGGGTACCACGACCCAGAACCCGGGGCGCGGCCCATGTGTACGCGAAAAACCCCGGAAACACGCGGCACAAACCCGCCTCTAGAAGTCCACAGACCGGGCTCAGAACCACCCTGAAGCGCCCCAGGTCAGACGCACAGTAAACGGTGTGGAAACCCTGGGGAGGGATCTGACTATGCCGGGGGCGACGCGGAATTTTTCAAGGTGTTTGAGGCCAGTGGGTGTCAGGCGGCTACCGGTTCGGCGGCGGTTGGTTGGTTGATCCAGGCGTGGGTGGGTAGCGCGAGGATTTTCGGGTCAGCGGTGGTGGAGAAGCGCTCGGGGTGAGTAGCGCGGGCCGCGGCCAGGGCCGCTGAGCGCTGCTGACTCACGGTCGCGGCGTGGCCGTAGTGGACGTCGGCGGGGGTGTGCAGCCCGATCCCGGTGTGACGGTGTCCGTGGTTGTAGGTCTCGACGAAACCGGCCATGAACGCCCGGGCGTCGGCCAGAGAGCCGAAGCGGTCCGGGAAGACCGGGGCGTACTTCAAGGTCTTGAACCACGCCTCGGAATACGGGTTGTCATTGCTCACGCTGGGTCTGGAGTGGGAACGGGTGACGCCGAGGTCGGCCAGCAGCGCGGCCACAGGTTTGGAGGTCATCGAGGTGCCGCGGTCGGCGTGCACCACGGTGGGCACACCGTGAACCCCGAAGATCTCCTTCATCATCTCCTCGGCCAGAGGCCCGGACTCTCGGGCGTGGACGTGGGCGCCGACGATGTAGCGGGAGTAGACGTCGAGCATCACGTAGGCGTCGTAGTAGACGCCCTTGGCCGGGCCGGGCAACTTGGTGATGTCCCAGGTGTAGACCTGACCGGATCCGTCGGCCATCAGCTCAGGGATCGCTCGGGCCGGGTGACGGGCCTGGCGCCGGCGTTCCTTCACCTGCGCGGCGGCTGCGAGGATGCGGTACATGGTGGCGATCGAGCACAGGTACACCCCGCGCTCCAGCAGCGTGGCGTAGACCTGGGCCGGGGGCTGGTCGACGAATTCGTCACTGTTGAGCACCTCCAGCACCCGTTCCCGCTCAACGCGACTGAGCCGGTTGGCCGGCTCCACCGCGGTCCGAGGTCCCGGTGCTGTCCGGGCCCGCCGGCGGGTGGCGGTGGCCCGCGACACCCCGGTCAGTCCCGCTGCGTCCCGGGTGGTCACGCCTGCGGCGGTGAGCTCGGTGTAGGCGCCCATCAGCGCTTCTTGCGCGGCTGCTCGGTGTCCGCGCTCTCGGAAATCTGCTCCAAGAGCGCGTGTGCTTTTCCCATGATGTCCAGGGCGGTCTCGGTGGTGGCCAGCTTCTGCTGGGAGGCGGCCAGCTGGCGGCGCAACCGGGCGATTTCGGCCTGCTCCGCACTCGGCCGGCCAACGGCTTCATCGGCCGCCTTGCCTTCGAGCACGCCAGCATCGCGCATCCGGCGCCATTCGCTGATCAGCGAGGAGTACAGGCCCTCCCGGCGAAGGTAGGCCCCACCCTGCTGCTCCTGGCAGGCCTGTTCGTAGGCGGCCAGATGCGCCAGCTTCTGCTCCGGGGTGAAGCTCCGGCGCCGAGCCGGGCCACCAGCACGAGGGTGAGCGTCACTCATCTGTCCATCATCGGCGATCGCGGACAACGGCGGGGCGAACGTGGAACTACTCATGGTGATCGATCCTGAATCTCGCCCTGCGTCAGGCGGACTTGCTGTGAACCACTGGACTCAACTCACCCTGACACGCAGGGGCCGGGGACCGTTGAAGCCGTCATGAACACTGGATACGACAACTACCGGCCCGAGGTGCACAAGAGTGAGGAGCAGTGGCGTGAGGAACTGACGCCGCAGGAGTTCCAGGTACTCCGGAAGGCGGGCACCGAGAGGCCGTACACGGGCCAGTACTACGACGCGCACACCACCGGTGTCTATCAGTGCCGGGCGTGTGGCCAAGAGCTGTTCACCAGCACTGATAAGTTCGACTCGCACTGCGGGTGGCCCTCGTTCTGGGCTCCCCTGGCCGAGGACAGGGTGCGTTACCTACGTGATCGGTCCTTGGGGATGGAGCGCATCGAAGTGCGCTGTTCCCGATGCGACTCCCACCTGGGGCACCTCTTCGAAGGTGAAGGTTTCCAGACCCCCACCGATCAGCGGTTCTGCATCAACTCGATCTCCATGAAACTGATTTCCTCCGACTGAGTGGCCGCCCACCGGCTGAACCCTCAGCGCGCCGGCTCCAGGGCTTCGCCGCCGCCGGCGCGCTGACCAACCGGCCCCCAGGTCACCGGGGCAGAGAACATGGGCCGGGACGGGGTACCGCACCAGCAGTTCCCGTCCCGGCTCGTTCCGGGTCACGGCAACGGTCGTTTCCGGGCTACCGGCGGCGGGCGTGCTGCAGCGACTCGGCAGCCGTGAGGATGGATGCCCCCAGAAGCACGGTGTCCTTGAGCAGGAACTGCCCCACCATGGACAACTTGGTTTTCCCGTGGTTCTCCTGCTGCACTCCCGGGGTCGTGGCCATGAAACTGAGCGTGGTGACGAACATCCCTACCGCCCCGAGGCTGCCCAGGGCCGAAGCGCGCGGGGCGAGGGGCTTGGCGGCGATGAGAGCTCCCATACCGATCTCGGCCACCCCGATCAGCTGCGCTGTCTTCTTCTCCCCCAGCTTCTTGAGCACCCCGGAGAACAAGGGGCTGGAGGTGACCAGGGGCCTGATGTTCTCCATCTCGTAGTCCTGGAATTTCAGGGAACCGATCCAGACGAGGTTCGTCACCAGGGAATAGCGCAGTACCGAATTCCCCATCTGCTCGATCCCCGTGGTGGAAGTGTTCTTCGTCATCATTTTCTTGTCTCCTCGTTTTTTCTTGTAGATATCACTCGGACTTGAAAAGGAACCCACGGTTCCATGCTCATGCAGCACCTGGTTCTGCACCGGCAACCCGCGGTTTCCCACCGACGCAGCGTGGTACGCACACCCCGTCTTCCGCGTTGTCTGTGCCGCAACCCTTTCCCCGGGCCACCTGCGGAACTCGCGCGCACAGGCGCGTCGGGACGACCTCGTCGGCTTCGTGCGCCACCTCACGTGCTTCCGGACGCATCATGGTCCGGAATCGTCGTCGCCAGGTGTCAACAGGGCTCATCCCTTCCGAGCTATCGGCCTGCGAGTCGAACCGTGCCCATGAACAACTTCGCAGGCCATGTCGGCGGCCAGCTCGACCAGCGCAGGATCCCGTGTCATCTTGGCGGACGTTTTCGCCCCGTCGTACAGCACCATCACCTTGTCCACCGCGGTCGAGGACCCGTCCTCCCCGAGCAAATGGGCGATATGTGAGGCCAGTGCTTCCCGGTAATGAGCGATCACCTGGCCCACCCCGAGATCATCCGGGCGTTCGATGGCGGCGTTCATGAACGGGCATCCGTGGAACGTGCCGGCCAGAACATCGACAGAGATTCCATCGAAGAAGACTCTCAAGCGCTCAGTCGCGCTGGCCCGGGGGTCGTCCCTGGTTTCGGAAGCGGCTTTCCAGGTGGCCTCCTCCTGCTGGAGGTAAGCCACTACCAGAGCCTGTTTGTTGCCGAAGTGGTGATACATGCTGCCCTTGGCCACGCCGACCTCAGCGATCACCAGATCGATGCCGGTGGCATTGATGCCGCGTGTGTAGAACAGCCGGCGGGCGGTCGCCATGATCCGCTCACGAGCTCCCGTGGACCTCGCAGGCGACCGGTTCGGCGCAGTGGCCTGGGCTTCGGGGATGACTGCCATCATGCGCACCATGCTAGACGGATCCGTCTATTCTGGCTAGACGGATCCGTCTACAATCGTGGCTGGCGCCGCGCCGGAGGCCCGTAAGACAACCGATCCCCCGGGTCTCTGACGGGGCTTGGAGGAGGAAACCTGAACGCTGAAATTCTCGCTATCAACGGTGCGTCCGGTGGTGTCTACGGTGTGCCGGCAACCGTGGTGACGAAGGGAATGATGGCATGATGCAGACCTATCAGTACGACGTGGAGATCCTGCACCTGCTCGTGTCCCCGGGCCATGCCTACTTCGGCCGCGCCCGGGACGGCGCGGCGGACGTGCCCACCACGGATGCCGACCGGGTCGAGCTGGTGGCCGGCAAGGGCGTGGTGGGCGACCGGTTCTTCGGCAAGGCCGCGCACATGGACGCCGCCCTCACCCTGCTCGCCGTCGAAGCACTCGAGGCCATGGCGGCAGATCTGGGCACACCTCCCTTCGACCCGCTCCTGACCCGGCGCAACGTGGTCCTCCGGGGCGCCGAGCTGGCGCCCCTGCTCGGCGGGGAATTCGCGTTGGAGTCCCAAGGTGCTTTCGTGCGGCTGCGGGGTGGGCGGCCGGCCCACCCCTGCGCCTGGATGGACCGGGTGCTCGCCCCGGGCGCGCACGCCGCCATGCGCGGCCGGGGCGGCCTGCGCTGCCAAGTGCTCTCGGACGGGTTCCTGCACCGCGGGCCGGCCGTACTGCACAGCCCTGTCCCGCTCGAGGCCGAACGAGCCGGGGATTCCGTCCGGCGGCGACCGACACGGCTGCCATAGCGCCCCTCGTAGGTGACGCAGCCAGGGACCCCCTTGCTTTACGTAAGGCCCGGCTACCGGTCACCCGCGGCAACGATGACGCAGTTGGGGTTCCCGCGGGGGCCGTACGGGTAGATCGATGTGGCAGTGCGCTGTGTGGCGTATGCCGCCTCGGGATTCCTGTGGCCGCTGGTCGTCTCCGGAATTTTTCAAGGTGTTTGAGGCCAGTGGGTGTCAGGCGGCTACCGGTTCGGCGGCGGTTGGTTGGTTGATCCAGGCGTGGGTGGGTAGCGCGAGGATTTTCGGGTCAGCGGTGGTGGAGAAGCGCTCGGGGTGAGTAGCGCGGGCCGCGGCCAGGGCCGCTGAGCGCTGCTGACTCACGGTCGCGGCGTGGCCGTAGTGGACGTCGGCGGGGGTGTGCAGCCCGATCCCGGTGTGACGGTGTCCGTGGTTGTAGGTCTCGACGAAACCGGCCATGAACGCCCGGGCGTCGGCCAGAGAGCCGAAGCGGTCCGGGAAGACCGGGGCGTACTTCAAGGTCTTGAACCACGCCTCGGAATACGGGTTGTCATTGCTCACGCTGGGTCTGGAGTGGGAACGGGTGACGCCGAGGTCGGCCAGCAGCGCGGCCACAGGTTTGGAGGTCATCGAGGTGCCGCGGTCGGCGTGCACCACGGTGGGCACACCGTGAACCCCGAAGATCTCCTTCATCATCTCCTCGGCCAGAGGCCCGGACTCTCGGGCGTGGACGTGGGCGCCGACGATGTAGCGGGAGTAGACGTCGAGCATCACGTAGGCGTCGTAGTAGACGCCCTTGGCCGGGCCGGGCAACTTGGTGATGTCCCAGGTGTAGACCTGACCGGATCCGTCGGCCATCAGCTCAGGGATCGCTCGGGCCGGGTGACGGGCCTGGCGCCGGCGTTCCTTCACCTGCGCGGCGGCTGCGAGGATGCGGTACATGGTGGCGATCGAGCACAGGTACACCCCGCGCTCCAGCAGCGTGGCGTAGACCTGGGCCGGGGGCTGGTCGACGAATTCGTCACTGTTGAGCACCTCCAGCACCCGTTCCCGCTCAACGCGACTGAGCCGGTTGGCCGGCTCCACCGCGGTCCGAGGTCCCGGTGCTGTCCGGGCCCGCCGGCGGGTGGCGGTGGCCCGCGACACCCCGGTCAGTCCCGCTGCGTCCCGGGTGGTCACGCCTGCGGCGGTGAGCTCGGTGTAGGCGCCCATCAGCGCTTCTTGCGCGGCTGCTCGGTGTCCGCGCTCTCGGAAATCTGCTCCAAGAGCGCGTGTGCTTTTCCCATGATGTCCAGGGCGGTCTCGGTGGTGGCCAGCTTCTGCTGGGAGGCGGCCAGCTGGCGGCGCAACCGGGCGATTTCGGCCTGCTCCGCACTCGGCCGGCCAACGGCTTCATCGGCCGCCTTGCCTTCGAGCACGCCAGCATCGCGCATCCGGCGCCATTCGCTGATCAGCGAGGAGTACAGGCCCTCCCGGCGAAGGTAGGCCCCACCCTGCTGCTCCTGGCAGGCCTGTTCGTAGGCGGCCAGATGCGCCAGCTTCTGCTCCGGGGTGAAGCTCCGGCGCCGAGCCGGGCCACCAGCACGAGGGTGAGCGTCACTCATCTGTCCATCATCGGCGATCGCGGACAACGGCGGGGCGAACGTGGAACTACTCATGGTGATCGATCCTGAATCTCGCCCTGCGTCAGGCGGACTTGCTGTGAACCACTGGACTCAACTCACCCTGACACGCAGGGACGCACGGGCCCCACCCGGGAGGGGCATGGGGGTGGGGCCTGGCAAGCGGAAAATGGGGACAACACCGGCTGCGCAATCGGTTTAGTTCTTTACGGGGCGCGTTAACTTCTTTGGAGCTTTAGGGGTGCCGACATAGATGCGCAATGCCTGAAGGAAGCGTTCCTCTTCCGCTTGGTACTCGCGGTCCCATTGGTATGGATCCGATTCGGGGGCGGTCTTGGGGCTTCGTGCAACCTCTGTGAGGGGAACGCGAAACTTGTTGAGACCAGGAGCCAGAAAGGAGACGGACAAATCAGACAGCCTCAGCTCTTTAGCAGTCTCCACTTTAGTTTCTTCGCTTGCAACGAGACGATCCAACTGCCGCTGAGCCTCCTCGGTCCACATATTGCGACCCTCAATGTTAAGACTTGAAGTAGCCCGCGTATTCTTACCTATATTCAGTATATTTTGATATTGTTCCGCTTCTCTAGCGTTACGCACATTCTGTCGGTTCATATTTCGACAGTCGTCCACGTACTTGAGCGCGGCATCCTGGACCTGGAGACCGTGATGGCGTCGGACTCTTCCGCGTTCCATCATTGCATTGAGTCCAAAAGCAATGATGGCTCCAACCAAAGAGGGTGCGAGCGGTACGGTAAAAGCGACAGCTTTGACTAAGATTTCATGCATCCACATAGTGTAAGAGCCGACCCCGTGCCGTGTAGTTGCACAGGGTCGGCCCCGATACCCTTAGGCTGCGGCCGTGGTCATGCGCACGACACGGGCGGGGTCAGCGAATCCCCACGCTGCCCGCATCGTGGTGCGGACGCTGATCCGGTCCGAGGACCAGTGGGGCGCGTCGCTGGTCTCCACGGTGGCGTCACGGCGGACCACGGCGATCACCGCGGAGTTGTCCACGGCGTACGCGGTGCCGGCCGTGAGCTGCGGTGCCACGATCAGGGGCAGCCCGTTCACGGTGGTGACCCCGGGCTGGTTCTGCTCGATGAGCGACTGGTTGGAGCCGGTGGCTGTCTTGAGGGTCGCGATGGTCAGCGCGTCCTCCGGGGACACGATGTAGGCGGTGGCGGTGCCTCCGAGCTGCGCGATGGAGTACGCGGCGGCCACGAAGCTGTCCAGGTCGGTGAGGTCGAGGGTGGCCTCGGTTGCGCCGGTCAGGCCAGCGAGTCCGGTGGGCTCGGGCTTGGAAAGCGACGGGACGTTCTTCGAGTTCAGGAACGAGTTGTCGAGCCGCTCACGGATACCGCGGATCATGGACTGCCCGAGGAGTTCCTGGGCGGCAGGGTCGGAGTCCTCGGCGGACTCACGGGTCAGGTCCGAGAGGGCGGCGACCTTCGAGGGCACGATCACCTCATCACCCACGGCGATGTCGGTGGCGGGGATCTCCGCGCCCTCGGCGACCCACGCGGCGGTGGCGTGGCGGGTGATCCGCGGGAACCGGATCTGCCGGTTGCCGGTAATGACCGTGCGGGAAACCGCAGGGTTGAACAGGATGCTCGTCTCCACGAGCGGGGTGATGAGGAGGTCCTGTGCGACCTGCTCGGGGATGATCGGGGAAAGATCCTTGGAGAATAGCGTTGACATACGAAAGCCCTCCTTGGGCGGAATGGTTGAACAATTGATGGTGTCTTGTTCTGCTTACTGGGCCGATAACCGGATCGGTCTCTGTGTAAGGTGCTGTCCGCCGGGGAGAGCTTGAACCGTTATGCTGTTGGGCGAGATTCCGCCTGGGAATCTTTTTCCAGTCTATCGCGGGGGTGAGACGGGCCGCCACTTTCCGGGGTGGATAGTGGCGGCCCGCCTGCTATTGCTCGGGGTTACTTTTTGAGCACGTCACCCCATGTTGATCCGCCGGCGGTGTTGCCGGTGAACGGGTTGGTATAACGGTCGGCGAGGGCGCGTGCGGCGTCCATCTTGGAGACCCCGCCGAAGTTCCCGGATCGGGTGCGCCCGTACTTCTCCCCGAGCTCATCGTCCAGGGCTCGGATCTTCTCGGGGTCGGGCCTGCCGTCCTCGTCGGTCAGGTCTTCGAGGGTGTGGCCGGCGGCGGTGAACGCATCGAACGTGACGCTCATGCCCCGCTGAACGATGTCCCGCGCCATGCCCTGCTTGAAGCGGTCGAGGTCCCCGCGTGCGGTGTCCAGTTCGGCCTGGAGGCCCTCAGCCCGTTCGGTGGCTTCCCGTGCGGTGACGCGGCGTTCTGCGGCCTCACGGCGCGCACGGGCGAGCTGCTTCTCCAGTGGGGTGGGCTGCTCGTCCTGCTCATCGTCCTGGGGGTCCTCGGTGTCCTGGGCGGCGTCGTCCTCCGGCTGCTCCGGGGTGGTGCCCTGGGGGTCCTCGTGCTGCTCGTCGGGGGTGGTGTCCTCGTCGCGCTGCTCGTCCTGCGTGGTGGTGTTCTCGGTCATCGGTTGTCCTTCGTGGTCTGGGCGGCGCGCACGATCGCGGCCGCGAGCTTCTCGGGGTCCAGGTTGCGGTCTTTGTCCAGGAGGTGCCGGGGCGTGGTGGCGGTCCAGATGTCGGACGGTCCCAAACCACAGCGCCACGCGAGTTCCCCCACGAAACGGGCCTGGGCCTTGGACAGTGACGGCTCGGTTCGGCGGGGCTCGGCGGGGCCGGGGAGTTCGGTGGCCGCGATCGCATCCGCGAGGGCTTCCCGCATGTTCTCCGCACCGGGTGTGGTGGTCATACGAGTTCCCCCCGCCGTCCGAGCTCGTCCGCGAGGGCGTCCCGGGCGTGCTGCTCGTGGACGGACAGCTGCGTGAGCTTGTCCTCCAGCACCCAGCGGCGGAACCGCGGCTCGTGAAGTCCGCGGACCCCGAGGATCAGCGGGACGCCGTTGTCCGTCCACGCCACGACGCGGTGGTGTCGGGGTTCGAGTCCGGTGCGGATTTCCTTGACGCGGATCCAGTCATTCGTGTTGAGGATCATGCCTTTTCCAATCTGTGTTGCAGTTGTGCGAGCTGCCGCCGGATATCCGGTAGCGCCCATTGCGGGATGAACACGGTGGCGTTGTCCGCGGTGATGAACACGCCGCCCTTCTTGTTCTGCGAACCGGGGGTCAGTCGGAGCGTCCGCGGTTCTTGTGGGAGTCCCATTCCTCCACCTCCTCCCGCTGCTCGTAGAGGTCCACCATCCGGTCGGAGATCTCCAGTACCCGGTCCAGGGGAACGAACGCTTTGACGAACGGTCCGAGCATCAACGCGATGCCGTCCACGGGGTTCGTGTCGCGGTCCCAGACGTAGGGCACAGCGCGCAGTTTCCTGCTCACGAGTGCCCCCCGTTGGTGAGGAGGACGCGGGCGGTGTCCCGGTCGGTGACGTGTGTGGTGTGGTCCCACCCGTCGTGCCAGTTCACGGGGCAAGCGGTGATGTTGTGCGCCGCCCGCGTGCCGGTACAGGTGAGGCACACCACCGTGTTGTCGATCAGCATGTGTGGGGCGTCCCGGCCAATGGGGTGGGAGCACACACCGCAGGTGAATGCTTGGGTCATCGGTAGTCCTTGGGAATGAGACTGCCCACCCGACAGGAATCGGGTGGGCAGCTGGGGGACGTGTTCAGGTTGAGAGGGCGGCGGGGGCGGCCCGGTCACTTCACCACCTCCAAGTGGTGCGTGTTATGTCTGTTATTTGTGTGTTGTCGGTGGGAGTCCCCGGGGTCAGACGACACACTCGCAACAGAAATAACAGGGCCGTACAGGCCGCGTTGCAGCTTCTCGATCCGGCCCGCCTCGCAAGCCCGTCCGAGGTACGTCCGGACCTTGGAGACCTCCCACCCCAGCAGCGTGGCAAGATCCGCGGCCTTGGCCCCTTCCGGGTATTGGTGAACCTTCGACACGAGGTCGGCCATCGGGTCGCCCACCCCCGCGGTGGCCCTGCGCTGCTCCACAGCTCGCGCCGCCTCCAGCAGACTTGCCCCTTCGAGGGTCCAGGACCCGTCCGCGAGGTTCACCGCGTACTCACCTTCCACGGCGTCGCGGCTCGTCACGTGGAGAGTGGCGCCGTCGGCGTGACGGTCCCGGCGCAGCACGAGGATGCTGTCCGCGGCCCCGGCGAGACCCTGCGTTCCGGATACGCTGTCCAGGAAGTCCGACGCCTCTCCCTTGCGGGTATGGTGCACGAGCAGCAGCGAGGACCCGGGGCGGGCGTCCACGAGATCCTTCAACGCCGTCATCTGGGAGTAGTCCTTGCCGTACGCGTCGTTGCCCCCGTAAACCCCACGAATCTTCCCGAGCGTGTCCAAGATGACAAGCGGCTGCTCATGGGCGTGGCGGTCCAAGAACGCGTCGATCGTGGGCACCGGCCCCGCTGGCAGATCCGTCATGAACGTGAGCCCGGCGGGGCCGTGCTCAACACCGATCGTGCGCAGCCGGGACAGCAGCCGGCGCTTGCCGTCCTCCAGGGCGAGGTACAGGACGGGGCGCCGGTCAACCTTGATCTGACCGAACGCGTAACCCCCTGACGCGGCCGCGACCCCCAATCCCAGCACCATCCAGCTTTTCCCAATTTTGGGGGCTGCGGTCAGGAGTGTGAGGCCTTCCGGGATCACTCCGGGCACGACGTACTCAACGGGCGGGAATTCTTGTTTGGTGAGCCAGTCCGCGCCGAACGCTGCGTCCAGGGGGTCCGGTGCAATAGGGCCTTCATCGTTCACGCGGCCCTCCTTCCATCAAATTCGGTGTCCCGTCGCTGCGGGAACATTTCTCGGCGCTGCGCATCCGTTAGCGGATAGTCGTAACCCGCGATCGGGTTTTCCTCCCACGGCGGCGCGCCCATTTGGTCGGACAGTGATTTCTTGACGACGTGCTGGACGAGTGAGGGTAAGGATTCTTTGTGATGTTGGCGTCCCATGACCGTCCCCAACAAGTACGCCGCCCTGACCTGTGGATCCGGATGATCCAAGTAGGCCAGGGCGGCGCGCAGGGTTTCGGTGGGGACGCCCTCGAAGGCGCCCTCCACCGCGGTCAGGTGATGGGGTCGATCGCAGGAGCGCGGCCGGAGTCGCCGGCCACGATGTCAGGCCCGGTCACGGTCGTTACCGTCAGCAACGCAAGGTAGAACGCACCGCAGACCAGGAGCACCGCTCCGAGCCCGGTGAGCGCATCCCACCACCGGGACCCCCGAGGGGTCAGGATGAGCCCGTTCATCGGGACCACCTGCCGAACAGGGTGCGGTGCACGAGAACCCAGCACCGGGGGCAGAACTCGTCCGAGGAGGACTCCGCGTTCCGCAGCTCGGTTATCTGCGGGGTTTTCTTCCACTGGAACCCACAGACCGCACGGAAGTCTTTGCGGTCTTCGAGGACCGCGTTCTCGAACCGGTCCATCTGGATGTAGTGGATGTACGCGCTCGGGTGGCGGGGGTTGTTCAGGTCTCCCACTGCGGTGGCGTTGTGCCGTTCAAGCTCCGCGGTCAGCTGTGCCCGGTACTCGGTCAGGGGTGTGGCGGCGGGGGCGGTCATCGGGCCACCTCCGCACCGTCCAGGTGCGCCTCCTGTGATGCCCACCACGCGCACAACCGGTCCAGGGCGGCGCGGGTCTCCTCTGCCGTGCCCTCCTCCACACGCAGCGCCACGCTGTAGCGGGTGATGTTGGGCGCAGCCGGATACTTGACCGCCTCGGCCTCGAAGTCATCCTCGGCGACGAGGTCCGCGCCCCAGAACATGAGGCTCCCGTCTGTGTCGCACTCAGCCCGGAACCTGGGCGGGACGTTCGCGGGGTGGGCGGGTGCGTTGGTAGTCTGAGACATGTGAAGCTCCTTCTGATTGGGAGTTGTTTTGTTCGAGGCCGTCTCGGTGGTGTTCTTGGTCGGATGACCACCGGGGCGGCTTTTTCCATGGGCGGGGCGATTGGTGTCGTGGTAATCCTCGACAGGCTCTTGGACGGTGCCCCGGGGCCGGCGCGGGCTCATCGGATCAGCTCCGCGACGAATTCGTGGACGCCGATGGAGCCGCGGCCGGTGGCCCGTTCCCCGGTGTCGTCCCTGTATGTCAGCGGGGACGGGCCCACGTCGAAGAACGCACCGTCCTCAGCCGCCATGACGTACTTGGCAGCCCGCTCGATGGAGTTCCGTGACATCCGGTAACCGTGCGCCGCGGCGTGATCCCGGACCCGCTGCTTCGTCGCCGCGTACCGGCTCACGGCGGGCATGGTGGACCCCGGTGCGGCCCCCTCGGACCTGTGAGCTTGCGCCCTGGTGCTGGTCGGTTCAGGCGTTCGCGTCAGCAAGCTGCTCCGCCTCCCACTTCACGCATTCCGCGAGTGGGTATCGCACGAGATGGCCCACCTTGAAGCCCTTGGGGCCGTACCCCGTCATGCGCCAAGCACGGACGGTCTGGAGCTTCACGCCGTAGCGGTCCGCCACGTCCTGCATCGTCAGGAACTGATCTTCCACTTCCACATCTCCAATCTGTCCCGGACGGGACAATTCACGCGGACCTTGTGCCCACGCAGATCATCGTACACATATGATTTGCTCAGGGCAATAGCGGCCGTAAACTGCTCCGCATGGGACAAGACGCATCGGAAGAGACCGGCAGAGAGTGGGGGCGAGAGCTCACCCGCAGCATCGGCCAGAACGTTCGCCGGTACCGGCAGAACTTGGGGTGGTCCGCGCAGGACCTCTCGAACGAGACGAAGAGGAGGGGCTATCCGATCCCCAGGAGCACCATCGCCAATATCGAGGTGCGCCCCAAGAACACGATCGCACTGCAAGAGGCAATCGTTCTCGCGGACTCACTCGGCGTGTCACTCGCCACCCTGCTTTATTCCCCCTACGAACCGAACCAACGAGTGGCTGTGACTCCCGTCTGGGAGTTGCCCACCTATAAGGCGTGGCCAGCCCTGAGCCATAAGCGTTCCCCGGAAGGCGGCGACCTAAACCAGCCAGCAGAGGAGGTCCGCCTTGCTGCCCAAAAACTCAACGGGGCTCGCGTCAACCTTCGGACAACCCAGGCTGAGCTGGAAAAGGAACGAGCTAAATCCCTCATGCAAAGCAGGGAGGAGGAATCCGACATGCAGCTCCAGGCACGAGTCCACGAGCTTGAATGGCTGGCTGAGAGGGTAGAAGTTCTTTCGCAGCTGGAGAGAGAGGCCGCGGCGCGTCTAGCGGCCCTAGGAGTTGAGCCCTGGCCGCTGACCGAGCACCAATATCCGGCACCGCCCGCCGGCCTCTCTGATTTCTGGACTCTGCCTAATGGGTAGGCCACCACTCCCCCTGGGCACCGCGGGGGACTTCACCCTCACCACCATGCCCAACGGCCACGTGCGCGCCCGCACCCGCTACCGAGACATGGACGGCCGGGTCCGGCTCGTAGAACGACACGGGGAGTCTGAGGCCGCAGCGAAACGCGCACTCCGCACCGCGATCGCGGATCGTCAGACGCCCACCAAAGGGACGATTGAGCGCACCACCCGCGTTACTGAGCTCGCCGCCGTCTGGTGGGTCGTGTTCCAGGACAAAGACGCTGCGCCGGCCACCGTTCGCCGCTACCGGGAGGTGCTGGACTGGTACATCCTCCCGAAGCTAGGAGCCGTCCGACTCAACGAGTGCTCCGTGGGGCTGTTGGACAACGTGCTCCAGGAGATAAAGAACGCTCACGGCGCCCCGACCGCGAAACTGTGCCAAACGGTCATGCGGCACCTGTTTTCCCTTGCGACGCGGCGGAACGCGATCCCCTCCAACCCCATGTTGTCCACGGAGCCCGTACACGCGCCCCAGAAGGCCGTGGAAGCCCTCAGCGTGGCCCAGGTCCAACGACTCCGCGAAACACTCCCAGAAGGCGACCTACGGGACGTTCTGGACGTGCTGCTCGCCACCGGGGCGCGTATCGGGGAAGTGCTCGCGCTGCGGTGGGAGGACGTGGAGCTCGAGACGGACACGCCGCGGTTGTCGATCACGGGGACAGTGGTGCGCGGGCCGGACGGGAAGATCCAGCGGCAAGCGCACCCGAAGTCAGCCGGGTCGCATCACCGGCTGTTCCTCCCCCAGTTCGGGGCGGAAGTGTTCAGGCGGCGTCGGCAGTGGACGGACCTCGTGTTCCCCAGCGCCCGCGAGACGCCGATGGACCCGAGCAACTTCCGTAAGAAGTGGCGGGCCGCGTTGAAGGGCAGCGACTTCGAGCACGTCCACCCGCACATGATCCGCGCCACCGTCGCCACCCGCCTCGCTCACGCCTCATCCGTGGCCGCTGCCTCCGCG
This sequence comes from Kocuria sp. ChxB, assembly GCF_044359605.1. Lineage (NCBI taxonomy): Bacteria > Bacillati > Actinomycetota > Actinomycetes > Micrococcales > Micrococcaceae > Kocuria > Kocuria sp. ChxB. The sequence continues at coordinate 2,524,242 of NZ_CP121123.1, read as the reverse complement.
CAACTCGGTCACGCCTCCGAAGCGATCACGCTGAAACATTACGTCCAGAAGCTCGCGGACGCGCCGGATGCCTCCGCAGAACTGGAAGCTTTCTCCGGTAAGTAGTGGGTTTCGGATGGATCCCGGACCCACGAACGCGAAAATCGCCCTCCCGCTAAGCATCATGCCTAGTGAGAGGGCGATTCCAGTAGGGCGGGTGGGGCTTGAACCCACGACCCAAGGATTATGAGTCCTCTGCTCTGACCAGCTGAGCTACCGCCCCAGGATCTGCGCCCGGTGACCGAGCGCGGCTCCACGGTACCGCACGCGGTGGGCGGAACAGGTGCATGCGGAGCCACGCATGACGCTGGCGACCCGCGCAGGGGAGCTGATCGAACGCGGGCGAGCCTCCCCCGCCGCGCCGTGTCCTCAGCGGCTGGCGCCGGCGTAGATCCGCTCGAAGGTGTCCAGCGTGTGCGCAAAGGAGTGCTGGGCCACCATCTCGTGGCTGTGAGCGCCCATGGCGCGACGCTGCTCGGGGGACGCGTCCAGCACGAGCTGCAGCTTGGCCGCGAGGTCCGCGGGGTCCCCCGGCGTGAACAGGTAGCCGTTGCGCCCCTCGTCCGCGAGGTGCGGCAGCGCACGGGCGTTGGCGAGCACCACGGGGGTGGACGCGCTCATGGCCTCGAGGGTCACCAGGGACTGCAGCTCCGCGGTGCCGGGCTGGCAGAACACGTCCGCCCGCAGGTACGCGAGCCGCAGCTCCTCATCGGTCAGGAACCCCAGGAAGTGGACGCGGTCCGCCACTCCCCGCTCGTGGGCGAGTGCCACGAGGCGGTCCCGCTGCTCCCCCTCCCCCACGATTTCCGCGTGGATGTTCTTCTCCCGGGGGATCAGGGCCATGGCCTCGATGAGCTCGTTGACGTTCTTCTCCACCGCCAGCCGACCGCAGAACAGCACCACCGGGTGGTCCGGATGACGGATCTCCTCGCCCGCCGTGGCCTCGTAGTGCCCGGCCTCGATGCCGTTGGACACCGCGACCGCACGGTCCGGCACCCCGTTCTCCACCATGGTGCGCACGGCCAGCGGCGTGGGGGCGGTGATCACGTCGCAGTGGCGGAACACCCTGGCGATGTCCCACCAGGAGACCTTGCGGTAGCCCCGGATGAACCACTCCGGGAACGGCAGGAAGGGCTCGATGTTCTCCGGGATGAAGTGGTTGGTGCCGACCACCCGGATGCCCCGGCGCGCCGCCTCGCGAATCATCAGTCGGCCGAGGATGTAGTGGCACTGGGCGTGGACCACGTCGGGTTGCAGCTCGTCGAGCAGCCGGGCCACCTCCCGCTTGATCTCCCACGGCAGGCACAGCCGGAAGTACGGATGGGTGGCCGCGTGGTGGGAGCGGAACCGGTGCTCCGTGATGCCGTGGTCCTCCATGGTCCGCGAGGCGCCGCGGGTGGGCATGGGAGCGGCCACGTGGACCTCGTGACCGCGTTCGAGCAGCCCGTGGGCCAGCCTGCGACCGAACTGCGCCGCCCCGTTGACGTCGGGCGGGTAGGTCTCTGCGGTGATCAGAATCTTCAAGGCGTTGGGTTCCGTACGTAGGTCACTGGTCGGCGTGGCCGGTCCGGCTCTCAGCCGAGGCGGACCGGGGACTGGTGCCGCTTCCCTGGCCCCGGGTGCCGTTGCGAGCAGCGGCTCGGCGCCTGACGACCTCCGGGTGGTACCGGGAGAGCAGGACCACGCCGACTATAGCAATCAGACCTGCCACGCCCATGCCCGCCCCCAGCACACCTGTGAAGGTGGGCCCGGCCTCTCCCAGCACTGCCAGCCCCAGCGCCACTCCCACCATGGGGTCCACCACCGTGAGCCCCGCGATGACCAGGTCCGGAGGCCCGCACGAGTACGCGCACTGCACCATCCAGCCCCCGAGCGCGGCCGCCACCACGACCATGAGCACGCTGAGCCAGTTCACGGCCGCGATCCCGCCGTCCCCCACTGCCGTGGCCACCAGGCGCACGAGCACCGCCACGAAGCCGTAGAGCACGCCCGCGCAGAGCACGTAGAAGATGCTGATCCGGTGCCGGCGCACGAAGATCTCCGCGATGCCCATGAGCACCACGAGACCCACCAGCATCAGCACCACCAGCCGCTCCGCCTCCGGGCCGGGCCGGTGCGCGGGGTCGGTTCCCGCCACGGCGCACACCACGAAGCCCGCACCGCCCGCGGTGCACAGGGCCACGGCCAGCCACGTGCGGCGGTTGATCCTCAGCCCCTCGCGGCGCGCGTGCAGCAGCGTGGTGATCACCAGGGCCACGACGCCGAGCGGCTGCACCACGGTCACGGTGGCCAGGGCGAGGGCCGAGACGTTGAGGAGCATCCCCAGCACGAGCAGCCCGGTCCCCGCGAGCCACCGTCGGTTGCGCAGCAGTGTAAGCAGCGCCCGGGGGCTCAGGGCTCCGGAGGTGTGGCCCGTGACGGCCCGGGACTGTGTCTGCGTGCCAACCGCCAGGCACACCGCCGAGGCCAGCGCGAGCGCGACCGCCACCCACTGGTTCATCGCAAGCCTCGCTGGGACGTCACGGTCCCATCGTAGGGTTCTCAGCCAGCGCCACTCTCCGGGCACACGCCGACGCCGCACGCGCACCCGGTCCGACGCCGCGCGCGCCACCCGTCCGACGTCTCCCTCACGATGCGGGCCCGCCACAGTCCCGGACGGGCGCTGTCCCGAACCCGAGGTGCCACGCCTCCGGGCACGCAGAAGGCCGGGTCCCGAGGGCCCGGCCTTCTGTGGACTCATCGGTTCCGAGGAACCGCGAGGGGTGCGTCTACTTCAGCAGCTTGCGCAGGAACACGAGGAACGCGGTGCCCGCTGCGGCAGCCACGGCCAGGGGCTGCCAGCGCTCGCTCAGCAGGTCCGAGGTGGAGGTGGATCCCTCCGGGCGCACGCCCTGGGAGCCGCCCTTCGAGGCGAACGTGGACTTGACCGATTCCTGGGTGGAGGAGAACGTCCGCGAGGTGCGGTTGACGAAGCCCTGGGTGGCGGACTGCACGGAGTCCACACGGTTCTGGGTGTCGTCGCGCAGGCTCTTGAGGTGCTCGCGGCGCAGCTTGAGGCGGTTCCGCAGCTGCTCCTCCGTGGGCTTGACCGGCTTGACCTGGTTGGGGTCGTTCGCGGCCTCCTCCTTCTCGCGCTGCTTCTTCTGCTCCGCCTCGTTGATGTCGCGCTGCACGCGGCCCTCGTTGTAGGCGGAGCCCTCCTTGACGACGCCGAGGTCGTAGCGCAGGCCAAAGACGGCCTTCTCCGGCATGAGCGGCAGGGCACCCTTGATCTTGGACACGCCGATCAGGGCGAGGATCGCGAGCACCACCAGGAAAACCACGGCGAGCAGCAGCGCCGCCAGCCATGCGGGCATCACGTGCGAGAGCCCGGCGATGGCCGCTCCCACCAGGGCGATGACGGCGAGGCCCAGGAAGATGAGACCCACCACTGCGAACGCGGCGCCGATGCCCAGCTTGATGCCCTTGGCCTTGAGCTCGAGGACGGCCAGCTGTGCTTCGTCCTTGAGCTGCTTGGGCAGCAGCCTGAGGAAGACCTTGACGACGTCCACGATGGACGCCGCGCCCGGCTTCTTGGTGGTGCGATTTCCTGCCCTGGGTGAGTGGCCGCTGTTGGGGCCCACTGCATGGCTCATGCCGCCTCCGATGAGTACGTGGTGGTGTTCAAAAGGTCAGTCCGCTCCCAAAATACCACTGGCGGGCGCGCGGACAGGCCATGTCCGCGCGCGCCGCCGGTGGCGTGGTGGTCACTGCAGACGGCCGTCCTCCATGGTCACGCAGCGGTCCGCGAGCGGCACGAACTCGGTGTCGTGCGTGACCACCAGGGAGGCCAGACGGAACTCGTGGGTGAGGTTCGCGAGCAGCTCCATGATGGCCCGCGAGCGCTCCTGGTCCAAGGCCGCGGTGGGCTCGTCCACGAGCAGCAGCTGGGGGTCGTTCATCAGGGCGCGGGCGATGTTCACGCGCTGGCGCTGACCACCCGAGAGCTGGTGGGGACGGCGGTCGCCGCAGTCCACCAGGCCCACCTGTTCGAGCAGCTCGTCCGCGCGGGTGCGAGCCGCCTTGAGCTCCTTGCCGCGGGCGCCCGCCACGTGCGCCGAGAGCACGAGCTGCTCGCGCGAGGTCAGGGCCGCGAGCAGGTTGGGCTGCTGGAACACCATGCCCGTGTGGCCACGGCGGATCCGGGCGAGCTCCTTCTCCGGCAGCTCGGTGAGGGATTCCCCCGCGACCATCACGGTCCCGGACGTGGGCTTGATCAGGGCGGCGGCCACGGCCAGCAGGGAGGACTTGCCCGATCCGGACGGACCGATCAGGGCGGTCATCTCCCCACGCTGCAGCTCAAGGCTCACGCGGTCCAGGGCGCGCACGGTGCGCGGGGTGCCGTCGTTGGCAGTGCCGTCCGGGTACTCGAGGGTGACCTCGCGGACGCTCAGCGCGGGAGCGGCGTCGCCGGCCGACTCGCCCTGGTGCGCGTCGCCCTGCGGGTGGCGGGCGGCGTCGTGCTCGTGGCGGGGGTCGTGGGCTCGGCCCCGGTGGTGCTCGTGGTGCTCGGCGCGGTGGCGCGGTTCGGACTCAGCAGCATGCATGATCAGTTACCTCCCAGGGCAATCATCGGGTCGACGGTGGAGACGCGGCGCACGGCCAGCAGCGAACCGAGCAGGCCGAGGACCAGCACCCCGACCACGGGCACGGCCACGCTGGCGACGCTCAGCTCGAAGGGCACCGCGGAGCCCGCGAGCATTCCGCCCAGCAGGCCCAGGGCGCCGCCCACCAGGACGCCGACGGTCAGCACCACGGCGGCCTGCACGAGCGAGTCCACCACCACGTACTTGCGGCCGGCGCCGAGTGCGCGCAGCACGGCGATGTCGCGGGTGCGCTGGATTGTCCACACGGTCAGGAAGGAGATCACGACCATCGCGCTGATGCCGTAGAGGAACGCCTGCATCATGAGCAGCGATCCGCGCTCGGACTGGTAGGCGGGCAGCGCGGCGAGCGAGCCCTTGGTGTCCAGGGCCACGGTGTCGGAGTCGCCCGGCACGTCCTGGGGGTAGTCGGCAGTGGTCAGGGCCAGAGCGGTGGCCTGCTCCTCCGGGGAGGTGTGGGCCACGGCCGGGTAGTCCTCCGTGCTCATCCACGCCACGGGGACGTGGCTGTAGTACTCGTCCTCCGTGATCCCGGTGGCCTTCAGGCTGGTGCCGCCCATGGAGACGGTGTCCCCCACCGAAACCTTGAGGTCCTCGGCCAGGGTCTCGCTGAGGACCACTTCCCCCTTGCCCGGGTGGGTGGCCCCGGAGGTCGCGGTCAGGCCGGGCGCCAGAGAGGTTCCCGGTTCCAGGGCGATGCCGGCCACGGCGGTGGTGTCCGTGCGGGCGGAGTCTCCCTGGGACTGCGCCCCGCGGCTCGCGCTCGTCTGGGTGATGCCGAGTCGTTCGACCTGGTCAGCACCCACGGCGTCTTCCCAGGTGGTGAGCTGCTTCTCGTCGATCTGCGACGTGGTGAAGGAGGGCGTGTCGGAATCGCCCGGGGGCGCCTGGAGCACGATGCGCTGGGCTTCCAGCCGTTCGAGGGCCGAGGTGTTCTGATGACCCAGACCGTTGGTGAGGCCCGTGAGCAGGACCAGCAGCAGGGTGATGAGAGCCACGACCGTGGCCAGCAGCGCGAACCGGCCCTTGGCGTACGTGATGTCCCTCAGGGACAAGAACATGGGAACTCCCGTGACGTAGTTTTCTGGACTGTTCCCAGTCTCGTGCGCCGCGGTCCGCCGCGGATCGCCAGCGCGGTTGAACCGGGCCGCGCAGAGGGTTGATCCGGGAATCAACCGATCGGTTGATGCCCTGCCGAGCCACCTGCGTACCATGACCACGGAGTCGGCCACTCCTGCCCCCGTTCCCCGGCCGCCGTCCAGGAAGGCAGATCGTGCGTCAGGAGTTGTCCACCCCGGCCCTGCTGCGGGTCATGCGGGTCACCCTGCACCTGAGCTTCGCCGCACTGCTCGGTCTGGCGGTGCTGCGCACACTCATGCAGCCTCCAGGAGACGGTGCCACCACGGCGGTGGTGCTCGTGCTCTCCGCCCTGCTCGCCACGACCTACGTGCTCGGCACCACGGTGGAGAACCGGGTGGCCGGCGGTCGCGCGAACCCGGCGCGGCTGCGCTGGACCCCCGTGTGGCTGGGCTTCGTGACCGTCCTGTGGATCGCCCTGGCGCTGCTGAGCCGGGACTTCGCGTGGGTGGTCTTCCCCCTCTTCTTCCTCTACCCCGTGCTGCTGCCTCCTGCGGTGGCCCTGGTCAGCATCGTGGTGCTCACCGGCGTGGTGGTGCTCTCCCAGCTGCTGCACGTCCCTTCCGGGACCTTCACGGCACCCATGGCCGTGGGACCGAGCATCGGCGCGGTCGTGGCGGTGCTGGTCAGCTACGGCTACCGCGCCCTGTACCGGGACGCCCGGCGCCACGTGAGCGTGATCCGCCAGCTGGAGTCCACACGCGCCGAGCTCGCGCGCCGCGAGCGCACCGCGGGCACCATGACCGAGCGGGAACGGCTCTCCCGGGAGATCCACGACACCCTCGCGCAGGGACTGACCTCGATCGTGCTCGTCTCCCGCGCGGCCCAGCAGGCCCTGTCCCTGGACGATCGAGAGGTGACCGCCGCGCGGCTGGCCACGATCGAGGACACCGCCGCCGCGAACCTGGCCGAGGCCCGGCGGTTCGTCCGCGACCTCGCCTCCCCCGCCCTGGACGAGTCCCTCCCGAGCGCGCTCGCCGAGGTCTGCCGCCGCACGGAGGAGGGCTCCCGTGCCGCCGGCACGGGGCTTGCGTGCGAGTTCCGTGTGCAGGGGACGCCACCCGAACTCACAGACCGGCAGCGCACGCTGTTCATCCGGGCCACGCAGTCCACGCTCGCGAACGTCCTCTCCCACGCCCGGGCCACCCGTGTGGTGGTCACGCTGGAGGGCTGGGACGACGCCGTGGCCCTGGACGTGGTGGACGACGGCGTGGGCTTCGATCCCCGCTCGGTGTCCCGCGCGCACGAGGAGGACTCGTTCGGCCTCTCCCACCTGCGACGCCGCGCGGCCGAGCTGGGTGCCGAGCTCACGGTGGAGTCCGAGCCGGGCAGCGGCACCGCCGTGAACGTGCGGCTGCCGCTCGCGCGGGCAACGTCCTGGGCGGGGGCACCCGCCATCCCGGGGACCGACGACGCCGCTCCCCCGGCCCTGGTGCCGGACCGCGGCGAGGGCGACCCTGCGGCGTCGTCCACCGAAGCAGACCACCACCGACCCGGAGGCAGGGCCACCGCATGACCACCAGAGTGCTGCTCGTGGACGACCACCCCGTGGTGCGCGCCGGACTGAGGGCGGTGCTGGAGTCCCTCGGGGACATCACCGTGTGCGCGGAGGCTCAGGACGGGCGCGCCGCCCTGGAACGGCTGGAGGCACCCGGGCACGGCGTGGACGTGGTGATCATGGACCTGCAGATGGGCGCCGGGATGGGCGGGCTGGAGGCCACCCGGCGGATCGTCGCCGCGGGCGGACCACCCGTGCTGATCCTCACCACGTACGACACCCAGGCGGACGTGGTCGCCGCCCTCGAGGCCGGTGCCACCGGCTACCTGCTCAAGGACGCGCAGCCGGAGAGTATCGGCCAGGCCGTGCACGACGCCGCGGCGGGACGTCCCGTGCTCTCCCCCTCGGTCACGGCGCGGCTCATGAACCAGGTCCGCACCCCGGGGACCTCCTTGAGCCCGCGGGAGGTCGAGATCCTGCGGGGCCTGGCCACGGGCGCCTCGAACCGGGCACTCGCGAAGTCCCTGTTCATCTCCGAGGCCACCGTGAAGACCCACCTGGTGCACATCTACGACAAGCTCGGCGTGGACAACCGCACCGCCGCCGTGAGCCGTGCCCGGGAGGAGCACATCATCTGAGGGGTCTGCCGGCACGCAGGCGCCGCGCAGCAAGCCCTGCGACGAGCGCGCAGAGCCCGCTCACGACCGCGAGGGCAAGTCCCGCGCCCGGCCAGCCGCCGAGGGCGAGACCCACTCCGGCCACCGTGGCCCCCATGCACACACCCAGGCTCTGCCCCGCGCCGTTGAGCCCGAGGACCGTGCCGCGACTTCCGGGGCACGCACGGACCAGCAGCGTGGTCACGACGGCGGCCACCACCGCGTGGGTGAGTCCCAGCACCACCGTCATGACGACCGCCACCCCACCGTGGTCCGTGACGAACAGTACGAGCACCGACCCGGCACCCAGGGTGGCAGCCCCCGCGGCGAGCCATGCGGCCCGGTCCGCGGCGGTCACGGAGCGCAGGAACCGCCCGCCGCACCAGTTGCCCAGGAAGAAGGACAGCCCGGAGACGCCCCACACCATGGAGACCAGCCCCGGGCCCGCGCCCCAGCGCTCGGAGCACAGCACGGCCAGATAGGCCAGCTGCCCCATGAACGCCGTGGTCCGAAGGACGGACACGAGCAGGAGGGCTCCCACCCCGGGCGTCCTGCACGCGGTGCGCAGCGCCTGCCCGTACCCGGTGCCAGCGCCTGCCGCTGCCGAGGTGCTTCTTCCGGCCGTGGCAGGCGCGCCCCGGCGGACAAGAGCGACCGCCGTGAGCGCGGCCAGTGCCACCACCGCCAGGAGATCCCCGCGCCAGCCCCACCACCGGGCGGACAGGGCGAGGGTCGGCGCGCCGAGAACCGCGGTGAGGGTCATGGTGGCGGAGACCTGGGTTGCCGCGCGGCCCGCCGTGGCGCCGTCCGCAAAACGGTCCGCGGCCATGGCCGAGACCGCGGGGTTCAGCACGGAGGTGGCCGCGCCCACGAGCAGACAGAACATCGTCCAGGACCACACCGTCCCGTGGACGGCCACGGCGCACGCGCCACCGATCACCGCGAGCGCGCCGGCGGCCATCGCTCCCCGGGACACCCGGTCCAGCAGCGGTGCACAGCCGAGGCCCACCACCAGCGCGGCGACCCCGCCCGTGCCGCGCAGCCAGCCCATGAGCGCGGCATCGCTCTGCGCGTCACGGGTGATCTCCACGAGCGCCGTGGAGTACAGGGTGAACGGCACGAGTCCCAGGGCGCTCGCGCCGAGCAGCGGCCAGATTCGGGCGGCGATCGCGGCGTCGCCCAGGGCGGCGTCAGCGTGGGGCGTCGGTGCGCGGGTGCCGGCCGTCACCGCTGCGGGCTCCCCGCCCATCCGTGGCGCCGACACTCACGGGCCGCAGGCAACGGGTGCGCTCGCCGTTCTCCCACACCCGGCTGGCGCCCGCTCACCTCAGCCCCTTGGACCGCAGGTAGTCGGCGAGCTTCTGGGCGCCGTCCATGTTGCGGGGACTCGAGACGGCCTCGCCGTAGTCCATGACGTAGATGTTCCCGTTCTTCACGGCGGGCGAGTCCTTCACCGGGGACTCGGTCCTGAGGTAGTCGAGCTTCTCCTGCACGGGCTGCTTGTTGTAGTCGACCACCACGATCGCCTGGGGTTCGCTCGTGACCACCGACTCCCACCCCACGGTGTCCCAGCGAGCGTCGAGGTCCCTGGTCACCGAGGTGGCCCCGGCCAGTTCCACCATCCCGTTCAGTGCCGTCCGCCGGCCCGCGGTGTAGGGCTCGGAGGTCCCGGAGTCGTAGACGAACACGCGGGCCGGGTTCTCGGGCCGCGGTGCCTCCTGCAGGGCGCGCCGCTTCTCCTGCAGCTGACCCACGAGCTCCTGCGCGCGGTCCTCGACCCCAAAGATGGTCCCCAGATCCTTCAGGTCCTCGACAGTGGCGTCCAGCGGGTCGGGGTCGGAGGTGTCCCCCTGGTAGCCCTTGCACGTCTCGTGCTGCATGTAGGAGTTGATCCCCACGCCCTGCAGGGAGTCCGGGGTGACCCCGCGGGCCTCGCTGAACCCGGCCTGCCAACCGGCGAAGACCCAGTCCGCCTGCGCGCTGACCACGGCCTCCTGGCCCAGCACCGAGTCGGAGATGGTCTCGGTCCTGCCGTAGTCCTCCTTGTAGGGGGACTTCTCGACCACGCTGCTCACGGTCTGCGGCAGCACGATGCCCCGCATCTGCTCCGCGAGCCCGAGCGAGAACATCTTCTCGATCGCCGAGACGTCGTACGCCACGGCCTTCTGCGGGGTGGGGTACGTGCTGCTGCGGCCGCAGTTCTCGATGGTCTTCTCCGCGCCCGACGCCGCGTCCTTCTGGACCTGCGCGCCGCAGCCGGTGAGCAGCAGGGTCGCCACGAGCCCCACGGCCAGGGGCGCGCCGCGTCGGGTCAGCGCTCGGCCGCCTCCGGGTGCACTGCGGGGCACGACGCCGCCCGGCCCGTCCTCGCCGCACGCCGCGCCTCCGGGCAGCGCAGCCCCGTCACCGGAGTACGAGCGACGGGTCTCGGGCGCGCCGGTGCGGCCGTGCGCACGCTCGGGGCCGTGGGGGCCGGAGCTGGGGGGTGTTCTCATGAAGGGTCCTCTCGGTCGTTGGGGAACAACAGATGGGGTGTCCCGGTGTCGGGACGGGTGATCAGCAGGGGCCGCACGCCGTAGACACGCTCCACGGTGTCGGGGTCCAGGGCCTCGTGGGGCGGGGCGTCGGCCACCACCCGCCCCGCGGCGAGCACCACGATCCGGTCGCACAGCGCGGCGGCAAGGTTGAGGTCGTGCAGGGCCAGCAGCACGGCGGGCCCTGTCCCGGCGGTGCCGCGCAGGGTGCGCAGCAGGTCTGTCTGGTGGCGCAGGTCCAGGTGGTTGGTGGGCTCGTCCAGCAGCAGGTACGGGGTGCGCTGGGCCAGGGCGCGGGCGATGAGCACCCGCTGGCGCTCGCCCCCGGAGAGCCCCAGCACGCTGCGGTCGGCCAGGTCCGCCACCCCCACACGGGCCATGGCATCCCGCACGACGCCGCCCAGCTCCTCCGTGCGCAGGCGCGGGTTGGCCGCCGCCCCCAGGCGCACGACCTCCGCGACCAGGAAGTCCAGCTCGCTCCGCTCGTCCTGGGGCAGCGCCGCGATCCGCACGGCCGAGTCCCGGAAGCGCATCCCGTGCAGGGACTCGCCGTCGATCAGCACAGCCCCGCCGCACGGGCGCAGGGCACGGTAGAGGGCCTTGAGCACGGTGGACTTGCCGCAGCCGTTGGGACCGACCAGCCCCACCACCTCCCCCGGCGCCACCCGCAGGGAGAGGCCCGGCACCACGGTGCGCCCGGCGACGTCGAGCCGCAGACCCGCCAGCTCCAGACCGGTCCTGCGGGGCGGGGTGTCCACGGGCGCGGCGGCGGCCTGGCCGGAAGCGGCGATGGCCTGATCGGACGGCACAGTGCCTCCGATGGCGCGGCTGAAATGCGCGCTGCCTCCGACGGCGGGGCTGGAGGGCGGGGTGCCTTCGACGGCCGGGTCTGAGGCCGCGGCGTTTCCCGGGGCCGGGACAGAATGCGCGGTGCCTCCGGTGACGTGACCGGAAGGTGAGGTGCCGGCGGGGGCCGGGTCGGGCGGCGTCGTGCCCGGCGCGTGTGCTCTCCCCCAGGCAGCCCGGGGCCGCGGTGCGCGCGCCCTCACCGGGAACCTCCGAACACGTAGCCGGCGCGGCGCATCAGCACCAGGAACACCGGCACGCCGATCAGCGCGGTCACCACGCCGAGCGGCAGCTCACGGGGCGGCACGGCCACGCGGCTGAGCAGGTCAACCCACACTATGAACAGCGCACCCACGAGCGGGGCCACCACCACGGCGCGCCGGTGGGCCGGTCCCAGGACGATGCGGGTGGCGTGCGGGACCACCAGTCCCACGAAGCCGATGGTCCCCGCAACCGAGACCAGGGTGGCGGTGCCCAGAACCGTGAGCGCGAACAGCTGCACGCGCATCCGGTCCGGGTCCACGCCCAGGCTCGCGGCGGAGCCGTCCCCCATGGACAGGGTGTCCAGGTCCTGTGCGCGCCATGCGAGCCACGCGAGGCACAGCGCGGTGGCGGCCACCGGCAGGGGAAGCTGCTGCCACGTGGCCGCGCCCAGGGAGCCGAGCATCCAGAACATCACGGTGCGGGCGGCGTCGCCCTTGGCGTCGAAGAAGACGATGGCCGACATCAGCGCCTGGAAGCCGAAGGAGAGCACCACGCCCGTGAGGATCAGCCGCACGGGCGCCACCCCGCCCGGGGTGCGGGACAGCAGGTACACGAGTGCCGACGCCGCCAGCGCGCCCAGGAACGCGGCCGCACTCAGCGCGAGTCCCCCGAGCGCGGCGAACAGTCCCCAGGAGACGACGGCGCTCGCCCCCACGGCCGCACCGGAGGAGATCCCCAGGATGAAGGGGTCCGCCAGGGGGTTGCGCACCATGGCCTGCGCAGCGATGTCCAGAGCGCTCAGCCCCGCTCCCACCACCGCCGCGAGCAGCACCCTCGGGGTGCGGATCTGCAGCACCACGGTGTAGTCGGTGAAGTCCGCCGCAGGTATTGCCCCGCCGGTCAGCGCGGCCCAGAAGAACCGGGCGGTGTCTGCGACGGGAATCTCCGCGGCACCCCACGAGACGGCGGCGGGAACGGAGGGGCCCAGCGCGACGAGCAGCGCGAGCACCAGCAGCGCGTGGGCGCGGGGCGAAAAGCGGGGTGTCGTGGTCATGGGACTGTAATGATAATCATTCGCATATGAGGACACAATATGTTGTCCTTGGCGCGCTGACCAGCAGCGGATGGCGCAGGGAGCGAGCGCGGTGAGCGGGCGGCGTCGTGCGCCGGGGCGTCAGTGGGAGGCGGCCTGGGCAATCAGCTCGGCGGTGCGGCGTGGCTGGTCGAGCATCACGAAGTGACCGCTGCGGGAGACCACCACGGAACGCGCCGAGGTCTCCTCCGCGAGCCGCGCGGCCTGCGCGAGGACGTGGCGCACCCACCGGGACAGCCCCGGCCGGGGCACGCGGCCGTTGGCGGCCACGACCGTGAGGGGCACCCCGGGGTCCAGGGGCAGACGGGCACGCAGTTCGCGGAGCCGGTTCATGCAGGCCACGTAGCCCGCGAGCTCGCGCAGGGAGGCCAGCAGCGTGTTCGACGCGGAGGCCTCAGCACGCAGTCCGCCCATCACCCGGGCCACGCGCAGTCGCCCGGGCACGAGAGCCACCGAGGCCGCAGGCCCCACGAGACGCCAGAGCCGGCGCACGGCCCGGGAGCGGGCGGCTGGGTGCGTGCGGTGGCGGAAGTGGCGGGCGGCACGGGCCTCGTCGTGCGCCCAGTCGGCCCCCTCGGCCTCGGGGACGGAGCCGTCGAGGAGCACGAGGGATGCCAGGCGCCCGGGATGCAGCCGAGCCGCGGCCTCCACAACGGCCGCACCGAAGGAGTGGCCCACCGCGGTGACGGGTCCGGTGACGTGCAGGACGTCGAGGACGGCGAGCAGGCGGGCGGCCTCCGCGTCCAGGTCCGGGAGGGTCTCGGGGACCGTCTGGCCCGGTGCGCATCCGGGGCGGTCCAGCACGATCACGCGGTGGCCCCCGCGCAGCAGCTCGACCACCGGCGCCCAGTCCCACAGCACGGAGGCCACGCCCGAGGAGCACACGAGCGCCGGGCCGGAGCCGATGTCCAGCACCCGGACCGGCACGCCCTGGACCGGGATCTCGCTCAGGTGCGCGCGCCACAGCGCAGCGGTGGACCGGTTCACGCCGCAACCGCCCGGGGTGCGGCGCGCACCCGGTCCACGACCGGCAGGCCCGCCACGGCCACGAGCCACACGACGATCGCGACCATGGAGATCCGCTGGGTGATCCCTTCCGTGGGGATCCTGGTGAGCAGGGCGTCCACCGCGGACAGGGCGATGGTCACGATGCCCACCCAGCTGGCGATCCGGGTCACCCGGTCGGCGGCGGTGCTCAGCACGAGAGACGCGAGCATGGCCACCACGAACGCCGTCCCCGCCACGGCGGAGGATGCGGTGTGCATGTGGTGCTGCAGCGGCAGCGTTCCCGCGGCCTCGGCGGCGGCGCACTCGGGTGAGACCGAGGGCGCGCACGTCATGGGATTGATGGCGTCCACCACCGTGGCCGCACCCGCCACGGCCAGCGCCGCGCACCACACCCGCACGGCCCACCGCGCACGACGCCGCGTGGGCCGGGAGGCGTCCAGCCCACCGAACCCGCCCGGCAATCCGCGCCACAGCGTGCGGGCCCGCGAGTAGGACAGGACGGCCATCACGATCAGCAGCATCCCGGCCACCCCGTCCGTGGTGCGCAGGAGCGTGGCCGCGGGGCGGTCCGCCACGAAGTACTCGGAGGCGTAGGACGTCCACGGATGCAGCTGCGGGTCCAGCAGCGGGGCAACGAGCCACGTGGAGTAGAGGACGGCGATCAGCGCCGCGAGACGGCGGGACGCGAGGGTCATGGAACTGGGTCACCCGCCTGTCGTCGTCGTGGGGCTGCGAGACTGCAGCAGAAGTTCACTGTATCGGTGCCCTGCTTGGAGTCCACGGGCCCCGAGAACTACGCAGGAATCCGTGACCAATCCGCCACCCCGAACGTATCCGGACATGGAGAAAGCCGGGCCCGTTCTGCGTTTCCGCAGGTCAGACCCGGTTCGTTGGCTCCCCCGACTGGACTCGAACCAGTAACCCTTCGATTATCCGCTCACCCCAGCCGCACACGGCTGTGCCCCGCCCTGGCAAGCCGGGGCGGGTCCCGGACGTACTCCTGGGCTCTGCGGACTCGTCAGCGCTCACGGCATCCGCTGGCCCACGTCTGATGCGGGACCTCCCGCACCGCCCCGCCATCCACAGGGGCCGACTTCAACACGTTCAGGGGCACACAACTCCGCAGCCTCGAACCCAAGTGCAAGACCCACCAACAACACCAGGATGTGATGGACATGGAATTCACCGACATGCTCGCCGAACTGATCGCCAGCGAGAGCGGCACCCTCGACCGCGTCGAGATCATCTCCACCACCCCGAACAGGACCACCATCGGCGAAGGGCTGATCGCCGAATGAAGATGGAAACCCCCGCAGACATCGCAGCCCTCACCCCCCTGGCTCCTCGGGTACGAACTGGGCGACAACGACGTCGTGCCGTTCAGCCTGGACCGGGACCAGAGCAACAGCGCCGTCACCGGGCCCGGCGTCAGGTTTCCCTGCGACGAGCTCGGCGAGGGCCTCGATGACTCCCTGCGCGACACCGCCCGGCGGATCGTGAAAGACTTCCATGGCAAGCCGCTGGCATTCACCATCGGCTACGGAGACAACGGCGATCTATTCTCCACCCGGGTAGCCGAGACCTTCCAGGACGCCATGGCGATCAACGCCGAGACGATCCCACCGCACCACGACGGGCCCCACGTGCAGATGATCGCCACCGACTGCCACAAGATCGACTGTGGCCCGCTACCCGACGTGTCCGCGGAAATGACCGCCCTGGGCAAGGCGACACCTTCGGCGTCGCGCACTATGAAGGACCGCGAGTAGCTCCCCGATCCCGTACCGGGTTACGACGTGCTGCCCTCCTCGCTCGCTGAACGCCTGGAGTCCTTCCCTCCGACCGAACGGGTCGAAGAAACCGTGCGGCTGGCTCGCGTGCTCGCCGATGGCCAGTCCCCACTGGTCTCAGGAAACCAGCAGCACCTGGCGGCGGTGATCAACCCCTCCACCGATCACCGGGTCTCGGACCGGCTGATGGTGGAAGCCTGCACCGACCCCACCCCGGCCATGACCGACACGCTGCGCCAGCTCTGAGTGCAAGCGCCACCGGAGTACCAGCAATCCATTGCCGGCCTCGCGGCAATCACCCACTACGCCCAGTACGGCAACTGCCAGGCGCTGCGCGCGGTCAGCGCCCAACTGGACCCCGAAGGGCCAGGAGCAGCCGACGCGAAGATCGTGCAGATGCTCGCCAGCACGCCGACCGAATGATTCTTCCCGTCGCTGGACACGACAAACCGGGCCTGTCCTGCGTCTCCGCAGATCAGGCCCGGTTGGGTGGCTCCCCCGACTGGACTCGAACCGGCAACCCTTCCATTGCGCGCTGTGGGCAGCCACCGCAGACGGCCCGGAATCCAGGGCGGAAACCTCCGACCCTGGGTGTGCTCGTGGGCTGTCGGGCGCCATGTAAGTCCACCGACGCCGTGAGCGCGGAGGCGGTCGAGGGCGGCGCAGACGCGCATCTCAACCGTCTCTTACTCCTCATGGGTAAAATTCACTGGATAGGTGCTGGGATCCTTAGTAATATTGGCTCCAACTCAAAAGAACGCGAATTACACAAAGCGTGGATAGGCCTGGAATTCGTCGACATGCACATTGGGCTGGTCGAGAACGAGTCAAAGAACCTGGACGGGGTCGAGATCGTCACCACCGCCCCGGAAGGACTCGTCGTGGGTGAGGAACTGATCTCGGAGTGAAGGTGGGATCACCGTCAGAGGGCACCGCCCAAACCCCGTGCGTGATCGGCTACAAAGTCGGTCAAAACGAGGTCGTTGTCATGACCCTGGACCGCGACAAGGCCGACGGCCCCGATGCCGACCCCCACGCCCTGCGGAAACTAGCCTCCCTTCTCACAGATGATCAGCATCCCCGATCAGTCCAGCTAGAAAGCAACTTGTTGCTTACATTGAGAGCTGGCCCAGTCACTTATTGGGCCGCACGCAATAAGTATTACCTCAGTTTTTATGGTTATTTTCCTCGCTGTCCTCCGCTAGCGCGTTTTTTCGGGTGGGCGAGTATAGCGGTGAACCTACAAGATAGGCTGCGCGGGCGATCGCCATCTCACCCACGGACGCGGTCACGAACTGCAAGATCACAGCTGCAAAGAGTTTGACCAGCATGTCCCACCCGGGGATGAGGAAAAACACGCCTGTGATAACGAGTGAGATACCCACGCCGGAGGCCGTCGCCACGCTGGACGACTTTGTGTAGAGGTCGGGTAGCCGGTACATGCCCAACGCTGCTGTAGCGAACAGGCCTGCGCCCGCCACCATAAGTAACTGGCCTAGTACGGACATCCACAGCGGCACACCGGTAAGTACCAACCAGTGGGTCCAATCGACGGTTGAGAGCATCATCGCCTCCCGTTGGTAAGGGCACGCGCCAAGGAGATGCTAGCGAGGAACCCGACGACAGTGGCAATGAGAATCAAATCGAAAACCACGCGACTGTTGGTGAGCACCCCGATTACCCCGAGCAGGCCTACAAATGAGAAGAATAGTAGATCAGATCCGATTGCCCGGTGAGCATCGTCAGGGCCACGGAACATGCGGAACGCCGCCACGACTGTCGCGTAGAGCAGCAACCCCAACGTGATAAGTACACCGATCATTCCGGGACTCCTTTCCTTCGGAAAGCATGCAACAGGTGGGTCTCGTCTTCCCGCAATTCACTCAGTGCTTGACCGACCCCGTCTGCATACATCACATGGACATAGATTCGTGACCCCGCGTGCCCATGGTCCGGATCATCGCCGGGGGCGTGCGGAGCGTCCCGGGTAGCCAAAACCAGGGTCCCAGGGGTCAGACTGATCATCATCGAAAGCACGGCGACTTCGAGGTCGCTGTCGCATTGAGTTACATATGCCACCACGACCGGTGAAGATTTCTGCTGGCTCACGGCCACGTCTTTGACGACTGCGATGTTGGTCAACGCAAGGCGGCCAATGAACCAAAGAGCGAACCATACGAGACGGAGGGGCCAAGTAAGCCAGCTCATGCTCCAACCACCGCCTCGACGTACGTGCTCGGATCAGTCAGCCCAGCTGCTGCAACACGGCACAGTGCAAGGAGCGGTTCGGCGCCCAGACCCAGGCCGATTGTTACGCCAGCCAGGGCAAATGCGGGCAGAATCAGCGGGATGCTCACCCGGCCTACGTTGTTTTCGGCTTCCTGTGGTTCGCCCATGAACATCGCCCCCCAGATCTTGAGCATCGAAAGAATAGTGAACAAGCTCACAACCACTGCAACTACGGCAACAGCTAACTGCCCTGCGTCCAGGGCAGCGACGATCAGCGTCAGCTTGGCCACGAAACCCGAGAAGGGAGGGATTCCGGCAAGTGACATCCCAGCGACGAAGAATACGATTGCTGTGAGGGGTTCCCGCCGCCCCAAGCCAGACACGCCACCCAACGTGTGCCGACCGTGTACGAGTTCGACCGCCCCGGTCGAGAGAAACAAAGATGCTTTCACGAACATGTGGTGCAGCAGGTAGAAGACGCCAGCCGCCAACCCGAGCGGGGTGAAGAGGGCCAGGCCCATGAGGATGTAACCGATCTGGCTGACCATGTGGAACGACAGGATTGCTCGCGCGTCAGTCTGTCCGACAGCACCAAGGACCCCGAAGATCATGGTCAGTGCGAATACTGTAGCTCCAATCCACAGGTACCGCTCGTCACCATCGAAGGCGATGGCGTACAACCGGAAAAATGCGTACACACCCACCTTGGTGTGCAGGCCCGAGAACAAAGCGGTCACCGCCGGTGACATGAAAGGATAGGTCCGTGGCAACCACCCATGCACGGGGAAGGCTGCGGCCTTGACCGACAACGCAACCAAAATGATGGCGAATGCGGTACCGGCCTCGGGCGATTTGGCGGCGGCACCCCAAAGCTGCGCCAGGTTCACGGTCCCGGTGACGCCGTACACCAAACCGATCCCGGCCAATAACAGAGTAGAGGCGAGAAGGCTGACGGTTATATAGATCCGCGGCGCGGTGACTTGCATGAGCTGACCACGGCCCCGGCGAGCTACGACGAGCAAGGCGTACGAAGGCAGAAGCATGACCTCGATAAACACGAACAGGTTGAACAGGTCACCGGTCAAGAGCGCACCATTCACCCCGCCAGTCAGTATGAGCACCATCGCAGAGAAGTACCCCTGCCCGGTTTGCCGCGAGACAATAGCGAACCACAGGCACACCAGGGTCAATAAGCCCGTTGCGGTCACCATTAGAGCCCCGAACAGGTCAGCCACGAACGTGATCCCCAACGGTAGATCCCAGCCGCCGACGTGCCCAGCGACGACGGTACCGTCACGCACCGTAGCCACGAGCAGGGTCCCCGCCGCAACGTTGAGAAGCAGCACCGCAACGGCCAGCGCATGAGTGAGCCGGGTCCTGCGGTTGGTGAGCACAAGGACAGCGCCGACAAGAATGGGCAGCGCAGCATACAAGGGTAGGGATGATGCAGGAATCATCGGGTTTCCTTCCCTCTCACGCCAAACGTGTCGAGATCATCGGCCCAGTCAAGGTACGGGTGAGGGTGGGTTGGTTCGGGACCGCCCGGTTCTCTGCGGCGGGGATGCTGCTCGACCTCCGCGGCATCGATGAGGTGAGGGGTCTCCATCTCGCGTCCCGCAAGCTTGATGTGGGTGTCGTCATCGCCTTCGCCGGTGATGGAAAGGACCAAGAGCAGCATCGTGATCGCGAAAGCGATCACGATGGCTGTGAGCACAAATGCTTGAGGAAGAGGATCCGAGACCTGGGCCGGGTCCAGCTCTGACCCGATGGCAGTTTCGCGACGATCGATACCTCCCGCGGCCATGATCATGAGATTGACCCCGTTGCTCAGCAGAATGAAGCCCACAATGATGCGCATCAGGCCGCGCCTAAGGATCATAAACACCCCGCCGCCGACGAGCAGTCCGATACCGATCGCAAGAACACTCATGCGGATCCCTCCCTTCCCTTCTGGTCTGCGAATCCCCGGGTTCGCGGCTCTTCGGGCTTTCGGAGGGGAGGAGCAGACTCATCGATGCCGAGCTTGTTGATGGCAGCCAGGATCACCCCGATTACGTTGAGGTAGACACCAAGGTCAAAGATCAGGGCCGTGCTGAGCTTGACAGGGCCGATCTCAGCGGTGAGCGGGCGCAAAAACGCCCCATCACCGAACCCGAGCAGACCCGAGAGAACGGCGATGATCGTCCCTGCGGCGATGAAGCGCATGTACGGCAACCGCAAGGAGCTGACCCGATTGCTCGAGGCGGATAGATAGGTGAGGGCGACGGCAGCTCCACCGATGAGCGCGGCGATGAAGCCCCCACCTGGTGCTGAATGCCCCCGGATGTAGTAGAAGACACTGAAAGCCAACAGGATTGGCACCAGGATCTTGGCCGTGAATCGTAGGGTAAGCGAGTTCTCGTAGGAATCCTGACTCGCACTCGTCGGCTCCACCCGGATCAGGCTCGGCCGAAGGGGCAGCACGCCGCGCGCATCCAGGGCAGCCACCAGCGCCAACCCGGTGACACCGACCACGACCGCCTCACCGAAAGTGTCCAGTGCGCGGAAATCTACAAGGATCACGTTGACGAGGTTGGTTCCGCCAGTCAGATCGTAGCTGCGGTCCAGCAACGTTGCCCCCACCTCTGATATAGGCCGACGGCCGGTGAGCGTGGCGGTGGCCAGGGTCGCCAGCACTCCCACAAGGACACCCAGGGTGCCTGCGAACCACAATCGCCCGCGACCCGTCACGTGGAAAGTGCGCGGAAGTCGGCCAAGCAGCAACCCCATGATGACAACGGTCAAAATTTCGACTAGCAGCTGCGTCAAGGCCACATCGGGGGCACCGAGCGCGTAGAACCAAAGGGCGACAGCAAAACCCGCGACACCTACGGTTGTTACCAGTGCCATACGTGTCGTGGCCCGGATCGCCAACACCACACCAAGCGCGATGAGCGATAACGCGACCCAATCGACCCAGTGGACAAGATCGGGTTGAACCGGCCCTGGGCGCACACTGGTCAGCCCCACGGCGCCGAGGCCTACCACCATTGCCAGCGGCGGCACCAGATGTCGCATAGGAGCATCGGAATCGGTCAATCGACCAACCTGAACACCAAGCGAGATAGAACCGGTACGGAACGCTTCGACCACGTCCACCGCGCGAACAGGAGAAAGATCGCGCGCCAAGACATGGTCCACAGGCTTGCGCTGCCACACCAGCCACGCACCCACTGTCACCACCACTGCAGTCATGCCCAGTTCCGGTGTGAACCCGTGCCAAAGCGACAGATCCGCGCTCACAGGTCCCACACCGATCGCTCTAGTTGCGGCATTGATCAACGGTTCAGCCACAGGGCCCGCCACTCCGAGAACCAGGCTGGCCACCACTACGACACCGACTGGAACCAGCAGGCTCGGCTTGCCCTCGCGCGGCGCGTTGGCGATTCTCTTCCCGCGGAAGACGGCGAGAACCATGCGAGCGGAGTACGCAAGCGTACACATCGCCGCGAGCACAGCCACGCCCCCAACAACCCACGCCACACCACCGGGAAGTTGCGCCATCGCCTTGAACATTGCCTCTTTCGACACGAACCCGAACAGAGGCGGCAAACCAGCCATGGAGACAGCGCTGAGCGTGAGAAAACCTGCCGTCCACGGCATCGTCTGCCACACCCCCCGTATCTTGCGGATGTCCCGCGTACCCCACTCGTGGTCGATCACTCCGACCGCCATGAAGAGGGATGACTTGAACAGTGCATGTGCGACAACGTGCACGATTGCTCCCAAGAGGGCATACGCGGAACCGAGGCCGATCGTCGCGACAAGAAAACCAAGCTGGCTGACGGTCGAATAAGCGAGAAGCTCTTTCAGGTCATGACGTTGCAGCGCGAAGACTGCACCCATGAGAGCGGTTATCAAACCGATTGCTACGAGAAGGATGTTCCACACCGGCACGTCGGACAGGGCCGTGGAAAAACGCAACAGCACATAGATCCCGGCTTTTACCATCGCAGCAGCGTGCAGATAGGCACTCACGGGCGTTGAGGCGACCATCGCGTCCGGCAACCATGCATGAAACGGGAACTGCGCCGATTTCGTGAACGCGGCAACAGCCACCAGCACGGCGATCGTGGCAGCAAAACCAGGCGCCTTCTGCCACTCCGGAGCCGCAAGAATGGCACTCAGTGAGGTGGTTCCGAACCGTGCCCACATGAGCGCGACGGCCGTAAGCAGAGCAAGACCGCCTGAGGCCGTCACGAGGAACGTTCTGACTGCCGGGCCCTTCGCTTTGGGCCCAGATTGGCTAATGAGCAGGAACGAGCACACGGTCGTGAACTCCCACATCACCCACAGCACCACGATGTCGTCGGTGAGCACCAACCCTGTCATGGCAGCTGCGAAGAAGGTCAACAGGCCGAGGAAGGTGCCATGGCGACCACGTGGTAGATACCCTGCTGTGTAAGCCAGCACGACTGCGCCGATCACCAACACGACCAAACCGAAGACCAGCGACAACCCGTCGAGTCTCAGGGTCATCCCGACCCCCAACGAGGGCATCCAGGGATAGGACTCTGTGACAGGTCGGCCACCCCAGGCCGCTGCCAGCAGCCCGGCCGCGGCAAGCAGGCCTGCAGCAGCGAACCACCCGGCTTTGCGCCCCAACGCTTGACCCAGGGCTAAGGTGGCAAGGCATACCCCAGCTGTCAGGACAAGCGGGCTCAGCAATGCCATGGTGGGTCCTTCCTCAAAAAGGTTGTCAAGATGCTTCCACCCCATCGAGTGTTCGAATACCGGGCAACTCTCCCACGGTAGCGTGGATGCGGCCCCGGGGGCGTTCTCATTAGACTCTTGGAGTGGATCTCACTGCAATCGCTGCCGCGCTGGCCGGGTTTGTCCTCTTGGTGATCGGTGGAGAAGTACTTGTGACCGGAGCGAAGGGTATCTCCCTCCGGTTCGGGTTGCGCCCGGCTACGGTGGGTGTCACCGTTGTCGCGCTGGCCACGTCGGCGCCTGAGCTGGCAGTGTCGGTGGGAGCGACACTGAGCGGGGACCCGGGACTGACGCTCGGCAACGTCATTGGCAGTAACATCGCCAACGTCTTGCTCGTCCTCGGAACCGCTGCCGTTCTGGCCCCGGTGGTTCTGACGCGGGAAGCCACGCGGCGTGATCTGCCGGTGAGCATCGCGTTCACCGTCGTCCTCATACTTTTGGCTGCGGATGGAACAGTCAGCAAGGCCGATGGCTTCGTGCTGATTGTGATGTTGGCCATGCACCTGGGCTGGGCCGTATGGTCCACGAGATCTGGCAAGACCCTCGCGACCACCCCTCCATCCGATCAGAAGACAACCCCCACTCAAGCTTTTGGGCGCATCATCGCGGGAACTATGTCGCTGGTGGCAGGAGCTGAACTCCTCGTGTACGGGGCCGGTTCTCTAGCGCAAGCATGGGGCGTTGATGAGGTGGTAGTGGGTCTAGCCGTTGTGGCTATAGGCACTTCCCTACCGGAGCTTGCCGCCGCGGTTTCAGCAGCGCGCCGAGGTGAGGCCACACTGGCCGTGGGCAATGCACTGGGGAGCAACATTGCCAACATCGGACTTGTCCTTGGGGTCCCAGCACTGCTCGTCGCGCCGATCCCCGTTCCTTTCCCCGCAGTGCGACAAGATATTTTCTTTGCTTTCTTGGTCTCTTTATGTCTATGGGTGGTGGGCGTGGGGCGAGGCCGAATTGGGCGGGTTGGGGGCGTGGCCTTCGCCCTTGGGTACCTAATCTACATCGCCTCCCTGGTAATGACAGACCGCCCCTGACCAAGTATGGATGCTACGTACCCAAATGTTCTGCTTGCCCAGGAGGGGCACCGTCTCCGGCGCGGTTCGACGAGCATGCTCTCACCTGTCGATGACCGGTTGCCGGATCCTGTTCAGGGGTCACAATTAGGACACCTGCCATCTTCACCGACATGCAGGAAGGTACACCCCCCCCCCACAGCTTGAAGCCCCACCCTGGACGTCGGCCACACTGACGAGAACTCGTCGGAACCCCACGCAGTGGCTAAATGAGGTGGGCACGGTTGAACTTCCACGCCTGAGAGGAACGCAAAGAAACCCCCTCCCCTTCCGGGGAGGAGGCCTCCGTGGTGGCTCCCCCGGCTGGACTCGAACCAGCAACCCTTCGATTAACAGTCGAATGCTCTGCCAATTGAGCTACGGGGGAATGTGCACGTTGCCGCGCAACGAGACGATACTCTACCTCCCGTCGCGGGCTTCCTCAACTTGCCTCGCCGCTGGCCGGACAGCGCCGCACCCGCCCGCCCTGCGGAAGGAAAGCTTGCGCCTCACACCCCCATGAGGCTGCGCCGCTGCAGCTCCAGGTCCAGCAGCTCGCGGTTGAGCTGCTGGTACAGGTCCGGCTCGCGCTGGGCGTTGAGCCGGTTGAGGTGCGCGAGCTTGTCGGACTTCTCCCGGTTGATGTGCATCTCCACGAGCGAGGTGATGACCCCCACCGCGTAGTTGCGCATCTGCTGCTCGGTGGCCGCAGGCAGCGGCGTGACGGACAGCTGCGCCAAGTAGCCGTGCAGGGGTTCGGGCAGGTGGTTCCGAACGGACTCCAGCCACACGCGTCCGCCTTGGACACCCTCTCCCAGGTCCGCACGGGCACCCACCACGGCGTCGTGCATGACCTGGTGCACCCGGTACGTCATGCCCGCAGACTCGAAGTGCCCCCAGTAGGCCAGCGGCACGAGGTCCGGGACCTGCAGCACCACTTCCAGCGCCTCGCGCTCCATGCGGGACACCGGCTCCCGTGGGTCGGGCAGCTCCACCGGCCGGGGCCCCTGCGGCTCCTCGGGTGACCCATCGTGAGCGCCGGCCGCTCCCCGCGAGGCCTGCGGGTCGTGGTCCGCTCCCCCGCGCGATGGTCCCTGGGCCTGCTGCCGGCCGCGAGCGCCGTCGTACCCGGAACCGGCCGGTCCTGCCCCAGAACGCCCCGAACCCGCGGACCCATGGCCGGAGGGGCCGGAAGACCCAGCACCCGAGGGTCCCGAACCGCCGCGCTGCGCGGACTTCGCCGCCGCGCTCACCGCGCGCATCACCTCGTCCGTCTCGATCCCGAGCCACCCGGAGAGCTCCCGCGCATAGGCGGGGCGCAGCGAGGGGTCGCGGATCTGCGCGACGATGGGCGCGCACGCCCGCATGGCGCGCAGCCGCCCCTCCAGGCTGTTGACGTCGTACTCCTTGATGGTGGCCCGCAGCGCGAACTCGAACAGCGGGGTGCGGGTCTCCACGAGATCCCGCACCGCCACGTCCCCGCGGGCCAGGCGGAGGTCGCACGGATCCATGCCGTTCGGCTCCACGGCCACGTAGGTCTGGGCCACGAAGCGCTGGTCCTCCTGGAAGGCGCGGAGCGCGGCCTTCTGCCCGGCGGCGTCGCCGTCGAAGGTGAAGACCACCTCGCCACCGGCGGAGTCGTCCGAGAGGAAGCGGCGCACGATCTTGATGTGCTCCGGGCCGAACGCCGTGCCGCACGTGGCCACCGCCGTGGAGACGCCGGCCAGGTGGCACGCCATGACGTCCGTGTAGCCCTCCACCACCACCACCTGCTTTGTCTTGGCGATGGGCCGCTTGGCCAGGTCGATGCCGTAGAGCACCTGGGACTTCTTGTAGAGCTGCGTCTCGGGGGTGTTGAGGTACTTGGGGCCCTGGTCGTCCTCGTAGAGCTTGCGCGCCCCGAAGCCGATCACCTCCCCTGCCACCGCACGGATGGGCCAGATGAGCCGACCGCGGAAGCGGTCGTAGAGCCCGCGGTTGCCCTCCGAGAACATGCCGGTGAGCTTGAGCTCCTGCTCCGTGAACCCCTGGTTGCGCAGGTGGTTCAGCAGGTGGGACCAGCCCTGCGGCGCGTAGCCCACCCCGTAGGTGCGGGCGGCGTCCTGGTCGAAGCCGCGCTCCCCCAGGAACTTCTGGGCGGCGGCGGCCTGGCGGGTGTAGAGGCTGCGCTGGAAGAACTCGGCGGCCACCTTGTGGGCGTCCAGCAGACGCTGGCGGCGGCCCACCTCCTCGCGGTTGGGTGCGCCGCCCTGCTCGTAGTGCAGCTCGTAGCCGATGCGCGCGGCCAGCCGCTCCACGGTCTCCGTGAACGGGGTATGGTCCATCTCCATGAGGAACGCGATGACGTCCCCGGACTCGTCGCAGCCGAAGCAGTGGTACGTGCCCATCTGCGGGCGAACGTGGAAGGACGGCGAGCGCTCGTCGTGGAACGGGCACAGCCCCTTGTAGGAACCGATCCCCGCGGGCTTGAGGGTCACGTACTGCTCGACGACCTCGCGGATGTCCGTGCGCGCGCGAACCTCGTCGATGTCTTCACGCTTGATCAGTCCGGCCACTGGGCCAGTTTAGGCACCCCGTCAAACCACGGACGGCGCCGCCCGGGCGGGTGTGCAGGGTGCCCCGCACGGTGCGTGGAAGACGCCCTGCCGCGGCAGGGCCCCAGGGGACGACGACGCCGCGCGGGACCAACCCGGCGCGGCCACCGCCCGCGTGGGCACGGTCTGCCCCCATCCGACCCAGGGCAAGCCCGGGCCCGCCCGCTCACCAGAGCGGCTTGTCCCCGGTCCGCCAGTTGGTACCGCGGATCCTGTCGTGCAGTGCCACGGCCGAGTGGTCCGTGAGGCACGCGATCTGGTCCACCACGAGGCGCAGCCGCGCGGCCTCCGCCCCCGGTCCGTCCTCCACGGCCCGCCAGTCCGCGGCGAACTCCGGGGAGAGGAACCGGCCGTCGGTCTCCATGAGGGCCTCCACCAGGATGGTGAGGATCTCGTGCTGGTTCTCGTACAGGGGCATGGCGTCCCGCACGGTCATCACGAACGCGGTGGCGATGCCCTTGAGCACCCCGATCTCCAGCTCGGTCTCCCGGGGCACCACGAGGGACGCCCGGTACCTGGTGAGCCAGTCCTCCCCGGCGACCTCCCGGGTGGCCTCCACCGCGGACATCGCGAAGCGTCCGATGAGCTGGCTCGTCATGTTCTTCAGCTGCGCGAGGTCCCCGCGGGTGCCGTCCATGCGCGGCACCCAGGCCGGGGTGGCCTCGAGACGGTGCAGGGCGGCGTCGAGCTCCTCGTCCGTGGCGTCCGGGAGGTACCAGCCGCGCGTGCACTCGATGACGCGCCCGCGCTGGGTGGGCTCGGCCAGCAGGTCCAGCTGCAGGGCGTGGGCGGCCACGGCGTCCTCCACGTCGTGCACGCTGTAGGAGATGTCGTCCGCGAGGTCCATGACCTGCGCCTCCAGGCACTTGCGGCCCTCCACCGCGCCCTCGCGGAACCACTCGAACACGGGGAGGTCGTCCTCGTACGCGCCGAACTTCCGGTTGGGCCGCCCGTCCGCCCGCGGCGGGGCGTCCTCGGCGGACCATGGGTACTTGCACGTGGCGTCCAGCGTGGCACGCGTGAGGTTCAGACCCGCAGGCTCCCCCGAGGGCGTCACGAGCTTGGGTTCCAGCCGCACGAGCAGCCGCAGGGTCTGGGCGTTGCCTTCGAAGCCCCCGATCCCCCGCGTCAGCTGCGCGAGCACGGTCTCCCCGTTGTGCCCGAAAGGAGGGTGGCCGAGGTCGTGGGACAGGCACGCGGCGTCGACCACGTCCGGGTCGCAGCCCAGCGCCTTGCCGAGCTCCCGCCCGATCTGCGCGACCTCCAACGAATGGGTGAGGCGGTTGCGCACGAAGTCGTCCGTCTGCGGGGCGACCACCTGCGTCTTGGCCGCGAGCCGGCGCAGGGCGGAGCTGTGCAGCACGCGCGCGCGGTCCCGCTCGAAGTGGCTGCGGTGGCGGTTGTGGTGGTCCTCGCTGACGTAGCGCTCGGTGTCCGAGGGCTCGTAGCCGGGGGCCAGGATGCCCAGGCGGTCGGGAGTGTGCACGGCGCTCAGCCTCCCGAGACGTCGAGTTCGGCGGCCGCGAGACCCAGCCGTTCGGCGTCGCCCAGGATCCGCGAGGACAGCCAGCCGTCCGGCAGGTGCGGCTTCTTGGGCGAGCCCGCGCGCCCGCGGGGCCCCTCCACGTCCGCACCGGGGTAGGGGGCGTCCAGGTCCAGCTGGTCCAGCAGCTCGCGCAGCGCGGCGAGGTCCGGGACCTGCGCCATCTTCGCGCGCAGCTCACCGCCCACGGGGTAGCCCTTGAAGTACCAGGACACGTGCTTGCGGATCTCGCGGCAGCCCTTGGCCTCGTCCCCGAACTCCTCGGTGAGCAGCTCCGCGTGGCGGTAGACGGTGTCCGCGACCTTGCGCACGCCCGGCCGGAAGCGGCGGGGGCTGCCCTCGAACGCGGCCTGCAGGTCCCCGAACAGCCACGGCCGGCCCTGGCAGCCGCGGCCCACGACGACGCCGTCCACGCCCGTGTGCTCGACCATCCGCACCGCGTCCTCGGCCGAGAAGATGTCCCCGTTGCCGAGCACGGGGATGTCCGGCAGGGCCTCGCGCAGCCGCGCGATCGCATCCCAGTTCGCGGTGCCCGAGTAGTGCTGCTCCAGGGTGCGTCCGTGCAGTGCGACGGCGGCCACGCCCTCGTCCCGGGCCATGCGCCCGGCGTCCAGGTAGGTCTGGTGCTCGTCGTCGATGCCGATGCGCATCTTCACCGTCACGGGAATGTCCCCGGCCTCGCGCACCGCGGTGCTCACGATCGCGCGGAACAGGTCCGTCTTCCACGGCAGCGCGGAGCCGCCGCCGCGCTTGGTGACCTTGGGCACGGGGCAGCCGAAGTTGAGGTCGATGTGGTCCGCGCGGTCCTCCTGCGCGACCATCCGCACGGCTTTGCCCACGTTCACGGCGTCCACGCCGTAGATCTGGATGGAGCGCGGGGTCTCGTCCGGGTCGTGGTGGATGATCCGCAGGGACTCCGGCCGCCGCTCCACCAGGGCGCGCGCCGTGACCATCTCGGTCACGTACAGGCCCCCGCCGTACTCGCGGCACAGCTTGCGGAAGGACTTGTTGGTCACCCCGGCCATGGGGGCCAGCACCACGGGGACGTCGATGGTCAACGGTCCCAGGTGCAGCGGCTTCAGGTTCAGCACGGCCGGTTCGCGGTCCGCGGTCTCAGTCGTCTCGGTGCTCATCGCCTGACATTGTCTCACCTGCGGCCCGGGCCCCCGCCGCGATCTGCTCCAGGCGCACCGCGAGCTTGAACGCGCGCACCTGCTCGTCCCGGCGGCCCAGGGTCTTGCACGCCGCCCCGAGCTCCCGCAGGCAGGCCACCCACTCGTCCGTGTGGGCCTCCGGATCGGGCAGGGCCGAGTACAGGTTGGAGGCGTTCTCCAGGGCGTGGGCGGCGTCGGCCCACGCCATCCGGTCCGCGGCGAGCGCCGCGAGCCCCCTCCAGCACAGGATCTGCCCGGCCACGTCCCGGCGGGACTCGCAACCGCTGAGCACCGCCTCGTAGTGCTCCTCCGCCACACGACGCCGCCCCGCCGCCTGCGCCGCCGTGGCCAGGTGGGAGGTCCAGCGCAGGTCCTCGCGGGTCACGAACCCGGCGCCGCCCGCGTGAGCCGGCCGGTCGGGATCCACCCCGGCCACCTCGGCGCCCTCCTGGAAGACCCGGTACGCGTCCCACGGGCGCCCGAGGGCGAGCAGCACGTCCCCGAGCTCCTCCAGGCACCGCACCCGCCCGCGCACGGACCGCGCGGTGCGCTCCGCCCGGCGGTACTGAACGGCGCCGATCCGGTAGTGGTGCTCGGCGTCGGTGAGATTCCCCGCGTCCCGCTCCAGATCCCCCAGCGACGACGCCGCGTCACCCGCCGCGCACCACGCGTCACCCAGGCGGGCGGTGCGCAGGGCGTCCTCGAGCAGCGTCCGAGCCTCGACGAGGTCGCCGCGCTCACGGGCGGCGGCGGCGCGCTTGAGCCGGCGGGCGGAGGTCTGGGCTGCGAACATGCTGCGCTTCCGGGGTCGTACTAGCGGACCCGACGCCCAGCGGGCGACGGGTTCAGGGTCAGGAACAGAGGGTCGCGGAAGCCGTGGTCCGAGAACGCCGAGCACACGGAGGCGGCCAGCTCGTCCAGCTCATCCTCCCGGGCCAGAGCGATCACCGAGCCGCCGAAGCCGCCCCCCACCACCTTGGCGCCCAGTGCGCCGGCGTCGAGGCACGCGGTCACGGCGGCGTCGAGCTCCGGAACCGTGACCTGGCAGTCCAGGCGCATGGACTCGTGGCCCGCCACGAGCAACCGGCCCACGAGGTCCCAGTCCGGAGTCGCGGTAGAAAGCTGATCCGCGATGTGCACCGAGCGGACCATCTCGGTCAGGGAGTGCCGCAACCGCAGGCGCATGCCCTCCGGGTCGGTGTCAGTGGTGGGTCCGGCGCGCAGCAGGGCGTCGAAGCGCTCGAGGACCGCGGCGGCGTCGTCGTCCGTGGGGTGGGCGGGCAGGGCGTCCCTCAGCCGGGCGACGCCCAGGACGGCCGCGGCGGCCTCGCACTGCTCGCGCCGGGAGCTGTACTGGCCGTCCGCGAGGCGGTGCGGGGCGCGGGTGTCCACGGCGAGCCACGTGAGACCGGCGGCGGAGGGATCGGCTGGCAGGCGGGCGGCGTCGAAGTCCCGGCAGTCCAGGGCGAGGGTCTCCCCCGCGTGCGAGCGCAGGGACGCGGTCTGGTCCAGCCCGCCCGTGTTGGCGCCCACGATGTGGTTCTCGGCGTCCATGCATGCGCGGGCCAGGGCGCGGCGCAGGCGGTCGTCCGGGACGTCATCGCCCGTGGAGAGGGAGAACAGCGCGAGCGCGACCGAGCACTCCAGGGCCGCGGAGGAGGCCAGTCCGGCGCCGATGGGCACGGTGGAGTCCACCATGAGGTCCGCACCGAAGTCCGGGGCCAGGGCGAGCTCGGGGACGGCGACGGGGTGGTCCGAGCGGCCCGAGGCCACCCGCTGCATGCCCCACGCGACCCCGGCGGCGTAGCCGAACCAGCCGCCGATGGCGCCGGGGGCGATGTCCGCCACGGGGGTGGTGCGCAGCCGGTGGTCCGCCACGGACTCGTCCGCGTCCTGCAGGGACAGCGCCCGCAGCACGCCGTCCGTGCGCGACGCGGCGGCGGTGAGCGTCACGTACTGGTGGGCGAAGGGCAGGCACATCCCGCCCGAGTAGTCGATGTACTCCCCCATGAGGTTGGCGCGGCCCGGCGCGGCCCACACGCCCACCGGCGCGCGGCCGTACGCCCGCTCGAAGCGCTCGTTCAGCAGCTCGGCGCGCGCGAGGACGTCCGGCTGGGGCACCCACTGCGGGCACCCGGCTTCCTCCGGCGGGGCGACGACGGCGGGTTCACAGGACACGGACGGTTCCTCACATGATCGGGTGGTGCGGTGGCGACACGCCATTGTCCCCTACGCGGCGCGGAAGTGCTCCTCGAGCTCCTCCAGGGTGCGGTCCTTGGTCTCCGGGGCCACCCGGTGCACCCACACGAGCGCCACGAGCTGCAGGGCCACGAAGATCAGCACGGTGTACCCCACGCCCAGGGCGTCGGTGAGCAGCGGGAAGGTCAGGCCCACCACGAAGGTCATCATCCACAGCAACCACGCGCACGCGCCCATTCCCACCCCGCGAACGGACAGCGGGAAGATCTCGGACATGTACAGCCACGTGACCGTCCCGATGCAGCACTGCATGAAGCCCACGAACACCACGATGCACGCGAGGACCGCCCACGCCCGGGCGGGACTGCCCTCCGGGACCAGCAGGTAGACCAGCGCAAAGGCGGTCAGGGACACGATGGTCCCGCAGAGCCCGGTGAGCAGCATGGGCCGGCGCCCCACGTGCTTGAGCAGCACCATGGCCAGGCCCACCGCCGCGGCACCCACGACCCCCGGGATGATGTTCGCGTAGAACGCGCCGTTGCCCCCGAACCCGGCGTCCTGCAGCACAGTGACCCCGTAGTACTGGATGGCGTTGATCCCGGAGATCTGGTTGATCACGGCCATGCCCGCACCGATCCCGAAGATCCGGCGGATCCAGGGGACGCGCACCAGGTCCAGGACGCTGGCCGCGGGGCGGTGCGCGTCCTGCGCGGCGAGCTCCCGCACCGTGTCCGCCTCCTGCGGCGTGTAGGCGTCCTCCCGGATCCGACGCAGCACGCGCACCATCTCCTCGCCGCGCCCCTTCCGGGCGAGCCAGCGCGGGGACTCCGGCACCACGATCATCCCGATCCACAGCGCCAGGGCGGGCAGTGTGGCGAGCACCAGCATGTAGCGCCACACGTGCGGGACGTGCCCGAACGCCGTCGCCAGAGCCGCGTTGAAGATGAACGCGAGCGCCTGCCCGCCCACGATCATCAGCTCGTTCTGGGCGACCACGCGCCCACGCAGGTGGGCGGGCGCCAGCTCCGCGAGGAACACGGGCACGACCACCGAGGACGCCCCCACCGCGAGTCCCAGCACCGCGCGGAACGCCACGAGCACGCCCACAGAGGGCGCGGTGGCGCAGCCCACGGTCGCCACCACGAACACCACGGCGAGCACCATCAGCAGCCGACGCCGCCCGAACCGATCCGCGAGCCGCCCGCCGAATGCGGCGCCCCAGGCCGCCCCGAACGGCAGAATGGAGGCCACGAGCCCCTCCAGGAACGGGGTCAGCTGCATGTCGGAGACCAGCGAGGGCAGCGCGCCGTTGATCACACCGGTGTCGTAGCCGAACAGCAGGCCGCCGAACGTGGCCACGGTGGCGATCAGCCGCAGCCGCCCGCTCAGGGGCTGGGTGTCGGGCGCACCAGTGGAGTGCGGGTCGTACGGTGCGGCGGCGTCGCCGGAGCGCCCGGGTGTGGAGGGGCCGGGTGCGGTGGGTCCGGTGTGCTGCGGGGAGTGCGCCTGGGAAGCGGGCATGGAGGTCCTTTCGTCCGTGAACGTCTTACCACGGTCCTCACCGCGGAAAGCACATGCGCGGGGGTGAGGCGGTGCCAGGGGGCCGCCCGGGGGCGCCAGACGACGGCACGGTGGGCACCGCGCACGGCGCGTTCCGGCGCAACCCGCGGACACGCGAGAACCCTCCCACCGCGGGTGCGGCGGGAGGGCTCTGCCCGACAGTTCTAGTCCAGCACCAGCGTCTCGGTCTCCGTGACCACTCGTGCCACTCCGGCGCCCAGGAGGTTGTCCACCACGGCCACCAGCGGGCCCATGGAGTCGTCCACCTCCAGCTCCACCGGGTAGTCGCTCACGAGCAGCGCCAGCAGAGTCTCGAGCGCCGCACCGGACTGCTCCGGGGTGGCCCCGGCCGCACCGGGCACGGAGCCGAGCAGCACGTCCGCCACTTCGTTCGGCTGCGGCTCGTCGTGCGGGTTGGCCGGGTCGAACGGGCGGTAGCTCACGGCGAAGGCTGCGATCGGGCCCTTGCCGTCCGTGCCGTCCACCGTGCGCCG
Organism: Kocuria sp. ChxB; assembly: GCF_044359605.1. Taxonomy (NCBI): domain Bacteria; kingdom Bacillati; phylum Actinomycetota; class Actinomycetes; order Micrococcales; family Micrococcaceae; genus Kocuria; species Kocuria sp. ChxB. The sequence goes on along the minus strand of NZ_CP121123.1, from coordinate 2,491,217 downwards.
CAGCGCCACGGCACCGTAGGCCCCGGCGGTGTCCGAGAGGAACTGCTTGTTGACCGCGCCGATGCTCACCTCCCCCACCGGGTCCCACGCGTGGACCTCCCGGTAGAAGGACTCCACTGCGCGGGTCAGCTCCACGGAGCCGGTCGCGAGGTCCGCCACGGCCTCGGCGTCGGAGCCGTCCGCGTTCTGCCCGAGCGTGGGTGCGGGCAGGGCTCCGGCGTCCACACGCACCACGCGGGAGCGCATGGCGTCGGCGAAGCCCAGGGAGCGGGCGAAGCCCTCCCCCGTGGAGCCCGGGGTCACGCGCGTGCGCAGGGCCTCGACGGGAGCACCCGCCTCACGGGCGGCCGCCCGCAGCCGGGACGCCAGCTCCCGCCCGATGCCCTCGCGTCGGTGCTCCGGTGCGACCTCCACGAACAGCCACAGCCGCTGCGGGTGCCACGCGGAGGCGTAGCAGACCCCGGCGGCGACCGGAACGTCGTCGTCCGTGGCCACGAGCGTCACGGCGAACCCGCTCTGGTCCTCGGCACCCAGCCGGGCGCGGAACGCCTGGACGGGCGCGGACTCGGGGTCCGGCCACAGCTCGAGCAGGCGCAGGTCGTCGTCCTCGTGCCAGGGGCGGTAGTCGATGCTCATGCGCTCATTTCTCCAGGCGCTCGGCCAGGTACTGCTGCACGCGGTCCAGGCCCACGCGCTCCTGGGTCATCTCGTCCCGGGAGCGGATGGTCACGGCCTGGTCCTCCAGGGTGTCGAAGTCCACGGTGATGCAGAACGGCGTGCCGATCTCGTCCTGGCGGCGGTAGCGGCGCCCGATGGCCCCGGCGTCGTCGTAGTCGATGTTCCAGCGGCGGCGCAGCTCGGCGTCCAGGTGCTGCGCGGCGGGGCGCAGGTCCTCCTTCTTGGACAGCGGCAGCACGGCGGCCTTGACCGGGGCCAGGCGCGGGTCCAGGCGCAGCACGGTGCGGGTGTCCACACCGCCCTTGGTGTTGGGCGCCTCATCCTCCACGTACGCGTCCACCAGGAACGCCATCATGGAGCGCGTGAGGCCGAAGGACGGCTCGATCACGTACGGGGTGTATCGCTCGCCGGAGGCCTGGTCGAAGTACTGCATCTTGGTGCCGGAGGCCTCGGTGTGGTTGCTGAGGTCGAAGTCCGTGCGGTTGGCCACGCCCATCAGCTCCCCCCACTCGGAGCCCTGGAAGCCGAAGCGGTACTCGATGTCGATGGTGCCGTCCGAGTAGTGCGCGCGGTCGTCCGCAGGGACGTCGTAGCGGCGCATGTTGTCCGGGTTCACGCCCAGGTCCACGAACCAGTCCCAGCACGCCTCGACCCACTCGTCGAAGTAGCGCTTGGCCTCGTCCGGGTGGATGAAGTACTCGATCTCCATCTGCTCGAACTCGCGCGTGCGGAAGATGAAGTTGCCCGGGGTGATCTCGTTGCGGAACGCCTTGCCGATCTGCCCGATGCCGAACGGCGGCTTCTTGCGCGCGGCGGTGACCACGTTGAGGAAGTTCACGAAGATGCCCTGGGCGGTCTCCGGGCGCAGGAAGTGCTTGCCCTCCTCGTTGTCCACGGGGCCCAGGAAGGTCTTCATCAGGCCGGAGAACTGCTGCGGCTCGGTCCACTTGCCGTCCTGGCCCGTCTCCGGGTCCTTGACGTCCGCCAGGCCGTTGACCGGGGGGTGGCCGTGCTTGGCCTCGTACGCCTCCAGCAGGTGGTCCGCGCGGTAGCGCTTGTGGGTGTGCAGGGACTCCACCAGGGGGTCGGTGAACGTCTCCACGTGCCCGGAGGCCTGCCACACCGCGGACGGCAGGATGATCGAGGAGTCCAGGCCCACCATGTCCGCGCGGCCGCGCACGAAGGTCTGCCACCACTCGCGCTTGATGTTCTCCTTCAGCTCCGCCCCCAGGGGCCCGTAGTCCCACGCGGAGCGCGAACCCCCGTAGATCTCACCCGCCTGGAACACGAAGCCCCGGCGCTTGGCCAGGGAGATGACATTGTCCAGGGTGGATTTCGGGGCCATGCGGTCTCACTTCCGTGTCTCGCGCGGAGCCCGCGGGGGCTCGCGCGTGGGGATCGGTGGGCTGGGGCTCTCGACCCGCGCGGGGAGAGCCGTTCCGCTCCAGGGTAGCGAGGTTCCGCAGGCCGGACCTAACCCCCGCGCACGACGACGACGCCGCACGGCCGGCGTCCCTGCGCACCGCACGGTCCCGCGCGGCTCACCTCGTCGCCTCTGCCCCGCCTTCGCAGCATGCCCTCGGAACCGGGCTTCCCGGCGCGCCGGGGTGATCGGGCGTCCCGGGGCGGTCGCGCCGGCGCGGGCGGGGCGGGTGCCGGACCCGGCCCAGCGGCGTCGTCCCCCGCGCGCTGCTACGAGACGAACGCGGAGACGCCCGTGAGCGCGCGGCCCACGATCAGGGAGTTGATGTGGTAGCTGCCCTCGTACGTGTGGATGGCCTCGATGTCCGCCATGACCTTGGCGATCCCGTAGTGGCTGAGCAGGCCGTTGCCGCCCAGGGCGTCCCGGGCCTGGGACGCGCTCTGGCGGGCCAGTCGCGTGGCGGTGGACTTGGCCAGGGCGGCCTGCATCATCTGCAGGTCGTCCGCCTCCTGCACGCGGGTCACCTGGGCCATGAGCCCCGAGCAGGCGGCAAGGTTGCCGGCCGCCTCCGCGATGACCTGCTGCACCAGCTGGAAGCTCGCGAGCGGCTTGCCGAACTGGATCCGCTCGATCGCGTAGTCGCGCACGATGTCGAACACGGCCATCTGGGCGCCGACCGCCTGCCAGCCGACCCACGCGCGGGAGTCCTTGAGCAGGCCGTTGGCCGCGGAGAAGTCCTCGGCACCGGGCAGCAGGGCGTCCGCGGGCAGCCGCAGGTCCGTGAGCTCGATGTCCGCGTTCTGCATGATCCGCAGCCCGATCTTGTGCTCGATCTTGGACGCCGTGTACCCCGGCAGGGAGGTGTCCACCGCAAAGCACTTGATGCGGCCGTCGGCGGTGTCCCGGGCCCACACGAGCGCGAGGTCCGCCACCGTGCCCAGCCCGATCCAGCGCTTGCGGCCGTTGAGCACCCAGCCGTCCCCGTCACGGGTGGCCGTGGTGGCCAGCCCGCCCGCGATGTCCGAGCCGTGGTCCGGCTCCGTGAGGCAGAACGCGCCGAGCCGCTCGAGCTTCATGAGACCCGGCAGCCACGTCTCCTGCTGCTCCGGGGAGCCGAACGCGGCAATGGTGCCCACGATCAGCTCGTTGTGGATGCCCAGCAGCGCGGAGAGGGAGATGTCCGCTCGGGCGATCTGCGCGTGCACCAGCCCCTGGAACAGCCGCGAGGACCCGTCCTGGGCCACCTGCCCCAGACCGAGCTCCGCGAGCGCCGGCAGCAGGTGGCGCGGCAGCTCCTCCTTGTTCCAGGCGTCCACGCTCTGGTGCCGCACCTCGGCCTGCAGGTGCTCCGTGATGGCGTGCAGCCGCTCGCGCTCGGACTCGGGCAGCTGGCGCTCCAGGTGCAGGAGGTCGGGGCCCGGGAGGGAGCGGGGGGCGCGCGGGGATGCTGCGGCTGAGGTCATGGTCCTGTTCCTAATGTGGTGGGCAGGTCGATAGTGGTGCTTCCGACTATAACGCAGGCATGTATTTTCCTGTGGTCCCGATCACGCCCCCCGCGCGCCCCTAGACTGTGCCCATGCCCCAGAACCAGCCGCTCAACAGGGACCCCATTGCGGAAGCACAGCGCAACTGGGAGCGCAGGGGCTGGACCGAGGCCGCGGGCCCGATGGCCGCGGTGACCTCGATCATGCGGGCCCAGCAGATCCTGCTGGGCCGCGCGGACCGGATCCTCAAGCCGTTCCGGCTGACGTTCTCGCGCTACGAGGTGCTCGCGCTGCTGAGTTTTGCCCGCGAGCACAAGATGCTCATGAAGCGGGCCAGCGCCCTGCTGCAGGTGCACCCCACGTCCATCACCAACGCGGTGGACCGGCTGGAGGACGCCGGGCTGGTGCGCCGGGAACCTGTCAGCACAGACCGGCGGGCGGTGAACGTGGCGCTCACCCCCACCGGCCTGGACGTGGTGGGCCGGGCCACGAAGGCGCTGAACGAGCAGCTCTTCCTGGACACCGGCCTCGCGGCGCACGAGGTGGAGGCGGTCGTGGCGGCGCTGAGCGGGCTCCGTGCCCGCGAGGGGGACTTCACCCCTCCCGAGACCCCTCCCGCAGCGTCGTGATGATCTCGGAGAAGTCCTTGCCCGCGTGGCCGTCCGCCACGAACTGGTTGTAGAGCTCCGCCGCAAGACGACCCATGGGCGCGGTGGCACCCGTCTCCTCCAGTGCAGTGGTCGCGAGGTTGAGGTCCTTGGCCATCAGGGCGCCGGCAAAACCGGGCTCGTAGTCGTTGTTGGCGGGGCTCGTGGGCACGGGCCCGGGAACGGGGCAGTTGGTGGTCAGCGCCCAGCACTGGCCGGAGGCATTGGAGACCACGTCGTAGAGCGCCTGGTGCTCCAGGCCCAGCTTCTCCGCGAGCACGAACGCCTCGCTCACCGCCACCATGGACACGCCCAGGACCATGTTGTTGCAGATCTTCGCGGCCTGGCCCATGCCGTCGCCGCCGCAGTGCACCACGCGCGCGCCCATGATCTCCAGCAGGGGCCGCACGCGCTCGAAGACCTCGTCCGGTGCACCCACCATGAACGCGAGCGTCCCGGCGGTGGCACCCACCACTCCCCCGGAGACCGGGGCGTCCGCGGCGGTGAACCCCTTCTCCCGCGCCAGGGCCGCGGCCTCCTGCGCCTCGGAGATGTTGATGGTGGAGCAGTCCAGGAACGTGGCCCCGGCGGGTGCCGCGGCCAGCAGACCCTCGCCACCGCCGGCCCCCGTGTAGGCGTCCTTCACGTGCTGCCCGGACGGGAACATGGTGATGACCACCTGCGCCTGGCGCACGGCGTCCTCCGGGGTCTCCGCCACGGTGAGGCCCTCCTTCCGGGCGGCGTCCATGGCGGCGGGCACCACGTCGAAGGCGGTCACGGACACCCCGGCCTTCACCAGGTTCACGGCCATGGGTCCACCCATGTGGCCCAGGCCCAGGAAGGCGACGGTGGGGAGCTGCTGGCTGGTGGTCTCTGTCATGACGTTCCTCGTTCCAGGGGTGGCGGTGGCTCCACGCGTCGCGGAGCCGCCGGAATGCGGGAGGGCCGGAGTGCTGGGACTCCGCCGGGCGCCGTTGTGCGGGGTCCGGCGGCGGGGCGGGATTGCCGGGCGCGGCGGCGTCGTACGGCGCGCCCTCGGCGTGGCGCACGACGACGCCGCGCGGCTCAGCTGCCGGCGGGCATCACGAAGCTCGCGCCCTCCTTGGTCCCGGAGGGCCAGCGCGTGGTGACGGTCTTGGTCTTGGTGTAGAACTTCAGCCCGTCCGTGCCGTGCTGGTTGAGGTCCCCGAAGCCCGAGGCCTTCCAGCCGCCGAAGGTGTAGTAGGCGATCGGCACGGGGATGGGGACGTTCACGCCCACCATGCCCACCTCCACGCGAGTGGTGAAGTCCCGGGCCGTGTCCCCGTCCCGGGTGAAGATGGCCACGCCGTTGCCGTACTCGTGCTCGCTGGGCAGGCGCAGGGCTTCCTCGTAGTCCGCGGCGCGGGCGATGCACAGCACCGGGCCGAAGATCTCCTCGCGGTAGATGCTCATGTCCGTGGTCACGTGGTCGAACAGGGTGGCGCCCACCCAGAACCCGTTGGGGTGCCCGTCCACGGTGGCGCCGCGGCCGTCCACCACGAGCTCCGCGCCCTCCTTCTCGCCGGCGGCGATGTAGGACTCGATGCGCTCCTTGGCCTGGGCGCTGACCACGGGACCGAAGTCCGAGGACGGTTCCAGGGACGGGCCGAGCGTGAGCGTGGCGATCCGCTCCTCGAGCAGTGCGCGCAGCCTGTCCGCGGTGGCCTCCCCCACGGGGACGGCCACAGAGATGGCCATGCAGCGCTCGCCGGCGGAGCCGAAGGCCGCGCCGATCAGGGCGTCAGCGGCCTGCTCGAGGTCCGCGTCCGGCATGATCACCATGTGGTTCTTGGCGCCCCCGAAGCACTGGGCGCGCTTGTTCTGCGCGGCGGCCGCGGTGTAGATGGACTGGGCGATGGGTGAGGAGCCCACGAACCCGACGGCCCGCACGCGCGGATCCTCGATCAGGGCGTCCACGGCGGTCTTGTCACCGTGGACCACGTTCAGCGCACCCGCGGGCATGCCCGCCTCGAGCGCCAGCTCCGCGAGCCGCACGGGCACGGAGGGGTCCCGCTCGGAGGGCTTGAGCACGAAGGTGTTGCCTGCGGCGAGCGCAATGCCCGCCTTCCACAGCGGGATCATGGCGGGGAAGTTGAACGGGGTGATCCCCGCGACCACGCCGAGGGGCTGGCGCAGCGAGTGGACGTCGATGCCCGTGCCCGCGCCGCTGGAGAACTCGCCCTTGAGCAGGTGCGGCGCACCTGCCGCGAACTCCACGACCTCCACGCCGCGCTGGATGTCTCCTTTGGCGTCCGGGAAGGTCTTGCCGTGCTCGTTGGAGAGCAGGGTGGCCAGCTCGTCCATGTTCTCGGTGATCAGGTCCACCCACTTGAGCAGAATCCGTGCGCGGCGCTGGGCGTTGAGCCCGGACCACTGCGGGAACGCCTCCTCGGCGGCGGTCACGGCCTGCGCGACCTCTTCCACGGATGCCAGCGGCACCTGGGCGCTCACCGCGCCCTCCACGGGGTTGTAGACGTCCTGCGTGCGACCGGAGTCGCCCGGGGTCTTCCGGCCTGCGACGAAGTGGGGAACGAGTGTCATGGCTTCTCCTGGGGATGGTGGGAGGGTGTGATGCGCGTCTCCCCCGAACGTATCCCCAGTTCATTGGACGTGCAACTACTTAGGGGCACGACGCCGCCCGGGCGCATTTCCGCGCCTCCTCACCTCACCCCGCCCACGCGCGTCCGGGCACCGGGCGGCGTTCCCGGCGAACCACCCCGGGCACGCCTGAGACAATGGACGCATGAGCGACACTGCGTATGAAGAGATGCCCATCCGGGACCAGATGATCCGCCTGGGGCAGGCGTTGAAGCTGGCCAACCTGGCCGAGGACGGCCACCACGCGAAGACCCTGGTGTCCGAGGGCGCGGTGCAGGTCAACGGTGCGGTGGAGACCCGCCGGGGCGCGCAGCTGCACCCCGGGGACGTGCTGGAGGTCCCGGGCTCCGGCATGCCGCCCGTGCGCATCGTCGGCGCGTAGAGCGCTCCGGCGCCCCCACCGCAGTGGGCGCGCCGGACCGGAGGATGGTGCGGGTGGCCGGTGCGCTCAGTCCGTGAGTGCCCGCAGGTATTCGGACACGTGGGACAGCTCCTGGGGTGAGACCCCGTGACCGATCCCCCGGTACTGCACCTTGGTGGCGTCCGCGTGCTGCTGGGCCCACTCGGCGGTGAGGTCCACCAGGGCGGGCGGGATCACGGGGTCCTGGGGGTCCCGGCCCCAGAACATCCGCAGGGGCTCCGCGCGCAGGGCGGCGTCGTGGAAGAAGTCGGCCTGGGCGTCGTCGTCCGCCACCGGGGCCACGAAACCGGACAGCCCCACCACCGCGTCCACGAGGTCCGGGGCGTGGCGGGCCACCGTGGCGGCGATCGCCATTCCCTGGGAGAAGCCCAGCAGGATCACGTGCGTGTACTGCAGGGACTCGTCCCGCAGCCACTGCACCACTGGCTCCGCGGCGGCCACCACGGCGTCCGTGGTGAAGCCCAGGTCCGAGGACAGCGCGAACCACTGGAAGCCCGCGCCCGCGCGCTGCGGTGCCCGCACGGAGGCCACGGTGAACCCGTCCGGTAGGGACGCGCTCAGGGCCATCAGGTCTCCCTCGTGGGAGCCGTAGCCGTGGAACATCACCACCAGGGGCGTGCCGGCGCGGTCGGCTTCGTCGTTGTTCCAGATCACGTGGGGTGCTTGTGCCATGGCCCCATCCTCACACGCTCCCGTGACGGACCATGACGGCGCCGCCCAGGAATACGTGTTAGTAATTTGCGTATGGATGAGAGCACTGCGCCCCGGACCACGTCTCCCGATCCCACCGCCGAGTCCCCCGCCGAGCCCCTGCACCCGTGGCACCGGATGGTGTCCATGGGCGACTCCTTCACCGAGGGCGTGGGCGATCCCGACGACACCGTCCCCGGTGGGTTCCGGGGCTGGGCGGACCGCATGGCCGAGGAGCTTGCCCGCACCACCGACGACTTCGCCTACGCCAACCTGGCCATCCGCGGTCGACTCTTCCAGCCCATCGTGGACGAGCAGCTGGAGCCGGCGCTCGAGCTGACACCGGACCTCGTGACCATCAGCGCCGGCGGCAATGACATGCTCCGCCCCGGTGCGGACCCGGACGACATCGCCTCCCGGCTGGACACCGTGATCGAGCAGATCGCCGCGACCGGCGCCACCGTGGTCATGTTCGACGCCCCGGACATCGGCAACACCCCCGTGATGCGCAGCATCCGCGGCCGCGTGGCCATCTGGAACGAGAACGTGCGCACGGTGGCCGCCCGCCACGACGCCGTGCTCGTGGACCTGTGGGGACTGAACCAGCTGAGCGACCCCCAGATGTGGGCCCCCGACCGCCTGCACTTCTCCCCGCTGGGCCACCAGCTCATCGCGTGCGAGGCCTTGGACTGCCTGGGTGTGGACCACGGGCTCACCCCCGACCACCCCGAGGAGCGCCCCGCACGCAACTGGCGTCAGGCCCGCCGGGACGACATGGTCTGGGCCCGCAAGTACTTCGTCCCCTGGGTGGGCCGCCGCATCCGCCGCCGCAGCTCCGGGGACTACATCACCGCCAAGCGCCCCGCCTTCGGCCAGGCCACGATCCCCGGCGCGGGCGAGCAGATCCCGGAGCAGGCCGAAGAGGCCTGAGCCCTCCCGCTGTGCCCAGCCGCACGACGACGACGCCCGCGCCCCTTTGGCGGTTTCTAGGGGTCCTCGCAACACCTGATGGTTATGTGGTTGTCAGTAGATCACGCAGACGCTCGGCTGGGGTATCCCAGTTGAGCGTTTTGCGTGGGCGTGCGTTGAGTTCCTGTGAGACGTGCTCGAGGTCCTGCGGGCTGTAAGGCCGAAGGTCGGTGCTCTTGGGGAAGTACTGACGCAACAGGCCGTTGGTGTTCTCGTTGCTACCGCGCTGCCATGGTGAGTGGGGGTCGCAGAAGTACACCGGCACCCCTGTCGCGACCGTGAATTGTTTGTGCCGTGCCATCTCGCATCCCTGGTCCCAGGTCAGTGAGCCCCGCAGGTGTGCGGGCAACGTGGTGATCAGCGCTGTGAGCACATCTCGGACTTCCTCGGCGCTGTGGCCACCGGGCAGGTGCCCCAGCAGAACGTAGCGAGTGGAACGCTCGACCAAGGTGAGGATCGCCGAGGCGCTGCCGGGGCCCACGATGAGATCGCCTTCCCAGTGCCCGGGCACGGCCCGGTCCTCGACCTGCGGTGGGCGGTCGGAGATCATCACCATGTGATCAACGAACCGCGAGGTGCGTTGATCAGGATGTTTGTGGGGCTTGCGGCGGGTCCGGCCGGTGCGCAGCGCGGCTGCGACCTCCCGTTTCAGACCGCCACGGGCCTGGAGGTAGAGGGCCTGATAGATAGTCTCGGGACTCACTCGCATGCTCTCATCGTCGTGGAACTCTTTGACCAGAGTGTGACTGATCTGCTCCGGAGACCACCGCAGCATGAGCTTGTCCTGGACGTAGTCCCGCAGCCGGGAAGGCAGGCAGAGCTTGGGTTTCTTCGGCCGGGGCCGAGATGCTGCCCAGCCACGCTGAGCGGCATACGGCTGGTACGCCCCGTCCACTGAACGGGCATCGAGCTCGCGTTTGATCGTCGAGGCCGGCCTGCCCAACGCTCGGCCGATCGCACGCAAGCTGTGGCCAGCACGGTGCAGGTCAGCGATCACTTCCCGGTCCTTCAGCGTGAGGAAGCGGGGATCTAGTTGGGCTTCCAGAGCTGGTAGCGCAGGACCCGCGAGGAGTGTGGTCATACCGGTGTTGTAGTCCACCCGGCGGCCATCTGGATAGATGCGGACATGGCCCGTGTGTTTGATGCCGCGGTCCCATTCCTGCGCGGTGCGCTCATGGACTCCGACGATGGCTACCGCTTCACGCCGCGAGAGGCCTCCGGCCCTGAGCTGAAAGTACTCGTCCTTCCGCGGGTGCGGCCCGGTGCTGGGGATCCCGCGACCACGGATCCCTGCTTTACGTGCCCAGCCGTATGCGGTATTCCGGTTCACACCAACATCGCGAGCAGCCACTGTGATGCTGCCATCCCCACGTTCCAGCGCCTGGAAAAACGCCACCTTCAACTCATCTGACAACACGATCCCCGCAACTCCCTGAAATTCAGGGTGTTGCGGGGATCGCTAGAACCCACCTTTCGGGGGTGCGGGCGCCGTCGTCCTGGTCAGCCGCAGCAAGTAGCCGTACCCGCGCGGTCAGTCCCCCAGCACCGTGGCCCGCAGCAGCCGCCCCACCTGCGGGGTCTCCAGCAGGAAGCCGTCGTGCCCGCTCGGTGAGGTGATGGTGTGCACCTCGTGCTCACCGGGCAGAGCGGCCGCGAGCTCCGCAGACTCCTCGGGCGGGAACAGCCGGTCCGAGTCCACCGCCGCCACGAGCCACTCGCACCGGGTGCGCGCGAGGGCCTGCCGGAGGCTGCCGCGGCCGCGGGCGACGTCGTGCGACATCAGCGTCTCGTTGACGCTGAGGTACGCGTTCGCGTCGAAACGGGCCACCAGCTTGAGCGCCTGGTGGTCCAGGTAGCTCTCCACCCGGTAGCGCCCCCGGTCCACGGTGCGGTGCGGGCGAGCAGCGCCCCAGCCGCCCCGGGGACCGGTGGCGTCCGCGATCCCGGCGTCGTCCCCCGACGCGCTTCCGTCCTGGGCCTCCCGACCGAAGCGCACCGCGAGCTCGTGCGCGCTGCGGTAGGTGATGTGCGCGATCCGCCGTGCCAGGCCGAGCCCCTCCACGGGGTGCGGGCCCGCGTAGTAGTCGCCGTGGCGGAACCGGGGGTCCTGGCGGATGGCGAGCGCCTGGGTGCGGCCCCACGCGAGCTGCTCGGCACTGACCCGGGCGTTCGCGGCGATCACCGCGCACGCCGCCACCCGCTCCGGGTGGCACACCGCCCACTCCAGCGCGCGGGCACCGCCCATCGAACCGCCCACCACGAGCCGCCACCGCCGGATCCCGAGTCGGTCCGCGAGCCGCGCCTCCGCGGCCACGGTGTCCCGCACGGTGATGCGTGGGAAGCGCGAGCCCCACGGTGCGGCGTCCGGCGCGAGGCTCGCCGGGCCGGTGCTGCCGTGGCAGCCGCCCAGGATGTTCGCGCACACCACGAACCAGCGGGTGGTGTCGATGGCCGCTCCCGGTCCGATGAGCCCGTCCCACCAGCCGCCGGTGTCCGCCGCGACACGATGCCCGTCCATGTCGAAGGGCGCTGTGTCGCCGTAGCCCACGGCCGTGCCGCGCGCCGCGTGCGAGTCACCCGTGAGCGCGTGCTCCACCAGCACCGCGTTGGACCCGTCCGGGGCCAGCTCACCCCACGTTTCGTAGGCCAGGCGCACGTCCGGCAGCCGGAACCCGGACTCGAGGGTGAGCTCTCCGATCTCCGCGGCTCGCACCACACCGTCCCGGCGCACCGCCGGGGCCGTCTGCACCACGGTCATGCCGCAGGCTCGGCGGCTGCGTCCGCACGCGCCGTCGACGACGCCGCCGGGCCGCCGTCCGCGCCGGGGTCCACGACCGACTCCGTCCGGGTGGGCGAGGTCGACTCCGTGGCAGCCAGGGCCGCGAAGCCCGCCTCGAGGTCCGCGAGGATGTCCTCGATCCCCTCGGTGCCCACCGAGAGCCGAACGAAGCCTGGCTCCACGCCCGCCGCGAGCTGCTCGTCCTCGGAGAGCTGCGCGTGCGTCGTCGACGCCGGGTGGATCACCAGGGACCGCACGTCCCCGATGTTCGCCACGTGGGAGTGCAGGCTCAGCGCGTCCACGAACGCGATCCCCGCCTCCTTGCCGCCCTCCAGCACGAAGCCGAGGACGGAACCCGCCCCGCGCGGTGCGTACTTCCGCGCCCGCTCGTGCCACGGCGAGGACGGCAGACCCGCGTAGGACACCGAGCGCACCTCGGGGCGGGACTCGAGCCACTTGGCCACCCGCTGGGCGTTGGCCACGTGGCGTTCCACCCGCAGGGACAGGGTCTCGATCCCCTGCTCGATGAGGAACGCGTTGAACGGGGAGATGGACGTGCCCAGGTCACGCAGCAGCTGCACGCGGGCCTTGAGCACGTAGGAGAGGTTCACGCCGAACGCGCCACCCTCCCCCAGGTCCCGCGCGTACACCAGGCCGTTGTACGTGGGGTCCGGCTGGTTGAAGCCGGGGAACCGCTCCGGGTCCGCGCCGTAGTCGAAGCGTCCGGCGTCCACGATGAACCCGCCGATCGCGGTGCCGTGACCACCCAGGAACTTGGTGCCCGAGTGCAGCACGATGTCCGCGCCCCACTCGATGGGCCGCACCAGGTACGGGGTGGCCACGGTGTTGTCCACGATCAGCGGCACCCCGGCCTCGTGGGCGATCCCGGCAACGGTCTGCACGTCCAGGATGTCGTTGCGAGGGTTGGGGATCATCTCCCCGAAGAACGCCACGGTGGTGGGGCGCACGGCGTCCCGCCACTGCTGGGGGTCGTCCGGGTCCGCCACGAAGGTAGTCTCCACGCCCAGGCGCGGCAGCGTGTGCTTCAACAGGTTGTACGAGCCGCCGTAGAGGGACGGGCTGGCCACCACGTGGGTGCCCGCCCCGCCCAGGTTGAGCACCGCGAGGGTGGCGGCGGCCTGCCCGGAGGAGACCATCAGCGCTCCGACGCCGCCCTCCAGGGACGCGAGGCGCTTCTCCACCACCTCGGTGGTGGGGTTGGTCAGGCGGGAGTAGATGGGGCCCATGTCCGCGAGCGCGAAGCGCGCCGCGGCCGTGTCCGCGTCCGGGAACACGAAGGACGAGGTCTGGTGGATCGGCAGGGCCCGCGAACCCGTCACGGGGTCCGGGTTCTGGCCCGCGTGGATCTGGCGGGTCTCGAAGGCCCAGTCCTGGGGGTTGTCGGGGGTGGGTGCAGTGCTCATGGCCGTGCTCCTTCTCGGAAGGATCAGGGGCCAGGCGACCGTCCGCACGGTGCCCGCACGAACGGGCGACCGGTGGCCCGCGCTTGCCGTGGACGTCGGACGACGTCCCGGCCAGGTCTTCACCCAGGGCACCCCGCCGCGGTAGGGAGGGTTGCCGGTCAGCAAGCTGGGGCTTGGCGCTGACTCTCGTGACCTAGACCTCAAGTGTGCGAACCCGGGGGCTGCCGCGTCAAGTTCGGTGTCCGCAGTGTTGCACCCGCCGATTTGGACCCCCGTGTGACGGGTGCCACCATGACTGCATGAAGCTGGACCACGTTTCCTTCGCAGCGCAGCCGGACGGGCTGGAGGCCACCACCGAGCGGATCGCGGACCGCCTGGGAATCGAGCCCGTGAAGGGCGGCGTGCACCCCCGGTTCGGCACGCAGAACATGATCCTGCCGCTCACGGACCACCAGTACGTGGAGGTCGTGACCGTGCTGGAGCACCCCGCCGCGGACAAGGCGCCGTTCGGCCAGGCCGTCCGCGCCCGTTCGGAGGCCGGCGGCGGCTGGCTCGGGTGGGTCGTGGAGGTCCCGGACCTCGCCCCGTTCGAGCAGAAGCTGGGCCGCCCCTCCGTGCCGGGCGGGCGCATCTTCCCGGACGGCCGCCGACTGGACTGGCACCAGATCGGCGTCAAGGGCCTGATTGCGGATCCGCAGCTGCCGTTCATGATCCACTTCGACTCTGCGGACGAGATGCATCCCTCCCAGGCGCGCCTCACGGACGTCCGGTTGACCGGCATGGAGATCGCCGGCTCCCCCGAGCGCGTCACGGACTGGCTCGGCGGTCCCGTGGAGGACGTCCTGCGCTCAGTGGACGTCACGTGGTCCGCTCCCCACGGCACCCCCGGTCTCATGGCGGTCACCTTCGGCACGCCGGACGGGCCCGTCACCATCTGATCCCCCGGGGGGGACGACGCCGCCACCCACCCGGGCGCTCAGCCCGCCAGGAGCTGCGGTGCGAGGAAGCCGACTGCGTCCAGCAGGAAGTGCGCCACGAGCAGCGGCATCACCCGCCCGTACCGGCGGTAGCACCACACGAACACGAGCCCCATGACCAGGTTGCCCAGCGCCGGTCCCACCCCCTGGTACAGGTGGTAGCTCGCCCGCAGCACCGAGGACACGATCGCCACCGTCCACCACGAGCGCCCCAGCCGCCGCATCCGGTCCGCGAGGAACGCCACCACGATGATCTCCTCCACGAGCGCGTGCCGCAGGGCGGTGAGCAGCAGCAGCGGAACCGTCCACCACGTGTTCTCCAGGGTGGACGTGGTGATCTCCGCCGTGATCCCGAGCGCCCGCCCGGCCTGGTAGAGCACGAGGGTCCCACCGCCCATCACGGCGAACAGCGCGAGGCCCCGGGCGGCGTCGTGCCCCGGGCGGCGCGCGTCCGCACCGATGCCGCGCAGGACCGCGGGGATGCGGGAGGTGGTTCCCGCCAGGAACCACAGGGCGAGCACCACGGGCACGATTGCGAAGCAGATGCTGGTGAGGCGCCGCAGCGCGTCGATCACCGGAACCGGGCTGAGGGGCTGGTTGAGCGTGGTGGAGCTCTCCGCGATCGAGGACTGCACCGCCATCTCCACGAGGTCCAGCACCGAGTACACCGCGGAAGCGCCCAGGGACACCCCGAGCACCAGCAGGATCTGCATGCGGAGGTCGGCGCGCGGCACGCTCGGCGAAGTGGAGGTAGGAGTGGTCTGCACGCGGCTCATTCTGCCGCGTCCCTAGACTGGGGCGCATGACTTCCGAGCAGCAGACCTTCCCCGTGGCACCCCGCCGTCCCGTGGAGCGCACGTTCCACGGTCACACGTTCTCCGACCCCTACGAGTGGCTGCGGGAGAAGGACTCCCCCGAGGTCCGGGCGCACCTGGACGCCGAGAACGCCTACGCGGAGGCGGTCACTGCAGACCTCGCCCCGCTGCGGGAGCGCATCTACACGGAGATCAAGGACCGCACGCAGGAGACGGACCTCTCGGTCCCCAGCCGCCACGGGGACTGGTGGTACTTCGCCCGCACCGTGGAGGGCGGCGCGCACCAGGTGTTCTGCCGGGTTCCCGTGGCGGACACCGCGGACTGGACCCCGCCCGCCGTGGAGCCCGGGACGCCCCTGCACGGCGAGCAGACCCTCCTGGACGCGAACGCCGCATCCCAGGAGCACGAGTTCTACGCCCTGGGGGCGTTCAGCGTCGCGGAAGACGGCTCCCGCCTGGCCTGGTCCGAGGACACGGCCGGGGACGAGCGGTTCACCGTCCACGTCAAGGACCTCGCCACCGGAGAGCTGCTCGCGGACCGGATCCCCCAGACCTCCTACGGCGCGTTCCTCACCCCGGACGCGGCCCAGGTGGTCTACACCGTGGTGGACGAGTCCTGGCGTCCGTACCGCGTGTACCGGCACGTAATCGGCACGGACGTGGCGCAGGACCAGCTGCTGTTCCAGGAGGACGATCCGGGGCTCTGGCTCGGCGCCGAGCTCTCCGCTGACAAGCAGTGGCTCATGCTCTCCTCGTCCTGCTCGGAGTACAGCGAGTACCGCATCCTGCGCCTGAGCGCGCTTACCGCGGACGACGCCGCCGCGCCGGGTTCACACGCCCCGGAGCACGACGCCGCCGCGCTGGGTTCCCACGGCCCGTCCTCCGGGGCGGCCCCCTCCACCGCGTACCGGGACGCGCCCGACGAGTGCACGGGAACGGCGCCCGGTCACGGTGATGGCACGAAGAAGGCACGCGCAGAGACCCCCGCGGACCTGCCGTGGCGGGTCGTGCTCTCGCGAGACGAGCGGGTGCTCTACGAGGTGGAACCCATCACGGTGGCCGGCACCGATGTCCTGCTGCTCTCCCACGACGCGCACGCCCCGAACGGGCGCGTCAGCCTCATGCCGCTGGAGCACGCCGGGCGGAGCCTCACGGAGGTGGACCTGGTGGACGTGGTCCCGGCCTCGGACACCGTGCGCGTGGAGTCCGGCATCCCCACGGCCACCCACCTGGTGGTGGCCCTGCGTGAGAACACCACGCCCCGGGTGCGCCTGATCCCCCGCACCACCCTGGAGCCGCTGGTGGCCGGGGCGGCGCACGACGGAACGGACGCGCGGGCGGGCGGTGCGGCGTCGTCGTCTGCGAGCACCGGCTCGACGGCGGAAGCCGGGCTGCTGGCCGGGACCGAGGCCGCGTTCGACGAGGATCTCAGCAGCACCGGTGTGCTCTCCGCGGAGTACGAGAACCCGGTGGTGCGGGTGTCCTACACGTCCTTCGTGACGCCGCCGCGCGTGTACGACATCCCCACGGGCAAACCCGGGGCCGGTGCGCTGGACGAGTTCGGCGTGGGCGAGCCCGTGCTGCGGCGCGAGGCCACCGTGCTGGGCGGGTACCGCAGCGAGGACTACACGGTGGAGCGGGACTGGGCGGTCGCCGAGGACGGCACGCGGATTCCCGTAAGCCTGATCCGCCGCGCGGACCTGGACCCCGCCGTGCCCGCGCCGGTGCTGCAGTACGCGTACGGCTCCTACGAGATCAGCACGGACCCGGCGTTCTCCATCTCGCGGCTGTCCCTGCTGGACCGTGGGGTGATCTGGGCCGTGGCGCACGTGCGCGGTGGCGGTGAGCTGGGGCGCGCGTGGTACGAGAACGGCAAGAAGAACACCAAGACCAACACGTTCACGGACTTCGTGGCCGTGACCCGGCACCTGGCCGCGCGCCCGGACGTGGATGCGCGGCGGATCGCGCTGATGGGCGGCTCGGCGGGCGGTCTGCTCGCGGGCGCAGTGCTGAACCTGGCCCCCGAGCTGTACTGCGGCGGGCTGGCCGCGGTGCCGTTCGTGGACGCCCTGACCTCCATGCTGATGCCCGAGCTGCCGCTCACCGCCCTGGAGTGGGAGGAGTGGGGCAACCCCGTGGAGTCCGCGGAGGTCTACGAGTACATGCGCTCCTACTCCCCCTACGAGAACGTGCGGGACGCCGACTACCCGCCGATCCTCGCGGTCACGAGCCTCAACGACACCCGCGTGCTCTACGTGGAGCCCGCCAAGTGGGTGGCCGAGCTGCGCACCCGCGTGGCGCACCCGGAGACCGTGCTGCTGCGCTGCGAGATGGCCGGCGGCCACGGTGGCGCGTCCGGGCGGTACGCGCAGTGGAAGGACACCGCGTGGGAGTACGCGTGGCTCGCGCGGCAGCTCGGGGTTGCGGGCTGACAGGGGTCTCAGGACCCCCCGGGGATGGGGCCGTCAGCGCCCCGCACTACTGGTAGTCGTCCAGGTCCAGCATGAGGTCCGGGTCCTGCCGGACGTGGTCCAGGTGCTTCAGCTGCAGTGGGTGCAGAATGCCGCCCAGCATCCGGGTCCAGGAGACGGGGTAGCCCACCACCTCGCCGCGCTCCTCACCGGGGAACTCCGCCGCCTGGTCCGCCCAGTAGCCCATCCGGCGCTCGACCTCCCGCAACCACTCCGCGGTCAGGGGGGTGTGGGAGCGCACCAGGTAGGCCCCCATGCCCACGAGCCGGTGGTGGTGCCACGCCAGATCCGTGCCGAGCGCGCCGGTCAGCCGGGTCACGTCCTGTGCTGCTCTTTCCGGGTAGCCGCTCAGCCACGCCTGCTGGTCGGCTTCCATCCGCGCGAAGGCGGCATCCCAGGAGGTCGCGGGCGCCTTGAGGTCGCAGTAGCCCCCGCCGTGGTGGTGCATGAGGTACGCCCGCAGGTAGTCGGAGCGGTGGACCAGCGACAGGTTCTCGTACGCCGGGTGCAGCGGATGCCCCGGCACCAGCCACTCGTCCAGGTTCTCCCGGGTGACCAGCTCCACGGGCAGTCCGATCCGGTCCCGCATCACGTCCAGGTTGGCGCGTCGCCGCGGGGTCAGGGGATTCTCCCCGAGCCACAGGGTAGACCACGCGCCGCGGCAGCTCCTGCGGCCCGCCCGGGGCCGGGGGCGTGCGGGCCACGAAGGAACGGCGGTAGCGGGAGGCGTCGAACTCGTAGGTCGTCAGGCGTGCGTGCCACGGCGCCACCGCGGTGACCGCGGCGAAACGGAGGGCCTTCTGGGTTCGGCGGCGCCGTTTGTTCACCACGAACAGCGCGTGCTTGACCTGGCGCGCGGCCATGAGCGGATCCACCGGGCTCACGCGGCACGCCCCGGCTGCAGCGCCCCCACCGTCCGAGGGCTCAACCAGTCCCCCACGTGCCCGGCGACGACCTGCTCGGCCGCCGCGGTGGCCATCGCTGCGCTCGTCTGGAAGCCGTAGCCTCCCTGTCCGGCGAGCCAGAACACGCCCTCGGCCGCGGTGTCCCAGCCGCACACGGGCACGCCGCACGCGCGTTCCGTCCGCAGCCCGGTCCAGGCCTTCGCCACCCCGGTGATGCGCAGTGCCGTGTGCTGCTGGACGGTCGCGATCAGGCGTTCGACGGCGCCCGGGTGCGGCTGCGCGTCGCACGCCTCGCTGGGCTCGGACTCCCCCACCGAGATCATGGCCCCCACGGGGTCGGGCCGGTAGTACCAGTGCTCTGCGGCATCCATGACCATGGGGTGCTCCGCGGGCATGGCCGAGTCCAGACGGACCAGGGCTGCGGTGCGGCGCAGCGGCTGCAGCCCCTGCGGCGCGGCACCCAGCAGCGAACCGACGTGCTCCGCCCACGCCCCGGCCGCGTTCACCACGGTGGCCGCGCGGACCGTGTCGTTCGGGTCCGTTCTCCGCCCGCCCGCCACGGGCGACAGCTCCCAGACCTCACCGGACCGCCGCGCGCCTACCACGCGGAACCCCGTGCGGATGCTGACCCCGGCCTCCTCGGCCCGGCGCCTGTGCCACGCGAGCAGTGCCGAGGCGTCGGAGCGCACGGCCGAGTCGTCCACCGCGGCGGTGCGGTAGCGCACCGGGTCCGCCCGGAGCTCGGGGCACAGCTCCAGCAGCTCGGCGTCGGTGGCACGGCGCAGGCCCGGCACCGTCTCCGCCGCGACGTCCTCGGCGGAACCGGTCACCACGAACGGGCTCGGCCACACCAGGGGTGAGGGCAGGTCCGCGGAGACCTCCGACAGCCGGGCAATGGACCACCGGGTCAGCTCCAGCACCGGTTCCGGGCCGTAGCTGGGGATGAGCTGCTGGGCGGAGCGCGCGGAGGTGTGCTGGGCGACGTCGTCCTCTGCCTCCAGGAGGCAGATGCCGTGCCCCGTGCCGCGCAGCCGCGCCAGTTCAGAGGCCGCGGACAGGCCCGCGATGCCTGCCCCGACGATCACGATGTCGAACTGCATGAGCCCATGGTGCCACCGCTGCCAGGGCAACCCGGGCACGGCGGGCGGCACGGAGGCGGAGGGCGGTGGGTGCCGGTCGACTGACCCGGATGCCGGACGTCAGGCCCCGGGCACACGAAGAACCCCGCCCCTCACCATGACGGTGAGGGGCGGGGTTCTGTGACCGACCCGGTCGAACAGCTCGGCCGGGTCAGCCGGTCATCGACGAGCGATGAGGTGCCTGGATCAGGCGGGGATGTTCAGGACCTGACCCGGGAAGATCAGGTTGGCATCGGCCACGGAGCCGGCGTTGGCGGCGTAGAGGGCCTCCCAGCCACCGTTCACACCCAGCTTGTTGGCGATGGTGCCCAGGGTGTCCCCGGCCTGCACGGTGTAGGTGCCGGCGGCGGGAGCAGCCTGCTGCACGGGAGCGGCGGGAGCGGTGTACTCGGCCACCGGAGCCTGCTGCACCGGAGCGGCCTGCTGCACGGGAGCAGTCTGCTGGACCGGTGCGGCCTTCGGCGCGGGAGCGGCCTGCTGCACGGAGGTGGACTGCGGGGCCACGGAAGCGGCCGAGGCGACGCCGCCGCCGTTGCCGTGCAGGCCCAGGCTTGCGGAGCAGGCGGGCCATGCGCCCCAGCCCTGGCCGGCGAGAACGTTCTCGGCCACGCGGATCTGCTCGGACTTGGAGGCACCCTGCGGGGAACCGGAGCCGCCGAAGGCAGCCCAGGTGGACGGGGTGAACTGCAGGCCGCCGGAGAAGCCGTTGCCGGTGTTGGTGCCCCAGTTGCCACCGGACTCGCACTGAGCCAGGGCGTCCCAGGTGGACTCGGAAGCAGCATTGGCGGGGACGGCGAACGCGCCCACGGCCAGGCCGCCCATCATGACAGCAGCGGTACCACGGCGGATAGCGGTTGAAGTCTTCATCATGCTCCGTCAGGCCACCTGCGCTCGTTCCCATCCCTGGGTGTCTTCGCGCCGTCGTCTACCCATAACAGTTAGGTGTGAGGGGTAGAAACTACGGAATGCTGCCATGTAGACGACGTACGGTGTGCGGCAGCATCCAGCACAATCCAGACGACGGATCGTGTGCGTCTGGTAGCGAACTTCCATTCAGGAGAGTTCGCTGAGGAAGTTATAGATAACGATAGCGTAACGGTTACCCCGAGTTCAAGAGCTTCGTTACTTTTTCGTTATCCCGCTTTGGGGGACAACCCCCGCCGCGGGCATGTATCACGGCACCCTGGCCGGTCAACCTGAGCCACGGTAGGTCACCCCCGCGTGACGGGTCAACCCAGGGAGCCCCCGCGCTGTGCATAACGGCCGGATACACCGTTGATAACGGGACGATTTCCCCCCCGCGCTATCCCGCCCTCCAGGCGGCGATCACGCTGGCCAGACGGGCCTTCTCGTACTCGGCCTCCCGCTGCTGGAGACGCTTGGGCGCTGCGTTGCCGTGGGACTCGTCACACAGTGCCGGCGGGGCGGGGAGCTCCGGACGGTGGACCACCGCTCCGGCCTCGTGGGCGATCAGCGCGCCGGCCGCCCAGTCGTGCTCGTGCAGCGCCCGTTCCGAGTAGCCGTCCAGCGTGCCGTCCGCGACCATGCAGAGGTCCAGGGACGCGGCTCCGAGCCGCCGCATGTCCGAGAAGTCCTCCATGGTGTCCAGGAAGGATCCGAACTGTTCACGACGCACCTGGGCGTCGTAGGAAAACCCGGTGCCGTAGAGCGCCCCCCGCCACCCGGGCACCGGCCCGCTCAGGCGCGTGTCCCTGCCCTGGCGCCGGACCCATGCGCCCAGGCCCGTGATGCCGTAGTACACCCTGCCGAGGGCTGGTGCATTGACGACTCCCACGAGCCAGTTCCCCTGCTCGTCGCACGCCGCCACCGACGTGGCGTAGTAGACGATGTCCCGGATGAAGTTGGTGGTGCCGTCCAAGGGGTCCACGGACCACCGCAGCCCGGAGCGCTGCGGCGGCACCCAGGTGCCGGACTCCTCACCCGTGATGGCGTCGTACGGCCTGCATTCCCGCAGCACCGCCGTGACAGCCTCCTCCGCCGCGACGTCGAACGCCGTGACCCAATCGCCCTCTGAGGACTTGGTCACCGCCTCGAAGGCCGCCGCATCCCGGCCGCGCAGCACCTGCGCCCCGGCCTCGGCCGCGGCCAGCGCCACCTCCAGGAGCTCCTGCAGCTCGTCCGTGCCAGGCCCCAGGCCCTCGAGAGCATCCGCCACCGGTTCCCTCACTCCCCTTCCGTGTGAGTCGCACCCGTGGTTGCGGGGGCAGCATCAGCGTCCCCCTCGGCCAGGTCCGTGCCCTCCTCGTCCCCGAAGGCGTCCGGGCCCTCCGCGAGCAGCCGCTCGAACCCCGACTCGTCCAGCACGGGAACCCCCAGCGACTCGGCCTTGTCCAGCTTGGTCCCGGCGTTCTCCCCCGCCACGAGGAAGTGCGTCTTCCTGGACACGGATCCGGAGGCCTTGCCGCCGCGCTTCAGAATGGCCTCCTTGGCGGAGTCACGGCTGAAGCCTTCGAGGGAACCGGTGACCACCACGGTGATCCCCTCCAGGGTGCGCGGGGTGGACTCGTCCACCTCCTCCTCCATGCGCACACCCGCGGCGGCCCACTGCTCCACCACGCGGCGCCGCCAGGGCTCGTCGAAGAACTCCCTGACCGCCTGGGCGATCACGGGCCCCACGCCGTCGGTCCCGGCCAGGGTGTCCAGGTCCGCGGAGCGGATGGCGTCCATGCTGCGCAGTGACGTGGCCAGCGAGCGGGCCGCAGTGGGGCCCACGTGCCGGATGGACAGCGCCACCAGCACGCGCCACAGCTCGGTGTCCTTGGCCTGCTCCATCTGGGCGAACATCTGCTCGGTGGTCTTGGACGGCACGCTGGGCTTGGCCCTGGTGGGTTTGGTCCAGAAGTACGGCACCAGCTCGGGGGTGATCCGCTGCGTCTTCTCCCCGGTCTCCTTGTCCGTGACCGTGCGGCGGTAGTCCCGCCACACCATCACGTCCCGCAGGTCCTCGGGGGTCAGGTCGAACAGTCCGGCCTCGTTGCGCAGCGGCGGAACGGAGAAGTCGCTCCCGTCCGGTGCGTCCAGCGGCACCGGCTGGGTCAGCGCCTTGGCGGCCTCCTCCCCCAGGGCCTCGATGTCGAACGCGCCACGGCCGGCCGCGTGGTTCACGCGCTCCTTGAGCTGGGACGGGCAGGTCTCCGCGTTGGGGCAGCGGATGTCCACGTCCCCCTCCTTGGCGGGGCGCAGCGGGGTGCCGCAGGACGGGCACTCGGTGGGCATGACGAACTCCCGCTCGGTGCCGTCCCGCAGGGCCACCACGGGTCCCACGATCTCCGGGATGACGTCACCGGCCTTGCGCAGCACCACGGTGTCCCCGATCAGCACGCCCTTGGCCTTGACCACGTCCTGGTTGTGCAGGGTGGCCATCTCCACCGTGGAGCCGGCCACGCGCACGGGATCCATGAGCCCGAACGGGGTCACGCGCCCGGTGCGGCCCACGTTCACCAGGATGTCCACGAGCGTGGTGTTGACCTCCTCCGGCGGGTACTTGTACGCCACGGCCCAGCGCGGCACGCGGGAGGTGTAGCCCAGGCGGAACTGGGTGCGGCGGTCATCCACCTTGACCACGATGCCGTCGATCTCGTGCAGCAGGCTGTGCCGCTTGTCCCCGAAGTCCGCGATGAACTCCAGCACCTGGGCAATGGAGCCGAAGACCCGGGAGTACGGGCTCACGGGCAGGCCCCAGTCCTTGAGCACGTCGTAGGCCTCCGACTGTGTCTTCAGCTCGAAGCCACGGGCGTACCCGATGCCGTGCACGAACATGGACAGGGGCCGCCGGGCCGTGACCTGGGGGTCCTTCTGCCGCAGGGAGCCAGCGGCGGCGTTACGGGGGTTGGCGAAGGGCGCACGCCCCTCCTCCACCATGGCCTCGTTCAGCGTGCGGAAGTCCTTCGAGGAGATGAACACCTCGCCACGCACCTCCACCTCCTCCGGGAGGTTCTCCCCGGAGAGCCGCTGCGGGATGGTCGTGATGGTGGCCACGTTGTGGGTGATGTCCTCGCCCGTGGTGCCGTCACCGCGCGTGGCGGCCCGCACGAGCACGCCGTCCCGGTACAGCAGGTTCACGGCCAGGCCGTCGATCTTGACCTCGCTCAGCCATGCGACCCCCGGGGCGCCGGGCAGCTCCGCGACCTGCTTCTCGGCGCGCTCGAGCCACGCCACGAGCTCGTCCGTGGAGAACACGTCCTCCAGGGAGTACATCTTCTCCAGGTGCTTGACCGGGCTGAAGGCCGCTCCGACCTCCCCGCCCACCTCCTGGGTGGGAGAGTCGTTGGCCTTGAGCTCGGGGTGCAGCGCCTCGAACTCCTCGAGCGAGCGGTAGAGCTGGTCGTACTCGGCGTCCGAGATCACGGGCTGGTCGTGCACGTAGTACGCGGCGCGGGCCTCACGGACCCGGTCCGAGAGCTCGGCGTACTCCTCCCGCAGGGCCTCGCTGGGCTCCTCGGGGTTGAGACTCTGGCCGCTGGCGTCCGTGGCGGGCTGCGCGCCCTTGGCGTTGACTGTGCTCACCGGACCATTGTGACCCAGGACTCCGACAGGCACGAGCGGCGGCCCCCGCGCCCCTCCACGGCCGTCACGCGGCGCGCCCCGGCCGGGCACCGGACACCTCCCCCGCGACCGCCCCGCCCCACGGCAGCGCCACCAGCACACGGTGTCCATGCCCGCGCATCGCACCCGCGGCACGCAACGGGCCCCTCGGATCCGTGGATCCGAGGGGCCCGGCGAGCAGTGCACCGCTACAGAGCGGCCACCCGAAAGTCCGCGTGCGGGCGGCCCCGCTTGGGATCCCACACCTGGACGCGAGATGCGCTCCAGTGGGCGCCC
Source organism: Kocuria sp. ChxB (assembly GCF_044359605.1). Classification (NCBI taxonomy): domain Bacteria; kingdom Bacillati; phylum Actinomycetota; class Actinomycetes; order Micrococcales; family Micrococcaceae; genus Kocuria; species Kocuria sp. ChxB. The sequence continues at coordinate 2,466,934 of NZ_CP121123.1, read as the reverse complement.
CGACCGTCGTCGTCCACCGCGACCGCCACCGTGGCCGGGAGGCGCACCGGTGTGGCGAACTCCACCGACCACGTGAACGGCACCTCGGACGGCACGCCCGTGAGCGCGAGCGCGCGCGAGGCCGTGTACATGCCGTGGGCGATCGCACCCTTCATGCCCAGGGCCCTTGCCGAGGGGTCCGAGAGGTGGATGGGGTTGTAGTCCCCGCTCACCGCGGCGTACTCACGGCCGGTCCCGGATCCCAGGGACCACTGCCCGGTGGGCTGCGGCGCCTCGAACGGCGCGTGCTCGCGCTGCGCCTCGTCCTCGGCGCCCGCGCGGGGCGCGTCACCGGCGATGGCGGTGTGCACGCCCTTGGCCAGGTATCCCGAGCGTCCGGCCCACGCCACCGAGCCGTCCTCGCGCGTGAGGGTCACCACGGCGTCGAGCATGGTCCCCGCGCGGTGTGCGCGCAGGTTCTCGGTCCACGCCGTGGCCGTGACGCGCTCCCCCACGGCCACGTCCGAGACGTGGTGGACCGTGTTGGAGATGTGCACCATGCCCAGCACCGGCAGCGGGAAGTCCTTGCGCGTGAGCACGGACATGGCCACGGGGAACGCGAGCGAGTGCAGCGCGCCGGAGAACACGGCGGTCTCCGCGGAGCCCGGGGCCATGGGCCGCAGGCTGGCGTGCACCACGCGGCAGAACTTCTCGTGCCACTCGGCATCGGCGGACAGGCCCTCGACCACGTGGACCACGCGCGGCAGCTCGAGCGCACCGGAGACCTTCTCGGCACCCGGTGTGCGCAGCGACGCGGGCAGCACCCGCCCCACGGGAGACTTCCGCAGCGCGGGCAGCACCTTGCGGGAGGCCGACGACGCCGCGCCGCCCGCCGCGCTCGTGGCCGCACGTGCCCCGGCGCTCGCGTAGAGGGCGGGCAGCTTTACCGCGCCCGAGGGCGTGGTGCGCTCGTAGTCAGCAGGAACGGAGGGAACGGAATCCGCGGCGCTCACGCGATCACGCCCCCACCATGCTCTGCCCGCACACGCGCAGGGTCTGGCCGTTGATGCCGCCCGCGGCGTCCGAGAGCAGGAACGTGATGGCCTGCGCCACGTCCACGGGCAGACCGCCCTGCTGCAGGGAGTTCAGGCGGCGGGAGATCTGACGGCGCGCGGCCGGGATCTTGGCGGTCATGTCCGACTCGATGAAGCCGGGGGCCACCGCGTTGATGGTGCCGCCCTTGGCCGCGATCAGCGGTGCGGTGGCGGCCACCAGACCGATCACGCCGGCCTTCGAGGCGGCGTAGTTGGTCTGGCCGCGGTTGCCCGCCACGCCGCTCGTGGAGGCGAGGCACACGATGTGCGGGGTGGCGCCCAGCTTGTCGGAGGCCAGCAGCGTCTCGTTGATCCGCAGCTGCGACTCGATGTTCACCGCGATCACCGAGTTCCACTTGGCCTCGTCCATGTTGGCGAGCATCTTGTCCCGGGTGATCCCGGCGTTGTGCACCACCAGGTCCAGGCGGCCGTAGCGGGAGGCCACGAGGTCCAGGATCTTCTGCCCGGCCTGCGGGTCCGTGACGTCCAGCTGCAGGGCGGGCACACGCAGCTCGTTGGCCAGCTTGCTCAGGGCGTCCCCGGCCGCGGGCACGTCCACGGGGACCACGGTGGCCCCCGAGGCGGCCAGCGTGCGGGTGACCTGCTCGCCGATCCCGCGCGCGGCGCCGGTGACCACGGCCACCTTCCCCGCCACGGGGTGCTCCCAGTCCACGGTCGCGTCACCGCGGTCGTCACCGACCGTGAGGAACTGCCCGTCCACGTAGGCGCTGCGGCCCGAGAGGAAGAAGCGGATGGCGCCCGTGACGCTCGGGGCGTCCCCGGCCACACCGTCCGCGATCAGGATGCCGTTGGCGGTCACGCCGCCGCGCATCTCCTGAGCGATCGAGCGCAGGATGCCCACGACGCCCTGGCGCGCCGCGGCCTGGGCCGGAGCCAGCTGCTCTGCGCCCGCCACGGTGCCCGACGCCGCTCCGGTGCCGATCCCCGGCGCCGGGCGGGACAGCGTGATCACGCGTCCGCCCGGACGCAGCTTCCGCAGCGCGGAGGCCAGCTCCAGCGCCGGGGCGCCGAGGTCCGCGGGGCTCTCGATGCCGGTGTAGTCGATCAGCACCGCACCCACGCGGTCCACGTCCGCCGCGTGGCGGCGCACGTCCAGGTTCCAGCCGAGCAGTGCCGACGCCGCGGCGTCGCCCGCCGTGCCCTTGCCGAGCACGAGGACCGCGCCGTCCGGGAAGTCAGCGCCCGCCTGGTAGCGGCGCAGGGTGACCGGCCGGGGCAGGCCCAGCTTGGAGGCCAGCTGCTTGCCGAGCCCCGAGTTGACCATGTCCAGATAAGTGTCCGTCACGTGAAGTTTCTCCCTGATCTCGTGGTGTCTCGATTGCCGTGGTGGGTGCTCAGACCGAGCGCAGCAGCATGGCCACGCCCTGGCCGCCCGCGGCGCACACGGAGATCAGCGCGGTCTGGGGCTTGCCCTCGGCCTTGGCGCGGGCGGCGAGCTCCTTAGCGGTGGAGGCCACGATGCGCCCGCCGGTGGCGGCGAACGGGTGGCCGGTGGCCAGCGAGGAGCCGTTGACGTTGAGCTTGGATCGGTCGATCGAGCCCAGCGGGGCGTCCAGGCCCAGGCGCTCCTTGCAGAACTCGGGGGACTCCCAGGCCTTCATGATGGACAGCACCGTGGAGGCGAACGCCTCGTGGATCTCCACCAGGTCCAGGTCCTGCAGGGTCAGCCCGTGGCGGGCGAGCAGGCGCGGGACAGCGTAGGCGGGGGCCATGAGCAGGCCCTCGTTTCCGGTGACGAAGTCCACCGCGGCGGCCTCGGAGTCCACGACCTCGGCGAGCGGGGTGAGGCTGTGCTCAGCGGCCCACTGCTCAGAGGTGATCAGCACGGCGGAGGCGCCGTCCGTGAGCGGGGTGGAGTTGCCGGCCGTCATGGTGGCCTCCCCCGCGAGCTTCTTGCCGAAGACCGGGTTCAGGTTGCCCAGCTTCTCCACGGTGGAGTCCGGGCGCATGTTGTTGTCCTTGGTCAGACCCTTGAACGGGGTGACCAGGTCGTCGAAGAACCCGCGGTCGTACGCGGCGGCGAGGTGCTGGTGGGAGGCGGCGGCCAGCTCGTCCTGGGCCTCACGGGTGATGCCCCAGTGCTCGGTGGTCAGGGCCTGGTGCTCACCCATGGACAGGCCCGTGCGGGGCTCCCCGGAGCTGGGCACGGCGGGCGCGAGGTCCGCGGGGCGGACGTCCTTGAACGCCTGGAGCTTCTGCATGGTGGTCTTGGCGCGCTGCAGCTTGAGCAGTGCGCGGCGCAGGCCCTCGCTCACGGCGATCGGAGCGTCGGAGGAGGAGTCAACACCGCCGGCGATGCCGGCCTCGATCTGGCCCAGGCGGATCTTGTTGGAGATGGAGCTGACGGTCTCCATGCCCGTGGCGCACGCCATCTGGACGTCGTAGGCCGGGGTGGCCGGGTCCAGGGCGGAGCCCAGCACGGACTCGCGGGTCAGGTTGAAGTCGCGGGAGTGCTTGATCACGGCACCGGCCGCCACGGCACCCAGGCGCTCACCGGCAATCCCGGTGCGGGCCACCAGGCCGTCGATCGCCGCGGTCAGCATGTCCTGGTTGGACGCGTTGGCGTAGGCGCCGCCCGCGCGGGAGAAGGGGATGCGGTTGCCCGCGACCACCACGGGGCGGGTGCCGGAGGTGCCCGCGGAGTGCTTTGCGGCGGACCCTGCCGCGGGCGTGGCGCCGGTGCCCTGGGCGGTCGAGGTCTTGGCCGGGGTGCTCTGCGTGTTCTCGGTCATGTCTGCTCCTTGAGAGGGGGTGTGTGCGACGTGGGTCACTTGATACCCAGAGTAGCTGATACTCTCAGTATCGTGAAACAGGTCACGACCCCCGTGGACGGCAGGAACAGCCGCTGGCAGCGACACCGCGCCAAGCGGCGCACCGAGCTGATCACGGCCGCCCGCGACGCGGTGGCCGCGAACGGTGCTGCCATCTCCATGGAGGAGATCGCCACGGCGTGCGGCACGTCCAAGTCCGTGTTCTACCGCTACTTCACGGACAAGTCCGGCGTGCAGGCGGCCGTGGGCGAGTACTTCGTGACCAGGATGCGACGCCGCATGGTGGCCGCCGTCAGCGAGGCGGACACCTTCGCGGCCATGATCCACGCACTCGTCTCCGAGTACCTCAAGTCCGTGGCAGGTTCCGCCGAGGTCTACCGCTTCGTGGTGACCGCCCCGGAGGAGCAGGGCTCCACCATCGAGCGCTTCATCGACTCGGTGCGGGACCTGCTCATGGAGCAGTACGTACGCCACTACGGCGAGGCGGAGACCGGGGATGGCGTCCTGCGCAGCTGGGCCGCGGCCACCGTGGGCATGGTCCGCGGCGCCGGAGAGGCCTGGCTCGCCCAGGGGGACGCCCCGGGAACGCCCGACCGCCACACCATGAGTCGCATCATCACCACGTGGGCCGTGGAGGGTCTGCGCCCCGTGGCCAGCACGTCCGCGGCGGTCTCCGCCGCGACGACGCCTTCCCGACAAGCCCGTACCCAGGACGGCCCCGCCGTCCGCGACACCCCTCAGGAGTCATGATGAGCACCACCCAGGTCAGCGGAACCATTCCCGACACCGACCGCATCGAGGACCTGCCCGAGGACGGGGCTGCCGCCCCCTCGGCGCTCGACACCGCGGAGCTCGGCAAGATCCTCCTGGGCCGCTGGCCCGAGGCTCGCCTGGCCGCCCGCAAGCGCGCCGAGGATCCCCGCTTCCACTCCCAGTACAACCAGTCCGTGGAGGACCAGCGCAACCACACGTACGAGCAGCTCAAGCTGCTCGCTGACGCCGGGCCCCAGTACCTGGGCATGCCCGAGAGCGTGGGCGGGGCCATGAGCCCCGGCGCCAACCTCTCCGCGTTCGAGGAGCTCGTGCTCGCGGACCCGTCCCTGCAGATCAAGTCCGGCGTGCAGTGGGGTCTGTTCGGCTCCGCCGTGCTGAACCTGGGCACGGAGGAGCACCACGAGAAGTGGCTGCCGGCGATCCTGGACCTCAGCATGCCCGGCGCGTTCGCCATGACGGAGATCGGGCACGGCTCGGACGTGGCCTCGATCGGCACCACCGCCACGTACATCCCGGAGACGGACGAGTTCGAGATCCACACCCCCTTCAAGGCGGCGTGGAAGGACTACCTGGGCAACGCCGCGGTGCACGGCCGCGCGGCCACGGTGTTCGCGCAGCTGATCGTCAACGGCACCAACCACGGCGTGCACTGCCTCTACGTTCCCCTGCGTGACGAGAACGGCGAGTTCCTGCCCGGCGTGGGCGGCGAGGACGACGGCCGCAAGGGCGGGCTCAACGGCATCGACAACGGCCGCCTGCACTTCGACCACGTGCGCGTGCCCCGCACCAACCTGCTGAACAAGTACGGGGACGTGGACGAGAACGGCGTCTATTCCTCCCCCATCCCCTCCCCGGGCCGCCGCTTCTTCACCATGATCGGCACCCTGGTCCAGGGTCGCGTGTCCCTGGACGGCGCGGCGACGATCGCCAACCAGGCCGCCCTGAGCATTGCCGTGCGCTACGCGGAGCAGCGCCGCCAGTTCACCACGGACTCGGACATCGAGGAGCAGACGCTGCTGGACTACCAGCGCCACCAGCGCCGGCTGATCCCGCGCATCGCGGAGACCTACGCGATGACCTTCGCCCACCAGCAGCTGCTGGACAAGTTCCACGAGGTCTTCTCCGGCGAGGACGAGTCCGACGGCAACCGCCAGGAGCTCGAGACCCTGGCCGCGGCGTTCAAGCCGATGTCCACGTGGAGCGCCCTGGACACCCTGCAGGAGTGCCGCGAGGCGTGCGGCGGCGCGGGGTTCATCGCCAAGAACCGCTTCGTGGAGCTGCGCGCGGACCTGGACGTGTACGTGACCTTCGAGGGTGACAACACCATCCTGCTGCAGCTCGTGGCCAAGCGGCTGCTCAACGACTACTCCGCGGAGTTCAAGAACGCGGACGTGGGGGTCATGGCCCGCTACGTCGCGGACCGCGCCACCGAGGCGGGCTTCAACCGCTCCGGGTTGCGCAAGCTCACCCAGGCGTTCTCGGACACCGGTGACTCCCGCAAATCCGTCAATGCGCTGCGCGACCCCGCGGCCCAGCGCGCGCTGCTCACCGACCGGGTGCAGACCATGATCGGCGACATCGCGGACGAGCTGCGCGCCGTGGCCCGCAAGTCCCGCACCGAGCAGGCCGAGGCGTTCAACAACAACCAGAACCGTCTGCTGGAGGCAGCCCGCTCGCACGCCCAGCTGCTGCAGTGGGAGGCGTTCACGGCCGGTCTGGAGAAGATCGAGGACCCGGACACCAAGCGCGTGCTCACGTGGCTGCGCGACCTCTTCGGGCTGAGCCTGATCGAGCGGGACCTGGCCTGGTACCTCTCCTACGGGCGGCTGTCCATGCGCCGTGGCCGCGCCCTGGAGTCCTACATCAACCGCCTCATCGCGCGGCTGCGCCCCTACTCCCTGGAGCTCGTGGATGCCTTCGGGCTCTCCCCGGAGCTGCTGCGCGCGGAGATCGGCGGCACCGTGGAGGCCGAGCGCCAGAAGGAGGCCGCGGACTACTACCGCCGACTGCGCGCGAGCGGCAAGGCCCCCGTCAAGGAGCCCAAGCCCGCCAAGGACCCGGGCGCCCAGACCCGCGGCCACCACGCCTGACCCGCGCCACGCCGCGCGCCGCCCCCGAGACGGGGGCGGCGCGCGGTGGACGCCGGGCACAGCAGCGCCGGACTGAGAAAGCGGCCCCGCGGCGTCGTCGACCCACGACGACGCCGCGGGGCCGCTTCCGTGTGCGGGGCGGGGCGGGGTGCCGCGAGTGGGTGGACGGCCGAGAGGCCGGCTCAGCGCACGCGCGGAGCGGAGCAGGGGGCGCTGCCTGCGGGTGGATGGTCGGAGGGCGCTCTCAGCGCACGCGCGGGATGGAACTGGTGTTCGCGCGGGGGTCGTCCGCGGTGAGGACGTCAGCGACCACCAGGGTCACGTTGTCCCGCCCGCCCGTGCGCAGCGCCGCCTGCACGAGCACGTCCGCGGCCTCCTTGGGGTGCTGCACCGAGTGCAGCACGCGGGCGATGTGCGCCGGGGAGAGCTCCCCCGTGAGACCGTCCGAGCACATGAGCAGCCGATGCCCCGGCACGGCGGGAAGCACCACGACGTCCGGCTCCCAGATCTGCCCCGTGCCGAGCGCGCGGGTGATCACGTTGCGGCGCGGGTGCACCAGAGCCTGAGCGGGAGTGAGCTGGCCGATCGACACCAGGTACTGCACCTCGGAGTGGTCCACCGTGAGCTGGGAGACCCCCACGGGCCCGGACTTCTCCGTGACGGGCTCCCCCACCCGCGGTCCGGTGAGCTGGTAGGTGCGGGAGTCCCCCACGTTGAACACGATCCACAGCCACGTGCCCGCGATCTGCACGAGCCACGCCCCGGTGACCGTGGTGCCGGCACGCGTGCCGCACTGGGCCTGGATGGCCTGGTCCGCCTCCCACAGCACCGAGCGCACCCGGTGCACGGCGTCGAGCGCCTCGGCCGGAATGTCCGGGTCCAGCTTGAGCTGCCGGTCGATGGTGGCCCGGAACCGGGCCACGTCCGAGCCGGGTGCAGGTTCCACGATCCGGTAGTCGCGGAAGTCCTCCAGCGTGAACAGCTCCGAGGCGCCCAGGGTGGACACGCACAGGGCGCTGGCCACCTCGCCGGCCTCGTGCCCACCCATGCCGTCCGCCACCGCGCACATGGTGTCGGTGACGATGAGGGCGTCCTCGTTGGTCTCTCGACGCAGTCCGCGGTCGGTCACACCGCCCGATCGGATGGTCAGGGGAGCGGTCATTCGACCTCGTCTTCCAGTAGGGGCCCGCAGCCCTGGGCGATCGCCACGGGGCGGACGTCCCCGAAGCCGCGGACGTTGCGGGTGGGCTGCGGCTCGAGGACGAAGCGCTCGTCCCCCCGGAGCACGCGGGCGGTGGACTCGTCCACCACCACGCCGCCCGGTTCCGTGAGCGCCACGAGCCGTGAGGCCAGGTTCACGGTGGGGCCGTAGAGGTCCCCCAGACGGGGCAGCACACGGCCCCACACGAAGGCCACGCGCGCCTGGGGCAGCAACGGGTCCTCCTTGATGATCCGTGCCAGCGCGAGCGAGATCTGGGCCCCGCCCTCGGGGGTCTCCGAGAGGAACATGACCTCGTCGCCGATGGTCTTGATCACGCGGCCGCCGCCGATCGAGATGACCTCCGCGCAGCGCTTCTCGAAGCGCTGCACCAGGTTGGCGAGCGTGCGCTCGTTCATCTGCCGGGAGAGGGAGGTGTAGGAGACCAGGTCCGCGAAACCCACGCCCCGCGCGAGGGGCAGCGCCGAGGCGCCGACGTCCGGAGCGGCGTCGTGCAGGATGACCGTGGAGCCGTCCGGGCGCTCCCCCCGCATGGCCAAGCGCTGGACGGCCGCCGAGAGCTGGCGGCGCCACGCGTAGTCGAGCAGCTGCTCGAGCGGCTGCAGCAGGTCCGGGAGCAGGGTGAGCAGCTCGCGGCGGGCCCGGGCGTCCGTCATGTCACGGTGGGCCACCATGTCCTCCACGAGGGCCTCGACCTGCCACACGACCATGCGGTCCGTGAGCTGCGCGACCGAGCGCGCGAGGGAGAGCGCTGCCTCCTCGCTGAGCTTGTCGTCCTGGACCAGGCTGGACACCAGTTTGAGGGCGCGGACGTCCTCGTTCGTGAAGTAGACGTCGTCGTCGCTGAGGTTGGGGAAGCCCAGGGCCCGCCAGATCTTGCGCGCGGAGGCCGAGGAGAGGTCCGCCTCGCGGGCGGCCTCGCGGCGGCGCAGGTTCCGCTGGGAGCCGAGCAGCAGGGAGTCCAGGTGGCGCACTGCGGCCTGCGACTCCTCCGAGCCGTAGAGGTTGGACTGCACGGGGTTGTGGAGGTTCAGGTTCAGCTGCTCGGTCTGTGGGCCCGTGACCACGGGTTGCGGGGATTCCGAGGGGTCTTCAGCCACGCGGTCCTCCTTGCTGGGCGGTGTGCGGGCCGGGACGTCCCGGCCCCGGGATGGTGCCTCCCCCACTGTAGTTGCCCACCTGCGCCGCCGACTCCCGCACGAGCTGCGTGAGACGCGCGGGCTGCGGGGCGCCCGCGAGCTTGAGCCCGCCCAGGGTCCCGAAATCCGCCAGCACGGTGCCGCGGTCCAGGTGCTCGCGCGCGGCACCCACCTCGGTGGCGCCGCGCGTGACACGCACGGACTGCAGGGCGTTCAGCGGCAGGGACACGGCGCCGTCACGCGCCGGGGGCCCCAGCAGCGCCAGGCGCTCGGTGGTCAGGACGAAGCGGGTGCGCCACCACCGCCACACGGGCACCGCCACCCGGCGCCACGCCAGCAGCAGTGCGGCCGCGAGCAGCAACCACCCCACGAACGTGTGCAGTCCGGTCCACGGCGCGTCCGTGGGACGCCACGTGAGGTCCAGGACCCGGCGCAGCGCCGAGTACACCAGGACCGTCAGCCAGGCGGTCACCGCGGGGCCCGCGAGCGCCAGCGGGTGCGGACGCGTGGCCACCACGGTCTCCTCGCCCGGTGCCAGCTCCAGGCCGCGCCGTCCGCTCATGCGGGGCCGCCCCCGCCGTGCGCGGGGCGCACGTGCACGACGTCGCCCGCGGAGTACTCGTGCTCCCTCCTGTCCCGGGCGCGCACCACGAGCTGGCCGGAGTCTCCCAGGCCCGTGGCGGTCGCGGTCAGCGGATCCCGTGCGCCGGGCAGCTGCAGGGTGACCTCACGGCCGAGGGTGTCCAGCTGCGCCTCGACCTCGCTCCGCAGCTCTCCCCCGCGGCCGAGCTGCCCCGCGGGGTCCTGGGACGCGCGGTCCAGGGTGTCCGCGAACCGGCCGAGCACCGCGGTGAGCAGCCCGGCGCGGCTGGGGACGGCGTCGGAGTCCTGCACCTCGAGTGCGAGGGACGTGGCGGTGGGGACGGGGAGCTCGCGCTGGCTCACGTTGATGCCGGCACCGACCACCACTGTGGGTGCCGCACCGGGAGTCGGCGCGACCATGGTCGCGAGGATGCCGCAGAGCTTGCGGTCGCGGACCAGGACGTCGTTGGGCCACTTGACCACGGCGGGCACCCCGGTCAGCTCCCGCACCGCCCCGGTGATGCTGTGCGCCATGAGCAGAGTGAGCCACGGGATCAGCTCCTGCGGCCACGGACGGCCCGAGCGGTCCACGGGGGTGCAGGCCACCGAGAACGTCACCGCGGTGCCCGGGGGCGTGATCCAGCCGCGGTCCAGCCGCCCCCTGCCCTGGCTCTGGAAACCGGTGACCACGGCCTCGAGGCCGTTCCCGCTCCCCTGGTCCCCGGCGCGCGGCGCCACCCGCTCCGACAACCAGGTGTTCGTGGAGCCCACGGTGTCCACCACGGTCACCGACCGGTAGCCGTGGGATCGCATCGCGTCCTCCAGGTCGGACTGGTGGTAGTCCGCGGCGGGCTGCTGATCCGTGGCGTGCATGTCTGCTCCTCACAGGACGGGACGGCGTGGCCGTCGGGGGGTCTCCTCCAGCTTAGGTGTACCCGCACGGCCCGGGCATATGCTGGGATCCGTCAGCCCAGACCCCCACGTCGAGCCGGAGGATCCCGAGCATGAGCGTCTACGCCCTGACCTACACCTACGGCGGCCCGTCCGAGATCCTGGCCGAGCACCGCCCCGCCCACCGAGCCTTCCTGCGTGAGCTGCAGGAGCGCGGCGTCAACCTGGCCTCCGGGCCCCTGGGGGACGACGGCGCGCTGATCGTGCTGCGCGCGGACAGCGCCGAGCACGTGGAACAGATCATCCGGGAGGACCCCCTGGTGGTCCACGGTGCGGTGACCGAGCACGTGGTCCGCGAGTGGTCCGTGACCATCGGAGCCGTGGGCTCGGACTGAACGCACGCCCCCGAGCGGAGGGGCATCCCGGGCGCCGCGTGCGGTGGGACACCCGGGCGCCGCGTGCGGTGACGGGGCACCGGAGTTGTGGAACTCCTACAAGTGCGCACCCGGTGCCGACAACTACACTGGGGTGGATTCCCGAGGGGCCGCGCCCCGCCCCGACCACGACCACGCGAGGTGTCATGAGCCACGACCTGTCCACCACAGCAGGCAAGATCGCCGACTTCCGGCAGCGCCGCGATGAGGCTGCCGCACCGGCAGGACAGGGCGCCGTGGAGAAGCAGCACTCCCGGGGCAAGAACACCGCACGCGAGCGGATCGAGATGCTGCTGGACCCGGACTCCTTCGTGGAGTTCGACGCCCTGGCCGTGCACCACAGCACCATGTTCGGCATGGAGAAGAAGAAGCTGCTGGGTGATGGCGTGGTGAGCGGCTACGGCACCGTGGACGGGCGACTCGTGGCCGTGTACTCGCAGGACTTCGGGGTCTTCGGCGGCTCGCTGTCCCAGGTCAACGGCGAGAAGATCGTCAAGGTCCAGAAGTTCGCCCTGCGCAACGGCTGCCCCGTGATCGGCATCAACGACGGCGGCGGCGCCCGCATCCAAGAGGGCGTGGCCTCCCTGGCCATGTTCGCGGACATCTTCCGCATGAACGTCCGGGCCTCGGGCGTGATCCCGCAGATCTCCCTGATCATGGGGCCGTGCGCCGGCGGTGCCGCGTACTCCCCCGCCCTCACCGACTTCGTGGTGATGGTGGACAAGACCTCCCACATGTTCATCACCGGCCCGGACGTGATCAAGACCGTGACCGGCGAGACCGTGGACATGGAGACCCTGGGTGGTGCCCGCTCCCACAACGAGCGCACCGGCACCGCCGCGTACCTGGCCTCGGACGAGCAGGACGCCTTCGACTTCGTGCACGAGCTGCTGGAGTACCTGCCGGGGAACAACCTGCAGGACTCTCCGCTGCTGGACCACGACCAGGTGGACGAGGTCACGGACGAGGACCTCGCGCTGGACGAGCTGATCCCGGACTCCGCGAACCAGCCCTACGACATGCGCACCGTGATCGAGACGGTCGTGGACGACGGGCAGTTCCTGCAGATCCAGGAGCTCTACGCCCCGAACGTGATGGTGGGCTACGCCCGGGTGGAGGGCCACACCGTGGGGATCGTGGCGAATCAGCCCATGCAGTTCGCCGGCACCCTGGACATCGCCGCGTCCGAGAAGGCCGCGCGCTTCGTGCGCCACTGCGACGCCTTCAACATCCCGATCCTCACGTTCGTGGACGTCCCCGGGTTCCTTCCCGGCACGGACCAGGAGTTCAACGGCATCATCCGCCGCGGCGCCAAGCTGCTGTACGCGTACGCCGAGGCCACCGTTCCGCTGATCACCCTGATCACCCGTAAGGCCTACGGCGGGGCGTACATCGTGATGGGCTCCAAGAAGCTGGGCGCGGACATCAACCTCGCGTGGCCCACCGCCCAAATCGGGGTCATGGGATCCCAGGGCGCGGTGGAGATCCTCTACCGCCGGGACCTCAAGGCCGCCGAGGAGAACGGCGAGGACGCCCAGGCGCTGCGCGCCGAGCTGGCCCAGCAGTTCGAGGAGGACCTCCTCAACCCCTACCAGGCCGCCGAGCTGGGCTACGTGGACGCGGTGATCTGCCCCTCCGAGACCCGGGAGCAGATCATCAAGGCGCTGCGGGGGCTTGCGGACAAGCGTGCCTCTCAGCCCGCCAAGAAGCACGGGAACATCCCGCTGTGAGCACGCCGGAGTCAGCGCGATCACTGGACCGCCGCACCGGGGCCAGCTCGTCCGGCGCCGCACCGCGCATGCCCGTGGACACCCGCCACGCCGCAGTGGCCTCGCTGCCGGACGCCACCACTGACGCGGACCCGCTGTTCACCGTGACGCGTGGCAACCCGAGTCCCGAGGAGCTGGCCGCCCTGGTGGCCGTCCTCGGCGCGCTGCCCGAGCCGCAGGACGCACCTCCGGCCCACGCGCGCCGTGCGCCGCGCCACCAGTCCCGCAGACTCCGGCTCGGCCTGCGCCTGCGGCCCGGCCGCGGGGCGTGGCGGTGGACGCAGCCGGAGCGGTGAGCACACCCTGGCCCCGGTCCTCGGTCTGAAGCGTCCCCGGGGCACACGGCCCCGCGCTGCCAGGACCTCACGAACTCACGACGACCGTCTCGCTCGTGGCCCTCTTGTGACCTGCCCGCCGGCACGAGGTCGACCTCCGCGGCGGGGATAATGGTCCGGTGCCTGTCATCGCCCTCTCCGCCCTCGTCTCCCTCGCGACCGTGCTGCTCCTCAGCGGAGCGGCGAAACTCGCGGTGCCGGACACCGGCCGCACCATCCTCACCACCGCACCGCTCCCCCGGGCCCTTCGCGCCCCCTGGTTGCAGCGCGCCCTCCCCTGGGGGGAGATCCTGCTGGCCGCGTGCCTGCTCCTCGGTTCCGGCCCGTTCCTGCTGCTGAGCGCCTTCGCGGCCACGGCACTGTTCACCGTCTTCACCGTGGTGGTTCTCCGGGGCACTCGGGCACCTGATCCTGCCTCGTGCGGGTGCTTCGGCGGGCTCTCCCGTGCGCCGGTCTCACGCCGCACCGTGGTGCGCAACGCCGCCTTCACCCTCACGGCCGCCCTGGCACTCGCCCTGTCCGCGGTCGCGTTCCACGGCCCCGTGCTCCGTCTGCCGTGGTGGGGCGTGACGGCCCTCGCCATCCCCGCGCTCCTCGTGCTGCTCACCCTCTGGAGCGAGCGGCCCGCACACGGCCGGGCCGGCGACCCGTACGACGTCGCCCGCGTCCCACCGCTGCCCCGCACCCTGCGCGAGGACGGCGACGCCGCGGCGTCGCCCCCCGTGAGCCCCGGCACGACCGCGGCGGACGCGGTCGCGACGGAGGGGCCCGCGACCGAGCCCGGGGGGCCGCAGCAGGCGGACGACGAGCCGCAGGACTACGAGCGGCTGCCGATCCCCTACGCGGGGCTCACCACCGCGGACGGCCAGGTGGTGACGCTGCGGGGTCTGTCCGCCACTCGAGCTCGCGCACTGGTGACGGTGAGCCTCACGTGCGGCTGGTGCGCCCCCATGATCCAGCGGCTCACGGAGCTCGGGAGCCACACCGGCCCGGTGGCGCTGCACGCCGTGGTGGCTCACGAGGACGAGCGCGAGCAGCTTCCGGAGGCCCTGCGCGGCGCGGCGCTGGTGGATGCCGACCAGGCCGCAGCCATCGTCTTCGACCGGCCCGGCAACCCCTGGGCCGTGGTGCTGGGCGCGGACGGGCTGCTCGCGGGCGGACCGGTGGCGGGCAGCGGAGCCGTGCTGGAGCTGCTGGACGAGCTCGCGGAGCGCTTCGCCGGGTGACCGCCGTGCACGGCGGTGCTTGTCCGTGTCGCCGGTGTGACTAGGGTTACATTCTGTGACTCACACCGACACCTCATCCCCGTCCCACGAACCCCTCGCACCCCTGGGTTCCACGCAGCGTACGGCCACGGCGGCGGACCAGCTCGCCGAGACCTACTTCCACGAGAGCCTCGCCCTGAACCCGAGCGACGCCACCTTCCTGGGCTTCCCCGGGCACGAGACCGAGTACCCGGACTTCGGTCCCGCCGGCCGTGCAGCCCGTGCCGAGCTCGTCCGCTCCACCCTCGCGCGCCTGGAGGAGGTCACCCCGGAGGACGACGTGGACCGGGTGACCCTGCACGCCATGCGCAACGAGCTCGAACTGGAGCGCGACCGCCACGAGGCCAACCTGGACGTCTCCGCGGTCAACAACATCGAGTCCCCCGTGCAGGGCATCCGTCAGGTGCTGGACGCCATGCCGCGGGAGACCGAGCAGGACTGGAAGCACATCGCCGGGCGCATGACCAACATCCCCGCCGCCCTGGAGCAGTACCGCGCGGGATTGGACGAGGCCGTCTCCCTGAACCGGCCGCCGTCGGCCCCGCAGATCGTGGAGGCCTCCCAGCAGGCGGAGCAGTATGCGTCCGACGACGGCTTCTTCGCGTCGCTCGCCGCTGACCCCGCCGCGCCGGATGCCCTGCGGGACGAGCTGCGCGCCGCGTCCGACGCCGCCCGCGCGGCCTACCGGGACATCGCGCGGATCCTGCGCGAGGACTTCGCCCCGGTCGCACGCGAGTCCGACGCGTGCGGGATCGAGGACTACCGGCTGCACCTCGCCTCGTTCCTGGGCGCGCGCCGTGATCCCCGCGAGGTCTACGACTGGGCCGTGCAGAAGCTGCTGGAGCTGGACGCCGAGCAGCGCGCCGTGGCCGAGCAGATCAAGCCCGGAGCCACGGTGCAGGAGGCCATGGCCGCCCTGAACGCGGACCCCGACAGGCAGCTGCACTCCCCCGAGGAGCTGCAGGCGTGGATGCAGAAGCTCTCGGACACCGCGCTGGCGGAGATGGCCGGGACGCACTTCGAGATCACCGAGCCCATGAGCACCCTGGAGTGCTGCATCGCGCCCACGCACGACGGCATCATCTACTACACCCCGCCCAGCGCGGACTTCTCCCGCCCGGGGCGCATGTGGTGGTCCGTGCCGGAGGGGGTCTCCCAGCACAACACGTGGGAGGAGACCACCACCGTGTACCACGAGGGCATCCCGGGCCACCACCTGCAGTGCGCCACGGCCCTGGCCAACGCGGGCGAGCTCAACGAGTGGCGCCGCATGGGCATCTGGGTCTCCGGCCACGGCGAGGGCTGGGCCCTGTACGCGGAGCGGCTCATGGACGAGCTCGGCTTCCTGGACGACCCCGGGGACCGCATGGGCATGCTCGACTCGCAGCGGCTGCGCACCGTGCGCGTGATCTTCGACGTGGGCTTCCACTGCGGCTTCGAGATCCCCGAGGCGCTCGGGGAGATGCTGGGTGGCGCCCGCGCAGGGGAGGTCTGGACCCCCGAGGACGGCTGGAAGTTCCTGCGCCACAACGTGGCGATGGCGGAGGGCACCCTGCGCTTCGAGTGGCTGCGGTACATGGGCTGGCCCGGGCAGGCACCCTCCTACCGGATCGGGCTGCAGATGTGGCTCGACGCCCGCGAGCAGGCCATGGCGCGCGAGGGCGAGGACTTCGACCTCAAGCGATTCCACAGCCGCGCGCTGCGGCTGGGCTCCGTGGGCTTGGACACACTCACCTACGCCCTGGCGCTGTAGGGAGCGGATTCCCGGGGGCTTTCCCGGGCTGTCCCAGGATCCGGGCGTCACAGTTCGTCACGAGGGGTGTGCGGATTACCATTCGCCGCCCTATCGTGGCGCGCATGAATTCCGCAGAAAGTACCCGGCGTCTGCCGCGGTGGATGACCTCCTTCGGGTGGCAGATCCTCATTGCCCTGATCGCGGGCGTTCTCCTGGGGTCCCTGGCCTCTGCCATGGGCGGGGACCCCGAGGAGAGCCCCAACTGGCTCATGACCACGCTGGGCACCATCGGCTCCAGCTACGTGACCATCCTCAAGGCGGCGGTGGTTCCGCTCGTGGTCACCGCGGTCATCTCCTCGATCGCCAACCTCCGCGACGTCTCCAACGCCGCCCGACTGGCGTGGAAGACCCTCATGTGGTTCGCCATCACCTCGCTGATCGCGGTGGTGATCGGCATGGTGCTGGCCGTGGTGGTCCAGCCCGGTGTGGGCACCGGCCAGCCGCAGCCCGAGACCTACTCCGGCACGGAGGGTTCGTGGCTCGCGTTCCTCAAGGGCCTGATCCCCGTGAACTTCCTGGGCCTGGAAACCACCTCCAAGGTCATCGACCCCGAGACCGTCAAGACCACCGTGAACTTCAACATCCTGCAGATCCTGGTGGTCTCCCTGGTGGTCGGGATCGCCGCCCTCAAGGTGGGCCGGGAGGCCGAGCCCTTCCTGAACCTCATGAAGTCCGGGCTGGCCATCATGCAGAAGGTCGTGTGGTGGATCATCCGCCTGGCCCCGCTGGGCACCCTGGGCCTGATCGGCACCGCAGTGTTCGAGTACGGCTGGACCTCCATGGGCTCGCTCGTGAGCTTCGTGCTCACCGTGTACGCCGGGCTGCTCCTGGTGGCGTTCGTGGTGTACCCGGTGATCGTCAAGCTCAACGGTCTGTCCGTGAAGCAGTTCTTCGCCGGTGTGTGGCCCGCCATGCAGCTGGGCTTCGTGTCCCGCTCCTCCCTGGGGACCATGCCCGTGACCCAGCGCGTGAGCGAGTCCAACCTGGGCGTGCCCGGGCACTACGCGTCCTTCGCCATCCCGCTGGGTGCAACCACCAAGATGGACGGCTGCGCCGCGATCTACCCGGCGGTCGCCGCGATCTTCGTGGCCCAGTTCTACGGCGTGGAGCTCATGCCCATGCACTTCGTGCTGATCGCGCTGGTCTCCGTGCTGGGCTCGGCCGCCACCGCCGGAACCACCGGTGCCACGGTCATGCTCACCCTGACCCTGTCCACCCTGGGCCTGCCCCTGGACGGCGTGGGCCTGCTGCTGGCCGTGGACCCCATCCTGGACATGGGCCGCACCGCGCTCAACGTGACCGGCCAGGCGCTGGTGGCCACGGTCGTCTCCAAGCGCGAGGGCATCCTGGACCTCCCCCGCTACAACGCCCCGCTGGCCGGTCGCCCGTTCAAGGACGACGACGCCGCCGGCCTCCCCGGCAACGGCACCTCCGCGCGCGAACCGGAGCACGCGGCGTCGGCGTCCGGTGCCACGCTGTCCCAGACCTCACCCGGGGCGACGGACGGTCAGCGCACCGTGTAGCACGCGCGTCACCGCCGGCACCTTCTGCGAACGGGGCGACTCGGGTTGATCCCGGGCCGCCCCGTGGCATGCGGGGGTCGATCGTGTCGGCGCTGGGCACTAGGCTGTGATCCACCTCACTACCGATCCAAGGATGGTCACCATGAGCGTGTACAGCCAGCCCGGCACGGACGGATCCGTCATCACCTTCAAGCCCCGCTACGAGCACTTCATCGGGGGCCAGTGGGTCCCGCCGGTCAAGGGCCAGTACTTTGAGGACGTCACCCCCGTCACGGGCCGGGCATTCACCGAGGTGGCCCGGGGCACCGCCGAGGACATCGAGGCCGCGCTCGACGCCGCCTGGGCCGCCGCCCCGTCCTGGAACGCCTCCACCCCCGCGCAGCGCGCGCTCATGCTGAACAAGATCGCGGACCGCATGGAGCAGCACCTCGAGACCATCGCGGTGGCCGAGACCTGGGACAACGGCAAGCCCGTGCGGGAGACGCTCAACGCGGACATCCCCCTGGCCATCGACCACTTCCGGTACTTCGCCGGTGCCATCCGCGCGCAGGAGGGCCACCTGTCCCAGCTGGACGAGGACACCGTGGCGTACCACTTCCACGAGCCCCTGGGCGTGGTGGGCCAGATCATCCCGTGGAACTTCCCGATCCTCATGGCCGTGTGGAAGCTCGCCCCCGCGCTGGCAGCGGGCAACTGCGTGGTGCTCAAGCCCGCGGAGCAGACCCCGGCGTCCATCATGGTGCTCATGGAACTGATCCAGGACCTGGTCCCGGACGGCGTGGTGAACATCGTCAACGGCTTCGGCGTGGAGTGCGGCAAGCCGCTGGCCTCCAACAAGCGGATCCGCAAGATCGCGTTCACGGGTGAGACCACCACGGGGCGGCTGATCATGCAGTACGCCTCGGAGAACATCATCCCCGTCACCCTGGAGCTGGGTGGCAAGTCCCCCAACATCTTCTTCGAGGACGTGGCACGGGAGAAGGACGGGTTCTACGACAAGTCCCTGGAGGGCTTCGCGTTCTTCGCCCTGAACTCCGGCGAGGTCTGCACGTGCCCGTCCCGCGCCCTGATCCAGGAGTCCATCTACGACTCCTTCCTGGCGGACGGCATCGAGCGCGTCAAGCAGATCACGGCCGGCAACCCCCTAAACACCGACACCATGATCGGCGCGCAGGCCTCCACCGACCAGCTGGAGAAGATCCTCTCCTACCTGGACATCGGCAAGAAGGAGGGCGCCAAGGTGCTCGTGGGCGGCGAGCGCGCCGAGCTCGAGGGCGACCTCGCGGGCGGCTACTACGTGCAGCCCACGGTGTTCGAGGGCACCAACTCCATGCGGATCTTCCAGGAGGAGATCTTCGGCCCGGTGCTCTCGGTCGCGAAGTTCGGCTCGTACGAGGACGCCATCTCCATCGCCAACGACACCCTCTACGGCCTGGGCGCGGGCGTGTGGTCCCGCGACGGCAACACCGCCTACCGGGCCGGGCGCGCCATCCAGTCCGGGCGCGTGTGGGTGAACCAGTACCACAGCTACCCCGCGCACTCGGCGTTCGGCGGGTACAAGTCCTCGGGCATAGGGCGCGAGAACCACCTGATGATGCTCGACCACTACCAGCAGACGAAGAACATGCTGGTCTCCTACACGGAGTCCGCGCAGGGCTTCTTCTAGACCGGAACGGCGGGACGCACATGGGTGAGCAGGTAGAGCAGGGCCGCGTCGCCAACACGCAGTCGACGACGACGCCCTCGGAACCTGACGCGGCCGGGGACGGCATCGGCCCCAGCGGCGCCGGTGCCGACCGCCCCGCTGCCGGGGCGGACGGTGTTGGAGCCCTCGCGGGTGGCACCGGCGTCGGGACCGGCGGGATCGAGGTGGCACTGGAGGCCACCCCCGCCGTCCCCGGGGAGAACACCTCGCGGGTGGGGTTCACGGCGGCAGCCGTGGAGCTGCTGCGGGAACTGTGGCAGGTGCACGGGCCGCTCATGTTCCACCAGTCGGGCGGCTGCTGCGACGGCTCCGCACCCATGTGCTTCCCCGCCGGGGAGTTCCGCACGGGGGACTCCGACGTGCTGCTGGGCACCGCCCGGCTGACCGCGGCGGACTCGTCCGAGCTGGGCCCGGTGGATTTCTGGATCTCCGCGGAACAGTTCGAGGCGTGGCGGCGGACCCGGCTGGTGATCGACGCGGTGCCGGGGCGGGGGTCCGGGTTCTCCCTGGAGACCCCCACCGGGCGCCGGTTCCTCACCCGCAGCGAACTGTGCGCCGTGTGACTCCCAACCCGCGCTAACCTGGGGTGATGGAGCGATCCGACATCCCCCTGGCGGCACGGGTGGAGTTGGCGCACGCCGAGATCCAGGCGGTGGCGCGGGCCCGTGGGGTGGACGCCCTGCTGGTCAAGGGCTACGCCGCGGACCCCCGGCTGTACGTGCGGGGGCGGGTGAGCAGCGACGTGGACGTCCTCACCCGGCCCTCCCACGCGGACCTCCTGGTGCAGGCGCTGCACGAGTACGACTGGAACACCGTGTCCACGTTCCGGTCCGGCTCCATCTTCCAGCACGCCCAGACCATGCGGCACCCCCACTGGGGGCTCGTGGACATCCACCGCTCGTTCCCGGGGTTCGAGACGGACCCCGAGGAACTGTTCGACCAGCTGTGGGCGCAGCGCCGCACCCGCCTCGTGGCCGGTTACCCGTGCGACGTGCCGCGCACGCTCGAGCACGCCCTGATCATCCTGGTGCACGCGGCACGCAGCCCCGAGTCCATGACCCAGGACGTGGGGCACCTGGCCGAGGTGCTCACCGAGGCCGACTGGCGACGCCTCGAGCAACGGGCCGCAGAACTTGAGGCCACCGTGGCGTTCGCGGCCGCCACGGGTCAGCTGCCCAACTACCGCGACCGTCCCACCCACGACCTGTGGCTCGTGCTGTCCCACGAGGGAACGCGCTCCCAGGAGTGGCGGGCCCGCATGAAAGCCGCCACCACCGTGGGCGGAAAGCTCGCCGTCGCGCTGCGTGCGCCGCTTCCCAACGTGGACCACCTGCGCATGGACCTGGGCCGGGAGCCCACCGCCCTGGAGATCACGCGAGCCACCGTGTCCCGCCCCGTGCGCGCCGTGACGGAACTGCTCACCGGCCGCGCGCGACGTCGTCCCGACACGGCGGACCGACTGACCGCCGGGGCCTCCCCCGGTGCCGCCCCCCTCCCAGGTGGGGTGCACGCCGCAGAGCATCCCCACGAGGTTGCGCCGGCCCACCCCGGTACTGTCCTGCCTAGCCCGGCTCCCGGCCCGGACGCGGCGTCGTCGATGCCCCTGCCCCCCGCTCCCGGGACTCCGAGCACCGCGCCCGCGGACACCACGGCGCCGGACCAGCCCGCAGCACCGGACCCGCGGGTGCCCGGTTCCCCGCCCGCAGCACCGGGTCAGCCCGACTCGTGGCTGCTCGGCCCGGAGCCCATCGCGTCTCCGGCGCGGCGCGCTCCGG
This sequence comes from Kocuria sp. ChxB, assembly GCF_044359605.1. Taxonomy (NCBI): domain Bacteria; kingdom Bacillati; phylum Actinomycetota; class Actinomycetes; order Micrococcales; family Micrococcaceae; genus Kocuria; species Kocuria sp. ChxB. The sequence continues at coordinate 2,445,773 of NZ_CP121123.1, read as the reverse complement.
CCCGAGCCGGCGTGCTTCGCCCCGCGCCGGGGACGGCCGTGGTCGAGGTGGCCCCCTCGGAGACCGTGCTCGGCAGCGTGTGCCTCGCACTCGTCCCCGGCGGCCGGCCCGTGGTCCTCAACGACTCCGCCGCGCTGATCTGGCACCTGGCGCAGTCCACGCCGGAGGACTCGCTGCCGCAGGTGCTGGCCGAGGCGACCGGTGCACCCCTCACGGAGATCGGGCCGCAGGTGCGGGACTTCGTGTCCGACCTGGTCACACAGGGATTCCTGAGCCGGCAGGGGCAGTGCCGCTCCGGGGAGCAGCCGTGAATCATTGCTAAACTCCAGGAAATCGCATCTTCCACGCAGCGCGCTGCAAGATCCGGTGAACCCCTCCGGTCCCCGCGCCCGCGGATGTCGGTGATCCCCCCGCACAGACCCACCCCCAGGGCCGGCATGACCGTCATTGACTTCCTGCGCCTCACCCGCGCCAACCTCGTGCTGCTGCTGGCGGCCACCCTTGCCGGGCTGCTGCTGGCCTTCGGCGTGGCCCTGGCCCAGCCCAAGATCTACACGTCCTCCTCCACGGGGTTCGTGACCACCACGGGCAGCAGCTCCCTGGGGGACGTGCTCAACGGGGACGTCGCCGCCCAGAACAAGGCCAATGCCTACATCCCGGTGATCTCCTCCCGCTCGGTGGCGGAGAAGATCGCCCAGGATCCCGCCCTCGGTCTGACGGCGGACGAGGTGGCGGGCCACCTCACCGCGAGCGTGGTCCCCAACTCCGCCCTCATTAAGGTCGACGCCACCGCCGACGATCCGGAGAAGTCCGCGGCTCTCGCCAACTCGGCGCTGCAGGCGACCGCCGAGGTGGTCCAGGACCTCGAGGGCAACAGTTCACCCGTGCGCGTGGTGCCCCTCGAGGACGCCCAGGTCCCCGGCGGGCCGTCGAGCCCCAACACCAAGCGGTACCTCCTGGCCGGCGCCGCCGCCGGGCTGCTGGCCGGCTACGCCGTGGCGCTGCTGCGCAAGGTGTCCGACGTGCGCATCCGCACGTCCCACGAGGTCGAGGAGCTCACCGACGCCGGCGTGCTGGGCATCCTCCCCAAGACCCCGTCCCTCAAGGGCAACAACCGCGGCGAGGTGGAGGACGACGCCGCCCACGAAGCGGTCCGCCAGCTGCGCACCAACCTCCGCTTCGTGAGCGTGGACAACCCGCCGCGGTGCGTGGTGGTCACGAGCCCCAACCCGGGTGAGGGCAAGTCCACCGTGACCACGGCCATCGCCAACTCCTTCGCGCACGCGGGCGAGGCAGCCGTGATCGTGGACGCCGACCTCCGCAGGCCCACCGTGGCGGGAGTGTTCGGGGTGGACGGCTCCGTGGGGCTCACCCAGGTGCTGTCCGGTCAGGTCGCGCTGCAGGATGCCCTGCAGCAGGTCCCCGGCTCCTCCCTGATGGTGCTGCCCGCCGGGCGCATCCCACCGAACCCGTCCGAACTCGTGGGCTCACAGCGCATGAAGCACGTGCTCACCGAGCTGCGGGAGTCCTACATGGTGTTCGTGGACGCCCCGCCCGTTCTGCCCGTCACGGACGCCAGCCTGCTCGCGGCGGCGGCCGACGGGGCGATCCTCGTGATCGAGGTGGGTGGCACCCGCAAGGAGCAGGTGGAGCTCGCGGCCTCGATGCTGCGGCGCGTGTCCGTGACACTGCTCGGTGCCGTGCTCAACCTGGCTCCGGCGCGGGGCGTGGGTTCCTCCCACTACGGCTTCGGCTACGGCGGATACCGACGCGGCTACTCGTCCTACTACGGGGAGACCAAGAAGTCGTCGCGAGGGTTCCGGGCCAAGCGCCGCGCCACCCCCGACCGGGCCCGCTCCCGCAGGTCCTCCTCGGCCGGCTCCTCGGCGTCCTCCCACTCCGCCCGCGACGTCTGACGGCGGGCCTCGAGTGCGTGAGGTGACGGGCGGCTCCCCCGTGGTGTCCGTGGTCATCCCGTGCAGCCGTGACGCGGAGACCCTCCCCCTGCAGCTGGCCGCTCTGGGGTCGCAGCTCGCGGCACCGGCCTTCGAGGTGCTCGTGGTGAACAACGGGGCGCCCGGCGCGCTGGACCGCCTCGTCCACGACCACCCCGGCCTTCCCTGCCCACTGCGCGTGGTGGAAGCCACCGAGCGGCAGGGCTCCTCCTACGCGCGCAACGTGGGCGCGGCACGGGCATGCTGCCGGGGCCGAGGGACCCACCAGGTCCTCGGTGGCCACCGCTGTCCCGTGCCCCGAGCCATACCCTGCCCGGAACGCGCTGCCCGCCGCGCCGTAGAGTGGGCCCGTGGAACCTTCACTCATCCTCGCGTCCCAGTCCCCCGCCCGCGCCGGGCTGCTGAGCAAGGCCGGCATTCCGTTCGACACCGTGGTCTCCCACGTGGACGAGGACGCCCTCGTCGCCGCCGAGGGGCCGCTGACCCCCCGGGACACCGCGCTGCGCCTGGCCCGCGCCAAGGCCGAGGCCGTGGCCCAGTTGCCGGGCTCGGCCGGCGCGCTCGTACTGGGGTGCGACTCCGTGTTCGAGCTGGACGGGCAGAGCTACGGCAAGCCGTACACCCCCGAGGTGGCGGTGGAGCGGATCGCCGGGATGAGCGGTCGCACCGGGACCCTGCACACCGGGCACTGGCTCGTGGACACGCGGCGCGATCCCGCCCTCGGGGAGGGTGCCACCGCCTCGGCGGACGTCCAGTTCGCCCACATGAGCGCCCAGGAGATCCGTGACTACGTGGCCACGGGGGAACCCCTGCAGGTGGCCGGGTCATTCACCCTGGACGGGCGCGGGTCGGTGTTCGTGGAGCGCGTCACGGGGGACCCCCATGCCGTGATCGGACTGAGCCTCTCCACCCTGCGGGAGCTGCTGCGCGCGGTCGGGGTGTCGGCCACCTCCTGGTGGTCAGCGGCGTGACGAAGTGGACCGCACGGATTTGTAGGGGTTCCACAGCTGTCGTGACGGGTTGCCGCCACACTTAGGTGATCCCCCGGGACGGGCACTAATCTTTCGGCAGAGAGTCGACAAGGAGTTCACACGTGACAACCACCTCGCGGCAGCAAGAGGCCGCCACCGGCACCCGCCCCCTCACCAAGGTCCTCGTGGCCAACCGGGGGGAGATCGCGGTGCGCGTGATCCGTGCCGCCCGTGACGAGGGCATCACCTCGGTGGCCGTGTACGCGGACCCGGACCGGGACGCGCTGCACGTGCGCATGGCGGACGAGGCCTACTCCCTGGGCGGCACCACCGCCGCGGACTCCTACCTGCGGATCGACAAGGTGCTCGACGCCGCACGGCGCTCGGGTGCCGACGCCGTCCACCCGGGCTACGGCTTCCTCTCCGAGAACGCGGAGTTCGCCGCCGCCGTGATCGACGCCGGCCTCACGTGGATCGGCCCGCCGCCCGCCGCGATCGCCCAGCTGGGTGACAAGGTCGCGGCCCGGCACATCGCCGAGAAGGTGAACGCGCCCCAGGTGCCCGGCACCGCGGACCCCGTCTCCTCCGCCCAGGAGGTTCTGGACTTCGCGGACCAGCACGGTCTGCCCATCGCGATCAAGGCGGCCTTCGGCGGCGGCGGACGCGGCATCAAGGTGGTGCGCGAGCGGGACGCCATCCCCGAGCTCTACGAGTCCGCAGTGCGTGAGGCCACCGCCGCGTTCGGCCGCGGCGAGTGCTTCGTGGAGCGCTTCCTGGACGCTCCCCGCCACGTGGAGACCCAGTGCCTCGCGGACCAGTACGGCACTGTGGTCGTCGTCTCCACGCGGGACTGCTCGCTGCAGCGCCGCAACCAGAAGCTCGTGGAGGAGGCCCCCGCGCCGTTCCTGAGCGAGGAGCAGAACCGGCGGCTCTACGAGTCCTCCAAGGCGATCCTGTGCGAGGCCAACTACCAGGGCGCCGGGACGTGCGAGTTCCTGGTCGGCCAGGACGGCACCATCTCCTTCCTGGAAGTCAACACGCGCCTGCAGGTGGAGCACCCCGTCTCCGAGGAGGTCTCGGGCCTGGACCTGGTGCGCGAGCAGTTCCGGATCGCCCGTGGCGAGGCCCTGGGCTACGAGGACCCCGAGGTGCGCGGGCACAGCATCGAGTTCCGCATCAACGGCGAGGACGCCGGGCGCAACTTCATGCCCTCCCCCGGCACCCTGACCACGTTCACGGTCCCCTCCGGACCGGGCGTCCGCGTGGACTCCGGCGTGGAGGCCGGCGAGACCGTGGGCGGGAACTTCGACTCCATGCTCGCCAAGCTCGTCGTCACCGGCGCCACCCGTACGCAGGCGCTCGAGCGCTCCCGCCGTGCCCTGCAGGAGATGACCATCGAGGGCATGCCCACCGTGGTCCCGTTCCACCGCGCAGTGGTCTCCGATCCCGCGTTCGCCACCCCGGAGGGGACCCCCTTCACGGTGCACACCCGGTGGATCGAGACGGAGTTCGACAACAGCATCGAGCCGTTCACCGCGTCCCCCGAGCCCGCCGCGGACGAGCCCGAGCGGCAGACCGTGGTGGTGGAGGTCGGCGGCAAGCGGCTGGAGGTCACCATGCCGCAGCTGCCCGGCACCACCCGCTCCGCGGCGCCCGCCCAGGCCAAGCCCCGCAAGCAGCGCGGCGCCCGCGGCGGCACGGCCGCACGAGGCGCCTCCGGCGACGCCCTGACCTCCCCCATGCAGGGCACGATCGTGAAGATCGCCGCGTCCAACGGGGACGAGGTGGCCGAGGGCGACCTGATCGTGGTGCTCGAGGCCATGAAGATGGAGCAGCCACTGACGGCCCACAAGGCCGGTGTGCTCAAGGACCTGGAGGTCTCCGAGGGGGACACGGTCTCCGCCGGCACCGTGCTGGCCACCATCGAGTCCTGAGTCCTCTCGCCGTCACGAGGCCTCGGTCCCCCGCGGACCGGGGCCTCGTGCGTTGCGCCGTACCCCCGACGATCGGAATCTCGTGCGGGGTACCGGTCGAGGCCCCCGGAACGGCCACCCGCAGGCCGTCAACGGGCTGTCTCACATTATGGACACTTGAATTCACCATGTGGTATCCGCGCCCCTATCTTGTAGTCATTCTTCGAACCGACTGCCGATGAGGAGCTCCATGTCCACGACCGCTTCCCCCGCGGGCCCCGGCTCGCCGTCCCTGAACCAGAGGGTGCCGCGCGGCCGCGTGATCCTGGCCTCCCTGGTGGGAACCACGATCGAGTTCTACGACTTCTACGTGTACGCCACGGCTGCCGTGGCCGTGTTCCCCGCTCTGTTCTTCACGGGCAACGACGACACCGCCAAGCTGCTGGCCTCCATGGCCACGTTCGCGGCGGCGTTCTTCGGCCGACCCATCGGCTCCGTGATCTTCGGGCACTTCGGGGACCGGATCGGCCGCAAGGCCACCCTGATCGGCGCACTGCTGACCATGGGCATCGCCACGTTCCTGATCGGTGTGCTGCCCACGTACTACCAGATCGGCATCTGGGCACCCCTGATCCTCACCATCCTGCGCTTCTGCCAGGGCGTGGGCCTGGGTGGCGAGTGGTCCGGCGCCTCGCTGCTGGCCACCGAGTACGCCGAGGAGGGCAAGCGGGCCCGCGCCGCCATGTGGCCCCAGCTGGGTGCGCCGTTCGGATTCATCCTGGCCAATGGCTTCTTCCTGCTGCTCACGGTGCTCATGCAGTTCGGCACCGCCGGTGAGGACCCGAGCACCAGCCACGCATTCCTGGTGTGGGGCTGGCGCATCCCGTTCCTGGCCTCGGTGGTCATGGTGCTGCTGGGCCTGTGGGTGCGCGTGAAGCTCGAGGAGACCCCCGTGTTCAAGCACGCGGAGAAGCAGGGGCAGAAGGTCACCGCCCCCGTGCTGGAGGTGTTCAAGACCTCGTGGGTGCAGATCATCCAGGGCACGTTCATCATGCTGGCCACCTACGTGCTGTTCTACCTGATGACCGCGTGGATCCTCTCCTACGGCATCGGCAAGCCCACCGCCGGTGGTCTGGGCATCCCCTACCGCACGTTCCTGGTGCTGCAGCTGCTCTCCGTGCTGCTGTTCGCGGCCATGGTCCCCGTCTCCGGCTGGCTCGCGGACCGCTTCGGACGCCGCTCGTCCCAGCTGGTGATCACGTCCCTGATCCTGGTCTTCGGGCTCACGTTCGGGATCGTCATGGCCCCGTCCCTCGTGGGCACGGGTGCCGAGGCCTCCCTGCCGCGCGTGCTGTTCTTCCTGACCGTGGGCATGACCCTGATGGGCCTCACGTTCGGCTCGATGTCCGCGATCCTGCCCGAGCTGTTCCCCACCAACGTGCGCTACACCGGCTCCGGGATCGCGTACAACGTGGCCTCGATCCTGGGCGCGGCCATCACGCCGTACATCGCCGTGATGCTCAACGCCAACTACGGCGTGGGCTCGGTGGGCCTGTACCTGTCCCTCGCGGCGCTCATCACGCTGGTGGCCCTGTGGTTCTCCCCCGAGACCCGCCACGTGGACATGAACACCGTGGGTGCCGCCCGGGTGGTCGTGGAGTAGCCCTCCCCCGCCCCGCGCACGACGACGCCGCGGTGACCTTCGCGGGAAAGGTCACCGCGGCGTCGTCGTACCGCCCCCGGGGCCGGGTCAGCGGTGGACGTGCAGGCGGCGCGCGGCCTCCGCAATGGTCCCGGACAGGGACGGGTAGACCGCGAAGGTGTCCGAGAGGTCGTCCACGCCCAGGCGGTGGGTGACCGCGAGCGCGATGGGGAAGATCAGCTCGGAGGCGCGCGGGCCCACCACCACGCCGCCCATCACCGTGCCGCTGCCGCGGCGGGCGAAGATCTTCACGAAGCCGTCGTCCACGGCCATCATCTTGGCGCGCGGGTTGGTGGCCAGGTTCATGGTCATTCCGGTGAACATGGCGGGATCCGCCTCCACGTCCTGCTGGGTGATGCCCACGGACGCGATCTCCGGGGACGTGAAGATGTTGGAGGCCACCTCGTCCGTGCGCAGCGGGTGGACGGTGTCACCCAGGATGTGCGCGACGGCGATGCGGCCCTGCATGGCGGCCACGGAGGCGAGCGGCATGACGCCCGTGCAGTCGCCCGCGGCGTAGATGCCGGGGGCGGTGGTGCGGGAGACGGTGTCCACACGGATGTGCCCGGAATCCGTCATGGCAACACCGGCCTCCTCGAGGCCCATGTCCGCGGTGTTGGGGATGGAGCCCACGGCCAGCAGGCAGTGCGTGCCGCGGATCTTGCGGCCGTCCGACAGCGTCACCCGCACGCCGTCGCCGGTGTTCTCCACGGCGTCCGCGCGGGAGCGGGAGAGCACGCGCAGACCGCGGCGCTCGAACACGTTCTCGAGCACCTGTGCGGCATCCTTGTCCGAGCCCGGCAGCACCTGCTCGCGGGAGGAGACCAGGGTGACCTCGGAGCCCAGACCGTTGTAGGCGGAGGCGAACTCCGCACCGGTCACACCGGAGCCCACCACGATCAGCTTCTCCGGGATCTCGGTGAGCTGGTAGATCTGCTTCCAGTTGAAGATCCGCTCACCGTCCGGCTTGGCGGTGTCCAGCTCGCGCGGGTGGGCGCCCACGGACACGAGCACCACGTCCGCCTTCAGCTCGTAGGGCTCGTCGTCGCTGGGGTCCACCACCACGGTGTAGCGGTCCACGATCTTCCCGCGGCCCTGCACCACCCGCACACCCACGCGCTCCAGGCCGCGCTTGATGTCCCGGGACTGCGTGGCCGCGAGGCGCAGCAGGCGCACGTTGACCTTGTCCAGGTCCACGCGCAGGTTGTTGAGCTCCTCCGTGGCGTCGAGGTCGTCGCCCACGTGCACACCCAGGTCACGGGCCGAGGCGAAACGGTTCATGGTGTCCGCGGACGCGATGAGCGTCTTGGACGGCACCACGTCCGTGAGCACGGCGGAGCCGCCCATGCCCTGCTCCTCCACCACGGTGACATCCGCCCCGAGCGACGCCGCCACGAGGGCGGCCTCGTAGCCACCGGGGCCACCGCCGATGATCACGAGCTTCTGGTCCGCGAATTCCCTCTGCACAGTCATGTCAGCCATGCGCCCCAGCCTACCGGGGCGCGCCCACACGCTGACGCGGCAGCCGTGCGTGCCTAGGATGGTGGCATGACTGACACCACGGCCCAGGAACCCTTCGAGCTCGCGCAGCAGGCCGCGGACGCCCTGCGGGAACGCACCGGCGTGGACCGGTACAAGATCGCCCTGACCCTCGGCTCCGGGTGGGGTGGAGCGGCGGACCTGCTCGGGGAGACCGTGTCCGAGGTCCCCGCCCACGAGATCCCCGGCTTCTCCAAGCCCGCGCTCGAGGGCCACGGCGGCACGCTGCGCTCCATCCGGCTGGCGGACGGCTCCCACGCCCTGGTGATCGGCGCCCGCACCCACTTCTACGAGGGCAAGGGCGTGCGCGCCGTGTCCCACGGTGTTCGGACCGCGGCGGCCGCGGGCAGCGAGATCATGATCCTCACCAACGGCTGCGGCGGACTCAACCCGGACTGGGCCCCCGGGACGCCCGTCCTGATCCGCGACCACCTCAACCTCACCGCGCGCTCCCCGCTGGAGGGAGCCACCTTCGTGGACCTCACGGACCTCTACTCCCAGCGGCTGCGGGACATCGCCCGCACGGTGGACCCCTCCCTGGACGAGGGGGTCTACGCCCAGTTCCCCGGCCCGCACTACGAGACTCCGGCAGAGGTGCAGATGGCCAAGGTGCTCGGCGCGGACCTCGTGGGCATGTCCACCGCGCTGGAGGCCATCGCGGCACGCCACGCGGGCCTCGAGATCCTGGGGATGTCCCTGGTGACCAACGCGGCCGCCGGCATCAGCCCCGAGGCGCTGTCCCACGAGGAGGTCCTGGAGGCGGGCCGCGCCGCCGGGCCCCGCATCTCCCGGCTGCTCGCGGACATCGCCGGCAGGCTCTGAGCCACCGCATCCGGCGACGGAATGTCAGCAAGTCCGGGTGCCAGGCACTAGACTGGCCGCACGACAGTACTGGGCCCGCCACGGCGGTCTGAAAGGGTGAACTCATGGTCAGAAGATCGGAAGCCGAGTCCAACGCGCACCGTCCGCACACCGGGCGCACCACGGAGGACGGCAGCCACGCCGCGGACGCTCACGCCACCCGCACCACCACCGAGCGCCACGGCCGCCGCGCACCGCAGTACTCGGGCGAGGGCGAGATCGTGAAGAACGCCGTCCTCTTCGGCGGCGGCATGGTCACGATCCTCGTGAGCCTGTGGCTGTTCAGCACCTACCCGGACAGCTGGTGGCTCTTCATGGTGGGCATCCTGGCCTACGGCCTGGCGCTGATGGTCCCCACCCTGTTCCTGAGCGGCGCCACCGCCAAGCACTCCACCGGTGGCACCGAGGTCACCCTGGACCTGCCGCGCAACGCGTCCGAGATGGCGCAGCGCGCCGTGGGCACCGGCGAGCAGAAGCAGGACCGCGCCGTCTGATTCCGGCCCAGTACCGCAGAGAGCCCCGCCGCCTCCTCGTGAGGCAGCGGGGCTCTCTCGTGTTCGTCACCGTGCGGTCAGTCGTGGGTGGTGGAGAGAACCGACCGCACCACGGCCCGGCTGTCCCGGGGGGAGCACCCCGTGGCCTCCAGGCTGGTGGTGTCCAGGCAGCTGTTGGTCGGTCGGGGTGCGATGCCCACTTTCCCCGCCGTGTACTCAGCCGTCCCGACCGGTCGCACCCGCTCCGGGTCCGCCCCCAGTTCCTCGAACACCCAGCGGGCGATCTCCGCCCAGGTGCACGGTGCACCGGAGCCGGTGAGGTGGTACGTGCCGTAGGGGGCGCCGGAGTCCACGAGGTGCAGGGCGCCCTCCGCCAGATCGGCCGCCGCGGTCAGTCGACCGTGCTGGTCCGCGACCACCGCCGGGTCCACCCCGCGGCGCGCCAGGTCCGCCACGGTGGCCACGAAGTTCTTCCCCTGCCCGATCACCCAGCTGGTGCGGATCACGTAGTGCCGCGGGCAGGCGCGCACGGCGGTCTCCCCCGCGGCCTTGGACTGCCCGTACACGGACAGCGGCGCCACAGGGTGGTCCGGGGCGTACGCCGAGCCCAGCGGCAGGGCGCCGTCGAACACGTAGTCCGTGGAGAAGTGCACCAGGGTGGTGCCGGCCCGGGCGCAGGCCGCGGCGAGTGCTCCCACACCCGTGGCGTTGACCGCCCAGGCGGCCGCCCTGCCCTCGGTGCTCTCGGCCGCGTCCACGGCCGTGAACGCCGCGGCGTTGAGCACGGCACGGTAGCGCCGCAAGGCGTCCCCCGAGCTGATCTCCGCGGGCCAGGAGGCAGGGTCAGCTAGGTCCAGCTCCGAGCGCGTCCACGCGGTGAACGGAAGCCCCATCGTCGACAGCCGCGCCGTGAGGGCCAGGCCCACCTGGCCGCGGGCGCCCAGCACGAGGACGGGCGCGGGAGCCAGCGGGGCGACGTCGTCCAGCGCGGGGTGCGCGCGGTCCTTGTCCGAGAGCTCAGCCTGCGCGAGCGGCACGGGCCACTCGATGCCCAGCCGCGGGTCACCGAGGTTCACGAACGAGTACTCGGCGGTGGCGTCCGCGCGCCAGTGGTCCGTGACCAGGTAGGTGTAGGCGGTCGCCTCCTCGAGCGTCTGGAACGCGTTGCCCACGCCGCGCGGGACGAACACCGCGGTGCCCGGGGTGACCTCGTGCGTGACCACGGTGCCGAAGCCCGTCCCCTGGCGCAGGTCCACCCACGCGCCGAAGATCCGCCCGGTGGCCACGGAGACGTACTTGTCCCACGGCTCGGCGTGGATCCCGCGCGTGGTGCCGCGGGAGCCGTTGAAGGAGATGTTGTGCTGCACGAACGAGGCGTCGGGCAACCCGGCCGCCACCGCCTTGGCGCGCTGCCAGTTCTCCTTGAACCAGCCGCGGTTGTCGCCGTGAACGGGCAGTTCCACGAACCGCAGGCCGTCGATGGCGGTGGTGTGCACGGTGAGGTCCTGGGCGTTCACTGTCCGGCCTTCCGGTAGGCGGCTTCGGTGGCGGACTTCGCGGGCTCCCACCACTCGCGGTGCTCGGTGTACCACGCAATGGTGTCCGCGAGACCCTCCGAGAAGTTGGTGTACCGGGGCTCCCACCCCAGTTCCTCGCGGGTGCGGGAGCCGTCGATCGCGTAGCGGCGGTCGTGCCCGGCGCGGTCCGTCACGTGCTCGAACGCGTCCTCCGGCTGGCCCATGAGCCGCAGGATCTCCCGGAGCACCGTGAGGTTGTCCCGCTCGCCGTCCGCGCCGATCAAGTAGGTGCGCCCGGGCGTCTCACGCTCCAGGATGCGCAGCACCGCGGCGGAGTGGTCCGCCACGTGGATCCAGTCCCGCACGTTCTCCCCCGCGCCGTACAGCTTGGGCCGCTGCCCGGTGAGCACGTTGGTGATCTGGCGCGGGATGAACTTCTCCACGTGCTGGTACGGGCCGTAGTTGTTGGAGCAGTTGGACAGCGTGACCTCCACCCCGAAGGAGCGTGCCCACGCGCGCACCAGGTGGTCCGACGCCGCCTTGGTGGCCGAGTACGGGCTCGAAGGCCGGTACGCAGTTTCCTCGGTGAAGCGCTGCGGGTCGTCCAGCGCAAGGTCCCCGAACACCTCGTCCGTGGACACGTGGTGGAACCGCGTCCCGTGCCGCCGAGCGGCCTCCAGCAGGGTGAAGGTGCCCACCACGTTGGTCTGCACGAACGGCCAGGGGTCCCGCAGGGAGTTGTCGTTGTGGGACTCCGCGGCGAAGTGCACCACGGCGTCCGCCGCGCCCACCAGGTCGTCGACGACGCCCGCGTCCGCGACATCCCCCACCACCAGGTCGCAGCGGGCCGGGTCAGCGACCGCCAGGTTCTCGCGGTTGCCCGCGTAGCTGAGCTTGTCCAGCACCGTGACGGAGTGCTCCGTGTGCGCCAGCACGTGGTGCACGAAGTTGGCACCGATGAATCCGGCGCCGCCGGTCACGAGCAGATGTCCCATGACTGTTCATCCTAGGAGCCCCGAACGGGGGACGCGCGCAGCCGATGGGTCGCGGGGCCGACGTCCCCGGGGCCGCTACCCCGCGACGTCGCCCGTGCCCGCAGTGGCGTCCGTGCCCGCGGCGGCGGGTTCGAGCACCGGGAAGATCGCGTCCAGCACCTCGCGGGCCCACGCGAGGATGTCCCCGTCCACGAGGTCCTTGCCGCCGATCCGCGCGGTCTTGGGCTTGGGGATCAGCACCATGCGCTCCTCCGTGCCCGGCACCGGACGGATCTGCGCGCCCGGGTAGAGGCGCGTGAGGCGCATCTCGCGTGACTCGCTGAGCTCGGCGGGCGAGAACCGGACCATGGTGCCCTGCGTTGCCACGTCCGTGAGGCCCGCGGCGCGCGCCCGGATCCTCAGCCGGGCGACCTCCAGCAGGTTCTGCACCGGGGTGGGCAGAGGCCCGTAGCGGTCCTTCAGCTCGTTGCCCGCCTCCGCGACGGCGTCCTCCGTGGCGGCGTTCGCGATGGTGCGGTAGGCCTCCAGACGCAGCCGCTCCCCGGGCACGTAGTCGTGCGGGAGGTGGGCGTTGACGGGCAGCTCGATCTTCATCTCCGCGGGCCCGGTGTCCTGGTCCCCGCGGTACTCCGCCACGGCCTCGCCCACGAGGCGCAGGTACATGTCGAAGCCCACGCCCGCGATGTGCCCGGACTGCTCACCGCCCAGCAGGTTGCCCGCCCCGCGGATCTCAAGGTCCTTCATGGCCAGCTGCATGCCCGAGCCCAGCTCATTGTGCGCGGCCACGGCCTTGAGCCGCTCCAGAGCGGTCTCGCTCAGGGGCTTCTCCGCGGGGTACAGGAAGTAGGCGTAGGCGCGCTCGCGCCCGCGACCCACACGGCCGCGCAGCTGGTGCAGCTGGGAGAGACCGTAGCGGTCCGCGTGGTCCACGATCAGCGTGTTGGCGTTGGCGATGTCCAGACCGGTCTCCACGATGGTGGTGCACACCAGGACGTCGAACTTCTTCTCCCAGAAGTCCACGATGATCTGCTCCAGGCGGGACTCGGTCATCTGCCCGTGGGCCACGGCGATCCGCGCCTCGGGCACGAGCTCCGCGAGCTCCTTGGCCTGCGCCTCGATGGTCGAGACACGGTTGTGGATGAAGAACACCTGGCCCTCGCGCATGAGCTCACGCCGGATGGCTGCGGAGACCTGCTTGTTCGTGTACGGGCCCACGTACGTGAGCACTGGGTGGCGCTCCTCGGGCGGTGTGGCCAGCGTGGAGGTCTCGCGGATGCCCGTCATGGACATCTCCAGGGTGCGCGGGATGGGCGTGGCGGACATGGCCAGCACGTCCACGTCCGTGCGCATGGCCTTGAGCTTCTCCTTGTGCTCCACACCGAAGCGCTGCTCCTCGTCGATGATCACGAGGCCCAGGTTCTTGAACTGCATCTCCTTGCTCAGCAGCCGGTGGGTGCCGATCACCACGTCCACCGCACCGCTGCGCAGCCCCTCCATGGTGGCCTTGGACTCCTTGGCCGTCTGGAATCGTGAGAGCGTGGCCAGGCGCACGGGGAAGCCCGAGAACCGCTCGGCGAACGTCTCGGAGTGCTGCTGGGCAAGCAGCGTGGTGGGCACGAGCACCGCCACCTGCTTGCCGTCCTGCACGGCCTTGAACGCGGCGCGCACCGCCACCTCGGTCTTGCCGTAGCCCACGTCCCCGGAGATCAGCCGGTCCATGGGGATGGGCCGCTCCATGTCCGCCTTGACCTCGTCGATGGTGGTGAGCTGGTCCGGGGTCTCGATGTACGGGAACGCCTGCTCCAGCTCGCGCTGCCACGGGGTGTCCGGGCCGAAGGCGTGGCCCTTGGACGCCATGCGCGCCGAGTACAGCCGGATCAGCTCGTTGGCGATCTCCTTGACGGCCTTCTTGGCGCTGCGCTTGGTCTTGTTCCAGTCCGCCCCGCCCATCTTGGACAGCGACGGCGCCTCCCCGCCCACGTAGGAGCTCACCTGGTCGAGCTGGTCCGTGGGCACGAACAACCGGTCCTTGGGCCCGTTGCGCTTGGACGCCGCGTACTCCAGCACGAGGTACTCGCGCACGGGCTTCGGCTGGCCGGGAGCGGTCATGGCGCCCGCGATGGGCCGCTGCACGAGCTCGATGAACTGCCCGATGCCGTGCTGCTCGTGCACCACGTAGTCGCCCTTCTGCAGGGCCAGGGGGTCCACCTGGTTGCGCTTGCGGCGCTGCGGGAGCTTGCGCTCGGCGCGGTTGTCGTAGGTGCTGGAGCGGCCCAGCACGTCCGCCTCGGTGAGCAGCGCGATCCGCTGCCCCTCGAGCACGAAACCCCGCCCGGCGCGCGCGGTGGTCAGCTCCACGAGGCCGGGCTGCGGGGCCGCGTCGATGCTCTCGTGGCGGGCGGCGGGGACGTCCGCTCCGTGCAGCAGCTCGCTCAGCCGCTGCAGCGGACCGGGCCCGTCCGTGACCAGCACGATGCGCCAGTCCTCGCGCGCCCGCTCCCCCAGGAAGGACAGCACGGCCGGCACATCCCCCGAGAACCGGGTGGGCTCGCGCGCGGTCACGGTGAGGGTGTCCGCGTCCGTGTCCGCGAGGTGGACCTCCTCGTCGGAGGTGTCCGCGCTGATCTCGGAGGTGGTCACGGCGTTGACGTTCAGCCCGGTCACGGCCCACCAGACCACCGAGCGCTCCAGGGCGAGCTCGCGCACCTCGGCGATCGTGTGGAACGAGCCGGACGAGAGGGTGCGGGCGGCGCCGTCGTCCGTGTCCAGCGCCGCGTTGAGGTCCAGGGGCGCGTCGCTGCCGCCCGAGGCGGAGTCCCACGCGGCCATGAGGAACTCCTCGTTGGTGGCCACGAGGTCGTGGGCGCGCGCCCGGACCTTCTCGGGCTCGAGCACCACGGTCATGGAGCCCCCGGGCAGCAGGGACAGCACCTGCACCATCTCGTCCGCGAGCAGCGGGGCCAGGGACTCCATGCCCTCCACGTACTGCCCACCGGCGATCCGCTCGAGCATCTCCCGCCCGCCGGGCAGCTGGTCCTTGAGCTTGGCCGCGCGGGACTGCACGGACGGGGTGATGAGCAGTTCGCGGCACGGCGGGGCCACGATCACCGAGGGGTGCTCGGCAGTGGTGAGGGTGCGCTGGTCCGCCACCGCGAACCAGCGCATCTCGTCCAGCTCGTCCCCGAAGAACTCCGCGCGCACGGGGTGGTCCTCGGTGGGCGGGAACACGTCGATGATCCCGCCGCGCACCGCGAACTCCCCGCGCCGGGTGACCATGTCCACGCGTGAGTAGGCGGCGCCAGCCAGCTCCGCCACGAGCTGCTGGAAGTCGTAGTCCTGCCCGGTGCGCAGGGTCACCGGCGCCATCTGTCCGAGCCCGGCGACCACCGGCTGAAGCACCGACCGCACCGGCGCCACGACCACGCGCAGCGGCTGCTCGGAGGGATCGGTGCGCTCCAGTCGGCGCAGCACGCTCAGCCGCTGCCCCACGGTGTCCGAGCGCGGGGACAGCCGCTCGTGCGGCAGGGTCTCCCAGGACGGGAAGTTCGCGATCTGCTCGGCGGGCAGGTAGGAGCCCAGCGCGGCCTGCAGCTCCTCCGCCTCACGGCCCGTGGCGGTCACGGCCAGCAGCACCGGGGCGTGGGCCCCCGCGGCGGAGGCGCCGGAGCGCCCGGAAGCCGACGCCGCGGCGTCGTCCGCGAGACCCGCGGCGATCTGCGCGAGCACGGGGGCGCGCAGCCCGTCCGTGGCGCTGATGATCGTCTCCGGGGAGCGCTCCGCGAGCGGGCGCGCGGCCTGGGTGCGGATGTTCGCGAAGCTGCGGTCCTCGGTGAGCGCGGTGAGCAGACCGGTCAGGGACATGAGTGGCGGGCTCCTGGTGTGTGGGGCGGATGGCACGGCGGCGCGCGGTCTGACCCGGCGCGGGGCACGACGACGCCGGGCGGGGCCTGGCCCCGACCCTCGCCGTGGTGCACGGGCCGGGCGGATCGCGCCCCAGCCTACTCGGGGCCTCGGACACCGCGGGCGCCGGGCCGGGACCGCGGAGGCCCGAGGGGTGCGTGCGGCGTCGGCGTCCCCTCCTACCCTGGGAGCATGACGAGCCCCGAGCACCCCGCCCTGACCGGACTGACCGTGGCGGTCACCGCCCACCGTCGCGCCTCGGAGCAGGGCGGGGCGTTCGAACGCCACGGCGCGCGGGTGCGCTACGCACCGGCCCTGAAGCTCACGCCCGCGGACGAGGACGACGGCGTGCTGGCCGCCACCCGGGACCTGATCGCCTCCGCCCCGGGCACCGTGCTGGTCACCACGGGCTACGGGCTCAAGCGCTGGCTCGCCGTGGCACAGGGGCACGGACTGGGCGAGGAGCTGCTCGCGGCGCTGCGGGCCTCCACCGTGCTCTCGCGCGGGGCGAAGGCCACGGGGCAGCTGCGGGCGAGCGAGATCCCGTGCGCGTGCACCGGTTCCTCGGGGCGCACCGCGGAGCTCGTGGACCGGCTGCTCGCCGGGGACCCCGCACCCCGCGGCACCGTGACGGTCCAGGTGCACGGCACCCCGGACGAGGAGCAGCTCGACCGGCTGCGCGCCGCAGGTCTGCCCGTGCGCGTCGTGGCACCGTACCGGTGGGAGTCCGCGGACGAGGGCTCGCGCCTGGCCGCGCTCGTGCGGGACGCGGTCGAGGGGCGCGTGGACTACCTGACCTTCACCGCGGCGCCGGCGGTGGACGCGGTGTTCGACGCCGCCCGCGCCCTCGGCGTGCTCGAGGACCTCCAGCGGGCCCTGCGGGACGGGCGCTGCACCGCCGTGGCCATCGGGCCCGTGTGCGTGCAGCCGCTCGAGGAGGCCGGAATCCCCGCTGTGGTCCCGGAGCGCTTCCGGCTCGGGGCCATGGTCAGGGCCGTGTGCGATCACGCCTCGGAGGCGGCCTCCCGGTAGTGCTCGACCACCAGCTCCACGAGCTCCGGGGGCACCTCGCCGGGGTGCACGAGCAGCGGCTCGGCCGTGACGTCCGCTCCCGCGGCGAGCGCCCGGCCGTGGAAGAACCCGGGGGCCAGCAGGTACGGGACCAGCAGCACGCGCCCAGGACGCGCGGGAGCGGCATCCGTGCGGGGCGACCCTGCGGCGTCGTCCCCCGGGTTTGCACGGCCACGGGCCGCCGCGAGCGCATCGGGCAGGGACGGGCGGGCCGCGGAGAGGTAGGCCGAGGACACGGGGTGGCCGAGCACCTCGGAGAGCATGGCCGCCACCCGTTCGCAGTCCTGACCGGCGCGGGGGTCGGAGGAGCCTGCGGAGACCATCACGATCTCGTCGACCGGTTCCGGGGCCGCTTCCCCAGCGGCGTCGAGTGCCTCGGCCAGCCGGCGGGCGAGCACGCGCGCGAGCCGGTGGTCGGGTCCGAGGGCCGCGGCCACCCTGTGGTGCGGTGAGCCCTGCACGGCCCGGGCCATGTCCACGAACACGTGGTAGCCCGCGGACAGCAGCAACGGAACGACCACGGCGCGCTGCCCGGCGTGCTCGGCGGTGCGCGCCACGAGGTCCGGCTCCTGGACGTCCACCCACGTGTCCACCACGCGGACTCCCGGAAGCCGTTCGCGCACCGCGGCCACGAGGGCCGCGACCGCCTGCTGCCCACCGGGATCACGGGTCCCGTGGGCGCACGCGAGAAGGACGGGCGGGGTGTTCGACGAGGTGCTCACCCTGTCCATTGTGGGGCCCCGCTCCGTTGCGTGCGGCCGGGCACCGCACGAGGGGTCTGCTGCCACACGCCGGTCAGCGCCGCATGGCGTCCGTGTACCCCACGCTGCGGTCCACGGCCCGCTGGCGACGCACGAGCCACCGCATCCCGCCCGGGACGCGGGCGATCTTCGCCTTGAGCACCACGCGTCGCTGGCTCGGCATCATCTGCGCGGCCGTCTCCAGGTGACGCCGCGCGTCTGCCGCACGGCCCTCGCGCAGGGCCTGCTCCGCCTCCGACGCCGCCGCGAGCGGGGATCCGTTGCGCAGGCGGGTGAGCAGCTTCTCGCGTTCCTCGGGGCTGAGCTGCTGCTCGAAGCGGGCCAGCGTCTTGCGCAGCGCCATCTCCTCGCCCGCCGCCATGCGGTCACGCTGGGACTGCATGGAGCCCCCGGACCACGAGAGGATCACGGTGACCTCGTCCACGCGGTCGAAGCGCCACCCGGAGTAGACGGCCCGCAGCCACATCTCCCAGTCCTCCACGAAGACCTGCTCCGGGTCGAACACCCCCACCTCGCGGAAGAACTCCCGGGGGAACAGCCCGAAGAGGTGGCCGATGTTGTACTCCAGGATCACGCTGCGCTGCTCGTCCGGCGCCGGCATGGCCTCGCGGTACACCACACGCTCCGCGTTGATCCCGGAGGGTGTGCACTGCCACGCGTTGGTGTAGACCACGGTGCGCTCCCGCCCGGGCTCCTCCCCCAGCTGCCGGTAGCGGCGCAGCATTGTCTCCAGGTGGTGGGGCAGCAGCTCGTCGTCCGCGTCCAGGAACGTCACGAACTCGCCCCGCACCTGCTCCAGCGCCCGGTTGCGGGCCGCCCCGCACCCGGCGTTCTCCTGCCGCAGCACGCGCACGCGGCGGCCCGGGCGGTCCACCGCCTGGTACCCCGCGAGGACCTCCGGCGTGTGGTCGGTGGAGCCGTCGTCCACCACGAACACCTCGATGTTCGAGTGGGTCTGGCGCAGCACGCTGCTGATGGCCTGCCCCACCAGGTCCTGGCCGTTGTACACCGCGATCACCACGCTCACGAGCGGTTCCGCCGCGGCTGCCGCCCCCGCGCCCTGGTCCGTCATCTCTCCCCCGTCGATCGTCCCGTGCGGCCGCTGGCACGGCCACCCGGACAAGTCTAGGAACGCGGCCGGGCCCTCCTCCCGCGAATCCGTCCACACTATGGGGCACGTTTGTCCCGAACACACCGTTTCCGGGGATCGCGGTTCGTGATCCTGGCTAGAGTTCTGGTGCACACACGAGGGGATCAGGGGACCGTCGTGTGCCCGGCGGCTCTCGCCGGGTGCGGGTTCCAGGGGGAGAAACATGAATTTGAGTCAGTACGTCCGTTGCCTGCGGCAGCTGTGGCCGCTCGTGGTGCTCGCCACGGCGCTGGGAGCGCTCGCGGGCGTCGTCGCCGCGATCGTGGTGCCCAACTCCTACGAGTCACAGGCACAGGTGTTCGTGAACGTGGCCAACCCGCGGTCGGTCACGGACCTGCAGATGGGCGAGCAGTTCGCCGTGGCCCGCGCCGGCTCCTACGCGCAGGTGGCCACCACCAGCTCCGTGGTGCAGCCCGTGGTGGACCGGCTCCACCTGGAGGAGACCCCCGCGGAGCTCGTCGAGAAGGACCTCGTGGCCACCAACCAGCCGAACACGGCCATGATCACCATCACCGCCACGTCCTCGTCCGCGCAGGGCGCCGCGGACCTCGCCCAGGCCACCGCGGAGAGCCTCGTGACCGTGAGCCAGGAGCTCGAGACCATCCCGCCGTCCCAGGACGGCGCCCAGCCCGCCACCGTCAAGCTCAACGTGGTGCAGAAGGCCGCTCCGCCCGAGGAGCAGGCCGGGCCGTCCCTGGCCATCAACACCGCCCTCGGCACGCTCGTGGGACTCATCGTGGGTCTGCTCCTCGTGCTGCTGCGCGGTCACCGGGCCGCCTCGGGACGTGCCACCACCGAGCGCGCCAGCCGCCGTGCCCACGCCGCCGCGGACCATGAGCACTGAGCGCGGCGTGAGCGCCGAGCCCGCCCCGACCACGGGGCCCCGCGACGTCGTCGTGGTGTGCCCCACCGAGTACGGCGGCCAGCTGGAGCACGCCGCGGACCTCGCGCTCGCGCTGTGCGCGGACGAGGGCGTGGCCACCGTGCAGCTCGTGTCCCGGCCGGGCGCACGCGACTACCTGGGGTGGGGCGAGGACCACCCGGTGCGGATCGTGGAGACCGTCCCGCCGCGACGCACCCGGGTGCCGGGCTCGGCCGCAGGGAAGGCGCTGCGCGCCGGTCTGCAGGTGTGGGACCTCGTCCGGGAGCACCTCGCGGTGCGCGCAGCGGCAGCCCGGGCGGGGCGCACCGCCGTGCTCGCCCTGGACTCCACCAAGTACCCGCTGCCGGGTGTGCTGCGAGCACACCGGGACCAGCGCACTGCGGTGTTCGTGCACAACGCCCAGCCGCACTTCGACCTGGACTCCGCCTCCCCGCGCGAGCGCTTCCTGCTGTGGCTGGACCGTTCGTGCGCGCGGCACGCGGACCGGGTGGTCACCCACGGCGCCGAGCAGGCCCAGATCGTGCGCGGGTGCACGAGCCGCCCCGTGGCGGCCGTGGACCTCCCGGTGTCCTCCCGACTGGATCCGGAGACCGCCCAGAGCGCGCAGCTCCCCGCCGAGCCGTTCGCCCTGTGCATCGGGGAGATGCGCGCCAACAAGGGCATCGAGCTGGCCATCCGCGCCGCCGGGGACGCGGGGGTGCCGCTGCTGGTGCGCGGCGCCGCCGAGACCCCCGAGCTGGGCCGCGAGCTGACGCGCCTCGCCGCCGACCACCCCAGCGTGGACCTGGAGGACCGCTTCCTCAGCCGCGAGGAGTTCGCGGCGCTCGTGCAGCAGGCCGCGGTGATCGTGCTGCCCTACACGCACTTCGACGCGCACTCCGGTGTGCTGGCCAAGGCCGTGGGTGCGGGCACCCCGGTGGTCGCCTCGGACCTGCCCTCCCTGCGCGCGCAGGCCCGCGGCTACGACCGCTTCACCGCCGCCGACGTGCGCGACACCCGGGCGTTCGGCGCCACCCTGCGCGCGGTGTACGACGACGCCGCCACGCCACGGCGCGACCGCCGCGCCGTCTCCGGCCGGGACCACGCCGACTGGCAGCCCACGGTGGCCGCGGTGCTGGGAACCTGGACCTCATGAGCACGGCCGTCCTCCCCGTCCCGGGAGCCGGATCGCGCGGGACCGCACGCCGGGGCCTGACCACCGCCGCAAACCGCACGGACGGCTCGGTCCACGGCACGGCCCTGGACCGTGCCCTGTCGGGGGCGCTGATCGTGCTCTCCGCCCTGCCCTACGCCGCGGTGCCGCTGGGGTCCAACACCAACCTCCCGCTGTCCAGCGTGGTCTGCGTGGCACTCATCCTGCGCTGCACCCGCCACATGCCCGTGATGTGGACCGCTCTGCTGGTGGGCGCGGTGCCGTTCCTGGCCTCGTTCGTGCGGATGTTCTTCACGCCGCAGCCCCTGCTGGTCTCGGGCTCCTTCACGTGGCTGGTCTACACCCTCCCCGTGGCCGGAGCCGCGGCGGCCACCCTCTTCCTGGGTTCCCGGGCCATCGCGTGGCTGAGCTGGACCATCCTGCTCAGTGCCGCGTACACACTCGTGCAGAAGTACGTGTTCTTCGACCTCTTCGACACCATTCCACTCGAGAGCCTCTACAGCCTGCCCGGCTACGCGAACGTCTCCGAGTTCAGCGAGACGTTCATCATGTACGTGCGCCGGCCCTTCGGGCTCTTCCCGGAGACCTCCTTCATGGTGGGCACGCTGTCCCTCATGGCCATGGCCCTCGTGGTGGTCGTGCGCCACCACGGGCGCAGGATGACGCCGCGGGACGTCGTGGCCATGGCCCTCGTGCTGTGGGCCGTGGCGATCTCCGGATCAGGTGCCGCCGTGGTGGTGCTGGGAGTCGTGCTGATCGCCGCGATCGCGCCCTACGCCGTGCGCCGGGCATGGGCCGCCGTGCTGCTGGTGCCCCTGGGTCTCGCCGGCGCCGTCTACGTGGGCCTGGACGTCCTGCGGGACCGCCGCGAGTCCTTCAACTGGTCCTGGGCGGACCGCGGGTCCTCGATCATCGCCTCCGTGCGCTACCTGTTCTCGGACCCCACCGCGTTCCTGTGGGGTGTGGGGCGCGGCCGCTCCAACGAGCTGTTCCTCACGGGCCGCATGCCCCTGGGCGATCTGCAGCACTACAACCCGCTGCCGGACATCTACTCCGTGATCGGCCGCGTGGTGCTCGAGAGCGGGATGCTCTTCGGCCTGGCGCTCATCATCTTCCTGACAGTCCTGTGCCTGCGCTCCGGGGGCCGCAATCCCCTGTGGCTCGGCGCGTGCACCCTGGTGGTGTGGTTCGTGGTGGCCGGCGGCACCACCAGCTACGACTCCGCCTTCTGGGTGTGGGGTGTGGCCGGGGTGTGCCTCGGCCTGGAACTCTCGCGTGCCCGGGTCCCGGACGAGTCCGGGTCTCCGGTGGCAACCGGGCGTCCCGCACCACTCACCGCACACCAGACCACTCGCTGACCACCTGACCCGCTGGCCGGCGCGCCGCGCCCGCCCTCCCGTCCACCGCTCTGCAGAAAGGCCCGCCCCGTGCGAGTTCTCCACATCGTCAACGACGCCGAGACCGGCGGCGCGCAGACCCTCATCGAGCAGCTGCTGCTGAGCCGTGAGGCCGGGGACGAGGCGCACCTGCTGGTGCTGCTCTCCCCCGGGGCGCTGTCCCCTCGCCTCGAGGCCGCGGCCACGAGCACCACCTACGCGGGGATGAGCCGCCGTGACGTGCTCCCCGTGGCGGCCGTGCGGGCCGTGCGCACTCTCGTGAAGCGGCACAGGATCGACGTGGTGCACTCCCACCTGCAGCAGTCCGACCTGGTCAACGCTCTCACCCCCCACGGGGCAGTACGGGTGTCCACGCTGCACTCCAGCCTGGACCAGGCCTCGAGCCGCGTGGCGGGGATCGTGTGGCGCATCGCCGCGAAACTGTCCTCACGCTTCGACGCCGTGGTGGCGTGCTCTCCGTCCGCGCGGGACTTCGCAGTGGAGTTCGGCTACCGCTTCCCGGGCGAGCAGATCCGGATCGTGCACAACGGCTCCGTGACCGCCGCGGAGCCCGCCCCGGAGCCGTCGGGAGATCCGCTGCTGCTGCACCTGGGCCGCCACGCGCCGTCCAAGGACCACCCCACGCTCTTCGCGGCCTTCGCGGGGGTGCTGCAGCGCCACCCCCGCGCCCGGCTGGTCTGCGCGGGTCACCGCGTGGATCCCGAGAACACGGAGCTCACCCGAGAGCTGGAACGGCTGGGCATCGACCACGCCGTGACCCTGCGCGGCTCGGTGTCCGACGTGCGCGGGCTGATCCGCTCCGCGCACGCCATGGTGTTCTCCAGCAACCACGAGGCCCTGCCCATGGCGGGCATCGAGGCCCTGGGGGAAGGACTCCCCGTGGTCACCACGGACACGGGAGACGCACGGCTGCTGGCCGTGGAGCCGTGGGCCGTGGTGCCCATGTCCGATCCCGCGTCCTTGGCGGACTCCGTGTGCCGGCTGCTGGAACTGGGCCCCGGGCAGCGCCACGAGCTGCGTCGTCGCAGCTGGGAGCTGGCCCGGGACGAGTTCGACATCCGCGGCGCCGCCCGGCGCTACCGCGAGCTCTACGAAGAGCTGACCGCGGAGTCCTGAACGACCTCCCGCTGGGCCACGTTGAGCTCGTCGTCCCGGCGGCGGATCCGGCGGAACGCCGCCAGGAACACCAGACCGAGCGCCACCGCGCACACCGCGATGGAGAGGACGTCCGGGAGCACGCGCCCCAGCACGGCGAACACGACGGCGCCCACCCCGGCGGCGAGCACCATGAGCGCCCAGGTGCGGAGGTTCTCCGCCTTCACACCGCTGGGCTCGGCACGTTCGCTGAAGTACAGCTGCACGGGCACCGCGAGCGCCAGGGGCACCACGGAGGCCGCCATCACGATCTCCAGGTTGTCCGTCCGGGCCGCGAGCCACACCGCGGGCAGGGTGACCACCAGCACGGCGAGGCTGATGAGGGAGGCCACGAGCGGGCTGCCCCGCAGCGTCATGACCAGGGTGGGCACCTGCCCCAGGGATTCGGCGAGCACGCCCACGACCACCACGGCCAGGGCCGGTGCCGCGAACGCCATCTTGGAGCCGAGCCACACGGTCAGCAGCTCCGTGGGGATCGCCAGCAGCGGGATGCTGATCATGAGCCCCACCAGCAGGGACACCGTCATGGCCACGCGGATGTGCTCCGCGGCCTCGGAACCACGGGCCCGCTTGATGGGGTAGGCGAACGGCATGGCGATCCAGCTGACCACCAGACGAGCGCTCTGGCTCACGCGCATGAGCGCGCCGAACGCGGTGGCGGCCTGCAGCCCGAGGGTTGGACCCACCACGAACAGCGGCAGCTGGTACACGCCCAGCAGGGACAGCGAGCCGATGGACAGGACGGAGGACATCCGCAGCAGCGGTCGGCCCTGCTCCCGCCACGCCCCGGGCAGCGGACGCGCCAGTCCGAAGCGGCGCAGCACGGCGATGAAGCACACGACCGGTGGCAGCAGGAGCGAGAGGCACTCCACGAGCACCAGGGCGATCAGTCCCCCCTGGAGGGGGATGAGCAGGACATATCCCGCGGCTCGTCCCAGGATGGACACCACGGCGGCCTTGCGCTCGATGTCCGGGCGGTTCAGTGCCCACAGCACCGAGTTGCACGCACGGCCCAGCACGGACACGAACAGCGTGATCCCGGCCGCGACCACCATGGGCACCACGGCGTGGCGGTCCCGCTCGGGGACGGCTACGGTTCCCAGGTACAGCGGGAACACCACGAAGTACAGGGTGGTGAGCACCACGGCGAGCACCAGGAACACTCCCACCGACACCGCCACGAAGCTCTCCCGGCGGCGCCGGTGGGCGGCGTCGTCGGGCAGGTCCGCGAGGGTGCGCACGATGCCCGTGCCCAGACCGAAGTCGGACATCGTGAGCAGCTGGATCGCGCTGAACGCGATGACCCACAGGCCGTAGGACTCGGCCCCCACGATCGCGATGGCGAAGGGGTAGAGCAGGAGCAGCCCGAAGACGCTCGTGAATCCCGAGATGTAGTTCCACAGGATGTTGGCTCCCACGCGGGACGTGTCCGTCCGGGGCGCGGGGGCGGCGGGGGTGTCTGGCATGACGGTGCTACTGGACCTTCCACTGGGCGAAGACCTCGTCGAGCTGACGAGCGATCAGGTTGCGTGCGGTGCGCGAGAGCACCGAGTGGTCCACGTGCGGCACGAAGTGCTCGTGGATGTCCCGGCCGCGCCGTTGCAGCCGGGTCACCGCCCGGTCCGCCATGGTCTCCCGGTAGCGGGGTTCGTCGTCCGGACCCACCAGCAGGGTCACGGACCGGTTGCGGCTCGCCCGCTCCAGCACGTGGTCCGGGATCGACGCCGCCGGGCTGCGGGCCATCAGGTTCCACACCGGTTCCGGCGTGTGGTGGCGCAGGGCGAGGGATCCCGCCTGCTTGGCGTCCCCCAGCCGGTCCGTGGCCCAGGCCCGCGCGCCGTTCAGGGCCGTGCGGGCCCGCTCCGGCACCGCGCGAGCCGCAGCGCGCTCGGCGCCGTGCGGGGCCGACGCCGCGCGGCCCGGTTCGGTCCGCCCGTCCCCATGCCTGCTGCCCGGGTGAGGCCCGGACGCCTCCGGGGGCCGGGCCGCGGTCTTGGCGCGCAGCTTGGCGTCCCCGTCGTAGCTCAGCCGCAGCTCGTCGAAGAACTTCTGGTTCATGCGCCACTCGTTCTGACTGACGAGGACCATGGACGTTGCGGCGATCCCCGCGGGTTCCCGCGCGGCACGCAGAGCGGCCCACGCACCGGAGCACAGCACCGTGGCCACCACGTCCGTGTGGAAGTGGTCCGCGAGCCACTGGGCCTGCTCCCGCAGCGCCTGCGCATTGAGGTACCGGTACGGGTTGGGGTCCCGGTCGGACCACAGCAGGGCACGGTCCCCCGCACCGTCCCGGTCCGCCCGCAGGCTCACCACGCCCTGGCCCGCGAGCCGGCGGGCGGTCTCGGACCACAGGGTGGAGCCGTCGCGCGGCTCGGAGGCCCCGGGGGCGAAGAACGTCGTGGGCTTGCCCGGCCACGGTGCCACCGCAGCGGCCTCGTCCTGCACGGGCCCGGTCAGCACCCCGGGGTAGCCCTGGGGGTCCACCACCACGATCTCCTCGGCGCACAGCTCACCGCTGGGGGCCCGGAACACGTTGCGCTGCGGTCCCCTGCCCCCGCAGGCGGAATCCACCAGCTGCGGGCGGGGCAGCCGCCACAGCAGCTCCTCCAGCACGTCGTAGTGCACCCGCACGTCCAGGGACTCCACGCCGTACATCACCTTGGCGCGGGGCTGGTCCTGCTCGCGGTGGATCTCCACGTTGCCGGGCAGCTCCGGGAGCTTGCGCGGGTCCGTGAGGGTGGACAGCTGTCGCGCCTGCTCGTCCGTGAGCCACAGGCCCATGAGGTCTACCCCCTCCCCCACGGGGATCTCGGGGAGCGTGGCCCGGCGCAGCCGCGCCCACTGCTTGACGAACATGGCGCCGCTCACGGGTTCCCACGCGAGCACCCGGTCGAAGTGCTCCGCACAGCGCGTGAGCAGCCCCGCCCCCACCCGGTAGCCGATGCCGAAGACGGGCAGGTCCTCGATGCCGCACACCTCGCGGACCTGGCGGGTGGCGTCAAGGATGTTGCGCTCCCACTCGGCGAGCAGGTCCTCCTCCGGGGACAGTGCGTGGGAGTCCCCCACGCCCCGGTAGCTCACGCGCGCCACGCAGTATCCTGCCCCCGTGAGCAGCATCGCGAGCTGGCGCAGCGGCCGGTAGGCCTGCACGTGCTCCCGACCCACGGGCGGGGCGATCACCACCAGTCCCCGCGTGCGTCCGTTCTCGGGTGTGTGCAGCCACGTGAAGGTGGCGCGCTCTCCCGCGCCCGTCCACATCCCCGCGCCCCGCACCCCTGCGGGTGCGGTGGGTCGGCTGTCCATCTCTGGTGCTCGTGCCTCGATGACGGTCATGGTCTTCTCCCCCGGTCTCTCCCCTGTGATGCGCTGTTCACGCGTCCGTGTGCTCCACGAGCGGGACGCTGATCCCGTAGATCTCGCCGAGCCTGCGGCGCTGCACCGCGTAGCAGTTCTCCCACAGCGCCTTGCGCGCCCACGCGGAGACCTCGTCCCGCGCGCGCTCGTCCGTGATCTCCGCCCAGCGCCGTGCCACGTCCTCCGGGGTGTCCACGACGACGGGCAGCCCCGCGTCGTCGAACACCCGGATCCGGCGCACGACCACCGGGATGTCGCTGAGAGCGGCCTCCAGCACGGTGATGGGGAAGCCCTCCCAGCGCGCCGTGTGCAGGTAGACGTCCGCGCGCTGCAGGTGCTCGCGCACCTCGTGGTGCCCCACCCAGCCCGTGACCTCCACTCCGTGATCCCGCAGGAGCTGCTCGACGTCCGCGTCCCCGCCGCCGATCCACAGCGGGGCCACGCGGTGCCCGGCCGCACGGATGGCCTCAACGGCCTGCACGAAGAACACCGGGTCCTTCTGCGCGGCAAGGCGCCCGGCTCCCGCGACCACGAGCGGCTCTCCCGGCTCCGGTCGGCGCCTGGGACCCCCGTGCGGGTGCGCGATGTTGGGCACGTACACCGTGTGCGGTGAGATGGGTCCCCAGTGCGCCACGTTGTTCTCGGCCTTGGAGCAGCCGGCGAGCACGTCCGTGCGTGCCGCGAGCGCACCCTCCAGGACCCAGTAGCCCAGCCTGGTGAGGCGGGAGCGGTCCAGGCGGGAGAAGGACCACGCGTGCGGCGTGTACACCTGCTTGATCCGGGACAGCGAGACGTCCAGGTACTTGTTGCTCGTGAGCTCCCGCAGGGCACTGTCCAGCGGGGCCGGCACGGTGCGCGTGCGGCGTCGTCCCGTGCCCTGCTCCCGCGGTGCTGCGAGCCCCAAGGGAACCTGGTCCTGGCCCGACGGCGCGAGGTCCGCGTGCGAGAGCAGGTCCCCGTGGCGCTCGGCGCGCGTGGTGGGCGCCGCGGGCGCGTTCAGCGGCGAGAGCGTGTCGTTGCGGCGGCGCGGCAGGTGGCCCACGGCCAGGCGGGCGTAGACCCCCGCGTAGCTCGAGTGGGAGTGGATCACGTCCGGCTTGACCTCACGGATGGCCCAGCGCGTGGCCTTGATGTTCGCCAGGTGCCCCCCGGGCAGCGTGCGCACCGAGGTGAAGTCGCCGTCCCACTGCGCCTCGAGGTTCACGGCCTCCGGCCGCAGGTGGCACAGCAGGTGGTGCTCGCACTCCGGCGTGGCGCGGGCGTAGTCGCGCACCGCGGCCGCCACGCCGCCGCCGAAGGCCTCGACCACGTGGAGCACCACGGGGTGACCGCCCCGCGGCCCGGGGACGTCCCGGGGCACCGGTCCGGGCGCCACGGTCGCCGATGTTGCCGAGGTGCCCGGCGACGCGCCGTGACCCGCTGAACGCGGATGCTGCAGAAACATTCAACCCCCCATGGCTGCGCGTCCGCGCGGAGGTCGCGGGATGCGGTCAGGTGCGCGCGTGCTTGCGCGCCGTGCGGGATCCCCACCCCGCCGTTCGGCCGCCGCGTCCAGAACCCCCGGGACGGCCGGAGATCAGTCTAGAGAGGCGGACACCCTGCCAGTTGCCGTCAGGAGCCAGATTCCTGCCCGCTCTTTGGCGGACACCCCGGCGCTGCCCCTGATCCTGCGGCGGTCACGGGGGTGGCTCCCCCTGGCCCGGGCCGAGGGCGGCGCCCCGCCCTCCCGCCGTTAGGATGGACGGAAGCACCCGCGCCGGTCACCACGGGCGCGGAACCGACGAACCGCTACCGATCCCGCAAGGAGCACCATGTCCGTCAATGCATCCACCACCATCAAGGCCCCCGTGGACACCGTCCTGAAGACCTTCGTGGACGAGGCGTTCGTGCGCCACGTGACCGAGCTCGGGGGCGCGCAGTTCGAGTCCTTTGAGGTCAACGGCGACACCTCCACCGCGTTCACCGCGACCACCGTGCGCAGCATGGGTTCGGACAAGCTGCCGGACGCCGTCAAGAAGTTCGTGAAGAACGGCGTGAAGTTCACCCAGGTGGACACCTACGACGCCCCCGCCGCGGACGGCTCCCGCACCGTGCGCACCGAGATCAAGGCCTCCGGCCTGCCCGTGGGCGCCACCGCCCAGCAGCAGGTCAAGCCCCTGGGCGAGCAGGAGACCTCCGTGGACGTCACCGGTGAGGTCCAGGCCAACATCCCGCTGGTCGGCAAGAAGATCGCCGCCACGGCCGAGCCCTACATCGGCAAGGCCCTGACCCTGCAGGCCCGCCAGGCCGAGGCGTGGATCGCCCGGCACTGACACCAGCAACGCCCCGGACGGCCGGACGGCACCCCGCGTGCCGCCCGGCCGTCCCCCATCCGACACGACAGTCGCGGACCAACCACGGTGCGCGCGTTGGGAGATCCTCGTAGTGAGCACGGACACGCAGACGGCCCCGGAATCCGGGGGACGCATCACCACATTCCTCCGCAAGGACACCACGGGCGGGCTCCTCCTGCTGATCGCCATGGTCCTGGCCATCGTGGTGGCCAACTCCCCGTGGAGCGAGGCCTACTTCGGGCTCCGGGACGCCGAGGTGGGCCCGGGAGAGGTGGCCGGGCTGCAGCACACCGTGGGGCACTGGGCCTCGGACGGGCTGCTCGCCATCTTCTTCTTCCTCACCGGTCTGGAGCTCAAGGCCGAGTTCGTGGACGGGGAGCTGCACAACCTGCGCAAGGCCATCCTGCCCGTGGTGGCCGCCGTGGGCGGCGTGGCGGTTCCGGCGCTGATCTTCCTGGGCATCAACCTGGCCTCGGGCGGTGACCCCACGGCGCTGCACGGCTGGGCCATCCCCACGGCCACGGACATCGCCTTCGCGGTCTCGGTGCTCGCGGTCGTGGGATCGTCCCTGCCTGTGGCCATGCGCACGTTCCTGCTGACCCTGGCCGTGGTGGACGACCTCATCGCGATCGCCATCATCGCCTTCGTCTACACGGAGAGCGTGGAGTTCGGGTTCCTGGCCGGCGCCGCCGTGATGCTGGGCCTGTTCTGGTTCCTCACCCACAAGTACATGGGCTGGTTCATGGCGCAGCACTGGGCGGCGTGGGTCATCCTGCTGCCCATCGGTGTGATCACGTGGTGGCTCGTGTACGAGTCCGGGATCCACGCCACGATCGCCGGCGTGCTGCTGGGCTTCATGGTTCCCGTGCTGAAGCAGGAGCCGCGCATCATCCGCCAGGAGGACCCCCGCATGGGTCTGGCCCCCGCACTGGAGTACCGGTTCCGGCCGCTGTCCAACGGGCTGGTCATCCCGGTGTTCGCGTTCTTCTCCGCGGGCGTGGCCGTGGGCGGCTGGGAGGGCATCACCGCCGCCGCCACGGACCCCGTGGCCCTGGGCATCGTGGCCGGTCTGCTGATCGGCAAGCCCGTGGGCATCTTCGGAGCCGCGTGGCTCATGGACCGGTTCACCTCCGCGGAGAAGGACCGGGACTACACGTGGTTCGACATGCTGGGCATGTCCGTGGTGGCCGGCATCGGCTTCACGGTGTCCCTGCTGGTCGCGGAGCTGAGCTTCGGCGAGGGCAGCCCGCACAGCGACCACGCCAAGGTGGGCATCCTGTGCGGCTCCCTGCTGGCCGCGATCGTGGGTGCCGCGCTGATCGCCCCGCGCAACCGCAAGTACAAGGCCATGCGCGCCGCCGGTCACGACCCGGACACCCTGGACTGAGTCGACGACGCCGCACGCGCCCCACCACGAGCAGCGCCCCTTTCCGTGTGGAAAGGGGCGCTGCTCGCGTTCGTCCCCTCCGTCGCGCAGCCGCTGGCCCGAGGGGTGGAACCCGTCCGGTCAGGCGGGGTTGCGCGCGTGCACGTGCTGCTGGGTGGCGGTGAGCCCCTGCTCCGTGAGCATCTCCACGGCGTCCGCGGCCTCGGACACCAGCAGCGGCAGCTCCTTGGCCTCCGCGCCGGAGAACTTCTTGAGCACGTAGTCCGCGGTGTCCATGCGTCCGGGCGGGCGGCCGACACCCACGCGCACGCGCACGTAGTCCTTGCCGCCCATGGCCTTGGTGATGTCCCGCAGCCCGTTGTGGCCGCCCTCCCCGCCGCCGCGCTTGAGCTTGACGGCCCCGAAGGGGAGGTCGATGTCGTCGTGCACCACCACGAGATCCTCGAGCCCCAGCGAGTAGTACCCGGCCAGGGCGCTCACGGGTCCGCCGGAGAGGTTCATGTAGCTCAGCGGCTGGGCCAGCACGAGCCTCGGGGCGCCCGGGCGCAGCCGCGTCTCGGCCACCGCGGCGCGCGCCCTGTGCGCCGACAGCCGTGCGCCTGCCCGCGCCGAGAGCTCCGCGACCACCATGGCGCCGATGTTGTGCCGCGTGCCCGCGTAGCGCTCACCCGGGTTGCCCAGTCCCACCACCAGGGTGCGATCGCCCATGTCCTGCTCCTCACTCGTCGTGAATCTCGTACTGTGCTCGGCTCCGGTGACCAGCCACCCGCCGGCCTGGAACCCCTCGTCGACCGGTGCGAACGAGTCCCGCCGCCTCATCGGAGATCGGGGGGCTCCGGATCCCGGGGTGGCCCCGGCGGTCCGGCCGCCACGCCCCGCAGCGACGTGGACGCCACCCCTATGACGGGATGCCTCACGGAGCGTGGTCCGCCCCGCGGACGCAGAACGGCGGCGGGCGCCCAGGGCACCCGCCGCCGCTACGAGACCGCGTCGCGTCCGCCTGCGGGCGCGACCTGGAACCGGTCCTTACTCGCTGTCCTCGGAGGACTCCTCGGACTCGCCCTCGGACTGCTCGCCCTCGGTCTCCTCGTCCTCGGTCTCGGGCTCCTCGCCCAGGTCCTGCTCGATCGGCTCGGAGACGTTGACGACCAGCAGCTCGGGGTCGGACACGAGCGTGACACCACCGGGCAGGGTGACGTCCTTGGCGTAGACGTGCTCGCCGGCCTCGAGGTCCGCGATGTCCACCTCGAGGTACTCGGGAACCTTCAGGGCGTCGGCCTCGACCACGAGGACGTTCTCCTCGACGTTGTGGATGGCGGTCGGTGCGACCTCGCCCTCCACGTGCACGGGGATCTCGACCTCGACGCGCTCGCCGCGGCGCACGGTCAGCAGGTCGATGTGGAGGATCTCGGGACGCACGGCGTGGCGCTGGACCTCCTTGATCATGGCCAGGTGACCCTCGCCGTCCACGTTGATCTCCAGCACGGCGTTGGAGTTGCGGGAGGCCAGCATCATCTCGTGGCCCGGCAGGATCACGTGCAGCGGCTCGGCGCCGTGGCCGTAGATCACGGCGGGGATCTGGTCGTTGGCGCGGACGCGGCGGGCGTAGCCCTTGCCGAAGTCGGTGCGCAGAGTTGCGGGAATGGTGATGACATCCACCATGATGGTGCTCCTTCGATCGTTGGTCTGGTTGGTCACCGTCAGACCGTCCGCGCGCTCGCGGTGCGGGTGGCACCGGACGTTCGGGCGGTCTGCGACCGACGTGGTGCGGCACTCCGCCCACCGCCCGGGAAGTCTGCACCGGGTGCGGCGGATCGAAAGGATCCACAGGCCGTCGTCGATAACGGGGCGCGCACGCCCCCTCGCCTTGGCAACCCGCACAGGATACCACGGGCGCAGCGGCCTCGGCGGGGGTCACGACGCCGCCCGTGGAGGGCGGGGCGAGCCTCACGGGCGCCGTTCGCCCACCCCCGGAACCCGCTCCCCCGGGACGCATCCACCCGAGGACGAATCCACCCGGGGACGCACCCACCCCGGGACTCGCGCACCCCGGGGCGGAGTCCGGGCCCCGCCCGGAGGGCGGTCGGGGTGCGCACCCGTGGTGGGGGTGCGCACCCGTGGTGGGGGTGCGCACCCGTGGTGGGGACAACGCGTTCGCCGACGCCACCAGGGCGGGTGACAACTGACCCCCATCCGGTCCACGGCCCGCCGCGATCCTTCGCGGTCCGTGTCCCCACATCAGCCCCGAATCATGTCATTGCGGGGTATTTGACCAGGTGAGGGGGTATATTCAGGTGTTAGCGGGCGTAAATCTCGGGGGAGATGAACACCGTGTGCTGGGGCCGCCTCACATCGGGCCAGCACCGAGCGAGCGCGTGGGGCGTCTCGCCGTCGAACGGTTTTTGGGGGAAGGTTCGTCGACCGTGTTCCAGAAGGCAAGCCACAAGCACAAACATCTGTCCTGGCGTGAGAGCTACCAGCGCGAGCTGAGGGTCTACGACGCCGTCGCACTCGTCATCGCCCTGGCCGCGGCCCAGGCCCTGCGGTTCGGGCGGCTCCAGGGGCTGCTGCAGCTGGACGAGCTGCCCATCCCCTACTGGCTGGTGGGCGTCCTGCTCGGGCTCGGCTGGTGGGTGTGGCTCGAGCTGAGGGGTACCCGCGGGGTGCGTCTGATCGGCAACGGGGCCGAGGAGGCCAAGCAGGTGGTCACGGCATCGCTCACGCTCTTCGCCGCGATCGCCATCGCGTCCTACGCCTTCAACGTGCCCACCGCGCGCGGGTACATCCTGATCGCCCTGCCCGTGGGAACGCTCACCCTGCTCGGGGGGCGCATGTGGACCCGCCGCCAGCTCATGCGCCGGCGCTCCCGGGGGCTCAACATGTCCCGCACCATGGTGGTGGGCCGCTTCCCCGGCGCCGTGGAGCTCGTGGGCGAGCTGCAGAGCCGCCCGGACGCGGGCTTCGACCCCGTGGTGGTCTACATGCCCACGTCGCACCACAAGCTGCCCGAGTCCCTGTCGTCCGTCCGCCTGCCCGAGAACGCACTGGCGCCTTCCGAACGTCCGAGCGTGCAGGGGATCATGAGGGCCTGCCGCGAGCACGACGTGGAGACCCTGGTGATGGCGGCCGCGGTGCCGCTCAGCACCACGGAGATCCGCCACCTCGGCTGGGCCCTCGCGGACGAGCGCATCCGCCTGGTCATGAACACCGGTCTCACGGACGTGGCCGGTCCCCGCATCCACACCCAGCAGCTGGCTGGGCTTCCCCTGATCCACGTGGCCACGCCGCGCTTCACACGGGCCAAGAAGATCGTCAAGCGGTGCATCGACATCGCGGGCTCGCTCACCGCGCTGATCCTGCTCTTCCCCGTGATGCTCGTGCTGGGCATCCTGGTCAAGGCGCACGACGGCGGTCCGGCGTTCTTCGCGCAGGAGCGGGTGGGGATCGACGGCACCCGGTTCAAGATGCTCAAGTTCCGCTCCATGTACACCGATGCCGAGGAGCGCAAGGCCGCCCTGCTCGCGGCCAACGAGTCCGACGGCGGCGTGCTCTTCAAGATGAAGGACGATCCCCGGGTGACCAAGCCGGGCAAGTGGATGCGCCGGTACAGCCTGGACGAGCTGCCCCAGTTCATCAACGTGCTCAACGGCTCCATGTCTCTGGTGGGCCCGAGGCCCCCGCTCGCCAGCGAGGTGGACAAGTACGAGCAGCACGTCTACCGCAGACTCCGGGTCCGCCCCGGCATCACCGGCCTGTGGCAGGTGTCCGGGCGTTCCAACCTGGACTGGAACCAGACCGTCCGCCTGGACCTCTACTACGTGGAGAACTGGTCCCCCGTGCAGGACATGGTCATCATGCTGCGCACCGTGCGCGCCGTCTTCGCCTCCGACGGCGCCTACTGAGCAGCACTCCCGGACGGGCTGGGGAACGGGGCGGCCAGGAGCGCAGCGGCCGGGTGCGGGGCACCTCGACCACTCCGCTCGAGCGGGCGCCGTCGGGGCCAGCCGTCACCTCGCGGCCACGGGATGGTCACGCACCCGTCATCTGCGCGTCGCCCGAACCCGGGCGTGAGATACCTCAAATTCCTGTGTGAACCTCTACACTTTCTAGTGCGTTCCCCCAGGTTGCTCGCCTTCCCCCCTGCCGAGCGGCTCCCCCTCATGCAGTAAGGCCAGGCCTATGATCTCCCCCCGCACATCAGTGCTGCCCGCCGCCGTGACCGCAGCCGCGCTGATCGTCACCAGCTTCCTCCCGGCCTCAGCGGCCGAGGACCCGCACCAGAACCTCAACCCGGACAAGGGTGACGTGGTCTCGGTCGAGACGGAGGAGCTGGAGACGGTGGTGCAGGACCCCCAGCTGCCCGCCGCGCC
This sequence comes from Kocuria sp. ChxB, assembly GCF_044359605.1. Lineage (NCBI taxonomy): Bacteria > Bacillati > Actinomycetota > Actinomycetes > Micrococcales > Micrococcaceae > Kocuria > Kocuria sp. ChxB. The sequence goes on along the minus strand of NZ_CP121123.1, from coordinate 2,410,912 downwards.
GCCGAAGACCGGGGACAAGAACCCCGGGGCCACCATGGGCCAGAAGATGAAGACCATGGAGGACACCACCAAGCTGTCCCCCGCCTCGGAGAAGGAGCTCGAGAAGGTCGAGAAGGCCGTGCTGGGACGCGGCCCCGCGGCGTCGGCCTCCCCGTCCGGCGCCGCGTCCGGCGCGAGCACCCCGAGCAGCGGCGCCACCGGGACCAAGGCACCGCAGGCAGCGGACACCGGCGTGGGCCCCGCGGGTTCGATGTCGCTCGTGATCCAGCAGAACTCCTGGCGTCCGGCCGGGATCGCCGGGATGGACGTCTCCGGCTGGCAGCCCGCGGTCAACTGGAGCGCGGAGTACGCCAACGGCGCGCGCTTCGCCTACGTCAAGGCCACCGAGGGCATCGGCTACCGTTCCGAGGCGTTCAACGACCAGTACACCGGCTCCTACGCCGTGGGCATGAACCGCGGCGCCTACCACTTCGCGCTGCCCAGCCAGACCTCGGGCGCCGCGCAGGCCGACTTCTTCATCAGCAACGGCGGCGGCTGGTCCGCGGACGGCCGGACCCTGCCGGGGCTGCTGGACATCGAGTACAACCCGTACGCCTCGCTGGGCAACACGTGCTACGACATGTCCCCCGCCCAGATGAACTCGTGGATCCAGTCCTTCTCCGACCGCTACAAGCAGCGCACGGGACGACTGCCCGCCATCTACACCACCGCCGACTGGTGGAGCACCTGCACCGGCAACACCGCGCAGTTCAACAACCACCCGCTGCACCTCGCGTCCTACGGGGTCACCAGTCCCGGCTACATGCCCAACGGCTGGTCCCGCTACGACCTGTGGCAGTTCTCGGACAGCGGCCCGTTCTCCGGTGACTCCAACGTGTACGGCGGCTCGTGGCAGCAGTTCCAGTCCCTGGCCTCGTCCGCGAACTACCAGCCCCTGGGCGGGCGCCCGTCCGGCTACACGGTGAGCGGCGGCATCGGCGCGGTCTACAAGAAGACCGGCGGTGCCGCCACGTGGGGCCAGCCCGTCTCCAACGAGCGCAACGCAGGGTACGGCGGGAAGTACCAGCAGTTCTCCCGCAACGGCGTGATCAGTACCGCCTACTGGCACCCCGGCAGCGGGGCCCACATGCTGCGCAACAAGTCCAGCATCGGCGCCAAATTCCTGGGTGCCGGCAGCGAGTACGGCTACGGCTTCCCCTCGACCGAGGAGCGGCCCCTCCCCGGTGGCGCCTACCAGGTGTTCCGCGCTCCGAACGGGCGCACCACCAAGGTCATGTGGACCCCCCGAAACGGCCCGCACGCCATCAAGGAACAGGGCGCGATCGGCAAGCGCTGGGCCCAGGGCGGCATGGAGCGCGGCATGGGCTTCCCCACCACTGACGAGTACCGCCGCGGGGACGAGATCCGCCAGACCTTCTCCAAGGGCTACATGATCGGCTACAACACCAAGACCGGTCACGTGCGGGTCCTCAAGATCTGAGCCCCGGGTCCGGGCTCCCCGGATCCCCCGCACACCCGTCCGACGGCGGCCCGGAGCCCCGGGTCGCCGTTGCCGTGTCCGCCGGACTCGGCCCGGCCCCGGCCGGCCCCGCACCGGAACCTGGGCGACCCTGCCCCCGGAACCTGACCGACGCCGCCCCCGCAACCGGGCCGGCACGCGAGAGAGCCGCCCTCGTCCTGCGACGTGGGCGGCTCTCCAGGTTCCGGCCCGGGGCCGGGAAAGGCTCGGATCAGGAGTTGCCGTTGAAGAGGCTCGTGACCGAGCCGTCCTCGAAGACCTCCTGGATGGCGCGGGCGATCAGCGGCGCGATCGAGAGCACCTTGAGGTTCTCGAACTGGTGCTCGGGCGGCACGGGAAGGGTGTCGGTGACGACCACCTCGTCCGCTCCGCACGAGGACAGCCGTTCCACGGCCGGTCCGGAGAACACGGCGTGGGTCGCGGCGATGATCACGTTCTTGGCGCCCTGGTCCTTGAGCACCTGCACGGCGCCGGCAATCGTGCCGCCGGTGTCGATCATGTCGTCGATCAGCACGCAGGTGCGTCCGGCGATGTTGCCCACGACCTCCTTGGACACGGCCTGGTTGGGCACGGTGATGTCGCGGGTCTTGTGCACGAACGCAAGCGGTGCACCGCCCAGACGCTCCGCCCACTGCTCGGCCACGCGCACGCGTCCAGTGTCTGGGGAGACCACGGTGACGTTGTCCACGTCCACCACGGAGCGCACGTAGTCGCTCAGCAGCGGAATGGCCATGAGATGGTCCACGGGGCCGTCGAAGAAGCCCTGGATCTGCGCGGTGTGCAGGTCCACGGACATCAGCCGGTCCGCGCCCGCGGTCTTGTAGAGGTCCGCGATCAGACGGGCCGAGATGGGCTCACGGCCGCGGTGCTTCTTGTCCTGGCGGGCGTAGGGGTAGAACGGGCTCACCACGGTGATGGACTTGGCGGACGCCCGCTTGAGGGAGTCCAGCATGATCAGCTGCTCCATGAGCCACTGGTTGATGGGCGCCGGGTGGGACTGGATGAGGAAGGCGTCCGCGCCGCGCACCGACTCCCCGAAGCGCACGTACGTCTCGCCGTTGGCGAAGTCGTAGGCGTCCGTGGGGACCAGTTCGGTGCCCAGTTCACGCGCGATGTTCTCCGCGAGCTCGGGGTGCGCCCGACCCGAGAGCAGAACCATCCGGTTCGAACCCGTGTTGGTGATGCCGGTCATGTGAACTCGCTTTCTCTGAATTCCTCGTGGTTCCTGCTCGCGTGGCGCGCCCTGTCAGGCGCGGTCCTCGCGCTCAGACTGCTGGGCGGCTTCCGCCGCGCGGGCCGCGGCCGTGCCGGGGCGGTGCTGCTGCACCCACCCCTCCACGATGACCTGCCTGCCCTCGGTGAGCACCAGGGCGCCCGCGGGGACGTCCTTGCGCACGGTGGTCCCGGCTCCCGAGTAGGCGCCGTCGCCCACGGTCACGGGCGCCACGTACATGTTGTCGGAGCCCATGCGGACGTCGTTGCCGATCACGGTGCGGTGCTTGTTCACGCCGTCGTAGTTCACGAACACGGAGGCGGCGCCGATGTTGGAGTTCTCTCCGATGGTGGCGTCCCCCACGTAGGAGAGGTGCGGGATCTTGGAGCCGCGCCCGATCGTGGACTTCTTGGTCTCCACGAACGTGCCGATCTTCCCGTCCTCGCCCAGCACGGTGCCGGGGCGCAGGTACGCGAACGGGCCCACGGTGGCGCCCGCGCGCAGCTCGGAGTCGCTGCCGTGGGTGCGCACCACGGTGGCTCCGCGGCCCACGGTCACGTTGGTGAGGGTGGTGTCCGGGCCCACGACGGCGTCCTCGGCCACCCGGGTGCTGCCGTGCAGCTGGGTGCCGGGCAGCACGGTGGAGTCGGCCTCGAGCTCCACGGTGTCGTCGATCCACGTGGTGGCGGGGTCCACGATGGACACCCCGTTGCGCATGTGCCGCTCCAGAGTGCGCTGGTTCAGGTAGTGGCCCAGGGCGGCCAGCTGGACGCGGTCGTTGGCTCCCTCCAGCTCCATGTAGTCCGCCATCTTCAGGGCGTCCACGCGGTGCCCGGCCTCGCGTGCCAGGCGGGGGACGTCCGTGAGGTACTTCTCGGCCTGGGCGTTGTCCGTGTCCACGCGGGACAGCGCGTCGCGCAGCACCGCGGCGTCGAACGCGAAGATTCCGGAGTTGACCTCGGTGACCGCACGCTCGTCCTCCGTGGCGTCCTTGAACTCCTTGATCTCCGTGAACCGCCCCTCGGCGTCCCGAAGGATGCGCCCGTACTTGCCCGGCTCGGGGTGGTCGGCGGTGAGCACCGTGACGGCGTTGCCGTGCTCGGTGTGGTGCGCCACGAAGGCGCGCAGGGTCTCGGCCGTGAGCAGCGGGACGTCGCCGTAGGTCACCAGCACGGTGCCGCTCACGGGGGCCGCGGCGTCGAGCACCTCGAGGCCCGCGTCCACCGCGGAGCCGGTGCCGGGAACGTCCGACTGGTCCGCGGTGAGCACGCCCGGTGCCACGTCCGCGATGTGCTCGGCCACGAGATCGCGCTGGTGCCGGATCACGGCCACGATGCGCTGCGGCTCCAGCTCGCCCGCCACCTTGAGCGCGTGCGCGAGCATGGAGCGCCCGCCGATCTCGTGCAGGATCTTGGGCTTCCTGGACTTCATCCGGGTTCCCTTGCCGGCGGCAAGAACGATGATCGCGGCGGGGTTCTCACCGGTCGTGGCGTGCTGAGGGGTGCTCACGGTCCAGACTCCTCTGGGTGCTCGTGAGGCGGTGGGGGCCATCTTCGCCTCGATGTGTCGTGCGTTCCGCCACTAGGACTCGAACCTAGACTCACGGCTCCAAAGGCCGGTGTGCTGCCAATTACACCATGGCGGAGCGTTGTCACCCGTGGGCGCCAACAAAAGGACGTGCGCCCGCGGGCGCACGAAAAATCACTGTAGCACCTGGGTTCCGCGGCTCAGCACGGTCAGGATCCGCCCCGCGGCGCGCTCCTCGCGGAATCCTGGCAGGGTGCGCGCGAGCGTCGCGGCGTCCTTCGCAGTGATCCCCCGGACGACCACCTGCGCCCGGGCGGCCGCGCGCCGCACGTAGTGCCAGGCGTCGTCGTCGGACTGCCCGGCGGCCCGGGAGCGGGAGACGTCCCACGCCATGGAGGTGACGTCCGCGGAGCTCACGTCCAGGCTCCCCTGCTCGTACTCGCGGTCGAGCAGTGCGAGCAGCATGACCACCTCCTCCACCGCGGTGGCGTTCTGGACCATGAGGCGGACCTCCTGGTGGGAGGCGGCCTCGGCGAGCGCGGCGAGCATCGAGTAGAGCCGCTGCCGCTGGCGTCCGCGGTGGGAGACCCCGCCGAGGGCGAGCACGAGCATCCCGGCGCCCACCCCGCGGCACACGCCCAGGGCGTCGTCGACCTCCGCGAGCACACCCTCGTCCGGCATGTCCTCGTCCACGGCCACAGGGGCCCGCAGCAGCAGCGGGTCCGCCCCGGCCTCGCGCAGCTGCTGGGCGGCCTGGCGGCGCACCCTGGATCCCATGTGGGAGCCCACCGGACGGTCCGCCCCGATGGTGATCTCGACCGGCCCGGGGTGCTCCCGCACGCGGGCCACGGCCGCCGCGAGGTCCTGGGGCTCGTCCAGCACGGTTCCCGCGAGCTCTTCCCCGCCCTGTGATGACTGCATGGCACTCAGTCTCCCACGCCCGGGTGGCAGCGGTGGACGCGGGCGCCCGCCACCCGGCCGTGCGGCGTCGTCGTCCCTGGGCGGGCTCCGCGCACGGGCCACGACGGCGCCCGGGGAGCCCGCCGCCCGCTTGTATCCTTGGCGGGTGGCTCATCTGATCGGCGGAGAAAACCTGCACCTCGAGTACCCCACCAAGACCGTGTTCGACGCGGTCACCGTGGGGATCGACGAGGGCGACAGGATCGGCATTGTGGGCCGCAACGGGGACGGCAAGTCCACGCTCATGCGGCTGCTCGCCGGTCGGATCCCGCCGGACTCGGGTCGCGTGACCGTGCGCTCGGGCACCACCGTGGGCATGCTCGACCAGGCGGACACCCTGGACCCGGGCCAGACCGTGGGCCACGCCGTGGTGGGGGACGTCCCGGACTACGTGTGGGCCGCGGACCCGAAGGTGCGGGACGTGGTGGGGGGCCTGGTCTCGGACGTGGACTGGGACACCCCCGTGGGCCAGCTCTCCGGCGGGCAGCGGCGCCGTGTGGCGCTCGCGAGCCTGCTCACCGGGGACTGGGACGTGATCTTCCTGGACGAGCCCACCAACCACCTGGACGTGGACGGCATCACGTGGCTCGCCAAGCACCTGAACAGCCGGTGGTCGAAGAACTCCGGCGCCCTGGCCGTGGTGACCCACGACCGCTGGTTCCTGGACGCGGTCTGCACGGACACGTGGGAGGTGCACGACCGCGTCGTCGAGCCCTTCGAGGGCGGGTACGCCGCGTACGTGCTGCAGCGCGTGGAGCGGGACCGCCAGGCCGCCGTGGTGGAGCAGAAGCGCCAGAACCTCATGCGCAAGGAGCTCGCGTGGCTGCGCCGCGGCGCCCCGGCACGCACGTCCAAGCCGAAGTTCCGCATCGAGGCCGCGAACACCCTGATCGAAGACGTGCCCCCGCCGCGGGACACCGTCTCCCTGTCCCGGATGGCCGTGTCCCGGCTGGGCAAGGACGTGGTGGACATCGAGGACGTCTCGGTCTCCTTCCCCGCCGCGGACGGCTCCGGCACCACCCGTGTGCTGGAGGACGTCACGTGGCTCATCGCCCCCGGCGAGCGCACCGGCATCCTGGGCGTCAACGGCGCGGGCAAGTCCACCCTGCTGGGCCTGGTCACCGGGGACGTGCAGCCCACGTCCGGTCGGGTCAAGCGCGGGAAGACCGTGAAGATCGCCACGCTCACGCAGCAGCTGGACGAACTCAAGGACGTCGCGCAGGACCGCGTCTCGGACGTGGTGGCGCAGAAGAAGACCTCGTACCTGACCGGCGGCAAGGAGATGACGCCCACGCAGCTGCTCGAACGGCTCGGCTTCACCTCCGCGCAGCTGAAGACCCCGGTCAAGGACCTCTCCGGTGGCCAGAAGCGGCGCCTGCAGCTGCTGCTGATCCTGCTGGACGAGCCCAACGTGCTGATCCTGGACGAACCCTCCAACGACCTGGACACGGACATGCTCGCCGCCATGGAGGACCTCCTGGACACGTGGCCCGGCACGCTGCTGGTGGTCTCCCACGACCGCTACCTGCTGGAGCGCGTGACCGACCAGCAGTACGCGGTGATAGACGGCCGCTTCCGGCACCTGCCCGGCGGGGTGGACGAGTACCTCGCGCTGTCCTCCGCGGCGGCCTCGGGCTCCGCCGCGGGCTCGGCAGGGGCGTCCAACCCGCTCGCGGGCGGCGCGTCCTCCGCGGCGTCCGGTCCTGCGGGCGACGACGCCGCGTCCCGGCCCGCGGGCAGGCTCGCCCTGGGCGGCGCGGAGGCCCGCGCGGCGCAGAAGGAACTGGGCGCCGTCGAGCGCAAGCTGCAGAAGCTGCAGAAGGAGGTGTCCGGCCTGGACGACACCATGGCCGCCGCGGACCCCTCCGACTTCGAGGGCCTCGGCAAGCTCGCGGCGCAGAAGACGGCGCTGCAGGACGAGATCGACGAGCTGGAGCTGCGCTGGCTCGAGCTCGGCGAGGCGCTCGAGTAGCTTCCGGGTTCAGTCCGCGCGGTCGGCCGTGGGCCGGGCGGGGAACGGGTCGTGGAACTGCGACCACACCGCAGGACCCGCCGCGAGCTCGTCGTCCGTGAGCGCAGCGTCGTCGAACGCGCGGCGCAGCGCCGGGACGTCCAGATCCAGTCCGATGATCCCGAGGTCCTGACCCAGGGCCAGCAGCTCGTCCCGCTCCCCCATGTCCTCGTCGCGCGCAAGCGGTGAGAGGCAGATCATCCGGCCCACGTGGTTCCACTGCGCGATCACGTGCGAGCGGGTGGCCAGGCGGCAGAACCCGGCGGAGCGCAGCACGGTGCCGAACTCGCCCGTCTCGATCCGGTGGTCGAGCAGGTCCCCGAGCCGCTGCGGGTGCAGGGGGCGGACGTTCTCGTAGCGCAGCGAGCTCACGTGGGGATCCGTGACCCAGGGATCGTGCTCCCCGTTGAGCAGGGTGACCCACCCCGAGCGCCCCCGCTCCCCGGGTGCACCACGGAACGAACGAGACGGCCTCGGTCACGGGTCCGGGCAGAGCCCCACCCGCGGGGCGGGCACGAGCATGCGACCGGTGCACCGGGCCAGCTCGCGGGCGAACCGAGAGCGCTCCGGGGCGCAGCTGCCCACCACTGCTACGACGTCGACCGGTTCCATGGGGCCTCCCTGGGTTGTGCTGGGTGCAGCAGCCCGTGCGCAGCCGTCGCACCCGAGGGCGCCCCGCCCCGGAGCCGGGTGGTCGAGGACGTGCGGACCAAATGTAACGGTTCTCGTTATGCCGTGCCGGGAGGCCCAGGGACAGTCGCGGCCCCGCTCGGAGCGTTCCGAGCGGGGCCGCGACAGGGTCCGGGGAGCGTGACGGCTCACTCACTCCAGTCGTTGGTCCGGATGACCTCCACGAAGTCGTCCCGCTCGAACGAGGGGTCGAAGTGGGCCAGCACGTCGGCGTTCATGGTGCCGAACGTGGAGCCCGGACGGTGCTCCATGCCATGGTGGAAGGCCCGGAGGATGCGGTTCTTGAAGTCCGGGCGGGGGTGGGCGTCCACCACCGCCCGGCGCTGGGCGTCGGTGAGCTGGTCGAAGTGCATGCCCAGCACGTCCGTCTCCACGCCGGCGCTCACCAGCGCCACCTCAGGCGCCATGAACTCGGGGACGCCCGGGGTGGTGTGCAGCGCAATGCCCAACCACGCGGTGTGCGCCCGCTCGTGGGAGGCCCCGCGCTTCATGAGGAACTCGAAGACCTCGTTGGCACCGTCCACCTCGAAGCGCAGGGTGGAGCCCTTGTGATCCTCGGTGAGGCCGCGGTCGTGGAACATGGCCCCGGCGTACAGCAGCTCGTGGTCCACGCTCAGCTCCTGCACCTGCCCCAGCAGCGCCCCGAAGAAGTAGACGCGGCGGGAGTGGTGGTAGAGCAGGTCGTCCTCGGTGTCCCGGACGTACTCGGTGACGTCCCGGGTCAGTGCGGTGTCCGGTACGGCGATCCCGGCAACGGCGTCTGTCATGGTGGCGCTCCTCTGCGGTTCGGTCCCACGGACCCGGCCCTCCGGCGTCCGTGGCGTGACCCGTTCATTCTCGCGCGCGGCCCCGCCCGCGGGCCAGCCCCGGGCCCGTCCGAGGGGCGGGCCGCAACCCGGGTGCGGGCCGGTCCGGGATGGGTGCGCGAGTCGGATCCAGGCAGCGCGTGGAGCCGGGCCCGGTGGCGGCTGCGGGTCGGCCGGTGGCGCGTGCCCCGCCGGGGACACTCGCCGGCAGAGCCGCAGCCCGGTCGTCACCGGCCGGGCACGGGCCCGGCCGGTGCGGCGGCGTGCCGCGGACTCAGTCCGCCGCGCCGAGGTCCACGACCTCGAACTCGAGCAGCGAGGCCCCGGTGGCCACCGGCTTGCGGTCGCCGCCGGCGTGGGCGGCCTTCGCGCTGCCGTCCCGCCACGCCTCGAAGTCCTCCTGCGTAGCCCACGTGGTCACCACGTAGTAGCGGTTATCCCCCGCCACGGGGCGCAGCAGCTGGAAGCCCTCGAAACCGGGCTCGCCGTCCACCGAGTGCCTGCGTGCGGCGAAGCGCGCCTCCAGCTCCTGGCCGGAGCCCTCGGGAACCTCGATGGCGTTGATCTTGACGACGGACATGGTGCCTCCTCGTGTGTGGGTTGACGGCTGCCACTGTAGGACCGCCGGGTGACCGCTGGCTGGGACCGCGCCCTCAGCGGGTGGACACGGCCTCGGCCGCCTCGTCCGCGGCCCGACGCCCGGCCCGGATGGCGCCGTCGATGTAGCCGGCCCACACGGTGGCCGTCTCCGCACCGGCCCACGCGAGGCGACCCACGGGCCGGGAGAGCTCCGCCCCCACCGTGGTCCACAGCCCCGTGCCGAACCGGCCGCCGTAGCAGCCGCGCGTAAAGGGCTCCTCCGACCAGTTGCGCTGCAGCACCTCGCGGGGGTGCCGGGCGGCGTCCCCGAAGAACGTGCCGAGGTCCTCGAGCACCCGCTGCCGCCGGGTGGCCTCGTCCAGGGCGTTGAACGCGCGGGCGTGGCGGCCCTCCACGAACGCCACCAGGATCCCGTGCGAGGAGTCCGGGACGCAGTTGTCGTAGACCAGGGACACGTCGTGGTCCAGACTCAGCACGGTGCCGCTGAGGCCCTCGGCCCGCCAGAACGGCGTCTCGTACTCGACCTGGAACTTGATCACCGCGCCCGGGCTCATCTGGGAGTGGGCGATGTCCCGGCCCGCGGGCAGCGGGGGTGCGTAGCGCACGCGTGAGGCCATGACCGGCGGCAGCGCCACCACCACGCCCGCGCACCGGACGTCCCCGGCCGAGGTCTGCACCCGCACGGGCCGCGGCTGCCCGGACGACGACGCCGCGTCCCACCCCGAGATCCCCAGCACCTCCGCGCCGAGCATCACCCGCTCCCCCAGCCGCTGCGCGAGGCGTTCGGAGAGCTGGTGGGTGCCGCCGAGGATCCGCGACTCCTGGGCCCCGCCGATCGTGAGCATCATGCGGTGCAGCCCGCCGCCCGAGGCCAGGTAGACGAGCATGTGCAGCGCGGAGTACTCGTCGCTCTCGGCCGCGAAGATCGAGGCGAGCAGGGTGTGCGCGAAGCGGCGTGCGACGTCGTCCCCGCAGTGCGCGTCCACCCACTGGGCGGCCGTGACCCGGTCCAGCTCGAGCGCGTCCGGCGAGCGCCACGGCTGCTCGGTGTCCACGCGCGCGGTGGTGGTGTCGACGAGGCGCACGAAGTCCTGGAACGCCCGGGCGGCGTCGGGCCCGAGGCCGAAGGAGTCGTCGTCGCCCTCGCGCCGGGAGCCGTCCGCGAAGAGCAGCGAGCGGCCGGTGTCGTGCACGGTGAACGTCTCCAGCCCGAGCCGCCGCGCGAGCGCCAGCACCTCGTCCTGCGTGGGGCCCACCCACTGCCCGCCCAGCTCGATGGGTGTCCCCGAGGCGAAGTGCCCGCCCTCCGTGCGCCCGCCCACGCGGTCGCGGGCCTCCAGGACCAGCACGTCCAGGCCGCGGTCCACCAGTCGTTCCGCGGCGGAGAGCCCGGAGATCCCGGCCCCCACGACGATCACATCGGCAGAACCGAGAGAGCCTGCAGGGCGTTGGGATGATGCCTTCATGGACGTCTCCTGTCTCATAGTTTGTTGTCGTGCTCCCGGATCGGCGACAGCGTGCCGGGCGCCAGGCCCAGCCTCGCTTCCCACGGAACGGCTATCCGCTCGACATACTCACTGCGGTGGCCGTATCCCACCAGCATGTGTGCGTTGAGCCCGTCGAGCAGTGCGATTGCCTCCCACGCGCAGGCGCGAGCGTCAACATCCGCGAACTCGCCGGACGAGACCCCACGGGACACCAGCCCAGACACGAGGTCCTCCCAGCGTCGCATCATGGTGCGCACCACCTCTGCCGTACCGGGGTGGTGGCGACCCAGACTCCAACCGTCCAGCCAGATCGCCGCGTGTGCCGCCCGGCGCGGGCTGCTCATGAGCCCGATCAGAGTCCTCACCCCGTCCACGGCGTCTGCGATCCCCTCAAGGCAGCGGGATGTCTGGAGGAACTCCTCTTGCAACAGCGCGTGGCACACGTGCGCCCTCAACGCCGCCATGTCGGGTTCGTAGTGAACCACCAGCGCGTGCGTGACGCCCAGCTCGGAGGCGATGCCGCGATGCGTGAGTTGTTGAAGTCCCACCCGCAACGCCTGGGATGCGGCGGCATCCCGGATCTGCTGATGCCGCTGGGCGCGGCCGAGCCGACGCCGTGGGCTTCCCGGGTCCGGTCCCTCAGGTTCCGTGCAGTTCGCCGCAGAATCAGCCCTTGACACCCTTCTTCGCCCCCTCTTACGCTCGGCGCACGTGATATTTACCACATGGTCAATTAGAAGAGGTGTGCCGCCCTGGGTCAAGGGGGGCGCAACCTCGGAGACTGCCGCAGTTTGCTGTCCGCACTGTCACTCTTCCCGGGGCACACCCCCAAGGAGCCGCCCCATGACCACGTCATCCCGCCGCGATGGATCTGGCACGCCGGACGCGAACGGCACGTTGCGCCAGTCCATGGGGGTTCCCACCCTGGTCTTCTTCGGGCTCTCCTACATGGTGCCGATGACTGTGTTCACCACCTACGGGATCGTCAACGAGATCACAGGCGGCTTCCTATCCACCGCCTATCTGCTCACGCTGCTCGCCATGCTCTTCACTGCGTGCAGCTACGCGTTCATGGGCAAGGTCGTCCCCTCGGCAGGATCGGCGTACGCCTACACAAGAGTTGGTCTCGGCAGCGGAGCCGGCTTCCTCACGGGGTGGACCGTGATGATCGACTACATCCTTCTGCCGATGCTGAACTACCTGCTGATCGGGCTCTATCTCGGTGAGCGATTTCCCGCCGTACCCGCATGGGTATTTTCCCTCACGGCGCTGGCCCTGGTCACGGGCCTGAACATCGTGGGAGTCGCCGCCGTGAAGAGCGCGAACGTAGTTCTGGTCCTCCTCCAAGTCGTCTTCTTCGGGATTTTTTTCGTCTACGCGGCCCGGGCCTTCGACCCCTCGGTGCAACCTCTCGACCCGTTTATCGGACCGGGCTTTGACGTCACTGCTGTGGCGGCCGGCGCCGCAGTGCTGTGCCTGTCGTTTCTGGGCTTCGATGCGGTATCAACCATGGCCGAGGAAGCGAGGGAGCCTCGCCGGTCCGTTCCCCGCGCCGTCATCCTGACCACCGTGATCGGTGGTGCGTTCTTCGTCTCCGTGGCATGGTTCGCGCACATGGCCGGACCCGAAGTCATGGTCGGTGACGCCGCCGACGTCGCGGCCATCTCCTTGCTCGCCAACATCGGCGGAAACCTCCTGACCGCCCTCTTCCTCGCGGCCTACGTCACGGGCGCCCTGGGATCCGCGCTGGCCTCCCAGGCGTCCGTCTCACGCATCCTGTTTGCCATGGGACGAGACGGGCTGCTGCCCCGAAAACTCTTCGGTACGGTCTCCCCCCGTTTCCGCACGCCAGTGGGTGCGATCCTCGTCGTCGCCGCCATCTCCCTCAGCGCCCTGGTGGCAGACGTCGACTTAGTGGCATCCATCGTCAGCTTTGGCGCGCTCAGCGCTTTCACCATGGTGAACCTGAGTGTCATCGCCACATATCTGGTGCGGGCCGAGCGCCGAACGATCAGCACATACTTGCTCTACGGCGTGATCCCCGCGGTGGGGTTCCTCCTCACTGCCTGGCTGTGGACCAGCCTGACACCCGTCGCGGTAGTCCTGGGACTCACATGGATGGTCATCGGCGTCTCTCGGTTGCTGTGGCACACCCGGATGTTCTCTCGCCCCGTGCCGCGCATGCACCTCAGCGAGTAGTGGAACCCGGGACCACCTCGAACTCGCTGCGCCCTGCGGCCACGTCCGCGCTGAGCAGGCGCACCCGGATCTCGCTGCCGAGCCGCAGGCCCGGGGCCTTGAGACCGGCCTCGACCGCGGGCTCCCGGATCACGATGGTGCCCCGGGTGCCGTCCTCCTTGACGTCCACCACGGTGGCCGTGAACTCCTGACCCACATGGGCCGAGAGCACGAGGGTCTCCACCATGTTCACGATTCCCCGCTCGTACGCGGAGGCCCTGCGCCCGGAGATCTCCATCTCGGCGGGCAGCTGCGGCAGCGCCTGCAGCACCCACTCCGGCACCGGGCGGCCTGCAGCCACGGCCAGGCACACCTCGCTGCCGTAGCGGTCCACGAGTCGGCGCAGCGGAGCGGTCACGTGGGCGTAGGGCGTGGCCAGGGCGGAGTGCTCGCGGTGCTGCGGTGCGGCGCCGTCGAACGCCTCGTAGCCCGCGCCGCGGAACAGCAGGGTGCACGCGTGCAGCATCGCGGCGTGCGTGCCCCGCGAGGGGTCCAGCCCGCGCACGAACTCCGGGTAGGAGACCTCGTCCGGCCACGGGATCTGCAGCGCGGCCGCCGTGACGCGCAGCTTCTGGACCGCCGTGTCCGTGGCGGGCGGGAGCACCCGCAGCAGCCCGACCCCCGCGCGGAGCATCAGCTGGGCCGCCGCGATGCCCGTGAGCAGGGAGACCTGGGCGTTCCAGCCCTCCACGGGCAGGGCGCTGCGGTGCACCACGCGCCACTGCCGCTCCTCCACCACCACTTCCTGCTCGGGGATCCGCAGGCTCACCCCGCCGCGCTCCCGTTCGATCCGCTCCCGCAGCAGCCCCACGGTGCGCAGCAGCTGCAGGGAGGGCTCCGCGGTCCCGGCATCCAGGCGGTCCTGCACGTCGCGGTAGCTCAGCTGCGCCCGGCTGCGCACGAGGGCGCGCTCCACCCCGGTGTCCACCAGCTCGCCGCGCGCATCCAGGCCCAGCCGCCACAGCACCGCCGGACGCACCACTCCGGGCAGCAGGCTCGCCGCGTCCTCGGACAGTTCGGGCGGGTGCAGCGGCGTGCGCTGGTGCGGGGCGTAGAGGGTCTGCCCGCGCCGGTGCGCCTCCAGGTCCACGGGGTCCCCGGGTGCCACGAAGGCGGCGACGTCCGCGATGGCGTACCAGAGCGTGAACCCGTCCGGCACGGCCTCGATCAGCACGGCCTGGTCCAGGTCCCGCGAGCCCTCGGGGTCGATGGTCACGAGCTCCAGGTCCGTGCGGTCGGTGCCCGGGAGGCGCGGTGCGGCGGCGGCTGCCGCGGCGGCGTCGTGGACCTCCGGCGGGAAGTCGTCCGGGATGGCGAGCTCATGGCGCAGGGCCTCCAGCGCTGCCACGAGCGGCTCGGGGACGGGATGGACCTGCTGCGGACGAATGGCCATGCCCACTCCTCACCCGGGCACGTCACCCGAGGAGTTCCGCCCGGGCGCGCCCCGGTCCGGACGAACCGTGCTGACACGCGTGTGCTGCCCCGATTGTGCCCCGGGTAGCCCGCGCGTACCGGTTCATCCGCGCGCGTCCACCCGCGCCCCGGGGGCGGGACCGTTCACCGGGAGCGCGAGCCGGCCCTCCCGTGCGAGGGCGTCGGCGAGCTGCCGGGCGGCGTCGTCGGTCGGGGCCAGGAAGCACACGGTGGGCCCGGAGCCGGAGACCCAGCCGGTGAGCGCCCCGAGCCGCGCACCGTGCTCGAGCACGTCCGCGAGCTCCGGGAGCAGGTGCAGGGCCGGTGCCTGGAGGTCGTTGCGGACCAGCGCGGCGAGCGCCCCGGGGTCCGCCGGGTCGAGGGCCGCGAGCGCCCGGGGGGACGCCGGGTCCGGTGCGCCGGTGCCCGACAGCCCGTGGGCGGCATCCCACCGGCGGTACACCGCGGGGGTGGAGAGGCCCCGGTCCTGCGGGGCGAACACCAGGTGCAGCAGCCCGTCCGTGGGAACCGGTTCCAGCTCCGTGCCCGTGCCGCGGCCCACCGCCGCGCCGCCCAGCAGCATGAAGGGGACGTCCGCCCCGAGCTCTGCGCCCAGTCGCCGCAGCTCCTCGGGGGCCAGCTCCGGGATGCCCAGGTGCCGCGCCACGAGGTCGTTGACCGCCACCAGCGCGGCCGCCGCATCCGCGGACCCGCCGCCCATGCCGCCGGCCACGGGCACGGCCTTGCGGATGTGCAGTGCCAGGCCGGACTCGGAGGCACCCACGGCGTCGCACACCGCCCGGGCCGCCCGGACCGCGAGGTTGCGCGCGTCCAGGGGAATGTCCGACAGCCGCGCGGCACCCTCCGCGACCATCCGCGCGTACCCGCTGCCGGGCGCCGGTTCCACGGTCACGGCGACACCCTCGCCCGCGTCGCGGGCCGGGTCCAGCGTGGCGGTCACCGTCTCGCGCAGGTCCACCGCGAGGAACAGGGTCTCCAGCGGGTGGTAGCCGTCCGGGGTGGGGCTTCCCACGTGCAGCAGCAGATTGGTCTTGGCCGGTGCGCTCGCGGTGACCCACCGGGGCGCCACGGTCATGCCGGATCCCCCGGTGTCTCCTCCGGGTGCGTGCCACGCACCTCGCCCGGCGCCGCGACCGCGGTCTGGCTGCGGCCCGCCAGTGGGGCTCCGTTGGCGCCAGGGCCCTCGTCCCGACGCGCAGCGGGGACCTCGTTCGCAACCGAACCCCCACCCACGACCGGGGTGGCCTCGGTCAGGGACGTGGGCGGGGCGTCGTCGGCGGCCAGGGTGTTGGCGGCCTCCGCGATGCGCGCGAAGTCGACGACCCCGAGCTTCTCCCCGCGTTCGGCGGGGTCCACCCCGGCGGCGCGCAGGATCCCCTCGGCGCGCGCACCGGAGCCGGCCCAGCCGCTCAGGGCGGCCCGCAGGGTCTTGCGCCGCTGGGCGAACGCGGCGTCGACCACCGCGAACGTGGGCACCCGCAGGCGCTCCTCGGCGGGCGGCTCTCGGCGCTCGAGCCGCACCAGGCCCGAGGCGATCTTGGGTGCTGGCCAGAACACGTTCTTCCCGATCACCCCGGCCTTGCCGACCTCCGCGTACCACGTGGCCTTCACGGACGGCACGCCGTACACGCGCGAGCCCGGGCCGGCGGCCAGGCGGTCCGCGACCTCGTCCTGGACCATCACGAGCCCGTGCCGGATGCTCGGGAAGGTCGCCAGGATGTGCAGCAGCACGGGCACGGCCACGTTGTACGGCAGGTTGGCCACGAGCGCCGTGGGCTCGGCGCCGCCGGGCAGCTCACGCACGCGGGCGGCGTCGGCCTGCACCACGCTCAGCCGCGGTGCGGCGTCCGGGAAGAAGCGTGCGACGGTCTCGGGCAGCTGCCGTGCGAGCGGCGGGTCGATCTCCACGGCCGTGACCGCCGACGACGCCGCCAGCAGCCCCAGCGTCAACGAGCCCAGCCCGGGCCCCACCTCCAGGACGTGCTCCTCCGGCGTGAGGTGCGCGGCGGCCACGATGCGGCGGATGGTGTTGGGGTCGATCACGAAGTTCTGACCCAGGGTCTTGGTGGGGCGGATGCCCGCCCGCTCGGCGAGTTCCCTGATCTCGGCGGGGCCCAGCAGGGGCCCGGCTGCGCTGTGCTCGGTCACCGGACAATCCTACGGGGCGGGGCATGTCCACGCCCCACTGCGGCCTGAGGAGAGGTTCTGCCCCGGATTGCTGCGAGAATCACGGCAGAACCTCTCCCCACGCGTCACCGGGCGCGGGCCGCCCCTCAGAACTGCCCGTACACCGTCCGCGAGGTGTCCCAGATCCGGCGGCACAGGGTCTCCAGCTCCGCGTCCAGCAGCTGCGCCATCCCGCGCACCGTGTGGTTCACCATGTACGGCGCGTTGGGCCGGCCCCGGAACGGGTGGGGTGTGAGGAACGGGGCGTCCGTCTCGCACAGCACGAGCGCAGGATCCGCGACCCGCAGGGCCTCCTGCAGCGCCTTGGCGTTCTTGAACGTCACGGTCCCCGCGAAGGACATGTACCAGCCGTTCCGGTTGCACACGCGCGCGAGCTCCGCGTCCCCGGAGAAGCAGTGGAACACCGTGCGTTCCGGGGCCCCGGCGTCCCGCAGGATGCGCAGGACGTCCTCGTGGGCCTCGCGGTCGTGGATCTGCATCGCCAGGTCGTGGCGTTTTGCCAGCTCGATGTGGGCGCGGAACGACTCCTCCTGCGCCGCGAGCCCCTCCTCCGGGGTGTGCACCCGGTCCATCCCGGTCTCCCCCACGGCCCGCACCCGCTCCTGCGCCGCGAGCGCCTCGATCTCCCGCAGCGCCGCCTCCAGCTCACCGCGGTGCGCCAGCTGAGGTGCCTCGTTGGGGTGCAGCGCCACGGCCGCGAGCACGCCGGGCACCGCCTGGGCCGCCGCCACCGCGAACCGCGAGGACTCCACGTCGCACCCGGCCTGCACCACGCCGGCCACGGAGGCGTCCCGCGCGGTGGCCACGGCGTCCGCCACGGACACGCGCACCAGCCCGTCCTGCATGTCCAGGTGGGTGTGGTTGTCCACCACGGGGTGCGGCAGGGGCTCGGGCAGCGCGGGGAATCGGAGGTTGCGCTTCTGCCCGTGGACATCGGTGTCCGCACGCCGCTCGGTGCCCTCCCCGTTCGGGGCGCCGGCCGCCAGCGCGTACCGCTCGGGGTCGTAGGCGGCGGGGGTCTCCCCGGGAACGGGGGCGGGGCGCTCGCCGTGCGGCCACAGGGACTCGGTCAGGGCTGTCTCGATCACGGCTCCACGATAGGCGACGACGCCGCCCGGCCCGCCCGCGCCGACCCGCACCGCCCGGTCCGCGCGCCGCCCGCGGACCCGGACAGGGGTGCGGCCGCAATGCGCGCGGACCTGCGCAATTCCTGAGAACATGGTCCCCGGACCACCCCCGCCCGTTACCTTGTGAGTGCCTCCGATGGTCGGGGGTCTGGTCGCTCGGCCGGGTATGGCTTTGTTGCCCTGCCATTGATGGTCCGGGGGGTGTTGCCGCCCGGTCGAGAGACACGCGTTGACCGCTGATAGGGACACGGCCCGCCGCCGTGGTGGCGAGGTCTCTTCGTAACGTGGGTGCCGGCATCGGGTGTCAAGACTGCGACCAGCGATGGTGCGCCAAGGAGGCTCATCATGGAGAACCGTTTCGCGGTAATCATCGGCCTGGATGTGGGCAAGACCGCCCACCACGGGTGCGCGCTGGATGCGACCGGGCACAAACTGTTCGACAAACCCCTCCCGCAGGACGAGACCCAGCTGCGGGAGTTGTTCACCAGCCTGCAGGAGCGTGGTGAGGTGCTGATGGTCGTGGACCAGCCCAACACCATCGGGGCGTTGCCGATCGCGGTGGCCAGAGACACCGGCTGCGCTGTGGCGTATCTTCCCGGGTTAGCTATGCGAAAAGCAGCAGACCTGTATCCGGGAAGATCGAAGACCGACGCCAGAGACGCGTTCATCATCGCCGACACCGCCCGCACCATGCCCCACACGCTGCGGCAGGTCGACCATGACAACGAGGTCCTCTCCGCGCTGAAAGTCCTCGCCGGGTTCGACGAGGACCTCGCCCACGAGACCACCAGGGCGTTGAACCGGATCCGTTCGCTGCTCACCCAGATCCACCCCGCACTAGAACGTGTCTTCCCCGGCGGGACCCTCTCCACCGACCTCGTGCTGGAGCTGCTAGAGAAGTTCGGAGGCCCCACCGGGTTCACGTCCGCTGGGCGGGCGGGTTTTGAGGTTCGCTCGTTCCCATTCTCGCCGCGATCCCTCTGCGCTGGTCGAGAAGATCTTCACGGCGCTGAGCGAGCAGACCGTGACAGTGCCGGCGACCGCGGCGGTCGAGCTCGTGATCCCCAGGGTGGCCGGGCAGGTCAAGGAGTTGAAAGCGCAACGGGCCACGGTCGCCCACGAAGTCGAGGCCATGCTGGAGGACTTCCCTCTCGCCTCGGTCTTGATGAGCATGCCGGGGATCGGCATCAAGACCGCAGCCCAGATCCTCCTCGCGATCGGCGATGGCACCGGGTTCGAGACCGCGGGCCACCTGGCCGCGTATGCGGGCATCGCCCCGATCACACGGCGATCAGGGACGTCGATCCGTGGTGAGTTCCCCGCTCGTTCGGGCAACAAACGATTGAAGAACGCACTGTTCTACTCCGCGTGGATCGCCTCGAATCGCGACCCGATCTCGAAGGCCTACTACGATCGCAAACGAGCCGAAGGAAAACGACACAACGCCGCCGTGATCTGCCTGGCCCGTCGTCGTTGCAACGTCATCTTCGCGATGCTCCGCAACGGCACCTACTACCAACCACCCACCGCCCCTACCCCCGAACCAACCGCTCTCGCGGCTTGACTCGGAACATAGGGACACCCCCCATGCCCGTGAGACGAGGAAATATGGAGCAGTTCGCCACCCACACCCAGGCCGTCCTGGACCGCATGAACGCGGTCATCGACGGCAAGCCCGCCGAGACCCGCACCGCACTGACGGTGCTGCTGGCCGGGGGTCATCTGCTGGTGGAGGACGTTCCGGGCGTGGGCAAGACCATGCTCGCGCGCACGCTGGCGGGGGCGATCGGCGGTTCGGTGAGCCGCATCCAGTTCACCCCAGACCTGCTGCCCACGGACATCACGGGCGTCTCGGTCTACGACCAGGTGCGCCGGGAGTTCGAGTTCAAGCCGGGCCCGGTGTTCGCGAACATCGTGATCGGGGACGAGATCAACCGCGCGTCCGCCAAGACCCAGTCCGCGCTGCTGGAGGCCATGGCGGAGGGTCAGGTCACCGCGGACGGCACCACGTACCGGCTGCAGTCCCCGTTCATGGTGGTGGCCACGCAGAACCCCGTGGAGATGGACGGCACGTTCCCGCTCCCGGAGGCCCAGCGGGACCGTTTCACGGCGCGGATCTCCATGGGCTACCCGGACGCGGACGCGGAGGTCGCCATGCTCTCGGACCACGGTTCCGGCTCTCCCCTGGCTGGGCTGGAGCCCGTGCTGGACGTGGACCAGGCCCGCCTGCTCGTGCAGCACGTGGCGTCCCTGCACGTGTCCACCGCGGTGCGCCGCTACATCGTGGCGCTGTGCCAGGCCACACGCTCCCACCCCCACCTGCGCCTGGGGGCGAGCCCCCGCGCCGCCCTGCAGCTGCAGGCGGCCGCCCGCGCGCAGGCCGCCCTGGCCGGCCGGAACCACGTGCTGCCGGACGACGTCAAGGACGTGGCGGTTCCGGTTCTCGCCCACCGCCTCATCCTGGAGCGCCGCTCGGGTGCGGACAGCACCCAGGAGATCGTGCGCGGCATCCTCGACGACGTCCGCGTCCCCACCGAAGACGCCCCGCAGACCCGATGAGGGCCACCACCTCTCGCGTGGACTCGCGCGCCAAGTTCACGCCGCGCGGGTGGTGCTTCCTGGTCGCGGCGGTGCTGTGCCTCGCGGCGGCCACGTGGCTCGGACGCAAGGACGTGCTGGCGCTGTCCCTCTTCCTGGGCGCCGTCCCGCTGCTGGCCTCGCTCGCCATGTGGCTCGTCAAGCCCCGGGTGCTGCTCAAGCGCTCGGTGGATCCTGCCCTGGTCACGCTCGGCGACGCCGCCCTGGTGGCCCTGAGGATCCGACGCCGCTCCGCCTTCGGCTCCCGTGCGCGCACCCCGGGGTCCACCTCCACGGAGCGCGCCGCCGTGGACGTCCACGAGACGGTGGACCCGCTGCTGGGCACGGACCAGGACTTCTCGGTCCCGGTGTCCGGCGCGCCCGTGACGTACACGGTGCGCCCGCGACGTCGGGGGGTTCACGAGCTGGGCCCCGCCACGGTGCGCGTGAGCGATCCGTTCGGGGTGGTGACCGAGCTGCTGGACGTCGCGGAGCACACGTCCCTGCACGTGGCGCCCGATCCCGAGCCCCTCAGCGAGCACGGGGTGTCCATGGTCCCGGAGACGGGCAACGATCCGTCCCGCCGAGCGCAGCCCCAGCCGGGGCCGGACAACGTGACCACGCGCGAGTACCGCCACGGTGACCCGATGCGCCGGGTGCACTGGGCGGCGTCGGCCAGGCACGGTGAGCTGATGGTGCGCCAGGAGGATCCGCGCAGCACGCGCCGGGCTGTCCTGGTCCTGGACTGCGTGGCGCAGCACTGGCCCGGCGCCACGGTGCGGGCCGGGGTCCTGGAGTCCACCGAGGAGTTCGAGTGGGCCGTGCGCGCGACCGCCTCCGTGCTGGAGCACCTGACCCGCCGCGAGACCGTGGTCCACGCCCTGGACGACCAGGGCCGCGCCCTGCCGCGCGGTGACGCGGAGAGCGCCGAGCTGCGGGACACCGCGGTCACGGACACCACGGCCACCGAGGTGGTCCACGGGCTGGCACGGGTGGCGCCCGTGCCCCGCCCCGAGCCGGAGGCGGCGCACGACCCCTTGACCGCGCGCCTCGACCGCGAGGGACTCAGCCACCCCGTGATGCTCTTCACGGGCCGGCTGTCCGAGGCGGCCGCCCGCCGCTACGTGCAGGCCACCGCGGGCTGCCCGGCGAGCTCGGTGGTCATGGTGGTGGACCCGCCGCTGAACCGCCCCGCCAGCGCGGCCGTGTTCGAAGCCGCGGGCTGGTCCGTGGTCCTCGTGAGCTGCTGGACCGACGTCGACGCCGCCTGGCTGGCCCTGCGCGGCGGCGGCACCCTGATGGCCCCCCGTCCTCCCGCCCCGGGAACCACCCAGCTGGGCATGGACGAGATGATGCGCCGCACCCCCCGAAGGACCACCGCATGAGCTCCCCCGATCCTTCGTCCCGCCGCACGCCGTGGGACCGCACGCCGAACCCTGCGGACGACGCCGTCGCCTCGGACCGTGCGGCCGACGCACCACCCCAGGACCATGCGAGCGGCGGTGCCGCGCGCCGGGAGACTCCCGGTGGCAATCCCACCGAACGCCCCCTGGGCGGCACCACTGCCGCGGCGACCGGCCGAGCCGGCGGAGCGGAACCCGCTGGCACCCCGGGCCAGGCCCGCAGGCCGCGCCGGGCCACCGGTGCCGGCCGCGCGGAGACCGCACCGCGGCGGCGTCGTTCTGGCGGCGCCGCCCCGACCGGCGGACCGGGCTCCGCACCGCGGCTGCGGGTGCCGGAGCTGTCTCTGCTGCTGCTCGTGAGCACCGCCCTGGGGTGCGTGGGACTGGCCGACGCGCTGAGCGGCACGTGGTGGATCCTGCCCGTGGCGGCAACCGTGGTCACCGTGCTGCTGGTGACCGGTGCCGCGCGCTGGCTGCGGCTGCCCTCGGTGCTCGTCACGGTGCTGGGACTCGCCGCGCTGCTGCTCGCGCTGACGGTGGTGCACCTGAGCGATCACGCGCTGCTGGGGTTCGTGCCCACCGGGGAGACCTTCTCCGCCGCCTCCTCGCTCTGGCGGTCCTCGGGTGACTTCGTGGCTCGCGACGCCGCACCCTACGGCGAGGACCCGGGGCTGTCCTTCGTGCTGTGCGCCCTGGTGGGCCTGGTCACGGTGTTCATGGAGACCGTCCTGGTGGGCCTGCGCATGGCGGGGCTGGCGTGCGTGGGGATCCTCACGCTGCAGCTGGTGCCGGCCCTGACCCTGCCCGACAGTGTCAGCACGCTGGGACTGGCGGCCGCCGCCCTCGCCGCGCTCACACTGCTGGCCGGCTCCCGGATCTGGGGCGCCACCCGCGACCGCCGGATCGCCCCGGCACCGGGAGGGCTGCCGCGCGCCCTGCTCGTGATCGCGGGAGTGCTCGCGGTCGTGCTGCTCGTGCCCTCGGTGATGCCGGGGTTCTTCAACGGCGCGTTCCCCCAGGGCAGCTCGCTGACGTCCGGGCGCGCCTCCGGCGTGGGACCGCTGCGCGCCGTGGGCCAGGACCTGCGCTCGGCGGAGGACGCCCAGCGCTTCAGCTACACCACCTCGGACGGCCAGGCGCAGTACATGCGCCTGCTGACCCTCTCGGACTTCTCCCAGGACGAGTGGTTCCCGGACACCGAGGGCCTGGACGAGAACCTCTCCGCGCTCGGCGGTGCCGCCCGCGAGGCCGTGCCCGGCGGCACGGAGGTGACCACCAAGGTCACGTTCGACGACTACGACGAGCACTGGCTGCCCGCCCCCTACGCCCCCGCCGACATCTCCGGGCTGGGCGAGGACGGGTGGGGATGGAACCCGCAGGACCTCACCGTGCACAGCGCGGCCACCGGGATGTCCGGCGCGAGCTACACAGTGACCTCGGTGCAGCCGCAGCCCACCCCCGAGACCCTGCGCCAGGTACCCCCGGCGTCCGCGGACCCCGCGATGACCGAGTACCTCAAGCTGCCCGCGGACCGTCCGCAGTCCCTCTCGGACGCCGCCCGGCAGTTCACGGAGGGAGCGGGAACGGACTACGACCGCGCCCTGGCGCTGCAGAACCACCTGCGCCGGGACTTCCAGCACGACGTCAACGCTCCCCTGGCCCAGGGCTACGACGCCGGCGGGATGAGCTCCATGGACACGTTCATGTCCACCCGCACGGGCTACTCGGGGCACTTCGCCCCCGCCATGGCCCTCATGGCCCGCGAGGTCGGAATCCCCGCCCGGGTGGCCGTGGGCTATCTCCCCACGGCCGCCACCGCGGAGGACGGTGCCTCGTTCACCGTGGGCACCGGGGACGCCCACGCGTGGCCCGAGCTGTACTTCGAGAACGTGGGGTGGGTGCGCTTCGAACCGACCCCCGGCGTCCCGAGCACACCCGGCTGGGCCCCGGAGACCCCCCAGGAACAGGGCGACGCCGCCGCCTCCCCCGCACCGGGCGCCTCGCAGCCCGAGCCCGGCACGAGCGAGGGTCCCGGCGAGCAGCCCAGCGAGCCCGCCTCCGAGCCGCCCAGTGACCCGGCCTCCCAGCAGCCAGGACAGAGCGGCGCCACGGACGAGCCCGCCCCGCAGGAGCAGCAGCCAGCAGGGCTTCGGCTGCCGTGGTGGGCCGTCGCGGCCGCGACAGCGGTCCCCCTGCTGCTCGTGCTCGCGGCGCTGCCCCGGTGGCTGCGCGGGCGGCGTCGGCGGGCGCGGGTCCGCGCGATGCAGGACACCTCGCTGACCCCGCAGCGCCGGGCGAACGCCGCGTGGGACGAGTTCCTGGCCCTCGCCGTGGACCACGGCGCGGCCTCCCGGGTCTCGGACACCCCGCGGGCGCGGGCCAGCCGGCTCGCGGCGGGGATCCCTGCGGCACAGCCGGCCGTGGACCGCGTGGTCGCGGACCTGGAGAGCGCGAGCTACGGCGCACCGGACTCCTCGTGGATCCCCCGGACCACCCCGGAGAACCTCGCGACAATCCGGGACGAGTTCCGCCGCAAGGCCTCCCGCGGGCAGCGGTTCCGTGCCACGTGGTGGCCGGCCTCCCTGTTCGGAGGATCCCGCCGCTGACGACGACGCCGCCCGCGCGCCCGGGCGAGCGGGCGGCATCGTCCAGCAGCGCAGAGCATGAGGCGCACCTCAGGCCTCACCGTGGGCGGGACTTTCGCGGCGGGTCAGAACCGACGGCGCGCGGGCGCTCCTGCGGGTCTCAGGCGCGACCCCGGGCGGCGATCACGGCGTCGTACAACCGGCGGGTGCTCACGCCGCGGTCGGTGGCCACCTGGCGCGCGGCGGCCTTGAGCTTGATCTCGTGCGAGGCCACGAGCGCCTCGACCTCCCCCACCAGGTCCTCGGGCTCCGGCGCGGGTGCGGGCGCGGCCCCGTGGACCACCACCACAATCTCGCCGCGCACCTGGTTCCCTGTGGCCCACGCGACGAGCCCGTCGAGGTCGTCCCGCAGCACCTCCTCGTGGAGCTTGGTCAGCTCCCGGCACACCGCGGCGCGGCGGTCCCCGCCGAGGGCGTCGCGCACCGCCGTGAGCATCTCCGCGAGCCGGTGCGGGGACTCGTAGAAGACCATGGTGCGAGGCTCCTGCGCGAGCGCGGCCAGGTGGGCGGCGCGCTCCCCGGTCTTGCGCGGCAGGAACCCCTCGAAGGTGAAGCGGTCCGTGGGCAGGCCGGAGACGGCGAGCGCCGCGAGCACGGCGGACGGGCCGGGCAGCACCGAGACGGGCAGCTCCGCCTCCGCCGCGGCGCGCACCAGGGGGAAGCCGGGGTCCGAGACGGTGGGCATGCCCGCGTCCGAGAGCACCGCGACGGTCCGCCCGGCCCGGACCTCGTCCAGCAGCTCGCCGGCGCGGGAGTTCTCGTTGTGCTCGTGGTGCGTGACGATCCGCCCGGACACCGTGACGCCGAGCCCCGTGGCGAGACGGTGCAGGGTGCGGGTGTCCTCCACGGCGAGGACGTCCGCGGTGCGCAGCACGTCCTTCAGCCGCTGGGAGGCGTCCGAGAGGTTGCCGATGGGGGTGCCCACGACGACCACGGCGCCGGGGCCGCCCCCTCGGGGGCCGTCCTCGGTCGGTGCCTGCTCGTCGCTGCCGGATGACGGGGTCGATGCGTGCGAATTCACAGTCCCACTCTACGAACCCCGTCCAGTCGCGGCGCGCAGGCGCCCCGTCCGCGCAGCCGCGGGCGCACCGCACGGTCCTTCGGGTCGGCGCCCTACCATGGGGGGCGTGCCCTCGACTGCCCTCACCCCCGCAGGCCCCCCGGCCGTCCGCAGCTCCGACCGTTCGCTGGGCGAGCTGCTGCTGCCCGCCGTGACCCGGCTGCCGCACCTGTGGTGGGTTCCCCTGCTGCTTGTCACGGTCCTGGGCGGTGTGGTCCGCTTCGTCGGCCTGTCCTCCCCGCACGCCGTGGTCTTCGACGAGACCTACTACCTCAAGGACGCCTACTCGCTGCTGCTGCACGGCACCGAGCAGCAGTGGCCGGAGAACGCGGACGAGGGCTTCGTCTCGGGGATGATCCCACCGGTGGAGGACCAGCCGTCCTTCGTGGTGCACCCGCCCCTGGGCAAGTGGCTCATCGCGATCGGGCTGTGGCTGTTCGGCGCGGACGACCCGTTCGGCTGGCGGTTCTCCGCAGCGCTGTTCGGCACGCTGTCCATCGCCCTGGTCTGGTGGGCGGGCTGGCTGCTGTTCCGCTCGGTGTCCCTGGCCACGATCGCGGGGCTGGTGACGGCCCTGGACGGGCTGCACCTCGTGGAGTCCCGGCTGGCGCTGCTGGACATCTTCCTCATGTTCTTCCTGCTGCTCGCGTTCGTCTTCGCGCTGCTGGACCGAGACGACGGCCGACGCCGCCTGGTCGCCCGCTGGAACGGCTCCGCCCTGGGCCCGTGGCTGGGGGTGCGCTGGTGGCGGGTGGCCGCGGGCGTGGCGTGCGGCGCGGCGGCCGCGGTGAAGTGGAACGCCCTGTTCAGCATTGGCGCCCTGGGGATCCTGGTGGTGCTCTGGGACATGAACGCCCGCCGAGTGGCCGGGGCCCGGCACTGGTTCACGGGAGCGGTGCTCAAGGACGGCCCGTGGGGCTTCCTCACCATGATCGGCGTGGGGCTCGTGACGTACGTGGTCACGTGGTCCGGGTGGCTGCTCACGGACTCGGGCTACGACCGGCACTGGGCCGAGCTGCACCCCGGGGAGGGCCCGCAGTGGCTGCCCCCGGCCCTGCGCTCCCTGTGGGAGTACCACGTGTCCGCGTACTCGTTCCACACCGGCCTGGACTCCCCGCACACCTACATGGCGGGCCCGGCCACCTGGCCGTTCATGGGCCGCCCCACGTCCTACTACTACGAGTCGCCGGGGGCGGGCACGGACGGCTGCACCGTGGACGCGTGCAGCCAGGCGATCCTCAACGTGGGCAACCCCGCCATCTGGTGGGTGGGGATCGCGGCCGTGCTGCTCGGGGTGTGGCTGTGGATCGTGCGCCGCGACTGGCGCTTCGGGGCCCTCGTGGGGGTCTACGCGGCCGGCTACCTGCCGTGGTTCCTCTACCCCGAGCGCACCATGTTCTTCTTCTACGCCCTGTCCTACTTCCCGGCCATGGCGCTGCTGATCGCCGGCGCGGTGGGAGTGCTCACCGGCAGGCTGGGCGTGCCACGGGGCGGCGCGGTGGCGGGCTCCGTGGCGGCCGCGGAGCGGGAACGGGTGGTCTCCCCGGTGTGGGCCCGCAGGTGGCGCACCGTCACGCTCGTGTACCTGCTCGTGGTGGCCGCACTGTTCGTGTTCTTCTGGCCCGTGTGGACCGCCCAGACCATCCCCTACGAGCACTGGCGCTGGCGGATGTGGTTCAGCTCCTGGATCTGATGCTCCGGCGGCGCCGAAGGGTGACCAGCACGGTGGCGAACGCTCCCACCAGGGCCACGAGTGCCACGGTCACGGCGGCGTCCACCCAGAACTGCATGGGGTAGAGCCGGATCAGGGTGTCGGTCACGCTGAACGTCCACGTCCCGGAGCTGAAGAACAGCGAGTGGAACGCGGTGAAGAACTGCTCCCAGCCCAGCAGAGCGGTGGCCGCGGCCACCACGAGCAGGACCACGGTGAGCCAGGCCCCCGCGAACCACGCGGCGGAGGCGGTACCCGGCGCCGTGCGGTGCAGGTACCAGCCCGCGAGCGCGCTGAGCACCAGCAGCACTGCGGCCAGCAGCAGGCCCCACTGCATGACGTGCTGCACGTCCGTCATGTGGGAGACCTCGGACGGCGTGAACGCCAGTCCGCCCTCCGGGCTCACGAGTCCGCCCAGGTACTCGGGCGGCGCGAGGTTCATGATGTAGTCCAGCCCGTACGAGCCGAAGGTCATGCGCTCGTTGAGACCCATGCCCCAGTGGTCGGCGGGGAATCCGGGGCGGTGGTACTCCAGCCACAGGAACGCGGGGGTGGCCACGAGCCGCACGGCCGCCGCCAGCCACAGCACGGGCAGCGTGAGCACCAGGAACGCCTGGAGCACGCGCTGCGCCGGGGTGGGGCGGGGCGCTCGGACCCGGGCTGCGGAGGAACCGGGCGCGCTCACCAGTTGCCGTGCCAGTTCTCGTCCGCATAGTGCTCGAACGGGATGTTCCAGTCCCCGTAGCCGTCGTCCGGGTCCGCCTGGGGGTAGTCGGTGTTGACCACCTCCACCATGTCGCCCGGGCGGAAGACGTCGTACATGTAGGACGCGCCCTCCGGGGGCATGCCCACGCACCCGTGGGAGACGTTCGCCACGCCGAGCACCGGCAGCGCGGAGGGAAGGGCCTGGTGGATGAACTCCCCGCTCCACGTCAGCCGGGACACGTTGGAGGCGTCGAACGGCGGGTAGTAGTGCGGGTCGCCGGGTTTCAGGTTCAGGGAGGACGCCTTGAACTCGTAGGACTCCGCCTGCTCGATGATGACCTTCTTGCCCGTGGTGGAGGGCCAGTCCGGGTTGCCCAGGGTCACGGGCCAGCTGCCGGTCTGCTTGCCGTCCACGTAGGACACGAGGGTCTTGGTGGTGTTGTCCACGTAGGCCCGCTGCTCGGCCCCGGTGGTGAAGGTCACGCTCTTGTTCCCGTTGCCGATCATCCCGTTGCCCAGGTCCGTGCCCAGGATGTTCGCCGAGACCGTGACCGAGGAGTGGGGTGTCCACGGCTTGTCCGGACGGAAGCGCAGCTTCTGGTCCGAGTACCAGCGGAACTGGCCCTTCTGGTGGGCCCCCTCCACGGTGATGGCCTTCTCCACGGCCGCCTTGTTCGTCACCGGCTCGGAGAACGTGAACTCGGGAACCTGCCACACGCCGTAGGTCTCGCCGTCCCTCACGTTCAGGCTCACGTCCGCCTCGTGGGCGGCGTCCACGGTGGTGAAGGCGCTCTGCCCCGTGCGCTGCTGGTCGCCGTTGCGTGCGGTGTAGGACACGGTGTAGGTCTCGTTGAACGCCAGGGGCTGCGTGGAGCGCCACTCGCCGTGATTCTCGCTTAGGGAGCCCTTCGCGCTCTCTCCGGTGCTCGCCGCGGTCACGGTCACGTCCGTGAGCTCTCCACCGGACGCCGTCACGACCACCGGGTCCACGGGGTTGACCATTGCGGTGTCCGCCGCCGGGGTCACGCTGACCTCGGGAGCGGCCGACGCGTGCTGCGAGGCCGTGGTGCCGCTCGTCGATGAACCGGGCGCGGCGGCGTCGTCACCCGATCCCGCGCCGCACGCGGTGAGACCCAGCAACGCCACGAGACCCAGGGCGGACAGGGCGGAAGCCCGGGACGAGCGGGACCCGCGGACGCGGAGCCCGGCCTGCTCCGAGGACGGGCGGCGTGGTGACGAGGACGTCATGGAGAACCTCACAGGGGGATCCACCGGCCCGCGTGCGCCGCGGGTGGGCGCCGAACGGTCAGGGACGGCGCCAGTGCGGCGTGCGCAGCTCGTCGGGCATCGCGACGGAGCGGGGCGGTGCAGGGTGGGAATGTGCCTTTGCAACTGATTGCGTCGGTTCAGGATACTCCCTGGACCTGTTGCCGTGAGCGGACGGGGCGCCGCCCGCGTCCTCGGTCCCGTTCCGGTCGGCCCCCGAGGTGCCGTCTGGTGCGCCGGGGGCGCGGCCCGGCGCGTCCTGCGCCGGCGGGACCCGGTAGGAGACGTCCCGCAGCACACGGGCACCGCCCGTCGGCCGGGCCGCCCCGAGGGAGGGGCCCCGGCCAGGGGCGCGGCGGGCAGGCGGTGTGTCATCCGTGCTGACGGCCTGGACCACGTTGTCGAGGTCGTCGCGGCTCCAGCCGCCCGGGGCCTCGAGGCGCACGATGCGCCAGCCGCGGGGCGCGGTCAGGGCGTCGGCGTGGGCGGGGCAGAGGTCGTAGGCGTGGGGCTCACGGCGCGCGGAGAGCGCCCCGATCACGGCGGTGGAGTCGGAGTACACGTAGGTGAGGGTGCACACGGCTTCGCGGTTGCACGTCAGCTTGGAGCAGCTGCGGCGAGGTGCGGCGGCGTCCGGCACGGGACTCAGCGTCCCCGGCGGCGCAGCCGGCGCCGCTCTCGCTCGGACAGCCCACCCCAGATGCCGAACTTCTCGTCGTTCGTCATGGCGTAGTCGAGGCACTGCCCGCTCACGGGGCACGCCTCGCACACGCGCTTGGCGTCCCGGGTGGACCCGCCCTTCTCGGGGAAGAACGCCTCGGGGTCCGTCTGGGCGCACAGCGCGTCCGTCTGCCACGCGAGCTCGCCCTCGGCATCGCCCTCGCTCACGGAGTAGAGGCCCGCGACGGCCTGCCACACGGAGGCGTCCACGCTCTGGACGTCGTGGACCTCCATGCCGCTGAAGTCCTGGGGAGCGGGTGCGGGGGGTTCTGAGTCGCGGAGCTTCTTGCGGTCGGAGCGCAGCAGCACGTCGCCGGCGACCTCGGGGTGGGCGGCCAGGAAGGCGGAGGCCAGGTCGTCCAGGGTGGTCACCCCGGCGGCACCACGGGCCTGATCCACGGGATCGACGAACCAGTCCACGGGGACGGTGCCCCCGCTCGCATCGGTTCCGGAGTCCTCGCGACCGTCGATCCGGCGGCGTGCGGCCTCTCCCATGTCAGTCCTTCCGTCCCACGCGTACGCTGTCTCGTGCCCTCAACCAGCCCGGTTGTCCCGGCCCGTGCGCCGTGATCGGGTTCACCCACGGGGGCCGGGTGGACCCCCTAATTACACGCGTGTAAGTCCGGGGGGTCAAGCCGAGTACCCTGAGGTGACCGGTTCTTCCGGCGCGCCGCCCGGGAACCCGGGGCGCCGTCACTTACCCTAAGGAGTTTCTTCGTGGGACGCACACCGAGAGACCTCACCCAGGCGCTCATGACGGTCTCCGAGCGCCCCACTCCCGCTCTGGTCTGGCGTGACGGCCCCGAACGTGTCGAGTTCTCGGGCCGCGTCCTGGTCAACTGGGTGGAGAAGACCGCGGGCCTCCTCGTGGACGAGCTGGACGTGGCCGCATCGGACGTGGTCACGGTCTCCCCCGTTCCGCACTGGCGGCTCATGGTGATCGCGCTCGCCGCCCTGCGCGCCGGGGCCCGCGTGCAGTTCACGCACCGGCCGGAACCGGACTCCGTGGTCCACGCCCACCTGGAGTCGGCCCCGGACGACGCCGCCGCGCAGCTGCTGCTCGTGGTCGCCGGCCCCGCGCTGGCCTTCTCGTGCGCCGCTCCCCTGCCGGACGGTGCCGTGGACTTCGCGGACGAGGTGCGCGCCATGCCGGACGTCTACACGGGGTTCGAAACCCCCGACCCGTCGGCCGAGGCCCTGGGATCCGCAGTGCTGCACGGCGACCTCGTGGCGCGGGCCCTCGCGACCGTTCCCTCCGGGATGGCCGAGCACCCGGCAACGGTGCACCTGCCCCTGGCCGACGGGTGGGGCGACACGGAGCTGCTCACGCTGCTCGGCACGGTGGTGCTGGGCGGGGCCGTGCTGATCACGGCCGCCCCGGAGGACGCGACCGCTGACGTCCTGGGCCAGGAACGCGCCGTGTCCCTCTAGGACGCGCGGCGGATGTCGTCGTCGGAGGGTTCGGGGGTGGGACGCTCGGCCGTGGAGCCGGAGGCGGGGGACGTCCCGGCGGCGTCGTTCGGCGTGTCCCCGTGGCGCCCCTGGGTGCCGTGGTCGTGGACCACGGGCATCTGGCTCGTGATGAACGCGAACTCCTCGTCCGCACTGTCCGCGAAGTCCGGGTCCTGGTCCAGCTCCGTGCGGAAGACCCAGAAGCGGTAGGCGAAGTAGCGGAAGATCGTGCCCAGGATGGTGCCGATGACCGTGCCGGAGATGAAGGACGCGGTGGCGGAGGTCAGCCCCAGGACGTAGTAGCTCACCCCGAGGCAGCCCAGCTCGATGGCCATGCCGATCCCGTTGGCCACGAGGAACTGCACGAGTTCCTTCTTCTTGTCGTCCTGGCGCTTCTCCCGGAACGTCCACATCCGGTTGGCCACCCACGAGAAGATGATGGCCACCACCGTGGCCACCACCTTGGCCTTGATGTGGCTGTCGGAGAACTGCGGCGTGTGCATGAGCAGCCACACCAGGCTCGCGTTGATGCCGAAGGCCGCGGCACCCACCAGTCCGAACTTGGTGAGCTCTTTGACGAACAGTTCCCACAGCGCGTGAGCGCGGTCAGCCAGGTTGTTCAAGGATTCGATCTCAATCTGCTACTCGGGGAAGGTGGACGGTCCTGGCCCCGACCCCCACTATGGGCGCCGCCACGGACCCGCCGAGCCCCGGACGGGGTCGTTCGGCGTTCTGCGATAAATGTCTGCATCCTACTCCGACATGACTGGGCGCGGCGTGTGACGGTATCCTGGGCCGGTGAATTCTCCCGTTACCGGTCCCGTCATCGGCGTCGTGGGCGGCGGTCAGCTGGCCCGCATGATGGCCCCCGCCGCCACCGCTCTCGGAGTGCAGCTGCGGGTCCTCGCAGAGTCCTCGGACGCGAGCGCCGTGCCCGCCGTGCACAGTGCGCCCACCGGTGACCACACCGATCTGGAGTCCCTGCGCCGCTTCGCGGCGGACGTGGACGTCCTCACCTTCGACCACGAGCACGTGCCCACCGAGCACCTGCGCGCCCTCGAGTCCGAGGGCGTGGCCGTGCGGCCCGGTCCGGATGCGCTCGTGCACGCACAGGACAAGCTCGTGATGCGCCAGGCCGTGCAACGGCTGGGTCTTCCCAATCCGCGCTGGGCGGAGGTCCGCACGTCCGAGGACCTCGTGGCCTTCGGCGAGAGCACGGGCTGGCCCGTGGTGCTCAAGACCCCGCGCGGCGGCTACGACGGCAAGGGAGTGCTCCTCGTGGACGGCCCGGAGGCCGCCGCCCGTGGAACGGCCGCCGAGTGGTTCGAGCGCAGCGCCCGCGCGGCCGACGGCGCGGGGCTGCTCGCGGAGGAGGCCGTCCCCTTTTCCCGGGAGCTCTCCGCGATGGTGGCCCGGCGTCCCTCCGGCGAGACCCGCGCGTGGCCCGTGGTGGAGTCCATCCAGGTGGACGGCGTGTGCGACGAGGTGATCGCCCCGGCCCCGGGTCTGGACCCGCGCGTCGCCGCCGCCGCACAGGAGGCGGCCCTGCTGCTGGCCCGCGAGCTCGGCGTCACCGGCGTGATGGCCGTGGAGCTGTTCGAGACACCCGGCACGGACGCCGGCTTCGCCGTCAACGAGCTGGCCATGCGCCCGCACAACTCCGGGCACTGGAGCATGGACGGCGCCGTGACCGGCCAGTTCGAGCAGCACCTGCGCGCCGTGCTGGACTGGCCGCTGGGAGCCACGGATCCCGTGGCGGGCGCCGCTGTCATGAAGAACGTGCTGGGTGGGAGCAACCAGGACCTGTTCTCGGCCTACCCCGCCGCCATGGCCGCGGAGCCGCGCGCCAAGATCCACATGTACGGCAAGTCCGTGCGCCCCGGCCGCAAGATCGGGCACGTCAACGCCGTGGGAGGCGCCCACGAGGTCGAGCGGCTGCGCACCCTCGCCACCCGTGCCGCCGCGATCGTTCGCGACGGCGAGCAGGCCGACGGCTCCGAGACGGTGAATCCCCGGCACACCACCACATGGGGTGCCGTTCCCGCAACGCAGGCGGAGGCCCCGGTCGTGGGTCTCGTCATGGGCTCGGACTCGGACTGGGCCACGATGTCCGCCGCGGCGCAGGCGCTCGAGGAGCTCGGGATCCCCTACGAGGCGGACGTGGTCTCCGCGCACCGCATGCCCACCGAGATGCTCGAGTACGGGCGCACCGCGCACGAGCGCGGACTGCGCGTGGTCATCGCCGGCGCGGGCGGGGCGGCCCACCTGCCGGGCATGCTCGCGTCCGTCACGCCGCTGCCCGTGATCGGTGTGCCGGTGTCTCTGAAGAACCTCGACGGCATGGACTCGCTGCTCTCCATCGTGCAGATGCCCGCGGGCGTTCCCGTTGCCACGGTGTCCGTGGACGGCGCGCGCAACGCGGGTCTGCTCGCGGCCCGCGTCCTCGCCTCCTCCCCCGATCTCTCCGGGACCGAGCTGCGCGGGCGGCTGCAGGAATTCGCCAGCGAGCTGTCCGAGGCGGCGCACCGCAAGGGCGCCGCCCTGCGCGAGACGGTGGCGCGCGGCGTCGGCTCCGGCGCCTGACCGTCCGCGCACCCGCCGGGCGAGTCCGCCCCGGCACCGTCCCGCGGCGGACTCGCCTGGGCATCCCGCACCTCGACACCCACCCGGGTGGACAGGGCACAATGAGCGCGTCGGAGTCCCTCCCCCCGAGGCACCGGACCCCGGCCCCGCGGGACCGCTCCCGCGGACCCGCACCACCTTCCCCTCCCGCACGGAGCTGCACGTGAACGGATCGACCGACCGCCCCGACGGCGCTGCCGCCCACCCCTCGGCCACGAGGGCCTACGAGCAGGTCGCTGACGCCGGCCCCGGGGACGAGCGCAACCCGTTCGCGGGTGCCACGGCCGCCCGCCACCCGGACGACGGGCCCCGCCGCGCGAGGTCGCGGGTGGGTGATCCCCTGGTGCACCCGCGCTTCGCCGCCCCGGCCACCCGCACCAGGCGTGCGTGGTGGCTGCTGGGAGCCACGCTGCTCGTGCCAGGCTCCGCGCAGCTCGTGGCGGGCAACCGCCGGCTCGGGCGTGCCGCCGTGCGCGTCACGGCCCTCGTGTGGGCCCTGCTCCTCGCGGCGCTCGTGCTGTGGTTCGTGTGGCGCACCGCCGTGGTCTGGGTGCTCACCGGCGCCGTGACGTCCCTGGTGCTCACGGTGGTCCTGGTGGCCCTCGCCATCGGGTGGGTGCTGCTGTGGTTCGACACCCTGCGCCTGATCAGACCCGGCCTGCTGAGCACCGGGATGCGCCGCGCCGTGATCCTGGTGACCGTCCTCGCCATGCTCGTGACGGGTGGCGGACTCGGGTACGCGGCGCACCTGGTGTCCGTGGCCCGCAGTGCGATCTCGAACACGTTCGCGGACGGCCTCCCGTTCGCGCCCTCCGACGGGCGCTACAACATCCTGCTCATGGGCGGTGACGCGGGTGAGGACCGGGAGGGCCGCCGCCCGGACTCCATGTCCGTGATGAGCGTGGACGCCTCCTCGGGCCAGACCGTCTCGGTGTCCATCCCGCGCAACCTGCAGAACGTTCCGTTCCCCGCGGACTCCCCCATGGCGTCGGTGTACCCGGAAGGCTTCAACTGCGGGGACGAGTGCCTCATGAACGCCATCTACACGGACGTCATGCAGAACCACCAGGACCTCTACCCCGGCGTCGCGGACCCGGGCGCCCAGGCCACCAAGGAAGCCGCCGAGGGTGTCACCGGTCTGAAGATCCAGGGCTACGCGCTCGTGGACATGGACGGTTTCGAGGCGTTCATCGACGCCATGGGCGGGATCGACATCACCGTGGGCGGCCGCGTGCCGATCGGCGGCGGCACCAACCTCGAGACGGGCGAGAAGAACCCGATCCTGGGGTGGATCGAACCCGGCACGCAGCACATGGACGGGTACCACGCGCTCTGGTACGCGCGCTCCCGCGAGGGCGCCACGGACTACGACCGGCAGGCGCGTCAGCGCTGCGTCCAGGCCGCGATGATCTCGCAGCTGGACCCCCGCACGGTGCTCACCAACTTCGACGACCTCGCGGCGTCCGGGGAGCAGATCCTCGAGACGGACATCCCCCAGTCCTCGATCGGCTCCATGGTCTCCGTAGCCAGCAAGGCCCAGAACCACGAGCTGCAGTCCTACGCCGCGGGTCCGCCGTACTACGACCAGAGCTTCCCCACCTACCCGGACTACGCCCAGTTCCAGGCGGACCTCGCGGGCATCCTGGAGAAGGCCGACGGCCGGGACACGCAGGCGGCGGGCACCGCGGCGTCGTCGTCCGCGGGGGCTGGCGACGCCGCCGGGGCCGGCACGGGGCCCGCCGCGGGTGTCTCCGCGGCCGGCGCCAGCACGGCGCGCCCGGCACTGGCCAGGGTGCCCTCCGAGGAGCAGCTCTCCCCGAACGGCACGTGCTCGGTGCCCTAGTCCCCGTGCGGTGCGGGCCACGGCGCGCACCAGGTGCGCATCGGTACAGTGGGGGCGTGGCAAACATCCTCCAGTCCCCCGAATGGGCACAGTTCCAGCAACGCATCGGTCACCGCGTGGTCCAGGCCGAGGGCCCGGGGTGGCGCTACCTCGCCACGGTCGAGGGCGGCCGGACCGGGCGCTACCTCTACTGCCCCTACGGTCCGGAGGCAGAGTCCCCCGAGGCATTCGACCTCGCGCTCGCGGACCTCGCGGCCCAGGCCAGGGCCCACCGCTGCTGGTTCGTGCGGGTGGAGCCGGTCGACGGACACCCCGCACGGGACGGCGAGACCCCCGAGGAGTCCCTCGAGCGCCGGGGCATGAAGCGCTCCCCGCGCCAGGTGCAGCCGGGGCACACCCAGGTGGTGGATCTGCGCAGGGACCCCAAGGACCTGCTCAAGGACATGAAGTCCACCAACCGGAACCTGTACCGCAACATCCACAAGAAGGGCGTGAGCATCGAGCGCTCCGAGGACCCGGGGGACGTCCGGTACCTGCTCGAGTTCCTGGAGGACACCGCCGCGCGCCGCAACTTCAACCGCCAGCAGGACGACTACCTGCGCACCGCCGCGGAGACCCTGATGCCGGTGGGTGCGGCGAGCCTCTACCTCGCGAAGCTCGACGGCACGCCCATCGCGGCGTCGCTCGTGTACGACTCCGCGGACACCCGCACCTACGCGCACGCCGCCATGGACCAGGAGCACCGCAGGCTCTCGGCCGGGATCCCGCTCGTGGTGACCATGATCATGGACGCCCGGGAGAAGGGCCTCACGTGGTTCGACCTCTTCGGCACCGCGCCCGAGGGTGCCGGTCCCGAGCACGAGTGGTACGGCTTCACATCCTTCAAGAAGTCCTTCGGCGGCGAACCCGTGTCCCATCCGGGCACGTGGGACCTCCCGGTGTCCCGTGCGGGGTACGCCGCCTACAACGGCGGGAGGGCTGCCCGGGAAGGGCTGGTGGCCGCCCGGCGGAAGCTGCGGTCGCTGCGCACCCGCGGAGCGGCGTCGTGACCCGCACCGCGCTGGTCACCGGGGCCACGGGAGGGATCGGCCGGGCGTTCGCCCGGGCGCTGCACGAGCGGGGCTGGGCGCTGGTGCTCACCGGGCGCAGCGAGGAGAAGCTCACCGCCCTCTCCCACGAGGTCACCGGCGGGGTGGCCCGCACGGTGGCCGCGGACCTGGGCACCCAGGACGGGATCGACGCCCTCGTGCGCGTCCTGGAGCAGGACCCCGTGGACCTGCTGGTCAACAACGCCGGTTTCGGCAGCCACGGCGAGTTCGCCACGCTCGATCTGGACCGTGAGCTCGAGGAGCTCACCGTCAACGTGCGCGCGCTCATGACCCTGACCCACGCGGCGCTGCGCACCATGACCGCCGCCCGCAGCGGGGCAATCGTCAACATCGGCTCCGTGGCGGGGTTCCAGCCGCTGCCGTCCATGGCCACGTACAGCGCGTCCAAGGCGTTCGTGGACCGCTTCACGCTCGCGGTGGGTGTGGAGGCCCGCAAGCACGGCGTGCGGGTGCTGAGCGTGAATCCCGGGCCCGTGGACACCGACTTCTTCGCCGTGGCGGACGCCGCCGCCATCGACCTCGGGCGGTCGGCCCGGCCGGAGGACCTCGCGGCAGCGGCACTGTCCGCCCTCGAGCGCGGACGCTCGCGGCTCGTGTTCCCGCGGGCCTACCACGTCCTGGAGCGCATCACCGGTCTCGTGCCGCACGCGCTCAGCGCACGGGTGGCCAACAGGGTGTCGGGGCGCTCCTGACGCCCGGTTCCCCGGGGCCGGTTACGGCGCCAGTGCGGCGCCGGGTGGCGCTACCAGCGGGCGGCGTCCCTCACGGCGGCGCGTCCTTCGGCCACGGCCCGCCGCAGCAGGGCGCTCGCCCGGTTCTCACTGGGCTCCGGCTCCCCACCGCCGGTGGACGACGACGCCGTCCGCCCACTCTCTGCCGCCGCCCCCGCACTCGGTGCGGCACCGCCGGACTCGGTGCCGCCGCGCCCCGCGCCGCGCTTGAGTCGGCCCACGAGGAGACGGCTGCGAGCTCCTGAGTGCTTGTCCTGCGCGGGCTCCTGCGCTCCGTGGGCCGGTGCGGCGTCACCGTGCGGGGCGAGATCCTGCGGTCGCGCGAGGTCCGGGTCAGCGTCCACCGCGGCGGCAATGGGGGTGACCGGAGCGAGCGGCTCGTCCCCAGGGCTCGGGAGACCGGTCACCTGGGGCGCTGGGTGCCGTGACGGCGCCCCAGGACGCGCACGTCCCTCGGAGTCGGGCGCCCCGTGAGCCGCCAGCGTTCCCGGGTCCTCGCCCGCCTCGGGGAGCAGGTCGTTCTGCGGCGCGGCCGGGCGGCGTCGCCCGAAGAAACGGCGCCGCGTCTTCTCCGCGCGTCCCGCCACCTGGAACTCGCCCACGAGCGGGAACTCCCACGTGCCCAGCACCTCGTGGTCCTCGGTGGCCAGTTCGCGCAGCACCATGGGCTGGCCCGGCTGGTCCGGGTCCCCGGCAAGCACCTTGTGGACCTGGCGCTGCTGCAGCTGCACGAGGCCCGTGAGCAGCAGGGCGTCGTCCACCCCGAGCTGGCGCGCGCGGTCGGTGAAACCCGAGCGGTGGATCATGGCGGACTCCCCGGTGTGGACGAACCACAGGTAGCCCAGGGCATGCTCCGCGCCACCCTCCTCCGGGCACTCGGTGGCCACGAGGAACACGGAGTCGTCCCCCACGGCCCGCAGCAGATCCCTGATGTGCTGGGTGCGCAGACCCACGTGGGACAGGTCCCGGTCCGCGGCGTCCACACGGCGCACCCGGATCCCCGAGTCCCGCAGCCCTCCACGGCAGCGCTGCAGCGTGGCGCTGGACAATCTCCGGGACAGCTCGCCCTCGGTCTCACCGAGACGGACCACCAGGTGACGCGGTCCGGCCTCCCCGCGGCGCGGCTTGTCCCTGCGGCGGTACCCGGCCTCCGCGAGCTCGGCGGCCAGCGCCACGGTGGCGTGCGTGTCGGGGCTCACCCGCAGCACCGCGGCGTGGTGGGCGTCCCGGGCGTGGTCCTGCAGCGCGGCCAGCACGGTCACGAGGTCCCGCGGGTTCTTCACGTGCAGGGACTTGGCGTCCACCACCGTGTGGCGGTCCTCCGCGTGGACCAGAAGCTGCCCGTAGCCCACGGTCTGGTTCGCGCGGTCCACGGCCACCCGTTCCACGCTCACGCGCTCGCCCGTGAGGGCCTCGGCCTCCCCGATGCCCCACAGCAGGTCCGGGTGCCCTCCGGTGACCCGGACGCGGGCGTCCCAGCTCTTCCGGTTGCCGCACGGGGTCACGCTCAACGCCACGCCTGTTTCCTCTCCTCGGGCCCGATGCACCGCGCCCCAGCTTAGCGGCCGGCACCAACGACGCGTGCCCACCCGAACTCGGGTGGGCACGCGCTTCGTGGGGGATGTGGAGGCTCAGCCCTGGCGGCGCTCGTACTTCTCCCACTTGGTGGCCAAGTGCTCTGCCTCGACCATGCGGACCGTGCCAGAGTGCGAGCGCATCACGATGGACTGCGTGGTGATGGTGCGGCCGCGGTAGCGCACACCCCGCAGCAGGTCGCCGTCCGTGATGCCGGTGGCGGCGAAGAAGCAGTTGTCGGAGGTCACGAGCTCGTCCGTGGTGAGGATGCGGTCCACGTCCAGCCCGGCCTCCTCGGCCTTCTGGCGCTCGGTCTCGTCCGTGGGGGCCAGCCGACCCTGGATCACGCCGCCGGTGGCCTTGACGGCGCACGCGGTGACGATGCCCTCCGGGGTGCCGCCGATGCCCATCATCATGTCCACTCCGGTGCCCTCGCGGCACGCGGCGATCGCCCCGGCCACGTCCCCGTCCAGGATCATGCGGGTGCGGGCACCCGTGGCGCGAATCTCCTCCACGAGTCCCTGGTGGCGCGGGCGGTCCAGCACGCACACGGTGACCTGATTGGGCTTGACGCCCTTGGCCTTGGCCACCAGGTGGATGTTCTGCTTCACGGGCAGGCGCAGGTCCACCATGTCCGCGGCCTCGGGGCCCACCACGAGCTTGTCCATGTAGAACACGGCCGAGGGGTCGAACATGGAGCCGCCGTCCGCCACGGCGATCACCGCGAGCGCGTTGTTCATGCCCAACGCGGTGAGCCGGGTGCCGTCGATCGGGTCCACGGCCACGTCCGAGGCCGGCCCCGCTCCGCTGCCCACCTGCTCGCCGTTGAACAGCATGGGCGCCTCGTCCTTCTCGCCCTCGCCGATCACCACGGTGCCGTTGAAGTCCACGGTGGAGAGGAACGAGCGCATGGCGTCCACGGCCGCGCCGTCCGCGCTGTTCTTGTCACCGGCGCCCACCCAGTGGCCGCCCGCGATCGCCGCGGCCTCCGTGACACGCACCAGCTCCAGTGCCAAGTTGCGGTCCGCCACATTTCCCGAGCCCTGCTGGGTCGTCTCTGCCACGTTGTTCCTCACCTTCGAGTTACGGCGGCGCCCGGTCCGCGTGCTGCGGGGACCCGGGGCACCACCACGGGTGTCCCCAGCATATCCCCGGGCCCCGCTGTTGGGACGGTCCGCGCGGGCACGGCACAATGGAGCGCGTGAGTTCCTCTGCTTCCGGCCCCGACCCCCGCTCCGCCCACGGCGATCACCCCGCCGACGGCGCCGCCGCCCACCGCTCCCCCGCCGGCACCGACGGCGCCGCGGCCGTTCCCGGGAACAGTGGCGGCGCGGTCGACGGTCCCGGGGTCCCGCCCGCCTCCGGTGCAACCAGCACCCCCGGTGCGTCCTCCCCTCCCAGCATCGAGGGTGATTCCGGGAGCGCTGGTCCCGTCCCCGGTGCGGAGAGCGCCGCCCCGGAGAGTGGACCGGGCGGCGTCGGCAGCGGCACGGAGAACGCCGGGGACGCCGAGC
The DNA here is from genome assembly GCF_044359605.1 of Kocuria sp. ChxB. Taxonomy (NCBI): domain Bacteria; kingdom Bacillati; phylum Actinomycetota; class Actinomycetes; order Micrococcales; family Micrococcaceae; genus Kocuria; species Kocuria sp. ChxB. The sequence goes on along the minus strand of NZ_CP121123.1, from coordinate 2,370,180 downwards.
AGCCCGTCCCCCAGCTGACCACCAAGCAGGCGGCGCGGATCAACGCCCCCATCCGGGGCATGGTCATCTCCATGGTGGTGCTCATGCTCCTGCTGCTGCCGTTCCTGTGGCTTCAGCCCAAGCCGGACGGACAGCCCTACCGCGCGAACGTGGACGTGGGCCAGGAGGCCGCGTTCGTGGCGGACCAGGCGCCCTTCACCCCGGCGGCCCCGCAGCTGCCCGAGGGGTGGAGCGCCAACTACGCGCGCTGGACCGAGAACTCCGAGGACGGCGTGCCGCTGTGGAACGTGGGATACCTCTCCCCCGAGTACCACCTGGTGGACCTGGTGCAGACGGCCGAGCCCAACCCCACGTGGCTCGCGCAGCGCACCGAGCAGGCTCCGCAGACCGGCGAGAAGACCGTCGGCGGGGTCACGTGGACCCTGCACCACCGCGAAGCCACGGACAAGCAGGAGGAGTACACGGCGTGGGTCGCCGACCTCAAGGACTCCACCGTGGTGCTCAGTGGCAAGGCACCGGACGCGGAGTTCGAGCAGGTCGCGCAGTCGCTGTCCGGCTCCTGACCCGCCGCAGTGTCCAGGGGTGGCGCCGGTGCTTCTGGAGCCCGCAGACCGCGGGACCGCCACGGTCGCCTCGACCGACCGGACTCAGGCCGCTGTCCGCGGCCCCGCAGAACCACGGCGTGAGCCGGTCTACCCTGGAACCGATGCGGGCCCGATCGGCGCCCGCGAACCCTTCGAGCACCCTGGAGCCGTTGCGTGAGCACTCAGACCACCGCCGTGGACCACACCCCCCGCACCCCGCTCGAGGCGTGGCGCGCCCTGCAGGACGGCAATGCCCGCTTCATCGCCGGGGAGACCGAGCACCCTCACCAGGACGCGCAGCGCCGCAAGGACCTCGCGCAGTCCCAGAAGCCGTTCGCCGTGATCTTCGGGTGCTCCGACTCCCGGCTGGCCGCGGAGATCATCTTCGACCTCGGCCTCGGTGACACCTTCGTGATCCGCACCGCCGGTCAGGTGATCGACAACGCCGTGCTCGGCTCCCTGGAGTACGCGATCGAGGTGCTCGGCACGCCGCTGATCATGGTCCTCGGCCACGACTCGTGCGGCGCGGTGACGGCCACCAAGGACTCCGTGGAGTCCGGACAGCTGCCCCGCGGCTTCCAGCGCGACCTCGTGGAGCGCATCACCCCGTCCGTCCTGGAGGCCAAGCGCGCCGGGGACGCGGACCTGCAGGACATGGTCGTGGAGCACACCCGGCAGACCGCCGCACGACTCATGGACCACTCCGCCGCGATCTCCAGTGCGGTCACCCGCGGGGACGCCGCTGTGATCGGCGTGTTCTACCACCTCGCGGACGGCAAGGCCGAGCTGGTCTACAGCGAGGACCCCGCCTTCGGCGAGGCCTGAGCCTCCCGGGGCCTCCCTCACGCCCCGCGCCGCCCGCATCGCACAGCCGCAGCCCCGCCCCGCCGCGGCCCCGCCCCGCCCCGCACACCCGCGTGATGCTGTGGTGTGGAGCAAACGCAGCATCACGGCCCATCTTGTGCACTATCGACACATGAGAGCGTCCCGGTCCGCGCGGAGGCGTGCAGCTGCGGGTGCGGGTTCCCCACCGGAGGTCCGTGCGAAGGCCTCCGGGCGGGCGACGACGCTGCGGCACCCGGGCGGGCGGCGTCGTCGTCCGTCATGCGGCCGCTCGGGCACCGGTGCGGCGGGCGTGCGGCGGTGCGGGCGCCTAAACTGGGGCCATGGCTGAAAACACCGAGTACCGCATCGAACACGACACCATGGGCGAGGTGCGCGTTCCCAAGAACGCGCTCTACCGTGCGCAGACGCAGCGCGCCGTGGAGAACTTCCCCATCTCCGGCACCACCCTGGAGCGCGAGCACATCAGGGCGCTCGCCCAGGTGAAGAAGGCCGCCGCCACCGCCAACGAGGAGCTGGGTGTGCTGGACGCGCAGCGCGCGCAGGCCATCCGCGACGCAGCAGACGCCGTGGCCTCCGGCGAGTACGACGCCGACTTCCCGATCGACGTGTTCCAGACCGGCTCCGGCACCTCCTCGAACATGAACACCAACGAGGTGCTTGCCACGCTGGCGTCCCGGGCGCTGGAGTCCGCCGGTGTGGAGGTCCACCCGAACGACCACGTCAACGCCTCGCAGTCCTCCAACGACGTGTTCCCCACCTCGGTGCACGTGGCCGTGACCAACGCCCTGATCAACGACCTCAAGCCGGCCATGGACGTGCTCGCCACCTCCCTGGAGAAGAAGGCCGCGGAGTTCAAGGACGTCGTGAAGTCCGGGCGCACCCACCTCATGGACGCCACCCCCGTGACCCTGGGCCAGGAGTTCGGCGGCTGGGCCGCGCAGGTGCGCTACGGCATCGAGCGCATCGACGCCTCCCTGCCGCGCGTGGCCGAGGTCCCCCTGGGCGGCACCGCCGTGGGCACCGGCATCAACACCCCGGACGGCTTCTCCGCGCGTGTGATCGAGCTGCTCTCCGAGGAGACCGGGCTGCCCCTCACGGAGGCCCGCAACCACTTCGAGGCGCAGGCCAACCGCGACGGCCTGGTGGAGGCCTCCGGGCAGCTGCGCAACATCGCGTACTCCTACATGAAGATCATGAACGACATCCGCTGGATGGGCTCCGGGCCCAACACCGGTCTGGGCGAGCTGCACATCCCGGACCTGCAGCCGGGCTCCTCGATCATGCCGGGCAAGGTCAACCCCGTGATCTGCGAGGCGACCATCCAGGTGGCGGCCCAGGTGATCGGCAACGACACCACCGTGGCGCTGTCCTCCACCAACGGCGCGTTCGAGCTGAACGTGGGCATCCCCGTGATGGCCGCGAACCTGCTCGAGTCCATCCGCCTGCTCGCGAACTCCTCCCGCGTGGCCGCGGAGAAGATGGTGGACGGGCTGCAGGCCAACGAGGAGCGCTGCCGGTTCCTGGCCGAGGCCTCCCCCTCGATCGTGACCCCGCTGAACAAGGCCATCGGTTACGAGGCCGCGGCGAAGATCGCCAAGCACGCCGTGGCCAACAAGGTCACCGTGCGCGAGGCGACCATCGAGCTCGGCTACGTGGACGGCGAGAAGCTCACCGAGGAGCAGCTCGACAAGGCGCTGGACGTCACCACGATGACTGGCAGCCACTGAGCCACCGGTTGACCGCCGCGCCCGCCTGCGCGGCGAGCGCGTGACAGGACCCGGCCTCCCCGTGAGGGGCGGCCGGGTCCTTCCGTGTCCGGACCGGGGACCTCGCGCCGGCCCCGCAGCGCGCCGCGCGGACGACGCCGCAGGGTTGGGTCCGCGCGCCCGGTCCCCGTCCGTCCGGCGCGGGACCGAGCGGCTGCGGGGCCTTCGTGGGACGCCGCACGCGCCGGTGTTCCGTTGCCCACAGATCTTTTCGGCTGCAAGGATCCGGGTCTACCCTGGAGGGCAGAGACATTCGTGATGCCCGCCCGGGTGCTCCCGCGGCGGGCCGTTCCTTCGAGGAGACAGTGTGAAGCTCGCAGAACAGATCGTCCAGCAGCTCGTGGAAGCCGGCGTGGAGCGCATCTACGGTGTGGTCGGCGACAGCCTCAACCCCATCGTGGACGCCGTGCGCCGCACCGGCGGCTCCGCGAAGGGCGGAATCGACTGGGTGCACGTGCGCCACGAGGAGGCCGGTGCGTTCGCCGCGAGCGCCGAGGCCCAGCTGACCGGCAAGCTCGCCGTGTGCGCGGGCTCGTGCGGACCGGGCAACCTGCACCTGATCAACGGGCTGTACGACGCCAACCGCTCCGGTGCGCCCGTGCTGGCCATCGCCTCCCACATCCCCTCGCAGTACATCGGCTCCGAGTACTTCCAGGAGACCCACCCGGACAGGATCTTCACCGAGTGCTCCGTGTACTCGGAGCTGGTGAGCACCCCGCAGCAGTGCCCCGCCGTGGTGAGCTCCGCGATCCAGTTCGCCGTGACCAGCCCCGGCGTCTCCGTGGTCACGCTGCCGGGTGACCACGCGGACTCGGACGTCGCGGTGGAGGCCCGGCCGTTCGCCGTGCCGGCACCGAGCGCCGTCGTTCCCTCGGACGAGACGGTCGAGCGCATGGCGCAGGCCCTGAACTCGGCCAAGAAGGTCGCGATCTTCGCGGGCATCGGCGTGGCCGGCGCCCACGACGAGGTGATTGCCCTCGCGGACACCCTGAAGGCGCCCGTGGGCCACTCGTTGCGCGGCAAGGACCAGATCCAGTACGACAACCCGTTCGACGTGGGCATGACCGGGCTGCTGGGCTACGGTGCCGCGGCGGAGGGGCTGCACGACGCCGACGTGATGCTCATGCTCGGCACCGACTTCCCGTACGACCAGTTCCTCCCGGACGTCACCACCATCCAGGTGGACACCGATCCCACCGTGATCGGGCGCCGCACCGGTGTGGACATCCCCGTGCACGGTGACGTGAAGTCCACGATCCTCAAGCTGCTGCCCGAGCTCACGGTCAAGTCCGACCGCTCGTTCCTGGACAAGACCCTGGCCAAGCACGACAAGCTCATGAACAAGGCCGTGGGGGCGTACACCCGCAAGGTCGAGAAGATGACGCCCATCCACCCGGAGTACGCGGCGTCCATCCTGGACCAGGTGGCGGCCCGCGACGCCGTGTTCACCGCGGACACCGGCATGTGCAACGTGTGGAGCGCCCGCTACATCAATCCGCTGGGCACCCGCCGCATCCTGGGCTCCTACCTGCACGGGTCCATGGCCAACGCCCTGCCGCAGGCGATCGGCGCGCAGCTGGCCGAGCCGGGACGCCAGGTCATCTCCATGTCGGGTGACGGCGGGCTCTCCATGCTCATGGGCGAGCTGCTGACGCTGGCGGCCTACAACCTGCCCGTGACCGTGGTGGTGTTCAACAACTCCACGCTGGGCATGGTCAAGCTGGAGATGCTCGTGGACGGGCTGCCGGACTTCGGCGTGGACGTGCCCCAGGCGAACTACGCGCAGATCGCCACCGCCATGGGCATGCAGGGCATCCGGGTGGAGAAGCCCAAGGACCTCGAGTCCGCGTTCACCACCGCGCTCGCCCACCAGGGCCCGTCCGTGGTGGAGGTCATCACCGACCCCAACGCCCTGTCCATCCCCCCGGAGATCAAGAAGGACCAGGTCTTCGGCTTCGCCACCGCCATGTCCCGCATCGTGCTCAACCGCGGCGCCGGCGAGGCCGTCTCCATGGCCCGCTCCAACCTGCGCAACATCCCGCGCGGCTGATCCGCCGGCCGGGTCCGTCCCGGCTGGCTCCTTCCCGGCGGGGCCCGTTACCGCCCGGGGACGCACGGACGACGACGCCGCGGGGCCACCCCCGCGGCGTCGTCGCGTGTCCGGGCGCGGGCTCAGCTCTCGAAGCCGGTGCGCCCCGTGAACTCCAGCGCCGCGTGCAGCCGCTCGGCCTGGTGCTCAGGCATCTCTGGGAGGGCGTCCACGGGGTACCAGCCGACCTCGAGGGACTCGTCGTCCGCGACCCGCGCGTCCCCGCCCACGTAGCTGCACAGGAACGTGTGGTCCAGGAACTGGCAACGGTCCCCGTTGGGGAACTCCACTTCCCCTCCGGCCTTGACCCGCACCAGGGCATCCACGGTGATCTCCACCCCCGTCTCCTCCAGGCACTCCCGACGGGCGGCCACACCGGGGTCCTCCCCCGGCTCCACGATGCCGGTGATGAGCCCCCAGTTCCCGTTGTCCGCGCGCCGTCCGAGCAGCACCTTGCCCTCGTGCAGCACCACGGCGGTGCAGCCGGGCAGCCACAGCAGGTCGTGGCCGATGCTGCGCCGCAGCTGCTGGATGAAGTCCGGGACGGCCATGGGGTGATCTCCTCGGGGTGCAGGGGTGCAGGGGTGCAGAACTGCGGCGGTGGGCGGGTTCAGGAGGGCCCTGTCACACGAACGCCACCACACCCAAGCTTCCCACGATCATGAACGGCCCCAGGGGAATGCGGCTGGTGGGTCCTGCCCTCCCCGACAGCAGCAGCACAGCGCAGAAGGCGCCCGCGAGCAGGAACGTGGCCGCGAGCGCCACCACGGTGTGCGTCACGGAGGAGAAGCCGGTGAGGATCCCGAGCACACCCGCCAGGCGGACGTCCCCGAGTCCCATGCCCGCAGGATGCATCAGGCGCAGCGCCAGGAACAGCCCGCCCATGATCAGCAGTCCCCACAGCATCCACCCGAGCCGCTCGGGGTCGTCCCCGAGGACCGCCGCGGCGCCCAGCAGCAGGACCGTGACGGGGTAGAGCGGTCGCACCACGGAACCGGGGAGTCGGTGCTCGCGGATGTCGGTGGCCGCGAGCCACACCCCGGAGCACGCGAGCACCAGGACGGCCAGCGCGCACAGCACTGCCGCGAGCTGGGCACTGAGTGCCGCTTCCTGCAGGTGGTCCCCTACGAATCCCCCGATGCCCGCCGAGTTGGGCTGCATCATGGGGCCATGGTAGGCACCGCCCAGCCGCCTGCCGGAGATGTTGCAGGGGCTGTGCAGGGCGGCTTCGTAGACTGGGCCCATGAGCGTTCCCTGGCAGACCCGGTCCGCCCACCCGGACGTGTCCGAGGCGACTTTCGCGGCCCTCTGCCGCTCCTCGCCGTGGCGCTGGGACACCTTGCGGTTCTCACTGCACTGGGTGGGCGGCGGCGACACCACGCCCGCGGAACCCGTGCGGGCGTGGCTGCGGCGCCCCTCGGACCTGCGCGTCGAGACGCTGCACGGTGAGCCCCTCTACACCTCCACGTCCCTGGAGCGTTCCCGTGACGACTTCTACGTCACAGACACTCCCCGTTCGTGGCTGCTCCCGCCCGCCCTGGTGGCGCCGCTCTACGACGACCACGGCCTGGTCACCCGCCGACCCGAGGCCGCCTACGGGGACCCGGTGTTCGGCGGCGGCCGCTGGCAGGCGATCCTGGATCCCGTGGAGTGCGTGGGGTCGGCGCCCGTGCCTCCCTACCTCCCGGAGCAGCGCCCCGCTGCGCTGCACTCCGTGGTGGCGGGGGCCTTCGCCGGACGCCGCGTGTGGTGCGCCACCGTGGAGCCCACGCCGCGCTACCGCCCGGTCACGGAGGCCCATCCGCTGGCCCCCGGCCCCACGCGCATTGCGGTGGACACCGCCACGGGCGTGTGCGTCTACTCGCACGTGCTCCGGGGCCCCCACGCGGGGCAGGGCCACCGGCTCGTGATCGAGGCGGTGGACGAGTACATGCTGGACGACCTCTTCACCCGCCAGGACTTCGACCTCACGGACGTCTCCCGCCACGTGCCCTGGCCAGTGGCCGCCTCGTAGCCGCACTGCCACGTGCGGTCCCACACTCGGCATCGCGGCCGTGGGGGACGCCGAGGGTACGCCGCTCCCCTCCCACCGGACCGGGCGGCGTCGTCCCCCGCCCGACGCCGCCGCGGCCGTCCGTGCACGGGGCGCGTCACACGTCGTGACGCTCCAGGACGTCCGTGACGAGCGCGGCAATGGGCGAGCGCTCCGACCGGGTGAGGGTCACGTGGCCGAACAGCTCCTGGCCCTTGAGCGCCTCGACCACGGCCATGACGCCGTCGTGGCGGCCCACCCGCAGGTTGTCCCGCTGGGCCACGTCGTGGGTGAGCACCACCTTGGAGTTCTGCCCGATCCGGGACAGCGCCGTGAGCAGCACGTTGCGCTCGAGGGACTGGGCCTCGTCCACGATCACCCATGCGTCGTGCAGCGAGCGCCCACGGATGTGGGTCAGAGGCAGCACCTCGAGCATGCCGCGCGCCACGACGTCGTCCACCACGGCCGGGGAGACCACAGCGGAGAGGGTGTCGAAGACCGCCTGGCCCCACGGGTTCATCTTCTCCTCCTCGGTGCCAGGCAGGTAGCCGAGGTCCTGGCCGCCCACCGCGTAGAGGGGGCGGAAGACCATGATGCGGCGGTGCTCGCGGCGCTCCAGCACGGTCTCGAGCCCAGCGCACAGCGCGAGCGCGGACTTTCCCGTGCCCGCGCGCCCGCCCAGGGACACGATCCCCACGGAGGGGTCCAGCAGCAGGTCGATCGCCAGGCGCTGCTCCGCGGAACGGCCCTGCACGCCGAAGACGTCCTTGTCCGCGGCCACCACCCGCGCCTGCCCGTCGCGCTGCACTCGGGCCAGCGCGCTGCCTGCGGAGGAGCGCACCACGAGGCCGGTGTTCACGGGCAGTTCACGGGCCCCCTCCACCTCCGCGTGCCCGTCCAGGTAGAGCCCGGAGACGACGTCGTCCGGGACGTCCAGCTGGGCCACGCCTGTGTACTCGTCGTCCCCGCCCAGCCACTCGGCACGGTACTCGTCCGCAGCCAGACCCAGGGCGGAGGCCTTGACGCGCATCGGGAGGTCCTTGGAGACCACACACACGTCGTGACCCTCCTGCGCGAGGTTCGCGGCCACCGAGAGGATGCGGGAGTCGTTGTCCTTGAGCCGGAAGCTCTGGGGCAGCACCGTGTCCGCCACGTGGTTGAGCTCCACCGCCAGGCACCCACCACCCGGGAGCTCCACGGGGCGGTCCAGCCCGCCGTGGGTCACGCGGAGGTCGTCGAGCAGCCGCAGCGCCTTGCGCGCGAAGTAGCCCAGATCCGGGTCGTGACGCTTGGCCTCGAGCTCGGTGATCACCACCATGGGCACCACCACACGGTGCTCCGCGAAGCGCAGCAGGGCCCGCGGATCCGAGAGCAGCACGGAGGTGTCGATCACGTAGCTGCGCACCGCGCGGGCTGTGTCCGCGGGCTGCGCTGCTCCGGCCAGGCCGCTCGGGTCCACCGGGGAACCGGAGGCCCCGGCGGAAGGCGCGATCCCCACGGGTGCGTCCTGGCCGGGAAGTCCTGCGGAACGAACGGGTGCCACGGAGGTGTCGCTGCTCATGGGGGCCTTTCCACGCGGGTTCGGGCCGGCACGTGCCGGGTGGTTCCACGCTAGGAGCCGAGAGGAAGAGCGCCCCGGCCCCGCGGTGAACGAGGCGTGAACATCCGCCGTGGAAACGGCACCGCCCGGCATCCCCGTGGGAACCACGGTGAACGCCCGTGTCCGATGACCGCACCCACGGATCGGTGAACGCCTCCGCGGGCCGGAACGGTGCGCCGCCCGTCAGCCCCCGAAGCGGCGCTGGCGGCGGGCGTAGTCCCGCAGCGCCCGCAGGAAGTCCACGCGGCGGAAGTCCGGCCACAGGGCCTCGCAGAAGTAGAACTCGCTGTAGGCGGACTGCCACATCAGGAAGCCCGAGAGCCGCTGCTCGCCGGAGGTGCGGATCAAGAGGTCCGGGTCCGGCTGCCCCCGCGTGTAGAGGTGGTCGGAGATGTGCTCCACGCTCAGCGACTCGGCCATCCCCGTGAGGGACTCCCCCCGGGCGGCGGCGTCCGCGAGGACCTCGCGCACCGCGTCCACGATCTCCTGGCGCCCGCCGTAGCCCACCGCGATGTTGAGGTGCGGCCCGGGGTTGTCGGCGGTCCTGCGGGCGCTGCACTCGAGCTGCTCCTGCAGCGCCGCAGGCAGCGTGGACAGTGCGCCCACCGGCTGGATGCGGCAGATGCCCTCGTCCTGCAGCTCGCACATGAGCTGGGTGATGATGTCCAGCAGCGCCTCGAGCTCCTCGGGCGGGCGGTTGAGATTCTCCGTGGAGAGGATGTAGAGGGTGACCACCTGGACGTCGAGCTCGTGGCACCAGCGCAGGAACTCCACGATCTTGCGCGCCCCGGCCCGGTGGCCCTCCTCCGTGGTGGCCCCGAACTGCTTGGCCCAGCGTCGGTTGCCGTCCACCAGCACACCCACGTGGTGGGGCAGCTCCTCGGGTGCGAGGGTGCGGGCCAGGCGATGCTCGTAGAAGGAGTACAGCACTCGGGGGAGCTTCACGGCGTTCCTACCCCCTGCTTCGCGTCGGCCTGCGTGGTTCCACACGTTCTAAACTACCCGTAGGTCAAGCGCAGTCCAGCAGCGCCCCACCGCCCCGGCGCAGTCCGGGCCGTCCTGGAAGGCAGTGGTACCCAGCATGCGAGAAGATCGTGCGGCCCAGACCCCCGCACCCCCCACCGTGGTCCGACACACCCGCCACGGCGAGCTCACGGTGGAGAAGAAGCCCGCCTGGCGCGGGTGGATCCACGCTGGCTTCAGCCCGTTCGCGATCGCCATGGGGGTCGTGGCCATCGTGGTGGCACCCACGCTGCAGCTGCGCCTGGCGTGCCTGGTCTACACGATCACTGCCGTGATGCTGTTCGGGACCTCTGCCATCTACCACCGCTTCTACTGGGGCGCCCGCATGAACGCGGTGCTGCGCAGACTGGACCACTCCAACATCGCCCTGATCATCGCCGGCACCTACACCCCGCTGGCCGTGAGCTTCCTGCCCAGCGGCCCGGCCACCGTGCTGCTCGCCGTGATCTGGTCCATCGGCGCGCTGCTCGTGCTCTTCAGGGTGTTCTGGCTGGGTGCGCCCCGGTGGCTGTACACCCCGCTCTACGTGGTCATGGGGTGCATCGCCCTGCTGTACCTGCCCGCGTTCTTCGCGGTGAACGTCCCGGCCACGGTGCTGCTGATCTGCGGCGGCGCAGCGTACATCGCCGGTGCCGTCTGCTACGCCACCAAGTGGCCGCGGCTGCGCCCGGCCACGTTCAGCTTCCACGAGGTCTTCCACGCGTGCACGATCGTGGGCTTCGTGTGCCACTACATCTCGATCATGCTCGCGATGTTCGCGTCCTGAACCGAGCACCGCTCAGAGCTGGCGCAGCAGCTCCTCGACCGAGTGCACGGGCAGCTCGCACCGCCCGTCCCGGCACCGCCACACGGTGAACCCTGCGCCGGTGTCCTGCGGCGCGCCGTACGGTGCCACACGGGACTCCAGGACGAGGGTGTCCAGCACGCGGGCGGCGCCCACGCCCTCCAGCAGCTCGCGCCACTGCTCCGGGGAGGCGTCCGCCACCTGCAGCAGCTGCGGCGGCTCCTCCCCCGCCAGCACCGCGGAGACCATCCCACCGGCGGCCGTGGGTGCCTTGAGCACCACACCCGTGGCCGCCGCCGTCACCGCGGCGACCACGTCCCCGCTCTCGCGCCCGCCCACCTCGGGCCGGGACAGCTCCGAGAGCCACCGGCCAAGCACGGCGGCGCTGGACGCGGCGACGTCGTCGAACGGCTCGGCGCGCCCCGTCGCACCGGCCGCCGCGAGCGTGTCGTCCAGCTCCGCGGTCTCGAGCACGCGACCGCCCCGCAGGAAGCGCCGGACCGTCACGTCCGCGATCTCGCAGCTGCGCTCGTACCACGTGGTGTCCCCCGTGGCGCGGTACAGGGCGAGCAGTCCCGCCCCGAAGCACGCGTGGTCCTCGAGCGCGCCCTCGTGGGGGTCCGCGACGTCGCCGCGCGAGGTCCGCGCGAGCGTCCCCCGCTCGGGGTCCCAGTGCCGCTCCCACAGGAACTGCGCCGCCGTGCCCGCCGTCTCCAGCCACTGCGGCCGGTCGAGCAGCACCGCCGCCTCCGCGAGACCCGTGACCATCATGCCGTTCCAGGCGGTGACCACCTTGTCGTCCCGGTGGGGTGCCTCGCGCGCCACGCGTCGTTCCCACAGCTCGTGCCGCACGCTCTCGTCGAGGATTCCCGTGAGGGCCCCGGCCTCGCCCCAGCTCGCGGTGACGGGCTCGGGATGTCCCCGGTCCGCTCCGCTCCGGGGGCCCCGGTCGCGCGCAAAGGTGTAGTAGGCGCCCTCCCGCTCGGCGTGCGGCTCGTCCGCGGCGGGGGTGCTGTCCGCGTCCAGCGCGGCCGCGAAGGCACCCTCTCCCGTGATCATCTCGCGGTGCAGCCACTCGACGAGGGCTTCGGCGGCCCTGCGGTACCGGGCCGCGCGCGCCGGGTCCGTGCCGTCGCGTTCCAGCAGCTCCACGGTGCGGGCGAGCACGCGCAGCAGCTGGGCGTTGTCGTAGAGCATCTTCTCGAAGTGCGGCAGGGACCAGTCCGGGGTCACCGAGTAGCGGAAGAATCCGCCGCCCACGTGGTCCTGCAGAGCACCCCGCACGATCGCGTCCAGGGTGGCGCACAGCAGCTCGCGCGCGGACCGTCGGCGCTGCTCGGCGGCCGCGTGCGCGGAACCGGTCGACCCGTTCTCGGGGCCGCTGCGACCGGAGCCGTCACGACCGGTGGCGGAGCCCTCGACAACCGGTGCGTCCGCCGCCTCGTCGGCGCGCGAATCGGCACCGGGCTGCCCGAGCGCGGCAGCCGAGCCGGGTCCTGTCGTCTCCGGTGAGGGCACCCGCGCCACTCGCGTCAGGGCGTCGAGCACCGGGGACGGCGGGAACTTGGCGCCCGTGCCGAACCCCTCGTGGGCGGCGTCGCGCGCCACCTCCAGGCCGTCGAGCCACGCACCCACGAGCCGTCCCGCGGCGTCGTCCGCCTCCCCACCGGAGGGCACGACGACGGCGGGCCCCGCCTCCGCGAGCATCCGTTCCACGAGCTCGGGGTGCCGGGACAGCGCCTCGGTGACCTGGTCCGCGCCCCGCAGCACCTCGTCGCGGCGCTCGGTCCACGCCTCGGTGACGGCGGCGAGCACCTGCCGGAAGGACGGTCGCCCCTGGACTGGGCGCGGCGGGAAGTAGGTCCCGGCGTGGAACGCGCGACCCTCCGGCGTGAGGAAGACCGTCATGGGCCACCCGCCCTGGCCCGTGAGCAGCTGGGTGGCCGCCATGTAGGTCGAGTCCACGTCCGGACGCTGCTCCCGGTCCACCTTGACGGCCACGAAGTGCTCGTTGACCAGGTGCCCGGTCTGCGGGTCCGCGAAGGACTCGTGGGCCATCACGTGGCACCAGTGGCACGCCGCGTAGCCCACGGACAGCAGCACGGGGACGTCGCGCTCCCGGGCCTCGGCGAAGGCCTCCGGGGAGAACTCCCACCAGTCCACGGGGTTCTCGGCGTGCTGCAGCAGGTACGGGCTGGTGGCGTGCGCCAGACGGTTCGTCATGACACCACCGTCTCACAGCGCCCCGCCACCCCACCCACCCGGCGGGGTGGCCGGAGCGCGGAACGCTCCCGCGCCAATGCTCGCGGTACGGACGGCGCGCTGCGCGGTCGGTACCGCCCGGACGTCAGGAGCGGGGCTGCTCCGAACCGTCGACGGTGTCCGGGCGGGCGGCATCGCCGTCGCCGCGGTGGGGGCGGGCGACGTCGTGTGGACGGCCGCTCGCCGACCGCGCCCCGGTCGAACCGTCCCCGGCGGACGCCGTCCGCTCCGCACCACCGTGGCGGGAGGCGAGGTGCTCCGCTGCCGGAGCCGCCCCCTGGGCCTGCTCCTCCTGCGCAGCGCGCTGCTCGGCGTACTGCGCGCGGTAGCGCAGCCTGCGGTTGCGGCGGTTGAAGTCGATCACGAGCAGAACCACCGCGGCGGTCAGCACGAACGTCATGAGGAAGCCCACGAGCCCGGGCGAGACCTGGCTTGGATCCAGACCCGGCTTCAGGGTGGTGTCGGGGCTCGGAGCGGGGGTCACGGCGGTCAGAACGGTCAGCAGCGTGGGCACGGCGGCACTCACTTCCGTGGGGTCGTGGTCGGGTCGATCCCGGCGAAGAGATCCGTCTCCGGCAGGCTGGTCTCCACCCGGGACTCCGCGAGGGTGTAGTCCTCCCAGGGCCACACCTCCGCCTGGGTCTCGGCGGAGACCGCGAAGAACATGCCGCGGGGATCCACCTGGGTGCGGTGGCTGCTCAGCGCGCGGTCCCGGGCGGGGAACTGCTCCGGGCAGCGCACCTGCGTGGTGGTCTCGTGCCGGGGCACGGGCGGCTGGTGGCCCTCGGGATCGGACTCCTGCATCGCGGCGATGCGCTGCGCGTACGGGGACGTCAGCCCCCGGGCCTCCAGGGCCTCGTGCAGGGCCAGGAAGCGCTCCGGGTTGAACGCGCGGTCGTAGTACAGCTTGGCCGGCGTCCAGGGATCCCCCGTTCCCGGGTACGCCGCGGGGTCTCCTGCGCGCAGGTACGCCTCCATGGAGACCTTGTGCGTCTGGATGTGGTCCGGGTGGGGGTACCCGCCGTTCTCGTCGTAGCTCAGGATCACGTGCGGGCGGAACTCACGAACCAGCTGCACCAGCGGCGCGGCCGCGCGCTGCAGGGGCTGGAGGGCGAAGCAGCCCCACGGCAGCGGGGGCAGGGGATCGCCCTCCGGCAGCCCGGAGTCCACGAACCCGATCCAGCGGTGCTCGACTCCCAGAGCGGACACGGCCGAGGCCATCTCGTGGCGGCGCAGACCCGGCAGGTCCCGCTCGGCCCGGACGTCGCCCTCCATCTCGGCGTTGAGGATCGAACCGCGCTCACCACCGGTGCACGTGGCCACCATGACGCGGGCGCCGAGCCCGGCGTAGTGGGCCATGGTCGCCGCGCCCTTGCTGGACTCGTCGTCCGGGTGGGCGTGGATGGCCAACAAACGAAGCTGCGAATAGTCCGTCACCGAACGGATGCCTCCAAGACGTCGAAGCGAAAATGACAACCCCCGGTATCCTACGCCGATCACGCCGCCCGAACCCGCCGGACGGTGGCCCGTCCGCCCAGTGCGCACCCATTCCCGCTGGGTACAGTGGAGGCCATGAGTTCCGCGACCTCCCAGCCCTCCGACGCCCGGCGCACGCCGGAGGAGCCCGCCACGGAGCGGGTGCTCTCCCAGCGCTACGGATCGGGCCACCGCACCGTGGCGGGCACGCCCCGCCGCGGCCCCGGGGCAAGGGGCTGGATCCTCATTGCGGTGGCGGCCACCCTGGTGGCGGCACTGTTCGTCACGTGGATCGTGCGGGGCGAGTCCCAGCAGCCCGTGGCCAAGGACGTCAGCTTCAAGATCATGGACGCCGGGCAGGTCTACGCGGACTTCGACCTCACCAAGGACCCGGACCAGACCGTCACGTGCGCCGTGCAGGCGCTGAACGAGCAGTACGCCGTGGTGGGGTGGAACGAGGTCACGATCGGCCACGTCCCCGAGGACGAGCTCAACGGCCGCACCAGCACCCACCGGGTGCCCGTGCGCACCACCAACCTGGCCAACACCGCGGGCGTGGACTCCTGCTGGAACACCTCCGGCTGACGCACCGAGTGCCCCGCGTCACTTTGGGGTGCGGGCGCAGCGTCCTCTACACTTGCCCGAAGACCACATCCCCGACCCGGAAGCGCTGGGCCACACGGCTCGCCCCGGGGCGGGGTTTTTCACACGTGACCGTCAGGGCGACGGACACCGGAGAACGGAGGCACAGTGCCTGCACAAGAGGGAGCCTGGCTCACCCAGGAAGCGTACGACCGGCTCAAGAAGGAGCTCGACTACATCGCCGGGCCCTACCGCCAGGAGATCGTGGACCGGATCGAACAGGCGCGCTCCGAGGGAGACCTCAAGGAGAACGGCGGCTACCACGCCGCCCGTGAGGAGCAGGGCAAGAACGAGGGCCGCATCGTGCAGCTGACCCAGCTGCTCGAGAACGCCCAGGTGGGCGAGGCCCCCGCAGACGACGGCATCATCGAGGCGGGGATGGTGGTGACCGCCGAGATCGCCGGGGACGAGATGACCTTCCTCATGGGATCCCGCGAGGTCGCCGAGGACCTCACCGGCGGCGAGGACCTGGAGGTCTTCTCCGAGCGCTCCCCCATGGGTGCCGCGATCAACGGCCACAAGGTGGGCGAGACCGTGAGCTACCAGGCCCCCAACGGCAAGGACATCACGGTGAAGATCCTCAAGGCCAAGCCCTTCAGCCGCTGAGCCACCCCGACCCCTCCGCGGGTCCCCGGAGGCCACCTCGCCACGGCGGGGTGGCCTTTCGCGTACCCGGGTGGTGCCGCCGCCCACCACGCCCCGGTTCCCACGGTTCCCGCAGGCGCGCCCCGTAGGATCGTGCCATCACCTGTCACGTCCCCGAGAGGAGCCCGACCGTGGTCACCCACTGGAATCGCAGCCCGGCACCCTGGACCACGCCGTTGATCGTCCTCACGGCGCTGCTGGCCGTGGCGGCAATCGTCGTCCACGTCCTGGGCCAGGGCAATCCCTCGCTCAACGCCACGGGCGGTCTGCGCAACATCCTCTTCGTGGCCACGTTCGCGTCCGCCCTGCTCACGTTCTTCACCGCGCGGGGGCGACGCCGCTAGCGCTCCCCCACCGGGCGCGTCAGTGCACGATGACCGGGTGGTACCCGTGCGTCTCGAGGGCCGCGATCACCTGGTCGCAGTGCGCGTGCCCCTTGGTCTCCATGTCGATGGTGATGGACACGTCCCCCATGGACAGTGATCCCCCGATCCGCGTGTGGTTCACACCGGTGACGTTGGCATCCATGTCCGCGATGATCTTGGAGATCTGGGCGAGCTCGCCGGGGCGGTCCGTGAGCATCATCTTGATGGTCATGTAGCGTCCGGCCGCGGACAGTCCGCGCTGGATCACCTTGAGCATGAGCATGGGGTCGATGTTGCCCCCGGAGAGCAGCACCACGGTGGTTCCGAGCTCTGGGTGGGTCCGCTTCAGCTCGCCCTCGAGGATGGCCGCCACGCCCACGGCACCGGCCGGCTCCACCACCATCTTGTTGCGCTCGAGCATGAAGATCAGGGCCTGGGAGAGGGAGTCCTCGGACACCGTGACCACGTCGTCCGCGAGCTCCCGGATGATCCGGAACGGCAACTGGCCGGGGCGACCCACCGCGATGCCGTCCGCGATCGTGGACACCTTGGACAGTGTCACGATCGCGTCTCCCGCGAGGGACGGCGGATAGGCCGCGGCGTTCTCCGCCTGGACCCCGATCACCCGGATGTCCCTCCCCTGCTGCTCGGCCTTCGCCTTGACGGCCACGGACAGCCCGGCCAGCAGGCCACCGCCCCCCACCCCGGAGATCACCGTGTCCACCGTGGGCAGCTGGTCCAGGATCTCCAGCCCGATGGTGCCCTGTCCGGCGATGATGTCCACGTGGTCGAACGGGTGGACGAACACCGCACCGGTCTCGTCCGCGAAGCGCTGCGCCTCCGCGAGGGCCTCGTCCACGGAGGAGCCGTGCAGGACCACCTCCGCGCCGTGGTCCTGCGTGGCCGCGATCTTGGGCAGGGCCGCTCCGCGGGGCATGTAGATCCGCGCGGTGATCCCCAGTTTTGCCGCGGCGAGCGCCACTCCCTGCGCGTGGTTGCCCGCCGACGCCGCCACCACACCCCTGCGCTTCTCGTCCTCGCTGAGCTGCGCCATGCGCACGTAGGCGCCCCGCGCCTTGAACGAGCCCGCGCGCTGCAGGTTCTCGCACTTGAGGTACACCTCGGAGCCCAGCATGCGCGACAGGGCGCGGGAGTGGGCCAGCGGGGTGCGCTCGATGATGCCGTCCAGCAGCTGCGCGGCGTCGTGGACGTCCGTGGCGGAAACGGGCAGTGCATTGTGGCCCACAGGGAATTCCTTCGTCGTTGCCGGTTCGTGAGGCTTGCCGCTCCCCGCGCGCGGCCGGATCGCGGCGGACGGCGTGGTGGAGGAACGCAGAACGCGGCGCCCGCAGATGGGGACGCCGCGTTCCATGCTATGGCACCGGTGCGTCAGCGCAGCGGCTGGTCCTCACCCGGAGAACGCTGCTCGATGCTCGCGTTGTGCTCGGTCTCCTTCTTGTGCTTCTCCTCGCGCTTGCGCTCCTCGCTCTCGCGCTCACGGTGGCGCTTGCCGCGGAACCGCTGCAGCTGCGCCATGATCTGCTCGCTGGAGAGGTTCTTCTTCCTGGCGGCCTTCTTGATCTCACGCGGGTACAGGAACGGCTCCCACGCGATCTCCTCGTCGTGCTCCCACGCCCGGCCGGCCAGGTAGCGGATGATCGTGTTGAGGATGGCCATCAGCGGCACGGCGAACAGGGCGCCGATGATCCCGAAGAGCACGCTGCCGGCGGCCACCGCCAGGAAGACCGCCACGGGGTGCAGCGAGACCGCCTTGCCCATCACCAGGGGCTGCAGGATGTTGGACTCGATCTGCTGCACGGCCAGGACCACCAGCAGCATGGCCAGGGCGATACCGGGGCTGACCGCCACGAGCGCCACCAGGACCGCCACGGCTCCGGTCAGCACCGCACCCACGATGGGGATGAACGAGGCCAGGAACACCAGGACGCCGATCGGCAGCGCCAGGGGCACGTGCAGCAGGAACGCTCCGAGGCCGATGCCCACGGCGTCCACGAAGGCCACGAACACCTGGATCCGCACGTACTGCGCCAGGGAGATCCAGCCCTTGCGGCCCGCCCCGTTGACGGCCGGACGGGCCCGACGCGGGAAGAGCTTCACCAGGAAGAGCCAGATGCTCTCCCCGTCCATGAGGAAGAACAGCAGCACGAACAGCGCGATGACGGTGCCGGTCACGATGTTGCTCGCGGTGGAGCCGAACCTCATGGCCCCGGAGAGGATCGCGTCCGAGTTGGCCTGCAGGGTGCTGCCGAGCTCCGAGAACCACTGGTTGATGGTGTCGGTGGAGATGTTCAGGCGGCTGTCCTCGAGCATGCCCATGAGCTGCTGGAAGCCCGCCACCACGTTGCTGGAGAGCTGCGCGAAGCCCACGATGATCTGCTGACCCGCGAGCGTCAGCAGCCCCAGGACCAGCAGGATGAGGCCCAGCTCCACCGTGATGGCCGCGAACGCCGCCGGGATCCCCTTGGAGCGCAGCCACCGCACGGCGGGCGACAGCAGCCCGGCGGCCAGTGCCGCCAGCAGAACCGGGATCAGGACGGTGGTCACGTGGCTCAGCAGCCAGCCGATCACACCCACCCCGGCGATGATCAGCAGGACGCGCCAGGACCACGCCGCGGCGATCCGAACGGGCGTGGTGACCATGGTCTCGGCATCGGCGATGGGCACGGGATTCGACTGGGGGACGTCTGAGGCGCGGCCCGGGGGTGAGCCCGCGTGCGACGTCGGAACACTGGATGACATGCGCACTATCATCGCACCATTGCGCGCGCCCCAGATACACGCGAACAAGAACCGAGGATGACAAGATGGCTGTCATGTCCACCACACTGCTGCGTGTCCTGGCCCAGCGCCGCCCCGCGAGTCTGCTCACCCAGGAGAGTCCCCGGCCCGAGGACCTCGAGGCCGTGCTGAGAGCCGCTGCCGGCGCCAAGTACGACGACCGCCCCACGGGGTGGCGGGTGGCCGTGACCAACCGCAGGTCAGCCTCCCTGCTGGCCGCCGCGATGGCCGGGCTCACCTCGGTGCCCAACCTCACCGGCCCGGTGCCCCGGTTGAAGGGCAAGAAGATCCGCGTGCTCGCCGCCTACCGCGGCAGCCTGCAGTGGGCGTCCCGGGGCGGGGTGGCCCTGGCGTTGATCTTCCGGCACCATCCCGAGCTCCCGGAGTCCAAGAAGGACCAGCGGGGTCAGGTCCACGCGGCACGCGGTGTGCTGGAAGCCGCGTTCTACGCGCAGGGCTGGGCCACCATGTGGTCCCAGCGTGAACCCTTCGACCGCGAGCTGATCCGTGACTTCTACTCGCTGGACGAGCACGAGGAGGTGCTCGGCTGGCTGTTCGTGGGCCGCGCGGCATCCGACAGCGTGCCGGCCAGGGCCATCAACCTGCCGCCGCGCGAGCTGGAGATCAGCTGGATCTGAGCCGCCACGGACGGAACCCACGACAAGACCACGGCGGCCCGGTGCTGGAGTGCACCGGGCCGCCGTGGTCTGTGGTGGCTCAGATCCGCAGCGGCGGCTCCGAGTCCTGTTGCGAGGTCAGTCGCTCATGGAGCGGATGATCGAGAGCACGCGCAGGATCTCCACGTACGCCCAGATCAGGGTCACGGTCAGCCCGAAAGCCGCGGTCCACGCGGCCTTCTGGGGGATCCCGCGGGAGACGCCGTCGCTGATGTTCTCGAAGTCCAGCACGAAGCTGTAGGCCGCCAGCAGGATGGCCACGGCCCCCACGACCAGCCCCAGCGGGATGCCCATGATGGAGACCTCGGAGCGCATGTCGAAGCCGCCGATGAGGCTCGTGCCCAGGTTGACCAGCGCGAAGATGGCGTAGGCCATGAGGGCGACCATGAAGAACTTGGTCACGCGCGGGGACGACCGCAGCACACCGACCTTGTAGAGCACCAGGACGGAGACGAACACGGCCAGGGTGCCGATCACTGCCTGCACCACGATCCCCGGGTACGCGGCCTCCATCATCATGGAGAACCCGCCCAGGAACATGCCCTCGGCCAGGGCGTAGAGGATGATGAGCACGGGGCTGGGCTCGCGCTTGAACGAGTTGACCAGACCGAGCACCAGGCCCACCAGTGCGCCGGGGAAGGCCAGGACAGGCATGAACCAGCCCGCCGCCGCACCGGCGATCACGCACGCCAGCACGAGCGAGGTGCGCATCACGACGTCGTCGTAGCTCATGCGTCCCGTCTGCGCGGGTCCCGCAGCGGGCGCGTTGTACATGCGCTCGAGCTGCTCGGGTGAGTAGCGGGAATCCTGGTAGGACCCCGGGGTGGTCGCGTTCTTCCTGTCGAAGTCGCGCAGGAGGGGGTTTCCGCCGGCCATGTGACGTCCTTTCGAGGGCGTAGTCGAGCTGTTGCCCCAGGCTATCAGCGGCACCTGCGCGCCACTGCGCGCTTCAGCGCAGGATCACCAGGTTCAGGGCCAGCTGCCAGGTCCAGAGCCGCGCGGGCTGGTCGGGACCGGCGGTCGGGTGCCCCCAGTGGGATTCGAACCCACACTGAGCGGATTTTAAGTCCGCTGCCTCTGCCGGTTGGGCTATGGGGGCGGCAACGACGGCGGTGGGGTCGCCTCGAGTGCGACCCCACCGCTGAACGTCTGCTTCCGTGCGGAAGATCCCTAGAGCTGGGCCTTCCCCGCGGACTCGCGCTTGCCTGCGGCCTGGAGGAACGCGCTGCGCGGCTCCCGCAGGTGGCGCAGAGCGGTGGTGTCGCGGCCGAAGAGCATGTTGATGCCCCACTCCGTGAACACACGAACCTTGCGCTCCACGGTGGGGATCGCGTAGCCGTGGTAGAGCCGGTGCATGGTCCAGGCGGGCAGCCCGCCGAGGTCCACGCCGCGGATGGTGGCCGCACCCTTGTAGAGGCCCAGCCCCGCCACGGAACCGAGGTTCTCGTGGTAGTAGTCCTCCAGCGCCTCGCCCTGGTGGGCCGCCATGATGTTCTTGGCCATGGTGGCGGCCTGACGCACGGCGTGCTGGGCGTTCGGGACGCAGAACCCGCCGGGGCCGGAGCCCGTGAGGTCCGGGACGGCGGCGATGTCGCCGGCGGCCCAGGCACCCTCGAGGGGCCCGTCGTCACCGGTGACCCGCAGGTCCGCGCCCACGCGCACGCGGCCGCGCTCGTCCACCGGGAGGTCGCTGTTCTTGGCGAAGCCGGAGGCCGCCACTCCGGCACACCAGATCAGGGTGTCGGTGGCCACCTCGCCGGCCGGGGACTTGTCGCCCATGTTGATGAGCTTCACGACGTCCCCGTCCACCTCGGAGATGGAGGTGTTGAGGAGGACCTCGATGCCGCGGGCGCGCATCTCGGCGATGACCTTCTCGGCGCGGTCCTTGGAGACCTCGGGCATGATCCGGCCCATGGCCTCCACGAGCACGAAGCGCAGGTCCGAGACGCGCAGGCGGTCGTTGCGCTCCACGGCGGTGCGGGCCATGTCCTCGAGCTCCGCGATGGACTCCGAGCCGGCGTAGCCGCCGCCCACCACGATGAAGGTCAGCGCCTTGCGCTTCTCCTCCTCGCTGTCGGTGAGGGAGGCGACCTCGATGCGCTCGAGCACCCAGTTGCGCACCGACACGGCCTCTTCGATGGTCTTCATGCCGATGGCCTTCTCCGCGAGCCCCGGAATGGGGAACGTGCGGGTGGTGGAGCCACCGGCGATCACGATCTCGTCGTAGGGCAGCTGGAACTCCGGGCCCTCGTCGATCCCGCGCACGGTGACCGTGTGCGAGGCGTGGTCGATGTGCTCCACGCGGCCACCGACCAGCTCGCAGTCACCGAGGTGCTGGCGGTGGGAGATGACGGCGGAACGAGCGTCGATGTTGCCCGCCGCGACCTCCGGCAGGAACGGGAGGTAGGTCATGTACGGGTTGGGGTCCACCACCGTGACCACGCCGCCCGACTCCTTGATGCGAGTCTGCAGCTTCTGGGCGAGGGTGAAGCCGACGTAGCCGCCACCCACGATGAGAAGGCGCGGTCGGTCCTTAGCAAGTTGATTGAAAGCCATGCCCCCGAGTTTACCCACGGTGCCGGGCTTTCGCTGGCGGTGTGACGGTCGGGAAGTGTGCTGATCGTGAAATCAGCGGGAGAGCCGGCGGATGTGCAGGACGGCGGCCACGGTCAGAGCGGTCACCACCAGCCCGAAGGACGCGAGCACCACGACCGGCAGCGCCCCGGTCTCGTTGAGCGGTGCCTGTGCGACCGGCGGGGTGGCCTCCTGGGTGACCTGCCGGGTGTCCCCGTCCGTGGTGCCGGAGGTGGCCGTGGGTGCGGCAGAGCCGCTGCGCGGACGGTTCTGGTCGATCCAGTGCCGCACGCTGCCCATGGGGTTCTCGTCCGGGGTCTCGACGTCGTCGAGCACGGCCGCGCGCACGTCCAGCACCCCGTAGCCGTAGATCGGGTCCTTGCCCTTCTCCCCCGCGTCGTGCGCGGTCTTCACGATGCGCTGCGTGACCTGCTCGGCCGTGAGCTCCGGGTGCTGCTCCATGACCAGGGCCGCCGTTCCCGCCACGAGGGGTGCGGTGGCGGAGGTGCCGGACCACTGCGCGTAGCCGTCACCGGGCATCGCGCCCACCATGTCCTCACTGGGACCGGCCACGGCGATCGAGATGCCCTGGGAGGACGAGTCCCAGCTGGCCCTGCCCGAACGGTCTACGCCCCCCACGGACACCACGCCCGGGATGGTGGCCGGTGCGCCCACCTGGTTCAGTCCGGAGCCCCTGTTGCCCGCCGCGGCGACCACCAGCACGTCCTTCTCCTCCGCGTACGCGAACGCGGAGTCCCAGGACTGCGGCCAGGAGGTGGAGTCGGAGCCCACGGACATGTTGATCACGTCCGCGCCGTGGTCCACGGCCCACCGGACGGCCTCGGGGATCTGCTCGTTGACGTCCTTGACACCGGGCTGCTCGTTGCCGAGCCACAGGGAGACCGGCAGGATCTCCGCGTCTGGAGCCACCCCGAGGATTCCCTCCTGGTGGCCCGGGCCGTTCTCGTTCGGGGCCCCGTGACCGCGTCCGGCCGCGAGGGACGAGACGAGGGTTCCGTGCTCGGGCTCGGCACCGAGGCCCTTCTGGCCGTCGGACTGGCCGGCGGCGGACGCGTCCGCACCCGGCAGCACGCCGCCGGCGAGGTCCTGGTGGCCACCGTCCACACCCGTGTCGATCACCGCGATCTTCACGCCCTTGCCCGTGGACTGCTTCCAGGCGTCGCGCACCCCGTAGTCGTCCAGCCAGTACTCGCTCTGCTGGATGTCCGCCCCGTCCACCGGGGGCTTGCCACCGGCGGGCGGGGGCTGCACCGGGGTCTCCACCGGGACGGACGGTGCTGGCGCGGGGACCGCGGGGTCCTGGGCCAGCGCGGGAGCGAGCGTGGCTCCCGAGAGCAGCAGCGCCGCCGCCGACCCCGCGAGCGCGCGGCGCGTTCTCGATCGACCGGTCATGTCCGTCGTGTCTCCTCGTGTGTCCCGCCGTCCGTGCCGCGGGTGGTCCCGGCGGTGCCGGGTGTCAGGTGTCGGGTGTCAGGACACCAGCGACAGGCCGATGCCGTCCAGGATGTCATGCTCGCTCGCGGTCACGGTGTCGACCCGGCCGTCCGTTGCCCGGGCCACCCGCTCGACCACGCGGCGCCACACGAGCGCTCCGGCCCCGATCACGTCCACCCGGCCCTCGTGCATGAAGCCCAGGCGTGCCCGCTGCTTGCGGGTCATGGCGGTGAGCTCCCGGCACGCGCGGTCCACGTCCGCGACGTCCAGCACCGTCCCGTTGATGCGGTCGGGGTCGTAGCGCTTGAGACCCATGGCCATGGCCGTGACGGTGGTGACGGTGCCCGCCACTCCCACCAGGCGGGTGGTCTGCTCCAGGGGGACCGTGCGTGCCACCACGTCCATGGCCTCGTCCACGTCCCGGAGCACGTGGGCCTGCTGCTCCTCGGTGGGAGGGTTGGAGCCCAGGTGGCGCTCCGTCATGCGCACGCACCCCACGTCCACGCTGCGGGCGGCCAGCACCTCGCGGGGGGTGCCCAGCACGCACTCCGTGGAACCGCCGCCCACGTCCACCACGAGCACCCGGTCCGCGGGGTCCAGGCCCGGGGCCGCGTTGAGTGCGCCCCGGAAGGACAGGGCGGCCTCCTCGTCGCCGCTGACGACCTCAGGAACCACGCCCAGCCGGGAGCGGATGCCCGCCACGAACACGTCCCGGTTGCCGGCGTCCCGGGTGGCGGAGGTGGCCACGAAACGCACCCTGTCCGCACCGTGCTCGGTGATCAGGGCGGCGTACTCGTCCACGGCGGCGAACGTGCGCTCGAGGGCGGCCTCGGCGAGCCACCCCGTGGCGTCCACACCCTGACCCAGGCGCACGATGCGCATCTCGCGCACCACGTCCTTCAGGGCGGGGTGGTGCTCGCGGGTCACCACGTCGGCGATGAGCAGTCGGATGGAGTTGGTACCGCAGTCGATGGCAGCAACGCGCATGGCAGCAGAGATCCTCGTGTCGAAGGGGGCAGGGGTCCGGCGCGTCAGGCCGCGTCGCGCCACGCGGGGTCGCACGCGCAGCGCTGCGGCGTCCACGTCCCGGAGATGGTCTCGAGGGTCTCGTCCCCGAGCGGGTTCACCCCGGGGCCCGCGGCCAGGCTGTGGCCCACGAGCACGTGCAGGCACTTCACCCGGGTGGGCATCCCACCGGCCGAGATCCCCTCGATCTCCGGGACGTCACCGGTGCCCGCGAGCTCGCCCACACGACGCCGCTGGGCCAGGTAGTCCTCGTGCGCCGCGCGGTGCTGCTCGGCGAGCTCCGGATCCTGGGCCACGCGGTCGGACATCGCGTACATGGCGCCCTCCGCCTCGAGCCGGGACACGGCGGCGGTGACCACCGGATGGGTCAGGTAGAAGACCGTGGGGAACGGGGTGCCGTTGCTCAGCCGCGGGGCCGTGGCCACCACGAGGGGGTTGCCGCACACGCAGCGCGCCGCGATCTCCACGACGTCCCGGGCCGGCCTCCCGAGCTGGGCTCCCACCACGGTGAGGTCCTGTGGCGTGACGGTCGGGTCGTGCGGTGCGGTCACTTCTCGCTGCTTTCGTCCGGTTGCGGTTCCAGGGTGATGTCCTCCTGGGGGTAGGCGGAGTCGAGCACCGACTGCCAGAGCCCGTCCGCCCACGCTGGTTTGCCGGCCTCGACCTGCTCGGCCGAGGACTCCGGGGCCTGGTGCAGCTCCTGCTGCCCGCCGAGCACCACGTAGGCGCTCTCACCGGGCTTCACGTAGGACATCCGCTCCCGGGCCTGCTGCTCCACGTAGGCGTCGTCCCCCCAGAGCTGCTCCTCGCGCTTGAGCTCCTGCTGGCGCTGCTCCTCGTGGGCGATGCTCGCCTGCAGCTCGGAGATCTGCGCCCGCTGGTCCAGGAAGATCTTGGCGGTGGGCGCGGCCAGGAACACGATCAGCGTGGCCACGACGACCAGGGCCACCAGGCGCCCGTTGAACGAGTGCGCGGGCGTGGGCGCCGCCAGCGTGGACGAGCCTCCCGCGGAGCGCTCGGGACGCGGTGCGGCGTCGCGGCGCGGGTCCGGTCGCTCGGTCCGAGGGGCCTGCTGCGCGGGGCGCGGTGTGCGTCGGGGGATCCGGGGGCGGGGACCGACCATGCGTACCTCCCGGGTGACGTCGTGGGGCGGATCGTGCTCGGCCAGTCTACCCGCAGCACGATGCCGCCCGGTCCCCTGGGCGGAACCGGGCGGCGTCGTCGTGGCCGGGCGGGGCGTCCGGGGACGCCGCGCGGCGGGCCTACTTGGCGGTGAAGCGCGGGAAGGCCGAGGCACCCGCGTAGACCGCGGCGTCGCCGAGCTCCTCCTCGATGCGCAGCAGCTGGTTGTACTTGGCCACGCGCTCGGAGCGTGCCGGGGCACCGGTCTTGATCTGGCCCGCGTTCACGGCCACCGCGATGTCCGCGATGGTGGTGTCCTCGGTCTCACCGGAACGGTGGGAGATCATGCAGCGGTAGCCGTTGCGCTGGGCGAGCTCCACGGCGTCGAAGGTCTCGGTCAGCGAGCCGATCTGGTTGACCTTGACCAGCAGGGAGTTGGCCACGTCCTCCTGGATGCCGCGGGCCAGCCGCTCCGGGTTGGTCACGAAGAGGTCGTCGCCCACGAGCTGCACCTTGTCACCGATGTGCTCGGTGAGCGTGGCCCAGCCCTTCCAGTCGTCCTCGTCCAGGGGGTCCTCGATGGACACGAGCGGGTACTTCTTCACGAGGTCCTCGAAGTACGCGGACATCTCCTCCGCGGAGCGCTTCTTGCCCTCGAAGGTGTACTTGCCCTTCTCGAAGAACTCGGACGAGGCCACGTCCAGGGCCAGGGCGATGTCCCGGCCGGGCTTGTAGCCGGCCTTCGTGATGGCCTCGAGGATGAGATCCAGTGCCGCCGAGTTGGAGTCCAGGTTCGGGGCGAAGCCGCCCTCGTCCCCCAGGCCCGTGGACAGGCCGCGGTCCTTCAGCACGGACTTGAGGCTGTGGTAGACCTCCACGCCCCAGCGCAGGGCCTCGGAGAACGTGGGGGCGCCGATCGGGGCGATCATGAACTCCTGGATGTCCACGTTGGAGTCCGCGTGGGAGCCGCCGTTGAGGATGTTCATCATGGGCACGGGCAGCACGTGGGCGTTCGGGCCGCCCAGGTACTTGTAGAGGGGCAGGTCCGCGGAGCTCGCGGCCGCACGGGCGATCGCCATGGAGGCACCCAGGATCGCGTTGGCGCCCAGCTTGGCCTTGTTGTCGGTGCCGTCGAGCTCGAGCATGGCCTGGTCCACGGCGCGCTGGTCGGACGCGTCCAGACCCACCACGGCCTGCTCCAGCTCCTCGTCCACGGCGTGCACGGCGTCCAGGACGCCCTTGCCCAGGTAGACCTTCTTGTCGCCGTCGCGGCGCTCCACGGCCTCGAACTCGCCCGTTGACGCACCCGAGGGGACGGCCGCGCGGCCGAAGCTGCCGTCGTCCAGCAGGGCCTCCACCTCGACCGTGGGGTTGCCGCGGGAATCCAGGATCTGGCGGGCTTGCAGCGCAATGATCATTGCCATGAAAATCTCCTTGTCGGTCGTCGACCCGTGGGGCGGTTCCGGCCCCGGGTCCCAGCCTACCGAGCGCGCCTGTGTCCCGGCGATACGCCCCGGGATGACGGTGCTCACCCGGGCAGCGGGCCGTCGTGCTCCCGCACGAAGCGGCGCACCGCCGTGCGCAGGGCCCGTTCGGCGTCCAGGCCGCGTGCGGAGGCCTCCGCCACCTGGCGCAGCAGCCGCTCCCCCAGCTCGCGCTCCTCGTCCTCGCGCTGCTCCTCCGGCAGCTCCGGACCCACGGGTCCGACCCCGGGGACCGCGTACCGGCGGGCCTTGGACAGCGCCTTCTCGGCGCGAGCCAGGGCGGGCAGCGCCGGGGGGATCCCGTCGAAGATGCGCGTGCGCTGCGGTTTCTCGTCCCGTTTGACGGCGTCCCAGCGCGCGGCGAGCTCGGCGGTGCCCGGCTGCTCCCCCGCGGCGGCGATCTCGTCCGACCACGCCGCCTGGCCGTCCACGTTCTCCTCACCCAGCAGGGTGTTCCCGGTGGCCATCAGGGTGGTCCCCGCGCCCCCGCCGAACACCGCCGGGTGGCGGCGCACGAGCTTGTCCGTCACGGCGGAGATCACGTCCGTGACGTCGAAGCCCTGCGGGGCCGGGTGCTCCTGGCCGATCCGCGCGTGGAAGACCACCTGCAGCAGCACGTCCCCGAGCTCCTCCACGAGCTCGTCCCGGCGGCGGCTCGAGGGTTCGAGGGTCTCCACGGCCTCCACCACCTCGTAGGCCTCCTCCACGAGGTAGCGCAGCAGCGACTCGTGGGTCTGCTCCGCGTCCCACGGGCAGCCCCCCGGAGAGCGCAGCCGGTCCATGACCGCCAGCAGCCGTTCGAACTGCTCGCCCGCAGTGCTCTCCGCACCGTGCGTGGCCGTGCCGGTCGCGGCGTGACGAGGGGCCAGGCTCCCCGCGCCCTCCGGGGCCCGCCGCGCATCGCGGGGCGATGAGGCCCCGGCCCCCTCCGAGGTCTGCAACGCGTCGCCGTGCGAACGCTCGGCGGGTCCTGTGCTCTCCGGGCTCACGAGGTCTCCCCCGTGATGCGCTGCTCGAGCCACTGCTGGTAGGCCACCGGCACGAAGGCCGCGCGCGCCGCCGTGCGCTGGACCCGCAGCACGTCCTCGGAACTCCACCCCGCCTCGGAGCGCAGCCGGTCCAGTTCGTGCGTCACGGAGGTCCCGCTCATGAGGCGGTTGTCGGGAGAGACCGTCACCGCGAATCCGGCCCGCAGCAGGCGCGTCACCGGGTGCTCGGCAACGGTGGCGCCCCACGCCGCGCTCGCTCCGGTCTGCAGGTTGGAGCACGGGCAGACCTCGAGCGCGATCCGCCGGTCCCGGATCCAGAGGGTCAGCGGTGCGGTCATCTCCCGGTCCTCGTCCAGCAGCCGCACGCCGTGCCCCAGTCGCAGGGCCCGGCCCGAGCGGAGGGCGTCGGCCATGGACTCCGCGCCGGCGGCCTCCCCCGCGTGCAGCGTCACGGGGACGTGCTCCGCCGCGAGAAGCTCCAGGGCGTCCCGGTGGGCCGAGGCGGGGAAGCCGTCCTCCGGGCCCGCCAGGTCGAAGCCCACCACGGATCCCGGCACCGGTTCCCCGGGAACCTGGCCGTCCGCCGTCGTCGTGGGGGTGTGCGCGCCGACGTCCGTGGCCGGCGTGCCGCCGGTGACTGCCTCGTCAGGGTTCCCGGACGGGGACGACGCCGCCCGCAGCCGCCGCACCACGAGCTCGGCGATCTCCCGGGAGCGGTCCAGGTGGCGCATGGCGCACAAGATCTGGACCACCGAGACGTGCCCGCCTGCGGCCTTGACCTCGGCGACACCCTCCGCGAGACCGCTCTGCACCGCGTCCACGGCCTGGTCCAGAGTGAGTCCCCCGGCCACGTGCTGCTCCGGTGCCCAGCGCACCTCGGCGTGGACCAGGCCGTCCGCTGCGCAGTCCGCCACGTACTCGCGGGCCACGCGCCGCAGGGCCGGTGCCGTCTGCATCACCGCCACGGTGTGCGCGAAGGTCTCCAGGTACCGCGGCAGGCTCCCGGAGTCGGCGCTGTCGCGGAACCACTGACCCAGGGATGCCGGGTCCGTGGTGGGCAGCTCGTGGCCCACCTGCGCCGCGAGATCCACGACGGTGGCGGGGCGCAGTGCGCCGTCCAGGTGGTCGTGCAGCGAGATCAGTCCGTGTGGCCCGAGGGCCCCGTCCGTGGTGCGGACGGGGCCCTCGGGGGTCGTTCGAGTGCTCATGGCGTCAGTAGTTCCAGTCCTGCAGTGCGTCGTTGACGTGCTGGGGGATGTTGGAGCCGGTGCGCGGATACATGCGCAGCTCCTCCAGGTAGTTCTGCCCCGGGAGGCGCTGCTCGTAGCGCACGAACGCCTCCTCGTCCGAGTAGTCGAACGCGACCTCAGGGGGAACGCCCGGACGGAAGCGGAACATCATGGCCAGCGGGGCGCCGGAGCCCTCCACGTACGAGTCGTCCTTGAGCTCCTGGACCTTGAGCTGGTCCTCGGGCACCAGGTCGAAGGTGGGGCGCTGGTCCCAGAACCCGTTGAGGCGCACGTGGGTCAGGGCGTCGTAGTAGGTGCCGAGAGCGCGCACGCGGATCAGCACGGTGGAGACCTCACGGGCGGTGCCCTCCGGTCCGAACAGGTGCCGCTGCGCATCCGCGAGGCGGGCCGTGACGTCACCCACGGTGAGCGCGAGGTTGCCGGTCGCGAGGGCATCGGGGTCCACGTCCTGCTCCGGGGCAGGGGCCCGGTAGGACGGGGACACGTCCGTGGCAGTGGCCACCTGCGGCGCACCGGCCGGATCGTCGTCGCCGTCCACCGCCGCGCGCACGGGCGCGGGCACCAGCGTGTCCTCGGACTCCGTGCCGAACGCCGACTCGTCCACGTGGGCGGGCAGGTCCTCCGAGGACCGGGCGTCCTGGGTGTCCGTGGCAGCGGCGTGCTCCGCTCCGGGCTGCGCACCGCGCGCGCCGTCATGGGTGGGCCCACCGCCCAGGATGCGGGGGTCCTCGCCCAGGCCCTGGTCGAAGTGCTCGTCCTCCTCCGACCCTGCGGCGCCGTCCGGGAATCCTCCGTCCTGTGCGTCGAAGGCGCGCTCCGGATCCACGGACCGTTCCTCGGCGGGCACCGCCGGGGAGCCGTCCTCGGCGCGCTCCGCGGAGCTCTGCTCGCCGGACGCGAGCACCGGTGACGCCTGGCCCGCGGCCAGGACGTCGCCGTCCGTGGCCGGCTCGGTGTGGCCGTCGGAGACCACACGCACGGCGTCGGAGTCCTGCGGAGCGCCCGTGTGCACCTGCTCTGCGGCCTCGCCGGGGGCGTGGCCCTGCTCGGAACGGTGAGCATCGGCAATGTGGTCACCCTGGTCCCCCGAGGTGCCCGCGGCGGCGAGCCCAGCCGCACCGCCGGCCACCGTCCCCGCGCCCGCGGCGTCCACGTGCCCGGGGGCACCGGCCCGGTCGTCGGAGCCGTGGCCCGCCGGGGTTCCGTGGTGGTCCTGGACGCGGTCCGTGGCCTCCGTGCGGTCGTCCGAGCTGGCCTGGTGCTGCTCCTCGTGGTGCGCCGGCGTGGCCGTGCGCGACTCGTCGGAGGCACCGTGGTGCTGCTGGACGGAACCACCACCGGGGTGGCTGTAGTGCTCGGTGCGCGACTCCCCGGTGGGGTAGTCGTAGGTCACCGTGATCTCGTGCGCCGCGTGGTGGGACGCCGAGACCACGAGGTCCAGCTGGCGCCACGGCCCCACCGGGGTGCTCATGGCCTGCGTGTAGAGGTCTGCGACGTCGTCGAACAGGGGCGATCCCTGGTCCACGGTCCCGTTCTCCACCTCGTCCGGCGCCTCCCCCACGGCCTGGCGCGTCTGGTGCGTCATGATGTTCCCGGACTGCACGAGGGTCAGCCGGGCACGGTCCGCACCCCGGGCCAGCAGGAGCTCCACGAGGTGCTGCAGCGCCCCGTCCTGCGGCAGCGGCTCGGCGGTCGGCTCCTGGCGCGGGTGCTCGTGGTGATCCCCGGCGGTGCTCTGCACTGCCTCGGGCGGCGTCGCCTGGCCGGACACGGGTCCCACCGCGGGGTCTGACGGCGCGGCGCCGGGCGACGGCTGGGGTGTCGGGGTGGTGTTCTTGCTGCGGAACAGATCTCTCAAACCCACGTGAATGTTTCCCTTCGAAAGCCGGGCTCGGTCTGGTGCTCAGTATAGGCGGGCCGCTCGGGAGCCACCCGGGAGCCGGACGCTCCCCCGGCGGCTCGGCGGGTCACAGGTTCTCGGGCCCGAACGCGTCCGGCAGCACCTGGTCCATGCTGCGAACACCGCTCACGGTGAGCAGCTGCAGCCCGGGAGCGCGGTGCTCGTACAGCAGCTGCCGGCAGCGCCCGCACGGCATCAGCACCTCCCCGTGCCCGTCCACGCACACGAAGGCCACAAGCTTGCCGCCGCCGGACATGAACAGCGCGCTCACGAGCGAGCACTCCGCGCACAGGGTCACACCGTAGGAGGCGTTCTCGATGTTGGCCCCGGTGACCACGCGGCCATCGTCCACGAGTGCCGCCGCTCCCACGGGGAAGCGGGAGTACGGGGAGTAGGAGTGCTCGAGGGCCTCGGTGGCCGCCCGCTGCAGCCGCTGCCAGGTGGACTCGTCCACAATCTGCTGGTTCTCGGTCATGGTGTCGTGCGCTCCTGGTCCTGGGTTCTCGTGCGGGTCCTTGTGCGGATTCTCCCGGCGACGCCGCTCAGCGCGCCACCGCGCGGGAGGTCCACCCCCGACGCTACGCCGTCGAGGCGCTCGCCGGGCGGGGTGGTCACTCCTTGAGGTAGGGCTCACCCGAGGCGGCCGGCCCCCGTGACCGGCCCACGAGGCCCGCCACCGCGAGGATGGTGACCACGTACGGGAGCATGGCCAGGAACTGGCTGGGCACCGGGGTGCCCAGGAAGGAGAGGATCGACTCCAGGTTGGACGCGAAGCCGAACAGCAGCGAGGCCAGCAGCGCCCCCACGGGGTTCCACCGCCCGAAGATCAGGGCCGCCAGCGCAATGTAGCCGGAGCCCGCCGTCATGTCCCGGGTGAACGCGGACACCGACACGAGCGTGTAGAACGCACCGCCCAGCCCGGCCACCGCACCGCCCAGCAGCACGTTGCGCACGCGCAGGGCGTTGACGGGGATGCCCAGGGTGTCTGCGGCCTTGGGGTGCTCGCCCACCGCTCGGGTCCGCAGGCCCCACCGCGTGCGGTACAGCGCGAACCACACCACGGCCACGGTGGCGTACATGATGTATCCGATCACGGACTGGTCGAAGAGCACCGGCCCCACCACGGGGATCTCGGCCAGCACCGGGATCCGCACGTGCGGCAGCCGCTCCGGGGAGTTGAACGCGGCCGCGTTGGGCTCCAGCACGGTGGCGAACAGGAAGCCCGTGAGCCCGGAGACCAGGACGTTGAGCACCACGCCCACGATCACCTGGTTCACGCGGTAGCGGATGGCGAAGACCGCGAGCACCACCGACACGAGCACCGAACCGAGGACGGCCGCGAGCAGGCCCGCCCAGGCGCTGCCCGCGATCGTTGCGACGACCGCCGCGGAGAACGCACCGAAGAGCAGCTGGGCCTCGATCGCGATGTTCACCACGCCCGAGCGCTCGCACAGCAGACCCCCGAGGGAGCCGAAGACCAGCGGCGTGGCGAGGGCCACGGAGCCCGCGAGCAGTGCGGTCACGGAGATGCTGGGGGTCTGGGCCGTGCCCACGATCCACACGAGGAATCCGGTGACGAAGAAGAAACCGGCCACGAGCGAGGCCCAGCGGGGCAGGGCGCGGGCCCGTACCGCGGCGTAGCCGGCCAGCACGGCCAGCACGGCCGTCACCACCCAGCCGCACAGTGTCGAGGCCACGGAGACGTCGGGCAGGCGCACGGCGTCGTTCTCGCCGGAGAAGCGGAACTGCACCGACTGCCCGGAGGCGTTCAGGGCGAAGACCACGAGGGCCACGAGCGCGAGCACGGCCAGGCCGACCGCGGGTCGCAGGGTCCGCACGCCCACGTCGCGCAGCACCGCGGAGGTGGGCAGATCGGCCTCGGGCACGGAGCCGTCCGGGCCGTCCAGGTGGGGGGAAGCGGTGGCGGTGCTCACGCGGCGACCTCCTGCGAGCGACGGGTGGCGAAGGTGAACAGGGGTGGCAGCGCCACGAACAGCACGATGAGCGACTGCACGACCAGCACGATGTCCACGTTGGTGCCGGTCATCGACTGCATGGTCACCCCGCCCGCGCGGAACGCCCCGTAGAGGATCCCCGCGAAGAACGTGCCCCACGGTGTGGACCGGCCCAGCAGGGCCACGGTGATGGCGTCGAAGCCGAAGGAGGCCGCAATGCCCGCCGTGAGCGAGTGCTCGGTGCCGGAGACCTGCGCGGTGCCGGCGAGACCCGCCAGCAGACCCGCGAGCAGCATGACGACGACGAAGCCGCGGGTCACGGAGATGCCCGCGGTCCGCGCCGCGCGGGGGGTGGCCCCCACGGCCCGCAGCTCGAAGCCCACGGTGGAGCGGTTGAGCAGCCAGGACACGGCCACGGTGGCCAGGACCGCGAGCACGAAGCCCCAGTGCAGCCGGAACTGGTCCCCGAGCAGCTTGGGGAACATGGCGGTCTGGTCCACGGGAGGGCTGATGGGGTTGGACGAGCCCTCGCGCTGGAAGCCCGGCAGCGTCAGCAGCCACGCCACCAGGTTGAGCGCCACGTAGTTGAGCATGATCGTGAGGATGACCTCGTGGGCGCCCGTGCGGGCCTTGATGAGCCCCACGATCCCGCCCCACAGGGCACCGCCCAGGGCGCCGGCCGCCATCACGGCGAGCAGGTGGATCCCGGCGGGCAGGTGCCACGAGAACCCCACCCACGCGGCCAGCGTGGCCCCGATCAGGATCTGGCCCTGCGCACCGATGTTGAACAGGCCCGCGCGGAACGCGAGCGCCACGCCGAGACCCGCGAGGATCAGGGGGGTGGCCACGGTGAGGGTCTCCGTCAGCGGGTAGAGCTTGTCGGCGAGCGTGGCCCCGGCGGGGTTGTACACCGCACCGTGGAACATGGCCACGTAGGCGCTCGAGGCGGCCTGCCACATGGCGGTCAGCGTGTCGCCGGGGCGCGCGAAGAAGTACCCCGCAGCCTCCCGGACGTCCTCGTTGGTGACCGCGATCAGCAGTCCGCCCAGGATCAGCGCCACCACCACGGCCAGCACCGACTGGAGCGTGGAGCCCAGCAGGGTGCGGCGGTGGCTGCCCGCGGCGAGTTCGGTCGGTGGCGGCGCCGACACCTGGTCGGTCTGCGCCGGTGTGGTGGTCGCGCTCATGCCGTGCGGTCCCCCTCGGGTCGGTCGTCGGTCGGGTCGGCCGCGCTGCTTCCCCGGTGCGCGTCAGAGGCCGCGCCGGGGACCGCGTGGTGGGCGGCGTCGTCGGCGGGCGTGGCGCCCGCGCCGGTGTCGTCGGAGTGGGCGGATGTCGCGTGGGCGTCGTCAGCTGCGGCGTGGGCGTCGTCGGGTACGTGGGCGCCGTCGGCCTGCTGGGACGAGGCGACGTCGGAGTGGTCCCAGGGGGCCGCGGGGAGCACGGACTCGGCGGGCTCGCCGGCCATCATGCGCCCGAGCGCCTCGCGCGGGGTCTCCGGGCCCACGATGCCCATCAGCCGACCGTGGAAGAAGACCGCGATGCGGTCCGCGAGCGCGTAGACCTCGTCGAGCTCGGTGGAGACGATCAGCACCGCGGTGCCCCGGTCCCGCTCCGCCACGATGCGGCGGTGGATGAACTCGATCGAGCCCACGTCCACACCGCGCGTGGGCTGGGAGGCGATGAACAGCGTGAGGGGGCGCCCGAGCTCGCGGGCGATCACCACCTTCTGCTGGTTGCCGCCGGACAGCGTGACCACCGCGGAGTCCACGGATCCCGTGCGGATGTCGTACTCGGACACGGCGGAGCGGGCGTTCTCGCCGATGGCGCCCAGCCGCAGCGAGGGTCCCGCCGCGAACTCGCGGTCCCGGTAGCGGTCCAGCACGAGGTTCTCGGCCACGGAGAACGGGCTCACGAGGCCGTCCGTGGACCGGTCCTCGGGCACGAATCCGACGCCCCGGGCCAGCACCTCGCGCGTGCGCAGCCCCACGAGCTCGTGGCCGTCCAGGCGCGCGGACCCCGTCACGCGGTCCTCGAGCCCCACGAGCGCCTGGGTCAGCTCGGTCTGGCCGTTGCCCTGCACGCCGGCCACGGCGAGGATCTCCCCGGGGGCCACGTCGAAGCTCACGCCGTCCAGCACCACGAGACCGTTGTCCCCGACGACCGTGAGGTCGCGCACCTCGAGTGCGGCACCGCTCGGCAGGACCGGCTCCTTCTCCACCGTGAGGGAGACCTTCCGGCCCACCATCAGGGCCGCGAGCTCCTCCGTGGACGCCTCGGGGCCCACGTGCCCCACCACCTCGCCACGGCGGATCACGGTGATCACGTCCGAGACGGCCCGCACCTCCCGCAGCTTGTGCGAGATGAACACGATGGAGGTGCCGCCATCCCGCAGCTGGCGCATGATCTGCAGCAGCTCGTCCGTCTCCCGTGGGGTCAGCACGGCCGTGGGCTCGTCCAGGATCAGCACCCGCGCGTCGCGCACGAGCGCCTTGATGATCTCCACGCGCTGCTGCACGCCCACGGGCAGGTCCTCGACCACGGCGTCGGGGTCCACGTCGAAGCCGTAGCGCCGGGAGATCTCCCGGATCCTGGCCCGCGTGGTCTCCAGGTCCAGGGACACGCCCCGGGTGCTCTCGTGCCCCAGCGCCACGTTCTCGGCCACCGTGAAGACCGGGACGAGCATGAAGTGCTGGTGCACCATGCCGATCCCGGCCGCCATGGCGTCGCCGGGGCCGCTGAACCTCACGGGTTCACCGTCGATCTCCACGCTCCCGGACGTGGGTTCGTAGAGACCGTAGAGGACGTTCATGAGCGTGGACTTGCCCGCTCCGTTCTCCCCGAGCAGACAGTGGATCTGGTGGGGTTCCACGGTCAGGTTCACACGGTTGTTGGCGGTGAAGTCACCGAACTTCTTGGTGACGTCCGTGAGTTTCAGCTGCACGTCGTTAGCTCCTGCCTGCGCGCTCGGTCAGGACTTGGGGGCGTTCTCGGACTCCACCGTGACCTTGCCGTCGATGATGTCCTGCTTCAGCTGCTGGACCTCCTTGTCAAGGTCCTCCCCCACCTTCGACTCCTGGTCGTGGTATGGCGCGAGACCCACCCCGCCGTTCTCGAGGGTGCCCACGTACTGGCTGTTGTCGAACTTGCCGTCCGCGGCCTGGGTGACGACGTCCTCCACGGAGGTGGTCATCTCCTTCAGCACCGAGGTGAGCAGGAACTCCTTGCCGGAGTCGAGGGTCTCGTAGCCGTCCGTGTCCGGCCAGATCAGCCGCACGTTCTTGTTGCCCTTGTTCGCCTCGACCACCGCGTCCACGGTGCCCTGGGCGGCCTGGCCCGCGACCGGGAGCACGACGTCGGCGCCGTCACCGACGAGGTTCTGGGTCACGGTCTTGGCCTTGGAGGAGTCCTGGAAGGAGCTCAGGAACGTGCCGTTCTGCGAGTCCTTGTTCCACCCGAGGACCTTGACGTCCTTCTTGTTCTTCTCGTTGTAGTACTTCACGCCGTCCGAGAAACCGTCCATGAACACGGTCACGGTGGGGATGTCCATGCCCCCGTAGGTGGCCACCTTGCCGGTCTCGGAGCTGCCGGCCGCGAGGTAGCCGGCCAGGAAGGCCGCCTCCGCGGTGTTGTACACGATCGGCTTGACGTTGTCGGCCTTGATCGAGTTGTCGTCCACGATCGCGAAGTGCTTGTCGGGGTTGGCCTCCGCGACCTTCTTGGTGGTGTCCGCGAGGAGGAAGCCCACCGACACGGTGAGGTTGCAGCCCTGCTGCGCCATGGAGGTCAGGTTGGGCTCGAACTCCGTCTCGGACTGGGACTCGGCCTGGCTGATCTTAATGCCCTTGTGCTCCTCCGCTGCCTTGAGGCCCTCGTAGGAGCTCTGGTTGAACGAGCGGTCCTGGAAGCCGCCGTCGTCGGAGACGATGCAGCCCTTGAAGTCGGACGCCTGTGCGCTGCTGTCCCCGGAGCTGTCCGGTGCGGCACCGCAGCCTGCCAGGGTGAGGCCGGTCAGCCCGGCCAGTCCGAGGGCGCCGAGAGCGCGGAAACGTCGAGTGGTCATGGGGTCCTCCGGTGGGATCGGGCTGGGGGCGCGCAGAACCGGGTCCTCGCACCGCGGTGGAACCGCGAGAAGGACGTGACCCGGATCATAGGTCCGCTCAGTGTAGCCCCATGAATCCCTGGCCGTGCACCGAGTGTCGGCGTGTCAGCCCTCGGACCGTTCCGGAACCTGTGCCGCGTCTGTCAGCTCGCGCACCCGCAGCCGGACCGCCCGCAGCGCGGCGGACGCCATGACCTGCACGCCGCACCGGATGGCCTCCTCCTGCGGGGCGTAGTCGGACTGGTGCAGGTCGTACGTGCGTCCTCCCGGCTCACGGGTGCCCAGGCGCATCATGGCGCCGGGCACGTGCTGCAGGAACCACGCGAAGTCCTCCCCGCCCATGGACTGCTCCACGAGCAGGATGCTCTCCTCCCCCAGCTCCGCGCGGGCGGCGATCTCCAGCAGGGTGGTCTCGGTCTCGCCGTTGACCACGGGCGGCACGCCGCGGATGTGCTCGAGGTCCACGTTCACCCCGTAGGGGGCCGCCACCTGGCCGACGACCTCGTCGAGCATCTCCCCGGCCTGGTACCAGGCATCCGCGTCCAGGCAGCGCATGGTCCCGGCCATGAACCCGGACATGGGAATGGCGTTGGGGGCCACCCCCGCGTGGATCTGCCCCCACACCACGGCCACGCCCGAGCGCACGTCCACGCGCCGGGAGAGCACCGCGGGCACGTCGATCGCGATCTGGCTCATGGCGTAGACCAGGTCCTCCGTGAGGTGCGGGCGGGACGTGTGCCCGCCGCGCCCGGACAGCTCGATCCGGATGGTGTCGGACGCCGAGGTGATGGCCCCGATCCTGGTGCCCACCTGCCCCACGTCCAGCTTGGGCTCGCAGTGCAGGGCGAACATCCGCGGCACGCCTGCCAGCACGTTCTGCTTGATGATGCTCAGCGCCCCGCCCGGCAGCTTCTCCTCCGCGGGCTGGAACACGATCCGCACGGTGCCCGCGAACGGCGAGGAGCGGTGCAGGTCCGCGAGCACCCGGGCCACCCCGAGCATCACGGTGGTGTGGATGTCGTGTCCGCACGCGTGCATCACGCCCTCGTGGATGGACGCGTACTCCAGCCCCGTGTCCTCCAGGATCGGCAGGGCGTCGATGTCCGCACGCAGCCCCACCATCACGGGCCCGCGACCCACGTCCACGTAGCAGCCGGTGCGCTCGAACCGCACGGGGCGCAGACCGGAGGCCTCCAGGGCGTTCACGATCCGCTCGGTGGTGCGGTACTCCTCGTAGGACAGTTCCGGGTGGCGGTGCACGTCGCGCCGGAAGCGGATCAGGTCCGGGAGGTAGTGGGAGAGCAGGGGTCCGATCGCGGGGGGCAGGCCCACGTCGTCGGCGGAGGGCAGCGGCAGATCCAACATGAGAGCCAGAGTACCGCCGCGGCGCAGTGACGCGGATCGCACCCGGGTGCCCCTCCCCGGGGTGGCCACCACCGCGCGCGGCGGCACGCGGCACGGTGGCGCGCGGGCGGCGTCGTCCGCGGCGGGGAGGGTGGTGGTCACCGGCGCCGGGGCAGGCGGCGGTCACCGCAACCGTGGCCGGGCGCGTGATCCTGGGCCACCCCGGGGCGGGAGTAGGCCGCGGGCGCCGCAGCCGGGACGGGCCGGCGGCCGGTTGTCAGAGGACGTCCGTGTCCCCGTTGCGCTTGAGGGAGTCCACGGCGTTCTTCACGCGCTGGGCGTGCTCCGCGGTGGTGACGAGAAGGGCGTCCGGGGTGTCCACCACCACGATGTCCTCCACACCGATCAGCGCGATGAGCCGCCCGGTGTCCGAGACCACGATCCCGGAGGACTCGTCCGCGAGCACCCGGTTGTTCTGCCCCAGGATGGACACCTGGGAATCGGTCTGCGGGTCCACCTTGTTGAGGCGGTTGATCGCGGCGAAGTCCCCCACGTCCTCCCACG
The DNA here is from genome assembly GCF_044359605.1 of Kocuria sp. ChxB. Classification (NCBI taxonomy): domain Bacteria; kingdom Bacillati; phylum Actinomycetota; class Actinomycetes; order Micrococcales; family Micrococcaceae; genus Kocuria; species Kocuria sp. ChxB. Next base: position 2,330,825 of record NZ_CP121123.1, on the reverse strand, counting down.
TGAAGTCCCCGGGGACCATGGCCACGGCACCCGCGGCGGCGGCGGGCTCCGCCACGGCGTAGTCGATCGCGGTCTTGGTCAGGGTGGGCCAGACCTCGTCCACCACGACGTCGCGCTCGGGGGTGTCCCAGGCGTCGGCGATCCGGTCCAGCCCCCTGGCCAGCTCGGGCTCGCTCTCGCGCAGGTACTCGAGCATGAGACCCACCGGTGCCACGAACATCCCCGCGTTCCACGTGTAGCGGCCGCTGGCCACGTACTGCCGGGCGGTCTCCTCGTCCGGCTTCTCCACGAACTGCTCGACCGCGAGCGCGTGGGGCGCCCCCTCGAGCCCCAGGGACTCCCCCGCCTTGATGTACCCGAAGCCCGTGGCCGGGGACGACGGGGTGATGCCGATGGTCACGATCCGTCCGGTGTCCGCCGCCTGCACCGCCTCGCGGACCACCTCCTGGAACGCCTCCGCGGGCTCCACCACGTGGTCCGCGGCGAACGAGCCGATGATCGCCGTGGGATCGCGCCGGGCGATGAGCGTGCACGCCAGCCCGATCGCCGCCGCCGAGTCCTTCGGCGACGGCTCCAGCACGAGGTCCCCGTCCGTGAGCTCCGGCAGCTGCTCCTGCACCGCTCCCGCGTGCGAGCGTCCCGTGACCACCATGATGGGCCCGTCCGTCAGCGCGGCCAGCCGGTCGTAGGTGGCGCGCAGCAGGGACGAGCCCGAGCCGGTGAGGTCCAGCAGGAACTTGGGGGCGTCCGCGCGGGACAGGGGCCACAGCCGGGAGCCCACGCCGCCCGCCGGGATGAACGGATGGAATCGTTGCAATGGCGAAGTCACGCCCGTCAGTGTACGGCCAGACCCGCGCTGCTCCGCGGATCTCGCGCCTGTGATCTCGCCCGGACGAACGGCATCCCCCGCCCGGGGGACGCCGCTGCCGTCGCCCTTCCCGCCCCGTGCACACCCCGGGGCACGACGCCGCCGCGTGCGGTCCACGTGCCGGGGGTCCGCCCGACGCCGCTCCCGGGGCCACCGCGGAACACCGTCCGGGGCCGCCTCAGAGGGCCGCGATTCGGGAATGCCGAACTGTGCTAATTCCCCGGCCCCGCGCGGTTTTCGGGATGGCGACACGTTGTCAGTGAACTCCCGGGAGGCTGGTATCTTTGTCGAGAACTACCGCATCATCCATGACAGAGCCAGCCAGAGCTCCGCCTTCGCCGTGCACCCGCGCGAGACCGCTACCGAATCTCACCGATCACCAGTGCGCACGACGACGAGCGACACAGGGAGGACATTCCGTGGCGAACTCATCCAGGGGCACCCTTTACCGCGGCCAGTACGGCATGTGGTCCTGGGTTGCCCACCGTATTACCGGCGTGGCCATCTTCTTCTTCCTGCTGGTCCACGTCCTCGACACCGCACTCGTGCGTGTATCCCCCGAGGCGTACAACGCAGTGATTGCCACCTACAAGAACCCCATCATGGGTCTGGGCGAGACCGGCCTGGTGGCCGCGATCGTGTACCACGCCTTCAATGGGCTGCGCATCATCCTGATCGACTTCTGGAAGGGCGGGACCAAGCACCAGAAGGGTCTCCTCTGGGGAGTCATCGCCCTGTGGGTCATCGTGATGATCCCCTTCCTCATCCGCCACCTGTCGATCGTTTTCGGGGGTTGATCCCATGAGCACTCCTCTCAAGACCAAGATCCAGGTCCCCCGCAGCCGGGACCTCGAGGTGGACGGCGTCAAGTACAACCGTGCCTCCTCCTCCCGCAGCAGCTTCGAAATGTTCGCGTGGCTGTTCATGCGCATGTCCGGCGTGCTGCTGGTCGTCCTCGTCTTCGGCCACCTCTTCGTCAACCTCATGGTGGGCGAGGGTGTGCACGCCGTGGACTTCGGCTTTGTGGGCGGCAAGTGGGCCAACCCGTTCTGGCAGGTCTGGGACCTGGTCATGCTGTGGCTGGCCATGCTCCACGGCACCAACGGCATGCGGACCATCATCGACGACTACGCCGCCCGCAGCACCACCCGCTTCTGGCTCAAGGTGCTGCTGTTCGTGGCCTCGGCGTTCGTGATCCTGCTGGGCACCATGGTGATCTTCACCTTCGATCCCTGCCCGGCCGGCGCCGATCCGTCGTTGCTGCCGTCCTTCTGCCCCGCGCAGTGACCCGGCGAACGGCGGGGCCCGCGGGCCCCGCCGTTCGCGGTCGTTCCGGACCACGCCTCCGGACCCCACACTTCTCCCACTCACCCACGTAGAAAGAACATCTGGTATGCAGGTTCACAAGTACGATGTGGTAATCGTCGGCGCCGGCGGCGCCGGCATGCGTGCCGCCATTGAGTCCGGCCAGCGCGCCCGCACTGCCGTACTGACCAAGCTCTACCCCACCCGCTCCCACACGGGCGCGGCGCAGGGTGGCATGTGCGCGGCCCTCGCCAACGTCGAAGAGGACAACTGGGAGTGGCACACCTTCGACACCGTCAAGGGTGGTGACTACCTGGTGGACCAGGACGCCGCCGAGGTCATGGCCAAGGAGGCCATCGACGCGGTGCTCGACCTGGAGCACATGGGTCTTCCCTTCAACCGCACGCCCGAGGGCAAGATCGACCAGCGCCGCTTCGGCGGCCACACCCGTGACCACGGCAAGAGCCCGGTGCGCCGCGCGTGCTACGCCGCGGACCGCACGGGCCACATGATCCTGCAGACCCTCTACCAGACGTGCATCAAGCACAACGTGGAGTTCTTCAACGAGTTCTACGTGCTGGACCTCATCATGGTGGACACCCCCGAGGGGCGTCGCTCCGCCGGTGTGGTGGCCTACGACCTCGCCACCGGCGAGCTGCACGTGTTCCAGGCCAAGTCCGTGGTCTTCGCCTCCGGCGGCGCGGGCAAGGTCTTCAAGACCACCTCCAACGCCCACACCCTCACCGGTGACGGCATGGCCATCGCGTTCCGCAACGGCCTGCCGCTGGAGGACATGGAGTTCGTCCAGTTCCACCCCACGGGACTCGCCGGTCTGGGCATCCTCGTGTCGGAGGCCGCCCGCGGCGAGGGCGGCATCCTGCGCAACGCGGACGGCGAGCGCTTCATGGAGCGCTACGCCCCCACCATCAAGGACCTCGCCCCGCGCGACATCGTGGCCCGATCCATGGCCAACGAGGTGCGCGAGGGCCGCGGCTGCGGTCCCAACAAGGACTACGTGCTGCTGGACCTCACGCACCTGGAGCCGGCGCACATCGACGCCAAGCTCCCGGACATCACGGAGTTCGCCCGCACCTACCTGGGCGTGGAGCCCTACACCGAGCCCGTGCCCGTGTTCCCCACGGCGCACTACTGCATGGGTGGCATCCCCACCGACATCAAGGGCGAGGTCTTCCAGGACTCCGAGACCACGATCCCCGGCCTGTACGCCGCGGGTGAGGTGGCGTGCGTGTCCGTGCACGGCTCCAACCGCCTGGGCACCAACTCCCTGCTGGACATCAACGTGTTCGGCAAGCGCGCCGGGATCTTCGCGGCGGAGTACGCGCAGACCGCCGAGTTCCTGCCCATCCCCGACGACGCCGTGGCCCGCACCGAGGCGCTGCTGGACAACGCCCGCAGCCCCCACGGCAGCGAGAAGGTCGCCGCCATCCGCAAGGACCTGCAGGACACCATGGACCTGAACATGCAGGTGTTCCGCACGGCCGAGACCATCCAGCAGGCGCTGACGGACATCGCCGCTCTCGAGGAGCGCTACGCGAACATCTCCATCCAGGACCAGGGCAAGCGCTTCAACCTGGACCTGCTGGAGGCCGTGGAGCTGGGCTTCCTGCTGGAGCTCGCCAAGGTGATGTCCGTGGCGGCCCTGCACCGTGAGGAGTCCCGCGGCGGACACTTCCGCGAGGACTTCCCTGATCGTGACGATGAGAACTTCATGGTCCACTCCATGGTCTACGAGGACCCGTCGTCAGCCACCGCGGGCATCCGGCAGGAGACCAAGCCGGTGGTCATGACCCGCTACGAGCCGATGGAGCGTAAGTACTGATGTCCACTGCAGTGACCGAGAACCAGAACCAGGACGCCCAGAAGCCCGATACCGAGGGCGAAGAGGCCATCCCCACGTACGACGTGGTGCTGCGGGTCCGCCGCTACAACCCCGAGTTCGAGACCGAGGCGCACTGGGACGAGTGGCCCCTCACCATGTACGGCACCGACCGTGTGCTGGACGCCCTGCACAAGGTCAAGTGGGAGCTGGACGGCTCGCTGTCCTTCCGGCGCTCGTGCGCCCACGGCGTGTGCGGCTCCGATGCCATGCGCATCAACGGCCGCAACCGCCTGGCCTGCAAGACCCTGCTGAAGGACCTGGACCTGTCCAAGCCCATCCTCGTGGAGCCCATCAAGGGTCTTCCGTGCGAGAAGGACCTGATCGTGGACATGGAGCCGTTCTTCCAGTCCTACCGCGAGATCATGCCGTTCCTGGTGAACGAGGACCACACCCCCACCGGGGAGCGGTTCCAGTCCCAGGAGGACCGCGAGCGCTTCGACGACACCACCAAGTGCATCCTGTGCGCGGCGTGCACGTCCTCGTGCCCCGTGTTCTGGACGGACGGGCAGTACTTCGGGCCCGCCGCGATCGTCAACGCGCACCGGTTCATCTTCGACTCGCGCGACCAGGCGGGTGACATGCGTCTGGAGATCCTCAACGACAAGGAGGGCGTGTGGCGCTGCCGCACCACCTTCAACTGCACCGAGGCGTGCCCCCGCGGCATCCAGGTGACCAAGGCCATCGCAGAGGTCAAGAAGGCGGTCTTCGCCTCCGCCCTGTGACCCTCTGACGCAGCCGACAGGCCCCGGGATCCGTTCTGGATCCCGGGGCCTTCGTCGCTGCCGCGAGTGTCCCGTGCGGATACCCGACCAGCTCCCCTCACCACGGCGACGCACCGGCCGGGCTTCACGACCGCGACGCACCCGCCGGCCCCCACGGTCGTCGGCGGGCGGTCCCATGACCGCCGTGGACGGCCCGCAGCCCGACCGCGCGTCGGTGGGTGCGGAACGAGTTCGCGGGCCGGGACCGGGTGGACGAAAGGTCCTACCGCGCGTCGGTGGGGGCGGGACTGCTGCCCGAGGCGCGCCCGAAGTCGACGGGCGCCTCGTGACCGAGTCCCCGTGCGGCGTCGGGAAGGGCGGATGCCGCCACGGCGGCCACGGCCCGGTCCTCGCGCTCGGGCTGGGCACGGGCGCCGCGGATGTCGGCCTGCACCACGGCCCCGGCGGCGGCGGAGAACAGCAGCACCTGGCCGTAGAAGTTGAACCACAGCAGCACACCCACCAGCACGGCCACCGACAGTAGGTAGGGGTTCTCCCCCGCGCGCCCGATGATCTCGCTGCCGCCGTAGCGCAGCACCTGGGAGCCCAGGCCGCCGATCACCACGGTGACCGTGAGCGCCTTGCGGTGCAGCTTGAGCTGGGCCACGCCGCGCACCAGGGTGAAGCTCATCAGGCAGTCCACGAGCAGCCCCACCGCGAACGTGATCGTGGACTTCACCCCACCGTCGAGCCAGGGCTGCAGGGTGGTGAGCCCGATGTCCCCGAGCCACCCGATGATGCCGTCCACCGCGCCCGAGGCGAAGATGCTCACGGTCGCGGAGGCCAGCAGGAGCAGTCCGACGACCACGAGCCAGCCGAGGTCCCGGGCCACGGCCGCCAGCGGAGCGCCGGGCGCCGGGGGCACCTCGAACATCCGGCGGGTCGCCAGGCGCACCCCGGCCACCCAGCGCCACGCGGTGTAGAGCAGCACCACCACGGCCACGGTGGAGGCCACGGAGAAGGGGCCGGTGTTCTCGAGCAGCTCCAGGGGGATCACTCCCCCGTGCCCGTCCCCCACGTCCAGCAGCCCGGGGATCTTCTCCGTCAGCCCCGCCACCAGGTTTTGCTGCAACGGGGAGTTGGTCCCCAGGAACGTGGCGAGTGCCGCGAAGAAGATCACCAGCAGGGCGGTGGAGGCGAACAGGAGCTGGTAGGCCAGACCCGCCGCCATGAGGGGACCGCCGTGGAACGTGTAGTGGCCCACGGTGCGCACCGGGAACAGGGCCATGGTCCGGGCGAAGGCCCACGCGAAGAACGCGCCGAGGCGTCGTCCCGCAGGAGCACCGTGAGAGGCCAGGTCCCGGCGCACGGCGCGGAGTCTACGGTGCTCGGCGGTCAGCCCGGCGCGGTCCACGAGGGCGGGAACCACCGGGGGTGGGTCAGTGCGAGCCACGCTCGTCCGCACCCCGCTGGCCGAAACGGACGGTCTCGCGCACGTGCCACACGCCGTGCTCGTCGCCCTCGTACACGTGCACGCGGTCCACGAGGAAGCCGGCGCGGTAGGTGCGCAGCATCTCCTGCGCCCGGTCCAGGGTCTCGTCGTCGAGCCCGTGGGCCAGGGTGACGTGCGGGTGGTACTCGAAGGGGGAGGCGGAGTCCATTCCGCTGCCGTGCAGGGCCCGGTGCAGGGCGAGGCACTGCTCGCGGCCGCGTTCCACGTCCAGGTAGACCACGGGGGTCACGGGCCGGAACGTGCCGGTGCCGTGGATCTCCAGGTGGAACGGCTCCCACCCGGCCAGCACCCGGCGGACGTGCTCCACGAGCCGGTCCCACTCGCCTCGGGACTCCGAGATCATGAGGGTGATGTGCGGGGAGACGTCCGCGGCCGGGGAGTCCTCGAACGAGGCCCGCCAGTCCTGCAGCTCCTGGCCCGTGGGCTCGGGCAACCGGATGACCACACCGGCGTAGATGTGTCCCGGGCGCACGGTGGGTGAGGTCTGCTGCTCGCTCACGCGATCCTCCTCGACTCGGCCGCGTTCCAGACTATCCCACCGTGTTCCGCGTGGTGCCTCAGGCTCCGGGGAGGAAGCCCATCCGCCCGTACACCTCGGCCAGGGTGCGGGACGCGATGTCCCTGCCCTTCTGGGCACCCCGGGCCAGCAGCCGGTCGAGCTCGGCGGGGTCGTCGAGCAGCTCCTGGGCGCGCTTCTGGATGGGGTCCAGGGTCTGGGTGACCACCTCGGCGAGGTCCACCTTGAGGTGGCCGTACATCTTGCCCTCGTACTCGGCCACCAGGGCGTCCACGGGCGTGCCCGTCAGAGACGAGTAGATGGTGAGCAGGTTGGAGACACCCGGCTTGGCCTGGCGGTCGAAGCGCACCTCGGTGCCGTCGTCCGTGACCGCGGACTTGATCTTCTTGGCGTTGACCTTGGCGGGATCCAGCAGCCGGACCAGTCCCGAGTCCGAGGGAGCGGACTTGGACATCTTGGCCGTGGGGTTCTGCAGGTCGTAGACCTTGGCGGAGTTCTCCAGGATCTTGGCGTCCGGCACGGTGAAGGTCTCGCCGAACCGGGAGTTGAAGCGCTGCGCGAGGGTGCGGGTCAGCTCCAGGTGCTGGCGCTGGTCCTCCCCCACCGGGACCTGCTGGGCCTGGTAAACCAGGATGTCCGCGGCCATCAGCACCGGGTAGGTGAACAGCCCCACCGTGGTGTTCTCCGCCCCCTGCTTCACGGACTTGTCCTTGAACTGGGTCATCCGCGCGGCCTCACCGTAGCCGGTGATGCAGTTGAGCACCCACGCCAGCTGCGTGTGCTCGGGGACCTGGGACTGGATCAGCAGCGTGGAGCGCTCCGGGTCGATGCCCGCGGCGATGTACTGGGCTGCCGTGACCCGGGTGCGCTCGGACATCGTGGCCGGGTCCTGCCCGGTGGTGATGGAGTGCAGGTCCGCCACGAAGAACACGCAGTCGTTGTCGTCCTGCATGTCCACCCAGTTGCGCAGGGCGCCCACGTAGTTGCCCAGGTGCAGGGAGTCCGCGGAGGGCTGGACGCCGGAGACCACGCGCGGGATCTGGTTAACGGGGGTGCTCTGTTCGCTCACGGGGCTGTCTTCTTTCGTTCGTGCGGGCCGCGCAGGACCGCGGTGCGTGGAGGTGCGGGTGACGCGCCGCGTGCGGGCGGCGGCGTCGTGGTCGGGAGTGCGGGAGGTCGTGGTGGCCGGAGCGCGGACGGCGCTGGTGCGTCGGGTACGGGGATCGGGCCGCGCCCCGCTGCGGGGAAGGAGTCCCGCGGCGTCGAACCAGTGCCGCGGCTCAGGCGAGCCGGTAGTCCACCACGAGCGGGGCGTGGTCCGAGAACCGGACGTCGTAGCTCGCGGCCCGGTCCACCGTGGCGCTCCCGGCGCGCGCGGCCAGCCCGGGGGTGGCCATGTGGTAGTCGATGCGCCACCCGGCGTCCGTGTCGAACGCCTTGCCGCGGTAGGACCACCACGTGTAGGGGCCGGGGACGTCCCCGGCCAGGCTGCGGGCCACGTCCACGTAGCCCACGTCCCCGAAGAAGCGGTCGAAGTACGCGCGCTCCTCGGGCAGGAAGCCGGCGTTCTTGACGTTGCCCTTCCAGTTCTTGATGTCCCGCTCGGTGTGGCCCACGTTGAGGTCTCCCACCACGAGCACGTGGTCGGAGCCCTCCGCGAGCCGCGGCAGGCGCGTGAGCATGGCGTCCATGAAGCGGTACTTGTCCGCCTGCTTGGGCGTGTCCACCTCACCGGAGTGCACGTACGCGGAGACCAGGGTGAGCGTCTCCCCGTTGGGGAGCGTGAGGTCGTTCTCGATCCAGCGCCCGGAGTCGTCGAAGTACTCCTCGCCGATCCCCACGCGTGAAGCGGTGGGCAGCAGGGCGCCGTCGAACGCGTCCCGGCGGGTGGCGATCGCCACGCCCGCCCGACCCTTGGCCGCGGCCTCGGCGTGCCGCACGTCCCAGACGTCCTCGTCCAGCAGCTCGCGCGTGATCTTGTCCGGTGCGCGCACCTCCTGCAGGCACAGCAGGTCCACGCCGCGAGGTGCCAGCCACTCGGCCATCCCACGCCGGTAGGCGGCCCGGATGCCGTTCACGTTCACCGTGGCAATGCGTACCGTCTGCCCTGAGTCAGCCATCCGTTGAGTCTCCTCGGTCGTCCATGATGTCTCGTGCGTGCCTGACGCGGAGGGACGACGCCGCTGGGCCCCGTCCCACAGGATCAGTCCACCACCGTACCGCTCACCGGGGTGCCGGAGTCGCGGAGGCTGCGCAGCCCGTTGGCCGCGGTCATGTCGATGGTCTCCAGGGCCCGCCGGACCTGCTCGGGATCCGCCTCCGGGGAGGAGAGTTGCTCCTTGACCACCTTGGACTGCACCAGGATGACCTGCATGCCGTGGGCGAGCTTCTCGTCCCGCAGCGATCGTCCCTCGCCCGCCGCGGACGTGGCGGGGGCTCGACCGTGCTGGGCCTGGAACTGCTCCTGGGCCTGGCGCACCTGCTCCCGTCCGAACACGGCGGCCTTGCGCACCATGGACAGCGCCCACACGGCGAGCATGAGCCAGCCCAGGGCGATGCCCGCGAGGATCCAGCCCAGCAGCGTGTTGGCGTTGGCCGCCTCGATCAGGGCGACCACGAAGATCACCACGAGCACGGCCAGCCCGATCAGGGTGCCCCACAGCGCGGTGCGCCCCGAGCGGGGTGAGCGGTCGGGGTCGGCGGGGTGGACGGCGGGAGATCCGATGGGCTGCATGGGGTCATTGTCTCAAACCCGGCTGTGCGTGCCGAATCGCGCGGGTCCGGGCCGCGCGGCGGGGTCGTGCCCGTGGCGCTCGCCCCCGGACAGGAGTATCAAAGGAGGGTGAGTCACGACCCCGCACCTTCCCCGCGCTCCGACGACGCCGCCACCACGACCTCCCAGCCCTCTCCGAGTCCCGATGCCTCCGGGGGCGAGCAGGAGGAGCTGAGCGACGCCGCGCGCCGTCGCATCCTCGGGGTGCTGCTGGTGCCGCTGTTCATGTCCTTGATCAGCGTGTCCATCGTGAACGTGACCCTGAGCTCCATCCAGCAGGACCTGCACGCGAGCGCCTCCGCACTGCAGTGGGTGCTCACCGGCTACGCCCTGGCCTTCGGCGTCCTGCTGGTGGCCAGCGGGCGGGCCGGGGACGTGTTCGGGCGCCGCAAGCTGTTCGTCGGGGGCATCGCCGTGTTCGCGGGCGCGTCCCTGCTGTGCGGGCTGGCGCCGAACACCACGGTGCTCAACATCGGGCGCGTGGTCCAGGGGCTGGGCTCCGGCATGCTCAACCCGCAGACCGTGGGCATGATCCAGCAGTACTTCCGGGGCCGGGAACGCGCCCGCGCCTTCGGCCTGTTCGGCTCCGTGGTGGGGGTCGCGGTGGCGATCGGGCCCACGCTGGGCGGTCTGCTCATCCAGGTGCTGGGCCCCGGCACGGGGTGGCGCGCGGCGTTCCTGGTGAACGTCCCGATCGCGGTGCTCGCGATCGTGCTCGCCCTGCTGTGGCTGCCCCGTCAGCGCCGCCGCCCCGGCCGCGTGGACATGGACCCCGTGGGGGTGGGCGTGTTCGGCGTCGCGGTGCTCGCCCTGCTGCTGCCCTTCGTGGAGGCTCGGGTGAGCCCCTGGATCTGGCTGTCGCTGCCCGCGGGCCTGCTCCTGCTCTGTGCCTGGGTGCGCTGGGAGCGCCGGTACAAGACCGCGGGCGGCTCCCCCATGGTGGACCTGGAACTGTTCCGCACCGCGAGCTTCAGCTACGGGAGCCTGCTGATCTCCATCTACTTCCTGGGCGTGACGAGCGTGTGGATCGTCGTGGCCATGTACGCCCAGCAGGGGCTGGGACGCACGGCACTTGAGGCCGGGACCCTGGGTCTGCCCGCGTCCGTCCTCTCCGCCGTCATCGCCCCGCTCTCCGGACGCGCCGTGCTGCGCTGGGGACGCACCGTGGTGGTCGTCGGCATGGGCGTGGCGCTGTCCGGGATCCTGCTGTCGGTGCTCGTGGCCCACGGCATGAGCCACTGGGGCTGGCCCATCGCGTGCTTCTACGCCTCGCTCGCGTTCATCGGCGCGGGGCAGGGCGCCGTGATGGCCCCCAACCAGACCCTGAGCTTCGCGGACGTGCCCCTGAAGTTCGCCGGAGCCGCGGGCGGGGTGCTGCAGACGGGTCAGCGCATGGGCACCGCGATCGGCACCGCCCTGATCACGGCCGTCACGTTCGCGGTGCTGGAGCTCGCGGACTGGAACACCGCGTTCGCGGCCGCTTTCGGGGTGATCGCCCTGGTGGTCCTGCTCGCCATGGCCGTGGCCGTGGCGGACGGGCGACGCCGCACGGCCGCCTCCCGCACCTGACCCACGGACCCGGCGCCGCGGCCAGAGGTGGGACGACGCCGCCCGGCGGCCCCGCGGAGGAGGCGGCCGGGCGGCGTCGTGGACGGCGGAGGACTCAGGCCTCCCCGGCGACCTGCCGTTCGCAGGACTCGACCACGTTGACCAGCAGCATGGCGCGCGTCATGGGACCCACACCGCCGGGGTTGGGGGACATCCAGGACGCGACCTCGGCGGCCGCGGGGTCGATGTCACCCGTGAGCCTGCCCTTGCCCGTCTCCGGATCCGGCACGCGGGAGACGCCCACGTCCAGCAGCACCGCGCCGGGCTTGACCTGCTCCGCGGTGACCATGTGCGGGCGGCCCGCCGCGGCCACCACCACGTCCGCCCGGGCGAGCAACTCGGGCAGGTTCTGCGTGCCCGTGTGCGCGAGCGTGACCGTGGCGTTGATCTCCCGCCGGGTGAGCAGCAGGCCCATGGGACGGCCCACGGTCACGCCGCGGCCGATCACGAGCACCTCACGCCCCGCGAGCTCCACCCCGTGGCGGGTGAGCAGCTCCACGATCCCGTGCGGCGTGCACGGCAGCGGGGAGGTCATGGGCTCGCTGACGTTGAGGACCAGGCGCCCCAGATTGGTGGGGTGCAGCCCGTCCGCGTCCTTGGCGGGGTCGATGCGCTCCAGGATCGCGTTGGTGTCCATGTGCTCGGGCAGCGGGAGCTGCACGATGTAGCCGGTGCACTGCGGGTCCTCGTTGAGCTCGTCGATGACGCGCTCGAGCTCCTCCTGGGACGCGTCCGCCGGAAGCTCCCTGCGGATCGAGGCCAGACCCACCTGCTCGCAGTCGCGGTGCTTGCCCGCCACGTACGAGCGCGATCCGGGATCGTCGCCCACAAGCACGGTGCCCAGTCCGGGGACCGCGCCGCACTCCCGCAGCCTCCCGACCCGCTCGGTCAGCTCGTCCTTGATCTGGGCCGCCGTGGCCCTGCCGTCGAGGATCCTGGCCGTCACCTCACCACTCCTCGAGGCCGGGGTACAGCGGGAACTGCTCGGTGAGCGCGTCCACCCGGGAGCGCAGCCCGTCGATGTCCGCACCGGGCTTGAGGGCCTGCGCGATCACGTCCGCGACCTCGGTGAACTCCGTGGCCCCGAAGCCGCGGGTGGCCAGCGCGGGGGTGCCGATCCGCAGCCCCGAGGTGACCATGGGCGGGCGGGGGTCCCACGGCACCGCGTTGCGGTTCACGGTGATGCCCGCGCGGTGCAGCAGGTCCTCGGCCTGCTTGCCGTCCAGCTCGGAGTCCCGCAGGTCCACGAGCACCAGGTGCACGTCCGTGCCGCCAGTCAGCACGGAGACCCCGTGCTCGGCGAGGTCGGGTGCGGTGAGCCGCTCGGCGAGGATCTGGGCGCCCTCGATCGTGCGCTGCTGGCGCTCGGCGAAGCCCTCGGAGGCCGCGATCTTGAACGCCACGGCCTTGCCCGCGATCGCGTGCATGAGCGGTCCGCCCTGCTGCCCCGGGAACACCGCGGAGTCGATCTTCTTCTTCAGGTCCGCCTCGCACAGGATCACGCCGGAGCGCGGGCCCGCCAGGGTCTTGTGCACCGTGGAGGTGGTCACGTGGGCGTACGGCACCGGGTTGGGGTGCAGGCCCGCGGCCACCAGTCCGGCGAAGTGGGCCATGTCCACCCACAGCTTGGCGCCCACCTCGTCCGCGATGGAGCGGAAGGCCTCGAAGTCCAGCTGGCGCGAGTACGCGGACCAGCCGGCCACGATCACGTTCGGGCGGGCCTCCAGGGCCTGCGCACGCACCTTGTCCATGTCGATCCGGTAGCTGTCCGGGTCCACCTCGTAGGCCGCGATGTTGTAGAGCTTGCCCGAGACGTTGATCTTCATGCCGTGGGTGAGGTGTCCACCGTGGGCCAGTGAGAGGCCCATGAGGGTGTCACCGGGCTGCATGAGCGCGGCCATCACGGCGGTGTTGGCCTGCGCGCCGGAGTGTGGCTGCACGTTCGCGTGCTCGGCCCCGAACAGCTCGCACGCGCGGTCGCGGGCCAGGTTCTCCACCACGTCCACGTGCTCGCAGCCGCCGTAGTAGCGGCGCCCGGGGTAGCCCTCGGCGTACTTGTTGGTCAGCACGGAGCCCTGCGCCTCGAGCACGGCGCGCGGTGCGAAGTTCTCGGAGGCGATCATCTCGAGCGTGGAGCGCTGGCGGCCCAGCTCGTCGTCGATCGCGCGCGCCACGTCAGGATCCACCTGGGAGAGCGGCTGGTTGGTCACGGAGTCTGCCGGGGTCGGCGTCATGCTCCACCTTCTTCGTCGTCGGTAGGGTCCGCACCAGCATATCCGTGCGCCGCCCAGCTGCTGTTCGGTGCGTCACACGGCTTCCCGCCGGACCGGGCGCGCGTCCCCCTCCCCCGCCCGCGGGTCCGGCCGCGTACCGGTGGGGTGGAGCCCGGTGTGGTACGCGGGGGACGAATGCCGGTAACGTGTGTGCCCGAACCGCTCGCGGAGCACTCGCGCGGTCGACGCACGCCGGGCCGCCGTTGTCCCTGGAGGTTGCGAGCATCCGCACCATCCCTTCCACCCGTTGCCTGTGCTAGGAGTACCCGCGCCGTGAACGTCCTTCCCACTGCCCCGTTCACCGCCGCCATGCCCCGCGTGTCGGACGGCCACGCGCCGTCGGAACCCGTGGACGTGCTGCGCACCCGCTACGCCGCCGTGATCTTCGACATGGACGGCGTGGTCACGGACACCGCCGGCGTGCACGCCCGGGCGTGGAAGAAGCTGTTCGACCAGCTGCTGCAGGATCCCCGGCTCGAGCCCGCGGAGCCGGGCGGCCGGGTGGAGCGCGAACCCTTCGACATGGCCGGCGAGTACCGCGCCCACGTGGACGGACGACGCCGCGAGGACGGTGTGCGTGCACTGCTCGCCGCCCGCGGGGCGGCCCTCCCGGAGGCGGACGGCCACGCAGACCCGCAGCCCGGGGACTGGACCGTGCAGGGGCAGGCGAGCGCCAAGGACGGGTTCTTCCACGAGGAGCTCGCCGAGCACGGGGTCCGTGTCTTCGACGGCACCGTGGCGCTGATCGGACGCCTGCGGGACAGCGGCGTGCCGGTGGGACTCGTGACCGCGAGCCGCAACAGCGGTGTGGTGCTCGCGGCCGCCGGGCTGCAGGACTCCTTCGACCGGATCGTGGACGGCAACTGGGCCGCGGAGAACGGCCTGCCCGGAAAACCCGCGCCGGACACCTTCCTGGAGTGCGCCCGGCTGCTCGGGGTGGACCCCGCGGACGCGGTGGTCGTGGAGGACGCCGTGGCCGGTGTCCAGGCCGGTGCCGCGGGTGGCTTCGGCCTGGTGGTGGGAGTCAACCGCGACGGCGCCCGCGAGCGCCTCTACCGTGCCGGTGCCCACGTGGTGCTCAACGACGTCTCCGAGCTGGACCTGGGGGCCCGCCGGGACGACACCTGGCGGCTCGTCTTTGACGGCTTCGACCCCGCCACCGAGGCCCGCCGCGAGGCGCTGCTGACGCTGGCCAACGGCTACATGGGCGTGCGCGGCGCGGCGTGCGAGTTCCCCGCCAACGGCGTGCACTACCCCGGCACTTACCTGGCCGGCGTGTTCAACCGCGTGCTGAGCCACGTCAACGGGCGGGACGTGGAGCACGAGTCCATGGTCAACGCCCCCAACTGGCTCCACCTGGACCTGCGGTTCTCGGACGGCCGCTGGTGGTCCGAGGGCGGGCTGCGCGCGTCGCAGGAGCGTGTGGAGCTGGATCTGCGCCGGGGTGTGCTCATCCGCACGCTCGTGCTCACGGACACCGAGGCCGACCCCGCGGACCCGGAGCCCGAGCGCAGCCTGGAGATCGAGCAGCGCCGCCTGGTGTCCCTGCGCTACCGCCACCTGGGCGCGCAAGAGACGCGCATCGTCTCGCGCGGCTACCAGGGGCGGCTGCACGTGCGCACGGGCGTGGACCCGGCGGTGACCAACAGCGGGGTGGCCGAGTACCGCGAGCTCAACTCCCACCACCTCCTGCTGCTGGACTCCACCACGCTGCCGGACGAGCACGAGACCCTGCTGTCCCTCGTGCGCACGTCCCAGTCCAAGATCGAGATCGCCATGGCCCAGCGCACCCGCATCGAGTGCGAGGGTGCGGTGACCGAGCGCCGCGAGGTGCGCCCCGGTGGCATCGAGTTCCGCCGCCACACCGTGCAGGTGACGCCGTGGAGCCCCGTGCTCGTGGACAGCACCACCGCCGTGGTCACCAGCCGCGACGCCGCGATCGGCTCGCCGCGGGACGGGGCGCTCGCAGAGCTCAACCGCACGCCGTTCGGGGTGCGCAAGCTGCTCGCGTCCCACGAGATCGAGTGGGCCCGGTTCTGGGACCGCTACGAGGTCACCCTGGAGTCCACGGAGGATACCCCGGAGCACCTGAGCACCCAGCTCGCCATGCGCACGCACCTGTTCCACGCCGCACAGACCCTGGCCCCGCACCTGACCCTGCGCGACGCCGGTGTCCCCGCCCGCGGTCTGCACGGCGAGGGCTACCGCGGCCACATCTTCTGGGACGAGCTGTTCATCCTGCCGGTGATCAACATGCGCCAGCCGCACGTGACCCGCTCCCTGCTCTCCTACCGCTGGCGCCGCCTGGCCATGGCCCAGCAGCGGGCCCAGGAGATCGGCCTCTACGGTGCGGCATTCCCGTGGCAGTCCGGTTCCGACGGCCGGGAGGAGACTCCCCCGGAGCTGTACAACCACCACTCCCGCCGCTGGCTGCCGGACAACTCCTGGCGGCAGTTCCACGTGGGGCTCGCGATCGCCTACAACGCGTGGGTGTACTACGAGTCCACGGGTGACATGGACTGGCTCTCCGGCCAGGGTGCCGAGCTGATCATCGGGATCACCCGCCTGTTCGCGTCCCTGGCGGAGTACGACTCCCACGACGGGCGGTACCACATCGCCGGGGTCATGGGCCCGGACGAGTACCACGACGGCCCCGCGGGCCAGCACGGCGGCGGCCTGAAGGACAACGCCTACACCAACGTGCTCGCCTCGTGGCTGTTCCGCCACTCCGCCCACATCTTCAACGACATGGTGGAGCACCAGCGCGAGTACCTGGAGTCCCGCTTCGAGATCTCCCCGCAGGAGGTCCAGACCTGGCTGAACATGGCCAAGAACATGTACGTCCCGTTCAACGCGGACGGCACGATCGCCCAGTTCGAGGGCTACGACGAGCTCGCGGAACTGGACTGGGACTTCTACCGGAACAAGTACCGCAACATCGGCCGCCTGGACCTCCTCCTCGAGAACGAGGGGGACATGACCAACAACTACAAGCTGACCAAGCAGGCGGACACCATCATGCTGGTCTACCTGCTGGGTCCGGAGGGTGTGATCGAGGAGCTCGCCCGCATGGGCTACACCACAGACCTGGACGCCGTGCAGCGGACCGTGGACCACTACATCGCCCGCTCCTCGAACGGCTCGTCCCTGTCCCGCGTGGTCAACGCCGCGGTGCTCGCGTGGCTGGACCCGGACCGCTCGTGGGGCTCCTTCCAGGACGCCCTGATGGTCGACCTGGACGACACCCAGGGCGGCACCACGGGAGAGGGCATCCACCTGGGTGCCATGGCCGGGTCGGTGGACGTGGTCACCCGCGCCTACGCCGGGCTGCGCGTGCGCGGCGACTGGCTCGAGTTCCAGCCCGCGCTGCCGCGTGAGATCGAAGCCGTGGACTTCACCGTCCTGTACTACGGGCAGGTCATCGAGGTCTCCCTGGACCACGACATCCTGGAGCTGGAGGGCAGCTCCGTGAAGGCGGATCCGGTGACCATCCACGTCAACGACGCCGAGTACGTGCTCAAGGGCGGCCAGAAGATCTCCGTGGCGCTGCGCCACCGCGAGTCGCGCCGCCCGGAGAAGGCCACCGCGGCCCTGCGCCGCCGGTTCATCTCGGACGCCGGCGAGTCCTGAGGCACGGCGGGTGACGCCACCGGGCCGGGCACGGCGGCGTCACCCGGGGCCCGAGCCCGGGGCCCGCGCCCGGCACTGCCACGAGGCTGCGGACCGCTGCGGTCCCCGCCCCGGGGAGCGCAGCCCACCGCACGCCGGGCCGGGCCGCACTAGACTGTGCCGCATGACACACAGTGCTTCCTCCGCGTCCGACGCCGCCCGCGGACCGCTCGTCCTCTCCTACGGCCAGAGCCGCCCCGTGGTGTCCGAGACCGCGTTCGTGGCTCCGAACGCGACCCTGGTGGGGGACGTCTTGGTGGGGGCGGGCGCGGGGATCTTCTACGGTGCCGTGGTGCGCGGTGACCGCTCCCCGCTGCGGATCGGGGCGAACTCGAACCTGCAGGACAACGTGACCGTCCACTCGGACCCGGAGCACCCCACCACGATCGGCGAGCGCGTGAGCGTGGGC
Organism: Kocuria sp. ChxB; assembly: GCF_044359605.1. Lineage (NCBI taxonomy): Bacteria > Bacillati > Actinomycetota > Actinomycetes > Micrococcales > Micrococcaceae > Kocuria > Kocuria sp. ChxB. Next base: position 2,313,289 of record NZ_CP121123.1, on the reverse strand, counting down.
CACGGCGCAGTGGTCCACGGCTGCACCCTGGAGGACGACGTCCTGGTGGGCATGAACGCCACCGTGCTCAACGGCGCCGTGGTGGGAAGCGGCAGTCTCATCGCGGCGGGCGCCGTGGTCCTGGAGGGGACCGAGGTGCCGCCGGGCTCCCTCGTGGCCGGTGTGCCGGGGAAGGTGCGCCGCGAGCTCACGGGCGAGGAGCGCCGTGCGGTGAGCCGCAACGCCCAGCACTACATCGTGCTCTCCCGGGAGCACCGCGCCCTGAACGCCTGACCGGAAACCCCCGAGCACCACGGCGGCCCGGACTCGTGGAGTCCGGGCCGCCGCCGTGCCCGCTGGCTTTCAGCGGGCGCAGCTCAGTGGAAGAAGTGGCGCGCTCCCGTGACGTACATGGTCACGCCGGCGGCCTGGGCCGCCGCGACGACCTCCTCGTCCCGGATGGAGCCGCCGGGCTGGACCACGGCGCGCACACCGGCGTCCAGCAGCACCTGCAGCCCGTCCGCGAACGGGAAGAACGCGTCCGACGCCGCCACAGCACCGCGGGCGCGCTGCGCACCGTCCTCGGCGAGCGTGTTGGCGCGCTCCACGGACAGCCGGCACGAGTCCACGCGGTTGACCTGGCCCATCCCGATGCCCACCGAGGCGCCGTGGTCCGCGAGCAGAATCGCGTTGGACTTCACCGCGCGCAGGGAGCGCCACGCGAACTCCAGGTCCGCGAGGGTCTGCTCGTCCGCGGGCTCACCCGCGACCAGTGTCCAGTTCGCGGGGTCGTCGCCGGGGGCGTCGAGGCGGTCCGCCTGCTGGATCAGCGCACCACCGGACACCCCGCGCACCTCGAGGGGGTCCCGGTCGAAATCCTCGGGCAGGGCGAGCAGGCGGATGTTCTTCTTGGCGGAGAGGATCTCCAGGGCCTCGGGCTCGAACTCCGGCGCCACGACCACCTCCGTGAACACGGGCTTGAGGTTGCGGGCCATCCCCGCCGTCACGGGGCGGTTGGCGGCCACCACTCCCCCGTAGGCGGAGAGCGGGTCGCACGCGTGCGCCTTGAGGTGGGCGTCCGCGATCGGGTCCGCGGCACCGGGGGTGGCCACGGCCACGCCGCACGGGTTGTTGTGCTTGACCACGGCCACTGCCGGCTGGTCGTAGTCGTAGGCGGCGCGCAGTGCGGCGTCCGCGTCCACGTAGTTGTTGTAGGACATGGCCTTGCCGTGCAGCTGCTCGGCCTGCGCAATGCCCGGCGAGGCGGCGTCGTCCGTGTAGAGCGCGGCCTTCTGGTGCGGGTTCTCGCCATAGCGCAGGGACTCGGCGCGCTGCAGGGCCAGTCCGGCGTAGGGCGGCCAGAAGTTGGCCTCCGGGTCGTGGTCGAACTGCTGCGCGGTCCACGTGGCCACGGCGGTGTCGTAGGCCGCGGTGTGGGCGAAGGCGGCCGCCGCGAGCCTGCGGCGGGCGGCGAGGTCGTAGCCGCCCTCCTGGGCGGCGCGCACCACGTCGGGGTAGCCGGCGGGGTCCACCACCACGGAGACGGCGGCGTGGTTCTTGGCGGCGGCGCGCACCATGGAGGGCCCGCCGATGTCGATCTGCTCCACCACGGCGTCCTGGCCGGCGCCCGAGCGCACCGTGTCCTGGAACGGGTACAGGTTCACCACCACCAGGTCGAAGGGCTCGATCTCCAGCTCCGACAGCTGCTGCACGTGCTCCGGCTTGCGGCGGTCCGCGAGGATCCCGGCGTGCACGCGCGGGTGCAGGGTCTTGACCCGCCCGTCCAGGCACTCCTGGAAGCCGGTGACCTCGGCCACCTCGGTCACGGGGACCCCTGCGGCCTGGATGGTCTTCGCGGTGGAGCCGGTGGAGACGATGTCCACGCCGGCGTCGTGCAGCCCGCGGGCGAGCTCCTCGAGGCCGGTCTTGTCGTACACGGAGATCAGGGCACGCTTGAGCGGCACACGGTTCAGGTCGGAAGTGTTCACGGACTCTCCAGGAAGACGTGGGGACGTGTGGTCCGGCGCGGCGGCGACGGTGCGGGCACCGCAGGTCAGCGCCCGGTCCAGTCTACGGCCGCGGTCGCCGGCGCAGCCCTGTGCGGCGGGCCTGCTCAGCGGGCGAGGTCGGCCAGGCAGTCCACGAGCAGCTGCCGCTCCGCCGTCTTGATGCGCTCGTGCAGGGTGTCCTCGGTGTCCTGGTCCTCCACGGCCACGGCGACCTGGGCGAGGATCGGCCCGGCGTCCACGTCCGCGACCACCTCGTGCACGGTGGCGCCCGTGAGCTTCACGCCGTAGGCCAGGGCGTCGCGCACCGCGTGCGCCCCCGGGAACGACGGCAGCAGCGAAGGGTGCGTGTTGACCACGAGCCCGGGGAACGCGGCCACGAACTCGGCGTCCACGATGCGCATGAATCCCGCGAACACCACCCGCTCGGGGTGGTGGGAGGCCACCGCGCGCTCCAGTGCGCGGTTCCACTGCGCCCGGTCGGGGTGGTCCGCGGGGCGCACCAGGAACGTGGTGATCCCGGCGGCCTCAGCCCGTTCGAGCCCCGTGCACGGCCGGTCGGCGCCCACCGCGACGATCTCCACGGGGGCGTCCCCGTGGTGCAGGTCGTCGATGACCGCCTGCAGATTCGTGCCGGACCCCGAGACCAGAACCACTATGCGCATGGGCCCATGCTAACGGCCGGGCCGGGCCGCGGACCCCGGCGGGGGCACCCCCGCGCCTCGCCTACAGTGGTGGGCATGCAGGATTCGCCCCGCCGCGGCACGCCGCCCCACGACCACACCCCCGGCTCCCCCGATCCCTCGGGCCGTTCCGCAGCGGACGCCGCGCGCGTGAAGCTCGCCGCCACCGCGGCCGGGCTGGCCGTGCTGGCCTCGGCCTTCGTGAGCGGTGACGTCTGGGCCACGGTGCTCGGGATCGTCCTGGCCGTCGCGGGTGTGGTCCTGGGCATCGTGGCCCTCGCGCGGCTGCGGGGTTCCGCGGCCCGGGCGCTGGTGGTCGCCCTCTCGGTCATCGCGATCCTGTGGGGCACGCTCAACGCCTTCGGCGGCGGCAGCCGGCTGCTCGTGTGGCCGGCCTCCGAGGCGTTCCAGGAGTGCACGGACCGGGCGCTCACGCTGTCCTCCACGTCCCAGTGCCAGCAGCAGCTCACCGACAACGTGTGGCGCCACCTCTCGGGCGATCCCGTGGAGACCGGCTTCCCCACGCAGCAGCCCTCGCCCGGTCCGTCCGCGTCCACCTCGTCGTCACCCTCGCCGTCCGCGACGAGCACCGGCACCGGGTCCCCCACCGCCGCCCCGTCGAGCGCGGCGTCGGGCACCCCGTCCGGCACACCCTCGACCTGACGCGCCCGGCGGGGCTGCGGGTCCTGCCTGGGTGAAGCTAGCGCTCGTTCTCCCGGTCCATCGCGGCGAGCCGCGCGGCCTTGCGCTTGGCGGACCGGCGCTCGGCACGACGCCGCTTGGCCTCCTCCCGCGCGGACACCGCGGGCCGGTCCTCGGGCCCGGCACCCCGCGACACCGCAGTGGACCCGCCGGTCGGGCGCCCGGCACGTAGTGGCTCCTCTCCGGACCGGCCGGCCGTGGCAGACAGCTTCCGGGGCGCCGGTCCGGTCACGGGCTGCCGGGGGTCGCGTCCACGAGGCTCCGAGGAGCCGGCGGGAGCGCGTCCTGCGGAGCCGTCCGCGTCCTCCCCGCCGACCGCGCCCGACGCCGCGTGGTCCCGCGAGGTGGGTTGCGCCGGGTTCCCGCGTCCCCCCAGGCGCCAGCGTCGTGCTCCGGTTGCGGCGGGCGCGTCCACGGGCTCTTCGGACGCTCCGTCCGCACCCGTGGGGTCCAGGGGGTCCGTGGTCGGGGTGCCGGCACGGTGCGGATCGTCGGGGGCCGGGGCGGCGTCGTCGTCCGCGGTGGCCCGCACCCGGGAGCGGTAGCCCTCGTGCTCCAGCCAGGGGCCGAGCAGGTAGCCCACGGCGGCGCCCACGGCGAGCTCGGCACCCAGCCACAGGAAGACGGACCCGGCGTGCGGGCCGACGTCCGTGAGCCGGCCGATCCCCAGCGAGCCGTGGGACAGCCACGCGAGCACCGAGACCAGCCCGGCCCCCACCGCCGCAATGAACACGACGGTCAGCACGGTGGAGAGCAGGAACGTGATCCAGCGCAGGGGCAGGCGGATGGCCATCCAGTCGTCCAGGTGGTTCTCCCCCTCCCGGCAGAACCACCAGCCCGCGAGCAGACCGGCGACCACCGGAATGGCCAGCACCCCCGGGGCCAAGGCCCACGGGTCGCCGGTGGGCACGGCCGCGAGCACGGGCACCTCGGGAAGAGGGCCCAGCGCGGTCTGGAACGGGGACGTGGTGGTCCCCGCCCCCAGGGAGAATCCCGCGCCCGTGGCCCAGGCGAGCGCCCAGACCACCATGTTGGGCAGGTACCCCAGCTGCAGTGCGGTCAGGGCGGTGTCCCCCGCGGGATCCGTGCCGAGGTCCTGGTAGACGGCGATGACGGCGTCCCAGTTCCAGGCGAGGGCCGCCGTGAGCAGCAGCGCGCCCCCCGCCACGGCGGCCACGGCGGCCAGGAAGCCCGCGCGGATCACGGCCCACACGTAGGAACCGGCCCACCGGGAGTACTGGCTCGTGCGCTGCAGCCAGGACGCGGCGTCGGCTCCGAGGACGGCCGCGAGGGAGCGGGAAACGCTCCAGCCACCCACCAGGGTTCCCAGCGCCACGGGAACGAGGGGGCAGAAGGCCGCGGCCACGAGGTCCACCGAGGCCTCCTCCGTGCGGCTGAGCAGCCCCACGAGTGCGCCGAACACCGCGTAGCCGACCATGCCCGCGGCGAACGGCAGCAGGAACTGGCCGCGCCAGCACGCCCGGGCGATCCGTCGTCCGGCAACCACCGAGAGGCCGAACGGGATCAGGGTGAGGCCCAGCGGCACCAGTGTGACGGTGCCGCCCGCGAGCGACAGACCCTCGACGGCCTGGATGGACAGCGGAGCCCCGTGGGACAGCAGCCACACCTGGCCCGCGAGCCGCAGGCTGCCCCCGGCCCCGAGGGTGTCCGAGCCGCCCGCGGCCCAGACGGCGCCGAGCAGGAGGGCACCCAGCAGCAGGCTCACCGCGGCCACCACCAGGAGTTCGATGACCCCCTGCAGCGGGAGGGGCATGGGGATGCCGTCGTCCCCGCGTCCGGGGCGGGGCTCGGTCGGGTCCTGCGCGGCGGAGGAGCCGCGGGCCCGCCAGCGGTCGCGTACGCCCGAGACGGCGCCGGGCACAGAGGGAAGTTTCATCCCTCCCATCCTCCCACGCCCGCGCCGTCCGCCAGGGCAGCGTTGTTCGCGCGGATTTCACCCGCCGGCCACCGTGGGGTGACGCTGCGGTGGGGCGCGGCCCCCACCGTGGGAACCGTGAGAATCGCACTGGTGGCCGAACAGTTCCTCCCCCACGTCAACGGCGTCACCCACTCCGTCCTCCGCGTCCTGGAGCACCTCCGCGACCGCGGCCACGAGGCCATGGTGATCGCCCCCTCGTACGAGAAGACCCTCTTCCTGGGCTCCGTGGACCACGTGGACGGCGTGCGCATCGAGCGCATCCCGTCCCTGCCCCTGGCGGGGTACCCGGAGGTCCGGGTGGCCAGCTGCAGCGTCGCCCGCATGCAGCGCATCCTGAACCGGTTCGCGCCGGACGTCGTGCACGTGGCCTCCCCCTTCATCCTGGGCTGGCAGGCCATCCAGGCCGCCAACGGCCTCGGCCTTCCGTGCGTGGCCGTGTACCAGACGGACGTCCCCGGCTACGCCGCGCGCTACGGGGCCCCGGTGCTGGAGAAGGCCATGTGGTCCCACGTGCGCACCATGCACAACACCGCCACGCTCACCCTGGCGCCCTCCACGGCATCCATCGCCGCGCTCCACGAGAACGGGGTCCAGCGGGTGCACATGTGGCGCCGCGGCGTGGACACGGCCCGCTTCCGTCCCGAGCTGCGGGACCACGCGTGGCGGGAGCGCGTGGGCGGCGGCCGGCGCCTCGTGGGCTACGTGGGCCGGCTCGCCCCGGAGAAGCAGGTCTCGGACCTGGTGGTGCTGGACTCGCTGCCGGACACCCGCGTGGTCGTCATCGGCTCGGGCCCGGAGAAGGAGTCCCTGCGCACGCTGCTGCCCAACGCCCACTTCGAGGGCTTCCTCGCAGGCACGGAGCTCGCCACCGCCATGGCCTCCCTGGACGTGTTCGTCCACCCGGGCGAGCACGAGACCTTCTGCCAGACCATCCAGGAGGCCATGGCCTCCGGCGTGCCCGTGGTGGCCGTGGGCCGCGGCGGCCCCCTGGACCTCGTGGACTCCTCCCGCACCGGGTGGCTCTACCGCCCCGGGGACACCGAGCAGCTGCGCGAGCGCGTCCGGGACCTCGTGGGCGACGACGCCAAGCGCCTCGCGTTCGCCCGCACCGCCCACCGCACGGTCCAGCCGCGCACGTGGGCCGGGGTGTGCGACCAGCTGGTCGAGCACTACGAACGGGCCCGCACGGTCAACGCCCGCCGGCTGCGGGCACGTGCCGGATCCAGGCTCGAACGGACGGGACCCGCCGGTTTGCAGTGAGCCTCCCCGGGCCACGGCAGATGCCCGGGGGTGCCGCACGTGCGCCCCGAAGACCCCTCGCAGACCGCAATTGCGGTGATGTCGACCACATCTGCATCCCAGCACCCCGTGATCCGGGTCTCACGGGGTGCATTGGTTAAGTTTTGATGACATTCCCGGCCGGTCCCTGGCTCGCGCCCGGACCGCCTGGCTACGCTCGAACCATCTTCACGAGATGCGCCTGCGCGAGGGCGGACACGCCCCTGCGCACCCCGAGCTCCAACTCGGCGCACGCCAACCCTCGGTCCAGGGGTGGATTGGATGACGAAGAGGCCGGGTCACACGCGTGGCTCCGGCAAGCAGCCAGAAAGCACAGAAGGCCACACACCATGAACAGCACAGCACAGCGACCATCGCACGGCACCGACGCCGGGACCGAGTCCCGCGAGCAGTGGGTGGACGTCACCGTCCGCGCAGACGTCGCCCACCAGCTCGTCTCCCTCACCGGGGCGGACGGACACGAGCGATCCTTCCGCACCGAGGACGTCCGTGAGCTCGCGCTCGCCACCCAGCACACGCGCGGCCGGGGCCAGTGGTGCGCCAAGTACCGTCGCCTCCTCGTGCCGGGAGCCTCCCGGGTGACCGGAGGCATGCCCTTCTTCAAGCTGGAGCCGCTGCCGGCCTGAGCCACTCCCACCGGGGCAAGGGCGCTCCGGCGGACCGTTGCCACCTGAACAGCACCGGCACTCGATCACCACTGGGGCCCGGCACCACGCGCGAACCGCGCACGGTGCCGGGCCCCAGATCGTGTCAGGGAGCGGGCGGATCAGCGCCCTGTGCCCTGCCGCTCCTCGGCGATCAGCTCGGCGGCGCGCTCACCGATCATGTAGACCGTGATGTTGGGGTTCACGGTCACGAGCTCCGGCATCACGGAGGCGTCCGCCACACGCAGCCCGGTGACGCCCTTGACCCGCAGCTGGGGGTCCAGCGGCGAGTCCGCGTCCTCCACCGGGCCCATGCGGCACGAGCCCGCGGGGTGGTACACCGTGTTGTGGGTGCGGCGGATGTAGTCCGCGATCTCCTCGTCGCTCTGCACGTCCTCGCCCGGGAAGAGCTCCTTCCCGGCCCATTCGGACATGCCCTGCTGCGCCACGATCTCGCGGGCCCGGCGGATGCCCGCCGTCATGATCCGCATGTCGTAGCCCTCGGGATCCGTGAAGTAGCGGGGATCCACGCGGGGCTTGTCGCGGAAGTCCCGGGTGCGCAGCCGCACGGTGCCGCGGGAGCGGGCGTGCGTGACGTTCGGGGTCAGGCAGAACGCGTTGTCCGCTGTGGGGTAGCCCTGCCGGTAGGTGTGCATGTCGAAGTTCACGCTGCCGTAGTGCATCATCAGGTCCGGACGGTCCAGGCCCTCGTCCACCTGGTCGAAGACGCCGATCTCCCACCACTGGGTGGAGTCCTCCACCATGGGCTTCTTCGCCTCCCACTGGATCACCGCCTCCGGGTGGTCCTGCAGGTGCGAGCCCACGCCCGGGGAGTCCACCAGGACGTCCACGCCCACCTCGGCCAGGTGCTCGGCGGGGCCGATGCCGGAGAGCATGAGCAGCTTGGGGGTGTCGATCGCCCCGGCGGAGACGACCACCTCGCGGCGCGCGGAAATGGTGTGCGCCTTGCCGAACGCATTGTCGGTGACCTCCACGCCGGTCGCACGGCGGTCCTCGTCGAACAGCACGCGCTTGACCTGCGTGCCGGTGAGGATCGTGAGGTTCTCCCGGTCCTGCGCGGGGTGCAGGTAGCTCACGGAGGAGGAGGAGCGGGTGCCGTCCTCCCGGGCGCTGATCTGGAAGAAGTTGGCTCCCTGGGTCACGGTCTTGCCGGTGTTGAAGTCCGCGCGGGGGATCCCGGCCTGCTCGGCGGCGTCCAGCAGGGCGACGCCGCTCGGATCCGCCGGGGGCACGTTGCGCAGCCGCACGGGCCCGTCGTGGCCGTGGTGGGCGCCCGGGTCCTCGTTGTTCTCGAGCTTCTGGTACAGCCGGAACGCCAGCTCGGAGTTCCAGCCCTCCGCCCCGTGCTTCGTCTCCCACTCGTCCAGGTCCTCGGACGGCGCCCAGAACGCGATGCACGAGTTGTGGGACGAGCACCCGCCCAGCACCTTGGCACGGGCCATGCGCATGAAGGAGTTGCCGTTCTCCTGCTCCTCCAGCGGGTAGTCCCAGTCGTGGCCGGACTCCAGCAGCTCCATCCAGCGGTTGAGCTGCAGGACCTCCGGGTACCCGGCGTCGTGGTCGCCGGCCTCGAGCAGGGCCACGGTGACGTCCGGGTCCTCGCTCAGGCGGGCGGCGACGACCGCCCCTGCGGATCCTGCTCCCACGACCACGTAGTCGTACTCGGCGATGGTGTTCTTCTCGGTCATGCCTTCTCCCTTCGGTGGGTGCCCGACGCCGCGGTGCGGGACCGCGGCGTCGGTGCCGGTGAGGTGTTCGGGGGCGCGAGACCGCCCAGCGGGCGGCTCAGCGCGCCGAGGTTCCGTGCGTGCGCGCCTGCGCCGTGGCGGCGTCGTGCCCCGGTGGACCCCGCGGTGCGCTCAGTGCTGCGCGAACCAGCCGGTGACGGCGGGGCGGACGTTCTGGTAGACGTGCTTGGTCTCCTGGTACTCCCCCAGCCCGTCGTGGCCGAGCTCGCGGCCCACGCCGGACTGCTTCATGCCGCCCCACTCCGCCTGGGGCAGGTAGGGGTGGAAGTCGTTGATCCACACGGTGCCGTGGCGCAGTTTCCCGGCCACGCGCTGGGACTTCCCGGCGTCCTGGGTCCACACGGCGCCGGCCAGGCCGTAGTGGGTGTCGTTGGCGATCGCCACGGCCTCCTCCTCGGTCCGGAAGGTCTCCACGGTCACGGTGGGGCCGAAGGCCTCGTCGTGCACGCAGTCCATGTCCGGGGTGCACTGGTCGATCACCGTGGGCAGGTAGAAGAAACCGTCCTCCAGCTGCAGGGAGCCGTCCGCGGAGGGGCCCTCGGCAAAGCGGCCACCGCAGCGGACCCGCGCGCCCTGTTCCCGGGCGTGCTCCACGTAGGCGTGCACCTTGTCACGGTGCGCGGCGGAGATCAGCGCGCCGGTCTCGGCCTTCTCGTCGAACGGGCCGCCCAGTCGGATGCCCTCGGCACGCGCCACGAGGTCGTCCACGAAGCGCTCCGCGATGGACTCCTCGACCACCAAGCGCGCCCCCGCGGAGCACACCTGCCCCGAGTGCACGAACGCCGCGTTCAGGGCGTTGTCCAGGGCGGCGTCGTAGTCCGCGTCCGCGAAGACCACGTTGGGGTTCTTCCCGCCCAGCTCCAGGGCCACCTTCTTGACGGTGGCCGCGGCCTCGCGGGCGATCACGCGGCCCGTGACGAGACCGCCGGTGAAGGACACGAGATCCACGCGGGGGTCCGAGGACAGCGGCGCGCCCGCCTCCGCTCCGGCGCCCAGCACGAGGTTGGCCACGCCCGCCGGCAGCTCGAGCTCCTCGAGCACCTGCATCATGAGGATCGCGGTGTGCGGGGTGAGCTCCGCGGGCTTGAGCACAAAGGTGTTGCCCGCCGCGAGCGCCGGCGCGATCTTCCACGCCGCCTGCAGCAGGGGATAGTTCCACGGGGTGATGAGACCGCACACGCCCACGGGCTCGTGGACCACGCGGCTCACCACGTCCGGGTCCCCGGCGTCGACGACGCGTCCGGCGTCGTCCGCGGCGATCCTGCCAAAGTGGTCGAAGCAGTTGGCGATGTCCACCATGTCCTGCTGAGACTCCTCGATCCGCTTGCCGGTGTCGAGGGACTCGGCCCGGGCGAACTCGTCCGCGCGCTCTCGCAGCCGGGTGGCCACGCGCAGCAGGAACTGTCCGCGCTCAGGTGCGGGCACGCCGGACCAGCGGCCGTCGTCGAAGGCCACGCGGGCCGCGGCGATCGCGCGCTCGGTGTCCTCGCGGGTGGCCTCGGCGACGACGGCCACCTCGGTGCCGTCCGCGGGGCACGTGATCGTGCGGGTGCCGCCCTGCTGGGCGGGGACCCACCGGCCGTCGATGTACAGGGTGGTGCTCATGCGTTGTCCTCCTTGGTCGGGGAGCTGTTCACCGGGGCACCGGTCTCGGCCGAGGGAAGGCCGATCTGGGTGCTGCCCGGGTGCTCGTGGTTGAGCCGGATGAATTCCAGGTGACGCTCGTAGCAGTCCAGTGCGTCGTTGATGAGCTGCTCGGCGGTGTAGCCCAGGACGTCGTAGCCCAGGGAGCCCGTGGCCGTGAAGACCTCCAGGCGGTAGTAGCGGTCCGAGTCCGGATTGGTGCGGAACCCGCCGAAGCCGGGGGTGGGGAACGCCACCGGGTGCACCCGGTAGACGAAGTCCCGCTCCGGGGCCAGGTCCACCGACAGGCACACCTGCTGAAGGGACGGGTTCTCCTCGACCGGGTCGGTGACCACGGTGACCGCAGCCCCGGACCCGCGCAGCTCCGCGGCGAGCGTGTCCAGCGCGGGAGCGGCCACGTCCTTGACGTAGCGCTGGGCGGCGCGGGCGCCGGGATAGCTGCCCAGCCGGGACAGCCGTGCCCGCCAGTGCGTGTCCCGGCCGGTGCGCCCGGCCACGGCCGAGCGGCTGGCCACCGCACCGGACTCGGCGGTGCTGACCTCAACGCGCAGGGCCCGCCACAGCCCCACCATGATCAGGTACATCACCACGGAGAACGGCAGGCCCATGATCAGGGTGGCGTTCTGCAGCGTGGTCACACCGCCCACCAGGAGCATGGCCAGGGTCAGCACACCCGTGCCCACGGCCCAGAACACCCGCAGCCACTTGGGGCCGTCCTGGTTGGGGTCGTCGATGCGGGACGTGAAGTTGCTCATCACGAGCGCCCCGGAGTCCGCGGACGTCACGTAGAAGAGCAGGCCCGTGAAGGTGGCGATCGAGGCGGCGATCGTGGCACCGGGGTACTGCTCCAGCAGCGAGTAGAACGCGCGCTCCGGGGTGTTCATGGCCACCTCGCCGAACTCCGTGTTGCCGCCCACCACGAGGTCCAGTGCCGAGTTCCCGAAGATCGAGATCCACAGCAGGATGAAGGTGAACGGCACGGTCATGGTGCCCACCACGAACTGGCGCAGGGTGCGGCCGCGGGAGATCCGGGCCAGGAACAGCCCCACGAAGGGCGCCCACGCGATCCACCACGCCCAGAAGAACAGCGTCCAGGCGCTCATCCACTCCTGCGGCGCCTCGTAGGCGAACGTGTCCAGGGTCATTCCCGGGAAGCTGGAGATGAAGTCCCCCACGTTCATCACGATGGCGTCCAGCAGGAACGACGTGCGGCCCGCGAGCAGGACGTAGAGCATGAGCCCGATCGCCAGCACGATGTTCAGCTCGGACAGCCGCCGGATCCCCTTGTCCACGCCGGACACGCACGAGACCACGGCCATGCCCACGCCCACCGCGATCAGGGCCGTCTGCACGGCGAGGTTCTCGGGAACGCCGAACAGGGACTTCAGCCCGTAGTTCAGCTGCACCACGCCGATTCCCAGGGAGGTGGCCACGCCGAAGACGGTGCCCAGCAGCGCGGCGGTGTCCACGGCGTCGCCGGCCACGCCGTGGATGCGCTTGCCCAGGATCGGGTAGAGCGCCGAGCGGATGCTGAGCGGCATGCCGAAGCGGTACGCGAAGTAGCCGAAGGCCATGCCCATCAGGGCGTACATGGCCCAGCCGGTGATGCCGTAGTGGAACAGGGTCCACACGACCGCCTGCCGTGCCGCCTCCAGGCTCTCTCCCTCCCCCGAGGGCGGCGCGAAGTACTGGCTGACGGGCTCGGAGACCGAGAAGAACATGAGGTCCACGCCGATGCCCGCGGCGAAGAGCATCGCGGTCCACGTGAACATGTTGAACTGCGGCCGCGCGTGGTCGGGGCCCATGCGGACTTTGCCGCCGCGGCTCGCGGCCACCATGATCACGAAGCCGATCACGACCGTGGCGGTGAGGATGTAGAACCATCCCAGGTTGGAGGCCACCCACGCCACGACGCCGCCGATCACGGCGTCGGCCTGCTCAGGGGCGGCAATGGCCCACGCGGACAGGCCGATGATGACCACGGCCGCCGCGATCAGGACACGCCAGTTGACGGGCAGCCGGGCGGTGCCGGAGCTGGCTGCGGAGGTGACCGGCGTGGCGCCGGCTGCGGACGAGGGCGGGGTCGAGGACTCACTCATGGGAACGAACTCACGTCTGGGTCGGACGTTGGGCGACCCGGGGTCGATGCGTCGTGTTACCGATAAGTAGCAAATTTTCGGCCCTCCCACCTTAGGACAGGCCTCGGGCGAGGGCACATCCGCGCCCCGCCCGGTCTCCGTCATCCGAGCAGCTTGGCCACGAGCGCGCTCGCGAACTCCTCGGAGACGTCCCCGTAGTTCAGGGAGAAGTCCTCGTCCACGAGCGTGGGCAGCAGACCGGAGCACAGCACCGCGGCGCGGGCGTACAGCCCCGGCAGGGCGGCTCCGATCGGAACGGAGAGCAGCCGCAGCTCGGGGTCGTGGCTGACCAGGGCGGTCCCCAGCTCCCGAGCGGCCAGGTGCTTGCCCAGCCCCGAGGACACCTGCCGGCCGTGGCCGGACTCCACGTCCTCCGCCGTGCGGAACACGTAGCGCGTCTTGTGGTGGTGGTTGATCCGGTACAGCCCGGGGGTGTTGCGGTCCTCCGTGGCCTCCCACGTGGCGTCTGCGGGCACGAACTTCTCCGCCACCCCGTTGTACTGCATCTCGCGCAGCGGCAGCCCGGCCACCACCGAGGACAGCGGCGGGAGGGTGTCGAGCATGACCGGCCCGGCGTCGTACACCACGTCGCACATCCCTTCGGGCAGCATCCGGCCCAGGGAGTCGAGGTCCACGTCCACCAGCATGGTGGTGGCGTGGTCCTCGGGCGAGAGCACGACCACCTCACCGCCCTGGGCCGCCACGGCGCGGGTCACGGCCTCCTCCTGCTCGGCCTTCCACCCGCCCGTGAGCAGCACGGAGCCGTCCACCAGCTGGGTCAGTGCCGGGGAGCAGACCTGCCAGCGGCGCACCGTCCAGTTCTCGTCCCGGATGGTCTCCAGGAACCCCAGGGCCTGGAGGTGGCCCACGAACCACTCCTCGAACCTCTCGGAGTCCTCCAGCTGGCGCGCCACGATCGACAGGCTCGAGCGCTTGCCGCCGCCCAGGAACGTGAGCATGTCCTTGAAGGGTGCCCACGAACCAGGGTACTCCCCCTCCTCGGGGCCGATGAACTGCAGGGCCTCCACCGAACCGGTTTGCCCCACCGCCGAAAGCTTGGTGAGGCGGCCGGGGTAGCGCTTGGTGAGCCCGCAGAACGTGCACCGCCCGAACACCCAGGGCGCCTTGGCCTTGGGGTCCATGGGCGGCAGGATCACCTTGTGCTTGCCCGTGACCATGCAGGAGACGTCTGGTGCGGTGGGCAGCTCGTTGCTGCGCTCGGGGAACATCTGCCCCTCCGCGGACTCCCAGCCCGCGACCTCGGGCACCTCGGCCTCCGGCAGCTCGGCCTCGTGGGGGGTCATGTTGTCGAACGAGCCCTGGACGTACTCGTCCGGGATCTCGTCCCGGGTGACGGCGGTGACGGGCCACAGGGTCTCCTCGGCCACGTGCACCATCTCACCCTCGTAGCCCAGGGAGCGCTGCGTGATGTAGTAGGAGCTGTCCCGGACCCGGAACTCGAGCCGCTGCTTGACGGTGCGCCCGGAGCGCAGCACCAGGGTGTAGTCGTTGGGCTTGAGGTGACCGTGCTCGGTGGCCAGCTCGGTGGCGCCCAGGCTCACCTGGAACGGGGGCACGCGCGGTGCGGTCAGCTTGGTGCTCGTGAGCTTGAACGAGTGCGGGTTGCGCCACTCGCACTCCACGCTCAGGGGGTCGTCGCTGTCGGAGGTCACGGTGAGCTGCGGCGGGCGCAGCGCCGAGAACCGCTCCACGTCCCCCGGGATGCGCAGCCCGCCGGACAGCGTCATGGCCGGCACCAGGCGGGGCACCAGGGCGGAGAAGTTGTCGTTGACCGTGAGCGCGGGATCGCCCGCGCGCAGCACCTGGACGTCGTCGAAGAGCACCCAGCCCTCGGCCACGCCGTTCTCCCCCGGCCCCACCACGCGGTAGTCCGGGGAGGCGGAATCGTCCAGGATGGCACGGACCTGCTCGACCCACTCGGGCTCGTTGCGGACCATGATCCGGCACGGCCACGCCGTGGGGACGTGGTCCACGGACAGGAAGGTGTCCGAGTACGCGTCCTTGGCGAAGACCACCACGGGCCGCGGGTTGCGGGTGAGCGTGAGCTCCCCCGCGGTCACGGTCAGCTGGCCCGAGAGCAGGGTGTCGCTGGTCATGCGGGCGCTGTAGGCGGAGATCCCCAGGAACGCGTCCCCGATGTAGTTCAGGAACATGGTCCGCGGGCCGGCCGTGGTGGCCAGGTCCACCTCACGGCCGGGAACCAGCCGCTTGGGCACCACGAAGCCCAGCTCGTAGACCGGGTTGCCCACGTAGTCCGTGCCGTCCGTGAGGGACAGGCCCGGGCTGCGCGAGCCCAGGTGCCGTGAGCCTCGGGTGGCCGCGGCGGCGTCGTCGTCCGGGGAGGACTCCCACGCGGCGAGCTGGGCGAGTGCCACCTGCAGCGCAGGGTCGCGGGTGAGCGGATTGGACCAGATGCTGCGCATGGACTTGGAGGCGTCCGTGTCCGCGATGTCCAGCCAGAAGTCGATGTAGATCCCGAGTTCCTGCGCGCTCATGCCCTGCGCCGTGGTGAGCTCCAGGTCCTCGAACATCTGGTGCAGCTGGCGCAGCTCCGAGGGGCCGAACAGCGTCTGGGACAGCGCCAGGCCCACGGGCCGGTGGTTCACGGCGTACGCGGAGGGCAGCCCCAGCTGCCCGTCGAAGGCCTCGAGCCAGTAGCGCAGGGCGTCCCAGTAGGTCTCCGAGTCCTTGCGCACCGAAGACTCCAGGGCCTTGGCGTTGTCCTGCCCCGCCTGCAGCAGCACCGCGAGCGGGAGGTAGAACGTGGACACGGACTTCTTGCCCGTGCGGGCCGCGAGCGCGGACATGTGCCGTCCCGCGAGGGACAGCAGGGCCAGCAGCGCCACGATCGGCGGCGGGCCAATCTTCGTGAGGTCCTCGAGCTGGCGCCGGGACATCCGGTACCAGACCTCGGTGAGCTTGTTGAACGCGTCGAACATCGAGCGGCGGGAGCCGTCCGTGACCAGCAGCGGCGTCACGGAGTCCGCGAGCGCCCGCAGGGTGGACGGCCCGTCCAGGCCGAATTCGGAACCGATCTGCTCGAGCATCTTCTCGTCCAGGTCCAGCTGGACGAGCTCCCCCGCGGCGCGGGGGCCGAAGAACGCACGCGCCACGGCGTCGTTCCAGCGCAGGTACTCGACTTCCTGGGGTCCGGATGCAATCGCGTGGTCTCCCGTGCGGAAACCGGCAGCGTCAGCCACAAATCCTCCGTCTGCGCCGTGGGCGCTTCAGTCGTCACAGTCACCTCGAGTATAGGAGTCCGGGCCGTGCCGTCCCACGGGGGCCGGGCGGAGATTCCCACGACGCCGCCGGGCCGCCTCCGCGCGGGCCCTCGCGCAGCCGTGTCCGTACCGGGCGGTACCGTAGTGCGCATGAGTGACGCCGCGCAGTTCCCCGATGCCCGCATGCCGGGTGGGGGCCCGGACTGGCGCAGCGAACTCTCCCGCATCGTCCCCGGCACCGCCTCGGAGCGCGTGGTCTCCGACCCCGACGACGCCCCGGGCGTCGCACTCGAACTGGACCTCTCCCGCGTGCAGAACCGCGCCCCCAGGGCGTGGCGGAGCTCACTCGGGGAACTGCCCCTCGCACTGACCGCGCGGCCCGTGCTGCGCGGGCGCCGCGGCTGGGTGCAGAGCGGCATCGACTGGGGAAATCTGGCCTCCCACGTCCGCGCGGGACGGCTGGGCCCCGAGCAGCTGGACTGGTTCGAGGAGCTGCGCGCCCTGTCCGAGTCCCACCGTGGCAGCTACGCCGCCGAACGCCACCAGCTGCACGTGGAGCGCTACACCTCTCCCCTGCTGTGGCCCATCCTGTCGCGCGCCGATGCCCTGGGCATCCCCCTCGTCTCCCGCGGCTCGGGGGCCCCCGTGGTGCTGGAGCACGAGGGGCGCTTCGAGGTGCGGGTGGACCCGGGCGAGCACGGGGAGCTGAGCCTGCGCCCGCAGCTGATCGTGGGCGAGCACGAGGTGCCCCTGCGCTGGGCCCACATCATCGGTCAGCCCGGTCACGGGCTGTTCTACCCCGAGGCCTCCCCTGCGGCGCTCGAGGACGCCGAGGACCTCAACCGCTTCCCCCTGCACCTGGTGGCCCTGGGGACCCGCCTCAACCAGCAGCAGCGATCCTTCCTGGACCGCGCGGAGGACCTCACGGTCCCGCAGGACGGGGTGGAGGAGTTCTTCGAGACGTACTTCCCCCGGCTGCACCAGAGCATGCACGTGACCGCCGGGGAGGACTCCCTGGTGCTCCCGCAGGTGGCAGATCCCGAGCTCGTGCTGACCGTCCACCACGACGACCTCACCGAGCGCGTGGAGTGGGAGTGGGAGTACCAGAAGGGCAGGGAGCGCGTGCGCCTGCCGTTCCGGCCCCTGGACCCGCTCGGGGACGAGGTCGTGGCGCGGGAGTCCCGCTGGGAGTCCTCCATGGTCCAGGCCGTGCACCGCCGTGTCCCGGAGCTGGACGTCAAACGCAGCTCCTACGCCGCCCAGGACGCCCTCACGCTGCTGCGGGAGTGGCTGCCGCGGCTGCGCGGCATCCCAGACCTGCGGATCGAGGAGACCGGTGGTGCCCCCGCCTACCGAGAGGTCTCCGAGCCCACCGAGATCACCGTCTCCACCGCCCCCACCGAGCACCACGACTGGTTCGGGCTGGGAGTCACCGTGAAGGTGGGTGAGCACTACCTGCCCTTCTCGGAGATCTTCCAGGCCCTGGACCGCGGCCAGGACGTGATGCTGCTGCGGGACGGGTCCTGGTTCTCCCTGGACCGCCCGGAGTTCGTCCGGCTGCGCGAGCTGATCGCCGAGGCCCGCACCCTGCAGGAGGACAAGAGCGCGCCCCTGGCCCTGAACCGGTACCAGACCAGCCTCTGGGAGCAGTTCGAGGACCTCGCCACGGACACGCAGCAGGCGGAGCAGTGGCGCACGGGCGTCCGCGCGCTGGCGCACCTGGACGAGATCCCGTCGCCCTCCGTGCCCGAGGCCCTGCAGGCCACCCTGCGCCCCTACCAGTACGAGGGATTCCGGTGGCTGAGCTTCCTGTGGGAGCACGACCTCGGCGGGATCCTCGCGGACGACATGGGGCTGGGCAAGACCGTGCAGACCATCGCCGCCATGCTGCGCGCCGTGGCCCGCGACCCCCAGCTGCCGCCGTTCCTGGTGATCGCCCCCACCTCCGTGGTGGCCAACTGGTCGGCCGAGCTCACGCGCTTCGCGCCGTCGCTGCGGACCACCGTGCTGACCAGCACCAAGGACTCCGTGGCCGACGCCGCGCGGGACTCGCACGTGGTGCTGACCTCCTACGCCCTGCTCCGTCTCGACGCGGATGCCTACCGCGGCGTCGAGTGGGCCGGCGTGGTCATGGACGAGGCGCAGTTCGTGAAGAACCCGCGGACCAAGGCCTACCGCGCCGTGAAGAACCTGAGTGCCCGCACCCGCCTGGCCATCACCGGCACCCCCATGGAGAACAGCCTCACGGAGCTGTGGTCTCTGCTGTCCCTGACCGCACCGGGGCTGTTCCCGTCCAAGAAGCGCTTCACCGAGCACTACCAGCGGCCCATCGAACGCGCGATGGACTCGGACGCCCTGGCCCGGCTGCGCTCCCGCATGAGGCCGTTCATGCTGCGCCGCTCCAAGGCGGACGTGGACCTGCAGCTGCCACCCAAGCTCGAGCACGTGCTGGCCGTGGGGCTCAACCCCGAGCACCGCGCCGCGTACGACCGCCGGCTGCAGCGCGAGCGCGCCAAGATCCTGGGGCTGCTGCGCGACTTCGACAGGAACCGCTTCACGATCTTCCAGTCCCTCACCACGCTGCGCATGCTCGCCCTGGACCCCGCCCTGGTGGACCCCGAGTCCACCGCGGCCTCCTCCAAGCTGGACGTCCTCTTCGAGCAGCTCCCCCAGCTGCTGCAGGAGGGCCACCGCCCCCTGGTGTTCAGCCAGTTCACGAGCTTCCTGAAGATCGTGGCCCGGCGGCTGGAAGAGGCCGGGATCGCCTACGCCTACCTGGACGGCAGCACCCGGGACCGCGCCGCGGCCCTGGACACGTTCCGCAGCGGAAAGGCCCCCGTGTTCCTGGTGAGCCTCAAGGCCGGTGGCTTCGGCATCAACCTCACGGAGGCCGACTACTGCTTCCTCCTGGACCCGTGGTGGAACCCCGCCGCCGAGAACCAGGCCGTGGACCGCACCCACCGGATCGGGCAGACCCAGAAGGTCATGGTCTACCGCATGGTGGCGCAGGGCACCATCGAGGAGAAGGTCATGGAGCTGAAGACCCGCAAGGCGGACCTCTTCTCCGCGGTGCTCGACGACGACCGCGTGTTCTCCGCGAGCCTCGACGCGCAGGACATCCGCTCGCTCGTGGAGCCCTGAGCGCCGCACCACCGGCACCACACGGCGAGTTGGCACTGCAGCCAGAGCGTGGGTCCGGCGCCCCGGCTCCCCGGCGCCCGTGATCAGAGGAACCGGGCCCGTGGTGCCGGTGGCGGCCACGGCGCGCGTCTCGACCCGAGCTTCGGGGCCCCGAAATCACCCGTGACGGCTCGTGCGTATGATCCGGAGACATGCCTGAGCCCACCAGCACGCACTCCCCCGTGCCCGGAACCGCCGAACCGACCCCCGCCCAGATCCGCAGGTGGCGCCACTACCTCGCGGACGAGCTTGCCGAGGCGCAGACCTACGAGCACCTGGCCCGCCACAGCACCGGGCGCCATGCGGAGATCCTGCACCGGGTGGCCGAGGGCGAGGGGCGCCACGCGGAGCACTGGCGCCGGCTCCTGGGACCCCACGCGCAGCGCACGGTCCGCCCCGGCCTCGAGGCGCGCATCCTCATGTTCCTGGCCAAGCACGTCAGCTCGGTCTTCGTCCTGGCGCTGCTGCAGCGCGCCGAGTCCCGCTCCCCGTACCGGGAGGACCCCGACGCCACCGCGGCCATGGCCGCGGACGAGGCCGTGCACGAGGAGATCATCCGGGCGCTGGCCACCGACGGCCGCACCCGGCTCTCGGGGAACTTCCGCGCCGCAGTGTTCGGCGCCAACGACGGCCTGGTGTCCAACCTCGCACTCGTCATGGGCGTGGGGGCCACCGGCACGTCCAGCTCGATGGTGCTGTTCTCGGGCATCGCCGGGCTGCTCGCGGGCGCGCTGTCCATGGGGGCGGGCGAATACGTGTCCGTGCGCTCCCAGCGCGAGCTGCTGGACGCCTCGCAGCCCACCCAGGTGACCCTCCGGGTCGCCCCGTCCCTGGACCTGGACGAGAACGAGCTCACCCTCATCTACCGGGCCCGCGGCATGAGCGAGGAGGCCGCGGAGCACCGTGCCGCGGAGCGACTCGGCCACTACGACTGCGACTGCGACCCCTCACTCTCGTTCCAGGACGAGAAGGCCCGCCGTGCCGCGGACCCTGGACAGGAGAGCGACGACGACGCCGCGGGCTCCGGCGAGCACGAGGCCCTCGGCACGGATCT
Source organism: Kocuria sp. ChxB (assembly GCF_044359605.1). Taxonomy (NCBI): domain Bacteria; kingdom Bacillati; phylum Actinomycetota; class Actinomycetes; order Micrococcales; family Micrococcaceae; genus Kocuria; species Kocuria sp. ChxB. The sequence goes on along the minus strand of NZ_CP121123.1, from coordinate 2,293,010 downwards.
GGGCGCGGCGGCGTCCAGCTTCTGCTTCTTCGCCTCGGGAGCGGTCATCCCGATCCTGCCCTACATCTTCGGGCTCACGGGCGGAGTCGCCATGGTCGTGGCCATGGTCCTGGTGGGAATGGCCCTGCTGGTCACGGGTGGCTTCGTGGGTCTGCTCTCCGGTGCCTCCCCGCTCAAGCGGGGCCTGCGGCAGCTGGGCATCGGTTACGGCGCGGCCGTGGCCACCTACCTGCTGGGGCTTGTGTTCAACACCGGGGTGGCCTGACCCGCTCTCGCGGGCCCGAAGCGCATCGCCGCAGTCCACGGAAAGTATTGTCCCCTCTAGGGCCCACAAGTGAATCGACTTGGCTCGAGAAATATGGCAATTCGCAGAGGTAAATAGTAGGGATATCATTTACTTTCTGCGTTTCCCCTAGTCACAGCAGGGTTCTCGACGCCCGGCCCGCCCGCACCCGCGGAGGGCGGGGGTACCCGTGTAGGTAAAGCGGTTCTTTGATTCTGCACAGCCTCCGAGCCATCTGTGAAATTCGGATATTCTGGACGCGTGGTTCACTGAACCACTGCAACGGGAGACTTCGCACAGGGAAACCGCCACACCTGCACTGGGGGGTGCACTGTGGCCGGTGCTGTGCGTCGGTAGCCGCTCAGCCCACGGCTCGATCCCGTTGAGGCGTTATCGCCTGCCGGTGGCCGCTGGTTCTCTCACAGAGGCGCACCTCTCCCCGCGCCGGACGGGCTCCTACCGTCCGCTCACGCGGCCACCGGTCGATAACGCCCCTGTCCCGGCGATAAAATCGACGCCGGTCCACGGTGCCGCGGCCCTGCCGCCCCGCGGACCACCGATCCGTCCCGTGACCCCAGGAGCATCCCCTTCATGTCGGCCCAGCCCTCCACGCCCGACGAGCACGTCCTCACCGCCCACTGCCCCGAGGCCTACGGCCTCGTGAGCGCGGTGGCCTCCAACCTCACCAGCCAGGGCTGCGACATCTTCGACGTCAAGCACTTCTCCGACCGCCACGACGACCGGTTCTTCATCCGCTGCCACACCATCAGCGCGCCGGGCACCGTGACCACCGAGTCGCTGATCGAGGGCTTCCGCCCGGTGGCCCAGGAGCACGACATGCGCTTCCGGCTGGTGGACGCCCGCAAGAAGACCCGGGTGCTGGTGATGGTCTCCAAGATCTCCCACTGCCTGGCGGACCTGCTGCACCGGGCGCACGTGGGCTCGCTGCCCGTGGAGATCGTGGCCGTGGTCTCCAACCACACGGATCTGCGCCCGCTCGTGGACTTCTACGGCGTGCCCTTCCACCACGTGCCCGTCACCCGGGACACCAAGCCCCAGGCCGAGGCGGAGCTGCTGCGCCTCGTGGCCGCCCACGACACCGAGCTCGTGGTGCTGGCCCGCTACATGCAGATCCTCTCGGACGAGCTCACGCGGGAGCTCGCGGGACGCTGCATCAACATCCACCACTCGTTCCTGCCGTCCTTCAAGGGAGCGAAGCCCTACCACCAGGCCTACGAGCGCGGCGTCAAGATGGTGGGGGCCACCGCCCACTACGTCACCCCGGACCTGGACGAGGGCCCGATCATCGCGCAGGACGTGATTCCCGTGAACCACGCCCACACCCCCGCGGATCTTGTGGCCGTGGGGTCGGACGCCGAGGCACAGACGCTGTCCCGGGCGGTGAAGTGGCACGCGGAGGGCCGGGTGGTGGTCTCCGGCAACCGCACCATCGTGCTGGCCTGAGACCCGACCGGACCGCCCCCCCCCCCCGGAACGACCAGCCACTCACAACGAGAACGACGCCGCTCCCCCACCGAGGTGGGCGAGCGGCGTCGTTCTCAGCGCGGGTCCCGGACGGAGCCGGGCGCGACTCACTTGGTCTCGAAGATCTCCCGCATGAGCTGCGCGGTCTCCGAGGGGGTCTTGCCGACCTTGACCCCGGCGGCCTCGAGGGCCTCCTTCTTGGCCTGGGCCGTTCCGGAGGAGCCGGAGACGATGGCGCCGGCGTGGCCCATGGTCTTGCCCTCGGGAGCGGTGAAGCCGGCCACGTAGCCCACCACGGGCTTGGTGACGTTGGCCTTGATGAAGTCCGCGGCGCGCTCCTCGGCGTCGCCGCCGATCTCGCCGATCATCACGATGGCCTCGGTCTCGGGGTCCGCCTCGAACGCCTCGAGGGCGTCGATGTGGGTGGTGCCGATGACCGGGTCGCCGCCGATGCCGATGGCGGTGGTGAAGCCCAGGTCACGCAGCTCGTACATCATCTGGTAGGTCAGGGTGCCGGACTTGGAGACCAGGCCCAGCTTGCCCTTGCCGGTGATGTTCGCGGGCGTGATGCCCAGCAGCGACTCCTCCGGGGAGATGATGCCCGGGCAGTTGGGGCCGATGATGCGGGTCTTGGGCTTGCCGTCCGCACCGGTGTTCGCCTGGGAGTGGGCCCAGAACTCGGCGGAGTCCTGCACGGGGATGCCCTCGGTGATCACCACGACCAGTGGGATCTCGGCGTCGATGGCCTCGATCACGGCGTCCTTGCAGAAGGCCGGCGGCACGAAGACGATCGACGCGTTCGCGCCGGTCTCCTTCATGGCCTCGGCCACGGAGCCGAAGACCGGCAGCTCGACGGCGTTGCCGTCCTTGTCCTGGTGGTTCACGGTGGTCCCGGCCTTGCGGGCGTTGACGCCGCCCATGACCTGGGTCCCGGCCGCGAGCATGCGTGCGGTGTGCTTGGTGCCCTCGCCGCCGGTGATGCCCTGAACGATGACCTTGGAGTCCTTGTTCAAAAAGATCGACATGTCTTCTTCCTGGTAGCTCTGCTCGTGGGCGGTTACTTGGCGGAGTGGGCGAGCTCGGCGGCCTTGTCGGCGCCGGCGTCCATGGTGTCCGCGGTGGTGATCAGCGGGTGGTTGGCCTCGCGGAGGATCGCGCGACCCTCGTCCACGTTGTTGCCGTCCAGCCGCACCACGATGGGCTTGGTGGCGGAGTCGCCGAGGATCTCCAGGGCCTTGACGATGCCGTTGGCCACGGCGTCGCACGCGGTGATGCCGCCGAAGACGTTGACGAACACGGACTTCACCTGGGGGTCGCCCAGGATGACGTCCAGGCCCGCGGCCATGACCTCGGCCGAGGCGCCGCCGCCGATGTCCAGGAAGTTGGCGGGCTTGACGTCCCCGTGCTTCTCGCCGGCGTAGGCCACGACGTCCAGGGTGGACATGACCAGACCCGCACCGTTGCCGATGATCCCGACCTCGCCGTCCAGCTTGACGTAGTTGAGGTCGTTCTCCTTGGCCTTCTCCTCCAGGGGATCGGCCGTGGTCTTGTCCGCGAGCGCGGCGTGGTCCTCGTGGCGGAACTCGGCGTTGTCGTCCAGGGACACCTTGCCGTCCAGCGCGAGGATCTCCCCGTCACCGGTCTTGACCAGGGGGTTGACCTCCACCAGGGTGGCGTCTTCCTTGGCGTAGACCTCGCCCAGCTTGACCAGCACGGGCACGACCTTGGCGGCGGTCTCGGCGTCAAACTTGGCCTGCTCCACGATCTCGCGGGCCTTGGCCTCGGTGATGCCCTCGGCGGGGTTCACGTCCACGCGGGCCAGGGCCTCCGGGCGCTCCACGGCCAGCTGCTCGATCTCCATGCCGCCCTCGACCGAGCACATGGCCAGGTAGGAGCGGTTGGCGCGGTCCAGCAGGACGGAGAAGTAGTACTCCTCGGCGATGTCCGCGCCCTGCGCGATCATCACGCGGTGCACGGTGTGGCCCTTGATGTCCATGCCCAGGATCTGCTGGGCGTACTCGAAGGCCTCCTCGGGGGACTTCGCGACCTTGACGCCGCCCGCCTTGCCGCGACCGCCCACCTTGACCTGGGCCTTGACGACGGTCACGCCGCCGATCTTCTCAGCAGCTGCCTTGGCTTCTTCTGGGGTAGTGGCGACGATGCCGGCCAGCACGGGGACTCCGTGCTTCTCGAACAGGTCGCGTGCCTGGTACTCAAACAGGTCCACGGATAAGTGTCCTTCTGCGTCGAGGTGTGTCGTTCCGCGCCGGGAACCCCCGGCTGGAGCGACCTGATGTGGGGGGATGCGGCGCAGCGCTGCGCTCACAGTGCCCTCACTGTGATTTTAGTCCATGGCGCGGCGATTCGCCCCACCGGGGCCCGCGTGAACCCACAGCCCACGATGCGCTGCCACCCGGGATCGCCTGGTTGACTGGGTCCATGCAATGGATCGGACTGCCGGACGTCTGGGACGCACGGGAAGCGGACCACGGGTTCATGGCCTCGCTCGCCACGTTCTCGTTCGTGGCGCTGGGACTCGAGCTCGTGGTCGACGGCACCTACCTGACCCTCACGGGTGACGTCCCATCGCTCTACCCCCTCGGCTGGCAGTGCCTGACCTGGGTGGCGCTCGGCGCGGTGTGGCTGCTGCTGGCGCGCGCCCTCGTGCTCTGGTGCCGACGCCGCGGTCTGGACCCCCTGCCCCCGGACCGGCCCGCGGGTGAGCGGACGGACGGGCCGGACCACCGCGCCTGGCGAGCCGTCCTCGGGTACTTCGCGGCCGCCGTCGTCACCGCGATCGCGCTGCCCGCCGTGGTGGGGCTGCCGTGGGGCTTCGCCCCGGTGGACCGGTTCCTGGACCTCTACGCGCAGTACGGTGACGGCGCCTGGCTCGCGATGGCCGCGTGGCTCGTGTACCTCGTGGGGCGCTGCCTCGTGGTGGCCGGGTTGCTGGCGTACTCCCACCGGGCCGTGCTCGGCGTGGCCACGTTCCGGGGCGCGCGGTGGATCCCGTGGGGCGGGCTGGTCACCGGAGTGTGCCTGGGCACCGTGGCCCTGCTGTCCCGGGGACAGGCCGCGGGGCTGAGCACGCTCGTGGCCAGCGTGCTGCTGGGCATGCTGCACGTGCGCTCCGGGGAGTCCCTGCGCGTGACGGCACCGTTCACGGTCCTGGTCTACGCCCTCATCTGACGCGGCACCGGACCCCCGCGCCCGCTCCGTCACGAGACCTTGGACATGGGTGCGTAGCGCAGCAGGAGCCGTTTCTCCTCGGCCCCGAAGCGCACCTTGGCCACGGTCTTGTCCCCGCTGCCCTCCACCGCGATCACCGATCCGCGGCCGAAGGCCTTGTGCTCCACGGTGTCCCCCACACTCAGGGAGGGGATCTCTTTCTGCGGCTGCACCCTGCCCGCCGAGGCCGGTGAGAGGCGACGGAACGTGGCTCCGGAACCGGCGGCGGCCCCCCACGAGGACCCCCGCAGCGGATCCCGGGAACCGGACGGGCCGGAGTGCACGGGTGACCCCCAGCCTCCCGCCGCCGCGGAGCCCTCCCGCTTCCAGTCGATGAGGTGGGCGGGGATCTCGTCCAGGAACGGGCTGGCCGGGTTGAACTGGGACTGCCCCCACATGGAGCGGGACTCCGCCCGGGTGATGTAGAGCCGCTGCCGGGCACGGGTGATGCCCACGTACGCGAGCCTGCGCTCCTCCTCCATGCTCGAAGGATCGGCGAAGCTGCGCTGGTGCGGGAAGATCCCGTGCTCCATGCCGGTCAGGAACACCACGGGGAACTCCAGCCCCTTGGCGGTGTGCAGGGTCATGAGGGTGACCACCCCCAGGGACCGGGCCTCCTCCACCTCCGCCGCGATCTGCTGGGCACTGGCCGTGCCCTCCCCCGAAGACTCCGGTCGCGAGGGGATCTGGTCCGCGTCCGCCACGAGGGCCACGTGCTCGAGGAACTGGCCGAGTCCCGCGTCCGGGTGGTCCTTCTCGAACTCGCGCACCACGGCCACGAGCTCGGCGAGGTTCTCCACCCGGGACTCGTCCTGGGGGTCGGTGGACGTGCGCAGGGCCTCGAGGTAGCCGGACTGCTCCAGCACGGCCTCCAGCACCGCGGTCACGGACGCCCCCTCGGCCAGTTCGGCGAGGTCGTCCATGAGCTGGGAGAACGAGCGGATCGCGTTGGCGGAACGGGTGGCCAGGGCCGGGGCCTCGTCCAGCCGGTGCATGGCCGCGGAGAACGAGATCCCCTCACGCTCGGCGAGCGCGGCGATCGACCCCTGGGCACGGTCGCCGATCCCGCGCTTGGGCTCGTTGATGATCCGGCGCACGGTGATGTCGTCCGAGGGGTTGGCGATCGCCCGCAGGTAGGAGATGGCGTCCTTGATCTCCTTGCGTTCGTAGAAGCGCGTGCCCCCGACCACCTTGTACGGCAGCCCCACCCGCATGAGGATCTCCTCCAGGGAGCGGGACTGGGCGTTGGTGCGGTAGAACACGGCCACGTCCCCGGGGCGGATCCCGTGCTCGTCCTGGAGGCGGTCGATCTCCTCCGCGATGAACCGCGCCTCCTCGTGCTCGTTCTCCGCCGCGTAGCCCACGATGGGTGCGCCGTCGCCCTCGGCCGTCCACAGCTTCTTGTCCCGGCGGTCCGCGTTCTGCGAGATCACCGCGTTGGCCGCGGAGAGGATGTTCTGGGTGGAGCGGTAGTTCTGCTCCAGCAGGATGGTACGCGCGGACGGGAAGTCCCGTTCGAAGTCCGTGATGTTGCGGATGTCCGCCCCGCGGAACGCGTAGATGGACTGGTCGGAGTCGCCCACCACCGTGAGCTCGGCCGCGGGGATCCCGGACGAGTCCGTGTGACCGGGAGAGTTCCCTCCCACGAGTTCCCGGACCAGGGCGTACTGGGCGTGGTTGGTGTCCTGGTACTCGTCCACCAGCACGTGGCGGAACCGCCGCCGGTAGTACTCGAGGACCTGGGGGAACGCGCGGAACATGTGCACGGTCTCGCCGATGAGGTCGTCGAAGTCCATGGCGTTGGCCGCGCGCAGCCGCTGGGTGTACCCCCGGTACACCTGCGCGACCGCGGACTCGAAGGGGTCCGTGGAGCTGGCCCGCGCCAGGTACGTCTCGTCGTCCACGAGCTCGTTCTTCAGCGCGGAGATCTTGTGCTGGATGGCCTTCGGCGCGAAGCGCTTGGGGTCCAGCTCGTGCTGCTTGGCCACCTGGGTGATCAGCCGCAGGGAGTCCGCGGAGTCGTAGATCGAGAAGTTCGTGCTCAGTCCCAGGGTCTTGGCCTCGCGGCGCAGGATCCGCACGCACAGCGAGTGGAACGTGGAGATCCACATGGAACGGGCGGAGTCCCCCACCAGTTCCACGATCCGCTCGCGCATCTCCGCCGCGGCCTTGTTGGTGAACGTGATGGCCAGGATCTCACCACGGCCGGCCCGACCGGTGGCCAGCAGGTGCGCGATCCGGTGGGTCAGCACCCTCGTCTTGCCCGACCCCGCGCCCGCGACGATCAGCAGGGGTGAGCCCGAGTGCTCGACCGCCGCGCGCTGCGGGTCGTTGAGCCCCGCCACGAGCTGCTCCGGGGACGCCGCGGCGTCGGACGGCTCGGCAGAGGCCCCACCGGCCGGGGAACGCACCGACGTGGCAGAGAGCAGGGGGTTGTCAGAGAGGTAGTCCATGGTGCGCCCAGTCTATCCAGCGGCTCGGACGCGCAGCCGGGCGCGGACCCGCACTGTGGCCTCACCGGCGACGGGCAGCCGGGGCCGGGCCCCGGTGTCCGGCACCGCACGACTGCCAGCCCGTCAGACGTACCGGGGTTCCACCTGGTGGCGGCCGTTCGCGTCCTCGACCCACAGCTGGGAGTCCGCCACGGTGACCCGCACGGGAGCCTCCAGCACGAGGTCGTCGTCGCTCAGCTCGTCGAGCACCTGCTCCGGGCCCCCGAAGATGGTCGTGACCTCGCCGTCGGAGGTGTCCACGTGCCGCAGGGCGTGGTTGCCGGTGTCGGCCACCACCACGGAGCCGTCGTAGAGGATCTGCAGGTCCTGGGGATGGTCGAGCGCGGCCTCGGACGCCGCGCCGTCCCGATACCCGGCCCCGTGCCTGCCGACCACCGTGACCACGTGGGGCGCGCCGTCGGGCCGGTCCGTGTTGATGTCGATGCGCCGCAGCGAGGAGGAGTCCCGGTCCACGAACCAGAGTGTGCCGTCCCCGGCCTCCGTGATGGACACGGTGGCCGCGAACGTGGCCTGGCCGAGCGTGCCGTCCCTGCGGCCGGGCTCTCCCGTGCCCGCCCACTCCTGGAGCTCGTCCGTGTAGGCGTCCCAGCGGTAGAGCCGGTGGCGGTCGGGGACCGCCGCGACCACGGCGGAGAGCTTGTGGGACCAGACGATGTCGGCCATGCGGGCGCCCTCGAGGACGGAGCAGTCGATCCTGCGGCGCACCGTGCAGTGGTCGGCCTCGTACAGCGTGAGCTCCGAGCCGTCACCCGCGTTCATGAGCAGACCGTCCGGAAGGCCGATGGAGAGCTCCATGACCGTCACCACCTTTCGCGGTGCCCGCCGGGGGCACCTGTCCTCCACCTCGTCGTCGAGAGTGGGTACCCGTCTTCGATTCACAGTACGCCCCGGGAGATAATGGAGCCATGGGTATGACCAGAGCGCAGAAGGCCAGGAAGCACGGGGAGGCCGCGGGTGCTGCCCCGGCCGGATCCACGAGCACCCAGGGAGCCTCCGTGCGCCCCGTGAGCGTCCACGAGATGCGGGACGGGCAGCTCGCCGCGGACCCCACCAAGGGCTCCTCCGCCGGAATCCTCGTGGGGGTCGCGTTCTTCGTGGGCATCGCGCTCTGGCTGTACTACCACCTGCTCGTCCTGCAGGGCGTGTCCGGGAACCTGGCCGGAGGGGTGACCGCTCCCGAGCTGATGCCCGGCGGCTTCGACTCCCAGCACATCGCCGCCTTCGCGCGCGGACTGGGCGCGGAGGGCATCGCCTCCTACGAGGGTGTGCACGCGACCACCGGACTGTTCACGCCCCTGCTGCTGAGCCTGGGATGGTTGCTGTTCACCGGTCTCAACACCCCGCAGCGAGCCCGGAAGTGGCTCTACTGGTCCGTGGTCCTGGCGTACGCCGTGGTCTTCCTGGCGGGCAACGCCGCGCTCGACGCCGCCGTGGCACACCCGGAGGACAGCGGCGCCGTGGCCCTGGCGTCCGGGCTGGTGGTCACCCGCTGGGTGCTGTTCGCGCTTCTGCTGCTCATTGCGGTGCTCGTGAGCATCTCCGTGGTGCGCCGCAAGATCAATGCCTTCTCCGAGGGCGAGCTGCCCGGCCAGCGTCCACGCGGCTGACCGCCCCCCGTACGACGGATGCCCCGCCCGGGACCGGGCGGGGCATCGTTCGTGCCCTCGATTGGATTCGAACCAACGACACCGGCTTTAGGAGAGCCGTGCTCTATCCCCTGAGCTACGAGGGCAACACTGCACCACCTTATCCGCGGGGGGCCCACCCCGCGAGTCAGGCGCACAATGGTCACCATGACGGTCTACATCGATCCCCCGCGCTGGCCCGCCCACGGGACCGTGTTCTCCCACCTCGTCTCGGACGAGTCGCTCGACGAGCTGCACGAGTTCGCCTCGCGCCTGGGCGTGTCCGTGCGGGCGTTCGACCAGGACCACTACGACATTCCCGCGCACCGCCTCGCAGACGCCCTGGCCCTCGGCGCGGTCGCGGTGGAGGGCAAGGACCTCGCGCGGATCCTGATCCGCAGCGGCCTGCGGGTCCCCGCACGACGCCGCCCGGCCAAGCTGGCCCCGGCGCTCACCCGCCGCTGGGAGCGGCACGTTCCGGGGCATCCCGGCCTGGGCTCGCACCTGCTGGAGCGCTGGCTCGAACCGCACCGTGCCTACCACGGCCCCGCCCACCTGCTGAAGGTGCTGGAGGCGGTGGATCTGCTCACGGATGGGCGCCCGTCCCAGGAGCTCGTGCTGGCGGCGTGGTTCCACGACGCCGTGCACCGGGGGCGGGCCGGCGAGGACGAGAAGGACTCGGCGGCCCTCGCCCGGCAGCTGCTGGGCCCCGACGGGTGCGCACCGGAGTCACCCCCGCCTGCCGGCCGCGGCGGGGCGGGACGCTCCCCGGTCCAGGAGGGCAGCGGGGAGGGCCACGCCGCCCCCGGGTCCGGGGTTCGGGCGGCCCCGCGCGAAGGACGGGGTCCAGGAGCTGCGGAGTCGTTGCCGGCCGGCCTTGCGGACAGGGTCGCAGAGCTCGTCATGGTCACCGTGGCGCACCGGCCGGATCCCACGGACCGGGACGCGTGCCTGCTCGTGGACGCGGATCTTGCCGTGCTCGGGGGCACCGCGGAGGAGTACGAGCGCTACCGCGCGGACGTGCGCCGGGAGTACGCAGACGTCCCCGAGAGCCAGTTCCGGGCCGCCCGCGCCGAGGTGCTGCAGAATCTGCTGTCCAGTCCCCGCCTGTTCCACCACGCCACTGCGGTGGCACTGTGGGAGACGCAGGCCCGGCGCAATGTGGCACGGGAGATCCAGTTGCTCACCGGGCAGTGAGCAACGGGGAGGGGCGGCGCGCCGAGGGGATTCGTGGCCGACCCACTGTTCACCAGGCTGGCACCACTCTGCCGAGGTGAGTGCACCCGGGTCGCATCATTCCTACGAGGTGAGGGCACGCGGGTGGCGCTGTCCCGCCGAGGTGAGGGTACGCGGCTGGTTACGGCTCCGCGTGGTCGACGTCAGGAGCGGTGGGTCGGCGGCGTGGCGGTGGAGTCCGCCCCGGGCTGCTGAGAGGCGTCCGGGGCGAGGGCCCCTGATTCCTCGCGCTCGCGGGCGGAGGCACGGCGGCGGCGGAAGATGAGCGCCGCCAGCACGAGACCCACGATGATCCCGAGACCGCCGAACACGGACAGCCACATGGCCGCGTGGCCCGCGAAGGCCGCCACGATGAATCCCACGATGATGCCGGGAACTGCGCCGGCCACCATCCCCACGGCGTAGTAGGTGAATTCCTGGTCCTGGGGGGTTCTGGCTGCGCTCGAGAAATCGGTGGACATGGCGTCCATTCTAGATCCCGTCCCCTGGACGTCACCCCCACGCTGGCCCCGACGGCCCGCGGTGGACGGACGGGATGATTGGTCCCGTGGCCGGCGCGTACTGCGCGGCAGTGGCGCAGAGGGACGCAGAGGCATGCAAAGGTATGCAAAGGTATGCAGAGACGAGAAAAACGTACGGACCCTGTGGTCATCAGGGTCCGTACGCATTCATCTCGTCCTCGTCGGGAGCGGGTACACAACCGGTCCCGACTCGTTTCGAGGTGTGGCACCGCGCCGATCAGCGCGGTGCCGAACTCGGGGGAGCTCAGCCGACGCGGATGTACTCCGGGCCGGAGCCCACGTTGGCGGTGGTCTTCACGGTCTGGTTGCCGTTCCAGCCGCCGTGGATGGCCTGGCCGTTGCCGGCGTAGATGGCCACGTGGGCCACACCGGCGCCGCCGTCGGCGTAGTAGGCGATGTCGCCGGCCTGGGCCTCAGCGGCGGAGACCGGAGTGCCGAGGGACTTGTAGCTGGCGGGCCAGCCGTGGTGGTTGATGCCCACCGCTGCCAGTGCGTTGCTCACCAGGGCGGTGCAGTCCTGGTTGACGCCGATCTGGCCCTCAGCGGCGCTCAGGATGGCCTGGCCCTGGCCGGAAGCCGGGGTGCTGGACGCGGCCTTGGCCTGCTTGGGGGTGGTGCTGGACTGCGTGGTCACCTTGCCGGTGTTGGCGGTGGTGTCGTAGCCGGTCTGAGCGGTGTAGCCGGTCTGAGCGGTGTAGCCGGTCTGAGCGGTGTAGCCGGTCTGGGGGGCGCTGTAGTTGTAGATGGCGTTGCCCTGCTCGGCGGCGGCCTCGGCCTGCAGCGTCTGCTGGGTGGGCTGCGCGGCGTGGCGGCCCTGGGCCGGAGCCGGAGCCGGAGCCTGCTCCGCGACCGGGGTCACGGTCTGGGCGGCGGGAGCCACCTGCGGAGCGGCGGGCGCCTCGACCGGGGTCACCTCGGCGACGGGGGCGGCCTGCACCACGGCGGGCTGGGCCGGAGCCTTGGCGGGCTCGGCCTTCTTGGCGGGAGCCTTCTCAGCCTTCTCGGCCTTGTCAGCCTTGGCGGCCGGCTCGGCGGAGACGGTGTTCTCGGAGGCGGGAGCCTCGGACACGGCGGCGGCGGGAGCCTGCTCGTCGGAAGCGTTCTGCGTGGCCTGCACCGACACGGTGGTGGCGAGAGCCAGACCGGAGAAGGCGGCAACGGCTGCCACGGTGCGAGCCTTGCCCGCGAACAGACCCTTGGCCGACTGAGTGGTGGTTTCGTTCGTCATGCGTGTGGTTTCCTAACACGTTCGTGTCCGCCCAGGGCACGGAGATGTGCGGTGGTCGTCGGGCAGCGCAGTGCTGCCGCAACTCACCGAGGGAGGGCGGGTTGGCGATGTCTTCTGATGTCAGTTCGTGCGAGCACGTGCGCACCGCCCGGGTGCGGGCCAATGCGCCGTGCCGTGTTTCTCACTGGATCGGGGTCTGCGGCGCCCGTGGGCGCCGCAGACCCGCCGGATCAGCGGAAGGTGTAAAAGCCGTCGACCTGCATGGCATTGACAGCGTGGAGCTGGGTGCCTTGCGATTCGTTGAGCGCGGAGATCATCTGGCCGTTGCCGACGTAGATGCCCACGTGCGAGCCGCCGTTCTGGGAGACCAGGTCACCGGGCTGCGGGGTGGAGGTGGGGGTGGCGGCCTCAAACTGGGCCCAGGTGGTGCGGGGGATGCTGATGCCGTTCTGGGCGTACACCGACTGGACGAAGCCGGAGCAGTCCCAGGCCTTGTAGCCGGTGCCGCCCCAGACGTACGCGCCGCCGATGCCGGCGTAGGCATCGCCCACGAGGCCGCCTGCGGCGTGGTTCGACTGCGTGCTCATGCCAGAGCCGGACGCCATGGCATCCGGGGCCGGGGTGGTGTAGGAGGCGTTGTAGGCGCCCAGAGAGGTGTCGGCACTGTAGGACGAGGTGGAGCCCAGCTCCACGATGTCGCTGGACGCCTGAGCGGGCATCGTCATGCCGGCCACGGCCGCGCCGGCCGCGATGGTGGCAACGGTGGTGTTGCGCACCACGTGGGACTGGGTCTCAGCGCGGTGGCGGGCAGAGCTCTGCTTCATGAAAGACATGTGTGTTTTCCTCCCTACGCCTGCGGGGTGAGCTGTCGGGTTCGGATGGGAGACATCCGGCCGCACGAGCCGATGGGCCGTGCCGGCTTGACCCCAAGGATTCGACGGGCTGTGACGAATCCGGGAAGTGGTTCCCCCGCTTCTGCCATGCGGATGTTCTGTGTACGGGATCCCGGGGCGCGTGGCAGAACTCGGCGAGCGCTCGGGAGTGCCGGATCCGACCAGTGATCGGCACGGTCACGACTGTACAGGACAGATCACGGGAATGTCACGTTTTGATTACAACCGATCACGGATCGGGCACTCACGGCTATCAGTCAGCCCATTTGATCACAAAAAGTAAAGCAATCGACAGGGGGTCTTATGGGCTCATTACCAGGGACAACATATCTCTGACCTGCGGAGACAGCCCTGCGGAGCATCGCGCGGCCCGGCACGACGAACCGGTCGCCGTGTGGTTGTCCACACATCGGAAAGATCACGGTCCCGCCCGCGGGCCGGGCTCAGGAGGCGGTCGCGCTCACCCGGATGGCCCGTGCCGTGGCTCCGTCGAGGTCCAGGGAAACCCCCGATGCCACATGGGTCACCACGACTCGCTGCTCGTCACCAGGGTTGATCTCGGCGGTGACACGTGACCCAGTGAGGATGCCGGCGGAGCTGAGCGTCTCGATCAGCTCGGGGTCTGCCTGCACCACCTCGGGCAGCAGTCGCACCCCGTATTGCGCGCCGTCGGCCGCCGTGGCGGCGTCAAGAAGGGTGAGGCCGCCGAACACCTCGAGGGCGTCCCCGTCCCGGCAGGGGATGGGCGTCCCGTACGGGGAGACCTTGGGGTCACCGAGCAGGTCCACGAGCCGGCTCTCCACGCGCTCGCTCATCACGTGCTCCCAGCGGCAGGCCTCCTCGTGCACGTGCGCGAGGTCCAGTCCCACCACGTCCGCGAGCAGCCGCTCGGCCAGGCGGTGCTTGCGCATCACGGACACGGCCGTGTCACGGCCCGCGGGCGTGAGCTGCAGGGAACGGTCCGGCGCCACGGACAGCAGACCGTCGCGCTCCATGCGGGAGACCGTCTGGGACACCGTGGGTCCGGAGTGGTGCAGCCGCTCCACGATGCGGGCCCGCATGGGCGTGATGCCCTCCTCCTCGAGCTCCAGCACCGTGCGCAGATACATCTCGGTGGTGTCGATCAGGTCGCCGCTCATGGTCCGTCCTCGAATTTCTGCGCACCGCGGCGCGCGGGTCAACGGCCCCCGGTGGGGGGTGCACTCCAGCGTGGTGTGAATGATTCAGGATAATTGTAACGAGGCGGGTCTCGTCCCCGCCGTCGTCGTGCGCCGCAGCACCGGCCGGGGCGAGCACAATGGAGCACACCACCGTCCCGCCCTCCAGGAGGACCCACCGTGACCGATCTGCCCGTGATCCCCCCGCACCTGCTTCCCGAGGACGGCCGGTTCGGGGCTGGCCCGTCCCGCGTGCGCCCGGAGCAGCTGGGTGCCCTCGCCCGGGCCGGAACGACGCTGCTGGGAACCTCCCACCGGCAGGCCCCCGTCAAGGACCTCGTGGCCCGGATCCAGGAGCGGCTGGCCGAGTTCCTGGGGCTGCCCGCGGGCTACGAGATCGTGCTGGGGACGGGCGGTGCCAGCGTGTTCTGGGACAGCGCCGCTTTCGGCCTGGTGCGCTCCCGCGCCGAGCACCTGGCCTTCGGCGAGTTCGGCGCCAAGTTCGCGAGCGTCACCGACCGGGCACCGTTCCTGGAACGCTCCGTGGTGCTCGAGGCTCCCGCGGGCTCCCGTCCCGAGGAACCGCGCATCCTGCCGGACGTGGACGTCTACGCATGGCCGCAGAACGAGACCTCCACGGGGGTGGCCATGCCGGTGCGCCGTGTGGTGGCCGACGACGCCCTCACGGTCGTCGACGCGACCTCCGCCGCCGGCGGCATGGCCGTGGAGATCGCCGAGACGGACGTCTACTACTTCTCCCCGCAGAAGAACTTCGGCAGCGACGGCGGAATCTGGTTCGCCGCGTTCTCCCCCGCAGCCCTCGAGCGCGTGGAGCGCCTCTCGGCCTCCGGGCGCTGGGTCCCGGACGTGCTCTCGCTGGCCGCCGCCGTGGAGAACTCCCGCAAGCACCAGACCTACAACACCCCGGCCCTCGCCGGGCTCGTGATGCTGGACGAGCAGCTCGGCTGGCTGCTCGAGCAGGGCGGCATGCCGTGGGCCGCCGCGCGGACCGCCGAGACCTCCGGGCTGGTCTACGACTGGGCCGAGGCCAGCGAGCACGCGCAACCTTTTGTCGCCGATCCCGCGCACCGCTCCCCCGTGGTGTGCACGGTGGACTTCGACGCCGCCGTGGACGCGGCCCGGGTGGCCTCCGTCCTGCGGGCCAACGGTGTGCTGGACGTGGAGCCCTACCGCAAGCTCGGACGCAACCAGCTGCGCATCGCCACCTTCGCGTCCGTTCCCCCCGAGGACGTGCGCGCGCTGCTGCGGTGCATCGACTGGGCCGTGGGCGAACTGGCCTGAGCGCGCGGCGGGCGCCGCGGCGTCGTCGTCCTGCCGCGTTCAGCCCGCCGTGGGCGCCCCGGAGCGGGCGGGGACGTGGCGCCACGCGAACCACGCCCCGATGAGCGCGCCCACGAGACCCGCGAGGACCGCGGAGCCCATGCCCCAGCGTGCTCCGAACGTGTCCGTGAGCCACCCCACCACGGGGGCGCCGATCGGGGTGCCGCCCATGAAGATCGCCATGTAGAGGCTCATCACGCGTCCCCGCATGGCGGGCGCCGTGGTGCTCTGCACGTAGGCGTTGGCCGTGGTCATGATGGTCAGCGAGGACACGCCGCACGGGATCAGCCACACGGCGAACAGCCACAGCGAGGGCGCCGTGGCCGCCCCCAGGCAGGAGACCGCGAACGCCGCGCAGCCGATGAAGATGTAGCGCAGCCGCGCCCGCTCGCGGCGGGCGGAGAGCAGGGCACCGGTCACGGTGCCCAGGGCCAGCATCGAGTTCAGGAGCCCGAATTCCTCCGAGCCGCGCCCGAACTCCGAACCCGCCATGGCCGCGAGGTACACCGCGAAGTTCATGCCGAAGGTGCCGATCATGAAGATCGTGGCCATGACCGCCACGATGTCCGGGCGGTGCGCCACGTAGCCGATGCCCTCCCGGATCTGGCCGCGCCCCCGGCGGGCGCGCGGGGCGGGCCGCAGCCGCCCGGCGTCGATCAGCACGATTGCCCAGATCATGGCGGCGAACGTGAGGGTGTTGAGCACGAACACCCACCCGGTGCCCACGGCCGCCACCAGCACTCCGGCCACCGCGGGGCCGATCAACCGCGCGGAGTTGAACGAGGTGGAGTTCAGGGCCACCGCATTGGACAGGTGGGTGTCCGGGACCATCTCGGAGACGAACGTCTGCCGCACGGGAGCGTCGAACGTGGCCACGACCCCCAGCGCCAGGGCGAAGACGTACACGGTGGACAGCCCCGCGAGGTCGAGCAGCAGCAGCGTTCCCAGCGCCGCGGCGAGCAGCGCCATGATCCCCTGGGTGAGCACCAGGATGCGGCGCCGGTCGTAGCGGTCCGCGAGCACCCCGGCGTACGGCGCCAGGAGCAGCTGCGGGACGAACTGCAGCGCCATGACCACGCCCATGGCGGTGGAGTCGTGATCCGTCAGCTCGTCGAACACCAGCCAGGACTGCGCCGTGCGCTGCATCCACGTGCCGATGTTGGAGACCAGAGCCCCCGTGAACCACAGCCGGTAGTTGCGGATCCGCAGCGATCGGAACATCCCGGTGGCACCCGGTGCCGCCGGTCCCCGCTCCCCCGCGCCGGACCCGCGGCCTAGGATGACGTGCCGCCCTCGGCGGACACCGTGTCCTGCCCGGCCGGGGGATCACCGGCCGCGGACCCCTCGTGGGGCTCGCGCGCGGCGTCGTCGGGACGGTCGGTCTCCGCCTGCTCGGGGCTCGGCTGCTCCGTGCCCTCGTGCTCTGCGCCCTCCTGCTCCGCGTGCAGGGAGTTCATGCGCTCCTCCCACGGGATCCAGGCCGGCGCCAGGAGCGAGCGGGGGCCGGCCAGCAGACCGGACTCGCACACGCTCACGTGCTTGGAACGGGGAGCGCGGGACACGGTGGCGTACCAGGTCCACCCCGGGTACCCCGGGAGCGTGCAGTCGAAGAGGTGCGTGAGCAGACGGTCCTCGTGGACGGTGACACCCACGTGCTCGCCGATGCCGCCGTCCTCGTGGGCGCCCGCCACGACCGCTTCCCGGGCCAGGTCCACGGCCTCCGTGAGGACGGGATCCTGCTTGGGCGTGCGGGTGCGCGGTCCCGAGCGCCGCTTCGCCGCGCCACGGGACGGAGCCGACGACGGTTCCGCACCGCTCTCGGCGGCGGTCACCGCTGCTGCGGACCGGGATGCCGCGGGGGCCTCCCCACGGTCCTGCTGCGGCGGGTCCTGCTCCGTCGAGGCCTCATCCACCGAGAGCTGCCCGGCGGGACTCCGTCCACCCGGGGTCTGGTCGGCAGAGCCCTGCTCGGTGGGGTTCTGGGCAGCGGTGGTCTGCTCCTGCTGGGCCTGCTCGTCCGGGGTCTGCCCGGTGGCCGTCTGCTCGTCCGGGGTCTGCGTGTCCGGGATCTGCTCGGCCGGAGCCGGGGAGCCGGCAGCATCCGCGCGGGCGGTGTCCGTGGTCCGTGCTGTGCGCTCAGACATCGAGCTCATCCGCCACGGTGCGCAGGATGGCCGCGATCTTGTGCCCGTGGGAGCGGTCCGGGTAGCGCCCGCGGCGCAGCCCGTTGGACATCCCGTCCAGAAGGCGGATCAGGTCCTCGGTGAGCACCGCCATTTCCTCCGGCGGCTTGCGGGTGTTGCGGGTGACCGACGGCGGTGCGCTGAGCACGGTGGCGGACAGCGCCTGCGCCCCCCGCTTGCCGTCCGCGATCCCGAAGTCCATGCGGGTGCCGGGCTTCACCGTGGTCACCCCCTGGGGCAGTGCCGACGCGTGGAGGAACACCTCCTGGCCGTCGTCGGTGGCCAGGAAACCGAAACCCTTGTCTGCGTCGAACCACTTGACCTTGCCCGTGGGCACGCGGATCACCTCAGTCTCTCGTCTTCTCGTTGCGGCCACCGCTGCGCGGCGCCTTGCGAACACCACAGTTTATCCCCCGCGAGCTCGACCGCGGCCCCGTTCAACCCAGCGCGTAACCCCGGCTTGCTACCTTGTGGGCATGCCTGAATCCACCGCACCCACCACCGCCGCCGCCGCCGACCACCGCACCGGGGGAGGTCTGCCGGTGCTGCTCGTGGTGGCCCTCGTGCTGGCTGGCGTGAGCGCCCTCTGCCTGATTGCGGTGCTCGTGGCCTCTGCCGCGGGGACGGTGCTGTGGCCCGGGTTCACCTTCATCCCGTCGATCCTCTTCCCCCTGGCGTTCCTGCTGCTGTGCGTGGAGCTCGTGCGGGGCGGTGCACGACGCCGCTCGCACCGCTGAGAGCGCCGCTCGCCGTCGTCCCGGAGCCCCCGTGCCCCCGCCTGCTCACCCCTCCCAGTTTTCCGCGGGCTGCATGACAGCTTCCATCCAGGAAATTCGGAGACACTGAGCGCATGAACACGAAAACCACAGAAGCGAAACTGCTCGTCGTGGACGACGAGCCGAACATCCTCGAGCTGCTCGCCACCTCCCTGCGGTTCGCCGGTTTCGAGGTCGTCACCGCCGCCAATGGCCGCGACGCCCTGCTCAAGGCCGAGGCCGAGGACCCGGACCTCGCCGTGCTGGACGTCATGCTCCCGGACATCGACGGCTTCTCCGTGACCCGCAAGCTGCGCGCGGCCGGGCGGCACTTCCCCATCCTCTTCCTCACGGCCAAGGACGACACCGACGACAAGGTGGCCGGGCTGACCGTGGGCGGCGACGACTACGTCACCAAGCCCTTCAGCCTCGACGAGGTCGTGGCCCGCATCCGCGCCGTGCTGCGCCGGACCCAGCCCCTCGAGGAGGAGGACTCCCGTCTCAAGGTGGACGACCTCGTCCTGGACGACGACGCCCACGAGGTCTTCCGCGACGGGCGCGAGATCGACCTGTCCCCCACGGAGTTCAAGCTGCTGCGCTACCTCATGCTCAACCCCAACCGGGTGCTGTCCAAGGCCCAGATCCTGGACCACGTGTGGGAGTACGACTTCAACGGGGACGCCTCCATCGTGGAGTCCTACATCTCCTACCTGCGCCGCAAGATTGACAACGATTCCGACCAGCCCTCCCTGATCCACACCAAGCGCGGCGTGGGCTACCTGCTGCGCTCCGCGGACAAGCGCCACTGATCCCTTGAACGTGCTCGCCCGGCGGTTCCGCTCCGCGTCCCTGCGCTCGCAGCTCATGGCCCTCACGGGCGTGCTGCTCGCGGTCAGCATCATGGTGACCACGCTGGTGGCGGTCTCGGTGCTGCGGGACTCGCTCGTGACGAGCCTGGACCAGGAGCTGCGGCAGTCCGTTCCCGCGGTGGCGACCGCTCTCACGGGCACCCTCGAGGGTGACGTGAGCTCGCCGGTGCCCACCAACGGGTACCTCCTGGACGCCGAGGGCAACGTGATCGCCACGGCACACGGCGGCGCCCCCACGGCCGAGGACCCGCCGGATCCAGATCTGAGCAGGATGACCCTCGACTACGTGGTGGCCCACGACGGTCAGGCGGAGACCGTGGGGTCCGTGGGCTCGGACGAGGACACGTGGCGGGTGCTGCCCGCCAAGCTCACGATGTTCGACATGTCCGTGGTGGTGGCCGAGCCGATGGCCCGCACGAACGCGATCATCTCGGGCGTGGGCCTGCTGACCTTCAGCTTCGGACTGGCCACCCTGATCGCGGCCATGACCGTGGGGTGGGTCATGGTCACCCGCGCCTTCCAGCCGCTGCGACAGGTGGAGGCCACTGCCGCGCGGATCGCGGACGGCGACCTCTCCCAGCGCATGGAGGGGTACAACCCGCACACCGAGATCGGTCAGCTCTCCGCATCCCTCAACGCGATGCTCGGCCACATCGAGGACGCCTTCGACGCGCGCACCCGGTCCGAGACCAAGCTGCGGCGGTTCGTGGCCGACGCCTCCCACGAGCTGCGCACCCCCCTGGTGTCCATCCGGGGGTACTCCGAGCTCTACCGCCACGGGGCGCTGCAGACGCCCGAGGACGTGGGCAAGGCCATGGACCGGATCGAGTCGGAGTCCAAGCGCATGACGCAGCTCGTGGAGGACCTCCTGACCCTGGCCCGCCTGGACGAGCGCCGGGTGTCCACCATGGGCGCGGTGGACCTGCTGCACCTGGCGTACGACGCCGCCTCGGACGCCCACGCGACCGCTCCCGACCGCACCGTGACGGTGGTGGGCCTGCAGGACTCCTCCCCGGAGGCCGCCTGGGTCCACGGGGACGAGTCCAAGCTGCGCCAGGTGGTGGCCAATCTGCTGACCAACGCCCTGCGCTACACACCGGCGGGCTCGCCGCTGGAGCTCGCCGTGGGTCTCGAACCCGACGTGGACGGCCGGTCCACCTCCGTGCTGCAGGTGCGCGACCACGGGCCGGGCATCCACGGCACGGACGCAGAGCGGGTCTTCGAACGGTTCTACCGGGCGGACTCCTCCCGGACCCGTGAGACCGGGGGCACCGGGCTGGGGCTGTCCATCGTGGCCGCGATCATCGAGCAGCACGACGGCACGGTCCGCCTGGAGCAGACGGACGGCGGAGGAGCCACGTTCACCGTGCGGATCCCGCACACGGAACCTGTGGACAGCCGCGGATCGGACTCCTAGGTCCACCGTCTCCTCGGTCTCGCGTCCCCGCGGACCTCCCCCTCGTAGCGTGACCCGTACCGGCACCCGCCGGTCACCGGCACCTTTTTCCGAGGAGGAACATCATGGCTCACTTCGTGGTGGACAGCGACACCATTGCCGCCAAGTCCCAGCAGGCACACGGGCACATCGAACGGCTCAGCGCGGAGGTCAACGGCATGACCGCCACGCTCACGGATCTGCAGGGCACCTGGACGGGCACCGCCTCCGCGAGCTTCCAGGAGGCCCTGAGCTCGTGGCGCTCGGCGCAGGCCCAGATGGAGCAGGCCGTCGCGCAGATCAACCAGGCCCTCGCGACCGCCGGAACGCAGTACGCGGAGACGGAGGCCGCCAACGCCCGGATGTTCTCCTCGTGAGTCCAGCTCAGTCCTCCGCCGTGACCTGGTGGAAGCGCAGGAGCCAGGGGCCCATGTCGTTGTGCTGGTCCTCGCGCACCCACACGGAGCTGCGACGGGTCACGCGCGAGGGCTCCTCGAGCCGGTAGCTCACGTGGTAGGCATCCGCACCGAGGGCGGTCACCCGCACCTCACCGGGGGTGCCCTCCGCCACGGCCCGGGACGGGAACTGCGCCACCGGCACCACGGCACCGCCCGCGTCGATGCACTGCAGGTCGGGGTGCAGCAGTGCGGTGGCGTGCTCCGCGGCGTGGGGCGACGCCGCCGCACGGGGTGAGGCCCCGGCGGTCTCGTGCGCCGCCCCGGGCGGGGTGCACACCGCCGCGCGCTCCCGTTGCACGGCATCCACCACGAACTGCTCCGACCACCCTTCCGCTCTAACCCCGGCGGACTCCTGGGTCCCGCTCGGCGGCGACGCGGCCTCCAGCTCGGAGAAGAGATCCGGCTGGCTGACCATGCCGTCCCCCGGTGCCGCAGACGGTCGTCCGGCACGTGTGCCGCCACCGGCGGCAGCGTGCCCCGGGGCCGCGGGGCGGGACGTACCACCCTCGGCGGAGGGCGGGGCCGTCGCAGCGCTGGACGCGGGTGCAACGGCGTCTGCGGCGGGCACGGGTGCGGCCGCACCGGACGCGGGTGCGGCGGCGTCGGTGACGGAGGGCTCGGCCCCGGACGCGTGACGAGAGGCGGGGGTGGCATCCTCGTCCCGGAAGCCCGGACCCACCGGCATGTCCTCGGGGGCGGTGCGCGCCTGGTACGCCGTGGCCATCGCCCGGGCACGCACGTCAGCGGCCTCGTTGAGCTCGTGACCGGCGTGGCCCTTGACCCACTCGAAAGTGACCGAGCGGCCGGACAGTTCCCGGTCCAGGGCCTTCATGATGTCCACGTTCAGCACGGGCTTGCCGTCCCGCTTCTTCCAGCCCTTCTTCTTCCAGCCCGGCATCCACTTGGTGATCGAGTTGATCACGTACTGGCTGTCGCAGTAGACCGTGAGCGGTTCGTCCCGCCGGTGGCGCGTGCACTCGAGCAGGTCCAGCACGGCGGTGAGCTCGCCCATGTTGTTGGTGCCGTGCGCCCAGCCGCCCGCACGCCACGACGTGGGGTCGATGTACCAGGCCCAGCCGGCCGGCCCCGGGTTGCCGAGCGCTGAACCGTCCGCGGAAGCAATGATCGTCATGCACCCATCCTCCCAAAGCGTGCCGACACGCGGAACGCCACGGCGCCTTGCCGCCCCACCCGGACGCGGAAGGACCCCGGACACGACGTGCGCGTCCGGGGTCCTTCACGGGTCTCACCCGCAGAACGGGTGGGAGTCCACTCGGTGGAGTGGAATCACATCATGCCGCCCATGCCGCCCATGGGATCGGCACCCGCGCCCGCACCGGCGGCCTCGGGCTCCGGCTTGTCCGCCACCACGGCCTCCGTGGTGAGGAACAGCCCGGCGATGGACGCCGCGTTCTGCAGAGCGGAACGGGTCACCTTGACGGGGTCGTTGATGCCCGCGGCCATGAGGTCCTCGTACTCGCCGGTGGCGGCGTTGAGGCCCCAGCCGGTCTCGAGCCCGCGCACCTTGTCGACCACCACGCCGGGCTCCATGCCGGCGTTGAGGGCGATCTGCTTGAGCGGGGCGTCGATGGCGACCTTGACGATGTTCGCGCCCGTGGCCTCGTCACCCGAGAGGTTCAGGGAGTCGAACACCTTGGCACCGGCCTGGATGAGGGCCACGCCACCGCCGGCGACGATGCCCTCCTCCACGGCCGCCTTGGCGTTGCGCACGGCGTCCTCGATGCGGTGCTTGCGCTCCTTGAGCTCCACCTCGGTGGCCGCGCCGGCCTTGAGCACTGCCACACCGCCGGCCAGCTTGGCCAGGCGCTCCTGCAGCTTCTCGCGGTCGTAGTCGGAGTCGGAGTTGTTGATCTCCGCGCGGATCTGCGCCACGCGGCCCTCGATCTCCTCCTGGGTGCCGGCGCCGTCCACGATGGTGGTCTCGTCCTTGGTGACGACGACCTTGCGGGCCTGGCCCAGCAGGTCGATCGTGGCGGACTCGAGCGACAGCCCCACCTCTTCGGTGATGACCTGGCCGCCGGTGAGGATCGCGATGTCCGCGAGCTGCGCCTTGCGGCGGTCGCCGAAGCCGGGAGCCTTGACGGCCACGGACTTCACAGCGCCGCGCATCTTGTTCAGCACCAGCATGGCCAAGGCCTCGCCGTCCACGTCCTCGGCGATGATCAGCAGCGGCTTGCCGGCCTGCATGACCTTCTCCAGCACGGGGACCAGGTCCTTCACGGCGGAGATCTTGGAGTTCACGATGAGGATGTAGGGATCCTCCAGGACGGCCTCCTGGCGGTCCGCGTCCGTGACGAAGTAGCCGGAGAGGTAGCCCTTGTCGAAGCGCATGCCCTCGGTCAGCTCGAGGTCCAGCCCGAAGGTGTTGGACTCCTCGACGGTGATGACGCCTTCCTTGCCGACCTTCTCCATGGCCTCGGCGATCAGCTTGCCGATCTCGGGGTCAGCGGCGGAGATGGACGCGGTGGCGGCGATCTCCTCCTCGGTCTCGATCTCCTTGGCGGAGGACAGCAGCTGCTCGGTCACGGAGGCCACGGCCTTCTCGATGCCGCGCTTGAGGGACAGCGGGTCCGCACCGGCGGCCACGTTGCGCAGGCCTTCCTTCACGAGGGCCTGGGCCAGCACGGTGGCCGTGGTGGTGCCGTCACCGGCGACGTCGTCGGTCTTCTTGGCGACCTCCTTCACGAGCTCGGCGCCGATCTTCTCATACGGCTCCTCCAGCTCGATCTCCTTGGCGATGGAGACACCGTCGTTGGTGATGGTGGGGGCGCCCCAGGACTTCTCCAGGACCACGTTGCGGCCGCGGGGGCCGAGCGTGACCTTGACGGCGTCCGCGAGGGTGTTGAGACCCTTCTCGAGGCCGCGGCGTGCTTCTTCATCGAATGCGATCATCTTTGCCATGTGATTCGTCCCTCCTGGACGGTCGACAAACGAGACTGGTCACGATGCCCGCGACGGACGGCGCTCGCACCGCGGTCCTCACCGCGCCGCGACCACCTCACCGTGATGTGGTTTCCACTCGTGCGCCGAGGCGGTGCCACCGGACCCGGTTAGCAGTCCACCCGACTGAGTGCTAATCCCATAGTGGCACTGCCGCGCGCGGAACCGCAAACGCCCTGCGCGTGGTGGGCTCAGGTTTCATTGCCGGCTGAACGCCGGACGGCTCAGACGTGCTCGACGCCGCCCGGGGCCGGTGCGCGCAGGCCCGCCGTGGCGGCGTCGGCGAGCACGGGCGAAGCGGTGGTCACGGCGACCGGGGACACCGCAACGCTCCCGAGGGACTGCGCCTCCTGGGCCGTGCGGGGCGCGTTGACGAAGCACACGGCACCGAGCACGAGGGCGAGCACGCCCGAGACGAGGACCGTGCGGAACTGTCGCGTGGAGCCCTCACGGGCGCGGGGGTTGTGGCCGCGGTGCGCGCCCTGGCGCGCGCCGTCCTCGGGAACGTCGTCGAACTCGTCGCGGGGGTGTTCGCTCATGGTCTCGCTCTCCTGGGCCCGGCTCGCGCACCGCGCGGTGCTCCGGGCGCAACGCTGTCAGTGGCCACTATCGCACGGCCGACCGGGTGCCCGCTCGGAGGTCTGCCCGCGTCCGGGGACACGCGCCCGGTGTCCACGAGCGGTCAGCGCGAGCGCGCCCGGCGCAGCCTGGAGATCAGCATCGGCGCGTGGCGCGCTGCGGCCTCGGAGGAGATCAGGGCGTTCAGACGCTGGTAGTAGTTCACCGGGCTCAGTCCCAGCCGCGAGCGGATCGCGGACTCCTTGGCGCCGCGGTACTTCCAGTGCTCGGACTCGAGCTCCAGAACGGCCCGGTCCAGCTCGTCGAGCTCCTCCCCCGTGGTAGACATGGCGTCAACCCTAGCGCGCGGGGACTGCGCCGCGCGCGACGCACCGCACCAGGAGGCCACTCGTGAGCACCCCGCGCCCGCTGTCCGAGATCATGCACCCGGAGTGGGCCGCCGCACTCCAGCCCGTGGAGCCCCGGATCCGGGAGATGGGCGAGTTCCTGCGGGCCGAGCACGCCGCGGGGCGGCACACCCTGCCGGCCGGGGAGAACATCTTCCGCGCGTTCCGGGAGCCGCTGTCCGCGGTGAAGGTGCTGATCGTGGGCCAGGACCCCTACCCCACGCCCGGCCACGCCATGGGGCTCTCGTTCTCGGTGGCGCCGGATGTCCGCCCGGTCCCCCGGTCCCTGCAGAACATCTACAAGGAGCTGCGGTCCGACCTGGGCATCGAGGCGCCCCCGCACGGGGACCTCTCCTCGTGGGCGGGTCAAGGAGTCATGCTGCTCAACAGGGTGCTCACGGTGCAGGCGGGCTCGGCGGCGTCGCACCGGGGCAAGGGCTGGGAGGCGGTCACCGAGTGCGCGGTCCGGGCACTCGGTGACCGCCAGCAGCCCCTCGTGGCCGTCCTGTGGGGCCGGGACGCCCGCACCACCAAGGACTGGCTGGGCGGGGCACCCACGGTGGAGTCGGCGCACCCCTCACCGCTGTCCGCGTCCCGAGGGTTCTTCGGCTCCCGCCCCTTCTCGCGCGTCAACGACCTGCTGCGGGAGCAGGGGGCGGAGCCCGTCTCGTGGGAGCTGCCGGGTTAGGGTCCCCTACGCTGGGGCCATGCCACGGATTCCAGCGCCCGCGGACCGCAAGCCCCAGATCAACCTCAGCGTGCTCGAGCGCACCCGTCTCGCGCCCGCCATGGTGCGCGTGGTGTGCCGCATCGACAACCCCGAGGACTTCCGGGACATCGCACCGCCCAAGAAGTACGTCAAGCTGCTCTTCTTCTCCCCGCAGACGCTCGCGGCCACCGCTCCCGGTGAGCTGCCGGACTACTGGGCGGTCCGGGAGAGCGCGCCACCGCACGAGCAGCCGGTGTCCCGCCACCTGACCCTGCGCCGGGTGGACCTGTCCACGGCCACACTGTGGATCGACGTGGCCCTGCACGGCGGCGAGGGCCACGCCGGCCCGTGGGCCGCGTCCGCCCAGCCCGGTGACCGGATCGTGGCCCTGGGCCCGGGCGGGAAGTGGGCTCCGGACCCCGCCGCCTCATGGAGCATCTTCGCGGGGGACGACGCCGCCGTTCCCGCCGTGCTCGCGAACCTCGAGGCCCTGCCGGGCACCGCGCGCGGTGAGGCGGTTCTGGAGGTCCAGGACGCCTCCCACGAGCTCGACCTCTCGGACACGGCCGTACCCGAGGGCGTGCGGGTGCGGTGGGTGCACCGGGCGGACGAGCGCCCGGGTGAGCGGGCGCTCGTCGTCGGCCTGTCGGAGGCCGCGTGGCCCGGGGACCTCACGGGCGTGCAGGCGTTCGTGCACGGCGAGCGCGAGGCCATGAAGGCCGCCCGTCGGGAGCTGTTCGACGTCCGGGGACTCGACCGCGCACAGGTGTCGCTGTCCGGCTACTGGGCGCGGGGGCGCACCGAGGACGTGTTCCAGGCGGAGAAGAAGCTGCCCGTGGGCAAGATCCTCTGAGGTCCGCGCGCGCCGTCAGCGGCGGCGGTTGCGCCGCTGCGAGAGGTGCTGCATCTGCTCGATGAACGGGCGCATGAGGTACTTGGCCAGCACCACGCCGGCGGCCAGCAGCACGATCGAGGCCATGGCGTTGACCAGCTCGTTGATGCCCTGGCCCGGGGCCTCGGTCTGCACCGTCATGGCGTACATCCCGCGGAACAGGGTGAGCCCCGGCAGCAGGAACGTCATGGCCGGGATCGCGAGCACGGCCTGGGGAATCTTGGAGCGGGCGGCCAGCAGGGCGGCCACGCACCCGCTGGCCACCGCCCCCACGCCCGTGGCGATCCGGCTGCCGGCGTCCACGAGTCCCACGCCGTGGTACAGCAGCAGCCCCGCGAGGGCCGCGGCCACGGCCGGGGGGATGTGCCGCGGTTTGACCTGCATGGACACCGCGATCAGGGCGGTGGAGACGAGCATGAACGCGATGTTCGTCAGCTTGCCCGTGGGGGTGAAGCTCGACTGGGAGATGTCGATGGGAGGCACCCCGAGCACGTTCACGGTCAGGGACACCCCCAGGGCAATGCCCGCGACGATGCCTAGGAATGCCATGGCCGTGGAGAGCAGCCGCCCCGCCGCGGTCACCGGGAAGCCGTTGATGGCGTCCTGCATGGTGGAGACCATGCGCGTGGTGGGCAGCAGCATGATCAGACCGCCCGCGATCACCGTGGGCGGCGACAGCGGCACACCGAGGGCGGAGACCACGATGGCCACGAGCGTGACCACGAAGGCGTTGGCGGCGAGTGTGAAGAACTCAGGGATCCGCCACGCGCTGAGCTTGGCGGTGACCATCTGCACCACGGCGGCCGAGGCCACGGCCACCGACGCCCCCACCCAGGACGCCCCGAGGGCCAGCGCCAGGGTTCCGGCCACGAGCACGGTCGCGGCCGTGACCATCCAGCGGGCGTAGGGCTTGGGGCGCGCATTGATCTCCGCGAGCTCCCGCTCCGCCCTGCGCAGCGGCATCTCGCCCTCGATGATGCGGATCACGAGCTGGTGGGTGTCCGCCAGGCCCGAGTAGTTGTCCGTCCACGAGCGCACCACGCGCATCACGGTGTGGCTGGAGGTCGCGGAGTCCCCCCAGGGGTCCTCCCCCGTCCGGGTGGTCCCCGAGCCGCGGATCTCCCCGGTGGTGCCGGGGGTGCCCGCGAACGAGGATGCGTTCTCCCCGGCCTCCCTCTCGGCCACCGTGGTGGCCGGTGTGAGCCCCGCGGCCGCGAGCTGGCCCGTGGCGGTGGTCTCGGCCACGTAGTTGATGGTCACGGACTGGTTGGTGATGTCCACCTCGAGGTTCTCCACCCCGTAGGTGGCGCACACCGCGATGATGGCGTTCTCCACGTCCAGGGCGTCCGCCCCGTAGTGGAACATGGTCTCCGCGAGGCGCAGGGCGAAGTTCAGGGTCCGCCGGGCCTGCCGGTCGGAGCCGTCGCCGAACTTGCGCAGGTGACGGAACGGCGTGGAGGTGAGACGGTCCACCACGCGCATGGGAGCCGTGGGGGCGGCGTCGCCCTGAACGAGCGAGCGGAACAGGGACCGGGAGGCCTTCGGGGGGTCCACCCGGGCGGCCGGGTACACGGCCCGGGGGATCGCGGTGGTGGCCGGGGCGATCTCGTGCTCGACCGTCTCCGGGCGCTCCACGGGCGAGGCCGCCGGGGTGCTGCTGCGTCGGGACGTGGTGCCGATCGGCTCGGTGAGCGCGGCGGGGACCCCGCCGCGGTGTCCCTGCCCCGCGCGGTCCGCGGCGATCTGTCCGGGGGTGAGCACGGGCAGGGCGGAGACCCGGGTGGATCCGGCGGTGGCCGACTGACCCGTCCGCAGGGTTCGCGGCCCGGCGGTGCGGGGGGCCGCGGCGTGCGGGTCCGTGTGCGGGTGCGCGGCGGCGCGCGCACGGGCCTGGGCCGCCTGTTCCTCCGTGGGGCGCGGCATGGGATGCGCACGACGGCGCGGAGCGGTGGAACGCACGGCCTCCCGCAGCGCCGTGTCACCGCCCGGGCCGAAGGGCTGGTCGTCGGCCGAGGGGCGGGCCGTGGCCTCCCCCGAGGACGGGTACCCCTGGTGCGCCAGGTGCCTCAACTGCTCGTTCACGCTCACGTCGGATGACCCTTCCCTGCCGCCGCGGGCACTGCTCAGATCTGGTGTGGTGGCTGGTGCGGGCCTCGGCTCTCAGGCCGGGACGCGGTGGACCCGCCGGGTGTCGCGGCGGGGTGGACGGTCAGTAGAACGGCTGCCCCGTGCGGCGCACCCACAGCTGACGCTGGACCTTCTCCGCCACGTTGGTCCAGACAGCGTATTTCGCGCGGCTGAGCGGCTGGTCCCAGACGCCTGCGTAGTCCACGACAGTTTTCGTGAAGCTCGTCTTGAACAGACCCAGGCCGTAGTAGTGGTGCTCCTTGTTCTTGAGCTGGTCCGAGGGCGGTGTGCCGCAGAAGTCGTACTGCGTGATCCCGTGGTCCCGCTTCAGGTCCGTGATCGCGCTCCACTGCACCAGGTGGGAGTCCCCGTACTGCTTGCGGCGGGGCTTGGAGCCGCCGTCCTTGTACGTTCCCTTGGAGCCGTACGCGATCACGTAGGCACCCACGGAGGGCTTGCCGTCCTCGTAGGTGAAGTACAGGCGTCCCTGGCCGCGCTCGGCGAAGTTCGTCCAGAACGCCCGGTAGTACTCGTAGGAGCGCAGGTTCACGTGCGCGTGGCCCTGGCCCACGGAGTCCATGAGGGTGTACATGGCGCGCATGTTCTCCTCGGTGAGCGGAACCTGCGCCACCTCGCAGCCCTCGCGGGTGGCGCGGCGCACGGCGTTGCGGCCGCGGGAGTGCAGGGACTTCAGCAGGGCCTTCTCGTCCATGTCCGTGTCCAGCACCGCGGTGGAGTCGTTCGGCTGGATCTCGAAGGACTCCACCAGCCCGCAGCGCGCGAGCACCCCGGCGGCGTAGTCCGAGGCCACGATCTCGGGCTCGTACTTGATCGCGAACACGCCCTTGGCCGCGCCGGCCACGAAGCGCTCGTTGGCGGCCACGATGCCCGGCATGTCGTCCACGGACTCCACGTCCGGGCCCTTGATCATGTACCAGAGCCTGCCGAGAGCAGGGACCTTCTTCTCGAGCACCAGGTTGTAGCTCGCCCGCGAGCCGTCCGAGGGTTCGTAGACCACGTGCCGGGGCGTCCACCCGTGGTCCTTCTTGACCTCCGCGAAGGCCTCCGACTGCAGCAGGTTGCCGCCCGCCGGGTTGGCCGTCACGTGGGAGTCCCACTCGGCGATCTCCTGGGCGGTGGCAAATCGTGCCGTGAATTCTCGCAAGGCTCTCTCAATCCTTCGACCGCGGGTCGTGCTCGGACGGTGGGCGACGCCGCGCGGCGACGCCGTCCCACATGATATCCCTCCGCGCTCAGGCCATCCCGGGGTTGCGGCTGCGGGAGTCGTCACGCGGATCCACGTTGTCTGGCTCGGGAACCGGGTCCCGCGTGGTGTGCTGGGCGCCCGCCGTGGTCCCGGGCTCGCCCTCCGGGCGCTTGCCGGTCCCCGCCGGGGAGCCGTTCTCCCGGGAGCCCCCGGCAACGGGGGCTCCGGAGGGGGACGACGCCGCCGCGGGGCGCCCGTCCGGGAAGCGCACGCCGGCGGCGCCGCCCGCGTACCTGCGGTCCGCCTCGGGGATCACGCCGGCCGGGGTCAGCGGCCCGCGGTCGTGGAACACGTACTTGCCGGGGTGGCCCGCGGAGAAGCGGTCCGGGTCCGCGTAGTCCCAGTCCTCACCCCAGCCGCCCTCGACGCCCCCGAACAGCTCACCGGGGCGCAGCCACTGGTAGAGGGTCTCGTAGGACGTGGACTGGGTGGCCGTGACCTTGCGGCGCAGCATCTCCCGGGTGAGCTCCTCGGGGTGCTCGCAGCCCATGGTGGAGATCATCTGCCCCGCCTCCGCCACCGTCAGGCGGTGGTAGCGCTCCACGCGCTCGCCCTTGTCCGTCACGTCCAGGGCACGGTAGAGCCTGGGATCCTGGGTGGTGACCCCCACGGGGCACTTGTTGGTGTGGCAGGCCTGGGCCTGGATGCACCCGACCGCCATCATCATGGCACGGGCGCTCATGCAGAAGTCCGCGCCCTGGATGATGTGGCGCACGATGTCGTGGCCCGAGGTGATCTTCCCGGCGCACCCGAGCTTGATGCGCTCCCGCAGACCGGAGCCCACGAGCGCGTTGTGCATGAGGATCAGGCCCTCCACGAGCGGCGTGCCCACGTGGTCCTGGTACTCCAGCGGGGCGGCTCCGGTGCCGCCCTCACCGCCGTCCACGATGATGAAGTCCGGGCTCACCCCCTCCTCGATCATGGCCTTGCAGATGGCGAGGATCTCCACGCGCGAGCCCACGCACAGCTTGAACCCGATGGGCTTGCCGCCGGAGAGCTCCCGCAGCCGCGCCACGAACCGGATCAGCTCGCGCGGGGTGGTGAACGCCGAGTGGCTGGCCGGGGAGATGCAGGTCTGCCCCTCGGGCACGCCGCGGGCCGCCGCGATCTCCGCGGTGACCTTGGAGCCGGGGAGCACACCTCCCAGACCGGGCTTGGCGCCCTGGGAGAGCTTGATGTTGATGGCCTTGACCTGCGGCAGGCGGGACTTCTCCCGGAAGACCTCCGGGTCGAAGTTCCCGTGCTCGTCCCGGGTGCCGAAGTACCCGGAGCCGAACTCCCAGATGAGGTCGGCGCCGTGCGCCAGGTGGTACTCCGTGAGGCCGCCCTCACCGGTCTCCTGCGCGAACCCGCCCAGGGCCGCACCCTTGTTCATGGCCAGCACGGCGTTCTTGGACAGGGAGCCGAAGCTCATGGCGGAGATGTTCAGCAGCGAGGCGTCGTAGGGCTGGAGGCAGTCCGGGCCGCCCAGCCGCACGCGGTGCTCGTCCTCGGGCGCGGGTTTGGGAGCCACCGACTGCACGAAGTACTCGTAGCCGGGCTCGTTGACGTTCAGCTCGGTGCCGAACGCCTTGTCCCCCTTGAAGCCCTTGGCCCGGGAGTACACGAGCGAGCGCTGGTCGCGGTCGAAGGGCTTGCCGTCGTAGTTGCGCTCGATGAAGTACTGCTGGATCTCCGGACGGATCTTCTCCAGGAAGAACCGCATGTGACCCAGCACGGGGAAGTTGCGCAGCACCGAGTGCTTGCGCTGCGTGGCGTCGCGCACGGCCACGAGCAGCAGGAGGAGGAAGGCGATGGCGGGGAACCACCATCCCCAGGGACCGAGAACTGCCGCGAGGACCGTGGCGAGGGTGGCCACGGCGAGGCCGGCGAGGATCAGATGACGCACCATGGGGACACCGTACCCCGCGCGTCCGGAGCCCGGCCCGAGGCGTGCGGGCATGACACCGGTGCACCGGATCCGCGGAGGAATCCGGTGCACCGGGGGGAGTGTCAGTCGGCGTCGAGGTCCGTCTCGATGATGCCCGCGAGGTGCTCGAGGGCCTCCTCGGCTCCCTCGCCCTCGGCGGCGAGGACCACGCGATCGCCGTGGGCGGCGCCCAGGGACATGAGGGACAGCACCGAGGAAGCGTCCATGCCCTCTTCGGCATCCTCGCCCTCGGCGCGGATGGTGATCTCCAGGTTCTCGTACTCCCCGGCCGCTTCCGCGAAGATCGCGGCGGGTCGGGCGTGCAGCCCCACGCTGGAGGCCACGGTGGCAGTGCGTTCTGACATGTCAGCTCCTAGTCGTTGTCTTG
Organism: Kocuria sp. ChxB; assembly: GCF_044359605.1. Classification (NCBI taxonomy): domain Bacteria; kingdom Bacillati; phylum Actinomycetota; class Actinomycetes; order Micrococcales; family Micrococcaceae; genus Kocuria; species Kocuria sp. ChxB. The sequence continues at coordinate 2,260,582 of NZ_CP121123.1, read as the reverse complement.
CGGATGGTTTCGTTCCGGGCAGCCCCGGGGGCCGTCACAGACCCAGCTCGGCCAGCACGGGCAGCTCCGCCCGCACGGTGTCCCGCGCCTCCTGCGGACTCGTGGCCCGCAGTGCGAGACGCGCGATCCTCCGGGCCTGCTCCGTGTCCACGGTTCTCAGCACCGCGGCCACCGCGGCGAGTGAACGAGCGCTCATGGACAGCGAGTCCACGCCCAGGCCCACCAGCACGACCGCGAGCGCGGGATCCGCGGCGGCTTCTCCGCACACTCCCACGTTCTTGGGGGTGGCGTGCGACTGCGAGGCCGACGCCGCCCCGCGCGTCACGCACTCGACCATGCGCAGCACGGCGGGCTGCCACGGGGAGTTCAGCTCGGCCAGCGAGCCGAGCATCCGGTCCGCGGCCATCGTGTACTGGGTGAGGTCGTTGGTGCCCAGGGACACGAAATCCACGCGGTCCAGGATCTGCTCGGCGGTCATGGCGGCGGCGGGCGTCTCGACCATCACGCCGCTCACGGGCAGCCCCGCCGCGTGGACGAGCTCACGGAAGTGGGCGGCCTCGGCCACCGTGGCGATCATGGGGGCCATGACCCACACGTCCGCAGAGCTCTCGGCGGCGGCCGCGGCAATGGCCTCCAGCTGCCGGGCGAGAACACCCGGTGTGCTCCAGTCGGTGCGGTAGCCGCGCACCCCCAGCGCCGGGTTGGGCTCCTGCGCGTCGGTGAGGAACGGCAGCGGCTTGTCCGCGCCGGCGTCGAGCGTGCGCACCACGACCTTGCGCCCCGGGAACGCGGCGAAGACCTCGGCATAGGCCTCGGCCTGCTCGGCCACGGTGGGCTCGGTGTCCCGCCCGAGGAAGCAGAACTCGGTGCGCAGCAGCCCCACGCCCTGGGCGCCGGCCTCGGCGGCCGCGCGGGCGTCGTCGCCCGTTCCCACGTTGGCCAGCAGCGGGACCGCCGTGCCGTCCGCGAGCTCGCCGTGCCCGTCGAAGGACGCCAGCTGCTCGCTCGCGCGCCGCCACGCGGCCACGGCCTGCTCCTCGGTCACGCCCGGTTCGGTCACGACCGCCCCGGCCGCGCCGTCCACGTACACGCGCGTGCCGCCGGGCAGCTCCAGCACGCCGGCCACGGCGACCACCGCGGGCAGACCGAGGTTGCGGGCGAGGATCGCGGTGTGGGACTGCGGACCGCCGGACTCGGTCACCAGGGCCAGCACCACATCGGGGTCGAGCACCGCCGTGTCCGCGGGCGCGAGGTCCTCGGCGGCGAGCACGAACGGCTCACGGCGCTGGGGCACGCCGGGGGCGTCCTCCCCGCGCAACTGCGCGACGATCCGTGCACGCACGTCCTCGATGTCCGCGGCACGCTCCGCCATGTAGCCGCCCATGGCACGCATCTGGTCCGCGTAGGCGGTGGCGGCCTGCCACAGTGCCCGCTCGGGGCTCAGCCCCTGCGACACCACGAGCTTGCCGGCGTTCTTGGTCAGGGCCCGGTCCCCCGCCATCAGCGCGGTGGCCTTGAGCACCTCGGCCGCGGATTCGGACCGGGCGCGGGCGGCGCGCTCGGTGAGCTCGGCCTTGACCGCGAGCGCGGCGGCCCTGAGCCGGTCGACCGCCGCCTCGGGGTCGCCCGTGAGCGGATCCCCCTCGGGCGGCTCCGTGACGGCCGGGGCCATGTGCACCAGGGGGGCGATGACCCGCCCCGGGCTCACGCCCACGCCGTGCAGGCTCTGCTGCTCGGGCTGCTTCTCGGGGCTCTGCTGCCCCGTCCGGTTCTCGTCCATGCTGCTCACGCTTCCACGGTCTGCGGGGTGGCGGGAACCCCGGGGGTCTCGGCGGCCCGCTTCTCGACCCCGCCCACGCGCTTGAGGAGCGTCACCAGCACGCCGGTGACCAGGGTGCCCACCAGAACGGAGCCGATGAAGGCCAGGGGACCACCGATCACCGGCAGGATAAAGAACCCGCCGTGCGGAGCGGCGGAGGTGACGCCGAAGGCCATGGTCATGGCGCCGGTCACCACACCGCCGGCCATGCATCCCGGGATCACGCGCAGGGGATCCGCCGCGGCGAACGGGATGGCGCCCTCGGAGATGAAGGAGGCCCCGAGCAGCCACGAGGTCTTCCCGTTCTCCCGTTCCGCCGCGGTGAAGTACTTCCGGCCCAGCACGGTGGAGGCCAGGGCCAGTCCCAGAGGGGGCACCATGCCCGCGGCGATCACGGTGGCCATGATCTCCTGGGGTGCGGTGTTGGTCGCGGTGGCGGCGCCCAGACCGGCCACGGCGAACGAGTAGGCCACCTTGTTGATGGGGCCGCCCAGGTCGGAGCACATCATGAGGCCCAGCACCGCCCCGAGCGCCACGGCGGACGCCCCGCTCATCCCGGCGAGCAGCCCGTTGAGCCACGTCATGAACGCCGCGATGGGCCCGCCGATCGCCAGGAACAGCAGCCCGCCCGCGAAGAGCGAGGCCAGCAGCGGGATGATCACCACGGGCATGAGCGAGCCCAGCCAGCGGGGCAGCCGCGGCAGGCTCAGCCAGTACGCGCACAGCCCCGCGAGCAGACCGCCCACGATGCCGCCGATGAAGCCCGCTCCCATGAAGTTGGCCACCAGACCCGCGGTGAAGCCCGGGGCGATGCCCGGCCGGTCCGCGAGCCCGTAGGCGATGTAGCCCGCGAGCGCCGGGACCAGCAGGCTCATGGAGAGGTTGCCGATCGTGAACAGCACCGCGCCCAAGTACATGGACAGGGACACGTCCCCCAGGTTGCCCAGGGTGGCGGTGCCCAGGATGTCCTCCGCCTGCTTCGCGACGGCCACCGGGTCCGCGATCATGAACGCGATGGCCATGAGCAGACCGCCCGCGGCCACGAACGGGATCATGTAGCTCACGCCCGTCATCACGGCCTTGCGGATGCGCGTGCCCCAGCCCTCGCTCGCGGTCAGGGCATCTGCCGTGGCCGTGCCGTCCCCCGTGACGCGCGGTGCGCGGGGGTCGTCCGCGGCGGCGAGCGCCTCCTCGACCATCTCGCGGGGCTCGTCGATCCCCCGTTTCACGGCCGAGGCGATGTACGGCAGGCCCGCGAAGCGGTTGCGCTCGCGGACATCCACGTCGGTCGCGAAGATCACGGCCTCGGCGCGCGCGATCACCTGCGGATCCAGGCGGGTGGCGCCGGAGGAGCCCTGCGTCTCGACCTGCAGGTCCACCCCCATCTCCTGCGCGGTGTTGGTCAGAGCGTCTGCGGCCATGTAGGTGTGCGCGATCCCGGTGGGGCACGCGGTCACGGCCACGAGCCGACGCGGGCCACCGGCGTCCCGCGCACCGTCCTCACCGTGGGACGACGACGCCGCGGCGCCCGCTCCCCCGGTCACCGCACCGACCGCGGTGGCACCCGCGGCGGGAGCCGCGGGTGAGCCCGCCGACGAGGTGCCGTCCCCCGCGGGGCGTGCGGCGGCGTCGTCGGCCGGAGCGAGCCCCAGGGCCCCGTCCACGACGGCCACGACCTCCTCCGGGGAGGCGGCCGCGCGCAGGGAGGCCACGAACGGCTTCTTCATGAGGGAGCGCGCGAGCTTGGAGAGCAGCTTGAGGTGCTCCTGGTCCGCGCCCGCCGGGGCCGCGATGAAGAACACGATGTCCGCCGGGCCGTCCTTGGCGCCGAAGTCCACGGCAGGGGCCAGGCGCGCCATCACGAGGGTGGCCCGGGTGACGGCCTCGGAGCGGCAGTGCGGGATGCCGATGCCGCCGGGGATCCCGGTAGCGTTCTTGGCCTCGCGGGCGAGGGCGTCCGCCGCGAGCGAGTCGGCGTTCCGCGCGCGGCCGTTCCGGTGGACGGTCGCCGCGAGGGCGCGGATCACGCTGTCGGTGTCCCCGCCCAGCTCCCGGTCCAGCAGGACCAGGTCGGGGGTGATGAGTTCTGACATCTCGGTGCTCCTCGGGTACGGGCCGGTGCGGCGCGCAGTGGGTGGATCAGGGACGAAGACCCGCAGGCCCGCGGTCGGGACCGGGGGCGTCCGGGGCGGCGTCGGCGGGGCCGGGCGCCGACGCCGTCCCCGGTGGGTCGGCGGGCCGGGTCGTGGCGGGCTGCTTCACGGCGGGCTGGGTCGCGGCGGCCCGGTGCCGTGCGGCGTCGTGGGCCGTGCCCCGCGGGGTGTGGGAGGCAGGCGGGGTGTGGGAGACCTGCGGGAACCCCGCACACGGGCCGAGCTCCGTCACGCGCACGGCGTCGGGGGTCGTCTGGGCGGCACTCGGCATCTGAGTACCGGGCAGTGCGGCGGCCGCGGACCCGTGGGCGACCGCGTGGCGCAGACACTCGCTCGGCGTGTCTCCCCGCTCGGCGGCCACGAGGTACCCGGTCAGCGCGCTGTCCCCGGCCCCCACCGTGGAGCGGACGGTGACCGGTTCGTGCACCGCGTGCCACGCGCCGTCGGCCGTGACGAGCACGGCGCCGTGGCCGCCCAGCGTGCACAGCACCGCGCCCACGCCGCGCTCCACGAGGATGCGCGCGGCATCGGCCGCGGCCCGGGGATCGGCCTCGAGCGCGTCGCCGTCCTCCCGGCCGAGCAGCTGGGCGAGCTCGTGCCCGTTGGGCTTGATGACGTCCGGCAGCACAATCGCTCCCGGGGCCAGCGCCTCGGTCAGCGGGGCCCCGGAGGTGTCCAGGGCGTACGACGGCGCCGCGGCCCCGAGTGCCCCGCGCACCCGGGACGCGATGACCGCGTACACGTCCTGGGCGGGTCCCGGGGGCACGGAACCGGCGAACACGAGCCACGAGGCACCGGCGGCACGGCTCACGATGCGCTCCACGATCCGCTCCACGGTGCCCTCGTCCAGGGCGGGACCGGGCTCGTTGATCTTGGTGGTGGTGCCGTCCGGCTCGGTCACGGTGATGTTCGTGCGGATGGCGGCACCGGTGGACACGTTGTCGTAGCGCACCCCGGCGGCGTCGAGCCCCGCGAACAGGGGGTCGGTGTCGTCCCCCGGGGCGATGGCCACCGTGGCCGCTCCCCCGGCGGCGAGCGCCCGCGAGATGTTGATGCCCTTGCCGCCCGGGTCCTGGCGGGTGGCGTGCGCACGCTGCACGCGGCCACGGGCCAGCGGGCCGGAGAGGTCCACCGTGCGGTCCACGGAGGGGTTGAGGGTCACGGTGATGATCATGCGACGACCACTTCCACGTCTGCGTCTTCGAGGGCCTGCGCGAGGTCCCCCACGGGTGCCCTGTCGGTGATGAAGGTGTCGATCTGCTCCAGCGAGCAGAATCGTGTGAGGGTCTCCTGGTCCTGCTTGCTGGCGTCGCACAGCACCACCACGCGGCGTGCGGCCGTCACGATCGCGGACTTCACCACCGCCTCGATGGGGTCCGGGGTGGAGAGCCCGAAGCGGGCGTGGGCGCCGTTGCAGCCCACGAACGCGAGGTCCGGTCGCAGCTGGTCGTAGTGCTGGGCCGCCCGGGAACCGGTGGCCGCCCACGTGAGCTTGCGGATCCGTCCGCCCACGAGTTCGAGCCCCACGCCCTCGGCGTCCGCGAGCTTGGCCGCGATGTGCAGCGCGTGGGTGATCACCAGCTGCTCCTGGCCGCCCTCCAGGTGGTTGTCGCGGGACAGCATCAGCTCCGCGAGCGCCTCCACCGTGGTTCCGGCGTCGAGCACCACCGCCCCGGCTCCGGCGCCCTCCAGGAGTTCGAGGGCCTTGACGGCGATGCTGCGCTTCTGGGCGGTGGCCAGACGGTGGCGGGAGTCCATGCCCTGCTCCCCGCTCGTGGACTGGTCCACGGACACGGCTCCACCGTGGACGCGCCGCAGCCTTCCCTGTGTCTCGAGGACCGCGAGGTCCCGTCGGATGGTCTCCATGGTCACCTCGAACCGGCGGGCCAGTTCCGCGCCGTTGACCCGGCGCTCGCGGGTCACGGTGCGGGCGATCTCCTCGTGGCGTTCTGCAGCGAACATGCTCACCTCACGGACGGGGGCTGCGGGTCTCACGCGTGTTGGATGTGAGCTTATGTCTGTTTATGTGGTTTTACCACCCTTTTTCCCACATTTCTCCGGTCGTCCCCGGCGCAACCGTGTCCGTGCCAACGCGTATATTGGGCCCGTCATCGGCTCCGGCCGCGCTGCTCTGCGTCAGGATCGACCCTCATGCTGCTGCGTCTTCTGCGCATCCACGCCCACCCCTACCGTCCCTGGGTGGTGGGCGTCCTGGTCTTCCAGCTGATCTCCACGATCGCCACCCTCTCCCTGCCCAGCCTCAATGCCAGGATCATCGACAACGGCGTGACCAAGGGGGACACCGACTACATCTGGAGCACGGGCGCCGTGATGCTGGCGGTCGCCCTGGTGCAGGTGGTCTCGGCCGTGGTCGCCGTGTGGTGCGGCGCCCGCACCGCGATCGGCGTGGGTCGCGACCTGCGCCGCAGCGTGTTCCTGCGGGTCGGCTCGTTCAGCGCGCGCGAGGTCGGGAGCTTTGGCGCGCCCTCGCTGATCACCCGCAACACCAACGACGTGCAGCAGATCCAGATGCTCACGCTCATGGCCCTGAACTTCATGGTCATGGCACCCATCATGTGCGTGGGCGGGATCATCATGGCCCTGCGGGAGGACCCCGGGCTGTCGTGGCTCGTGTGGGTCTCCATACCCGTGATGGGCGTGCTGCTGGGGCTCGTGGTCTCCCGGCTCATGCCGTGGTTCCGCACCATGCAGGAGCGCATCGACGGCATCAACGGGGTGCTGCGCGAGCAGATCACCGGCATCCGCGTGATCCGCGCGTTCGTGAAGGAGCCCTTCGAGACGCGGCGCTTCGCCCGCGCCAACCAGGACCTCACGGACATCTCCCTCAAGATCGGCGCCCTGTTCGTGCTGATGTTCCCCGTGATCAACATGGTCATGCACCTGGCCACCGCGGCCGTGCTGTGGTTCGGCGGCCAGCGCGTGGACCAGGGGCAGATCGAGGTGGGCGCCCTCACGGCGTTCCTGCAGTACATGCTCCAGATCCTGATGGCCGTCATGATGGCCACCTTCATGTTCATGATGGTCCCGCGCGCGGTGGTCAGCGCCGAGCGCATCACCGAGGTGCTGGACACCCACCCGGCCATGCACCCCCCGCAGCAGCCGGCCGTCGCCCCGCCCGCCCGCGGCCGCCTCGAGTTCCGGGACGTCACCTTCCAGTACCCCGGGGCCGAGGCACCCGTGCTGGACGACATCTGCTTCACCGCGGAGCCCGGGCGGACCGTGGCGATCGTGGGGGCCACCGGATCCGGGAAGAGCACCCTGATCAACCTGATCCCCCGCCTCATCGACCCCGTGGGTGGCGAGGTGCTGCTGGACGGTCTGGCACTGCCGGACTACGCCCCCGAGGACCTGGCCGGGCGGGTGGGCCTGGTTCCGCAGCGTCCCTTCCTGTTCTCGGGCACCGTGGCGAGCAACCTGCGCTTCGGGCGCGAGGACGCCACGGACGAGGAGCTGTGGGAGGCGCTGCGCGTGGCGCAGGCGGAGGACTTCGTGCGGGCCATGCCCCAGGGTCTCGACGCCCCCATGTCCCAGGGCGGAACCAACGTCTCGGGCGGTCAGCGCCAGCGGCTCAGCATTGCCCGTGCCCTCGTGGCGCGCCCGAGCGTCTACGTCTTCGACGACTCCTTCTCCGCACTGGACGTGGCCACCGACGCCCGACTTCGCGCGGCGCTGCGCCCGGTCACCCGGGACGCCACCGTGGTCACCGTTGCCCAGCGCGTCTCCACCATCACGGGCGCGGACGAGATCCTGGTCCTCGAACGGGGCCGCATCACCGCCCGGGGCACCCACGAGGAGCTCGTGGCGAGCAGCACCACGTACCGGGAGATCGTCACCTCCCAGCTGTCGGCAGACCAGAGCACCGGAGGCGCACTGTGAGCGAGACCCAGGAACCCGCCCGCAAGCCGCAGCAGTTCTGGGCCTCGGCCGCGCGGCTCATGAAGCTGCTCACGCCGCACAAGGCGGCCCTCACCGTGGTGGTCCTGGCCGTGGTGGTCTCGGTGGTCCTGGGCGTGTGGGCGCCGCGCGTGCTGGGACGTGCGATGGACGTGATCTTCGCCGGCGTCGTCGGCCGCTCCCTGCCCGCCGGTGCGGACCAGGAGCAGGTGGAGGCCGGGCTGCGCGCGCAGGGCCAGGACTCCACCGCGGACATGATCTCCGCCATGACCCTGGTCCCCGGCCAGGGCGTGGACTTCACCAGGCTGGGCACCCTCATCCTCACGGTCCTCGCCATGTACACCGTGGCCTCCGTGCTGATGTGGCTGCAGGGCTACGTGCTCAACCGCGTGGTGATGCGGGTGGTGTACGACCTGCGCGCCGAGGTGGAGCGCAAGATCAACGCCCTGCCGCTGAGCTACTTCGACACCCGCCAGCGCGGGGACGTGATGTCGCGGGTGACCAACGACGTGGACAACATCCAGACCGCGCTGCAGCAGACCTTCGCGCAGCTGGTCCAGGACGTCCTGACCGTGCTGGGCATCGTGGTCATGATGTTCGTGGTCTCGTGGCAGCTCGCCCTGGTGGCGCTGCTCGCGCTGCCGCTGTCCGCAGTGGCCGCCGGCGTGATCGGCACCCGCTCACAACGCATGTTCAAGGAGCAGTGGAGGGCCACGGGCCAGCTCAACGGGCACATCGAGGAGTCCTTCTCGGGCCACGAGCTCGTCCACGCGTACGGGCGCCAGCGGGAGATGCAGGCGCAGTTCGACGAGCGCAACGAGGAGCTCTACCGCGCGGCCTTCGGCGCCCAGTTCCTGTCCGGGACGATCATGCCCGTGATGCAGTTCATCTCCTACCTCTCCTACGTGGGCATCGCGGTGCTCGGCGGACTGCGCGTGGCCACCGGGCAGCTGACCCTGGGGGACGCCACCGCGTTCATCCAGTACTCGCGCGAGTTCACCCAGCCGCTGTCGCAGGTGGCAGGCATGGCCACCCAGCTGCAGTCCGGCATCGCCTCCGCGGAGCGCACCTTCGAGCTGCTGGACGCCCCCGAGCAGGAACCCGAGACCCCCACCGCCCAGCTGCCCGAACGGCTGCGCGGTGAGGTGCGCTTCGAGCACGTGGACTTCTCCTACGACAAGGCCGCCCTCGCCGAGGGCGCCAGCCCCATGATCGAGGACCTCTCCCTGCACGTGGAACCGGGACGGACCGTGGCGATCGTCGGTCCCACGGGTGCTGGGAAGACCACCCTGGTGAACCTCGTCCTGCGCTTCTACGAGATCGACGGCGGGCGGATCACCCTGGACGGCATCGACATCCGGGACCTGGCGCGCCACGACCTGCGCTCCCAGGTGGGCATGGTGCTGCAGGACGCGTGGCTGTTCAGCGGGACGATCATGGAGAACATCCGCTTCGGCCGCCAGGACGCCTCGGACGAGGAGGTGGTCGCGGCGGCGCAGGCCACGTACGTGGACCGCTTCGTGCGGGCCCTGCCGGACGGCTACGACACCGTGATCAGCGAGGAGGGATCTTCGGTCTCCGCCGGGGAGAAGCAGCTGATCACGATTGCGCGGGCCTTCCTGTCCCAGCCGTCCCTGCTGATCCTGGACGAGGCGACGTCTGCTGTGGACACCCGCACGGAGCTGCTCGTGCAGAAGGCCATGGCGGCTCTGCGGGCGCAGCGCACGTCCTTCGTGATCGCCCACCGGCTGTCCACCATCCGGGACGCGGACACGATCATCGTGATGCGTTCCGGGCGGATCGTGGAGCAGGGCTCCCACGCGGAGCTCATCGAGGCCCAGGGCGCGTACGCGGAGCTGTACGAGGCCCAGTTCAACGAACCCGAACCCGGCGTGGGTGCCGACGCGGACGCCTGATCTCCGGACGGGGCACCGCGCCCCCTCCACACGCACTCGAGGCGGCTTCCCGGCGGCTCCGTCGTGCCGGTGCCGCCGGTGTGCGCAGACCCCCGATCTCGGCGCCAGGGTGCCCCGGGGCGGTGGCGCACCCGGCCGAGCGCGTCTACCGTGGTCGTGATGGTCCACCCCACAGAACGGATGTCCCCGTGACAAACTTCGCCAATGTCGAACGCCGCCACCTCGCCGCACTGCTGCGCCGGGTCGGCCCTGATGCCCCCACGCTGTGCGAGGGGTGGGACACCCGCGACCTCGCCGTGCACCTCGCCATCCGCGATGCGCGCCCGGATGCGGTGCCCGGGATGTTCGCACCCAAGCTCCCGCTGCTGGGCTCGCACACCAAGTCCGTGGACGGGGACTACCGCGCCATGCCGTGGGAGTCCCTCGTGAACCTCGTGGAGCGTCCCCCGCTGCACTCCCCCGGTCGCTGGTCCCCGGTGGACAAGCGCATGAACACGGGCGAGTTCTTCGTGCACCACGAGGACGTCCGCCGCGCGCAGCCGCAGTGGCACCCGCGTCAGCTGCTCCACGACGAGCAGAAGGCCCTGTGGGCCATGCTCAAGCTGGGCGGTCCGGCCATGCTCCGCAAGGAGTCCGAGTCCGTGGTGCTCCTCGCCGCGGGCTTCGGCGCCGTGCGCGGCGGCAAGAAGTCCGCCCGCCGCGTGAAGATCGTGCGCGGCGAGCCCTCGGAGCTGCTGCTGTGGGCCTTCGGACGCCGGGAGCAGGCCGCGGTGGAGATCTCCAAGGAGTAACCCCCGCACCTCGCTCACAGCCGGCCACGTTCCCCGGGGAGCGTGGCCGGCGTCGTGTGCGCGGGCCACCCGGCGCGGTCCAGTATCATGGAGCGGTCCCGTTCTCGCGGCAGCGAACCGGGGTCGCAGCGCCTCCTTAGCTCAGATGGCCAGAGCATCTGTCTTGTAAACAGAGGGTCGCCGGTTCGAATCCGGCAGGGGGCTCCACAGCGCCTGGCGCGCACGAGGGGCACACGGAACACGCCGTGTGCCCCTGGTGCGCGCCGGGTGGTTGCCGCGCGCACGACGCCGCTGCACTCGGCAACCGGGCGATGTCCCGATCGCCAGCACCTCCTGCGGGCGCGCGGTCACCGTTCAGGACCCCTGCTGCCCCCACGACGCCGCTGCGCCCCGCCCTGCCCTGGCACGGTTCCAACGGGGCGCAGCCCCCGCCCGATGTGTCCCGGCAGCACAGCAACGGGCCCCGTTCCCGGAGGAACAGGGCCCGTTCGGCACGGAAGCTGTGGCACCTACTTCTTGGCGTCGACGGCCTTCTTGAGCATGTCCTCGAAGGCCCCCTCCTCGTAGCGCTTGCCGTCCACGAACATGGTGGGGGTCCCGGCCACGCCGTTGGTCACGGACTCGCGGGTGGCCACGTCCACCATGGGGCGGTAGGTGTTCTCGTCGATGTCCTCGGCGGTCACGGAGGCCCCGTGCTTCCCGGCGATCTCCGCGAGCTCCTGGTTGCTCAGACCACCGGTTCCCTGGTGGGTGAACACCTCCTGGGAGTACTCCAGGAACTGGTCCGCACTGACCTGCTCGGCCACCAGGTAGGCCGCGTTGGCGGCGCGCGAGGAGTACTGGTCGGGAGTGGCCTTGTCCAGGAAGTTGAGGTTGCGGTACTCCACGTCCAGCTTCCCTGCGTCCACGTACTTCTTGAGGAGCTCCGCGTTCTCCTTCTCGAAGTCCGCGCAGTGCACGCACTCGTAGTCCTGGAATACCACGAGCTGCACGGGCTCCCCGTTGGTGGCCGCCTTGTCCGCGTCCACGATGCCCGGGGGCGTCTTGCTGGTGTCCGGCTCCTCGGGGGCGGGCGGGAGGGTGGAGAGGTCCCGCTCCTCGACGTCCGAGGTGTTCTGCGGGATGCCGTCCTTGGTGACCGTGATGCCGCCGTACTGGTTGGCGCTCGCGGGCACGGGGCCGGCCTCGGGGATCTTGGACTTGCTGTTCTGCCACATCACCAGCCCGATGATCAGCACGATGGCCAGCACCAGGGCCACGATGCCCAGGATCAGACCGAGGGGTCGACCGCTGTGGCGGCGCGCCTGGCGGTCGGCGATCTGCCGGGCCCGCTCTCGGGCGTCCGCCGGTGAGGAACCGGCATTGTTGTTCTTGGAAACCATGGGGGCCAGGTGTCCTTCCGTGGGGCGTGGCGGGGTGTCGACAACTCGTCCTCAGGGTACCCGGCCCGGGGGTCGCCCACGACTCAGCGGGCACCCAGGGGCCTCCCCGGAACGCGCCGCCCCTGCCCGGCGGTGGTACGCCCACTTAGGATGGAGGGAAACCAGCCGGTACGCGGGAAGGGAACCAGCATGAGTGCAGAACAGTCCATGGAAGAGGTGGCCGTCCCCCGGGACGGCTACGACTTCGTCGTGGTCTCCAACCGGCTCCCCGTGGACCGGGACGTGGCCGAGGACGGCAGCAGCACCTGGCGGCGCTCCCCCGGCGGCCTGGTGAGCGCGCTCGCCCCGGTCATGGCGCAGCGCGACGGCGCGTGGATCGGCTGGCACGGCGCCTCCGACGAAACCCTGGAGCCGTTCGACCACGACGTGTTCCACCTGGTCCCGGTGACGCTCAGCGAGCTGGAGGTCACCCGCTACTACGAAGGCTTCTCCAACGCCACGCTGTGGCCGCTGTACCACGACGTGATTGCACCCCCGGAGTTCCACCGCACCTGGTGGTACGCCTACCGACGCGTCAACGAGCGCTTCGCGCGCACGGCCGCCGAGACGGCCGCGCAGGGCGCCACCGTGTGGGTGCAGGACTACCAGCTGCAGCTCGTGCCGCGCATGCTGCGCCGGTTGCGCCCGGACGTGACCATCGGGTTCTTCAACCACATCCCGTTCCCTCCCACCGAGATCTTCTCCCAGCTGCCGTGGCGCCGGGCCGTGCTGGACGGGCTCACGGGCGCGGACCTCATCGGCTTCCAGCGTCCCGGGGACGCCCAGAACTTCCAGCGGTGCGCCCGCAAGTACCTGGGTGCGCAGTTCACCAAGGGCACCGCGGTGATGTCGGAGGACACCGCGGACGGCCAGGGGACCACGTGGACCGTGCACGCCGAGTCCTACCCCATCTCGATCGACGTGGACTCCATCCAGGAGCTCGCCGACGACCCCCAGGTCCAGGCGCGGGCGCGGGAGATCCGCGAGGAGCTCGGCAACCCGGAGACCATCTTCCTGGGCGTGGACCGGCTGGACTACACCAAGGGCATCCGGCACCGCATCAAGGCCTACGGGGAGCTGCTGCACGACGGCGAGATCACGGTGGAGGACTCCGTGCTGATCCAGGTGGCCAGCCCGTCCCGCGAGCGCGTGGACTCCTACCGCCAGCTGCGTGAGCTCGTGGAGGGCATGGTGGGCCGGATCAACGGCCAGCACGACACCATCTCGCACACCGCCATCCGCTACCTGCACCACGGGTACCCGTTCGAGGAGATGGTGGCGCTGTACCTCGCGGCGGACGTCATGCTCGTGACCGCGCTGCGGGACGGGATGAACCTCGTGGCCAAGGAGTACGTGGCCGCCCGCCGGGACCGCTCCGGCGCGCTCGTGCTGTCCGAGTTCACGGGTGCGGCCGAGCAGCTGAAGCAGGCCATCCTGGTCAACCCGCACGACATCGACGGTCTCAAGGAGGCCATCCTGCACGCGCGGGACATGCCCGCGACCGAGGCCCGCAAGCGGATGGCGTCCATGCGCCGTCAGGTCCTCACGCACGACGTCGTGGACTGGTCCCAGCGCTTCCTCGACGACCTCGCGGCCCACGCCGGCGGCGCGGGCGGACCGGAGCACGACGCCGCACGGCCGGGTGACGCGGCGAGCGGAGCCGACCGTGGGTGACGGGGTCGAGGCCGCGCTCGACGCCGCGGCGGAGGCCGAGAGCCTGCTCGTGGCACTGGACTTCGACGGCACCCTGGCTCCGTTCACCGAACGCCCCGAGGACTCGCGTCCCCTGCCCGCGGCCCGGGACGCCCTGGATGCCCTGGCACGGCTGCCCCGCACCACGGTGGCCGTGATCTCGGGGCGTCCTCTCGACTTCCTGCGCACCGTGGTGGATCCTGACCGCGCCATGGTGCTCTCGGGATCGCACGGTGCCGAGGTGGATCTCGGTGCGGCCCCCGGCGCGGACGGCGGCACCGAGATCGTCCTGGACCCGCAGCAGCGTGAGCTCCTGGCACGTGCCGTGGCGGCCACCGAGGCGATCGTGGCGCGCTACCCGGGCTCGCGGGCGGAGCACAAGCCCGCGGGCGTCGCGTTCCACACCCGCCCCATCGCCGATCCGGAGGTGGCGCAGCGCGCCCTGGCCGACATGAGGAGCGCCTATGCCGCGGTGCCGGGGCTGCGCGTGACCCCGGGGCAGCAGGTGGTCGAGTGCTCGGTGCTCAGCGCCACCAAGGGCGACGGCCTCGACACCATCCGCGCCGCGGTGCGCCCGGACGTCACGGTCTTCGCCGGGGACGACGACACGGACGAGGACGCCCTGGCCGTCCTGGGCCCTCGCGACGTGGGCATCAAGGTGGGCGCCAAGGACTCCTTGGCGCCGTGGCGCGTGGCGGATCCCGCAACCCTCGCCGAGGCACTCGCGGACCTCGTGCGGCGTCGTGCCCGGGCCCTGGGCCACGCCGGCTGACATGGCCGACACCCAGCAGCCGGGAACCTCAACCCCCGCGCACCCGCCGCGCGGCGTGTCCATCAGCACGGCCTTTCCCGATCCCGGGCTGCTCGAGCTGCCGTGGGACGTGCCGCTCGAGAAATGGCCGCCCGAGGTGCTCGCCGCGTACCCGCGCGGGCTGTCCCGTCACGTGGTGCGCTTCGCCCGCGTGGGTGAGCGCGTGGTGGCAGTGAAGGAGACCACCGCGCACTACGCCCGGCGGGAGTACGGACTGCTGCGGAGGCTGCAGCGCATGGGAACCCCCTCGGTGGTCCCGGACTCGGTCGTCACGGACCGGTGCTCAGCGGACGGCGAGCCGCTGCCGGCGGCCCTCGTGACCGACCACCTGAGCTTCTCGCTGCCCTACCGCGCGATCTTCGAGCAGGTTCCCTCCCCCGGGACCATCGAGCGTCTCGTGGACGCGCTGGCCCTGCTGATCGTGCAGCTGCACCTGTCCGGCTTCTACTGGGGGGACGTCTCGCTGTCCAACACGCTGTTCCGCCGGGACGCCGGGGAGTTCGCCGCCTACCTCGTGGACGCGGAGACCGGTGAGCTGCATCCCCGGCTCACGCGCGGGCAGCGGGAGTACGACATCGACCTCGCCCGTACCAACGTGGCCGGGGAGATCATGGACCTGCTGGCCGGTGAGCACATGCAGCAGCGGCTCTCGGAGGAGGGGGTGGACCCCGGGTCGGTGGACCCGTTCGTCGTCTCGGACCGGCTCGTGGAGACCTACAACGGGCTGTGGGAGGAGCTGACTGCCACCGAGGTGTTCTCCGTGGCGGAGCGCTGGCGCGTCCAGGCCAGGGTGGAGCGGCTCAACGACCTCGGATTCGACGTGGAGGAGGCCTCCCTGGACTCCGACGAGGCCGGCCGCGTGCACCTGCGTCCGAGGGTGGTGGAGCCCGGGCACCACAGCCGCAGACTCCTGCACCTCACGGGGCTCAACACCCAGGAGAACCAGGCCCGGCGGATCCTCACGGACATCGACCAGTTCGGTCACGCCCTGTACCCGGGTCTTCCCGAGGACCTCACGGCGCAGCTGTGGATGCGGGAGATCTTCGCGCCCATCATGTCCGCTGTCCCCGCCGAGCTGCACCGCAAGCGCGAACCTGCGCAGATCGTCCACGAGGTCCTGGAGCACCGCTGGTTCATGTCGGAGAAGGCGGGCGAGGACGTGGCCACCGCGGCCGCGGCGCAGGACTACGTGAAGTCCTACCTGGCGCAGCGCCCGGACGAACGGGACGTCTTCTAGTCCTCGTCCGGGGGCACGCAGATCAGGTCGGTCACGGCCCGGTGCACGCGCTCTGTCCACTGCTCGTCCAGTGATCCGTACCGCGCCACGTGGGCGTACGCGGCTCCCAGGATGAAGTCCACCACCATGTCCAGGTCCACGGAGGCCCGGATCAGCCCGCGGTCCCGGTCCCGCTGCAGCAGGGAACGCAGCGCATCCATCCGAGGGCGGACCACCGAGGAGCGCAGCACCTGGGCCGTCGCTGACCCCGGCTCCTGCAGCAGCGTGATCGCCACCCCCAGGCCCATGTCCCGCAGCAGCAGCTCCACGGCCTCCGTGAGCGCCTGCTCCCACGTGGCGTCCTCCGGCAGGGAGCCCGCCGCCGCGGCCGTGTGCTTCAGGGCCGCCTCGAGCAGCTGAGGACTGTTGTCGTAGCGCCGGTAGATCGAGGTCTTGGCCACGCCCGTGAGTGCCGAGACCGCCTCGATCGTCACCCGCTGCGGACCACCCTCCCGGAGCAGGCGCAGTGCCCCGGCCACGATCCTGCGGTCGGTCCGGGCCGTACGGGGGTCCACGGACTCACTCGCGACGGCCTGCGGGTCCGGCTCGGGGGGCCGCGGGCGCGCTGCTGGAGCACTGGTGCTGTCGGTCACGGGGCTCCTCCGGGTGTCGGTGCGGTTGGTTCACGGGCAGTGGACGGGTGGTTCACAAGCGGTGGGCGGACCGCCCTCGGTCCGTGGGCGGGACGCGGTGCAGGCTCGGGGAGCGCCCGCTCCGCCGCAGACGGGAGCGGGCGGCGTCGTCCGCCACGGCAGGCCACCAGGACCACCGCACCCCACCCGCGCGGCGGGCACCGGCCCACCGCGCACGCTGCCGCACCACGTGGCCGACCACGCACCCCCGCCGGAGGCGACGCCTCCACCTCGTGGGCATCCGTGGCCCGCCCGGTCCAGGGCGTGGCCCGCCCGGCCCGGGGCGGCAGACTGCGGACCCCGTCCGCGCGGCTCCCCGCAGGTCAGCCCGCAGGTCCACTCAACGCTACGCCTACCGTAGTGTATCTTGGGGGCATGCTTACCGCTCTCGTGACCGGTGGGACGTCAGGCATCGGTGCCGCGTTCGCACGCTCCCTCGCCCGCAGGGGCTTCAACCTGATCCTGGTCGCACGGGACGAGGACCGCCTCGCCCGCACGGCGAACGACCTCACTGACGAGCACGGCATCCACGTCGAGACCGTGGGGGCCGATCTGGCCGTCGCGGAGGATCTCGCCAGGGTCGCGCGGCGCATCGAGGACCCCGACCGCCCGGTCGACATGGTGGTCAACAATGCGGGCTTCTCCGTCAAGACTCCCTACGCGGACAAGGACTTCGCCCGGCACGAGATGGGGTTCGACGTCATGTGCGCCGCAGTGGCGCGCCTCTCCGGCGCGGCGGCCCGCGCGATGACCGCCCGTGGAACGGGGTGGATCGTCAACGTGTCGAGCGTCTCCGGATACGTCACCATGGGCGAGTACTCCGCCATCAAGGCCTACGCCACGAGCATGACCGAGTCCCTGGCCGTGGAGCTGCACGGCACGGGAGTCCAGGTCACTGCCCTGCTGCCGGGATGGGTCCGCACCGAGTTCCACAGCCGCGCGGGCATCGCCGGCTCCTCGATCCCCGACTTCATGTGGCTGGACGCGGACCGCCTGGCGGAGGAGGCCCTCGCGGACATCGCGCGGGGCAAGGTCATCTCCATCCCCACGCTGCGCTACAAGGTCATGGCCACCACCATGCGCCACCTTCCCCGTCCCGCAGTCCGCTGGGTCTCCCGTCAGATCTCGGGAATCCGACGCCGCGAGATCCAGGCCTGATCCCATGTCGCGTTCCCAGGAACCTGCCGAGAACGACTCCGCCAAGCCGGCACGCCCCCGAAAGGCCAGGGAACCGCAGCCCCGCCCCCGGGTGCTGGACTCCCTCGAGGGCTCCGCCGGACAGCAGGAGCCCCATCCCCCGGCTCCCCCTGCGGAGTCCGCTGAACTGACCGCGGCCCACTACACCCACCCGGTGCGGCGGCTCGCGCGGAGAGTCGCGCAGACCGTCTTCTTCCGCGGCATGGTGAACCGCACGATCACCCGCACCAACCTGGTGGACCCGGCGGCGTACGGGGTCAAGGGCACGTGCGTGGTGGTCGTCAACCACTCGAGCCACCTGGACGCCCCGCTGGTCATGAGTGGAGTGCCGCACTACATCTCCCGTGACCTGGCCACGGGCGTGGCCGCCGACTACTTCTTCACGGCGTGGCACAAGAAGTTCTTCACCCAGCTCGTGTTCAACGCATTTCCCGTGGACCGGCGCGGCGAGGGTGCCAATCGAGGTCTGTCCAAGAAGCTGCTCGCGGCGGGCATCCCCCTGCTGATCTTCCCCGAGGGCACCCGCTCGAAGACCGGCAAGATGGCACCGTTCCAGATCGGAGCGGCGTCGCTTGCCCTGTCCACCCAGGTGCCCGTGGTGCCCGTGGCCCTGATCGGCGCGCACGAGGCCATGCCCCGGGGAGCCAATTGGCCGCGCCGCGGTCGTCCGCCCGTGGTCGTGGCCGTGGGCGCACCGCTGCGCGCGCGGAGCAACGAGAACGCCATCGGCTTCAACGAGCGGATCGAAGCCGCCGTGCGGGCGCTGTACGCCGCGAACCGGCACCACATCCGGGACTGACGGCCAGAGCTGGGCCCGCTCCGGACCTCAGGACCCCGGCCGTTGCGAGGTGTGCCGACGCGCCGTCTCGGCATACCAGTCGAGGACGGCCGGATCTTCCACCGTGGCCCGGTTCAGGCTGCTCGGATCCGCACCCTGGAACAGCTTCTTCACCGGGATCTCCAGCAGCTTGCCCGTGCGTGTGCGCGGCACCGCCGGCGCCTCGATGATCTCGTCCGGCACGTACCGCGGCGAGACCTGCTCGCGGATGGCGGCCACGATGCGCTGCTCCAGATCCTCCGTGAGCCGGGTGCCCGGTTCAGGAACCACGAACAGCGGCATGTAGTAGTCCCCGCCGGCCAGTTCGGCACCGATCACCATGGACGCCGCAACGCCCGCCACGCGGTCCACCACGTGGGTGAGATCAGCGGAGCCCATCCGGATGCCTCCGCGGTTGATCGTGGAGTCCGAGCGACCGTGCACGATGAACGGCCCCTCGGACAGCTGGGTCACCCAGTCCCCCTGACGCCAGACCCCGGGGAACATGTCGAAGTAGGCCTCGCGGTAACGCGAGCCGTCCGGGTCGTTCCAGAACGCCACGGGCATGCTCGGCATGGGCGTGGTGATCACCAGCTCCCCCACCTCGTCCCACACACGCTCACCGCGGGAGTTCCAGGACTCGGCGGCCACACCGAGGTACGGCCCCATGATCTCGCCCCGGTACACCGGCTGGTGCGGGTTGGTCCCGATGAACGCGCTGGTGACGTCCGTTCCCCCGGAGTCCGAACCCAGCCGCACAGTGGAGGAGACCGACTCGTACACCCAGTCCCACGTGGCCTCCGGCAAGGGGGATCCCGTAACCAGGATGGAGCGCAGCGCGGAGAAGTCCAGTCGAACGTTCGGCACCACACCCGCCCTCTGCACCATGGACAGCACCCCTGCGCCGGTGCCGAAGAACGTGGCCCGGTTCCGTGCGGCGAGCTCCAGTGACTTCTCGGGGCCCCCGAACGTGGGTGACCCGTCGTAGGTGATGATGCGGGCGCCGGTCAGGAGGATTCCCACCAGCATGTTCCACACCATCCATGTGGTGGCCACGGCGTAGTAGGCCACGTCATCCGGCCCGAGACCCGCGTGCAGACCGAGTGCCTTGCAGAACTCCAGAACCACTCCCCCGTGGGAGTGGACAATCCCTTTCGGTTTACCCGTGGTCCCCGAGGAGTAGAGGATCCACAGCGGGTGCTCGAAAGGAACCTGCTCGTAGCACGGTTCCGCAGGCTCTCCCAGGACGCCCGAGAGGCGCAGGGCACTGTCAGGCAGCGGCCCCACATCCCCATCCCCCATCTGGTCAACCACAATCAGTTGCTCTACCGAGGGCAAGACACCCAGCAGCGCATCGTAGGACCCCGTCATGTCCCGCACGGTGCCCCCGAACTCGTAGCCATCCACCACGAACAGCACCTTGGGCTCGATCTGGGCAAACCGGTCCGCCACCCCCGCCGGCCCGAAATCAGTGTTGACCACGGACCACACGGCCCCCACGGAAGCCGTCGCCAGCAGAGCGACCACGGTCTCCGGGATGTTGGGCAGCACTCCTGCCACACGATCCCCGCGGACCACCCCGAGGTCTCGCAGGCGCTGGGCGAGCGACGCCACTCTTGCCTCGAGATCGGACCAAGTCCACTCCAAGCGTTCACGGGTCTCGTGCTCACCGATGACGGCCAGCTCATGAGGCGACGTCCGCGCCCACCGCAACGTGTTCTCGGCATAGTTCAGCCGTGCGCCGGGGAACCACTCTGCACCGGGCATCGTGTGGGCCCTCAGTGCGCACTCCCCCTGCGCCGACGCCACGATGTCGAAATGCTCCCACACCGCACCCCAAAAACCGTCCAGGTCACTGATGGACCACTCATGCAGGGATGTGAACCCCGAAAGGCTGAGACCGCGGGATTCCTCGACCCACCGGGCAAAGGCCGCCATCCGTGAATCGCGAACCGCCTCCGGTGAAGGCTCCCACAGGAGGGCTCTACTGTTCTCACGTTCTCGTGCTCTCATCGGATCAACAGTCCTCTCGCTCACGGTGACCCACCTCGTGGGATCGTGCTCGAAACCTACCAGGTGGCTTGGCTCACAAGCGGGAGGACCAGAACTTCAGACGTCCGCACCGCCGGTGGACCGAGGAGGCGAGCAGTAAGGGAAGGCGTGAGGAGCACCGAGTCGGCTCACTCAGGTGGACACGCGGGCTCCCGCACCATGCAGCGACTGGTACGCACAAGAACCCGGCATGGACCGCCAGCGGCACGTGAAGCCATGGCGCACCGTGCAATGCCACGGACGTGAGGAGCGCGGCACGGTGCGCGGGACGAGTGCGGCGGCCCAGCGACCAACCGGTTCGGGGCCGATGCCGAGGGGCGGTAGGTGCCAGAGGCCGGCCGCTGCGTGAGGGCCTGGGGCGAGCCGCGGTGTCCGGGCACGGATCCTGGGCACGCGGGGATCCGTTGTCGGCCCCGAAGCGCCTGCGTGGCCGCGGCTGGTGGGAGAATGCTTGTTAAATGTGGGGAGGCCCCACCTGGTCCACTCGTCCTGAGTGGTCCTGGTGGGGCCTCAACCCTTCCATGTTGATTCCGGCGGTGACTTACTCTCCCACACCCTACCGAGTGCAGTACCATCAGCGCTGTGGGTCTTAGCTACCGGGTTCGGGATGGGACCGGGCGTTTCCCCCACGCTATAACCACCGGAAACCTGTACCCCCGCCCTATGGTGGGGGAAACCTGGTTTCCCGTTGTCTACGGGAACAATATTCTGTTGCCAACCACACGACCCGAACCACCCTCACCGGAACACGCCCCCCGGCAGTGCCGGCCCAGGCTCTCGGGCCTGGGTTGCGTGTCCCCCCGTGGGGTGGGGGTTGTTGGTGGTCAACCACATAGTGAACGCGAACACCACACGTGATGACTGTTTGTGTGTGTATAAGTCTTCGGTGTATTAGTACCAGTCAGCTCCACGCCTTGCAACGCTTCCACACCTGGCCTATCAACCCAGTCGTCTACTGGGCACCTCACACCCCTCAAAGGAGGCTAGGAAATCTCATCTCGGAGCAAGCTTCCCGCTTAGATGCTTTCAGCGGTTATCAATCCCGAACGTAGCTAATCAGCGATGCTCCTGGCGGAACAACTGACATACCAGAGGTTCGTCCGTCCCGGTCCTCTCGTACTAAGGACAGGCCTCCACAAATTTCCAACGCACGCAGCGGATAGGGACCGAACTGTCTCACGACGTTCTGAACCCAGCTCGCGTACCGCTTTAATGGGCGAACAGCCCAACCCTTGGGACCAACTCCAGCCCCAGGATGCGACGAGCCGACATCGAGGTGCCAAACCATGCCGTCGATATGGACTCTTGGGCAAGATCAGCCTGTTATCCCCGAGGTACCTTTTATCCGTTGAGCGACGGCCATTCCACAATGTACCGCCGGATCACTAGTCCCGACTTTCGTCCCTGCTCGAGCTGTCACTCTCACAGTCAAGCTCCCTTGTGCACTTACACTCAACACCTGATTGCCGACCAGGCTGAGGGAACCTTTGGGCGCCTCCGTTACTCTTTAGGAGGCAACCGCCCCAGTTAAACTACCCATCAGGCACTGTCCCTGACCCGGATCACGGGCCGAAGTTAGATGTCCAGAGTGACCAGAGTGGTATTTCAACAACGACTCCACCACCACTAGCGTGATAGCTTCACAGTCTCCCACCTATCCTACACAAGCCACACCGAACACCAATACCAAACTATAGTAAAGGTCTCGGGGTCTTTCCGTCCTGCTGCGCGAAACGAGCATCTTTACTCGTACTGCAATTTCGCCGAGTTCATGGTTGAGACAGTAGGGAAGTCGTTACTCCATTCGTGCAGGTCGGAACTTACCCGACAAGGAATTTCGCTACCTTAGGATGGTTATAGTTACCACCGCCGTTTACTGGGGCTTAAATTCTCCGCTTCGACCCAAGGGTCTAACAGGTCCCTTAACCTTCCAGCACCGGGCAGGAGTCAGTCCGTATACATCGTCTTACGACTTCGCACGGACCTGTGTTTTTGATAAACAGTCGCTTCCCCCTAGCCTCTGCGACCCCACCCAGCTCACACAGCACGTGTGATCACCAGACAGGGCCCCCCTTCTCCCGAAGTTACGGGGGCATTTTGCCGAGTTCCTTAACCATGATTCTCTCGAACGCCTTAGTATTCTCTACCTGATCACCTGTGTCGGTTTGGGGTACGGGCGACTAGAACCTCACGTCGATGCTTTTCTTGGCAGCATAGGATCACCGAATTCCCTCACCTAAGAGAGTCCCATCACATCTCAGGCACACAACCCGCGGATTTACCAACGGGTCACCCTACATGCTTAGACCAGGACAACCATCGCCTGGCTCGGCTACCTTCCTGCGTCACACCTGTTAACACGTTTACCTCCCCGGATCAGGTCCCACGCTCCCCACACACCCCGCGTACCACAAGGGCACACGGTCATGGTGGTTCGGGTGGTTAGTATCCCCGGTTCAGTAGGGTCGGTTCTTCGTCGGTACGGGAATATCAACCCGTTGTCCATCGACTACGCCTGTCGGCCTCGCCTTAGGTCCCGACTCACCCAGGGCAGATTAGCTTGACCCTGGAACCCTTGATCATCCGGCGGACGGGTTTCTCACCCGTCTATCGCTACTCATGCCTGCATTCTCACTCGTTGAGGTTCCACCACTGGGTCACCCCGCAGCTTCACTACCCCAACGACGCTCCCCTACCCACAACACCACCTCAACCACAAACGGCTCAGCTATACGATGTCATGCCACAACTTCGGCGGTGTACTTGAGCCCCGCTACATTATCGGCGCGGAATCACTTGACCAGTGAGCTATTACGCACTCTTTCAAGGGTGGCTGCTTCTAAGCCAACCTCCTGGTTGTCTAAGCAACTCCACATCCTTTCCCACTTAGCACACGCTTAGGGCCTTAGTTGATGGTCTGGGCTGTTTCCCTTTCGACTATGAAGCTTATCCCCCACAGTCTCACTGCCACGCTCAACTTGACTGGCATTCGGAGTTTGGTTGACGTCAGTAACCTTGTAGGGCCCATCAGCCATCCAGTAGCTCTACCTCCAGCAAGCAACACGCAACGCTGCACCTAAATGCATTTCGGGGAGAACCAGCTATCACGGAGTTTGATTGGCCTTTCACCCCTACCCACAGCTCATCCCCTCCATTTTCAACTGAAGTGGGTTCGGTCCTCCACGCGCTCTTACACGCGCTTCAACCTGGCCATGGGTAGATCACTCCGCTTCGGGTCTAGATCACGCCACTCCCAACGCCCTATTCAGACTCGCTTTCGCTACGACTACCCCACACGGGTTAATCTCGCGACGTAACACTAACTCGCAGGCTCATTCTTCAAAAGGCACGCTGTCACCCCTAAAGGCTCCAACGGCTTGTAAGCACACGGTTTCAGGTACTATTTCACTCCCCTCCCGGGGTACTTTTCACCATTCCCTCACGGTACTGATCCGCTATCGGTCATCAGGAAGTATTCAGGCTTACCAGGTGGTCCTGGCAGATTCACACGAGATTTCACGGGCCCCGTGCTACTCGGGAGAACGTCACACCACGACAATGACAGTTTCGTCTACGGGACTCACACCCCCTACGGTCTGGCACTCACCACCAGTTCGACTACCACCACGCCACAGCGCCCAGGGTGGCGACCCCAGGAACAACGCATCCCACAACCCCGATCATGCAACCCTCGCCAGGTATCACACACAACCGGTTTAGCCACCATCCGCTTTCGCTCGCCACTACTCACGGAATCACTGTTGTTTTCTCTTCCTATGGGTACTGAGATGTTTCACTTCCCCACGTTCCTCCTCGCACCCTATGAATTCAGATACGAGTGACTACGCATAACACGCAGCCGGGTTACCCCATTCGGAGACCCTCGGATCACAGCTCGTTTATCAGCTCCCCGAGGCTTATCGCAGATTTCCACGTCCTTCATCAGCTCCTGATGCCAAGGCATCCACCGTGTGCTCGTAACAACTTATACGCCACACAACACAAATAAATCATCAAAGAACACACCACACACCCCAACAGGGTGCGCGGCGTCAAAGATGCTCGCGTCCACTATGTAGTTGACAAACAACAACCCACCAGCACCACCCCACCAGAACAACCGTCCCAGCTTCGTGGTGCTGCGGGAAACCAACCAACACCAGCGTGTTGATCGACAACCCAACAATGTGCCACCACACCACCACCCCAACACCACCACCAGAACTCGTGTCCGGTCGTGTTCCCGTGTCAGGGAGCAGCGTGTCCGCTTGCTGATATTCCACCCATGAGCATCAACCACACCCCGTCGAAGATGACGAGGATCGTGGGTGCCGGCCACACGGCCAGCCACTGTGCTCCTTAGAAAGGAGGTGATCCAGCCGCACCTTCCGGTACGGCTACCTTGTTACGACTTAGTCCCAATCGCCAGTCCCACCTTCGACGGCTCCCCCCACAAGGGTTAGGCCACCGGCTTCGGGTGTTACCAACTTTCGTGACTTGACGGGCGGTGTGTACAAGGCCCGGGAACGTATTCACCGCAGCGTTGCTGATCTGCGATTACTAGCGACTCCGACTTCACGTGGTCGAGTTGCAGACCACGATCCGAACTGAGACCAGCTTTTTGGGATTAGCTCCACCTCGCGGCATCGCAACCCATTGTACTGGCCATTGTAGCATGCGTGAAGCCCAAGACATAAGGGGCATGATGATTTGACGTCATCCCCACCTTCCTCCGAGTTGACCCCGGCAGTCTCCTATGAGTCCCCACCATCACGTGCTGGCAACATAGAACGAGGGTTGCGCTCGTTGCGGACTTAACCCAACATCTCACGACACGAGCTGACGACAACCATGCACCACCTGTACACCAGCCCCACAAGGGGGAAAGACCATCTCTGGCCCGGTCCGGTGTATGTCAAGCCTTGGTAAGGTTCTTCGCGTTGCATCGAATTAATCCGCATGCTCCGCCGCTTGTGCGGGCCCCCGTCAATTCCTTTGAGTTTTAGCCTTGCGGCCGTACTCCCCAGGCGGGGCACTTAATGCGTTAGCTACGGCGCGGAAAACGTGGAATGTTCCCCACACCTAGTGCCCAACGTTTACGGCATGGACTACCAGGGTATCTAATCCTGTTCGCTCCCCATGCTTTCGCTCCTCAGCGTCAGTAACAGCCCAGAGACCTGCCTTCGCCATCGGTGTTCCTCCTGATATCTGCGCATTTCACCGCTACACCAGGAATTCCAGTCTCCCCTACTGCACTCAAGTCTGCCCGTACCCACTGCACACCCGGGGTTAAGCCCCGGGCTTTCACAGCAGACGCGACAAACCGCCTACGAGCTCTTTACGCCCAATAATTCCGGACAACGCTTGCGCCCTACGTATTACCGCGGCTGCTGGCACGTAGTTAGCCGGCGCTTCTTCTGCACGTACCGTCACTTTCGCTTCTTCCGTGCTGAAAGAGGTTTACAACCCGAAGGCCGTCATCCCTCACGCGGCGTCGCTGCATCAGGCTTTCGCCCATTGTGCAATATTCCCCACTGCTGCCTCCCGTAGGAGTCTGGGCCGTGTCTCAGTCCCAGTGTGGCCGGTCACCCTCTCAGGCCGGCTACCCGTCGTCGCCTTGGTGAGCCATTACCCCACCAACAAGCTGATAGGCCGTGAGCCCATCCAAAACCAGTAAAACCCTTTCCACACACCACCATGCGGTGACATGTCGTATCCAGTATTAGACCCAGTTTCCCAGGCTTATCCCAGAGTCAAGGGCAGGTTACTCACGTATTACTCACCCGTTCGCCACTCATCCACCCAGTGCAAGCACCAAGCTTCAGCGTTCGACTTGCATGTGTTAAGCACGCCGCCAGCGTTCGTCCTGAGCCAGGATCAAACTCTCCGTCAAAAAATTCAACAGAAACCACCCACCACACACCAAGGCGCGGTACGATGGGATCCCAGCTGACACCCAACACCCCCAGGAAACGGGAAAACACCTGAAAAGGCATCGGGCCATCAACCAAAAATATAAAACTTCTGGTATCAACAAACTAGACACACTATTGAGTTGACAAACAACACACCACAACGCAACTCCCCATCACGAGGACCACCACGGTCGGTTGCGATCTGCAAGGTTACCGTCCGGCGCCATCTTACGCAACCTGAGGTGAACTCTAGGTTGCCGTTCGATGTCGCCGTTGTCTCGGTAACTTGCGGGGATTCATCCTAGCACACGATTCGACCACGTCGAAGCGGACGCCGCGGGAGATCCCTGATCCGTTGCCCCGTTCCGGCCCGCTGGGCCGTCGCCGCGGCAACTCGGAAGACATTACACGCGGCCCCGGGATACGACAAACCCGCGGTCGGCGTGGTGCCGTCCGCGGGTTCGTCGTCC
Organism: Kocuria sp. ChxB; assembly: GCF_044359605.1. NCBI lineage: Bacteria > Bacillati > Actinomycetota > Actinomycetes > Micrococcales > Micrococcaceae > Kocuria > Kocuria sp. ChxB. The sequence goes on along the minus strand of NZ_CP121123.1, from coordinate 2,233,705 downwards.
TGTTGCCGCACAGGCCACAGCGGCCTGCCGGGGTGTGAGGTCAGGGAGTGGTGTCCCCGTGCTCGGCGGTGCGGGTTCCGGCGGTGGCCGAGTTGCCGGCCGGCTTGAGGAACAGCACTGCGAGTGGCGGCACGGTCAGTTCTGCGGAGGCCGGCTTGTCGTTGTACGCCCCCTCGGTGGCGGTCACGCGTCCCAGGTTGCCGACGCCCGAACCACCGAACTGCTCGGCGTCCGTGTTGAGCACCTCTTCCCACTCGCCGGCCCAGGGCAGACCCAGCCGGAACCCCTCGTGTGTGTTGCCCGCGAAGTTGGCCACGCACACCAGGGGGTTGCCCTGGTCGTCCCACCGGGTGAAGGACAGCGTGTTGCGCTGCGCGTCGTTCGCGTCGATCCACTCGAAACCGGAGGGGTCGTTGTCCCGCGAGTAGAGCGCCGGAGTGTTCCGGTAGACCTCGTTCAGGGACTTGACCAGTTCCTGGACACCGTGGTGCGGCGGGGTCTCGGAGAGCCACCAGTCCAGACCGTGCTCCTGCGACCACTCCGACTCCTGGGCGTACTCCGTGCCCATGAAGATCAGCTGCTTGCCGGGGTGCGCCCACATGTACGCGAGGTACGCGCGCACGTTGGCCAGCTGCTGCCACCGGTCACCCGGCATCTTGCGGAGCAGGGAGCCCTTGCCGTAGACGACCTCGTCGTGGGAGATCGGCAGGATGAAGTTCTCCGAGAACGCGTAGACCATGGAGAACGTGGCCTTGTTGTGGTGGTAGTGCCGGTTGATCGGGTCCTCGGCCATGTACTCGAGGCTGTCGTGCATCCAGCCCATGTTCCACTTGATGCCGAAGCCCAGCCCGCCCGCGCTCGTGGGCTTGGTGACGCCGGGGAAGGATGTGGACTCCTCCGCGATCATCACGATGCCCGGGTTGCGCCGGTAGGCCGTGGCATTCGCCTCCTGCAGGAAGGCGATGGCCTCGAGGTTCTCCCGGCCGCCGTACTGGTTGGGTTCCCACTCGCCGTCGTTGCGGGAGTAGTCCAGGTACAGCATGGAGGCCACCGCGTCCACGCGGAGCCCGTCCACGTGGAACTCCTCGAGCCAGTAGTTGGCATTGGCCACCAGGAAGTTGCGCACCTCACGCCGGCCGTAGTCGAAGATGAGCGTGCCCCAGTCCTTGTGCTCGCCACGGCGGGGGTCCGGGTGCTCGTAGAGCGGCTGGCCGTCGAAGTTGGCCAGCGCCCACTCGTCCTTGGGGAAGTGCCCGGGCACCCAGTCCACGAGCACGCCGATCCCGGCCTGGTGCAGCTGGTCCACCAGGTAGCGGAACTCGTCCGGGGAGCCGAAGCGCGAGGACGGCGCGTAGTAGCCCGTCACCTGGTAGCCCCACGACCCGCCGAAGGGGTGCTCCGCGACGGGCATGAACTCCACGTGGGTGAACCCCTGCCACGTGAGGTACTCCACGAGCTCCCGGGCGAGGTCCACGTAGCCGAGACCCATCCGCCACGACCCGAGGTGCATCTCGTACACGCTCATGGGCGCGTTGTGCGGGTCGGTCGCCGCCCGCGCGGCCATCCACTCGGCATCGCGGAACTCGTAGTCGGACTCGAACACCCGGGACGCGGTGGACGGCGGGATCTCCGTGCCGAAGGCCATGGGGTCGGCCTTGTCCCGCCACGCCCCGTCCGCACCCTGGATGCGGTACTTGTAGGTGTCCCCGGACTTCATGCCGGGCACGAACAGCTCCCAGACGCCGCTGGAGCCCAGCGAACGCATTGCGTGCTCGGAACCGTCCCAGCCGTTGAAGTCGCCGATCACGCGCACGGACTGGGCATTGGGAGCCCACACGGCGAAGCTCACGCCGGTGACGTCGCCCAGCGGCGAGGGGTACCGGCGCACGTGGGCGCCGAGCACCTCCCACAGGGTCTCGTGCCGTCCCTCCCCGATCAGGTGGAGGTCCAGCTCGCCCAGGGTGGGTGCAAAGCGGTAGGGGTCGTCGACGAGCTCGGGCTCCTTGCCCGCGTAGCTCACCTCGACCCGGTAGTCGGGGATGCGGCCCTTCTCGTGGGCGGGGACCACACCGGTGAAGATCCCGCCCCACTCGTGCTCCAGGGGGAAGATGCCGTCCGGCGTGCGCACCGCCACGGACGTGGCGAAGCGCCTCAGGGTGCGGATGGTCACCGAGCCGTCCGGGTTGGGGTGCGCTCCGAGCACCGAGTGCGGATCGTGGTGCCGCCCCTCGGCCACGGCCGCGAGGACCTCCTCGGTCACGGGCGCGGGTCCACCGGCCGCAGTGCCCGACGACGTCCCACCGACCCGCGCAGCCGCACCGTTCCCACCGGTCTGCGCAGCCGCAGGAACCGCCCCGGCCCGTGCGTCGGCGGCATCGCCGGCCCCGGCCCCGGTTCCTGAGGACGTGCCGTCCCCGGCCGTGGTGTGCGCTGCGTTCCCGGCACCGGGAGTCGACGCCGCACCGTCACCGGTCCTCGCCGCGGCACCGCTGTCCGCCGCGTCGACCGAGGCCGTGCTCTCGCCGGCGGTTCCCGCTGCGGCAGCGGTGCCGGACACCGGACTCCCGTCGGCCACGGGCGTGGACTCCGCGCGCACGGCGCCGTCCGGACGCGCAGCCGGGCGGGCGGCGTCGGCGGCGTCCTGCGACACGGGCGCACGGTCGGAGGCGGCGTGGGGATCTGAGGGACGGGGGTGCTCGGTGGTCACGAAATCCTCGGTTCTGGACGGCGTTGATGGGCTCTCGTGGTTCTCACTGTTCACGGTACGGGAGCGGGCATGCTCAAGCGAACGAACCACGGCGTCCGCCGGCACCCGGACCCAGTCGGGCCGGTTGCGCTCCTCGTAGACGACCTCGTACAGGGCCTTGTCCAGCCACAGGGCGCGGAACAGGACACCGTCCGTGTCCACGGGGACTCCGCTGCGCGAGCTGTAGCCCTCCAGGAAGGCGTCGGACACCGCCCTGGTCCACTCACCCATGTCCCGGCCGTTCTCCCTGCCGGCCATGGCGCCCGCGTAGTCGAACGAGCGCAGCATGCCCACCACGTCCCGGAGGGCGACGTCCGGGCGGACCCGCTCCTTGATGGGGCGCAGCGGCTCACCCTCGAAGTCCAGGATGCGGAACCCCTGCGCGTCGCTGTGCAGCACCTGTCCCAGGTGGTAGTCGCCGTGGATCCGCTGCAGCGGGGGGATCTCGCGGATCTCCGCCAGCTCCTCCAGAACACGTTCCAGCTCGGGGCGCAGCTGCTCGAAGCGCTCCCCGCAGGACTCCCAGGCCCACCTCACGCGGCCGGTGAGGTCCTCCAGGAAGCGGCGCCGGGCGTCGTCGTCCGCCTCCGTGGGGTCGAAGGCCGCCAGCAGGTCCGCGTGGACGCGAGCGGTGGTGACCCCGAGGTCCCGGGCGAGCTCCGTGAAGTCGCGGCCCTCCGTGGCCGCGGCCACCGTCATCTCCCAGGCGTCGCGCGAACGGTCCAGGAACTGCGCGGCCACGGCCAGCTGCCCCGAGGTGGTCACGAGGCCCTGACGCCACTGGGCGTCGATCCACCCCGCCGTGGCGGGCACCGCAGAAGAACGGTGCGCCGTGAGCCTGACGCCCACCTCGACGTCCGGGTTGCGCCCCTCGCCCACCACGCGGAAGAACTTGACGATCACCGCGTCCTCCCGCAGCGCCGACTCGTCCTCCCCGCGGTCCGCGGGCCGCAGGATCACGGACGTGTTGGACTGCTCGGAGGTGATCACGTGGATCTGCTCCGCGCCGGCGATCCGGTAGTCGGTGTTCAGCGCGCCCGTGTGGCGACCGTGCAGGCCCATGCCGCGGCGCAGCACGCCGCCCTCCGTGAGCTGCGCGTCCATCATCCGCAGCACGCGGTCCATGAACACCGGATCCCCCACGGCGTCGTAGACGTGGACCGTGCTCCCGTCCGCCGGCCGCGCGGCGTCCCGGGTGGCCCCCGTCTGCTGCCCGGAGGGCGTGTCCCGGGCCTGCGAACGGCGCCGGTCCAGCAGCGCGCCCGCCTGGGACACGGCCCGGCGCAGGAACGACGACGCTCCGTCGGCGGCCGAGGCAGTCCCCTCCGGAACGGAACCGTCCCCGCCGGTCCGGTAGGAGCCGATCTCGAAGTCCGCGAGCTCCGGCACGGCCTCCTCCGAGAGGAGCACGGGGATGTTGAGCAGCTCGCTGCGCTCCCCCACCGTGACCTCCACCAGGAGCACGATGCGCTCGCGCCCCGGCTGGGACTCCCACCTGTCACCGGCGTCCACCCCGGCACGGCCCACCACGCTCAGCCGCAGCTGGTCCGGGGTGGCCGTGAACGGGAACCACCGCCGGCTCGGCAACCAGTCGCGCAACCTGTCGAGAACCTGCTGATCCGTCATGGGGATCCCCCGCTTTCGTCTGGAAGTCACTGTCGCGCTCGCGCGGGCGGACCCGCGCGGGCTCACTCGCCTCGCGCGGGCTTGATGATCGGCATGGCCACCGTCTCCGGGTGGTTGCCGTCCGTGCTCGGAGCCTGGCGCAGGCGCAGCCAGAAGAAGTCCTGCGAGCCCAGGGTCACGCGGTAGTCACCCGTGTCCGAGAACTCCCCGAACGGCTCGCCGCCGAACAGCTCACGCGTGCCCCGCCCCGCGTACTCCGGGAGGTGCACGGAGCAGCTCGCGGGCGTGTGCGCGAGGTTGAATACGCACAGCACGGTCTCCCCCACGCCGTCCTCGGCGTCCTCGGGCGCCAGCCGGCGCAGGAACGCCAGGACCGACTCGTGGTCCGTGTCCACGTTGACGTACTCTCCCATCCCGAACGCGGGGTGGGCCTTGCGCACCATGAGCATCTGGCGGATCCAGTGCAGCAGCGATGACGACGACGCCAGCTGGGTCTCCACGTTGGTCTGCGTGTAGTTGTAGACCAGCGACTGCACCACGGGCAGGTACAGCTTGCCCGGGTCCGCCGTGGAAAACCCGGCGTTGCGGTCCGGGGTCCACTGCATGGGGGTGCGGGAGGCGTCCCGGTCGTCCAGCCAGATGTTGTCGCCCATGCCGATCTCGTCCCCGTAGTACAGGAACGGGGAGCCCGGCAGGGAGAGCAGCAGGGCGTGGGCGAGCTCGAGCTCCGCGCGGGAGTTGTCGAGCAGCGGGGCCAGGCGGCGCCGGATGCCGATGTTCGCGCGCATCCGGGAGTCCGGGGCGTACCAGCCGAGCATGGCCTGGCGCTCCTCGCTGGTGACCATCTCCAGCGTGAGCTCGTCGTGGTTGCGCAGGAACGTGCCCCACTGCGTGCCGCGCGGGATCTGCGGGGTGTTCGCCATGGTGGAGACGATCGGCGCGGCCTTCTGGTCACGCAGCGAGTAGTAGATCCGCGGCATGATCGGGAAGTGGAAGCACATGTGGCACTCCGGGGACTCCTCCGTGCCGAAGTACTCCACGACCTCGTGGGGCATCTGGTTGGCCTCCGCGACGATCACGCGGCCCGGGTACTCCCGGTCCACCATCTCGCGCAGCTTGACCAGGAAGTCGTGGGTGCCCGGGAGGTTCTCGCAGTTGGTGCCCTCCTCCTCGATGAGGTACGGGATGGCGTCCGCCCGGAAGCCGTCGATGCCCATGTCCAGCCAGAACTTCACCACGTCGAACACGGCCTCGACGACCTTGGGGTTCTCGAAGTTCAGGTCCGGCTGGTGCGAGAAGAACCGGTGCCAGAAGAACTGCCGACGCACCGGGTCGAAGGTCCAGTTGGAGACCTCGGTGTCCACGAAGATGATGCGGGCGTCCTGGTACTTCTCGTCCGTGTCCGACCACACGTAGAAGTCCCCGTAAGGGCCCTCCGGGTCCTCGCGGGACGCCTGGAACCACGAGTGCTGGTCCGAGGTGTGGTTCAGGGGCAGGTCCGTGATGACCCGCAGCCCGCGGGCGTGGGCCTCCGCCACGAGCCGCTTGAAGTCGCTCACGGTGCCGAACTCGTCCAGGACCGAGTAGTAGTCCGAGATGTCGTAGCCGCCGTCGCGCAGCGGGGACTCGTAGAACGGCGGCAGCCACAGGCAGTCGATGCCCAGCCACTGCAGGTAGTCGAGCTTCTCGATCAGACCGGTGAAGTCCCCGGAGCCGTCGCCGTTCGCGTCCGAGAAGGCCCGCACGAGCACTTCGTAGAACACGGCCTTGCGGAACCAGTCGGGGTCGTGGGCGATCCCGGGAGCGTTGAGGTGGAAAGGAGTGGTGCTCATGGTCGGCGGGGCTGCCCTCTCGAGGAGACGTTGTGGCGTACGGCTGGTGCTCGGTGGCCGCCGCCGCGCGGGTGCGCACGGCGGCGGCGCGGACTCACTTCACGTCGCGGCGGATGCTCAGGACGTGCACGGGCTCCACGTACGGGTCCAGCCGCACGTAGTTGTGGGTGCCCCACTTCCAGCTGGAACCCGTGATGAGGTCGTCCACCCAGAAGGAGCCGTCCTCGTTGAAGTCCTGGTCCCGCAGGTCCAGGGCGTCCAGGTCCAGCCACACGGTGGCCTCGCGCGTGGCGTGGGGATCGGTGTTGACCACCACGACCACGGTGTCCTTGACCTGCGCACCGTCCCGGTCCACGGTCTTGGTCTTGCTGAACGCCACGATGGCGTCGTCCGAGGCGCTCTGCAGCGTGAGGTTCTGCAGGTCTCCCAGCGCCGGGTGGTCCCGGCGGATCTGGTTCAGCCGCGTGAGGTACGGGGCGAGGGACTCGCCGCGCTGCACCGCGCCGTCGAAGTCGCGGGGGCGCAGCTGGAACTTCTCGTTGTCGATGTACTCCTCCGCGCCGGGGCGGGCCACGTGCTCGAACAGCTCGTACCCCGCGTACACGCCCCACAGCGGGGACGCGGTGGCCGCGAGCGCCGCGCGCACCTTGAACGCGGCGGGGCCGCCGAACTGCAGGTACTCCGTGAGGATGTCCGGGGTGTTGACGAAGAAGTTGGGGCGGTAGAAACCGGAGGTCTCGTGGGAGACCTCCTGGAGGTACTCCTCGATCTCCTCCTTGGTGTTGCGCCACGTGAAGTAGGAGTAGGACTGCTGGAAACCGGCCTTGGCCAGCCCCTGCATCATGGCCGGTCGTGTGAACGCCTCCGCCAGGAACACCGTGTCCGGGTGCTCCTCGCGGACTCGGGCGATCAGCCACTCCCAGAACCACAGGGGCTTGGTGTGGGGGTTGTCCACGCGGAAGATGTCCACGCCGTGGGAGATCCACAGCTCCACGACGCGCAGCACCTCGGCGGCGAGCCCCTGGGGATCGTTGTCGAAGTTCAGGGGGTAGATGTCCTGGTACTTCTTGGGCGGGTTCTCGGCGTAGGCGATGCTGCCGTCCGCGCGGGTGGTGAACCACTGCGGGTGCTCGGTGACCCACGGGTGGTCCGGGGAGGCCTGCAGTGCGAGGTCCAGGGCCACCTCGAGGCCCAGCTCGTGGGCGTGGGCCACGAACGCGTCGAAGTCCTCGAACGTGCCGAGGTCCGGGTGGATGGCGTCGTGCCCACCCTCCGGGCCGCCGATCGCCCACGGGGAACCGGGATCCTGCTCGCCGGCGGTGAGGGTGTTGTTCGGGCCCTTGCGGTGGTTGCGTCCGATCGGGTGGATCGGGGGCAGGTACGCCACGTCGAAGCCCATGCGCGCGGCGCGGTCCAGGGCCGCCGTGGCCGTGCGGAACGTGCCGGAGCTCCAGGTGCCGGTCTCGGGGTCGAAGGTGGCCCCCTCGGAACGGGGGAAGAACTCGTACCAGGAGCCGCGCCCGGCCGCCTCGCGCTCCACCTCGATCGGGTAGTGCTCGGAGCTGCTCAGCAGGTCGCGGAGGGGGCGCTCGGCCACGTGGTCCCGGATCGTGTCGGACGTGGCGATCTGCCAGCGCTCCTCGACGCTGAGTGAGGTGTCCAGCACGGCCTCGGCGGCCTCCTCGAACGCACGGACCTCGTCCTGGCCGCGGTCGGACTCCTTGGACGCGGCGTCGAACAGCAGCGAGGCCTCCTGGAACATGAGCTCCACGTCCTGCCCCACCCCGAGCTTGATCTCTGCGGCGTGGTGCCACGTGTCGTAGAGGTCGGACCAGCCCTCCACGGCGAAGCTCCAGCGGCCCTCGTACTCGGGCCGCAGCCACGCCTGGTAGCGGTCCGTGCCGGTCTCCACGAGCGTCATGGTCCGGCGCTGCGCCTCACGCCCCTGCGGGTCGTAGAGGACGGCGGTCACGCCCAGGGAGTCGTGCCCCTCGCGGAACGCCGTGGCCATCACCCGGATGTCCTCCCCGGGGATCGCGGTCGCGGGGAAGCGCCCGCCCTCGACCACGGGGCTGACGTCGGAGACGGGGATCCGGCCGTAGACGAGGTCCTCGGACGGGAAGTCCGCGCCGTCCTCCTCGACATCGGCCGCGACGGCCGCGGCGGAGGGTTCGTGCGCCTCCGGCTCGGCGGACGGAGCGGGACCGGCGCGGTGGACGGAGGGAGCGACGTCGGGAACACCGGAGGCGGGGACGGGCGGCGTCAGGCGCGATCCCACATCAGGAAGCGCACCCCCCGCGCGGGCGTCCGGCGTGGTCTCGGGAAACGGGTGGCGGCCTGAGGGCTGGTTCTGCTGCGACACGTGGCCCACGTTACCGACTATCGCCGGGATTCTTAAGGCTGCGAAGCATCACGACGGCGCGGCGACGTCCGGTGACACCCGTGCGGCAGCGGGCCACAGCCGATAAGCTCGCAAGGGTGAAGGCCATCCGAAGGTTCACCGTCCGCACCGTCCTCCCCGAGTCCATCGCCCCGCTGGGGCGCCTGGCCAGGAACCTCCGCTGGTCCTGGCACAAACCCACCGAAGACCTCTTCGCCGAGCTCAGTCCCCACGCGTGGGAGACCGTGCACGGGGACCCCGTCAAGCTCCTGGGGTCCCTGACCCGCGAGGAGATCCAGCAGATCTCGCAGGACCCCGATCTCGTGGCGCGCATCCGGGCTCTCGACGCCGACCTGGAGACCTATCTGAGCGAGCCGCACTGGTACCAGCGCACCCAGGGCGACGACGCACCCGCGGCGATCGCGTACTTCTCCGCCGAGTACGGCATCACCTCCGCTCTCCCGCAGTACTCGGGAGGGCTGGGCATCCTGGCCGGCGACCACCTCAAGACCGCCTCCGACATGGGGATACCCGTGGTCGGGGTGGGGCTGCTCTACCAGGCGGGCTACTTCAAGCAGTCCCTGTCCCGCGACGGCTGGCAGGAGGAGACCTATCCCGTCCTGGACCCCGACGAGCTCCCCCTGTCCCTGCTGCGCGAGGCCGACGGCTCACCCGCGCGCGTGACGCTTCCCCTGCCCGACGGGCGCTCGCTGTCCGCACAGATCTGGCGCGCGGACGTGGGCAGGGTCCCCCTGCTCCTGCTCGACTCGAACATCCCCGACAACGACGACGCCGCCCGCAACGTCACCGACCGGCTGTACGGCGGCGGCAGCGACCACCGCCTGCAGCAGGAGCTGCTGCTGGGCATGGGTGGGGTGCGCGCGCTGCGTCTGCACAGCCGCCTGACCGGAGCACCCGCGCCCGAGGTGTACCACTGCAACGAGGGCCACGCCGGCTTCCTGGGCATCGAGCGGGTCCAGGAGCTCATGAACCCCGGCGCCGGAGCCGCACCCATGACGTGGGACGAGGCCCTCGCCCAGGTGCGCGCGAGCACCGTGTTCACGACCCACACCCCGGTGCCCGCGGGCATCGACCGCTTCGAGCGCGCCCAGGTGGAGCACTTCTTCGCCGCGGGCCTGGCTCCGGACGTCCCCGTGGACCACGTGCTGGACCTCGGCGCGGAGACCTACCCCGGCGGTGACCCGGGCAAGTTCAACATGGCCGTCATGGGCCTGCGCCTCGCCCAGCGCGCCAACGGTGTGGCCAAGCTGCACGGCGCGGTGTCCCGGTCCATGTTCCAGGGACTGTGGCAGGGCTTCGACGCCGACGAGGTGCCGATCTCCTCCGTGACCAACGGGGTGCACGTGCCCTCGTGGATCGACCCCGAGGTGGCGGCGCTGACCCTCGAGCCCGGGGAGAACGACCAGGATCCCGCGGCCCGCTGGCGGAAGATCTACGACGTCCCCGACACCGAGCTGTGGGCCGCCCGCCGCGTGCTGCGCGAGCGCCTCGTGCAAGACGTCCGCGAGCGGCTCCGCGCGTCCTGGAAGAAGCGCGGTGCCACGGACGCCGAGCTGGGCTGGACGGAGAGCGTGCTGGACCCGGACGTGCTCACCATCGGCTTCGCCCGCCGGGTCCCCACGTACAAGCGGCTCACGCTCATGCTGCGGGACCCCGAACGGCTCAAGCGCATCCTGCTGGACCCCCAGCGCCCGGTGCAGCTGGTGGTGGCCGGCAAGTCCCACCCCGCGGACGAGATGGGCAAGCGGATGATCCAGGACCTCGTGCGCTTCACGGACGATCCCGAGGTGCGCCACCGGATCGTCTTCCTGCCCAACTACGACATCGCCATGGCCCGGGTGCTCTTCCCGGGGTGCGACGTGTGGCTCAACAACCCGCTGCGCCCCCTCGAGGCGTGCGGCACGTCCGGCATGAAGGCCGCGATCAACGGCGGACTGAACCTCTCCGTGCTGGACGGCTGGTGGGACGAGATGTACGACGGCCAGAACGGCTGGGCGATCCCCACCGCGGACGGCAAGGCCAGCACGGACGAGCGCGACGACGTGGAGGCCGCGGCCCTCTACGAGCTGATCGAGAGCCACGTGGCGCCGCGCTTCTACGGCGAGACGTCCGGGACCGCGACCGCCACGCCGGAGGCCGACGCCGCGCAGAGCCCCTCCGCCGCCGTTCCGCACCAGTGGCTCGCCATGGTGCGGCACACGCTGGCGACCCTCGGTCCTCGGGTGTCCTCCCGGCGCATGCTCACCGACTACGTGGAGCAGCTCTACGTCCCGGCCAGCGTGTCCGGGCGCCGGGCGGCCGCGGACGACGGCGCCGCCGCACGCGCCACGGCCCACTGGATCGAACGGGTGCGGGAGGCGTGGCCCCGGGTCCGCGTGGAGCACGTGGACGCGCAGGGCGTGCACCAGGAGCCGCAGATCGGGGACGAGCTCGGTATCAGCGCATACGTGGACCTCGGCCCCCTGTCCCCCGAGGACGTCACCGTCCAGGTGGGCTACGGCCGGGTGAGCGAGACCGACCACCTGCACGAGCGCTCCTACGCCGAGCTGGCCCCGGTCAAGGACCTCGGGGCGGGCCGCGTGCAGTTCAGCGGCCCCATCACGATCGACCGCTCCGGGCCGTTCGGCTACACGGTGCGGGTGCTGCCCCGACACGACGAGCTGGCCGATCCGGCCGAGCTGGCGCTCGTGAGCAACGCCGCGGACTGAGCTCCCGCAGCACGCAGAACGCCCCCTTCCGCACCGGAGCACCGGTTAGGCGGGAGGGGGCGTTCTCGCACGTGCGTCCGCCGCGTCAGGTGACGGCGAACATGGCGACGCTCTGCGCGGGCACCTCCACCGTGTCCCCGGTGTGCCAGCGGTTGCCCGTGAGCTCGTCCAGCTGGGGGTCCGTGGCGAGCACGAGACGGAAGGTGGCCTCCCGTGGCGGCAGCGCGGCGGCGTCGTCGTGCGGGGACTCGAGCAAGGGCAGCACAGCGTTCACCGGTGCCTGCGTGCCGTTGAGCACGAAGAGCCCCGCGAGGTCTCCCCCGCGCGCGGCGATGACCACCTGCAGCGCCCGCTCCCCGTCGGTCTGCCACCGCTCCGCCGTCATGTGCTCCCCGGTGCTCGCGTACCAGAGCAGCACCACGTCCTCGGGACGCGTGGGGAACTGCCGGGGCTGACCCGCGAGGAACGCGCGCCGGGCGCGGATCAGTCGCTGGGTGGTGCGGAACATCGAGCGCGCCAGGGGTGTGGGGCGCCAGTCAACCCAGGAGAGCCTGTTGTCCTGGCAGTACGCGTTGTTGTTGCCGTCCTGGGTGCGCAGGAACTCGTCGCCCGCGGTGATCATGGGTATCCCCTGGGAGAAGAGCAGGGTGGCCATCATGTTCCGCGCCGTGGCGGCCCGGGCGGCGCGGACCCGGACGTCCGGGGCGAACCCCTCGTGGTCGTGGTTCCACGAGTGGTTGTCGTTGGTGCCGTCCGCGTTGTTCTCGAGGTTGGCCTCGTTGTGCTTGGCGTCGTACGCCGTGAGGTCGTAGAGCGTGAACCCGTCGTGGGCCGTGACGAAGTTGACGGACGCCAGGGTGCTGCGCCCGTGCGGGGCGAACAGCTCCGCGGAACCGGACATCGCGCCCGCGAGGCGGGCCGCCGTGCCCCCTCCCCCGCCGCGGCGCATGGTGCGCTGGCCCGAGAGCCAGAAGTCCCGCACGGTGTCCCGGTAGTGGTCGTTCCAGTCCGCCCACCCCACCGGGAAGCGCCCCGTCTGCCAGCCGCCGGCGCCCACGTCCCACGGCTCGGAGATCATCCGCACACCCTGCAGCACGGGGTCCGCGGCCACGGCCACGAAGAACGGGTGGTTGCGCGTGAAGTGGTGCTTCTCGTCCCGCCCGAGCTCGGGCGCCAGGTCGAAGCGGAAGCCGTCCACGTGGCACTCGGTGACCCAGTAGCGCAAGGAGTCCAGTGCCATGCGCACCACCTGCGGGTTGGAGAAGTCCATGGAGTTCCCGCAGCCCGTGACGTCCACGTACGCGCCGTGCTGGTCGTGCCGGTAGTACGCGCGGTCCCCCAGCCCCCGCCAGCAGTAGGCCCGCTGGTCCGGGCCGCCCTCGGCCGTGTGGTTGTAGACCACGTCCAGGAACACCTGCAGCCCGGCCCCGTGCAGTGCGTCCACCGCAGCTTTGAACTCGTCGAGCACCGCCGTGGGCCCGGCGGCCTGCGCGGCCGCCGTGGCGTAGCCGGCGTGCGGGGCGAAGAAGCTCAGGGTGTTGTAGCCCCAGTAGTTGGTGAGCCCGTTCGCCGTGAGGTGCTGCTCGTCCAGGTGCGCGTGCACGGGGAGCAGCTCCACGGCGGTGATCCCCAGGCTCCGCAGGTGCTCCAGCATCACGGGGTGGGCCAGGCCCGCGTAGGATCCCCGGAGGTCGTGCGGGATCTCGGGGTGGAGCATGGTGAGGCCCTTGACGTGCGCCTCGTAGACCACGGTGTCCCGCCACGGCGGGGTGGGGCGGGACTCGTCCTGCCACGCGTGGTTCTGGGCGGTCACCACGGAGACGTACATCCCGCCGTACGCGTCCGGGCCGGGGTTCACGACGCCGCTGGGCGGGGCCACGCGCTCGAGCCCCCGCCCGTACGGGTCCAGCAGCACGGGTTCCACGGCCGGGTCCGGCGCGGGGGTCCCCGCCGGCTCCGCCGCGACGAACCCGTAGCGGGTGCCCTCGGGCATGGCCGGGCACACGTCCCGGGCAAGCTCCTCGGGCGTCATCTCCTGGGCGGGGACGCTGCGCGGCCGCGGCACGGTGGCGTAGTGGGTGCCGTGGTTCTCGCCCTCCAGCCGCAGCCGCTGCCAGGTCTCCCCCGGGCGCTGGAACACGAGGTCCACCGCATCCAGCCCGGGCGCGTGGACAGCCACGTTCGCCGTACCGTCCCCCGAGCGCGAGGGGTGGACCCCCAGCGGGTGGCTACGCGCCTGCACGCCGGCGCGCGATCTCGTACAGCGTGATCCCCACGGCCATGGACGCGTTGAGCGACTCCATGGCGGACTCGATGGGGATGGAGACGATCGCGTCGCAGTGTTCGGTCACCAGCCGGGAGAGCCCCTTGCCCTCCGAGCCCACGACCACCACGAGAGGTTCGGTGGCCAGCTCGAGCTGCGGCAGGGACATGTCCCCGCCGCCGTCCAGGCCCACCACGAAGTAGCCCTGCTTCTTGCAGTTCTCCAGGGTCCGGGTGAGGTTGGTGGCCTTGGCCACGGGCACGCGCGCCGCGGCGCCCGAGCTGGTCTTCCACGCGGTGGCGGTGACCCCGGCGGAGCGGCGCTCGGGCAGGACCACGCCGTCCCCGGCGAACGCGGAGACGCTGCGGATGATCGCACCCAGGTTGCGAGGATCGGTGATTCCGTCCGCCGCGACCAGCAGGGGCGGGTGTCCCTGGTCCGCGTCCCGCATGAGGGAGGCCGCGAGCTCGTCCGCGTCCTGGTACTCGTACGGCGGCACCTGCAGCACCACGCCCTGGTGGATCGCGTCCGCCGAGAGCCGGTCCAGCTCACCGCGGGAGGCCTCCAGGGTGGGCACCTGGCGCTCGGCGCACAGCTGCAGGATGTCCTTGACGCGGTCGTCCACCTCGATCTTGGACGCGATGAACAGCGTCTTGGCGGGGACACCCCCGCGCAGCGCCTCGAGCACCGAGTTGCGGCCCGTGACGAGATCCTCCTTGATGGGACCCGTGCCCGAGCGCTGGGGGCGGCGCGGTTGGTTCTGCTGCTTGCGGGCCGCGGCCTGCTTGGCCTTGTAGGCCTTGTGGTAGACCCGGTCCTCCGCCTTGGGCGTGGGACCGCGGCCCTCGAGGCCCTTGCGGCGCTGCCCGCCGCTTCCCACGACCGGGCCCTTCTTCTTCTTGCGGACTGCTCCGGGGCGGCTGTTCTGGGCCATGGTCATCACTTCCGTGTCTGTCACGGGTCACGGCCAGAGGGCCGCCCCGGGGTGGTCGGCGATCTGGGTCCAGTTTAGGTCAGCGTCAGGATTCCACGGACCACGCGGAGCCCTGCGCACCGTCCTTGACGACGACGCCCGCGGCCGCCAGCTGGTCCCGGATGGTGTCCGCGAGGGCCCAGTCCCGGGCTTCGCGTGCCGCGGCCCGGCGCGCCAGCAGGTCCTGCACGAGGGCGTCCAGTGCACGCTGCTCCGCGCCGCTCGCGTCCCCGGCGGCGTCGAGCGCCATGAGCGGCAGCAGCCCGAGGACGTCCGACATCCCGGCGACCGCCGCGGCGAGCGGCTGCGCCGCGCGGTGCTCCCCCGCGGCGAGTGCCGAGTTGGCCGCGCGCACCGTCTCGTGCAGCACGGCGAGCGCGCGCGGGACGTTGAGGTCGTCGTCCATCACGGCCACGAACTCCTCGGGCACGTCCTGCGCGTCCCAGTCCAGGCCGAGCCCTGCGGCGCGGGCCGAACGCAGCACGGACTCCACGCGCTCCACCGCGGCGGTGGCCTCCTTCAGGGAGGTGGGCCGGTAGTCCAGCACGGAGCGGTAGTGGGCCTGGCCCAGGTAGTAGCGCACCGCGAGCGGACGCGCCTCGCGCAGCATGTCCTGCGGGGAGACCGTGTTGCCGATCGACTTGGACATCTTCTCGCCCTGGTACGTGACCAGGCCGTTGTGCAGCCAGAAGTTGGCGAACTCCCGGCCGGCGGCCGCGGACTGGGCGAGCTCGTTCTCGTGGTGCGGGAAGCGCAGGTCCAGCCCGCCGCCGTGGATGTCGAAGTGCGCCCCCAGGTACTTGTCTGCCATAGCGGAGCACTCCAGGTGCCAGCCCGGGCGGCCGCGGCCCCACGGGGAGTCCCAGGAGGCCGTGAGCGGCTCACCCTCCTTGTGGCCCTTCCACAGGGCGAAGTCCCGGGGATCCCGCTTGCCGCGGGGATCGGCGTCCGGCGCGTCCTGCATGTCCTCGACCCGCTGCCGGGTCAGCTCCCCGTAGCGCGGCCACGAGCGGACGTCGAAGTACACGTCCCCGGAGCCGTCCGTGGCCGGGTAGGCATGCCCGGCGTCGATCAGCTCCTGGATCAGGGCGTGCATCTCGGGCACGTGGCCCGTGGCGCGCGGCTCGTACGTGGGGCGGTCGATGCCGAGCGCCGCGTACGCCTCCCCGAACACGCCCTCGAAGCGGTAGGCCAGCGCCCACCACGGCTCCCGGGCGTGCTCGCCGCGGTAGTCCTGCTCGTAGGACGCGCGGGAGTTCACCAGGATCTTGTCGTCGATGTCCGTGACGTTGCGGACCGTGGTGACCTCCAGGCCGCGGAAGCGCAGCCAGCGCGCGAGCACGTCGAACACCAGGGCGGAGCGCACGTGGCCGATGTGCGGCGCCCCCTGCACCGTGGCCCCGCAGTAGTACAGCCGGGCCTCCCCGGGGTGGACGGGGACGAAGTCCTTGATGGTCGCGGACGCGGTGTCGTAAAAGCGCAGAGTCACCGGACCAGTCTAGCGGGGCACCCAACGCGCACGACGGCGCTCCGGCGCTCAGGAGGTGCGCACCACCAGGGCCGTGGCGATCGCGGCGATGCCCTCCCCGCGGCCGGTGAGCCCAAGGGTGTCCGTGGTGGTGGCACTGAGGTGCACGGGTGCGCCCGCGGCTTCGGAGAGCACCGCGGCCGCCTCCTCCCGGCGGGGCGAGAACTTGGGGCGGTTGCCCACCAGCTGCACCGAGATGTTGCCCACCGTGAACCCGGCCTCCGCCACGATCCGCACGGCCTCCGCGAGGATCCGGCACCCGGAGGCCCCGGCGAACTCCGGGCGGTCCGTGCCGAAGTGCGCCCCGAGATCTCCCACCCCCGCGGCCGAGAACACGGCGTCCGCGGCGGCGTGGGCCACCACGTCCCCGTCCGAGTGGCCGCTCAGTCCGCGTTCCCCGGGCCAGTGCAGACCCCCGATCCACAGCGGGGTGCCCTCCGGCCCGAAGGCGTGCACGTCCACGCCCACCCCCACGAGGGGCAGGGGGTACGGGAGGCCTGCGCCGGTCTCTGAGGCGGGTGCGGCGGACTGGTGGGGTTCGAGAGCCATGCGCCCATTGTCGCGGATGAACCGGGAAGCAGAGGAGCCGGTGGCCTCACGTCCCGACGTCGAACGCCGCGGCCGACGAGCACCAGGGGGCGCGCGCCGAGGGCGGGTGACCACAGGAGGGGGCTCGGCTCGGCCTCAGCCCCGCGAGTCCACGACGGCGCGTGCCAGCAGCAGGTCCAGGGGGCGGGTGACCTTGAAAGACTCGACGTCCCCGGCCACGAGGACCACGGGGTGCTCCGGGGCGAACCGCTCCACCAGGCTGGCGTCGTCCGTGATGCCCGCGGGATCCTCCGCTCCGCGGTCCGGCAGCAGTCCCGCGGCCTCGTTCACGCGCTCCAGCAGTGCGCGGTCGAACCCCTGGGGCGTCTGGACGGCCCGCAGTCCCGCCCGGTCCACTGTGCCGGTGCTGCACCCGTGGGAGTCCACGCCGCGCACGGTGTCCGTCACCTCGACCACCGGCACCACGGCCTCCGCGCCGTTCTGCAGGGTGGCGACCACCCGCTCGAACACGGCGGGCGGGGTGAGGCAGCGAGCGGCGTCGTGCACCAGGACCCGTGTGGCTCCGGGGGGCAGCTCCGCGAGGGCACGGGCCACCGACTGGGCGCGCGTGGCACCGCCCGTGACCGCGCGCGCACCGCACGCTGACGCCACCGCGGTGAGCTCGGTGTCGCCCGCAGGAACTGTCACGAGCAGCGCGGCCTCGGGAAGCGCCTCGCGCACCGTGGCGAGCGCGTGCTCCAGCAGCGGGCGGCCGGCCACGGGCACGAGCGCCTTGGGCATGCCGTACCCGAGCCGCGTGCCGGAACCGGCGGCCACGACAACGACAGCGAGCCCGTCCGGTACGGACGGGCTCGCGAGGTCGTGGTGGTGCGTCACGGAAGGGCGGGGATCAGGCCGCGGACAGGATGTCGTCCAGGCGCTTCTCCGCCTCTTCCTCGTCGATCTTCTTGGCCAGGGCCAGCTCGGAGGTCAGGATCTGGCGGGCCTTGGTCAGCATGCGCTTCTCGCCGGCGGAGAGGCCCTTGCCGCGGTCCCGGCGCCAGAGGTCGCGCACGACCTCGGCGACCTTGAGGACGTCACCGGAGGCGAGCTTCTCGAGGTTGGCCTTGTAGCGGCGGGACCAGTTGGAGGCCTCCTCCGCGTCCTGCGCCTGGAGTACCGCGATGACCTGCTTGAGACCGTCCTCGTCCACGACGTCACGGACGCCCACGAGGTCCACGTTCTCCGCCGGGACCTCGATCATGAGATCCCCCTGGGTCACCTTGAGCCGGAGATACATCTTCTCTTCACCCTTGACGGTGCGAGTCTTGATCTCCTCGATGGTCGCCGCACCGTGGTGCGGATAGACGACCGTTTCGCCAACCTCGAAAACCATGCACAAACCCCTTTCAGCCCGCCAAGTCTACCACGGTGTATGATGCCCGATTCCTCGATCCCGGCCGCCCGCGGGGCGTCAGGCGGCGCCTGGAGACCGCGCCACGAGCGACGCGGGGTTGCAGACGATCCGTGGCCAAACCGATAGACTGACCGGAGATTGAGTCCCACCGTCAGAGAGCCCGAGGAGTTCGTGCCGTGAAGAACGCCGCCCACAAGAAGTTGCAGCAGCTCGGACTGGGCGCGGCAGCGCTTGCCGTCCTGACCGGCGTGAGCGGATGCGCGTACATCAGCCCTCAGGCCACCGCAGACACCTACGCCCCGGCGGACGGTGTCCAGATGGACCTGGGCGACGTCCAGCTGCGCAACGTGCTCGTGGTCGCGGAGGACGCGGACTCCCAGGGCCGTGTGCTCGGCACCGTGATCAACAACGGCGGCACCGCCCAGACCGTCACCATGGACGCGGACGGCGCCACGGCCAAGATCGAGGTCCCCGCCAACCAGGAGGTCGTCCTGGAGAAGTCCAAGCCCGTGATGCTGGACAAGGCCGGCGCGGACCCCGGCCTGATGGTGGAGACCTCGTTCACCGCGGACGGCCAGGACAGCAACGCCTCCGTGCCCGTGCTGGACCACACCTACCCGCGCTACGCATCCTTCGTTCCGGGTGGCGCTCCCACCACCCCGGCCAACCCATCCAACACCAAGGCCCCGGAGGGCCACTCCGAGGCCGGTCACTGACCCACCCGTGACGGCAGTGCTGCCGTGACCACCAGAGGGGTCGCACCCGCGCGGGTGCGACCCCTCTGTGCGTGTCCGGTGGGCGCGCGCGGGCTCCGTCCTTCCGGAGCCCCGTCCTTCCGCAGCCCCGTCGTGCCCGGAGCCCGTGCGGACCCGCGCCGCGCTCAGGCCTCGAACTTGTAGCCCAGCCCCCGCACGGTCACGATGTGCTGCGGTGCGGACGGGTCCGGCTCCACCTTGGAGCGCAACCGCTTGATGTGCACGTCCAGGGTCTTGGTGTCCCCCACGTAGTCGGAGCCCCACACCCGGTCGATCAGCTGCCCGCGGGTCAGCACCCTGCCCGCATTGCGCAGCAGCATCTCCAGCAGCTCGAACTCCTTGAGCGGCATGGCCACCGGCTCGCCGCCCACGTGCACCACGTGCCGCTCCACGTCCATCCGCACGGGACCCGCCGCCACCGTGGCGGTGATCAGCTCCTCGGGCTCGGAGCGGCGCCGCAGCACCGCCCGGATGCGGGCCACCAGCTCGCGGGAGGAGTACGGCTTGGTGACGTAGTCGTCCGCGCCGAGCTCCAGACCGAGCACCTTGTCGATCTCCGCGTCCTTGGCCGTGAGCATGATGATCGGCACCGTGGAGCGCTGCCGGATCTGCTTGCAGACCTCGGTCCCGGACTGGCCCGGGAGCATGAGGTCCAGGAGCACGAGGTCCGCGCCCGACCGGTCGAACTCCGCCACGGCGCGGACGCCGTCCGCCACGACCGTGACGTCGAAGCCCTCACGGCCCAGGAGATAGGCCAGGGGGTCGCTCAGGGACTCCTCGTCCTCCACCATCAGAATCTGGGTCACGCGCGTTCCTCCACTCGGTGTCTGCGGTGCGCGCCACCGGACGGTGGCGGCCCGTGCTGTTCGTCGGGATCCTCCATGAGCGGGATCTGCAGGGTGAACGTGGAGCCCCTGCCCGGCTGGGACCACACGGAGACCTCCCCGCCGTGCTGCGCCATCACGTGCTTGACGATGCTCAGCCCCAGTCCGGTGCCCCCGGTCTGGCGCGATCGTGCGCTATCCACCCTGTAGAAGCGCTCGAAGATCCGGTCCTGCTCGGTCTCCGAGATCCCCGGCCCCTGGTCCGTGACCGTGATCTGCGCCATGCCGTCGCGCTCCCGCAGCCCCACGCCCACCCGGGTGTGCTCCGGGGAGTACCGCACGGCGTTGTCGATGAGGTTGCGCACGGCCGTGACCAGCATGTCCGGGTCCCCGAACACCGGGGTGTCGATCCGCCCGCCCACCTTGACCTCGATGTGCTTGGTCTCCGCCGCCAGCCGGTTGCGGTCCACGGCCTCGCCCACGGTGCGGTTCAGGGCCACCGCGGTGCCCTTGGACACCACGTCCGTGCCCTGCAGCCGGGAGAGCTCGATGATGTCCTGCACGAGCGCGCTCAGCCGCCGTGACTCCCGCTGCAGGCTCGCGGCGAAGTGCCGCACGGAGTCCTGGTCCGCCGCCGCGTCCTCGATGGCCTCGGACAGCAGGCTGACGGCGCCCACGGGGGTCTTGAGCTCGTGGGAGACGTTGGCCACGAAGTCGTTGCGGATGGACTGCGCGCGCACGATCTCGGTCTGGTCGTCCGCGAGCAGCAGGATGTACTCGTCCGCAATGGTCACCACCCGGATGTCGAGCACGATCACGCCCCGCTGCAGCTGGCCGCGGGTCAGCTCCAGCCGCTTCTCCTCCACCACGCCGTTGCGCCGGGTGCTGCGGACCATGTCCAGGAGCTCCTGGTGCACCACGGTGTGGCCGCGCACGATGCCGTACGCGTACGCCGCAGGAGAGGCCCGGACCACGCCGTCCACGCCGTCCACCACCACGTAGGCGAGTCCGAGTGCCGCGAGGATCTCCGCGGTGCCCTCCGGCAGGGTGGGCTCCTGGACGTCCGCATAAGCATGACGACGGCGCTGGCTCACCCGCACGGCGATCAGTCCGCTGATGCCGAGCAGGAAGCCGATGAACCCGGCCAGCAGGGCAATCGTCGTCTCGCTCACGGTGTCAGCTTAGACTCCCGGGCTGGCGCGGAGCCCCCGATCGACCGGTCCGGCCACCCGGTTCAGCCAACGTTCACCTGGGGATGGCGGCGCGTTCACGACCGCCTGTGAACCTGGTGAGACGTGTGCGACGTCGTCGCACCGATCCCCCGGTGGCACCCGACCCGCTCGAGACGCGTAGGCTACGGGACCAAGAACTGCCGTGAATGAAAGGACGCCCCTGTGCGCAAGGTTTTCCAGGCCGAGCTCCACCAGGTCGGTGAAGAACTGATCCAGATCGCCACGCTCGTGCAGCAGGCACTGGCCAGCGCCCGAACCGCCTTCCTCGACGCCGACATCCAGGTGGCCGAGGAGGTCATCTCCAACGACGCCCGCATCGACTTCCTGCAGAACGACCTGGACGAGCGCTCCATCGACATCCTGGCCCTGCAGGCCCCCGTGGCCTCCGACCTGCGCATGATCGTGGGTGCCCTGCGCATGAGCGCCTCCCTGGAGCGCATGGGGGACCTGGCCCGCCACCTGGCCCAGCTGGCCCGGTTGCGCTTCCCCGAGCCCGTCCTGCCCGAGGCCATGCGCGCCCACTTCGACGAGATGTTCGAGATCGACCTCAAGCTGATCTCCCGCGTGATCTCCGTGCTGGGCAACCGCGACATCAGCCAGTCGGACGAGATCTTCGCGCTGAAGTCGGAGCTGAACCTCAAGCACCAGCAGGTCTTCGAGATGCTCGCCGCCCCGGAGTGGGACTCCTCCGTGCCCACCGCGGTGGACGTGACCCTGGCCTCCCGCTACCTCGAGCGCATCGGCGACCACGGCGTCTCGGTGGCTCGTAAGGTGTCCTACTTGGTGACCGGGGACTGGGCGCCCGCCACGGACACCCACCCCACGGGCCACGGCCACTACGGCACCGACGCCGGGGAGTGATCCTGCGGGCCCCGGCCCGTTCTCGACGAAGGCCCCGCCCTTTCGGGCGGGGCCTTCGTCATGGGGTGGTGACCCCTACTTCTTGCCCTGGTTGGCCACGGCCTTGATGGACTCCGCGGCGGCGTCCGGATCGAGGTACCGACCGCCCGGGGTCACGGGCTTGAGGTTCTGGTCCAGCTCGTAGTACAGCGGGATGCCCGTGGGGATGTTGAGCCCGGCGATCTCCTCGTCCGAGATCCCGTCCAGGTGCTTGACCAGGGCGCGCAGGGAGTTGCCGTGCGCGGCCACCAGGACGGTCTTCCCGGCCTTGAGGTCGGGGATGACCTGCTCCTCCCAGTACGACATGAACCGCTCCAGCACGTCCTTGAGGCACTCGGTGCGGGGCAGGTTGGCCACGTCCGCGTAGCGGGGGTCCCCGGCCTGCGACCACTCGGAGGAGTCGTCCAGCTCGGGCGGCGGGGTGTCGTAGGAGCGGCGCCAGGTCATGAACTGCTCCTCGCCGTACTCCTCGCGGATCTCGGCCTTGTTCTTGCCCTGCAGCGCACCGTAGTGGCGCTCGTTGAGACGCCACGAGCGCTTCACGGGGATCCACAGCCGGTCCGCGGCGTCCAGCGAGAGGTTGGCGGTGTTCATCGCGCGGCGCAGCAGGGACGTGTGGACCACGTCCGGCAGCAGCTGGTTCTCGGCCATGAGCTCGCCGCCCCGGGTGGCCTCGGCGCGCCCCTTCTCCGTGAGGGGGACGTCCACCCAGCCGGTGAAGAGGTTCTTCTCGTTCCACTCGGACTGGCCGTGGCGCAGGAGGATGAGCTTGTAAGTCGCTGATTCGTTAGCCATGGCTCCATTGTTCCACCCCTGACCACGCGGGGGAACGGGCGACGCGCACCGGACGTACAGTGGCCGTGTGCCCCTTCAGCAGCGCCCCGTTGGATCCGTCACCAGGGGCACCACCAACCCCAACCGGCTGCGCCGCGCGGACCGCTACCTCACGGGCGTGCTGGCCCCCGTGCTCCGCGGCGCCACCGATCCCCTGCTGGTGGACCTGGGCTTCGGGGCCGCGCCTGTGACCACGGTGGAGCTGTGGGAGCGCGCCCGCACCGTCCGGCCGGACGTGGAGCTCACGGGGATCGAGATCGACCCGGCCCGCGTGGCCGGCGCGCAGTCCCACGCCCGCCCGGGGTTGTCGTTCCAGCGCGGCGGTTTCGAGATTCCCACCGGCGCACGGTCGCCGGTCTTCGTGCGCGCGTTCAACGTGCTGCGCCAGTACCCGGTGGAGGACGTGCCGGCGGCGTGGGAGCTCGCGTGCTCCCGCCTGGCACCGGGCGGTGTGCT
Organism: Kocuria sp. ChxB; assembly: GCF_044359605.1. Taxonomy (NCBI): domain Bacteria; kingdom Bacillati; phylum Actinomycetota; class Actinomycetes; order Micrococcales; family Micrococcaceae; genus Kocuria; species Kocuria sp. ChxB. The sequence continues at coordinate 2,210,682 of NZ_CP121123.1, read as the reverse complement.
CATGGACGGCACGTGCGACGAGCTGGGGCGGCTGGCCACGTGGCTGTGCTGCACCGCCCAGGGGCCGCAGACCTTCACCGTCAGCATGCGCCCGGGCGCCTTCGCGCTGCCCTCGGACGTGGCCGCCCGGCTGCCCAAGGTCCTGATCCACCGCAACGTGCCGGGTGAGCGCGTCCACGACCTCCTGGCCGCCGCCGACGCCGCCTGGCTGGCGAACGCCGCACTGTCACCGTTCGGGCCGCGGCAGCGCTGGAACGCGATGTGCCGCGATCTGAAGGCCACCGGATGGCCCGTGCTGCACGGACCCGCGCGGTGGCGACTCGGCGAGCTCACGGTGCCGTGGGATGCGGTGGCGCCGCACTGAGCCGTGCGCGGCACTGTTCCGAGCGTGGACCCCGCTGGATCCCAGCGGGCCCGACGGACCACGCTGTCCGGGCGCTCAGCGCAGTGTGTTCGTCCGCGTCACCAGGACCCGGGGTTCTTGGACTCCCCCGCCACGGCGGGGCGCACGTCTGCGAAGTACACACCGGCGATCGTGGCCGCAATGAGCATGAGGATCAGCGACCCGGTCCCCGGGATGCCCACCCGCAGGATCGACAGGGTGGAGAAGACCGCGCTGAACACGGTGACCACCGCGGCACCACCCGTGAGGGCGAGCCAGAAGGACTTGGTGCGCTTCCAAGCCCGTTCGAACTGCACCGGGGAGCGCCGCACGCAGTCGAGTGCCGCGAGGAGGGCGAGCACCGCCACCACCACAGTGATGGCGTAGTCCAGGTAGTTCGCCAGAGTGAGGGCCCACGGGTAAGAAGTCACGGCAGCAGTCTACCGATCGGCGAGCGCGTCGAGCCCCGCGGCGAGGTCGCTCCACAGGTCCTCCACGTTCTCGATCCCCACCGACAGCCGCAGCAGGTTCTCGGGAACGGTGGTCGGCTCCTCCGGGTGCCGGCGCCGTCTCTCCACGAGGGACTCCACACCGCCGAGCGACGTGGCGGGGGTCCACACGCGCAGGCCGGAGACGAGGCGCTCGGCCGCGGCGGCGTCGTCGTGCAGCACCACCGAGAGCACCGCGCCGAAGCCGCCCGTCAGCTGCGCGGCCGCGCGCTGGTGCCCGGGGTCGCCCGGCAGGCCGGGGTAGCGCACCTGGGCCACGGCGGGGTGCTCCTGGAGCCTCCGGGCGAGCACCGCCGCGCTCGCCACGGCGCGTTCGAGGCGCACAGCGAGCGTGCGCAGCCCCCGCAGGGCGAGCCACGACTCGAAGGGGCCCGGGATGCCGCCCTCCAGGGTGCGCTGGGTGTGGAGTCGACTCCGCAGCTCGGGTGACGCGCACACCACGGCACCCATGAGGACGTCCGAGTGCCCCGACAGGTACTTGGTGGCCGAGTGCACCACGAGGTCCGCACCGAGTGAGAGCGGCTGCTGCAGCAGCGGCGTGGCGAACGTGTTGTCCACGCACGTGAGCACGCCCCGCGCACGGGCGCCCGTGAGCAGTACGGGGAGGTCGGCGACCTCCAGCATGGGATTGGTGGGGCTCTCGATCCACAGCAGGTCCGCGCCGGGCAGGGCGCGGAGCACGGCGGTGGTGTCCGCGATGTCCACGGCACGCACGGTGAGGATCCCGCGGTCCTGCAGGCGCCGGGCCAGCTGCAGGGTGCCCTGGTAGCTGTGCCGCGGCACCACCACCGTGCCGCCCACCGGCACGAGGCTCAGCGCCGCAGCGATTGAGGCCATCCCCGATGCGTGGGACAACGCCGGACAGGGCGCACCCTCGAGCTGCCCCAGGACCTCCTCGAAGGCCTCCCACGTGGGATTGGCGGAGCGCGCGTAGGAGCGGTCGCCGTCCGCGACGTCCCCTGTCCCCCGGTACGTGGAGCTCAGCACCATGGGAGGGTTCACGGGGGCGTCGTGCAGGGGCTCGGGGCGGCCGCCCGTCACCACCAGGGTGTCCTTGTGCATGCCCGTCAGCCTACGACCGTGGGCCCGTGCTGTGCTGCCTGCCCAGCCCCGGGCGGGACCCGAGGGTGTCGGGGGCGCTGGCTAGAGTGGTGCGCGTGAAGGATTCAACGCGCGGGGCGCTCATCGTGTTCGAAGGCGGTGACGGCGCCGGGAAGTCCACCCAGGTCAGTGCCCTCGCCGCGGCCCTGCGCAGTGCCGGGCACACGGTCACGTGCACGCGCGAGCCCGGGGGCACGCCGCTCGCCGAGGCCGTGCGGGCTCTCGTGCTGGACCCCTCCCACGCACCGGTCGACGCCGCCACGGAGGCCCTGCTGTTCGCGTCCGCCCGCGCGGACCACGTGTCCCGCATGATCCGGCCCGCCCTGGCGCGCGGCGAGATCGTGCTGTGCGACCGGTTCGTGGACTCCTCCGTGGCGTACCAGGGGGCGGGGCGGGGTCTGGGCACCGAGCACGTGCTCGAGCTGAACCACTGGGCCCTGCAGGGACTGGTTCCGCAGCTCACGGTGGTCCTGGCCGTGGCCCCGGCCACCGCCGAGTCCCGACGCCTCCACCGCGGCGTGGCCGTGGACCGCATGGAGGCCGAGGACCGCGCCTTCCACCACGCCGTGAACGCGGCGTTCCTCGAGCTGGCCGCCCGCAGCCCCGAGCGGTACCTGGTGCTGGACGCGGCCGAGCCCGTCGAGGCGATCACGCGCGCGGTGGCAGCTCGCGTGGCGCCGCTGCTGCCCGGAACCCCGGGAGGCGCACTGTGAGCGTGTGGGACGAGGTCGTGGGGCAGCCCCGCGTGGTGGAGCAGCTGCAGCGCGCCGCGCGGGACAACGAGCCCACCCACGCCTGGCTGTTCACGGGCCCACCCGGTTCGGGCCGCTCCACCGCAGCACGCGCGCTGGCGGCCGCGCTGCTGTGCGAGCACGGCACCGGGTGCGGGCAGTGCCACGCGTGCCGCACGGCGTTCGCCGGCACCCACGCGGACGTCACCAACTTCGTCACGGAGAACCCCCAGATCAGCATCGAGGAGGCCCGTGAGCTCGTGGTGCGGGCTCAGGACCGGCCGTCCGTGGGCTCCTGGCGCATCATGATCGTGGAGGACGCCGACCGCATGACGGAGCGCACCTCCAACGTGATGCTCAAGAGCATCGAGGAGCCGCCCCCGCACACCATCTGGCTGCTGTGCGCACCCTCCCCCATGGACGTGCTCGTGACCATCCGCTCCCGGTGCCGCGCCGTGACCCTCAAGGTCCCCTCCCCCGAGGACGTCGCCCGGCTGCTCGTGGCCCGCCACGGCGTCACCGAGGAGCGGGCCGTGGAGTGCGCGCGGCTCGCCCAGTGCCACGTGGGCGTGGCCACGCGCCTCGCCCTGTACGACGACGCCCGCACCCGCCGGCAGGAGGTCGTCTCCCTCCCGCTGTCCATGCGCGGGGTCACCCAGGCCGTCCGCGCGGCGGACCGGTTGCACCGCCTCGCCGTGGACGAGTCCGCGGCGGACGCGGAGGCCCGCAACGACGAGGAGCGGGCCCAGCTGCTCGTGTCCCTGGGCGCCCCCGAGACGGGTCGGGTTCCTCCCGCCATCCGGGGGGCCCTCAACCGGCTGGAGGCGGATCAGAAGCGCCGCTCCCGCCGGATCCAGACCGACACCCTGGACCGGTTCCTGATCGACCTCACCACGTTCTACCGGGACGTGCTGAGCGTGCAGCTGGACACCGGGATGCCCCTGATCAACGTGCACCTGAGTGATCAGATCCGCGGCTACGCCACCAACACAGCCGCGGAGCAGACGCTGCACACCATCGACGTGATCAGTGAGACGCGCCGGAGGATCCGCACGAACGTGAGCGCGCAGCTGGCGTTCGAGGCCATGATGGTCTCCATCGTCTGACCCGCCGAGAGGACCCCGTGAACCGCAGACTCCCCCACCGTGCGCTCGTCCTGCTGTGCGCGGCCGCGCTGTCCCTGTCCGCGTGCTCGAGCGGGAGCACCGGGGCGACCGACGCCGCCGGCAGCGCCGACCCTGAGGTCACGGCAGGCACGGATCCGGCGCTGGCACGGTTCTACACGCAGACCCCGCAGTGGGGCGAGTGCGAGAAGACCTCCGAGCAGCAGGAGTTCCCCCGGGGCCTGGAGTGCGCCGGCGTCACGGTGCCCGTGGACTACGAGCACCCGGACGCCGGCGACACCACCGTGGAGATCGCGCGGCTGAAGGCCTCTGACGGGGACGCCGCCGGGACCCTGTTCCTCAACCCCGGTGGCCCCGGTGGCTCGGGCGTGGACATGATGGCGTCCGCGGACTACTTCTCCTCCAAGGACATGCGCAGGGAGTACGACCTCGTGGGCTTCGACCCGCGCGGGGTGGACCGCTCGGACGGCATCGAGTGCCTCACGGACCGTGAGATGGATGCGTGGCGCTCCGAACCCGCGTTCGACCCCGAGAAGCAGTCTCTCGACGAGCTGCGGGCGAGCTCCCGAGAGGTCGGGGAGAAGTGCCACCAGAACTCCTCGGCCGTGGTGTCCCACATGGACACCCAGAGCGTGGCCCGGGACCTCGACGTCCTGCGGGCCGTGCTCCAGCAGCCCACCACGCACTACCTGGGCTTCTCGTACGGCACGGAGATCGGTGCCACGTACGCCCACCTCTTCCCCGCCCGCACCGGACGCATGGTGCTGGACGGCGCGGTGGACCCCACCCTGGACGAGCAGTCCGCAGCGCTCGCGCAGGCGAAGGGATTCGAGGACAACCTGCGCCACTTCGTGGCCGACTGCCAGGAGACCACCAAGGACTGTGCGGTGGCCGGCGCGGACGTGGACGCCGGGATGTCCAAGATCCAGGACATGCTGGCCACGGTCTCCGAGGGGCACGCCAGGACCTCGGACGGGCGCACGGTCACCGCCACGAACGCGATCGAGGGGATCCTGGTGCCCCTGTACTCCACCACCGGCTACTCCCAGCTGAACTCGGCGCTGCAGGATGCCTTCGACGGGAACTACGACGCCCTGATGGCGGCCAGCGACTCCAACCACGGGCGCAGCCCATCCGGGGAGTACACCTCCAACGTGTCCATGGCCTTCACCGCGGTGAGCTGCCTGGACACCTCCTCGGCGGACGTGACCGACCAGCAGATGGAGCGGGCTGCCCGTGAGATGGCGCAGCAGGCCCCCACGTTCGGCCCCTACCTGGGCTACGGCGCCGCGGCGTGCCAGGGCTGGCCGGACGAGCCCGTCACCCCGCTCGAGGACTACCGTGCGGACGTGGAGACCCCTGCCATGGTCATCGGCACGACCCACGACCCGGCCACGCCCCACGCCTGGGCCGAGTCCCTGACCGATCAGCTGGGGGACGCCCGTCTGCTGACCCACGAGGGGTACGGCCACACGGCCTACACCTCCGGCTCCTCGTGCATCACGGACGCCGTGGACGACTACTTCCTCCGGGGCCGGCTGCCGGACGAGGGCGCCGTGTGCGAGCAGAGCTGAGCTCGCCGCGATGGTGTGATTGGTGGTGCCTGACCGGCATCTGATACTGTTTCGGCGTGCATCTGGGGTGTCCGCATCCCGGTCACGCCGCCTTAGCTCAGTCGGTAGAGCGATTCACTCGTAATGAATAGGTCGCCGGTTCGATTCCGGCAGGCGGCTCCGCACGGCCCCGGGCAGCTGTTCCGCGGCCACAGAACGGGCGGTTCCGAGGATTCCTCGGGGCCGCCCGTTCTGCGTGTCCGGCGGGAGCCGTCACTGCTGCTGCGCGTTCTCCGCCTCCCGGTAGGCCTCCCGCTGCGTGCGCCGCAGCCACCGCGTGTGCACCCGGAAGTTGATCTCCACGAGCACGGAACCCGCCGCCGCAATGGCCAGCGACGCCCAGAACAGGGACTCGTGGGGCAGCTCGAACTGGTGGTACGCCAGGGAGATGGGCACCACCAGGACCAGCACGAGCCCCGCGTACATCGCCAGCACGAGTGCGAGACGCACGGGCGTGAGCGGCCGGGAGCCCACGCACAGCACCCACAGCCCCACGAGCACAAGCACCATGAAGCTGGCGGTCTGGAACGCCTCCGTGCTGTGCGCGGGGTCCACGGTGCGCTCGTAGAAGTTCAGACCCACCACGCAGAGCGTCACGATCGCCGCGCTCGGGAGCGCGAAGTGCAGGGCCCGGCGCAGGTACCCGGGGACGTAGCGGCGGGTGTTCGGGAGCATCGTGAGCACGAAGGACGGGATGCCGATCATCAGCGCGTCCGCCGTGGAGTACTGGCGCGGCAGGAACGGGAAGGTCCAGGCGAGCAGCCCGAGGGCGAGCCCCATCATGACCGCGAAGCCCGTCTTGGTGAGGAACAGGTTGGTGACCCGTTCGATGTTCGCGATGATCTTCCGACCCTCGCCCAGCACCGAGGGCAGCCGGGAGAACTGCCCGTCCAGCAGCACGAGGCGGGAAACGGCCTTGGTGGCCGGCGCGGCGTTGCCCATCGCGATCCCCAGGTCCGCGTGCTTGAGGGCCAGGGCGTCGTTGATCCCGTCGCCCGTCATGGCCACCACGCGCCCGCTCTGCTGCAGTCCCAGCACCATGTTCTTCTTCTGGTGGGGTGACACCCGGCCGAAGACGCTGTGCTCCAGCGCAGCACGGTGCAGCTCCTCGCCATCCTCCGGCAGCGTGCTCGCGTCCACCGCCCCGCGGGAGACGTCCATCCCGGCCGTGGCCGCCGCGGCCGCTACCGTGGCGGGGTTGTCCCCGGAGAGCACCTTCAGGTCCACACCCTGCTCCCGGAAGTACTCGAGGGTCTGCCGGGCGTCCGAGCGCACCTGTTCCGAGAAGGTCAGCAGCAACTGGGGTTCGTGGTCGGTGGGCAGCACCTGTGCCGCGCGCGGCTTCTCGTCCGTCCCACCCTCGTCCGCGAGCACCAGGTGGGGCGCGTGGGAGAGCACCATGGTGCGCATTCCCGCGGCCGCCAGGGCGTGTGCGCGCCCCCGCGCCGCGTCGTGCTCCGGCGCCGCGAGCAGCACCTCCGGGGCGCCCAGGATCCAGGCCCCGCTGTCCGGGAACTCCACGCCGGAGAACCTGTTGGCGGAGGAGAAGGCGAGCACGGCCACCGGCGGCAGCGGGTTCGGGTGCTCGAAGCCTTCGGCGAGCGCGGCCGCCGTGGGGTTCGCGTGCGGGTCCGCTCCGAACCACGCGAGCGCGGCCGCGGCGTCGGGCTCGGGCGTCACCACGTCGGTGGCCTCTCGTCCCGTGACGCCGTCGGGCCTGTCCCCGGCAGACGTCGACGCCGCGGTGCAGGCTGTGGTGGTCGCCTCGCAGGCGGCGCTCCGCCCGGGAGCACGGTCAGCGCGGCCACGGTCCGGCGTGGCGGCGGTGCGCTCGCCGACGCCGCCGGGAGACGGGCGCGCCCCGGCCATCAGGCTGCGGGCGGCGTCGAACGAGACCCCGCCCTCCGTGAGCGTGCCGGTCTTGTCGAAGCACACGGTGTCCACGCGGGCGAGCACCTCGACCGCGGGCTGCTCCTGGATCAGCACCTCGTCACGGGCGAGCTTCACGGCCGCCACCGCGAAGCTGATGGTGGTCATGAGCGCCAGACCCTGCGGGATCATGGACGCCACGGAGGAGACGGCCGCGACCAGGGCGTCCGCCCAGCCCCCCGAGGTGAACGCGTGCTGCCACCCGCCGGCGGCCAGCATCTGCCCGTTGAGCACCACGGCCACGATCGGCAGCAGCGCGATGGTGAGCCACCGCACCACGCGAGCCAGCGAGGCCCGCAGCTCCGAGTTGATGGGGGCGAACTGCCTGGCCTCGGTGGCAAGTCTGGAGGCGTGGGACGCCTCCCCCACGGCCGTGACCCGTACTTTCCCCGCGCCGCCCGTGACGCTCGAGGCGGAGAACACCTGGTCCCCCCGGCGCTTGACCACGGGGTCGCTCTCCCCCGTGAGCAGCGACTCGTCCAGGTCCAGGCCGTCCGCCTCGAGCACCACGGCGTCCGCCGGGACCTGGTCCCCGCGGGAGAGCAGCAGGACGTCGTCCAGCACGATCTCCTCGAGGGGGATCCGAACGGTGGCACCGTCGCGGAGCACCCGCGCGGGGTCCCGGCGCAGCAGGGCGATCCTGTCCAGCTGCCGCTTGGCGGAGTACTCCTGGACGAAGCCGATCACCACGTTGCTCACCGCAGCCAGGCAGAACAGCAGGTCCAGCCACCGGCCCAGTGCGATGATGACCGCCGCGCACAGCCCCAGCACCAGGTTGAAGAGGGTGAACACGTGGGTGCGGACGATGGCCCACACGCTGCGGGACGTGGTGCTGGAGGACGCGTTGGTCAGTCCGAGGGCGATCCGCTCGGCAACGGCGTCCGAGCTGAGACCCTGGCGGACGAGGACGCCGTCGTCGACAGTGGCCGGCTTGGGCGACGGGCTCTGCGTCCGCTGGGGCATGGTTCTCCTCGGGTCGGCACCGCTACACCCTTCAGTCTATGAGCACCGCGAACGCACCGGGGGCGGCAACAATCCCGCTCAGGCCTACCGTGGCACAACGGTGTTTTATAAACTTGCGACCAGGACGGTGCGGCTCAGGCGGCCGCAAGGTCCACCACAGGGGACACACCGGTGCCCCGGAGACGCTTCCGGTGACCGGAGACGGTCGAGGGCTGGAGGGGTCCCGGGGCACCGCCCGGACACAACCCGGCAGACCTCTCCACGGCCCCTGGCCAGCACCTGGAGTGCCCGCCCGCCCAACGCCGCTCGGCGCGTCTCTGCCCGACCGGTCGTTCGGCTCACCGCAGTCCAGGGATGCCCTCGGCGGCCGCCCGCTCAGCGTGCGGCTCGATCTCCCTGGTGGGCCGCCAAGAGGGACTCCGCCGAATCCACGTGCTCTTGTACCACCGCGAAGCGGCGCTGGACGGAGCCGACCCCCGGGCTCGGCGCGTCGGGTCGCCGCATGGCCCCGGCGGCGTCGCCCCCCGCGGACAGCCCCTGCCGGGGGACCCGCGCGCCCTCCGCAGAGCCGGCAGCTCCGGGACCCCGGTCACCCTCCGCGGAGTCGGGAGCCCCGGAGCGCTGAGTGCCCTGGGCGGCGAAACGCGCCATGGTTAGAGCCTCCGCGGTCTGTGCCATGGCGTTGCCGGCACGGGAGAGCTGGCGGTGGACGTCCGAGAGGTAGCCGGACGAGGAGTGCGGAATGTCCTGGGTCTGGGACGGGGCACGGAGGTGGGCCTCCGTGCACACGGCACGCACCCGCGGCAGCAGGTCCGCGAGGTCGTTCGCCACCGGGACCGCGGCCTCCCGCAGCTCGGGGTCCCGCACGGACTCGAGGATCTGGTGGTACCGGTCCAGGCCCCGCTTGAAGCGGTCGTGCGCGCGGCGCCATACGCCCTCCCCGAGCTCGCGCTCGTCACGGCGCGTGGCCCTGTACTCACCGAAGAATCCCACCGAAGCCTCTTTCCCGTGTCCGCCGGCAGCGGTCCATGCTATCCCCTCAGCAGCACCGCCCCTCGGGGTGCGCATCCTGCCAGTCCTGGTAGTCGCGCCAGAACTCCCGCTCCGTCATGGGAGCCGCAGCACTCCCGGTGGCCCGGTGGTACTCGAGGTAGCGCTCGTACTTGTCCGCGCCCAGCACACCGTTGCCGAAGCGCAGCGCGCGCTGCCACCAGGACACGAGCACACCGCGCGTGGTGAGCTCCGCCTCCTCGGCCCCGGGCATCAGTGGTGGCCTCCGCCCGTGGGGGTGCGCAGCTCGAGCGGAAGGGCCGCCCACTGCTTCTCGAGCGCCTTCTCGGACGGGGTGGCGATCAGCCCCGACGGCGCGTAGATCCGCGACTCGACGAAGGGGTCCTCGCGCGTGCGGCGCTGGTGGCCCCGCAGGGCCTTTACCGTCTCCACCACGGCCATCACCACCACGATGATCGTGAGCACCACGAACAGGATGGACAGGCTGCCCTGCACGAACGTGTTGCGGACCACCGCCTCCATGGCCGCGACGTCCTTGGCCGCCCCGAAGCTGGTCCTGCCCTGCTCCAGGGCGTCCTTGACCGCGAAGTGACTGGCCCAGTACCCCACCTTGGGGTCCGAGGAGAAGATCTTCAGCCACGAACCGGTCACCGTGACCACCACGTCGAACGCGAGCGGCAGCAGGATGATCCAGAGGTACTTGAACCGCCCCATGTTCGCGGCGATCGCGAGGCACACGGCCAGGGCGATGGCCGCCAGGAGCTGGTTGGCGATGCCGAACAGCGGGAAGAACGTGTTGATCCCGCCGAGGGGGTCGGTGACGCCCAGGATCAGGATGGAACCCCAGCCCGCGACCATGACCGCGGTGGTGAGCCACGCTCCGGCGCGCCAGTTCGCGTCCCGGAACCTGGGGAAGAAGTTGCCCAGGGTGTCGGTGAGCATGAACCGGGCCACGCGGGTCCCGGCGTCTACCGCCGTGAGGATGAACAGCGCCTCGAACATGATGGCGAAGTGGTACCAGAAGCTCATCATGGAGGCTCCGCCGAACCACTGGTTCATGATGTGGGCCAGTCCCACCGCGAGGGTGGGGGCGCCGCCCGTGCGGGAGACGATGGACTCCTCGCCCACCGCGTCCGCCGTCCCCTGGAGCATCTCGGGGGTCACGTGCACGCCGGAGAGCCCGAGGGAGTTCACGTAGGCCGCCGCGCCCTCCACGGTGCCCATGGTGGCGGCGGGAGAGGCGTTCATGGCGAAGTAGATGCCGCGGTCGATCGACACCGCGGCCACGAGCGCCATGATGGCCACAAAGGACTCCATGAGCATGCCGCCGTAGCCCACGAACCGCGCCTGGCGCTCCTTCTCGATCATCTTGGGGGTCGTTCCGGAGGCGATCAGGGCGTGGAAGCCGGACAGCGCTCCGCACGCAATGGTCACGAACAGGAACGGGAACAGCGAGCCCGTGAAGGCCGGCCCGTCCGTGCGGCTCGCGAACTCGCTGACGGCCGGCGTGGTGATCTCGGGCCGAACGACCACGATGGCCACGGCGAGCAGCGCGATGGTGCCCACCTTCATGAAGGTGGACAGGTAGTCGCGCGGGGAGAGCAGCAGCCACACGGGCAGCACGGCGGCCACGAAGCCGTAGCCGATCACGCACCACGCGAGGGTGACCCGGTCCAGGGTGAACAGCTGGACGCCCAGCTCGGTGTTCGCCACCCAGCCGCCGCCCACAATGGCCGCCATGAGGAGCACGAAGCCGATCACGGAGATCTCCATGACCTTGCCGGGGCGCAGGTAGCGCAGGTACACGCCCATGAACAGGGCGATGGGGATGGTCATCCCCACCGAGAACACACCCCACGGGGACTCGCCCAGCGAGTTGACCACCACGAGGGCCAGGATGGCCACGATGATGACCATGATCGCGAGCGTGGCCACGATCGCGGCGTAGCCACCGACCACGCCCAGCTCCTCACGGGCCATCTGCCCGAGGGAGCGCCCGCCCCGGCGCATGGAGAAGAACAGCACCAGGTAGTCCTGGACCGCGCCGGCCAGGATGACGCCCACGATGATCCAGATGGTCCCCGGCAGGTAGCCCATCTGCGCGGCCAGCACGGGTCCCACGAGCGGTCCCGCCCCCGCGATCGCGGCGAAGTGGTGTCCGTAGAGCACCCGCCGGTCCGTGGGCATGTAGTCCTTGCCGTTGGCGTGGTACTCCGCGGGGGTCGCGCGCCGGTCGTCCGGCCGGGTCAGCTTCATCTCGATGAACTTGGAGTAGAAGCGGTACGCGATGAAGTAGCTGCACACGGCCGCGAACACGAACCAGATCGCGTTGATGGACTCCTCGCGCGCGAACGCGATCATGGACCAGGCCACCCCACCGAGCAGGGCCACGCCCACCCACAGGGCGATCCGCAACGGGGTCCACCGGGTCTGTTCGCGGTCCAGGACCTCGGGGTCCACGTGGTTGGGCGGAAGACCGGCGTGGCTCTCGTCCGCCGGGCGGGGTGCTCCCGCCGCCTGGTGGTGTGTGGTGCTCATGGGGAAGGCTCCGAACGTCGTGCCAGCACGCTGGAAAACGCGTGTGATGGTGCGCACGATTGTATGCGAGCCGCGCCACGCGCCCGCCCAGGTGGCCCCGCCCGGCGCCGCGCGCGTCACATGCTCAGCAGCACCTTGCCCACGTGGGAGCCGCTGTCGAAGTACTCGTGGGCCTCACGCACCTGGTCGAGGGGGAACGTGCGGGACACGAGGGGCCGCACGGCACCGGAGGCCAGCAGCGGCCAGACGTGCTCACGCACCGCGGCCATGATCGCCGCCTTCTCCGTGGCGGGGCGTGCCCGCAGCGTGGTGCCGATGAGCGCGGCACGCTTCTGCAGCAGCAGGCCCACGTCCAGTTCACCCTTGGCCCCGCCCTGCATCCCGATGACCACGATGCGCCCGTTCGCGGCGAGCGCCCGCAGGTTGGGCTCGAGGTACTTGGCGCCCACGACGTCCAGGATCACGTCCACCCCGCGACCGTCGGTGAGTTCCCGGGCGCGGACCACGAAGTCCTCGTCCCGGTAGCTGATCGCGGTGGCGCCCAGTTCCTCCACCACCCGGGCCTTCTCCGCACTGCCCACGGTGGCCAGCACCCGCATGCCCAGGGCCCGCGCCACCTGGATCGCGTGCGTGCCGATCCCACCCGCACCGCCGTGCACCAGGAGGGTCTCCCCCTCGCGCGCGGCGGCGGCCATGAACACGTTGGAGAACACCGTGGCGGCAACCTCCGGCAGTCCCGCGGCAGCCACCGGGTCCACGCCGTCGGGCAGCGGGAGCACCTGCTCCCACGGAGCCACCGCGCGCTCGGCGTAGCCCCCGGAGTCCACCAGCGCGACCACGCGGTCCCCCACGGCGAAGCCCAGCGTCTCCGGCACCTCCTGTCCGAGCTCCAGCACGGTCCCGGAGACCTCCAGACCGAACACGTCCGTGGCGTCCTCGGGCACCGGGTAGTGGCCCTGCCGCTGCAGCATGTCCGCGCGGTTCAGCCCGGCGGCGGTCACCTCGATCAGCACCCCACCGGGGGTCAGCTCCGGTTCCGCCACCTCGGTGACCTCCAGGACCTCGGGGCCACCGGACCGCAGATCTCGTACGGCTCGCATGGTTGCTTCCTCTCGCTCGTCGGCTCGTTCGTGCCCATCCTCCCGCCGGTGCCGCCGCCCGCGCCAGGGGACGACGCCGCTGTTCCCGCCTGGCGGACAGCCGCACCGCCCCGTGGGAGGCGGCGGAGCGGCGTCGTCCCCGGGCCGGCACGGTGGCACCCCGTGCGCGCCGCGTGGAATAATGGCCACTTGTCCGAGACCGCCCCGTGCGGGACCGGGCGAAGGAAGGTTGTCCGAGCGGCCTAAGGAGCTGGTCTTGAAAACCAGTGTGCGGTAAACCCGTACCAAGGGTTCAAATCCCTTACCTTCCGCGCAGCACGAAGCCCCTGTCCCCTGGATCGCCAGGTGACAGGGGCTTCGTCGTGGGCTGCGGTCACCGCCCCGGGGAGGCGGCGCCGGGCCCGGAACTCACAGACCCACGACCTCCCGCAGCTGCGTGCTGATCTGCTGCAGCCGGTGGGCGGCGTCCTCCCGCGGGACCACGGCGTCGTCCAGCACCGGGAGCACGACCTCCAGGTAGCACTTGAGCTTGGGCTCCGTGCCGGAGGGTCGCACGATCACGCGGTCGTCGGCCTCGGTGCGCATGAGGATCCCCTCGGTGGGCAGCAGCTCGGGGCTGCCCTTGGCCAGGTCCACGAACTCCGCGATCGGGGACCCCGCGAGCTCCGTGGGCGGGTTCTCGCGCAGCCGCTGCATGCCGCGGGTGATGAGCGAGAGGTCCGCCACGCGGAACGTCAGCGGTGCCGTGGCGAAGAGCCCGTGCATGTGGGCCAGCCGGTCCAGCTCGTCCTGGACCGTGGTGCCGCGCTCCTTGAGCCGGGCGACCAGCGAGGCGACGCGCACCGCGGTGGACACCCCGTCCTTGTCGCGCACGGCGGTGGGGTCGGTGCAGTAGCCGATCGCCTCCTCGTAGCCGAAGCGCAGCCCGGGGGTGCGGGCGATCCACTTGAAGCCCGTGAGGGTCTGGCGGAAGGAGAGCCCGTGGTTCTCGGCAATGCGCCCCAGCAGCCGACCGGAGACGATCGAGCACGCCAGGGTGTCCCCCGCGCGGTCGGGGTCGGAGGCCGCGTCCTCGCCGAGCAGGGCCCCGATCTCGTCGCCGCTCAGACGGCGCCAGTCGCGCAGCGGGTCCCCGGTGCCTGCGCCGGTGGGGATGGCCACCGCGCAGCGGTCGGCGTCCGGGTCCATGGCGATGGCCACGTCCGCGTCCTCCTGGGCCGCGAGCGCCATGAGCAGGTCCATGGCGCCGGGCTCCTCCGGGTTGGGGAACGCCACGGTGGGGAAGTCGGGGTCCGGCTCGGCCTGCTCGGCCACCACCGAGACGTTCGGGAAGCCGGCCTCGTCCAGGACGCGCAGGGCGGTGCCCAGACCCACGCCGTGCATGGGCGTCAGGGCGATCCGGATCTCCTGGCCCTCGCCCGCGCCGGCCCGCAGGGAGGCGGCGCGGCGGACGTAGCCGTCCAGCACCGAGTCCTCGGCGCTGGTCACGGACTCGGGGTCGCGGGGGACCTCGTCCGCGAAAGGGGCGGCCGCGATGCGCTCGGCGATCCGGGCGTCGTCCGGCGGCACGATCTGCACGCCCATCTCGTCGTCGCCGGCCACGGCGCGGGCACCGAGGTACACCTTGTAGCCGTTGTCCGCGGGCGGGTTGTGGGAGGCCGTGACCATCACACCGGCGTCCGCGCCGAGCTCACGCACGGCGTAGGCCACGAGCGGCGTGGGCAGCTGGGCGGGCAGGCGCACCGCCCGGCAGCCGGCCGCGGCGAACACCGCGGCGGCATCGGCGGCGAAGTCCTCGGAACCGTGCCGGGCGTCGCAGCCCACCACCACGAGGGGCTCGGAGCCCACGCGGTCCACGAGGAACGAGGCCAGCCCGGCGCTCGCGCGGATCACCACGGCGCGGTTCATGCGGGACTCCCCCGCACCGACCGCGGCGCGCAGCCCGGCGGTGCCGAACATGAGGGGCCCCTCGAAGCGGGACTCGAGGTCCGCCGCGGCGGCGTCGTCCCCGCCCCGTGCTTTCTCCAGCAGCGCGCTCAGCTCGGCGCGCGTGCGCTCGTCGGGGTCGTGCTCCAGCCACTGCTGGACGCGATCTGCCAGCTGCGTGTTCATCAGGAATCCAGTCCTTCCAGTACAGAAGCCGTGCCGGAGAGCCCCAGGCGGGTGGCCCCGGCGTCGATCATGGCCAGTGCGGCCTCCGTGGTGCGGATGCCACCCGAAGCTTTCACACCCAGGCGGCCGCCGACCGTCTCGGCCATGAGCCGCACGGCCTCCACGCTCGCGCCGCCGGCGGGGTGGAAGCCCGTGGACGTCTTCACGAAGTCCGCCCCGGCGGCCTCGGCAGCCCGGCACGCGGCCACGATCTGCTCGTCGTCCAGCGCCGCGGACTCGATGATGACCTTCAGGACGGTGGGCTCGGGGCACGCGGCACGCACGGCCTCGATGTCCTCCTGCACGCCGTCCCAGTCGCCGTCCATCGCGAGACCGAGGTTGATGACCATGTCCACCTCGTCCGCGCCCTGGGCCACGGAGTCCGCGGCCTCCACGGCCTTGACCTCGGAGGGGTGGGCGCCGGAGGGGAAGCCGCACACGGTGGCCAGCTTCACGCCCTCGGGAAGCTCCACGTCCAGACGGGACGGCGAGACGCAGATGGAGTAGGCCCCCAGGTCAGCGGCCTCGCGGGCGAGGTCCGCGACCTGCTGGGCGGTGGACTCGGGCTTGAGCAGGGTGTGGTCGACCATGGCGGCCAGCTCTGCGCGGGTGATCATGTGGTTCTCCTCAGTGGTTTCGGGCTGCCGTGCGGTCCGCACCGGCAACGGTCGTGGAGCACGCCGCGGGCACGGCAGTGCGGGGCGCTGACTCAGTCGATCCTGTCGATGACGACGTCTTCGCGGGCGCCGGTGCCGTCCGCGGCGTCGGGGTCGATGGTCGCGCCGCCGGTCAGGGACTCCAGCGCGCGCTCGAAGCGCTCCGGGGTGTCCGTGTGCAGGGTAAACAGCTTCTGCCCACGGGTGACCCGCTCGCCGGGCACCGCGTGGATCTCCACACCGGCACCGGCCTGCACGGGGTCCCCCTGCCGGGCGCGGCCCGCGCCGAGGCGCCACGACGCCACGCCCACGGACATCGCGTCCATCTCGGTGAGCACGCCGTCCGTCTCGGCCAGCACGTCCTGCGTGTGCTTCGCCACGGGCAGCGGAGCCTCCGGGTCGCCACCCTGAGCGGCCACCATCTTCTTCCAGGAGTCCATGGCCCGGCCGTCCCGCAGCACGGCCTCCACGTCCGCGTCCTTCACACCGGCCGCGGCGAGCATCTCCTGCGCGAGCGCCACGGTCAGGCGCACGACGTCGCTGGGCCCGCCCCCGGCGAGCACCTCCACGGACTCGCGCACCTCCAGGGCGTTGCCCACCGTGCGTCCGAGCGGGCGGGACATGTCCGTGAGCAGGGCGACGGTGTTCACGCCGTGGTCCTTGCCCAGGTCCACCATGGTGCGCGCGAGCTCGCGGGCGTCCTGCTCGAGCTTCATGAACGCGCCCGGGCCGGTCTTGACGTCCAGCACCAGGGCACCCGTGCCCTCGGCGATCTTCTTGGACATGATCGAGGACGCGATCAGGGGGATGCACTCCACCGTGGAGGTGGTGTCGCGCAGCGCGTAGAGCTTCTTGTCCGCGGGTGCCAGGCCGCTGCCGGCCGCGCAGATCACCGCGCCCACCGTGTCCAGGATCTCCATCATGCGCTCGTTGGACAGATCCGCCTGCCACCCGGGGATGGCCTCCATCTTGTCCAGGGTGCCGCCCGTGTGGCCCAGCCCGCGGCCCGAGAGCTGCGGCACCGCCACCCCGAAGCTCGCAACCAGCGGGGCGAGCGGCAGCGTGATTTTGTCCCCCACGCCCCCGGTCGAGTGCTTGTCCGCGGTGGGCCGGGACAGCGCCTGGAAGTTCATGCGCTCGCCGGAGTCGATCATGGCCTGCGTCCACCGGGAGATCTCGGTGCGGTCCATGCCGTTGAGGAAGATGGCCATGGCCAGGGCGGACATCTGCTCGTCCGCCACCACACCGCGGGTGTAGGCGTCGATCACCCAGTTGATGGCCTCCGGGGACAGCGTCTGGCGATCCCTCTTCATGCGGATCACGTCAACGGCGTCGAACGATTCGACCATCGTGCTCACTCCCTCGTGTAGATGCGGCGCCGTGCTGGTGCGGGTGCGCGCCCGCGACACGACTCGTTCTCCATCCTATGCGTCGATTCGGAAATTCTGGCACTTATAGTTTTGACAAATGTGCACGCTGCGGCACCGTCGCCGCCGTGCCGGACAACGAAAGCTGGGGTCACCGTGGGCCGTTTCCAGGGCCTGGTGGGCATTGCGCTCATCCTGGGCATCATCATCCTGTTCTCCCGCCACCGGCACGCCATCAAGTGGCGCACGCTAGGCGTGGGGCTCGCCCTGCAGGCGGGGGTCGCGCTGCTGATCCTCAAGTGGGAAGCCGGCTACGCGGCGTTGAAGTGGGTCTCGGACCTGATCCAGAAGCTCATTAGCTTCACCAACGAGGGCGTCATGTTCGTCTTCGGCGGGCTGGTCAGCGAGGACAACGGCTTCGTCTTCGCGCTGAGCGTCCTGCCCGTGATCATCTTCCTGGGCGCGCTCATCGGTGGCCTGTACTACCTGCGGGTGATCCAGGTTTTCGTCCACGTCGTGGGCACGGCGCTGAACAAGATCATGGGAACCTCCAAGGTGGAGTCCGTGTTCGCGGCCACGGTGATCTTCCTGGGGCAGAGCGAGGCTCCGCTGGTGATCAAGCCCTACCTGAGCAAGCTGACCCGCTCAGAGCTGTTCACGTGCATGACCGGTGGCTTCGCCGCCGCGGCGGGCTCCACCCTGGTGGGCTACTCGCTGCTGGGCGCGCCGCTGCCCTACCTGCTCGCGGCCTCCGTGATGAACGCTCCCGGCTCCCTGCTGATCGCCAAGGCCCTCATGCCGGAGACCGAGGAGTCCGTGGCGTCTGTCAACACGCTCAAGGTGAAGGACACCGAGTCCAAGAACCTCATCGACGCCATCGGCAACGGCGCCCTGAGCGGCGGCAGGATCGCGGTGATCGTGGGCTGCCTGCTCATCGCCTTCATCGCCCTGATCGCCATGGTGTCCGGCGGTCTGGAGTGGTTCGGCTCGCTCTTCGGCTTCGAGGGCTGGTCCCTCGAGGGCCTGTTCGGGATCCTCTTCGCACCGCTCGCCTGGGCCATCGGCGTGCCGTGGGAGGACGCCGCACAGGTGGGCAACTTCATCGGCCAGAAGACCATCCTCAACGAGTTCGTGGGCTACACGTCCTTCGGCCCGGCCATCCCGGACCTGCAGCCCCAGTCGGTGCTGATCACCACGTTCGCCCTGGCGGGCTTCGCCAACCTGTCGTCGATCGCCATCCAGATCGGCTCGTTCGGCGGGCTGGCACCGGACCGGCGCGCGGACGTGGCCCAGCTGGGCATGTTCGCCCTGTTCGCCGGCTTCCTCACCAACATGCTCAACGCCGCGCTCGTCGGCGTGATCATGGGCCTGTGACCGGCTCCCTCCCCGGACGGGAGCTCGGCGCGTGGAGCTGAGCTCACGGGACGCCCAGTCCCTGGACGTGGCGCGGCTGTACTACCAGCGCGGCCTGCCCCAGGCGGACATCGCCCGGAAGCTGTCGATCTCCCGGCCCACGGTTTCCAAGCTGCTGCAGCACGCCAAGGACCGGGGGTTCGTGAGCATCGAGATCCGCGATCCCCGCGCCGTGTCCTCGGACGTGGGCCGGCAGCTGTGCGAGCGCTTCGGCCTCGCGCAGGCGCGCGTGGTGGCCGCGGCGGACACGGACGAGGAGCTGCTGCACGAGCTCGGCGGCATGGGTGCCCAGGTGCTCGAGGAGAACGTGGCCGACGGCGATCTCGTGGGCATCACGTGGGGCCGGACCATGCGGGCGGTGGCCCAGGCACTGACGCCCCAGCCGCGCAGCGGGGTGCACATGGTCCAGCTCAAGGGCGGCAGCAGCCTGGCCTCACCGCTCGTGGGCCACCACGAGACGATCCGGCTGCTGTGCGCCGCGTTTTCCGCCTACCCCCACACCCTGCCGCTGCCCATGCTCTTCGACAGCCACGAGGTCAGGCAGGTGGTGGAGCAGGACCGGAGCATCAAGTACGTCCTGGACCTGGGCCGCAGCGCACGCACCGCGATCTTCACCGTGGGATCGGTGCCGGAGGACTCTCCCCTGCTCATGAGGGACGTCCTGTCACCCTCCGAACGCGCCGGGGTCACGCGCGACGCCGTGGGCGACCTGTGCTCACACTTCATCGACGAGCACGGCCGGGTGGCCGTCCCCGAGCTGGACGAACGCACCGTGTCCATCCCCCTGGAGGCGCTGCGCCGCAAGGAGATCCGGATCTGCGTGGCCGGAGGGGCCGCCAAGGTGCCCGTGCTGCGCGCAGTCCTGCAGGCGGGTTTCGTCTCCCACCTGGTCACGGACGAGCGGACCGCCCGCGCCGTCCTCGGCTGAGCACACCGCCCCACGACGACGACGCCGCCCGCGCCCCGGGCGCCCCGCTCACGGTTCGCGCCGCGCCCCCGCGAAGACGTCCTGCGCGATCTGGTCCGCGTCCGCGATCGTGCGGGAGCCAAGGTGAGCCGGAGCCTCGGCCTCCGCGGCGATGGACACGCCCCACTGCACCGAGGACAGCTGCAGGCCGATTACGTAGATCCCCTCCTCCGCCTGGTCTCCGGCGCCCACGGCGCGGTAGACGAAGGACCGGGACGCGGCGTCGTCGTCCCGGGTGCCGCGGGCGCGCTCGATGCTCACGTCCAGACCCGAGCTGGACTCGGGGCTCGCGCCGTCCTGGGTCTCCATGAGGCGGGCGCGCACCAGCCCGCGCTCGTGCATGTGGGTGAGCAGCGGCGAGATGTTGCGGTGGACGTCGTTGGTGGGGGACATCGCCTCGATGAGCCACCGCGAGCGCACCGGTGCGTCCTCGACCCACGGAGAGGCCGCCACGAAGCACCCCTCGGTGCGGTCCACCACGAAACGGGGCTCGGGGCCGAGGAAGCGGACCACGCCCGCCCGGGTGAGCGCCGCGAGCTGCTGGATCCGCAGCACGGGCGGGCCCGAGGCGAGGCCTTCCACGAGGGGCTCGAACTGGCGGCGCAGCTCGTGGACCCACGAGGAGTCCGAGATCCCGATCTCCGCGAGGACGCACTTGAGCACCGTGCGCGCGGCGTTGAGGGACGCGATCGCCATCTTCACGGGGTCGTCCTCGCCGCGCAACGAGCCGTGGACATCGCGGTCCAGGTAGTGCACGACCGCCGCAGCGTACTCGTCGTGGCTCGCGAAGCTAACGTCCTCGAACGGACGGGCCAGCCGTGCCTGCTGCAGCTGCCGGCCGGGGACCACGGCGTCGGAGATCAGGGCGTCACTGTGGTGCGACCAGCCGGGGTCGGTGGTGTCCAGGAGGATCTCGTCGAGCTCCCGCAGGAACTGCTGCGGATCGGACTGGAAGGCCTCGGGCGCGGTGCGGGCCAGGACCGTGTAGTAGTTCCAGATCACGTCCTTGCGGATCAGCGGCCACAGCTGCCGTTCGAAGGACAGGGCCCGCTGCGAGTCCTCCGCCAGCTCCTGCACGGCGTCCAGGGTGAAGAACCGGGTCTGGAGGGACTGCGCGTAGTAGCCCTGCAGCACGGGCTTCGCGCGGTAGGGGGTGCCCCGCCGGGACCCGGCCACGATCTTCGGCTCGCGCCCCGAGGGGTGGTAGACCAACCGTTCGGGGTTGTTCGGGTCGGTGTCGAACGAGCCACCACGGCCCTCGGTGAACCGCGCCAGCGCGTCGCAGAAGTTCAGACCCATGCCGCGCACCAGGACCGTCTCACCGCTCGGCAGCTCGGACCAGAAGGCGTCCGCGGGCACGGTGGGCGGCCAGTACGTGAGGCCGTGCTCGGCGGCCCCGTCCACCAGGTCCTTCTGCGCCGGGCGCAGGTGCGCGTCCAGGTGGCCCAGGGCGAGCACCACCGCGTCCGCCGGGAGCACGAGCCCGCCCGACAGCTCCACCGCGTAGCGGTGCCGGCCCTCGGAACGGACCCACGCGTCCACGGCCTCTCCGCGGTGCACCTGCAGGCGCACCGTGTCCGGGAGGTTCTCCTGCAGCGTGGCGAACACCCACTCGAGGTAGCGCCCGTAGACGGCGCGCGGCGGGTAGCCCTGGGGGGTGAGCTCCGCGAGCGCCGCGCTCTGCTCCGGCGAGAGCGGCGTCACGGGCGTGATCTCCCCGGCGACGACGCCGCGGCGCCACCGCTCGAAGCTCATCCCCCGCAGCGGTTCCGGCGAGGGCACCTCCAGGGCCCCGGGTGCCGCGATGACGGTGGGGAACAGGGAGGGTGTGTTCATGAGGAACACGTCCGACTGGTCCGTGCGCCACACGTGCCCCGGGCCAGGAGGGAAGGGATCCACCAGGTCGATGTGGACGCGGTCCCCCGTGTGCGCCGAACGGGCCACGAGCCGTTCCACGACCGACAGACCACGGGGACCGGCCCCCACCACCACCACGCGCTGCTGTATACCCATGCCGTCCAGGATATCGACGGGCAGGGCGGGGCAGGTTCATCCCGGAGTCAGGCGCCCGAGCCGCACCCCGGGCCGTTCTGCGGGCGGTCAGCGGACGGCGATGCGGACCACCTTCCCCGTGCTCCGTGTCCAGGTGTACTGCGTGGTCTCACCGGTCTTCACGTTGCGGAAGCGCTGGTACGCACCCGTTGAGGTCTTCACCTCGGGTGAGGTGGGGTAGCCGGCACCGGCCTCGTAGCCGTCGCGGGACCACCGCTGCCCGATGGCTGACGTCTCCACCACGGGCTGCGCGCCGGTGGCCTTGCTCCACATCATCTTGGTGGCACGCCGGGTCTGCGGGTCCACGAAGCTCTGGTAGGCCCCGCCCGTGGCGGTGGGCTGCTCGTCCTTGTGCGGCAGCCCGAGTGCTGCGTGTCCGCCCAGCTTCACGTAGCGCGCACCAATCCCCGTCCAGGTGTCCACCCTGTGCGCTCCTGTGCCGGGAGACCAGTAGATCCGCGTGGTGCGGCCGTTCTTCACGAAACTTTGGACCACCCCGCCCGTTCCCGTGCTCTGCTCCCCCGTGGTGGGTGCACCCATGGCAGCAGCGCCGCCGTGGGCGTTGTAATAGGTGGCAATGGCGCCGCGCACCGTGGGCTTGGCCTTGGGCACGGCTCGCGCCGCCGCATAGCCGTTCACCTTCCGGTAGCCGTTCACGGGGGTGCCGGTGCTGCGAAGAGTGCTCCGGATGGCCTCGACGCCCAGATCCGGGTTCCGCTCCTTCATGATCGCGATCACCCCGGCCACGTGCGGGGCCGCCATGGAGGTTCCACTGAGGTCTCCGTAGCTCGGCTTGCCGATCGAGTAGGTGCCCGTGTTGACCGTGGACCAGATGGGGGCGCCCGCGTCTCCCCCCGGAGCCACGACGTCGAGCATCGGCCCCCAGTTGGAGTATCCGGTGAGCTGGTTGTGGGAATTCGTGGCCCCCACCACGATGGCGCCCCCGCAGTTGGCGGGCGCGGCCAGGTTCGCGCTCTTGGCCGCGTTGCCGGCCGCCACCACGAGCGGCACGTTGATCTTGTGCATCCGGTTGATCGCGTTCTGCATCACCGCGGGACAGCTACCGGAGTCCCACGCCTCCGACAGGTTGACCACCTTGGCCGGGTTCGTGTTCCGGGGCACTCCCGGGATGGGAATGCCCGCAGACCACATCACGCCGTCCGCGATGTCCGATACGTACCCGCGGCCGTCCGCCCCGAGAACGCGGGCATGCTGGACCTTCGCGTCGGGGGCCACACCGGCGATGCCCATCCTGTTGTTCGTCTGCGCGGCGGCGATGCCCGCCACGTGCGAACCGTGCCACCAGGACGGCCGCCCCGGGCTCCAGTCCCCCTGGTCCTGCGGGTTCGCGTCACGCCCGTTGCCGTCCCGCGAGTGGTAGGTGTCGGAGAGGAAGTCGTAGCCGGGCACCGTCTTGGCGTTGAGGTCCGGGTGGTTGATCTGGCCAGTGTCCGCAATGCCGATCACCACGCCCTGACCGGTGCCCTGCCACCACGCGTTCGGCACGCCGATGTTGCGCGGGCCCCACTGGTAGTTCCAGTTCGTGTCGTTCGGGGTGGCGGGAGGTGTCGCGGCGAGCGCCCCCACCACGATCTGGTCGGGCTCCGCGGACTCCACGGCAGGGTTGGCCTCGATAGCGGCCACCATGTCCTTCTGCTCCGCAGGGGAGAGCATGGTGTCCGTCTCCACGACATCCTCACCGCTGCCCGTGGCCCGGACCGTCTCCGCCCGCGGGACGTCAGCGGTCTGCGAGGCTTGAGCGAGCGCGGCACTGCGGTGCTCCCGGGGCACGCCCTCCTTGTACTCCACCACGAACCGGTCCGTCTCGGGGAGCACACGGCCCTGCCCTGCCGACCCCCGGCCCAGGGTGGCCACTCCCCCGGTCACCGCCGGCTGCGCCTGCGCGGCCTGCTCTCCCGACGACGCCGCTCCATCCGGGGGCGCCGCAGCCGCCGGTACTGCCGCGGCGATCACTGCCAGCGACACTCCCGCCGCGATCCAACCCCGCACTCGTGCACTGCCCATGCCCGTTCCTCCTGCTCCGGCCCGGGTCCGGTACGCCGCGGACCCGAGCGGGCGGGAGTGGACCTGGTGCTGTTTTGGAGTGTATCCATGTGCATCGATATGCGGGAGCAAACACGGTGCCGTCCGAATTGTGACGGGGGGGCGGGCGGCACGCCGCCCACCAGACCGCGCACGACGCCCCGCTCGTGACCCCCGGACGGTGCGCAGCGCCCGGCGGCTCGCGTTCTCCCGTGAACGTGTGACAGCCTTGCCGCTGCGCGGACACGCCGCTATGCTTGCGCGGCCCCCGCCGGTCTCCCCTGCGGACGGGCACCACCTCCCCAGACCGTTCGGAGCTCCCCCATGTCCTCTGCCGCACAGGCCGAAGAACGACCGCAGTCAGCCGCCGGAGCCACCGCGACCATCGCGGTGCTGCTCGTGGCCGCGTTCGTGGTGATCCTCAACGAGACCGTTCTCAACGTGGCGCTGCCGCACATCATGGAGGACATGTCCGTGAGCGCCGCCACGGTCCAGTGGGTCACCACGTCCTTCATGCTCACCATGGCGGTGGTCATCCCCACCACCGGGTTCCTGCTGCAACGCTTCAGCACCCGCGCCGTGTTCGCCCTGGCCATGGGCAGCTTCGCCCTGGGCACCCTGCTGGCGGCGGTGACCCCCAGCTTCGGGGTGCTGATCCTCGCCCGCGTGGTCCAGGCCTTCGGCTCCGCCATCATGCTGCCCCTGCTGATGACCACCATCCTGATGCTCGTGCCCCGTCAGCGCCGCGGTGTGGTCATGGGCAACGTGTCGATCGTGATCTCCGTGGCTCCGGCCCTCGGGCCCACGCTCTCGGGCCTGATCCTGGCCCACTTCCCGTGGCGCACCATCTTCTGGTTCGTGCTCCCCATCGCCCTGCTGGCCCTGGCGATCGGGCTGCTGCGGCTCAAGGACGTGAGCGAGCGCGGCACCCTTCGCCTGGACCTGCCGTCGGTGGTGCTGTCCGTGCTGGGTTTCGGCTCCCTGGTGCAGGGGCTCTCCGCCGTGGGCGCGGCCGGTTCCGAGACCGGGTCCGACCCGAGCTGGTTCTCGTCCGCCGCGGGCGGCGCCACCGTACTTGCGCTGGGCGTGGTGCTGGTGGGTCTGTTCGTGTGGCGCCAGACGCGCCTGCAGCGGCGCAACGAGCCGTTCCTGGACATGAGGACCTTTCGCTACCGGGAGTTCACTGTCTCGGTGGCTGTCCTCGCCCTCGGCATGATGACGCTGTTCGGCGGGGTCATCGTGCTGCCCCTCTACCTCCAGACCGGCCGTGGCCTGGACACCCTGGAGACCGGGCTGATCCTGCTCCCCGGCGGCCTCGTGATGGGTCTGCTGGGCCCCGTGGTCGGCAGGCTCTTCGACGCGTGGGGACCCCGCCCTCTGACCGTTCCGGGTGCCGCTCTGCTGACCCTCGTGATGTTCGGGTTCTCCCGCCTGGAGGCGGACACCCCCGTGTGGTGGATCGTGACGCTGCAGATCGCGATGTCCGTGGGGCTGGCACTGATCTTCACCCCGGCTTTCACCTCCGGACTGAACCCGCTGCCGCCGCACCTGTACTCCCACGGTTCGGCGATGCTCTCCACGCTGCAGCAGGTGGCCGGCGGTGCCGGCACCGCACTGCTCGTGGGCGTGCTGCAGGCCGGCACGGTGGTCTCTCAGCGCCCGGACGGCACCACGGTCACGGACTCCATCCCGGGCGTGCACGCCGCGTTCGTCACGGCCACGGTGATCGGCGCCCTCGTCCTGGTGCTCACGTTCTTCATGCGCCGCGGCGAGCCCAGGGAGCTCTCCCGCACGGGCGACGTCGCCTGAGCGCACCGCCCGGCCCGGGTATGCGAAAGGCCCCTGCTCCCCCGGGTGTTCCCGGAGAGGCAGGGGCCTTCTCGTAATGCGGAGACGGGGGGATTTGAACCCCCGGCCCGGGGTTAATCCGAGCCCTTCATTAGCAGTGAAGTCCATTCGGCCGCTCTGGCACGTCTCCACGCTGTCAACCCTGGACTGAGTCCAGGAAAACAACGGTGTCAAGACTATAGGGCCCGAGAGTGCCGGGTCAAAGCGTCAACGTCCTCGAGCCCGACGACTATTGCGGCGGCGGCCGACCGTGCCGTCCGTGACCTCCTGGTAGAGCCCGGTGAGCTGGTCCGCGACGGCATCGCGCCCGTACTCCCGGCGGATGGTGTCCGCCAGCGCCTGGGGGGGCTCGGTGCCGGGGTCCGACACGAGGTCCACAACGGCGGAGCCGAAGGCCTCAGCGCTGCGCGTGGGCACCATTCGACCGTTGGACGGGCGAATGAAGTCGCGCTGACCCCCCTGATCGCCCATCACCACCGGCCGGCCGGCCGCGAGTGCCTCCGCGGCCGCCACGCAGAAGGTCTCTGATCTGGAGGGCAGCACGAACACCGACGACTCCGCGAAGTGCTGCCAGAGCTGCTCGGGGCTGCGGAATCCGGGGAACGACACGTGGTCGGCGACTCCCAGCTCCGCGGCCCGCTCCAGGGCCGCCGCACGACGAGGACCGTCTCCCGCCCACACCAGAGAGGCGTCGTGGCCGCGGTCCCGCAACCAGGCCACCGTCTCCACCGCGAGTTCGGCCCCCTTGTGCTCCGTGGCGGCTCCCACTGCCATCAGCGCGAAGGGCTGAGCCGCTTTGGGCGGCACCAGTTCGCTGTGCTCCACCACATTGCCGATGCGCTGGACGGTGCCGGGACGCGCGAAACGCTCCAACGTGCTGGTCATGAGGGAACTCACCCCCGTGACTGCGTCGGGGAGACGCAGCACGTGGCGCAACCAGGCCACCCGTTCCCAGACCGGATGAACGTGCTCGGGGAAGATCACGCCGTTCCAGTGCTCCGTGTGCACCCACGGCCTGGACCATGCCAGGGACGCGGCGACAAGCGCGGAGGACAGCGCCATGGTGTGCACCACGTCCGCGTGCGACGCCCAGGTCCTCAGCACCCCCAGCGTCCGGAGCACGCTCATGGGGTGGCGGGGATCCAGGCCCACCCGGGTGACGCCCACTCCGTCCCAGCTCTCCTCGCACGGGGCGCCGTGGTCGAGGAGCCGGATGTGAACCACGTGCACCTCGTGGTCGCGCGCGATGGCGGCAACGTGCCTGGGAACGAACGGCGTGCGGAACGGCGCGTCCCGATCGGGGTACCACGTGGAGACCACCAGAATTCGCATGCGCCCACTCTATCCACGCGCTCTCAGTTCCCGCCCGACCACCGGCACACGCGCACCCGTGAACTAGACTCCCCGTGATGACCACGCCCCCAGCACAGCCCAGACCCACCGGGCGGTGGCGGAAGATCCTCTTCCCTCCTCCCAACCACGAGAACAGGGACAACCCCATCGGTTCGTCCTTCGCTCTGACCGTGGTGGCGGTGTTCGTCCAGGGGCTGTCCCGGTTCGGCTACAGCCTGCTGATCGGCAACATGCTGGGCAGCGAGATCCTCGGTCAGGTCAACCTGGCGATCTCCCTGGCGCTGTTCCTCGTGCTGCTGTGGCCACAGGCCTCAGGCAACGCCGCCTCCAAGTTCATCGCCATGGCGCGCGGACAGCAGCACCGCGAGGAGCAGCTCTCCGTGGCGGTCTACACGTCCCGGACCGCCGCGCTGGCCACCGCCGTGCTGGCCGTGGTGGCGGTTGGGGTGGCCACGTGGTCTCTGCACCTGCCACCCTCCTACGCGGTCTCGGCGGGTCTGCTGGTGGTCGCACTGTCCGCCTACAACTTTGTGCGTGGAGTGCGTACCGGCAACAACCAGTTCGTCACCACTGCCGTGTGGGACTGCATCAGCTCGGGTGTCACCCTCACCCTGCTGCTGCTGGTCCTGCTCGGAGGGTTCACTCCCCTGCTGCTGCTCCCACTGAGCCTGGGGTACCTCATCTACGCGATCCCCGGCTGGCCCCGCACCTCCGGCGGGCCTCTGCCCCGACCGCTCAAGCGGGAGATCAACACGTTCACCGTGTGGGCGGCCATCAACATCCTCACGGCCTCCGGGCTGCTGCAGCTCTCCATGATCATGGGCAAGCACTACGACACGGCCTCGGCCGTGGGTCAGTACTCCGCAGCAGTCAGCATCGCCACGCCCGCGAGCATGCTGTCCTCCTCCATGCTGGTGGCGCTCGCGCCGGCGGTGGCACGCATGTTCACGGCCGGGGACTTCCCCGGCATGCGCCGGCAGCTGGATTCGATCCTGCGGATCATGGTGCTCGTGTTCCTGCCCGTGTTCGGGGTGGGAATCCTGTGGGCGGAGCCCATCATCCACCTGCTCTACAGCGCGCGCGCCGCAGAGTTCACCCAGGCCGCTCCTCTGCTCATCGTGCTCTTCTTCGCGGTCTCCGCCACGAGTTTCAACGCCTCCAACTCGCGACTCAACGGCGGCG
The DNA here is from genome assembly GCF_044359605.1 of Kocuria sp. ChxB. Lineage (NCBI taxonomy): Bacteria > Bacillati > Actinomycetota > Actinomycetes > Micrococcales > Micrococcaceae > Kocuria > Kocuria sp. ChxB. The sequence goes on along the minus strand of NZ_CP121123.1, from coordinate 2,182,649 downwards.
AAAACTGGGGCGTGCGCGCCCTCGCCGCGTGCAACGCCGTGGGCCTGCTGCTGGGCGTGGGAACCATCCTGTGGTGGGGCCCCGAACTGGGGGTGATGGCCGCGGCCCTGGGCTACCTGGTGGGCTGCCTGGTGAGCTCCCTGGGCCCTCTGGTGATCGTGTGGATCCACGACCGCATGTCCTGGACGGGACTCATGCTGCGCGTGGTGTCGGGCTACGCACTGGTTCTCCTGGGACTCTGGTTCGAGAAGGACCACGCGAGCCTGGCATCGCACGTGCTCGTCACCGTCCTGTTCCTCGCGGCCTGGTGTGCCCTCTCCTGGCGGGACCTCGCTCCGCGCGTCACGCAGCTGCGCCGCAGGACTCGTCGCTCCTGAGTCGCGCCGGGCACCCTTCAACGAGCGGAATAGCTGCAGCCCCGGTGACGGTCGGCGAGGCTCGACGCGGTTGCTCAGGTCTCCTGGCCTCAGCACCTGTCAGGGCATTCCCCGGTGTGGCTGTCGGGCGATGGGACCGCGACGTCGTCCGGCTCGGTAGCGCAGGATCTGCACGGCACTGGCCGCAGCGATACGCATCGGAGCCTGCCGGTCGAGCACCCGCCGGGGGTCCTCGGTGAGCAGGGCAGCGGGGGTTGCGAACCGCCGTCGGGCGGCCAGGGCACCCAGCAGGTCCACGCGGTCCGCTCCATGGCGCAGCAGACGCAGCACCTCGACGTCGGCGCGGGAGAGACACCCCTCCGCACCGGGAGCGAGCGCCAGCAGGTCGTTCACCGTTCGGAGGACGGTCTCAGCACGCGCTTCGTCCCACTCCTCCGACCGCACCGCAGACTCCACCGCGGGGCAGCAGTTCACGCGGAGGCACTTGAGAATGTACGACCTCCGCAGTGACGGCGCAGCCGCGAACCACGGCTGGGCTTCGAGTCGCAGGGTGGCCTCCACGCTCCGGCGCACCGGAACCACCTGGCCCGAGACCCGGTCTGCGGCATCCGCATGCATCAGCAGTCCTGGCCCGCCCGGCGCGTAGTCGATGCGCTCCGCCGTGGCGTAGAGCCCGACGACGAAGGACTGGTCCTCCCCCGTGGCGACCGACTCGTCAAACTCCAGTCCGCACTCTCGCACCACGGCGGTCCTCACCAGACCGAAGGCGGTGCTGCGGTAGCTCAGCCGATCCTTCACCGGGTCCAGACGGGAGCTGCGGAACGGGCGGAGGATGGGGGTGATGTCCACTCGATGGCCCGTGTGGTGCTGGAAGGGGATCACGAGGTCGCTGCCCCTGCGCTCGGCGATCCCGAGCCACCGGGTCACCGCGCCCGCGTCGAGGGTGTCGTCGCTGTCGAGGAAGCTGATGTAGCGTGCCCTGGTGCGGCGAAGGGCTTCGTTGCGGGGCACCGCCGCCGTGCTCCCACGGTCCTCGCACTCGATCACCGTGACCGCTGCGCGCTGCTCAGCGGACAGGACGGCCCGGACCTCGTCAGCGGACACGTGGTGCGCCACCACCGTCACGCGGCACTGCCCCGGGCGGGCTCCTCGGCTCGCACGAAGCGCGGAGGACACGGCGCGTTCGATGGGACGTGATGTGGAGTGGACGGGAATGACGATCTCCACGAGCGGATCACCTGAGTGCTGGGCCATGCCGTCAGGATAATTCAGTATCCGGAACCCGAGCTGGGGACACTCCGGGGGGGGTGTCCCTATGTTCCGAGTCAAGCCGCGAGAGCGGTTGGTTCGGGGGTAGGGGCGGTGGGTGGTTGGTAGTAGGTGCCGTTGCGGAGCATCGCGAAGATGACGTTGCAACGACGACGGGCCAGGCAGATCACGGCGGCGTTGTGTCGTTTTCCTTCGGCTCGTTTGCGATCGTAGTAGGCCTTCGAGATCGGGTCGCGATTCGAGGCGATCCACGCGGAGTAGAACAGTGCGTTCTTCAATCGTTTGTTGCCCGAACGAGCGGGGAACTCACCACGGATCGACGTCCCTGATCGCCGTGTGATCGGGGCGATGCCCGCATACGCGGCCAGGTGGCCCGCGGTCTCGAACCCGGTGCCATCGCCGATCGCGAGGAGGATCTGGGCTGCGGTCTTGATGCCGATCCCCGGCATGCTCATCAAGACCGAGGCGAGAGGGAAGTCCTCCAGCATGGCCTCGACTTCGTGGGCGACCGTGGCCCGTTGCGCTTTCAACTCCTTGACCTGCCCGGCCACCCTGGGGATCACGAGCTCGACCGCCGCGGTCGCCGGCACTGTCACGGTCTGCTCGCTCAGCGCCGTGAAGATCTTCTCGACCAGCGCAGAGGGATCGCGGCGAGAATGGGAACGAGCGAACCTCAAAACCCGCCCGCCCAGCGGACGTGAACCCGGTGGGGCCTCCGAACTTCTCTAGCAGCTCCAGCACGAGGTCGGTGGAGAGGGTCCCGCCGGGGAAGACACGTTCTAGTGCGGGGTGGATCTGGGTGAGCAGCGAACGGATCCGGTTCAACGCCCTGGTGGTCTCGTGGGCGAGGTCCTCGTCGAACCCGGCGAGGACTTTCAGCGCGGAGAGGACCTCGTTGTCATGGTCGACCTGCCGCAGCGTGTGGGGCATGGTGCGGGCGGTGTCGGCGATGATGAACGCGTCTCTGGCGTCGGTCTTCGATCTTCCCGGATACAGGTCTGCTGCTTTTCGCATAGCTAACCCGGGAAGATACGCCACAGCGCAGCCGGTGTCTCTGGCCACCGCGATCGGCAACGCCCCGATGGTGTTGGGCTGGTCCACGACCATCAGCACCTCACCACGCTCCTGCAGGCTGGTGAACAACTCCCGCAGCTGGGTCTCGTCCTGCGGGAGGGGTTTGTCGAACAGTTTGTGCCCGGTCGCATCCAGCGCGCACCCGTGGTGGGCGGTCTTGCCCACATCCAGGCCGATGATTACCGCGAAACGGTTCTCCATGATGAGCCTCCTTGGCGCACCATCGCTGGTCGCAGTCTTGACACCCGATGCCGGCACCCACGTTACGAAGAGACCTCGCCACCACGGCGGCGGGCCGTGTCCCTATCAGCGGTCAACGCGTGTCTCTCGACCGGGCGGCAACACCCCCCGGACCATCAATGGCAGGGCAACAAAGCCATACCCGGCCGAGCGACCAGACCCCCGACCATCGGAGGCACTCACAAGGTAACGGGCGGCGGCCCCGGCCCGGTCGGGCACTCAAACCGCTCAGCCCTGTGCCGCGAGCACGAACGGCAGCACGGCCTCAGCACCGGCCAGCCGCAGCTGCTGCGCCGCGACCGTGAGGCTCCAGCGGCTGTCCACGAGGTCGTCCACCAGCAGGACCACGGGACGCCCCGAAGCGCTGAGCTGCTCCGTCACGTCCGGCGGAACGGTGAACCGGTCCCACACCTCGGCAAGCCGGTAGGCACTGTTGCCCCCGTGGCTGCCCCGGGGGACGTCGGGATTCAGCTCCAGCGCGCCCCAGAACGGGAGGTGGCCCGCCGACGCAATGCCCCGTGCCAGGGAGTCCACCAGCTGCGGTCGGGACTGGGACGGCATGGCCACCACGGCCGTGGGCCGCTGCTGCCAGTCCCACTGCGACAGCACCGTGAGGGCGGCCCGTCCGAGGTCCCTGGTGACCTGGGAGTCCACCGGCTGCCCGTTCGCGTCCGCGCGGAAGATCTCCCGCAGCCGGGCCCCCCAGCCGAGATCGGTGAGGCGCGCCACGGCGCGACCGCGCTCCGCGCGCTCCGTCTCCGGGATCTTGCCCTTCACACGGATGCCGAGACGCTCCATTCCCGTGGGCCACTGGGCGCGCGGCTCGAGGGGGACACCGGCGCGGTGCAGGGCGGCATCCGCCGCGGAGGAGAGCTCGGGATCGACGTCGGTGGGGTACCACGGCCCCGCGCACACGTCGCACCGCCCGCACGGTTCCCCCGAGGGGTCGTCGAGCTGGCGCGTGAGGAACTGCATGCGGCACCCGTCCGTGACCTGGTAGTCCAGCATGGCCCGCTGCTCGGCCTCCCTGGCGCGGCCCACACGGTCGTACCGCGGAGCGTCGTAGTGCCACGGCCTGCCGGTGCTCTGCCATCCCCCGCCCACGCGTTCCACGGCTCCGTCCACGGCGAGCACCTTGAGCAGCAGCTCCAGCGGCGAGCGCTTGATGTTGACGCGGGGCTCCAGCGCCGCGACGGACAGCGGCCCGCCGTGCTCCGCAAGTGCGGTGAGGACGGCGGTGGCCTTCTCCTCGGTGGGCATGGACGCGGTGGCGAAGTACTCCCAGATGTCCCGGTCCTCGCGCCCGGGGAGCAGCAGGACGTCCGCGGTGTCCGTGGCGCGCCCGGCACGCCCCACCTGCTGGTAGTAGGCCACGGGGGACGACGGCGCACCGAGGTGCACCACGAAGCCCAGATCGGGCTTGTCGAAACCCATGCCGAGCGCGGAGGTGGCCACGAGGGCCTTGACCTGGTTGTCCTTCAGCGCCGCCTCGAGGTCCTCCCGCTCCGCGGCGTCGGTGCGGCCCGTGTAGGCGGCCACGCGGTGACCCGCGTCCGTGAGGGCCTGGGCGGTGTCCTCCGCCGCACCGATGGTCAGGGCGTAGATGATCCCGCTGCCCGGCAGCTCGTCCAGATGGGCCAGCAGCCAGGCCAGCCTCGCCGAGGTGGAGGGCAGGCGCAGCACCCCCAGCCGCAACGACGCGCGGGACAGCGGACCGCGCAGGGTGAACACCTCGCCCCCGTACCCGGAGCCCACCCCCAGCTGCTCCCTGACGTCCTCGATCACGCGCTCGTTCGCGGTGGCCGTGGTGGCCAGCACCGCCACGGAGTCCGGCAGCTGCGCCAGCATGTCCTTGATCCGCCGGTAGTCCGGGCGGAAGTCGTGGCCCCAGTCCGAGATGCAGTGCGCCTCGTCCACGACCAGCAGCCCCAGCCGGTCCATGAGCTGAGGCAGCTGCTCGTCCCGGAACCGCGGGTTGTTGAGCCGCTCCGGCGAGACCAGCAGGACATCCACCTCACCGCGGTCCAGGGCACTGGAGATCTCCGCCCACTCGGTGGGATTGGCGGAGGAGATCGCGGCCGCTCGGACCCCGGCACGCTGGGCGGCCGAGACCTGGTCCCGCATGAGCGCGAGCAGCGGGGAGATGATCAGCGTGGGCCCGTAGCCCTGCGTCCTCATGAGCAGCGCGGAGAGGAAGTAGACGGCGGACTTTCCCCAACCAGTCCGTTGCACCACGAGAGCCCGCCGGTGCCCCTCCACCAGCGCCGAGACGGCCTCGAACTGGCCCGGGTGGAAGTCCGCGGACGGATTGCCCGTGAGGTCTCTCAGGTGCCCCAGGGCACGGGCTCGCAGATCGGACGGGGTGGACGGCTCGGACGGAGTCATGTGCTGCAGTGTCGCAGGGGGTCCGGACACGCACAACGAGCGGCGACGGCACGGCGTCGAGCAGCGGTCGCGAGGAGATGGCGGGCGCGCGGCGCACCTTAACGTGATGCGCCCGCTGCGCCCCGGCCCGTTCCCCCGAACGGGCCGGTGTGGGCGCAGCGGACGCACACGCCGGCAACCGGCGCGGATCAGATCCGCTCGAAGCCTGTGCCCCGTTACCTTGTGAGTGCCTCCGATGGTCGGGGGTCTGGTCGCTCGGCCGGGTATGGCTTTGTTGCCCTGCCATTGATGGTCCGGGGGGTGTTGCCGCCCGGTCGAGAGACACGCGTTGACCGCTGATAGGGACACGGCCCGCCGCCGTGGTGGCGAGGTCTCTTCGTAACGTGGGTGCCGGCATCGGGTGTCAAGACTGCGACCAGCGATGGTGCGCCAAGGAGGCTCATCATGGAGAACCGTTTCGCGGTAATCATCGGCCTGGATGTGGGCAAGACCGCCCACCACGGGTGCGCGCTGGATGCGACCGGGCACAAACTGTTCGACAAACCCCTCCCGCAGGACGAGACCCAGCTGCGGGAGTTGTTCACCAGCCTGCAGGAGCGTGGTGAGGTGCTGATGGTCGTGGACCAGCCCAACACCATCGGGGCGTTGCCGATCGCGGTGGCCAGAGACACCGGCTGCGCTGTGGCGTATCTTCCCGGGTTAGCTATGCGAAAAGCAGCAGACCTGTATCCGGGAAGATCGAAGACCGACGCCAGAGACGCGTTCATCATCGCCGACACCGCCCGCACCATGCCCCACACGCTGCGGCAGGTCGACCATGACAACGAGGTCCTCTCCGCGCTGAAAGTCCTCGCCGGGTTCGACGAGGACCTCGCCCACGAGACCACCAGGGCGTTGAACCGGATCCGTTCGCTGCTCACCCAGATCCACCCCGCACTAGAACGTGTCTTCCCCGGCGGGACCCTCTCCACCGACCTCGTGCTGGAGCTGCTAGAGAAGTTCGGAGGCCCCACCGGGTTCACGTCCGCTGGGCGGGGGCGGGTTTTGAGGTTCGCTCGTTCCCATTCTCGCCGCGATCCCTCTGCGCTGGTCGAGAAGATCTTCACGGCGCTGAGCGAGCAGACCGTGACAGTGCCGGCGACCGCGGCGGTCGAGCTCGTGATCCCCAGGGTGGCCGGGCAGGTCAAGGAGTTGAAAGCGCAACGGGCCACGGTCGCCCACGAAGTCGAGGCCATGCTGGAGGACTTCCCTCTCGCCTCGGTCTTGATGAGCATGCCGGGGATCGGCATCAAGACCGCAGCCCAGATCCTCCTCGCGATCGGCGATGGCACCGGGTTCGAGACCGCGGGCCACCTGGCCGCGTATGCGGGCATCGCCCCGATCACACGGCGATCAGGGACGTCGATCCGTGGTGAGTTCCCCGCTCGTTCGGGCAACAAACGATTGAAGAACGCACTGTTCTACTCCGCGTGGATCGCCTCGAATCGCGACCCGATCTCGAAGGCCTACTACGATCGCAAACGAGCCGAAGGAAAACGACACAACGCCGCCGTGATCTGCCTGGCCCGTCGTCGTTGCAACGTCATCTTCGCGATGCTCCGCAACGGCACCTACTACCAACCACCCACCGCCCCTACCCCCGAACCAACCGCTCTCGCGGCTTGACTCGGAACATAGGGACACCCCCCGGCACTGGCTTCGTTCCAACGCCACACGGAGGCTCCGAACACACCACACCCCCCAGCGTGGTGGACGTTCGGATCAGCGGCGGCACAGGCGGCCCGTTTTCCCCCCGGTCATGACCGCACCGCACCATCCAGCTCCGTGTTGCGATGTCTTCATGCTGGCACGCACCCACCCGTATTTCCACCGGTTGCGAGTGCGCCCCCGAACCATCCCCATTTTGTGGACAAGCCGACCATTTCGCATGTTTGCCCAGGTCAGGCCGACCTTTCGCGAGACCGGACAGCGCACGGCGCAGCCTCGACCGCACGGGACGTAGCGCAAAGTGGGGACAGCCTCACCCCCTCGGCGCCGGTGGCGCTTCCTGTGGCACGGGGGCAGACTCGACCTCGTGAAGATGACAGTGACCCGCACCGGACCGGCACGCACCTCGGACGCGTGGGAGCACTACGAGCGCCTCGACCTGTGGACCGCGTGGGCACCGCACCTGACGAACGTGCGGGCGGACTCCGAGACGCTTCTGCCCGGCACCGAGGGCACGGTGCGGGCGCTGCGCGTGGTTCCCGTTCCGTTCCGCGTGCTCTCGGTGCAGGCCGCTCAGGGCCGCTGGTCGTGGCGGGTGCGCCTGGGACCGCTCGAGCTGACGCTGGCGCACTGGGTCTCCCCGTCCTCGAGCGGCGGCACCCGCGCGGGAGTCACGGTCCACGGACCGGCCGCGGTGCTCGTGGCCTACCGCCCCCTCATGGGCTGGGCGCTTTCGAGACTCGTCAGGGTGGGCACCGGGCGCTGACCGCGGAGGTCCGGCGGTCCCGGCGCCACGGACCAGGGTGAGGGCACCGGACTCCCCACACGCCGCCCCTCCCGGGCAGGAGCACCACGGCCTGGGCACTGGCCGTGAGTGGGGGCCGTGGCCAGAGCAGGGTCTGTGACCCTGGGCATGCGCACGGGCGAGGCCGCAGCTCCCGGAGAACGACGCCGCGTGCCGCGCAGCGGCCGGACATGGAACGTCCCGCGCCGGTCGGGACCGGCGCGGGACGGGTGGTGCGCCCTGTGGGGCTCGAACCCACGACCCATGGATTAAAAGTCCACTGCTCTACCAACTGAGCTAAAGGCGCGTGCTCGCCGCCGGGTCACCCCGCGCACGAGCAGCCCCACTCTACCGCAGCACCGACCCGCCGCCAGTTCACCCGTGCGCAGCCCGGGCCCCCAACCGCGCCGGGCCCTGGGCCGGGGAGGCGGCCGTGCGGCGTCGTCGTCCGGGGCCCGGCGCGCCGGGACCGCGCAGATGTGGGACCCTGGAGGCCGAGAAGAGCGCGGCGTGCACGGCCGCGGTCCACCCCGGCGCACCAGCCCACCGACCCCCGAGGAACACCCATGAGCACCGTCCCCATGTCCAAGCTGGGCCCGTCCCCGGTGACCGAGTACCTGCGGCGGGTCGTGGCGGAGCTGCGTGAGGTTGAGGGCGGTGCGGTCAACACGTCCATCCCGGAGCTCGCCGGAGCGGATCCCGGGACCGTGGGGATCGCGGTGGCCACCGTGGACGGCGCCCTGTACCAGGCCGGGGACACCAAGCACGAGTTCTGCATCCAGTCCATCTCCAAGGCGTTCACGTACGCCCAGGCGCTCACGGACCGCGGAGCGGACGGGGTGTTCGAGAAGATCGACGTGGAGCCCAGCGGGGACGCGTTCAACGAGATCTCCCTGCAGCCCGAGACGGGGCGCCCCTCCAACCCCATGATCAACGCCGGGGCGATCGCCGCCACCTCCCTGGTGCGCAACACGTCCCACGGGACACGCATGGAGCGGATCCTGCGGCTGTACTCGGCGTGCGCGGGGCGCCGACTGCGGATCAACAAGAACGTGCAGGCCCAGGAGCGCCGGGCCGGGGACCGCAACCGGGCCCTCGGGTGGCTGCTGACCTCGCGGGGCATCATCGACGGGGACCCCACGGGTGCCCTGGACGACTACTTCGGCCAGTGCGCGGTGATGCTCAACTGCGTGGACCTCGCGCGCATGGGCGCCACCCTGGCGGCCGGCGGGCGCAACCCCGTCACGGGAGAGCGGGTGCTGGAGCCCGCCGTGGTCTCCGACGTGCTGTCCGTGATGAGCACGTGCGGCATGTACGACGACGCCGGACGGTGGGCGCTGCGCGTGGGCCTGCCCGCCAAGTCGGGGGTCAGCGGCGGCGTGATCGCGGTGCTCCCGGGTCAGCTCGCGGTGGCGGTGTTCTCCCCTCCCCTGGACCGGCACGGGAACTCGGTGCGCGGTGTGGCCGCGTGCGAGCGCCTGACCCAGGACCTGGACCTGCACTTCGCACGCACCGAGCGCAACGGCCACTCCACGGTGCGCTCCGAGTACACCCTCGCGGAAGCCCCCTCTCTGGTGCGCCGCAACGAGGCCGCCAGCCAGGTCCTGGAGCAGCACGGTGAGGACGCCCGGATCATCGAGCTGCAGGGGGACCTGCGGTTCGCGGGGGCGGAGACCGCCGTGCGCACGGTCCGCGACGCCGCCCGGCGCTCCCAGTACGTGCTCGTGGACATCCGGCAGGTCGACGACATGGCGCGGTTCGTGATCCCCATGCTCTCCCGCACCGCGGAACAGGTGGAGAGCACCGGGCACCACATGGTGCTGATCGCGGAGAAGAGCAACGAGCACACCCGCGGGATGGAGCACCCCATGACGGTTTTCGCCACCCGCGCGGAGGCCCTGACGTGGGCTGAGGACAGGATCCTGGAGCAGTTCGGGGACCCCGACTGCATGCCGGACAACGTCCACTCCACCCGCTCGGAGCTGCTGAGCACCCTCGCCGAGGACGACGTCCGCCAGATCCGCTCCCACACCGAGGCCGTGGAGTGGGACGCCGGGACCACGCTTCTGCGCACGGGTCAGAAGTTCAGCGGCGTGTACATGGTCACCTCCGGCAGCGTGGAGGTCTCGCGCCGCTCTCCCCAGGGGGACCGCGTGGAGCTCGAGGTGATCGGCCCCGGCATGAGCTTCGGCGAGATCGCCCTGGGCACCGAGCTGCGCTACCTCGTGAGCTTCACCGCGCTCACCCACGTGACCGCACGCCGACTCTCCCCCGAGGCCATCACGCGCATCGAGGAGCAGGACCCCGCCCTGGCCCTGCGCTGGTGGCGCGCGGTGAGCCAGCAGGCCATGCTGCGCCTCGAGGAGCGCTGGCGGCAGCAGGCCGGCGAGACGTACACCGCGGACTGAGCCGGGCGGCGTCGTGCGCGCCCCGGACGACGCCGCCCGCGCACCTGGTCTGGCCCGGTCACCCGGCATGCACCGGAGCGCCCGGCCTGTGGGCGGGCGCCTGGTCTGCGCGGGTGCGTCCGACCTGCGCACGGGAGTGCGCGGCCTGCACGGGGCGCGGGGGCCCCACGGGCCCGACGGCGCCCGGGGTGCGCCCGCGCCACGGCCCACCGTCCGCGCCGGGGGACGCCCCCGGGCCGGTCGGACCGGACGACCCCGGGCGTACACTCGGGCGCATGTCCGAACGCCGCATGCACCACTCACCCGTGAAGTTCTCCCCCGAGAAGTTCGAGGCCCACGAGGGCGGGACGGACCCCGCGCGGGTCTCGGAGGCGGCGCACCTGGCGGCGCAGGCGCTCGTGTCCAGGGGGCGGCGCTCCCGCGACCCCGAGGTGCACGAACGTCTCGTGCGGCTCACGGACGAGCAGGGGCTGGACGGGATCGCCGAGATGTGGGCCGAGGCCCCGGCCGTCTCCCTCCCAGGAGCGCTGTGGCGGCTCTACGCGCTGCGCGCGGCGGCCCGCACCGATCCGCATCGCATGGGACGGTGGTTCGCCACGGGCCGCCACGCCGCCCAGGTCTCGAACGTGGTCGCGGGCGTGGCGGACCCTCCAGGCGCGGAGGAGATCTGCGACGTGGCGGACGTCATCCTCTCCGGGGCCTTCGACGGCGAGTTCGACGTGGCCCTCGAACGGTTCGCCGCGTTCTGCCGTGTGATCGCCGTGGGCCAGGAGCACACGCTGGACGCACCCGGGCTCACCGTGGACCGTCCGTGGGAGCGGATCCCCCGGCTGCTGCGCACCGCCGACGAGCTCGACGCCGCCGCGCGGGCCTGGCGCCACGGCCACCTCGAGTGACCGGCACCCACCGGGCGCCCAGGTGCCTCTTCCCGGCGGGCACGGTCCGGTGGCCGCGCCTTGGCCGGTGCGACACACCGTTGGTGATCGCCGGCGAGCGCGGCCCGGTGGGTGCGCTCCGGTTGGTGGGCCCCCGGGGGCCGGCGCTAAAATGATGAGCAGGTGTCGGGCCGTGGCAGCCCCGGGCTCCATCATTCAGCCGCTACGAGCGGCCTTCCGCCGAGAGGCGCTCCCGGTCCGGCACCGCTTCCTCACCGGTTCGTGGCGAATCCGACCGGTTAACCTTCGTTGGGTAGCATGACGCCGAAACTTCACGGTGCGTAACCCAAGGACGGACGGATGGCCTTTCGGATCTTCCCGGAGGACGAGCGGGTCACGGACCTGCTGGTCCAGATGAGCCGATGCGTCGTCACCGCGGTCGAGCAGCTCTCCGAGCACGTGGGGCAGGTGGACAAGGTCTGGGAGCAACCGCTCACGGACCTGCTGGAGACCGAGGACCGCTGCACCAACCTCTACTTCTCGCTGATGACCACCACTCGTTCCTCGTACGTGGTGCCTATCCCCCGCCAGGACGTCTACGTCCTGGGCCACTGGTTGCTGCGCTCCGTGCAGTGCCTCGTGGCGTGCGCCGAGCTGCACCGCCAGTACAAGGTGGAGCGCCCCAGCTCCCAGGCCACCGAGCAGCTGGCCGTGATCCAGCACATGGCCCACATGACCTGCAAGGCCATGGGGCGTCTCACCAGCATGGACGAGCTGGACGACTACTGGTTCGAGATGATGCGCCTCACCCGCCAGGCGGAGCGCACCCAGCGGGCGTACCGGGCCCGCCTCATGGAGGACTACAAGGCCGCCCAGGCGATCCGCCGCATGGACACCGCCCAGCAGCTCTTCGACGCCGCCCAGGCCCTGGGCCAGGTCTCCTCCGAGGTGGGCCGGATCCTCGTGGCGGAGTACTGACCCGTCATGACCGAGGTGCTGGCCTTCGCGGGCATCCTGCTGACGCTCGCGTTCACCGTGATCAACGGTTTCCACGACGCATCCAATGCCGTGGCACTGCCCGTGCGCTTCAACGCCCTCACACCGCGAGTGGCTCTGTGGATGGGGGCCGTGTTCAACCTCGTGGGTGCCCTCCTCGTGGGGATCGTGCTGACCGACATGATCACCTTCGAGATCCCCGTGCCCCTCAACGGCGTGGGGACGGTCGCCCTGATCTGCGCGCTGCTCAGCGCCATCGGCTGGGACCTGCTCACCTGGTGGTGGCGCATGCCCTCCTCCTCGACCGCGGCGATAGGCGGCGCCCTCGTGGGATCGCTGCTGGGCGCTCGTGCGGTGGGACTGTCCGGCGGCGACCTCTCCCTCGGTCCGTACCTCTCGTGGAACGTGGTTGCACCTCTCGTCGTGGCGCCGATCATCGCGTTCGTGCTCGCGTTCCTGCTGGTCATCCCCATGGTCCACCTGGTCAAGCACCAGTCCCCGGGCCGTGTGGGCTTCCGCGCGGGCGTGGTGCAGGCCACCGGCGCCGCCGCCATCCACTTCGGCCACGGGATCCAGCACGCCCGCCGCACCCTGTGGCTGCTGGTCCTGCTGCTGCTGATGGCCGGTGAGGGCGGCTCCCGGGACGGCATCCCCGTGTGGCTGAGCCTGCTCGTGGGCCTGTGCCTGGCGTTCGGCACCCTGCTGGGCGGCTGGCGCATCTCCTACACGCTGTCCTCCCGCGTGGTCTCCCTGGACCCGCTGCGCGGGGCGATCGCCCAGACCGTCTCCGGCACGCTGCTGTTCCTGGGCGCCTTCCTCTCCCCCATCCCGCTGTCGAGCTCGCAGACGAGCACCGCAGCCATCCTGGGCGCGGGCTCGGCCCAGAAGTTCCGCACCGTGTACCACTCCACCCTGGTGCGGGTCCTCGGCACGTGGCTGCTCACCGTGCCCGTGTGCGGCGTGGTCTCAGCGGTCCTCTTCCTCGCCGTGTCCCCGCTGATCCCCACCCCGGCCGGCTGACCCTCGCGCGCAGGTCCCGCGCACCAGTGTCCCGGCACGACGACGCCCGGCCCGCCACCGCGGTCAGCGGTGACGGGCCGGGCGGGCGCAGGAGGACGCGATCAGCCGAAGCGGCCGGAGACGTAGTCCTCGGTCTCTTTTTTCTGCGGGGTGTTGAAGATCTCGGAGGTCGGTGCGTACTCGATCAGGCGGCCGGGCTTGCCGGTGCCCTCGATGTTGAAGAACGCCGTCTTGTCCGAGACACGGGAGGCCTGCTGCATGTTGTGCGTCACGATGACCACCGTGTAGTCGGTCTTGATCTCGTTGATCAGGTCCTCGATGGCCAGGGTGGAGATGGGGTCCAGCGCGGAGCAGGGCTCATCCATGAGGATGACGTCCGGCTTGACCGCGATGGCACGGGCGATGCACAGACGCTGCTGCTGACCTCCGGAGAGCCCGGAGCCGGGCTTGCCCAGCCGGTCCTTGACCTCGTTCCAGAGGTTCGCGCCGCGCAGCGAGCTCTCCACCAGGTCGTCCGCCTCGCTGCTGGAGATCCGCTTGTTGTTGAGCTTCACTCCCGCCAGCACGTTGTCCCGGATGGACATGGTGGGGAACGGGTTGGGGCGCTGGAAGACCATGCCCACCATGGACCGCACGGTCACGGGGTCCACACCCTTGCCGTAGAGGTCGTCCCCGTCCAGGAGCACCTTGCCCTCGGCGTAGGCGCCGGGGATGACCTCGTGCATCCGGTTCAGGGTGCGCAGGAAGGTCGACTTGCCGCAGCCCGACGGGCCGATGAAGGCCGTGACGGAGCGGGGCTCGATGTTCATGCTGACGTCTTGGACCGCCAGGAAGTCGCCGTAGTAGACGTTGAGGTGATCGACGTCAATGCGTTTCGACATGGTTGCTTGTCCTTAGCTCAGGTGGGTCGGAAGATCAGCGGCCGGCGGTCTTGGGAGCGAACGCCCGGGCGACGAGGCGGGCCACGAGGTTCAGCAGCATCACGATCAGGATCAGGATCAAGGCCGCGGCCCAGGCTCGCTGCAGGGACGGATCCGGGTTCGTGGGCGACGTGGGGTTCATGATCTGGTAGTAGATGTACGTGGGCAGCGTGGTCATCCAGCCGGAGAACGAGTTCCAGTTGATGGCCGTGGCGAAGCCCGCCGTGACGAGCAGCGGCGCGGTCTCACCGATCACGCGGGCGATCGCGAGCGTCACGCCGGAGGCGATACCCGAGATCGAGGTGGGGATGACCACCTTGAGGATGGTCCGCCACTTGCGCACACCCAGCGCGTAGGAGGCTTCACGCAGCTCGTTGGGAACGATCCGCAGCATCTCCTCGGTGTTCTTCACCACCGTGGGGATCATGAGCACGGTCAGGGCCACGGCGGCCACGAAGCCGGTACGGGTGGACGGGCCGAAGATCAGCCCGAACAGCGCGGCGGCGAACAGGCCGGCCACGATGGACGGGATGCCCGTCATGACGTCCACGAAGAACGTGATGGCCTTGCCGAGCCAGCCTCCGTGAGAGTACTCCACCAGGTAGATGGCCGTGAGCAGGCCCACCGGGACGGACATCAGGGTGGCCCAGAAAGTGATGGACACGGTGCCCACGATCGCGTGGTAGGCACCGCCGACCACGTCGCCGGAGGTCTTGGCCTGGTTGTCCTGGAACCCGGTGACCCCGTTCATGGACGTGGTCAGGAAGTCCGCGCTGAGACCGGGCAGGCCGTTGGCCAGCACGGTCCAGATCACCGACACCAGCGGGATCACGGCCAGCACGAAGGCGCCGTAGACCAGGAAGGTCATCATGGAGTCCGCACCGGAGCGGCGGCCCTCGATGAGGCCGACGGCCAGGGGCCCCGCGATCAGGAAGATCACGGCGGCGAACAGTGCCCACAGGGCGATGCTGAAGCCCACCAGGGCTGCGATGGCGGCCCCCGCCACCACGGCACCCAGGCCGATGACCGGGACCAGCCACCCGGGGCGCTGCCCGCGGGTCAGTTTGGACTGCCGGACGGGTGAGACGCCCGGAGAGTTCGTGGTCGATGACATCAGTTGGCCCCCGAGAATTCCTTGTAGCGAGCGATGATGGCACGGGCGATCATGTTGACCACCAGGGTGATGAGGAACAGCACGAGGCCGGCGGCAATCAGCTCGGACAGCCGCAGTCCGTAGGCCTCGGGGAAGTTCAGGGCGATCTCCGCGGCGATGGTCTGGTTGCCGGACTTGATGAGCGAGGCGATCATCGGGCCCGAGGAGAGCACGAGGGCCACGGCCATCGTCTCACCGAGCGCGCGCCCCAGGGCCAGCATCACGGAGGAGATGATGCCCGGACGGGCGAACGGCAGGACGGACATCCGCACCATCTCCCACCGGGTGGCCCCCAGTGCGAGCGCAGCCTCCTCGTGGAGCTTGGGCGTCTGCGTGAAGATCTCGCGGGACATGGAGGTGATGATCGGCAGGATCATGATGGCCAGCACCACACCTGCGGTGAGCATCGTCTTGCCGGTCTGCGAGGCGGGGCCGGCGAAGAACGGGATGAATCCCAGGTGCTCCGCGAGCCAGTTGTACAGCGTCACCATCGCGGGGGCCAGCACAGTGGCACCCCACGCGCCGAAGATCACGGAGGGGATCGCGGCCAGGAGGTCGATCACGTAGCCCACCGGCTTGGAAACCCTCGCGGGCGCGTAGTGGGAAATGTACAGGGCCACCAGGATCCCGATCGGTGTGGCGATCAGCAGCGCGATGACGGACGAGATGATCGTGCCGACGACCAGGGGACCGATGTAGGCGCCGAAGCCCTTTCCACCGGTGATGTCCTCGGGTGCGGCGGTGAATGTGGGCACGGCCTGCAGGAACAGGAAGATCGCCACGGCCGCCAGGACCACGAAGATCAGGATGCCGGCGGCCAGGCTGAGCCCGGAGAAGATGGAGTCCCCGGCACGACCGGCCGAGGAGGACTTCGACTCCGGTTTCTGTGTGCTGACGGTGGTGGACATGGACCAGTCCCTTCGTTCAGGTGTGGTGCGAGCTGGGCGGTGGCCACCGCCCAGCGTAGGACGTGGCGGCGGTCGACGACCTCGTGCGCGAGTGCGGCGTCGGCGCGCTCAACGCACCGACGCCGCACTCGAGGGTCCTCGGGCCGGATCAGCCCTTGGCGGAGATGGTGTCCACGGCGGCCTGGGTCTGCTTGCGCAGGGACTCGGACAGCGGGGCGGAGCCGGAGGAGTCCGCAGCCGCCTTCTGGCCCTCCTCGGAGACCACGTAGGTCTCGAAGGCCTTCACGAGGTCGGCGGTCTCCTTGGAGTCGTACTGGGCGCACACGATGTGGTAGGACACCAGCACCAGCGGGTAGGCGCCGGCCTCCTTGGTGTCGCGGGCGATCTCGATCGCCATGTCGTGCTCGCCGCGGCCCTCGACCTGCTTGGAGACCTCCACGGCCTTTGCCGCGGCCTCGGGCGAGTGCTTGACGTACTCCTCGCCCACCTTGATGGCGGCGGTGCCGAGGTCACCCACGGCGGAGGAGTCAGCGTACGTGATGGCGCCCTCGGTGCCGGAGGTCGTGGTGACCACACCGGAGGTGCCCTTGTTGTTCTCCGCGGCGTACTTGGAGGGCCAGGCCTGGTCCGGCTCGTCGGTCCAGTCCTTGGGAGCGGCCTGGCTGAGGTAGTCGGTGAAGTTCTCGGTGGTGCCCGAGTCGTCGCTGCGGTGCACCACGGTGATCGCGGTCTCCGGCAGGTCGGCGTCCGGGTTCTGCTTCTTGATCTCCTCGGCGTTCCACTTCTTGATCTCGCCCTTGAAGATCTTGGCGATGGTGGGGGCGTCCAGGTTCAAGCTCTCCACGCCGGGCAGGTTGAACGCCACGGAGATCGGGGAGATGTACACGGGCAGGTCCATGGCCCCGGCGTCGCCGCACTGCTTCTTGGCGTCCGGGATCTCCTTCTCGGAGAGGTAGGCGTCCGAGCCGGCGAAGTTCGCGCCGCCAGCGAGGAACGCCTCGCGGCCCGCGCCGGAGCCGTCCGGGGAGTACTGCACCGTGGCGCCGCTGTTGGAGGACTGGAAGCCGTTCTGCCAGGCGGTCATGGCGGCCTGCTGGGAGGAGGCACCGATGCCGGTCAGGGTGCCGGAGACACCGCTGCTCTCGCCGCCACCGCCACCGCTCTCGCCGGTGGGGTTGTCGGAACCGCAAGCGGTCAGGGCGAGGGCGCCAATGGCCAGGATTGCGGCCGAGCGGCCGACGTTCGAAACCTTCACTGTTTCTCCTTCGAAAACGGTTGCCGGCGATTCCGGCGGCGTGTGGCGTCGCAGCCCGACGCCCATCTCCGCTGCGTGCGCAGCGTGCCCGCGGATCACGGTAGGGAGCAGATGTTGCCAGATTCAGCCAAGAAGGTGAACGGACGATTAACAACGCCGGGGGATGCCGGAACCGACTCCACCCCGTGGCACCGGGTGGCGCCAGAGCGGGGTCCGGTCCCGCCTAAGATGGCGTCATGGCGTCCTCGGAAGCAGCACTCTCCCGCTCCCGGACCCGCCGTGCCGCGGACCTCGTGTGGCAGCGCTGCCGCACGGGCTGGGACCGCATGACGTCCGGCCTGTTCCAGGCCGTGCAGATGACCGTGGCCGCGGTGGGCGCCTACATCATCGCGGAACGGGTGCTGGGCCACCACGGCCCCATCTTCGCGGCCACGGCCGCCCTCGTGTCCCTGGGCTACGCCAAGGGCGGGCTGCGCTACCGCCGGGTGCTGGAGGTCTCGGTCGGCTGCACGCTCGGAATCATCATGGGGGACCTGCTCATCCACGTGCTGGGCCCCGGGGAGTGGCAGGCGGCCGTGGTGCTGCTGATCTCGCTGCTGCTGGCCCGCTTCCTGGACAACGGCGCGATCTTCACCACGCAGATGGGCCTGCAGTCCGTGCTCGTGGTGCTGCTGCCGCCATCCCAGGACGGTGTGTTCGCCCGTTCCCTGGACGCCGTGGTGGGCTGCCTGTGCGCCCTGGTGCTCGCGTACGTGGTGCCCCAGGACCCGCGCCGGGAGCCGCGACAGGACCTCACCGTCCTCATCACCGAGTTCACCCGGATGCTCTCCGACTGCTCCCGCGCCGTGGCGGACACCGACTCGCAGCTGGCCTGGCACGCACTCGTGCGCGGACGCCAGACCCAGCCGCTCGTGGACTCCGTGCGCACCGGCCTGACAGGCTCCAAGGAGATCGCCCACGCCTCCCCCATCTACCGGCGCCACCGGCAGGAGATCGACGAGCTCAGCGCGAGCATCCGCTACCTGGACCTCGCGGTGCGCAACTCCCGCGTCTTCGCGCGCAGGCTCGCCTCGGTGCTCAACCGTGTGACCCTGGCCGACGCCGCCGTCGAGTCCCTCTCCGAGGCCCTCGCAGACCTCTCCGACGCGGTGCTGAGCTACGGCCACGCCCTGCGCGAGAGCCACGCCCAGAGCCGTGAGAGCTACCTGCGCCAGACCCGCAACGAGCTCTTCTCCGTGGCGGAGCGGCTGTCCCCCGCGCAGATGGGCATCCGCACCATGGAGGGCGAGGCTCTCGTGCTGCTGCTGCGCCCCATGGTCGTGGACCTGCTGGAGGCCGCGGGCGTCTCCCACGAGACCGCGGCCAAGCACCTGCCGCCCCTCGAGCGCTGCTGATTCGGCGCACGACGCCGCCCGCTCACCTCCCGCCGACCAGGCCCGCGGAGCGGCGTCGTGCGCCGGAACGCTGTGCGCGTCGGAACGGGGACCTACCGTGTGGGCATGGCCACAAAGACCCGCAAGCAGTCCACCGTCTACCGCTGCACCGAGTGCGGCTGGACCACGGCCAAGTGGGTGGGCCGGTGCGGCGAGTGCCAGGCCTGGGGCACCGTCCAGGAGATGGGCGCGGAGCAGGAGCACGGCCGCACCAGGGCCGCGGCGGCCGTGACCACCCCGGCGCAGCCGATCGCCCGGGTGGACTCCTCGCTGGCGCAGTTCACCCCCACCCGTGTGGAGGAGCTGGACCGCGTGCTGGGCGGGGGTCTCGTGCCCGGCGCGGTCATCCTGCTCGCGGGAGAACCGGGTGTGGGAAAGTCCACCCTGCTGCTGGACGCGGCCGCCAAGGTGGCCGGCGGGGACACGCCCCGCACCGTCCTGTACGTCACGGGCGAGGAGTCGGCGGCGCAGGTCAAGCTGCGCGCCGAACGGATCGGTGCCATCTCCGAGACCCTCTACCTCACGGCGGAGTCCGACCTCTCCGTGGCCCTCGCCCACGTGGCGCAGCTGGAGCCGGACCTGCTGGTCGTGGACTCCGTCCAGACGCTCGCGAGCCCGGAGATCGAGGGATCCGCCGGCGGCGTGAGCCAGGTGCGGGAGGTCGCCGCGAGCCTGATCCACGCCGCGAAGACCAGGAACATGACCACTCTTCTGGTGGGCCACGTGACCAAGGAGGGTTCGATCGCGGGGCCCCGGTTGCTGGAGCACCTGGTGGACGTGGTGTGCCAGTTCGAGGGGGAGAAGCACTCGCGCATCCGGCTGCTGCGCGCCGTGAAGAACAGGTTCGGACCCACGGACGAGGTCGGGTGCTTCGACTTGGAGGAGAACGGCATCCGCTCCGTCTCCGACCCCTCGGGACTGTTCGTCTCGCGCACCCCCGTGCCCGTGGCGGGCACGTGTCTGAGCGTCACGGTGGAGGGGCGCAGACCGCTGCTGGCCGAGGTCCAGGCGCTGCTGGACACCTCCAGCACCGCTCAGCCACGCCGCGCCACGTCCGGGCTGGACGGCTCCCGCGTGGCCATGCTGCTGGCCGTGCTGCAGCGCCGGGCGGGCCTCGCCCTCGCCTCCCTGGACTGCTACGTCTCCACCGTGGGCGGGGTGCGCCTCACGGAGCCCGCCACCGATCTCGCGGTGTGCATGGCCCTGGCCTCCGCGGCCCAGGACCGCCCGCTGCCCCAGCGCCTCGTGTGCTTCGGGGAGATCGGCCTGGCCGGGGAGGTGCGGCCGGTGCCCGAGATCAACCGACGCATCCAGGAGGTCGCGCGCCTCGGGTTCACCCACGCCGTGGTGCCGGCCTCCCCCACCGGCCCGGGGAAGATCCCCGCGGGGTTCTCGGTGCGCGAAGTGACCACCGTGGGGCAGGCCCTGGAGCTGCTGTTCCCGGCGCGCCCGGACTGAGGCGCCGGGGTCGGCTGTCCGGCGTCCCCCCGTGCCGCGCGTCCCCCGTGCCGCACGCCGCCGTGCAGCGCGCCAGTGCCGCGCGCGGTGCCGCCGCGCGTCCCCGCCCCGACCCTAGAATGAGCCCGTGGCCAAAACTCGCGAAACCTCCCTGCGCAGGACCCTCGCCAGGGTCGCCCCCGGCACGGAGCTGCGCACCGGCCTCGAACGCATCCTGCGCGGACGCACCGGAGCCCTGATCGTGCTCGGATTCGACCGCTCGGTGGAGTCCCTGTGCTCCGGGGGCTTCGACATCGACACCGACTTCACCCCCACCAAGCTGCGCGAGCTCGCCAAGATGGACGGCGCGATCGTGTGCGACAAGGACGCCACCCGCATCCTGAAGGCCGGCGTGCAGCTCATGCCGGACGCGGACATCACCACGCTGGAGTCCGGAACCCGGCACCGCTCCGCAGAGCGCACCGCCAAGCAGACCGGGGTGCCGGTCATCTCCGTGAGCCAGTCCATGAACGTGATCACCATCTACAAGAACGAGGAGCGCTACGTCATCGAGGGCTCCCAGGCCATCATGGCCCGGGCCAGCCAGGCCCTGCAGACCCTCGAGCACTACAGCAACCGGCTCGAACAGGTGCTGGGCAGCCTCTCAGCGCTGGAGATCGAGGCCGCGGTCACCATCCGGGACGTGGCCCTGACGCTGCAGCGCATGGAGATGGTGCGCCGGATCTCGGAGGAGATCGGCTGGTACGTGCTGGAGCTCGGCACGGACGGCCGGCTGATCTCCCTCCAGCTGGAGGAGCTCACCGCCGGCAACGGCCCGGGCCCGGACGTGGTGCTGCGCGACTACCTCCCCGAGGGCACAGACGCGGAGGCCCTGGCACAGTCCCTGGCCGCGCTCGCCGAGCTCTCCTCCGTGGACCTCATCGACCTGCAGAAGGTCGCGGTGGCCGCAGGACTCACGGGTCCCCAGGGCACCCTGGAGACGGACCTGCACCCGCACGGGTACCGCCTGCTGGAGGGCATCAAGTCCATGCCCGGCGCGGTGGCCAAACGGCTGGTCGCCCAGTTCGACGGGCTGCAGTCGCTCATGGCGGCAAACCTGGAGGACCTGATGTCCGTGGAGGGCATCGGCGAGCAGCGCGCCCGCACGGTGCGGGAGTCCCTGTCCCGGATGGCGGAGACCAGCCTGCTGGACCGGTTCATGTGAACCGGGCGCGGCCCCCGAGGGTGCCGCGCTACTGCAGCACGAAGGCGGCCTGCTCGCTGGTGGTCTCTCCCAGGGACACCGCCAGGTTGTAGTACCCGGCGAGTGCCTTCGGCTGTCCCGCGGGGCAGCCCTCCGCGGTGCGCACGCGGTTCCAGGTGAGGTTGGAGGTCTCCTTCTGCCCGGGGGCCAGGGTGACCTTGCGGTCCTCGCCGCCCGCGGCGCAGTGCCGGGAGTCGAACACGGTGTCCGCGCCGGAGGTGACCACGAACGCCATCTGCTTGGTCCCGGCATTGACCGTGCAGGGCTGCTCGCCCGTGTTCTCCAGGGTCATGGTGAGGACCGGTTCCTCCTCCCCCGCGTAGCTCTCCTTGCTCGTGGAGGCCCTCACGGAAAGGTCCGCCTGGCACTCGGCGGCCGCCGTGCTCGAGGCACTCGGGCCGGCCGAGCCACCGGGCGATGCCGAGCCGGAGGGGCTCGGGCGCGGCGTGAAGTCCGCGAACTTCTGTGCCGGATCCGCGCTCACCTGCGGGGAGGTGGCCGGCTCCTGTGCCGTGGCCGGGGCGTCGTCGGGCGCGTCTCCCGCGCCGGTGACCGCACGCACCCCCTTGGTGACGCCCCAGACCAGCAGAAGCAGGAGCAGGACGACGACGCCCAGCGCCACCAGGCGGCGTCGCCGGTAGACGTGCTGCGGGAGCCTGGCCTCGGTGTCCTCGTGGTCGGCGGGGGAAGCAGGAGGATCGTGCCGATCGGAACCGTGGGAAGCCATGCGCTCCAGGCTACCGTGGTCCGTGATGAACTCGAGTGCCGAAACCCATGGACAGCCCGCCACCCACCACGTCCGCCAGGCGGTGCTCCGGTGGTACCGCGCGAACGCGCGCGAGCTGCCGTGGCGCGCGGCCGAGCGCACCCCGTGGGGCGTGATGGTCAGCGAGATCATGCTCCAGCAGACCCCCGTGGCGCGGGTGCTGCCCGTGTGGCGGCGGTGGTTGGAGCGCTGGCCCATCCCGGGTGACCTCGCGGGGGCCGCGCCGGCGGACGTGGTGCGCGAGTGGGACAGGCTGGGCTACCCGCGGCGAGCACTGCGTCTGCACGCGGCCGCCCAGAAGATCCGGGACGAACACGGCGGGCGGGTGCCCGGCGACCACGCCGAGCTGCTCGCCCTGCCCGGCATCGGGACCTACACCGCCGCGGCCGTGGCCGTGTTCGCCTTCGGGCAGCGCCACACAGTGGTGGACACCAACATCCGCCGTGTGGAGGCCCGGCTGTTTTCGGGCCGCGCGCTTCCCTCACGCTCCCTGACCGCCGCGGAGACGAGGCTCGCGGACTGGCTGCTCCCCGAGGACGTGGCCGAGTCCGTGGCGTGGAACCAGGCCGTGATGGAGCTGGGCGCACTGGTGTGCACCGCCCGCGCCCCGCGCTGCGGGCAGTGCCCCGTGCGGGACGCGTGCGCGTGGGTGGCCGCAGGCAGTCCTCCGGCTGAGGAGACGCCCCGCGGGCAGTCGTGGCACGGGACGGACCGGCAGGTCCGGGGCGCCGTCATGGCCGTGCTGAGGGCCGCCACCGCTCCGGTGCCGGAGGCCCTCCTGCTCACGGACCTCGCGGGCTCGGAGCAGCTGGCGTCCGAGCACCAGGCGCCACCCGCCGTGGTGGTGGACGAGCTGAAGGCCCTGTGGCGGCTGCCGGCCCCGCCGGAGCAGCGCCGTCGTGCCCTGGCCGGCCTGCTGACCGACGGTCTCGCCGCCGCGGACGACGCCGGGGTCAGCCTTCCGGTGTGAGCTGCCGGATCATCCGGGTGTTGCCCAGCGTGTTGGGCTTCACCCGCGCGAGGTCCAGGAACTCCGCGACGCCCTCGTCGTGCGAGCGCAGCAGCTCCGCGAACACCTCCGCGGGAATGGTCTCCTGGTTGGCCATGACCTCGAAACCGTGGGCGGCGAAGAACCCCACCTCGAACGTGAGGCAGAAGACCCGGCTCACCCCCAGCCGTTCCGCCCGGGACAGCAGTTCGCGCAGCATCCGCCCGCCCACACCGTGGCCGCGCGCGGCCGGTGACGTGGCGAGCGTGCGCACCTCCGCGAGGTCCTCCCACATCACGTGCAGCGCGCCGCAGCCCACCAGCGCCCCGGACTCGTCCTCCGCGACAACGAACTCCTGGATGCTCTCGTAGTAGGTCACGGTGTCCTTGGTGATGAGGATGCGCTCCGTGGCCATGGGGGCCACGAGCTCCTTGATCCCGTGGACGTCCGACGTGCGGGCTGGGCGGATGCGGATCTCGGTCATGGCCACGACTGTACGCGGGCCGACCGCGCCCCCCGGGACGCGAGCGGGCGGCGTCGCGAACCGCTGTGGTTCACGACGCCGCCCGCCGGCAGCATCCGGGGCCCGCCCGGGCCGGGGTGGGTCAGGCCTGCGCCTGGGCCGCTCCCCCGCCCGTGTCCCCGCCGGTGTGCGGCGAGCGCGGGACGTCCTTGCCGGACGTGCTGTCGTCGTTGTCCGTCAGGGTGGGGGTGTTCTCGATCTCCGCGATCTCCTCGTCGGAGAGCTCCGACATGGGAGTGGAGGAGAAGGTGAACGAGGCGTCGTCACCCTCGCCCTCGACGCCCACGGTGATCTTCTCGCCGGAGGCGATCTCACCGAACAGGATCCGCTCCGAGAGCTGGTCCTCGATCTCGCGCTGCATGGTGCGGCGCAGCGGGCGGGCGCCCATGGCGGGGTCGTACCCCTTCTTGGCCACCAGTTTCTTGGCCTCGTCCGTGAGCGTGATGGACATGTCCTGCTCGCGCAGCCGCTGCTGCAGCCGCGCCACGAACAGGTCCACGATCTGCACGATCTCGGACTCGCTCAGCTGCGGGAACACGATGATCTCGTCCACGCGGTTGAGGAACTCCGGACGGAAGTGCTCCTTGAGCTCCTCCTGCACCTTGGCCTGCATGCGCTCGTAGGAGGTGGCGGCGTCCCCGCTGGCCTGGAAGCCCACGGGAACCGTGCGGGAGATGTCCCGGGTGCCCAGGTTGGTGGTCATGATGATCACCGTGTTCTTGAAATCCACCACGCGGCCCTGCGAGTCGGTCAGGCGGCCGTCCTCGAGGATCTGCAGCAGGGAGTTGAACAGGTCCTGGTGGGCCTTCTCCACCTCGTCGAAGAGCACCACGGAGAACGGCTTGCGACGGACCTTCTCCGTCAGCTGGCCGCCCTCCTCGTAACCCACGTAGCCGGGAGGGGCACCGAAGAGCCGGGAGACCGTGTGCTTCTCCTGGTACTCGGACATGTCCAGGGTGATCAGGGCGTCCTCGTCACCGAAGAGGAACTCCGCGAGCGCCTTGGCCAGCTCGGTCTTGCCCACGCCGGTGGGCCCGGCGAAGATGAACGAGCCACCGGGACGGCGGGGATCCTTCAGACCGGCGCGCGTGCGGCGGATGGAGCGGGAAAGGGCCTTGATGGCCTCGTTCTGCCCGATGACGCGCTTGTGCAGCTCGTCCTCCATGTGCAGCAGACGCCCGGACTCCTCCTCGGAGAGCTTGTAGACCGGCACACCCGTGGACGCCGAGAGCACGTCCGAGATGACCTCGGGGGTGACCTCGGAGATCTGGTCGTCGCCCTCGCGCCAGGCCTTGTCCTTCTCGTCCCGCTCGGCAATGAGCTTCTGCTCGGTGTCACGCAGGGACGCGGCCTTCTCGTAGTCCTGGCCCTCGATCGCGGCTTCCTTGGCGGTCTTGGTCTCCGCGATCTTCTCGTCCAGCGCCTTGATCTCCGGCGGGGCGGTCATGCGCTTGATGCGCAGGCGGGCACCGGCCTCGTCGATCAGGTCGATGGCCTTGTCCGGCAGGAACCGGTCGGAGACGTAGCGCGCGGACATGTGCACCGCGGCCTCCAGGGCGTCGTCCGAGATGGACACGCGGTGGTGCGCCTCGTACTTGTCGCGCAGCCCCTTGAGGATCTCCACGGCGTGGGCCTCGGAGGGCTCGTCCACCTGGATGGGCTGGAAGCGACGCTCCAGGGCGGCGTCCTTCTCGATGTGCTTGCGGTACTCGTCCAGGGTGGTGGCGCCGATGGTCTGCAGCTCACCGCGGGCCAGCATGGGCTTGAGGATCGAGGCGGCGTCGATCGCGCCCTCGGCGGCACCGGCACCCACGAGGGTGTGGATCTCGTCGATGAACAGGATGATGTCCCCGCGGGTGCGGATCTCCTTGAGCACCTTCTTCAGGCGCTCCTCGAAGTCACCGCGGTAGCGAGAACCCGCCACCAGGGAGCCGAGGTCCAGCGTGTAGAGCTGCTTGTCCTTCAGGGTCTCCGGGACGTCTCCGCGGACGATGGCCTGCGCGAGGCCCTCCACCACGGCGGTCTTGCCCACGCCGGGCTCGCCGATCAGCACGGGGTTGTTCTTGGTGCGTCGCGAGAGCACCTGCATCACGCGCTCCATCTCGCGGTAGCGCCCGATCACCGGGTCCAGCTTGGACTCGCGAGCCGCCGCCGTGAGGTTGCGCCCGAACTGGTCCAGCACGGCGGAACCGGCCGGGGTTCCCTCGGCACGTCCACCGCCGCCGACGCCGGCCGCTTCCTTCTCGCCGCCGGAGTTCCCGGACTGGTAGCCCGAGATCAGCTCGAGCACCGTGGCCCTCACCTTGGCCGGGTCCGCGCCGAGCTTCACGAGCACCTGGGAGGCCACACCCTCACCCGCGCGAATGATGCCCAGCAGGATGTGCTCGGTGCCGATGTAGTTGTGGCCCAGCTGCAGGGCCTCGCGCAGCGAGTGCTCCAGCACCTTCTTGGCGCGCGGCGTGAACGGGATGTGGCCCGAGGGCGCCTGCTGGCCCGGGCCGATGATGTCCTGGACCTGCTCGCGCGCGGCGCTCAGGGTGATGCCCATGGACTCGAGGGCCTTGGCGGCGACGCCCTCCCCCTCGTGGATCAGACCGAGCAGCAGGTGCTCGGTGCCGATGTAGTTGTGGTTGAGCATCCTGGCCTCTTCCTGGGCCAGCACGACCACCCGGCGGGCACGGTCGGTGAAGCGTTCGAACATGGATACTCCTTCATTGATCTCTGCCCACGATGCTAGGCACCGCAATGGCCGCCATGGGCACTGTTCGCCACTGGCGCACGGTGCTCGGCCGGGGGCGAAATCGCCCTTCCACCCCCGGCCCCGGGGGTTCCGCAGCCCGATCCCGGCACGAACGTCGACGGCCGGGGCACACCAGATCTGGTGTGCCCCGGCCGTCGTGGAAAGGGCCCCGAGTCGTTCGCCGGGGACCCGGGCGCGGGGCCCGGTGGGAGAGCTCTTCCCGCCGGTGCGCCCGGCGTGCGGCTCAGCTGCTGTGGGCCGCGTAGTACTTGTCCTGGATGTCCTGGTGGATGCGCCCGCGGTCCGAGACCTGCAGGCCCTGCTCCTTGGCCCACGCCCGGATCTTCGGGGTCTCGGGGTTGCCCGAGCGGCTGGGCCGCGTGGTGGTGGTCGCACTGCGGCCGGTCTTGGCGGTGGCGCGGCGACCCGCGGAGATGAAGGGACGCAGTGCGTCGCGCAGCTTGGTGGCGTTCTCCGAGCTCAGGTCGATCTCGTACTGGCCGCCGTCGAGGCCGAAACGCACGGTCTCGTGGGCCTCTCCGCCGTCGATGTCGTCTTCCAGGATGATTTTCACGGTCTGAGCCATGGTCAGCTCCTCCAAACGCCCCGCGGGCTGCATAGGTCTTTTGTTCGTGTGCAAAGATATGTGGTCCGTGCGGAGATTCCCCGGGCATTCGCGCGATGTGCCCGATCAATGCCCCAGCGCGACACCCTGGATCAGACGGTTATCGCGGATCCTGGAACAGAATTCATCTCCGAATCACGTGGCCCATCATGGCACGCAATTCCTGAATTGTCATCACGGGCTATTCCGCAGGATTCCGGTCTTCCGCCGAATCACGAATGGGAATGCTGTGCCGCAGCCCCAGACCCCTCTGCTGACGGGGATTCTCCTCCTGGTGGCCGAAGGGCGTCCTGTCACCCTCGCGCTCCCGGACGGCCTGGTACCAGCGCTCGGCATCCGCCTGCGCCTCGCCCTGCGCAGACCGCTCGGCGCGGTCCCCCCGAAGCAACCACCTCATGATCAGGTAGAACACCAGACCCACGCCCAGCGAGGGCAAAAAGACCGCCACGTATTCCATGATGCAGATCATCCTCTCCGGGACTGTGCGAATGCTGTGCGGAGGATTCCGCGGGTCCGGCTCACTCCGGCTTCATCAACGGGAACAGAATGGTCTCCCGGATTCCGAGGTTCGTGAAGAGCATGATCAGGCGGTCGAGACCGAGGCCCAGACCACCCATGGGGGGCGCACCGTGCTCCAGGGCCCGCAGGAAGTCCTCGTCCAGCTGCATGGCCTCGTCGTCCCCGGCCGCGGAGAGCAGCGACTGCTCCGTGAGCCGCTCCCGCTGCACCACGGGGTCGATGAGCTCGGAGAACGCCGTTCCGCGCTCCATGCCGCCGATGATGAGGTCCCAGGCCTCGATCAGCCCGGGCTTCTCGCGGTGCGGGCGGGCCAGCGGCTGGGCCGCCGGCGGGTAGTCGTAGACGAACGTGGGCTGGATGAGGGTGGGCTCCACGATCTCCTCGAAGAGCTCCATCACGAGCTTCTGCTCGTCCCACGCGGGGTTGACCGGGATCTCCCGCTCCGCGGCCAGGGCCCGCAGCTGCTCCGCGGGAGTCTCCGGGGTGATCTCCTGCCCCACGGCCTCGGACAGGCCCGGGTACACGGAGACCCACTGCCATTCACCGAACAGTTCGATGCGCCCCTGCGGTGTGTCGATGCCCTCGACGCCCAGCTGCCGGGCGCACTCCTGGATGATCTCGCGGATCCGGTCCGCCATGACGAACTGGTCCGCGTAGGCCTCGTACGCCTCCAGGGTGGTGAACTCCGGGCTGTGGGAGGAGTCCACACCCTCGTTGCGGAACACGCGGCCGATCTCGAACACCCGGTCGATGCCGCCCACGACCGCGCGCTTGAGGAAGAGCTCGGTGGCGATGCGCAGGGTCATGTCCTGGTCGAAGGCGTTGAGGTGGGTCTCGAAGGGACGCGCGGCCGCTCCGCCGTGGACGAGCTGCAGCATGGGCGTCTCGATCTCCACGTATCCCTGCTCCTCCATCACGCGGCGCACGGTGCGGGTGATCAGGGAGCGGGTCAGGACGACGTCGCGGGCCTCCTGGCGCACGATGAGGTCCAGGTAGCGCTGGCGCACCCGGGTCTCCTCGTTGAGCTCCTTGTGCATGGTGGGCAGGGGGCGCAGCGCCTTGGACGCCATGGTCCAGGAGCCCGCCATCACGGACAGCTCACCGCGCCGGGAGCTGATGACGTTGCCGGTGACCGCCACGAAGTCCCCGAGGTCCACGAGGGCCTTCCACTGCGCGAGGGAGTCCTCCCCCACGTTCGCCTTGGACAGCATGACCTGCAGCCGGGTGCCGTCCCCCTCCTGCAGGGTCCCGAAGCACAGCTTGCCGGTGTTGCGCACGTGCACCACACGCCCGGCCACGGTCACGCGGTGCTCGGTCTCCTCCCCCGCCTCGAGGTGGGCGAACTGCTCGCGCACGTGCGCGAGGGTGTCCGTGCGCCCCACGCCCACCGGGTACGGCGCCATTCCGGCGTCCGCGGCCGCCTGCCGCTTGGCGGCGCGCACGGCCATCTGGTCGTTGAGCTCGTGCGCGCTCAGCTCCGGATCGGTGCTGGCGGGCTGGGCGGGAACGGTGGTTTCAGGCTGCTCGGTCACAGTGGACCAGGATACCGGTAGCGCTCAGATCCGCATGTTGTCGATGAGCCGGGTGGGACCGACCCACGCGGCCACGAGGGCCAGCACCCCGGGCTCCGGCGCGACGAACTCGAGAGTGCGCGGGTCCACGGTCTCGAGGTAGTCCAGGGAGACCTCCGGTTCCGCGTCCACACGCTGACGGGCCTGCTCCAGGGTGAGTTCCCCGGCCGCGAGGGCGCGCAGGGTGCTGTGCAGCACGAGAGCGTGCTCCGCCTGCTCCTCGGAGAGGTACTGGTTGCGCGAGGACAGGGCGAGGCCCCGTTCCGAGCGGACGATGGGCACCGGGCGGATCTCCACGCGGTGATCGAAATCACGGGCCATGCGCTGCATGAGCAGCAGCTGCTGGGCGTCCTTCTCACCGAAGTACGCCCGGAAAGGGGTTCCGGGCCCGGGCGCCATGATGGTGAACAGCTTGTTCACCACGGTCAGGGCGCCGTCGAAGTGTCCGGGGCGAGTGGCCCCCTCGAGGACTCCTCCCGCGGCGCCGGACGTCACCGAGACCACGGGGACACCGTCCGGGTACATCTCCTGCACGTCCGGGGCGAACACGAGGTCCACGCCCACCTCCGCGAGCAGGGCGAGGTCCTGTTCCAGCTGCCGGGGGTAGCTCTCGAAGTCCTCCCCCGGTCCGAACTGCAACGGGTTGACGAACACGGACACGACCGCGAGGTCGTTCTCGTCCCGCGCCCGCCGCGCCAGCTGCACGTGCCCGTGGTGCAGCGCCCCCATGGTGGGCAGCAGCCCCACGCTGCGGGCGCCCCGCGCCACGCGGGACTCGATCTGTTCGCGCACCTGCGCAATGGACGTGCACACCAGGGGTCCGGTGCTGCTCACTGCTCCTCCTCGATCGCCGCCATGACGGCTCGGTAGCTCGTCTCGTCCAGTCTGCCCGACGCCGCCGCCCGCCGGGCCGTCTGCCTCGCCAGGGCGCGGTAGCCGGCCAGCAGCTGCCGGGCGGCGTCGTGGTCGGCGTTCCCGGTGGGGCCCGCGGCGTCGTGGTCGGCGCTGCCAACGGGGCCCGCGGCGTCGTGCCCGGCCCTGGCACCGCCGCCCGCCAGTTCCCGCAGCGCGGCCACGTGCGCGGCCACCGTGGTGACGTCACCGCGGGCCACGGGACCCGTGAGGGCGTTCTCCCCGGAGGCCAGGGCGTTGTCCACCGTGGCGCGCACGAGCGGGCCCAGCACGCGGTCCGGGTGCTCCACCCCGATCTCCCCGAGCAGCTGCATGGACTCTCCCAGAACCGTCATCACGTGGTTCGAGCCGTGGGCGAGCGCCGCGTGGTAGAGCGGGCGGTCCGCCTCCGCGACCACCACCGGCTCGGCTCCCATCTCCACCACGAGGGCCTGGGCGATGGGCAGCACGGGTGCCGCGGCGGTGACCCCGAAGCTGCAGTCCGCGAGGCGCTGCAGGTCGAGGCTGAGCCCCGTGAAGGTCATGGCGGGATGCACGGCGAGCCCGATGCCACCGGCCGCCCGGACGGGTTCCAGGACGCCCGTGCCGTGGCGGCCCGCCGTGTGGACCACGAGCTGGCCCGGCTGCCACGCACCGGTGGCCGCGAGCCCGCTCACCAGACCGGGAAGCTGGTCGTCCGGCACGGCGAGCAGGACCAGCTCGCTGCGCTCCACGATGCTCTGCACGTCCAGCACGGGAACGTCCGGGAGCAGGGTCGCGGCGCGTTCGCGGCTGGCCTCCGACGACGCGTGCACACCCACCACGGCGTGGCCCGCGCCCCGCAACGCCGCACCGAGCACGGCACCGACCCTGCCCGCGCTGATGACGCCCACGCCGAGACGGCCGGGACGGTGACTGGGTTGGGACACGCGGGAACTCCTCACAGGGGGACGACGGCACGCACAGGGTAGCGCACGGCGCTCACACCTCGGACGCGGATCCCTCGGGCGGGAGCGCGGCCCAGGACCCGCCGGCGGCGTCCCGCTCCCTGGCGGCGCGGGACAGCTGCGCGTGACGCCACTGCAGCTCCCGGGCCGTGCGGACGTCCAGGTGGTCGAGCGCGGTGGTCACGGCGCCCGGGGTCACGTGCACCGCCACACCGCTCAGACCCATCCGTCGCTCCACCGGGCCCTGGCGAACGGCCACGGACTGTGTCTTGTGGTGCGGCACCACGCAGGCGTGGCGAGTGATCCGGCCCCAGCGCAGCACCAGGGAGGAGTCGTCCAGGGCGAAGCCGTTGCGCCGCCACGTGACCGGGTCCAGCCACCGGCTGCGGCGGGGGTTCGCCGTGAACCGTGACGAGCCCCCGACCCCCGAGAGTCCCTCCCGCACGAGGTCACGCGGGGCGTGCTCCAGAGGCAGCACCAGACGCAGGATCTCCTGGACGTTGTCCCACGTGCCCACGGGCAGCACCACGGAGCCGAGGTCCTCCGTCTCCCCTGCGCCGCCCTTGCCCGCGGTGGTGACCACCACCCTGTGACCGCCGAAGAAGCGCCACAGCAGGGGCCGGGTGACCTGCAGGGCCTGCACCCGGCCGGTGGGGATCGTGGAGGAGCGCTCGTTGAACAGCCCCGCGCGCGTGCGCACCCCGGAGGGGACCTCGCTCAGCGTGAATCCCCAGCTGCGCTCCAGCCGCGTGTACAGCCCGGACAGCACACCCAGCAGCGGCGCGATCGCCGAGGGCAGCACGATGATCAGGGCCTCCGGGAACCACAGCGCCAGACCCGCGGTGATGAGCGCGATCAGCACCAGCGCCACGGCGGGCGGCGAGCAGACCAGCCCGAGCAGCACGCGCCCCGTGGGCACGATGAACACGCGCCGCAGCTCGTCCTGCTGGTTCAGCAGGCCGTACTTCTCGGCCATGCGCAGGTCCATGCCGGTGCGGCGTCGTACGGCCGCCCCCTGCGTCCCCGCACCGGAGTGGGCGACGCCGCCCGGGCCGTCCGCGGGGGCCAGCGCCCACGGGGCCACCCGCCCGGACCCCCGGTCCGTTCCCACCGTGGCACCCGCCCCCGGATCGGAGCCGGCGGCCGCCCGGTCCGCCTCCGAGGACGCGGGCCCGAGGTGGTCGGTGGCCGCGCGCTGGGCGGCCACGAGGAGCTGGCGGCGCAGCTGCTGCGCGTGCTCCCGCCCGAGGTAGGACAGCTCCAGAACGCTCGACCCGCCGTCGGCCACGTCGAACTTGAGGGACGCGAGGCCCAGGATGCGTGGCAGGAACCGGCGTTCGATGTCGATGCCCTGCACCCGGTCCAGGCGCGCCTGGCGCTGGGTGCGGAACAGCCACCCGCTGCGGAAGCGCACGTGGTCCTCCGTGATCTGGTAGCGGATGAACCACCAGGAGAGCAGACCCAGGGCGATCAGCACACCCAGGGCGCCGCACAGCACGGCGAGCGCCAGGCCCAGGCCGACGACCTCGACCGCCCCGCTCACGTTGACCTCAAGGGGCTCGTGCTTGACCAGCGAGGACACGAGGTCGTCCACGAACGCGTTGCCGATGCCCCACACCAGGGCCACGAGCAGCAGCCAGCTGCGCACGAACGGGGTCAGCGGGTGCACCCGGTGCCACACGCCCTCGGCGTCACCGCGCACGGTGATCTCCGGGGCGTGGCCGACGGGCCGTTCCGCGGGTGCTCCTGCGGCGGAGTCCCGGCCCGTCACAGGCCCACCATGTGCTCTTCCCCGCGCTCCGTGAGCTGCTCGCGCAACCGGTCCGCCTCCTCGCGGGGCAGCCCGGGCAGCACGGCGTCGGTGCTCGCGGCGGCCGTGTGCAGGGTGACGGACGCGAGGTTGAACGCGCTGAGCAGGGGCCCGGTCTTGATGTCCACGTACTGCATGCGCCCGTAGGGCACCACCGTGACGGTGCGGAAGAACAGGCCCCGGCGCAGCCACAGCTCGGTGGGTGCCTCCGCATAGCCGATCGCCCGCACCCTGCGGGGCACCAGGGCGAGGTTGATGCCACCCCACACGAGAGCCACCGCGGGCAGCAGCCACAGCCACTGCGCGGTCCCGCGGTCCCAGAGCCCCAGCAGCGCGAGCACGAGGGGCACCGCCATGAGGACCACCCACACCACCGTGGCCGTCACCGCGCCGATCACGCGCACCGTGACGTACTTGGGTGAGACCCGCCGCCAGGACAGATCCGGCGGGCTGAGCTCATCGGTGGCGGGCATAGCCTCCCTCTCCAGTGGCGTACGGTTCCTGCCGTCCACCGTAAGGGGTCTCCTCCTCCGCGTCCGGGTCATCGGGAGGAAGCCTGCAGGATTTCTCCACGATCCACCCGAGCACGGTGAGGCCCACTCCCACCACCACCTGGGCAACGCACTGCCACAGGGACTGCTGCGTTGAGCGCACGCCCAGCAGCGTGAGCTGGTCCAGCCCGACCCCCGCGTGCCATCCCGCGCACAGTGCACCGTAGTAGGCCACCGCCTGCGCCGCCGCCGCCGTGCCCACGGCCCACACGGGATCGTAGGGCTTGCGCTTCGCGGGGTCACGACGCCGCCCGGCGCCCTTCCCGGGGTCGCGGTAGGCACGCAGCCGCAGTCCCAGGTAGGCCAGCACGACTCCCGCCCCCACCTCGGCGAGCACGCTGATCCAGGGCAGCACCAGCAGGCTCTGGCGGCCACCGGCCACCACCTGGGTCATGCTCCAGCCGATGGCGGCGGCCACGAGTGCCGCGGCCGCGAGGGACAGCGGGTTCAGGTAGCGCACGGCGGCTCCTCCGGTCGCAGGGTGTGCTCGGTGACCACGAGGTCCTCGCGGTCCGGGGCGGCGTCCGCGAGACGCGCCACGGGCACGCCGTCCAGCTCCGCAGCGGGGTCCATCAGGGCCCACGGGCGCAGGACGAAGGCGCGCTGGGCCGCGCGCGGGTGCGGCAGCTCGAGCCGGGGGTCGGTGCTGCGAACTCCCGCCACGCAGATCACGTCCAGGTCCAGGGTGCGCGGGCCCCAGCGCACCTCGCGCGTGCGACCGTGGCGGTGCTCGATCCCCTGGCACACCTCCAGCAGCTCGAACGGGGTGAGGTCCGAGGACAGCTCCACCACCGCGTTGAGGTAGTCGGGTGAGCCCTCGGGCCCGCCCACCGAACGGGTGCGCACCACGGGAGAGGTTGCCAGCAGAGCAATGCCCGGGGTCGCGGCCAGCTCCCGGACGGCCTCTCTCAGCGCCGTGATCCGGTCCCCGAGGTTGGCCCCGAGCGCCACGACGCACCGCAGCGGCATCAGCTGCCGTCCTCAGAACGGACGGGGCGGCGTCGGACGATGCTCACGGCCACGTCCGAGAAGGTGACGTCGATCGGCGCCTTGGGCTTGTGCACCGTGACCTCCAGCACCGCCACGGCGGGGAAGGTCTCCAGCAGGCTGCGCGCGATCTCCTCCGCGAGGGCCTCGATGAGCTGGAACCGCGTGCCGATGATGATCTCCCGGACCATCTCGGCCACTTCGCCGTAGTGCACGGTGCGCGTGAGGTCGTCGGTGCTCCCGGCGGGGCGCAGGTCCATGTGCAGGACCAGGTCCACGAAGAAGGGCTGACCGCTGCGGCGTTCCTTCTCGAAGACGCCGTGGTAGCCCACCGCGCCCAGTCCGGTGAGGACGATGCGGTCGTGGCTGCTCGGATCGGGGGTCGTGGTGGTCATGGTGGCCTCAGCTCTCGGTGTCACGGGGGCGCAGGACGGGTGGCTCGATCCCCCGCCACGCGTGGGCGGCGGCGACCGCGTCCACCGAAGCGGGCACGTCGTGCACGCGCACGGCCCAGGCCCCGCCGAACGCGGACAGTGCGCTCACGGCGGCCGTGGCGCCGTCGCGCTGCGTGACCGGGCGCGGGGTGCCGCCCTCCGCGAGCAGCGCCCCCAGGAACCGCTTGCGGGAGGCTGCCACGAGGACCTTGTGGCCGAGCTCCCGCAGCCGCGGCAGCGCTCGGAGCAGCTCCCAGTCCTGGCCACCCGCCTTGGCGAAGCCCAGCCCGGGATCCACGACGAGCCGCTCGGGACGGACCCCGGCCGCGAGCAGACGGTCGCGCACGGCCGTGAGCTCCGAGAGCACCTCGCCCACCGTGTCGGTGTAGGTGGCCAGACCGGTCATGGTCTGCGGGGTGCCACGAGAGTGCATCAGCACGTACGGCACGCCGCTCTGCCCGACCAGCTCGATCATCTCGTCGCTCGCGGCGGTTCCCGAGACGTCGTTGACGATGTGGGCGCCGGCCTCGATCGCGGCGCGCGCGGTGTCCGGGTGGAACGTGTCCACGCTCACCACCACGCCGTGCCGGCTCAGCTCGCGGATGACGGGCAGCACCCGACGGCGCTCCTCCGCGGGGTCCACTCCCTGCGCGTGGGGCCGGGTGGACTCCCCGCCCACGTCCACGATGTCCGCGCCCTGCTCGGCGAGACGCAGGCCGTGCTCGACGGCGGCGGCCTCGGAGTCGTGCCGACCACCGTCGCTGAAGGAGTCGGGCGTCACGTTCAGCACGCCCATCACCAGGGTGCGCCCGGTGGGCAGCGCGTCGAAGGAGCCCCACCCGAGGGGCGCGCCCCCGCCCGCTCGGGCCGGTGCGTCCGGACGAGAACCGTGGCGGGCGGCGTCGTGGACGCCGGTTGCGACGTGAGAAGCGCCTGTCGCGACGCCCCGGGCGCCGGTCGCGGCGGCCGGGAGGCCGGTGGCGGCGTCGCGATCGCCCGTCACCGCGAGTGCCCCGCGGCGATCAGGTTCATGGCCTCGGCCCGCGTGGCGGGATCGCGCAGCTGGCCCCGCACGGCGGACGTCACGGTCTTGGCTCCCGGCTTGCGGACGCCCCGCATGGACATGCACAGGTGCTCGCACTCCACCACCACGATCGCGCCGGCGGGGTGCAGGTGCTCCACGAGCGCCTCGACCACCTGGGTGGTCAGCCGTTCCTGGACCTGCGGCCGCTTGGCGAAGAGGTCCACGAGGCGCGCGAGCTTGGACAGCCCCGTGACCTTGCCCTCGGGACCGGGGATGTAGCCCACGTGCGCGACCCCGTGGAACGGCACCAGGTGGTGCTCGCACGTGGAGTAGAACGGCACGTCGCGCACCAGGACCATCTCCGAGTGGCCGATGTCGAAGGACGTGGCCAGCAGCTCGGCCGGGTCCTCGTGGAGCCCCGCGAAGACCTCGGCGTAGGCGCGAGCCACCCGTTCGGGGGTGTCCCGCAGACCGCTGCGGTCCGGGTCCTCCCCCACGGCCAGGAGGATCTCCCGGACGGCCGCCGCGATGCGGGGCTGATCCACGGCGGCGGCCGTCTCCGCACCCGCCACGTGCTCCAGGTACGAGCCGGAGACGGGCTCACCGGGTTCGTGCTGGTGCGTCATTCAGCGGTTCTCCCGCCGGACACCACCCGGTTCCTGGCCGGGCTCCCCGCCCGGCGTGCTCCCGGAACCGGAGGAGGACTGGCCCCCGGGCTGCGGGTCCTGGTGCTCCGGGACCTCCAGCGGGTGCTCCGGCTTGGCGGCAACCGCCTGGTCCTGGGGCGCCATGGTGCTGGGGTCCTGCAGGTTCTTGCGGCGGGCCTCCTCGTGCTCGGCGGCGGTGACCACCGGGGGCACGTGGGAGATCTCGCGCTCCTCACCGGACTGCCACACGGGACGCACGTCCCGCAGGGTCACGTCCCGGAAGATCTCGCGGATCTGGGCCTCGTTGAGGGTCTCCTTCTCCAGCAGCTCCAGCGCCAGGCGGTCCAGCACGGGCCGGTTCTGCAGCAGGATCTGGTGGGCCTCGTCGTGCGCCTGCTCGAGCAGCAGCCGCACCTCGTCGTCCACCACGGCCAGGGTGCGATCCGAGTACTCCTTGGAGCCGGAGCCCATCTCACGGCCCACGAACGGGTCCGAGTTGTCCCCGCCGATCTTCACGGAGCCGATCTTGGAGCTCATGCCGTACTGGGTGACCATCTTGCGCGCGGTGTCCGTGGCCTTCTGGATGTCGTTGGAGGCCCCGGTGGAGGGGTCGTGGAACACGATCTCCTCCGCGGCGCGCCCACCCATGGCGTAGGCCATCTGGTCCAGCAGCTCGTTGCGGGTGGTCGAGTACTTGTCGTCCGAGGGCATGACCATGGTGTAGCCCAGGGCCCGGCCACGCGGCAGGATGGTGATCTTGGTGACCGGGTCCGTGTTGCGCAGGGCCGCCGCCACCAGGGCGTGGCCGCCCTCGTGGTAGGCCGTGACCTTGCGCTCGAGCTCCTTCATCACGCGCGAGCGCTTCTGCGGCCCCGCGATCACGCGGTCGATGGCCTCGTCCACGGCGCGGTCGTCGATCAGCTGGGCGTGGGAGCGGGCGGTCAGCAGCGCGGCCTCGTTCATCACGTTGGCGAGCTCCGCACCCGTGAAGCCCGGGGTCCGCTTGGCCACCGAGGCCAGGTCCACGTTCTCGGCCAGCGGCTTGGTCTTGGCGTGCACGCGCAGGATCTGCTCGCGGCCCTTCATGTCCGGCGCGTCCACGCCGATCTGACGGTCGAACCGGCCCGGGCGCAGCAGCGCGGGGTCCAGGACGTCCGGGCGGTTGGTCGCGGCGATCAGGATCACGTTGGTGTTCGCGTCGAAGCCGTCCATCTCCACCAGGAGCTGGTTCAGCGTCTGCTCGCGCTCGTCGTTGCCGCCGCCCATGCCGGCGCCGCGCTGGCGGCCCACGGCGTCGATCTCGTCCACGAAGATGATCGCGGGGGCGTTCTCCTTGGCCTGCTGGAAGAGGTCCCGCACGCGGGAGGCACCCACGCCCACGAACATCTCCACGAAGTCCGAGCCGGAGATGGAGTAGAACGGCACGCCGGCCTCACCCGCCACGGCCTTGGCCAGCAGGGTCTTGCCCGTGCCGGGAGGACCGTAGAGCAGCACACCCTTGGGCACCTTGGCGCCCACCGCGGTGAAGCGGTCGTGCTCCACCAGGAACTGCTTGATCTCGTCGAGCTCCTGCACGGCCTCGTCCGCGCCGGCCACGTCCGCGAACGTGACCTCGGAGTTCTCCTTGTTGAACATCTTGGCCTTGGAGCGGCCGAACTTCATGGCCTGCCCGCCGGTCTGCATGCGGGAGAAGATGAACCAGAACAGGCCCATGATGATCAGGAACGGGAGCAGGAAGCGCACCAGGGACAGGAACCAGTTGTTCTCCACCGGCTGGTCGGTGAAGCCCTCCAGGTTGGCCTCGTCCATGGTCTTGACGACCTCTTCGGCTCGGGGCTTCACGTAGTAGAACTCCACCTCCTTGCCCAGGTTCTGGTCACCCTGGTGGTAGTCCTCCTTGAGGGAGAGCTCCACCTTCTGCTCGCCGTCGTAGATCTTGGCCTCGTTGACCTTGCCCTCGTCCAGCAGCTCGAGGCCCACGTTGGTGTCCACACGCGCAGTGGTGGGGCTGAAGAAGCTGGCGCCCACGGGCACCAGGACCACAATGGCCAGGAGGATCCAGAAGAGGGGACCTCTAAAGAAACTGGTGGGTTTTTTTGCCGTGGCCAAGCCGTTGATCCTCCCGTGGACGTGTCACGCTCTGCCGCGGTTCACCGTTTCTGAGTGCCGTCCCCGGGGCCCGGGGCGGACACGGCGGCCGTGGCGCGTATCGCACAATCTATCGTTTCGAGTGGCGCCGCAGCGCCTCGGGTGCCGTTCGTTCTTTCACAGCGCACACGATCGGATCACGGTACACGCGCCGTCCCGGTGTTCTCTAGGAGTCGTGCGAGCGCACCCTGGACCGGGTGTGTGCGCCGCCCACTCACTCGTAGACGTGCGGCGAGAGCGTGGCGATGCAGTCCAGGTTCCGGTACTTCTCCGCGAAGTCCAGGCCGTAGCCCACCACGAACTCGTTGGGGATGTCCCAGCCCACGTAGCGGACGTCCACGCTGGTCTTCATGGCGTCCGGCTTGCGCAGCAGCGTGCAGATCTCCACGGACCTGGTGCCGCGGGACTCCAGGTTGGTGCGCAGCCAGGACAGCGTGAGCCCGGAGTCGATGACGTCCTCCACGATCAGCACGTCCTTGCCGTGCAGGTCCGTGTCCAGGTCCTTAAGGATGCGCACCACGCCGGAGGACTTGGTCCCGGAGCCGTAGGAGGACACCGCCATCCAGTCCATGGGGTACTGGCCGTCGAGCTCGCGCATGAGGTCAGCCATGATCGGCACCGCACCCTTGAGCACACCCACCAGCAGGACGTCGCGTCCCTCGTAGTCGCGGTCGATCTGCTGGGCGAGGTCGCGGACCTTCTCGGCGATCTGTTCCTTGGTGAACAGGACGCCGCTGAGGTCGTCCTTGACGTGTTCGGCCTTCACTGGGCGCTCCCGGGGTTGTTCTGGGTGGACGATGTCTGCTGAGCCGCCGGGGTGGGCTCCCCGCGCAGCTCCAGGCACCCCCGCGCGTGGTCCGCGTCCGAGCGGTGCCGCCACGCGGCCACTTTACCCGCCATCTGCACGGGCCCGGCGGCGCCGTAGCCCAGGGCGAAGTCCTCCAGTGCGCCCAGCCGCTCGAACGTGGGTGTCTCCCCGCCCGCGTCCACGCACGCCCGGGCCAGCACACGACGCCGCAGCGCGGCCGGCATCTGCTGGAGCCCCGCGCCGTCGAGCAGCACGGACGACGCCGCTGTGCCCTCCACCTGCACCCGGGCGTCGTCGTACGCGGCGGCGGCCTGTTCCTCGAGGTAGTCGGCGTCCGCCCCCAGGACAGACGCGGTGCGGGCCAGGGCGCGCGCGACGCCGGGACCCAGCTGGGACTCCAGGAACGGCAGGACCTCGTGGCGGATCCGGGACCGGGTGAGGGCCGTGTCCGCGTTGCTGGGGTCGTGCCAGGGCTGCAGACCCTCCGCCGCGCACACCGTCTCAGTCTCCGCGCGGGTGATGTTGAGCAGCGGACGCAGGTAGCGCACACCGTCCTTGACGAGGCTCTCGGGCATGCCCGAGAGCGAGCGCGTGCCCGATCCTCTGGTGAGACCCAGCAGCACGGTCTCCGACTGGTCGTCGCGGGTGTGGCCCAGCAGCACCGCGGCCGCGCCCGTGCGCTCGGCGACGGCGCGGAACGCCTCGTACCGGGCGAGGCGTGCGGCCATCTCCGGACCGGTGCCGGTGCCGGTGCGGGCCACGTGCACCCGTTCCACGTAAACCGGATCCAGTCCCATGCCCCGCAGGGTGGCCGCCGTGCGTGAGGCCACCTCCGCCGAGCCCTCCTGCAGCTGGTGGTCCACCACCATGGCCCCCACCCGCAGCCTTCCCCGGCGCAGCAGGTGGGCGGTGGCCGCCGCAAGGGCGAGAGAGTCCGCGCCTCCGCTGCAGCCCACGAGCACCAGGGGCGGGGCGGTGCCGTTCCCCAGGTCCGGCCCGAGCGCCGCGTCCACGGTGCGCTGCACCGCGCGCCGCGCCCGTGCCACGGCGGGATTCAAGCGCCCGGTGCGTCCCTGCTGCACGCGCTCAGTCCTGGGTGGTGCCGGTGCGCCGAGCGCACTCCTCGGCCATGGCCAGCACCTTGGAGAGCACCGGGGTGCTGTCCCCGAGCATCACCAGGGCGCGTTCCAGCTCCCCCGCCGGCACCACGCCGGCCAGCGCGGACACGGCATCCGTGTCCTTGGTGATCCCCGTGCGGATCTGGGACGTGGAGAGCACCGGCTGCGATGCCTCCACCCTGGTGAGGACCGCCTCGAGGTCCGAGGCCCCCGTGCTGTCCTCGAGCATGACCAGCCGTTCGTAGACGGCCGGATTTCCGATCTTGATGCGTCTGCCGCTGATGAGTTGGGAGAGCATGGGCGCGGACAGGCCCAGGACCTGTGCCAGTCTGCGCTGCGTAATGCCGTAGGCCCCCACCACGGCGCCAAAACGCTCTGACAGCGGCTGACCGTACAGCCGAATCTGCTGATTGATGTTTTCAGAGCTCACGGGCTCATCTTGACACACC
Organism: Kocuria sp. ChxB; assembly: GCF_044359605.1. Classification (NCBI taxonomy): domain Bacteria; kingdom Bacillati; phylum Actinomycetota; class Actinomycetes; order Micrococcales; family Micrococcaceae; genus Kocuria; species Kocuria sp. ChxB. Next base: position 2,141,598 of record NZ_CP121123.1, on the reverse strand, counting down.
GGACCTGGGCGTCGCCCCCGGGTGTGGAACCGGGTCTCAGGCGAGAACCCGCCGCATCCAGGCCTGTGGGTCGTGGATCTCGGCCTCGGTGGGCAGCGTCTGTGGGGAACTCCACACCGTGTTGAACTGCTCCATCCCCACCCGCTGCACGATGTGCTCCACGAACTTCTGGCCGTTGCTGTACTGGCGCATCTTGGCGTCCATGCCCAGCAGGGAGCGCACTAGGCGGTCCAGGGCGCCGTGCGTGGAGGAGCGGGAGTCGAACCGGCGCCGGATGGTCTTCACCGACGGCACGATGCTCGCGTCCACCGCGTCCATGACCGCGTTCGCGTGCCCCTCCAGCAGGGACATCACCGCGGTCACGTGGGACAGGGTGGCGCGCTCGGCGTCCGTGAGGAGGTGGGTCATGGGACCGAGTCCCGCGTCCGGGCGGGGGTCCTTGGAGCGGCCCGCGAGCGAGGCGCCCACGGAACGCAGTCTCTGCCACGCGGTCGCATCCAGCGAGCCCAGCTGGGAGATCTGGCCCAGCATGTGGTCCCGCAGCCACGGTGCGGCCGCGAACTGCACCCGGTGCGTCTGCTCGTGCAGGCACACCCACAGCCGGAAGTCCTCCGGGGAGACGTTGAGCTCCTGCTCGGTCCACAGCACGTTGGGAGCCACGAACATGAGCCGCCCGCCCGGGTGGGAGCGGGCCGCCTGCTCGGACACGAGACCCGCGTACGGGTCGTACTGCCCCAGCACCTTGGAGGACAGGAAGCCCACCAGCGCACCCATCTCCGCGGCGGCGGCCGTGGGTGCCATCCCGCGTCCGGCGGCGTCGAACGTGGCCGGGTCCTTGCTGCGGAGCCTGTCGAAGACCGGCTGCAGGAGCACGGAGAACGTCTGCGTGTTGGCCTTGGACCACCCCGCCCGGTCCACCACGAGCACCGTGGAGTTCCGCAGGTTCTCGGCGGCGTCCAGTCCCGTGATGGTGTGCACGTGGTGCACGGACTCGTGTGCGAAGTAGCGCAGGGACTCCACTGCTCTGGACATCTCCCGCGGGGAGGGGGTGGGTCCTGCGGGGGTCACCTTGGCGGCGATCTGGGCGGCGGCGTCCCAGTCGACCAGCGAGCGGCGGGTCAGTTCTCGGCTCATGCGCTCACTCAACCACACCGGGCTGACGTGCTCGGTGGGAAGTCACCCGCCGCAGACCGCCGAACGGAGGGAGCGCACCACGCCGGCACGCCCGGGTCGGCCGTCCCGCACGACCTTGCGTGCGACCCGGAGTCACCCGGTCCGCGCGAGCTCCGCGACCGTGCGGTCCACGTGGTCCTTGGCCTCGTCCGTGCTCCCCGTGACGCCGTTGAGCACCACGGAGTACACCAGCACGCGCCCGTCCTCCCGCTGCACGTACCCGGTGAGCGCCACGACGTCCAGCAGCGTGCCCGTCTTGGCACGCGAGACGCCACGGGCGGCTGCCTCCTGCGGATCGTCGAAGCGCTCCGAGAGCGTGCCGGTGCCCCCGGCCACGGGGAGACCCCGGGCGTACGGGGCGAAACGCGGCTCGGTGAGCAGCGTGTCGAGGGCGCCCGCCAGCGTGGTGGGGGTGACCCTGTTCCCCGGTGCCATGCCGCTGGCGTCCAGGACGTGCAGGCCGGTGGCGTCGATCCCGTGCTCCCGGAGGGTGGCCGGCAGCATGTTCTGGACACCGGCCACGCCGGCCTCCCGCCCGGAGCGCCCAGCGGCCACACGGGCCAGCGTCTCCGCGAGGGAGTTGTCCGAGTGCGCGAGCATGTAGGCGCTCTGCTCGTGCACGGGTGCCGACTCCACGCGGGCGACCTCCCGGGCCTCCGCGGGCGCACGGGCCCGACCGCGCGCGGTGACCCGGGCGGCGTCGCCGAGCTCTGCCTGCAGCTGGCGCGCGAACTCGTCGAGGGCCGCCACCGCGGGATCCTCGGGCCGCTCCCCCGCGGCCCCCGGATCCGTGCCGTCCCGGGCGGGCACACGGTGCGAGTACAGGGCGATCGGGGAGACCCGCGTGATCTCCCCGGAGGCCACGTCCTCGTCCTCCCACGCGGGGTTGCGGTCCGGTCCCGCGAACAGACTCGTGTCCACCGTGACGGACACCGGCCCCGAGACGCCTCCCGGGGTCTCCTGGCGCATGGTCTCGGCGGTGCGCTGGGCGAGTGTGCCCAGCCCGGCGTGGCCGTTGACGGCCCCGGGATCCCCCGCGCCGGGGGCGAGCAGCGTGTCCCCGCCCGCCACGAGCGTGAGCTCCCCGGGTTCCTCGCCCGCGACCACGGTGGTGGCCAGCCGCTCCTGGGGCGCCACGTGCTCGGCCACGCTCAGGGCCGTGAGCACCTTCTGGTTGGAGGCCGGGACCATGGGCTTTCCGGGTGACCGCCCCGCGAGCGCGGTGTCCTGCCCAGCCTCTTTCACGGTGGCCGCCGCGGTGCCCGGCGCCCCGGCCAGCCCCGCGTGCAGAGCGCGCTCCACCTCTGCGGGGTCCAGGGGCGCGGGGGCGGCGGCTTCCTCGGACGACGACGCCGCCCGGGGCCCCGCGTCCTCCGCACCTGCGGACGCGCTCGAGGTTCCGGACCCCGCTTCTCCCGCGGCGGCGTCGTGAGCCTCCGATCCGGCGGAGGACGACTCCGGTGAGGCGCCGGCCCCGAGCTCCGCGTGGGTCCGCCGCCACTGGGCCGCGGGTGCGAGCTCGCCCGCGATCGCGGGGACCGCGAGCACACCCGCCACCGCCACGGCGAGTGTGAGCAGCACGCACACGAGCACCCACGGGAGGCGGGCGGCCCGCGAGCGCCGGGAGGAAGATGGCATGGCCCCATTGTTCTGCACCGCTCCGACGGGGACAACGCGCCGCCCGGTTCTCAGGACTCGCGAGGTCCGTGTCCCTGGACGAGAGGGACGACCCGCGCCCCGGGGTGCCCGCGGTGACCGGGGTGACGGCCCGGAACCCCGGGCAACCGACGTGCGGTCGGCGGGCGGCCGGTGGGACCGTGACGGGCGTGGCCGGTATCGTGGAGTCATCTGCCCACGCGCCCGGTGCGCCGTGGGCGCCGGGTGAGCGCGCTGCCCGGGTCACATCATCACGACTCAAGGAGTGTCACCATGGAGCTGGACGTCACCATCGAGATCCCCCGCGGCTCTCGCGTGAAGTACGAGATCGACCACGAGACCGGCCGGATCCGCCTGGACCGCGTGCTCTTCACCTCCATGCAGTACCCCACGCACTACGGCTACTTCGAGGACACCCTGGGCGAGGACGGCGATCCCCTGGACGCCATGGTCATCATGGACGTGGACATCATGCCCGGCGTGATCGTGGAGGCCCGTCCCATTGCCGTGTTCAACATGACGGACGAGGCCGGCGGGGACGCCAAGGTGCTGTGCGTGTCCACCGACAAGCGCTACGACGAGATCCAGGGCCTGGAGGACGTCAACGAGTTCCGCCAGAAGGAGATCCAGCACTTCTTCGAGCGCTACAAGGACCTTGAGCCCAACAAGTGGGTCAAGGGTGAGGGCTGGGAGGGCAAGGAGACCGCCGAGCGTCTCATCGTCGAGGCCCAGCAGCGCTTCGAGCAGTCGCAGTACGACTCCGCCGCGGAGGCCGAGCAGGACGGCTGATTCCCACAGGACTCCGAGGGGTCCCCGTTGCCGGAGCGCTCCGGCGGCGGGGACCCCGTCGTCTCACGGCTCCTTATGCGTGTCGCCGGGCCGTGGTCGGATGATCCTGGATCGTCGCGGCGCCACCTGGAGGGCTCGGCGGCGCGATGGTCTCTGACGAAGCTCTCCCGCGGCGGTGACCCCCACCGCACACCCGTTGTCCACCCCGGAGGTGACCGTGCACGACCCGCAGGACGAGAGCGCCGCGCGCGTCTACGTCTTCCACGGCACGGACTCCACCCAGGTGCTCGGTCCGGAGCACCTGATGGACCGGGTCCGCACCTTGCTCTCCGCGGCCGGGGCCGTGCCGCTGCCCTCACCCACCGCCCACCCGGACATCGCCTCCCGACCGTTCACCTCGGAGGCCGCTCAGCTGCCCGGTGACACCGGGCCCGTCCCGTGGTCGCGGGAGCGCAGCAGCGTGGCCGAGGTCTCCGTGGACCTGGGTGCCGAGCGGTTCTGGGACCGGATCGAGGCGGGCAGCTTCGCCACGTGGCGGGACCGGTGGCCGGAGTCGCCGCAGGCGCCCCTGTTCCCTCCCACCACTCCGGACTGGCTCGCTGGAGCACCGCGCTGGGAACTGGATCCGCTGGCCCCCGCCCTGGGCCCGGCGGCGTCGGGCGGGTGGGTGCGCAGTCCGTCCCGGGCCTGGGACCAGCCCGCAGCTGCCAGGCCTCCCGCGCAGACGCACGGTCCGGCCGGGTCGCGGCACCACGGGATCGGACTGTTCCAGCTGACTGACCTCGAGTCCTTCTGGGTGTTCCCTCCCGAGGAGGACGTCCCGGCCGTGGTGGCCCGCTGCGAGGCCCTGGCGCAGGACCACCCCGCGTTCTCGTGGCTCACGGGCTACTTCGACGCCCGGGACGTGGCTGGTTCGCTGCGGCTGCCCGCAGAGTGCCTGCCCCTGCTGGCGGCGGACCTGACGGGGGCCGGACATCCCGTGGACACCTGGTGGTGAGAACCGGGGACGCGTTCTCCCCGGGTGAGAGCGTGCGCTCTTGGTCCAGGGCGCTATCCCTCGAACGTGCCGGGGGCCTCGCACAGCCGCAGCAGCGTGGCCGCCGCGGGGCGGGCCCGCCACTCCTCGTTCCACAGGGAGCGGACCACGGCCTTGGACACCGCCTGCGGGGTGATGCCCAGCTGCTGCGCGGCGGCCTTTTGCTGTCCTCGCGCACCGGGGACCATGAGGTCCACCACGCGCCACTCGGCCTCGCTGCGCACGGCCACGATGTGGCCCACGATCCGCAGCACGGCCTCCGCCTGCGCCGCGGCCTCCGGGTCCGCCGCGCTCACACGCACGGCCACACGGTCGGTGCTGCGGGTGTGCTGGGCGGCGTGGTGCCCGAAGCCCATGCCCGGGCCCTCCGCGGTGACGGCCACCCGGCCGTCCGGCTGGTCAACGCGCGTGAGGTACACGTCCCCCACCCCGATGCCCACGGCGTACGCGCTGTTCCGCAACCCGGTCATGGCGGCGTCCACCGCGGCCTGCGGGTCCTCCGTGAGACCGCGGACCACACCGGGGGCCGAGGGCTGGAACGGTGCGCGGGTGGGCAGCGCGCTGAGCCGCCGACACACCTCGCGGTCCGTCTCGGGATCCGGGCGGGATGCGTCCGCCTCGCGCTGGGTCAGGGTCAGGACGAACACGGTCTCAGTATCGCAGTTCCATGAGGTTTCACAGGTCGTGTCCCGCGCCGGTGAGCGTGGACCTCAGAGCAGGGTGCGCAGGACGGTCGCCGCGCCGTCGTCGTACACGCTGCCCGTGACCTCGCGGCTGACCTCGGCCACCTCGTCCGGGGCCTGGCCCATGGCCACGCCGCGGGCGGCCCACTGCAGCATCTCGATGTCGTTGCGGCCGTCCCCCATGGCCACGGTGTGGGCGGGGTCCACGCCCAGGTGCTCGCGGATCTGCTCCAGGGCGCTGGCCTTGGAGACGCCGTTCGCGGCCACGTCCAGCCACGAGGACCAGCCCACGGAGTAGGCCACGCCGTGCAGACCGGCCTGCTCGATCGCGTCCGCGAAGTCCCCGGGGGCGTCCGTGGCGCTGTAGACCACCAGGCGCACGGCCGGGATCTCGGCGAGCTCGTGGATGTCCACGCCCACGGCCTCGATGCCGAAGGAGGCGTCCTGGAAGCGCTCGGTGGAGTAGAACCGCCCGTCCGCCCCCTCGAGCGCGAACTTGGCGGTGGGAAGCTTGCTGGCCAGTGCCTTCAGGGCGTTGGCGGGGTCGAAGCTCACGCGGTCCGTGACCTCGTAGTGCTCCGGCAGCTCGGGGTCCAGCCGCAGGGTCACTCCGCCGTTGGAGCACACGGCGAAACCGGACTCGATGTGCCCCTGGCGGATCACGGGCAGGGTGGCGCCCATGGACCGGCCCGTGGAGATCACCACGTGGTGCCCGGCACCCACCACGGCGCGCAGGGCATCCTTGACGCCGCGGGACATGTGGCCGTCGTGGTCCACGAGCGTGCCGTCCACGTCCAGCGCCACGAGGTACTGGACGCCGTCCTCCCTGGTCCAGGAGCTGGAGCGCGGGGTCTGGATCTTCATGGGCGCGAACGCGTCCGCGGCGCTCGTCGCGCGCTCGTCGCGCGGTCGTCGGTGCGCCGGTCGTCGGTGCGCCGGTCGTCGGTGCGCCGGTCGTCGGTGCGCCGGTCGTCGGTGCCGGCCTGGATGTCAGTCATGAGAGTCATGGTGTCACATGAGCACGGGGGCATGTCCGCCGGTGGACGCCCGGGTGACGCGGGGGTGAAGTCCCCTGCGCACCGCCACGCACGACGCCGCCCGCTCGCCGCGCGTGGGCACGGTGGGCGGGCGGCGTCGTGGACGGGCCGCGGCAGGACGCGGTCAGGCGACGGGACGCAGGACGTCCTGGCCCCGCAGGTAGGGCCGCAGGATCTCGGGGACCGTCACGGAGCCGTCGGCCTGCTGGTGGGTCTCGAGCAGGGCCACGAGCCAGCGGGTGGTGGCCAGCGTGCCGTTGAGGGTGGCGACGGCGCGGGTGCCGCCCTTCTTGGCCTTTCCACCGGCGTCCGTGGTCTCGGGCAGCCGCTCGCGGATGTTGAGGCGGCGGGCCTGGTACGTGGTGCAGTTGGAGGTGGAGGTCAGCTCGCGGTACTTGCCCTGGGTGGGGATCCACGCCTCGCAGTCGAACTTGCGGGCGGCGGACGTGCCCAGGTCACCTGCGGCGGTGTCGATCACGCGGTACGCGAGCCCGCACGCCTGCAGCATCTGCTCCTCCCACGCGAGCAGCCGCTCGTGCTCCGCAGCGGCGTCCTCGGGGTGGCAGTAGACGAACATCTCCAGCTTGTTGAACTGGTGCACGCGGATGATCCCGCGGGTGTCCTTGCCCGCCGAACCGGCCTCGCGGCGGTAGCACGAGGACCACCCGGCGTAGCGCAGCGGGCCGTCCGAGAGGTCCAGGATCTCGTCCGCGTGGTAGCCGGCCAGGGCCACCTCGGAGGTGCCCACCAGGTAGAGGTCGTCCTTGCCCACGCGGTAGATCTCGTCGTCGTGCTCCACGTCGAAACCCGTGCCGTTCATGATGCCCGGGCGCACCAGGTTGGGCGTGGTCATGGGGACGAAGCCGTTGTCCAGGGCAAGGTCCTGCGCGGCCATCAGCAGCGCGGTCTCCAGCCGGGCGACGTCCCGCTTGAGGAAGTAGAAACGGGAGCCGGAGACCTTGGCGCCGCGCTCCATGTCGATGCCGTCCAGCAGCTCACCGATGGCCAGGTGGTCGCGCGGCTCGAAGCCCTCGGCCGCGAAGTCCCGGGGCGTGCCCTCGGTGCGCAGCTGCACGAAGTCGTCCTCACCGCCGGAGGGGATGCCCGCCACGATGAGGTTGGGGAACTGGGCCACGAGCTCCTGCTGCGTGGCCTGGGCCTCGTCCGCCGCGGCCTGGGCGGCCTTCACGTCCGAGGCGAGCTGCTTGACCTGCGCCAGCAGCTGTTGCTTCTCCTCACCCTGGGCCTTGGCCACCTTCTTGCCGAACGCGTTCTGCTCGGCCCGCAGGGACTCGAACTCGGTGATCGCGCTGCGGCGCCGGGAGTCCGCCTCGAGGATGCGGTCCACGAGTCCCGGGTCCGCCTCGCGGGCGGTCTGGGAGGCACGGTAGGTGTCAGGGTCGGCGCGCAGCTCGTTGATGTCGATCACCCGTCCAGGGTATCCAACGGAGGCTCGGGGGCGCGATACAGCGTCCCGGACCGCCACGGCGGCCCCGCCACCGTAGACTGGCCGCTACCGTCTCCACCCCCCTTCTCAACCGATCCAGGAAAGGGTGCCCGTGCAGGATCATCCGTGGGAACCCCAGCGAGTGGCCGTCGTGGTCAACCCCATCAAGGCCCTTGCCGACGTCGCCCGGGACTCGGTCATCATCGCGTGCCGCAAGGCAGGCTGGGCAGATCCCGTGTTCTACGAGACCGAGGCGGACGATCCCGGGTTCTCCATGGCGCGCCGCGCGGTGGAGCAGGGCGCCGACGTCGTGCTGGCCGCGGGCGGTGACGGCACCATCCGCGCGGTGGGCGAGTCCCTCGCCGGCGGCGACGTCCCCCTGGGCCTGGTGCCGCTGGGCACGGGCAACCTGCTGGCCCGCAACCTCGAGGCGGACCTCGCGGATCCGCACCACTCCGTGGACGTGGCCCTGTTCGGCTCGGAGAGGTCCATCGACACCGTGGTCATGCACCTGGAGACCGCTGACGGCCGCACCGAGGACCACCGCTTCCTGGTCATGGGCGGTGCGGGCTTCGACGCGCAGATCATGGCCGACACCAAGGACAACCTCAAGGACCTCGTGGGCTGGGCCGCGTACGCGGAGGCGGGGGCGCGCCACCTGTTCAGCGGCCCCCGGTGGGCCCGCTTCAGCCTGGACGGCGGGCCGTGGGTCTCGCGCCTGGTGCGCTCCGTCATGATCTGCAACTGCGGGGAGCTCACGGCGGGGATCGTGCTGGTGCCCAACGCCAAGCTCGACGACGGCTTCCTGGACCTCGTGGTCATGACCCCCCGCTCCGTGGTGGGCTGGCTGCGCATGATGGCCAAGGTGGTGCTGCAGCACCGCCACGAGCCGCCGGTGATCGACTACTACAGCGGCAAGACCGTGCGGGTGGAGTTCCACGAGCCGATCGAGTCCGAGGTGGACGGCGACCCCCTGGGGGACGTCAAGGCTTTCGAGACCACCATCGACCACCGCTCGCTCAAGGTGCGCGTCCCACCGTCCCAGGCCGACGACGCCGGCATCCGTCAGCGGGATCCCGAACGGGGCGCCTGAGCGGCTCCCCGTCCAGAACGGAGAGCGCCCCGGCCCGAAAGATGTTCTTCCGGGCCGGGACGCTCTCGTTCAGGCAGAGGCGCGTCAGAAGGCGCCGGCCAGCCCGAAGATCACGGCGGCCACCGTGAAGCCCACCACACCGATGATGGTCTCCAGCACCGTCCAGGTCTTGAAGGTGGTGCGCACGTCCATCTCCAGGAAGCGGCCCACCAGCCAGAACCCGGAGTCGTTGACGTGGGAGAGCACCACGGAACCAGCCGCCACGGCCACCACCATGGCGGCCAGCTGGACCTCGTTGTAGCCCCCGGCCAGCACCGCCGGGGCGATCAGCCCGGCGGCCGTGGTCAGCGCCACGGTCGCGGAGCCCTGCGCCACGCGCATCACGGCGGCGATCAGGAACCCGGCCAGGATCACGGGGATGCCGAGGTCCGAGAGGACGTCCTCGAGGGCGTCGCCGATCCCGGATGTGCGCAGCACCCCGCCGAACATGCCACCGGCGCCGGTGATGAGGATGACGGAGCAGACCGGGCCCAGGGCGGACTCGAAGGTCTTCTCGATCGCGGAGCCGCTGAGCCCGCGGGCCCTGCCGATGGCCAGGGCCGCGACGATCAGGGTCAGGGTCAGGGCGATCGGGGTCTCACCGATCGCGCGCAGCAGCTGGAACCAGGTCTGCGAGGCCGTCTCCTCGGACACGGCCCCGGACTTGGCCAGGGTGCCCAGCCCGGTGTTGAGGAAGATCAGCAGCATGGGCAGCAGCAGGATGCCCACCACGCTGCCCACCGCGGGCGGGTTCGCCACGTCCTCCGCGCGGCCCAGGATGGTGGGCACGGGGAGGTTGATGCGCCGGCCCACGATCTTGCCGAACAGGTAGGAGGACAGGTACCACGCGGGGATCGCGCAGATCAGGCCCACCAGGATGATGTAGCCCACGTTGGCCTCGAAGAACGTGGCCGCCGTGACCGGCCCGGGGTGGGGCGGCAGGAACACGTGCATCACGGAGAACGCGCCCACGGCGGGCAGAGCGTAGGTGAGCACGCTGCCGCCCAGCCGACGCGCGACCGAGAAGACCACGGGCAGCATGACCACCAGACCGGCGTCGAAGAAGATGGGGAAGCCGAAGAGCAGGGAGGCCACACCCAGTGCGAGCGGTGCCCGCTTCTCGCCGAAGACCCCGATGAGCTTGTCCGCGAGCACCTGCGCGCCGCCCGAGGTCTCGAGCAGCCGCCCGAGCATCGCCCCGAGGCCCACGAGCAGAGCTACGTTGGCCAGGGTGTTGCCGAAGCCGTAGAGCATCACGGGGACCACCTGGTCGGTGGGGATGCCCGTGACGAACGCGGTGAGGGCCGAGATGATGATCAGAGCCAGGAACGCGTGCACCCGGAACTTGATGATGAGCACCAGCAGCACCGCGATGGCCGCCGCTGCGATGAGTAGGAGCGGGCCCGCTGTCAGCGTCTGGCTCCAGCCCTCGATCTCCATGGACGTCACTGTCCTTTCAGGTTGTCGACCCACGAACGGGCCTGGACGAACGCGGCGTCGCTGTGGTGCGAGGCCACGGGGACCACGAGCTGGTCAGCCCGGGGGTACGACCCGAGGAACCGGGTGCGGGGACAGATCCGGCGGACGCCCATGAGGGCGTCAGCCACCCGGTCGTCCTGGATGTGCCCGTCGATGTCCACGGAGAAGAAGTAGTCGCCCAGGTGGGTCTTGGCGGGGCGGGACTCGATGCGCGTGAGGTTGACCCCGCGGGTGGCGAACTGCTCGAGGATGTCGAGCAACGCCCCGGGGCGGTCCTGCCACAGCGGCACCACCAGGGAGGTCTTGTCCGCTCCGGTGGGGGCGGGCATCCGGGCGTCCGGGCGGGCCACGAGCACGAAGCGGGTCACGGCCTGCTTGTTGTCCCCGATGTCCTCGGCCAGCACGTGCAGCTCCGGGTGGGCCGTGACGACCACGGGTGAGCACACGGCGGCGTCGTAGCCGAGGCCCTCGGTGCTCACACCGCCCGCGCCGTCCAGCATGGCCACGGCGGACGCCGCAGTGGAGGGCGCCGGAACGTATGCCACATTCGGCATGTTTTCCTCCACCCAGCGGCGGATCTGCGCCCACGCCACCGTGTGGGTGGACACGGTGCGGACGTCCGCCAGCTCGGTGCCCGGCGGCGCCACGAGCGAGAACCGGATGGGGACCACGATCTCCCGCAGGATCCGCAGCTCGGCACCGAAGGAGACGTCGTCCAGCGTGGCGGTCACCCCGCCCTCCACCGAGTTCTCGATGGGCACCACGGCGGCGTCCACGCGTTCCTCACGAACGGCGGCCAGCGCGGCGGGCACCGAGTTCATGGGAGTCCGCTCGGCGGCGTCGGCGCCCGGGACCTGCATCAGGGCGGCCTCGGTGAACGTGCCCGCCGGGCCCAGGAACGCGTACCGACGGGCGCGTGGCCCCGGGTCCACCGGACCCGGGGCCACACCGGAGACAGCGGCGTTCACAGAACGCGCGCCGCTTCCCCGGTCTCGGACACGATGGGCTTGCCGGCGTCCGCCCACGCACCCATGCCGCCCAGCACGTTCACGGGGTCGTAGCCGTACTGCGCGAGGTACGCGGTGGCGCGCAGCGAGCGGCCGCCGGAACGGCAGATCACGTAGACGTCCTGGTCCAGCGGGACCTCCTCGGAGCGCTCCGCAAGCTCGGACAGCGGCAGATGCTGCGCGCCCTCTATGTGCCCCGCGTCCCACTCGTTCTGCTCGCGCACGTCCAGCACGGGAGCGCCCGCCGGGATCTCGTCCACGGTTGCGGACGGCAGGTTGTTCACGTTGTCCATGGGTTCCTCCGTAGTGGGCCCGGCCGTTTCTTCCGGTGCCCCACCATAGTGCCCATGAGCGCGATCACGTTCCGCGCCACGGTTCAGCGCGAGCCGGACCCGGCGCGGCACTCTCGTCCGAACGCCCGGGTGCCGTGCGCCGCCGCCCCTGGTGCGCCGCGCCGACCGCCGGGGACGACGCCGCTCAGCGCACCTCGTTCTCGCCGGGCTCGGCGGCCACGTGGTCGTCGTCCTCACCGGTGGTCTTGAGCTCGGGCAGGCCCTTCTTGGCCACGTGGCGCTTGGAGAACTCGTAGCCCACGGTGGTGGCCACGATGATCAGCACACCGGCCAGCAGGCTGTAGTACCAGTGCGGGTTGCTGAAGTCGAACATGATGTAGAGGGAGAGCACCACCAGGAACGTGAGGCACACGTAGTTGGTCACCGGTGCGCCGGGCATCCTGAAGTTCACCGGCGCCACCTGGCCGCGGTCCACCTGACGGCGGTAGCCCAGGTGGGACACGAAGATCGAGATCCACCCGAAGAGCACGAACACGGAGCACGCGCTCAGCACCACTTCGAACGCGTCCGCGGCACCCAGCGCGTAGATGAGCACGATCCCGAACAGGTCGAAGACGAAGATGCACAGCAGGGCTCCGGAGGGGACTCCGCGGTGGGAGACCTTGGACATCACCTCCGGGGCCTGGCCGTGGGCCGCGAGGTTCCGCAGCAGCCGCACGCACGCGTAGAGCGTGGCGTTCACACCGGAGATCGCCGCCGTGAGCACCACGAAGTTCATGATGCCCGCGAGCGCCGGGATGTTGAGCGAGGACAGCGCGGTGACGAACGGCGACTGCTCACCCGAGTACTCGGAGGTGGGCAGCAGCATGGACAGCACCAGGATGGAGCCGATGTAGAAGATGGCGATGCGCAGCACCACGGAGTTGATGGCCTTGGGCATCGACTCCTCGGGGTCCTTGGCTTCGCCGGCGGAGACGCCCACGATCTCGATGGCCGAGAAGGAGAACACCACGCCGGTCATCACGACCACGAGCTGCAGCGCCCCGTTGGGCGCAAAGCCCTGGTTCCACAGGTTGGACACGGACGCCGCGGTGGGGGCGTTGAAGATGTCGCCGGCCACCACCAGGATGATGCCCGCACCCAGGAACAGCAGGATGGCGAGCACCTTGATGGCCGCGGCCCAGGTCTCGATGAACCCGTAGAGCTTCACGCTCAGCAGGTTGCAGCCCACGATGGTCATGGCGGCCACCAGGGAGGGGATCCAGCCCGGGATCTCGGGCCACCAGAACTGCACGTACACGGCGAGCGCCGCGATCTCCCCCACGCCGGCCACCGCGGAGAGCGCCACGTAGATCCACCCGGTCATGAACGCGAACCGGTTGCCCACGAACTCGCGCGCGTAGGAGACCCACGCGCCCGTGGTGGGGCGGTGGATCACGAGCTCTCCGAGCGCCCTCATGAGCAGGTACACCACGGTGGAGACCACCAGGTAGGACAGGATCAGCGCAGGACCGGCGGTGGCCAGGCGCTCGCCGATGCCCAGGAACAGGCCCACTCCGATCGCACCGCCGATGCCGATCATCTGGATCTGGAAGTTGCCCAGGGACTTCTTGTACCCCTGGTCGCCCCTCTCCTTGTAGACGGGCATGGGGCCGGTGGCCGGCGCCTTGGGGTCGAAGGGCATGAGTTCTCCTGGGTGGGAGGGGGTGTGCGTCCGTGGCGCTCGTGCTGCGCCCGGCGTCCGGCACTCACACCGGAAGCACACTTCGTTGTCCATGAGGTTAGCGGCACACAGTGCGCCCGGGGTGACACTGCGGCGTCGTGACGGGACCCGGGCAGCGTCCGCGCCGCGGGACGGACCGCGTTCCGCGGCGCCTGCGTCCACGGTCCCCGCGGCGTGTCGTGGCGCACGGCGCGGGGCCCGTCGTCGAGCGCGGCGCGAGGCGTGACACGGGCGACGGCGCGCGAGACGATGGGCCTCTGCCCGCGAGTCGTGGACCGGCCCGCGCGGCACGCAGCGGGCACGTGCGGCCCGAACCGACCGGAAGCAGGACGGCACCCATGGCCCTCGACGTCATCTTCACGAACGGCATCATCCACACCCAGGACCCGGAGCGCCCCATGGCCCGTGCCCTGGGGGTCCACCACGGCCGGGTGGTGAGCCTGGACGACGACCTCGCACCGGAGCTCTTCGACCGCACGGTGGACCTGCGCGGCGCCACCGTGGTCCCCGGCTTCCACGACGCCCACTGCCACCTCACCATGCTGGGCGAGGCCCTCGTGCAGGTGGACCTGCGCCCGACGACCGTTCCCACCCTGGCCGAGCTGCTCGACGCCGTGGCCGCCGCCGCGCGGGATGCCGCGCCGGGCGAGTGGGTCCTGGGGCAGGGCTACGACCAGAACCACCTGGGCGGCTCCCACCCCACCGCCGAGGCGCTGGACGCCGTGGCGCCGGAGAACCCCGTGTGGCTGTGGCACAACTCCCGGCACATGGCCGTGGTCAACACCGCCGCGTTCGAGGCCGCCGGGTACCCCGGACGCACCGGGTTCACCGTCCCCGAGGGCGGCAGCGTGCCGCTCGACGAGCACGGCGCCGCGCTGGGGCTGCTCGAGGAGACGGCGCGCGGCCTGGTCTCCGGGGCCATGCCGCCCAAGACCACCGCACAGGTGGCCGAGCAGATCGGGGCCGCGAGCGACGTCGCCCTGGCCGCCGGGATCACGTCCGTCACGGAACCCGGGCTGGGCGCCCCCGAGCACCTGGGGCAGTCCGTCACGGACCTCGCGGCATACCAGCTCGCGCGGGAGCAGGGGCGGCTGGGCGTGCGCGCCACCGTCATGCCGTACCTCACCACGCTGCACCCGGTGGGCGCACAGGACGCGCCGGACGCCGCAGACGCCCGGGGTGACGACGCCGCTGGGTCCCCTTCCGGCGCGGGCGCGGCCGGTGCGGACGGGGACCACGCGGACCGGCCCTTCGGCCTGGACCTGGGGCTGCGGACGGGGCTGGGGGACGACCGGCTGCGCATCGGCGCGGTCAAGGTGCTCGCGGACGGTTCGCTCATCGGCCGCTCCGCGTTCATGACCGAGGACTACGCGGCGGACGCGGAGGCCGGCGTCTCCAACGCCGGGTACCTGCAGTTCCCACGGGAGTGGCTCGAGGAGCGACTGACCGCGGCGCACGCGAACGGCTGGCAGCTCGCCGTGCACGCCATCGGGGACGGGGCGGTGGACGTGGTCCTGGACGTCCTCGAGGCGGCGCAACGGCGGTTCCCCCGCGAGGACTGCCGCCACCGCATCGAGCACTTCGGTGTGGCCAGCGACGAGCAGGTGGCCCGGGCGGCCCGGCTCGGCGTGGTTCCCGTGCCCCAGGGCCGGTTCGTGAACGAGCTCGGGGACGGCATCGCCCGGGCCATGGGCGAACCGCGCACCCGGTTCTGCTACCGCATGAGATCCCTGCTGGACGCCGGCATGGTGGTTCCCGCCTCCACGGACGCCCCCGTGGTGGACTACCCGCCGCTGGCCAACATCCACGACATGGTCAACCGGTCCACGTCCTCCGGCGCACCGTTCGTGCCGGAGGAGCGCGTCACGGTGGCCGAGGCGGTGCACGCGTACACCGTGGGCAGCGCGTACGCCTCCCACCAGGAGCACGAGAAGGGGCGGCTGGTGCCGGGGATGCTCGCGGACTTCGCGGTCCTCTCCGACGACATCCACACGGTGGACCCCGCGACCATCCGTGACCTGCGGGTGACCGCCACGGTGGTGGGCGGCGAGGTGGTGCACGGCTCCGTGTGACGCCCCGGCGGTAGGATCGCCGGACAAGCCCCAGAACGGTGATTCGGGCCACACTCGACCCGGAGTCAGGAGAACCCCATGCCCCAGCAGTCCGCCGGCCACCTCATCGTCGAGTCCCTCAAGGCCCACGGCGTGGACCGCGTGTTCAGCGTGCCCGGGGAGAGCTTCCTGGACGTCCTGGACGGGCTCTACGACTCCGGGGTGCAGAACGTGGTGTGCCGCCAGGAGGGCGGGGTCACCTACATGGCGGAGGCGCACGGCAAGCTGACCGGTCGCCCCGGTGTGGCCATGGTGACCCGCGGTCCGGGGGCCTCCAACGCCTTCGTGGGCATCCACCTGGCATGGCAGGACTCCACTCCCCTGGTGCTCTTCGTGGGACTCGTCCCGGTGGCCCACCGGGAGAAGGAGGCGTTCCAGGAGTTCGACCCGCACCAGTGGTTCGGCTCCCAGGCCAAGCGCGTGATGGTCCTGGACGAGGCGGACCGCGCGTCCGAGTACGTGGCCGAGGCGTTCTTCGCCGCAAGCTCCGGACGGCCCGGGCCGGTGGTGGTGGGTCTGCCCGAGGACGTCATCACCCAGCTCACGGACGCGCCCGTGGTTCCTCCCGTCCCCGTGGCCGAGGGTGCCGTGGGTGCCGACGAGCTGGCCGAGCTGCGGGAGGCACTGGAGCGAGCGGAACGCCCCGCGATCCTCGTGGGCGGACCCCGCTGGAGCCCGGAGGCCGCGCGGCAGGTCACGGACTTCGCCGAGCGCCACGGCATCCCCGTGGTCTCCGACTGGCGGGCGGCGGACCGGGTCCCGGGCACCTCCCCCGTGAACGCGGGCGAGACCGGCTACGGCCGCAGCCGGGAGACGATCGAGACCCTGGAGCACGCGGACGTGCTGCTCGTGGTCGGCGGGACGCTCTCGGACATCCCCACGGACGGGTTCACCGTGCGCCAGGACCGCTCGGCCGTGAACTGGATCGTCAACATCGACACCTCCCTGCGCCAGCACTCCGGTGCCGTGACCCGCCAGATCCTGGCCTCACCGGTGGCCTTCGGCCGCGTCCTGGCGGATCTCCAGCTGGGTGGGCACCCGGACTGGTCGCAGTGGCTCGAGAAGCCCGTGGCCGCCCGCCGCGCCCGCTACGAGATCCCGGCCTCCGCGGGGGACAACGCGCCCGGCACCGCGGACATGACCCTGGTGATGAAGGCGCTGATCCCCCACCTGCCCGAGGACGCGGCGGTGGTCTACGGCTCCGGCAACCACACCGCGTGGGCGAACACGTACGTTCCCACGGGGGCCTACCCCTCGCAGCTGTCGGTGCGCAACGGCACCATGGGCTACTCCGTGCCCGGCGCGGTCTCCGTGTCTCTGGAGCAGCCCGAACGTTTCGTGTTCGCAGTGGCCGGCGACGGCGAGTTCCTCATGAACTCGCAGGAGCTCGCGACCGCCCGGCAGTTCGGCGCGCACCCTCTCATCATCGTGCTGGACAACGGCCAGTTCGGCACCATCCGCGCGCACCAGGAGAACCACTACCCCGGCCGCGTGTCCGGCACCCAGCTGGAGAACCCCGACTTCGCCACCGTGGCCCGCGGCTACGGGGCCTTCGGTGCGCGCCTGGAGCGCAACGAGGACATCGAGGGGGTCGTCGCCGACGCCGTGCGGGCCGTCACCGAGGACCGGATCCCGGCCGTGGTGCACGTGGTCGCGGACCCCGCGAAGCTGCTGCCCGGCATGTAGCTGTCCCCGCAACGGCGACGCACCGCGCCCCTCGGGTCCGGCGCGGCGTCGTCGTAGGGTGGTGCCTGACGATCGGAGGCCACCGCGCCGCCGTCGCCCCGGCGCACCACGAGGAGTCCCATGCACCGCCTGTTCCACAACGCCACCGTCCACGCCATGAACCCGGCCACGGGCTGGACCCCACAGGGCCAGTGGCACTCCCACGACATGCCGCACCCCGATGCGATCCTCACCTCGGAGGACCGGATCGTGGCGGTGGGCGAGTACCGCGCACTGCGTGACATGGCTCCGCTGGGGACCGAGCGCACGGACCTGGGCGGAACGTATGTCCTGCCGGGCATGGGCGACGGGCACATCCACTCGGCCATGTACTCGCGCTCCCTCATCGAGCCGGACATGCGCGGCTGCGTGAATCTGGAGGAGGCCCTGGCGGTGCTGCGGCCCTACGTGGAGCAGGCCAGGACGGACCCGTCCATCACGTGGATCTTCGGCGGGCAGTGGAACATCAACGCGTGGACGGGCCCCGAGCGTCCGGACCGCCACGTGCTGGACTGGGTGGCCCCGGACGTTCCCGTGGCGCTGAGCTCCCTGGACCTGCACACCCTCTGGCTGAACTCGCGTGCGCTGACCGAGCTGGGCCTGGACCGCACCGTGAAGGACCCGGACGGCGGGGAGTTCGAGCGGGACGAGCACGGTGAGCTCACCGGGGTGCTCAAGGAGGCCGCCGCGATCCCCATCCGGGACGGCCTGATGCAGTCGGACGTCTCCGGGAGCATCGACAGCTACCTGCCCCTGGGCCAGCGTGAGCTGCTCCAGCGCGGCATCACCTCCATCCACGACATCGACGGCGTGGACTGCCTGCACGCCTACCGCAAGCTCCACGACCGCGGTGAGCTGGACATCCGGGTGCACAAGATCCTGCGGCAGGAGCAGATCGAGGACTTCATCCGGCGCGGGATCCGCACCCACTCCGGGGACGAGTGGATCTCCATGGGCCCGCTCAAGCTCTTCGCGGACGGTGCCCTGGGCTCCCACACGTGCCACATGTCCGAGGCGTGGCCCGGCACGCAGGACCACGGGATGGCGGTGATGGAGCCCGAGGAGCTGGAGCACTGGATCCACCGGGCGGCCTCGGCGGGGATCGCCGCCGCCGTGCACGCCATCGGGGACCAGGCGGCCACGGAGGCGCTGGACGCGATCGCGGCCAACCAGGCCATTTCCCGGGCCTTCGGGCTGCGCCACCGGATCGAGCACGCGCAGTACGTCAAGCGCACCGACGTCCCCAGGTTCCGGGAGCTGGAGGTCACCGCCTCCCTGCAGCCGATGCACTGCACCACGGACATCCCCCTCAACGGGTTCCTGGAGGACCGGGACCTCGTGGCCTACGGGTGGAACAGCCTGCGGCGGGCGGGCGCGGAGCTGGTCTTCGGTTCCGACGCCCCGGTGGAGGACCCCAACCCGTTCCACGGCATCCACGCGGCCATCACCCGCACCCGGGACGGCTCCCCCGAGGGCGGGTGGCAGCCGCACGAGATCATCTCGCGCCCGGAGGCCGTGTCCCACTACACCCACTCCGTGGCCCGCGCCTCCTACGAGGAGAACCAGAAGGGCTGCCTGGCCCCCGGGATGCTCGCGGACTTCGTGTGCGTGGACAGGGACATCTTCGCGGTGGACGCGGAGGCCGTGCGGGACACCGTGGTGGAGACCACCGTGGTGGGCGCCCAGATCCGCTACCAGCGCGAGGACTGACACCCGCCCGCGGGCCGAGCCCGGCGCCGTCGTCCGCGGTCCGGGACCCCGGTCCGAACCGGTGCCCCCGCGCACGCGGCGGTGGACTCGGAACCACGGGTGCTACCCCCCGGAAACGACGCCGCCCCCGCACCTTGGAAGGCGCAGGGGCGGTCGTCACGGGGTGCGGCGCGGCCGGTTACTTCGTGCCCGGCGTGTGGATCAGCTTCTTGTTGGCGAACTCCTCGATGCCGAACGGGCCCAGCTCGCGGCCCACGCCGGAGCGCTTGACGCCGCCGAAGGGCAGGTCCGGGGCCGTGCCGGTGACCTCGTTGACGAACACCATGCCGGAGTCCACGCGTTGCGCGACCTCGGCGGCCTGGGCCTCGTCCGCGCCGAACACGGAACCGCCCAGTCCGAACGGGGAGGAGTTGGCGAGCTCCACGGCCTCGTCCACGTCCTTGACCTTGTAGACCACGGCCACGGGGCCGAAGATCTCCTCGGCGTAGGCGCGCATCTCGGGGGTGACGTCCGCGAGGACGGTGGCCTCCATCCAGGCGCCGGGCCGGTCCAGCTTCTTGCCGCCTGCGAGCACCGTGGCTCCCTTGTCCACGGCGTCCTGGACCTGCTCCATGATCCCGTCACGGGCCTCCACGGCGCACAGCGGACCCAGGAAGGTCTTCTGGTCCGTGGGATCCCCCGGGGTCACGCCCTGCACGGCCTGGGTGAAGTTCTCCACGAAGGACTCGTAGGCGTCCTCGAGGACGATGAAGCGCTTGGCGTTGGTGCAGGCCTGGCCGTTGTTGAGCATGCGCCCGAAGACCGCCTGCTTGACGGTGCGCTCCACGTTCTGGTCGTCCAGCACGATGAACGGGTCCGAGCCGCCGAGCTCCAGCACCACCTTTTTGAGGTTCTTGCCCGCGGTGGCCGCCACGGACGCTCCCGCGCGCTCCGAACCGGTGAGGGACACGCCCTGCACGGCGGGGTCCGGGATCACGATCTCCGCGATCTGCTCGTTGGAGGCGAAGATGTTGATGAAGACGTCCTCCGGGAAGCCGGCGTCCCGGAAGAGCTGCTCCTGGACCAGCGCGGCCTGCGGGACGTTGCCGGCGTGCTTGAGCAGCACGGTGTTGCCGAGCATCACGTTCGGGGCGGCGAACCGCGCCACCTGGTAGTACGGGAAGTTCCAGGGCATGATTCCCAGCAGCACGCCCGTGGAGTCCAGGACCACGCGGGCCTCGCCCCCGGTGGAGGGCGTGAGCGTGCGGCCCTTCATGAACTCCTCGGCGTTGTCCGCGTAGTAGTCGTAGATGTCCGCCACGAGCTGCACCTCGCTCACGGACTGCGCCAGGGGCTTGCCCATCTCCTGGGTGATCAGCGCGGCCAGCTCGTCCTGGCGCTCGCGGTACAGACCGGCCATGGCGTGCATCAGCCGGGCGCGATCCGCCACCGGGACGGTGCGCCAGGAGGAGTACTCCTTGGCGGAACGGGCCACGGCATCGCGGATCTGCTGATCCGTGGCGGTCTCGAAGGTCTTGACGGTCTCCCCGGTCGCGGGGTTGGTGGTTGCGTAAGCCATGCTGCCAGCGTAGGCCCCGTCACACCGCGGCGGCAGGGGTTTCACCCAGGGCGAGAGGGCCGGACGACGGCGCCGCCGCGCCCCGGGCGCGGACCGGGCCGAGCGGCGTCGTGCCGGGACGCCGGGGTCGCGCAGGAGGGCGGGGACGAGCACGAGCCGGGCATGACGGACGTCACGAACCGGAACAATCGGCGCGCGCGGGTCCCGCTTCTGGACAATGGGCGGTCCGGGACCGGCGCCCCTTGCGCCCGGGCATACGATGAACTCAGACAGCTCCGTCCCACGAACCCGAGATCACCGCGCACCGGCGCGCGCCGAAAGGAAACAGATGAGCATCCACGACAAGGTCTCCGCCGTCCTCGAGGCGACCCCCAAGGGTCTGCTGATCAACGGTGAGTGGCGCGACGCCTCGGACGGCGGCACGTTCGACGTCGAGAACCCTGCCACCGGCGAGGTCCTGGCCACGCTCGCCTCGGCCACCGAGGAGGACTCCCGCGCGGCCATGGACGCCGCCGCGAACGCCCAGGAGTCCTGGGCCCGCACGAGCACCCGCGAGCGCTCCGAGATCCTGCGCCGCGCCTTCGACCTGGTCCAGGAGCACAAGGAGGACCTCGCGCTGCTGATGACCCTGGAGATGGGCAAGCCGCTGAAGGAGGCCCAGGGCGAGGTGGTCTACGGCGGCGAGTTCCTGCGCTGGTTCTCAGAGGAGGCCGTGCGCCACTACGGCCGCTACGCGTCCACGCCCGAGGGCAACCTCAAGATGTTCGTGTCCCACAAGCCCGTGGGCCCGTGCCTGCTGATCACCCCGTGGAACTTCCCGCTGGCCATGGCCACCCGCAAGGTGGCCCCCGCGGTGGCCGCGGGCTGCACCATGATCCTCAAGCCCGCACGCCTGACCCCGCTGACCTCGCAGTTCTTCGCCAAGCTCATGATCGAGGCGGGGATCCCCGCGGGCGTGCTGAACGTGGTGTCCTCCAAGTCCGCGTCCAACGTCTCGGACCCGATCATGGCGGACCCGCGCCTGCGCAAGGTGTCCTTCACGGGCTCCACGCCCGTGGGCAAGCAGCTCATGAAGACGGCCACGGACCACGTGCTGCGCACCTCCATGGAGCTGGGCGGCAACGGCCCGTTCATCGTGTTCGAGGACGCGGACCTGGACAAGGCCGTGGAGGGCGCGATGGCCGCGAAGATGCGCAACATGGGTGAGGCGTGCACCGCCGCCAACCGCTTCCTGGTGCACGAGTCCGTGGCCGAGGAGTTCTCGGAGAAGTTCGCGGCCAAGCTCAAGGCGCTCAAGCCCGGCAACGGCCTGGACGAGGACTCCACCGTGGGCCCCATGATCGAGAAGAAGGCCCTGGACTCCGTCACCGAGTTCGTGCAGGACGCACTCGAGAAGGGCGCGAGCGCCGTCGTGGGCGGCAAGCCCGTGGACGGGCCCGGCTACTTCTTCGAGCCCACCCTGCTGACCGGCGTCACCGAGCAGTGCCGCGTGTTCCAGGAGGAGATCTTCGGTCCCGTGGCGCCCGTGATCACCTTCACGGACGAGGACGACGCCGTGCGCCTGGCCAACACCACCGAGTACGGCCTGGCCTCCTACGTGTTCACCGAGGACATCTCCCGCGCGCTGCGCATCGGCGAGCGCATCGAGTACGGCCTGCTGGGCCTGAACGTGGGCGTGATCTCCAACGCGGCCGCGCCGTTCGGCGGCGTCAAGGAGTCCGGCGTGGGCCGCGAGGGCGGCGCCGAGGGCATTGCCGAGTACACCACCGTGCAGTACATGGGTATGCCCTCCCCCTGGGCCTGATCCCCGCACCGGATTCCGCGGGCCCGATCCGCCCGCACCGCATCCCGCGGCGCAGCGACGCGCCGCGCACAGCACGAAAGGACCATCAGAGATGGCAGAGATCGAGTACCGGCTCCCGCAGAAGCGCGAGCTGGTGACCAGCATTCCCGGGCCCAAGTCCCAGGCACTCGCCGAGCGCCGCGCGCAGACCGTCGCGGCCGGCGTCGCCTCCTCCCTGCCCGTCTTCGCGGACGAGCTGGACGGCGGCGTGATCAAGGACGTGGACGGCAACCAGATGGTGGACCTGGGCTCCGGCATCGCCGTGACGTCCGTGGGCGCCTCCAACCCCAAGGTGGTGGCGCGCGTCCAGGACGCGGTGGCCAAGTTCACCCACACGTGCTTCATGGTCACCCCGTACGAGGACTACGTGGCCGTGGGCGAGAAGATGGCACAGCTGACCCCCGGGTCCTTCGACAAGCGCACCGCGCTGTTCACCTCGGGCTCCGAGGCCGTGGAGAACGCCGTGAAGATCGCGCGCGTGCACACCAAGCGCCAGGCCGTCGTGGTGTTCGACCACGCCTACCACGGGCGCACCAACCTCACCATGGCCATGACCGCCAAGGTGATGCCGTACAAGCAGGGCTTCGGGCCGTTCGCCAACGAGGTCTACCGCGTGCCCATGTCCTACCCGTTGCGCGACCCCGAGGGCATGACGGGCGCCGAGGCCGCCAAGCGCGCGCTCACCATGGTGGAGAAGCAGGTGGGCGCGGAGAACGTGGCCGCCGTGGTCATCGAGCCCATCCAGGGCGAGGGCGGCTTCATCGTCCCCGCCGAGGGCTTCCTGCCCGCACTGTCCTCGTGGTGCCGTGAGAACGGCGCCGTGTTCGTCGCGGACGAGGTCCAGGCCGGCATTGCGCGCACCGGCGCGTGGTTCGCGTCCGAGCACGAGGGTGTGGAGCCGGACCTGGTGACCTTCGCCAAGGGCATCGCGGGCGGCATGCCGCTGTCCGGCGTGGTGGGCCGCGCGGAGATCATGGACGCCGTGCACCCCGGCGGCCTGGGCGGAACCTACGGCGGCAACCCCGTGGCGTGCGCCGCGGCCCTCGGCGCACTGGAGACCATCGAGGAGTGGGGTCTCGTGGAGCGCGCGCGGGAGATCGAAAAGGTCATCCGTGAGGAGCTGGGCTCCGTGGCGGAGTCCTCCCCCGTGGTGGGAGACCTCCGCGGCCGCGGCGCGATGATCGCGCTCGAGTTCGTGAAGCCCGGCACCACGGAGCCCAACCCGGACGCCGCCAAGCAGATCGCCGCGCGCTGCCTCGCGCAGGGCGTCGCGATCCTCACGTGCGGCACGTACGGCAACATCGTGCGCCTGCTCCCGCCGCTGGTCATCGACATGGACCTGCTGCGCGACGCCCTCGGCGTGTTCGCCGGGGCCATCCAGGAGGCCGGCGCCTGAGCCTGCTGATCTGATGCCTCGTGCACCGCGGGCGGCCACCGGTTCTCCGGTGGCCGCCCGTTCGCGTGCCACTCGCTTGCCCGGCACGACGGCTCCGCGCTGCTCGGACCTGCTGCGGCACCGCGCCCGGTCCGGCACCGTTCCACGGGGGCCGGCCCGGACCTGCGGCAACGGCGCAGATCCACCCGTGCGCCGCACGGCGTACGACGACGCCGCTCGCGCCTCTCGTGTGGTAGAACTCACCTATTCGCACCCAGACCCGGCCGTTCTGCGGGCCCCGTTTCCAGCAGTCGAGAGGACCAGCCATGAGCACCGGCAAGGCAGCACAGGGACCAGCACCGGCCGGCAGCTCTGCCGCCGCGGGCGGGGACTCCCCCGAGATCACCCACAAGGCGCTGCGCTCACGCCACGTCACCATGATCACGCTGGGCGGGATCATCGGAGCCAGCCTGTTCGTGGGCTCCGGCAACGTGATCCGCATGGTGGGCCCGGCCGCGGTGCTCTCCTACCTGCTGGGCGGGCTGCTCGTGTTCCTGGCCATGCGGATGCTCGGGGAGATGGCGGCCTCGCGCCCCGCCGTGGGCTCGTTCATGGAGTACGCGCGCGTGGGCCTTGGCGACTGGGCCGGGTACTTCGTGGGCTGGCTCTACTGGTACTTCTGGGTGGGTGTGATCGCGTTCGAGGCCGTGGTGGGCGGGTCGCTGCTCGCGGGGTGGTTCCCGGCCATGCCCGTGTGGCTGGGCTCCGTGATCCTGCTGCTGATCTTCACCGCCACCAACCTGATCTCCGTGCGCTCGTTCGGGGAGGTCGAGTTCTGGCTCGCGAGCGTCAAGGTGGCGGTGATCGTCGCGTTCCTGGCCGTGGGCACGCTGTTCGCGTTCGGGCTCTGGCCGGGCGCGGACTTCTCGATCCCCAACCTGTGGCAGCACGGCGGCTTCGCACCGCAGGGCGGCTGGGCCGTGATCTCGGGCGTGGCAGTGGTGATCTTCTCCTACTTCGGCACGGAGATCGCCGTGATGGCGGCCGCGGAGTCCGAGGACCCCGCCAAGGGCATCCGCCAGGCCACCGTGACCGTGGTGTGGCGCATCCTGATCTTCTTCGTGGGATCCATCCTGCTGATCGTGACCATCGTGCCCTGGAATGAACTCCCGGACCCGGACGTGCAGGCACCGTTCGTGTACGTCTTCGACCTCTTCGGCGTCCCCGGCGCGGAGATGATCATGAGCATCGTCATCTTCACCGCAGTGTGCTCCGTGCTGAACTCCGGACTGTATTCCGCAGCGCGCATGTTCTCCGCTCTCGCGGGCGAGGGCCTGGCTCCGCGCATCGTGGCACGGAAGTCCAAGAACGGCGTCCCCGTGGTGGCCGTGCTCGCCTCCACCCTGGGCGGCTATGCGGCGGTGTTCGTGAACTTCCTGGCCCCGGAGTCCGGGATCTTCGACTTCATCATGAACTCGGCGGGTCTCGTGGCCCTGTTCGTGTACGTGTTCGTGGCGATCACCCAGATGAAGCTGCGCTCTCAGATGAGCCCCGAGGAGCGCGCGAACCTGAAGCTCAAGATGTGGCTGCACCCGTGGCTCGGCATCCTGGTGATCGTGGCCGTCGCGGGGATCGTGGTGGTCATGCTGGTCGCGGACGATGCAAGCCGCACCCAGGTGTGGACGAGCCTCGTGGCCGTCGCCGTGCTCGCCGTGTTCTGGCCGCTCGTGCGCCGCAACCTGCGACGCCGCCGGGCAGCCGACACCGCGGCTCCCGCCGCGACGCCCACGGCCTGATCCGCCACCGCCCACCGACCGCCCGAGAGGATCCCGTGGCGCACTTCCCCACCCTGACCGAGACCGTGGCCGCCCTGCGCCACGGCGAGACCACGAGTGAAGCCCTGACCACCGCGGCACTGGATCGCATCGATGCCCTGAACAATCACCTCGGGGCGTTCGTGCACGTTGAGCGGGAGGCCGCTCTGACCTCGGCGCGCGACGCGGACCAGCGGCTGCGCTGCGGGGGCCTCCTCGACGACCCTCGGGCACCGGAATCCGAGCAGTCCGGCGGAGCCACCCGGCACGGCGGAACGCGTCCCTCCGCGGTCCCATCCCGGGGCCGCGCGGAAGCGGCCGTCCTGCGCGGCGTCCCCCTGTCCCTGAAGGACGGGCACGACGTCGCCGGGATGCCCACCTCCTGGGGCTCGCTGACCGCGCGCGGGGAGGACGGAAGCATCCCGCGGGCGGAACGCTCGGACGAGCTCGCCGCCACCCTGCAGGACAGCGGAGCCGTGCTGCTCGGCAAGACCCAGGTGCCCGAGTTCCTGCTCAACTGCTACTCCGAGAACCGGGCATACCCTCCAGCGCGCAACCCCTTTGCCCTGGACTGCTCGGCGGGCGGCTCCTCCGGTGGCCAGGCCGCCGCCGTGGCCGCCGGCATCCTCCCCGCGGCCATCGGCTCGGACGGCGGCGGTTCCGTGCGGATCCCCGCTGCGGCATGCGGGCTCATCGGGCTCAAACCGAACCGGGGCAGGGTGCCCAGCAGCGATGCGCTGTCCAACGTCGGGCAGCTGGGGGTCAACGGACCCATCACCCGCACCGCCGCGGACGCCGCCCTGCTCCTGGACGTGCTGTGTCACACACCGGGCCACGAGCGGATCGACCGGCCCGTGGTGGCCGCGCCCGAAGCGTCGTTCTCGCGGGTCGTGGAACGTGCTCGGCAGGGCGATGCGCCGTGGGGTGAGCGGTCCCTGCGCATCGGGGTGAGCACGGCCTCTCCGTTCGACGGCACGTACGAGATCACGGTGTCCCCCGAGGCACGGGCCGCGCTGGACGAGGGGATCCGCGCGCTCGGAGCACTGGGCCACACCGTGGAGGACGCGGACGTTCTCTACGACCCCTCCTACCCCGAGGCCTTCTCGCGGCTCTGGACCACGGCCATGGGTCAGCTGCCCCTCGATGGCACCGAGCACCTGCTCACCGGGCTGGCCCGCTCGTTCCGCGAGCGCGCCCTGTCCCGCAGCGCGGTGGAGCTCGCGGACGCCTTCGCCGTGCTGCGCGGGATCGAGGCGGACCTGATCCGCCAGTTCTCCCGGTTCGACATGATCCTCACGCCGGCCCTGGCCATGCCGCCACGGCCCGTGGGCTGGTTCCACGAGGGCTTCGACATCGCGGATCCGGCGGGCGCGGACCAGGACTACAGGCGCCAGTGCCAGTACACGCCGTGGACCTCGGTGGTGAACGTGATCGGGCTGCCCGCGATCACGGTGCCCACCACGTGGCGCACCCCCGAGACCGGCGAATACCCGGGTCCGGTGCCCATGGGCGTCCAGCTCGTGGGGCGCGCGTCCGGTGAGGCGCAGCTGCTCGCCCTGGCCGCCCAGCTGGACCCGCCCACCACGCCGCACGCGCACCTCGTCGCCTGAGCGCACCTGCCCACGGAGGGCCGCAGCCCGGTCCAGCGCCCCCCACCGGGCTGCTGACGGCCCACCGGTCCTGGGCTCCGCGGGCAGACCGACGGTTCGGCCCGGTCTGCGCAAGGGCTCGTGGAGTCCACGCCGCGCCGTCTCCCCGCGGGCAGCGGCGGTTCGGCGCGGGAGGTGGCCGCGCGGCGTCGTCGTCCGCCGGGGCAGGGCCGGGGCCCGAAACCGAGCGGCGCACGGCCTGACGGGGCGCGCTTTCGGGACTAGGTTGGTGGCATGACCAACCGTGCGGGCACCGTTGCCCAACCCAGTGACCTCGTGGACATCGACGACCTCGTGGCGGCGTACTTCGACCGCACGCCGGATGCCGGGAACCCGGACCAGCGGGTGGCGTTCGGAACCTCCGGGCACCGCGGTTCCTCGCTGAAGACCTCGTTCAACGAGGACCACATCGCCGCGATCACGCAGGCGATCGTGGAGTACCGCGCCGGGCAGGGCATCACCGGTCCGCTGTTCATGGGCAAGGACACCCACGCGCTGTCCGGGCCCGCGCAGGACACCGCGCTGCAGGTGCTCGCCGCCAACGGCGTGCGCACCCTGCTGGACTCCCGGGGCGGCTTCACCCCCACCCCGGCGCTGTCCCACGCGATCCTCACGTACAACGCGTCCGGGCCCAAGGACCGCGCGGACGGGATCGTGATCACCCCGTCCCACAACCCGCCCACGGACGGCGGCTTCAAGTACAACCCCCCGCACGGCGGCCCCGCGGACACGGACGCCACCGGATGGATCGCGGACCGCGCCAACGAGCTGATCGAGGCGGGCCTGGAGGGCGTGCGGCGCGTGTCCCTGGAGGAGGCGAAGGCCGCGGAGACCACCGGCACGTTCGACTTCCTGGACAGCTACGTGTCCGCGCTGCCGGAGATCATCGACCTGGACGCCATCAAGGCTGCGGGGGTGCGCATCGGTGCGGACCCCATGGGCTCGGCGTCGGTGGCGTACTGGCAGGAGATCGGCGAGCGCTTCGGGCTGAACCTGGAAGTGGTGAACCCCACCGTGGATCCGCAGTGGGCGTTCATGACCCTGGACTGGGACGAGAAGATCCGCATGGACTGCTCCTCCCCCTCGGCCATGGCCTCTCTGATCGGGGCCCGGGACAAGTACGACATCGCCACGGGCAACGACGCGGACAGCGACCGCCACGGCATCGTGACTCCGGATGCCGGGCTGATGAACCCCAACCACTACCTCGCGGTGGCCATCGACTACCTCTACCGCACGCGCGACGGCTGGCGCGGTGACGCCGGGGTGGGCAAGACCCTGGTGTCCTCCTCGATCATCGACCGCGTGGCGCAGTCCCTGGGTCGCCGCCTGGACGAGGTGCCCGTGGGCTTCAAGTGGTTCGTGCCGGGTCTGCTGGACGGCTCCATCGGCTTCGGCGGGGAGGAGTCCGCCGGTGCCTCGTTCCTGCGCCGGGACGGCTCCGTGTGGACCACGGACAAGGACGGCATCATCCTGGCGCTGCTCGCCGCGGAGATGACCGCCACCACCGGCACCACCCCCTCCCAGCGCTACCGGGAGCTCACGGAGCAGTTCGGGGATCCCGTGTACCAGCGCATCGACGCCCCGGCCAACCGCGAGCAGAAGGCGGCGCTGAAGAAGCTCTCCGCGGAGCAGGTCACCGCGGACACCCTGGCCGGTGAGCCCATCACCGCCAAGCTCACGGAGGCCCCCGGCAACGGTGCGGCGATCGGCGGGCTCAAGGTCACCACGGAGAACGCGTGGTTCGCGGCCCGGCCCTCCGGCACGGAGGACGTCTACAAGATCTACGCCGAGTCCTTCAAGGGTGAGGAGCACCTGAAGCAGGTGCAGCAGGAGGCCAAGGCTCTGGTGGACTCGGTCATCGGCTGAGTGCCGCGGTGCGGGCCGCCCGCACCGACCTGCTGCCCAGGGGCCGCCGAGCGGTACGGGGTTCTCCCGTGCTGCTCGGCGGCCCCTCGTTGTGCCCGGACGAAGGCCGCGCTTGTGCGTGTCGGAGCGCTGTGCTGAAATATTCCCGGATCAAGAAGCCCGACCATCAGCCCTCCGGCTGGTCGGCTGGCAACCGGTTGTTCGCACCCGGTGCCCCCGGAGGAAGATCCGCCGCCCGGCACCTGCCGCGCGGAAGTCTGCGAAAGGTCACCATCATGAGCAACTCCGCTCCCACTCCCGAACACCCCTGCGTCCACATGGACGGGGACTCCGCCTGCCGGAGCTACCACCCGGGGCACCACGCGCACTACATCCAGTCCCGCCTGGCCCTCGAGAACCAGGACCGGTGGGTCCGGGTGGAACTGGGCGCCCCGCGCGGGAACACGGTGCAGGCCACCTTCCCGGACGGCGGCACCCGGACCTGGTGGTGCCACGACCCCGCGCTGCTGGAGCGGTTCCACACGCTGCAGCACAGCGGGGCCGCGGCGTCGTTCGATCCTGGGACGTCACTCGCCACCGTGCCGACTTCACAGGGCAGGCTCGCCCTGCTGCACCCCGCGGTGGTCGACGGGCAGTGATGCCCTGGGCATGGGAAGGGGAGGACACCGGCGGCGAGCACGCCGCGTGCTGAGCCGCCGGCTCCTCCCGTAGGCTGGTCGGCCGGTGGTGCGCGCCGCAGGCGTGACCCACCGGCCGTTCCCGCCGGCCCGCCCGGTCTGCGCCTTCGTGAAAGGAACCGAGCAGTGACTCCCTCCGCCAGCGCCACCTCCGACTCCCTGTCCCGGGCCGCCAAGCCGATCGAGGTCCGTGTGGGGCACCGCGAGCTGGTCATCCGTGGCCGGTACGAGACCCTGTCGATCGTCAACGACATCCTGATCGGCCTGATCTTCCTGGTGGGTTCGATCCTCTTCTTCCAGGACGCCACCGTCTACGCCGGGACGTGGCTGTTCGTGCTGGGCAGCGCACTCATGCTGGTCCGACCCAGCATCCGGATCACCCGGCGGGTGCACCTGCAGCGCATCGCCCCGGAATCAGCACCGGAGGACTCGCACGACTTCTGACCCGCCGCGCGGACCCTCCCGGGATCCGAACGGCCGGCGGGGCGTGGCATAGACACGTTCCACGGGCTGCTGCCGCTGGACACGCCGCCGTCACATGGGAACACGCCGCACGGGTGATGTTGCGGGTCGGTGAGGTTGGCTATCTAATGAGGATCGACCCCCGCGACCCCAGGACGACCCTCGCAGCGGGGGCAGACACTCAAGGATGAGCACCCCGCATGAGGCACACCCACGCCCAACCGGACCCCCGCACACTTCTCGGCCCGTCCAGCGTGCTGCAGGCCGAGCCCTGGCAGCACTTCCAGGCCGGTCTCTCGCGACGCACTCACACTCTTGACGGGGCTGGGTGGCACGCCCTCGTCGTCGAGGAGCGCTCCCGGGCCGGGGTGGTCTGGTACACCCCGTACGGCCCGGTCCTGGCGCACCCCGAGCTTCTGCCGGGGGCGCTGCGCGAGCTGTGGTACGCCGCGCGTGATCACTCCGTGGCGTGGTTGCGGGTGGAGCCGCAGATGCCGTCCCCGGTGGGCACGGCCTTCGCGGCAGCCGTGCAGCGGCAGAACGCCACGGCACCGGCGATCGCCGCGGGTCTGCGCCGGCTCGGAGCACGGCCGTCCCCGCGGGACATCCAGCCCGCGTACACGCGCTGGGTGGATCTCACCCGCGAGCCGGAGCAGATCCTGGCCGCCATGACGGGCACCAACCGCAACCTGTGGCGGCGCCACCGGGACAAGGGCATCACCCTGGCCTCGGACTCCCACCCGGACGCCGCCGAGGCGGTGATCGAGCTGCAGCACCGCACCGCCGGGCGCAAGGGGTTCACGGCCCACAGCGAGGACTACCTCCGCACCGCCGCCCGCAGCCTGGGCGCCACGGGTAACTCCACGGCCTACACGAGCTCCGTGGACGGCACCGTGGTCAGCGCGCTGCTGACCTACGACTCCCCCACCACCCGGATCTTCGCCCACTCCGGCATGGACGCGAGCATGCGCAAGCTGCGCCCCAACCAGCCGCTCATCGCCCAGGCGCTGCTCGACGCCGCCGAGCAGGGTCTCGCGATCGGCGACCTCTTCGGGATTGCCCCGTTGAGCGATCCCACCCACCCGTGGACCGGGTTCAGCGCGTTCAAACGCTCCTTCGGCGGTGCGGACGTGGCCCTGGGCGGCACGTGGGACGTTCCCGTGAGCAGCCCCCGCTACACGGCCTACCGCGCCGCCCGCCGCGCCCGGGACGAGGCCGGCTCTGCGCGCACGCGCGCCCGGGAGACGACCGGCCGCATCCGTGCCGGGCTGGCCGGCGGGATGCATGCGGCGGAGGGGACACCCAGCGGGGCGTAGCCCCGCGAGCAGTGTCGTCCAGCGCCTCGGACCACGCGGCGGGCACCACGGGGTCCGCCCCGGGGACTCGCGTCCTGGCGGCGCTGTGCGGCTCTGCGCGGCGCTGTGCGGCCCGCGAGCCGGATCCCGCTGCCGGGCGCCCCTCCGGAGAGGTCAGGGGGTCATCCCACCGGGTTCTCGGGGTCCCACGCCCGGGAGTAGAAGTCCGCGGAGCGCGAGTCCAGCAGCTGCTGGTACTCCTCCGGGTCCATGGCCTGCGCCGAACCCTGGGGAGGCTCCTGCTGCCGGACGGACGTGCCGAGGCCCGCAGCGCCGTCGTGTACCGAGAGGCCCGCCGCCTCCAGGAGGGTGGGGTACATGGACAGCTGGTCCGCGCCGGCCCGCAGGGGCTGCCCGGCGGTCTCGCCCGGGATCCACACGCGGTTGAACACGGTGCGGTTGGGGTGGTGGTCCAGCTGCTCGTGGAAGGCGTCCCCCGCGCTCATGTGCTTGAGGTGGTCGCCCATGATCACCACGGACGTGTCCTCCAGGTAGCCCTGGGACTTCATGTGCTCCACGAACCCGGCCACC
This sequence comes from Kocuria sp. ChxB, assembly GCF_044359605.1. Classification (NCBI taxonomy): domain Bacteria; kingdom Bacillati; phylum Actinomycetota; class Actinomycetes; order Micrococcales; family Micrococcaceae; genus Kocuria; species Kocuria sp. ChxB. The sequence continues at coordinate 2,109,464 of NZ_CP121123.1, read as the reverse complement.
TGGGTCATGGAGCACGCGAACACGGAGGTCACCTGGTTCTGGGTGTCCACGTCGCACGAGTCGTAGACGTGGACGGGTTCGTGGGTGTCCAGGGTCAGCATGGACAGGTTGAACGGCTGGCCCGTGCGCTCGGACTCGGCGTGCAGACGGTCCACCTCGTCCTTGGCGTGGGCCATGAGCCGCTCGTCGCTCAGGCCCCAGTCGCTGCGGAAGTTCTCCGCGGGCTCGCCCGCCGCGCGCCAGTCCTCCAGACCCTTGTCCTCGGTGTAGCCGTGGCTTCGCAGGAACGTGTCCTTGCCCGCGAAGGAGGAGTTGGCCCCGCCCAGGAACGTGTTGGTGTACCCGTGGTTCTGCAGCACGTCCCCCAGGCAGGTCACGCCGCCCAGGTACTGCTCCTGCCCGGCGCCGATGTCGGCGGAGCCTGCGTCACCCGACTCCTTGAGCGGGATCCCGCACTGCGTGGAGGCGATCCCGGCCATGGTCCAGCCACCGCCCTCGTACTGCTGGAAGTCCTCGACGCTGCGCCACCCGTCCTCGGGCCGGGTGACGTCCTCGAGCGGAGCGAAGGCGTTCTTCTCGAACAGCTCGTCGTCCGCGAGCGTGGCCTCCCCGGACTCCAGGTAGATGACCACCATGTTCCGCTTGTCCGCGTCACTCGTGATGGTGGGCTGGACGTACTTGGAGCCGATGTCGTGCGGGGACTTCACGGCCTTCACGTACTGGGGCAGGTCCACCGCGGACGCGAAACTCGTGCTCCCGGCCACGAACACCGCCGCCACGGTCACGGCGGAGGCGGAGCGCACGACGCCGCGGGGCGGCCGGGTGCCGTGCTCGCGTCGTGCTCTGCGGAGCCACGCCCGACGCGCGAGGGCGATGCCCACGGTGACCAGGACGGGAAGTACCCCGATCACCAGCACGGAGATCCACACCACGGACCCGCCGCCACCGTCCGTCTGCACGGACATCAGGTTCATGCGCATCTGCCCCACCGAGATCTGGCCCCAGTAGTGCCGGATGATCCCGCCCGCCGCGAGCAGGGTGAGCCCCAGCCAGATCAGGCCGTAGCACAGCCCGCGGCCCGTCCAGCGGCCCAGCCGCCTGCCCACGCGCAGAAAACCCTCGGACATGTCTGGACCTCGTGTTCCTGGATCATCCGGTGCCAGTCCGCACCGCCGCGGCCCGGGCATGGTGTGCCGCCGCGTTCGCGTTCGTGTTTCTTCAAGGGTAGGACATGTTCCGGTCACCTGCTGTTCACCTTGAGGGCCCGCGACGGCGCCGGACATGGCAGGGGAACCCACTGTCCGGGGAGGCGACGGCCGGTCCAGCGCGAGGCTGACGCTGTCCGCGGCCGGCCCGGGGAGCGTCCGTTCCGGTCAGCTCGCGTGGGTGAGCGCCTGCACCCAGACGGCCTCCGCCACGAGGATGCCGAGGTCCACAGCCTCGCCACCGGCTGCGTCCGTTCCCGCGGTGCCGGTCGGTCTCCGCGTGTGCCGAGCGGCGGACGAGCCGCCCCCCGGAACGCGAGTGTCCGGCGCGGCGGAGCAGCTGTCCCCCGGCAAGTCCGCATCCCGCGAGTCGCGCGAACCGCCCCCGGGAAGGTGAGCCTCCGGCGTCGTTCCCCCTGCGGCCACGCGCACCCTCACCGTGGCGCTGCGGGCCGGACCCGGAAGCACCCGCAGCACCGCGCCCGGCCGGATCCCCGCCTCCGCGAGCACCCGCAGGGTCTCGGGACTCTCGTCCGAGACGCGCGTGACCCGCACGGGCTCCGGGTGGGTCACGTCCGCGAGCGGAACGGCCGGGGCGGGGGTGACCACCCCGTCCCGTGAGGGGATCGCGTCCCCGTGCGGATCCTCGGACGGGTGGCCGAGCTTGGCGTCCACCCGGTCGATGAAACGGTCGGTGACGGCGTGCTCAAGCACTTCGGCCTCGTCGTGGATCTCGTCCCACGCGTAGCCCAGCTCGGTGGCCAGGAACATCTCCAGGATCCGGTGGCGGCGCACCATGTGCACGGCCACGTCACGCCCCTGCTGGGTGAGCTCCACGACCCCGTACGCAGGCCGGGTCACCAGGCCCTGCGCGGTGAGCTTCTTCAGCGCCTCCGAGACGGTGGAGGCCGCCAGGCCCATGCGCGCGGCCAACGAGGTGGTGGTCACCCGCTCCGGCTCCCACTCGCCCAGCCGCCAGATGGTCTTCAGGTAGTCCTGGGTGGACGGGCTCAGCTCTGCGGGGTGCACGGGTTCAGGCTAGCGGCCCGTGGCGCTCAGCGCGGTGTACTCGTCCCGCACCTGCAGGCCCGTGCGGACCTCGTCCAGCGCGGGTTCCAGGAACGTGGTGCGGTAGGTGGCGTCCGTGCCAATGCTCACGATGAAGTTCAGGGCGCTGAACGCGGCCAGGACCAGGCAGACCTGCACGAGGGGCTTGGTGAAGGGCAGGGACGCGAACACGCCGCCGAAGGACTCCGGCGGGCTGCCGATCCACTGCGTGGCCGTCACGGGAGACACCGAGAGCACCCCGAATACCACGTAGAACACGAACACCACCACGCCCAGCAGGGTCACCTGGATGAGGCTGATGAGCACGCACATTGCGGTGATGTTGACGCGTTCGGAGAACCGCAGGTCCCGGGCCCCGGAACGGTCGTCGTACGTGCGGATGATCTGGGAGATCTCGTCCCGGGCATTGAGGGTGGCGAGCGCGATTCCCAGGGCCGCCATGACCCCCACGATCGCCCACGTGCGTCCCATGGACAGCTGCGCCACCACCTGCCAGATCTCCGCGTTGAAGAAGGAGAACAGCAGCGCGAGCATCAGGATGGGCAGCACGCGGCCCACCATGGACCCCAGGTGGCTGAGCTCCCGCGCCGCCCGGCGGAACGCCCACATGGTCACGGTGCCCACGCCCAGGTAGGAGCCGAGCAGCACCACGGCCAGGAGCACGAGCGTCTCCGCGAACCCGGACCCGCCACCCACCGGGCCCAGCCAGGGAAGCAGCACCAGGCCCGCCACCGCCAGGACACCCACCACCGTCCGCACCATCGGAGGGCACCACCGCAGGAGCAGGCTCGCGAGCCACCACACCACGGGGAAGCTGAACATCACCAGGGTGCCCACGCCGAGGGCCACCAGTACGTCCTCGGAGGGGTGCTCCAGCTGCGCGGGGGTCAGCCCGCGCGCGGCGGCCTCCATCAGGGTGTCCCCCAGCAGGAGCGTCAGGACCCCCAGCAGCGCGGGGGCACTGCGGCCCAGCAGCCCCTGCAGCCGCGCTCGAGGTTCCAGCACGAGGGGCAGGCCCATGCGTCGCAGCGTGGTGCGGAGATCTTCGAGCCGGGACCCGGGGCGGTGCAGGTGGCTGGGCATGTGGTCATTGTGGCGGAGGGTGCGCCGGGGACGCGGCAGCGGCGCGGTGACCACACCGCGCAAAAAGGCGGGGCTCGCGGTTCACGGATCCCGGGGTGGGACCCTCCGGAGGTATGCAGTATGGGACCCTCCGGAGTATGCAATAACGGAGCAAACGCAGAAAATGGCGCTCAGATCTGCACTTGCTCCGTTATTGCACGGCTTAGGCAGTGGCCGTGCGCGGCTTGGTGCCGGGGCACCACCCCTCACTCGTACGTGTAGAACCCCTGCCCCGAGCTGCGGCCCATGTGGCCCTGGTCGATGAACTCCCGCTTCACGCGTTCCGCCACCCGCTGGGACTCCTCGGTCCCCGCGTTGAGGTTGATCTGGTAGTACGTCTCCATGCCCACGTGGTCCAGGATCTGGAACGGGCCCAGCGGGGATCCGGTGGCCGTTCGCCACGTCTTGTCGATGTCCTCCGCCTGGGCGATGTCGTTGACCCACAGGTGCGACGCCGCCGTGAGGAACGGGACCAGCAGGGTGTTGAGGATGTAGCCCGCCTGCTCCTTCTGGATGTGGATGGGCACCATCCCGATCTCCTCCGCGAACTGCAGGACGGCCTGCACCGCTGCGGGGTCCGTGCCGGCGTGGCCCATGACCTCGCCGGTGTTGTTGCGCCACACCTCGTTGGCGAAGTGCAGCGCCAGGAACCGCTCCGGGTGGCCCGTGGCCTCCGCGATGTCGCTGGGCAGCAGCGTGGACGAGTTCGTGCACAGCAGCGTGTCGGACGGTGCCGCCTCCCCGATCTGCGCCCACACCTTCTTCTTGAGCTCGAGGTTCTCGGGGACCGCCTCGATCACGATGTCCGCGTCCGCGAGCGCCGCCGTCAAGTCCGTGGTTCCGCTCAACCGCGACGTCGCGGCCTTCCGCTGCTCGGGCGTGGCCGCCATGTCCCGCGTGTACAGCAGGGACAGCTTCTCCCACTTCCCGGGCAGCGCCCCGACGATCTCCTCGCTGATGTCGTACACGGTCACGGTCTTGCCGAAGTACGCCGCCTGGAACGCGATCTGCGATCCGAGCACCCCGGATCCGATCACGGTCACGTTGGTCAGTTCAGCCATGATGTTCCCCCACTCCTGTGTGAGTCACGCTCGCGCGAGTCGGCCTCCGCGGGCCCGAGGACCACGGGCGTGGCCCCCGTCACTCACCGTACTCGCCCGTAGGTTTCGCGCCAGGGGCCGACGACGCCGCACGGCCGCCTCCCCCGGTGCCCTCACCAGCGCGCACGTGGTCCCGCGAGGGCCCCTCATCGCGCGATTCCCGCGGCGCAGCCCCGGTGGCCCTGACCCGCGCCGTCATGCCCCTCCGGGCCCGCTGGCCTTCCCCGCCCGCGCACTAGAATCCTCGGGGCGGCATCCACGGCCCGCCCAGGAGAAGGAGCACCCATGAGTTCGCCGGTTTCCCCCGACCACACCCCGCCCACGCAGGACGAGCAGCACGAGCCGCGCGGGCGGAACCGGCGCGGCGGCGTCGTCGAGCGCCTGGGCCTGAACTGGCGACTGCACGGAGACGGCAGGCACGTGGCCCCGGGGGACGTGGTGACCCCGCGGGAGCGGCTGGCGTGGCCGCGGACCATCTCGATCGGTGCGCAGCACGTGGTGGCGATGTTCGGCGCCACGTTCCTGGTGCCGCTGCTCACGGGCTTCCCGCCGGCCACCACGCTGTTCTTCTCGGGCATCGGCACCGTGCTGTTCCTGGTCATCACGGCGGGGCGCGTGCCCAGCTACCTGGGGTCCTCGTTCGCGTTCATCGCCCCGATCACCGCGTCCGTGAACCAGTACGGTCCGGGTGGCGCACTCGGCGGCGTGATCATGGCCGGTGCGTCGCTGTTCCTGATCGGTGTGATCGTGCAGGTCGCGGGCACGGGGTGGCTGCAGAAGCTCATGCCCCCGGCGGTCACGGGCACCATCGTGGCGCTGATCGGGTTCAACCTGGCGCCGTCCGCCAAGGAGAACTTCACGGCCGCGCCCGTCACCGCGCTGGTCACGCTGGGCTCCATCGTGCTGATCTCCGTGCTGTTCCGCGGTCTGCTGGGCCGGCTGTCCATCCTGCTGGGCGTGGCCATCGGCTACCTCACCGCGGTGCTGCGCGGCGAGGTAAAGTTCGACGCCATCCAGGCCGCGTGGGAGCAGCAGGGACTGTTCGGGCTGCCGCAGTTCCAGGCGCCCGAGTTCCACCTCAGCATGGCCGGGCTGTTCATCCCCGTGATCCTGGTGCTCGTGGCGGAGAACATCGGCCACGTGAAATCCGTGGCCCTGATGACCGGCGACGACCTGGACCCCTACACCGGCCGTGCCATCATGTCCGACGGCCTGGCCACCATGATCGCGGGCGCCGGCGGCGGCTCCGGCACCACCACGTACGCGGAGAACATCGGGGTCATGGCCGCCACGCGCGTCTACTCCACCGCCGCGTACTGGGTGGCCGCGCTCGTGGCGATCCTGCTCAGCGTCACCCCCGTGTTCGGCGCGGCCGTCGCGACCGTGCCCCAGGGCGTGCTGGGCGGCGCGGCCACCGTGCTCTACGGCATGATCGGCATGCTGGGCGTGCGGATCTGGGTGCAGAACCGCGTGGACTTCTCCAACCCGGTCAACCTCACCACCGCGGCCATCGCCATGATCGTGGGCATCGGCGACTACACCTGGTCCGTGGCCGGGCTCGACTTCGCCGGCATCGCCCTGGGCACCGCAGCTGCCCTGGTGGCCTACCACCTCATGGCGGCCATCGCGCGCGCCCGCGGCTCCGTGGGCTCGGACCCGCTCACCCCGGACACCTCGCAGAGCCCCTCGCCCCTGGGCTGAGCTACCAGCACCCGCGCGAACGACGACGCCGCACAGCCGGCCCCGCGCGCACCCTCACCATGCGGGCGCGGGCTCGGTCCCGACCCGGCCCCCGGGCAGCCCGGCGCCGACACCACCCGGTCGAGCCCGCAGGTCCGGACACGGGCGTGCGCCGGAAGCCACAGGGAACCCGCAGCAGCGGCACGCAGCACGACACCCCGCACACGTCCTCGTGTGCGGGGTGTCGGCGTCTCAGGGGGTCTGCGCGGTTCAGCTCCGGATGGGCGGCTCAGACCCGGATGGGCAGCTCCGACTTCTCGGACACCAGAGCCCGGATGCGATTCTCGTCCACTTCGGCGGCGGTGGCCGGCTCCCACTGCGGGGACTTGTCCTTGTCCATCACCATGGCGCGCACGCCCTCGATGAAGTCGTGGCCCACCGCGGTGTCCTCCGCCATGCGCAGCTCGCGTTCCAGGCAGGACACCACGTCGTCGTCCTCGGAGCCCTTGGTCAGCAGCTCGAACACGCGGGCGAGCGAGGTGGGGCTCATGCCGTCCAGGTCCGAGCCCGCATTGCGCACGACCTCCTCCAGGGTGTCCGCGCCGTAGGTCGCCACGATCTCGTCCCACCGGGCGGGGAACTCGGACTCGGGGGCGTCCTTCGAGTACTTCTCCACCGCGGCATCCACACCGTCCGTGGTGACGGTCTCCACGAACGCGTCCACGTCCGAGGAGTCGATGAACACGTCCGCCAGGCCCAGGGCGATCGCGTCCGCCCCGGTGATCCGCACACCGGCCAGCCCGAGGTAGCGACCCACGGCGAGGGACTCGCGGCGGGCGGCGTCGTCGTCGATGGCGGCCCCGGCGCCGCGGGTGACGCGCGGCAGGAAATAGCTTGCCCCCACGTCCGTGAAGAAGCCGATCGCAGTCTCCGGCATGGCCATGACCGTGGTCTCCGTGACGATCCGGTGCGAGCCGTGGACCGAGAGACCCATGCCGCCGCCCATCACGATTCCGTTCATCATGGCCACGTACGGCTTGGGGTAGCGGGCGATCACCGCGTTCATGGAGTACTCGGTGCCGAACGCGTCCCGGATCTCGTCCTCGTGACCCTCCAGCGCGGCGGTGCGCACCTCCTTGATGTCACCGCCCGCGCAGAACGCCTTGGGCAGCTCGGAGCGCACGACCACCTCGGTGATGGCGGGATCGTCACGCCACATCTGCAGGGCGTCCACCAGCTGGTGGTACATGCTGCGGTTCAGCGCGTTGAGCGCCTTGTCACGGGTGAGGGTCAGCAGTCCGGTGTGCCCGACGATCTCGGCGCGGACGAGGGATTCTTCGGTGGCCTTCATGATCCCCATGCTAACGAGCCGGACCTGAACGTGTCGCGGCGGTCACATCGACGCGCCGCGACGCCGCTCGGGGTCGGCATGCAGAGGCCCGGGGCCGCGTCGGCGATGTGGGCCCCGGGCCTGGCGTGCGGCGTCGTCGTCCCCCGAGCCCGACGACGCCGCCCGCTCCCCCGCGCGCCCTGCGGTCGCGGTGGGTGTCAGGAGGCGGTGCGCGGAACCCGCTCCTCCGCGGCTTCCTCGGTGGTGAACAGGTAGGCACGCACCGCGCGGATCGTGGCGACCGTGCACAGGGTCCAGGTGCACAGCAGCACCAGGCACACGGCGTCCGAGGCGATGCCGAAGGCACGGACGCCCGTGCCGCCCTCGAGCCCGTGCAGGCCCAGGCAGACCGTGCCGATGGGGAACGTGAGCGCCCACCAGCCTGGCGAGTACGGCATGCCCTGCCGGAACCCGCGGACCGTCATGACCGTGGCCCACACGATCAGCGGGACGCCGCAGCTCAGCATCACGATCCCGTAGGCGTTCGCCACGTGGACCAGCGTGCCCGTGTCCTCCGGGAGGACGAAACGCTGCGCCTGCACCGCGATGGCCTGCGCGGCGGCGGTGGACTGGCCCACCACGCCCAGCGGGATCCACGCGCTCGTGGAGGCGGCCAGCGGCAGCGGTGCCACGCGCCAGTGGTGGTGGTAGGCCACGGCGAAGACCACCAGGCCGAGCACGAGCGCCAGGAAGAAGCACGCCACGGTGGTGATCACCAGCAGCAGCTGACCCTCGCGGGTGGCCAGGTGCGGCACGAGGGCCGAGCCGGTGGTCGCGGACACCATGGGAGGCACGATCGGCAGGCCCCACGTGGTGGTGGGCGCCCCCACGTCCCGGCCGATCAGCCGCACCGCGAAGCCCAGCGCCGTGAGGATCCCGAGCACCGTGCCCACGGTCCAGAGCACCCCGTCCACCGCCCAGGCGGCCGGGGCGAGAGAGGGCCAGTGCGCGGGCACCACGGTGGCGGTGGCCGACCCCAGGGACAGCACACCCATGGCCACCATGCCCCATGTGGCGAGCACCGGGAGGTCCCGGATGGTCCCCGCGAGCACCGCCGGGCGGCGCACGATCCGCAGCCCGAACGCCGCGGTCAAGCCCATGAAGATGAGCCAGCCGATCACCAGCAGCACCACCGCGAGCGCCTGGGCACCGGGAAGGTCCCCGCTGAGCGTCTGCGTGAGGGTCGCGGCAATGCCGGTGCCCATGAGAGAGCCGTACCACTGCGGGCCGGCGGGCGGCAGCGGGAGGGCGTTGACCGCGGATTTCTTCCCGGGTGCCACCGCGGATGCGCTGCGAGAGACGTTCTGGGACCGGGTCGGGCTGGTGGTCCGGGGGGCAGGGGTTTCTGCGTTTGCGGAGGCAGCAGCGGGCGCGGGCACGGGCGCAGCAGCGGGCTGGGAAGGGCGGGTCATCTCTCCAGGATGCGGCTGTCATGCTCGCCCGGGTAGCCCTCGATCCCGTATCCGGGGTATATCCTGCGGATATGTCTCAATGGCCGGATGTGGCGGCACTCGAACTGCTCGTGGCGGTCGCGGACCACGGCAGCCTGGCCGCCGCGGCCCGCGCCGTGGGCACCGCCCAGCCCAACGCCAGCCGGTCCATGGCACGGCTGGAGCGCTCGGTGGGGGTTCCCCTGCTGCATCGCTCCACCCGCGGCTCCACCCTGACCCCTGCCGGCCTGCTGGTCACGGACTGGGCTCGGGACGTGGTGGCCGCGTCCCGCCGACTCGTCGACGGCGCCGCCCTCCTCGCGCAGGACTCTTCCCATTCACTCTCGCTGCGGGTGTCCGCGAGCCAGACCGTGGCAGAGCACCTGCTCCCCCGGTGGCTCGCGGAGATGCGTTCCGCCCACCCGGAGTCCCGCGTGCGGGTGACCGTGCACAACTCCCACGAGGTGGCCCGGGACGTGCTGCGCGGTGCCGTAGACGTGGGGTTCATCGAGGCGCCCGCACCCCCCTCCGGACTGCACCACACGGTGGTGGCGCGGGACGAGCTCGTGCTCGTGGTGCCGTCGGGACACCCGTGGGCCTCGCGGCATGATCCGGTGACCACCGCCGAGCTCGCCGCCACACCGCTCATCACCCGGGAGGCTGGTTCAGGAACCCGCCTGGCCCTGGACGAGGCACTGAGCCGGCCAGTGACCTCCCTGCTGGAGATGCCCAGCAACGCGGCCGTGCGGGTCAGCGTGCAGGCCGGCTCCGGGCCGGCTGTGCTCAGCCGCTTGGCGGTCGGCGACGCGGTGGCCGCCGGCACCCTGGTGCAGGTTCCCACCGTCCTGGACCTGCACCGCGAGCTGCGCGCGGTGTGGCACGGCCCCCGGCGGACGCAGGGCCTGGCGGCGGAGCTGATCGCGGTGGCACGGCGCACGGACCCGCCGGGCCCATGACGGTGCGAAGGCGCCCCCCTCCCCCCCTCCCACACGAGCGGGAGCGTCTGAGGAGAGGATCTGACGGCGGATCGCGCCGAAACCCCGTCAGAACCTCTCCTCACGCGTTTCCTTCGGTGGAACACGGAAAGGCCCTCCATGAGCGACGAGTATCCTCCCCGGCGTGTGCTGGCCCATTTCCACGCGGCCGCCCGAGACGGTCAACGGGACGACAGTGCTCCCCACGTCTTCGGAGCCTGGGCCTCCGGGACCAGCCTGGCGGTGGTCTATGCCCATCCAGACTGCTGGGGGCGAGTCCTCGGACTTCTCCGCGCGTGGCCTCCCCACTACATGGACGACGATCCAGCCACCAACGGTGGGGGCATCTACACCGAGATCATGGAACCTCCCGGGCGGGCCGTTGACGATGCCTGCCAGGACGAGTACGGGATCTGGTGGATGGGGGATCTGCCGGACCGCAGCACCCCGACGGTGCCCGATGCCTCAGCTTTCGGGTGGCGCTGATCCCCTGACGTACCGGGGCCCCCTGACTGTCGGGACACCCCTCTCTGCGGCCGCGGCCGCTTGACGGTCTCGAACATCCCGTTGCTCTTGCCCCCTGCCCTTTGGCCGGACATGATCAACCCATGGCCTCGCTTGCAGTGCACTACGACCTCGACGCCGCGCAGCTCCCTGATCTTCCGGGCGACGACGACATGACGGGGCTGATGATCGACCACACCGAACTGCTGGGGTGGAATCAGGGTTTTGATCCCGAGGACCGGGACTCCTGGACGTGGCAGGTCAATGAGGTGACCCGGATCAGCAGTGCCACCGGGCTCACGTACTCGATCCAGGTGAGCCTTCCCCACGACCGGGCGGTCCGTGCCCCGTGGGCGGGCATCACCACGAGCGCGCACACCCTGCTGGAGCGGTGGGGGCTCGGGGACCCCGCGGGGTGCTCGTTCGGGTTCGACGTCACGGACACGGCGCTCCGGCACCCCACGGGTCCTGAGTTCTTCGACCATGTGCCCGCCTCACCGGGGGTCTCCGTGGGCGTCAGTCTCTTCGCGGCGCTGGAGCGGCCCGGCGGCGTCGATCTGCTCGGCACCCTGCTGGCCGAGGCGCGCGACCTGATGATCGGACCGTCCTCACCGCGACGAACAGGGGTGACGCTGGAAACGGGCGCCACACCGCTCCCCGAGTTCCAGGGCACCCCCTGGAAGCACGTGGCAACCGTGGACACCCGGCTCCGAGAATGGAGCCCGCTTGTGGTCGGAGCACTGGCCAGCACGGTCATGTTCACAGCGCAGGAGCTGCGAGTGCCGGGCCCCCTGATGGTGCACCTGCACAGGAGCATCACCCCCACGACGTGAGGTTCCGCCGCTCGGGGAGGCGGCAGCGTGTGAGGAGAGGACCTGACCCCGGATCGCGCCGAAACCCCGTCAGAACCTCTCCTCACGCGTCACGGGCGACGCGTCAGCTCGCGTCCTCCAGCGTGGGCACGTGGCGCAGCAGAGCCTTGGTGTAGTCGTGCTCCGGGTGGCGCAGCACCGTGTCCGTGGGCCCGTAGTCCACGAGCTTGCCCTTCTCCAGCACCGCCAGTTTGTGCGAGATGTGCCGGGCCAGCGCGATGTTGTGGGTCACGAACAGCATGGCGAGCCCGCGTTCGTGCTGCAGCTCGCGCAGCAGCTCGATCACGGAGGCCTGCACGGACACGTCCAGCGCGGAGGTGATCTCGTCGCACACCAGCAGCGAGGGTGCGTTCACGAGCGCCCGGGCCACCGCGGCGCGCTGCCGCTCGCCGCCCGAGAGCTCCCCGGGCCGGCGGTCGATGTAGCTGCGCCCGAGCCGCACCGCGTCCAGCGCGTCCGCGACGGCCTCCCGCCGCTGCGCGCGGGACATCCCGCCCGTCATCTGCAGCGGAACCTGCAGCGAGTCGCCGATGCTGCGCCGTGGGTTCAGGGACGAGAACGGCGACTGGAACACATACTGGATCCGCCGGCGCTGCTCGTTGCTGCGCCGCCGGGTGCTCGGTGCCAGCACCTCCCCGTCCAGGAGCACCTCCCCGGTGTAGCCGTCGTTGAGACCGGCCACGCTGCGGGACAGCGTGGTCTTCCCGGACCCTGACTCCCCGAGCAGCATGGTGGTCTGCCCGGCCTCCAGGTCCAGGTTGATCCCGTCCAGGATCACCGCGGACCCGTACGCCATCCGCAGGTTCCGCACGCTCACCACGGGCACGTCCTGCCCACCCGCGCCGACGACGCCGCCCGCGCCCCGTGCGCGCACCACCGCACCGGTTCCGGGGTGGTCGGCACTCGTTGTCGCCGCGGGCGTCGATCCGGCAGCCGGTTCGTGCTCACCGCTCGCACGGTCCCCGGCGCGCGCGTCCTCGGACCCGCTGTGGTCGTCGGACGTCCGGTCGGCACCGCGCAGGGAAGCCGCCGTACTGCCCGGGTCCTCCGGTGCGCCCGCCCGGTCCGAGGCGGGGCGGGCCCCGTCCGGAGCCGGGGCATCCGGGGGCACCGCGGCGTCGTCGCCCGCAGTGGTGGGGGGAGTGCCGGGTGCGGACGCAGCGGCCTGACCGGGAGCGGCCCTGCCGCGGTCCCACGGCGCGCGCACCGAGGCCTCCGGGCTCACCGCGGGTCCACCACCCATGTCCCGGGCGCCGCGCATGTCCGGCACGGCGTCCAGGAGGGTGCGCGTGTACGGGTGCTCGGGGCGGTGCAGGACGCGCTCGGCGGGGCCGTGCTCCACGATCTGGCCGTGGAGCATGACCGCCACGTCGTTGGCCACCTGTGCCACCACGGCGAGGTCGTGGGTGATGTAGAGCCCCGCGACGTCGTGCTTGGTGGTCAGCTGGTAGACGGTCTTGAGCACGAGGTCCTGCGTGGCCACGTCCAGGCCGGTGGTGGGCTCGTCCAGGATGATCACGGCAGGGCGACACGCGAACGCCATGGCGATGCCGATGCGCTGCTGCTGACCGCCGGAGAGCTCGTGCGGGAACCGGCGCTGGTACTCGCGGGTGCCGGGCAGACCCACCTCGGAGAGCACCTCGGCCACGCGGGCGTCCCGCTCACCGGCGTTGCGGCCGAACTCGTGGGCGCGCAGCACCTCGTGGATCTGCTCACCCACCCGCAGCGAGCCGTTCAGGGACAGCGCGGGATCCTGCGGGACGTAGGCGATCGTGCCGCCGCGCAGCCTGCGCATCTTCTTCTCGGACAGCGTGAGCAGGTCCACGGCGCTGCGGTGGAAGCGCGAGGCCCCCTCCTCGAGCCGCACCGTGCCGCCGCGCAGCTCCAGACCGGAGCGGAGGTGGTTCATGCACGCGAGCGCGGCGGTGGTCTTGCCGGATCCGGACTCGCCAACGAGCGCGAGGATCCGGCCCGGGTGCAGGGTGAAGCTGACGTCGTCCAGGATGAGGTCCCCGCCGGTGACCCCGAGGTCCAGGTGGGACACGGTGATCGCGGTGTCCACGGTGGCACGGGGAACGGTGGTGTCGCGCATCCGGTTCCGTGCGTTGTGCTCCGACCTTCTCATCAGGCGCCCTTCTTCGCGATGGTGCGGACACGGCCCGCGGAGGCAGTGGCCACGGCGTCGGCCAGCAGGTTGGTGCCCACGGTGAGCACCGCGATCGCGATGACGGGCAGGAGCACCCCCCACGGCTGCAGGGACAGCGCGATCCGGTTCTCGTTGATCATCAGGCCCCAGTCCGGGGTGGGTGGCTGCATGCCGAGTCCCAGGAACGACAGGGAGGCCACCGCACCGATGGAGTACGTGAGCCGCAGCCCCACCTCCACCATGAGCGGACCCATGATGTTGGGGACCACGTCGCGGCCCAGGATCTTCCACTGCGGCACCGCGTACATCTGCGAGGCGAGCACGTAGTCCTCCGCCACCACGCCGGCGGTGGCGGAGCGGATCACGCGGGCCACGCGCGGCGCGTGGGTGATGCCGATGACGAGCACCAGCACCCACCCCTGCGGTCCCAGCACCGTGATGGCCAGCAGCGCGAACACGAGCTGCGGGATGGCCAGCAGCACGTCCCCGGAGCGCATGATCACGGCGTCCAGCCAGCCGCGGCGGAACGCGGCGAGCATGCCCAGCACCGCGCCGATTCCCACGCCCAGCACGGTGGCCAGCGCCGAGTACAGCAGCAGCCGCCAGCCGCCCTCCAGGAACCGGGAGAGCACGTCCCGGCCCAGGTTGTCGGTGCCGAACACACCGGGCTGGAACGGCTTGCCCGCGAACGAGTTGGGGCCGTACCCGGTCCACGCGGGCACCACGAAGGGCCCGAGCAGCGCCACGAGCAGCACGAGGCCCGTGAGCAGGAAGCCCAGCTTGGCCGTGGGCTGCTGCGCCACACGGCGCGCGAAGGACACGGGCCGCGCGTCCCCGCGGGACTCGGAGTGCCCGAAGTCCGCAGCCGCACCGCCGTCCGGTGCGCCGGCGCCCCCGGGCGTCACGGCAGGGTCTGCGGCCACGGCGACGTCGTTCGCGGCCGTGGTGCCGCCGGTCTCCTGGGGCGGGACACCCGCCCTGTTCTGCGCGCTCATGAGCGGGACTCCGTCCGCAGCTTGGGGTTGGCGAGGATGCCGATGACGTCCGCGATGAGGTTCACGACCACGTAGAACGCGGCGATGATCATGGACAGGGCCTGGACCACCTGGACGTCGCGGTTGTTCACGGCGTCCACCATGGCCTGGCCCAGTCCGGGGAAGCGGAAGAGGTACTCGACCACCACGATGCCCCCGGCCAGCCACGCGAGCTGCATGGCCACCACCTGGGCCACGGGGCCGATCGCGTGGGGCAGGGCGTGCTTGAAGATCACCTGGCGCTCCGGCAGGCCCTTGAGCCGGGCCATCTCCACGTACCCGGAGTCCAGGACGTCGATCATGGTGGTGCGGGTCATGCGGATCATGTACGGCACCACCACGAGCACCAGGGTCAGGGACGGCAGGACCAGCTGCAGCGGGTAGTCCCACACCTGCATCCCCGGGGCCGCCATGGTCACGGAGGGCAGCAGGGTGAACACCGTGGTGGAGAGCAGGGTGGTGAGGATGACACCGATCACGAACTCCGGCAGCGCCGCGAGCACCAGGGAGAAGCCGGTGAGCGCCTGGTCCGAGGCCCGGCCCTCGCGCATCGCGGACCACGTGCCGAGCAGCAGGCCCACGGGGATCGCGATCACGGCGGCGATGACCATGAGCACCATGGAGGCGGAGACCTTGCTGGCGAGCAGCTCGTTCACCGAACCGCCCGTGGCAGCCGAGGTTCCGAGGTCTCCCACGAACAGCCCGCCCAGCCACGTGAGGTAGCGGGTGTACCACGGGTCGTTGAGCTGCAGCTGCTCGCGCAGCGCGGCCAGCCGCTCCGGGGTGGCCTGCTGACCCAGGATCGCCTGTGCGGGATCACCGGGGAGCATGAGGGTGAACGCGAACACCAGCAGGGACACGGCCAGCAGCACGAAGACCGAGACTGCCAGCCGTTTGAGGATCATGGCGGCCATGCGATCACTTCCTTTCCTGGTCGATCCACAGGTGGCGCATGTGGAACCCGCACACCGGCATGCCGATGCGGTGCGCGAACCCACCGCCCACGTAGTTCTGGTAGGCGTCCGCCTGGTTGAAGAACCCCCAGGCGATGTACCCGCCCTCGTCGTGCAGCTGCTTCTGGGCCTTGGCGATCAGCTGGTTGCGCTTCTTCTCGTCCATGGTGGCGCGCGCCTTCGCGTAGAGCTCCGTGAACCCGGGGTCCGCCCAGTGGGTCTCGTTGAACGGGGCCTTCTCCACGGTGCCCTGGGCCGTCTGCGAGAGGAAGTTGCGGGTGTACCAGAAGTCCTGGGAGAAGGGGTACTGCAGGTACCCGTCGCCGAAGAACGTGGTGCTGTCCACGCGGCGCAGCGTGACGGTGATCCCGGCGTCCGCGGCCTGCTCCACGAAGACCTGGGCGGCCTCCACGGCGCCGGACTGGATGGGCGCGGTGACGAGCTCGACATCCAGCCCGTCCGGGTGCCCGGCGTCCGCGAGCAGCTTCCTGGCCTTCGCGATGTCCCGGGTGCGCTGCTCGAGTTTGGGCGTCCCGGGGTCGAACGGGGCGTACATGTCGTTGGCCACGGTGCCGTGGCCGGAGAACACCTGCTCCACCATCTGCTCACGGTCCACCACCAGCCGGAACGCCTGCCGGACGCGGGGGTCGTCGAACGGTGCGACGTCCACACGCATGGTGAACGGCAGCCAGTTGCCGGTCTCGGAGAGCACGGTGTGCAGCCGCGGGTCCGTGTTGACCACATCCACCAGTGCGAGCGGCAGCTGGCCCACCACGTCCACCTGCGTGGAGAGCAGCGCGTTGACCAGGGCGTCCGGGTCGTTGAAGTTCAGCAGGTGGATCTCGTCCACGTACGGCGGCTCGGTCCAGTAGTCGGCGTTGCGCTTGAGCACGGTGAGCTGCCCCGGCTCGAAGTCCCCCAGGGTGAACGGCCCCGTGCCCACCGGCTTGTCGGGGTCGTAGTCCGCGGGCACGATGCCCATGGAGTTCTGGGACAGGGAGTCCAGCAGGGTGGAGTCCGGCTGCTCCAGCTCGAAGCGCACCGTGCGCTCGCCCACGGCCACCACGCGCTTGAGCTCCGCGAGCGAGGACGCGCCGGTCTTGGGGTCCTTCGGATCGGTGATCCGCTCGAACGTGGCGACCACGTCCTGCGGGGTCAGCGGACGGCCGTCGTGGAAGCGCACGCCCTCGCGCAGCCGGAACTCCCACGTCCGCCCGCCCTTGAGCGGACGCGCGGACTCGGCGAGACCGGGCACGGTCTTGTAGTCGGGGTCGAACTCGTAGAGACGGTCGTACAGCCCCATCACGCGGCCGCCGTCCGCGGTGACCACCGGGGCGTGGGCGTCCAGGCTGTCGGACGCGCCGCCGCCGGTCATCCCGATCCGCAGGATGCCCCCGCGCTGCGGTTCTCCCGAGGCCTGGGCCACGGCCGCTCCGGGCTGCCCCTCGCCGCTGCCACAGCCCGCCAGGGCCAACGACGCCGCCGCGGCGCCCAGTCCCATGAACCCGCGCCGGCTCAGCCCGGAGCGGACGCCGTGGTGCGGCCCGTCCGGTCCTGGACGGTGCACGCGGCTCTCGGGATCAGGTCCTCCGGAGGGGAGCGCGGACGGTGGCACAGGGTTCATGGTTCCTCGCAGGCTGAGTGGTCGCGGGCGGGATGGTCGCGGGCACGCGGAACGACGCGCGGCGTCGCAGGCAGTGCGGACGCGCACCCGCGGGCACGGGCGGCGTCGAGGCGGCGTGGGCCCAGCTACGGGATCTTGCTCAGGCGCGGGGCCACCACACGGTGGCCCTGCAGGGGCGTCTGAACGGTGAGCCGACGGCGGTAGATGACCGACTGCTCGGGGTGCGCGGGCCTGCTCGGCGGCGACGCGGACGCGGCGGCCAGTTGGCAGGCCCGGGTGCGGACGAGGGCAGGAAGAACGGCCGTGCAGTGCATGCGGCCTCCCTCGGCTCGTCGGACGGGCACCGGGACCGGTGAGGCGATTCCGAGATCGCCCGTGGCCCCGATCACCCCCAAGCTACCGCGCCGCGGGGCTCGACGGGGTGAGGCGGGCCGGTCCGCGGCCCTCGCGTCGAACCAGGCGAGACCCGCTCCACCCTTGCAAGGGCCCGCCGGACGCCTCCGCCGGGACGCGTGACGCACCCCGTCCGAGGAGGGCCCACGCGCGGGCGTGTCGGAGGCGGACGTCAGAGCTGCGCGTCCGGCGGCCACTGGCCGCGTTCCTCCAGCACCGCCCGCAGCAGGTCCGCCCGGTCCGTGATGAGCCCGTCCACGCCCATGTCCAGCAGCCGGTGCATGTCCGCGGTGTCGTTGACCGTCCACACCTGCACGGCGAGCCCCTCCCGGTGGGCGAACTCCAGGAACCGCGCAGACACGATCCGCACGGTGACCTTCCTCCCCAGGGGCAGGTCCAGGGTGTGGTGCTCGGGCAGCTGCAGGGTGTCGAACGGCGCCACCGCCCGGGCCCACGCGCGACGGTGTCCCGCCCACAGTGCCGCGGCGATCTTCGGGGAGAGCCGGTCCGTGAGCGGTGCCACCGCGGACACCGCGAGGAACCCGGCGGTGCCGAGCGTTCCGGCGGAGGTCCGAACACGGCGGCCGGTGAGGTGCGCGATCCGGGCGAGCGTGCGGCGTCGTCGTGACTCGGAGAACGAGGTGACACGCACCCGCTCCGCCGCACCCTCCCGGGCGACCACCTCGGGCAGCGCGGCCACGGAGGCCTCGTCCTTGACGTCGATGTTCAGGCACGCGTCCGGCAGCTCGCGCAGCAGCTCGGCGAGGGTGGGGATCCCGTGCTCCCCGCCCACCCGCAGCTCGCGCAGCTGCTCCCACGTGAACTCGTTGACGTCCCCGTCCGTGCCCGTGACCCGCTCCAGCGTGGGGTCGTGGAACGCCACCACCACGCCGTCGCTCGTGGTGTGCACGTCCGTCTCCAGCCACACGAAGCCCAGCTCCGCGGCGGCCCGGAAGGCGGCCATCGTGTTCTCGTGCCCGTCCGGGGAGAACCCGCGGTGGGCGAGCGCGGCGGGGTTCCGGCCGGCACGGAACCGGGCTCGGGGGTGGGCGCGCGGGGTCTCAGGCATGGTCCTCCTCGGTGGTCGGCACACCAGGGCGCCCGGGGCGGGCGGGGTGCGCGGGGGCGGGGACCGCCGCGGCGTCGTGCTCCTCCCCCGCCAGGTACCGCTCGATCACGTGCGCCACGCCGTCCTCGGTGAAGGCCGGTGCGGTGCGCTCCACGGCGGCGACGACGCCCGGGTGCCCGTCCGCCATGGCGTAGCCCCGCCCGGCCCAGGTGAGCATCTCGAGGTCGTTGGGCATGTCCCCGAACGCCATCACCTCGTGGCGGGAGATCCCCAGCTCGGCGGCGAAGTGCTCGAGGGTGCGGGCCTTGGTGAGCCCGCGCTGGCCCATCTCCACGAGCGGGGCGGCGGCCACCGAGTGGGTGACCGCGAGCCTGCCCGCCACCACGTCGCGGACGGCCTCGAAGTAGGCTTCCGGCTCGGCACCGTCCAGCTTGGCGAGCAGCTTGACCACCTGGGCGCCGGCGCGCAGGGTCTCGGTCACTGGTGCCTCGGTGACGTCCCGGATCTCCATCCGGTCCGTGCGCGCCCATCCGTGGTCCGTGTGCACGGCGTCCAGGGTCTCCGCGGCGAACAGCGAGTCCGGGAACGCCCGGCGCACGTCCTCGATCACCGGCAGCGCCTCGGACACGTCGAAGCCGTTGGCGTGCAGCACACGCTCCGTGCCGGGATCGAAGACCACGGCGCCGTTGGAGCAGATCACCACGCCCACGTCGTCGAGCTGCTCGTGCAGGGGGTCCAGCCACCGTTTGGGGCGCCCGGTCACGAACACCACCTGGATCCCGGCGTCCCGAGCCGCGGCGATGGCCTCCAGGGTGCGGGGGCGGAAGCGGAAGTCCGGGCCCAGGACGGTCCCGTCCAGATCGCTCGCGATCAGCCGGACGGGCGCCCGCCCCGGATCCTGCACGTGCTCCGCCACCGCGACTACTTCACTTCGTACGTGGGCGTGAGGAACGCGCGCCCCAGGGCGTGGGAGGACAGGGTGAAGTTCACCACGGCGGGGCTCGCGCTCTCGTCCACCTCGAGCTCGGGGACGTCCACGGCGGTCACGCAGATGATGTAGCGGTGCGGGCCGTGGCCCTCGGGCGGTGCGGCACCCAGGTACTCGTCCGTGCCGCCGTCGTTGCGGTGCTTCACGGCACCCTTCGGCGGGCTCGACGCCGCCCCGGTGGCCAGTTCGGTGACGTCCGCCGGGATGTTGGACAGGCACCAGTGCCAGAACCCGCTGGGGGTGGGGGCGTCCGGGTCGAACATGGTCACCACGTAGGACTGCGTGCCCTCCGGAGCACCGGACCACGACAGCTGCGGGGAGACGTCCTCTCCTCCGGCGCCCATGATCCCGGAGACCTGGGGCGTGGCCACGGGCTCGCCGTCGGTCACGTCCGTGGAGGTCAGGGTGAAGGTCGGCAGCTCGGGGAGATCGGCGTAGGGATGACGGTCGTACATGACGGTGTTCCTCTCATCTCGCGGGGTGGTGGTGTCCGGACTTTGCTGTCCGTGGGGTTCTGCGGTCCATCCAGCCACGGCGGGTGGCCCTGCACAGACGCTCCTGCCGGGCGCAGTGGATTCTGTCCGGGCGGGAGCGGTGGCGAGCTGTCAGCCGCTCGGCGGCAGGTCCTCTCGGGTGGGCAGCTGCGCCCCGGAACGGGAGACCGTGACGCCCGCGGCCGCGGCGGCGTAGACCAGCAGCGCGGTCACCTCGTCCGCACCGAGCTGCTCGAGCGACGACGCCCCGGAGGCCCCCAGGATCTCGCGGTCCGCGAGTCCGCTCAGCAGCGCGGCCATGAAGGAGTCCCCCGCGCCCACGGTGTCCGCCACGGTGACCTTGGCAGCCGGGACGGTCACGCCGTCGTGCCCCGTGCCGCGGCTGAGTGCCCACGGTCCCATGGCGCCGCGCGTGACCACCACGAGGCGGACGCCGGCGGCCAGCCACGCGCGGGCGGAGTCCTCCACGGTGCGGTGCGGGTAGAGCCACAGCATGTCCTCGTCCGAGGCCTTGACCACGTGGGCGAGTCCCACGATCTGCTCCGCCCGGGCGCGGGCGTCCGAGGAGTCGGGGATGATCGAGGGCCGGCAGTTGGGGTCGTAGGAGATCAGCGCGTGGCGGTGTGCGCGCTCCAGCGCCTGCCGCACCACGGCGGCCCCCGGCTCCAGCATGGCGCCGATCGACCCCACGTGCAGCAGGTCCGTGTCCGCGAGCAGCTCGTCGATCCGGCCCGGGGAGACGTCCAGGGACCAGTCCAGCTGGAAGTCGTAGTCCGCCGCGCCGTTCTCGTCCAGCACGGCCTGGGCCACGGAGGTGGGGCGGTCATCCGCCTCGAAGGGCAGCCGCACCCCGTTGCCGCGCAGGTGCTCGACCACCTGGTGGCCGTACTCGTCCTGGCCGTAGCGGCCCAGGAACTGCACCTGGTGACCCAGCCGGGCCAGGCCCACGGCCACGTTCATGGGGCTTCCACCCACGTGGGCCCGGGGTTGTTCGCCGCTGCGGGACACCACGTCCACGAGGGCCTCACCAATCACGGTCAACATGGCTCCACGGTAGCAAAGCGGCCGCAGCCCGCCCCGAGCGCGCAACCGGAGCGGGCGGCGTCGTCATCCGTGGGCACAGACCACGAGGGGGCGCGGGGGCACGTAAACTGGGGCCGACGAGCAGCGCCGCTCACGGGGCGCTCCATCACGCCGGCTCGCGCACCGCCGCGCGACACCAACACGGCCCGCACGAGGACGTCCGGGCCGAGGAAGAAGGATGCTCATGAGCGCCACGTGGTCAGAACGAGAGGCCCTCGCCGAGCAGCTGGTCCCCCTGGTGGGGCAGCTGCACCGCAACAACAAGGTGGTCACCACCGTCTTCGGCCGGTCCCTGGTGCACAAGTCCGTCACGGACATCATCAAGGTCCACCGCTTCGCCCGCCGCATCATGGGTGAGGAGATGCCCCTGGAGAAGACCGTGGAGATCGTCACGGCACTGGGTGCGCTGAACCTGGGCGTGTGCAACGTGGACGTGGCCAAGCTCTACCAGGGCTTCACCGAGTCCGGCTCCACGGACCTGGACGGCTACCTGCGCGAGGCGCTCGCCCCGGCCGTGGACCAGCACGGCAGCAACGACGCCGAGACCCGGGACGTGGTGCTGTACGGCTTCGGGCGCATCGGCCGCCTGCTCGCCCGCATCCTCCTCAACCGCAACGACGGCACCGGCCTGAACCTGCGTGCCGTGGTGGTGCGCAAGAAGCCCGGCAACGACCTCGTCAAGCGCGCGTCCCTGCTGCGCCGCGACTCCGTGCACGGCTCCTTCGACGGCACCATCACCGTGGATGAAGAGAACAACGTGATCACCGCCAACGGCGTGGCGATCCAGTTCATCTACGCGAACTCCCCCGAGGAGATCGACTACACCGCCTACGGCATCCACGACGCCCTCGTGGTGGACAACACCGGCGTGTGGCGTGACGAGGAGGGCCTCTCCCAGCACCTGCGCTCCAAGGGCGTGGGCAAGGTGCTGCTCACCGCCCCCGGCAAGGGCGAGATGAAGAACATCGTGTGCGGCGTGAACGACCAGGACATCGACCCGGAGGACACCATCATCTCCGCGGCGTCCTGCACCACCAACGCCATCACCCCGGTGATCAAGGTCCTCAACGACGAGTACGGGATCGTCCAGGGCCACGTGGAGACGGTGCACTCCTACACCAACGACCAGAACCTGATCGACAACTGGCACAAGGGCGACCGCCGCGGCCGCTCCGCCGCGCTGAACATGGTGATCACCGAGACCGGTGCCGCCAAGGCCGTGGCCAAGGCGCTGCCCGTGATGAAGGGCAAGCTCACCGGCAACGCCATCCGCGTGCCCACCCCGGACGTCTCCATGGCTATCCTCAACCTCCAGCTGGAGAACGCCCCGGAGTCCGCCGAGCAGGTGAACATGTTCCTCAAGGACATCTCCCTGAACTCGGCCATGCGCAAGCAGATCGACTACGTGGACTCCCCGGACGTGGTCTCCACGGACCTCGTGGGCTCGCGCCGCGCGGGCGTGGTGGACGGGCTGGCCACCATCGTGAACAACAACTCGCTGGTGCTCTACGTCTGGTACGACAACGAGTTCGGCTACTCCTGCCAGGTGGTGCGCGTGATGGCCCGCATGGCGGACATCTCCATGCTGCAGCTGCCGTAACCCGCTCCTGCATCCCGGGGCGTCACGCCCCTGCTGACGACGCCGCCCGGTGGCCTTCTGCGCGAAGGTCACCGGGCGGCGTCGTGCGTGGGAGTGGTGTGTGCACGCCTCTGCGTGCGGCGTCGCGGGCGGAGGGGCGTGCGCGGCTGCGCGGCCGAGCCTCGCGTGTAGGGCGGAGCGGGCGGCGCGGGGCTCAGCCGCGCCAGAAGCCCCCGATGGCGCGGTACATTGCGAACAGGTCTGCGGTGTGCACGAGCTCGCGCGCCGAGTGCATGGACAGCAGACCCACCCCCACGTCCAGGGTGCGGATGCCCAGGCGGGTGGCGGTGATGGGGCCGATGGTGGACCCGCACGGCACACCGTTGTTGGAGACGAACTCCTGGTACGGAACACCGGCGCGTTCGCACGCCTCCGCCCACACCGCGGCACCCACGGCGTCCGTGGTGTAGCGCTGCTGCGCGTTGATCTTGAGCAGCGGGCCACGGCCGGGCTCCGGGGTGTTCACCGGGTCGTGGTGGCCCTGGTAGTTGGGGTGCACCAGGTGGCCCGCGTCCGAGGACAGGCACACGGAGTGTGCGAGCGCGCGGCGGTGGTCGTCGGTGGAGTCCCCGCGGGAGGCGCCGATGCGCACGAGCACGTCCTCGAGGAACGGGCCGGCCGCACCGGAGCGGGTCGCGGACCCCACCTCCTCGTGGTCGAACGCGGCGAACACGCTCACGTGTTCCGCGGACTCCAGCTCCTCCGCGTGCTCCACCAGGGACCGCAGCCCCGCGTGGACGGTGGTGAGGTTGTCCAGGCGGCCGCTGGCCAGCAGGTTCTGCTGGGCGCCGATGAGCTCGGGGGCCTGGGTGTCCGCCACGGTGATGTCGTAGCCCAGGATGTCGGCGGGGTCCACGGCGGGCACCTCCGCCGTGGGCGTCCCGGTGCCGGGCGCCGTGCCGGAACCGGCAGTCCGCGCTGCAGGGTCGCTCGCCTCCCCGGCGCCGCCGGCGGCCGGTGCGTGGACGGCGTCTGCCAGCACCGCGAGGACGTCCGCGTCCTGGGCATCCCCCACACCCCACACGGGCTGGGTGTGGCGCTGCCGGTCCAGGCTCAGGGCGTCGTTGGCGGAGCGGTCCAGGTGGATGGCCAGCTGCGGGATGCGGGCCACGGGCCCGGTGCTCGTGAGCACGGAGCGCGGTGCCCCGTCCGCGCCGCGCACCACCAGCCGGCCCGCGAAGCGCAGGTCCCGGTCCAGCCACGAGTTCAGCAGCGCTCCGCCGTAGACCTCCACGCCCGCCTGGTACCAGCGGTGGGTCACCGTGGTGGGGCGGGGCTTGAGCTTGAAGCCCGGGGAGTCGGTGTGGGCACCCAGGATGCGATAACCCGCCCCCGGTGCGGCACCGGACGGGAGCACCCAGGCGATCAGGGCGCCGTCGCGCACCGTGTACCAGCGGCCCGCGCCGATCTGCCACGGCTGGGCCTCGTCCAGGGCGGTGAACCCGGCGTCGTCGAGTGCCGCGGCCACAGTGGCCACGGCGTGGTACGAGCTGGGGGACGCCGTCACGAACCGCCCGAGGTCGCGGGCGAACTCTGCGTGGGCAGGGCTGTCTGGGGCCGCGTGCGCCCGGTCGGAAGCGTGCATGTCAGTACTGTCCGTCATGGGGCCCAGTGTATGTGGGCTGCATCTCACCGGCGCCGCGGGTGTCCAGGACACCCACGTAGCGGCCCTGGCCGTCCCGCACCACGTAGGGGCCGTACTGCGGGGGCAGGCTCAGGTAGGTCTGCGTGGCGGGGTCGTAGGGGTAGGCGGCCAGCCCGGAGCGGTCCGCCGCGATCGCCGCGGGCCGCACGGTCGGCAGCCGGGGCGGGGCCGGGGGCTGCGGGAGCACCACGGTGCGGGTGACCGCGACCTCCGGGTGGCGCTTCACGAGCCAGAACACCAGGGCGATGAAGGCGCCGTTGAGGATCACCTCGGTGACCAGGTCCGTGGGCGCCCCGCTGGTGTCGTTCATGTCCACCAAACCGAGCATGGCGAACAGCGAGACGGTCATGTTGTTCACGGCGTGCAGGGCGATGCCCGCCTCGAGCCCGCCGGTGCGCCACGTGACGATGCCCATGGACACCGCCATGATCGCCACTGAGAGCAGACCCCACACGTCGTACACGTGCCCGGCCACGAACAGCGGGACGGGCAGCAGGATGGCCCACGCGGGGTGCTTGAGCCAGCGGCCCACCATCTGGGCCAGGTACCCGCGGAAGACCACTTCCTCCGCCGTGCACTGCAGTGGCACCACGATCAGCGTGGTGGCCAGCAGCCAGCCGAAGCCCGGTGCCAGCTGCACGGAGGTGGGGGTCCCGCCCGTGGCGAGGTCCAGGCCGATGCCCGCCAGGTTGACCACCGCGTAGACGCCCACAGCCACCAGGAAGCACAGGAGCAGCCACTTCCACCGGATGCGGCCGGTGACCGAGAAGATCAGCCCGAGCGGCCGGGGGCCGAGCACGAGCCGGGCCAGCAGGGCGCTGGGCAGCAGCAGCGCCACGGACGCGAAGAGCATGAAGTACACGACCGGGTCCAGCTGGTCGGCGGCCAGCACGTCCTCGGTCAGGGTCTCGGGGAATGCGAGCGCCAGCACGATCCCGAACAGGATGCTCAGGACCATGAAGATGCCGAAGAGGATCAGCCCCTCCACCAGCGGCATCCACCAGCGGTGGTGGGGGTCCGTGCGGGCCAGACGGTGGTAGAAGTACGTGCGGGTCCGGGGAGCCGGCTGCACTCCGCCCGTCACAGACCCGCCCATGGGAGCACCGGGCCACGTCTCGCCCGGGGCCGGTGCGCTCGGGGTGCTTGTCGGGGAGGGAACAGGACGGGACCACGGTGCGCTGGGGTGACTCATTCCCCCACGGTATCGGTCCGGGGCCCGGTGCGCCGGATTGTGCAGGGCGCCCGCCGTGCGCTCACCCTCGCGGCAGCCCGTGGGCGCCCCCGGGGCCCCGTGGAACGGCCCACCCAGGTGGCTCGCGCGACCTCCTGCCGCGAGCGCCGTCGTTCGAGGGCAACCCGCGGCGACGCACGCCCCTACCTGACGACCACGCGGCACCCGCGGCCGGTGTCAGCGGGCGTAGCGCTCCACGAACGCGCTGAGCACCTTGGGCGCCTGGTCCACGGCGGGCCCGTGGGTGATCCGCTCGATCACGGTCTCCAGCTCGTCCGGCTTGAAGTAGCCCAGGTCCTTGTACACGCGGATGCGGTTCACGAGCCCCTCCACGTCCAGCTCCGGGTGGAACTGCGTGGCGTAGAGGTTCTCCTTGATGCGGTACATCTGGACCTGGCACACCGAGCCCTCGGCCAGCAGCACGGCGTTCGGGGGCATCACGCGGGTGCCTTCCTTGTGCCCCACGTAGGCGCTGAACTCCCGGGGCATGTCCGCGAGGAGCGGATCCGCCTCCCCCGCCTCCGTGAGGGTCACGGTGATGGGACCCACCTCCTCCGGACGGGTCCGGTCCACCACGGCGCCCTGGTGGATGCCGAGGGTCCCCACGCCGTAGCACGCCCCCAGGAACGGGTAGTCACGGGCCACCACCTCGTCCAGCAAGCCGCTGATCCAGGTCTCCGCGAGCCGCTGCACGCGGGACTTCTGCTCCGCGGGGTCCGAGGAGTTGAACGGCGAGCCGCCCACGATGATCCCGCTGTAACGGTCCAGGTCCAGCGTGGGGAAATTCCCCTGCTCCAGGCGGATGCGTTCCAGCTGCGAGGTACTCAGCCCTCCGAAGCGCGCCACGGCCTCGTACTCCTCGTCCGCCAGGACGTCGTCATCACGGGTGGCCAGCAGCACGAACGGTTTCATGCCCTCATGCTAGCCACGGCCGCAGGCCTCGCCGCACACCGGCGGCTCGGGCACCTGGGACGATCCCCACACAGGCCATGCGTCCCATGCACTCGAATGAGTCCCTGCCATGATGGGGACATGAAGGGCATCATCCTCGCGGGCGGCACGGGCTCCCGTCTGCACCCCGTGACCCTGGGCGTGAGCAAGCAGCTCGTGCCGGTCTACGACAAGCCGATGATCTACTACCCGCTCTCCACGCTACTGCTCGCGGGCATCCGGGAGATCCTGGTGATCACCACCCCGCACGACGCCGAGCAGTTCCGTCGCCTGCTCGGGGACGGCTCCCGCTTCGGCGCGGAGATCTCCTACGCCCGGCAAGAGTCCCCGGACGGGCTCGCCCAGGCGTTCCTGCTGGGGGCCGAGCACATCGGGGACGACAGCGTGTGCCTCATCCTGGGCGACAACATCTTCTACGGGCCGGGACTCGGCACCCAGCTGCGCCGTTTCCACGACCTCCAGGGGGCCGCGATCTTCGGGTACCGGGTGGCGGACCCCAGCGCGTACGGCGTGGTGGAGTTCGACGCCGCCGGGCAGGCCGTGTCCATCGAGGAGAAGCCCGCGCACCCCCGCAGCCCGTACGCGGTCCCGGGGCTCTACTTCTACGACCGGCGCGCCGTCGAGTTCGCCCGCTCGCTCACGCCATCACCGCGCGGCGAGCTGGAGATCACGGACCTCAACCGGATGTACATGGACCGGGGCGAGCTCGCGGTGCACGTGCTCCCGCGCGGCACCGCGTGGCTGGACACCGGCACGTTCGACTCCCTCGCGGACGCCACCAACTTCATCCGCACCGTCCAGGCGCGCCAGGGCACCTCGATCGGCTGCCCCGAGGAGGTCGCCTGGCGCATGGGCCTGATCTCCGACGCCCAGCTGCGCGAGTGCGCCGCGGCGCTGCACAAGAGCGGCTACGGCGCGTACCTCGAGTCCCTGCTCACGGAGCACGACGCCGCCCTGCCCCAGCGCCACTGACCCGCACCCTCGCGCTCGAACCCGTCCGCGTGCCCCGCGGCGTCGTGGAGCACGTCCACCCAGGCGGGGCACAGCGGCGTCGTCCGCCTCAGCCAGCGCGGGAGAGCTGTCCGGACAGCTGCGCCGCGGCCTCGCGCAGCAGCGGAACGGCGCGCTCGCCGAAGTCCCAGTCCACCCGCGTGGTGGGGCCCGAGACCGAGATCGCCGTGGGGGTGGGGGCGTCCGGGACGAGGACGGAGAAGCAGCGGACGCCGATCTCCTGCTCCTCGTCGTCCACGGCGTAGCCGCGTTCGCGGATCAGCGCGAGGTCCGCGAGCAGCTCCTCCACGGTGCCCAGGCTCTTCTCGGTGGGGGTGGGCATGCCCATGGACGTGACGATCGAGACCACCTGCTCCTCCGGGAGGGTGGCCAGGATGGCCTTGCCCACGCCGGTGCCGTGCAGGTGCGCGCGACGGCCCACCTCGGTGAACATGCGCATGGAGTGGGAGGACTGCGCCTGCCCCACGTACACGACCATGCGCCCGTCCAGCACGGCCATGTTGGCGGACTCCCCCAGCTGGTCCACGAGCCCCTGCAGCACGGGCTGCGCGTAGGTGCCCAGCGCGAGCCCCGCGGCGTTGCCCAGCCGGATGAGTCCCGGGCCCAGCGCGTAGCTGCGGTTGGGCAGCTGGCGCACGTGGCCCAGCGGGATCAGGGTGCGCAGCAGCCGGTGGATGGTGGGCAGCGGCAGCTGCGCCCTGGAGGCCAGCTCGCTCAGCGAGATCTCTCCCCCGGCTGCGGTGATGATGTCGAGCAGGCCGAAGACCCGTTCGACGGACTGCACCCCGCCCGTGCTCCTGGCCTCTGGCATCCGTGCGCTCCCTCGGTCGTCGATGGTGTCGTGCGTGGCTCACCGCCGGTCGGGTCGCGCCGCGGCGGGACCGAACGGCCACGGCCGGGTTCGGGCGATCCCGGTGACCCCTCGCACGTGTGGCCCGCGTCTCAGCAGGGCCTTGTCCTGGGTCACATCCTATGTCTAAACTCGTGGTAATGGAATAATTTTTCCACAATACGGATACTTGGAGGCACTCCATGAGCATCACCCACACCACCCCGCAGAACGAGGCCGCGGCGGACGAGATCCTCTCGGAGGAGGCCCTCGCGTTCGTGGAGGCGCTGCACGAGAAGTTCGCGGACCGCCGTGAGGAGCTGCTCGGCAAGCGCGAGACCGCCCGCGCGCAGGCCGCCAAGACCGGCACCATGGACTTCCTCCCCGAGACCCGCGAGGTCCGGGAGGGCGACTGGAAGGTGGCCCCGGCCCCCGAGGCGTTGCAGGACCGGCGCGTGGAGATGACCGGACCGGCGTCGCCCGCCAAGATGGCCATCAACGCGCTGAACTCCGGGGCCAAGGTGTGGCTCGCGGACCTCGAGGACGCCGCCTCCCCCAGCTGGGCCAACCAGGTGGACGCGATCGCCAACCTGCGCGACGCCGCCCGCGGCACCCTGGGCTTCACCTCCCCGGAGGGCAAGGAGTACACGCTCCGCGAGGACGTGCCCCTGGCCGTGGTGGTCATGCGCCCGCGCGGCTGGCACCTGCCCGAGTACAACATCACGGTCAACGGGAAGACCGGCTCCGGTTCCCTCACGGACTTCGGGCTGCACTTCTTCCACACGGCCAAGCAGCTGATCGAGAACGGCCAGGGCCCGTACTACTACCTGCCCAAGATGGAGTCCTACCTGGAGGCGCGGCTGTGGAACGACGTGTTCACGTTCGCGGAGGAGTACCTGGGCATCGAGCACGGCACCGTCCGCGCGACCGTGCTGATCGAGACCATCCCCGCCGCGTTCCAGATGGACGAGATCCTCTACGAGCTGCGGGACCACGCCTCCGGGCTCAACGCGGGGCGCTGGGACTACCTGTTCTCCATCATCAAGTACTTCCGCGATGCCGGGGAGAAGTTCATCCTGGCGGACCGTTCCGCGGTGACCATGACCGCTCCCCTGATGCGCGCGTACACGGACCTGCTGGTGCAGACCTGCCACAAGCGCGGTGCCTTCGCGATGGGCGGCATGGCCGCGTTCATCCCCTCCCGCAAGGACGAGGAGATCAACAAGGCCGCGTTCGAGAAGGTCCGCAACGACAAGACCCGCGAGGCCGGGGACGGCTTCGACGGCTCGTGGGTGGCCCACCCGGACCTCGTGCCCGTGTGCCAGGAGGTCTTCGACGGCGTGCTCGGTGAGAAACCGAACCAGGTGGACCGCCAGCGCCCCGAGGTGGACGTGACCGCCGAGATGCTGCTGGACGTGCCCTCCGCCGGTGACCAGCGCACCGAGAAAGAGCTCAACGCCAACCTGTACGTGGCCATCCGCTACGTGGCGGTGTGGCTGTCCGGCAGCGGCGCGGTGGCCATCCACAACCTCATGGAGGACGCCGCCACCGCGGAGATCTCCCGCTCGCAGATCTGGCAGCAGATCAAGAACGGCGTGGTCTACACGGACACCGGCAGCACCGCCACGCGCGAGCTCGTCTCCGACGCCCTCGACAAGCAGCTCGAGGTGCTGCGCGGGGAGATCGACCAGGAGAACTACGAGAAGTGGTTCGTGCCCGCTGGGCGGCTCATCTCGGACATGGTGCTCAGGGAGGACTACCCGGCCTTCCTCACGCTGTCCGCCTACGACCTGATGGAGAGCACCAGGTAGGCCGCCCCCAGCGCCTGCCCCGTCCGGCCCCCGCGGTTGCCGCCTCGTGCGGTACCTCGGGGGCCGGAGGTCTGTCCGTCCGCTCGCTCAGCCGTGGTGCTCCTCCGCGAGCATGGCGTACCCGTAGCCGTCGTGCCACTGACCATCCCGGTGCATGCAGTCCCTGACCGTGTGGATTTCTCGGCGCATCCCCACCTTCTCCATGACCTTCCAGGATCCGGTGTTCTCCGCGAAGCAGCCGGCCTCCACCCGGTGAACACCCATGTCGAACGCGATGGCCAGGCCTTCGCGCACGAGTTCCGTGGCCACGCCACGGCCCTGGGCCCAGGGCGCCACCACCCAGCCGAGCTCCACCCGCTGCCCCCGGGCCTGTTCGGCGACGTCCGTCTGGGACCACGCGTCCTGGTGCTTGACCATGAGGTAGGCCGCGAGCTGCCCGTCCCAGTGGGCCATCAGGTGGGTGGTGGCCAGGGCGTTCCAGTCCGCGCGGAACTCCTCGCGTGAGTCGTAGATCCTGGTGGTCCAGCGGTTCAGCTCCGGGTCGCTCTTCAACTCCCATAGAGCGTCGGCATCCTCCGGGGCCAGGCGAGCCACGGTGAGCCGCTCGGTGCGGCGGGGCCAGGAGAGGTCGTCCAGGGTTCGGGGCATGGGCTCAGGGTAGTGGAGCGCGGTGAGACGCACGACGACGACGCCCCGGACCGCGAAAGTCCGGGGCGCCGTGGTCGGCGTGCCTGGGTCTTGCCTCAGATGGTCTTCGCGTCGATCACGAAGCGGTAGCGCACGTCCGAGTCCACCACGCGGTCGTAGGCGTCGTTGAGGTCCTCGGCGTTGATGAGCTCGATCTCCGCCGTGACCCCGTGCTCACCGCAGAAGTCGAGCATCTCCTGGGTCTCGCGGATGCCGCCGATGTTGGAGCCCGTGAGGGACTTGCGGCCGCTGACCAGCAGCGGGGCCTTCACCTCGAGGGTCTCGGTGGGCAGACCCAGCAGCACCATGGCGCCGTGCGGGCGCAGGGTGGCCATGAACTCCTGCACGTCCACGTGCGCCGAGACGGTGTTGATGATGACGTCGAACTCGCCCTTGTGCTGCGACAGCGCCTCGGGATCCTCCGTGCGGGCGATCCAGTCGGTGGCGCCGAAGCGGCGGCCGTCCTCCTCCTTGGAACGGGTCTGGCTGATCACGGTCACCTCCGCGCCCATGGCGGCGGCGAGCTTCACGGCCACGTGGCCGAGACCGCCCATGCCCACCACGGCCACCTTGGAGCCCTCGGTGACACCCCACGTGCGCAGCGGGGAGTACGTGGTGATCCCAGCGCACAGCAGCGGCGTGGTGGCCGCAGGGTCCAGGTTCTCGGGGATGTGCAGGGCGAAGGCCTCGGACACGATGATCTCGGTGGAGTACCCGCCGTCGGTCTGCTCCCCCGTGAAACGGTCCTTGCCGCGGTAGGTGCCCACGGCCTTCGGGCAGTTGTTCTCCTCACCCTTGAGGCACCACTCGCACTCGCGGCAGGAGTCCACGAGGCACCCCACGCCCGCGCGTTCCCCCACGGTGAACTTCTGGACCTCGGAGCCGGCCTCCGTGACGCGACCGATGATCTCGTGCCCGGGGACGAGCGGGAAGTCGATGGGCCCCCACTCCTCGCGCACGGTGTGGATGTCCGAGTGGCAGATCCCGGCGAACTCGATTTCGATGCGGATGTCG
The DNA here is from genome assembly GCF_044359605.1 of Kocuria sp. ChxB. Taxonomy (NCBI): domain Bacteria; kingdom Bacillati; phylum Actinomycetota; class Actinomycetes; order Micrococcales; family Micrococcaceae; genus Kocuria; species Kocuria sp. ChxB. The sequence goes on along the minus strand of NZ_CP121123.1, from coordinate 2,077,517 downwards.
TCCGGGCGCAGGTCCCGACGCTCGATGGTGCCCTTCTCGAGCGGAGCACCGGAGGCGACGGCCTGATAGGCAGCAACGTTAGTAGTCATGGGATGTGACTGTAGACCTGTGCCCCCGGTCAGGTCATTTCGGGGGAAAGTGGTTCGTGCCAATCTGCACCCGCTCGGGGCCTTCAAGGGCGCCACGGCGGACGAGGGCGGGACACGGCTCTACGCCACTGAGTCGACGGCCAGCTCGAACACACCCTCCTGCGCGGTGTAGTGCACCCACGTGCCCTGCCGACGCGAGCTGACGAGCCCGACCTCCCGGAGCTTGCGCAGGTGGTGCGAAATGGTCGCCTGGGACAGATCGAAGTCCGGGAGGTCGCACACGCAGATGCTCCCGGGCAGAGCCTTTCGGATCGCGAGGTAGAGGCTCAGGCGCACTGGATCCGCCAGGGCTTTGAACACGGCGGCCGAGCGTTCGACGCCGTCGGGCGCGTTGTCGATGTGAAGCTCAACCGAGGTCATGCGCCTATTTTGACAACCGTCTATACGGCGGGCAACCTGGACTGTATTGGCTTCTGTCTAAGCAAGGACCCCCCGGGGTGCTCAGTCGCGCGGCGCCTGTCCCCCGCGAACCGGCCCTCCAGCGCACCGTTGGGCCGCTGGGGCGGAGCCTCCGACGACGCCACCCGCTCGTGCCCCACCACTGGAGACGACCTTGAGAACTGACGCACCACCGGCCGCCCGCCTCTCCACCCTCGACCGGTTTCTTCCCGTGTGGATCATTGCGGCCATGGTTGCCGGACTCGCGCTGGGCCGTCTGGTGCCGGGACTGGGAGAGGCACTGGGCGCCGTCGAGATCCAGGGGGTCTCGCTGCCGATCGCGATCGGTCTGCTCGTGATGATGTACCCGGTGCTCGCCAAGGTGCGCTACGACCGCCTGGACACCGTGACCGGTGACAAGCGCATGCTCGGGGCGTCTCTCCTGCTCAACTGGGTCGTCGGTCCCGCGCTGATGTTCGCCCTCGCCTGGATCTTCCTGCCCGACCTCCCGGAGTACCGGACGGGTCTCATCATCGTGGGACTGGCGCGCTGCATCGCCATGGTCATCATCTGGAACGACCTCGCGTGCGGCGACCGTGAGGCGGCAGCCGTGCTCGTGGCCCTCAACTCGATCTTCCAGATCGTGGCGTTCGGCTTCCTCGGGTGGTTCTACCTGGAGGTGCTGCCGGGGTGGCTCGGGCTGGAGCAGGCGTCACTGGACGTCTCCCCGTGGCGGATCGCGGCGTCCGTGCTCGTGTTCCTGGGGGTCCCGCTCGTGGCTGGATACCTCTCGCGGCTCATCGGCGAGAAGAAGTGGGGCCGGGAGGCCTACGAGTCCTCGTTCCTGCCCAAGGTCGGCCCGTGGGCTCTGTACGGCCTGCTGTTCACCATCGTGATCCTGTTCGCCCTGCAGGGTGAGCAGATCACCTCACACCCGCTCGACGTGGTGCGGATCGCCCTTCCCCTGCTCGCCTACTTCCTGCTGATGTGGGGTGGCGGCTTCCTGCTGGGGCGTGCGCTGGGCTTTTCCTACGAGCGGACCACCACCCTCGCCTTCACCGCCGCCGGCAACAACTTCGAGCTGGCCATCGCGGTGGCCATCGCCACGTTTGGTGTGACCAGCGGTCAGGCACTGGCCGGCGTCGTGGGGCCGCTCATCGAGGTGCCCGTCCTCGTCGGTCTCGTCTACGTGAGCCTGGCACTCCGCAAGCGCTACCCCCAGCAGGAGGTCCGCGCATGAGCCACCCGGATCCCAGCGTGTTGTTCGTGTGCGTCCACAACGCGGGGCGCTCCCAGATGGCGGCCGCCTACGTGCGGCACCTCTCGCGCGGTGCCGTGGAGGTCCGCTCTGCCGGTTCCGCGCCCGCCGCGTCCATCAACCCGGCGGTCCACGAGGCCATGCTCGAGGAGGGCATCGACCTCAGCGCTGAGAAGCCCACAGTGCTCACCCCGGACGCCGTGGAGGCCTCGGACGTGGTCATCACCATGGGGTGCGGGGACGCGTGCCCCTACTACCCCGGCAAGCGCTACGAGGACTGGGCGCTGCAGGACCCCGCGGGGCAGGGCGTTGACGCCGTGCGCCCCATCCGCGACGAGATCAGGCGGCGCGTGGTGGAGCTGCTGGGCTCGCTCGGCGTGCACGCGCGCTGACCACCGCTCGTCGGCAACGGCCCGCTCGGTCTCGCCCTGCGTCCGCCCGGGCGAGCGAGCGGGCCCGTCCTGCGAGTCCTGCGTAACCGGTCACCTGACCTGGTGGGCTGCCCCGGTGTGACGGTGTGGAGCCACCCCAGCACCCCACGCTCGCGTCACGGAAAGACGCCGCATCGGGGCGCTGGCAGGATGACTCCATGAACTACACCGTCAATGCCTCGATCGTCTTCGCGGACCTCCCCCTGCTCGACCGCGCGGCCGCGGTCGCCCGGCACGGTTTCACGCGCGCGGAGTTCTGGTGGCCGTTCGACTCCCCCACCCCACCTCAAGAGGAGGTGGACGCCTTCGTGGCCTCCCTGCGGGACGCGGGCGTCCAGCTCACCGGGCTGAACTTCTACGCCGGGGACATGCCCGCCGGCGAGCGCGGCGTGCTCTCCCACCCCTCCCGCACGGCGGAGTTCCGCGCGAACGTGGACTTGGTCGCGGAGATCGCCCGCGCCACGGGGTGCCGCCACTTCAATGCGCTGCACGGCAACCGCCTTTACGATCTCACCGCGGAGGAGCAGAGGACGACGGCGCTCACGAACCTCCGCCACGCCGCAGACCTTCTCGCTCCACTGGACGGCACGGTGGTGCTCGAACCGGTCTCCGGCGTCCCCGCCTACCCCCTCAGAACCGCGAAGGACGCGCTGGCCGTGGTCGACGCCGTGGGCCGGGAAAACGTGCGGCTGCTCGCGGACTTCTACCACCTGGCTGTCAACGGCGACGACGTTCCCGCCGTCATCGAGGCCCACGCCGCGGACTTCGGGCACGTCCAGATCGCGGACGCCCCCGGTCGCCACGAACCGGGCACCGGCGGGCTGCCGCTGCTCGACTGGGTGGCCCGGTCCCGTGAGCTCGGCTACAGCGGGGACGTCGCCCTCGAATACGTGTCGTCCCACGAGGACCCGTTCGCGTGGCTGCCGCGGTCGGAGCGGGCATGAGCGCGGCGTCACCGGTCACGTGCCTGGCCTCCCCGTGCACGTTCGAGCGCCCGCGCAGAGCGGTGCCAGCGCGCTCCCGACGGGCGGTGCGCGGAACGGGGCCCCGCGGCGTCGTCGTGCTGGAATGGCCCCGCGGGGCGCACACCACCGGGGCGCTCCGGCCGTGACCGAGACCGTTCCGCGAGGAGGCGCCGTGCGCATCGTGGTGGCACCCGACAAGTTCAAGGGCTCCGTGACCGCCCGCGAGGCCGCCGCGCACCTCGCGGCCGGGATCCGGGACGCCACCCCGGAGGCGGACGTGGTGGAGCTGCCCGTGGCCGACGGCGGCGAGGGCACGCTCGACGCCGCCCGGGAGGCCGGTTTCACGCGCCAGGACCTCACCGTCACGGGCCCCGCGGGCGATCCCGTGGCCGCGGCGTGGGCCCGGCGCGGGGACGAGGCCGTGGTCGAGATGGCGCTGGCCTCGGGCCTGGCCGCTCTGCCCCACCACGACGGCGAGCCCGTGCTGCAGGCCCGCACCGCCACGAGCCAGGGCACGGGCGAGCTGATCGCCGCCGCCCTGGACGCCGGGTGCACCCGCGTGGTCCTGGGCGTGGGCGGCAGCGCCACCACGGACGGCGGCGCCGGGATGCTCACCGCCCTGGGTCTGCGCCTGCTGGACGAGCACGGCGAGCCCCTCCTCCGCGGCGGCGCGGCTCTCGCGCACCTGCGCACCGTGGACGCCTCCCGGCTGCACCCCCGCGTGCGGGAGGCGCAGTTCGTGCTGGCCGCGGACGTGGACAACCCCCTGACGGGTCCGCGCGGCGCCGCTGCCGTCTTCGGCCCCCAGAAGGGCGCCTCGCCGCAGGACGTCACGGAGCTCGACGCCGCCCTGGGAACCTTCCGCGACCGGCTCACCGTCGCGCTCGGCGAGCCCGCCCGCGCCGCCGCCGATGCCCCGGGAGCGGGTGCCGCCGGTGGCGTGGGGTACGCGGCGCTCGCCGTGCTCGGGGCCGAGCGCAGGCCCGGCGTGGACGTGGTCCTGGACCTCGTGGACCTGGACGCCGCCGTGGCGGGCGCGGACCTTCTCGTCACGGGCGAGGGCAGCCTGGACGAGCAGAGCCTGGGCGGCAAGACCCCGCTGGGCGTGCTGCGCGTGGGCCGGCGCCACGGGGTCCCGGTGATCGCGGTGTGCGGTCGCACCACGCTGTCCCCGGAGGCGCTGGCCGAAGCGGGCTTCGCCGCCGTCCACGAGCTGCGCGCCCTCGCCCCGGACACGAACACCTCCATGCGCGAGGCCCCGCGCCTGCTGCGTGAGGTGGGTCACCGCCTACGCTCGCAGTAGCACCCGTACGCCCACCCACTTCTGCCGCATCACCGGCACGCCCCACCGAAAGGACCACCGACATGAACGCCTCACCCCAGCGCGGTTCCCGCAAGCCCTCGCACGACGACGCCGCGGCCCCGGACAGCGCGCCGCAGCGGCCCGAGGACGCGGTCGCCACGGACCACGCCCGGAACGACGAGCAGGCCACGGTGGACGTGCGCGCGAAGGTGGAGCGGGCGGCGTCGTCCCCGGAGCGTGACGAGTCTCCCGAGGAGGTTGCGGAGCATAACTCGAACCTCGCGGAGACCCCCGAGAACCGCGCCGAACGGGGTGGTGAGCGTGCCGCGCAGATCGCGCTGGCCGCCGAGGTCAACGGTGCGGAGCACGTGCGCGAACTGATCCGGGAGTACCGAGCCGAGCACCATCTCACGGGGGCGGACGAGTCCGCGGAGGCCCGGGGCACCGGACGGCGGGACGGCGAGTTCGACCTCGTGGTCCGCGGCCACCGGGTGATGTGCGGGGACCACTTCGTGCCCCGGGAGGTGGGCGTGCGGAACGGGAAGATCGCCGCGATCGAGCCGCTCGGCGCCGGTCTGCAGGGCGCGCGGGTCGTGGAGCTCGCCGAGGACGAGACGCTGCTGCCCGGCCTCGTGGACACCCACGTGCACGTGAACGAGCCCGGGCGCACCGAGTGGGAGGGCTTCGCCACCGCCACCCGGGCGGCCGCGGCGGGCGGTGTGACCACCATCGTGGACATGCCCCTGAACTCCGTGCCCGCCACCGTGAACACGGCCGCACTCGAGTACAAGCGGCTGTTCGCCCAGCAGAACGCGTTCGTGGACATCGGCTTCTGGGGCGGCGCCGTGCCCGGCAACAAGTCCGATCTGCGCCCCCTCCACGACGACGGCGTGTTCGGCTTCAAGTGCTTCCTGCTGCACTCCGGTGTGGACGAGTTCCCGCACCTGGAGGCGGACGAGATGGAGGAGGCGCTCGCCGAGATCAAGACCTTCGACTCGCTGCTGATCGTGCACGCGGAGGACTCCCGCACCATCGACAAGGCCCCGCAGCCCAAAGGCAACGTGTACGAGAACTTCCTGAAGTCCCGCCCGCGCGGTGCGGAGAACATCGCGATCGCGGAGGTCATCGAGCGCACCCGCTGGACCGGGGCCCGCTCGCACATCCTGCACCTGTCTTCCTCGGACGCAATCCCCATGATCCGCTCCGCCAAGAACGACGGCCTGGACATCACCGTGGAGACCTGCCCGCACTACCTCACGCTGCTCTCCGAGGAGATCCCGGACGGCGCCACCGCGTTCAAGTGCTGCCCGCCGGTGCGCGAGGTCTCCAACCGGGAGAAGCTGTGGGAGGGGCTGATCGACGGCACCATCGACTACATCGTCTCGGACCACTCCCCCTCCACACTGGACCTCAAGGACCTGGGCAACGGGGACTTCGGGGTGGCGTGGGGCGGCGTCTCGTCGTTGCAGCTGGGCCTGTCCCTGATCTGGACCGAGGCGCGACGCCGCGGGGTCGGGCTCGAGCGCGTGGTGCGGTGGATGTCCACGCGCCCGGCCGAGCGCGTGGGCCTGCGCGGCAAGGGCAAGCTGTCCCTGGGCTACGACGCGGACATGGCGGTCTTCGCCGCGGACGAGAGCTACGTGGTAGACGCCCAGCGCCTGAACCACAAGAACCCCATCACCCCGGACCAGGGCAAGGTGCTCTCCGGGAAGGTTCGTCGCACGTTCGTGGGCGGGCACGAGGTGGACTACGAGACGCCCACGGGCCGTCTTCTGAGCCGCGGCCAGGCCTGACGACGACGCCGTGCCCCGCCTTCGCGGGGCACGGCGTCGTCTGCCCGTCGTCCAGGTCCGGGCGTTCGGGACGACGGCGCTGTCAGACTTTCCAGGGGGTCACGAAGTCGTTCGCGGGTCGTCCTTCGACCGCCGCGAGCAGTTCAGCGGCCTGGGCGCCGTCGATCTCCTCACGGATGATGTCGGCGTGTCCCGCGTGCCGGGCGAACTCCTCCACGTGGTGCACGTAGAGGTACCGCAGTTTCGCCGGGCGGGCTTCGTCCATGCCCACCCAGGGCATGGGGCCCACGGGCAGTTCTGCTTCGAGATCCCCTTCACGGCACATCTCCATGTACTGGCCGCGGACCGCGTCGAAGGTCTCCAGCAGCGTCGCGATGTCCTCATCATCCGACGCTGTGAAGCTCGCGAAGAACGCCTCGAACGGCTGGTCGTGCTCGTGGTGTCCAGCTCCGGAGAGTGACTGCTTCATGCAGAAGATGATGTGTTTGGTGATCCCGCTGATGCTCAAAGCGCTGCGCAGGGGAGCGCAGCGTGCCTGGGCATCGTCGAGCCCGTAGGAACTCGCGCGAATCGCATCGAGCTGAACGTCCAGGTATTTGCAGAGAGTGGTGCGTTCGTCGTCGATCTGGGGCAGGTACACGGTGATGTCCTCTCAAGGTCAGCGGGTGCTGTCAGGAACATGACACCTGGGCATGCGGACAGCTCCAGTCCGCTGTGTCCGAGAGAATGCAGACATGGCCGACACCACTCAGCGCGTCCTGCGCCTGCTCGGGCTGCTGGAAGCGCGCACCACCTGGCAGGCGCACGAGCTCGCCGCCCGCATGGACGTCACGGAGCGCACCGTGCGCCGGGACGTCACCAGATTGCGGCAGCTGGGCTATCCGGTGGAGGCCGCGCGGGGGTTGGACGGCGGGTACCGCATGGGTGCCGGGCGCCGCCTTCCTCCTCTGCTGCTCGACGACGACGAAGCCATCGCGCTGGTTGCCTGCCTCCGGATGGGCGCGCTCTCGGGAGCTGACGAGGTGGGAGAAGCAGCACTGCGTGCGCTGACGAAGCTCGACCAGGTTTTGCCCCCAAGACTGCGCGCCCTCGCCTCGGCCGTCGACCGGGCCACCCGCGCCATCCCGGGCAACCGCCCACCCGTGGACCTCGCAGTTCTGCAACGGCTCGCCACGTCGCAGCGCGACCGCGCGCTGGTACGTTTCGACTACTGCAAGGCCACGGGTGAGACGAGCGCACGGGAAGTGGAGCCGGCGCGTCTCCTGACGCAGGGCGAGCACTGGTACCTGCAAGGTTTCGACCGCGGCCGGGACGACTGGCGGGTGTTCCGTCTGGACCGGATGACCGACCTCCGCAGCACCACCTGGCGCTTCGACCCACGGGAGACACCTCCACCGGAGTTCCAGCAGGATCTCCCCCACCGCTACCCCTGTCGTGTCCGTGTGGCAATGGGAATCGACGTGGAGAAGGTCCGTGCCCGGGTCCCGGCGCCCTACCGGGCCGACCTCGAATCCACTCCCCACGGCTGCCGGTTCCTGGTGGGTGCACCCGACTGGGACGACCTCGCCTGGCACATGCTGTGGATCAGTCGCGATCTCAAAACTCCCCTGACAGTTCTCGACGGTCCAGGAGCAGACCCGTTCCGAGAGGCTATGGCCCGCATTTCGGACCTGGCGCGCAGCACACGCTGAGGAGTCCCGGCCAGGGCCGATCGCCGCAGGCCATGAGAGACCGATGGTTCGGAGTCCTCCGTTTGAACTCCAGGTCAATCAGGACGGACAGCACTCAGGCAGAAGAGGTGCCCGACCGGATCGAGCATGACCCTCCACTGTTCGGGGAAAGGCTGGAAATCGGCTTCGCGGGCCCCGATCTTGAGGGCCGCCGCCACATCGGCGTCAAGGTCGTCAGCCGCGAGGTCCAGGTGCATCTGTTGGAACTGAGGCCCCTGCGGCCATGTCGGCGGTTCGTACTCGTTCACCCGCATCAGCGTCAGCATGGGGCCTGCTCCGCTCAGGCAGATGACACCCCGGTCAGGGGTGGCGAAGGCTTCCTCGAGTCCGAGCAGGCTCTTGTAGAAGGGGGCAAGGTCGTCGGGGCTGGGGCAGTCGATGGAGATCGACGCGAGGGGCGCCACACGAGTAGTCATGCACTGACGGTAGAAGATGTCACCGACAACGGCAGTCCACTGTGTCAACGGTGGATCTCACTGATGAAAACTCTCAGGTTGTCCCGTGGTCCGTTGTGATGGTGCTGATCCGCTGGGCAAGCCGGGTTTGCTGCTACCTGGCCGTGCGACAGTCCCCGTCTGCCCTGCTTCCCCCGGGGAAGCTGGCGATTCCACCGGAACTGTGTCTTGCGGCAGCCGTCCTCCTCCGCCAGGATCAGCGGAAAGGAACCGCCCCGCCGGGGCACCAGGGGGAGGGAATGGTCATGACCGAGAAGAAGACCGCCAGGGTGCAGTACGGGGTCAAAATGTTCGTCTACATCGGAGCCGCCTTGGCGATTCTGGCCAGCATCGTGGCCATCACTCTGAAGCTCTCGGCGGGGACCACGTCCGGCCTGTTCTACTCGTACTCCACGATCGCCATCGCGGTGCTCCTCATCATCTTCGTGAGGAGCAGTCCCCAGGCCAAGTGACGACCCCGGACTCCAGCGCCACCACGGGCTCGTCTCACCAGGTGATCCTGTCTTTTCCTGAGCTTTGCCCGCGCCTTACGGTGCCCTCATGACCACCTCGCCCAGCTCGGGAGCAACCCCTCGCTACAGCCACGGCCACCAGCCTGCGGTCCTCGCCTCCCACGGCACCCGGACGGCAGCGAACAGCTGCGCCTATTTCCTCGACCGGCTGCGTCCCGGGATGCGGGTTCTCGACCTGGGGTGCGGCCCCGGCTCGATCACCCTGGACCTGGCGGAAATCGTGGGCCCCGCCGGGGAGGTGGTCGGCGTGGATTTCTCCGAGGAGGCCGTCGCCGCGGCACGTGAGAACGCGCGGACGCGGGCGGACACGACCGCCACGTTCCTCGCCTCGGACTTCTTCACCGTGGACGTCGAGCCCGGTTCGTTCGACGTGGTCCACGCCCACCAGGTGCTCCAGCACGTTCCCGACCCGGTGGCGGCACTGGACGCGATGGCGGGCTACTGCGCCGAGGACGGGATCATCGCATGCCGCGACGCCGACTACGGGGTCATGGTCTGGTACCCCGAGAACGCGGGCCTCGACCGGTGGCGGGAGACGTACTGCGCGAGCTCCCGGGCTCTGGGCGGCGAACCGGATGCCGGGCGGCGGCTCCGGGCCTGGGCAAACGAGGCGGGGCTCGACGTCGAGACCGCCCAGTCCTCTACGTGGACCTACGCGACCCCCGAGACGACCCGCTGGTGGGGCGGCTCCCAGGCCGAACGCGTCCGCACCTCCGGTTTCGCCGTCCGGGCGCGAGAGCAGGGTCTCTCCCTCGCCGAGGTCGAGCAGATCGCCGTGGCCTGGCAGGACTGGGGCCGGTCCCCCGACGCCTGGTTCTGCATGCCCCACGGCGAGCTCATTGCGCGCCCCAACCTTGCAGCCCATCAGGGAAAGGCTTAATTGACCTCAGCCCCCGCCGACGGGACTCACTCCCTCTCCCAGGCAAGTCTCTCCGGGGACCACAGACAGTCCTCGGCAGAGCCATCAAGCACCGGATCGAGGAACGCGGTGGTGAGCTCAACAGCGGCATCGAAGGTGAGGAAGTCCCCACACGCTGGAACACGCCTCGCTACGGGCGGATACAGGCGGTCCCACGATTTCGGTGGGGCGAAGAACGGTGCTCCGGAGAGTCCGCGGTGTTCCCATTCGGCCGCAATGGCTTGTGAGAGTTCAATGCCGTTGACGTGCTGGGTCCGTGCGAGCACTACCAGGTCGACCAGATCTCGCACTCGGGTCGAAGACTGGTCCCCGGCGGAGCCGTACATGCTCTGCGTAGCGCAGAGCTTGTCAGCGATGTGGTCGACCACGGGGTAGAGACTGACACGGGTTGGCGGGACGGCGGGAACGAGACCTGGACGGGTACGGACCTCTGGCGAGGCAGTCATCAGGGAACCTGTCACCACATCCACGCTGAAACTGTGGCGCCGCGTCACACCACAGTAGGCGTCGAGCGATACCTTGCAGCCGGCGATGCCCGGTTGCAGAACACCCCCGGACGCTGCGCGGACCCCGGTCACGGCGAATCGGAAATGGTCACCCAGATCAATGGCGACTGCCGCCCGCAGCGCCGATACGGCATCCTCAGGGTCAGCCAATTCCGCCAGGAGGTCGACGTCCTTGGTCGTGCGCGCATCATGCACCCGAACGAGCACGGCGTTGCCTCCTTTGAGCACCCACCTCGCAGAGGGCGAAACGAACACCCGGGCGAGAAAACGATCGACGACGAACCGTCTGATGACGGCCTCAACCGGAACCCCAGAGGTCATGGACTCCGTCTTGGCATGGGCTCTGGCTGCAGCCCAGAGTGCATTGCCATCCCGATAGGGAAACCCCTCCGTCATTTCCGTCATTGCGAGATGCCGGTCGAGTCAGCGCCCGGGGGCAACGAATACCTATTGATCTCGCTCATTGCAGGTGCAGCGCTCGAGAGCAGCGCCCACTCGAAGTTCAGACCTGCCCCGTCGAGCAGGTCACCGAGCAGTGCGGCCCCGCTCGTCTGGCCGTTCCTCCGGGCCAGCGGTTCCAGCGCCACCTCCAACTCGTGAGGCGTGGCGAGATCCCTCCTCACCGCCTCGCCGACGATGTCGGCAACATGGGAGGGTTCGTGCCCGTCGCGCAGGAGGTCTGCGACGGTTCGAGCTGGTGTGGTCACCGGCAGACCACTGACAAGGGTCACGTCATCGGCGGCGAGCGCGGCGCGATGCAGTCGGATGCCCCGCCTGCTCTGCTTCCTGCCGGGAACCGAGAGTTCCGGCTCGTCATCCAGGAGATCTCCCATCCCGTGCAGTGCCGCCGCCGAGGTGTGCGACAGCACCCCGGAGGCAACGGGATCCACCAGTCGTTCTTCGGCGAACCGCCCGGCATCGAGCGACAGCCACGCAACCCGCATCGGAGTCCTTTCATCCACCGCCGCCGGGATGCCGTAGATGCCCCTGTCGAGCCGCTCGATGACACCGGCGGCTGCAAGGCGGCCCAGGTGCAGCCGACTGATGCCCTCGCTCGCTGCCTGTGCGGTGGTGAGCAACCCCCACTGGCGTGCCGCCAGCTGCGACACCTGCGACACCACCTCAAGGAGCTTCATACCTGCAATTGTATCTGTTTAGAGATACAAGTGAAGCACTTTTGACCACTGCAGCTGCCCCGGTCACCCAATTCGCGACGTTCCCACGACGGCGCCGTGCCCCGCCCCGCGAAGGCCGGGCACGGCGTCGTCGTCGCCCGGAGACGGACGAGGCGCCCACCCCGTGGAGGGTGGGCGCCTCGCTCACGCGCTACCGGAAAAAGCCGGCGCGGGTGGTCCTACGACTCGCAACAGGAGGACTGCTCCTGCTCGCCCTCGCAGCAGTGGCCCTTCTTCGGGGCGGGGACGTCCAGCACCGGGGAGCGGTCGAAGAAGCCCTCCGGGCGCAGCTTGAAGCCCACGGTGTCCACGGGCATGATCGGCCAGTCCTCCACGCGCGGGAAGTGGGTGAGCCCGAAGGTGTGCCACACCACGATGTCCGTGCCGTCCACCGAGCGGTCCTGGGCGGTCCACTCCGGCAGGCCGCCGTTACCGGCGTGCTGGTTGGGGAAGTCGCCGGTGGGGTACCGCTCGGACTCCTCGTACGGGGTGACCCACAGGGCCTTGGTGGCGAACGCGGCGCGGCGGTGGATCGAGGAGTCCTCCGAGGCCAGCATGGTGGGCAGCCCCTCCGGGTGCAGCTTGTAGCCCACGGGGTGGCCCAGCCGGTTGGTGTGCTCGGTGCTGGAGACCACCCACGTGCGCGCCCGGGACATGTCCGCGTCCCGCATGGCGGCCTTCTCCGTCTCCAGCACGGTGCGCCTGCGGGTGAACGCGTTGCCGCGGGAGTTGTCGTCGGAGATGGGCACGCGCACCGCGTCCTCCTCCTCCACGCGGCAGGGCCCGCCGTCGAGCGCGAAGTCCAGGCGCGCGGAGAACAGGTGCTGGTGGAACGGCGCACCCAGCCCCGGGGCAATTTCCGAGGCGAAGTCCGAGGAGCCGTTGGGCAGGGCGGAGGTGAAGACCACGCCGGTGGCCTTGGCCTCGAACTCGATGGTGCCGTCCAGGTAGAGGTACCAGTAGAAGCCGTAGTCGTAGTTGCCCACGGTGGTGAAGAAGGAGATCACCAGGCGGCGGTTGCGGCGGGTGTACGCCACCCCGCTCCACAGGTCCGTGTGCTTGGAGAGGATGGACCAGTCCTCCTCGTGCATGCAGATGCCGTTGGTGATCTCCCGCGGTTCGCCGCGCCCGGTCACAACCACCGGGGACAGGTAGGTGATGTCACCCAGGCAGTCGCAGCCGAGCTCCAGGGAGTTGGCCCACTGCCCCACCAGGTACTCGCCGGTGTCGAAGTAGTTCTGCCAGGACCGCACCGGGGAGGGGTCCCCGTAGGGCACCATCATCTCCGCGATGGCGGCGCGGTCCAGGATCCGGCGCTTCTGGCCCTGGTCCTCGAACGCGATGTTGTGCAGCACGAGCCCCTCGCGCATGTCGAAGCCCACGTCCAGGCTCCACTTCTCCCACTCCACGTGGTTGCCGCCGGTCACGGTGAAGGACGGCCCCTCGGGCTGGGTGATCTCGATCGGCTTCTGGGTGGTGCGCGTGGGTCCGGTGAGCTCGGGATCCGTGTAGTTGCCGTGCTCCTGCGGCACCGGGACCACCTCCAGGTCCAGCACCTGGTCCACGGCCTGGTTGGTCACGTCCACGTAGGCCACGAGCCCGTCGATCGGGTGCGCCCACGCCGAGTCCTCCTCGTGCTCCTGCAGGAACGCGAGCCCACGCAGCATGCGCCGGCCCTTCTCCTCCGGGTACTCGAACACCCCGGCGGACAGCGGCGCCACCCGCACCTTCTCCACGGGCAGGTTGCGCTTCTGCAGCGCGGCCAGCCAGCGCTCGTCCGTGGAGAGGATCTGCTCCACCATCTCGAACTCCTCCTCGAGCACCGGCAGCTCCCCGGTCTCGGAGGTGTCCAGCTCGGTCACGCTCTCCACGCGGCGGGCGGTCGCGGAGACGACGACGTCCTTGGCGGGTCCCCCGGCGACGTCGAGCAGGAACACGCGGAACCTGCGGTCCGCCGGCGCGTCCGCGGGTGTGCCCCGGGCGGGCTCGACGAGGCCCAGGTACGCCATGCGCGCCGTCTCGGGGAAGTGCCCGGCCTCTTCCAGGACCTCGCGCACCACCCGGATCTCCTCGAGGCTTTGCAGGGCGTAGGGGCTGGTGGTCTCGTGGGACATGACGGATCCTTTCGTGGCGCCGACACCGCGGCGGGCCGTGACCCGCAGAATGTGTCCCGGATCACTTTTGTTCTACGCTTGTAGAGACTAGGGCGGCCCCCGCCCCGTGACAACCCCCTGACGACCGACGACGCCGCCCGGGCACCGGCCCCACCGCGCCACCGGCGTCGCCCGCACCCCGAGCACCCCCGACCCCCAGGAGGTCCGCAGATGCCCCGAGTGGTGGACCACGCCGCCCGCCAGCAGGAGATCGTGCGCGCCGTGTGGCGCGTGCTCGCCCGGGACGGCTCCTCGGGGATGACCATGCGCCAGGTGGCAGCGGAGGCCGGGTACGCGAACGGCGCCCTCAAGCCGTACTTCGCCTCCAAGGCGGATCTCATCGAGGCCACCTACACCCACGTGTTCGAGCGCACCAACGAGCGCGTGACCCGTGCGGTGGTGGAACGCTCCGGCCTGGCCGCCCTGGAGGTGTTCTGCCGCGAGGTCATGCCCCTGGACGCGGACCGGCTGGACGAGGCCCGCGTGGTCATGACCTTCTGGCAGGAGGCCACCCACGATCCCGTGCGGGCGGAGCACAACCGGCGGTTCATGGCGCAGTGGCGCGAGTCCGTCACCGGGTGGCTGACCGAGGCCCGCGGCGCCGGGGAGCTCGCGGAGGACGTGGACCTCACCCTGTGGGGAGACACCCTGCTGACCTTCCTCCTGGGCACCCAGGTCACTGCCGCGCTCGGCCTGCCGATCGCCTCCTCCGACCTCCTGGAGGCACAGCTGCGGGGAGTCCTCGCTCCCGTGCGTGCCCGTGGCGCAGAGCACGCCGGCGGGCCGTCCCCGCTGACGTAACCTGCTGGGATGCGTTCCCCTCGCCCGCTTCCCGCGCGCCCCGACGACCACGACGACGGCCCTCCGGCCGGCAGCCGCTACCAGCGCCTCGACAGCGCCGCCGTCCGCGGTTCCGCCGCCACCCTGCAGCGCCGGATCTACGCGCGCTTCCCCCGCCGCAGCCTGTGGGAGGTGGGCGGTGAGCTGATCGCCCTGGTGGACGAGGTGGTCGAGGGCGGCGGCATCAGCCGACGCCGGATCCGCTCGGCCCGGCTGCTCTCGCGGCTCGGCGTGCTGGTGGTGCTGCTGGTCTTCGGCACGGCCATCGCCCTGGCCGCCGCGAGCCTCTGGTCCAACCCCGACGCCCTGGGCCCCGTGGACTGGCTGCCCCTGCTGGAGACCGTGGTCAACGACCTCGTCTTCGCGGGCATCGCCATCTTCTTCCTGCTGGCCGTGCCCCAGCGCATGGAGCGCGCCCGGGTGCTGCGCGTGCTGCACCGGCTGCGCTCGCTGGCCCACGTGATCGACATGCACCAGCTCGTCAAGGTCCCCGAGCGCCTGCCGACCGCCCGTCCGGAGGCCGGGGGCACGACGTCGCCCGCGCACCCCCGCGGCCCAGGTGCCGGTTCCGCGCGGGGCGGCGGAGCGGCGTCGTCGGAGGCGGCGGTGGGTGACGCCCACGGCCGCGGCGCGGGTCCGAGCGGTGACGACGTGCCGCCGGTGGCTGCGGACGGGACCGACGCGGCATCGTCGCCAACGACGGATGAGCGCGGCGGAGAACTGTGGATGACCCGCTCCGAGATGACGCAGTACCTGGACTACTGCACCGAGATGCTCTCCCTGGTGGGCAAGACTGCGGCGCTGTTCGCGGAGGACACCACGGACGGGGACGTGCTGGATGCGGTGGAGGGCATCGAGACCCTCACCTCGGACATGGCGCGGAAGGTGTGGCAGAAGATCGCGATCATCCAGGAGCAGGCGGGCTGATCGCCCGGGATGCGGCCCGCCCGCTCCTGCGGCACGTCAGCCCGGTGGGCCGGCCGCGTGGCGCCGGGCGGACCGGTACGCCGTCGGCGACGCGCACCCCGGGAGGGTCAGGACGCCGGGGTGATGAGCCCCTGCTCCACCATCCAGTCGTAGGCCACGTCCCCCGGCTCCTCGCCGCCCTGGTCCACGCGGGCGTTGAGCTCGCGCATGGTTTCGTCCGTGAGCAGCGGGGAGAGCTGCGCGAACACGTCCTCCAGCTCCGGGTACTGCTCCAGGGTCTCGGTGCTGAACACCGGCGCGGCGTTGTAGGCGGGGAAGAACCCGCGGTCGTCCTCCAGCAGCGTGAGGTCCAGGGTGTCGATGCGTCCGTCCGTGGTGAAGGCCTCGCCGAAGTTGCAGTCCCCGGCGTCCGTGGCGGTGTAGACGGCGCCGGTGTCGTAGACCCCGATGTTTTCGTCCGGCACCCCGTCCGCCGCGCCGCGGTCCAGCCCGTACGCCTCCAGCATGGGGTTCAGCCCGTCCGGGCGGGAGTTGAACTCCGCCTCCACGCAGAACGTGCGCTCGCTCACGGGGAGCTCGGCCACGTCCGAGAACGTCTTGATGTCACCCAGCTCCGCCACGGCCTCGCTGCGCACCGCGAACCGGTAGGTGTTGTTCAGCGGGGCCGGTTCCGCCCACGTGAGCCCGTTCTCCAGGTCCGCGTCCCGCACCGCCTCGTACTGCTTCTGCTGGTCCGCGATCCCCTTCTCGTGGTTGAGGTAGGTGATCCACGCGGTGCCCGTGTACTCGTAGGTCATGTCCGCCTCCCCGGAGAGCATGACCTCGCGGGTGGGCTGGCTGCCGGGGATGTTGGTGAGGTCCGTGACCTCGAACCCGGCGGCCTGCGCGGCGAGCACGGCCATCTTGCCCAGGATGAGCTGCTCCGTGAAGTTCTTGCCCGCCACCGTGAGGTGCGCGTCCTCCGGCAGCCCCTCGATCGGCTGGATGGTGCCCGGTCCGGCCGCGGGCACGTAGGACGAGGCCGGCTGCAGTCCGCAGCCCGCCAGCAGCAGGACCCCGGCCACGGCGGCCACACCCGAGGCGGCACGTCGCCCCCGGCGGCGCGAGCGGTGCCGCCCACCGGGGGACGCCGGGGCCGCGGTGTTCCGGTGCGCGGCGTCGTCGCCGTCCGGGGCGGGAGCGGCCGGGCCCGACGACGCCGCGCCGCCCGGCCACCCGCAGCCGTGGACTTCCGATGCGTGCGTCATGGTCACAGTCCCTTCGGTCGGGCCACGTGCTCGACCACGCGGCCGAGCCAGTCGACGACGATGGCGAGCAGTGCCACCAGCAGCGATCCCACCACGAGGACCTTGGTCAGGTTGAGGTTCACACCGGTGGTGATGAGGATGCCCAGCCCGCCGCCGTTGATGAACGTGGCCAGCGTGGCCGTGCCGACCAGCAGCACGAGCGCCGTGCGGATCCCGGCGAGCATCACGGGGACGGCCAGGGGAAGCTCCACCCGGAACAGCACCGCGGCGGCGCTCATGCCCATGCCCCGCCCGGCCTCCACGAGCCGCTGGTCCACCTGCTGCAGCCCCACCATGGTGTTGCGCAGCACCGGGAGCACGGCGTAGGCCACCAGGGCGATGACGGCCGCGGTGAAACCGAAGCCCACGATGAAGGCCAGCAGCACGATCAGACCGATCGCGGGAGCGGCCTGCCCGATGTTCGCGACCACCATGACCGGCCCGGAGAGCCGCCGGAACGGGCGCCGGCTCAGCAGGATGCCCAGCGGGATGGCGATCACCAGCACGATGGCCGCGGCCACCACCGTGAGCTGCAGGTGCTCCACGGTGTAGTCCCAGAGGTTTGCCGGGGCCAGAGTGGTCCGCTCCGTCTCGCTCAGGTCGCCAAAGGCCAGGTAGGACCACAGGCCCACGATCGCCAGGAGCACCACGACCAGCTGGATCCACAGTGCGCGCATGCCCCCGCTCGTGAGGGTCTCGGCCTCGGCCCGGGCGGCATCGGGGGCCTGAGTCGTGGCGCTCATGCCCGCCCGCCCCGGACCTCGGGAGCGGCACCCTGCTCGGGCCCTGCGGGGCCTCCGTGCGCCGGGTCTCCGTGGCCGGGGGACGGCGTGGCGCTCACCGAGGGGTCCGCGTCGCTGCCCTCGGCGGTCGCCTCGCCCTCCCCGGCGGGAGCTCTGCCGTGCCCGACGGGTGCTTCGCCCGGTGCCGCGGCGTGAGATCCGGCGGCTGCGGGCTCGGAGGTGGAGGCGGTGAACTGCGCCGTGTTCGCTCCCTCGGGGCTCTCGGAGTCCTTTCGGGCCGCGGACTGGGATGCGGAGATCGCGTCCATGATGGTCGCGATGGTCACCAGGCCCACCAGGCGGCCCCGGCGGTCCACCACGAGCGCACTGCCCGTGCTGCCCATGAGCATCGCATCCAGGGCGTCGTGGAGCGTGGACTGCGCCGTCACCAGGGGGAGGGTGGGGTCCGCCGCGGCGGGCAAGGTCCGCAACCGCTCCACCTGCCGGCGGGACAACCACTGCACGGGCCGTCCGGAGGAATCCGTGAGCACCACGTTCTCCTCTCCCGCGGCCACCATGCCCGCCAGCACGTCAGCGGGTGCGGTGTCCGCCGCGGCCACGTGGGCGTCTGCCAGCTCCACCTCACCCACCCTGCTCAGGGTGAGCTGCTTGAGGCCCGCGCCGGAACCGATGAAGCTCTCCACGAAGTCGTCCGCGGGATTGGCCAGGATCCGCTCCGGGGAGTCGTACTGCACGAGCCGTGCCCCCTCGTCGAACACGGCAATCCAGTCCCCGAGCTTCACGGCCTCGTCGAAGTCGTGGGTCACGCACACGATGGTCTTCTGCAGCTCGGCCTGGATGTTGAGCAGCTCGTTCTGCAGCCGCTGACGGGTGATGGGGTCCACGGCTCCGAAGGGCTCGTCCATGAGCAGCACGGGCGGGTCCGCCGCGAGCGCCCGGGCCACTCCCACACGCTGCTGCTGGCCGCCGGAGAGCTCCTTGGGGTAGCGGTCCCGGTAGGTGTCCGGGTCCAGGGAGACGAGTTCGAGCAGCTCGTCCACGCGGCGCGCGATGCGCTTTCTGTCCCACTTCAGCATCTTGGGGACCAGGGCGATGTTCGCCCCCACCGTCATGTGCGGGAACAGCCCACCGGCCTGGATGACGTAGCCGATGTTGCGGCGCAGCTTGTCACCGTCCATGCCCGTGACGTCGTCCCCGTTGATCACGATGCTGCCGCTCGAGGGCTCGATGAGCCTGTTGATCATCTTCAGCGTGGTGGTTTTGCCGCACCCGGAGGGGCCCACGAGCATGACCACGCTGCCGGCCGGGATCTCCAGGGTGAGACCACCCACCGCGGGCTTCTTCTGGCCCGGGTACCGCTTGGTGACCTGCTGCAGAAGGATGGCGGCACCGCTCACGGACTGCTCGCCGGTTGCTGCTGCTGACTGTTCAGACACGGATACCTCGCGGAGTGGTGAGTCGACCGATGAGCACGAGCGCCAGGTCGAGGATGACGGCCAGGACGATCACACCCACCACGCCCACGACGACCGACTCGAAGGCATTGGCACCTCCCAGCCGGGACAGGCCCGAGAAGATGAATCCGCCCAGTCCCGGGCCGAGGGTGTAGGCGGCCACGGCGGCAATGCCCATGACCATCTGCGCGGAGACCCGGATGCCCGCCATGATCACCGGCCAGGCCATGGGGATCTCCACGGTGAGCAGGGTGCGCAGCTGGCTCATGCCGATCCCGCGCGCGGATTCCCGCACGGCGCCGGGGATCCCGCTGAGTCCCACCACGGCGTTGCGCAGGATGGGCAGGGTGGCGAAGAACGTCACCACGATCACGGCCGGGGTGACGCCGAAGCCGAACGGTGCGATGAGCAGCCCGATGAGCGCGAAGGACGGGATGGTGAGCCCCACGGCGGAGACCCCGTTGGCGATCCCCGAGGCCGTGGAGCTGCGGTAGACCAGCGCGGCGATGACCACCGCCAGCACCGTGGCCAGCACCAGGCACTGGACCACCAGGCTGAAGTGCTGCCAGGACGCGAAGAGGATCTCCTCGCGTCTCTGGGTGATGAAGTCCCACATGGGTGTACCGGCTCCTCGGATCGGCGCGGAACCGGCGTTCGACGCAGCGGGCCGTGGCCCCGCCGCGGACTGCCGGCTCGGTGCCGGCAGGAGCCGTCTCTCGCTCTTCGATCGTAGGTGCATTCGCATCTTTCGGGACCACGCCGCGCCGCACCCCGCGGGTTCGGCCCGCACCCGGCGCGACTCCAGCGTGGTTCTCCGAGCCACCGTGCCCCCGCGCCTCCGCACCGGGGCCGAGCCGAGCGGCGTCGTGCGCGTCCCGCTGTCAGCGGAACCCGCCGCCACGATCTTGCAGGCTTCGGGAGCGCGGTGCCACAGTAGAAGTCATCACCCGATAGAAAGGACCCTTAGCAATGTCTGACCTGTCCGGAAAGAAGATCCTCCTCCTCGTGAACAACCAGGGCGTGGAGCAGGACGAGCTGAAGGTGCCCGCCGACAAGCTGCGCGCCGACGGCGCGGAGGTCACGGTGGCCGCCCCCGAGTCCGGCGAGGTGAAGTCCCTCGTGGGCGACTGGGACCTCGGCGAGACCTTCCCCGTGGACGCGACCATCTCCTCCGTGGACGATGCCGCGTACGACCTCCTGCTGCTGCCCGGCGGCACCCTGAGCGCGGACTCCTTGCGCCTGGACGAGGACGCGCAGAAGATCGCCAAGGCCTTCGCCTCCTCCGGGCGCCCGGTGGCCTCCATCTGCCACGGCCCGTGGCTGCTCGTGGAGTCCGGCCTGGTGGACGGCAAGACCCTGACCTCCTACCAGTCGGTCAAGACGGACATCGTCAACGCCGGCGGCAGCTGGGTGGACGAGCAGGTGAAGGTGTGCCCCGCCAACGGCTGGACGCTCATCACCTCCCGCAACCCCGGTGACCTGGACGCGTTCGTGGGCGCCATCGAGGACCAGCTCACCGCCTGATCCGCGCCCCTTCACACCGCACGACGACGGCGGGCTCCACCTTCCCGGTGGGGCCCGCCGTTCGCGTGGGTCAGGTGGTTGCGAGGGTCAGCGGCCCAGCACGTTCCTCAGCGCACCCAGGATCAGGGTCACAGACTCCAGGGACGCGTTCGGGCCCATGAGCCCGATGCGCCACACGGTGCTCGCGTACTCCTTCACGCCGGGGCCGATCTCGATGTTGTAGGTCTCCAGCAGCTCCTTGCGGACCGCGGCGGAGTCCACGCCCTCCGGGACCTTTACGGTGGTCAGCTCCGGCAGGCGGTGGCCCTCACGGGCGAAGAGCTCCAGGCCCATCTCCTGCAACCCGTCCTGCAGCGCACGGCCCGCGGCCTCGTGACGCTCGCGGACGGCGTCGAGACCTTCGGCCAGCACGCGGCGCAGACCGGCCTCCAGGGAGGCGACCATCGCGACCGGCGCGGTGTGGTGGTAGGTGCGGGTGGCCCCGGAGGCCTCCCCCACGTAGCCGCCCAGCATCCCGAGGTCCAGGTACCACGAGCGGGGCTTGTCCACGCGGCGCTCCCACGCCCGGTCCGACACCGTGAACGGCGCCAGGCCGGGGGCCACGCCCAGGCACTTCTGGGTGCCCGCGTAGCCGATGTCGATGCCCCACTCGTCCGCCTTCAGCTCGATCCCGCCGATGGACGTCACGGCGTCCACGAGGAGCAGGGCGTCACCCTTGAGCGCGCCGAGGGCGGCGATGTCCGAGCGGACACCCGTGGAGGTCTCCGCGTGCACCGCCGCGATGATCTTCGGGGACGGGTGCGCCGCGGCCACCTTCTCAGGATCCACGGGCTCGCCGAACGGGAAGTCCACACGGGTCACCTCGGCACCGCAGCGGGCGGCGACGTCGCACATGCGCTCCCCGAACAGGCCGTTGACCGCGATCACCACGGGGTCCCCCGGGTTCACGAAGTTGACGAACGCCGCCTCCATGCCTGCGGAGCCCGTGGCGGACAGCGGCAGGGTGCGGCGGTTGTCGGTGCCCCACACCTTCCGCAGCCCGTCGCACGCGCTGTCCATGACCGCGAGGAACTGCGGGTCCAGGTGGCCGAGCAGCGGGCGCGCGAGCGCCTCGGTGGCCTCCGGGTACGGGTTGGTGGGGCCGGGACCGAACAGGTGGCGGACGGTCATGATCTCGCTCATGGAAGGGTCTCCTGACTGCGCCGGCCTCGCTCGAGTTCTCGCGAGGCGGTGTCCGCGGGAGAACCGGCGGACGGCGGCGCGCTGTGGTGTGCGGGGCCACCTCCAGAGTAGAGCCAGATCACAGCCCACGCGATGACCGGCCGTTTCCCGCCCCGGCCACTCGCTCGCGCTTCTGCGGTCGAACCGCTTCACCCCGGCGCTCTCGTGCCGTGCTTTCCGCCCGACGACGCCGCGGGGCTCAGCCGGCCAGCTCGGCCCGCCGCTGGCGCAGCTCCCGTTCCGCGAATCGCAGGGGGGACCCGTGGAACGGCAGGGCCTCGAGGTCGACGGTGCTCGCGGCTTTCAGCGCCAGCGCGTTCGCCGAGTGGGCCGCGCGCTCCGGCAGCCCGATGGCACGGGCGAAGGCTGCCCAGTGACCCGCCCGAAGGTTCTTGACCCGCCCGTCCACCGGCAGCGCCTGGGTCCTGTCGTCGTAGAGGAGCGTGCAGGGCACGTCGTAGACGGGGGCCACCTCGAACCGTCCGCCGGTGCCCGCGAGCACGGAGACGTTCTTCGCGTGGAGATCGCCGTTGCCGGTCAGCCAGGAGAACACGAACTGCAGGTAGAGGTTTCTGGTGGCCACCAGGGGAGCCGCCGTCGTGTCCGCGAGCGCGCGCACCACTTCCTCCGAGGTGAGGGTGTACTTCGCCGCCGGAGCCAGCCCCATGACCTGGCACGCGTCCTCCGCGGCATTGCGGGACCAGCTGCCGTCGCGGAATGTCCGGTCGAACCGCTCCACCATCAGCCCGGCAACGCCATGACGGTCCACCACGGTCTGCGCCGGGGCCACCGGGATCCTGAGGTGCCTCGCGGCGGCGAGGTGCAGTGCCTCGTTGGCGACGAGATGGGGGTGGTCCGGGGGATCCAGTTTGAGGATGTAGCGCTTCTCCGCCGCGGCCACGGGGGCGGTGAGCATCGACGCGCTGGCCTTCTCCTGGACCCCCGGCAGGGCGTGGAGGTCCAGAGCGGTGGCGAGTCGTGAGAAGTCGACGTCCTGCAGGTGAGCCGTGTCGACCAGTGGGTCGGGCTCGGCCGGAGGGGTTCCCGCGGGAACCACCTGGACGTCCCCCGGGGCATCTGCCCCCACAGCCATGAGCAGGGAGAGCTCGTCATCGGGACTCGTCTTGATCGCGTTCCGCAGGACGGTCAGACGGTGACCCTCCGGCAGCAGACCCGCGAAGAACGCGGGCACCCCGCCCGAGGCCGTGGCGACGGGCGCCTCCTGGACGGGCAGCGTCGTCGCCACCGGAGGGCCTCCCAGCTGCCGGTACTGCTCGTCGTAGGTGAACACGGTGCTCGCAGCGTCACCCCGTTCCAGTCGTGCCGCCAGCCGTCCGGCCTTGTAGACGTCCGCCGCGGCGACCGAGCGCAGGCGCTGCACGTCCGCCGTCATGCCACGCTCACCCGCAGACCGAGCACGCCGGCGGTGGCGACGAGGGCGGCCACCGTGGGGTTGCCCCGTCCCGTCTCGATGGCGCGCACCGTCCTCTCGGAGACGCCCGAGAGGTCCGCGAGGTCCTTCTGGGTGAGACCCGCCTCACGGCGTGCTCTCCGGATGGCCTCACCCGGCTCCACGATCCCCTGCATCAGTCCCCCTCCGGCAAGAAGTTGCCGATTACGGTTCAGTGGACCTCATTCTGCCGCCAAACCCCGTAAACCGGCAAGATGTTGCCTTTCCAGGCTCCGCGGCGTCGTCGAACCCGCCGGAGGTGGCCTATCGGCAGGATGCTGCCGCTCGGGGCAGGAAGGTCAGCGCGAGCACCACGGCCGCCACGATCAACCCCGTGATGCACAGCACCGCCCCGTTCCACCCCGCGGCGGTGAAGGGGACGCCCACCGCGTAGCCGAGCACCGACGATCCCCCGTAGTAGAACAGCGTGTACAGCGAAGACGCCTGCGCCCGGCCCTCCGTGGCGAGCGCGGGGACCCACCCGTTCGCCACGGAGTGCGCCGCGAAGAACCCGGCCGTGAACACGAGCAGCCCCGCCACGATCACCGGCAGCCACGGCACGGCGGTGAGCAGCAGTCCGCCGAGCATCACCAGGGCGGAGCCGAGCAGCACGGGCTTCCGACCGAATCGCCCCGCGAGGCCCCCGGCCCGGGCGGAGGACCACGTGCCGGAGAGGTAGGCCAGGAACAGCACCGAGATCACGCTCTGCGGCACGCTGTACGGGGCCTCGCCCAGGTGGAAGCCGATGTAGTTGTACACGGCCACGAACCCGCCCATGAGCAGGAAGCCCTGCAGGTAGAGCGTGAGCAGGCGGGGGTCCTTGAGGTTGATCCACAGGTGCTCGAGCAGCCCGTGCTCGCCCGTGATCTTGACGGGTTGAGCCGTGAAACCGCGTTGCCGCGGGGCGAGCAGGATGAAGACGACGGCGGCGGCCGCCGCGATCAGGGCAACCACCGACGTGCCCACGCGCCAGCCGAAGAAGTCCGCGAGGGGTGCGGCCACGATCCTGCCGGAGAGCCCGCCGAGGCTCGTTCCGGAGATGTAGGTGCCCGCCGCCGCTGCTCCGTGGCGCGAGCTGACCTCCTCCGCGAGGTAGGCCATGGCCACCGCCGGGATGCCACCCAGGGCCACGCCCTCCACGAAGCGCAGGGCCACGAGGGACTCGAACGTATGCATGAGCCCCACGAGCACACCGAGCACCGTGGCCGCGCTCACCGCGGCGACCATCGTGCGACGTCGCCCCCACCGGTCGGAAACCAGGGACCACGGGATCACGCCCACCGCCAGGCCCATGGTGGCCGAGGAGACCGCGAGCGCAGACTGTGCGGCGTCCACGTGGAGGTCCTCGGCGAGAATGGGGAGCACACCCTGCACCGAGTACAGCTGCGCGAACGTCGCGACCCCCGCGCACAGCAGCGCCACGAGGATCCGCCGGTACCCCGAGCTGCCCTTCTCGTAGCCCTCCCACGCCGTGCGCGACGATCCCATGCTCGAAGCCACCTTCTGCTCGCTGACGATCCGCTGTTCCGGGCACCACGTGGTCGTCCGTGTCCCACCCGGCCCCCGCCAGGCTACGCCCGGACGACGTCGCCCGGGCTGGGGAGGCGACCGCGCGGCATCGTCCGGGCGTGCCCCCGAGCACGACGCCGCCCGCACCCTTCCGTGGCGGTTTCTAGGGGTCCTCGCAACACCTGATGGTTATGTGGTTGTCAGTAGATCACGCAGACGCTCGGCTGGGGTATCCCAGTTGAGCGTTTTGCGTGGGCGTGCGTTGAGTTCCTGTGAGACGTGCTCGAGGTCCTGCGGGCTGTAAGGCCGAAGGTCGGTGCTCTTGGGGAAGTACTGACGCAACAGGCCGTTGGTGTTCTCGTTGCTACCGCGCTGCCATGGTGAGTGGGGGTCGCAGAAGTACACCGGCACCCCTGTCGCGACCGTGAATTGTTTGTGCCGTGCCATCTCGCATCCCTGGTCCCAGGTCAGTGAGCCCCGCAGGTGTGCGGGCAACGTGGTGATCAGCGCTGTGAGCACATCTCGGACTTCCTCGGCGCTGTGGCCACCGGGCAGGTGCCCCAGCAGAACGTAGCGAGTGGAACGCTCGACCAAGGTGAGGATCGCCGAGGCGCTGCCGGGGCCCACGATGAGATCGCCTTCCCAGTGCCCGGGCACGGCCCGGTCCTCGACCTGCGGTGGGCGGTCGGAGATCATCACCATGTGATCAACGAACCGCGAGGTGCGTTGATCAGGATGTTTGTGGGGCTTGCGGCGGGTCCGGCCGGTGCGCAGCGCGGCTGCGACCTCCCGTTTCAGACCGCCACGGGCCTGGAGGTAGAGGGCCTGATAGATAGTCTCGGGACTCACTCGCATGCTCTCATCGTCGTGGAACTCTTTGACCAGAGTGTGACTGATCTGCTCCGGAGACCACCGCAGCATGAGCTTGTCCTGGACGTAGTCCCGCAGCCGGGAAGGCAGGCAGAGCTTGGGTTTCTTCGGCCGGGGCCGAGATGCTGCCCAGCCACGCTGAGCGGCATACGGCTGGTACGCCCCGTCCACTGAACGGGCATCGAGCTCGCGTTTGATCGTCGAGGCCGGCCTGCCCAACGCTCGGCCGATCGCACGCAAGCTGTGGCCAGCACGGTGCAGGTCAGCGATCACTTCCCGGTCCTTCAGCGTGAGGAAGCGGGGATCTAGTTGGGCTTCCAGAGCTGGTAGCGCAGGACCCGCGAGGAGTGTGGTCATACCGGTGTTGTAGTCCACCCGGCGGCCATCTGGATAGATGCGGACATGGCCCGTGTGTTTGATGCCGCGGTCCCATTCCTGCGCGGTGCGCTCATGGACTCCGACGATGGCTACCGCTTCACGCCGCGAGAGGCCTCCGGCCCTGAGCTGAAAGTACTCGTCCTTCCGCGGGTGCGGCCCGGTGCTGGGGATCCCGCGACCACGGATCCCTGCTTTACGTGCCCAGCCGTATGCGGTATTCCGGTTCACACCAACATCGCGAGCAGCCACTGTGATGCTGCCATCCCCACGTTCCAGCGCCTGGAAAAACGCCACCTTCAACTCATCTGACAACACGATCCCCGCAACTCCCTGAAATTCAGGGTGTTGCGGGGATCGCTAGAACCCACCCGTGGGAGAGTGCGGGCGGCGTCGTTCACCGGCGCGCGGGGCCGTGGCCCCGCGAGGGTGTCAGGAACCCGAGACGGACGCGGCGAGCTTGTCCAGGGACTCCTCCAGGACGTTCTGGTCGAAGACCGGGAAGCTGACCTTCTTCTCCACCTTGGGGTTGGCGTGCTCCCACGAGTAGGTGAGGGTCACGATGGTGGAGTCCGAGCCCTCGGGCTGCAGCTCGTACATCCACTCCCAGCCGTTGTCCTCCACGGAGGTGCCCTCCGGGCAGGGCTTCCACGCGATGAGCTTGTTGGGGTCCAGGCCGGTGACGTGGTTCTCCATCTTGTAGTCCCCGCCCATCATCTCGGCGTTCATGTTCATCACGAACACGTCCCCCACCTTCTGGATGCGCTGGTCCGTGCCGGAGATGACGGTCCCGGAGGCGTCCAGGCCGGGGTGCTTGGCGGGCAGGGTCAAGACCTCGAAGATCTCCTCCGCCGGGGCGTCGATGACACGGCTGACAGTGATGCTCTTCTCGCTCACGAGATACCTCCTGTGTGGTGACGTGCTCTTTCCCACCCACGGTAGCCAGGACCGGGGGTGGAGGTTCAAGCGTTTTTGCGGTGGGCGAAGAACTCCGGGCCGTTCGCGCGGCCCGCGGGCTCGGGCCGCTGCGGCTGTCCGGCCCCCGGCCACGGCGCCTCCTCCGGCTGACCGGCCAGCTGCGCGAGGCCCAGCAGGTGGTGGGCGAAGCCGAGCTCGGCGCGACCCTCGAACCGCGCGGAGGTGATCACCCGGATCCGATCCGTGGCCTCGATGCGCGCTCCCACCCGGTGCAGTGCGGCCACGAGCGCCTCGTCCTCGCTGCACTCCAGCGCGGGAAACCCACCCGCACGCTCGTAGCTGCGCGCGCGCACCCCCATGTTCGCGGCGTGGATGTGCGGGTGCCCCTCCGCGAGCGTGTGCTCCCGCTGCCACAGGCGGTACACGGCCACCGGGCACTCCGCGGGGTCCGGCTCCACGGTGCCGAGCACCGCGTCCACCCCGTGCGCCGCGCGCTCCAGCTGGTGGGCAACCCAGTTCCCGGGCACCGCGGTGTCCGCGTCCGTGGAGGCGATCCACTCCGGCCGGCAGTTCGCCAGCGCCCACGACGCCGCGGCCGCTCGAGCCCCGCCCGCACTGCGCCACGATCCCGTCACCACCTCGAGCCGCGCCGTGCCCTCGGGCAGTCCCGACGCCGCCCACGCGGCGCTCGCGCGCTCCACCGTGCGGTCGGTGCACGCGTCCGCGGCGAGCACCACGGTCACGTGGAGCGGCGCGGACACGCCGGGTCCGCCGGGTCCGTCGGGTCCGTCGGGTCCGTCGGGAGACGATAGCTCGGAGTCGGCCGGCGGCGCGGCGGCGTCGTCCCCCGGCGGCGCGGGCTCCGACCCCGTGGGCACGGCAGGGACTGCCCCGGGGGCCGTCTGCGACGGCGCCCCCATCGCGCGAGCCGTGGTGCAGGCCGCCGCAATCGCCGCGGCCACGGACGCGATGCACCGTCCCACGCGCTGCTCCTCGTTGCAGGCCGGAACCACCACCGCGACCCGCCGGATCATCCCTGCTCCCGCGGCACGGGTTCGAAGATCTCCAGCTCGAAGTCCCGTTCCCGGTGGCTCACCACGCGCCGCAAATCCGGGCGGCGGCGGGCCTCGCGGTGCACGTCCGCGCCGTCCAGGGGCCAGTCCTGGATGGGGTGGCGCCAGTGGCACAGCACCAGGTGCCCCTCAGGCTCCAGGGCGGTGGCACAGCGCTCCAGCAGCTCGTCCCACTGCTCGGGCGAGCAGAAGTACCCCATCTCGCTCACCACGATCAGGTCTCTGGGAGTCCACTCCTCTCGCCACTCTGCGGGCAGCACGGCGTGGACGAGGTCGACGTTGGCGGCGCCCACCTCCGCGAGCCGGGCGCGGGCGGCACGCAGGGCGACGTCGCTCGCGTCCACCGCGGTCACGGCACCCGCCCGCTGGGCGAGCTCCGCCGTGAGCGCGCCCGTGGAGCAGCCGATGTCGAGCACACGCTCGTAGCGCGGACGCGGCAGGCAGCCGAGGAGCACCTCGCGCTTGCGCCGCTCGTACCAGGAGGTGTCCACGTCCCAGGGGTCCTCGGCGTCGGAGTGCACGCGGTCGAACACGGCTGACTGGTCCGGGGCGACCAGCACGAAGAGCTCGGCGGAGCGGTCGAAGTGCGCGAGCACGTGCTCCCCCAGCAGCACCTCGTCACCGGGCCGGTCCGAGAGCGGACGCACCTGCGTGACGTGGTGGGCCAGGGCGTCACACTTGGCCGCGCGGTCCTCTTCCGACAGCGGCACCCGCACCAGACCGCGCGGCAGGCGGGTGGGTGAGCCCCAGTGCCAGAACCACACGGGGTACTGCACGCAGCGCACACCCCGCGCACCGGCGGCGCGGGCCACCGCGCGGGCGAGCACCTCGTGGTCGGTGTGGCCGTCCCTCTCCCACGTGCAGAGCACCAGGGGCTTCTCACCCTGCTCCGCCCAGTCGAGATGCTCGGCCACGGGTTCTCGCAGCTGCTCCTCGGTGAGGCCACCGTCCGTCAGGGACAGGTACACGGGCGGCGCATCCTGCCCGGTCAGAGTCCGCACCGCGGCGGCCAGTTCCTCGTGACGCAGCCGCGCGAGCTCGGCCGGCGTGAACGTGGTGGAGTCCGGGTGGGAGTTCTCCCCGAGGGTTGCCACGACCACGCGCACCTCAGTGCCCTGCCGCGCGAGCCGGTGCACGGTGCCGCCCGCGCCGAGGGTCTCGTCGTCCGGGTGCGCGGCGAACACCACGGCGCGGTCCACCCCCGCGAGGTCCAGCTCCGGGGCACGGTGCAGGGCGCCGCAGCGGGCCCAGTCCTCCTCCGGGGTGCCCGGATCCCGGTGGTCGAAGGTCACCACGGGGTGTCCTCGGGAGCCGCTCCGGCACCGGGGACAGCCCGGGACGTTCCCGATGCCCAGCTCTCGGCGGCCGAGCGGGTCGCCCGCGCGGGGGAAGTCGCGGCGGGCCCAGTGGTTGCGGCGTCATCGACCCGGGCCGAGTCCTCGGCCGCGAGCGCCAGCAGGGTGCGCCCCAGCGCGGCGGTGTCCCGCTCGGCGTGGTCCTGGCGGATGTAGACCTGGAGGGACTCCACGCGGCGAATGTGTGCGGGGTCCCCGGTGAGCGGGCCGGGGCCCGTGGCGCGGGAGACCACGCGGATCACGGTCTCGGCGGCGTCGGCCACGGTGCGGCGCACGCGCAGGGCCCAGGCGGCACCGCGGTCCCCGGCGGCGTCGCCCGTGTCCACGGCCACGGCGGCCTGCTCCAGCACGGCGCGAGCCGCCCCGAGCGTGAGGTCCAGCTGCCCGAGGGCGGTGTGGGCGGCGTCGTCCACCGGGCGGCGGGGGTGGCGCAGCTGGCGCCACAGCAGGTCCGCAACCGACTGCGCGCCGCCCAGCCAGATGGCGGCCACACCCATGCCGCCCCACGCGAAACCGGGGCGCGTCAGGTACCACTCGTCCGCGCCGAGCGGCTCGGCCGGGACGGCCTCGAACGTGACGGGCACGGTCACGACCTCCGCGAGCCCGTGCGAAGTCCACTGCGTCACGGGCGCGGGCTGGAAGCCGGGGTGGTCGGTGGCCACGACGAACGCGCGGCGATGTCCGGTCGGCTCGCCGTGCTCGTCGGTCACGTGCGCCGTGACGACCGCGCGCGTCACGGAGTCGGCGAGCGAGCACCACGGCTTGGTGCCGGTGAGGGTCCAGGTGGTGCCCGGCTGGCCGCCCGCGCCGGTGCCCCCGGGCGGCGTCGTCGGCGTGGCCAGCAGAGGCTCCCCCGGACCCTCCGCGGCCCACACGGCCCAGGTGTCGTGGTCGGTGACGAGGTCCTCGCGACCGGCCTGGCGGAGGATCGCGAGGGCGTCCAGGTGGGGCTCGATGATGCGCGCGTGCGCCAGATCGGTGCGCCCGAGCTCGCTCAGGGTGCGCCACAGCTCGGCCGTGCGCCCCTCCCCCGGTGCGGGCAGCTGCGGCCCGAGTTCGCAGGCGCGCTCCAGGGCGTGGTCGACGAAGACCCGCACCGCGTGCGGATCTGGAACGGCGGCGGGCGGGAACGGAAGTTCTGCAGGCGCGGACACGACCATCAGCCTACGTGCAGTGACGGGCGTCTCCGCCGCACCCCGCCGGAGGTGGGGCGGGCCCTACGATGAGGGCAGACGACGGAAAGGCGCACCCATGTTCACGGTCGACCCCCACTCCACCACCCCGGTGTACGAGCAGCTCGTGGAGTGCGTGCTGCGGGACGTCTCAGCCGGGGACCTCGTGGTGGGTGACCGCATCCCGCCCGTGCGCACCCTCGCGGCGGACCTCGGGCTCGCGGCCGGGACCGTGGCCAAGGCGTACCGGGAGATGGAGACCCGAGGGATCATCGAGACCCACGGCCGCAAGGGCACGTTCATCGCGCAGGGCCGTGACGACCGGGAGTCCAGCGCGGCGCGGGCGGCCGCCGCCTACCTGGACGTGGTGGCGGGACAGCTGCACTACTCGCCCGAGGAGTGCCTGGCACTAGTGGAGCGGGCGCTGGACAGGCGTGCGGCCCAGTGAACGCCCGGTCGGCAACCACGCACCCGACCCTGTGGAGGACGACCCCGTGGATCCCGTGATCGAGACCCGCGCCCTGCACAAGCGCTTCGGCGACGTCCATGCGCTGCGCGGCATAGACCTCACCGTGGAGCGCGGCACCGTCCACGGCCTGATCGGTCCCAACGGGGCCGGGAAGTCCACGATGCTCCGCGTGCTCGTGGACATCATCCGCCCCACCGCAGGATCGGTCTCGGTGCTGGGCGTCGCACCGCACCGGGCCGCTCCCGGGCTGCGGCGCCGCATCGGCTACCTGCCGGGTGAGGTCAGATTCACCGAGCGCGGCACCGGCCACTCCGTGCTGGAGGACTTCGCCCGCATCAGCGGCCCGGTGGCGCCCGGCACCGTGGAGGAGCTGGCGCAACGGCTGGGCCTGGACCTCCACCGCCCGGTGCGCACCCTGTCCAAGGGCAACCGGCAGAAGCTCGGACTGGTCCAGGCGTTCATGCACCGCCCCGAGCTGCTGATCCTGGACGAACCCACGAGCGGGCTCGATCCCCTCATGCAGCGCGAGTTCCTCAGCATGGTCCGCGAGGCGCGGGACAACGGCCAGACGGTGCTGCTCAGTTCCCACATCCTCGGCGAGATCCAGCACACCGCGGACGCCGCCTCCATCCTGGCCCACGGCACGGTGGTGGCCGAGGGGGACATTGCCTCGCTCCGCCTGGCCGGGGCCTCCCGGGTGCACGCCGTGCTCTCCGGATCCGCACCGGGCACCGTGCGCACCTCCCTCGAGGGGCTCCCCGGGCTGAGCGAGCTGACCGTCCGGGGCACGGACGGAGCGGCGGTCCAGGTGACGGGGCTGCTGCGGGGCGAGCCGGACGCGCTGCTCAAGGCGCTGGCCCAGCACACCGTCCACGAGCTCACCCTCGAGGCCCCCGACCTCGAGGAATCCGTCCTGGAACTCTACGAGAGCACGGTGACGCGGTCATGACCACCCCCGGGCCTCACGCCACTGCGTGCCCCGTTCTGCGCCGGCAGCTGCGCGGCGGACTGCGGGGGCTGCTCTGCTGGTGCCTCGGGTTGACCGCGGTGCTGTGCCTCTACCTTCCCCTCTACCCGAGCATCCAGACCCCCGGGTTCAGCGAGATGGTCGCGGCCATGCCGCCCACGCTCACCGAGACCCTGGGCTTCGACCAGATCGCCACGGGAGCCGGCTACACCCAGGCCACCTACTTCGGCCTGCTCGGTCTGCTCATCGCCACACTGGCCAGCGTCTCCTGGGGGACTCAGCTGATCGCGGGGGCGGAGGAGTCCGGCCGCCTGGAGCTGAGCCTGACCCACGCCGTGGGCCGCGGCCAGTACGCGCTGGAGAGTCTGGGCACCCTGGTGCTGCGTGTGCTGGTGCTGTGCGCCTTGACCCTGGCGGTCGTCCTGGCGCTCAACGGCCCCGGAGAACTCTCCCTCACGCCCAGCCACGTGCTCACCACCACGGCAGCCTGGGGCGTGCTCTGCCTCGCGTTCGGGGTCACAGCACTGTCCGCCGGGGCCGCCAGCGGCCGCCACGGCCTCGCCGTGGGCACGGGGGCGGCGGTCGCCATCGCGTCCTACGCGTTCGACGCCGTGGCCCGGAGCAAGGACTCGCTGGACTGGCTCTCCACCATCTCGCCCTACCACTGGGCCTTCGGCTCGGATCCGCTGAGCACGGGAGAGGGCTGGGCGGGGATCGGTCTGCTTCTCGTCTACTCCGCGGTGGTCTACCTCCTCGGCCACCTCGCCTTCACCCGCCGGGATCTCCACGCCTGATCCGCCCCGCGGTCCGCCCGCCGCTGATTTCGCTCGACGACGCCGCACCCCCGGTGGCGGGGCACCTCACCCCGCCAGCCACCGCCCTGACCACCCGCTGGGCGGGTCTGCCGTCACACGGTCCTCCCACGTGCCGCACCTAGACTGGTGTCCCATGAAGTCCTTCGTAGCTCCCGCCCTGCTCGTGATCACCGCCGTCCTCCAGGCCATGGGGGTCTACCCCTACATCCAGGACGGCATCACGCTCGCCGGACAGCTGCTCTTCCCCATCCTCTTCGGACTCACGGCCATGTACCTCTCCCGCAAGGGCCGCCCCGGGGTCTTCGGCACCGCGCACATGGTCGTGCTGATCCTCTCCGTGGTCCTGCTGGTGCTGTCCCTGGTGGGCATGAGCCAGCAGCTGCCGTACTTCTACCCCACGATGATCATCTACTACATCGCCTTCGTGCTGCTCGTGGTGGAGTGCGGGCTGCGGATCGCCGGGCTGCCCAAGAAGGAGCGTCCCAAGGATCCCGAGCTCGACGAGGACTTCGAGGACGCAGAGGACGCGCAGGACGCCGACGAGCCCGCCCGCTGATCGCATGACCGCCCGCGGCGACGCCCACGAGGGCCCCCGTTTCGACACCGTGGTGGTGGCCGGGGGCCGCTCCTCGCGGCTCGGGGGAACTCCCAAGGCCCTGCTGCCCGTAGCGGGCTCCACTCTGCTGGCCCGCACCGTGGACGCGGCCCTGCCGTTCGGGACCGTGGTGGTCGTGGGCCCGGAGGATCTCCCACTGCCGCTATACGTGCTGCGCGTCCGCGAGGATCCCCCGTTCTCGGGGCCGGCCGCCGCGGTGGCCGCGGGCGTCGTCACCCTGGCTGCCACCCCCGAGCGGCTCCCCTGGACCGCCGTGCTCGCGTGCGACATGCCGGACGTGCACCGCGCCCTGGCGCAGCTGCGCGCGACGGCGGACCGGGCGGCGTCGGACGTGGCAGGGCTGATCGCGGTGACCGGCGAGGGACGCCGGGAGAACCTGGTGGTCCTGGCCCGCACGGACGCGCTCTCCCGCGCCCTCGCGGCTGCGCCCACCGAGAACGCGTCCCTGCGTTCCGTGTGGCGGCGGCTGGGCCCGCAGGAGGTCACCGTGCCCGCCGGGAGCACTGCGGACGTGGATACGTGGGAGGATGTTCACAGGCTCGACTCGTACTGAATCAGCACGCTGAGGAGACAAGATGCCCGGACTTCCGCACCCGCACGATGCCGCCGCCCACGAGGACCACGAGCAGTCGCAGCACCGCGAGGCCGCCGAACCGACCGCGCACTGGGCGTCCTGGGACGAGGCCCGCCGCATCGCGTACGGCGTGCCCCAGCCGCTGCCCAACATCCTCCTGCCGCTCGCCCAGTGCCTCGAGGAGACCCTTGCCGAGTCCGTGACCGCAGAGATGCCGGTCCCCCACTACGCCACGGCCGCCACGGACGGCTGGGCGGTGGCCGGCGAGGGCCCGTGGCGGGTCCGCACCCCGCAGCCCGCCGAGACCGACGAGCGGCTACTGCTGACCCTGCCCCCGGAAAAGCGCATGCTGGCCGTGGTGGAGCTGCACCCCGGGGAAGCCACCCACGTGAACACCGGGGACGCCGTTCCCTAC
The DNA here is from genome assembly GCF_044359605.1 of Kocuria sp. ChxB. Taxonomy (NCBI): domain Bacteria; kingdom Bacillati; phylum Actinomycetota; class Actinomycetes; order Micrococcales; family Micrococcaceae; genus Kocuria; species Kocuria sp. ChxB. The sequence goes on along the minus strand of NZ_CP121123.1, from coordinate 2,043,217 downwards.
GGAACCAGTGCCGTGCTGGAGGCCCACCGCGGTCACGTGGTGCCGGCGGACCCCGCCGCTGACGTCCCCGAGGACACCGAGCACGGACGCAGGGCCGTGGAGGGCGACACCCTGGAGGACGCCACCCCCGCCGCTCCCCTGGTGAAGAACCAGGACGTCCGCGCCGTGGGCGAGGAGATCCAGCAGGGTGACCTGCTGCTGCGTGCGGGCCGCAAGCTCAACCCCGTGCACCTGGGGCTCGCGGCGAGCGCCGGCCACGACATGCTCCCCGTACGACGCCGCCCGCGCGTCACCGTGCTGCTCGGCTACGCCAACGTGGTGGAGGACGGCATCCCCGGGCCCGGTGAGGTGCGCGACTCGCTGAGCCTGCAGCTGCCCGCGGTGCTCCGGGAACTGGGCGCGAACGTGGACCAGGTGCGCCGCGTGGCGGACGGCTGCGAGGGCATGGTCTCCGCCCTCACGGAGTCCCCCATGGGTGCGGGTTCGCTGCTGGACGCCCGCGCCGAGATGGTCGTGACCACGGGCGGCACGGGCCACGGGGAGGACGACCACGTCCGTCAGGCCCTCGAGGAGCTGGGCGCCCACCTCATCCTGGACGGGGTGGCGCAGGAACCGGCTCACGGCGTGATCCTGGCGAAGCTCCCGGAGGACGGTCCCGTGGTGCTCGCACTGCCGGGCTCGCCCCTGTGCGCCATGACCGGTCTGCTCACGGTGGGCCACGCGCTGATCGCCGGGGCCACCGGTGAGGGACTGCCCACCACCCGCCGGCTCACGGCCGGACGTGCACTGGACCCCCTGGGCCGCACCCGCGTGATCCCGGCCTACATCCAGGACGGCCGGGTGATCCCCGAGCCCACGGTGGGCCCGGCCATGCTCTCGGGCCTCGCCCACGCGGACGTGCTGCTGGTGGTCCCCGAGGACGGGATGCAGCCGGGCCAGGACATGGAGGCCATCCCGCTGCCCTGGCGGTTGTGAGCCGACTCGCGACGGAAACACGTCGAACCCCCATGACGTGAACCGGGTCTTGCGGAGATCAACCGAATCCCCACCCCAGAGGTAGCGGGCTTCGCCCTCATAAAAAGTGCAGACTTTGCCACAAAAGCGCCGATCAGTGGCAAAGTCTGCACTTTGCGTTGGAGGAGGTAGCTGCACGGCGCGCGTGGGCCACTCTCCCGTGCCGCGCCGTGCTGTGAGGTGCTGTGAGGTGCTGTGAAGTGGAGTAAATGCAGCAGAACGGGCCTCAGCGTGCTTTTACTCCACTAGAGAGCACCATGATTTCGCTCCGCTGCCGACCAGCGGGGCGCCCCGCCAGTAGGGGCGCGCCTCCGGTCGGGCCGCACCGTCAGCAGAGGCCCGCCGCCGGTCGGGGACCCCGGTAGGGGCGCCCCCACCGATCACGCCGGCTGCGGCTGTCACGCCGTCACGCCGTCACGAAGTACGTGATCGCCCCCACGATGAACGTCAGGGACGCCAGCAGCGCGCACGTGAGCTCCAGCAAGATCCCCACCCCCATGGCCTTGGCCGCCACCCAGGAACTGGCCAGCGCCGTGTTGAGGTTGCGGTTGCGCACGGTCTCGGAGAGCAGCAGCCCCACCAGGAACCCCACGAACAGGCCCACCACCGGGATCACGAACATCCCGACCACGGCGCCCACCACTCCGAAGAGCAGCGTGCGGTTGGGGATGGCCCGGCGCTTGAGCTTGCTGCTGGTGAGCACCATGCTCGAGGACAGCCCCGCGATCAGCAGGGTCCCACCCAGGGCGAGCACCACCCACCCCTCGGGGGCGTTCACCACGAAGGCCCAGATCACCAGCCCGATCAGCGCCAGGATGGATCCGGGCAGCACGGGGATCACGATTCCCACGCAGCCCACGATGATGAGGGCGACGGTCACGATGGTGGCAATGATGTCTGCGGTCACCGCCCCATCGTACGGTGACGGCCCCGTGGGCGACGGCGCTCCCGCCCCGGTGCGGTGAGAGGCCCGGCCCTCGCCGCTCGCCTGCCCACCGGGCCACCTCTCCGGCCCCATCGCTCACTTGACGACCGGGCCACCTCCCCGGCCGCCAGCGCCCGAACGCCCGCACCGGTCGGACGCCCGCACCGATCGGGCGCCAGGACCGGTCGGTCGCACGACCGCGCCCCCGCCGCCCGGCACCTGAGGTGCGTGGGCCGCGGGGGCGCGGTGCGGCGTCGTCGGGCGGGGCCGACGGCGTGAGGATCAGTCTACGAGCGCCCCGCGCAGGGTGCGCAGCGCCACGGACAGCGCGGCGAGCTCGGCGCCGGCGTCGTCCGACTCGGACATGGACTCGATCTCGTCCAGCACCTCCCGCAGCCGCTCGAGCCGGTCCGCGTTCTCCTGCTCCCACGCCTGCACCTTCTGCTGGGCGTCCTCACCCGGGGACTCGAGCGCCTGCGCGGCGAGCGCCACCAGCGTGGAGTACAGGTCCTCGCGCATCGCGATCCGCGCCATGTTCTCCCAGCGGGTGGTCTGCGGCAGGGCGCTGATGCGGTTGAGCAGGTTCTCCAGCCCGTAGCGGTCGAACAGGGAGAAGTAGACGCGCGCGATCATCTGCACGCTCACGCCGTTCCCGTCCGTTCCCCCGGTCAGGCCGCGCCCGGAGGACGACGCCGCCGCGCCGCCTCCGTCGCCCGCCGTCCCGTCATGCGCCGGGCCGGTGATGCCCTGCTGCTCGGCGAGCCGCGCCACGTCCAGCAGCGCGAACGCGTCCAGCAGCTCCGCCCACTCGACCGCGAGGTCCCGCGGCACGCCGTGGCGCTCGGCGAGCTCCGCCTCGGTCTGGGTGCGCTCCTCGGACTCCGGGCCCATCAGGTGCTCGGAGCCGAAGCGCAGGGCCACGATGGGACGGTAGGTGTCCACGAGCTCCTGGATCCCGGTGTCCGCGTCCTGGCGGTGCAGGAACCAGCGGACCACGCGGTCCAGCAGGCGCCGCATGCGCAGCGACATCCGGTTCCACACCTCCAGGGGCACGTCCGCACCCAGCTGGGCGTGGCGGTCGGCGTAGCTCTCCAGCTCGAAGATCTCCATGGCCGCGGTGAACGCGCGCGCCACGTCCGCGAGGTCCGAACCGGAGTCGTCCACCACGCGGTACGCGAACGCGATCCCGCCGAAGTTGATGATCTGGTTGGCCACCACGGTGGAGATGATCTCCTTGCGCAGCGGGTGGGTGTCCAGCTCCGCGTCGAAGCGCTCCCGGATCTGCGCCGGGAAGTACTGGGACAGCGTGCGGTGGAACCACGGGTCGTCCGCGAGGTCGCTGTCCACGAGCGCCGCCGTGAGCTGGATCTTGGCGTACGCCGTGAGCACGGACAGTTCCGGGCCGGTCAGGGGCTGGCCCTGAGCGGCACGCTCACGCAGCTCGGCGTCGGAGGGCAGGAACTCCAGCTCCCGGTTGAGGTCCGCGGTGTCCTCGAGCCAGTGCATGAGCCGGATGAACATCTCCGTGAAGGAGACCCCGCGGGCGCGCTCGGTGGTGAGCAGCACGTTCTGCGCCACGTTGGTGCGCAGCACCAGCTCCGCCACCTCGTCCGTCATGGACTCGATGAACTCGGCGCGCTCCTCCGCGGAGAGCAGCCCGGCCTGGACCATGCCGTCCACGAGGATCTTGATGTTCACCTCGCGGTCGGAGGACTCCACACCCCCGGAGTTGTCGATCGCGTCCGTGTTCACCAGGATCCCGTTCAGCGCGGCCTCGATGCGCCCGAGCTGGGTGGCGCCCAGGTTGCCGCCCTCGCCGATCACCTTGACGCGCAGGTCCTCGCCGTTGACGCGGATGGCGTCGTTGGCCTTGTCCCCGACCTCCTGGTGGGTCTCGGAGGAGGCCTTCACGTAGGTGCCGATGCCGCCGTTGTAGAGCAGGTCCGCCGGCGCGAGCAGGATGCGGCGCACGAGCTCCTGCGGGCTGAGCGACTCCACACCGTCCTCGATGCCCAGCGCCTCGCGCACCTGCGGGGTGAGCGGGATGGACTTCTCGCGGCGCGAGTACACGCCGCCGCCCTCGGAGATCACGCTGCGGTCGAAGTCCTGCCACGAGGTGCGCCCCGCGTTGAACAGCCGCTCACGCTCCTTGTAGGAGGCCGCGGCGTCCGGGGTGGGGTCCAGGAAGATGTCCCGGTGGTCGAACGCGGCGATCAGGTGGATGTGCTCGGAGAGCAGCATCCCGTTGCCGAACACGTCCCCGGACATGTCCCCCACGCCCACCACGGTGAACGCCTCGGACTGGGTGTCCACGCCGAGCTCGAAGAAGTGGCGCTTCACGGACTCCCACGCACCGCGGGCGGTGATGCCCATGGCCTTGTGGTCGTAGCCCACGGAGCCGCCGGACGCGAACGCGTCCCCGAGCCAGAAGCCGCGGTCCAGGGAGATCGCGTTCGCGGTGTCGGAGAACGCCGCCGTGCCCTTGTCAGCCGCGACCACCAGGTAGGAGTCGTCGCCGTCGCGGCGCACCACGTTCTCGGGGTGCACCACGGTGTCCCCGGCCTCGCCGGAGGTCTCGGCGGAACCGCTCGCACCGCCCTCGGCACCCGGGGTGGCATCCCCGCGGGACGACGACGCCGCACCCTGCCCGGTCTCGTCCGTCCCGTTCTGCGCGGAGACCTCCTGGCCGGCACCGGTCTCCGCCTCGCGCACGATGTTGTCGGTGACGTCCAGCAGGGACGCGATGAACAGCTTGAAGGCCTCGCGCCCCTCGGTCAGCCAGCCCTCGCGGTCCGTCGCGGGGTCCGGCAGCTGCTTGGGGAAGAACCCGCCCTTCGCGCCCGTGGGCACGATCACGGCGTTCTTGACCATCTGGGCCTTGACCAGGCCCAGCACCTCGGTGCGGAAGTCCTCGCGGCGGTCGGACCAGCGCAGACCGCCGCGGGCCACCTGGCCGAAGCGCAGGTGCGTGCCCTCCACGCGCGGGGACCACACCCAGATCTCGAAGGCCGGGCGCGGCTGCGGTGCCGCGGGGATGGCCGCGGGGTCCAGCTTGAACGCCATGGTGGGGCGGTTCTGGAACACGTTGGTGCGCAGGGTGGCCGTGACCACGTCCGCGAGCGCCCGGAACAGGCGGTCCGCGTCCAGGCTGGGAACGCTCTCCAGCACCTCGGCCAGCCGCTGGAGGGCGGCCTCGCGCGCCTGGCCGCGGGCGGCGTCGTCGTCCGTGAAGCGGGACGGGTCGAAGCTCGCGGAGAACAGCTCGGCGAGCTCGTGCGTGGCCTGCGGGTGGTCCACCAGGGTGTCCGCGATGAACTCGAACGAGTTGGGGTAGTTCAGCTGCAGCAGGTAGCGCACGTAGGCGCGCATCACGGCCACGGTGCGCCAGCCCATGCGCTCGGTGAGCACCAGGCGGTCCATGCTGTCGGACTCGGAGCGGTTGGAGAGCACCGCGCACAGGGTGTCCTCGATGAGGTCCTCCGTCTTGGCGTCCTCGGGGCCCTCGGGGTCCACGCCCTCGGGCAGCTCCACGCCGAAGTCGTAGAGCTGGAACTCGCGGCCGTCCGCGGGGGTGACCGTGTAGGGGCGCTGGTCCAGCACGCGCAGGCCCATGTTGTGCAGCAGGGGCAGCAGCTCGGTGAGGGACAGGGACTGCGTGAGGTAGATGTTCAGCCGGACCTGGCCGTCCTCGGTCTGCGCCACACGGACCTCGGCGGGCAGGTCCGGGTCGCGGCCCCACAGCTTCTCGCAGCGCTTGAGGTCCTGGATGGCCTCCTCGATCTCGTAGTCCTCGCGGTACGAGCCCGGGAACGCGTCCGCCCACACGGGGCCCAGCGCGCCGGCCTTCTCGTCCTCGAACTCCTGGCCGATCGCGCGGCCCAGGGACTCGGGCCAGGAGCGCACCGCGGCGCGCAGGCGGGACTCGAGGTCCTCGTGGTCGAAGTCCCGCACCTCGCCCGTGTAGGGCAGCCGGATGCGGAAGAACAGGCGGGCCAGGGAGGAGGAGGTCAGGCGCACCTCGAAGTCGATGGCCTCGGCGTCGAAGACCTCGAACAGCTGGGTCTCGATGCGCTGACGCACCGAGGTGTTGTAGCGGTCCCTGGGCAGGAACACCACCGCGGACATGAAGCGCCCGAAGGTGTCCTGGCGCAGGAACAGGCGGGTCTGGCGGCGCTCGTTGAGCCCCAGCACGCCACCGGCCGTCTCGTAGAGCTTCTCCGCGGACATGTGGAACAGCTCGTCCCGCGGGTAGTCCTCGATGATCCCCATGAGGTCACGGGCGGAGTGCGAGTCCGGGAGGAAGCCGAAGCGCTCGACCACGCGCTCCACCTTCTCCCGCACGAGCGGGGTCTGCTGCGCGGGCACGGAGTAGGCGTGACGGGAGAACAGACCCAGGATCAGGTACTCCCCGTCCACGTCCCCGTTCTCGGCGAACGTGCGCACACCGATGTAGTCCAAGTACTCGCGGCGGTGGATCGAGGAGCGGCGGTTCGCCTTGGTCACGAACACCACCTGGTGGTCGCGGGCGTGCGCGCTGCCCAGACCCGTGAGCTTCTGCGCGTGGCCCTCGGACCCCTGCTCCCGCAGGAGCCCCAGGCCCGTGTCCGGGCGGGAGTGCAGCACGGCGTCCTCGCCGTCCGCCTCGAGGTCGTAGCGCTTGATGCCCATGAACACGAAGTTGCCGTCCCGCAGCCACTGCAGGAAGTCCTGGGAGGCGCGGACGTCCGGAAGCCGGGAGCCGTCCTGGAACGTGAGGTTCTCGAGGGGCGCGAGGGAGTCTGCGATCACCCGGGCCTGCTCGTGCATGGCCTCCTGGTCCTCGGCCACCCGGCTCACGTCCGCCACCAGCGACTCGATGTGACGGGCCAGCTCACCGCGTTCCACCTGGTCCAGGGAACGGTGCAGCTCCATGCGGATCCACGACTCCACCGCGGTGGACGAGTCACGGCCCCCGGCTGCCGCCCCGGCCAGCTCGTCCGTGATGGGGATGGCCGTGGTGTCACCGGAGGACACCGCGGAGATGTTGGGGACCTCGTCCAGGGACGTGAGCTCGTGGGAGCCGGCGTCGCGCACGGCCAGCAGCAGCGGGTGCAGCACCAGCTTGGCGCCACCCCAGTTGGCGGCGATCTCCGTGGTCAGCGTGGACACCAGGAACGGCATGTCGGTGGTGACCATGTAGAGCACGGTGACCCCGTGGTCCTCGCGGACGTCGATGCACAGCTCGCCGGCGCCGCGGGTGCGGCCCACCTCCCGGTGGGTCTCGGCCCGGTCGGTGAGCACCGGTTCCTGGGTGCCCACAAGGTCCGCGTCCGGCGCGGAGCGGTAGTACTCGTTGATCCATGCCTGCGCTCCGCTCCATCGCGGTCGCTGCCACACCGTGGGGATGGCCTGGGTGGTGGCTTGAGGAGAGGTCACTACTGCATCACGCCTTAGCTGTCGTTGAGTCGGGGATCGTAACTCCACGGCGTGGCACGTGACGCCCTGTGGGGCACCTCCGGGCAGGGTCCACCGGAACGCTCTCCCGGAGTCCACGACCTCTGCACCGCCCACGGCCACACTGCCGCATGTTCCACCACCATAGGACCCGAAACGCACGGGGACCAGACACGGCGCGTGTTCACCGCAGGGTTGCACGGTCCTACACTCGTGCGGTCACGGTTTTCCCGCTCGCATCCCCCTGCACGGGCCGGTGCGGGCGCCCGTGGCGCCACCGACGGGCACCCGGCCCGCCCCCCAAGACAGAGAGCAGGGCAGCCATGACCACCGTGAAACCCGCAGACGTGGTGACGGACGCCGTCGCCGCCGGACAGGCGAAGGCGACCGCCTCGTCCGGTGCCCTGGTGCTGCGCGGCGTGCTGGGCGGCGCCGTCCTGGCGGCCACCACCTCGTTCGCCGTGTCCGCGACCGTGAGCTCGGGATCCCCCGTGGTGGGGGCCGTGCTGTTCCCCGCCGGGATCACGATCGTGATCCTCATGGGGATGGAGCTCGTCACGGGCGGTTTCGCCCTGACCCCCATGGCGGCGGTGCGCGGGCTCGTGCCGTGGTCCGCCGTGGGTCGCTACAGCCTCATGGTGGTCGTCGGCCACATCATCGGCGCCGCCGCGTTCGCCCTGCTCTACGCGGGCGCGCTCACGGGCTTCGGCTCGCACGACGCCGGTGCGCTCGGGCAGAAGTTCGTGGACACCGCCCAGGCCAAGACCACCGCGTACGCCGCCATGGGAGGCGCCGGCATGGCCACGGTCCTGGTCAAGGCCGTGCTGTGCAACTGGCTCGTCTGCCTGGGAGTGTTCATGGGCATGGTCTCCAAGGACACGATCGGGAAGATTGCGGCCATCTGGCTGCCCATCATGGCGTTCTACGGGCTGGGCTTCGAGCACGCGGTGGTCAACTTCTTCATGATCCCCATGGGCATGCTCCTGGGCGCGGACGTCTCGTTCGGCGACTGGTGGCTGTGGAACCAGATCCCCGTGCTCGTGGGCAACTTCGTGGGCGGGTTCGTGTTCACGGGGCTATCACTGCTGCACGCCCACCGCCCAGCTCGCTCTCACCAGGACGACGCCGCGGGCCCGTCTACCACCTCGGCCGGCAGCTCCCCGGGCACCGCGTCCTGAGCGGGGCCCGGCGGACGGGCGCCGCAGACGGGCGCGGGAAACGTCTGGCGAGACCCGTTCAGTCCGCGGACAGCACCTGCTCCGCGGTGACCGTGAGCACCTGACCGTTCTCCAGGCTGGGCAGCTCGGTGTCCAGCACACGGTCCAGGGTGAGCCGGATGAGGGTGCCGTGGGCCACCACCATCACGTCCTTGCCGGGGAAGTCCGCGAGGATCGTGCGCAGCACCGAGAGCCCCCGCTGCACCACGTCCTCGGTGGCCTCACCGTGCTTCTCCATCATGGCGTGGCGCTCGTTGTCGCCCATTCCCGTGCAGTCGCGGCCCTCCACGTCACCGAAGGCGCGCTCCACGAGATCCTCGTAGGTGCGGGAGAGCTCCAGCCCGATCTCCCGCCCGATGACCTGCGCGGTCTCCCTGGCGCGCTGCAGCGGTGAGGAGACCAGCACGTCCCAGTGCCCGCCCGAGGCCGCCAGCTCGCGGCCCACCGCTCGTGCCTGCTCCCGGCCGGTGTCGTTGAGGGGGATGTCCGAGCGTCCCTGCAGCCGGCGCTGCAGGTTCCAGTCGGTCTGGCCGTGGCGGATCAGGGTCAGGGTCGTTTCACTCACCCACCCAACCTACCCCCGGGCCACGGCCACGGACGGACGACGCCGCCCGCGCCCCACGGCACGTCCGGCGGAGGACACCGTGCCGGTTCCGCAGGGTGGCCCCTGAGAGCTCAACGCCCCGTGAGCCGCCCCCTCGCGGAGCGCGGCACCCCGCCATTCGGGGGCCCGGCAGAGCACGACGCCGCGCCCCCGATCGGCGGGGCGCGGCGTCGTGGTACCGGCAGTGCCGGGAGACAAGACCTCAGACGCGGGGCTCGTCCTGGGTCTCGATGTCCACGCGCTCCTTGCGCAGGGTGTCCTCGACGACCTCGGTGCGCTCCACCCGACGGGCCACGAGACGCACGCGCTGGTAGGGCACACGCACGGTCTGCACCACGGGCTCGGAGCGGTAGAGGATGACCTCGTCCTCCCCGAGCGGCAGCTCGCGGCCGTCCAGGAACGCCTGGCGCTCCTCGGCCGTGATGGGCGTGCGCACCAGGTCCGGCTCCTCGGAGCCCAGGGTGACCTCCTGGCGCACGGGCTCGGTGACCACGTACTTGCGCAGCCGGGCGCGGCCCGTCTCGGCCTGCTCCCGCTCGATGACCAGCCGCTCCTCGTGACGGATCACGGAGGCGTGGTCCTCGTGGTGGGCTGCTGCTGCGTGGCGGGGATTGCGCGGGTCCTGCCCCGGCGCGGTGTGCTGTGCTGCCATCCTGACCTCCTGGGAGAGTGTGGGTCCGAGATTATCAGCAGGGTTGCCACCCCCGCTCCCCGAGTAGCATGGGGGGACTTCGCTGCGATCCCGGGAGGACGGGCCGATGAGCTACTCGGATGACGGAAACGGCTTCTTCACACGCGCCCTGGACGCGGAGGACCGAGGTGACCACACCCTGGCGGAGACCTCCTACCGGCAGGCCATCGAGCTCTTCCAGGAGTCCGGCCCCGCGCACAGGGAACTCGCCGCGTGCCACTACAACCTGGGGCACATCCACCTGGTCATGGACCGCACCAGCAAGGCGGTGGCGGAGTACCAGAGCGCCCTGGAGCACTTCTCCCGGCTGGAGGGCAGCGGCAAGCACAAAGCCCGTGCGCACCTGATCCTGGGGTCGCTCCTCGTGGAGACCGGTGACCTGCACGGCGCGGAGACGCATCTCCTCGACGCCCTCGGGCAGTACCTGGACGCCCCGCACGAGCCGCGGGACCAGGCGGACTGCTACGTCAACCTCGCGCGCGTCTACCGGGAGACCCGCCGCCACGCCCAGGCCGTGACCGCCTACAACCGCGCCGTGGACTTCTACGAGCAGGACCCGGACTCGTTCCGGGACCGTTCCGACTGCTTCACCGAGCTGGGCGCTCTCCACGAGTCTGCGGGGCAGCTGGACGAGTCCGCCGCGGCCTTCGCGGAGGCGGCCCGGCTGCGGCGCGCCGCCGAGCAGCACGGCGGACGCGCGTGAGCCACTCCTTGGTCTTCGGATGCATGAACCTGGGCGGTGCCTGGGGCCAGGAGCGCATCCCGGCCGCCCAGTACGACGCCGCCCGCGACGCCGTGCACGCCGCGCACCGTGCCGGGTACACGCTCTTCGACCACGCGGACATCTACATCGGCGGGGACTCCGAGACCGTGTTCGGGCGGATCATCGGCGAGGACGCCGTGCTGCGCCAGGCCGTGCAGGTCCAGACCAAGTGCGGCATCCGGCTCCCCGGGAACACCGCTCCCGCGGGGGCTCCCGCCCACTACCGGCTGGACCGGGACGCCGTCCGCTCCTCGCTCGAGGGTTCCCTGCAACGGCTCGGGGTGGACCGGGTGGAGCGGCTGTTCCTGCACCGCCCGGATCCCCTGACGCCCCCGGAGGAGACCGCCGCCGCCCTGGACGAGCTGCACCAGGAGGGGCTCATCGGCTCCGTGGGGCTGTCCAACATGACCACGGAGCACGTGGTGGAGCTGCGCCGCCACCTGCGGGCACCCGTCACTGCCGTGCAGATGCAGCTGAGCCTGGCCCACCGGAACCTCGTGGAGGCCCAGGTGCTGGCCAACCACCCGGACGGGGCCGCCGTGTCCTTCCCCCGCGGCCTGCCGGAGCTGTGCGCCGCGGAGGGCATCGAGATCCAGGCGTGGGGTGCGCTCGCCGGCGGCGTCTACTCCGGTGCCACCCCTCCCCGGGCCTCCGCCGCGGCCCACGGCCCCTCGGACCAGGGCGAGGCGGGTCGGCGGGACCGCCCGGCCGCCGACGCCGCGGGGGAACCGGACCGTGCGGCGTCGTCCGCCGGTGCCGGGGGCCTCCCCGACACGCCCGAGGAGCGCACGAGCGCGCTGGTCGCCCGACTCGCGGAGCGCCTGGAGGTGCCGGCGGAGGCCGTGGTGGTCGGCTGGCTGCTGCGACTGCCCCACGGCATCCGCCCCGTGGTGGGGACGCTGAATCCCCGGCGGATCGCGGCCTGTGCGCAGGCTCCCCGGGCGGCGCAGCTCATGACGCACGAGGACTGGTACGCCCTGTGGACCGCGGCACGCGGACGCCCGCTGCCGTAGCCCCGCAGTCCTGATGCGCGCCTCCCGTCACCGAACAGTGACCATTCGGTGCTTGCCTGTCCCCCGAGCCGGGGATATTTTCGATCGTTAAGAAGGCGCGGCGGGCTGCCGCGCGGCCGACAGGAAGATGGCAAGCATGGAGCATGACTGGCTCACCCGAGTGCCCGGGCACGTCGTGTGCCGCCCGGACCAGTTCGGCTACCGCACGGACCTCCCGGTGCTCGACGCCCCCGCGGGCCGCCGCCTCCGGGTGGACGGGCTCACGGACGTGGAGCTGCGCGTGGGATCCGGGCACCACCAGTTCGTCATCACCCACGCGGGGCAGAGCTGGGTGGAGACGGTGGGGGTCTTCGAGGACGGCGCCGCCGAGCTGCCCATCCTGCGCGACATCTCGCACCCCTGCCCCTTCGCCTCCCGCGTGGAGGTGGGCTGCACCGTCACCGAGCACTCCGCCCGCGGACTGCGCAAGGAGCTCGCGCGGATCCGGACCACGCTGGAGAGCGCGCCCCTGGCGGTCTGCGTCCAGGACCCGGAGGAGCCGGCCGCCATCACGGCAGCCACGTGCCACGTGGACCGGGAGTCCCACGCCCTGCTGTGGTGGACCTGGCGCGTGCTGCCCGAGCACGGCGCGGTCCTGCGCACGCGCGCCGAGCTGCAGTTCGCCACGGCCCCGGGCGTCGCGGCCTGAGCCCTGCGCGCCCGTCCTGCCTCAGAACGGCGACGGCGCGGTGTGCGGCGCGAGCACGTCCCGCTGCTCACGCGTGAGGCGCAGCACCGTGCGGGTCTCCGGCAGGTAGAACGCCAGCTGGGTCTGCGCGCGCACGCACGGGGAACCGTCCGCGGAGTCCAGGATCTCGAACCCCAGCACCAGGGTGGCGGCCCTCGCTGAGACCACCCACACGCGCACGTCCACCGGTTCGTTGCGGTACTCCAGGGGCCGCAGGTACTTCACGCGGTGCTCTGCGATCAGTGCCTGGGTTCCTTCCGGCAGCACGGAGAACAGCGGAATCCTGGGCGGGACCACCTGCTCCCCCGTGCCCACGGGAACGCCGAAGGCCGCGATCCGAGCTTCCTCCAGAACACGGATGACCTCCACGTTGTTCACGTGGCCGTACGGATCCATGTCCCCCCACCGCAGAGGAACCGGGCAGGTCACGGCGCGTTCGAGGTGTTCATCCGATCGCATGTGCTGACTCCTTGCTGGGCGTTTACCGGCGGACGCACGCAGCCGTGGGTCCCTGCCGTGCTGGGTGAGATGATATCCGCGGCGCGCCCGCCGAACAGCCCCAGTGAGAGGAACCCCGTGGCCCCGACTCCCTCCGGGCACCCCCCTGCGCTCAGGCGGAAGTGGCCCCTCGTGGTGCTGATCACCCTGACGCTCCTCGTGACCCTGTGGCTCGCCGTGTGCCACGCCGTCCTCGACAGCCCGGACGTGGACCCGCCCCGCACCTCCGACGCCGTGTTCGTGCTGGGCCCTCCGGACCCCGCCCGCATGGCCTACGCGGAGGACCTCGTCTACAACCAGCACATCGCGGACACCCTGGTGGTCTCCACACCGGACGCCCAGCCCTTCGACCCGCCCGAGATGGTGGAGTACTACACCGCCAAGTCCTTCTGCGAACCCCGCGACGGTGTGGAGGTGCTGTGCTTCAAGCCCAATCCCTCCACCACGCAGGGAGAGGCCATCAAGCTGCAGGAGCTCTCGGCGCAGCACGGCTGGGACACCGTCACCGCCGTGACGTTCACCCAGCACGTCTCCCGTTCCCGGCTGATCCTGGAGCGCTGCTACTCCGGGGAGCTGCGGATGTCCGCGGTGGACTTCCAGCTCACGGGCAAGAGTCTCTTCAACCAGTACCTCCACCAGAGCGCCGGGTACGTGAAGGCCTGGGTCACCCCGGGGTGCGACCAGCAGCTGCCCTGGACCCCCAAGTCCGAGGACTGAACCGGAGCGCAGCCGTCCGATCTCGTGGCCGCGCTCCGGATCGTTGCGGCCGGAGGCTCTGAAGGTCGCGCGACGGGCACCCCGCCCACGGGGTCACCGGCCCGCACCGCGGGGACACCGGGCGCGCCCTCTCCGTGGGGACACCGGCCCACTTCGCGGAGACACCGAGCGCGCCGGTCCGCGAGCGGCGTCGCCCCCACGCAGACCGGCCCAGGACGCTGACCGGAGGGCGCTTATGCGGGTCGGAACCCGTTCCTAACCTGGGGTTTCTCTTCTTCCCCGAGGTCTGGAAAGGACCGCCCCATGCCCAGGACCGCCCCGTGATGGGCCCCAGCCACGCCGCGTGCGGTGCCGCCGCGTGGGTGGCACTGACCGGCACCTACACCGTGGATCTCGCGGACGTCTCCTTCCCCGTGGGCCTCGGTCTCATGCCCGTGGGGGATCCCGGGGTGGTCACCGGCGCGCTGATCTGCGCCGGGGCGGCCCTGCTGACGGACCTCGACCACCCGGGCGGAACCGTGGCACGGTCCCTGCCGCCGGTCTCGCGCTGGCTCGCGAAGGGTCTGAGCCGACTCGCCGGCGGGCACCGCCGCGGCACGCACTCGCTTCTGGGCTTGCTTGCGATCATGGTGCTCGCCGAGCTCTCCCAGCGCGCTTCTGTTCCGGTGGGCGACGCCCTGCAGTGGAGCGGCACGGAGTCCGCGGCGGACACGACAGGCGGTGCGGCTACCGGTGCCGTGGTGTCCGGCGGGCTGGGCGCAGGGTCCGGGGGGTCGGGGGCGGTCGGTGACGCGGCGGCGTTGTTGCCCGGGCAGGTGTGGCCGCTGGCCGCGGTGCTGTCCGTGCTGCTGATCGCGTGCGCGGTCAAGGTGCTGGCCTTCGTCCCGGACCGGCTCTCCCACGCCAACTGGGTGGTGGGCATCCTGCTCGGGGCGTTCGTGGCCGCGCACCCCCCGGAGCATCCGCACTGGTTCGTGGTGGCCGTGGGACTCGGGTGCGCCGTGCACATGGCCGGCGACCTGCTGACCACCCAGGGCATCCACCTGCTGTGGCCGCTGCGCCTCCCCCTCCCGCTCCCCGCCTCCCTCTACCGGCGGCGCTCGTTCGTGCGCCTCCCCCTGCTGGGCAACGCCGGATCCGGCCGGGAGATCCTGCTGCTCGTGCCCGTCACGCTGTACGCGGTGGCGGGGCTGCTCTGCGCCGCGATCGCGTGGACGGGGCTCACGGTCAGCATGTGATGGCGACGACGCCGCGGCCCGGGTCGCGGGCGGCGTCGGCCCCGGCTCCGAGCACGCCGCGACGCGCTGTCGCGCGCCGCACCCCGCCTTCCGAGGCCACGATTCGCCAACCCGGGCAGGGTGGGGTAGGCTTTTCGACGTTGCTCACGGGCGTACGCCGAGTGGGACAACGAGCGCGAGTGGCGGAATAGGCAGACGCGCACGGTTCAGGTCCGTGTGCCCGAGAGGGCGTGGGGGTTCAACTCCCCCCTCGCGCACCGCAGGAAGTCCCGTTCGACCGGATGGTCGGGCGGGACTTCTGTCATTCCGATGGTCATGCGCCCCCGGGGACTCTCATCACGCACTTGTCACTCACTTGCACCGTCACTGAGAATCAAAGTGTCAATCAAACTCCCAATTTTGTCACTGATGCCAGTACTCTGACGCCACGGCATGGAGCACCGCCCGTCTGCAGTCCGTTCTGGAAGACATGCGCGCCCGCAGGGGAGACACCACCTCGGTCGAAGTCAAACGGGCGTCCGGTGGCCTACCCCACCTCGCCGACACCATCTGTGCCTTCGCAAACATGCCCGGAGGCGGAAGCATCATCCTGGGGGTCGACGAGTCCTCGGGGTCGTTCGACGTGACAGGACTGGACGACGTCGCAGCAGCAGAAAGCGGGCTCGTAGCTACCGCGAGACAATCGGTGTCCCCCTCCCCGCACATCACGACCGAAACCCACACCCTCGATGGGCGTGTCGTGCTCGTGGCCCACGTTGCCCCATTGCGCATCGTCGACAAACCGGCAACTACGGGCGGTCGAGCCTACCTACGGCAATCGGACGGCGACTACACCATGCAGGAACACGAACTCCGGATGCTGGAGGTGGCCAAGCTGCACGCTGACGAACAGGTCGACTACGACCTTCAGCCAGCGCGGGGCCGCTCCATCGACGATCTGCTGCCCGAGGCGGTGAGCGCGTACCTTCACACCACCCGCGAGCGGGACCAGCGTCTTCGATCGCTTGACGACGACAAGATTCTTCGCACGACCTCGGTGGTGACGGCGGACGGCGTTCCGACCCTCGCAGGACTCTATGCCCTCGGCATGTATCCCCAGGGACACTATCCAGGGCTCACTGTCACGGCTGCCGTGCAGCTGCCGGAGAGCGGGGGCAATGTTCGAAATCAGAATTTGGAGGATTTCACCGGGCCACTCCCCGTCCTTCTCGAAGACCTCTTGGCATGGGTTCGGCGGAACCTGGGCACAGTTCAGCGGTACAGGGAAGACGGGCACATGGAATCCGTGGCCGAGATCCCGTTGAACGCCGTCCGAGAGCTCATCGGAAATGCTCTCGTCCACCGGGATTTGGGACCGAACACCCTCGGTGTGGGCAAGTCGATCCAGGTCAGACTGACGCCAAGAAATCTGTTCGTCCTGAGCCCCGGGGGACTGCGCGGGGTGTCTCTCGCACAGCTTGAAAGTGAGGACCATGCTCAGGCTGCAGTGAACCAGCGCGTTTACCAGATGGCAAAAAAGCTCACCACGAGTGACGGCGCTTCGATCATCGAAGGCGAGGGCGGCGGGCTCCGGGAGGTCTACGACGCCGCCCGCCGGCACGGCCTGCCGCGCCCGCAGTTGCACGACACGGGGGTGCAGTTCAAGGCACTGCTGTGGCGCCCCACGAGCCAGACCCCGCATTCCGGGACTCCGCCTGCTGCGAGCGCAGCGCAGCGCAGCAAGGCCACGCCGCAAACCTCCGCCCCTACCGTTCACGAAGCCAAGGTGCTGGAGGTTCTGCGTCTCCATTCCCCTCTTCGGCTGGAAGATCTCGCAGTCCAGACGGGTTTGACCACATCCCAACTCCGCTATGCCCTGCGCTTGCCGCTCGCGGAGGGTCTTGTGGCGATGCAGGGCGGCCAGGGACGCAAGGGGACGCGGTACGTCATGAACAACGACGCATAGGGCTGCCACCGTCGTCGACAACCATCTTTCGAAAATGGGCAGTTGCGCGTCCGCCACGAAAGACTGCAAGCCGCACTGCACGAGCAGTGGTGGGTGCGCCGGTACGAACCAAGGCATCCATTTGGGTTGTTCGCGACTTCTCAACTCGCCGGGGCCCGAATTATCCCTCCTGTGCCGCGGCCGACCCGCCCACCTGCGCGAACAGCGGCAGCACCCGGTTCTGGAAGTGGGTCTGCAGCACCACCACGCTGCGGGTGCGGTTCACGGCTCCGGTCCGGGCGATCGCGTCGATGACCCGCTGCAGGTCGTCGTTGGAGCGGGCCACCACGCGGACCATCACGTCGTGGTCCCCGGAGACCGTGTACATCTCGATCACCTCGGGGATCTCGCGCAGCGCCTCCCCCACGGGAACGTGGCCCACCCCCTGGCTGATCTCGATGGAGACGATCGCCATCACGGGGTAGCCGAACCGGGCCGGGTTCAAGGTGGGTGCCACGTCCTGGATCACACCGGCGGCCTTGAGCTTGTCGAGGCGGGACTGCACAGTGGGGCGGGCCACCCCGAGCGCGCGCGACGCCGCGAGCACCCCGATCCCGGAATCCTCGCTGAACAGCTGCACGATCCGGACGTCGAGCTCGTCGATCTTCATATCCGATCCCCTTGCCTGAGTACCGCCTGAGTGCCACCGCACACGCGTTGCACATGACATATTGTGCAGTGATCACCGGCACACACGCTGAGAACTGCACATTGTGCTCACTCCGGACTGACCCGGTTGTGCGCCCCCATGGGCTGTGTCACTGTGACTGCCACCACAGATCCCGCAAGGAGTCCTTCGTGTCCCATTATTCTTCGGGAGACGCGGCCCGATCCGCCGTGTCCCTGCGTTCCGCCCTGCAGTCGCTTCCCCCGTACAAGCCGGGGAAGTCCGCGGCCTCGTCCGACGTCATCACGTACAAGCTGTCCTCGAACGAGAACCCGTACCCGCCCCTGCCGTCCGTCCTGGACGCGGTCAACCAGATGTCCCCGGAGATGAACCTCTACCCGGACATGACCTGCCAGGCCGTCACGGAAGCCGTGGCCAGCCGCTGGGGCGTGGAGCCCTCGTCCGTGAGCTTCGGCAGCGGTTCCGTGGAGGTCGCCTCCCAGATCATCCGCGCCGTGTGCGAGGAGGGCGACGAGGTCGTCTTCGCGTGGCGCTCCTTCGAGGCGTACCCGATCCTCACGGGGCTCGCGGGCGCCAAGGCCGTGCACGTGCCGCTGGACGAGAACGAGCGCCACGACCTGCCGGCCATGGCCGCGGCCGTCACCGAGCGCACCAAGGTGATCCTGGTCTGCACACCCAACAACCCCACCGGCACCTCCGTGACCGCTGACGAGCTCCACGAGTTCATGAAGCAGGTCCCCGAGCACGTGCTCGTGGTGGTGGACGAGGCCTACGTGCACTTCAACGTGGACCCGGACGCGGCCCGCGGCATCGACTTCTTCCGCGCCTACCCGAACGTGGTGGTCCTCCACACGTTCTCCAAGGCGTACGGGCTGGCCGGTCTGCGCATCGGCTACGCGATCTCCCCGGACTACATCAGCGCCGCGCTGCGGGCTGTGGCCATTCCCTTCGGAGTGACCAACCTGGCGCAGCAGGCGGCCCTGGCCAGCCTCGCCGCAGAGTCCGAGGTCGAGGAGCGCATCACCGCCCTCGTGGAGCAGCGCGACCACGTGCACCAGCGGCTCACGGAGCAGGGCTGGGACGTCGTCGAGTCGCAGGCGAACTTCGTGTGGCTGCGCACGGGTGAGCACACCGCGGCCGCGGAGGAGATCTTCACCCGGCACGGCGTGATCGTGCGCGCCTTCACCGACGAGGGCATCCGCGTGAGCATCGGCTCCCCCGCCGGCAACCAGGCCTTCCTGGTGGCTGCGGAGGAAGTCCGCGCCCACCTCGACGGCGCCGCGACCTCCCGGAACGAGGGCTGAACCCCATGAGCACCACCCCTCAGGCCCCGGGTCACGCCCCGGACGCCTCCACCAAGACCGTCCGCGGCCTCAAGCCCCGCCAGCTGACCATGATGGGACTGGGCGGCGCGATCGGCGCGGGCCTGTTCCTGGGCAGCGGCAAGGGCGTGGCCGTGGCGGGCCCCGCCATCCTCGTCTCCTACGTGGTGGCGGGCGCCCTGGTGGTCCTCATCATGTGGATGATCGGCGAGCTCTCCGCCGCGAACCCCACGAGCGGCGCCTTCTCCACCCACGCGCAGAACGCCTTCGGCCCCGTGGCCGGGTACACCGTGGGCTGGCTGTACTGGGTGCAGCTCGCGGTCGTGACCGCCGCCGAAGCCAACGGAGCCGCCACGATCCTCACGGGCATCCTGGGGGACTCCGTGGCAGGGATCGGCGTGCCACCCACATGGGTGCTGAGCCTGGTCTTCATGGCCGTCTTCACCGTGATCAACATGTTCGCCGTGAGCAAGTACGGCGAGTTCGAGTTCTGGTTCGCGTTCCTCAAGGTGGGCGTGATCCTGGCGTTCCTGGTGGTCGGCATCCTGATGCTCTTCGGAGTGATCCCCGGCCACGAGGGCGGGCTGTCCAACTTCCAGGACTTCGCCCCCACCGGGATCGCCGGTGTGGGTGCGGGCCTGCTGATCGTGATCTTCTCCTTCGGCGGCACCGAGATCGTGGCGATCGCCGCGGGTGAGACCGCGGACCCGCAGAAGAGCGTGGCCACGGCCATCCGCACCGTGGCGTGGCGCATCGTGCTGTTCTACATCGGCTCGGTGTTCATCATGGTCGCGATCCTGCCGCCCTCCCAGGCGGATCCGCCCGAGGGCCCCTTCGCGGCGGTGCTGAACGTCGCCGGCCTCCCGGCTGCGGGCAGCATCATGGCTCTGATCGCCGTGTTCGCCCTGCTCAGTGCGCTCAACGCCAACATCTATGCCGCGTCACGCATGATGCACTCCCTGGCCCAGCGCAACTACGCGCCGGCCGCGATCAAGCGCACCGCGCACAACAGTGTGCCGCGCCGCGCCGTGCTGCTCACGGTGTCCTTCGGGTTCGTGGCGAGCATCCTGGAGGCGCTGTTCCCGGGCAAGGTGCTGGACACGCTGCTGGCAATCGTGGGCTCCACGATCATCATCATCTGGATCTCCGTGGCCGCCTCGCAGATCACCCTGCGCCACCGCCGCGAGCGGGAGAATCCCGGGGTGCGTGCCAGCACGTATACCATGCCGCTCTTCCCGTTCCTGTCCTACCTCACGGTGGCCATGCTCGTGCTGATCGTGGTGGTCACCATGTTCGACCCAGCCTCCCGCAACCAGCTGCTGCTCACGGTCACCGCCACGGCGCTGATCGCGCTGACGGGCGTGTTCGTGACCCGCCGCTCCGAGCAGCCCGCCACCGAGCACGCGGACCTCGGCGAGTAGGAGCGGCACGCATGAGCACGCACGACGACGCCGCGGCCGCCCACGATTCCGGCTCGCCCCGCGGGACGACCGCCGGTCGGGCCGCCGTGGCGGCGCTGCGGGAGCACGGCGTGGACACCGTGTTCGGGATCCCCGGTGTGCAGACCTACGAGCTGTTCGAGGCTCTGCGGAAGGAACCCGGCATCGAGGTCATTGCCACGCGGCACGAGCAGGCGAGCGCCTACATGGCGCTGGGCTACGCCCAGTCCACCGGGCGCCCGGGCGTGTTCAGCGTGGTGCCCGGACCGGGCGTGCTCAATGCCGGCGCGGGCATGCTGACCTCGCTGGCGACGAGCACGCCCACGGTGTGCCTCACGAGCGAGATCCCCACCGAGTTCATCGGCAGGGGGATGGGCCACCTGCACGAGATGCCGGACCAGCAGGCCACGGTGGCCTCGTTCACCAAGTCCGCGTGCACCGTGACCGACCCCGCCGAGGTGCCCGCGGCGGTGGCCGAGGCGTTCACCCGAGCGACCGGCGGGCGGCCCGGACCCAGCGTCGTCGCCATCCCGTGGGATGTGCTCACGCAGAAGGCGGAGATGCAGAGCGTGGTGGCGCCGCCCGTGGCTGCACCGGAGGCGGACGCGGGTGAGGTGGCCCGCGCCGCGGAGCTGCTGCGCTCCGCCCGCAACCCCATGCTCATGGTGGGCAGCGGTGCCCGGCACGCGGGCACGGAGATTCTGGCCCTGGCCGAGAAGCTGCAGGCCCCTGTGGTGTCCCTACGGGGTGGTCGCGGGATCGTGTCCGACGAGCACCCGCTGGGGTTCACGAGCGCTCAGGGCTTCGAGCGCTGGGCGGAGACGGACGTGCTGCTCGGCATCGGCACCCGGCAGGAGCTCGTGTGGTTCCGCTGGCCGGACACCCCCGAGGGGCTGCGCACCGTGAACGTGGACATCGACGCGGCCCAGCAGGATCGGCTCACGCCGGACGTGCCGCTCACCGGGGACGCCCGGGCGGTCACCGTGCAGCTGCTCGAAGCCCTCGACGACATGCCCGCACGGGCATCCCGCTCCGCGGAGTTCGAGGAGGTCAAGGAGGGCGTCCGGGCCGAGATTGCACAGCTGCAGCCCCACAGCGACTACCTGGCCGCGATCCGCGAGACGCTCCCCCGGGACGGATACTTCGTGGAGGAGGTCTCGCAGATCGGCTTCGCGTCCATCTTTGCACTGGAGGTCTACGAGCCCCGCCACTTCATCACCAGCGGCTACCAGGGCAACCTGGGATACGGCTTCCAGACGGCGCTGGGGGTGCAGGCCGCGAACCGGGACAGCGTGGTGGTCTCCGTGACCGGGGACGGTGGTTTCCTGTACGGCGTGCAGGAGCTCGCCACCGCCGTGCAGCACGGGCTGAACCTCATCACGGTGGTGTTCGACAACCAGGCCTTTGGCAACGTCCAGGCGGACCAGGTGCGGATCTACGGCCACGGCTCCGCCACCGAGCTGGCCAATCCGGACTTCGTGGCGCTGGCGGAGTCCTTCGGTGCCCTGGGCCTGCGCGCCACGTCCCCGGACGAGCTGCGCACGGCCATGACGGAGGCGATCGCCGCCCGGCGCCCCACGGTGATCGAGGTGCCCATGCCGCTGTCCCTCGAGCAGAGCCCCTGGAAGTTCCTCATGCCCGCGAGCCGCGCGAAGGCCGCGGAGCCGGAACGGCCCTGAGCGCGCGGCAGCGGTGACCACGGCGGGGCACGACGCCGCCGTGGTCAGCCCCGCGCGACCGTCACCTTCCCCGTGGCGCGGTGCCACGTGGCGGTGCACCCGTTGGAGAACTTCTGCGCCATGCCCCCGGACACCGCGTACTCGTCCGTGACGGGAAAGCCCCAGCCGTGCTCGTGTCCTGCCCTGGACCATGCCGAGCCGATCCCCCCGCTGAGCTTGACCACGTGCGTTCCTCCGCGGGGTGAGTACATGGCCCGGAAGCGGGCGCTGCCCTGGTGGAAGTCCTGGTACGCCCCACCGGAGAGAGGCTTCTCCGCCATCACGGGATATCCCCACGCGCGTTCCAGACCGGCGGCCCGGTACGCGTTGCCGATGCCGGTCCCCCACTTCACGGGGTGCGCCCCGGTCTGCGAGCTCCAGTAGTAGGTGTAGTTGGCCGTGAAGCCCTGGTAGACCCCGCCCCGGTGGCCCGTGGGCTTCTCGGGGGAGGTGGGCTGTCCGTAGCGCGCAGCCCCGCCGGTGGCCAGGTAGTCGGTCCTGATGGCGCCCTTCAACCAGGACGAGGTCTGTGCGGGTGGAGCCGGGGGCAGTGCCGCGAGGTCGTGACGCAACAGGCCCACGATGTCGTACTCCTCGTGGTCGACCCCCGGCAGGGTGGACAGGGAGGTGCGGGTGAACCCGTCCTTCACGTAGCGCTTCTGGCCCTTGGTCGCCGCGTTGCGGGCCGACCACGTGGGCGGGTTGGTGCTGCCCGCCACGTCCTCGGACCCCACGTGCCAGCTCAGGGGCAGGGAGCGCACCGCGGCCCCGGGGTCCGTCTGCATCCCGTAGGAGCCGCCGCCGCCGATGATCGTGGCACCCCCGCCCTTGATCCAGCTCTGCCGGTCCGCGAGCAGCTCGTAGGTGATGAACTCGGCACCGCCCGAGTAGCCGGTGAGCCACACGCGGGAGGTGTCCAGCCCGTACCGGGCCGTGAGGGAGCTCTGCAGGGCCCGGAACCAGTCGCCGTTGGCATCCGCTTCCTCCCACCACGTGATGCCGTTGCCCCTGGCCTGACGGTCCGGTGAGATCGGGACCACCAGCACCATGTTCTTCTTCCGGGCCTCCGCGGCCATGGCCCGCATGTGCGATCCCCCGGGGTCGTGGACCCAGGACTCGCCGGGCTTGTCGTAGTCGCCACCCAGGTAGAAGACCGCTCCCACGGCCTTCGAGGGGTCCAGGCCGTCCGCGTAGACGTGGTAGGTGGAGGTCAGTCCCGCCGCGGTGAACCTCTGGTGGAACGCCGTGGTGGGAGGGACCGCGCGGGGCGCCTGAACGGTCGCCTGCTGCGGCTGCGGTGGGGCTGCTGCGGCGGGAGAGCCGGCCAGCAGGGTCAGGGTTGCCGCACACAGGACTGCAGCGGGCATGACGGAAGAACGGGGGGAAGGCATGGGGGGATGCTTTCTGAGGGGGATGTGCAGTTGTGGCCCCGACCGGTCAGCTCAGGCCCGGTCGCGGCGGTGGTCAGGCGTGCCGGGGGCGCACGTCCGTCCAGTGAACGATCATGCCATCCCCTGGTCTCCTGTTCTGCGATGCTGGCCGTTCTGACCTGCGGTGACTCCCCCTCCCGCGGTACGGACGGTGGGCTCAGGACGCCGGGCGGGGCCCAGAGCGTGCGGCCCGGTCCTTCAGAGGTGGCGTGGGCCACGGGACCGCGACGGACACCACACTCATCCCGCCAGGCCCCGCTCCACCATGGATCGGGCGCCGTCCACCACGGCTGTGCCCCACGGGCGCGGAGAGATGCCCAAGAGTTCATGCTGGCGTGCAGCGGACACCCGCTTCACGGTCCCGAGGTCAGGGACCATGCTCCGGGCCGCCGGAACCACGAGTGCGGCGGCGCGGATCAGACCGGACGGGACGCGGCGCACGGGCCTGCCGGCCCGGGTCTCCGGGAACGTGGTGCGCAGCAGCTCGGCCACCTCCCGCAGCGGGGTGGCTGCCTCCTGCGAGGCCACCAGGATGCGCTGCCCGGCGGCGCGGGGCGCCCCCAGCGCGGAGATGTGCGCGGCGGCAACATCCCGCACGTCCACCAGCGGCACGGCCACGTCCGGGACGCCGGGCATCCTGCCGTTCAGCAGCATCTGCAGCATGTGGTTGGTCCCTGTGACCGCGTCGCTGAGCACGGGGCCCACCACGGCAGTCGGAAGCATGGTCACCAGCTCCAGCTGCGGGTGACGCTCCGCGAAGTCCCAGGCCGCCCGTTCCGAGAGCACCTTGCTCCGGCCGTAGGCGTCCATGCCGGGGCCGTCCAGGGGGGACCAGTCGGCCTCCGTGAAAACCCGGTCCACGGCCCCGTGCCCGAACCCCACGGCGTGGAACGCGGACGTCAGCACCACGCGCGGTGCTCCGGTGTCCGCAGCGGCCCGCAGCACCCGAAGCGCCCCTTCCCTGGCGGGGACCACGAGATCGTCCTCGTTCTCCACACGCCCCGGCGCCACCGGGGAGGCCACGTGCAGAACCCCCGCCGTTCCCCGGGTGGCGTCCAGCCACCCGTCATCCCGTGTGAGGTCCGCCGTGACGAACTCGAGCAGGTCCACGTTCTGCGCACCGGCACGCACCAGGATGCTCCGGGCCCGCCGCGCGCTCGACTCGGAGCGCACCGTGGTGCGCACGGGCCGCCCCGCGTGCAGGAGCTGGAGGATGCAGTGGCCGGCGATGAAGCCGGTGCCGCCCGTGACCAGGACGGGCTGGGTGGGGTATGCCATAGGCCCAGTATGGCCCGGAGGTCAGACGGTCCCCGAACACCCGCCACGAAAGGCACCCCGGGGAAACACCCGGTCCATGCCCCCGGCCCACCCGCGACCTGAGCGGTGGCCGGATCGGCGCGCGGTCACCGACCGGTGGAGGGATCCTGCGCCGCACTCGATCCCGAGCCGGCGCTCGGGGATCCGAGGTCGGAACCGTGGACAGGAGCCGCGGTCCCGGAGCCCTGGTCCTGCCGGGGCGCAGTGCCCTGGGCATCGGCCTCCGAGGCCGACGCGGCGTCGTCGTCGTGCTTCTTGCCGAACGGCAGGACGTGGACGATGCCCACGATGATCGCGCCCCAGATGACGCCGAGGACCAGCGCGCACACCGTCTCCACGAGCCACGCGAGCACCGGGCCCACCACGGCCACGTGGTGCACGGCCTCGCTGAGGTGGTGGACGAGCTCCTCTGGGGCGGTGAACCCCAGCTCCGCCGTGCCCACCAGGATGATGTGTCCGCCGACCCACAGCATGGCGAACATGCCCACGATGGAAATCACGTTGAGGACCGAGGGCATGGCGCGCACCAGGAACTCACCGAAGCGCTGGGACTTCTCCGAGTCCCGCTTGGCCATGGCCAGGCCGATGTCGTCCATCTTCACGATCAGGGCCACGACCCCGTAGACCAGGAACGTGATGAAGATGGCCACCGCGATCAGGATGAGTGTGCGGGCCAGCAGGGGCTCGTTGGCCACCTCGTTGAGGGAGATCACCATAATCTCCGCGCTGAGAATGAGGTCCGTGCGGATGGCGCCCGCGGTGATCTTCTTCTCCGCATCCGGGCCCTTTTCCGCTGCAGGCTTCTTCTCCGCGTGGCCCTTGGAGAACAGGTGCTCGCCGATGGCCTCCGCACCCTCGAAGCACAGGTAGGTCCCGCCGAGCATGAGCAGGGGCGTGAGCAACCACGGCGCGAACTCGCTCAGGATCAGGGCGATCGGCAGGATGATGAGCAGCTTGTTGCGCAGCGAGCCGATCGTGATCTTCTTGATGATCGGCAGCTCGCGGCTCGGGCTGATGCCCTCCACGTAGCGGGGGGTCACGGCGGTGTCGTCCACGACGACGCCCGCGGCCTTCGCGCTCGCCCGCCCGGCGGCCCCGGCAATGTCGTCGACGTTCGCGGCCGCCATCTTGGCGAGCGCCGCGACGTCGTCCAGCAGTGCGGCAAGTCCAGCGGACATGCGTGTACCTCTTCCCGTTCACCCAACACACGTGTGCGGGTCAAGCGTACGGGGTTTGCCCGGGAGCCTTCCCCAGCGACTGGCGTTGGTCCCGCGAGAAGAGATACGTGACGTTCCGATGCCACTCGGTTCGAACCACTCGGCGCTCCCGCTGGCGACACAGAGGTGCTGCTGGATCGAGACTCGCGCGAATCAGCCCGTAAAGTGTCGACATCTCAGTAGTGTGTATGCAGTTTCGCAAATTTTCATCCGGGGGCAACAGCCTGCAGCCCAGGTTTCGCCCTCCCCTGTGCACTCGGAGGAAGCATGGATTTCGCAGAGCGGTTGTCCGCACTGGCTACCAAGGTGGCCCATCAGAAGGCCGCCCTGGAGACCGAGGAGGCCACGAAGAACGCTTTCGTGATGCCCTTCATCTCCACCATCCTCGGGTACGACGTCTTCAACCCGTCCGAGGTCGTTCCGGAGTTCACTGCCGATGTCGGCGTCAAGAAGGGCGAGAAGATCGACTATGCCATCGTCCAGGATGGCCAAATCCAGATGCTCATCGAGTGCAAACACGTCGGTTCACCCCTCTCGCTGGAGCACGCCTCGCAACTGTACAGGTACTTCGCAGTGACGAATGCCCGCATCGCCGTCCTCACAAATGGCGAGAAGTACCACTTCTACACCGATCTCGATGCACCCAACCGAATGGACGCGAAACCGTTCCTCGTTCTGGACCTGCTCGACATCGACACCACGTTGCTCCCCGAGCTGCTCAAGCTCAGCAAGACGGAGTTCGACCTGGACTCGATCATCAGCGCGGCGGGTGAGTTGAAATATGTGGGACAGATCAAGCGGGCCATCGCCGCAGAGTTCAAAGACCCCTCTGACGACTGGATCCGCTTCTTCACCAACCGGGTCTACGAAGGCGCGTTCACGCAGAAGGTGAGGGAGCAGTTCACCCCTTTGGTGGGCAAGGCATCCCAGCAGTTCCTCAACGAGCAGGTGAACAACCGGCTCGCGACCGCGTTGGGGGCTGGCTCCACTCCACCACCGCTCCCCCCAGAAGTCGACCCTGCTGGAGAGATCAGCAGCCAAGAGGAAGCTGTGCGGGATCTCGAAGAGACCCAGGAGGAAATCATCACGACTGCGGAGGAACTCTCCGCCTTCAATATCGTGCGCGCCATCGTCTGTAATCAAGTGGACATGTCCCGAGTCTCATACCGGGACGCGAAGTCGTACTGCGCGATCCTTCTGGACAACAACAATAGAAAGACCATTGCTCGGCTGCACTTCAACCGCAGCCAGAAGTACATCGGCATCCTGGATGAAAACAAGAGTGAAACTCGTCACCCTTTGGACGCCCTTGAGCAGATCTACACGTTGAGCGATCAACTGCGAGCCACGGTTGAACGGCTGAGCGCCTGACGTGTAGATGGCTGGCCCAGCCAGTCATCTACACCCCGCGCTTATTGGGTCATCGGCGCCCCAGAACGGTCACCATGAAGTCGGTGTCCTCGGTCCAGGGGCGCAGGTCCCACCCCGCCAGGGTGAGCTGGGGTGCCAGACCGGAGGCGGCGGCGTCGGCGAGGAAGTCTCCGGCGGGGTAGCCGCGTCCGGCGCCGAAGCCCACGACGGCGCGTCCCTCGTTCGTCAGGTGGGCGGCGAAACCGCGCAGCACGTCCCGGCGCGTGCTCTCCGCCAGGAACGTCATCACGTTGCCGGCGCACACGATGAGGTCGAAAGGGTCGCCCAGGTCCAGCTCGGTCAGCAGCGCGAGGTCCGCCACGCGGTAGTCCGGCCCGGGGTGGTCCTCGCGGGCGGCGCGAATCAGCTCGGGGTCCACGTCCACGGCCGTGACCGTGTGGCCCACCCCGTGGAGGTGGCCGGCAATCCGACCCGCCCCGCAGCCGGCGTCCAGGATCCTCGCCCTGCGGGGGACCATGGCGTCCACGAGGCGCGCCTCCCCCACGATGTCCTCGCCGCGCCGCGCCATGGTGCGGAACCTGTCGATGTACCACTGCGAGTGCCTCGGGTTCTGCGCCACCTGGGCCATCCACCTGCTCTGTTCCACCATGGGGCCAGGGTAGGCCCTGCCGCGGTGCCGCACGCCAGGACCGTCCTCCGCCGCTGCCCGCCGCTGCCAGGGTCGGGCCCGCCACCGGTCACGACGACGCCGCGGCGTCACCCCGGTGCGCACGGCCACGAGGGAGCGCCCCGTCTGAGAGCATGGACCCCGTTCACGGGGTTGCCGTGCACCGCACCACGGACCCCGCGCCATGCCCCGCCAACCGCACACGCGCGGCGTACCCCGAGGAGCAGCACATGAGCATCCTGCTGGCCGCCCTGGCCGCCGTCCTGGTGGGCACGATCCTGCAACGGGTCTCGGGCACCGGTGTGGGCCTCGTGGTGGCGCCCGTGCTGTCCCTGCTCATGGGACCGGGTGCCGGCGTGCTGGCCACCAACGCCGCCACCACGTGCTCCGGGTTCCTCATCACGCTCTCCGTGCGCCGGCTCGTGGAGTGGCGCCACGCCGCCGTCCTGGTGGCGGCCGCGGTTCCGGGCATCGTGGCGGGGGCCGTGGTGGTGCGCCACGTGCCCAGCGCGTGGCTGCAGGTGGCCGTGGGCTCGGTGGTGCTCGCGGGGCTGGCCATCACCCGCTTCTCCCCCGCCACCCCCTACGCTTCCCGACGCGCCACGGTGGTGCCTGCGGGCGTGATCGGCGGGTTCTTCAACGCCACTGCGGGTGTCGCGGCGCCGGCCATGGTCATCTACTCGCGAGTGACCCGGTGGGACCAGGTGCACTTCGCGGCCACCATGCAGCCGGTGTTCATGTCCATGGGGGCGCTCTCGGCCGCTTCCAAGCTGGTGGCGGGTGTGCACTTCGCCCTGCCCGTTCCGGCGCTCGTGGCAGTGGTGGCCCTCGTGCTCACGGTCCTGGCCGGGATTGCGATCGGGACATGGCTGGCCCGCCACATGTCCAAGGCGACTGCGCAGAAACTGGCCATGACGCTCGCGACCGTGGGCGGCGTCGTCGTGCTGGCCCGCGGAACCATCACCCTGCTGACCGCCTGATCCGGGCGACATGCCCCGCGCCTTCGAAACCGGCGAGCGCCTGTGAGTACCATGGCGTTTTCCTCCGCTCCTCCGGGGAACACGACCGGCTGAACTCTCCGGGCACCCCGGGTCAGCAGCGGCCCTTCCCCGAGACCTGAGAGGTGGAGCGCATGTCCGCACCCTCACCACAGTCCGCCGCAACCGCCGCGGACCCCGCCTCCGCGAGGAGCGCGCCCCGCGCGCTGCGCTGGCTGGCTGCCCCACCCACGGCCCCCCGGCTGCCGGAGGACGAGGTCGCCCGGAGCTACCCCCGCCTGCGCCTGCAGGTGTTCCTCGGGATCTTCATCGGCTACGCCGGGTTCTACCTGATCCGCAACAACATCTCCCTGATCGCACCCCTGCTGATGGACGAGGGCACCATCAGCACCGTGGGGATCGGCATCATCGGCAACGCCGTGCTGCTGGCCTACGGGTTCTCCAAGTTCTTCTCCGCGACCATCTCGGACCGCTCCAACGCGCGGTACTTCCTGCCGATCGGCCTGGCGCTGTCCGCCGTGGCGAACCTCGTGGTCGCGTTCGTCCCCGCGGTCTCCGCCTCGGTGGCGCTTTTCGCCTCGGTCATGTTCCTCAACGGCTGGGTGCAGGGCATGGGCTGGCCGCCGTGCGGGCGCGTGCTCGTGCACTGGTTCTCCACGAACGAGCGCGGCTGGAAGACCGCCATCTGGAACACCGCGCACAACGTGGGCGGCATGGGCGTGGGCGCACTGGCCGCCTTCGGCCTGGCCATCACGGGCGACTCGTGGCAGTCGGCATTCTGGGTCCCGGCTCTCGGCGCTCTCGTGGTCGCCGCGATCGCCTTCGTCATGGTCCGGGACCGCCCGGAAGCGGTGGGCCTGCCCCCGATCGAGGAGTACCGGGACGATCCCGCCAAGGTCGAAGCGGATGCGAGCGACCTCGAGGGGTCCTCCTACTGGGGGATCATCACCAAGCACGTGCTGCTCAACCCCACCATGGTGTTCCTGGCGCTGGCCAACGTGTTCATCTACTCCCTGCGCTACGGCGTGCTCAGCTGGGCACCCACCTACCTGGCGGAGCACCACGGCATGTCCCTGGCACAGGGCATCGCCGGCTTCTCCCTGTTCGAGCTCGCCGGGATCTTCGGCACACTGGCGTGCGGCTGGGTCTCGGACAAGGTGTTCCGCGGCAACCGCAGCTGGACCGGCATCGTGTTCATGCTCGGCGTGGGCGTGTTCCTGGTGGCCTACTGGCTCGCCCCGGTGGGCACGCCGTACTGGCTGCTCATGGTGTTCCTGTTCTTCATCGGCGCGTTCATCTACGGCCCCGTGATGCTCATCGGCCTGCAGGCCCTGGACATGTCCGCGCGCCACGTGGCGGGCACGGCCGCCGGCTTCACGGGCCTGTTCGGCTACGTCTTCGGCGCCACGCTCGCGTCCACCGGCGTGGGGTGGGTGGTCCACGAGTTCGGCTGGGGCGCCACCTACGGGCTGCTCACGCTGTCCGTGGTGCTGACAATCGCCCTGCTGCTGTGCGTCCTGCCGCGGGAGAAGCAGCTCATGGCGCACCACCGTTCGCTGAGCGGCACGGACGCCCAGGAGACCCGCTCCTGAGCCTGCCCCGTGCCGGGCGGCGCGCGTCCGCTGCGCCGTCCGGCCCCGGACCCTGCCATTTCGCGGACGACGCCGCAGGGCCAGAATTCCGGCGGTCACCGCACGGCGCGGTCGGTGTCCACGACCGACGACGCCGCACGCCCCGTGACCCGCGCCGGGTCCGGTGGCGTGCGGCGTCGTCGCGACAAGGTCAGGAGCGCCCGGCGGCGCCCGCCTCCACCGCGTCCAGGTCCCGGACCTCGTGGCGGCGGCCGTAGGCCATGATGCCCAGGCACAGGGTGGCGATCACGGCGCCGGAGGCGAACAGCCAGGGGTAGGTGGTGAACTCGGAGATCAGCGCGAGCACCATGGGCACGAAGAACCCGATGTAGGTGAGCGAGTAGAACACGGCGGTGAGCCCGGCGAGGTCGTCCGGGCGGGCGATCCGCTGGACCTCCTGCAGGCCGGAGACCAGCACGAGCCCGTAGCCGCAGCCCAGCATCGCGGAGGCCAGCAGCACCAGCGCGAGGTTCAGGGTGGCCGAGGCCAGCACCGCCGCGAGCATCCCCAGGATCACGGCGCACATCCCCACGGCGAGCGAGCGGATGGAGCCGTCCCGGTCCAGGCGCTTGCCCAGGGGCTGGATGAAGAACCCGAAGCCCAGCCCCACCAGGCACATCAGCCCGGAGAACGCGATCCCGTACTGCGGTCCCACCACGTCCGCCATGAGGGCGGGCAGGATCGCATAGGCAGAGGCCGCGCAGCCGAAGACCCACGGGGCGGAGGGCGCCACCACGAACCAGAAGCGGTGCTGCCGGGTGGCCGGGATCTTCAGGTCCGCCAGCAGCGGCCCGTGTGGGGGCGTGGCGCGCCGGGTCTCGGGAGCGCCGGCCACCAGGAACACGGCGGGCAGACAGATCGCCAGGTTGATCATGTAGGGCAGCACGGTCTGCAGGGGCGCGAACTGCGCGAGGGCCGCGGCCACCGCGGCACCGAGGGCGAACCCGGCGGTCAGGGACAGGGAGGCGCGACGCGCTCCCGAGACGCGCTCGGGGTGCTCCTCGTACGGTTTCTCGGAGAGCTCCTTGATCCAGGAGGTGCCCACGGCCATGCCGAGCCCGAGGGCCAGCCCGGAGAACACCCGGCCCACGAACAGCAGGAGCAGACTCTCGGCACCCACGGCCAGCAGGATGCTGCCCACCATGGCCAGCACCGGGGCCGGGATCATGAGCGTGCGGCGCCCGTGCCGGTCCGAGAGCGGCCCACCGATCAGCAGTGCGGGCACGATGCCCAACACATATGCCGCAAGGAGCATGTCAACGGCCACCTGCTCGTAGCCCTCAACCGTGCGGTACATGACCAGCAGGGGCGTGAACTCGTTGCCTCCCCACGCCACCGCCAGCAGCGCGGAACTGACCCTCATCCAGGGCTTGGTTCTCATGACGTCATTCCCTCGCAGTCACCCTCGGGGTGGGGGCCCGCCACCGGCGGCACGCGACCCCTGAACAGTGTCTGCATGCTAGGGCAGGGTGGGACAGGTCACAAAACTCGCCGGTAACAAATGGGGTCCAGAGCGGGACGGACCCTGCCGCGCCGGCTGGTCAGTGCTCGCTCTGGTAGAGCCGCCGGGCACGGACCCGCGCCTCGTGGTGGACCGCGGCCTCCGGGCGCACGAGCCGGCAGAACGCGAACCCCAGCAGCGCCGCCACGGTGTGCCCGATCGAGGACCAGTCGAGGTCCAGGAGCAGGCCCGTGGCGAGCAGCGCCACGAGCGCCCCGGCCCACAGCAGTCTGCGCAGCAGCGCTCCCCGGTAGGTGGCCAGCGCGGCGAGGGCGCAGAACCCGTAGCTCGCCCCCACGTCGATCAGCACGGGGGACGGCACGGGCAGCTCCGCGGTGCGGAACAGCCACACCTGGAGGTAGGCCACGGCCACGGTGGCGCCCACGTGCCCCAGTGCGAACCCTGCAAGAGTACGCTGCCATCCGAAGCGGTGCTCCAGGGGTGCGACCACCAGGCTGAACCCCACCCACCAGATGAGCAGCTCCACGGGGGACACGTACATGGCACTGCGCACGAGCACCGTCACCGGGTTGGTGCTGAGCTCGTGCAGGTTGGTGGACTGCTCCGCGAGGAACGCCTTGCGCAGCGGCTCGGAGGTGTTGGCCAAAAGCCACGTGGTGAACGTGAGCAGCGTGAGGTACAGGTACGTCAGCGGGGCCCGGCGCACCCAGTCCTTGACCGGCTCACCACGGCGCAGCCACCACGCACTGATCCCGCGGAACCCGGGCCAGGCGTGGTCCACGGCGTAGAGGAACCCCACCACCAGCAGCACGAGCGCGAGAGTGATCACGGGGAAAGTATGCGCCCGTGGTGCACGCCCCGGCAGCGGAGTGCCCCCGCCCGGGACACCGCGCCTCCCGCGGCGCGGCCAGGACGGTGGGCCGTCGGGGAGCGGGGGGTCGTGCACAGCCGGCCCGGCGGCGTCGTCGCCCCGTCCCCTTCGGACACGCCCGTCTCGCACGAAGGCCCCCCGGCGTGGCAGGGTTACCGGGTGACCTCGTGGTCACGCTCCGTCTGAGAGGAACACCGTGAACGACGACGACGTCCGCACCGGCCCCGCGCCCCGGGACTCTGCCCCACAGGGCCCGGCAGCACACCCGGCACCCACCACGGGGGCCGGGGCATGAGCCGGGTGCGCGAACCGTTGCCACCGCTCGTGGTGGTCATGGGGGTCTCGGGCTCCGGCAAGACCACCATCGGCACGCTCGTGGCCCACGAGCTGGGGGTCGAGTTCATCGACGGGGACAGCCTGCACCCCCTGGAGAACGTCCAGAAGATGGCCGCGGGCACCCCCTTGGACGACCACGACCGCTGGCCCTGGCTCGAGATCGTGGGCCGCACCCTGCACGAGCACGGCGAGCGCCGCGAGGGCCTCGTGGTGGCGTGCTCCGCGCTCAAGCGCGTCTACCGCGAGCGCATCCGCTCCCAGGCGCCCTCCGCACTGTTCCTGCACCTGGACGGCACCGTGGAGGTGCTGACCCGGCGCATCGAGGGTCGCAGCGGGCACTTCATGCCGGCCGCGCTGCTGGAGTCCCAGATCGAGACCCTGGAGCCGCTCGCCCAGGAGGAGGGCGGGTACGTGCTCAACATCGACCAGCCCGTCGCGGACATGGTGGACGACGCCGTCACGAGGCTCCGCGCACTCGTGGCCGCACAGTCCTGAGCGCGCCGGCCTGACCGAATCGTCCGGGCCGGGCCCTCCCGGCGGAAGGTCTCGGGGCCGCGGGACGGAATCGACGGGGCGGACGCGCGCTGCCCCCGGGCCCGGCGGCGTCGTCCTGCGCCGGGCGCTGCCTGCCCCCTCAGCCGCGCCGCAGCAGCACCGCCACCTCGTAGTGCCCGGTGTGGGGGAACATGTCCAGCAGCCGAGCCTCCACCGGGCGCAGGGACGGCATGCGGGCGAGGTCCCGCGCGAGGGTCGTGGCGTTGCACGAGGAGTACACCGCGTGGCCCACGGACGAGGTCTCGAGCCACGCGCACAGGGAGGCGTCCAGACCGCGCCTCGGCGGGTTGACGATCGCGAGCTCCGGGGTGCCGGGCAGGTCTGCGGGGGTCGCGGCGGCGTCGTCCGCCAGGAAGCGCACGGAGCCCGGGCCGTCCTGCGGCAGTCCCATCGCCCGGGCGGTGTCCCGCGCCGAGGCCACGGCCTCCTCCGAGATCTCCGTGCCCACCACCTCGCGCCCCGGCCCGGCCACGTGCAGCGCGAAGCCGCCGACGCCGCAGTACAGGTCCCACACGCTCGCCGGGCCCACGGCGTCCACCCACTGCGCCACCTGTCGGTACAGCTGCTCGGTCACGGCCGTGTTGGTCTGGAAGAAGGAGCGCGGCCGCACGCGCAGGTCGATCCCGTTGAGGCGCATCACCAGTTCCGACTGCTCACTCAGCAGGATCTCCTCGGGGCCCTCGAGCACGGCCTTGTGCTCGGGCTGGATGTTCACGGAAACCACGTCCGCGGCGGGCACCAGCTCGCGCAGCAGGTCCAGGTTCTCGGCGATCTTGGGCAGCTGACGGGTGCTGCGCAGCACGAAGCGCACCATGAGCCGGCCCTCGGGGTTGCCGGTGACGATCACGTGCTTGATCTCGCCGCGGCGCTTCGCGACGTCGTAGGGCAGCAGCCGCACCCGCCCGATGAACTCCGCGAGCGTGTGCAGGGCCCGCGTGACGGGTTCGGGGTACAGCGGGCAGTCCCGGAGGTCCACGCCCGCGGCGCCGTCCAGGATGCCGAGCGTGGGCGACCCCACCTCACCGGCCACCACCATCTTGGCCTTGTTGCGGAACCCCCGCTCCGCCGAGGCCACCGGCTCCAGCCACCGCGGCGCACCGTGCGCGTCCACGAGCTCCCGCACCAGCTCCTGCTTGCGGGCCAGCTGCCGCGCGTACGGGACCTCGATCACCGTGCAGGACCGGCACTCACCCCGGTCGTAGTATCCGCATTCCACCCGCCCGAGTGTACGGCGGGCCTCCCCTGCCGGGCACGACGACGCCGCACGGCCGGCTCCCGCGGGCTGCACCCGGTGCGGGGCCCCGTTCGTCCGCCACGGCGTGACGCCAGACGCCAGGGCGACCCCCGACGTGCGGGCCGCGCACGGGGGCTAAGCCACGCACTCGACCCCGCGCCGCCACCACCGGGCGCACAGCCCGCGCTCCCATCCTGCCCTCCTGCGATCCCGGCGTGTGGCGTGGACCCGAGGATCGTGGCACCGTGAGGGCATTCGCCGCCCACCCCGAGGACCACAGCCATGAGCACCCAGCGCCCCTCCCCCGCCGTGATGCGGGGCCGCACCGATCCCGCGCGGGACGTGCGTCCGGTGGACTACACCTCGTGGCGCCCGTCCCCTGCGGCCCCGGGGACCGCCGGCGAGGAGGGAACGGCCACCACCGCAGGAGGAAACGCGGCAGAACGGGGCACGCGGGCGGCGTCGTCCCCCGCGGCACCCGGAGCTGCGGCCCACGTGGCACCGGGTGGGACGCCCAAGCCGGGACCCGGACCGCGCCCGGCGCCCGCGGCCACCGTGGGAGACGCGCCCCGCGAGCTGACCGTGGACCCGCAGCTCGCGGCCATGGTCGCGCGGCTGCGGTCCGGGGTGGCCCCGGTGACGGGCACGCCGGAGAACGCGTTCTACACGGTGGACTCCGCACCGGGGCAGGAGCGGGAGCTGGACGTCCCCGCGGACGGGGTGGACGTGCACGGTGTGTGGGACGTGGGCGAAGACGCCCTGCGGGCCGTGGTGGCGGACCCCGAGGACACGTGGACCGCGGACCTGGGCCGCACCGACTACTACGTGCGCGGCCCGCTGTGCGTGCAGGTCACGCGAGCGGAGCACCGCGTGGTGGGGATCTACCGCAGCGGCTGGGCGATCGCGCGCCGCCCGGACGAGACCTGGGCGGACACCCCCGACTCCCTGGAGCGCACGGGTGCCAAGCCCGGCGGCAGCGGCACGCGCTACCCCACCAACCGCCGAGAGCTGCTGGAACGGCTGCGCGCGGCGGGCTTCGAGGTCACCACCTCGGGGCCCACGCACGGCAAGATCACCCACCCGGACGTGCCCGGCCGGTTCTTGCCGTTCTCCTCCACACCGTCCTCGCAGCGCTACGGGCGCCATGTGGTCACCGCGGTCAAGCGGGTGTTCGGCATCGACGTGCGGTGAGGCGGGCCCGGGAACCAGCACGGTCCCCGGGCCCGGCCCGCGGCGTTGCCCGACGACTGCCCGTCAGACGGACACCGGCGGCTCGTCCACACCGGTGCCGCGGCGCCCCCACGCCTGCAGCACGTCCAGGTAGCCCGCGCGGGCGCGCCGGGCCTGCTTCACGGCGCTGCGTCCCCCGGCCTTGCGGGCCTCCTTGAGCCCACGACGCCGCTGCGTGCGCGTGCCCACCGCACTCGTCACCGCGGGCTGCCCGTACTCGGCCGGGAGCTCCCGGGCCAGAGGCGACCCGCGCAGCTCCTGCTCCGCCCGCGCGAGGCACTCACGCTCCTGACGCCACGCGATCCGCGCCACCAGCACGAAGCACACCAGCGCCAGTACGACCTTGACCGGCATGCCCAGCCACGGCAGCGCCGCCACCGGAGGAGCGTTCCAGAGGAAGTGCAGCACCCACCCCAGGGCGTAGAGCCCGGCGAATGCCGAGATGCGCACCATCACGGAGCAGTGCTTCACGGTGCGGCCCAGAAGATATGCCACCCCCACGCCAATGATCGCGGAGTACAGCCAGTGGGAGGAAATGCCAATGGTGCTGCGCAGCAGCGTCACACTGAAAGCACCGGAGAAATCGCTGTTCGCATCCGTGGGCGCATTGTTCGCGGCATAGGAGACATTCTCGAAGATCTGGAACCCCAGACCCACGAACGCCCCCACCAGCAGCCCCTGCATGGGCCGGGTCAGCGTGCGGGAGGCCACCAGCATGATCACGAGCACCCCGATGGTCTTGCCCCACTCCTCGCTCGTGGGCCCCGCGAACGCGGCCCCCCAGTCCGCGCCCACTCCCCACGGGAGCACCTTGGCCGCGAGCTCCAGGATGTGCTCGTTGGCGTGACCCCCGAGCCACGTGGGAACCGTGGCCCCGAACACCGTGGCCAGCAGCAGGATCCACGGCCGACGCGCCCGGTACGGATCCGCCCACAGCACGATGACCGCGAACAGCACCAGGGTGAGCGCGAAGATCGGGGCGATCGCCAGCAGCGAGTCCTTCGCGGTGGTGAAGGACTTCGCCACCGCCAGGGACACCCCGGTGGTGCCCAGCGCCACGAGCGCGCAGAACAGCCACCACACGGCCGAGCGCGGGCGGAAGAACTCGTGCCCGTACCCGGGCCCGTCCTGACCGGCGTGGCCCCGCACTGCGGGGCGGGTCGGTGCAACGGCGGCGGAGCTCATCGGGCGCCCTCCTTGCTCGCCGCGAGGCTGTCCAGCAGACCCTGAAGGTCCGGGGCCTCGTCCTTGCTCGTGCTCGTGGCGGTGGCCAGGACCACCGTGGCACCGTTGTGGACCACGGCGCACGGGCCCGTGACCTTCTGCTCCGTCTTGATGGCCACGCAGCTCTTGCCGGTGAACCCGCCGCCACCGGACACCGTGCCGCCGTCGAACGCGGCGGACGTGCCGTCGAGCGCCTGCTGGCGCAGCACGCGGTCCGCGGTGGTGTCGAAGTTCTGGCTGCCGTCCACCACGGACAGCGTCAGCTCCTGGTCCTGCTCCGCCCGGGTGAACGTCACCGAGGTGCGGCTCGTGGACGGGCTCGTGCTCCACCCCTCGGGCGCCCGGAACGTCACCGTGGTGCCCGCCGTGCTATCCAGGGCACCCTGCTCGTGGGCCCCCACGGTCAGCTGCGGTGCGGGCACGGCATGCGAGACCGCTGCGGGAACCGCCCACGTGCACGCCGTCATGACGGCGAGCACCGCGGCGGATGTTCTGTGCGTCACTTTCATTTCCGTGTATCTTTCTCCCTCACAACAAGGACACGTGACGATACCACGGAAATATGCGACGAATTGTTTTTCTGTGACCCCCGTCAAACATTTTGTTTACGCAGGGGAACTAAACAACGGTAAAAGCCCAGGTCGGCTTTACGGAAACTGCTGAATTGTTTTTCGAGAGTGGCGCGGAACACCTGTGGTGCACCGCGTCGACAGCGCTCCCGGGCTCAGCCGGCGGCCTCGGCCCGGGCGCGCTCGGCCCCACCGCGGGTCCAGGCCCGTGCGGAGAGACTCGTGAGCGCGTACACCGTGAGCAGGTCCACGGACGCGGACAGCAGTGCTCCCGCGGTGGGACGGCCGCCCTGGAAGAACGCGATCATCTGGAAGATCTGGGAGAAGGTGACCAGCGCAATCATGATGAGCCGCGAGCGCTGGCTGCCCTGGAACGTGCGCCACCCGAGGAACAGGATGGCTCCCAGCATCAGCGCCAGGAGGACCACCATGAACGTCACCACGGCCACGCCCAGTCCCTGCGGCTCGCCGTCCAGTTCGAGGTCGCTCGTGAGCTCACCGGGGTGCAGCACCAGATCCAGCACGAGGGCCAGGGCGGAGAGCACGGTGAGCGCCCAGGCGGCAACGATCGAGAAGGGCCTGCGGGCGACGTCCTGGAGCACGTCCTCCGCAGAGGTCGCACGGTCGGTGGCCCGCCCTGCCTGCGCCGGCGTGGTGGGCCCCACCGTGGCGGGCACGTCCTCGAGCAGCAGCACGGGCAGGTCGCCGTCCGTGCGGACGGCGTCCCCGCCGCCGTTGCGGCTGTGGTAGCCGGTAGAGAAGTCCTCGATCACCGCCACCTCGGCCTCCGGCACGGCGTGCAGCACGGTGTCCACCACGTAGTCGCGCTCCACGTCGATGTCCGCGTCGATCTTGTGCGTCACCTGCAGGGTGAACAGTGAGAGCCCCACCGCACGGTCGTACGTCCCGGCGGCGAGCCACTGCACGCGGTGGCCACCCGGCAACGGCCACCCCTCGGGGCAGGGCCAGAAGCGGATGTGGTGGCGCTGGGCGGCGTTGCCGTCCACTTCCTGCTGGTACGCGAACTCCTGGACCTTCCCGAACAGCAGCAGGGGGCTCACCGGCGCCTCGGGATAGCTCTTGCGGGTCACGGACGACTTCACGATCCCCCAGCTCGACCCGATCGTGATGGGATCCGCGAGCGTCCACCCGGCCGCCCGCATGGCCGTGTGGATCTGATCCCGTGAACCGTTGACCGCGAGGTTCACGGGATCTCCGAGCAGCCCGTCCGGGGTCACGGTGCGCCCGATGAAGTAGGAGGGCACGTAGATGGCCGTGAGCGTGCGGTGCAGCCGGGGAAGCGCCAGGTACGCCATGATCCCCCAGAAGACGATGCTGTAGCCCAGCAGCGTCCACCCGTCGTCCACGCTGCGCAGGATCACCACCGCGAACACGAAGACCAGCACCATCACGATGCCGAAGAAGACGTTCTCCACCACCTCCATCCCGAGCCCGGACCGCCGGTCCTGGACCTTCTCGGGCGGGTGCCGGTACTCGGCGGGCCGCCGCGGCGAGTCGTAGTGCTTCATGTGGTCTCCGTCCCGGGCACATGGCGGCTTCCGCCGACCGGCCGCGCTCAAGCTGTTCTGGCGCCCCGGGAACCTCCCGGTCTGGGCACCGCGTCCTGGCCGCGATCCTAGGCCACGGGGCGCAGCGAGCTCATTGGCCCCTTCCGGCCACCGCGCGCACCTGGAGGTCCTGACCCCACTTCGGGGGACCACTTCACCAAAGTGTGGGCGAGTGCTCCTGGGCCCGTGCCGGGGCGGGGAAGTTAGGCTGGCACAGTACACACGGCGTGGCGCCCGCGGCACCGCTCAGGGGAGAGACGGTGGACGCCCACGGGGCGCAGCGCCGCACGTCTTTCGGGGGAGAGTTCATTGTTCAGCTTCTCAGGTCCGGGCCGCCCGTTGCGGTCCATGATCGGCACGTCGTCCCGCGCAGCCACCGCCCGCGCGAGCAGCCCGGACGAGGGCGTGGGCCACGGCTGGATCCCTGCAGGGGAGCGCTGGCTCGCGGTGGACGTCCACGAGCCCTCGGCCCCCGCGCGCGGTGCCACGGTCGTGGTGGCCGCCCCTCCGGGCCGGGAACGGGTCACGATGACCCGCACGGTGCTCCACACGGCGCGGGCTCTCGCGGCGGACGGCTGGCGAGTGGTGCGCTTCGACTGGTCCGGGACCGGGCAGAGCCCCTGCCTGGACGAGGCCTGCGATGCCCGGTGCTGGGCCGAGGACGTGCGCGCGGTGCGGGAGTGGGCGGGCGGCGGGCACCCGGTGCACGGTGTGGCCTTCAGCGTGGCGGGGGCTCTCATGGCCGCGGACGAGGACCACGGCTGGGCCCAGCGGATCCTGCTGGCACCCGTGTCCGGGAAGCAGTGGCTGCGCCACCAGAGCGCGCTGCGGCGGATGGCCGGCGCGGACCTGCCCCCGCGCGTCACGGAGGGAACGGAGCTGCTGGACCTGCAGCTGACCTCTGAAGGCGCCTCAGCGGTGAAGGCCGTGCCCGCCCCCGCCGAGGATTCCGCGCGAGGCCTCCGCGTGCTGGGCGAGGATCTCACCGGCCCCCTCCCCCTCGACGTCCACCCCCGAGCAGCCACGGTGCCGGAGGGTCTGACGAGCACGGTGACCCGGACTCTGGCCGAGCACGCGCCGGAGCGCGGTGCGTCCACCCGGCAGAACGACGCCGGGGGTGAACCCGCCCGGTGCCTCACACTGGACGTCCACGGCACCGCGGTCCGTGTGTCCCGCGCCACTGTGGGACACGGCGAGCGCCCCGCGATCCTCACGGAACCCGTGGAGCGGGCGACCGAGGCACCGGGCCTCGCTCTGGTCTCCCCTGGTTCGGACGCCATGGAGACCGCGAGCGGGTTGTGGTTGCGCACCGCGCTGCTGTCCTCGGGTCGCGGTGCCGTGTGCCTGCTGGCCGAGCGCACGGACACCGGCGAGCTGGTGGACGCCACCCTGGCCCGCAACTCGAACCCCTACGCCCGGCACACCGTGGTGGAGTGCCGCGAACTCGTCACGCGGCTCGCGGACCTCACGGACGGGCCCCTCGTGGCGGCGGGCATCTGCCTGGGCGCGTGGGGCCTCGTGGCGGCGGCCCCGGAGCTCCCGCGGGCGGTCGCCGAGCGGCTGACCTTGCACGTGGTCAACAACGTGGCGTGGCAGCGGGAGCCGTGGCGGTACTGGCGCCAGGGTCTGCGCAGCGGGCCCCTGGCACCCCGGCTCCCGGGGGAGGAGACACCCGCGCCCGAGGCCGCCGCGGAGCAGGGCGCACCCGCCACCCGTTCGCCGGGACGGGTGCTCATCTCCCGCGCGGGCAGCGTGGGCCGCACCGTGGTGCGGGGCACGCGGGCCAGGGCCCACGCGGCGTCGCCCCGGATCAACTCGCTCGCCGCCACCGTGGGCATCATCGACGTCCCGCAGCCCGCGCTGCGGCGGCTGGCCCG
The DNA here is from genome assembly GCF_044359605.1 of Kocuria sp. ChxB. NCBI lineage: Bacteria > Bacillati > Actinomycetota > Actinomycetes > Micrococcales > Micrococcaceae > Kocuria > Kocuria sp. ChxB. Next base: position 2,001,729 of record NZ_CP121123.1, on the reverse strand, counting down.
GATTCCGGGTCTCACCGTCAAGGCGGTCTTCGGGCCCGCCGACGCCGCGCACTGCCACGTCACCGCCGCGCAGCAGGACGGGCGGTCCGCCCTGGTGCTGCTGGAGCCGCTGGACCACTCGGTGTTCGCCACGGCCTCCCGGGACACCCTGGCCCGCTACATCGTGGACGAGACCACGGCGCTGGGGTCCACCGGGCACTGACCGGGGCGCGGGCGGCACCACCGCCCGCGCCGGACGTGCAGACAACGAACGGCGGGACCCTGCAGGGTTCCGCCGTCCGGGCACTGCGGGGCATGTCCGGACGGGCTCCGGGCGCCGTGCGGCATGAGCTTCCTGAGAGCGTCCCCGGACGCGGGGCGGTCCCCTGCAAGCGGCTCAAGGCCGTGGAGATCACCCCGGAGCGTGCGCGGACGTGGGGCAGCCCCGCGGTCTCCGCCGTGAGCACCGCCGCCCGACGAGTGCCGCCCCCACCGTGCCGCCTCAGCCGCCCTCCACGACCACGGGCGCGGCACCCAGTGCCCGCACGCGTGCGTCCCGCCGCACGGCAGCCGTGACGGCACCGCGCACCGGCAGGTGCACCGTCTCACTGGGCAGCACGTGCACGTAGCCGTCCTCGGCCACCGCCTCCCCCTCCGAGAACGCGCCGGAGGCCGGGAGGTCCAGCGCCACGAACCGGGCCAGCCCCGTGGCCGTGACCGCGATCCGCCAGGCACCGTCCTCCGCACGCTCCCACCGTGCGGCGAGGCCCGGATCACCGGGGGCGTCCCTGCGTGGCCCGCCGCTGAGGTGCGTGTCCCGGGCGAGCACGCGGCCGGCGTCATCGAGCAGAACTGCGGAGACCGCCTCGTACTCGCGCTCCCCGAAGCCGTAGGCGTGGTCCAGGTCCCGGAACGTGCCGTCCGCGAGGTCCGCGCGCAGCGTGAGCTCGCCGTGCGCGGGCACCTCCACGGGGATCTCCAGCGGCGCCTGGCAGCCCCCGCGGACCGTGGCCACGGTCAGCCGCACGGTCGCGGTGAGGGGGTGGGCGGCATCGTTGAAGACGTGCAGGGGCAGGCCGTCCCCGCCCGCGGGCACGAAGCACAGGGCCACGGGCGCGCACGCGCGCCGCATCCCGTACCACGCGGCGGTGGGCCAGCCGGTCACGTCCAGCACGCCCCACCCCGCCCCGGGTGCCGTGGACATCGCCGAGAGCACGAAAGCCCCCCGGCACGCGGACGTGGCCGCGCGCCACTGCGCGAAGGTCCGCTGGAACACGTGGGCGAGGGCGGCACGCTCAAGATCGAGCCGCGCGCCGTGATCCGCCGGGGCGCCCTGCGGTGCCGGCCGCGCGGGACGCGCGAGGCCGGCGTCGGGATCGCTGTCCCGGTCCAGGAAGAGCCGGTGGACGTATAGCCGCGTGGTGTCCTCGAACGTCCACCCGGCCCCGGGATCGTGGGCCACCCCCTGCCGCCACGCGTGGGCGGAGTCGGCGCCGTCCAACGGTGCGTCCGTGCCGAACTGCGCCCGCACCACGGCCGGTTCGGGAGGCACCGCGAACGCGAGGGACTCCGCGGCGAAGCGTACCCCGCGGGTCACGGCGTCCTCGACCGGACGCCCGTACGCCCCCACGCCGAAGTAGTGGCAGACACCGTCCGCCGCGTCCACCGGGGAGCGCGCCGGACGTTGCGCCTCCGACGCCGCCCGTGCAGCCGGGACGCGATCCGCGCTGTCCGTCTGAGCTGCCACCGCTGGCCCCGTCCCGCCCGACGGACCGGGCCCGTGCGAGGCCGCTGTCCCGCTCGTCGTGCTCTGGGCAGCGACCACCGCGGTTCCGGAGGTGGCCCCGCGCGACGGCGCCCGGCCGCCCTCCCGCCCGCCGGCAGCGGGCAGGGACGGGAACCAGAGCCTGTGCGCCCGCTGCCGGGCGGCCTCCTGGGCGTGGCGCGCCGCGTCCAGGTCAGCGTCCGAGCACGGTGAGGACGGTACGACGACCACGTCCGCCCCCACCTCCCCCACCGCTGTGGGGATGTCCCGCACCAGCACCGGCGGAGTCCACTGCTCGGCGGGCCGCCCCGCGAGCACCGGCGCCTGGATGACCTCCGTGCCGCCGGAGAGCACCGCCGTGGAGGGGTGCGCGGCCAGCCGGGACGCCAGGGCACCCACCTCGGCACGCAGCCCCGCGCGCCAGATCGGCTCGTCCGGAGGGTCCAGGGGACCGAGAGCCACGTCCTGCCATACCAGGATTCCCAGCTCGTCGCACGCCCGGTGGAACTCCTCCCTCTCGTAGCAGCCGGTTCCCGGGATGCGGACCATGGTGGTGCCCGCGTCCCGCAGCCGCGCGAGGACCGCACGAACGCACTCGGGGGATGCCGCCACCTCGTACGGGTCGGCACCCGTCCACACCGCACCGCGCACGAACAACGGAATGCGGTTGATCGTCAGGGCCAGTCCGCGGTGCTCGGCATCGCGGGGTTCGGCCTCCAGCGTGCGGAAACCCACGGTGGCCGTGTGCTCCGCGCCCGCGGCACGCACCCGCACCGTGTAGCGGGACTGCCGGCCCATGCCGTGGGGCCACCACAGCTGGGGTCGGGGCACCGTGAGCCGCAGGGTGATGCATCCGTCGCTGTCGGCGTCCGCCGTCGAGACCTCCTGCTCGCAGGACACCGGGGCGTCGGCGGCGTCTCCTACCGCCGCGACCTCCACGCGCACGCGGGCTGCCTCGCGTCCCCTCAGCAGGTCCGCCACGGCGCACCGCACGCCCACCACCCCGTCACCGTGCTCGTCCACGCGGGTGCGCACCGCGAACGGCTCCGCAGGCAGTGCGCGTGCAGCCGCGGGTGCGGAGGCGGCGTCGTCGCCAGGGTCCGACTCGTCCCGGAGTGTGACGTGGGGCGCGCCGACCGGACGCGCACTCAGCCCGCCCCACGGACCGATCACGGGACGGGCTCCCGGCCAGTCGATCGAGCCCACGAGAGGGGTGCGGCGCCAGCGCACCGAGCGGTCGGGGACCAGCGGCGAGAGCCAGCGGGCGCGCGGCTTCCGCGGTACCGGGACCGTGCTCAGCGGCGGCAGCCGGAGAGTGATGTCGCACCGGCCGGGCGGCAGCTCCACCGTGACGTCCCACGGCAGGAAGGCCGTGTCCGAGGCGTGGACCTCGTCCCCGGCCACGAGCAGGCGGGCCACGGTGGCCACGCCCGTCGAGGTGAAGCGGTGGGGACCGCCCTCGGTGGTGAGGCTGGTGCGGTACTCCCACACGGCGTCGGGCGCACCCGAGCGCAGGATCTGGTCCACGGCCTGCTCACCGAGCGCATCGCGCAGCGCACCGGTCACGGTGCCCGGGACCCGTGCCGCGACGCCCCTCGTCAGCACCGAGGCCCACGCGGCGGAATCGTCCTCCGTGGCCGGAACCGCCTCGCCGGGCAGGACGTCCTCCCCCGGCGTGGCGGCCACCCCGTGGGGAGCATCCGCCTCAGCGGCCGGGTCCACGCGGTGCAGCGTCCACGTGGCCCGGGCCAGGACGTCCTGCGCGGCAGGCATCACTCGCCCATGCCCACGGCGTCCCGCACGCTCCGCATCCCGGTGTCGTAGCCGGAGACGAAGGCCTGCGCGGACGCGTCCACCCGCGGGGTGCGGCCCGACGCCGCCCGGGCCAGCTGGAACTGCAGGGTCTTGGCGGCGGCCGCGGCCGCGTCCAGGGACTCCGCGGCGGCCCGCAGCTGCAGGGCGTCGAGGTCGCTCGGCCACTGCTCCGCTCCCTCGGCGAGATAGCGGCACGCGTGCGCCGCGAGCCCCGCCGTGAGGCCGGCCTGGCGCGTGGTGGCGAAGGAGTAGACGTGGAAGTAGTCCATGCCGCGCCCCGCGAGCGCGGGCAGCTCCGCGCGGATGGCGGCCACGAGCCGCTGGGCCGGACTCGTGTCCGGGGCCCGGCGGACGTGGGCCCGCGCCAGCCCCGTGGCGCACTGCCAGAGCTCGCGCGGCTCGAGCCGGTGCACGTCCTGCGTCCGCACGAGCTCCACGTATGGGAACGGCACCGTGCCGGCGCGTGCCCCCGGGCCCAGCGTGTTCTCCAGGTCCTCCCCGGAGAGCACGTGCACGCCGTCGTTGTGCAGGTACACGAGCTCCCCCGCCACGGGGTCCAGCCGCAGCGGCACGATGGACGTCTTGGTGTGGGCCGCGCGGTAGGAGACGCCCGCGGTGTCCGGGAGGTGGAACGCGTCCACCTCCACCACCAGGGCGTCCCCTCGGGACATGGCGCGCTGCAGGTGCTCGCCCAGCGGGCGCCACGTGTCGTACTCCCCCACGGTCAGCCCGTAGAGGGCCTCGATGTCCTCCTGGCGGGGCTTGAGGAACTCCCACTGGTCACCCAGGAAGTCCGCGCTGAACGCGGCTCCCAGCATGGGGACCGGGTCCAGCCCGAGGACCGTGGTGAGCCCGATCCACACGTCCATGTAGCAGTTGGTTGGTGACCACGGCTCCGCAGGATCGTGCAGCGCGGAGCGGGGGGCGTTCGCCGCGGTGAGCGACTCGCACCCCCGCACCGCCAGGACGTCGGTGCCGAACGGTGCCTCGGCGACCTCCCGCCCCGCCGGGCCACCGCGGTTCTCGGTCACGGTGGTCATGACAGACCCAGCTCCTGGCGCACGGAGGCCGGCCACGCGGCCACGTCGAAGCCGTGGACGGAGGCCAGAGCCAGCGCCACACGCTCCAGACCGAAGCCGAAGCACGCGGAGTGGGCCACGGCGCCGTCGGCGGTGCGCATGCCGAAGGCCTCACCGAAGTGGTCCTCGTGCAGGTTCGCGGAGGCGATGGCCGTGGGGTGGCCCGGGTAGACCTCCGTGAGGATCTCGAACTTCAGCTGCGCCTCGCGCTGACCCGCGCTGAGCAGCTTGCCCGCGCGGCCGAAGAACGGGTCGTTCGCGGTGTCCGCCTCCACGGTGAGCCCCAGCGCGCGCAGCAGCTCGGTGCCCGCCGCGAGCCACCTCTCGCGGTGCTCCTGCGCCTGCTGGGGCGTGCCGATCCGCACCGCCTCGAACATCCGGAACGTCACGAAGCGCATGGGGTCCGGACTGGGCTCGTGGCGGTAGCACTCGCCCATCAGCTCGAACACGGTGCCGTCCACCTGCGATCCTTCCAGGTACGCGTACAGCGGGTGGCACACGGCCGGGACCAGCGCGTGTCCGGCCGGGGTGAGCTGGGAGGACCAGTCGCCCTTGTCCTCGTACGTGGCCAGCAGCTGACGGTGGGCCTTGTTGTCCCCCTCGAAGGCGGAGATCGTGCCCAGCAGCTGCGGGAAGGACGCCACGTAGTCGGTGCGCTCCAGCAGCCGGGTGCCGTTGACCGGTGGGAAGCGCAGCCGGCGGGTTCCCGTCTCCGGCGAGAGCTCCCCGGCGATCTTCCGGGCGGCGGCCGCGATGCCCTGCACCACGTCCTCGGCCTGCGGGCCCAGGCCCGTGACGCCGTCGCCCAGGGTGGGCAGCAGCCAGTCGTTGGCCTCGAGCCCCGCGCGGAACGTGTCCTGCTGGGTGGCGAGGTCCTGGTGGGTGTCCATGATGGTCATCGTTGTCCCCTCGAGACGAGTTGCATGGTGGCGGTGTGCTGCAGGATGCGGTCGTTGTTGACCATGACGGACGGCCCGATGCTGTCCCGGTACAGCCGGGCCAGGCTCACGGGCGAGCGGTTGGCGAAGCCCGTGATCCCCACGATCACCAGGGCGTCCCCCACGATCCGCCGCACGGCCTCCGCGCCGGAGACCTTCAGGGTGTTCATGGCGATCGCGAACTGCATGGACTCGCACGCGGCGGGATCGTCGTACGCGGCCTCATAGCGTGCCACGGAGGCACGGACCACGTCCGTCATGGCCTGCAGCTGGACTTCCAGCTCGGCCAGGCGCAGGGCCGACGGCGGAGTGGTTCCCGGGGTCTTGCGCGCGGCCTTCTGCACCACGGAGCGGGCGGTCAGCCCGGCCTGGGTGGCCATGCCGAGCCACGCGGAAGCCCAGAGGCAGTGCGCGCCGGGCAGCATGGTCTGCGCGGAGATGGTCTCGAACAGTGCCGTGAACACGGCGTCGGCACGGGTGGTGGCGTCCAGCTCGAATGATTCGGAGCACGTGCCCCGCATCCCCAGGGCGTCCCAGCCGCGCTGGCGCTCGAGCTGCAGGTCCGCGGCCTCGACCACGAGCAGCACCTGGTCGCTCGACGCCGCTTCCTCGCTCGCGCGGGCCGTCACCAGGATGGCGTCCGCGTACGCGCCGTAGGAGATCACGGGGCACGTCTTGTGCAGGTGCACGCGGCCGTCGCCGGCCGGGCGCACCGCGCACGTGGACGAGCGGGTGTTGCCGCCGATGTTCACCTCGGTGGTCGCCGAGGCCAGCAGCAGACCCTCGGTGGCCACCCGGCGGGTGAAGTCACGCAGGTACTCCGTGTCCGCGTGCCGGGTCAGGCACAGCGTCTGCGAGTGGTGCATGGCCAGGATCATGGCGGTGGAGGTGCACTCACGCCCCACGCGCTCCAGCATGCGGCACAACTCGGTGATGCTCCACCCCAGCCCGCCGTCCGCCTCGGACATGGGCGCACCCAGCAGTCCCTGGGTGCGGGCCTCGTCGATCGCCTCCCGGGGGAAACGACCCTCCTCGTCCACGGCGGCCGCGAACTCGCGGGCCACCGCGGCCACGGCCTCCGCGCGGGCGGCGTTGCGCTGCGTGCGGTCCTCGTTCTCCGGTTCCTCCCGCTGCGCGCGGGGGGTGTCGCTCAGGACAGTGGTCTCAGTCATTCTGGATCGCCTCCACGGCCTCGGTGATGGACTGGACGGACGTGAACGTGGCCTTGGTCAGGCGCTCCTCGGGGAACTCGATGTCGAACTCGTCCTCCAGCCCGAGCATCACGTTCACGGACGCGTGCGAGGTCATCCCGGCGCGGTACAGGTCCGCGTCCACGGCGATGCTCTGGGCGTCCTCGGAGAGCTTGCCCTGGTCCGCCAGGACGGAGCGGACGGTGGTCTCGATGGCGGTGGAATCCATGGTGTGAACCTCTTTCGGTTGATCTGATGCTTCTCGTGCTCCGCGGTACCGCCCTCTCTGCGGTCCCAGCGGTGATCTTGTGGTCTTCGACGGGTGCTGTCAGGGCGCCGTGGCGCACGCCACGGCCATGGCGAAACCTGCGTCGTGCGAGGTGCTCACGCTCCAGTCCCGCACCCCGCCACGCTCCGCGACCCGCGCGGCGGTCCCCCGCAGCCGCACCTCGGGAACGCCCCCGGGCCCGGTGCGGATCATGATCTGGGGCCACGCCACGGCGTCCTCGACCCCGGGGCGCAGCACCTTCAGCACGGCCTCCTTGGCGGCGAACCGCCCGGCCACGGACTCCGCGGCCGGAAGCTCGGACGAGCTCGTGAGCTCCGCGATCTCCTCCGGCGCGAACACCGCGCGCAGGTAGCGTTCGCCCCGCTGGGCGAGGGCCTCCGCGACCGGTGCGACACCCTGCAGGTCGCAGCCCACGCGAGCCCCGCGGGCGGCGTCGTGCGCGGCGCTCACGACCCCTCCCCGGAGGTGACCGCCTTGAACTCGGGGGCGACCGACGGCTCGCCCGCGGTGCGCTCGATCCCCACGCGCTCGGACCACCGGCCCAGGGCGACGACGGCGGCGGGGCGCCAGCACTGGAACACGTGTCCGCCGTCGCACTCACCCACCTGTCCGTACTCCGTGTACTGGTAGGGGACGCCGCGGGTGTCGAGCTCCCGCGCGAACGTGGCGGTGGTGTCCCGCAGAGCGGGCTCGATGTCCCCGTCCGCGCCGTTGCCCTGCCCCGCGAAGAGCTGCACGTGGACGTCCTCAAGCGACGCGCTGTGCGTCATGGGGTCGTGGGCCTTCCACTGCTCCTCGGTGGTGAAGTCCCCGTCACCGAACACCGCCTCCCACTGCCCCGTGGACTCGTGGGACGCGGCCGAGAAGTTCTGGCGCACGTCCTTGGAGGACAGGTCCAGGACCCCGGACAAGCTCACGGCCTCCCCGAAGAGGTCCGGGCGGTCCTCGGCGTAGCGGACGGCCCCGTAGCCTCCCATGGAGTTGCCCATCACCAGCCGGTGCTCCCGGTCCGTTGCGGTGGAGAGGTGGGAGTCCACCCACGGGACCACCTGCTCCAGGTGGAAGGTCTCCCAGTTCTGCGTCAGCTCGTCCTGCGTGGCCCAGTCGGTGTACCACCCCTGCTTGCCGCCGCTGACGATCACCGTGATCACCGGCAGGCCCTGGGTGACCTGCTCCGCCTGGCCCGCCTCGTACCACTGCAGGGCGGGGGCGTCGACCGCTCCGCTGCCCGGCAGCATGTAGACCACCGGGTACTTCTTGGCGGGGTCGTAGCCCTCCGGGGTGATCACCACCATCGAGTTGCGCCCGCCGGGCGCCTCCGGGGACACGGCGTCGGTGCTGACCCCGAGCTCCACCGCACGCGGGGAGAGACCCCGCGCAGAGGTGACCGTGATCCCGTGGTCCTGCGTGGTGATCGCCTCGGGGTCCTGGAAGCCCACCTGCGCCACCGCCTGGGCGTCGAACCCCGCGATCGAGCTCGTGCCGGTGGTGGCGTCCGGCGTGCCGCCCCCACCGCAGCCGGTGAGCAGCAGTGCGGCCGCCGCGCAGCCGGCGACGACCCGCACCGAGGCGGCGCGCGCGGTGCTGCGGTCTCTTCTCACACGGCGCACGGCGCCACCTCCTCCTGGGGGAAGGCGCTCAGCCCGAGCGCCGCGTCCACGATCTGCAGGGCGGTGCGGCGTGAGGCGCACGCCTGGAGCGAGTGGTCGAGCGCAGGAACCTGGGCCACCCGGATCCGCCGCCCCTGACGGGTGAGCCGGGCCAGCCCCTCCTCCCCGCGCTCCTGCCGGAACAGCAGGCCGTCCTCGGGGCCGAAGCAGAACAGGACCTCGGCACCTCGCGAGGCGTACTCCATGACCACCTCGGGGACGTTCGGGATGTTGCGCCTGCCCAGCGCAAGCCACACCGGGTACGGCATGCGGCGACGCACTCTGTTCTTGGCCCGGGTGCGCCAGCTGGCGCTGACCTCCACATCGGCCATGGTCCGCAGCTGCTCCAGCACGGCGTCCACGTCCCAGTTGCGGTAGAGCTTGTCGTAGTACGTCTCCCCGGCACGCCATGCCACGTTGTTGAGCACCACGCGGCTGGTCATGGCGCTCGTGGGCGGGGCCATGGCCACGAGCCAGCCCCCCACGCACAGGCCGACACCCGTGATCTCCTCCCCCGTGCGCTCCTTAAGCCAGGCGGCGCCCAGGTCCAGGTCCGCGACGCCCTGCCCGGTGTAGGGGTTGATGTCCTTGAGCTCGTCCAGACCGGCCGCGTCACCGCAGTGGTGACGCTCCACGCGGATGGCGGGCACGCCGCGGGCCGCGAGCCGACGGGCCTGCACGGTCCACAGACCCGTGGGGCCGTCCTTGGGGTCCGCGGAGGGCGGAGCCAGCAGAACGGCGCCGGCACCGGTCCCGTCGCGGCCCACGGGATGGGTGTAGGAGGCAGGCAGCAGATCCTCCCCGAGCTCGAGGAGCTCCTCGGCAACATCCACCCCGAACTCGGCCACGTGGAATCGCGCGGTGGTCCGTGGCTGCCAGGAGCTCACGTCCGCCCGCTCGGAGGCATCCTCCCGGGGGCCGTCCAGGCGGGCCACGAGCGAGGCGATCGCCTCCGGGCTGGACTTCGCGTAGATCGCCGCCACCCCGTAGAGCTTCTTGGCCACCGCGCGGTCCTCCTCGCGCACCGGCTCGAGCCCGGGAGTTGCGAGTTTGCGGGGATCCGGGAGCGCGCGGATGGCGGCGGCCTCCTCCCCCGTGAAGTGCGCTCCGCCAATCTCCACGCCGGAGTCCACCTCCGGCGGCAGGTCGAGTCCGCTGGCGCGGCGCAGCCCGGTGTACTGGCGCATGTACACGGCCCCGGAGACCGGCTCCCACAGCAGCCGCTTCTCGAACGGCAGCCCAGAGGTTGCCAGCACCGACGCCCCGATGCGCAGCCCGATCCCGTGGACCGGCAGCTCCGGGCCCACGAGCTCCCGGGCGGCGCCGTACGCCACCGCGAGGTCCCGGTGCCACACCTGCACGGGGTCGCTCCCGGGCGGGCGCTCACCCGACTCCGAGGTCCCGCTCCAGGCCATTCGGACGACCAGCCAGCCCGCCTGCGCCGCCCGCGCCGCAACCAGCCGCATGCTGCGGTGGCTGACCACTTCCTCGCGTGCCAGTGCGGGCGCCACGACGACGGCGCCGCGCACCTGACCGCTCTGCGGTCCGTGGACCCACGCGTGAATGGTGTGGTCGTCCCCCGTCAAAAAACCTGCCTGCCCGGCAATACGCATGAATTCTCCCCAGTTCTGCTCCGGATGCACCTCAGCCGTACACCGTTGCTCTGCCCCCGCCGCCACGACGAGCGCCGTTCTGCCGGCGTGTTCCCCACCGCCGACGGCGTGTCCCTGCCCCGAGCACCGCATTGCCCCCGCGGATGCCGTGCAGGTTTGCACTCACAAAGCATAGCCAGGACACGCATCAGCGGGCCGGGAAACAGTGTCCCCTAATGTGTGGTTTTCCATTGAAGCGACTATTTTCCCCGGTCCGACCAGCGCATTTACCGGGTTGTACCTACATGGGCCCACACAGAATTGTCGTCATTGCGGAGTCGAATACTTGGCGGCGTGATTATGATGGCAAACGCCGGTGTTCCAGGGAGAGAACGAGCACCGGCACCGACCGCCGTTCCCCGTGAACCGTCACGGGAAGCGGCAGGTGGGCCTGGGGAGGCCCACCGCAACTGGGGGAGAGCAGGGGCGGCGCCCCTGCTATTCAGGGGGAGGAGAGAGCGTGGCACCACGCGTCCTGATCGTAGGTCTCAACTATTCACCGGAGCACACGGGCATCGCTCCGTACACCGCGGGCATGGCCCGGGCGCTACGCGATGCCGGGTGGGACACCGACGTCATCACCGGCCTGCCGCACTACCCGCAGTGGAGCATCCACGAGGGGTATCCGAAGCGCGGTGACGGGTACGAGGTCATCGACGGAGTGCCGGTGCTCCGCGTGCCACACCCCGTGCCGCACGACGCCGGGCAGCTGCGCCGGTTGGGCATGGAGGTCGTCTTCGGCCTGCGCGCCGCCACCGCCGCATGGGGGGACCCGGACGTCGTCGTGGTCGTCACGCCGGCGCTGTTCGCCTCCGCGATCGTGCGGGTGCGCGCGGCGTTGACCCGGACCCCGGTGGTCGCCTGGGTCCACGACATCTACACGGCTGGCCTCTCGGAGACGGGCGCGGCCAGTGGACCGGTCACGCGCCTGATGCGAGCGGTGGAGGGGACGTTCCTGCGCTCGTGCGACGGCGTCGTCGTGATCCACGACCGGTTCTCCGAGTACCTCCGCCGCCACATGGGAGTGGCGGCGGACAGGGTGACCACCGTGCGCAACTGGACCCACATCTCCGAGGCACCCAGCGTGGACACCGCCGCCCTGCGGCGGCGCTTCGGCTGGGAGCCGGAGGACGTGGTGGTGCTGCACACCGGCAACATGGGCGCCAAGCAGGACCTCGGCAACGTGGCTGCCGCCGCACAGGTGGCCGAGCGCACGGGTGCGCCGCTGCGGTTCGTGCTCGTGGGCGGCGGGCACCAGCGCCCGCAGCTCGAGGCGCTCGCGGAACGCACCCCGCGCTTCGAGGTGCTGCCCAGCGTGGACAACGACACGTACGCCGGGCTGCTGCGGGCCGCGGACATCCTGCTGGTCAACGAGCGTCCCGGGCTCACCGAGATGTGCGTGCCCAGCAAACTGACCAGCTACTTCACGGCTGACCGCCCCGTCCTCGCGGCCGTCGAGGCCGAGGGCCCCTCCGCCGCGGAGCTGGCGGCGGCGGACGCGGGCATCCGTGTGGAACCCGGTGATCCCGAGGCGCTCGTGGCGGGGGCCATGACACTGCACGAGGAGTGGATCACCACCGGGGGCGCCACCCACCGGGGCGGACGCGGCTACGTCCGTGACGTGCTGAGCCGCGGTGCCGCCGTGCGCTCCTTCACCACCGCCCTGCACAAGCTGCGCCCGGGCATCGCAGCGGAGCACAGGGCACCCGTCACCGCCCATTCCTGACACACCGGGCCGCACCGGCCCACCGCACTGATCCACCAGGGGAGAGACCACCATGAACCAGAAGAAAGCACTCATCACCGGCATCACCGGCCAGGACGGCTCGTACCTCGCGGAGCTGCTGCTGTCCAAGGGCTACGAGGTCCACGGCCTGATCCGCCGCGCGTCCACGTTCAACACGTCCCGGATCGACCACCTGTACCAGGACCCCCACAACCCGGACGCGCAGCTGTTCCTGCACTACGGGGACCTCTCGGACGCAGCACGGCTGGTCACCCTCATGGGGGAGATCGACCCGGACGAGGTCTACAACCTGGCCGCGCAGTCCCACGTGCGCGTGTCCTTCGACGAGCCCGAGCACACCGGTGACACCACCGGGCTGGGCACCGTGCGGCTGCTCGAGGCCGTGCGCCGCGCCGGCGTGAAGTGCCGTTTCTACCAGGCCTCCACATCAGAACTGTTCGGTGCCACGCCGCCCCCGCAGGACGAGAACACCCCGTTCTACCCGCGCTCGCCGTACGGCGCGGCCAAGATCTACTCGTACTGGATCACCAAGAACTACCGCGAGGCGTACGACATGTTCGCGGTGAACGGGATCCTCTTCAACCACGAGTCCCCGCGCCGCGGCGAGACCTTCGTGACCCGCAAGATCACGCGCGCCGTGGCCGCGATCGCCGCGGGCAAGCAGGAGCACCTGTACATGGGCAACCTGGATGCCATCCGCGACTGGGGCTACGCCGCCGAGTACGTGGAGGGCATGTGGCGCATGCTGCAGGTGGACGAGCCCGAGGACTTCGTGCTGGCCACCGGCCGGCCCAGCACGGTGCGCGAGTTCCTCGAGACCTCGTTCGAGCACGCCGGGCTGGACTGGGAGAAGCACGTGCGCTTCGACGAGCGCTACCTGCGACCCACCGAGGTGGACGCCCTGATCGGTGATCCGTCCAAGGCCGAGGAGAAGCTCGGGTGGAAGGCCACCGTGCACGCCCCCGAACTCGCCCGCATCATGGTGGACGCGGACCGCGCGGCCCTCGAGTGCGCGGGCACCCCGTGGATCGACACCGTCTCCCAGCACATCTGGGCCCCGGGGAAGGCCGCATGAGCACCGAACTGCACGAGGAGGAGATGGTGGACGCCACCGCACCGGGTGCCGACTGGCCCCGCACCGTCAGCGATCCGGCCGACGCCCGCACCACGGACGACGTCCGCTACACGCCGGGGCCCCTGGACCGCTCGGCACCGTTCTACGTGGCCGGGCACCGGGGCCTCGTGGGCTCCGCCATCTGGCGGCACCTGGAGTCCGCAGGGTTCGAGAACCTGGTGGGCGCCACGTCCGCGGAGCTGGACCTGCGGGACCGCGAGGCGGTCGAGGCCTTCATGGCGGAGCAGAAGCCCCAGTACATGGTGCTCGCGGCGGCCAAGGTCGGCGGCATCGGGGCGAACAGCACCCGCCCGGTGGACTTTCTCTCCGACAACCTGCGCATCCAGCTCAACCTCCTGGACGCCGCGCGCGCGGTGGACGTGGAACGGGTCCTGTTCCTGGGCTCGTCCTGCATCTACCCCAAGCTCGCGGAGCAGCCGCTGCGGGAAGATGCGCTGCTGACCGGGTACCTGGAGCCCACGAACGACGCCTACGCGATCGCCAAGATCGCCGGCATCCTGCACGTGCAGTCGGTGCGCCGCCAGTACGGGCTGCCCTGGATCTCGGCCATGCCCACCAACCTGTACGGGCCCGGGGACAACTTCTCCCCCACAGGCTCGCACGTGCTCCCGGCCATGATCCGCCGCTACGACCAGGCGGTGCGGGACGGCGACACGGAGATCACCAACTGGGGTTCCGGGTCACCGCGCCGCGAGTTCCTCCACGTGGACGACCTCGCCTCGGCGTGCCTGTTCCTGCTGGAGCACTACGACGGCCCCCAGCAGGTCAACGTGGGAGTGGGCGAGGACGTCTCGATCAAGGAGCTCTCGGAGCTCGTGGCCGCGGCCACCGGATTCGAGGGCACCACGCACTGGGACGCGTCCAAGCCGGACGGCACCCCCCGCAAGCTCATGGACGTCTCGCACCTGAGCGCGCTGGGCTGGACCGCGTCCATCGACCTGCCCACGGGGCTCGACGACGCCGTGGCCTGGTACCGCGCGCACCGGGACTCGGCGCGGGGCACCTGACACACTCCCGGCGAGCACACGACGGCGGGCGGTCCTTCACGGGGCCGCCCGCCGTTCTCGTGCTCCGCACCGTCACGGTCCCGCGTGGTGGCGGGTTCCGCCCAGGAGACGGCATCCCGGACCCTGCCCGCACCTGCAGGCGTGGCCGGTCTGCGGCTGAGCATCAGCCGGCCTGCAGGTGACGGCGCGAGGGAGCCCGAGAGCTGACGGGCGGCGTCGTCCTGCGCCGCAGGCCCCGCCCGCTCAGGGGCGGGGACCCGTGGAACGTGTCAGAGCACTCCCAGCCAGCAGACCGTGAGACCCACGGCGCTGAGCCCCGCCCCGAACCAGAAAGACCGCCACGGTGCGGCCCTGCCCACGAGCAGGTACGCGGTGAGCACCACGGCGAACTCGCGCAGCACCAGCACCGTGGCCGCGAGCTGCAGGTTGAACGACGCCACCCACGCGATCACGGCACCGAAGACGATGCCGATGACCGGCCCCACGAACGTCTTCCACGCCGCACCCGTGCGCACGAGCAGCACCGACGCCGCCCAGGACAGCACGCCGGGGAAGGACACCATGGCGATGAACGGCACCATGGCCATCGCCGGGCGCCACTCCTCCCCCAGAACCGGTGTGAGGACGATGGCGGCGACCTGCGAGACGACCACCCCTGCAACGGCCAGGATGAGCGCCCGGAACAGGTAGTGGTCGCTGGCGTCCCGGATCTCGTCGGGGGTCTCCTTGTCCGCCACCCCCACACGCACCATGTTGGCAGTCGACGCCGCGAGCGCGTCTCCCGGCGCACGGCCCACGGCGCTGCCCGCGGTGTAGGTGCCCAGCACCGCTGTCCCGGCGAAGACCGTCATGAACAGCCGCTCGGCCTGGCCCTGCAGCCAGGCCATGAGCGCGTAGCCGGACATCGTGGTCATGTCCGAGAGGATCGACTTCTCCCCGGGGGTGGACCGCGGCAGCGGTTCCGTGCTGCGTCGTGCGGCCCGCCAGCACAGCAGGGCGAAGGTGCCCTCCGTGACGGCCAGCTGCAGGGAGGGCCCCAGCAGCGAGTGGGTCATGACGAGCACCGCACCGCCCACGGCCAGTCCCGCAACGGAGGCACGCAGCTGCATCCGCGCCAGGGTCCCCCACTGGTTGGTGGCCTGCAGGGTGCCCACGTAGAGCAGCCCCAGGGCGCCGAAACCCGGAGCGAACGCGACGGGGAGCACCTGGAGGAACTCGCCCCAGGTCTCCAGGGTCCCGTTGGAGCGCAGGAAGAGCATGAGCCCCACGAGGATCGTGAACGCCAGCACGGGCATGACGGTGCGGTAGCGGTTCATGATCCGCATGCCGCCGGGCTCGGTCAGCACCCGGATCACCGCGAACCTGGCGCCGGAGTCGATGGTCACCTGGATGGCCGTGTAGCACAGCGTGACCACGTTGTAGATGCCCACGTAGTGCGGGTTGGTGAACGCCGCGAGGGTCAGGATGACCAGCGCCGAGGACACCCGGGGCAGGGCCCGCTCGATGAGTGACTTGATCTGGTTCAGCATGCGGGTTCCCTCGCCACGCCCGCGACCTGCGCCAGGTGCCGCCGCGTGTAGGGCCGTGTTCCGGGACGGACCCCGGCCACAACCGCCCGCAGCTGCTCGGCGGTGCCCACGGGACTGCCGGGACCGCCCCCGTTGTCCACGAGCCACGTCATGCCGCTCGTCCGGGCCCACGCGTCCCAGGCGCGCCGGACCTCGGGGTCCTGAGCGATGCGGGCGTGGTAGTCCGGCGCGCTCGACAGCTGCCCCGGGCTCAGCCGGTAGGCGATCAGGGGCATGGCCAGTTTGTGGATCCGGGCGCCCTGGCACAGGGCGTCGAGCCACAGGACGTAGTCCTCGGCGGTGTTGGGCCGCGCGTAGGCGTCCGCGAGTTCGAGCGTCTCCCGGCGCGCGAGCATGCTCGAGTGGAACAGCGGGTTCACGAACGGCAGCAGCAGTCCGAGCTCCGTGCTCGTGAGGCTCCGGGGGTAGGAAAGCCGAGGGAGCATTCCCTGCCCGAACCGGACGCCGCCGCCGCACACGATGTCCGCGTGGCCCAGTGCCCGCATGCTGGCGGTGAACCGCCACGGCAGCGAGAGGTCGTCCGCGTCGGTGCGCGCCACGAACGCGCTGTCGGTGGTGTCCAGCGCGTCCCGCATGCGCGCCACGGTCCCCACGTTCACGGCGTTCTCCCGCACGACGACGCGGCGGTCCGCCACCCGATGGGCGGCTCGCTCGGTCTCGGCGTCCGGGCCGTCCACGGAGACCACGAGCTCGGAGTCGCGGGGCATGGCCCGCAGCGTGGAGCGCATGGCGCTCTCCACGGTGGCACCCGCGCGGTACGCGGGCATGATGACGGTCAGCTGTGGCATGGTTCTCTTCCCGGTGATGATGGTCCGATGCGTGGGCTCCCCTGCCCCGCGGTCGGTGGATGGTGTCTCAGAGGCGGGCAGTGCTGCGCTGCCACGGGGCCTCGACCGTCTCGGACGGCTCGGGGTCGAGCGGCTGGCCCGTGTCGTACGGTCTCGCGAAGATCCGCTCGGCCACCCACAGCCCCCACAGCGGCAGGATCGAGAGCGTCACGAACACCTCGAAGGACTCCAGCTGCCCCACGATCCCCTGGAACACGAGGGTGGAGCCGATTGTGGCCAGAAGCACCCTGTTGGTCTCGCTGCGGCTGCGGCTGTAGGCGTCCGACACCACTGCGGAGACCAGCCCGAGGAGGAAGTATCCCCCCACAGCCCCGAGCACCCCGAAGTTCAGGATCATCTCGGCGGTGAAACCGGGCACCACGTAGATCTGGTCCTCCCCGCCCAGCAGGTCGTAGCCCGAGACCTCCACCATGGAGCGGAACGGGTTGTCCACGTCGATGCCCACGAGGTGCAGGAGCGAGAGGGGGACGTTGAGCAGGGCGCTCCACACCGTCTCGCCGTGGAGGGCGCCGTGGAGCTCCGTGTGGTTGGCGGCCCACGCGGCCATGGAGAACCGCCCCCACTGCCAGTCCACGAAGGACCAGGGGTCCGTGGTGGCTCCCACCCGCTGCATCGTGGTGTAGACGATGTAGCCGGCCAGCAGAGCTGCCCCCGCCACCATGAACGGCCAGCGCAGCACGTTGATCCTGGGGAGCATCAGCGCGAGCAGCGGGAACGCCACGTAGACGATCTCGGAGCGGCCGCCGTTCCAGGAGGCACTGACGGCCAAGGCTCCCAGGCCCACCACGAGCAGGATGGTGTTCCACACGGCGGGTCCCGGCGAACGACGTCGGCAGGCCAGCACCAGCACCAGCAGCGTCACAGCCCAGGGCAGCCATCCGGCCAGGAACGCGAACCTCGCGTTGCCGTCGTCCACCGCGATGATGCGCCCACCGGTCTGGTCGGTCGTGGCCCCCATGACGCGCACCAGTCCGAAAGCACCCGCGCCCGCGAGCGCGAGCGCGACACCCCCCACGGCCACCCGGTGCGCTGCGGCGAACGAGTAGAGGTTCTCCGGGGCGAGCGGTCGGCGGGGCATCGTACGGGCTCCCGCTCGGGCGGGAAACAGTCGGGGTCGAGGCAGCACGAGCCCAGCCCACAGCGCGCAGCTGCCCAGGAACGTGGCCCATGCGGCCTCCGTGAGCCCCGACGTGGAGCCCACGGGATCACCCGAGAGGACCTCGTAGAAGCCACGCTCCTTGGACCACTCGAGCACGTGGGCGAAGCCCGAGAGCACGTTGGCCAGCAGGAAGTTGAGCATCATCCACATCCGCAGGTTCACCCCGTCGATCTGCCGGGTGCGGACGTGGATGATCGCCAGCACACCCACCACTGCGGAGGCCGTCAGGAGAAGCACGGCGACCGCGACGGGATTCATCGCGCCCACGGTGCTCAGACCAGACCGGGACGACCGCGCGAGGCCCGCACCTTGTTGGCCACGAGGGACACGGGAGCGCCGCGGAAGGCGTCCACCGAGGTCTGCAGCTGTTCCGCGGAGACGCGTCCCGGAACGGCGACCAGCAGGATCTCGTCGGAGAGCTCACCGAGCACCGCGGCATCGGCGGACTCGCTCAGCGGCGGACAGTCGAGGATGACCACGTCGAACTCCGACCGCAGGTCGCGGATCAGGGACTCCATGGGCTCGGAGCACACCAGGTCGCTGGAGCGGGACGTGGGCGGGCCGGCGGGCAGGAACGTGAGGCCGGGCCCGAGCCGCACCACGCCCTGCTGTGCCACGGCACGGTCCTCCACGAGGTCCGAGAGGCCCGGGTGGTTCTGCTGCTCGAGCAGCTCGGTGACGCCACGGTCGGAGAGGTGGGCGTCGACCAGGGCCACCCGGCTGCCGAGGCCCACGAAGCTGCGCGCCAGTTCGAGCGCCACGGTGCTCGCGCCGTCACCGGCGCGGGTGCCCGCGACCACGAGGACGGCGCAGCCGTCGGTCTGCGGAAGCACAGAGGCGTGGCGCTGCTGCAGGCGCGATCGCAGTGCGGTCACGTGCGGTGCCGCGTCGTCCGACGCCGAGCGCTCCAGGGCACCGGGCTCGAAGCTGCGCGCGTCGCTCAGCCGCTTCAGCTTGGGAACCGACACGGCCAGCGTGGCACCCGGTACGCGCCGCAGCTCCTCCACGGTGCGGGGCCGGCTGTTGAGGCTGCCCAGCACGAAGGCAAGGACCACTCCCAGCAGCGCCCCCACGCCCAGGCCGATGAGCGGGTAGCTCCAGGCCGGCAGACCTGTGGTCTCGTCCGGCACCTGAGCCTTGCTGAGGACGGTGGCCTGGACGGTCCCCTCCCTGTTGGCCACCTCCGGAGACAGCGTGCCAACTCCTTCGGTCAGCTGGTCGGCGACCCCGTTGGCCACGATCTGGGCCTCCTCCGGGGAGTCGGCCGTGGCGTCGATCTGGATGATCGAGGTGGCGGTCGGATTGGTGACGTCGAGCATCTCCTCGAGCTCTGCCACGGTCTTGTCCACGCCGGTGGCCTTGCGCACGGGTTCCAGGACGTAGGGCGACGTGGCCACCGTGGCGTAGGACTTCAGCTCCCGGGACAGGTACGTGGCCGCCTGGTTGAGCTCGGTGGCCGAGTCGCTCGTGGGAATGGACACGTAGAGCTCCGACGTGGCCTCGTACTTGGGCGGCAGCACGAGTGCGAGAACTACCCCCGCGAGCACGCCCACGAGCGTGAGTGCGGCTATCGCCTTCCACCAGTTCCTCAGTACATCGACGTAATCTCGCAGCGTCATGCGTCCTCCCAGCCCCCTTGTGACGACGGCCGGGCGAATGCTCCCCGAGCACTGCCCAGCGCCCGGAGGGATTGGTCTCAGCCCGACCGTCTCTCCCCATGTGATATTCCGCAGTCTAACGCGGGCCATCTGGTCCATGAACGCGGCCGTAGTTTCTGCGGAATGGCTTTGTACCCATATTGGGGGATAAATTGGCATCCTATTTTTCTCTTTCCCGGTAATCAGGGCGGGAAAGACGCGGCGATTCACGGTGCCCCTCACAAATTCCCATTCTCACGACAAGTACTCGAAACCTGCGGCATTCGCGCCGCCACATGCGTACTCATCCATCCCGCCCCCGTCCCGCAGTCACGGCCCACGCGCACACGCCTCTCGTCCGCGCCGCTTTCCTGCCGAGTGCGACACCCTCCCCGTGTTCCCTCTTGTGGGGTCAAAGCCCTCGGCCCGGGCCGGCCGCGGTGTGCCAAGCTGGGGCGCAGCGGCCGCGGAGTGCTGGGGAGCACGGACCCGGCCGCAGGAACAGTCACGAGCACGGACTGCTCGTCACACCAGGGGGAGAGAACATGACACACCACCGACGCCGCCTCGCCACATTCACGGGCCGCGGCTACGACAAGGGCCGCAGCACCCTCCAGTGCGCGGCGTGGGCACTCGTCGCGGAGCCGCTGCAGCGCTCCGTGCTGTGCCCTCCGCGCGTGCGCACGCGCATCCTGCGCGCGTTCGGGGCCCAGATCGGGGAGGGCACCCTGATCCGTCACGACGTGCGGATCCACTGGCCCTGGAAGCTGAGCGTGGGCGAGAACTCGTGGATCGGCGTCGGCGCGTGGCTGCTGAACCTGGAGCCCGTCACGATCGGCTCGGACGTGTGCATCTCGCAGGGCGCCATGCTGTGCACGGGCAGCCACCGCGCGGACGACCCCGCGTTCGAGTTCGACAACGCGCCCATCACCGTGGGCGACGGCGCGTGGATCGCCCTGCGCGCCACGGTCCTGCGCGGCGTGACCGTGGGCGAGGGCGCCGTGGTGGGCGCCACCGCCCTGGTCACCCGGGACGTCCCGGCCGGCGAGCGCGTCCTGGCCCCCGTGGCCGCGAGGGCGTGAGCGGCATGCGGATCCTGCAGATCGTGGCCCTCGTCTCGGGCACCAACGCGTACGGGGGGCCCACCACGGTGGCCTTCAACCAGTGCCGTGCCCTGGCCGACGCCGGCCACGACGTCGTGCTCGCGGCCACCGGTTCCGAGCTGGGCACACCGCTGCCCACGGAGCGCGACGGCGTGCGCACGGCCCTGTTCCCGCCGCACTTCGTGCTGCCGGGCGCGGGCTTCGCGGGGCTGACGTCCCCCGCGATGCTCTCGTGGGTGCGCCGGGTGGCCCCGAGCGCGGACGTGGTGCACGTGCACATGGCCCGGGACCTGCTGACCCTGCCCGCGGCGTGGCTCGCGCAGCGCGCGGGCACCCGGACGGTGGTGCAGACCCACGGGATGATCGACCCGTCGGAGAACCCGCTCGCGGGTCCGCTGGACGCCGCCCTGACCCGGCGCGTGCTGCGGGACGCGCACCGCATCTTCCACCTGACGCCGCGGGAGCAGCGGGAAGTGGCACAGGTGGCGCGCGGTCCCGTGAACCTCATGGAGCTGCACAACGGCATGCCCGTGGGCGCACGGTCGCGCACGGCGAGGACGGACGGGACCTGCCGGGTGCTGTTCCTCGCCCGCCTGCAGGAGCGCAAGCGTCCGCTCGCGTTCGTGGCCGCGGCCCGCTCGCTCGCGCAGCGCTTCCCGCACGCCACGTTCACTCTGGTGGGCCCGGACGAGGGACAGGGGGACGCAGTGCGCCGCGCGATCACGGACGCGGAACTCGGGGACCGCCTCACCTGGGCGGGCCCGGTGGACTCCGCGGGTGCCGCGCAGTGGATGCGGGACTCGGACCTCTACGTGCTGCCCTCGGTGGACGAGCCGTACCCCATGTCCGTGCTGGAGGCCATGTCCTCCGGGCTCCCCGTGGTCATCACGGACACGTGCGGTTTGGCGGACACGGTGCGGCGCACCGGCTCCGGGGCGGTGGTGGACGACTCGCAGCCGGATCTCGAACGCGCACTCGCAGAGCTGCTGTCCGACCCCGACCTGCGGGAACGCACCGGGCGGGCGGCACGGGACACCATTGCCCGGGAGTACGGCATGGACGCGGTCCGCGAGCGGCTGCTGCGGGCCTACCAGGACTGAGCGCCACACGCACCAGGAAAAGGTTCCGGACCTGTCCCCCGGGCGGGGGACGGCGGACTGGCCGATCGGCCAGTCCGGGCCTGGCCGGGGGTCCAGCCCAGATCTGGCCGGTGGTCGGTGGTCCCGACCGGGGCGGCTCCGTAGCGTAGTTACCACCGGGTCAGAACGGATCAGCATCCGCTCGGGGATGGCCCGGTACATGTCACCGACGTTCAACAGCAAAGGACACGCACCATGGACATCTTCACCTCCATCATCCAGTCCCTCGGCACCGTTGCCGGCATCGTTCTCGAGTTCCTCAAGGCCTTCGGCATCGCCGGCTGATTCCGGTCCTGAGACCTGGATGCGAGGTCTGATCCCGCATCCGCACCGCGCGGCCCCGCTTCTCGGCGGGGGCCGCGCGCATGCCGTCACCACGCCGCCCGCACGGCTTCCCGCCGCGCTGCACGTCCGGCGCCGGGGCAACGACCCCGGCCCCGCGGCGTCGTGCCCGTCCGCAGGTCACCCCGGCCCGGCGGCGTCGTGCCCGGTCACGGGGCGGAGGGCCACGAACCCGGACCGTAGGATGACAGCGTGAAGGCCTTACTGCTCGAGAACATCCACACCGACGCCGTCGACGCCCTGCGCAGCCGGGGGTTCGAGGTCGAGACCCGCAAGGGTGCCCTGGACCCCGAGGAGCTGCTCACCGCCCTGGAGGGCGTGGAACTGCTGGGCATCCGGTCCAAGACGCGGGTCACCCGTGAGGTCCTGGAGGCCCACCCGCAGCTGCTGGCCGTGGGCGCGTTCTGCATCGGGACCAACCAGATCGACCTCACGGCGGCCACGGACACCGCCACGGCCGTGTTCAACGCCCCGTTCTCCAACACCCGCTCCGTGGTGGAGCTCGCGCTCGCGGAGATCATCGCCCTGGCCCGCCACCTCACGGACAAGAACGCCGCCGTGCACCAGGGCGTGTGGAACAAGTCCGCCGAGGGCTCCCACGAGGTCCGCGGCCGCACGCTCGGCATCGTGGGCTACGGCAACATCGGCAAGCAGCTCTCCGTGGTCGCGGAGACCTTCGGCATGGACGTCTACTACTACGACGTCGAGGACCGCCTGGCCATGGGCAACGCCACCAGGTGCGACTCCCTGGAGCAGCTGCTCTCCTGCGTGGAGACCGTCACGCTGCACGTGGACGGGCGCGAGTCCAACACCGCCATGTTCGGCCGGGAGCAGTTCCGCCAGATGCGACCCCGCTCCATCTTCCTCAACCTCTCGCGCGGCCACGTGGTGGACATCGAGGCGCTGCACGAGGCGCTCGTCTCGGGCCACCTGGCCGGCGCGGGCCTGGACGTCTACCCCTCGGAGCCCAAGGCCGCCGGGGAGCCCTTCGTCTCCCCGCTGCAGGGACTGCCCAACGTGATCCTCACCCCGCACGTGGGCGGTTCCACGGCGGAGGCCCAGGAGAACATCGGGGGCTTCGTGTCCGGCAAGCTGGTGGACTACTGCCGCTACGGCACCACGAGCCTGTCCGTGAACTTCCCCGAGGTCCAGCTGGACCCGGAGATCCGCGGCACGCGCCTGCTGCACATCCACAGCAACGTTCCCGGCGTGCTGGCGCGCGTGAACTCGGTGCTCGGCGAGCACGGGATCAACGTGGACCGCCAGCAGCTCGTGACCAAGGCCCAGATGGGCTACCTGGTCACGGACTGCGGCAACGGGGTCACCGAGGACGTGGTGACCGCGATCCGCGCGCTGCCCGAGACCATCCGGGTGGCCACCGTCTCCTGACGCCGTTCCGGCGCACGACGCCGCCCGCGCACCGCGCCCCCGTCACCCGCCCCGGGTGGCGGGGTCCGTTCGTGCGGGCAGGGCGCTGGCTCGTCGCCGGCCCCGCCTCGGGCGGCCGCGCACGCGGACGCGCGGTCCGCGACCGCCGTGGGCCCCGTGTCTCCGGCCGGTGCGCCCCCTCGACCGGCCGGTCCGGCGCGTTCACAACCTGACACGCGGGGCCGGCCCGGCGCGGCCCCGGGGTCCCCTCCCCCGCCCTCACCTACGCTGGAGGGGATCCCCTTTCCCACGACGATGTGGAGAACACCATGAGCCACCCGGCCGTGCCCGGCGCACACCTGAAGAACCTCGACCCGGATCCGCACCGCGGCGAGGAGGTGAACTTCCAGTCCCCGGGTGAGCGGGCTCCGGCCGAGAAGCCGCACACCCGCACGATCCGGCTGCTGGGACTGCTCGCGGGTCTCGCCCTCGCCGCGGCCATCTACGCGCTGATGCCGCAGGACGTGCCCCACAACGCCAAGCTCACCGCGGCCACCGCCGTGCTCATGGGCGTGTGGTGGATGACCGAGGCGCTGCCGCTGCCCGCCACGGCGCTGATCCCCCTGGTGGTGTTCCCCACGCTGGGCGAGGACATCACGCTCGACAAGGTGGGCGCCTCCTACGGCAACAACATCATCTTCCTGTTCATGGGCGGGTTCCTGCTGGCCCTGGCCATGCAGCGGTGGAACCTGCACCGGCGCATCGCGCTGCTCACCGTCAAGGTCATGGGCACCAAGCCCTCCCAGATGGTCGCCGGGTTCATGGTGGCCACGGGCTTCCTGTCCATGTGGGTGTCCAACACCGCCACGGCCGTGATGATGCTGCCGATCGGCGTGTCCGTGCTGCTGCTGGTGACCAAGATCGGCTCGGGTGACGGGGAGACCGCCCCGGCCACCGCAGAGGTGGGGGGCTCCCGCGACACCGGGGAGGTGGACCTGCAGGACGACCAGCTCAAGGAGGAGGTGGTCAAGTCCAACTTCGGCACCGCCCTGATGCTCGGCATCGCGTACTCGGCGTCCATCGGCTCCCTGGGCACGATCATCGGCACCCCTCCCAACACGCTCATGGCGGGCTACCTCTCGGACGCGCACGACATCACGATCGGCTTCGGGCAGTGGATGCTCGTGGGCGTTCCCCTGGCCGTGGTGCTCATGGCCCTGTGCTGGCTGCTGCTCACCAAGGTGCTCTTCAAGCCCGAGATCAGCGAGATCCCCGGCGGCAAGGAGCTGATCGGCGAGGAGCTGCACAAGCTCGGCCCCATGTCCTCGGGTGAGAAGCGCGTGCTCGCGCTGTTCGTGCTGGCCGCCGCGGCGTGGATCCTGGTGCCCATCCTCTTCGACGACCCCATGATCTCGGACGCCGGGATCGCGGTGGCCGTGGGCCTGCTGCTGTTCCTGTGCCCCGCCGGCGCCGCACCGGGCGTCCGGCTGCTGGACTGGGAGACCGCGGTCAAGCTGCCGTGGGGCGTGCTGCTGCTGTTCGGCGGCGGCCTGGCGCTCTCCGCCCAGTTCTCCACCTCGGGGCTCACCGAGTGGATCGGCCAGCAGGTCCAGGGCCTCGGCGGCCTGCCCGTGGTGCTGCTGGTGCTGCTCATGGCGGGCGGCATCCTGCTGCTCACCGAGCTCACCTCCAACACCGCCACCGCGGCCACGTTCCTGCCCGTGGCGGGTGGCGTGGCCATGGGCATCGGCGTGGACCCCATGCTGCTGGCCATTCCGGTGGCGCTGGCCGCGACGTGCGCGTTCATGCTCCCCGTGGCCACCCCGCCCAACGCCATTGCGTTCGGCTCGGGCTACGTGACGGTGAGCCAGATGATCCGGGGCGGCGTGTGGCTCAACCTCATCGCCCTGGTACTGATCACCATCACCACCATGACCCTGGGGGTGTGGGTCTTCGGCCTCACCTTCTGAACCCGCTCCGCCGGGCCCACGACGCCGCCGCGCACCCCTGGGTGCCCGGCGGCGTCGTCGTACGGGGCGCGGGAGGCGTGCCGGGACTGGGACGTGCAGCGACCGGGCACGCACGGAGACCAGCCGGCTCGTGCGCATGGTGGCAGGGGGTGCGGGGAGAAGAGCCCCGCGGGGCAGAGCGGGGCGCGCGGCCCGTTCCGTGGGCGCGCACACACGCGAAGGCCCCGGGGGTCGCGCGGGGCGATCCCCGGGGCCGTTGCGGGTTCCTGGACGGGTGGGCCTACTTCTTCTTGGAGCCCTTGGCCGAGGTGCGGGAGGACTTGGCCGCGCCCTTGCCCCCGGTGGCGGACTTCGCCGCGGTCTTCTCCGTGCGGGCCCCCGCGTGGTCCAGCACGCCCGTGCCGGACTCGATGTGCGAGCGCATGAACCACTGGAACAGCTCGAGGCCGCGGACCTGGCCGATCAGCATGTCCTCGGTGATGGGATCCACGTCGCTCACGCGGGCCAGCGCCTCGCGGTGGTCCGAGATGACGCCGTCGTACACGAGGTCCAGCGCGGCGAGGTGCTCCACGCCCGGCGCGCGGTTGATGTCGTAGTCGTCCCACGTGCGCTCGGCCACGATGGCGCCGGGCAGACCGTTGGGGGACACGCCCATGGTGGCCATGCGCTCCGCGAGGTCGTCCACGTAGCCACGGACCTCGTCGATCTGCGGGTCCAGCATCTCGTGCACCGCGATGAAGTTGGGGCCCACCACGTTCCAGTGGGCGTGCTTGAGGGTCAGCTGCAGGTCGTTGAGGGCGTGCAGGCGCTGCTGCAGGATCTCCGCGACGGCGTGGCCCTGCGCGGTGGTGAGACCCGGGACGGTGAAATCGGCGTTCCTGGTGGACTTCTTGGCCATGACAACCTCCTGGTGGAGTCGCGGCTGCCAGCGCGGGATAGCACCGGGCCCGACTTATTGTGATGAATTCAGAATAACAAGCCGAGGGCGAGCGCACCAGGGTGCGGACGACGTCGCCCGCGCCTCCCGCGGGATTGGTGATCCTGCTCACGCACTCTAGGGTGGAGAAAATACCTGAGACCTGGAGTATCGGATGACTGCCTACCCCCACCTTCTGTCCCCGCTGCGCGTGGGCTCCCTGACCCTGCCGCACCGCGTGATCATGGGGTCCATGCACACCGGCCTGGAGGAGACCCCGGGCGGTGAGCAGGAGCTCGCGGACTTCTACGTGGAGCGGGTGCGCGGCGGAGCGGGACTGATCGTCACGGGCGGCGTGTCCCCCAACCGGGAGGGTGCCGCCCGCGAGGGCGGGGCGCACCTGAGCGAGGAGTCGCAGCTGCCCCCGCACCGCACGGTCACCGACGCCGTGCACGCGGAGGGTGGCCTGATCGCCCTGCAGCTGATGCACAGCGGCCGCTACGCCATGCACGCGGACGCCGTGGCACCCTCCCCTCTCCGCGCGCCGATCAACAAGGTCACCCCGCGCGAGCTGAGCACCGAGGACGTGGAGCGGACCGTGGAGGACTTCGCGCGCGCCGCGGGTCTCGCGCAGCGGGCCGGCTACGACGGCGTGGAGATCATGGGCTCGGAGGGCTACCTGATCAACGAGTTCCTGGTGGCGCACACCAACCAGCGCACGGACCGCTGGGGCGGCTCCCCCGAGGCCCGGCGGCGCTTCGCCGTGGAGGTCGTGCGGCGGGTGCGCGAGGTCGCCGGCCCGGACTTCCTCGTGATGTACCGGCTCTCCGCCCTGGACCTGGTCCCGGACGCCCAGGAGTTCGAGCAGGTGCTCGCGCTGGGGCGGGAGGTCGAGTCCGCCGGCGCGTCGATCGTCAACACGGGCATCGGCTGGCACGAGGCGCGGATCCCCACGATCGCCACGAGCGTCCCGCCCGCCGGCTTCACGTGGGTGAGCCGCGCGCTGCGTGAGCACCTGGAGATCCCCGTGGCCGCGGTCAACCGCATCAACACCCCGGAGATCGGCGAGGCCGTGATCGAGCGGGGGGACGCGGACCTCGTGTGCCTGGCCCGCCCGTTCCTGGCGGACCCGTCCTTCGTGTCCAAGGCCCGTGAGAACCGCCCGGACGAGATCAACACGTGCATCGCGTGCAACCAGGCGTGCCTGGACCACACCTTCTCGGGCAAACGGATGTCCTGCCTGGTCAACCCGCGGGCCATGCGCGAGACCGAGCTCGTCCTGGGGCCCACCCGCACGGCCGAGCAGATCGCCGTGGTGGGCGCGGGCCCCGCCGGTCTGGCGTTCGCGGAGGCCGCCGCGCAGCGCGGGCACCGGGTGACCCTGTTCGAGGAGCACACCGAGATCGGAGGCCAGTTCCAGCTGGCCCGGCTCATCCCCGGCAAGGAGGACTACGCCCACACCATCCGCTACTTCCGCACCCGCCTGGCGGAGCTCGGTGTCACGGTGTACACGGGCCGCACCGCCACCGCCGCGGACCTGGAGTTCGCGGACCGGGTGGTGCTGGCCACGGGGGTGAATCCGCGGGTGCCCGGGATCCCCGGCGAGGACGGACCCACCGTGCTCGGCTACAAGGAGGTCCTGGGCGGAGCGCCGGTGGGTGAGCGCGTGGCGATCATCGGCGGCGGCGGCATCGGCTTCGACGTGGCCCACTTCCTCACGCACGACCCCCGCGCGGACTTCTACGAGGAGTGGGGCGTGGACCGCACCCTCGAAGCGCGCGGCGGACTGCTGCGCCCCGCCCCCGCCGCGCCCCTGCGCCGCGTGAGCGTCCTGCAGCGCACCCCGGGCAAGCCGGGAGCGCGACTGGGCACCACCACGGGCTGGATCCACCGCGCCGAGCTGCGCATGGCGGACGTGCAGTTCGTCACCGGCGTGCAGTACCAGCGGATCGACGAGCAGGGCGTCCACGTGCTTGTGCCGGAACCGGGTGCGGCGGCCCCGGAAGCCGGCCGTGCGGCGTCGTCCGGGGCCGGGGCCGGTGGCACGGCGCGTGCGGCGGGAACCACGGCGGTGGCCGAGGCCCCCGCACTGCGGAAGCTGCTGGTGCCCGCGGACACCGTGGTGCTGTGCGCGGGCCAGGAGATCCGTGCGGAGCTCGTGGACGAGCTGCAGGGCGAGCGTCCCGTGCACGTGGTGGGCGGAGCGCACGTGGCCTCCGAGCTCGACGCCAAGCGCGCCATCAAGGAGGCCGTGGAGCTCGCCGCGTCCCTGCCCTGACCGGGGGTGCCCCACGAGGCTCGGGGCCGGCCACCGCGACACCGGGAGGGTCACCCGGACGACGCGCCCGGCCCCGGAGTCGAATTCCCCGGACGGCGGGGCGCACTGCGGTGCACGGGCCGGGCTGTCACCACCCGCCCAGTCCGGCCGGTTACTATTCTGGGAACTGCCCACGACCGTGTGCCCCACCGCACCCCCGCGGCGGCACGGAGAACGCCGCCACTGGCCGAGCGAGAAAGGAGGCGGAATGGGTTTCTGGACCGGACTCGAGAACGGCATCGAGAAGGCCGTGCGCACCGCCTTCACCGCGGGGTCGCGCAAGCGCGTCGAGGCCGTGGAGATCGCGAGCGCGCTGCGCCGCGAACTGGACCAGGAGTCCTTCGGAGTCTCCGGCGGGCGCACCATGGCACCGAACGTCTTCACCGTGGAGTTCTCGGACGACGACTTCCCGCGAGCCCAGGAGTGGGGCGTGCAGCTGGCGGAGGAGCTGTGCGACGTGGTCATCCGCCACGCCCGGTCCCAGGCCTACACCCTCCAGGGCGCGGTGCGGGTGAGCTTCGTGCGCGAGCCCGAGCTGGAGACCGGCGAGTTCCGGATCCTCTCGTCCTTCGAGCGCACCAGCACCCCGCAGGCACCCGCGGACGCGGGGACCTCCGCGCGAGCCCCGCAGCCCCCGGCGCCCGCGCCGCACGCCCAGGGGTACGCCGCACCCGGCCACGACGACGCCGCCCCCGTCCCGCCCGCTCCGGAACCCGTGGTGCCCCGGTCCGCGCCGAACGCCGTGCCCGTGATCGAAGTGGGCTCCGAGCGCTTCTCCCTCAACGCCCCGAGCGTGAGCGTGGGCCGTTCCGCGGAGGCGGACATCACCGTGGAGGACACCGGGGTCTCCCGCAAGCACCTGGAGATCCGTCGCCAGGGCCAGAACTACCTGGCTGTGGACCTCGGCTCCACCAACGGCTCCTCCGTGGACGGCCAGAGGATCCAGGGCCGCGCCCAGCTCGTGGACGGCTCCGTGATCACCATGGGACGCACCAGGCTGGTCTTCCGGCTGCTGGTCCCGAAGGAGAGGCGCTGACGTGTCCGAACTGACCGTGACCCTGCTGCAGTTCGGCTTCCTGGCCCTGCTGTGGCTGTTCATCGCCGCCGTGGTCTTCTCCCAGGCCCGCGACCTCAGCGTGAGCGGCAAGGCCCGCTCGCGATCCCGCGGCCGCACCCGCTCCGCCGTGGCCACCGAGGAGCCCTCCGGTCGTCGCGCTGAGCCCTCCGCTGCCGCCACTCCCGTGACGGGTGGTTCCAGGCACCGGCCCCAGCAGCTCGTGGTGCTCGACGGCCCGCTCGCGGGCAGCAGCTACCAGCTGGGCGCCGCGCCCGTGATGCTCGGCCGCTCCCCCGAGGCCACCGTTCCGCTCGAGGACGACTACGCCTCGGGCCGCCACGCCCGCCTGTTCCCGCAGGGCTCACGCTGGTTCCTGGAGGACCTCGGCTCCACCAACGGCACGTTCGTGCAGGGCCAGAAGCTGACCCGTGCCGCGGCCGTGGAGCCGGGTGTCCCGTTCCGCGTGGGACGCACCGTGATGGAACTGAGGCCGTAGCCCATGCCCATCGCCTTCCGCTACGCCGCTCGCTCCGACGTGGGGCGCGTGCGCTCCAAGAACGACGACTCCGCCTACGCGGGCCGGTACCTGGCCGTCGTCGCCGACGGCATGGGCGGCCACGTGGGCGGCGACGTGGCCTCCGCCTCCGCGGTGATCGACCTCACGCACCTGGACCACGCGGGCCACGACGGCGACGCCGAGACCGTGCTCGCGGACGAGATCCAGAACGCCAACCAGAACCTCGCGAAGCTCGTGCAGTCCAATCCTCGGCTGGGCGGGATGGGCACCACCGTGACCTCCCTGCTGATCGACGGGGACGAGATCTCCGTGGCCCACATCGGGGACTCCCGCGCGTACCGGCTCTCCGAGAGCGAGGGCTTCCAGCAGGTCACCACGGACCACACCTTCGTGCAGCGCCTCATCGACGAGGGCCGGCTGCACCCCGAGGAGGCCGAGACCCACCCCCACAAGAACGTCCTGATGCGCGTGCTCGGGGACGTGGACGCCTCCCCGGAGCTCGAGGTCCGCACCGTGCGCCCCGCCGTGGGCGAGCGCTGGCTGCTGTGCTCCGACGGCCTCAACGCCGTGGTCAACGCCAGGACCATCGAGAGCGTGATGCGCTCCACGGGTGACCTCAACCAGATCGTGAACTCGCTCGTGGAGCTCACCCTGGACCGCGGCGCCCCCGACAACGTGACCGTGGTGGTCGTGCAGGTGGACGAGATCCCCCACGGCAACGAGGCGCACCCCATGACCGGGGAGGGCCACGGCGCCGTGCCGGACGAGTCCCGCACCTCGGACGAGCGGCTGCGCGTGGAGACCTACGAGGCGCTCGAGGACCACTGGAACGGGCCGATCGACTCGCCCGTGGCCGGTGGCGGGCACGACTACCGCGAGCCCGGGCGCCAGGACCCCGCCGCTCAGGAACCACCGCAGTCCTCGGCCTCGGCGCTGCGCCAGGACCTCGCCGAACGCCCCCACCTCCTGGTGGGCGCGGCGGCCAACGCCACCCAGACGGGCCGGATCCCCACGGTCTCCGACTCCGCGATGCAGCGCCGCTCCACCATGCTCTCCACCTCCACCCTGGAGGAGACCACCGACCCCGCCGAGGTGCGCAGCCTGCTGCGCCGCAAGGGCGAGGACCCCGAGCCCGGGACCAGGCGGCGTCGTGCCGCGTGGATTGCCGGCGGTGTGGTGCTGGCGGTCGCGCTGCTGCTGGGCGGCTGGGGAGCCCGCGCCTGGACGTCGTCGCAGTACTACGTGGGCGAGGACCAGGGAAAGGTGGCCGTCTACCAGGGCGTCTCGCAGAGCCTGGGTCCCATCGCGCTGAGCGAGCTCGACTCCACCACGGACATCCCCGTGGACTCCCTGTCCCAGTACGCCCAGGAACGGGTGCGCGCCACGATTCCCGCCGGGAGCCGCGAGGAGGCGGAGGAGATCGTGGTGGAGCTCAAGAACTCGAGCAGCCCGGAGCCCCGCCCCACCGGCAAGGTGACCGTCACCACACCCACCCCCGATCCGTCCCGCAGCGCCAGCGGCTCGCCGAGCCCGGGGCGGAGCTCCTCCGGGGGTGACGACTCGTGAGCACCCTTGCCGCGCCGGCCGCCGCGCCCGCCCAGCACCCTGCCGTGCTGCCCAAACCCCGGCGCATCACCGAGCTGATGCTGCTGCTGATGGCCCTGACCCTCGGCGTGGGCGCCAACATCCTGGTGGACCCCGAGCAGCTGGAGAAGGACCCCACCCACATCATCGTGAGCGGGGCCGTCCTGGCCGGGGGCGCGCTGCTCGTGCACGTGGTGCTGTGGATCCGAGGCCGGTACGCGGACCCGTACCTGCTGCCCATTGCCGTTGCGCTCAACGGCCTGGGCCTGGCCATGATCCACCGCATCGACCTCTCCACGGGCCAGACCGCCGCGAACACCCAGGTGGTGTGGACCGCCGTGGCAATGGTCACGTGCTGCGTGGTGCTGTGGTTCCTCAAGGACCACCGCCGGCTGCGCAACGTCACCTACACCATGCTGCTGCTGTCCGTGGTGCTGCTCCTGCTGCCCATGATTCCGGGGCTCGGGGTGGAGATCAACGGCGCCCGGCTGTGGATCTCCGTGGCGGGACGCACGTTCCAGCCCGGTGAGATCGCCAAGATCACGCTCGCCATCTTCTTCGCCGGGTACCTGTCCATGAACCGGGACCTGATCCTGCTCGCGGGGCGCAAGGTGGGGCCCGTGCGGCTGCCGCGCTTCAAGGACATCGCGCCCATGCTGGCCGCGTGGCTCATCGCGATCGGGGTGCTCGTGCTGCAGAAGGACATGGGCACGGCCATCATGTTCTTCGGCCTGTTCCTGGCCATGCTCTACCTGGCCACCGGTCGCCTGGGCTGGATCGTGCTGGGCCTCGTGCTCATGCTCGTGGGCGGCTTCGCTGCGAGCCGCATCTTCTCCCACGTGAGCCTGCGCCTGGACGCCTGGCTGTCCGCGTTCGACCCCGAGGTCTACACGCGCTCCCCCGGGGGCTCCGCCCAGATCGTGCAGGGGCTCTTCGGCCTCGCCTCGGGCGGGCTCTTCGGCCAGGGGCTCGGGCAGGGCCGCCCAGACCTCGTCTCGTATGCCAACTCGGACATGATCATCACGGCGTTCGGCGAGGAGCTCGGCCTGATCGGGCTCTCGGCCATCCTGGTGATGTTCCTGCTCTTCGCCTCGCGCGGTCTGCGCGCGGCGCTCGGCACCCGGGACGCGTTCGGCAAGCTGCTCGCGGGCGGGCTGTCCGCGCTGATGGTGCTGCAGCTGTTCATCGTGGTGGGCGGCGTGACCCGCCTGCTGCCGCTGACCGGACTGACCACACCGTTCATGTCCGCCGGCGGTTCGTCCCTGCTCTCCAACTGGATCATCGTGGCCATCCTGCTGGCCATCTCCCACAGCGCCCGGCGCCCGGTGGCCACCGGCCCCGCCACGGACGAGGACCTCGCGTCGGTCGAACGACGCCGCCGCGCCCGCGAGGAGCAGCGCGCCCAGGACGGGGACGCCGCCGAGCGGGAGTCGGCCACGCAGCGCACACCGTCCGCCGCCCTGGCCTCGTCCGCCGAGCCCCTCGACGCCGCCGCGCACGACGCCGCGGGGCCGGGCTCGGCCACCGAGGTGATGTCCCGTCTCACCACCCGAACGGACGCCGCCGAGCGCGGCACACGGGGCGAGGAGGGCGCAACGGCCCACCCGGCGTCGTCGGCGCACGACGAGACCGCAGAACCGAACTCGCGCACCGGACGCGCGGCCGACGAGGAAGGAGGGAATCCGTGAACAAGGCGATCCGCAGGATGTGGCTCATGGTCGCGGGCATCGTGATGGTGCTGCTGCTGACCCTGACGTACGTGCAGTTCTTCGCGGCCGATGCCCTCCAGGCCAACCCCTGGAACAACCGGACCCTCTACGAGCAGTTCGGCCAGGACCGGGGCTCGATCCTGGTGGACGGCCAGGAGATCGCCAAGTCCGTTCCGTCGAGCGACGACTTCGAGCACCAGCGCGTCTACACGGACTCCCCGATGTACTCCAACCTCACCGGCTACTTCTCGCTGGTCTACGGCGCCACGGGGCTGGAGTCCGCCATGGGCGACGAGCTCTCCGGGGCCTCCGACGACCAGTTCTACGACCGCGTGGTCTCCCTGTTCTCGGGCGACCAGCCCAAGGGCGCGTCCGTGGAGCTGACCCTGGACTCGGAGCTGCAGAAGGTGGCCTACAACGCGCTCGAGGGTCACAACGGCTCGATCGTGGCCGTGGACCCGAAGACCGGCGAGATCAAGGCCATGGTGTCCCGCAAGAGCTACGACGCGAACGCCATGTCCTCCCACAACACCGACGAGGTGGTGGCCGCGGCGGACCAGCTCAACGCGGATCCCGCCCAGCCCCTCGTGAACCGCGCGATCGGCGGCGACCTCTACGCGCCCGGCTCCACGTTCAAGCTCATCGACACCGTGGCAGCCCTGGAGTCCGGGAAGTACACCACGGACACCACGATCCCGAACCCCAGCGAGCTGCCGCTGCCGGACACCACCGTGACCCTGCCCAACTACCGCCAGGGTGGCTGCGCGGCCCGCTCGCAGGTGAATCTGCAGTTCGCCCTGGAGCAGTCCTGCAACACGCCGTTCGCCCAGATCGCCATGGAACTCGGGCAGGACGAGATCCGCAAGACCGCCGAGAACTTCGGCTACGGCCAGGAGCTGAGCATCCCGCTGGAGGTGACCCCCTCGGTGTTCCCCGAGGAGATGAACCAGGCGCAGCTCGCCCTGTCCTCGATCGGGCAGTACGACGTCCGCACCACCCCGCTGCAGGTGGCCATGACCTCCGCGGCGATCGCCAACGACGGGGTGATGATGAAGCCCAGCCTGGTCAAGAACGTCCGTTCCTCGGACCTCTCCGTGATCGACGAGTTCAAGGCGGAGCAGCTGCGCCGCTCCACGGACGCGGAGACCGCGCAGACCGTGACCGAGCTGATGACCTCCGTGGTGGACAACGGCATCGCTTCCGGTGCGGCCGTGCCCGGCGTGAAGGTGGCCGGCAAGACCGGCACGGCGGAGACCGGCGAGGACGGATTGAACGATTCGTGGTTCACTGGATTCGCGCCCGCCGATGACCCCCAGTTGGCAGTGGCCGTGGTCGTCGAGGACGTGGACGTCACCACAGGGTCCACCGTGACCAGCCCCAGCGCACGGCAACTCTTCGAGGCGGTGTTGAACAAGTGAGACCATCGTCGAGCACCATTCTGGGCGGTCGCTACGCGCTCACGGAACGAATTGCCATCGGTGGCATGGGCGAGGTGTGGAAGGCCAAGGACCAGGTCCTGGGCCGCATCGTGGCCGTGAAGATCCTCAAGGACGAGTACAACGGGGATCCCACGTTCCTGCAGCGGTTCCGGGCCGAGGCCCGTCACACGGCCCTGCTCAACCACCCCGGCGTGGCGAACGTCTTCGACTACGGCGAGGACGAGGGCTCCGCGTTCCTGGTCATGGAGCTCGTGCCGGGCGAGCCGCTGTCCAACATCATCGACCGGCAGAAGTCGCTGGACGCGGACACCGTGCTCAACTACATCGGCCAGACGGCGCGCGCCCTTGCGGCCGCCCACGCGCAGGGTCTGGTGCACCGGGACGTGAAGCCCGGCAACCTGATCATCACCCCGGACAACCGGGTCAAGGTCACGGACTTCGGCATCGCGCGCCTCGCGGACCAGGTGCCGCTGACGGCCACGGGCCAGGTCATGGGCACCGCCCAGTACCTCGCCCCGGAGCAGGCCACGGGCCAGACCGCCACGGGCTCCTCCGACATCTACTCGCTGGGCATCATCGGCTACGAGCTGCTCGCGGGGCGGCGGCCCTTCACCGGGGAGTCGCAGATCGCGATCGCCCTGGCCCAGGTCAACGACAACCCCCCGCCGCTGCCGGACTCCGTTCCGGAACCGGTGCGGGCGCTCATCATGTCCATGCTGGCCAAGGACCCCGAGGACCGGCCGGAGAACGCCGGCAAGCTCGCCAACGCCGTGGACGCCCTGCGCCGCGGGGACGTGGCCTCCGCCGTGACCATGGTGCCCGGCATGGGCCCGTGGCTGTCCGACACCGGTTCCGCCGACGACCAGCCCACCGAGGCGATGGCCCCGGTCTCCGGGCCGAGCACGCGCGCGATGCCCGGCACGGCAGGGTCGGTCGCCGCCGTCACGAGTTCCGCGGCGGCCGCGAACCGCCCGGACCCCCGGTACAGCGCCCACCCGTCCACGGCGCAGTTCGACGCGGTGGAGCAGACCCGGGGGTCGGACGGCTCGTCCGGGAAGAGGGCCGAACGGTCGGTGTGGGCGTGGCTGCTCCCCCTGCTCGCGCTCCTCGCGGTGCTCGTGCTCGCGGGCGTGTGGTTCTTCTCCACACGGGACTCTGCAGAATCCCCGGCACCGGGAACCGTGACCTCCTCCACCGTGACACCCACGCCGGAGAACACCGTGACCCTGCCCCAGAACATCGTGGGCCGGGACGCGGACCAGGTCTCCAACGAGATCACCGCCATGGGCGTGAACGTGGACAAGCGCCTGCAGCGGGACACCGGACGGCCCGCGAACACCGTGGTCTCCTCGGATCCCGCGGGCGGCACGGACGTTGCGGTCGGCTCCACAGTGGTCATGTACGTGGCATGGGATCCCGCGGCCGCTCCGACCCAGGGCTCCGGTGGCGGAGCCACCCCTGCCCCCTCGCGGCCCGCGCCCACGCAGGACCCGGACCAGGGGCCCGCGATTCCCGGCAACTCGGTCCCCCCTGCCGCTCCCAACACCGAGGGCAACGGCGCGACGAACGGCGCCGCTCCCGAGAACGGTGCCTCCGGCGGCACGCAGGACGGCGGCGTCACCAACGGACAGGGCGTGCAGGCTGACGGCACCACGGACTCCACCGCCCCGCAGGACACGGGTGCCGTGGTTGCTCCCTCCCCCGGCACGGGTACGGACGGGTAGAGCGCATGGGTGGGTCTTCGGTTCCCGAGCTGATCAACGACCGCTACCAGGTCGGCGAGGTCATCGGCCGCGGCGGCATGGCCACGGTGCACGTGGGCCGGGACGTCCGGCTGGGCCGCCAGGTGGCCATCAAGATCCTGCGCCCCGAGCTCGCGGCGGACGAGACCTTCCACGAACGGTTCCAGCGCGAGGCGCACGCGGTCGCGTCCCTGAACCACCACTCCATCGTGGCCATCTACGACACCGGCGAGATCCGGCCGCAGAGCCCGGACGGCGTGCTGCGGCCGTACATCGTGATGGAGTACGTGCCCGGGGAGACCCTGCGCGAGCTGATCCACGGTCCCGGGGTGGCCCCCTCCGAGGCCGTCGAGTACATGCTCGGGATAGTGGACGCGCTGTCCTTCAGCCACCGGGCGGGGATCGTGCACCGGGACATCAAGCCCGCCAACGTGAAGGTCACCCCGGACGGCAGCGTGAAGGTCATGGACTTCGGCATCGCGCGCGCCGTGGAGGACACCCAGGCGGCGCTCACGCAGTCCCAGGCGGTGCTGGGCACCGCGCAGTACCTCTCCCCGGAGCAGGCTCGCGGGGCCGCCGTGGACCCCCGCTCGGACCTCTACTCTGCGGCGTGCGTGCTGTTCGAGATGCTCACGGGCCGGGCGCCCTTCGTGGGCGAGTCCTCCGTGGCGATCGCCGCGCAGCACGTGCGGGACGCACCGCCCGCGCCGTCGGCCCTGAACCCGCAGCTGCCGCCCGCCGTGGACCGCTTCATGGAACGGGCCCTGGCCAAGAACCCGCAGGACCGCTTCGCGGACGCCGGTCAGATGCGACGCGCCCTGCGGGAGCTCGGGGCCGCCCTGCCCGCCGATCTGGGTGCCACCCAGCCCATCAGTCCCACGGATGCCGCTGCCCTGGCGGACTCCCACACCAAGACCCTTCCCGCCGTGGGAGCCGCGGTCGCCGCCGGGGCCGTCACGGCGGCGGGGCGCAGCGAGGACACGGAGCCCACGCCGTCCCCGCGGCCCGGGCCCTTCGAGCCGGACGACGACGCCGGTGCCGACGTTCCCGAGCGGCGGCACGGGCGGCGTGGCTGGGTCGTCGTCCTGGTCGTCGTCCTGCTGCTCTCCCTGCTGGGGGCCGGGACGGTGCTGGGCGTGCAGTGGTGGCAGAGCCAGCAGGTGGAGCAGGTGACCCGGGTGACCGTGCCCCAGGTCGAGGGCATGGACAGCACCACCGCCGAGAACACCCTGCGGGACGCGGGTCTGAACCCCACGTTCACCCCGGAGCACAGTGACACCGTGCCGGACAAGCACGTGATCGCAGTGTCCCCGGCCGCCGGCACCGAGGTGGACCGGGACTCCTCCGTGGTGGTGAGGGTGTCCGAGGGACCGGAGAACGTGAAGGTCCCGGAAGACATCGTGGGCCAGTCCCTCGAGTACGCCCGGGAGTCCATCCAGCACGCCGGTCTCACAGTGGGCCCCGTGAGCACCGTCAACAGTGCCACCGTGCCGGCGGACGCGGTGATCTCCTCGGACCCCGCACCCGGCAGCTCCGTGGTCAGGGACAGCGCGGTGAAGCTGCAGGTGTCCTCGGGAAAGGTGACGGTCCCTGACGTGGTGGGCCGCAGCCGCGCGGACGCCGAGAACGCCCTGCGCTCCGAGGACGTGCGGCTCAACTCCAACGTGGAGATCCGCGAGACGGAGGACGCGGAGACGGGAACGGTGCTCGCACAGTCCGCCCCCGCCGGTTCGTCAGTGAGCCAGGGCTCTACCATCACGCTCACGGTGGCGAAGAAGACCGAACCGTCCCCCACGCCGTCACAGACCCCGGAGGAGACCACGGAGCCCACGGCGCCCGCGGAGACAGCCACGACCACTCCGAAGCCCACCCAGGCGCAGCCCTCGGGCGGGCCCACGGCCTCGAGCGGCAGCGGCCGCTGACGTCCGCGGGACGCCTCCACCGTCGCACTGTTCTCCATCCGGCCACGGTTGCCAGCCCTGAGGCCGCTCCCGCGGGGGCTCGTCGCAACGGCAGACGGTGGTAGACGCAGAAGACCCGCGGCCCCTCAGGGAACCGCGGGTCTTCTCGCACGGAGCGCCGCTCGGCGCAGCGGGTCAGGCCGTCATGAGCGGGGACAGTCCCGCGGCAGCAGCGGCTGCACCGTCCTGGCCGACCTCCTCGAGCCAGTTGCCCAGCATGAGGTAGCCTCCCTCGGTGAGCACGGACTCCGGGTGGAACTGCACGCCGTGCAGCGGAGCGGTGCGGTGCCTCAGCCCCATGACCACCTGCCCGTCGTCCGTGGTGGCGGTGACCTCCAGGCAGTCCGGGACGGTGTCCGCGGCCACGGCGAGCGAGTGGTACCGGGTGGCGGTGAACGGTGAAGGGACCCCGGCGAAGACGCTCTCCCCCTGGTGCACCAGCTGGGAGGTCTTGCCGTGCATGAGTTGCTGCGCGTGGCCCACCCGGGCGCCGTAGACCTCGCCCAGGGCCTGGTGCCCCAGGCAGACCCCGAGCAGCGGGGTGCGGGTGCGTTCGGCCCAGAGGATGAGGTCCGAGCAC
Organism: Kocuria sp. ChxB; assembly: GCF_044359605.1. Taxonomy (NCBI): domain Bacteria; kingdom Bacillati; phylum Actinomycetota; class Actinomycetes; order Micrococcales; family Micrococcaceae; genus Kocuria; species Kocuria sp. ChxB. The sequence goes on along the minus strand of NZ_CP121123.1, from coordinate 1,962,507 downwards.
ACCCCGGCGTCCGCGGGAGCACCGGGGCCGGGAGACAGCAGGACCCCCTGGTGCTCACCGGCTAGCGCGGTGGCGGCGGGGACGTCGAGGTCGTCGTTGCGCACCACGGTGGTCTGGGCACCCAGCTGCTGGAGGTAGCCCACCAGCGTGTAGACAAAGCTGTCGTAGTTGTCCACGACGAGGATCTTCACAGACACTCAAGAACTCCTGCGCGTTCACCGGTTGAAAGAACTCGCGCAAGTCTACGCCCGCGCGGGCGATAGACTGAACGGCGATGTCACGCCGGGGCCGCCGCCCCGGAGTTCACCGGTGGGCGCCCGCGCGAGCCACGGACCCACCCGCACGGCGCCGGGTCGCTCCCGCGCTAGGAGGAATGATCAGCAGTGTCGCAGCCCAAGAAGCGCTTCGGTAGATCCCGCAACGCCCAGGACGAAACACAGCAGTTCAGCCTCACGGAGGAGGACCGCGAGCTCGCCGCCCTCGCCGCGGAGATCCTGCCGCGCAACAGCGCCGCGGCCTCCTTCGAGCGTGCGGCCACCCGCCAGACCGGTTCCACCTCCGTCTCGGCGCGGGACGCGGTGACGGACACCGAGCTCGCCGAGGGCCCCGGAACCGGCTCGGGCGCCGCGGCCGACCACGAGCCCGACGCTGCTGTCACGCCTTCCACGAAGCACAGGAAGCGCAGGAAGAAGACGAGCGCGCAGACGTCGGCCACGGCGTCGTCGGACGCGGCGAGCACCACCGGCGCGGGCGACGCCGCCCCGCAGGCCGCCACCGTGGGCGCCGAGGACACCGCGGAGGAGACCCCGGCGGAGGCCAAGGCCCGCATCAAGGCCGCCCGGCAGGCCAAGCGCCGCGAGGAGAAGGCCGCCAAGGCCGAGGCCCGCGAGCACCGCGCCACCGAGTACCGCCCCACGCCCATGTGGTTCAAGGTGATCATGATCGGCCTGATGATCGTGGGGCTGCTGTGGATCATCGCCTACTACCTGTTCCAGGGCCTGGTGCCCATCCCGGGGATCGGCGAGTGGAACCTCTTCATCGGTCTCGGGTTCATGCTCGCCGGGCTGATCATGACCACGCAGTGGCGATGAGCACGCCTCAGGGCCCGCGCCCCGGGGACCGCTCCGACCCCGACGGACCCGGGACGACGCCGCCGGGGCCCCTCACGGAGGCCGATGACCTCGAGGGCAGCTCTCAGACCGACAACGGTTCCGGCCCCCGCGAGCACACCCCTCGGATCAACCCCGCGCGCATGGAAGTGCGGGTGCGCCGGATCGCGCTGCTGGGGCTCGTACTGGTTCCCCTGATCTACTTCATCATGCAGTCGCTGCGCTGAGACCCGTCAGCTCGCACGGCGCACGATCCCGAGCACGGGCCACGGCACCAGGACACGGCTGAGGCATCCGCGCACCGCAGCGGTTCCCGGACGCAGCAGTGCCGGCGCCCCGTCGAGGATCGGGGGCACCGGCACATCACGAGCACCGCTCAGGGGCGGAGCCGCTGAGGTGGGGACCCGCTCAGACTGCTGAGCGTCTCAGGCCGCGGAGCCGGGAGCGATGAACTCCACGTCCAGGTCGATCCGGACCTTGTCCGAGACCATGACCCCGCCGCCCTCCAGGGCCGCGTTCCAGGTGATGCCGAACTCCTTGCGGGAGATCGTGGTGGCGGCAGTGAAGCCCGCCCGGGTGGTCCCGAACGCGTCCACGGCCACGCCGTTGAACTCCGTCTCGAGCTCCACCTCGCGGGAGACCCCGCGCAGGGTCAGGGTGCCCGTGACCGTGCCCTCCCCGCCGTCCAGGTGCACGCCGTTGATGTCGTAGCTCATCTGCGGGAAGGTCTCCACGTCGAAGAACTGCGCGGAGCGCACGTGGTTGTCGCGGGCCTCGTTCTTGGTGTCCACCGAGGCCATTTCGATCTCCACCCGGCCGGTGGACCGGGCGGCGTCCTCGGCCACGGTCAGTTCGCCGGAGACCCCTGCGAACGTGCCGCGGACCTTGGAGATGCCGGCGTGGCGGACCGAGAACCCCACCTCGGTGTGCGCCGGGTCGAGAGTCCAGGTTCCGGTGGTCATGCCGTCGAGTGTGTTCATGGGTGCGTTCCTCCGCGTCTCGTGGGTCGGCGCTGCGCCGACCACTTGCTTGCTTCGGAAACTAAATTACGCACACTTTGATGATGCGTCAATGTATGTTGCAGAAACATTCTGCGCGGGTCCCAGCAGGGGCCGCAGCACCTCCCCGGCCGGACTAGAGGTGCAGGTCCAGCACCGAGTTGTGGCTCAGGCCGTGGAACTGGCGCTGGTGGTACACCAGGGGGCTGCCGGAGCCCTCCTCGCCCAGGACGTCCACCACCGCGGCGTTGAACACCAGCGCGGGCCCGGCCTTGATGCGAGCCAGCGGAATGGCGCGCAGCACGCGGCGCACACCCGTGAGCCGGGGTTCACCTGTGGGCAGGGTCTCCCAGGCCATGTCCTCCCCGAAGCGGGGGGCACCGGAGATCGCGAAGGAACGGGCCAGCTCCACGTTGTCGGAGTCCAGGAAGTGGACGATGAACGAATCCGCGGTGGCCACCACCGCGGCGGAGCCGCGCTTGGCCTGCAGGGAGAACCCCAGGATGGGCGGGTCCGCGGAGATCGAGGACACCGAGGACGCCGTGAGGCCCACCGGGCCCTCCGGGCCGGCCACCGTGATGATGGCGATGCCCGCGGGGTGCTGGCCGAACGCGGACTTGAACCCCTCGGTGAGTCCGGGATCGCTCTGCAGCGCCTCCGTGGGGGCCACGAGATCCACGGCGTGCGCCGCCACGCTTTCAGCCTCCCGCCCCGTGGCGGGCACACCCTCCAACTCCGCCCCGCTCTGTGGTGTGGTGTCCTGGGGGGTTCTCTCGCTGACGCGCTCCGACATGATCATGGGTTCCTCTCCCGCGGTGCTCCGGGGTCGTCGGCCCGGCCCTCGTCTCTCCCTGCACCTCCGATCCTGCCAGGGACGGCCACCGCATGACACCGCCCGAGGGTCCACATTCTGGGCCACACGGCGCAGAGCGGCGCCACCTTGGGGGACAGATTCGCACCTGCAACTCCGCCGTTCGCCCCACAGGTGCCACGCGCTCGGGGCCATTCCGTCCGCGCGCTGTCAAGGATCGGCCCGGGGCGGGCGGTCGGGGGACACTGCTCGGTTTCATGTCATCCGATGCTCTTGTACTCCCTGGCGTAGTGGATCAGGGGACGGTCCGTGGGACCGGCCCCCGCGCCGCGGCCCATCGCGGTGACCCTGCCCACCACCACCAGGTGCGTGGCCGCCGTGTGTACGGAGACGGTGTCCAGCTCGAACCAGCTCAGGCAGCCGTCGAGCACCGGGGTGCCCGTGCGCTCGGTGCGGTGGAACGGGACGGAGTCCAGCAGCCCGTCCACGGGATTGCCGGGACTCGCGAGCCAGTTGGCCACGGAGCGCTGACCCGAGGCCAGCAGGGACAGCGTCCACGTGCCGCTGCTCTCCACGGCCTCGCACATCCTGCCCATGTCGTACAGGCACACCAGCATGGTGGGCGGGTCGTAGGAGACGTCCGCGAAGGCCGTCACGGTGATCGCATGGTCCTTGCCCCGGTACCGGGAGCACACCACTCCCACTCCCGAGGCGTGCTCGGCGGCCAGGGTGCGGTACCGCTCCACCTGGGCCTCGGCGGGGTTCGGATCCACGGGTTCGCTCTGCATGGGCCCAGTGTGTCACCGCCACACACGACGCCGCCCGGCCCGGTCCACGCCGGGGACCGGCAACCGCGCGCGCCATCCCGCGTCGAGCTCGTCACGTCCGCGCGCAGCCGACCGTCCTGCGCCAGCCCTCGGTCTCCCCGACGACGGCGCCCGCGTCCCGTCACCTGCCGCCGCGGCCACCCGTCATGCGCAGCGTGATGTTCAGCCGCCCGCCGTTCTTGAGCCCCAGCTGTCGCCCACCTGTGCCCGGCAGCACCCTGGGCACGCCGTGGAACGCGTAACGAGACGGTCCGCCGAACACGAAGAGGTCCCCGGACCGCAGCTCCACGTCCTGGTACGGCGCCGTGCGGGTCTCGGTGTTGCCGAAGCGGAACACGCACGTGTCCCCGAGCGAGAGGGAGACGATGGGCGCCGCAGAGAACTCGTCCTTGTCCTGGTGCATGCCCATGTGGGCGTCGTCGTCGTAGAAGTTGACCAGCGCGGAGTCCGGGCGGTGCTCGCGCACCACCCGTTCGATGCCGTCGAAGGCCACGGGGTCCGGGGTGGACTCGGCCACCCGGTCCACGGGAGCCGTGCCGTTCGGCCCCCTGAGTCCGCCCGGTCGCGCGGCGGTGCCTTGTCCCGCCGCGCCGTTCGGCACTCTGAGTCCGCCCTGTTGCGCAGCGGCATCCTGCGCCGCAGGGGTCTCTGGTCTCGCCGTCGCGCCCCTCTCCGCAGCGGTGCCCGGATCTGCCGGGCCACCCGACCGAGCGCCTCGACCCGGCCCCGCGGCGTCGTCGTCCGTGCCCGGCGCATAGGCCTCCGCCACCGCGCGCGTGCCGAGCGCCATGAGCCACTCCGGCAGCTCGGGCAGGCGCGGGCCCGCGGCAGCGCCGTAGCGGTAAGGCTCACGCGTGCCCAGCATGACCGACTGCACGGACATCCGGCCCCCACCGGGCATGACCTGGTGCTTCATGGGAGCGGCTCGTACCCACTCCCGGCAGACCGTCACCAGCTCCTGCTGCTGCCCGTGGTCCAGCCAGTTGGGCAGGTGCACCGCACCGGGTGCCAGCACTCGGCGTGAGCGTGGGACGGTGAAGAGCTCCGCGACCTCGTAGTCGGACATGGCCCGAGCGTAGAGCCGCGCTCCGACACCCACACCCGAACTCCCCGACGACCTGCCGGGAAGATCACCGCTGACGAGCGCGGGGCGCTCGAGAGCACGGCTGGACCACGCGGCCAATCGGCGGCACGGCGGGGACGGCGCGGCGGTTCGTAGGCACTGCAGCCGCTCGGCGCCGCCACGGTGCGGCGCAGCGGCGCCACTGCACGGGCCGCACCCAGCCGCCCCGGCCCTGCGGAATACCACGCCCGCCCACCCCGTTATTTCCACAGCAAGTTTTCGTCTGGAAAGGATTCGGCATGGCCCTGCCCCTGTCCGTCATCGATTTCGCCACCGTGCGCAAAGACCAGTCCCTCGGGGAGAGCTTCGCGGACTCCGTGACCCTCGCCCAGCACGCCGAGAAGCTGGGCTACTCCCGCGTCTGGTACGCGGAGCACCACAACATGCCCACCATCGCATCCTCCGCCCCGGCCGTGCTGATCGCGCACGTGGCTGCCCACACGGAACGCATCCGGTTGGGCTCCGGCGGCGTGATGCTGCCCAACCACTCGCCCCTGACGATCGCCGAGCAGTTCGGCACCCTGGCGGAGCTGCACCCCGGACGCATCGACCTGGGACTGGGACGCGCCCCCGGCACGGACCCGCGCACCCTGCGGGCGCTGCGCCGCTCCCCGGAGGCCGCGGAGAACTTCCCGCAGGACGTCAAGGAGCTGCAGGGCTACCTGCGGGACGAGTCCATCATCCCGGGGGTGCGCGCGGTGCCGGGTGCGGGCACGAACGTACCCCTGACCATCCTCGGCTCGTCCCTGTTCGGCGCCCAGCTCGCGGCGGCCTACGGCCTGCCGTACGCGTTCGCCTCGCACTTCGCCCCGGACGCCTTGGTGGACGCCGTGGCCGCCTACCGCTCCCAGTTCCAGCCCTCCGAGCAGCTCGCGGAGCCGTACGTGATCGCCGCGGTGAACGTGATCGTCTCCGAGGACACGCAGGACGCCGCGCGCCAGCTCGAGGCCACTCAGCGCGGCCGGGTCAAGGCCATGGTGGGCCGCGGACGCGAGTTCACGGACGAGGAGATGGACATGGTCATGGCCTCCCCCGCCGCGTCCCAGGTGCTGCACATGCTCAGCTACATGGGGGTGGGCACCCCGGACACCGTGGTGGACTACCTGCACCGCTTCGCGGACCACGCGGACGCGGACGAGCTCATGGTCTCCCCGCTGTCCACGCGCCAGCCGGACGTCCTGCAGTCCATGGAGCTGCTCGCGCGGAACTGGTCCTGAACCCCGCGTCCAGGGGAGGCCGCCCGGCGAGCGCGTGAGAGCGGCGTCGTGCGCGGCGGGGCTCTGCGCGCACGACGCCGCCACCGCACGGCGCGACACCGCACCGCACCGCACCGCACCTCGAGGCATCGCATCACACCGCACGGCCCGGGGCCGCGCAGCCCCGACGACGCCGCTGCGCCGCCTTCCCCGCCCGCCTGCGGGGCACCCTACGATGGCTCCCATGACCCACACCCCCGCGGGGACCACCCCCGCTCCCCACGGCCTGCGACGCATCACTGCCCGGGACCGCACCGAGTCCCACCGGGCCGCAACACCCCTGGAGCTGCTGTACGACCTCGTGTTCGTGGCGGCCTTCTCCCAGGCCGGTGTGGCGCTCGCGCACCAGGTGGAGACGGGCAACGTGGCGGGCGGGGTGCTTGCGTTCAGCGTGGCCATGTTCGCCGTGGTGTGGGCGTGGGTGGGCAACACGTGGTTCTCCTCCGCGTTCGACACCGACGACTGGCTGCAGCGGCTGTCCACCATGGTGCAGATGGCCGGTGTGGTGATCCTGGCCCTGGGGATCCCCCCGTTCTTCGAGTCCCTGCACGACGAGCACGTGCACAACGGACCCATGGTGGCCGGGTACATCGTGATGCGCCTGGGGCTGCTGGCGCAGTGGGTGCGCGTCTACCTCAGGGTTCCCGAGCACCGGCACCGCGCGGGCGTGGTGATCCTCTGGACCGTGGTGGCTCAAATCGGCTGGACCCTGACCGCAGTGTTCCCCACCACGTGGCCCGTGTTCGTGGGCGCCGGCCTGGTGCTCGTGGGTTTCGAGTTCCTGGGCCACCTGCTGCCCGGCGGCAGCCAGCAGGCCCCGTGGCACCCCCACCACCTCGCGGAGCGCTTCGGGCTCATCGCGATCATCACCCTCGGCGAGAGCGTCGTGGGAACCATTGCCGCGCTGCAGACCGCCCTGCCCGAGGAGGGCGGCTGGACGCTGCAGCCCGTCCTGGTGGTCGCCGCCGGGCTCGGTCTCACGTTCGGCGTGTGGTGGAGCTACTTCGGTGTGGACTTCGGCAGGGCGCTCGCGGCCCGGCCGTCGGTGGCGGGGATCTTCACTGTCCTGCACCTGGTGATCCTGGGCGCCATCGCCGCCATGGGCGCCGGTCTGCACGTGGCCGGCGCCGCACTGGCCCACCCGGAGGAGGCCTCCCCCGCACTCGCCGTGCTGTTCGTGGGGGTGCCGCTGCTGGTGTTCTACCTGGGCTTCTACGGGCTGTACACGGTGTTCGTGCCGGAGGCGGACCTGCGCCACATCGTGCTCATCCTGATCACGCTCGCGCTCGCCGCCACGGGCCCCCTGCTCGCGTGGTGGGGCGTGCCCATGGGCTGGTGCCTGCTGGTAGTCGCGGCCGCCACGCTGCCCACGGTGGTGGGCTACGAGTGGTTCGGCCACGACCACCAGGAGCAGCAGCTCCGGCGCCTGGAGCGCCGCACGCGCTGACGGCCTGCACGGCCCAGCGGGCGGTCCTCAGCCGCGGGCCGCTCTCAGCCGCGGACCTGGGACCACCAGATCAGCAGCATGGTCACCAGGAACCCCGTGAGGTAGTTCAACCACAGGAAGGTCCTCCACCCGGCGTTCGCGCGCCCGGAGTCGGCGTCCGTGACGCCGCGGAAGCGCAGGGCATTGAGCAGGTACGGCACCGCGAGCAGCGCGGCCAGCTGACCGGGCCACTCGGTGCACAGCATCAGGATCCCGGCGAGCGCGTACAGCCCCGCGGAGAGCCACACCGTGGGGCGGGCGCCCAGCACGGTGGCCACGGAGCCCAGCCCGCCCTCGCGGTCCGGGACCACGTCCTGCACCGCCCCGAACATCTGCGAGGCCATGCCCCACAGGAAGAACCCGGCCAGCAGAGCCCACAGTCCGCCGGTGAACTCCGCGCCCGCGAGCGTGAGCCCGAACACGGCCGGGGAGACGAAGTGCGTGGCGGAGGTCATCGCGTCCAGGAACGGGCGCTCCTTGAACCGCAGCCCCGCCCACGAGTAGGCGACCACCGCGAACAGGGACACCGCGAGCACCGCGAGTGAGACCCAGTTTCCCGTGGCCACGCCCCAGCCCGCGAGCACCAGGACGAACGGCGCCGGCAGCAGGCAGGACGCCAGCAGCACGGGCCGCTGCGCCGCCCGGTGCACCACCGCGCCCTCCACGCCTCCCTTGCGGGGGTTGCGCAGGTCCGACTCGTAGTCGAAGACGTCGTTGATCCCGTACATCGCCAGGTTGTAGGGCACCAGGAAGAACACGCTGCCCAGCACCACGAGCCACCACGGCAGCCCGCCGGTCAGCAGCACGGCCGCCGCGAACGGGTAGGCCGTGTTGACCCAGCTCAGGGGCCGCGAGGCCCAGAACAGCCTAGTGAGCACGTCCCCTCCCCTCCTCGGCACCTCGGGCCCCGGGGGACGACGCCGCCCCCGCCCGTTCCCGGCCCAGCAGCAGCCACAGCGCGGGCAGCAGCAGCACACCCGCCACGGGGTAGGCGAAGTCCTCGAGCGGCGCGAGCCCGATCCGCACCCCGGAGATGTTCTGCTCCGTGTACGTCATGATCCCGGAGGCGATCATGACGTTGTCGAACACCGCTGTGAGGACCACGAGCAGCACCGCGGCCCCCGCGAGCGAACCCCAGAACAGTCGTCCCGGACGGCGCAGCAGCACCGCCACGGCGAGGACCACCACGGCGATCCCCAGGAAGATCGCGTTCACACCCCAGTACGTCATGAGCGTTCTCCCGTCGGTGGTGTGCGGCTCGTCTCTGCCGCACGTGCCACGGCGTCCCCGGCGCTGGGGTGCCCCGCCGCGCGGGACCGCAGCCAGCGCCACAGCACGGGCGCGCCCAGCACGTAGACCATGGTCTGGTAGCCCAGGAACGCGAGGAAGAAGACCTCCTCCAGGGGCAGCTCGGGAGCCACGAACACACCGAGCGTCAGCGAGTTCTCGCCGTGCCAGAACAGGCCGTTGGCGATCCCCACCAGGTCCCACGCGAGGAAGAACACCGTCCCCGCGAGCAGCACGAGCCACGCGCGCAGCGGGTGCCCGGACCAGAAGAACAAGCCCCAGCGCCGGTCAATCAGCGCGAAGCACCCCAGGAGCACGAGCAGCACGGCCAGGTACATCAGCGGTCCCCGCGTCCCCGGACCGCGTCCCGGACCACCTCGGAGGAGATCAGGCACATGGGCACGCCAATCCCCGGGCGCACCGACGAGCCCGCGTAGTAGAGACCCGCGATCCCCGGGTCCGTGACGCCGGGGCGGAACAGCGCGGACTGGCGCAGCGTGTGGCCCGGGCCCAGCATGGAGCCGCGCCACGCGTTGAACTGCGCCTCGAAGTCCTCGGGGCCGTACGTGCGGCGCACCACGATCCGCTCGGCAAGGTCCGGGATGTCCGCCCAGCGCGCCAGCTGCGCGATGGCGGCGTCCGCCACCCGCTCCACCTGCGGGGAGCCCGGCTCGTCCGTGTCCGGGGTGCGCACCCCGCCCCGCCCCCACTCCGGCACGGCGGGCGAGGGCACCAGGATGAACAGGTTCTCATCCCCCTCCGGGGCGGTGCCCGGGTCGGTGGCCGAGGTCATGGACACGTAGATCGAGGTCTGCTCCGCGAGCGGCGTGCCGTCCGCGATGCGCCCGAAGTTGTCGTCCCAGTCCGCGGTGAACAGCAGGTTGTGGTGCACGAGCTGCGGCAGCCTGCCCCGCACGCCCAGGCACACGAGCACCCCGGAGGGCCCGGGGTCACGACGCTTCCACCGGGACTCCGGTGCCCGGAACCGCTCCGGCAGCAGCCGGGTCTGCAGGTGGTGCAGGTCCGCCGCACCGATCACCACGTCCGCGGGGACCCTGACCTCGCCGACGCCGCCCGGCTCCCCCACGCGGTAGGTCACCCCGGTCACGGAGCCGGCCGAGCGGCGTCGTGCGCGGGCCGCACGCGCGAGGGACCGCGGCGAGGGTCGTGCGGACGAGACCTCGATGCCGCTGACCGCGGCACCGGTGACGATCTCCACGCCGGCCGCGCGCACGAGTCGTTCCATGGCGTCCACGAGCGCGGCGAACCCGCCCACCGGGTACTGCACCCCGTCCGTGAGGTCCAGGTGGCTCATGAGGTGGTACATCGCGGGGGCGGTGTCCGGGGAGGCGCCCAGGAACACGGCGGGGTAGCCCAGGATCTGGCGCTGCCGCGGGTCCCGGAACCGGGCCGCCACGTAGCTCTTCATGGACGAGCTCAGCAGCCCGCCCAACCGCGGCAGGTTGCGCATCACCTCCGTGCGCGCGAGGTCCGCGGGGCGGGAGAAGTTGGTGTACAGGAAGTGCTTCTTGGCCAGCTCGTACACCTCCGCACCCGAGTCCAGGTACTCCCGCAGGGCCTCGGAGGAGCCGGGGTCGAGCTGCTCGAACAGCTCTTCCGCGTGCCCGGCGCGCACGTCCGTGGGCGGCTCGTCCAGGTGCTGCTCGAAGAACGTGCGGTAGCCGGGGTCCAGGCGGCGCAGCTCCATCTGCTCGGCGGCGCTCGAGCCCATGAGCCGGAACCACCGGTCGATGACCTCGGGCATGAGGTACCAGCTGGGGCCGGTGTCGAACGTGAACCCCTCCGCGGACCAGCGCCCGGAGCGCCCACCCAGGGTGTCCCGCTGCTCCAGCAGGGTCACCCGGTGCCCGTCCCGGGCCAGCAGTCCCGCGGTGGCGAGCCCCGCGAACCCGCCACCGACCACGACCGTCCGCGGGGCACCCCCGCCGCCGTGAGCCGTGCGCGTGCTCGTGGTCTCGTTCGTGCTCGTCATGGCCGTGTGTGCTCCGCCCTGGTGCTCGTGGTCTTTCCGGTTCACGCCGTCACCCCCGTGTCCGAGAGCGAGCGCGCGGCGATCCGCAGCTTCACCGCGGTGGGCACGCTGATCCGGCGCCGCGTCAGCTCGTGCGCGGGAACCCGCTCGATCCGGCGCGCGAGCTCCCCGAACAGCCCGTGGGCCATGGCCACCGCGCGGCGAGCGCGCCGGTCCAGGGCGAGGATGCCGGGCACGGCGGCGTCGAGGTCCGCGGTGAGGTCCGCGAGCAGCTCGGTCTTCTGCGCCTCGGTGAGGTGCTCGGGGTCCGCACCGGGGAAGTACGTGCGCCCCAGCTGGTCGTGGTCCGCGCCGAGGTCCCGCAGGAAGTTGACCTTCTGGAACGCCGCGCCCAGCCGACGGGCGCAGTCCGTCAGCAGCTCGCGCTGGGCGGGGGTGTCCGCGAGGGTTCCGGGCATGTCCATGAACACGGCCAGGCACATCAGGCCCACCACCTCCGCAGAACCGTAGATGTAGGACTCCAGGGAGGCGCCGTCGTGCTCCGCGACCTCCAGGTCCGCGCGCATCGAGGCGAAGAACGGGGCGGTCAGCTCGCGCCCGAAGCTGTGGCGGCGGGCCACGTCCGCGAAGCCGTGGACCACCAGGTCCGTGGCGAACCCGGTGTCCAGTGCCCGGTCCACGGCCGCCTCGTAGTCGTCCAGCGCGGCGCGCACCTGCGCGGCGTCCAGGCCCGCGGCCCGGGCGGTGCCGTCCACCACCTCGTCCGCCACGCGCACGAGCGCGTAGATCCCGGCGATGTCCCGGCGCACCGGACCCGGCAGGGTGCGGCAGGCCAGGGAGAACGAGGTGGAGTACTCGCCGATCACCCGCCCGGAGGCCGTCAGGGCGGTGCCGGTGTACAGGCGCAGCGGCGCGAACGCCTGCGCGTCCGGAGCAGTCATGGGGGTCCTCACTACGAGTCTCGGTTCAGGACGTGGTGGCACAGGCTGTCCAGCTGGGCGCGTTCATCCTCCGGCAGGGCCAGCCCGTCCAGGAGCTCGCGGGCCTGCCCCACCAGGTCGGTGGCCAGCTCCACGGCGGCCTCCCGCGCACCCGACGCCGCCAGCGCCTCCCGCGCACGCTCCACCGTGGCGGTGCCCGACGCGAGCTGCTCGAGCACCCGGCGGGCCTGCGGGACCTGCATCCCGTGGGCCGTGAGCACGGTGGCCTTGCCCGAGCGCAGGTCCGCGTCCACGGACTTGCCCGTGACCTCCGGGTCCCCGAAGGTGCCCAGGACGTCGTCGACCACCTGGTAGCCCACGCCCAGCAGCGCACCCGCGCGGGCCAGCCGCTCCGCGTCCTCCGCCGCCGCGCCCGCGAGCAGGGCACCCGCACGCAACGGGGCCTCGAACGAGTAGGTGGCGGTCTTGAGACGCTCCATGTCCAGGATGTCCTGCACGCCCGGGTGCCCCGCACCGTAGCGGCGCAGGGACAGCAGCAGATCGTCCAGCTCTCCGGCCGCGGAGGCGGTCACGGCCTCGAACACCACGTCCGCCACGGCGCGGGAACGCCGCGGGTCGGCGGTGCACGTGGTGGCCAGTCGCAGCGCACCCGAGAGCAGCAGGTCCCCGGCGAGGATCGCCGCGGACTCCCCCGCGTGCTCAGCCTCCTCCGCGCTCGCACCGGCCGCCACGGCGTCCCGGCGGAACAGCTCGCCCACCGTGGGGCGGCCCCGGCGGCGCCAGTCCCGGTCCACCACGTCGTCGTGCACCAGCAGCGCCGCGTGCAGCATCTCGAACGACGCCGCCAGCCGCACGCAGTACGCGTCCGGAACCTGCGCGGCGGCGGCGCCCCCGCCGGAAACCCGGGCGAAGGAGCGCCACGCGATGAGCGTCAGACGCGGGCGGATGAGCTTGCCGCCCGCCAGCTGCTCCCGGATCCGCTCCCACAGCAGCGGGAACCCGGGGCTGCGGGGCACGCGGTGGGCGGGCGACGCGAAGAAGTCCTCCAGCTCGCGCAGGACGGCGGCGCGGAAAGGGAGCCATGCGGCGTCGTGGCCGGAGGCGGTGCGGGGACCTGCGGTCACGGGGGCGCCCCCCGTGGGGACCTCGGGAAGATCGCGCGCGGAGCCCGTCACGAGGACTCCTCCGCGTGGACCGGACACACGGACCCACCCTCCGCGGCCGCTGCCGGGCGCCCGCACAGCCGCTCCAGGTGGTCCTCCATGCGGGTGACCGTCCCCGTGAGGAACTGCAGCACCGCGCGGCGGCCGGGCTCGTCGAGGGTCGCGAGCTCCTCCTCGACCATGGCGACCATGGGGGCGACCTGCGCGGCCACCTCCGCCGTGGACCGCTCAACGGCCCGCACTGTCATGCGGCGTCGGTCCTCGGGATGGGGTTCACGCACCACGTGCCCCGCCCGGACCAGCCGGTCCACCATGGCCGTGGCCGATGCCGTGGTGATGTGCAGCGCCCGCGCCAGCTCCGTGGGGCCCATGGGGCGGCGCATCAGAAGGGCCATGGCCGAGAAGTCCGTCTCCTTCAGGCCCATGATCCGCTGCAGCTGGTGGTCGATCTCGTGGTTGAGCGTGATCACCCGGCGCAGAGCACGGGCCTCGGGCCCGGCGGCCAGCAACCCCGCAGCACTCTGCGCCATGCTCCACCTCGCGTCACCGATAACTAGACAATCTAGTAAGCATCATGCTGTACGGGCGGGAGCCGTGTCCAACGCCACGGGGCCCGCCCGCGAGGCGGCACTCACCCCAGACGGCGCAGCGCGCTCATCACGGACGCCCCGTAGCCGCCGCCGAAGCGGATCGCGTGGATGAGCAGCGGGGGCAGCTGGTACCACGGCACCCGTTGCTGCCAGCCGTCCGCGAGGGGGTGGGCGTCGTCGTACGCGGCGAAGCACTCGCGGCCGAAACCGCCGAAGAGCTGCATCATGGCGAGGTCGTACTCGCGGTGGCCGTAGAACGAGGACGGGTCGATCAGCCAGTTGCCCCCGGAGGCGTCCACCACGCGGTTGCCGGCCCACAGGTCCCCGTGCAGCAGGCTCGGGGGCTCGGGGGGACCCGCCAGCTCGGCCGCGCGCGGAGCCAGCGCCTCCAGCAGCGCCGACGCCGCCGGGTCCAGGTTCCCGGCGTCCACGGCCTGCCGCAGGAGGGGCTCGATGCGCCGCTCCAGCAGGAAGTCCGCCCAGTCGTCCGTGGGGGTGAGGTCCACCGGCGCGGATCCGATGCGCTCCGGCAGCTCCGGGCCCAGCCAGCCCACGTGCGGAGCGGGAGCCGCGTGGACCGCCGCGAGCCCGATGCCGAGGCTGCGTTCGGTGGCCCGGTCCGGAGCCCCGTGCGCCTCCTCGATCCACTCCAGCGCCAGGGCCTCCTCCGACACGAAGCGCACGGCCGGAACGCTGATCTCCTCGGGTGCCACCGCCCGCAGCTTCTCCAGGGCCGCGGCCTCCAGGGGAAGCACCCCGGAGGCCGGATTCCGCATGGTCTTGGCGAAGACCGGACCGTCGCCGGTCTCCAGCCGGAAGGCGTTGGCGCTGTCCCCGCCGCTCAGGCTGCGGGCACCGCTCACCCCCAGTGCGCTCACGAGGTCCCGGGGTAGCTGCTCCAGAAGTGCCATGGATCCTGTCTAGCACCTGCCTCCGTCCCGCTGGGACCAGTCCCGCCCACCGCGTCGGGACCAGGCCCACCCTCCCGCGGGCCTGGCCGGGCCGCGCGCACACTTGTGCCCGACGGCCAGGACGGGTGGGGGCTCGCGCGGCCCGGCGCGGCAGTGCTGCGAACCTTGTGCCGGATAGCAGCGCCAGGTTGCCGCCAGGCGAACTCGGGGTGACAGATGGCCCCCGATGCTGTTTGCCAGACCGTCACAACGACCCTCCACGATGATTACCTGTGAGTACATCCCTGCCCGCTGGTCGTGAAGCCGTGCCCTCAACCAGCCACCCTCCTGCCACCGTTCGGCGCCGGCGCCGCTGGAACGCCAAGCAAGTAGCCCTGGCGTTCGCGCTGACCGTCCCGAACCTCCTGCTGCTGGCCGTGTTCACCTACCGGCCGCTGATCGACAACATCCGGTTGTCCTTCTACAGCTGGAACATCTCCTCGCCCAAGGCCACGTTCATCGGCCTGGACAACTACGTCGAGTGGTTCAAGGACCCCGTCAGCTGGCAGATCCTCTGGAACACCGTGGTGTTCACGGGGTTCGCCGTGGTGGGGTCCATGGTCCTCGGGCTCGCGCTCGCGCTGCTGCTGGACCAGAAGCTCAGGGCACGCGGCTTCGTCCGCTCCTTCGTGTTCGCGCCGTACGTGATCTCCGGTGCGGCCGTGGGCGTGGCGTTCCAGTTCGTCTTCGACCCCAGCTACGGGCTGGTGCAGGACCTGCTGCGCCGGGTGGGCCTGGAGTCCCCCAACTTCTACCAGGAGCCGGGCTGGGCCCTGTTCATGATCACGGTCACCTACGTGTGGAAGAACCTGGGCTACACCTTCGTGATCTACCTGGCCGCCCTGCAGGCGCGGCGCACCGACCTGGACGAGGCCGCCGAGATCGACGGCACACCGGCCTGGCGCCGCTTCTGGCGCATCACCCTGCCCCAGCTGCGACCCACCACGTTCTTCCTGTCCATCACCGTGCTGCTGAACTCGTTCCAGGTGTTCGACATCATCCAGGTCATGACCGGTGGCGGGCCCTTCGGCACGTCCACCACCACGATGGTCTACCAGGTCTACCAGGAGACGTTCGTCAACAACCGGGCGGGCTACGGAGCCGCGGTCGCCACCATCATGTTCCTGATCGTCCTGGTGATCACCGCCGTTCAGGTGCGCTTCCAAGAGCGGAGTGAGCAGTTCTCATGAAGATCTCCCGCATTCTCGGCTACCTGGCCATGGCGTTCGCCTTCGCGGTCGTGGCGGTCCCGGTGTACTTCATCATCATCACGTCGCTCAAGGAGCACTCGGACATCTACTCCGACCCCATCACGTGGTGGCCCAACCCCTTCGCGCCGGAGAACTACCGGTATGTGTTCGAGACGGTCAACTTCGGCCAGTACCTGCGCAACTCGATCATCATCACCACGGTCCTGACCGTGATCGAGGTGGTGCTGGGCGTGCTCACCGCCTATGCCTTCGCGTTCCTCGAGTTCCCTGGGCGGAAGGTGCTGTTCCTGTTCGTCATCGCGTCCCTCATGGTGCCGAGCCAGATCACGATCATCTCCAACTACGCGCTCGTGGCGGAGCTGGGCTGGCGCAACACGTTCCAGGGCATCATCATCCCCCTGGCCGGGGTGGCCTTCGGGACGTTCCTCATGCGCAACCACTTCCTCAGCCTGCCCCGCGAGGTCATGGAGGCCGCGGAGATGGACGGCACGGGGTTCCTGCGCAAGCTGTTCCGCGTGGTGCTGCCCATGTCCTGGCCCACCCTGATCGCCTTCATCCTCATCACCGTGGTGACCGAGTGGAACCAGTACCTGTGGCCGTTCCTGATGTCCGACACGGACGCCGTGGCCCCGCTGCCCATCGGCCTCACCCAGCTGCAGAACAACGAGGGCCTGAGCAACTGGGGCCCGGTCATGGCCGGCACGGTCATCGCGACCATCCCCATGATCATCGTGTTCATCCTGCTGCAGCGCCACATGATCAAGGGTCTGACCGCGGGCGCGGTCAAGGGCTGACCCTCCACACACCACCCTCCAGCACATCCACCACCTCCTGAAGGAAGAAGCACACATGGAACTCTCACGTCGTCACGCCCTCGGCCTGCTGGGCCTCGGAACCGCCACCGTGGCCCTGTCCGGCTGCGCCGGCTCCGGGGGCGGAAGCTCCTCCGGTGGGCAGGAGGCCTCCGGCCCCCTGCAGTTCTGGTCCAACCACCCCGCCAGCTCCAAGAGCCTGGAGCAGAAGCTCATCGACGCGTGGAACTCGGCCAACCCTGACACCCCGGCCGAGCTGATCGACGGCGGTGCCGACTACGAAGAGGTGGCGCAGAAGGTCAACGCCGCTCTCGCGGGCGGGGACCTCCCGGACGTGTTCGTGGCGTCGGACGTGAACTGGTTCAACTTCGCCCTGAACGAGGCCGTGACCCCGCTGGACGACCTGTGGCAGAAGGCCGGGATCGACTCCAGCACCTACGTGGACACGCTGCGCGAGGACTACAACTTCAACGACAAGCACTACTGCGCGCCGTACGCCCGCTCCACCTGCATCATGTACTTCAACAAGGACATGATGCAGAAGGCCGGTCTGCCCCTGGACCGCGGACCCCGCACGTGGGACGAGTTCGCACAGTGGGCACCCCAGTTGGTCAAGGCCAACGGCGGCAAGCCCGCGCTGATCCTCCCGGACGGTGCCAACTACATGGACTGGTACTTCCAGGGCATGATCTGGACGTTCGGGGGTGCCTACTCCCGTGACTGGACCGCCACCTTCACCGAGGAGAACTCCATCAAGGCCGGCGAGTACCTCAAGAAGCACGTGGCGGAGGGGCACATCAAGATCGTGCAGGACGGCGCCAACGACTTCGGGATCGGCAACGGTGCCGCCCTGCTGGAGTCCACGGGCTCCCTGGGTGGCCTCAAGGAGGCTGCCACGTTCGACTTCTACACCACCTACCTGCCCGGCCCGAAGCCCGGCTGCGCCACCGGTGGCGCCGGCCTGGCGATCCCCAACGGCATCAGCGACGAGCGCAAGCTCACCGCCGCCAAGTTCATCGACTTCATGACGAACACCGACAACACGATCACGTTCACCCAGGCCACCGGCTACATGCCGGTGCGCAAGGACGCCATGGACAAACCCGAGGAGAAGAAGTTCCTCGACGAGAACCCCAACGCCATGACCGCGATCAAGCAGCTGAACGAGAACACCCAGCCGCAGGACGCGGCCCGCGTGTTCGTCTCCGGCGGCGGTCAGCGGATCGGCGGCGCGCTGGACCGCATCACCTTTGGCGGCGAGGACGTCAAGACGGTCTTCCAGCAGCTGCAGGACGAGACCCAGAAGATCATCGACTCGGACATCAAGCCCAAGCTGTGATCCTCCGCGGGTGGCGGCTCCTCTCGGGGCCGCCACCCGGGGCCCGCCCCGAACGGCCCCCGCACCACTGAGCACCACGGCGAGCCCGAGCCGCCCGTCACGCCGGGGCATCGATTCCGTCACCACCGTCACCACCCGAGAGCCCGAGGAGCACCATGGCCACCGTCGAGTACAAGCACGCATCCCGCATCTTCGACCCGGGCAAGCCCCCGGCGGTGTCCCAGCTCGATCTCAGCATCCGCGACGGTGAGCTCCTGGTCCTGGTGGGTCCCTCCGGCAGCGGCAAGTCCACGGCCATGCGGATGCTCGCGGGTCTCGAGCCCGTGGACGAGGGCGCCGTGTTCATCGACGGCCGCGACGTCACGGGCACCCGGGCCCGCGACCGGGACGTGGCCATGGTGTTCCAGTCCTACGCCCTGTACCCCAACATGACCGCGCGGCAGAACATGTCCTTCGCGCTGGAGAACGAGAAGCTGGACCGCGCCGAGATCGAGCAGCGGGTGGAGCGCGCCGCCGCCATGCTGGAGCTCGGGCCCCTCATGGACAAGCGTCCCGCGGCCATGTCCGGGGGCCAGCGGCAGCGTGTGGCCATGGGCCGCTCGATCGTGCGCAACCCCAAGGTGTGGTGCATGGACGAGCCGCTGTCCAACCTGGATGCCACGCTGCGCGTGTCCACCCGCGCCCAGATCGCGGACCTCCAGCGGGAGCTGGGGGTCACCACCATCTACGTGACCCACGACCAGGTCGAGGCCATGACCATGGGCGACCGCGTGGCCGTGCTGCGCGACGGACAGCTGCAGCAGGTGGCCGATCCGATCCACCTCTACGAGCACCCCGCGAACGTGTTCGTGGCCCGTTTCATCGGGTCGCCGGCCATGACGATCGTGCACGACGTCCCCGTCCGGGACGGCCACGCGGTCCTCGACGCCGCGAGCGGGCTGCGGGTGCCCGTGCCGGCCGAGTTCTCGGCGCACGTGCGGGACACCGTGACCGTGGGTGTCCGTCCGGAGTCGTGGGAGATCACGGGCGAGGGCGACGCGCCGGGGACCCCCGCGCTGCCCCTTCGGGTCCACCTGGTGGAGAAGCTCGGCTCCGAGGCGTTCATCCACTGCGTGCTGCCGGACACCCCGGAATCCGGGACCGAGGACGCCCGCGCCATGCGGCTGGAGAAGGACCGCGCCACCGTCCGCGCGGACAAGTTTCTGCAGATGGAGGCGGGGTCCACGATCCACGTGCGGCCGAACGCCCGCGAGACGTGCTTCTTCGACCCGGCTTCCGGTGAGAACTTGGAGGTCGTGGTCGGGCGCTGACCACACGTGTGTCCCCGGGGTCCGGCCCCGGGGGCGCACCGGTCCGCACCGGCCCGCACCGGGCGCCTTCCACGGCCCGGGGCCCTCGTGCTACCGTCTCACCCACCAAAGGATCATGAGACCCGGCGAAAAGCTCTGGCTGGCCGGGCGGCAACCCTCCTGCTGTAGTGGGGTGCCCCAGATGACGATCCGGCCGCCGCGCAACCGCGTGGCTGGCAAGTACGGCGCACGGGGTCCACCTCCGGCGTCCTACCGCCGGAGGTTTTCTCATATGCCCGTCACACCGCCGACCGCCCGCGCCGAGGACAGGCCGCAGCTCGTGGCCGCGGCCCGCACCACGGACGAGCCCGCTCCCACGTCAGGCGCCCACCCCGCCGGCTCAGCCGCTCCCGCGAGCCCCACCTCCTCGACGGGCGAGCACGATCCCGCACGTGCCAGCCACCCCAGGGGCGTTCCCACGGCGGCCACCTGCCGCGCGGGCGCACCCGCCGCACCACCGCCCAGCCCGGACTCGTCCGAGCCGTCCTGCGCCGAACCGCCCGCGCGCACGTCCTGGCTGGTGCGCCGCCCCCGGCGCTCCACGCTCGTCTCCTTCGAGGTGTTCCCGCCCCGCCCCACCGCGGACCCGGACACCGTGTGGCGCAGCATCGACGCCATGGCCCAGGCCGGGCCCGACTTCTTCTCCGTCACGCACGGCCACTCGGGTGGTCGTGGTGTGTCCCGCGAGGCGCTGCGCCATCTGCGCCGCACCACCAGGACCCCCGTGATGGCCCACTTCACGTGCGGTGGCACCGACCGCGCGGGGCTGGAGCGTTCGGTGGAGCAGCTGCTGGACGACGGCGTCCGCGACCTCCTCGCGCTGCGCGGGGACCCGCCCCTGGGCGCCGGGCAGTGGCGGACCCCGCCCGGGGGGATCGGCCGGGCCTCGGAGCTGGTGCGGCTCATCCGGGACGTCGAGCGGCGTCGTTTCGGGGACGGGTTCCGCCCCGGGACGCGGCCGCTGTCCGTGTCGGTGGCGTGCTACCCGTCCCCCGCCCGGGGGCGTGACCCCGAGGCGGATCTCGCGTCCCTGTGGGAGAAGCAGGAGGCCGGGGCGGACTACGCGATCACGCAGGTGCTCTACGAGCCCGAGGACTACGCGTCGTTCCTGGAGCGGGCGCGCTCCGAGGGGATCCACATCCCGGTGGTCGCGGGTCTCATGCCCCTGACCAACCCGAAACGGTTGCAGCGGATGACGGAGATCACCGGAGTGCCCGTTCCCGAGCGGCTCACCCGGTTCCTCACCTCGGGCTCCCCCGAGGAGCTGCGGCACCGGGGCACCGCGGCCACGCTGTCGCTGATCGACGACCTCCTGGACCTGGGCTGCGCAGGCTTCCACCTGTACACGTTCAACCGCCCGGACGCGGCGCTCACCATCCTGGAGCACCTGCGCGTCCGGGATGCGGCCCGCGAGTACCGGGGCCGCAGCCCCGCGGCCTGACCGTGCGGCGTCGTGCGCACCGCCCACCGCAGAGCCGCACGCGCGGCTCTGCCCACGCGCGCTGGAGCACGTGCCCCGGTACGCCCGCCGCGCCCGTCACGCCCAGTGACCCCGTACAGCGCCGTCGCCGGCCCACCCGCGACGCGGCTGCCTCACACCCTTTTCACGTCATCACACCAACCCCTACAAGGAGAGATCATGACCGTCACGAATCCCACCCCCCTGCCCAGCGCCACGATCCTGGGCTACCCGCGCATCGGCCCGGACCGGGAACTCAAGCGGGCCCTCGAGGCCTACTGGGCGGAGCCCGCACGGCACCCGGCCCAGACCGTCCTGGACACTCTCGGCGACCTCCGGGAGCGCACGACCCTCAGGCTGCGCGAACTGGGGCTCACGCAGGACACCGCCGTGCCCTCCGAGGGCTTCGCCGTGGACCACGTCCTGGACACCGCGCTCGCCCTGGGTGCCGTGCCGGCCCGGTTCCGGGCGGAGGGCCTCCTCCCCGCCGCGCCGGACACCGAGCGCGGGATCGAGCTGATCACGGCCCTGTCCCGGGGGACGGACGATCTGGAGCCGCTGGAGCTGACCAAGTGGTTCGACACCAACTACCACTACTACGTCCCCGAGCTCGATCCGGGCACCGCCCTGCGGGCGCACCCGGAGAGCCTGGTCTCCCGGTACCGGGACACCCTGCGGCGCACCGGCGTGCGGACCCGCCCCGTGCTGGTGGGTCCCGTGACCTTCCTGCTGCTCTCGCGCCCGGAGACCCCCGCGGCCCACGGCGCGCGGGTGGACCCCCTGGCAGGGCTCGACGACGTCCTGGCCCAGTACGTCTCGATCCTCAGCTCTCTGCACGCGGCCGGTGTGCCGTGGGTGCAGCTGGACGAGCCCGCCCTCGCCGCGGACGGCTGGGGTGCGTCCCGCGAACGGATCCTCTCCGCGGTGACCACCGCGTACACGCGGCTGACCGCCCTGTCGGACCACCCCTCGGTGCTGGTGACCGTGGGCTACGGGGACGCCGGGCAGGACGCCCACCTCGCGCTGGCCCGCACGGGCGTGGACGCCCTCGCCGTGGACCTCGACCGCGGGGCCGTCCCCACCCGGGCCGCGCTCGAGGCGTGGGGCGAGCGGCCGGTGGTGGGCGGCGTCGTGGGCGGACGCACCGTGTGGCGCACGAACCTGGCGGGCGCCACGGACACCCTGGACCGGTTGCGTGCCGGGGCCCGCGGCCCCGTGGCGGTGGGCACGGCGACGCCGCTGCTGCACGTCCCGCACGACATCACCCGGGAGACCGGGCTGGACCCGGACGTGCGCAGCTGGGTGGCGTTCGCGGACCAGAAGGTGAGCGAGGTCGTCGAGCTGGCGCGCGGCGTCGAGCACGGCTGGAAGGAGATCAGCGAGGCCCTGGAGACCGACACCCGCATCCGCGAGGCCCGGGCCACCCACCCCGCGACGCGCCGCCCCGAGATCCGCGAGCGCACCGCGGCCGTCTCCCCGGAGGACCGACGGCGCCCCTCAGCGGCCGAACGCCGGGCGGCGCAGCAGGAGCGGCTGAGGCTGCCGCTGCTGCCCACCACGACCATCGGCTCCTTCCCGCAGACTGCCGAGATCCGGGCGGCCCGCGCCGCCCACCGGGCGGGTCGCCTGGACGGCGCCGCCTACTGGGAGGCCATCCGGTCCGAGATCGCCCGCGCGGTGCGCGCCCAGGAGGAGCTGGGGCTGGACGTGCTGGTGCACGGAGAAGCGGAGCGCAACGACATGGTCCAGTACTTCGCGGAGTCCCTGGAGGGTTTCGCGACCACCCGCCACGGCTGGGTGCAGTCCTACGGCTCGCGGTGCACACGCCCGTCCATCCTGTTCGGGGACGTCTCCCGGCGCGTGCCCATCACCGTGGACTGGACGCGCTACGCGGCGTCGCTCACCGACCGTCCGGTGAAGGGCATGCTCACGGGTCCGGTCACGATTCTCGCGTGGTCCTTCGTGCGCGACGACGTCCCCGCGGCCGAGGTGGCCGATCAGGTGGCACTGGCGCTGCGGGACGAGATCACCGACCTCGAAGCCGCCGGCACCGCCGTGGTGCAGGTGGACGAGCCCGCCCTGCGGGAGCTGCTGCCGCTGCGCGAGACGGACCGTCCGGCCTACCTGGAGTGGTCCGTGGGCGCGTTCCGACTGGCCACCGGCGCCGCCGCCGCGGACACGCAGATTCACACCCACCTCTGCTACTCCGAGTTCGAGACCGTGCTGGATGCGATCGAGGGTCTGGACGCGGACGTCACCACGCTGGAAGCCTCCCGCTCCGGCTCGGGCATCGTGGACGGTCTCGCCGCCGCGGACTTCCCGAGGGACGTGGGACCCGGTGTGTGGGACATCCACTCCCCGCGCGTGCCCTCCTTCGAGGAGGTGGCTCGCAGGGTGCGCCATGCCGCCCGCGCCATTGGCGCGGAGCGCGTGTGGGTCAACCCGGACTGCGGGCTCAAGACCCGTGGCTGGCCCGAGACGGAGGCAGCACTCGACCGCCTCGTGGCCGCCGCGGTGTCCGTGCGCACGGAGCTCGAGCGGGAGGACGACGACGCCGCCCGCGCCGGCGCGCGACCCGTCCTCAGTTCATCGGGCGTCGCCTGAGCCGGGAGACGGGGGCTCCGGGGCCGCAGCCCCGCCCCGCCCGCGCCGCGCAGTATGCACAGCGTGGGCGGGGCGGCATGTTCGGGGCTCCGTGACAATCAGTGGAGTCCGCTTCCCGCCGGCCCGCACACCACGGCGCCCGTCGGTCCGCCAACCCGTCAGCCCGTGGGCGGCAGTGCCTCCGCCGGGACGGCTCGCCTGCGCACCAGGGTGGAGAGGTCGATGATCCGATCCACGTCCTCCTCCTCGAACAGGACCTCCGGCCCGGACCAGGCGATGTCCGTGAAGGGCGGTTCGTAGAGCCGCCCCGGTTCCATGGCTCCGTTGCGGGTGAGCTCGTCGATCACCCGTTCGATGAACCGGATCTGCTCCACGGTGTGGGTGGAGTCGTTGAGGTACTCCGCGAACAGCGTGGACACCTCAACCCGTTCCATGCCCACGAGCTTGCGGATGAGCAGGCCCATGCCCTGGTTCCGCTCGGCGGCGTCCCGCAGGGCGTCCCGGTCCCCCACCCCGTGCTCGATCATCATCTCCTCGAGGCTCGCCAGGTCCGCCGCCGTGAGCGGCTTGTTGCGGCGCAGGCGCTCGATGGCCACGTGGTCCATGTGCTGGGTGAGGAACGCCCGGGCCTTCTGCTCGAAGCGGGCCAGGTCCGTGCCGGGTGCACGGGGTTGCAGCTCCACGTCCCGGATCTCCTCCAGGGTGTCCTGGAAGTCGGTGTACACGGGGTTGCGCCGGGTCTTCTCGATCAGCCCCACCAGCCCGCGAACACGCTGGCGCAGCACGTCCAGCATGGGCAGGGTGACGTCCTGCCACCACTCGTCCCCGGCGGCGGCGTCGAGGATCTCCAGTTGCTTCTGGACGGCCGGGATCTTGTCCTTGCCGCGCAGCTGCTCCGCGATCTCCTGGATCCGGGCACGGTAGCTCTCCCCCGCGGCGTCGTCCCCGTCCAGCAGGGCCACCTGGTAGCGCAGCACCAGCAAGTCGAAGCTCTTGGCGTCCACGTCCGGGTCCTGCTCGCTGGACGGCAACCCCGCGAGGTTGTCCACGACGTCCTGGGCTGAGGACTCGTCCAGCGTCTGCCACGCCTCGGGCTGGCCAAAACGTTCCACGAGTCGCAGGTGCGGGCGCACCAGCACGTTCTCGCGGTTCATGCCCAGCACGTACCGCTGCAACGACGACGCCGTGTCCTCCCGCAGCTGCCGCAGGTCACCGGCCGCGTGGTCGCGCTTGGCCTGCGAGTCGATCCCGCAGATCATCCGTACGCGGTGCTCCACGATGCGCTGGCTCAGGGACTTGGGCACGGAGCCCTTGGGTTCGGGAAGGTCCTGGTTGAAGAAGTCCAGGTTCCCGCAGCAGTCGAAAACCAGGAAGTCCTCCTTGTCCCGCCCCGGGCCGAAGAGGTCCGGGCGCAGCCGGGTGCCGCGGCCGATCATCTGCCAGAACTTGGTCTTGGAGCGCACCGGTTTGAAGAACACCAGGTTCACCACGTCCGGGACGTCCACGCCGGTGTCCAGCATGTCCACGGAGATGGCGATGTGCGGTTCCTTCTCCGGGTCGCTGAAGTTGTCGATCAGGGACTGCGCGTGGCGGCTGCCGTGGGTGATCACGCTGGCGAAGCGACCCCCGTAGCCCGGGTACTGGGCGTCGAACCGCTCCTGGATGAACTCCGCGTGGCGCTGGTTGCGGGCGAAGATGATGGTCTTGCCCAGCCGGTCCCCGTTGGCCACCCGATGTCCGGACTCCATGACGGTGGCGAGCACCTTGTCCACGGTGTCCGTGTTGAAGAGAACCCGGTTGATCTCCTCCGAGGAGACCTCGTCCGGGATCTCGCCCTCGCCCCAGTCGATCTCGTCCCAGCGCTCCCGTTCTTCCTCGGTGCGCTCGTGGTAGCGCATGCCCCGGCGGATGAACCCGGTGCTGATCTCCTTGCCGCGGGGCGGCACGAGCTTGCCGTCCGCCACGGCCTCCTCCAGGGTGTACGCGTCCGTGGGGACCCCGTCCTCCAGGGCGAAGAGCTGGTAGGTGTTGTGGTCGATGTCGTCCTTGGGCGTGGCCGTGAGGCCCAGCAGCAGGGAGTCGAAGTGCTCGAAGATGGCCCGGTACTTCTGGTACACGGAGCGGTGCGCCTCGTCCACGATCACCAGGTCGAAGAACCCGGGGCCGAAGCGCCGCACTCCGCCCTCGTTCTCGTGGATCAGGTTCAGCATGGTGGGGTACGTGGAGAGGTACACGCGCCCGGTGCCGTGGCGTTCGTCCACCAGGTTCACGGACGCGGTGTCCGTGAGGAGCTCCGCGAAGGCGCGCTTGGCCTGGCGCACCAGGGCCGTGCGGTCCGCGAGGAACAGCACGTTCTTCGCCCAGTTCTGCTCCTGCAGCTGCTTCACCAGGGCAATGGCCGTGCGGGTCTTGCCGGAGCCCGTGGCCATGACCAGCAGGGCCGCGCGCTGCTTCCGGTCGAAGGCATCGTCCACCGCGCGGATGGCTCGGGTCTGGTAGGGGCGCTCGAAGCCCGCGATGCTCTCGTCGATCGGCGCCTGGGCCAGGGCCGCGCGGGTGCCCCGCCGCTGGATGGCAAGTTCCAGCTCGTCCCGGGTGTAGAAGCCCTGGACGCGGCGCGGCGGGTAGCCGGCGGCGTCGTCCCAGATCTCGTGCTCGTAGCCGTTGGACAGGAAGATCACCGGACGACGCCCGTGCTCGCGTTCCAGGGCGTCCGCGTAGAGCTTGGCCTGGTGCTGGCCGTCGCGCAGGCTCACGTGGCTGGCCTTGGCCTCCACAATGGCCAGGGGGCGGCCGTCAGTGCCCCACAGCACGTAGTCCACGCGGCCCGTACCGGAAGCGGTGGGCATCCCGGACACGGTGAACTCCCGGTCCCGGGGATCGGAGAGCTCCCACCCGGCCTCGAAGAGCAGGGTGTCGATGTTGGTCGCGCGGGTCTCGTTCTCGTTCAGGTCGCGGTCGTCGCGCGCAACGGGAACTTCTCGGCCGGCGCGAACGGCGGCCTGCAGCTCCTCGATGGTGGCCTGCTGCTGCGCGGCGAGGTCGTCCCGCTCCTTGAGCAGCTTCTGGTACTTGGCGTCCTGGTCCTTGAACTTCTGCGCAAGCTGCACCACCTGCTCGCGGGTCAGGGGCGCGGCCTGTGCGGCCACCTGAGGGTCGAACACCGCGTGCGGGTCCACGGTGTCCGGGTGGCGGGTGTAGCGCAGCGCCGCCCAGATCATCACGTGGTGCAGTTCCTTAAGGACCGGCAACGACTGCTGCCGAGAAATCGGCCCGGTCCGGTGCACGGCGGTGTTGCCATTCTTGCGGATCAGGTTCAGCTTGGCCTGGATCGCCGGGCCCGTGACGGCCACGAAGGCGGAGTCGTTCGTGCGGGCCGCCAGGTCCGAGGCGTAGGCCTCCCGCAGGTTCTCCATGTCGAACAGGAACCCCACGAGCACCTCAATGGCGCGGCGGCTGTAGAAGCACGCGGACCGCGGATCGCTCATCACGTAGGACTCCGCGCGAGCGCAGTCCTCGTAGAGCTCCGGCCACTCGGCCCTCATGAAATCGAAGTTGCCCACGCGCCCTCCCCGGCTCAATGCGTTTGAAACGACCCTACAGTTCGCCCGAGAACGCCCGCGACTGCAAGGACGCGAACAGCTCCTCGTCCTTCTCCAGCGCCCGCTCCACGAGAGCGCGCTGCGCGTTGATCTTCTCGACGCGGGCGGCGAACTCCTGCTGGACGGCGAGAGGCGGGATCGGAAGAGAAACGTCCCCAAGGATTTTTTGGTTAATCTTAAAAGTACCGTTCGTCGTTCTCGCACCCACTTCTATCTGTTGCCGGACTACTCGCTGACCCCACAGTGCCGCCAAGTAAGGTGGACGAATTTTGTCAGCATCTAAACGGCAGGCAATCATGGTGTCCGGGAAGACGACCTGATCGTCGTCCGACTGGGGGAACACCCCCTGGCCCACCAGGTCGATATTTCCATTCCCCCGACATACCAAGAAGTCTTGCTTTCGCACACGAACATTCTCCTCGGGTATTCGGTCGAACATCGCTGCCCGTCGTGATGTAGGGTCGAACCTCCCATGTGTAATTGCACCAAGAGTCAGCACCTGCGCCCCAAATTCACCGCTGTTCGAAGGGGACAAACCATTGCGGAAGTTTTGGACGAGATCGCCGAATCGCATTTTCTGCGGTTCCGAGGAGACTGATAAATCGAGAAAAACTGACTGAGTAAGTTCATCAAGGAGAGCGAGGGAGGCACGGCGCTTCGTGCGGATGGCGTCAGCCTGATCCAGGATCCCCGCAATCCTACGCTGCTCGCCCAGTGGGGGCAATCGCATTTGGAGGTTGTCGAGGTGTTCCTTCTTTAAATTGTTGATATTAACGCCCGCAGCCAAGGCGCTCACATTTCTTCGATAGCTATCGGTTCGAAAAAAGTGAGAGAAATACTTTCCGTCAACCTGACCGCCCGGACGCAATACCTTGAGGAAAGCACCCCATGCAACATCCATTGAATTCGCAACATAGGCCGCTTTACCCACTGAGGACAAGCTGCCACTTGAGGAGGATACAACGACGTCATTGCTCCGCAGCCGCTGGTTGTCTCGTATTTTCGACACGGGGACGTAGACAAACTCGGACAAATCCAAACCGTCGTCTTTAATGTTGTTCGCGCGAACCACTGGAAGATACCCTTCGCATGGGGAGTCTCTACTGTCCCCCTTACTGAATGTGACTCCCCGGATCTGGGTTGCGATGTCACCCACCCGAGCTATGTTCATGCGAGGTCTCCTTTAAGCTGATTCAGCGCCTTCCCAATCTCAACGTTCAACCGGTCAATCTCGTCGAGGATCTCCTGCGGACTGCGATGTTCCTCTTCCTTGTAGGCCACCTCTTTGTAGCGGTTCAGCGACAGGTCGTACCCCTGCTCCGCGATCTCGTCCTTGGGGACCACGAAGGACTGTTCGGTGCGCGCGCGGCCCAGCTCGGCGTAGTCGCCCGTCGAGAAGAGGCGGTAGTGCTCGCGGACGCCCGGGAGGTCGTTGGCCTCTACGGGGGTTCGCTTGTCGTCCAGGGAGTAGCCGTCCGCGCGCACGTCGTAGAACCACACGTTGTCCGTGCCGCCGCTGTCCGTCTTGGTGAACAGCAGAATGGCCGTGGATACCCCCGCGTACGGCTTGAAAACGCCCGAGGGGAGCTTGATGACCGCGTCCAGCTTCTGCTCCTCCACGAGCATGCGGCGCAGGTCCTTGTGCGCCTTGGAGGAACCGAACAGCACCCCGTCCGGCACGATCACGGCAGCGCGCCCGCCGGTCTCCAGCATCTCCAGGAACAGGGCCAGGAAGAGCAACTCGGTCTTCCTGGTCTTGACCGTCTTCAGCAGGCTTTGTGAAGTGCCCTCGTAATCAAGGGAGCCTTTAAACGGCGGGTTAGCAAGGATCAGGCTGTACTTGTCCTCGAAGCGGGACACCTCCGCCAGGGAGTCCCGGTACCGGATGTCCGCAGCCGAGATGCCGTGCATCAGCATGTTCATGCTCGCAATGCGGAGCATCGTGGAGTCGAAGTCGTAGCCGTGGAACATGCCCGAGGCGTAGTGGGCGCGCTTGCGGGGATCGGTGAACAGGGACTCGTCGTGCTCCCGCAGGTACTCGGACGCGGACACCAGGAACCCCGCCGTGCCGCACGCGGGGTCGCAGATGGTGTCCTCGGCGTTGGGCTCGGTGAGGTCCACCATGAGGTCGATGATGTGCCGGGGCGTGCGGAACTGCCCGTTCACACCGGCGGATGCCAGTTTGGACAGCAGGTACTCGTAGAGATCCCCGTTGGTGTCCGGGCGGAGGTCCAGGCCGTCCAGCAGGTCGATCACCTTGTGCAGTAGCGCCGGCGTGGGGATCGTGAACCGGGCGTCCCGCATGTGCTCCGTGTAGGCGCTCTCCCCGCCCAGGCGCCGCAGGAACGGGAACACCCCGCGGTCCATCAGCTCGTAGGCCGTGGCCGGGTCCTGGTTCTTGAGGTAGCTCCACCGCAGCTTCTGCTCGTCTCCCGACCCGAAGATGGGGTCCTCCGGGCTGCGGCCCGTGCGGCTCGCCTTCCGATCGATGAGCTCCTGCTCCTGGTCCAGGCGCTTGATGTAGAGCAGGTAGGTGATCTGCTCGATCACCTCCAGCGGGTTGGAGATGCCGCCCGTCCAGAACGTGTTCCACACCCGGTCGATCTTGGACTTGAACTCACCCGTAATCACTCCGCCAGGCTACCCGGAGGAATGCGCAAGCACATGAAAAGACGCGCGCCCGGAGGCATTGCGCGCGAACTGGCACGCCCAGAAAGACGATGGACCCCACGCGCCCCGCTGCCGGCCCGGCCTGCCGGGGGAACAGACCGAAAATGGTGTGTTAAATGTGGGGAGGCCCCACCTGGTCCACTCGTTGTGAGTGGTCCTGGTGGGGCCTCGACCCTTTTCTACGTTGATTCCGGCGGTGACTTACTCTTCCACACCCTACCGAGTGCAGTACCATCAGCGCTGTGGGTCTTAGCTACCGGGTTCGGGATGGGACCGGGCGTTTCCCCCACGCTATAACCACCGGAAACCTGTACCCCCGCCCTATGGTGGGGGAAACCTGGTTTCCCGTTGTCTACGGGAACAATATTCTGTTGCCAACCACACTACCCGAACCACCTCACCGGAACACGCCCCCCGGCCCTCGCCGGCCCGGGCTCTCGGGCCCGGGTTGCGTGTCCCCCCGTGGGGTGAGGGTTGTTGGTGGTCAACCACATAGTGAACGCGAACACCACACTTGATGACTGTTTGTGTGTGTATAAGTCTTCGGTGTATTAGTACCAGTCAGCTCCACGCCTTGCAACGCTTCCACACCTGGCCTATCAACCCAGTCGTCTACTGGGCACCTCACACCCCTCGAAGGGGTTAGGAAATCTCATCTCGGAGCAAGCTTCCCGCTTAGATGCTTTCAGCGGTTATCAATCCCGAACGTAGCTAATCAGCGATGCTCCTGGCGGAACAACTGACATACCAGAGGTTCGTCCGTCCCGGTCCTCTCGTACTAAGGACAGGCCTCCACAAATTTCCAACGCACGCAGCGGATAGGGACCGAACTGTCTCACGACGTTCTGAACCCAGCTCGCGTACCGCTTTAATGGGCGAACAGCCCAACCCTTGGGACCAACTCCAGCCCCAGGATGCGACGAGCCGACATCGAGGTGCCAAACCATGCCGTCGATATGGACTCTTGGGCAAGATCAGCCTGTTATCCCCGAGGTACCTTTTATCCGTTGAGCGACGGCCATTCCACAATGTACCGCCGGATCACTAGTCCCGACTTTCGTCCCTGCTCGAGCTGTCACTCTCACAGTCAAGCTCCCTTGTGCACTTACACTCAACACCTGATTGCCGACCAGGCTGAGGGAACCTTTGGGCGCCTCCGTTACTCTTTAGGAGGCAACCGCCCCAGTTAAACTACCCATCAGGCACTGTCCCTGACCCGGATCACGGGCCGAAGTTAGATGTCCAGAGTGACCAGAGTGGTATTTCAACAACGACTCCACCACCACTAGCGTGATAGCTTCACAGTCTCCCACCTATCCTACACAAGCCACACCGAACACCAATACCAAACTATAGTAAAGGTCTCGGGGTCTTTCCGTCCTGCTGCGCGAAACGAGCATCTTTACTCGTACTGCAATTTCGCCGAGTTCATGGTTGAGACAGTAGGGAAGTCGTTACTCCATTCGTGCAGGTCGGAACTTACCCGACAAGGAATTTCGCTACCTTAGGATGGTTATAGTTACCACCGCCGTTTACTGGGGCTTAAATTCTCCGCTTCGACCCAAGGGTCTAACAGGTCCTCTTAACCTTCCAGCACCGGGCAGGAGTCAGTCCGTATACATCGTCTTACGACTTCGCACGGACCTGTGTTTTTGATAAACAGTCGCTTCCCCCTAGCCTCTGCGACCCCACCCAGCTCACACAGCACGTGTGCTCACCAGACAGGGCCCCCCTTCTCCCGAAGTTACGGGGGCATTTTGCCGAGTTCCTTAACCATGATTCTCTCGAACGCCTTAGTATTCTCTACCTGATCACCTGTGTCGGTTTGGGGTACGGGCGACTAGAACCTCACGTCGATGCTTTTCTTGGCAGCATAGGATCACCGAATTCCCTCACCTAAGAGAGTCCCATCACATCTCAGGCACACAACCCGCGGATTTACCAACGGGTCACCCTACATGCTTAGACCAGGACAACCATCGCCTGGCTCGGCTACCTTCCTGCGTCACACCTGTTAACACGTTTACCTCCCCGGATCAGGTCCCACGCTCCCCACACACCCCGCGTACCACAAGGGCACACGGTCATGGTGGTTCGGGTGGTTAGTATCCCCGGTTCAGTAGGGTCGGTTCTTCGTCGGTACGGGAATATCAACCCGTTGTCCATCGACTACGCCTGTCGGCCTCGCCTTAGGTCCCGACTCACCCAGGGCAGATTAGCTTGACCCTGGAACCCTTGATCATCCGGCGGACGGGTTTCTCACCCGTCTATCGCTACTCATGCCTGCATTCTCACTCGTTGAGGTTCCACCACTGGGTCACCCCGCAGCTTCACTACCCCAACGACGCTCCCCTACCCACAACACCACCTCAACCACAAACGGCTCAGCTATACGGTGTCATGCCACAACTTCGGCGGTGTACTTGAGCCCCGCTACATTATCGGCGCGGAATCACTTGACCAGTGAGCTATTACGCACTCTTTCAAGGGTGGCTGCTTCTAAGCCAACCTCCTGGTTGTCTAAGCAACTCCACATCCTTTCCCACTTAGCACACGCTTAGGGGCCTTAGTTGATGGTCTGGGCTGTTTCCCTTTCGACTATGAAGCTTATCCCCCACAGTCTCACTGCCACGCTCAACTTGACTGGCATTCGGAGTTTGGTTGACGTCAGTAACCTTGTAGGGCCCATCAGCCATCCAGTAGCTCTACCTCCAGCAAGCAACACGCAACGCTGCACCTAAATGCATTTCGGGGAGAACCAGCTATCACGGAGTTTGATTGGCCTTTCACCCCTACCCACAGCTCATCCCCTCCATTTTCAACTGAAGTGGGTTCGGTCCTCCACGCGCTCTTACACGCGCTTCAACCTGGCCATGGGTAGATCACCCCGCTTCGGGTCTAGATCACGCCACTCACAACGCCCTATTCAGACTCGCTTTCGCTACGACTACCCCACACGGGTTAATCTCGCGACGTAACACTAACTCGCAGGCTCATTCTTCAAAAGGCACGCTGTCACCCCTAAAGGCTCCAACGGCTTGTAAGCACACGGTTTCAGGTACTATTTCACTCCCCTCCCGGGGTACTTTTCACCATTCCCTCACGGTACTGATCCGCTATCGGTCATCAGGAAGTATTCAGGCTTACCAGGTGGTCCTGGCAGATTCACACGAGATTTCACGGGCCCCGTGCTACTCGGGAGAACGTCACACCACGACAATGACAGTTTCGTCTACGGGACTCACACCCCCTACGGTCTGGCACTCACCACCAGTTCGACTACCACCACGCCACAGCGCCCAGGGTGGCGACCCCAGGAACAACGCATCCCACAACCCCGATCATGCAACCCTCGCCAGGTATCACACACAACCGGTTTAGCCACCATCCGCTTTCGCTCGCCACTACTCACGGAATCACTGTTGTTTTCTCTTCCTATGGGTACTGAGATGTTTCACTTCCCACGTTCCTCCTCGCACCCTATGAATTCAGATACGAGTGACTACGCATAACACGCAGCCGGGTTACCCCATTCGGAGACCCTCGGATCACAGCTCGTTTATCAGCTCCCCGAGGCTTATCGCAGATTTCCACGTCCTTCATCAGCTCCTGATGCCAAGGCATCCACCGTGTGCTCGTAACAACTTATACGCCACACAACACAAATAAATCATCAAAGAACACACCACACACCCCAACAGGGTGCGCGGCGTCAAAGATGCTCGCGTCCACTATGTAGTTGACAAACAACAACCCACCAGCACCACCCCACCAGAACAACCGTCCCAGCTTCGTGGTGCTGCGGGAAACCAACCAACACCAGCGTGTTGATCGACAACCCAACAATGTGCCACCACACCACCACCCCAACACCACCACCAGAACTCGTGCCCGGTCGTGTTCCCGTGTCAGGGAGCAGCATGTCCGCTTGCTGATATTCCACCCATGAGCATCAACCACACCCCCACCACAACGGTGAGGATCGTGGGCGCCGGCCACACGGCCAGCCACAGTGCTCCTTAGAAAGGAGGTGATCCAGCCGCACCTTCCGGTACGGCTACCTTGTTACGACTTAGTCCCAATCGCCAGTCCCACCTTCGACGGCTCCCCCCACAAGGGTTAGGCCACCGGCTTCGGGTGTTACCAACTTTCGTGACTTGACGGGCGGTGTGTACAAGGCCCGGGAACGTATTCACCGCAGCGTTGCTGATCTGCGATTACTAGCGACTCCGACTTCACGTGGTCGAGTTGCAGACCACGATCCGAACTGAGACCAGCTTTTTGGGATTAGCTCCACCTCGCGGCATCGCAACCCATTGTACTGGCCATTGTAGCATGCGTGAAGCCCAAGACATAAGGGGCATGATGATTTGACGTCATCCCCACCTTCCTCCGAGTTGACCCCGGCAGTCTCCTATGAGTCCCCACCATCACGTGCTGGCAACATAGAACGAGGGTTGCGCTCGTTGCGGGACTTAACCCAACATCTCACGACACGAGCTGACGACAACCATGCACCACCTGTACACCAGCCCCACAAGGGGGAAAGACCATCTCTGGCCCGGTCCGGTGTATGTCAAGCCTTGGTAAGGTTCTTCGCGTTGCATCGAATTAATCCGCATGCTCCGCCGCTTGTGCGGGCCCCCGTCAATTCCTTTGAGTTTTAGCCTTGCGGCCGTACTCCCCAGGCGGGGCACTTAATGCGTTAGCTACGGCGCGGAAAACGTGGAATGTTCCCCACACCTAGTGCCCAACGTTTACGGCATGGACTACCAGGGTATCTAATCCTGTTCGCTCCCCATGCTTTCGCTCCTCAGCGTCAGTAACAGCCCAGAGACCTGCCTTCGCCATCGGTGTTCCTCCTGATATCTGCGCATTTCACCGCTACACCAGGAATTCCAGTCTCCCCTACTGCACTCAAGTCTGCCCGTACCCACTGCACACCCGGGGTTAAGCCCCGGGCTTTCACAGCAGACGCGACAAACCGCCTACGAGCTCTTTACGCCCAATAATTCCGGACAACGCTTGCGCCCTACGTATTACCGCGGCTGCTGGCACGTAGTTAGCCGGCGCTTCTTCTGCACGTACCGTCACTTTCGCTTCTTCCGTGCTGAAAGAGGTTTACAACCCGAAGGCCGTCATCCCTCACGCGGCGTCGCTGCATCAGGCTTTCGCCCATTGTGCAATATTCCCCACTGCTGCCTCCCGTAGGAGTCTGGGCCGTGTCTCAGTCCCAGTGTGGCCGGTCACCCTCTCAGGCCGGCTACCCGTCGTCGCCTTGGTGAGCCATTACCCCACCAACAAGCTGATAGGCCGTGAGCCCATCCAAAACCAGTAAAACCCTTTCCACACACCACCATGCGGTGACATGTCGTATCCAGTATTAGACCCAGTTTCCCAGGCTTATCCCAGAGTCAAGGGCAGGTTACTCACGTATTACTCACCCGTTCGCCACTCATCCACCCAGTGCAAGCACCAAGCTTCAGCGTTCGACTTGCATGTGTTAAGCACGCCGCCAGCGTTCGTCCTGAGCCAGGATCAAACTCTCCGTCAAAAAATTCAACAGAAACCACCCACCACGCGAAACGCGGTACGGTGGGATCCCAGCTGACACCCAACACCCCAGGAAACGGGAAAACACCTGAAAAGATGCTGGGCCTCAACCAAAAATATAAAACTTCTGGTATCAACAAACTAGACACACTATTGAGTTGACAAACAACACACCACATCTAAACCCTGATCCAGGGCTTCGGATTGGAAGTTTGCGTTGCCGTGATTCGGAAGCTCTCGTGCTGTCCTGTTGGCAACTCGACTAGCTTATCCGTTCCTCATCCGGTCCGCAACTCGACGTTCTCACGCGGTTGGTTCCTGTGGAGGAAGGGGGCTGGTCGACCGTCCAGGCCAGCTCTCGGCTGTCCGTCCTTGCGGCGACTCGGAATACATTACACACGGCCGCTGACCTGTGCAAAACGGCGTTTGCCCTGCCCAGTGGGGCTCCCTCGCTGGGGCGCAACCTCCCCCGCCGGCGCGTGGTCCCGTGCCAGCGGCACTGGGGCCGCCAAGTTCGTCAGTTGCGCAGCAAGTTCTTGCGTACCTTGCCCGTGGCCGTGCGGGGCAGCTCGTCGCTGAAGGTCACGGTGTCCGGCACTTTGAATCCGCTGAGCTGCGAGCGCACGTGCTCACGCAGCTCGTCCTCCGTGACCTGGGAGCCGCCTGCCCGCACCACGTGGGCCACAGGTCGTTCCCCCCACTTCTCGTGGGCCACCCCCACCACGGCCACGTCCAGAACGTCCGGGTGGGAGTAGAGCGCCTGCTCCACCTCGATCGAGGAGATGTTCTCGCCTCCGGAGATGATCACGTCCTTCGCGCGATCCGTGAGCTGGATGTACCCGTTCGGGTGCATCACCCCGAGGTCCCCGGTGTGGAACCAGCCGCCCCGGAACGCCTCGCGTGTGGTCTCTGGATCCCTGTAGTAGCCGATCATCACGTTGTTGCCCCGGAGCACGACCTCCCCGAGCGTCTCCCCGTCTGCGGGGACGTCCTGCATGTCGGGATCCACGATCCGAGCAGATTCCGCCTGGATCATGGCAACTCCCTGCCGGGACATCTGCCGCGCCCGGTCTGACGCGGACAGGGACCGCCACTGCTCCTGGGGCTCGCAGATGGTGATGGGGCCGAACACCTCGGTGAGCCCGTACACGTGGACCACCTCGAAACCGGCGGTCTCCAGGCGCTCGATGATGCTCGGCGCGGGCGGGGCTCCCGCCGTGGTGATGCGGATGGGATGTTCCAGGGGGTGCGCCTGTTCCGCATCCACGATCACCGAGCACACCGCCGGGGCGCCGCACAGGTGGGTGATGCCCTCCTGGTCGAATGCCTGCCAGATGGCGTCCGGGCGCACCGCTCGCAGACACACGTGCGTACCGCCGGCGGCCGTCACGGCCCACGTGGTGCACCACCCGTTGCAGTGGAACATGGGCAGGGTCCACAGGTACCGGGTCTCGCCCGTGAAGCCGTTGTGGAACACCTCACCCAGACTGTTCAGGTACGCCCCCCGGTGGGAGTACAGCACTCCCTTGGGCCTGCCCGTGGTGCCCGAGGTGTAGTTCAGGGTGATGGGCGTGTTCTCGTCCGCCACGGCCCAGCGCACTGCCCCGCCGGCGGTGCCCTCGGTCTGGGGCGGAGCCGATGGCGTGCCGTCCAGGAACTCCTCGAGCGTGGGCACGCCCGCTCCCACCCCGTCCCGCACGGCCGGCAGGCCCGCCTGGTCGTCGGGAATCTGCACCAGTGCGACCCCGGGACGGTTCGCGAGCGCCTCGGCCACGGTCTCCAGCGCTGAGACGTCCGCGAGGACCACGCGGGCCCCGCAGTGCTCGAGGATGTAGTTCAGTTCCCGAGCGCTCAACCGCGGGTTGAGCGGCACCAGCACGGCCCCGGCCGCGGGCACCGCGTAGTGCGCCATGAGCGCGGCAGGCACATTGGGGGCCACCATGGCCACGGTGGGCCAGTCCCGCTCCAGAAGATCCACCCCCTGGAACTCCTCGCTGGTCGACGACGCCGCTCGGGACGTTCCCTCCGCCGGGTCCTCCTCCCGGCGGTACCCCTCGGGTCCGGGGGATTGCGCCCCGGCCACCAGAGGCAGCAGCGCCGTGGCGAAGCGGTGCACGTCCCGTTGGAACTCCCGGTAGGTCCACTCCCGGGACCCGTGCACGACCGCACGGCGATCAGGGAAGACCTCCGCGCTGCGCTCCAGGAAGCGCAGGGGAGTCATGGGCTCGGTGTTGGCGAACATGGTGCTCCTGAGGAGTCGGCGGTCGGGGCACACCCCGCCGGGTCACTTGTAGGCGGAGATCCCCGTGACGGACTTGCCGATGATGAGCGCCTGGACCGTCTCGGTGCCCTCGTACGTGTGGATGGCCTCGATGTCCGCGAAGTGCCGTGCCACACGGTTCTCCATGAGGATGCCGTTGCCGCCCAGCAGGTCCCGGGCGTTCATGGCCACCTGGCGCGCGGTGCGCGTGGCGGTGTACTTGGCCAGCGAGGCCTGCGGACCGCTGAGCGTCCCGGCCTCCTCCTTGCGGGCCATGGCCATCACGAGGGTCTGGATCTGGGTGAGCTCGCTGAGCATGCGGGTGAGCCGTTCCTGCACGATCTGCGATGCGGCCAGCGGGCGCCCGAACTGGTGGCGCTGCTTGGCGTAGTGCACCGCGGTCTCGTAGCACGCCTGGGCGTGGCCCACCGCGGCCCAGGCCACCCCGATGCGGGTGGCGAACAGCACAGCGGAGGTGTCCCGGAAGCTCTTGGCGTGCGGCAGGACGTTCTCCGTGGGCACGAAGACGTTCTCGAGCGTGATCTCAGCCTGGTGGATGGCCCGCAGGGCCAGCTTGGCCTTCATGGTGGTGCCCGTGTAGCCCTCCGACTCCTGGGGGACCACGAACCCGTGGACGGCGCCGTCCTCGTCGCTGCGTGCCCACACCACGGTGATCCCGCCCATGGATCCGTTGCCGATCCACTTCTTGGCGCCGTTGAGGATGTATCCGCCCTCCACCGGGGTGGCCTTGCTCTCGAGCCCGATGGAGTCGGAGCCGTGGGCCGGCTCGGTCAGCGCGAACGCACCGAGGAGCTTGCCAGTGGCCATGTCCGGCAGCCAGCGCTGCTTCTGCTCGTCGCTGCCGCACAGGGCGATCGAGCGCATGGCCAGCCCGCCCTGGACACCGGACACCGTGGAGATGGAGCCGTCACCGCGCGAGAGCTCCATGGCCACCAGGCCGGCGGCCATCTTGGACATGGGGGGCATGCCGGGCACGTCCACGCCGTCGCGGAGCAGGTCGAGCTCGCCCATGCGGCGCACGAGGTCGAGGTTGTACTCGCCGCGGTCCCAGTACTCGGCGATGACGGGCAGGACGTCCTCCTGCACAAAGGTCCTGGCCCGCAGCTGGTGCGCGCGGTCCTCCTCCGTGATGCCCTCGAAGATCCCGGCCTCGTCCGTGGCCAGGGGCTCGTTCAGGTCGTAGTGCGGCTCCAGGGTGCCCGTGGGGAAGTCCTCCGGGTGGCTGATGGTGATGCCAGTGGTCTCCGTGCTGTCCTTGCTCATGGTGACTCCTCAGTCCTTCTGGAAAGTGCTACTGCTGGGCGGCGTCGAACCGGGCGCCCCGGACACGCTCGGCGGCGCCGCAGCGGTCCAGGTACGGGGTGATGCCACCCAGGTGGAACGGGTAGTTGGCCCCCAGGATCATGCAGAGGTCGATGTCCCGGGCGGTGGCGACAACGCCCTCGTCCAACATGTGGCCGATCTCGTCCGCGAGGGCATCCTGCACGCGCGTGAGCAGCTCGCCGTCCGCGCCGTCACCGGACTGTGCGGCGACGCCGCTGTCCCGGCGGGTGCGCTCGAGGGCCTCGTTCGCACCCTCGGAGAGGTAGGTCTCGGACGTCTCGCCGCGCGTCGGCAGGGTGTTCTTGAGGCCGGCGTCCGCCACGGCGTCGAGCCACGGGGAGAGGGTGAACCGGTCCGGGTAGGCGTCGTTCATGGTGTGGGTGATGTGCACCAGCACCGCGGGACCCACGAAGTCCAGCAGCTGCAGCGGGGTCATGGGCAGACCCATGGGATCCAGGGCGTGGTCCACGGCCTGCGGGTCTCCCCCGGCATCCATGGCGCGGCCGATCTCGTCGAACATGCGGGTGAGCACGCGGTTGACCACGAAGCTCGGGGCGTCCTCCACCCGAACCGCGATCCGTCGCAGCTTGGCGGCGAGGTCGAACGCGGTGGCCAGGGTGGAGTCGTCGGTCTTCTCGCCCGCAACGATCTCGAGCAGCGGGGTGACCTCCACCGGATTGAACACGTGGAAGCCCACGAGCCGCTCGGGGTGCTGGAGGTCCCGGCCCATGGCCGTGATGGACAGCGAGGAGGTGTTCGTGGCGAGGATCGCGTCCTCCTTGATGACGGGCTCCCACTGCGCGAAGACCTGGCGCTTGACGTCCAGCTCCTCGAAGACCGCCTCGATGACGAAGTCCGCGTCCGCGAGGTCCTCCGGGCTCCGGGCGCCCGTGATGAGCGCGCCGAGCTGCTCGGCCTGCTCCTCCGTCATGCGACCCTTCTTGGCCTGGGCCGTGAACCGGTCCCGGGTGCGCTGCACACCGGCGGCCAGCCGCTCGTCGTCCAGGTCCGTCATGACCACCGGAATGCGGGCACCCTGCGCGATGAGGGACGCCAGCTGACCCGCCATGAGACCCGCGCCGATCACGGCTGCCTTCTTGATCTCCCGCACGGGAGCGTCCGGGACGTTGGCGGCCTGCTTGCTGCGGGCGCTCACGAGCTCGAACGCGTAGAGAGAGGCACGCGCGGGCTCCGACTGCACGATGGTCTTGAACGCCTCGACCGCGGCCTCCGCGTTCTCCAGGCGGGAGTCGGTGCGGGCGCGGCCCACGAGCTCGATGGCGGCCACGGGGCCGGGAGCGGCGCCGTGCCAGGCCTGCTCCGCCTTGGCGGCCGCCTTCTGCACCGCGGCGTCCCAGGTCTGGGCGTCCTCCGTGGTGCGGCGGGGCTCGTGCTTGCCCTCGAGGACCTCGACCACCCAGTTCTGCCAGGACGTGTCCCACTGCTCCGAGCCGGGAGCGCCCTCGAGCACGGCGTCCACGAGCCCGATCTCCGCGGCCTTGGCCGGGTTGAGGTTCTTGCCGCGCATGGAGTCGGTCACGATGATGTTCAGCGCGGCCTCCGCTCCCACGAGGTGGGGCAGGAGGTGGACACCGCCCCAGCCCGGGAAGAAGCCCAGGTGGCACTCCGGCAGACCCATGGGGGCCTTGCCGGAGATGGAGAGACGGTAGTCGGTGTGCAGCGCGAGCTCCAAGCCGCCACCCAGGGCCACTCCCGTGATGAGGGAGAACGTGGGCACGTCCATCTCCGCGAGCACCCCGAAGGCGTCGTGGCCGGAGCCGACGTACTCGTCCGAGGTGCCGCTCAGCTGCGCCGCACGGATCTCCTTGAGGTTGGCACCGGCCCCGAAGGACTTCTGGTTGCCCGTGACGACCACGGCCTCCACCTGCGTGGTGTCGATCGCGGAGAGCTCCCGCTGCAGATCGCGCATGGCCTGGGAGCCCCAGATCACGAGACCGTTGGGGTCCGTGGAGTCCAGGCTGACCAGGGCGATGGGCTTCTCACGTCCCGGCAGCACCGGGGTGGTCACGGCGATGGTCACGGTGGACGGGAAGGACTGTTCGCTCACGCGGGGCTCCTGTGTCAGGTCGAGGGGTGGTGTGCACCACAGTGTTTGAGTGTCAGTGTGCCCTGAGACGCAGTCTCACGTCAAGACATTTCGTGCCACTCGCACCCACCCCGACACCCCGCCCCTCACAACGTGGGAGAGCCACCCGTGGGGTGGCCGGTCGACCTGGGCTACGCGGTCCCGGGGTTCGCCCACCCTGCGGACTGTCCGCCCAGTGCCTCGTAGACCGAGCGCGCGGTGCGCTCGGCCACGGCGGCCGGGTCCTCGCCCTGCGGTACGACCACGACGACCGGCGCCGGTGCCGGGGGTGGCGGCGCCGCGGCGTCGTCGAACCGCACGGTGAGATCCGGCGGTAGGAAGGTGAGGTCCACGGGATGCGCCACGAAGGCACGACCCACCCCGAACACACCGCACAGCCACGCGATCCGCTGACTCAGGACCCCCACCAGCTGCTCGCCGTGCGCCGGGCGGGGAGCACGCAGCCAGGTGCGCAGGCAGGCGTTGTGCACCGCCACCGTGGCCGCGGCGAGCGCCACCGCGGTGACTCTGCGGTCCGGGGACTGGGGCAGCACCCGGCGCAGGAACGCGTGGAAGACGCGTTCGTAGCGGGAGGACATGGCGATCTCCCGGTCCCGGAGGGATTCCACGCGCTGCAGCAGGTCGTGCCGAGCCACAGCGCGGTCCCGGTGGTCGAGGTGGTGGCGGAACACCAGCTGTGCGCCCTCCGTGAGGCCGGCCTGGAGCGACTGCCCCGGGCGGCGCAGCAGCAGCTCCAGCTGCTGCAGGGTGGCGGCGTGGTCCGCGAAGACCATGTCCTCCTTGCTGCCGTACTTGCGGAAGAACGTGGCCCGGCTGATGCCCGCCGCTTGGGCAAGCTGCTCCACGGTGGTCTCCGTGTACCCGTGATCCGCCAGCATGCGGATGGAGCGCGTGACCACATCCACCCCCGCTCCGTGCGTCTCGCTCATCTGGGCCTCCTCGGCAGCACCATGGGTCTTCTGGCACGAGACTAGCGGCAATGAGACGGAGTCGCACGGGAGCACGACGCCGCACGGCCGGCTCCGGCGCGCACCGGACCCCGGCCGCATGACACCTTCTGCCTGCCCCGGCCCCGCGAGGAGTGGGTGAGGAGCCCTGACCTCAGCAGCGGTGCTCTCGACCCATCCGCGCCCTGCCGCGACCCTGCTCCCGCCACGCCGCCGCGGCAGGTGCGGGACGCGCGCGGTGGCCCGACACGCCGGGGCCGCGCGCGGATCCGTCGCGCCCCGTCCAGCCTGGGCGCCGGGCCGGGGGGCACGGCCGCGACACCCGTGGGGTGCGAACCCCCTGGAACGTCCCGCGTGGCGAGTTACCTGGGCTACACTTCCGAGTGTTCCGAGCCACAAGATCGGCAACCTGACCACCGGACGTCGGCACATCCATCCGTACTCCCGGAAGCTGGTTTCATCGGCTCTCGTCTTGTTCTATTTCGCTTTCAAGGAGGCGAGATGCGCATCTCCCGC
Source organism: Kocuria sp. ChxB (assembly GCF_044359605.1). Taxonomy (NCBI): domain Bacteria; kingdom Bacillati; phylum Actinomycetota; class Actinomycetes; order Micrococcales; family Micrococcaceae; genus Kocuria; species Kocuria sp. ChxB. The sequence goes on along the minus strand of NZ_CP121123.1, from coordinate 1,920,200 downwards.
ATTTCCAAAACTCTCGGTGTCGCCGCAGCTGCGACCCTGGCCCTGACCGCCTGCGGCGGCGGCGGCGACTCCAACAGCTCCGGCGAGGCCGGCGACGGCAACGCGATCATCACCGCGGACTCCGTGGAGCCCCAGAACCCGCTGGTTCCCACCAACACCACCGAGACCGGCGGTGGCGTGGTCGTCCAGCAGATCTTCAACGGCCTGGTGACCTACGACTCCGAGGGCAAGACCCAGAACGACCTCGCCGAGTCCATCGAGTCCGAGGACAAGCAGACCTGGACCATCAAGATCAAGCCGGACATGAAGTTCACCAACGGTGAGGCCATCACTGCCCAGAGCTTCGTGGACTCCTGGAACTACGGCGCCGCGGCCAAGAACGCCCAGGGCACCTCGAGCTTCTTCGAGCCGATCGAGGGCTACGAGAAGGTCTCCGCCGAGGGCAGCAAGGACGACAAGATGTCCGGGCTGAAGGTCGTGGACGACACCACCTTCACCGTCAAGCTGGTCTCCCCGCAGTCGGACTTCGAGCAGCGCCTGGGTTACACCGCCTTCGCCCCGATGCCCTCCTCCGCCTTCAAGGACATGAAGGCCTTCGGCGAGAACCCCGTGGGCTACGGCCCGTACAAGATGGCCAAGGACGGCGCCTGGCAGCACAACTCCGCCATCGAGCTGGTGAAGAACGAGGACTACAAGGGCCCGGAGGCCGCCAAGAACGGCGGCATCACCTTCAAGCTCTACCAGAACCCGGACACGGCCTACCAGGACCTGATCTCCAACAACCTGGACGTGCTGCAGCAGGTGCCCACCGGGGCACTGGGCAACTACAAGTCCGACCTGGGCGACCGCTACTCCGACAAGCCCTACGCCGGCATCCAGACCATCGCCGTTCCGGAGTACCAGGACAACTGGAAGGGCGAGGCCGGCAAGCTGCGCCGCCAGGCCCTCTCCATGTCCATCAACCGTGAAGAGATCACCAAGGTGATCTTCAACGAGACGCGCCTGCCCGCCACCGACTTCACCGCCCCCACCATCGAGGGCTACCAGGAGGACCTGCCGAACTCGGAGAACACCAAGTTCGACGCGGAGAAGGCCAAGGAGCTCTGGGCCAAGGCCGAGAAGATCCAGCCCTACAACAAGTCCCAGAAGCTGACCATCGCCTACAACGCCGATGCCGGCGGACACAAGGAGTGGGTTGACGCGGTCGCCAACCAGATCAAGAACAACCTGGGCATCGAGGTGGAGGGCAAGTCCTACTCCACCTTCAAGGAGCTGCGCACGGACGCCAAGGCCGGGAAGCTGACCGGCGCCACCCGCTCAGGCTGGCAGGCCGACTACCCGTCCATGTACAACTTCATGGGCCCCACCTTCTCCAAGGGCGCATCCTCCAACGACTCCCGCTACGACAACCCGGAGTTCGAGGCCAAGCTGAACGAGGGTCTCGAGGCCAAGAGCACCGAGGACGGGGTGAAGAAGTTCCAGGAGGCCGACTCCATGCTGCTGGAGGACCTCCCCTCGATCCCGCTCTGGTACAACCAGGCCAACACCGCGTGGTCCGAGAACGTCTCGGGCGTGGGCACCGGCTGGGACGGCGTTCCCGAGTACTACAAGGTCGAGAAGACCGCGAACTGATCTTCTGACCCCCTAAAGCACACGGAGCAGGGAGGCGCGTGACCTTGGCGCCTCCCTGTCCCCGTGTTCCAGAGAGGAGCGACTCTTGGCCTGGTATCTGGTCAAAAGACTTCTGCAGCTGATCCCCGTGTTCTTCGGAGCCACGCTGCTGGTCTACTTCCTGGTCTTCATGACCCCCGGTGATCCGCTGGACGCGCTGTGCGGGGACAAGGGCTGCACGCCCGGTGTCGCCGCCGCGCTGACCGAGCAGTACCACCTGAACGACCCGTTCTTCGTCCAGTACTTCAGCTACATCGGCGGTCTGCTGACCGGTGACCTGGGCGTGAACTTCTCCGGACGCGAGATCAGTGAGGTGCTCGCGGACGCGTTCCCGGCGACCGTCCGACTCGCGATCATCGCGCTGGTCTTCGAGGCCATCTTCGGCATCACCTTCGGCCTCTACGCCGGACTGAAGAAGGGCGGCTGGTTCGACTCGACCGTCCTGGTGGTCTCGCTGATCGTCATCGCCGTCCCGATCTTCGTGCTCGGCTTCGTGATGCAGTACTTCGTGGGCGTCAAGTGGGGGCTCGCGAAACCCACGGTCTCCGGCGCCGCGGACTGGAGCGACCTGATCTTGCCGGGCATCGTGCTGGGCCTGGTCTCCTTCGCCCAGGTGCTGCGCCTGACCCGCACCGCCGTGGCGGAGAACGCCAGCGCGGACTACGTGCGCACCGCAACGGCCAAGGGCCTGACCCGCGGCCGTGTGATCCGGGTGCACATCCTGCGCAACTCGATGATCCCCGTGGCCACCTTCCTGGGCATGGACCTGGGAGCTCTGATGGGCGGCGCGATCGTCACCGAGGGCATCTTCAACGTCCCCGGCATCGGCAATCAGCTGTACAAGGCCCTGACCCTCGGGGACGCACCCATGGTCGTCTCCGTGGTGTCCGTGATGGTCATCATCTTCTGCGTGGCCAATCTGCTGGTTGACCTCCTCTACGCCTGGCTCGACCCGAGGATCCGTTATGCCTGAGAACAACTTCGAGAACAACGACTCCGCGGGCCGGGACCTGAACCCCGAGGCCCGCTCCCACGAGGCCGCCGCCCGGGAGATCCGGGAGACCGCCGACGCCCCGGCCGGCTCCCACCAGAAGGACCTGGGTGGGCTGAGCACCGGCGTCATGATGGAGCACTTCGTCGCGGACGTGGCACAGACTCCCGTGGCGGCCACGGACTCCCGCTCGGCCGAGGGCGCGCCCGTGAGCCTGTGGCGCGATGCCTGGCGGCAGCTGCGGAAGAAGCCCACCTTCATCATCGCGGCGCTGCTGATCGTCCTGGTGATCGTGGTGGCCCTCTTCCCGCAGCTGTTCTGGACCGAGGACCCCTCCGCGGCCTCGACCCAGTGCCTGCTCGAGAACTCCAACGGCAAGGCCACCCCGGGACACCCCATGGGCTTCACCGCCCAGGGCTGCGACGTGTACTCGCGCGTGATCGCCGGAACCCGGGCCTCGCTGATGGTGGGCCTGTTCACGACCATCGGTGTGGTCATCATCGGCGGCATCATCGGTGCCCTGGCCGGCTACTTCGGCGGCTGGCTCGACGCGATCCTCGCGCGACTGGGTGACATCTTCTTCGCCCTGCCCCTGATCCTGGGGGCACTCGTGGTCATGCAGCTGCCGTTCTTCAAGGCCAACCGCGGGGTCTGGACCCTGGTGGTGGTGCTGGTGCTCTTCGGCTGGCCACAGATCGCGCGCATCATGCGCGGGGCGGTGGTCGAGGTGCGCAACGCGGACTACGTGGTCAGCGCCCGCTCCCTGGGCGTCTCCTCGTTCGGCATCCTGGTGCGCCACATCATCCCGAACGCCATGGCACCGGTGATCGTGATCGCCACGATCTCGCTGGGCACGTTCATCGTGGCCGAGTCCACCCTGTCCTACCTCGGCATCGGCCTCCCGGCCAGCACCATGAGCTGGGGCAACGACATCTCGGACGCGAAGGACGCCTTCCGCTCGAACCCGATGCCCGTATTTTGGCCCGGCCTGGCACTCTCGCTGACCGTCCTGAGCTTCATCATGCTCGGGGACGCGCTGCGTGACGCGCTGGATCCCAAGGCCCGGAAGAAGTGATGAACATGTCTGAGGAGAAGAACCGTCCCCTGCTGGAGGTCCGCGATCTCGGGATCGCGTTCACCACCGCCACGGGCGAGGTGCAGGCCGTCGAGGACTCGAACTTCACCGTGATGCCCGGGGAGACCGTGGCCATCGTGGGTGAGTCCGGCTCGGGCAAGTCCACGTCGGCCCTGGCCGCGATCGGGCTGCTGCCCGCCAACGGCCGCGTGAACTCGGGTCAGATCATCTTCGACGGCGAGGACATCACGCACGCCAGCGAGAAGCGCAAGGTCAAGCTGCGCGGCAGCCAGATCGGCATGGTCCCGCAGGATCCGATGTCCAACCTCAACCCCGTGTGGAAGGTGGGCTTCCAGGTCCGGGAGACGCTCAAGGCCAACGGGCTGCCCGCGAAGGACGAGGACGTCGCCCGGGTGCTGAGCCAGGCCGGTCTGCCGGACGCGGAGAAGCGCGCGAAGCAGTACCCGCACGAGTTCTCCGGTGGCATGCGCCAGCGAGCCCTGATCTCGATCGGGCTCTCGTGCCAGCCGAGGCTGCTGATCGCGGACGAGCCCACCTCGGCCCTGGACGTCACGGTGCAGCGCACCATCCTGGACCACCTCCAGACCATGACGGACAAGCTGGGCACCGCGGTGCTGCTGATCACCCACGACCTGGGCCTCGCCGCGGAGCGCGCCCAGAAGGTCGTGGTGATGTACAAGGGCCGCGTGGTGGAGGCGGGCCCGGCGCTGCAGCTGCTGCGCACCCCGCGCCACCCCTACACCCAGAAGCTCGTGGACTCCGCGCCCTCGCTGGCGTCCCGGCGCATCGAGGTGGCCCGCACCCGCGGGGAGGAGTCCGAGGACCTGCTCGCGGAGCGCCCGCAGACGGCCATGCAGACCGCGCTGCGACAGGACTTCGTCCAGGTCAAGGATCTGACGAAGGTCTACAAGCTGCGCGGGTCCTGGGGCCGGTCCGAGGACTTCACGGCGGTGGACAAGGTGTCCTTCGACATTCCCCGCGGCACCACCACCGCGGTGGTGGGTGAATCCGGTTCCGGCAAGTCCACCGTGGCCAAGATGATGCTCGGCCTGGAGCCGATCACCTCCGGGTCGATCGTCTTCGACGGCCAGGACGTGGCGCGACTCAAGGGCAAGGAGATGTTCGCTTTCCGGCGCCGGGTGCAGCCGATCTTCCAGGACCCCTACGGTTCCCTGGACCCGATGTACAACATCTACCGCACGATCGAGGAGCCGCTGAAGGTCCACGGCGTGGGGACGTCCAAGGAGCGGGAGAACAAGGTCCGGGAGCTCATGGACCAGGTCTCCCTGCCCCAGTCCATGCTCGCCCGGTACCCCAACGAGCTCTCGGGTGGCCAGCGCCAGCGCGTGGCGATCGCCCGCGCCCTCGCGCTCAACCCGGAGCTCGTGGTCTGCGACGAGGCCGTCTCCGCACTGGACGTGCTGGTGCAGGCGCAGATCCTCAACCTGCTGGCCGAGCTGCAGCACGAGCTGGGTCTCACGTACCTGTTCATCACGCACGACCTCGCGGTGGTCCGCCAGATCGCGGACAACGTGTGCGTCATGCAGAAGGGTTCACTGGTCGAGCGGGGTTCCACCGACTCCGTGTTCGAGAATCCCCAGACGGAGTACACCCGCCAGCTGCTGGCGGCGATCCCCGGAGCGGGTCTGCTCACGGCCGGCTGAGCGGGGACCGGTCCCACGGGCAGCTCCGCAGGACCGGACGGAACGGACGAAGCGCCCGGTGCCACGATCCACGTGGCACCGGGCGCTCCGTCATTCGGGGCGCCGTCTCGAGCGGGGCACCCCACACGGTGCGGCCGGGAGACCCGGCACCGGGACGAGGCCTCGGAACCGCCGCCCTCCCTTCGCCCGGCGCCGCACTGCCCCGCCGAGCCGCGGGGCACGTGACAGGGGGCTCAGCCCCCGAACGCCGCGGTGACCTGCCCGGGGACGGCCACGCGCACGGCGTAGAGCGAGCCCGCAGTGGGCTGGACGTGGTCCGGGAGGTTCTCGCGCGACGTCGTGATGTAGAGCGTGCGCAGGTCCTCGCCGCCCAGGGCGCATGCGGTGGTCTGCTTGGCGCCCACCGTGACCACGGTGTCCAGGGTGCCGTCCGGGAGGTAGCGGTGCACCTGGCCCGCACCGTTGAGGGCCACCCACACGGCACCCTCGGAGTCCACGGTGAGACCGTCCGGGCTCACGGACACGCTGCCCGGTTCGTAGGTCTCCTCCGGGTCCGTGGCCGCCGCGGCGGCGTGCTCGTCCAGCACGGGAGCCACGAACGTGCGGCGGTTGCGCAGCCCTCCCTCAGCACTCCAGTCGAACACGGAGACCTCGTGGGTGGGGGTGTCGTTGTAGTAGGCCAGCGTGCCGTCCGGGGACCACGCAATCCCGTTGGAGATGCTCACGCCCTTGAGCACGGGCTCCCACGTGAGGTCCGTGGCCACGCGGTACAGGGTGGCGGCGCCCTCGGCCTGGTCGTACGCCATGGAGCCCACGTAGAAGGAGCCGTCCGGGGCCACACCGCCCTCGTTCATGCGGATGTCCGGGGTGTCCCACAGACCGATCTCGCGTTCCACCGTTCCGGTGGCATCCGTGAGGACGATCCCCCGTCCCACGGCGACGATCTGCCCGCCGCCCGCCCGGGGACGCACGCACGCGGCCACATCCCCCACGTGCTGCCGGCGCGGCTGGTCCTCCGGGGTGAACGTCATGACGTCCCCGGCGAGCATGTCCACCCAGGCCAGCCCGCCCCACGTCCGGCTCCAGCACGGCCCCTCGGCGTGGTGCATCCAGGACGGGGTGATCCTCTGCGCTGTCAGCTGGTTCACGGTTGCGGCCTCCTCTGGCTGGTGGGTGCGGGAATGCGGTCACGGTCGTAGGTGATCTCCGTGTAGCCGTGCGGCACGGGCTCGCCGTTCTCGTCCAGGCTCACGAACACGATCTTGTCGATGCTCAGGATCAGCTCGCGCGTGATCATGTTGCGCACCTGAGCGCGCATGGTCAGGGACGTGCGCCCGAACCGGGTGGCCGTGAGGCCCATCTCGATGAGGTCCCCCTCCACGGCGGAGGACACGAACTCGATCTCCGACATGTACTTGGTGACCGCCCGCCGGTTGCCCAGCTGCACGATCGCGTAGATCGCGGCCTCCTCGTCGATCCACCGCAGCAGCGAACCCCCGAACAGGGTGCCGTTGGCGTTGAGGTCCTCGGGCTTGACCCACTTGCGTGTGCGGAACGAGATGTCGCCGAGCTGTCTCATGCGCCCCAGCCTATGCGGGCAGGCTCGGGGCCGCGCAACGACGACGCCGCTCCGCAGCCCCCGCGCGCCGCGTACCGGGTCCTGTCCGGCCGTCCGCCCCTGGTAGGAGCGCCGGTCTCCCCCGCACACGCACCAGCCCACCGCAGACACACCAGCCCACCGCACGCGCACCAACCCGCCGCCCTGGCGCCCGCACGCTGCGCCCGCTGCCACGCTGGGCCCGATGCGGGCGGCACGGCGGGCCCGGTGCGGGCGGCACGGTGGCGCGCGGCGGCGTCGTCCGCGATGATGCGGTCATGAGTGCCACCACGCGGGCCGCGAGCGCCGAGCGGCAGGACCCCGGGCCGGGATTCCAGCAACGGGTGCTGACCGTGCTCGCGCTGGGGCAGATCCTGGGCGGGCTCGGCACCGGGGCCACGCTAGCGCTGGGGGCGCTGCTGATCACCGAGGTCTCCGGGAACAGCGCGCTGTCCGGCATGGCGTCCACGATGAACACCCTGGGTGCCGCGCTGGTGGCCATCCCGCTGGCGCGGCTCGCGCAGCGCCGTGGCCGCCGGGTGTCGCTGACCACCGGGGCCATCGTGGCGGTCCTGGGGGCTGCCGTCATCGTGGTGGCCTCGACCCTGAACGTGCTCCCGGTGCTGCTCGTGGGCATGGGGCTGCTGGGTGCGGGCACCGCCCTGAACCTGCAGTCCCGCTTCGCGGCCACGGACGCGGCCGCCCCCCGCACGCGGGCGCGGGACCTCTCCCTGGTGGTGTGGTCCACCACCGTGGGAGCCGTGGTGGGCCCCAACCTCTTCGGTCCCGGCGAGGCGATCGGCCGCGCGCTGGGGCTGCCGCCGTTCACGGGCGGGTTCGTGATCGCCCTGTGCGCGCAGTGCCTGGGTGCCGCGGTGTACTTCGTGGGGCTGCGCCCGGACCCCCTGGCCGTGGCCCTGGCCCGGGGCGGGTCCGTGGCGAACAGGCCGGACCCCGCGGGCGGGTTCACCCTGCTGCGCACCGTGCCCGCGGCGCGGCGAGCCGTGCTGGTGGTCGCGCTGTCCCACGCGGTGATGGTGAGCGTGATGTCCATGACCCCGGTGCACCTGACCAGCCACGGCGCCACGCTGTCCGTGGTGGGGCTGACCATCTCCCTGCACGTGGCCGGGATGTACGCGCTCTCGCCGGTGTTCGGATGGCTCGCGGACACGATCGGACGTGCGAGCACGGTGCTGCTGGGGCAGGGGCTTCTCGTGGCGGCACTGGTGCTCACCTGGCTGGGCTCGGACCAGCACGGGTTCGTGCTCGCCGCACTCGTCCTGCTGGGGCTCGGCTGGTCCGCGTCCACCGTGGCCGGTTCCACCATGGTCACCGAGTCCGTGGCGGCCCACGACCGGCCCGGGCTTCAGGGCACCTCGGACCTCGTGATGAACCTGTGCGGCGCGGCCGGCGGGGCCCTTGCCGGTCCCGTGCTCGCCGCCGTGGGCTTCTCGGGACTGGGTGTGGCCGCCATGCTGCTCGTGGCCCTCACGACCGCCTCGGCGCTGCGGGGCCGGTGAGCGCGTCCCCCGCTGGACCCCACGGATGGCGACGCCGCCCCGGAGCGGCCGGGGCGGCGTCGTCGACCGCGGAGGACTGGGCGGCGTCCTCGGACGAGGGGGACGGGGCGGCTACTGCCGGTCCACGTCCCCGGGGCGCTCGGTACGACGGGCGGCGCGGCGTCGCTCGCTCTCCGCACCCGGAGTCCCCACGACCACGGGGAACGCGCCCGTGTAGCCCTCGCGCTCGGCCGCGATGGCCCGCACGCGCTTGCGCACCATGAACCAGCCGACGATCAGGATGGGGATCACGAGCGCCATCGAGGCGACCGTGAGGGTGCCCAGCGGGTAGTCGAAGGCCACGAGGACCAGCACGCCCACCAGGAACACCATGGTGAGCCAGTTGGTCCAGGGCGCGAACGGTGAGCGGTAGGCCGGACGCTCGTAGTGGCCCTGCCGGGCGAGGCGCACGAACTTCTGGTGCGGGAGCGTGATGGCCGCCCAGCCCACCAGGATGCCGATCGCGGAGATGTTCAGCACGATGCTGAAGGCGTCCTCCGGGACGTAGTAGTTGAGGATCACACCGAGCGCTCCCACGCCCACCGTGAGCAGAATGCCGCCCGCGGGAACACCCGAGCGCGTCATTTTGCCGGTGAATCTGGGCGCGGAGCCGGCCATGGCCATGGAGTGCACGATGCGCCCCGTGGAGTAGAGCCCCGCGTTGAGGGAGGACAGCGCCGCGGTGATGACCACGAGCTGCATGATGGGCGCGATGCCCTGGATCCCGATGGAGTCGAAGAACGTGACGAACGGGGACTCGTCCGCGGAGTACGCCGTGTAGGGCAGCAGCAGCGTGAGCAGCAGGACGGAGCCCACGTAGAACAGCGCGATGCGCAGGATCACCGTGTTGATCGCCTTGGGAATGGTCTTGCGCGGGTCCTTGGTCTCACCCGCGGTGATGCCCACGAGCTCGATGCCCGAGTACGCGAAGACCACACCCTGCGAGACCACGAGCGCGGGCAGCAGACCGTTGGGGAGGAAGCCCCCGTTCTCGCTGATCAGGGAGAACCCGGTGGGTGCGCCCGTGGGGGTCCCGAAGAGCACGAAGCAGATGCCCACGATCAGGAACACCACCAGCGCGGAGACCTTCACCACCGCGAACCAGAACTCCATCTCCCCGAAGACCTTCACGGAGATCAGGTTGGTGGCCATGACCACCACGAGCACCACCGCGGCCAGCAGCCACTGCGGCAGGTCCGCGATGAACTGGCTGTACTGCCCGAACCACTTGACGTAGATGGCCATGGCGGTGGCGTCCACCACCGTGGTGGAGGCCCAGGAGAGCCAGTACATCCACCCCACGAAGTACGCGCTCTTCTCCCCGTAGAACTCACGGGTGTAGGACACGAAGGAGCCGGAGGACGGCCGGTGCATCACCAGTTCGCCGAGCTGCCGCAGGATCAGGTAGCCGAAGAACCCGGCCACCGCGTAGAGGATGAACAGGGCGGGACCGGCCGAGGCCAGCCCGCCACCGGCACCCAGGAACAGACCCGTGCCGATCGAGCTGCCGATCGCGATCATGTTGATCTGCCGCGTGGTGAGCCCCTTGCTGTACCCCTCCTGCTCGGCCACGAACTGGGCGCGCGTCTCCGGCCCGCCGGAAGGCTGGGTGTCGGAAGGGTGCGAGGCCATGGATGTACACCTTTTCTCGGTTGCGAGGATGACGCACTCCGCACAGGACCCGCGAGGTGCACAGAGGAAGCCTAAGCGCTGCGCCGCCCGATCGTGTCGTGCGGCTCACCATTTCGCGCCATTCGTCAGCCCCTCGGCAGTGCCGCCCAGGCGGGGACGACGCCGCCCGCGCGCCCGCCTGGAACGGCATCACCGCTGGTCAGCGGGCAGAGTGTGCGACGCAGGACCCACTCGGACCCGGCGGCCTCTCGCGCCTGAACCACAACGGGGGCCGCCGGAACGGACGCCCCGGTGTCAGCGCCCGGTGCGCTCCCGGTGCTTGCAGCCGGGCCAGCAGCACGGGCGGCGCTTGCCCTCGTGCATCTCCTCGCCCGTGCGGCGGATGCGGCGGGCGCGGGTCTCGGGCTTCTTGGCGTCCTCCACCCAGCACACGAACTCGTTGCGGCCCAGGGGCGTCAGCCCGCGCCACAGCTCGGCGGTCTCCGGCTCCGTCAGCAGGGCCTCGGCGAGGTCCGCAGGAAGATCGTGGACCACGCCGCCGGGCAGCTCGGGGGTCTGCTCAGGGGCCGACGCCGCGGCACCGGGCGCGCTGCCGGGTGCGGGCGTCGTCGTCTGCGGTGTTTCGCTCACGGTGCTCTCCCTGCCGTGGTGGGGACTGCCGGGGGATCTCGACACCGGAAGTGTGCCACGACCACCGGCGGGGCACCAGGAGCGAGCGTGCCACCATGGGGCCATGACGCTCACGCTGCGAGAGCCCACCCCCGAGGACGAGTCTGCGGTCCGCGCACTGCACGAGCAGCTGCTGCGCGACGACTTCTCGTTCGTCCTGGACGAGGGGACGTGGCCCGAGGTCCTGGCGGCCGTGGACCGCGCGTCCCAGGGAGAGGACCTGGCCCCGGGGTTCGTCCGAGCGGAGTACCTTCTCGCGGAGGTGGATGGCGAGATCGTGGGCCGAACCTCCATCCGCTACGAGCTCAACGACCACCTGCGCCGCGTGGGCGGGCACGTGGGATACGGCGTGGGCCCCGCGTTCCGGCGGCGCGGGTACGCCACGGAGATCCTGCGGCAGTCGGTGCAGCGCCTGAGTGCGGCCGGTGTGGAGCGGGTGCTCGTCACGTGCGCCGACGACAACGCGGCCTCCGCCGCGACGATCGAGGCCTGCGGTGGGGTGCTGGAGAACGTGGTCCAGGACGGGAACGACCGCCCCACCCGCCGCTACTGGATCGGCTGACCGCCGCCACACCGGCACCCGTCCACGGTGACCGCGCCGCCCGTGGTGCTGCGCCGCGCCCGCACTACCGACGTTCCGGAGCGCTCCGCCCCTCCCCCAGCCCTCGCGCCAGGCGAGCCATGATGTCTCCCAGCCGGGCGACGTCGTCCTGCGTGAGCGCGGCGAAGAAGAGCTCCTCCACGTCCCGCGCGTGGTCCGGGCGCAGGCGCCGGAACGCCTGTGCGCCCTCGACGGTCAGCGCGGCTTCCCAACCGCGGCCGTCACCGGGCGCACGACGCCGCTGCACCCAGCCCCGCTCGCCCAGCACCTTGACCTGGTAGTTCAGCCGCGACGGCGAGAACACCATCCGGCGGGCCAGCTCACCCATGCGCAGGCAGCGCCCGGGAGCCTCGTGGAGCAGCAGGAGCAGCTGGTACTCCATGAGCGAGCAGCCCTGTGCCTTGAGCCGCTCCTCCACCCGGGACGTCAGCCGCGCCGTGGTCTCGAAGTAGAGCCGCCACGTGTCCCAGCGATCGGCCCCTTCCGCGCCGGTGGTCGACCCCGCGGCGGTCGGCTCGGAGCGGTCCTCGGGACGGCGTGCTTCTGAGGGCATGGAGCTCATCCTCGCACCGCCGCCAGCAGGTCCTCGAAGTTCGGCACCGCGGCGAACTCGTCCCGCGCGGAACGATCCGGGCGCGACGGCGCGTTCCGCCGGGCCCCCACGGACTCCGTGGAGGCATCGTCCGCGGCGGAGCCGCCGTCCCCCGTGGCCCCGGATCCGGTGCCGTCCGCGGGACCCGGCCCGGCGGCGTCGTGCCCCGGCGCCCCGGCTCCGAGCATGCCGGCGAGCGCCGCCCCGGCCCGCTCGATGCGCGCCTGCAGGGACGCGTCCGCCCAGTCCTCGGTGGCCGCGTACACCCCGATGGGCAGGGTGAGCGCCTTGAGGTGGCTGAACAGCGGGCGCAGGGCGGTGTCCAGGACCAGCGAGTGCCGCGGGGAGCCGCCGGTAGCGGCCACCACGGTGGGCAGGTTCTCCAGGGCGCCCTCGTCGAAGAGGTCGAAGAACGCCTTGAACAGCCCGGAGTAGCTCGCCTTGTAGGTGGGCGTGGCCGCGATCAGCCCGTCCGCGGCGAGCACGGCGTCCAGCGCGTCCTGCACCGCGGCGGGAGCCGTCCCGGTCAGCATGGCGTCCGTGATCCCGTGGGCGATCTCCCGCAGGGCCACCACGCGCACCTCGGGCTCCCCACCACCGCGGGCGACGACGCCGCTCGTGGCCCGCGCGATCGCCCGCGCCAGGCGCGTGGTGGACGCGTCCTCGGACAGGCCCGCGGTCACCACGGTGATCTTCAAGTGTTCGGTCATGATGTCTCTCCTGACTTCTCTGTGCTGCACGTCCTCACCGCCCGGGGCCCGCCCTCCGCAGGGCGGGCCCCCCTCGAGGTCTGCCCCGGTGGCCCGCGCTACGCCGTGGGGTCCTGCGTGCCACCGGTGCCCTGACGGGACGCCGCCTCCTCCGCGGCCGCGCGATCCTTGGCGGCCCGGTCCTTGGCTGCCCGGTCCCTGGCCGCCTGCGAGTCCGGCCCGCCGCCCGGGACAGGATCCTCCCCCGCCGCGCGGCGCGCCACGAGGGACGCGTGGGTGGGGGCCTCCGGCACGTGGGCCGGCCGGGCGGCGTCGAACTCCTTGCGCAGCACAGGGAAGACCTCCTCTCCCAGGAAGTCCATCTGCTCCAGGACGTCCTTGAGCGGCAGGCCCGCGTGGTCCACCAGGAACAGCTGGCGCTGGTAGTCGCCCGCGTACTCCCGGAAGGAGAGGGTGCGCTCGATGACCTGCTGGGGCGAGCCCACGGTCAGCGGCGTCTGCTCCATGAAGGACTCCAGCGAGGGCCCGTGGCCGTACACCGGCGCGTTGTCGAAGTACGGCCGGAACCGGCGCACCGCATCCTGCGAGTTCCTGGCCATGAACACCTGCCCACCCAGGCCCACGATCGCCTGGTCCGCGGAGCCGTGGCCGTAGTACTCGTAGCGCTGGCGGTAGAACGCCACCATGCGCTCGGTGTGCTCCTTGTTCCAGAAGATGTTGTTGTGGAAGAACCCGTCCCCGTAGAACGCCGCCTGCTCCGGGATCTCCGGGGAGCGGATGGAGCCGTGCCACACGAACGGCGGGACGTCGTCCAGGGGCCGCGGAGTGGACGTGAAGCCCTGCAGCGGTGTGCGGAAGCGCCCGGAGAAGTTCACGCCCTCCTCGCGCCACAGCCGGTGCAGCAGCTGGTAGTTCTCCACGGCCAGCGGGATGCCCTGACGGATGTCCTTGCCGAACCACGGGTAGACCGGGCCGGTGTTGCCGCGTCCCATGGTGAGGTCCACGCGGCCGTCCGCGAGGTGCTGGACGTACGCGTAGTCCTCCGCGATCCGCACCGGGTCCGTGGTGGTGATCAGCGTGGTGGCCGTGGACAGCTGGATCCACTCGGTCTGCGCCGCAACCGCCGCCATGAGCACGGGCGGGTTCGCGGGGGCCACGAACGGCGGGTTGTGGTGCTGGCCGGTGGCGAACACGTCCATCCCCAGCTCCTCGGCCTTGCGGGCCATGGCCACCGTGGCCTTGATGCGCTCGTTCTCGGTGGGGGTCCGGCCCGTGGTGGGGTCCCGGGTGACGTCCCCGATGGTGAAGACTCCGAGTTGCATGGCGCCTGCCTCCTTCGCGGCGGGACCGTCCCCCGCCCTGGTGCTTCAAATTTGAACTACCTCTGTAATTCGGCGCCCCGGAGAAATATTCCGGGGTGGATTGTTGAACAATCTGCGGCCCATCGGGCATGCTGGGGGGTCACACCCGATGAGACGGAGGTCACGCATGACGGTCATGGATCTGAACAGCGACATGGGCGAGTCGTTCGGCGCATGGGGCATGGGGGACGACGCCGCCATCTTCCGCTCCGTCTCCAGCGCCAACGTGGCCTGCGGCTTCCACGCCGGAGATCCCTCCGTGATGGCGCAGACCTGCCGGGACGCCGTGGCCGCCGGGGTCACCGTGGGAGCGCACGTGGCCTACCGGGACCTCGCGGGCTTCGGGCGCCGCTTCCTGGACTGCTCTCCCACCGAGCTCGCGGACGACGTCCTGTACCAGATGGGCGCGCTCGAGGCCGTGGCCCGCGCCGCGGGCACCACCGTGCGCTACGTCAAGCCCCACGGCGCCCTCTACAACACGATCGTGCACCACGAGGCCCACGCCCAGGCCGTGGTGGACGCCGTGAAGGCCTTCGGCGGGGACCTCCCCCTCCTCCTGCTGCCCGGCTCCGTGGCCCTGCGCACGGCGGAGAAAGCCGGGCTGCGCGCCGTGCCGGAGGCGTTCGCGGACCGCGGCTACACCCCCGAGGCCACGCTGGTCTCCCGGCGGGACCCGGGTGCGGTGCTGCACGACGCCGCCCAGGTCACCGAGCGCATGGTGCGCCTGGCCGAGGACGGCACGCTCACCGCGGTGGACGGCTCCACCGTGCGGATCCACGCGGAGAGCATCTGCGTGCACGGGGACACCCCCGGCGCCGCCGCGATGGCCGCCGAGGTCCGCGCGGGCCTCGACCGCGCCGGGATCACCGTCCGGTCCTTCGCATGAGCGCGCCCCGCCCCCGGCAGACACCCCGCGCCGCGCAGGGACCGGGCGCCCAGCAGACGGGCCGCCCTGGCACGACGGGAACGGTTCCCTCCTCGTCCGCCGAGGTCCGCCCGGCCCCGGAGCTGCGCTGGGCCGGAACCCACGCGTTCCTGCTCGACTGCGGCGAGCTCGCCGACGTCGTGCGCTGGCACGCGCACCTCACCGCGCACCCGTTCGCCGGGCAGACGGACGTGACTGCCGCCGCCCGCACCGTGCTGGTGACCTTCACGGACGCACGGTCGGCGCGGAGGGCCGCGAGCGGTGTCGCCACCGCCCAACCCCGCGAGAAGCGGGAGGCCGGGGGCAAGACCGTGGAGATCCCCGTGGTCTACGACGGCGCCGACCTCGCCGAGGTCGCCCGGCTCACCGGGCTCAGCGAGCAGGGCGTGGTGGACACCCACACCGGCACGGAGTGGACCGCCGCGTTCGGCGGCTTCGCCCCCGGCTTCGCGTACCTCAGCGCACCGGGCAACCCCCTGGACGTCCCCCGCCGGGACACCCCCCGCACCGCCGTGCCCGCGGGGTCCGTGGCGCTCGCGGGCGTCTTCTCCGCGATCTACCCCCAGCGCTCACCGGGCGGGTGGCAGCTGATCGGGCGCACGGACGCCGTCCTGTGGGACACCCACCGGGACTCCCCCGCGCTGATCCGCCCTGGGGACACCGTGCGCTACCGGGCCGTGCGCGAGCTCGTGACGCTGGCCGACGACGCCGCCCCGGACCCGCGCGGCGGCCCGCAGCTTCCCGGGGACTCGGCTCCCGCCGTTCAGTCGGGGGACGGCCCGGGCCAGGACACCGCGGGCCCGGGCCGCGACACGTCCGGCCGTGAGCACGCCGACGGTCTGCAACCCATCAGCGCGGCGGATGGCTCCCTCGCTGACGACGGTGGGCACGCCCTGGTGGTCGAGAACCCCGGGATGCAGACCCTGATCCAGGACCTGGGCCGCCCCGGACTGGGGGACCTGGGCGTGGTGGCCTCCGGTGCGGCGGACCGCGCCTCCGCGATGCAGGCCAACCGGATCGTGGGCAATGCCAGCTCAAACGCGGTCCTCGAGGTCACGATGGGCGGGTTGCAACTCACGGCCCGGGGCCACCACGTGCTCGCCCTGACCGGGGCGCCCGTGGGCGCCCGGATCACCGGCGGGGAGACCGAGCGCGCCGCCCCGTTCTGCACGCCGTTCGCCCTGTACGACGGCGAGCAGCTCACCCTGGACACCCCGAGCGCGGGGCTGCGCAGCTACCTCGCGGTCTCCGGAGGTCTCGACACGACCCCGGTGCTCGGCAGCCGTGCCACGGACGTGATGTCCGGGATCGGGCCCGCTCCCCTGGCCGCTGGTGACGTGCTGCCGGTGCGCCCGGCCGCGCCGGGCCGAGCCGTGGGCCACCCCGAGGAACCGGCGGTGCACGTTCCCACCGCGGCGGAGACCACCGTGCTCCGCGTGCTCCCGGGCCCCCGTGAGGACTGGTTCAGCCCCGAGGCCCTCTCCGCGCTGCGCGAGCGGACGTGGCGTGTCAGCAGTGACTCCAACCGCGTGGGCGTGCGCTTCGAGACACCACCGGAGGGCGGTCTCGCGCGTAGCCGAGAGGACGAACTGGCCAGCGAGGGCGTGGTGGCCGGTTCCCTGCAGGTGCCCCACTCCGGTGTGCCGGTGCTCTTCCTCGCGGATCACCCCGTGACCGGGGGCTATCCCGTGATCGCGGTGGTGCTGCCGCAGGACCTGCCGCTCGCGGCGCAGCTGCTCCCCGGTTCTGCGGTGCGGTTCCACCCGGTCACACGCCCACCCGGGGACGCGGCGCTCTCGAGCCCCCAAGGCGGTGCGCAGAACCACGGGATGATGCAGCGCACCCGTCCCACCTCGACGCCCCCAGCGGGCATTCGCGGCATCCGGGAACGGGCGACGAGGCCACCGGAGGGCGGACCGACCCACGGGGCGGCACTGGCACCCAGCACCGCCTCTGCATCCCACACGACCGAGCGCGGGATGCCGCAATCCGCAACGACGCCCACCCCCACCGCGACCGTCCCCGCGGAGCAGCCCACGTCAGGAGACACCGCATGAAGAAGGTTCTGATCGCCAACCGCGGGGAGATCGCCGTGCGCGTGGCGCGCGCTTGCTCGGACGCCGGGCTCAGCTCGGTGGCCGTGTACTCCGAGCCGGACGCGGACGCGATGCACGTCCACATGGCCGACGAAGCATATGCCCTCCCCGGCTCCGCCTCCGCCGACACCTACCTCAGCATCCCCGCCGTGCTGGCCGTGGCGGAACGCTGCGGGGCCGACGCCGTGCACCCGGGGTACGGGTTCCTCTCTGAGAACGCGGACTTCGCGCGCGCCGTCGTGGCCGCCGGCCTCACGTGGATCGGCCCGACCGCGGACGTGATCGAGGCGCTCGGCAACAAGGTCACCGCGCGGGAGATCGCCGTGCGAGCGGGCGCCCCGCTGGTCCCGGGCACGGACGGTCCCGTGGCCGACGCCGCCGAGGCCCGCGCGTTCGCGGAGGAGCACGGCCTGCCGATCGCCATCAAGGCGGCCTTCGGCGGGGGCGGACGCGGCATGCGCATCGCCCGGGAGCTCGCGGACGTGGAGTCCGCGTTCGACGCCGCCGTGCGCGAGGCCACCACCGCGTTCGGACGCGGGGAGTGCTTCGTGGAGCGGTTCCTGGACCGCCCGCGCCACGTGGAGGCCCAGGTGGTGGCGGACACCCACGGCAACGTGGTGGTCATGGGCACGCGCGACTGCTCGCTGCAGCGCCGTCACCAGAAGCTCGTGGAGGAGGCCCCGGCGCCGTTCCTCACGGACGAGCAGCGCACCACGCTGCACGAGTCCGCCCGGGCCATCTGCCGCGAGGCCGGCTACACCGGCGCTGGCACGGTGGAGTACCTCGTGGCACCGGACGGGCTGATCTCCTTCCTGGAGGTCAACACGCGCCTTCAGGTGGAGCACCCCGTGACCGAGGCGACCGCCGGAGTGGACCTGGTGCGTGAGCAGTTCCGAGTCGCGGAGGGCCTGCCGCTGAGCACCACCGAGGACCCCGCCCCGCATGGCCACGCGATCGAGTTCCGGCTCAACGCGGAGGACCCCGCCCTGGGCTTCCTGCCCACCCCGGGCACCGTTGAGGCGTTCGAGGCCCCCACGGGCGCGGGGGTGCGCGTGGACACCGGTGTGCGCTCCGGCTCCGTGGTCCCCGCCGAGTACGACTCGCTGCTGGCCAAGCTCATCGTGTGGGGCGAGGACCGGGCCCAGGCCGTGGTGCGCTCCCGCGCCGCCCTGCGCGAGCTCTCGATCCGCGGGCTGCCCACCGTGGTGCCCTTCCACCGCGCCGTGCTGGACGAGCCCGCGTTCACCTCCCCCGATCAGCTGGGCGTCTACACCACCTGGATCGAGGACGAGTTCACGCAGGACCTCGAGACCTCCCCCCACCTCGATCCCGAAGCCGCCCAGCGCACCACGTTCACGCTCGAGGTGGACGGGCGCGCAGTGCGGGTGGGTCTGCCCGCGCGCCTTGCCCAGGCCCTGGTCCGCGGCGCCGCCGGGGTTCAGGGCGAGCCGGGGCAGGACGGTGCGGCACCGGCGTCGGACGCGCAGAACGAGACAGCCGTGACCGCGCCCATGAACGGCACGGTGGTCACGTGGCTCGCGCAGGACGGTGAGGAGGTCACGGAGGGTCAGCCCGTGCTGGTGGTGGAAGCCATGAAGATGGAGACCCCCGTGAAGGCCCACCGCGCCGGAACCCTCCGCCGTGGAGACGTGTCCGAGGGCGACGCCGTGCGCACGGGTCAGAAGATCGCGGAGATCGCGTGAGCGGCCCGTCCGCCGCGCCCGAGCCGCAGGAGGAGGCCCAGGCCGGCGCCCACGCCGCCGCCCGGCTGCGGGCCCTGATCGCCGACGGCGCGCTGTCTCCGGGTGCCAAACTGTCCGAGCACGCCGTGGCCGCCGAGCTCGGGATCTCCCGCAACACCCTGCGGGAGTGCTTCGCCATGCTCGCGGCGGAGGGTCTGGTGCTGCGGATCCCCCACCGGGGCGTGTTCGTGGCGCAACCCACCGCAGAGGACGTCCGGGACCTCTATGCCGCTCGGGGCATCCTCGAGTCCGGGGCGGTGCTGTGGGGAACCGTGGACGCGGGGCTGCTGACGCGCCTCCGCTCGATCGTCGCCGCGGCCCTGACGGCGCGGGACGGCGCGGACGTGGCCGGCATGGCGGACGCGAACCAGCGGTTCCACCGGTGCCTCGTGGAAGCCGCGGGGTCGCCCGCGCTGCTCCGGGACATGGACCGTGCCCTGGCCAGAATGCGCCTGGTGTTCCACGCGATGCTCGAGGACCGGGAGTTCCACGCGCGCTACGCCGTGCGCAACGCCGAGGTGCTCGCCGCGCTGGAGTCCGGCCACCGGAGCCACGCGGCAGAGCTGCTGCGGGACTCCCTGGGCGCGGCGCGGGACGAGATCCTCACCCGGCTCGGGTGAGGTCGGCCGGCCAGGTCCTCCGACGACCCGCCGCGGGCGTCACCGGAGAACCCCGCGACACCGCCGGTCGGGGCTGCTGTCGGTGTGCCCCGCAGAGATGTGCCCCGCAGAGTGGACCACCCCGGGGGTGAGCCAGGGCACGGTCCCCTCGCCTCCGCGCCCCGTCAGGGCACCTGGTAGTCGGCGTCCCGGGCGTCGGTGACGAGCATGTGACCCGGGGCGTGGGTGATCGCGAACGGCGGAGCCGACTCCATCACCGCAGCCTGCGGAGTGACCCCGCACGCCCAGAACACGGGGAGCTCGCCGGGGGCGATCCGCACGGCGTCGCCGAAGTCCGGTGACCCCAGGTCCGCGATCCCCAGCGCCCCGGGGTTCCCCACCTGCACGGGCGCGCCGTGGACGGCCGGGTAGCGGGAGGTGATCCGCACGGCGTCCGCCACCTGTGCCGCCGGGACCGGCCGCATGGACACCACGAGCGGCCCGGACAGCCGCCCCGCCGGCTCGCAACGCCGCGAGGTGCGGTACATCGGGACGTTGGCACCCTGGTCGATGTGGGCCAGGCGGATGCCGTGCGCCTGCAGCGCGTCCTCGAACGTGAACGAGCAGCCCAGCATGAGCGTGACCAGGTCCTCCCGCCAGTACGGGGTGATGTCCGTGGGGCGGTCCACCTCCACGCCGTTCTCGTAGACCACGTACTGCGGCACGTCCGTGCGAATGTCCCCGCCGGCCAGCAACGGACCCGTGGTCTCCCCCGCGTCCAGGACACCCAGCACGGGGCACGGCTTGGGGTTGCGCTGCGCGAAGAGCAGCACGTCGAACGCCAGCTCCCGCGGCACGATCACGAGGTTCGCCTGGGCGTGGCCCGGGGCCATGCCCGCGGTGGGGCGCACGAGTCCCGCTCGGAAGCGCTCCCGAGCCTGGGCGGGGGTCAGCGTGGTCTCCATCAGTGCGCGCCCTGTCCTGTCCGGGGGTCTCAGGCCCAGAGCTTGGAGAGCCCGGCCAGGGAGTTGACGGCGAGGAACACGGAGAGCACCCACGCGATCAGACCCACGACCAGCAGCCACCCGGGATAGCGGTAGCCCTGCAGCAGGTCCCGGCGGCGCCAGCCCACCCACAGCAGGATCGCGAAGCCGAACGGGAGGATGAGGCCGTTGAACGCGCCCGCGAAGACCAGCAGCGTCTGCGGGGCCTGGCCCAGCACCAGGTAGATCACTCCGCACGCCAGGATGAAGCCCACCGTGAGCAGGTTGCGCGTGCGGGGGCTGCCCGTGGAGGAGGTGACGAAGGAGATGGAGGTGAACGCGGCGCCGATCACGGAGGTCAGGGCGGCGGCCCAGAGCACCACTCCGAAGATCCGCACGCCGATTTCCCCGGCGGCGGCCCGGAAGGCGTCCGCGGCCATGTTGTCCCCGGCCAGCGCCACGCCGCTCGCGACCACCCCGAAGATCGCCAGGAACAGCAGAACGCGCATGACGCACGTGACCAGGATGCCCAGCACGGACGTGCGGGTGATCTCACGGACGCTGTCCACTCCGGTGACGCCGGAGTCGATCATGCGGTGGGCGCCGGAGTACGTGATGTACCCGCCCACGGTGCCGCCGATGAGCGTGGTGATGACCAGGAAGTCCACTTCCCCCGGCATCACGGTGTTCTTGAGCGCCTCACCCACCGGGGGTGCCGCCACGATGGCCACGTACAGCATCATGAGGATCATGACGGCGCCCAGCGCCACCACGATCCGGTCCAGGGCGAGGCCCGCGCGCTTGGACAGGAAGACCAGGATGGCGATCACGGCCGAGATGGCCCCGCCGAGCTTGGGATCCATGCCCAGCATGGCATTGAGTCCCAGCCCGGTTCCCGCGATGTTGCCGATGTTGAACACCGCACCACCGAGGAAAACGAGCGCGGCCAGGACGTACCCGGCTCCGGGGAGCACCTGGTTGGCCAGCTCCTGGGCCCGCATGCCCGAGACGCCGATGACCCGCCACACGTTCAGCTGCACGGCGATGTCCACCAGGATGGACACCAGGATCGCAAAGGCGAACGCGGCGCCCAGCTGCACCGTGAACACCGTGGTCTGGGTGATGAATCCCGGGCCGATCGCGCTGGTGGCCATGAGGAACATGGCACCCAGCAGGGCGCTGCGGTGACCGGAGTTCTTGGGGGCACCCTGCGCGGCCATGGCACCCGGGGCCGTCGTCTCGAGGTCGGGGTGCGACACGGAGTCGCGGTGGGGCGCGGAGTCGTGCGGCACGGGGTCGTGCGGCTGTGGTGAGGCAGAGGCCATGGATCCATCCCTGGGTCGGTGTGAGCAGAGCCACACGGCGGCTGACCACTGCACACTACAGGTTGTTCAACAATCTGCCCAGTGCCAGACCCACCACACGCACGAACCGCCCGGGGAAGCCATGAGGCTTCCCCGGGCGGTTCGAGGGGAACGGGCCGCGGGCGCTCGGAGCGGGCGGCGCGGTGGGATCAGCGCAGGATGGGCAGCTGCATGGGGTACCGGTAGGCCTTGCCGCCCCCGGCCTTGACCGCCGCGATGATGTGGAACACGAACAGCATGATCCAGTACGCCGCGATCAGCAGGAAGCCGAGCGGGGACAGCACCACCGTGAACACGCAGATCCAGCCGATCAGGTTGAGCAGCCACAGGGACACGTTGAAGTTGAACGCCCCCGCCGCGGCCTGGCGCAGGAACGGGCTCTTGTCCTTGTAGATGAACCAGACGATCAGCGGACCCAGGAAGCTCAGCCAGCCCACGGAGATGATCGCGGCGATCGGGCTGGACAGGTGGGTCAGCACCGCCACGGTCTTCTCGTCGTCCTGAGGGCCGCGGGCGCCCGCGGGGTACCCGCCCGGCTGCTGGGCGTAGCGGGGGTCGCCCTGGTAGCCACCGGGGTTCTGCGCGTACCCCTGGTGCGGTGCGTACGGAGCGCCCCCGGCGTTCTGCGCGTAGCGGGGATCACCCTGGGGCCGCCCCTGGCCGCCGGGGTTCTGCGCGTAGCGGGGCTCGCCCTGCGGCTGTCCGCCCTGCGGCTGCGAGTAGCGCGGGGCACCCTGGTTCGGAATGTACCCCTGCTGGCCCTGGTGCTGCGTCCAACCCTGCTCGCCGGCGCCGCGGGCGTCGGCCGAACCCGGCTCACGCGGGGCCGAAGCATGCTCGCCACCGGTGGCTCCGGAACGGTAGTCGGGGCGCGGCTGCTGCGGTTCGTTGCTCATCTGGTCTCCATCGGTGTCGTTGCAAGGGCCTGCGTGGCCGACGTCCTGTGTGTGCTCCCAGCCTATTCTGACGCACCGATCGGGACGGAGGGGTTATCCGCACTCTTGGGGAGGGGTTTCTCCGAGGGGGCCACCGCGGCGTCGGCACTGTGCTTGGCCGGGCCGTCGGCACCGCGCAGCCCCACCCGCTTGTCGTACGCCCAGCCGCCGAGCAGACCCACCAGGAGGGCGACCACCAGCATGATGGACAGCCCGATCACGCCCGTGGTCAGGCCCGCCTCCGGGATCGCGTCGAAGAACAGCGCGGAGCGCACGGACGTGAAGATGTGGTGCAGCGGCTCGAACGGGGCGATGGCCCGGAAGAAGCCCGGCACGGCCTCGAGCGGCACCACGGCGCCCGCGGAGGGCAGGCCCATGAACACCAGGTACACGAGGCACAGGAGCATGCCCACGCTGCCGCCCACGGAGATCAGTGCCAGCACGATCGCGGAGACCGTGGACATCGCGAGCCACCCGAGCAGGAACACCAGGAAGCCGTGGGGCACGGGCATGCCCACGGCGGAGGCCACCCACATCATCAGCGCGGACGCGGGCAGGGCGGCCACCACGAAGGTCAGCCACTTCATGAGGAAGCCCACCGGACGGGGCAGCACCGCGCGGGGGTAGTCCTTGAAGAAGGGGCCCATCTCGAAGGGCGCCATGCCCATCCGGCCGTCCATGAGCAGGTTCAGCGCCACGGAGCCGGAGAAGCCCACCACCAGGAGCAGGATGGAGTAGTAGAACGCGCTCATGCCCAGGGCGGTGCCGTCCGGGAGGTCGTTGTAGGCCTTGGACACCATGTTCACGGGGTCCTTGAGGGTGTCCTTGGCCACCGAGCTGACGGTGGGGGCGAGTTCCTTGGCGATCTGCTCGGCGGAGCCCTCCTGGGACTTCTGCACCTGCTGCGCGAACTGCTGCACCTCGGGGCCACCCTGGGCGGCCTGGCGGGAGAGCTGCTCGGACTGCTGCTTCTGGCTCTGCTGCAGCTGCTGCAGCACCATGTTGTAGGCCGCGTCCTCGGCGGGAGCCACGGACTCCGTGAGCTGCTCGCCGAGCGCCTTGCTGGCCTCCTGCACCCCGGGCTCGACGGCGCCCGTGGCCAGTCGAGTGCCCAGGGAGCCGGCCTGCGGATCGGTGTAGACCGTGACCTCGGGGCGGGCGGCGTTGCCCTCGGTGAGGGAGCCCTCGATCAGGCTCACGGTGTCCTCGGAGAAGCTCTCGGGGACCACCACGGCCGCGTAGAGCTCACCGCGGTCCAGCTGCTCCTTGGCCTCGTCCATGCTCAGCTCGCGCAGGTCGATCTTGTCGTCCTCCGCGGCCTTGTCCACGAACTCGCTCACGAGGTCCGTGCCCAGGTTCTCCTGGGTGGTCTTGCCGTTGGCCTGGGGCACCTCAGCGCCCTTGTCCTGGTTGATCACGGCAATGGGGAACTCCTTGAAGTTCTTGTCGGGGCTGGACAGCCCGCCCAGGTACAGGGCGGTGCCGATCACCCCCACCGCGATGATGGCGAGCATGGGCAGCAGCCAGAACCCGAACTGGCCGAACGGCCGGCCGAGTCGGGCCCGGAACGAGTGGGCGGGTGCGTGTTTGGGTGTCACCGGTTTCTCCTGGCACAGGGGGATACACGAATGTATTGGGATTCGTGAACACGATACACTGATGTATCGAGAAGGGAAGACGAACCGAGGGACACGTGAGCAACCAGACAGAAGAACCCGCCGCACCCACTGCCGGTCTCGGGAGGGGCGGGCAGCCCCTCGGGAGTGACACTGCCACACCCGAGGCCGCGCCGGACAGACGTTCCCGCAGTGCTACGCGGCTCAAACTGATCCGCTCCGCCCCGGCCGTGTTCGCCCAGCAGGGCATCGACGGCGCCTCCGTGAACGACCTGTGCGCGGCCGCCGGGTTCACGCGCGGGGCCTTCTACTCCAACTTCGAGTCCAAGCGGGAGCTCGCAATCCTCGCGTTCGACGACCTCGCAGCCCAGCTGGAGGAGACCCTGGGGTCGCAGCTGGACCACTGGCTGGGCTCGGGCCTGGACGTGGACCAGGTGGTGACCCGCATCATCGAGGGCGTCACGGACCAGGTGGCGAACGTGAACCAGCAGGCCCTGCGGGTGGAGCTGTCCATCGCGGCGTTCCGCTCGCCGGAGGTGCGCGAGCGCATGGCCCCCATCCGGGAGCGGGTGTACCGGGCCATCGAGCAGGCGCTCGTGCGGGTGGCCGCCACCCAGCACCTCGAGTTCACCGTGCCCCCGGGGGACGTGGCCCGCATGCTGCTCACCAGCTACTCCGGCCAGCTCACGGACCACATGGCCATGGGCGGCACGGGGCGCGGCGCCCAGCAGGTCATCCCCACCATGTGGTTGGCCTTCACCCGCCCCGCCTGAGCGCGGCCGCCCCGCACCACGCCCCGGGGACGACGCCGCCGGGCCACCTCGATCGGCCAGGCGCGGTCCCGGCGCGGGGCGGGTCCCACCGTGCGTTGGGAGGGGCGAGGGCCGCACCCACCGCAGACCGGCCGCGAGCGCGGCCCCCGGACGTGCGGCGTCGTGGTGGCTCAGACCACGTAGGGCAGCACGAAGAGCATGGTCAGGGACCAGATCAGGTGCGTGACGATGCCGGGGACGAGCGAGCGGGTGCGCTCGCGCAGGTAGCCCACGAACGCACCGAGCGCGGCGGCCGCGAGGGCGAGCAGCGGGATGCCCGCGAGCGAGGTCACGGCTGTGTAGGCGATGGTGGTCACGAGGATCCGCCGGCCCCGTGGCAGGATCCGCCAGAGCGCCCCGCGGTAGTAGACCTCTTCGGCCACACCGTTGACCGCGGTGGTGAGGGCCACCATGACCAGGCTTCCCACCCGGGCGTGGTTGAGCAGCTCGTGCACCGGTTCGCTCAGGAACGGGATGAAGCGGACCATGAAACCGCCGGCGATGAACACCACCGCGAGCACCACACCCCCCACCACCGCGTCCCGCATGCCCCGCGGGGTGACCCGCCAGGGCAGGCGTTCGCCCGTCATGCGGATCGCGATCGAGCTGCCCGCGATGTACACGCCGGCCAGGATGAAGGTGGCGGGGTAGAACCACGGGTCTCCCGCGGGAATGCGCAGCGACCACGCGAGGCACGCGGCCGCGACCAGGCCGGTGCCGATGACCACCCAGACCGTGCGCTTGCGCGTGGCCGCCGTGGTGTCCCCGTAGGGGCTGACCCGATGTTCCGTCACCGAGGTTCCTTTCCGCCCGGCGGTGCGATCCGTCGGGGATGTTCGAGACCCGCCGCCCGGGACTGCCCGGGCCCGTGCGGGCCGCGCGGCAGACCGGGCCGCGGGCTACTTGCGGCGCGGGTTCAGCACGCTGATGGTGGTGGAGAGCACGGAGGCGAACGCGGTCCACCCGGCGTAGGGACTCAGGACCACACCCTTCTCCGGGGACACCTTGGCGCTGCGGCGCACCAGGTCCGCGCTGCTCACCGCGAGCAGCACGGACTCCACGGCCGCGGCCCGCAGCTTCTTGCGGTGGAAGAACAGGATGCTCCACCCGGCGTTGAGCGCCAGGTTCACGCCGAGCGCGGCGATGTAGGCCCGCTGCTCGTCCGTGCGGCCCTCCTCCCCCAGGTCCGCGATGGACAGCGAACCCATGGCGGCGATGTCCGCGTAGAGCGCGGTCCACGCCACGGGGAACGCCCAGCCCGGGGGCTGGAAGCGCGGCTTGCGCAGCTTCTCGTACCACGTCGACCCGGGGTCGCTCGCGAGCGTGCCCACCACTGCCGTGGCCGCGACGGCCGCCGAGGTCGAGAGGAAGACCCGCCGCCAGCGGTTGAGGTCCAGGTCCGTGACCGCGGCGCGCACCGCGTCCGCGAAGGGGGTGTGCCCGCCCGGGGGTGCCCCGATGTAGTCGTCCAGGTCCCGCTCGTGGATCACGGTGTCGTGCTGCAGGCTGCCCACCAGGGGCCGGGCCAGCTTGGTGTCGATGGGTGTCACGAGCCCGATCCAGTTGGCCGCGAGCTCCGCGGTGGTCACGGGGGCGGTGATCATGAACCGCGGGCCCTTGCCCACGGCGCGGGAGTACTGGTCCAGCATGTCCGCGTACTCGATGGCCTCGGGCCCGCCCACGTCGAACGTGCGGTTCACGTCCGCGGGCAGGTCCGCCGCTCCCACCAGGTAGTGCACCACGTCCGCCACGGCAATGGGCTGGATGCGGTTGCGCACCCACCGGGGGGCGATGGCACCGGGCAGCCGCTCCGCGAGGTGGCGGATCATGATGAAGGACGAGGACTCGTCCCCGATCACCACGCCGGTCTGCAGTGCCGCGGTGGGCACCCCGGAGTCCATGAGCGCCCGGCCCACCTCCACGCGGGAGCGCAGGTGGTCGGAGAGCTGGTCCACGGGCTCGTCGTCCGGGTGCAGCCCGCCCAGGTACACGATGCGCTGCACGTGGGCGTCGTGCGCGGCGGTGCCGAAGGTCTCGGCCATCTCCACTTCCTCGCGCACGAAGTCGTCCGAGTCCCCCATGGAGTGCAGCAGGTACCACGCGACGTCCACGTCCTGCAGGGCGCGTGCGACGTCCGCGGCCTCGGAGGCATTGCCCTCCACCACCTCGGCCTCACCGGGGCCGGCGGAGCGGCCCTCGGCGACGACGCTGTCCCCCCAGGGCAGGTTGCGGACCTTCTCGGCGCTGCGGCTCAGCAGGCGCACCCGCCAGCCGCGGCGCAGCAGCTCCTGGGCCACCTGGCCGCCGATGTAGCCCGTGGCGCCCGTGACGAGTGCCAGCCGTGCGTTCTCACTCATGTGTCGTCCCCGCATCGTCCGTGTCGTGGCCGGGTGGGTGACCCGGAGGCGGTGCCGCACCGCCGTTGTCGGTGCCAGTATGTCAGCGTGCTGAGGGGCTGGGCCACGGACTCCGCTCAGGGCGAGACACCCCCGGGCTCAGCCACCCACGTCCACGTCCTCGAAGATCAGGAACGTCTGGGTGTCCACCACCTCGGGCATGGGCTGGATGCGCTCGAAGATCACGTCCCGCAGCTCCCCCGTGCCCCGGGCGCGCACGAGCAGCATCACGTCGAACGTGCCACCCACGAGCGCCACGTGCTGCACCTGCGGGATGCGGCGCAGCTTGGGCCCCAGGGTGTCCCACGTGTTCTGCTTCAGGCGCAGCGTCACGTAGGCGGAGGCCTCCAGGCCCGCCTTGGCGGGGTCGATCACCGCGGTGTAGCGCAGCACCACGCCCTGCTCGTGCAGCCGGCGGATGCGCTCGTACGCGTGGGCGCGGGAGATGTGCACCGTGGCCGCGAGCGCGGTCACGGACTGCCGCGCGTCCCGCGTGAGCTCGTCCAGGATCCGCCGGTCCGTCTCGTCCAGTTCCACGCGCTTGCTCTGCGCCACCCGCTCCACCTTTCCCGCCGTCTGCGGACCCTGCCCTGTCACGGCGACGCCGCCGGGCGGCACCCTGCGCCGTCGCCCCTTCCGCGGCCCGCGCCGCAGCACCCGCCGACGACGCCGCACCACCCGTTCCCGGGGCCGCTCGCGTCGGCCCGCCGCCGGTCCACCCACCGCGCCGACAGTGCGGCCGCGTGGCTCGGACGTGACGAGTGTGACGTGCAAGACATTTCCGCATGGCGCCCGTCACTCACGAGCAATTCGTCCACGGGAAACCCCTTCGGGGAGTCTACCGTCCACGGATTCCCCCCGGTGTGGAGACGGAGTGCCCCGATTGCCCATACTGACCGGACGACGTGTCCGACGCGTTGCCGCTCGATCCTGCCCGCGGCCGTCGCGGCACCACCGAGTTCCACCCAGAGAAGAAAGGGACGCACCATGAGCGAGCCCATCCCCGCCGGTGGCGAGTCCGCCACCCGGGAGCCCACCCCGCCCGTGAATCCGGCGGTGGAGGCCTCCAAGAACTTCGGGATCACGCCCGAGCAGTACATGCTGCCCGCCAGCAAGGAGATCCGTCTGCTCAACCCGGACGGCACCGCCGTCCCCGAGTCCGAGCAGGGCCAGGAGCCCGGCCACGAGTACCCCATGCCGGACACCGAGCGGTTGCTCAACGCCTACGAGAAGCTCGTGGTGGGCCGTCGCATCAACGACCAGAACATGGCGCTGGTGCGCCAGGGCCGCATGGCCGTGTACCCGTCCAGCCACGGCCAGGAGGCGTGCCAGGTGGCCGCCGCCCTGTGCCTCGAGGACGACGACTGGCTGTTCCCCACCTATCGCGACTCCGTGGCCGTGATGTCCCGCGGTGTGGATCCGCTGGAGGTCATGAGCACCTACCGCGGTGACTGGCACGGCGGCTACGACCCCAAGCAGTACAAGGTCTCCATCCAGGCCACCCCGCTCACCACACAGCTGCTGCACGCCGTGGGCGTGGCCCACGCCGCCAAGCTGCGCGGCGAGAACACGGTGACGCTGGCCATGTGCGGTGACGGGGCGACGTCGGAGGGGGACTTCCACGAGGCCCTGAACTTCGCCGCCGTGTTCCAGCTGCCCGTGCTGTTCCTGGTGCAGAACAACGGCTACGCGATCTCCGTGCCGCTGTCCTCGCAGACCCGCGCGCCGTCCCTGGCCCACAAGGGCGTGGGCTACGGCATGGCCAGTGAGCGCGTGGACGGTAACGACCTCGCGGCCATGCTCTCCGTCCTGGGGCGTGGCATCGAGCTGTGCCGCCAGGGCGGCGGCCCGCTGCTCGTGGAGGCCATGACCTACCGCATGCAGGCGCACACCAACGCGGACGACGACACCCGCTACCGCGAGCGCGACGAGGTCAGCGAGTGGGTGGCCAAGGACCCGATCACCCGCATGCAGCGCTACCTTCAGGACCAGGGCGCGCTGGACGAGGACGTCACCGGCAAGATCTCCGAGCACGCCGAGGCCATGGCCAAGCGGCTGCGCGAGGCGATGTCCTCCAAGCCGGAGCTGGACCCGCAGGACCTGTTCCGCTTCGTGTACCACGAACCCACCACCCAGCTGCGCGAGCAGGGCGCCCAGCTCGCGGACGAGCTCTCCCGAGAGGAGGCGTGATGAGCGCTTCGAAAACCAGTTTCGCCAAGGCGCTGAACACCGCACTCGCGGACGCCATGGAGGCCTCCCGGGAGGTCGTGGTCTTCGGTGAGGACGTGGGCACCCTCGGTGGCGTCTTCCGCATCACCGACGGCCTGACCGCGCGCTTCGGCCGCGAGCGCTGCTTCGACACGCCGCTCGCGGAGTCCGGGATCATCGGCACCGCGGTGGGCATGGCCATGAACGGCATGCGCCCCGTGGCCGAGATGCAGTTCGACGCATTCGCGTACCCCGCGTTCGAGCAGGTGGCCTCCCACGTGGCCAAGATGCACAACCGCACCCGGGGCAAGCTGAGCATGCCCCTGGTCATCCGCATCCCCTACGGCGGCGGCGTGGGCGGCGTGGAGCACCACTGCGACTCCTCCGAGTCCTACTACGCGCACACCCCCGGGCTGAAGGTCTTCACCCCGGCGTCCGTGACGGACGCGTACGTGATGCTGCGCGAGGCCATCGACTCCCCGGACCCCGTGGTGTTCTTCGAGCCCAAGCGGCTCTACTGGTCCACCGCGCAGGTGGACCTGGAGGAGCTGCGCGAGCAGTACGAGAACGGGAACCTGCCCACGCGCGAGGGCCACGCCGTCATCGCCCGTGAGGGATCCGACGCAACCCTGATCTCCTACGGCCCGTCCGTGCCGGTGTGCCTGGCCGCGGCCGAGGATGCCGCGAAGGACGGGATGTCCGTGGAGGTCATCGACCTCGGCTCCGTGGTCCCCTACGACGACGAGACCGTGGCCGCCTCCGTGCGCCGCACCGGGCGCGCCGTGGTGGTGGCCGAGTCCCAGGGCTTCGCGTCCGTGGCCTCGGAGATCGCCGCACGCACCCAGGAGCGCTGCTTCCACTCGCTCGCCGCGCCGGTGCTGCGGGTCACGGGATTCGACATCCCCTACCCCTCGCCGTCCTTCGAGCACCACCACATCCCGAGTTCCGAGCGCATCCTGGACGCGCTGGACGACCTGCAGTGGGAGGACTGACCCGTGAGCATCAATGTGTTCAACCTGCCCGACCTGGGCGAAGGGCTCACCGAGGCGGACATCCTCCGCTGGCTCGTGGCCGAGGGTGACACCGTCACCATGGACCAGCCCATCGTGGAGGTGGAGACCGCCAAGTCCGCCGTGGAGGTGCCCACCCCGTTCGAGGGCGTGGTCCACAAGCTGCACGGCGCGGAGGGCGACACCATGCTGGTGGACCAGCCGCTGATCTCCATCTCCGACGGCGTGGAGTCCCCCGAGGCCCCCGCCGGCTCCGGGACGGACGCGGACGCTCCCGGCGCCGAGCACGGCGCGAGCTACCGCGAGGAGGAGCTCGCGGGCACCACGCCCTCGGCCGAGCTGTCCGTGGACGAGGCCGATCCCACCGCTGGCGAGGACGAGGAGTCCTCCGGCAACGTGCTGATCGGCTACGGCACCTCCGCCGCGTCCTCCTCCCGCCGACGCCGCCGCAAGCGCGGTGCCGGTGCCGACGCCGCCGTGCAGGCCCACGAGGCGCTCGCCGAGGCGCCGCGGCTGGCTCCCACCGTGATCTCTCCGCTCGTGCGCAAGCTCGCCCGGGAGCACGGCGTGGACGTCGCAGCCCTGCAGGGCAGCGGTCCCGGTGGTCTGATCATGCGCAAGGACGTCCTCGCGGCCATCGAGCAGGTGGACGACCAGCGGATGCGCGCCGACGCCGCCGGGCCGGCCCCCACGGGTCTGTCCGCCGCGGAGCCCGCGGCCCCCGCCCCCGCCGGCCTGGCCGCCACGGGAGGTGCGGCACCCCAGGGTGGCGCCGCGGCGGCGTCGTCCCCGGCGGCCGCCGGGACCGACTCCCGCACCGGGCTGCCGATCGCGTCGCAGGAGCCCGTCAAGGGTGTGCGCAAGACCATTGCGGACGCCCTGACCCGCTCCCGCACGGAGATCCCCGAGGCCACCGTGTGGGTGGACGTGGACGCCACCGAGCTGCTGAAGCTGCGCTCCGAGCTCAAGGCCAAGGACCCGGAGAACACGCCCAGCCTGCTCGCGCTGATCGCCCGGTTCACCGTGGCCGGGCTGCGGAAGTTCCCGCAGCTCAACGCGCGCGTGGACACCGCCGAGGACGGCTCCCGGACCATCACGCGCCTGCAGGGCGTGAACCTGGGCCTCGCCGTGGAGTCCGAGCGCGGACTCATGGTGCCGAACCTGCGCAACGCGGACCAGCTCAGCGCCATGGAGCTGACCGGCGCCATGCGGGAGATCATCGAGGTGGCCCGCTCCGGCAAGGCCAGCCCGGCCCAGCTGAGCGGATCCACGTTCACGCTGAACAACTACGGCGTGTTCGGCACGGACGGCGCCACCCCGATCATCAACCACCCCGAGGCCGCGATCCTGGGCATCGGGCGGATCATCGACAAACCGTGGGTGGTGGACGGTGAACTGGCCGTCCGCAAGGTCACCACCGTGACCATCGCGTTCGACCACCGCGTGTGCGACGGCGGCGCGGCGGGCGGCTTCATCCGCTTCGTGGCGGACTGCATCGAGAACCCGGTGCGGGCTCTCACGCAGATCTGACCCGTTCGGGTCCCTGGGGACATCGACCGCGCACCGGCCACCGGTTCGCGCGGAGGGGACCACGACGGCGCTCGGGCTTCGGCCCGGGCGCCGTCGCCGTTCGTGGAGTTCAGCGCTGGGGGGAGCCCAGTTCACGCTCGGCCCACGCGCGCAGGCGCTCCACCAGGGCCGGGGGCAGGTCCCCGCCGGCCATGGCGTGCTCGGAGCGTGTACGGGCGGTGCCCATCATGCGTTCGACGGCGCGTACGGAGCCGGAACGCTCGAGCAGCTCGTGGGCGTGAGCGGCGTCGTCGTCCGTGAGAGTGCCCGCCGCAGCGCGCTCGCACAGGGAGCGCCACGCGGGGCCGTGGGGGCCGGAGGCCACGAACGTGCCCAGCACCGTGGGGCGGTCCGCGCGCAGCAGCTCACGCGCGCCGTGGCCACGGTCCGTGTGCCCGGCCAGGCGCAGCTCTCGCGCGAGACCGTGGGCCATGCCCAGGGCGCGGCCGGTGTCCGCCAGGGCGTTGACGTGCGCGGTGGGGGCGCCGCCCAGCACAGCACCCGCCCGCAGCGGTGCCTCGTAGCAGGGCACTGCGCTGCCGATCCGCAGGGCCTCCAGCACCTCGCCGTGCCCGACCGTGGCGGCGCGCTGGGTGAGCTCGCCCAGGATTCGCTCCCCCGCCGCGGCGTGGAAAACCGAGTGGTCCAGGATCTCCAGGAGCTTGATCAGCCGGGACTCCGGCGCGTGGGACGTGGCCACCATGCGGTAGGCGGCGGCCAGGGCGATCTCGCTGGCGAGGGAGGTGTCGTGGACGGAGTCCTCGGAGGTCGCCGCAGCGTCGTCGTGCTCGTCCGCACCAGGCTGAGGGGACTGCACGGTTGCGTCGCCCGGGGACGCCGCATCGATCGCCGTTCCGGGGCTCACCCCCTCACCGCGCAGCAGCAGGGCGGTGTTGAGCAATTCGAAGCCCGCCGCCACGGCGTTGAGCACCGGGCGGGTGGGACGTGCGGGGTAGGCCTCCACCGCGGCCATCACGAAGTCCTGCTGCAGGCCCTCCGCGGCGTAGGCGACCTCCGCAACCCGGGCCCACACGCGCTCGTAGCCGGGGCTGAGGTCCGCGGCCCGGCGCCGGGAGTGCTCCAGGAACCCGCGCACCGCAGTGGCGGGGGTGAACTCCTGGGACCTGCGCCCGGTCCCGCTGCTGGTGTACGAGGAGGTGGGCGTCATGAGTCCATTTCAGCACACGTCGCAAGCGCCGACGCCGGGTCAGACGGCGGGCATCAGCGCGAGCTGCACCGCGATGAACAGCATCACCAGGCCCACTCCCACGTCCACGATCCGCCATGTCAGCGGGGTGTTCAGCACGTGGGACAACGCCCGGGCCCCGGCGCCGAGCGCCGTGAACCAGATGACCGATCCCGTGAACGCGCCCGCCGCGAAGATCCACCGCTGCTCTCCGTGCTGGTTGGCCAGGTTGCCCAGGATCAAGACCGCATCCAGGTAGGCGTGAGGGTTGAGCCACGTGAAGGCGAGCGTCGCCAGGACGACCCCGCGCAGCGAACCCGCTCCGCTGCCCGCGGCCTCCATGGTCTGGGGTTTCAGCGCGGACCTGAAGGACATCACCGCGAACACCACGAGGTACACGACTCCCGCCCAGCGGAAGGCGTTGATGAGCCACGGCACCTGCTCGACGAGCACCCCGATCCCCGCCGTGCCCAGCCCGATGAGGAAGATGTCCGAGACGATGCAGATGGCCACCACCACGCCCACGTGCTCGCGGCGGATGCCCTGCCGCAGCACGAAGGCGTTCTGGGCGCCGATGGCCACGATCAGGGCCAGGCCGGTCACCAGCCCGGGAAGGAACGCAGAAGTCACCCGGACAAGGTACATCCCTGGCGTGACGTCCCCGACATTCGGACCGCGCCGGAGAGCATCAACGGTATGCTTTCCCCAGAAACGATTTCGCCGGGCGGTACGACGCCGCCCGCGCGCCCCTGCGTGGAAGGACACCCATGAGCACTCCCGCCCTCGAGCAGCTCGCCCTCGACATCACCACCGAGGACGCCGACCGCCTGTTCACCACGGCCCGCACCGCCAGCCACTTCACGGACGAGCCCGTGACCGCGGAGCAGAGGCACACCATCTACGAGCTCACCAAGATGGGCCCCACGGCCTTCAACTCCCAGCCCCTGCGCATCACGTGGGTGGAGTCACTCGAGGCCCGCGAGCGCCTGGTGCAGCACATGAACGGTGGCAACCAGGAGAAGACCCGCAAGGCTCCACTGACCGCCATCCTGTCCTTCGACGAGAACTGGCACACCCGCTTCCCGGAGTTCCTCCCCGCGGCCCCGCAGCTGCAAGGCATGTACGACGAGAACGCCGAGCTGCGCATGTCCAGCGGCACCGCCAACGCGCACATCCAGGTGGGCTACTTCATCATCGCGGCCCGCGCCGCCGGGCTGGCCGTGGGCCCGATGACCGGATTCGACGCTCCCGCCGTGGACCGGGAGTTCTTCGAGGGCACGGGCAAGCGCTCCATCGTGGTGGTCAACCTGGGCCGCCCCCAGGCACCGAGCTACGAGCGCAACCCGCGCTTCGCCGTGGAGGACGTCACCGAGACGATCTGAGACGCCACGACGCCGCCGGACCCCGTCAGTCGGGCCGCCACCGTGGCACCGCCGCCCGCGCGCTGGCCGTCCGCGCCAGGGCTGTCCGCAGCGGCGTCGTGCACCTCGGCTCTGCGGGCCACGCGGTTCCAGGAGTTCCGTTCAGGACTTCCGGTTGACCCCTGCCGCCTCTGCACCCGCCCCGCCGTCTCCCGTGGCGAGCTTGGCGAGGACCGGCAGCGCGGCGTCGAGCGCGGCGACCTCCCGGGCGTCCAGTGTGGACAGCACGTCCGCGACGAAGCCGTTGCGGCGCTCGTCCTCGCGCGCCAGCACCTCTTCCCCGGCGGGCGTGAGGGACACGAGTACGGCGCGGGCGTCCGTGGGGTCGGGATCGCGGCGCACCAGCCCCGCCCTGCTCAAGCGGTCCACACCCTGCGTTGCGGTGGGCGTGCGGACACCGAGGTTCGCCGCGATCGTGGTCATTCGCACCCCGCCCGGGCGCAGCATGGTCAACAGGCTGATCTGCTGGCTGGTGATCTGCCGGGACCCTTCCATGCTGCGCAGGAAATACACGCCGTGGCGCAGCACCTCCCGCAGGCGAGCCGCGCTCTGGAGCAGCTGGGCGCGGTCGACGTCGGGGGTGGATGCGCGGGAGGTGTCCATGTTGTCCCATTCTACGGGGCCTAGAATTCGCCCACGCGGGAGATCCTCACGGCCCTGGACGGGCTCGCACCGGGCCTCAGCCACAGGGCGATGGACGCGGTGCACGGCCACGACGACGCGCTGGAGCCCGCACTGGCTCGCCTCACCTCCCGGGACGCTGAGTCCCGCATCGTCGCAGAGGGAGGTGTGGCCGCCCGTGTGGTGAGTGAGAGCGAGTGGCGGCGGGAGGCAGCCACCGATCCCGGCCCGTGGCTGCACATCCTCGCTGGGGATCTGGACACCACTGGACGCCACCGCTCCCCCGGACCGGACGGCCACCCGTGGCGACCGGTGCACCCGCACGCGGCCGGTGTCCCTCTGCCCCTCCACGGCGTCCGAGTGGTCTCGCTGACCCGGGTGATTGCCGGCCCCACCGCCGCGAAGTTCCTGGCGGCACTGGGCGCGGGTGTGATCCGCGTCGACCCGCCCGCCATTCCCGAGCTGCTGGGGCAGCACCTGGACACCGACCTTGGCGTGCGCTGCACCTCGCGGGACCTCTACGACCCGACCGCAGCTGCGGACCTGGCGGCGCTGCTCGGCCAGGCGGACGTCCTGCTCACCGGATACCGCCCCGGCACACTCACCGCGTTGGGGCTCGTCGTTGGTGAGCGGTTCCCCCACCTCGTGCACGTGGAGCTCAGTGCGTGGGAGCCCACCGGGCCACGCGCCGGAACGCGGGGCTTCGACAGCATCGTCCAGGCGGCCACCGGGATCGCCCACCGGTACGGCTCCACGGACAGCACCGGGCTCTGGCGGCCGGGTGCGCTGCCAGTGCAGGCGCTGGATCACGCCACCGGATACGGCATGGCCGCGGCAGCGTGTGCCTTGCTGGCCGCGGGACGGTCAGGGTACGCCCGGTTGTCCCTGGAGCGCACCGCGCGGGTGCTGCTGGACGGTGGGGGCGGCGCGGGGCGCAGCCATCCTTCCCCGAGCACCGACCCCAGACCTGAGACCGTTGTGCTGACCTCCGAGCACGGAAAGGTCACCTGTGTGCCGGCCCCCGTGCGGATCGACGGGCAGCGGCCGCCGGTCCTGCCGCCCCTTCCGGCACGCTGACATGCCCATGAGGAAACGCAGCCACGTCCTGTCTGTTCATTTTTTACCCGCGTTCATTTATCCTGAACACAGGAAATGAATGAACGGAGGGCCTGTGAGTGAAACCCTGCAGACCGCCATCGAGAGGCGTCTGAACGAGTACCGCCTTGGCGCCGATGGCCCCTCATCACTGCGAGACCTGGCACGTGAGACGCCCACACCCCTCCTCCTCACGCACCCCCTGGGGTCCCAGCGTTTCCGCGCCGTGGTGACCGACAGCCCAACCCTCACCCGTGTTCTTCAGCTGGATGGGGAATTCGGCGACCCCCTTCTCCTTCTCGCGCCGGCGGTCAACCCCCGCAGCGCCCACGAGCTGCGCGTGGCGGGTGTCCAGTTCCTCGACACCGCAGGAAATGCCTACCTCAGATTTGGGGGAGTGCTCATCGACGTCCGAGGTCGTCGACCCGATCCGGCCACGGTCCAGAACCGCCGAGCACTCCGACCCTCAGCCGGGCTCTTCACTCCCAGACGAGCGCAGGTCATTTTCGCACTGCTGTCCTGGCCCGAGTTGCTCCACTCCCCCGTCAGGACAGTTGCTGCTGCGGCCAAGGTGTCCCTGGGACAAGCCCAGTCCACCATGAAGCTCCTCGACGAGCAGAGATTCCTGGACCGCCGCAGCAGACGTCTGATGCGCCAGGATGTTCTCGCAGAACGGTGGGCCGATGCGTATGCCACGGGGCTCGGACCCAAGACCCTGGTGCAGCAGTTCCACGGCGATCCTGCCCACCTGGACCTTGCCGGTCACGGTGTGATCTACGTGAGCGGCGAGCAATCGGCGTCGTGGATCAAGAATCCCGGAACCGCCACGCTCTACGTTGAGGACATCTCCCCCACGATGGTCTTGGCCAACCGCTGGCGGAAGGACGGGAACCCCAACATCATGATCCACACAGCCTTCTGGCTCCCCCCGGACCATGAAACCCACCCGCTCTCCTCCTTTCCGTCTCCTGCCCCTCCCCTCCTGGTGTACGCCGACCTGAAGTCTGCGGGAGAGAGCCGCCAGCTGGAGGCCGCACAGCACGTCAAGGACAGCCATGCTCACATTTGGCACCCCTGACCCAGGGGTCCTGGACGTTGTGGGAGAGGTGGTCCAACGCCTCCGACACGACACGGACATCGCACCATCACAGGTAATGGTGGTGGGAGCCCACGCACGGAACATCATCCACTCCGGCCTGGGAGACTCAGCTCCCATCCGGTTGACAGATGATGTGGACCTCGCCCTGGCACTTCCCGGATGGGATGCCTATCAACCCATCACCAAGATCTACCCTCGCCTGGGGGACAGCCAGATGCGCTACCGCGTGGGCGGCATCCCCGTGGACTTCATGCCCTTCGGCCCCCGCGTCGAGGAACCGCCGGGGGCAGTCACCCCTCCGCCGCGCAAGGAGGCGTGGACCGTCGCCGGTTTCCAAGACGTCCACCGTCACGCCCAGGCAGTGGAAATCACCCCTCAAGGGGACACTGTTCGGGTGCCATCACCAGCCGGTTACACCGCACTGAAACTCCGCTCGTGGGCGGACAGAGCTCCGAACCACGACACCAAGGACGCCCAGGACCTTGCCGTGGCATGCCACTGGTACACGGAATCCGAGGCTGTCCGGGCCGAACTCTACGAGACCGGGCACGGACAGCATCTGTTGGAGGTCCACAACTACGCCCAGGACCTCGCGGCCGTGGCACTTCTGTCCTACGAGGTGTCGGAGGTTCTCTCCGCCGCCATCGCGACCAGCCTGGCCGCGGACCTGAAGAATGTCGGCACTGCCCTGCTGTCCAGGGATTTCACGACGTCGCTCGAGCGGATCCCCTCAGCTGACAGAGACCGCCGCGAAGCCATGATCACCAGCCTGCTGTCCGCACTCGTGTGACGGGCCCACAGGTACGCCCTGAGCGCCCCGTGGTCCCCTCGAGCAGCTGCCTGATGGGCCGGCCTGAGGACACCCGTCAGACAGACCTCGGGCGGGAGGGGATGCCTTCCCCGTCCCGCCCGAGACCGTCACACCATGCGTCGTGGTGCGCGCCCGTCAGAGGCTCCGCAGCGCCTCCGCGAAGCGCTTGACCCCTTCACGGATGCGCGCGGGGGCCACGCCCGAGAACGCGAGCCGCGCGGCGTTGGACTCCCGGCCGTCCATGTAGGACGCCGAACCCGGAACGAGCACCACGCCGTGGGCGATGGCCTCGGCCAGGATGTCCTTGCCGCGGATCTCCTCCGCGGTGACCCAGGTGAAGAACCCGCCGGACGGCGTGGTCCAGGATGTCGAGTCCGGCATGTACTCCGTGAGTGCCTCCTCCATGGCGGTCCAGCGCTCTTTGTAGAGCTCCACGGCCCGGTCCAGCGCTGGCTCCCAGTGCTCGGAGCCCACCCACGAGGTCACGAGCGACTGCGCCAGATTGGACGGGTGGATCACCACGGACTCCGCGGCGATCTGCAGCCGACCGCGCACCTCGGGCGGCGCCGCCATCCAGCCCACCCGCAGCCCGGGCGCGAAGATCTTGGAGAAGCTGCCCAGGTGGATCACGTGCTCGGGGTCCATGCCGTGCATCGAGGGCAGCGGCTCGCTGCGGTCGAAGGCCAGCAGCGCGTACGGGTCGTCCTCCACGATCATCACGTCCCGCTGCGCGCACACCTCCACGAGCTCACGACGCCGCTCCTCCGGCATGGTCACGCCGGTCGGGTTCTGGAAGCTCGGGATGGCGTACACGAACGGCACACGCCTGCCCTGGACCGCCAGCTCGTCGAGCGCCCGGGCCACGGCTTCCGGCCGCATCCCGTCGTGATCCATCTCCACATGGTGCACGTCCACCTCGTAGGCGCCGAACACGCCGAGCGCTCCCACGTAGGTGGGCCCCTCGGCCACGATCACGTCACCGGGGTTGCAGTAGAGCTTGGTCACGAGGTCCAGCCCGGCCTGCGAGCCCGTGGTGGGCAGGATGTCCGCGCCGGTCACGGTGGACCCGCCGCGCGCCATGAGCTTCACGACCAGCTCGCGCAGCCCGTCCATGCCGGCACCCGAGCCGTACTGCAGGATCTCCCCGGCGCGCCCGCGCAGCAGCAGGGACGCGACGTCGCCCACCGCGTCCGCGGGCAGCACGGACAGGTCCGGGTTGCCGCCGGCCAGCGAGACCACGGAGGGGTCGCGGGCCACCTCGAACACGGCGCGGACCGGGGAGGGACGGAACTCGTCCGCGCGGGACGCGAAGCCGCTCACTTGTCTGCTCCGTAGCGCGCGCCCGAGATGCCGTACGCGGGACCGTCCGCGGCGGCGTCGGCGCCCAGGCTGATCAGGGAGATCAGCTCGTAGACCACGTGCGCGGCGGCGATCCCGGTGAGCTCCGCGTGGTCGTACGCGGGCGAGACCTCCACGACGTCGCACGCGACCACGTCCAGCCCGCGCAGTCCGCGCAGGATCTCCAGAACCTCGCGGCTCGTGATGCCACCGGCCTCGGGGGTTCCGGTGCCCGGGGCGTGGGCGGGATCCAGGACGTCGATGTCCAGGGAGATGTAGAGCGGGCGGTCCCCCACGCGCTCGCGCAGGGCCGCGACCACGGCGTCCACGCCGGAGCGCATGACGTCCGCGGAGGAGACGATCTCGAAGCCGAAGCGGGCGTCGTCCTCGAGGTCCTGCGTGCCGTAGAGGGGGCCGCGAGTGCCCACGTGCATCACGGCGTCGGTGTCGATGATCCCCTCCTCGAACGCGCGCCGGAACGGGGTGCCGTGCGTGTACTCGGCGCCGAAGTAGGTGTCCCACGTGTCCAGGTGGGCGTCGAAGTGCAGCAGCGCCACCTTGCCGTGGCGCGAGTGCGCCGCGCGCAGCAGGGGCAGGGCGATGGTGTGGTCACCGCCGATCGCCACCACCTTGGTGGACTCCCCCATGAGCTCCTTGGCCGCGGCCTCGATCGACTCGATGGCCTCCGGGATGTCGAACGGGTTGCCCACGATGTCCCCGGCGTCCGCCACCTGCAGGTTGGCGAACGGTGAGTGGTTCTGCGCGGGGTTGTAGGGCCGCAGCAGGCGGGAGGACTCACGCACGTGGTTGGGACCGAACCGGGCACCGGAGCGGTAGGACACCCCGGAGTCGAACGGCACGCCCACCACGGCCACGTCCGTGTGCTCCACCTGGTCCGTGCGGGGCAGCCGCGCGAACGTGGCAGGCCCGGCCCAGCGCGGAGTGAGGGCCGCGTTCACGGGCCCCACCCGCTGCTCACCAGCGCTGTTGGTCTCCACAATGCGTTCCGGTTCCACCCGTGCTCCTCTCGTCCCGGGATCGTCCGGGCGTCGTCCGGGGCCGCGTCGCTGGGGCCCCTGGTGCTGCGACCGATCGTCGCGGTGCTAGTTTTTGTGACCTGGTCCATAAACCCTAACGCCACGCACCCGCCCGGAAACGCAGCCGGATGAGGACGCGCGGCACCCTGCCCCCTGCCCGAGGAGAACCTCCGTGAACGTGCTCGTGATCGTGCTGTACCTGGCCGCGATGGTGGTGATCGGGCTGTGGGCCGCACGCCGTGCGCGCACCGCCACGGACTACCGCGTGGCCGGGCGTCGTCTGGGTGCGGGCCTCTACACCTCCACCATGGCTGCCGTGGTGCTGGGCGGTGCCTCCACCGTGGGCGGTGTGGGGCTGGGCTACCAGTACGGGATCTCCGGGATGTGGCTCGTGGTGGCCATCGCCACCGGGCTCGCAGTGCTGAGCCTCTTCTTCGCGCCGCGCATCCAGTCGCTGAAGGTGTTCACGGTCTCCCAGATGCTGCAGCTGCGCTACGGCGCGCGCGGTGGCGCCACGGCGTCGTCGTTCGTGATGCTCGCGTACACCGTGATGATCGCCGTGACCTCCACCGCGGCCTACGCCTCGATCTTCTCCGTGCTGTTCCCCATCTCCCGGCCGTGGGCCATCCTGCTGGGCGGCGTGGTGGTGATCGCCTACTCGGTGCTCGGCGGGATGTGGTCCATCACGCTCACGGACCTCATGCAGTTCGTGTTCATGACCATCGGGATCTTCGCGATCCTGCTGCCCTTCTCCCTCGCGGCCGGGGGTGGCTGGTCCGGGATCACCGAGCGCCTGGACGCCTCCTACTTCTTCGCCGGGTCCATGGGGTTCCAGGCGATCGTCACCCAGTTCGTGGTCTACGGCTTCGGCATGCTGATCGGCCAGGACATCTGGCAGCGCGTGTTCACGGCCCGCTCCCCCAAGGTCGCCCGCTGGGGCGGGCTGGCCGCGGCCGGGTACGTGGCCGTCTACGGCGTGGCCGGCGCCCTGATCGGCACCGCCGCGGCCGCCGTGCTCCCCACCCTCGAGGTGCCCGAGGAGGCCTTTGCGGCCATGGCCCAGTACCACGTGCCCGCCGGCCTGGGCGGGGTCGTTCTCGCGGCCGGGGTCGCGGCCATGATGTCCACGGCCTCCGGCGCCACGATCGCCGCGGCCACCGTGGCCCGCGTGGACGTGGTCCCCACGCTGCGTGGACTGTTCGGAGCCTCCCCCGAGGACGTGGAGCGTGCCCGCTCGGAGGAGGCCTCCGTGACGAAGGACCGGGTGTACGTGGTGGTGGTCGGACTCGTGATCACCGCACTGTCCATGCTGGTCAGCTCCACCGTGGTGGCCCTGACCATCGCGTACGACCTGCTGGTGGGCGGGCTGCTCGTGGCCGTGCTGGGCGGGCTGGTCTGGCGCCGGGGCACCGCGGCCGGGGCCTTGTGGTCCATGGCCGCCGGTGTGGTGGCCACCGTGGCGGGGATGCTCGCCTTCGGCGTGCTGGCCAACGCCCCCATCTACCTGGGACTCGTCAGCTCGGCCGTAGTATTCGTGGTGGTGTCGCTGGTGACCAGGCCCACGCCACCCCAGATCAGTGAAGAGTGGAACCGACGCATCCAGGAGTCCAAGGCATGAGCACCGAGAACAGCACCCCCGAGACCGGGGGGACCCAGGCGGCGTCGCGCCCCGAGCGCACCGTGGCCACGGCCGTGCTGGAGACCCTGCGCGGGTACGGCATCGACACCGTGTTCGGGATCCCCGGAACCCACTCTCTGGAGTTCTACCGGCCGCTGCGCGAGCTCGGGATCACCGCGATCACCACGCGCCACGAGCAGGGCGCGTCCTACGGCGCGGACGGCTGGTCCCAGGTGCGCGGGCTGCCCGGCGTGGTCATCACCACCTCCGGTCCCGGCCTGCTGAACTCGCTGTCCGGCGCGGCCACCGCATACGCCGAGTCCCGGCCCATGATCCTGCTGTCCCCGGGGCGCCCCGTGGGCCACGACTTCCGGGACATCGGCTCGCTGCACGAGACCAAGAACCCCTCCGCCGCCGTCAACGCGATCGTGGGTGTCTCCCGCCGCGTGACCTCCGGCGCCGAGGCCGTGACCATGATCCACGACGCCATGCGGGACTTCGCGCACTCGCGGCCCCGTCCCATCCACATCGAGATCCCGCTGGACATCCTGGAGACCGCGGCGGACGTCCCCGAGTCCGCGACGGCGCCGCGTCCCCTCGGCGAACCCACGCCCGCCCCGGAGCACGACGTCGCCGCGGCCGTCTCCGCGCTCGCGGCCAGTGAGCGCCCGGTCATCCTGGCCGGCGGCGGCTCGCTCGCGGCCGGGGACCGGCTGCTGGAGCTGGCCGAGCTGCTCGAGGCCCCCGTGATCACCACGACCAACGGC
This sequence comes from Kocuria sp. ChxB, assembly GCF_044359605.1. Lineage (NCBI taxonomy): Bacteria > Bacillati > Actinomycetota > Actinomycetes > Micrococcales > Micrococcaceae > Kocuria > Kocuria sp. ChxB. Next base: position 1,876,809 of record NZ_CP121123.1, on the reverse strand, counting down.
AAGGGCGCGATCCCGGAGAAGCACCGGCTCTCGCTGGGCGCGGACCTGCGGCTGAGCACCGCGCACGAGTTCCTGCGCTCCGCGGACGCGCTGCTCGTGATCGGCTCCAAGGTGGGCGAGGCCGAGCTGTGGGGCGGTGACATCACCCCGCAGGGCCCGATCGTGCGCGTGGACATCATGCGCGACCAGATGCTGTGCAACCTCACCCCGGATGTGGAGGTCCCCGGCAACGCCGCCGCGGTGGTGCCGCAGCTGCTCGACGGGCTGCGCGCCGCGTTCGAGGCCTCCGACGCCGCGCCCCGCCCCGAGCGGGACCTGCGCGAGGTCTTCGACGCCATGGACGAGGAGGGCCGCCAGTGGGCGCCGGACCTCGCCGCGCTCAACGAGACCATCATGGAGGTGGTCCCGGACGACACCATCTTGGCCGGTGACTCCTCCCAGGTCACCTACATGGGCTCCACCACGTTCTTCCGTGCGCCCGCGCCGCACTCGCTGCTCTACATGGGCACGTACGCCACGCTGGGCTACGGGCTGCCCGCGGCGGTGGGCGCCAAGCTGGCCGCGCCGGAGCGTCCGGTGGTGTGCCTGGTGGGTGACGGGGCCCTGATGTTCTCCATCCAGGAGCTCATGACCGCAGTGGAGCTGAACCTGGACCTGCCCGTGATCTGCGTGGACAACGGGGGCTATGGGGAGATCCGGCAGAACATGGTGGACCGGGACATCGACCCCCTGGCCGTGGACCTCGTGCAGCCGAACTGGGTCAAGCTTGCGGAAGGCTTCGGCGCCACCGGGTTCCCCGCCACCATGGACACCCTCGCGGAGACCGTGCAGAAGGCGCTCGCCACCAAGGGCCCGAGCCTGGTGCACCTGAAGATCTGAGTGGGGCCTGCCCGGACGGGGATGCGCCACCTCCGGGCTGCAGGCACCTGCACCGGTTGCTCCGGAACGTCGAGGAAAGAGCATGACCGCCGAACCGTGGGTTCGGCGGTCATGCTCGTGTTCGAGGTGCTGTGCCCCTCGCGCGGGTCCTGGGCGCACCCCACCCCTCGGGGGTGGCGACTCGTCGCCGCGTGGCCGTGGGCGGGGCGGACGCCCCGGGGTCACTGGCTGCTGAGACCCAGCCCGATCAGCCCGATTCCGGAGAAGATGAGGATGGCCCAGATGGCCAGGATGAGACCGGAGAGCACCACACCCGTGATGGCCATCCCGCGCCCGGCGGGCTCTTTCTTCAGACCCACGAGGCCGAGCACGAACCCGATGATGGGGAGGATGAACGTGAAGCCCAGGAAGATGCTCACGATGCCGAGGACCATGGAGGCCACGGACAGGCCCTTGGGCTCGGCGGCCTGACGCATGACGGTCACCTGGTGCGGCATGGGGGGCTGCTGCGCCACGGTCGACCCTGCGGCCGGATAGTACTGCGAGGTGTCTCCGTGGGCGGCGTTGCCCTGCCAGGATTCGTGCTGGGCGGTGTCGTAGCGCGGGGCGTTGCCCTGCCAGGCGCCGTCCTGAGCGGCATCGCGCTGTGGAGTGCCGGCCTGCGCATTACCGGTCTGCGGAGCGCCCGCCTGTGGCACGTCCGCCTGCGGGGCGGGCTGATGGTCGGGGGTCTGGGGCTGCTGGTTGTCAGGGTCCATCCAATGATTATGCATGTTGCTTTCAGCCCTGTGGGGTAGTGACGCTCCATTGCGGCGGGCCCTGCTCCGCGGCCCGCCACAGAGGGGGGCGCCGGCACGGCGCCGATGGGTGCGAGCGCGGGGCAGAACTGTTCACCTCCCCCGCTGCCGGGGCAGGGGCCAGGTGGTGGCGACCAACGCGCGGACTTCGCGCCGGGTTCGCAGCCGGACCACGCGCAGGGCCGGGTGGGTGCGCCCCAGGACGGGGATGCGGTGCCGGCAGCTGTTCCGTGTGGCCACCGCCCAGCGGATGATGTGCTCCGGGTCCGTGACGATGCTGCGCAGCGGGGCTTCCCGGTTGCCGTTCCACAGTTCTTCGCGGCGCAGGCTGCGCCGCACGGTCCGGCGCACCACACGGGGGAACGTCACCGTCCAGAAGGGGAGGTCGAGCCACACGAGGGTGTCGGCGCACTCGGCGAGAAGGGGGCGGGCGGCGTCGTACTGCCACTCCGTGACCCACGACGGCTGGGATACCAGGCGCTGCACATCCGCGACGAACTCGGGGCGCGGGGTCCAGCCCGGGCCGTGGAACAGTGCGTCGATCTCGGTGTGGGGAATCCCGGATCGCCTGGCGATCTCCCGGCAGAGCGTGGTCTTGCCCGCGCCGCTGACCCCGGCCACCAGAATGCGGCGGGGAGCGGGCGTGGGAGTGTCCATGCCGTGAGCCTATGCGGCCCCGGCGAAACCGCCCCGAGGGGGCCGCCCGCAACAGGCAGTGGCACCATCGGCAGTGTCCACGGCATTCACCGCCCCGCGCGAAAGGAACTCCCATGACACCCGAGAAAACCCCCGGCCAGGACGCGGTCCCCGCGCACCTGCGCACCGCCATCGATGCGGCCACCCGCAGCGCCTCCGAGGGTGGTGGCCCGTTCGGCGCCGTGCTGGTCACTGCGGACGGGCAGGAGTTCGTGGCGGTCAACCGGGTCACTGCCGAGAACGATCCCACGGCGCACGCCGAGATCTCTGTCATCCGCGCGGCCGCCGCTGCCCTGGGCACGCCCGACCTGTCCGGGGCCACGCTCTGCGTCAGCTGCGAACCGTGCCCCATGTGCCTCTGCGCGGCGCTGTGGGCCCGGCTGGCCCGCGTCTACTTCGCGGCGGACCGTCACGACGCCGCGCAGGGCGGTTTCGACGACGCCGCCTTCCACGACTTCTTCACAGCGTCCCGGGAGCAGCGGGACGCCATGCTTCCCGTGGAGCACAAGTCCGTGGAGAACTGCACCGAGCCCTTCGAGGCCTGGAAGGCGAACCCGGACCGTACCGACTACTGACTCGCACCCGCGCGCCTCCCCCGTGGGACGGGCAGTGTCCACGACACTGGGGCCCGTACAGGTGCGGCTGCGGCGCACAGGTGAGGGGCGGCGGCAGATCATGCCGCGCACCTCCCCCACGCCGCCCGCAGCACCTGGTGCCAGGCGCCATGACCGGGTTCGCCTCCCCACGACGTCCCCTGGGACGAGCGCGGGCTGCGGCTCCGACCGACCCGTTTCCGAACCACCGACCGAGCACGAGGAGAACCCGTGAGCATCCCGCAGCCCATGACGTCCGGAGCGGTTCCCGCCAGCGAGTCCAGCCCCACCGAACTGGTGCTGACCCTCGACTGCGCCGAGCAGCCGGGGATCGTGCACGCCGTGAGCGGTGTGCTCCTGGAGCACGGTGCCAACATCGTGGAGCTGACCCAGTACGACGACCGCCGCCTGGGCCACTTCTTCATGCGCGTGCACATGGCCCCTCTGGAGGGCAGCGCACTGTCCGAGGACGCCCTGCGGCGTGATCTCACCCCGGTGGCCGAGCGGTTCGGGATGCGCTGGGAGCTGTACGAGCACCGGGCCCGGCGCCGCGTGCTGGTGATGGTCTCCAAGTTCGAGCACTGCCTCAACGACCTGCTCTTCCGCGCCCGCACCGGGGAGCTGCCGGTGGAGATCGTGGCCGTGGTCTCCAACCACCTGGACCACCAGCGCCTGGTGGAGTGGCACGGCATCCCGTTCTTCCACGTGCCCGTCACCAAGGACACCAAGCCGGAGGCGGAGGCGCGGCTGCTGGAGCTCGTGGACCGCTTCGAGGTGGACCTGGTGGTGCTCGCCCGGTACATGCAGGTACTCAGCGACTCCCTGGCCACCCGGATGGAGGGCCGGGTGATCAACATCCACCACTCGTTCCTGCCGTCCTTCAAGGGCGCCAAGCCGTACCACCAGGCCTATGCGCGCGGGGTCAAGACCGTGGGCGCCACCGCGCACTACGTCAACGCTGAGCTGGACGAGGGGCCGATCATCGCCCAGCAGGTGGTGGAGGTGAACCACGCCTACGGGCCGGAGGACCTCGTGGCCGCGGGCAGGGACACCGAGTGCAAGGCGCTCTCGGACGCCGTCCGCTGGCACTGCGAGGGCCGGGTGATCCTGCACGAGGGCAAGACCGTGGTCCTGCGGTGACGGCGGCCGGGCAACGGTCTCGGTTCCCCGTTCCACCGGGCAGGCCGGGCCCTGCGGGCAGCCGCCGAACCACCGCCCACCACGACGACGCCGCGGCACCTCCCGCTCCGCCCTCCGCCCCCGTGCGCCCTCCCGGGGTGGACGGCGAAGAGCGTGTCGTCCATCTGGACCCCGAGCGGTTCATGTGCGTCCGCACGGACGGCCCGGACACCGGCAGGCCCCTGGTCCTGGTGACCGGGATCGGCTTCGACCTCACCTCGTGGCCGGAACAGTTCGTGACCGGACTGTGCGAGCACGGTCACCGCGTGATCCGCATCGACAACCGGGACGTGGGCCGGTCCTTCCGTGCGTCCTCGGCCTCCCCCACTGCCCGGCAGCTGCTGCGCGGGAACCTGCCCGATGGGCAGTACACCGTGGAGAACATGGCCCGGGACGTCGCCGACACCCTGAAGGCACTGGACGTGGACTGCGCGGACGTCCTGGGGTTCTCCCTGGGTGGGATGATCGCCCAGTCCCTCGCGGCCCACCACCCCCGGCGGGTGCGGCGGCTGGTCTCCCTGTGCTCCACCACGGGCGCGCCGTCGGTGGGAACGGTTGCAGCGTCCACGGCCGCCATGCTGGCCCTGCCCGGCGCACGCACCCGGGGCGCGTTCATCGCCTCACGGCTCGTGATGGCCCGCCACCTCGCGGGCACCGGCTTCCCCGTGGACCGGGCGCACGAGCGGCGGCTCGCGGCGGCCCACTGGGACCGCAGCCTGGACCCGCGCCAGGAGACCGCAGCCATGCGGCGTCAGATCGGCGCCATCCGCGCGTCCGGGGACCGCACCGAGGCGCTGAGCCAAATCACGGCGCCCACGCTGGTGATCCACGGGGACCGCGACAGGATCGTGCGCCCGGACGGCGGCCCCGCCACCGCCGAGGCCGTTGCCGGAGCCCGCTTCGTGAGCGTCCCGGGCATGGGGCACCAGGTGCACCCCCTGGTGGTGCCACGGCTGCTGCCCCCGGTGCTCGAGCACCTGGGGCCGTGACGACCGTCGCCACCGCCGACCGCAGCGACCGCGGGCCGTGATGCCCCGGTCCGTGGTACCAATGAAGCCGGTCAACGATTCGAGTACCCCGCCCCGGTGTGCCACCGCCGGAGTCAGAAAGTGACGCGCATGCACACAACCCACCACCGCCTGCCCCGTCTGGCCAGCACCCTGGTGTTCCTGGCCGCGCTGTGGTCCCTCGTCTCCATCCCGTTCCCGCGGGGTGAGTGGCTCTACATCGTGGACGACGTCTTCACCGCGCTCGGCGTTCCGGCCGGCCCCAACCTGTTCCTGGCCCTGAGCCTGTTCATCGTGGGGGCCGCGCTGCGACGTGGACTGCGGATCGCGTGGGTGGTCGCCCTCGGCGTGCTGGTCGTGGAGATGCTGGTCTACGTTCTGCTGGGCATCGCCCTGGCGGTGGAGTCCCTCGAGGCGGAGCTCGAGATCCTGGACGGGCTCCTGCTCGGGGTGGGGTTCGTCATCACAGCGGCGTGGATCATCGCGTTCATCGCCCGGCGGCGCGACTTCCCCGCCCGCACGCGCCGCGGGGCCACCCGGCAGGCACTGCTCACCCTGCTGAGCGGTCTGGCCCTGGTCATCGTGCTGGTGTTCACGGTCTCCTGGCTGGTCCCCACCCACCTGCACGGCATCGAGCACCTGTGGTTCTCGTTCCGCAGCGTCACGGGCCTGTCCCTGCCGCGCAGCATCTCGGACGGCTCCCCGGGCCCCCACTGGCTGGCCACGCTGGGCGGCATCCTGGGTGCCGCGGTGCTTCTCTTCACCGTGTGGCGGTTCACGCAGTCCGCCCAGCGGGCCGAGGTCCTGAGCCCCGAGGAGGAGCTGCACGTCCGCAGGCTCCTCGCAACGAACGGCGGCCAGGACTCGCTGGGGTACTTCGCCACCCGCCGGGACAAGTCCGTGATCTTCTCCGCAGACGGGCGTGCGGCCGTGTCCTACCGGGTGATCGGCACCGTCTGCCTGGCGTCCGGCGACCCGCTGGGCCACCCGGACGCGTGGCAGGACGCGATTGCCGCGTGGCTGCGTGAGGGGCGCGAGCACGCCTGGCGGATGGGGGTGCTGTCCGCCTCCGAGACCGGCGCCGAGGCGTACGTGAAGGCCGGACTGCGGGCCCGCCCGCTCGGCGACGAAGCCGTCCTGGACACCGACACGTTCACGCTCGAGGGCCGCGCGATGCGCCCGGTCAAGCGCGCTGTGGCCCGTGTGCGCGAGGCCGGCTGCACCGTCACCGTGCAGCGCCACAGCCAGCTGGACGCCACCACCATGCAGCAGATCGTCGAGCTCTCCGAGCAGTGGCGCGGGGACGAGGCGGACCGCGGCTTCTCCATGGCCCTGAACCGGCTGGCCGACCGCACGGACGGGCGCAGCGTGGCCGTACTGGTGCGGGACGCCTCCGGGCAGATCGTGGCCCTGCAGTCCTTCGTCCCGTGGGGCACGCGTGGACTGTCCCTGGACCTGATGCGCCGCTCCCCCGAGGCCCCCAACGGCGTGAACGAGGCCATGGTGGCCACCCTCGCCGAGGAGGGCGGGGACCTGGGCGTGCGCGAGGTCTCCCTCAACTTCGCGATGTTCCGCTCCGTGTTCACCGGCGCGGACAAGGTGGGCGCCGGCGTGGGCGTGCGCCTCGCGGACCGTGTGCTCACCTGGGGCAACCGTTTCTGGCAGCTCGAGTCCCTGTACGAGGCCAACGCCAAGTACCTGCCCCGCTGGGACGCCCGCTTCGTCTGCTACGACTCCGCCGCGAACCTCCCGCACATCGGGATCGCGGCCGGCCGCGCGGAGGGCTTCCTGCCGGGCCGCTCACCGCGTCCGGGGCACGACGGCGAGGCACTCGTCGCGGGGCCCGGCGGCGCTCCCGTGCGGCTCGCGGACCTCTCTCTCGAACAGGACCGCGAGCTGCTCACCCCGCCCCGCCCGGTACGCCACCTCACCGAGCAGCAGCGGGTCCGCCACGACAAGCTGGATGTGCTGCGCGCGGCGGGCATGGAGCCCTACCCCGTGGGCGTGCCCTACACGATGTCCCTGGAACGGGCACGGCAGATCATCGAGGAGGGCGCGGAGGCCACGGTCACCGAGCCCGTCTCGCTGGGAGGGCGCGTGCGCGAGCTGCGGGACTTCGGCGGCGTCGTCTTCGCCGTGATCGAGGAGCACGACGTGCGGCTGCAGGTGGTCCTGGAGGACTCCGCCGTGAGCCCCGAGCTGCTGGCGCTGTGGCGGCGCGCCGTGGACGCCGGTGACCACGTGTCCGTCACCGGCACCCTGGGCCGCAGCCGCCGCGGGGAGCCGTCCCTGCTGGCAACCTCCTGGGCCATGGCGTCCAAGTCCCTGCGGCCCGTGCCGAGCCCCCACACCGGGTTCACCAACCCCGAGGCCCGTGTGCGTCAGCGCTACCTGGACCTGATCGTGAACAAGGAGTCCTCTCGGCTGCTGCGGGCCCGCTCACGGGGGATCGCCGCCATGCGCCAGTCCTTCATGGAACGCGGCTACATGGAGGTGGAGACCCCCATGCTGCAGGCCGTGCACGGCGGCGCGAGCGCTCGCCCGTTCCGCACCCACATCAACGCGTACAACGCGGACCTGTACCTGCGCATCGCCCCGGAGCTCTACCTCAAGCACCTGTGCGTGGGTGGGATGGACAAGATCTTCGAGCTCAACCGCAACTTCCGCAACGAGGGCGCGGACGCCATCCACAACCCCGAGTTCACCTCCGTGGAGGCGTACGCGGCGCACGGCGACTACAACACCATGCGGGAGCTCACCCGGGAGCTCATCATCGAGGTCGCCACGGCCATTCACGGCGAGCCCGTGGCCGTGCGCCCGGACGGCCACGGCGGGGAGGAGCGGATCCGCCTGGACCACGAGTGGCCCGTGATCCCCGTGCACCAGGCGGTCTCCGAGGCCACCGGCACCGTGCTCACCTCCGCCACCCCGGTGGAGGAGGTGCGCGCCGTCGCGGACGCCCACGGTGTGCACTGGAGCGAGGAGATGACCTCCGGTGAAGTGGTCCTGGAGCTCTACGACGAGCTGGTGGAGGGTCAGACCACCCTGCCGGTGTTCTACACGGACTTCCCGCTGGAGACCTCACCGCTGACGCGCACGCACCGCACGGATCCGCGGCTCTCGGAGCGCTGGGACCTGGTGGCGTTCGGCGCGGAGATCGGCACGGCCTACTCGGAGCTGGTGGACCCGGTGGACCAGCGCAACCGCCTGACGGAGCAGTCCTACAAGGCCGCCGCGGGTGACCCGGAGGCCATGGAGGTGGACGAGAACTTCCTCACCGCCCTGGAGTACGCCATGCCCCCCACGGGCGGCCTGGGCATCGGTGTGGACCGGATGATCATGATGCTCACGGGCACCAACATCCGCGCCACGCTGGCGTTCCCGTTCACCCGCCCGAACGAGCAGCGCTGACGCGTCCGACCCTCGCGTGACCGGCCGCCGCCCACGGAGCACACCGCGGGCGGCGGCCGTTTATCGGCCCGGGAACGCTCCCGCAGCACGCCCTGTGGGAGCCCCGCGCCGTCTCCCCGAGCGGATGGCACCGGTTCAGGAGCGGGCCGAGCTGCCCCGGGCCACCCGCCCGCTGCGCAGCAGCACCACGGCCACCACGGAACCCACCGCCCCGGCCACCGTGAGGGGCACGGTCAGCAGCGTGACGATCTCCCACAGCGGCGGCACCGCGGCGCACGCCACCCCCACGGCCACCGCCGTGCAGGACAGGGCGAGGGGGCGGGACCCCCACGGGGCGGTCGACGCCGCCTCGACCCGCCGTAGCGCGGTGGCCACGGCCAGGACCACGGCCCAGCACAGCACCGCCAGCGGGATCCGCAGCCACCACCAGGCGGCGGAGCCGGGAGCGGGGTCGTACCCTCCCGCGAGGAACCACGCGGCCATGACCGCCACGACCAGCGGCAGGTGCCACAGGTAGATGGTCAGGGCGCGGGAGCCCACCACGTGGGCCACGGTCTGCGCGGGTCGCCACCGCATGAGGCTGCGCAGCGCCGGCGAGAAGACCTCCAGCAGGCACGCCTGCGCCACCCCGAGCAGCACCATGCACACCGTGGGCGGGTTGAGGTTGGTGAGCATGTCCGGGGCGTAGGCACCGGAGGCCACGCACAGCCCGAGCAGCGCGTAGCACCCGGCGGCGAGCGCCACGAGCGTCGCCCGGGACCGCGCGGCGAACCACCCGTCCGCGCGGAAGAACCCGAGTTGCTGCACGAGCGGCCACACGAACACCATGTTGAGCAGCCCCCACCACTGCTGCCCGGTGGCCATGCGGATCAGGTCCACGGCCACGGTGCCCGAGAGCAGGAACCAGCACCACACCCACCCCATCTGCTCATGCATACGCATGAAACAGGGTGCCAGGGCCTGGCAGATCAGATAGGCGGCCAGGAACCACAGCGCCATCCCCATCCCGGACAGCGCGAACGTCACCAGCTCGTGCGGCGCGCCCGCCACGAGCGCCGCTGCGGCCCCGAGCGCCAGCGCGCACCACAGCACGGCGGCCGGCTGCACGAGCCGCAGGGTCCGCTCCCGCACGTACTCCCCCGCGGCCATGCCCCGCGCACGACGCCGCCGCCACGCCCCCGCCGTGGCCGCCCCGCCCACCACGAAGAACAGCGGCATGACCTGCAGGAGCCACGTGGCCCACCAGTACCAGGGCTGCAGCGTGGGCACGAGCACCGAGCGGATCTCCCCGGAGGCCGGGTCCCGGGTGATGGTGACCAAGAGGACGTGGAGGCACACCACGGTGATCACGCACGCCACACGAGCGGCGTCCACGGCGGGGTCGCGGTCAGGGGCCTGGGAGGCGGACGCGGGCTGGGCGCGAACGTCGTGGCTCATGCTCGTCACTCTAGGATGCGTCCACGCGCGAGTGGGGGTGGGACGCGCTGCTGGGGAACCCGGGGCCGCGCGCCGAGTGGGGGCAGGACAGCTCCGGCAGGGGCCGTCGCGGCCGGACGAGGACCCACGGGGTAGGCCGACCCGCGAAGAGGTGGGCAGGAGTGCGCAGGAGTGCGCCAGGGTGCACCGGGGTGGGGAAAACCCCACCCGGACCCGGTGGCCAGCTCTGGCGCGCTGAACGGCGTGGTGTCCGTAGCGTGGAGGCCATGAGCACACGAGCCCCGGAGCCCACGCCACCGTGGGACACCACCGAACACCTCCCCGCCGACTCCGAGCACACCCGCCCCCTGCCCCCGGCCGAGCAGACCCTCAAGACCACGGGCGCTCGGAGTGCGGACACCGCTGAGCACCCGGGCGGCGCCGCGGGCCGCAGCGGCCCCGCCGCCCAGCGCGACCTGGACCACGATTCCGTGACGCGCACCCTGCCCGTGGACCGGACCCCCGCTGCCGCATCGTCGTACGAGATGGCGCCCACCAGGTCCGCCGAGCAGCGCACCAGCACCCTCCGGCACCGGGCCGTGTCCGGGGCGGTGCCGGAAGCCCCCGCTGACGGTCGCTCCGGCGACCCCGCCGCGACCGTCCCCGTCCGGGAGTGGCGCACGTTCTCCCCCAAGACCCTGTTCTTCGGGGGCCTGGACCTCGTGGTGGACTCGATGCTCAACAGCGCGCTGCTCTCCCTGATCTTCTTCCTGCTGACGGTCGGCGTGCTGACCGTGCCGCTGCTGGGCGTGGGCGTGCTGGTCCTGGCCGCCACGGTCTACGTGCTGGTGGCCGCGGTGTGGCTGGAGCGGCGGCGTTCCGCCTCCTCGTTCGGGCTGGACATCCGCGATCCCCGGCGCCGGCGCAGCCCGCGCACGGACTGGGTGCGGATCCCCCACCAGGTGTGGCTGGACGTCAGCGACGGCTCCCTGTGGCTCGGGCTGCTCCACCTGGTGCTCACGTGCGCCCTGGGCTGGCTGGCCCTGCTGCCGTTCGTGACGGTGGGTGCGGGCGTCGCCCTCGCCACCGCTCCCCTCTACGCCCCGGCGGACTCCGTGGTGCGCCGGCTGATGGCCACCGCGGGGAACCTTCCCGAGTGGGCACTCGTCCTGCTGGGCGTGGCGGCGGTGCTGCTGAGCATCCTGGTGGGCGTGCTGGCCACGGTGGCCCACCGTGCGCTCTCCGCCGCGCTGCTGCGCCAGAGCGAGGCCGCCCACCTGCGCCGTGAGGCCGCAGATTCCCGCCGCCGGGCGGAGCACGAGTCCGCCGCCAAGGAGTCCGCCGTGCGCGGCGCGGAGACCGAGCGCTCGCGCATCGAGCGGGACCTGCACGACGGCGTCCAGCCGCAGCTCGTCTCGGTGGCCATGAACCTCTCGATGGCCACGTCCCGGATCGACACCGATCCCTCGGCCGCCAAGGAGCTCGTGGCCGAGGCCCACGGCACCACCAAGGCCGCGATCACCGAGCTGCGCCGCCTCGCCCGCGGCTTCCACCCCGCCGTGCTCGAGGACCGGGGGCTCGACGCCGCCGTGTCCGCCGTGGCCGCGCAGGCACCGTTCCCCGTGGACGTCTCCGTCACGGCCCCGCGCCTGGACCCCCGCACAGAGGCCGCGATCTACTTCGCGGTGTCCGAGAGCCTCACCAATGCCGTCAAGCACTCCGGGGCGCGCTCCGCCGACGTGGCCGTGTCCATCCAGGACGGTCCCGCGCCCGGCACCGCCGTGGTGGTGGCCGGCGTCCGCGACTTCGGCCGCGGCGGCGCCCGGGTGGTCCCCGGCGGAGGGCTCTCCGGGATCCAGGACCGCATCCGCTCCGCGGGCGGCCGGTTCTTCGTGACCTCCCCCGCGGGTGGGCCCACCGAGGTGGTCGTGGAGCTCCCGCTCACCGACCCCGCCGCCACGCCCCGCACCGCGTGGAGCGCACCCGAGACGGACCGCGCCGCCCACCACCGGGGCGCGAGCGCACCGGGCACCCCGGGTGGGCCGGGGCAGGGAACCGGCGGTGCGGCGTCGTCGTACCCCGCGGCTGGAAACGCCTACCCCGCAGCGGGAGAGGAGAACTGAGATGCGCATCGTGATTGCCGAGGACGCCGTGCTGCTGCGCGCCGGACTAGTGCGCCTGCTCACGGACGCCGGGCACCAGGTGGTGGCCGAGACGGACACCGCCGAGGGCCTCGTGAAGGCCGTGGAGGAGCACCGCCCGGACTTCGCCCTGGTGGACGTGCGGCTGCCGCCCTCGTTCAGCGACGAGGGCATCCGCGCCGCCGTGCTGATCCGCTCCGCCCACCCGGAGGTGGCCGTGCTGGTGCTGTCCCAGTACGTGGAGGAGCGCTACGCGTCCGAGCTGATCGCGTCCCGCCGCGAGGGCCTGGGCTACCTGCTCAAGGACCGCGTGGCGGACGTGGACCAGTTCCTCGAATCCGTGCAGACCGTGGGTTCCGGCGGCACCGTGCTGGACCCGGAGGTGCTCACCCAGATCCTGGTGCGCTCGCGGCGCCGCGAGGACATGGAGCTGCTGTCCCCGCGCGAGCGCGAGGTGCTGGGCCTCATGGCGCAGGGGCTGTCCAACGCCTCGATCGCCGCGAACCTCTACCTCACCGAGTCGGCCGTGGAGAAGCACATCGGCTCGATCTTCGCCAAGTTGGGCGTCATCTCCGAGACCGGCAACCGCAGGGTGCTGGCCGTTCTCAAGTACCTCGGCTACTCGGACCACTCTCTCTAGGACACGTCATGAGCACACGATTCCCCGAACCCTCATCCTCTTCCTCCCCGACGACGCCGCCCGCGGGCCTTCCCGGCGACGGCCGCCCCCCGCGCGACCCCCGCGGGGACCGCCCGCACGACCGCCCCGTGGGGCGCGGCGAGCGCCGCGCGTGGAACACGGCCACCGCAGTGATCGGCGGTGTGACCGCGCTCGGGCTGGTCCTGACCGGGGCGGGCACCGCGGCGGCGGTCGCCCTGACGCAGGAGCGCGACGGATCCTGGACCGCGACCTCCGCCGTCAAGGAGATCCGCATCGACACCCGCACCGCCGCGGTGAACATCACCACGAGCCCCACCGTGGAGCACGTGGAGGTGCAGTGGCACGAGACCGGATGGTCCCTGCCCGATCAGCAGATCACCCCCACGGTCGAGAACGGCGTGCTGAGCCTGGACGCCGCGCGGCAGGAGGAGTCCGCGTGGGCCACCGGCCCGCAGCAGATCTCGGTGGTCGTCCCGCAGGACGCCCCCGCCGCCTCCCTGGACATCTCCAGCACCGCCGGCGCGGTGAACGTGGAGGGCACGTACCGGGACGTCTCCGCCTCGTCCGAGATGGGCTCGGTCACCGCCTCGAACGTGGAGGCCTCCGTGCTGGACGCCCGGGCGACCACCGGGCAGGTGGTGCTGGACGGGGTGAGCGTGAAGAACCGCCTGGACGCCCACGTGACCCTGGGGATGGCGCTCGTCGCGGCCCAGGGCCCCGCCCCGCAGCGCACCTCCGTCACCGCGACCACCGGCGCGTACGGGGTGGACATGCCCGGCGCGGACTACTGGTACCCGCAGGGCAGCCAGCACGACGTCGCCGACCCCCGCCACCCGCGCACGACCACCCCCGGTGGCTCCGCGTACGCCGGAGATTCGTGGGGCAGCGGTGACTCGTGGAGCTCGGACCAGGGCCTGCAGACCGCCACCCAGGGCGGGGCGCCGAGCACCGAGTACGACGCGGACGCCACGTGCGACGCCGCACCCAAGGGCCGGCCCTGCCTGTTCCTGAAGGGGACGCCGGTGGACGTGCGGGACGCCGGGACCGTGGACGCGTGGGACGGCGACCGGCAGGAGCCCACGGACGGCTCCCCCAGTTCCCTGAGCTCCCCGCGCTCCTCGAACTCCCCGGCCCCGAGCCTCACGGTCTCCACCGCCCCGGGCCGCGACGAGTAGACCTCCCGTCCGGCGCGTACGGGCTCCGGACGGGCGCCCCGCGGCACCGCTGACCAGGCGGGCCGCAGGGCTTTTCCCTGCCCGCGGCGGGAGTGGACCGGCACGTGCGGCCCCGGGTGACACCGGATGACTCCCCAGGCGGCGCGCCCCGTAGCCTGGTCGGGTGACGTCCTCCGACCCCGAAGCCATGGACCGCGCGCGCATCCGCCGTGCCCGGCTGGCCGTGTCCCTGCTGTTCCTCACGAACGGCGCGATCTTCTCCAACCTGCTCCCGCGGCTGCCCGAGTTCAAGGACATGTTCGAGCTCTCCAACGCGGCGTACGGGCTGGCGGTGATCGCGTTCCCGATCGGCGGCGTGGTGGCCGGGCCGCTGCCCGCTCCCGTCCTGCGACGGTTCGGGACCGCCCGGACCGCGGCCGCGGGTTCCGTGCTCCTGGCCGCGGCCGTGTTCGTGACCGGTTCCGTCCCGGTGCTCGCCGTGTTCGGAGCGGGGCTGTTCGTCGCCGGAGTGCTGGACGCGGTGGTGGACACCGCCCAGAACGCCCAGGGACTGCGGGTCCAGCGCCTCGCCGGAACCTCGATGATCAACTCCATGCACGCCCTGTGGAGCGTGGGTGCCGTGATCGGCGGGCTCATGGGCACCGCGGCCGCCGCCCTGCACGTGCCCCTGGCCTGGCACTTCCTCGTCAGCGGGGTGGTCTTCGCCGCCGTGGCCGTGGTGGCCATGCGGTGGGCCGTGCCGGACGACCACGAGGCCCACGCCGCCGCCCAGGCGGAGAACCTCCCCGTGGACACCGCAGGGATTCCCCGGCTGCCCCGGGGAAGGCGCGCGGCGCTGCTGGCTCTGCTGCCCATCGCGGTGGTCGCCGTGTCCGGGGTGCTCGTGGAGGACGTGGGCTCCAACTGGTCCGCCGTCTACCTCCGGGACGTGCTCGCCGCCCCTGTGGGCCTGGTGGGGCTCGGCTACGTGAGCCTCGTGGGAGCGCAGTTCGTGGGCCGGATCGTCGGGGACCGCCTGATCGACGCGCTCCGCGCCGTCCTGGTGACCCGCATCGGAGGCGTCCTGATCTTCGTGGGCCTGGGAGCCGTCGCCCTCGCGCCCGCTCCGTGGCTGGCCCTGGTGGGCTTCGCGCTCGCCGGTTTCGGCTGCGCCACCATGGTCCCCAACGCCTACGCCGCCGCGGACCACGCGCCGGGCCTCAAACCCGGTACGGGGCTCACGCTGGTCAGCTGGTGCATGCGCATCGTGTTCGTGCTCTCCCCACCTCTGGTGGGGGTGCTCGCCGACGCCGTGGGGCTGCGCACCGCGCTGCTCATCTTCCCCGTGATGGGCGTGCTCGCGTTCCTGTTCGCCGGGGCGCTGCGGGAGCGCCGCCGCTCCTGAACGCAGGCTCAACGACCCTCCCGCAGACGCACGGGCTGCGGGCGCATACTGGGGAGCATGACTTCACAGTTCGGCCAGACCCGTTCCGAGCAGGGCCCCTCGCTGCTGCGCTCCGGCTACCTCTTCGCCTCCCGCGTACGACGCCGCGCAGGCCTCTCCTCGGACTCGGGGTGCCCTGTGCGCATGCCCCTGCTGGGCAAGAATACCGTCCTGGTCCGCGGTGAGGAGGGCGTCAAGCTCTTCTACGACACGTCCCGCGTGCAGCGCGACGGGGCGATGCCCGGCGTCGTCCAGGGTCCCCTGTTCGGAGCGGGAGCTGTCCACGGCCTGGACGGCGAGGCCCACCGGACGCGCAAGAACCAGCTCGCGGACATGGCGTACGAGGACGAGCGCGTGGCCGCGTACAAGCCCTTCGTGGCCGAGGAGCTCGAGGACCTCGTGGCTCGCTGGAAGGACGGCGACAACGTCTACGACAGCACCGCGATCGCCTTCGGCCGCGCGTCCTTCCGGTGGGCCGGCCTGCAGTGGGGCGTGCCGGAGATGGACCGCTGGGCCCACCGCATGAGCCGCCTGCTGGACACCTTCGGACGCCCCGCGAGCCACGTGGTGTCCCGGTTGGACCGGATCGCCCTGGACCGCCGCTTCACCGCGCTCATCAAGGACGTCCGAGCCGGGCGGGTCCGTGCTCCCCAGGACTCCGTGCTCGAGCACATGGCCGGTCTGGTGGACGAGCACGGCGAGCTGGTGGACGCCAAGACAGCGGGCATCGAGCTGCAGAACCTCACCCGCCCGAACGTGGCCGTGGCCCGCTTCGCGGCGTTCGCGGCCACTGCCCTGGTGGAGCACCCCGAGTGGGTCGAGCGCATCCGCACCGCCTCCGAGCAGCGCGGGGGCACCCTGCTGGACGTTCCCGAGGCCGTGGCCTTCGCGCAGGAGGTCCGACGCGTGTACCCGTTCGTGCCCATGCTCCCCGCGGAGCTCACGCAGGACACCGAGATCCAGGGCTGCCCCGTGCACAAGGGGGAACGCGTGGTCCTGGACATCCTGGGCACCAACACGGATCCGGCGT
Source organism: Kocuria sp. ChxB (assembly GCF_044359605.1). Lineage (NCBI taxonomy): Bacteria > Bacillati > Actinomycetota > Actinomycetes > Micrococcales > Micrococcaceae > Kocuria > Kocuria sp. ChxB. Next base: position 1,860,401 of record NZ_CP121123.1, on the reverse strand, counting down.
CCTGGGACCGCGCGGCCACGTTCGACCCCGAGCGCTTCCTGGGGGTCGAGGACGCCGAGGCGATCTCCACGTTCATCCCCCAGGGCGGTGCGGACGTGCGCACGGGCCACCGCTGCCCCGGCGAAAAGATCGCGGTCACGTCCCTCTCCGCCGCCGTGGTGGCGCTGTGCCGCCCGGAGGTCCAGCTGCCGAGCGACCAGGACGACCTCACGTTCTCGTGGACCCACATGCTGACCCGCCCGGTCACCGGGGTGCGGGTGCGCTCCACCCGCTGAGCACGGTGGCGCCGGGCCCGTCCGGACCCGGCACCACCCCAGCACGCGCCGCCCCGCCACGCACGGCCCCGGACGACGCCGCCGGGCGCCTCGCGCGGTTCTCTCACGAGGGTGCCCCACGTGGCGTGGAAGCCCCACGTGGGGGTCTCGCATTGGAGTCTCGCGGCGGCGTCGTGGCCCGGGACCAGGGGCCGAACCGCTCAGATCAGACCGCGCAGAATGCCCTTCCAGTACAGGGCGGGCTGCAGCCAGCGGTCGAAGAGGAACGTCCACGGGCGGGGGTTCGCGAGGTCGCGAACGCCGAAGGACGGCTCCGGGCGCATCCGGCGGTCCACCTCCGCGAGCAGCAGTGTTCGTCGGGACAGCGCGATGGGCGCCACGGTGTAGCCGTCGTAGCGCTGGAGCTCCTCGGAATCCGCCGCGAGGAGATTGTGCACCAGGACCGGGCTCTGGCTGCGGATCGCTCCGCCGGAGGCCATGATGCCCAGCGCGGCGGCATCCCCGAGGGACCACACGTGCGGGAAGCGGACGTGCCGCAGCGTCTCGGGCTCCACGGCCACCCGGCCCGCCCCGCCGTCGTCCGCGAGCCCGCTGTCCGCGATCCACGCGGGGGCGCGGTGCGGGGGAACCACGTGCAGGGCGTCGTACTCCACGGTCTCCCGTGCCCCGCCCCGCGTGATGCGCAGGGCCCGGGTCTCCGGGTCCACGGACTCGATGCGAGCGTCCAGGACGGCCTCCACGCCGTAGCGCCGCAGTGCGTCCGCGATGTGTCCGGCCACCCGGGGCTCAGGGAACAGCTCGGGCGCCTCCACGACCACCCGCACGCGGAGGTCCTCCAGCACCCCGGTGCGGCGCCAGTGGTCGCACGCCATGAAGAGGGGCTTGTAGCCCACCCCGCCGCAGCCCACGTCCTCGAAGCGGATGGTGAACACAGCGGTCCCGCCCCGCAGCCCGGGCATCAGGTCCCACGTCTTGGGCGCGAGCTGCGTGATGTAGTTGGAGGCAGCGTGCGGGCCGTCAAGGGCTGCGGCCAGCCCGGGCACCCGATCGAGGTCCGGGGCGATGCCGGGGGCCACCACGAGGTCGTCGTAGTCCAGCTCAGTGCCGTCGTCGAGCGCCACCGTGTGGGCCTGCGGATCCACCCGCGTGACACGGGCACGGATCCACCGGGCTCCGGAGGGCATGTACCGCCGCTGGGCCTTGCACACGCTGCTCAGGCCGGCCATGCCCGACCCCACGTAGGAGAGCATGGGGCTGTAGGTGTGGGTGGGGCTCGGCTCCACGACCGTCACCCGGACCGAGTCCCGGGATGTCTGCCGCAGGAGGCGCGCCGCGCAGCTCAGGCCCGCGTTGCCACCCCCGATGATCACGATGCGTCGCACGTGTGCCCACTTCCCTGGTGCCGGTCCGGTGCTGGTGCCCCTTGCGGGCAGGCTAGCACCGCACGAACGGGCACCGTGGGATCGGGCACCGCGTGGGGGTGGGGAGTCCCGGGGTCAGTTCTGCGGTGCGGCCGGGCCCGGCGCCGCGGGGCCCGGCACCGCGGGGGCAGGCTGGCCCGCTCCCGGCGCGGCGGCGTTCTTGTCCTTGTAGAGCGGCGCGTTCTTCACCAGGTCCTGGAGCTTGGTGAGCTCCGCCGTGGCCGCGGAAGTGAGCTTCGGGTCTGTGGGCTTGGCGGAAGCCTTCTCCACCGCCTGCTGGGTGATCCCCAGCTGCTTCGCGTACGCCGGGTCCACCGCGGCCAAGTTGCGGAAGGTGAGCTGCTGGGTCAGCGCCTTGAGCTCCACGTTCAGGGGGGTCAGCGGCCCGAACTGCTCCGCCGGGGTCAGCTTCAGCTGCGTGGCCAGCAGGTTCTGGGTGCGCTGCTGGAACTGCTCCAGGGTGGTGAGCTTCGTGATGTCCGCCGTGTACGGGTTGACCGGGGAGGGCGCGGGTGTGGTGGGGGCAGGCTTGGAGGGCGCGGGCTCCGTCGGAGCGGGCTTGGTCGGTGCCGGCTTGGAGGGCGCTGGCTTGGTCGGAGCGGGCTTCGTCGGTGCCGGCTTCGTCGGAGCGGGCTTGGAGGGCGCGGGCCGAGAGGGCGCCGGCTTCGTCGGCGTCGCACCCGGTTTTCCGGGCTCGGACAGCTTGGGGTCAGCGGGCTTGCCGGTGGCACCCTGGGAGCCGGACGCCACCGGGGTCTTCGGCGGAGTCTGCGGTTTGCCGGTGCCCTTGGTGGGCGAACCGGGTTGAGACGGGCCGTGGGTCACGTGCTTCTTGCCGGAGGAGTCGGAGGCCTTCGGAGCGGATTCACCGGAGGCCTTACCGTTGCCGGAGGCCGAGGTGTCCTTGGCCGGTGCCGTCTGCTGACCCAGCGCCCGGATCTCGTCCTGGTTCTTCTTCGGTGTCCTGGGCGCGGAACCCGCGTCCGTTCCCGGCTTGGCGTTCGGGTTGGTGGGGGCCTGCGACACCCCGGCCTGGTCCGCCGTGGAGTACGCCGGACGGGACGCCGGGATAATCTCCTCCCCGGACTTCCAGTCGAAGGACTGCGCGTCCACGACCTTGCCGTCCACCCACGTCTCGAAGTGCAGGTGCGGCCCGGTCACCCGCTGGCCGGTCTGGCCCACGGCACCCAGCTGCTCCGATGCCCGCAGAGAATCGCCCTCTTTTACCATCACCTTGCTGAGGTGGTTGTAGGTGGTCTTCATGCCGTTCGCGTGGGAGACCTCCACGCGGTTGCCGCCCCACACGTCCCAGAACACGGCGGTCACGGTGCCGTCCAGGGCTGCCACGACAGGCACCCCCTCTGGAGCGGAGACGTCCGTGCCGTTGTGGAACTCGCGCTGGCCCGTGTCCGGCGCCGTGCGCCAGCCGAATTCGCCGCCCTTGAGCACCACCACGGGCTGCGCCGGTGCGATCAGGGTGTTGACGGGCAGCTCGCCCTTGAAGGTCGCGGGTGCGCGCGTGCTCGGCGCCACCGAGGACGCTGCCCCGTTGCCCGTTCCGCCACCCGTTCCGGGCACGCCCGCTCCGGCCGATCCGCCGCTCGGCGGGGTGCTGCTCAGGGAGACGAGGGACGCGTCCTGGGCCGCGGAGATGGCGGCGTCATCCGGGGAGGCGGCGAAGAGGGACGGCTCAGCTGGCCGTGCGGCGTCGTCAGTGGCCTGCCCGGAGGGCGCGGGGCGCTGGGGTCCCTGGGGATCCTGCGCCATGGCGGGCTGCCAGGGGGCTACCTCGGTGCCGTTGCTCAGCGCCACGCTCCCCGCGACCAGCAGGGAGAACGAGGTGAACGCCATGAGAGCCATGGAGGGCTTCCTGGCGGGGGTGGAGCGTGCACGTGAACGAGCCATGGATGATCGTGTCTCCCGGGGGGTCAACTTCGACGCCGTGAGCCCTGGCGCCGACAGTCAGTAGAACCAGTCTAGGTGAATTTCCGGTGTTCATGTAGTTGCATGAACGGGAATCCACAGGATGTCAGTAGCGCCCGGTCCAGTCCTCGTCCACGAGCCCGCGGACGTACGCCGCCTGTCCCACGTGCTGGGCGGCGTCGTCGATCGTGGAGACAATCCGCATGCCCCGGGTGACGGGCGGGTCCCACGAGTCGTCCACGACCTCAGCGAGTTCCTCGTCCGACAGCCCCCGGAGGTACTGGGCCGTGGCGCAGCAGACCGCGCGGAGGTAGCCCACGAGCAGCCCTGGGTCCGAGACACGCACCCGGGCAACATCCTCGGGGCCATCCCCGAAGCCGAAGTCCCCGGCCGCACGGTCCAGCCCGAAGGAGCCGCTCCACCCCTCGGCGGTCCAGACCTGCTCCGCGCCGCACAGCTGCGCGATCTGCGCGTCCTGCTGCCGCGCGGCGTGCCAGAGCAGCCACGACATGGAGTTGTGCGTGCCGCCCGGCATGCGGTTCAAGACCTCCGCAGAGACGTTCTCCACTGCGGCCTCCGCCGCCTCCACGGGACGCCGTGCCGCGTCCGCCAGCAGTTCCTGAGCACTCATGGTCCACCTGATTCCGCGCCGGTTCCGTGTGATCTGCCTCCCACTGTACGACCACGGCTGGGAGCCCGGGACCCCAGGACGCCCTTCCTCGCCGGAAAGGGCCGACAACGCCGCAGGGCCGCGACAGGCGCAGCACGCACCTGCCGCGGCCCCGCCGCAGAACCGACACCGCACCGGGCGTCGCGACCGTCTCAGTCGTTGTAGGTCAGGCACTCCTCGATGGGCCAGCCCAGCTGCTCCCACATGGGCAGCTTGTTCCACTCCTTGACGAACTCCGTGAGCTTGCCGTTCTCCGCGCGGAACAGCGCGCACGCGGTCCAGGTGGCCTGGCGACCGGTGGGCTGGATGTCACCGTGCGGGGCACCCTTGTGGGTGCCCTGGGCGGTGTAGCGCAGGGCCACGCGGTCGTCCTTCACGAACTCCACGTCGAAGCTCACGAAGTGGAGGTCGTCCAGCTTGGTCATGAGCTCGCCGTGGACGTCCGCGTACTGCTCCAGGGTCTCGGTGCCCGGGAACGTGGTGGGACCCACGAACTTGTTGCCCGGAGCGCACAGGTGCGCCACGGCGTCCGCGCTGGCCTCACCCGGGGTGTAGGCAATGCGCATGTACTCCTTGGCCAGGTCCAGGTTGGCCTGCTCCTGCTCCGTGAGGTTTGTCAGATCCGCCATGGGATGCTCCTTCTCTTCGTGTGGCGGGGCGGTCCCCGCGACTGCTGGTGTCGCGCGGTCGATGGCGCCGCGGCGTCGTCGACCGGCAGGGCGGGTGCCCGGAACCGCGTGCGAACACGCAACCCCGGGCACCAGCGTGGTGGTACGCGGGGGGGGTCAGCCCGCCACGCGCACCAACTTGGTGTTGGAGAACTCGCCGAAGCCCCAGCGGCCCAGCTCACGGCCGTAGCCGGAGCGGCGAACACCGCCGAACGGCAGGCCCGGCATGGTGGTGCCGTGCTCGTTGACGTAGGCCATGCCCACCTCGAGGCGGCGCGCAACCTCCTCGGCCTTCGCGGTGTCCTCGGCCCACACGGAGCCGGAGAGACCGAAGGAGGAGTCGTTGGCGATCTCCACGGCCTCGTCCACCGAGTCGTAGGAGTAGACCACGGCCACGGGGCCGAAGATCTCCTCCTTGAAGGCGTCCATCTCACGCGTGACACCGGTGAGGACGGCCGGGGACATCCAAGCGCCGTCCTTGTCGAGGGACTTGCCGCCGGTGTGCAGGGTGGCACCCTGCTCCACGGCGCGCTCCACCTGGGACACGGCGTCGTCGCGGCCCTCCACGGAGGACAGCGGGCCGATCTTGGTGTCCTCTGCCAGGGGGTCACCAACCTTCATGCCCTCGACGGTCTCCACGACCACCTTCACGAACTCGTCGAACATCCCGGAGGGCACCAGAATGCGCTTGGGCGAGTTGCAGGCCTGGCCCGCGTTGCGCATGCGGGTGGTCGCCACGGTCTTGGCAGTCTTGGCCACATCCACGTCGTCGAGCACGATCAACGGGTCGGAGCCGCCGAGCTCCAGCACGCTCTTCTTGAGGTTCTGCGCGGCCGTGGTGGCCACCGCAGCACCGGCGCCCTCGCTGCCGGTCAGGGACACGCCACGCACCCGCGGGTCCTCGATGATCGTGGTCACCTGGTCGGTGCTCACGAACAGGTTGATGTAGGCGTCCTCCGGGATGCCTGCACCGTGCAGGATCTCCTCGATCAGTTCACCGGTGCGGCCGCAGATCGAGGCGTGCTTGAGCAGGATCGTGTTGCCCAGCATCAGGTTCGGGGCCGCGAAACGGGCCACCTGGTACTGCGGGAAGTTCCACGGCATGACACCCATGAGCACACCCACGGGCTCGGTGACCACGACGGACTTGGCGCTGTCGCCCACGTCCAGGGTCTCCTCCTCCAGCAGCCCCTCGCCGTGGTCCGCGTACCACTGGTAGATGGACGCCGAGAGGGCGACCTCGCCCTGGGCCTGCTTGAAGGGCTTGCCCATCTCGGTGCTGATCACACGCGCCAGCTCGTCCCCGCGGTCCTGGAAGGCCTGGGCCACGGCCGCCAGCGCCTTGGCGCGGTCAGCTGCCGGGGTGTTGCGCCACGAGGCGAAAGCGGCGTCGGCGCGCTCGATGGCGCGGGTGACGTCTGCGTCGGTGGCCGAGGTGAACTCCTGCTCAACAACTCCGGTGGCGGGGTTCTCTGTACGGAAAGCCATGAGGTCTCCTAGTGTCTCGGATTCTCTTTTCGGACGATCGAGCACGTCCTCACCCGGGTTAACGAACGCCCGCGGGGGAAGATTCCCGACGATGTGAAGCCCACCATCCCTGCGCGGCGTCGGGACCGGCGCTCACGCCTGCGTGTCCGCCCCACGACGGGACGTCCACCAGAACCACAGCCACACCAGTCCGAAGACGGCAACCAGCGCCAGGCCCGCCTGGCCGAGGTCGACGTCCGCGAGCGCCGTCGTGACCGGGTCGGTGAGTCCCAGAAGGTCGTTGACGAACCCGCCGAGGGTGATCACAGCGATGAGCAGCGCGGAGACCGCGGAGATCACGGTGACCGTGGCGTTGAAGCGCATCCGGGTGCCGGTCTCGGTCAGGGCCGTGGAGTAGAGCTTCATCATGCCGAGCCCGTTGAGGGTGTCGCACAGGGTCATGGCCGCCGTGAACGCCACGGGAAGCCCCAGCAAGGCTAGGGCCGGCACGCCCGCGAGGGACGCCGAGACGGTGAGCAGCAGCAGGCCGATGGTCGTGGCGGTGTCGAAACCCAGACCGAAGAGGAACCCCAGCACGAAGATGTCCCGAGGGCGCCGCACGCGCTGCAGCGGTTTGCGCAGCAGCCGGGACACGAGGCCCCAGCCGCCGTCGAGGTCGTGGGGGTGGGCGGCGTCGTCCCCGGAGGCGGAGACAGCCGCGGACGGCGGCAGCGTGCGGCTGCCGCGGCCACGCAGCAGACCCACGGAGATGCTCGCGTTGTAGAGGCCCAGAACCAGCAGGTAGACCCCAGAGACGCCCGCGCCGATCAGCCCGAGCACGTGGTTCGCGGAGCTGCCCTCCTCGAACGCGCCGCTGACGAACTGCGCCCCGGCCACCACCATGACCCCGGCCAGCGTGACCACCAGGGAGTGGCCCAGGCTGAATGCGAAGCCCACGCTCGCGGGGTTCATGCCCTCGGAGACGAACTTGCGGGTGGAGTTGTCGATCGCGGAGATGTGGTCCCAGTCGTAGCTGTGCTTCATGCCCGCGGCGTACGCGGTCAGCACCACGCCCAGGGCGAGGGGCTGGGAACCGGGAGCGAGCGCGCTCGCCAGCAGTCCGAACGCGAGCAGGTGCAGGCACGCCACCGCGGCGAGCGTGAAGCCCACCCGGATGCGCAGCGGCAGCGCGTGCCGGTCCGTGACGTAGCGGCGGTAGAGCGTGGGGTGTGACGTGGTGGACACGGTCCTCCTCGGTGGGGTGTGGTCAGTACTTGCGCAGCCCCAGGGGGGCCTGTCCTCGCCAGCGCTCCCGGAGTTCGTCCACCACGGCCCGGTGCAGCGCCGCGATGGCTTCCGTGGACTCGGCGAGCGAGCGGAGGCACACGCACCGCACGCCGTACGGCTCCCCCGCGCCGGCGCGGGTGATCCCGGAGTGGGTGCCGGACGCGTCCACGAGCTCACAGAGACGCTCGTACAGCTCCGCGTCCAGACGTGCGTCCGCGAGCAGCAGCTGCCCGGTGTGGCTGTGGCCCTCCATGAACCCGGTGCCGGCCACGTCCGTGTGCTCGGACGGGCGGATCCGCAGCTGGTCCACCACAAGCCGCCGGGTCCGCACCGGCGCGGGGGATGACGGCGCACCCGCCCCCGCGGGCGGCGTCACCCGCACCTCGGTCCGCATCCGCAGGTCGTCGTACGCGAAGGACTCCCCGGACGGGGACCACCCCGGCGTCACGACCTCCGCGAGCACGAGGGACGCCGTGGGGTCCATCTCCACGAGGGTGCGCTGGATGTAGGACCCGCCCCGGTAGACGATCAGCTGGTCCGGCACGTACTCGAGCACGCTGCCGGGGCCGAGCCGCACCGACATCTCCTGAGTGGCCGGGTCCTGGGGCGTGCGGTAGACCTTGGTCGCGGACTGCGTGGTGAGCGCCAGGGAGGCACCGGCCGCCACGTCGACGTCCAGCCGGTAGGCGTCCGCCCCGAGGTACGCGCCACCCGGGTTGACCACCGTGTAGGTGACCTGCCCGGAGCGGTCCAGGTAGTGCGGGCGCAGCACCCGCAGCGCCCCCTCGTGGAACTGGCGGGCGGCGTACGAGCGCCCGTCCCGCTGCCCGATCTCCAGGCGCAGCTGACCGGCCCAGTCCTCAGGCAAGGTCCAGCATCAGGACGTCGGTGCGGATCCACTCCTGCACCCGCTCCAGGCCCTCGTCCGTCTTGAGGTTGGTGAACGCAAACGGCTTGTCCTTACGGAAGACCCTGGAGTCCTCCTCCATCACGGTCAGGTCCGCTCCCACGTACGGGGCCAGGTCCGTCTTGTTGATGATGAACAGGTCCGACTTGATCATCCCCTGCCCTGCCTTGCGCGGGATCTTCTCCCCCTGGGCCACGTCGATCACGTAGATGGAGAAGTCCACCAGCTCGGGGCTGAACGTGGCGGAGAGGTTGTCCCCGCCGGACTCCACGAAGATCACCTGCAAATCCGGGAACCGCTTCTTCAGCTGCTCGATCGCGGCCTCGTTCATGGAGGTGTCCTCGCGGATGGCGGTGTGGGGGCAGCCTCCGGTCTCCAGGCCGATGATCCGCTCCTCCGGCAGCACCGAGTTGCGCGCCAGGATCTTGGCGTCCTCGATCGTGTAGATGTCGTTGGTGATCGCGGCCATGGAGATCTCCTGGCTCATGGCACGCGTGATGCGCTCCACGAGCTGCGTCTTGCCCGCTCCCACGGGGCCTCCCACACCGATGATGACGGGGTCCATGCTGTCCCTCCTGCTGCTCGTGGTGGTTCTTGTTCTCGTGAGGTCTCGTGCGTTCCGCCGGCCCGCGGGCGAACCGGCCCGACGCGCCCGGCCTGGCCGCGCGGCGTCGTCGTTGGCCTCAGCTCATGAAAAGTCTGGCCCGCTGGCGTTCGTGGTTCATCTGGGCGATCTCCAGGCCGGGGGCCACCGCGCCCAGCACCTCCTCGCCCAGCCCGGCGGACACCAGCTCCCGGGAGGTGGCGACGGCGCGCCCCACCCAGTCCTGTGCCGCCCGGATCACCGCCTGTCCGGTGTTCTGGCCCAGGGGGATGCCGCGCACCGCGTTCTGGGTCAGGGAGATCACCGTGGCATACACGTGGGAGGCCACCGCGGTGTCCTCGGGGACGTCCAGGCCGCGGGCGAGCACACCCCACACCGTGGCCTGGTGGCCGTGCATGCGCTCCTCGGCCACGCCCTGCTGGTACCGCAGCACCCAGTCCCCCGGGTAGCTGCGCGCGCCGATGCTCAGCAGCCGCCGCCCCATGGTCATCCCGCCCTCCCGGATCTGGCGGGGAAGGGCCTGCGCCGTGACGAGGTCGTCCAGGTCCTCGACCCGCTCGAAGTCCTGCGCCGCGTAGACCAGTCGGATGGCCAGCGCATCCGTGAACGTGAGCTGCTGGTCCACGAACATCTCGAGCCACGCGGAGAACGAGGCCTCGTCCTCCAGCTGCTCCGCGGCCATGTACGTCTCGAAGCCCAGGGAGTGGCTGAACGCCCCGGTGGGCAGGGCGGAGTCCGTGAGCTGCATCAGCCCCAGGACACCGCTCAGGCTCAAATCCGTCACGGCCTCAGTGCGTGTGCTCGGCGTGACGGAACGGCACGGGCATGACGCGCTCCTGCCGGGAGTACGGCACCCCGTGGTGGTCCAGAAAGTCCTGCACGGTGTGGTCGTACTGCACCACCATCACCTGCGCCCCGTACTCGGAGTTTTCGTCGAAGAACTGTGCCTGCAGGTGCCGGTTGCCCAGGCTGTGCGCCACGAACGCCATCTCCACGATGGAGCGCGCACCGATCACCAGCACGTCCGTGGGCAGCACCTGGACCACCACGGCGTTGCCGTTCTCGGCGTCCCCCTCCACGGCCAGCACGTCTCCGTCCTTCAGGTCCGGCGCCTTGGCGGGCCGCCGCAGCCCCAGCTCGTGGCCGTGGTCCGTGGTGAGGCGCTGGATGCGCTTGACCAGCTCCGTACTGGGCAGCACCACCTTCTCCACGTGCCGTCCGCCCACGAGCTCCTGGCCGGAGGCCTCGTGGATGTTGCCCAGGATCTCGGTGACGATCACGGGTCTCCTTCCGTCGATTGCGGGGGTTCCGAACGTGCCTGCTTCCCCGGCGACCGCCTTGGCTGGTGCCCCGGACCGCCGAAGGGGCGGCGCGGCGTCGTCGTCCTCCGGGGGTGCCGGGACGACGACGCCGCTGCGCCGCCGGGGCCTCAGAACAGGAAGTAGCGCTGGGCGAGCGGCAGCTCCGTGCGGGGTTGGCACGTGACGGGCGTGCCGTCCACCCGCACCTCGTAGGTCTCCGGGTCCACGCGCAGCTGCGGCGTCTCGCCGTTGAACTTCATGTCCGCCTTGGTGAGGGAGCGGATGTCCCGGCACTCGCGCACCACCTTCTCCAGGCCGAGCGAGCGCGGCACGCCAGCCTGGATGGAGGCCTGGGACATGAACGTGATGGACGAGCGCGCGGCCGCCTTGCCATACGCGCCGAACGCCTTGCGGTACCAGCGGGGCTGCGGCGTGGGGATGGACGCGTTCGGATCGCCCATGACCCCGTGGACCATCTGCCCGCCCTTGATGATCAGGTCCGGCTTGACCCCGAAGAACTTGGGCTCCCACAGCACGAGGTCCGCGAACTTGCCCTCCTCCACGGAACCCACCGTGTGGGAGACGCCGTGGGCGATCGCCGGGTTGATCGTGTACTTGGAGATGTAGCGCTTGATGCGGTGGTTGTCCCCCACCGAGCCCTCGTCCTCGGGCAGCTGCCCGCGCTGGCGCTTCATGGAGTCAGCCACCTGCCACGTGCGCAGCACCACCTCGCCCACACGGCCCATGGCCTGCGAATCCGAGGACGTCATGGAGAAGATGCCCATGTCCTGCAGCACGTCCTCCGCGGCAATCGTCTCCTTGCGGATGCGCGAGTCCGCGAACGCCACGTCCTCCGGGATGTCCGGGTTGAGGTGGTGGCACACCATGAGCATGTCCAGGTGCTCCTCGATGGTGTTGCGCGTGTACGGCAGCGTGGGGTTGGTGGACGCCGGGAGGATGTTCGGGTCCTGCGCCAGCTCGATGATGTCCGGGGCGTGGCCGCCGCCCGCGCCCTCCGTGTGGAACGTGTGGATCACCCGCCCTGCGATGGCCGCGCGGGTGTCCTCCACGAACCCCGCCTCGTTCAGGGTGTCCGTGTGGATGGCCACCTGGACGTCGTACTCGTCCGCCACCTGCAGGGACGTGTTGATGGACGACGGCGTGGCGCCCCAGTCCTCGTGGATCTTCAGTCCGATCGCACCCGCCCGGATCTGCTCCGCCATGGGGGAGATGGCCGAGCCGTGGCCCTTGCCGAGCAGCCCGAAGTTCATGGGGAACTCCTCGAAGGAGCGCAGCATGTTGTGGATGTTCCACTCACCGGGGGTGATGGTGGTGGCCTTCGAGGACTCGCTGGGCCCCGTGCCGCCGCCGATCATCGTGGTGACCCCGGAGACCAGTGCGGTCTCGATCTGGTCCGGGCTGATGAAGTGGATGTGCGAGTCGATCCCGCCCGCCGTGAGGATCTTGCCCTCCCCGGCGATCACGTCCGTGGCCACGCCGATCACGATGTCCACACCGTCCATCACGTGCGGGTTGCCCGCCTTGCCGATCCTCTGGATGTGGCCGTCCCGCACCGCCACGTCCGCCTTGTAGATCCCCGTCCAGTCGATGACCACCACATTGGTGATCACCAGGTCCGGGATCCCCACGTCCCGCACGAGCTGGCCGTTCTGGCCCATGCCGTCACGGACCACCTTGCCGCCGCCGAACACGGCCTCCTCCCCGGGGGTGGTGAGGTCCTTCTCCACGCGCGCGAACAGCTCGGTGTCCGCCAGGCGGATCGCGTCCCCCGCGGTGGGTCCGTACAGGCTCGCGTACTGGTCCCTGCTCATCTCAAAGCTCATGGTTGACCTTCTCGTTCTGCGTGTTCAGCGTGCTGGTCGACGTCGTGCCGTCCGGGTGGGCCGGACGCGTGCGGACCGGACGAGGTCAGCGGGTCTCGTTGGAGAAGCCGCCCCGCTGGCGCAGCGGCTTCGGGGCGTCTCCCGCTGCGGAGCGGTGGCGTACGGGGGTGACGGCCGCGGCGTCGTCGTCCAGGGAGGCCGGCTCGTGGGCGTCCAGGGGCCCGTCCATGAGGTCCCGGAAGCCGTGGACGATGCGGTCACCGCCCAGGGGGATCAGCCGCACCGTGGTGGTGTCCCCCGGCTCCAGGCGCACCGCGGTGCCCGCGGGGATGTCCAGGCGGTGCCCCACGGCCCGGTCGCGGTCGAACTGCAGGGCCCGGTTGGCCTCCGCGAAGTGGAAGTGGGAGCCCACCTGCACGGGGCGGTCCCCGCGGTTGAGGACCTCCAGGGTGATGGCCTCGCGGCCCTCGCTGCAGATCACGGGGGTGTCCGCCAGCACGTACTCTCCGGGGGTCATGGGTGCTCCTCGCGCAGGTCAGCGGATGGGGTCGTGGACGGTCACGAGCTTGGTGCCGTCCGGGAACGTGGCTTCCACCTGGACGTCCGGGATCATCTCCGGGACACCATCCATGACGTCCTCGCGGGTGAGGATGGTGCTCCCCCAGCTCATCAGGTCCGCCACGGTGCGCCCGTCGCGAGCGCCCTCCAGGAGCTCGTAGGTGATGATGGCGACGGCCTCGGGGTAGTTCAGCTTGAGCCCCCGCGCCTGGCGTCTGCGCGCGAGGTCTGCGGCGACCACCACCAGAAGCTTCTCCTGATCCTTGGGCTGCAGGTGCATGCCTCGTCCCTCCGCTGGCTCGGCTGGTTCCGTCGCTGGAGAGAGACGGCTACCCCTCGGTACGCGAACTTGGTTAGCGTACCTCCACAACCGGGGTGACCTGCGGTGTCATGGACAGCAGGTGCCCAGGCATTCAAAAACTTTCCAGGGGTGTGCCGTGCGCTACACGCGAGTGGGGCGGCGGTCGGGCTGGATGCCGTGGAACTCCACCGGGTGCCCGGACCGGTCGTAGGTGATGGCCGTGCTGATGCGCAGGCTGCAGTCAGGGCCCAGGGGGATCGTGCGTGGCCGGCCACTTCCACCGCCTGTGCGTTCACCCACCACCGTCACGTGGTCGAGCCCTTTCAGCCCCACCAGGAAGTCCTCCGCGGCGCTGTACGTGGAGGCATCCACCACCACCGTCAGCGTGCCGGGCCACCGCCCACGGACGGAGGGCTCGGCCCAGCGGGGCCGCGGTCCCGACAACCCGCCGCGGCCATCCGTGAAGGCAGCGCTGCCCAGCAGAGTTCTGGTGCGCAGGAAGCGATCCCGCAAACGACCCGCCAGCATGATGTCTCCCCCGACGTTCCCGCGCAGATCGAGGATCATGTGATCCGTGACCGTGGCTGACGCGGCGACGTCGTCGATCACGGATTCGATGCCCGCAACTGGGTCGAACGCCCGCAGCACAATCTGCACATCACCCGCCGGGTTCCGCCGAACCGTCACGAGGTCTTCCACAGCAGGGGGAGCCGCCGACTCAATCCACCTCGCCGAGCGCGTGCCACGCGGGTCCTCCGCCACGAACGTGCGCTGTTCGCCCGCGACGGCCATGGCGGAGCGGGCAGCCATCCTCCGGTGCTGCTGAGGAGAGGCGCCCACCGTGGAGAGCCAGTGGTCGGGGTCCGCGATGCGCACGACCCACCCCGGCCTGACACCAACCGCGTACGCGGATGACCCTTCGGGAACGCGGATCAGTACGGCTCCGACATCGTGGAGCTCGGCCGTGTAGGGCGGGTGGAACCTCGTGGCACCGTGGTCCATGACCGCAGTGTGCGCATCCCCGAGCTGGGCCACCCATCGTGTGGCCCAGGGGAGGAAATCGGCCCAGTCCCCAGGACGGTCGTCCAGGACCCCGGCGCAGAAGGCGGCCCGGTCCAGTCCCCGCAGATCGAAGGAGGGATAGCTGTTCAGGCATTCGCTCCGAATGCGTTCCACGGCCTGATCGACGGTCTGCGCGGGAGAAGCGTAGACACATGTACCCGACGTGTGGGCCAGTGTCTGGAGCAAGCTGAACGTCGCCAGGAGTCCATCCGGATCGCTAGCACGACTGCGCAGGGTGGCGCCGTCCGGGTCCCAGGCCAGTGAAGGGGCTTCACCCCGGCTCGTTCGTTCGGCCACCCACCGGGTGCAGGCGATGGGCGGCTCAGTGAACACCACGGGTGCTCCCAGGACAGCCTCGAATTCGTGACGCTCCTGAACGAGCAGTGAACGCGTGTCAGGGTCCAGCCAGTCGTGCGCGAAGTCCAGGTAAACCGGGGCGTCCACCGCCAAACCATTCAGGGTCATGTACTCATTCTGACCTCCTTCGCGCCGTCACCGTCTCTCCGCCTCACGTCACGGCGCGCGGATTGCGGGGGTCACCCGCACGCCTGAGGTGCACTTCTGACGCTCCCGCGGCACGGGATCCTGGCAGAAGTGCACCTCAGACGTGAGACGGGTCGCGGAGCGGTGTGGCGGCGTCGTGGCCCCTGGGCATGGTGGACGGGGCGTCGTGGGCCGGGCGCGTCAGCCCTGCACGCGGCGCACCCGACGGTCCGCGCGGAGCACGCGGGCCAGGACCAGTGCCACCACGGCCACCAGCACGCCGCCGATCAGCGCGGTCCACTGCATCCCGGAGGAGAAGGCGGCCACGGCGGCGTCGGCGATCACGGAGCCCGCGGGAGACTCCGCCGCGACGTCCAGCGCCCCGCCGAGGGTCTCGTGCGCGATCTGGGCGCTGTCCGCGCTCACAGCGGCGGGCAGCTCCAGGTGCGCCTGGTAGAACGCGGTGGTCAGCCCGCCCAGCACGGCGGTGCCGAGCACGGCGCCCACCTCGTAGCCCGTCTCGGACACGGCCGACGCCGCGCCGGCCTTGGCCTCGGGCACGGAGGAGACCACGAGGTCCGTGGACAGCGTGGTGGCCAGGCCCGTGCCCGCGCTCATCACGGTGAACGCCACCAGGATGGGCGCGGAGGACGCCATCTGATCCGTGAACGCCACCACGAAGAACCCGGCGGCCACGAGCAGCAGACCCAGCACCACGGCGGTGCGGATGCCCACCAGTCGTGCGATCCGCTCGGCACCCAGGCCCGCCAGGATGGAGAGCACCAGGCCGGGGACCATGAGCAGCCCGGAGGTCATGGGGTCCGTGCCGTTGACCAGCTGGAGGTACTGGGTGAAGAAAAACAGGAAGCCGAACAGCGCCACATTGGACACCATGTTCACGGACAGGCCGCCGGAGAAGCGCGGGCTGCGGAAGAAGCGCAGGTCCAGCATCGGGTAGTCCTTGGCCACCTGCTGGCGGGCGAAGAGCAGCCCGCACAGCGCGCCCACGGCGATGAACAGCACACCGTGGAGCACCGAGCCACCGGTGGCGAGGGACTTGATGCCGTAGACCACCGGGGCCATGGTGAGCACGGCCAGCACGATGGACAGCGGATCCACGGGCCCGGGGTGGGGGTCCTTGGACTCGGGCAGGATCAGAGGCGCGGCCACCAGGAACGCGAGCAGCACCGGAACGGCCAGCAGGAACACGGAACCCCACCAGAAGTGGTTGAGCAGGAAGCCGCCGGCAATGGGCCCGAGGGCCGCGCCCGCGCTGAACCCGGCGGTCCAGATGGCGATGGCCAGGGTGCGCTGGCGGTCGTCCCGGAACACGGAGCGCAGCAGGGACAGCGTGGCTGGCAGCAGCATGGAGCCGAACACGGCGATGCCCACGCGGGCGGCCAGCAGCCACTCCGCAGTGGGGGCGAACGCGGCGAACAGGGACACCAGACCGAAGCCCGTGGACCCGATCATGAGCATCTTCCGCCGACCCATCCGGTCCCCCAGGCTGCCCATGGGGATCAGCAGCGCAGCGAGGATCAGGGGGTAGACGTCCACGATCCACAGCAGCTGGGACGCCGTGGGGTGAAGCCCCTGGGAGATCGCGGGCAGGGCGAAGCTCAGGGCCGTGTTGTTCACGGACACCAGGAGCACGGGGAGCATCAGAACCACCAGGGAGGCCCACTGCCGGGGCCCTGCCTTGCGCTGTTCTTCGACCATCGTGGACACCTCGGGAACCTCCTCGGACTCGGATTGCGGGGGGACGAGAGACGTACGCCCTTGTACCGTGCTCCGTTCTCGGAGCATCTCACCAGTCTTTACCGTCCAGACGGTACAGTTAACTTCGTCAGGTCCGCAATGATTCCCGTCACCACGTGAGGTCCCGCACGTCCATGCCACGCAAACCGGAAGCCCGAGACAAGCTGCTGGCCGCCTTCGAGCACCTGGTGCTCACGGAGGGCGAGCGCGCCGCCACCCTGGACGCGGTGGCCGCCCACGCCGGAGTCTCCAAGGGCGGGCTGCTCTACCACTTCCCCCACCGCCAGGCGCTCGTGGAGGCGGCCATGGTCCGCTGCGAGGAACTGGCTCGGGAGGACCTCGAGCGGCTCACCGCGTCCTCCGAGGGCGCGGCCCGCGAGTTCCTCACCACCTCGCTCTACGAGGACAGCCCACTGGACCGCAGCCTGGGCGTCGCCTTCCGGCTGGTGCAGGCCCGCGAACCCGGCGCCAAGCAGACCTGCGCCCGCGTGAACGCCGAGTGGTACCGCGTGATCCTCGCGGACGTACAGGACCCGGTGGTCGCCACGGCAGTGCTCGCCATGGGTGACGGGCTGTACCAGCAGGCGGTCATGGGCCTGCTTCCCGACGACGCCGCGGCGCGCCACGCAATCCTCGACCGTCTCCTGGCCGCCCTGGACCGGCTCACGGGGGCAGACACGCCGGGCTGATCGACCCCCGGGCCTCCCCGGCACAGGAAAAGGGGCGTGGCCGCCCGTACGCGACCACGCCCCTGGTTCATGGGCTCACCCCGGTCTCACTCCGCCCGGGCCATGCCCTCCACCGGGCTGAGCTTCGTGGCCCGCCGGACCGGCAAGGCCGAGGCGAGGACGGCCACCACCACGGCGCCGGCCAGGATCAGACCAAAGCCCGCCCACGGCACCGCGGGGTGCACGGCGATGCCCTCCGGGAGCACGGCCATCACGCCCAGCACTCCGAAGGCCCATCCGATCACCAGGCCCACGAGGGTGGCCACCAGGGAGATCACCAGCGCCTCTCGGCGGATCAGCGCGCCCAGTTGCCGTTTGGACAGTCCCAGGGCCCGCAGCAGCGAGTTCTCCTTGGAGCGCTCCAGCACGGACAGGGACGTGGTGGACGCGATGCCCAGCACGGACACCACCACGGCCACGGCCAGCAGTCCGAGGACCACGGTGAGCAGCACGTCCAGGACGCTCACGTAGCTGGCCTTCTCCAGCAGGGCCCCGCCCAGCTGGTTGGCGTCCACGTGCAGGATGTCCGCCACGGAGCTGCGCAGGTCCGTGGCCTGGGTGCTGTTGAGGTACTGCTCGGCGTCGATGGTCGCACCGGCCCCGGAGGGCAGGTCCCCTCCGGTCTGCACGCCCAGGACGTTCGACAGCCCCTCCAGCTCGGAGATCTGGTCCGCGCTGAGCTGCCCCGCCTGCGCCGGGACGGAGATGTCCACGGGGCTCTGGCGGTCGAGCTCGTTGAGCAGGTTCACGCGGGCCACGTGCTGGCCCGTGAGCACGGTGGAGACCAGCAGCACACCGATCAGCAGCGCGGTGGCCGTGGTGCTCGTGCGGGTGGGGTAGCGCGCGGCGTTCGCCGCGGCCAGGCGGGAGGGGATCCCGCCGGGCAGCAGCCTGCCCGCCCCCGCACCATGCCGGGGATGTAGGCACGGGAGGTCAGCACCACGCCCAGGAAGGCCGCGAGCCCTCCGGCGATCCCCAGCCCGGGGCTGTGCTGCGATGCTCCGAACACCAGGGCGCCCACACCGGCCACGAGCACGAGGGCACCGAACACGATGCGCACCACGGGCAGCCCGTCCGCGGCCCGTGAGCCGCGCAGGCCGTCCAGCGCCGAGGCCCCACGGGCACGGCGGGCCGGACCCAGGGAGGCGACGACGGTCAGCAGGACACCGGTGACGAAGCCGACCAGCACGTCCCGGGGGGCGAGGGTCAGAGTCAGGGACCCGGTGAGGCCCGAGGCGTTGAGCAGCGCCACGAGACCGGCCACGGCGGCCACGCCCAGGGCGGATGCGAGCACCCCGATGAACAGCCCCTCGAGCAGCACCGCGCGGCGCAGCTGTGAACCCGTGGCGCCCACGCAGCGCAGCAGGGCGAGCTCACGGGCCCGCTGGGCGGTGAGCACGGACAGGGTGTTGGTGACCACCAGCAGCGCCACCAGCACGGAGAGTCCGGCGAACAGTGCCAGGAAGATCGCGAGCACGTCCGTGCCCTGGGACATCTCCTGGAGGGCGTCGTCCGCCAACTGCTCGGGGGTCTTGATGCTCAGGGCCGGCTGGCCGCCCTGGCCCGTGCCCAGGATCCTGTTGACCTCGGTGGTCAGGGAGTCCAGCTGCTCCTGGCTCAGGGAGCCGTCGGTGCGCAGCAGGATGCTGGAGCCCCCGGCGAGCCCGGGTGCCTCCGTTGCGGCCATGTGCCCCAGCCCGCCGGGCGTGGCGTACCAGTCCGGCAGGCTCGAGGACGAGCTCTGGGACACGATCCCGCTCACGGTGTACTGGGTGGTGGCGCCGTTCTCGATGCCCCACTCGGTGAGCTCCACGGTGTCCCCGACCCCCAGGTGGAGGTCCTCGGCGGTCTTCTCGGCGACGGCCACCTGGGTGTCCGAGGTGGGCAGCTCACCCGTGGTCAGCTCCGCGGGCAGCAGGGAGGGGTCCCCGGGCAGGTCACCCATGACGCTGGGTGAGTTCTCCTTCCCGCCCTGGGCCTGGACGGGGGCCCCGTGCGAGGCCCAGGCGCTGCGGACCTCGGGCAGCTCTTCGATCTTGCGGATCTGCTGAGCGTCCGCGGCGGCCGGGGCCTTCTCGTCGTCCGTGCTCTGCACCACCGCGTCCGCGTTCTTGTAGGGTGCCGCGAGGTCCGAGGCGAGGCTCGTGGTCAAGCTGCTCGCGAGCCCCAGGGCCGCGGTCATGAACGCGGCGCACACGGCCACGCACAGCACCACGAGGGCGTATCGGCTCCACTGCCGGGTCAGGCGGGAGTAGACGACCTTCAGCATCAGCGCGCACCTCCCCGGGCGTCGTCGGCCACGATCTGGCCGTCGCGCACACGCACCACGCGGTCCGCGGCCTCGGCCACGGTGGCGTCGTGCGTGACCACGACGACGGTCTGGCCCAGTTCGTCCACGCAGCGGCGCAGCAGGGCGAGCACCTCCTGGGACGTGGCCGAGTCGAGCGCGCCCGTGGGCTCGTCCGCGATCACGACGTCCGGCTGGGAGAGCAGGGCGCGCGCGATCGCGACGCGCTGCTGCTGCCCGCCGGACATCTCGTCCGGGCGGTGGTCCAGGCGCTTGGTGATCTGCAGCGTGGTGGCCAGGGCGTCCAGGCGGGCGGTGTCCACCTTCTTGCCCGCCAGCGACAGCGGCAGCTCGATGTTCTGACGGGCGGTGAGGGTGGGGACCAGGTTGAACGCCTGGAACACGAAGCCCACGTGGTCGCGGCGGAAGCGGGTCAGCTGGTCGTCGGAGAGCCCGGCGATGTCCTGGCCACCCACCGCGATGCGGGTCTCGGGGTTGCGGTCCGGGGTGTCCAGACCGGCCAGGCAGTGCACCAGCGTGGACTTACCGGAGCCGGAGGGGCCCATGACCGCCACGAACGTGCCCTCGGGGATCTCCAGGCTCACGTCGCGCAGCGCGGCCACGGCCGTGCCGCCGGCACCGTACGTGCGGGAGACGTGGGCCGCGCTCACGGCCAGACGCCGGGAGGTGCCGGGGTGTGCGGGCGCCGGGGCGGCCCAGGGTGCGGAGTCGTGTGGGGTGCGGGTGGGGTTCGGAGAAGTCATGCTTCCATTTTCCGAGCCCCCGGGCCGGCGCACATCGGACGGGGGTACGAGCTTTTCCGGTCCCGGCGTGCCCCCGGCAGTGACGCGCGACGCACCCGGGGCCGCCCGCTCATACCGGGGGATGAGACCGGGCCGTGGATCGGGGCTCAGCCGGGCAGCACCACGCCGGTCTCGTACGCGATCACCACGGCCTGCACCCGGTCCCGGGCGCCCAGCTTGGACAGGATGTGGGACACGTGGGTCTTGACCGTGGGCTCGGAGAGGAACAGCCGCTGCATGATCTCCCCGTTGGAGCACCCCTCGCCGATCAGCTCGAAGACCTCGCGCTCACGGGCCGTGAGGGTGCCGAGCCGGGGGTCCTGCCACGGGTCCCGCGCCGGGGCACCTCCGGGGCTGCCGCCCTCGCAAGACTGCGGGGTGCCGGGCGCACCATCGAGGGGCGCACCACCGAGGGGAACGCCGGGGTCGGCACCCGGTGCGGGAGCCGCGCCGCGCCACCGGGGCTCTTCCGGCGGCGTCGTGCCCCCGGACCCCGCGCGGGAGGCCTGAGCCGCCCCGCCCGGGGCCGCTCGATCTTCGGGCGGGAAACCCCCGGAGACCAGGTGGGACAGCAGCCGCCGCGTGGTGGACGGCGCGATCACGGCGTCCCCGCGGGCCACGGTGCGGATCGCGTCCAGCAGCTCCTCGGGGCGGGCGTCCTTGAGCAGGAACCCGCTGGCGCCGGCCTGGATGCCCTCCAGGGCGTACTCGTCCAGGTCGAACGTGGTGAGCACGATGATCCTGACCTCCGGCCGCAGCCGCAGGATCTCGCGGGTCGCGGCGATGCCGTCCATGCGGGGCATGCGCACATCCATGAGGATCACGTCCGGGCCGCCCGGCGCCGCGGAGCGCACGGCCTCGACGGCCGCGGCGCCGTCGTCCACGTCCCCCACCACGGTGAGGTCGGCCTGCGAGTCCACGAGCATGCGGAAACCGCCGCGCACGAGCGGCTGGTCGTCCACGATGAGCACGCGGATGGGCGTGGCGCCCGGGGTCTCTGCCATCATGTCTCCTCCCCCGGCAGGGTAGCGCGCAGCACGAACACCTCTGGGCGCTCGGGGTGCGGGCCCGCGCTCAGGGAGCCTCCGTAGAGGCCCACGCGTTCGCGCAGCCCCTGCAGCCCGTATCCCCCGCCGGGTGCCCGGGAGTCACCCCCGGCGCCGTCGTTGCTGATCTCCACCGTGGAACCGCCGAGGCCGTGCTCCACCGCGATCCGCACCGAGGTGGCCGCGGGGGCGTGCTTGAGGGCGTTGGTGAGCGCCTCCTGGACCACGCGGTACAGGGTCAGCTGCGCGCCCGGGGACAGGTGCGGGTCCCCGCTGACCAGGTACTCCACGGGCAGCCCGGCCGCGCGCACGGAGGCCACGAGGTGCTCGATCTGCTCGAGCTGCGGCACGGGCGCGGTGCCCGTCTCGTCCTCGGTGCGCAGCACGCCCAGCAGCTTGCGCATCTCCGCGAGGGAGCCGCGCGCGGTCTCCGCAATGGTCCCCAGGGTCTCCACGGCCACCTCGGGGGCCGACGACGCCGCGTAGCGCGCCCCGTCCGCCTGCGCGATCACCACGGACAGCGAGTGCGCCACCACGTCGTGCATCTCCCGCGCGATCCGTGCCCTCTCGTCCTGGGCTGCCAGGCGCACCTCCTGCTCGCGCTCCACCTCCAGGCGCCGCGCGCGGTCCTCCAGCTGCTCCCGACGACGACGCCGCCCGCGCGCCAGATCCCCCGCCAGGAACGCGACCGTGACGATCGCCGCGGTGACCACCGTGAACATGGTGCCCGCGAGCACCCACTCCAGGGTGGTGTAGCCGTCGAACATGAACAGGAACCAGTGGTTGCTGCGCACCCCCAGCACCACGCTGCCCAGCAGCGCCGCCGCGTACACGCGCCGCCCGACGGGGGTGGGTGAGAGCTTCACCGCGGTGTAGACCACGCACGGCACGGCCCACAGGCACAGTCCGATGGGGGCCACGTTGAGCACCAGCAGGCTCAGCAGGCTTAGGGCCCCCACGCAGTACGCCGTGGCCACGGGGTTGACGCGCCGAAAGAACAGCGGGATCCAGCACGCGAGCGTGCACCACCAGGTGCGGGTGTCCCCCAGGGAGACCGCGGAGAAGAACGCCGTGACCAGCCCGCCCAGCACCACGAGCACGGCGTTGCTCCAGTGGGGGTGGTCCTCCACCCAGCGGGCGAGTCTGATGTGTGCAGCCATGACGTGGGAAGCCTATCCGCCGCGCACGGCCCGGCGCGTCATCCCGTGGGACGAGGAACGCCCCGGGTTCCAGCCCCTGCCGGGGAGGAACGCGGGGCGTCCTGCGCGTCCTGAGAGGTCAGGAGAACCACTGGGTGGGCGGGCCCGCCGTGAGCAGCACCGCGAAGAGCAGCACCACGAACACCAACAGGGCCAGTCCGGAGAGGACCGGCCACCGCAGGATCACCGCGAGCAGCTTCTCGGCCGGGGTGCGCGCGGGCTCGCGGCCAGTCACCTCCGCCGACGCCGCCGGGGTGCGATTGGACGCCCCGGCGGCCGTGGTGCCCGCGGACCCGGCCCCGCGCTGCGGGGAGGTGGCGGAGGAAGCCGGCCGTGCGGCGTCGTCGTCCGCGGGGAGCGTGCCCGCGGGTGCCACGCGCCAGGAGTCGGAGAGCAGGCCCCTGCGCTCCACGTGGCGCTCGAAGGGGACCGTGGCGAACGGGACCACCGACAGCAGCAGCCCCACCACGCCGGTGGACGCGGGCCAGCGGCGGTCCGTCCAGACGACCACGGTGGCCACGCAGTAGCTCAGGAACACGAACCCGTGGATCCCGCCCCCGATGCGCACCGGGAGGTCCCCGGCGTGGAAGACGTACTTGGCGATCATGCCCAGGATCAGCAGCGTCCAGGTGACGGCCTCGGCGGTGGCGGCGGTGCGGTACAGCTTCCGGGGGCTCATGCGGCGTTCTCCTGATCGGGTTTGCTGGTGGCGTCGCGGACCTCGCCCACGAGCTCCTCCAGGACGTCCTCGAGCGCGACGATGTAGACGGACTCGTCCGAGGTGCGGGAATCACGGGCCACCTCACCGAGCAGCGCGAAGTGCGCGCCCTTGGCCTGCATGGTGCGGGTGACCTTGCGCAGCTTGTCCCCCGGGGCCACGCGCGCGAAACGGCGCACGATTGCCGGGGGGATGGGGCGCTCACGGGCGGTCTCGGGCAGGCCCAGCACGTCCTTAGTGTGGATGTAGCCCATGAGCCGCTCGTCCCGGTCCCGCACCGGGAACCGGGAGTAGCCGGTCTCCGCGCACAGCAGCTCCACACCGGAGACCGTGATGTCCGAGGGCACGGTGCGCATGCCGGTCAGCGGCAGGGCCACGTCCGCGGCGGTCTTGTTCTCGAAGTTCAGGGCACCAGTGAGCAGCCGGATCTCGTCGTTGTCCAGCAGACCCTCGCGCCCGGACTCCGCCACGAAGCCGCGGACGTCGTCCGAGGTGAACGCGGAGGCCACCTCGTCCTTGGGCTCCACGCGGAACAGCCAGCGCACCAGGAGGTTGGCCGTGGCGTTCATGATCCAGATGAACGGGCGGAACACCACCACGAACCCGTGCAGCACGGGGCCCAGCACCTGGGCGGCGCGGCTGGGCACGGCGATCGCGATGTTCTTGGGCACCATCTCGCCCAGGATCATGTGCAGGAACGTGACGATCAGCAGCGCGATCACCAGGGCGATCGGGTGCAGCAGCGCCTCGGGAACGCCCAGCCAGTGCATGGGCACCTCGATCAGGTGCGCGATCGCGGGCTCACCCGCGGCACCGATCAGCAGGGAGCACGCGGTGATGCCCAGCTGGGTGGCCGCGAGGGACGTGGAGACGTTCTCGATGCCCTTGAGGGCGTACTTGGCGGACTTCGAGCCCTCCGCCGCGAGGGGTTCCAGCTGGTCCCGGCGGGCCGAGACCACGGCGAACTCGCTCGCCACGAAGAACGCGTTGCCGGCCAGCAGCAGGACCAGCACGATGATGGCGGTGCTCGTGGTCATCGGTTCTCCTCGCTGGGGTCTTCCTCGGACACGTCCTCGTCACGGTGGAACCCGGGGGCGCCCAGGTTCTCGCCCCGGGAGGCGCGGAACTGCTCGGCAGTGACCGGTTCGGGGTTCTCCCCGCCCAGCGGATCGGGCCGCCCCGGGGGCTGCCAGGAGGTCGACGACGTCGAGCCGCCCCGCTCGTCCGGGTTTCCGCCCACGCGGTGCACCAGCAGACGGTCCACGCGGTGCTGGTCCATCCGCATCACCTCGAGCCGGATCTCGGCGGTGGTCGGCAGGTCGTCCTCGTCCCGGTGGTAGTGGTCCACGGCCTCCACGGTGAGGGAGTCCCCCACCTCGGGCAGCCGGTCCAGCTCCTCCGCCATGAGGCCGCCCAGGGTGTCGGACTCCTCGCCCTCGGGCATGTCCACGCGCAGCACGTCGCCCAGCTCGTCCGGGCGCAGCAGACCGGAGACCACCAGGCCACCGTCGCGGGTGCGGCGGAAGCGCTGCACGCGGGTGTCCTGCTCGTCGTCGATCTCGCCCACGATCTCCTCGATGAGGTCCTCCAGGGTGACGATGCCGGCGGTGCCGCCGTACTCGTCCACCACCACGGCCAGCTGCAGGCCCTTGCCGCGCAGTTGGCGCATCAGGGGATCCAGGGTCATGGACTCGGAGACCACGTCGGCGGGCACGCACACGTCGCTCACGCGCACCACGGCACGCTCGTCGAAGGGAACCGCCAGTGCGTGGGTGTAGTGCACCACGCCCACGATGTCGTCCACGGACTCACCGGTGATGGGGAACCGGGAGTGGCCGGTCTCGGACGCGGTGAGCAGCATGTGCTCCACGGTGTCGTCCGCATCCAGGAAGGTGACACGGGGCCGGGGGCGCATCACGTCTGCCGCGGTGCGGTCACCGAACTCGATGGAGCGGGCCACGAGCTCCGCGGTGCCGGCGTCCAGGGTGCCCTCGCGCCCGGAGCGGCTCACCACGGACGCCAGTTCCTCCGCAGTGCGGGCGTTCGCCACGTCCTCGGTGGGCGTGAAGCCCAGCATGCGCAGCACGGCGTTCGCGGAGCTGTTGAGCACCGTCACGAGCCATCCGAACACGAGCATGAAGAACTTCTGGGGCAGCACCACCACGCGCGTGACGCGCATGGGGTCCGCAATGGCCCAGTTCTTGGGGACCAGTTCGCTGAAGACCATCTGCGTGAAGGTGGCCACGATGAAGGCGGCCGTGGTCGCGATGCCCACCGCGGCGGCGTCGGGAACCCCCGTCCAGCCGAGGCCCTCCGCGAAGAGGGTGCCCAGGCTGGGACCGGTGAGGAAGCCGGCCATGAGGCTCGTGACCGTGATCCCCAGCTGGGCGCCGGAGAGGTTGGTGGAGGTCTTCTTGAGACTCTCCTCGATGGTGCCGGCGAGCTTGTCGCCGGACTGGTGGGCGCGCTGGACCGCCTGACGGTCCACGGTGAGGAACGCGAACTCCACGGCCACGAACAGGGCGTTGGCCAGCACCAGGAACAGGAAGACGAGCAGGAGGAGCCAGGCTGTCAGCACCAGCTCACCTCGGGGCGCGGCGCGGTCACGCGCGGGGGGAACGGGGAAGCGGTCGAGCGGGAATCAGGGGAGCAGCGGAGCTGCGCCGGACTGTCCGACTCCTTGTCGTCGGCCGCGACGAGCGCACCGAGGTGCGCCGGGGGCCGGTTGTGTTGAGATGTCACCGGTCCAGGATACCGAATCCCCACGGCTCCCCCGCGGTTCGTGTCAGCGCGTGCGGCCGAGAATGTGCTGGGCGCAGCTGCGCAGGTCCTCGTTGCGGAACCGGTAGCCGCTGGCCAGCAGCTTGGCCACGTCCACGCGCTGGCTCGCCGCCACGAGCTCCTCGGTGGCCTGGGTGCCCAGCAGGGCCTTGGGGCCGGCCAGGGGCGTGGGCACCACGGCCGGTCGGTGCAGCACCCCGGCCACGGTCTTCGCGAACTGCTTCTGCCGCACGGGCTGCGGCGCGGCCACGTTGAACGGGCCCTCGGCGTCCTCGCTGAGCACCAGGTGCGCCACGGCCCCGGCCATGTCGTCCAGCCCGATCCAGCTCTGCCACTGCTTCCCGCCACCCAGCGGCCCGGACAGTCCCGCCTCCAACAGCGGGAGCTGGGGCTTGAGCAGACCGCCCGTGGGCGAGAGCACCAGACCGGTGCGGATGTTGACCACCCGCATGCCGTACGCGGCGGCACCGTGGGCGGCGCGCTCCCACTCGCGGCACACCTCGGCCAGGAAACCGTCCCCGGAGGGCGAGTCCTCCGTGAGGACCTCGTCCCCGCGGCCCGTGCCGTAGTAGCCCACGGCGGAGGAGACCACGAGCGCCCGGGGCCGCTTCTCCGCGGGAACCTGGCCCAGCGCACGGACCAGCAGGCGGGTGCTGTCCACGCGGGAGTTCATGATCTTCTTCTTGTTCTCGTCCGTGAAGCGCGTGGCGATGGACGCGCCGCCCAGGTGGACCACCACGTCCACGCCCTCGAGGTCGTGCGGGTTCAGCACGCCCTGGTCCGGATCCCAGCCAATCACGCCGTCCCCGGTGTCCGCCCCTCGCTTCATGCGGAGCACCGTGTGCCCGCCGGTCTCCAGCAGGGCGCACACCTGCGTGCCCACCAGCCCGGACGAGCCGGCCACCGCAATGGTCAGCCGGGGCCCGTCGTGCTGGTCGTGGAACGCGAGGTCCGCCTTCAGCTGCCGCTCCCGGTAGGCGAAGATCCGGTTGAGCTGCGGGGTCATCACGCGCTCCCCCACGTCGTTGAGCCTGCCCGCCCACTGCGGCAGCGGCCGCACCGTGACTCGGTCCCGGATGAGCGTGCCGCCGGCCTCCGTCTCCTCGAAGACGTGCCGGTGCTCCCACTCCCCCAGCGGACCCTTGGCCATCCGGTCCGTGAAGTAGCGCGGCGGGTCCCACTCACCGTGCTGGGCGGTCCACGGCAGGTGGACCATGCCGAACGTGCCCGGCACGGAGACCCCCAGCTTGGCCTCGGAACCGGGTTCGATCCCGTCCGAGGGCGCCTGGCGCACCTGGTCCGGGCCGCCGCCGAACGGCGGGGTCAGCCGGGGCAGGGCCCCGGGGCGCTCGTGCCACGCGAACACCCGCTCCCGCGGCTGGGTCAGGCGGGTCTCGTGGACGTATTCGTGGGTCATGGCGCTGCCGTTTCCGTTCACTCGTGGGGCAAGGGTGCAGGGGGTGCGGGCTCAGCCGTTCTGGGGCACCTGGTCCACCAGGTCGTCGTCGCCGGGCTCGTCCGCCGGGGTCACCCGGTAGACCTGCCGGGAGTCCAGGACGCGTTCACGACGCCGCGGCTCCAGTGCCACCGGAGCACCCGTCTCCAGGGACTTCAGGATCGCCGCGTTCACGCGGACATCCAGCAGGCCCTCCTCCCCGTCGGGCTCGGGGGCCACCCCCTGGCGCAGGCAGTCCACGAAGTACTGGGTCTCCCCGCCGAACTGCTCCACGGGGTCGTGAGCGAAGCTCTCGGAGGAGCCGTTCTTGGTGAGGGTGTACTCGATGCCGGTGTCCGGGCCGAACCCGAAGCACGGCTCCGCGGAGATCTCCCCCTCGGTGCCGGAGACCGTGAAGCGCTCCACGGACTCGGACGCGTAGGAGATGGTGAACTGCGCGAGGCGGTCCCCCGGGAAGGTGAGGGTGACGGCCACGGTGTCGTCGAAATTGAACTCACGGCCCGGGGTGCGCACGCCCTTGGCGTAAACCTCCACGGGCTCGTCGTGGAAGAGGTTGCGCACCATGTTCTGCGGGTAGGTGCCCAGGTCCGGGATGGGCCCGCCCCAGTACCCGGAGTGCCCCCGGTGGTTCTCCTCGGTGATGTCCTGGGAGAACGCCGCAGTGAAGTAGCGGGGATCGCCGATGACCTTCTGGTCACGCACCTTCTCGATCATCTCCACGGTGCCCGGCTCCTGGTGCAAACGGTAGGCGAGCATGAGGGTGGCGCCGCTCTGCTCCGCGGCGTCGATGAGGGCCTGGCAGTCTTCCTCGGACGTCTCCATGGGCTTCTCGAGCAGCACGTGGATGCCGGCCTTCAGCGCGGGCTCCGCGAACTCGCGGTGCCGGAACACCGGAGTGGCCACGTACACCGCGTCCACGTCCCCGGACTCCAGCAGGGCGGGGTACTCCTCGTAGGAGTAGACGGCCACGCCGTACTCCTGGCCCAACTCCTCCGCCTTCTCCGCACTCGAGGTCACCAGCGCGGCGAGCTCGGCGTCCTCAATCCGGTCCAGGCCGGGGATGAACGCCTGCTGGGAGATCTGACCGACGCCCACCACCGCAAAGCGGACCGGGCGGTCGTTCGGGATGCTGGCAACCATGATGGTGAACCTCCGAGGGGTCGAGACTGCGGGTCACGCCCACCCGTCAGTGGGCTGATGACGTGTTCTGCAACCACTGTAGGCACGCCCTCCGGCGCGTGTCAGCGCCCGTTCACCCACCGCGCACAGGTCCCCGGCCGCGAGCGCGATCCGCCGTGGCCCCACAGGGGTTCTGCTAATCGCGCCCTGGCGAGCCCACAGTATCGGGAGCCGGTTTCCCGGCGGGGCGCTGTCGTGCCACGGCCCAGATGCCGAAGCCGACCAGCGCGAGCACGAGCACGATCACGGCGGCCACTGCCGCCCACAGGAAGATTGATGCTGCAACCACGGTCCACACACTCCGTTCACCAACGGCCGGTACCGGTCACCACCTCGACCCGCCGACCGCCCGTCTGACCCCGTGCCGAGTCCCTTGATCCTAGGCCCGTCCCAGGCTCGGTGCCCATAGCCGGGCGGCCAGAAGGTGGACGGAGACAAACGCCTTCCAGATGAGCTCTCTCAGCTCACGCAATCCCATGGGCCGTGGTCCGACCCGGACGACGCCGCCGTTCCAGTACCCGCAGTCATCCGCGCCGGCCGGGAGCCGACGCCCGCCCTACAGCTCCCGCGCGTTGGCCAGCACCGGGATGGCCTTGCGGGTGCGCTCCACGAGGTCCATGTCCAGGTCCACCACGGCGTAGCCCGGGGCCTCCCCGAGAGATGCCACCACGGTGCCGTCCGGGGCGGCGACGAGGCTGTGCCCCACGCCGCGCGGGGCCTTCTCCGGGTTCTCTTCCCCCGCCGCGAGCGGGTTCGCCTGCCCCACGGCCACCACCCAGGAGGTGGTGTCCAGCGCGCGGGCGCGCGCCAGCAGCTCCCACTGCTCCACCTTGCCCGGCCCGTCACCCCAGGACGCGCCGACCACGGTGACCGTGGCGCCGTCGTGCGCGAGCCGGGTGAACAGACGCGGGAAGCGGATGTCGTAGCACGTGGCCACCCCCACGGTGGTGTCCCCCACGGGGAAGGTGACGGGCTCGTCGCCGGGGTCCACGGTGTCGGACTCCAGGAAGCCGAACGCGTCGAAGAGGTGGATCTTGGCGTAGCCGCGCACGGTGCCGTCCGGCAGGGCGATCAGCGTGGTGTTGCGCACGCGCTCGCCGTCTCCGGGGGTGAACATGCCCGCCACGATCGCCACCGCGTGCTCGCGCGCAAGATCGGCGACGGCGCTCGCCCACGGCCCGTCCAGCGGCTCAGCGACGTCCGTGAGCCGGCGCCCGAACGCGAACATTGTGGCTTCGGGGAGCACGAGCAGGTTTGCCCCGTCCCCGCCCGCGCGTCGCGCGAGATCCGCGACGGTCCGCAGGTTTTCCGCAGGGTCGTAGGTGCTGAGCAACTGTCCGAGGGCGATGCGCATACCTGCCACTTTAGGGGCGTGAGGGGAAATTCATGGCAAGAGTGGAACGGTCAGTTGCCGTCAGGGTTACTGGCCCGGTACAGCTCCTCGTCCAAGAGGGACAGCCCGTCGAGAGGCGGTTTCAAGATCTCTTCGATCAGGGGCTTGAACGGCTCACCTGTTCCCTCGTTGAACGCACGAATGGAGGCGCGTTCGTTCTCAATGCGCCCAATGTTTCGCCAGGACAAGGTACGACCTGACAGCGCCGCAATCTGGTCCAGGTAGGCACGTTGCGTCCTGCCATTACCCTCTCGGAACGGGTGCACATAGTTGACCTGTTCCAGCAGGGTGGATGCCTGCTCGACGAAGTCCGCGTCCGAGATACCTGGATCCATGAGCAGCGCAGATTCTTGAAGGGTTTCGTGGATGCCCCTGAAGGCCAGTTCGATCCGAGAGGGGTGCAGGAATGTGGAGGCCCCCTTCGTCAGGGCAACGGTCCTGATGTGCCCCGCCCACTCCCACACGTCCTGGTAGAGCCTGCGGTGGATCTTCCGCAGGTGAGTCAGGTCGAACGCTCCCTGCACCGGATCGCGTTCCAGTTCACGACGGCGTACCAACGTCTCGCGGCGCTCGAACCTGGACGCGGCTTGCGGGTCACGGATACCAGGGATGTTCTTCAGGACATTGGTGCCGGGGTACAGGTATGGATCGGCGAACTCCCCTTCCATCAGGCCGCCCGCTCCGGGTACAGCGGAAGGTCGGCCATCTTCTGGATCAGCTCGTCCAGCCCGAAGACCCCTGCCACGTATTCCCGGACGAGCTCCATGGCCGCGGCATCGGGCAGCGCCCCTTCGAGGTCCCAGCTCGCCAAAATGTCCGTCATGGATTCCCGCCGCTCACGAAGGTCATCGTCTTTGTACACGGTCAAAGCATCCTCCTGCATCGGTGATGTGGTGTCACGGGACCATGGTGGGCTGAAGGCAACAGTGTGGAGTTGATAGTAGTGGGCATGTTTCTCATGCCTCTACGGCTATCGTGTACGCCACGCGTCGGGCACCCGACGCTGTCGTCATCGGAACGAGGACTGCATGACCCGCAACAGGACCGCTCTCTTCGCCGTCTCGGCCGCGTGGCTCGCCGTGCTGCTCTCGGTGGTTCTCGGCCTCGTGCTGGGCGGACCGATAGTGCCCTTCGCGGTCCTCGTGGGGATCGCCGCCCTGGCCGTCACCGGGTTCTGGGCCGTGCGCCTCAACCGTGGCCAGCAGTAGTCGGGGAGGTCCTGCTCAGGCGTTGCGCGCGATCTTCACCGCGCCGACGATCAGCGGGATCTGCAGCGGCAGCCGCCCGTACGCAATGGCCTGCCGGGTGGGTGACGCGTGGCGGGAGTCCCACGCCATCTTCATGTTCCCCGGCCACACGCCCACGAACAGCGCGGCGGACACCGCCCCGCCGATCCTGCGGGTGCGCGGCACGAGCAGCAGGGCCGCGGTGGCCAGCTCCGCGTAGCCCGATCCGATGGACCACTGCCGCGCGGTGCCCGGCAGCTGCTCGGGGATCAGCGCATCGAAGGGCTCGGGCTTCACCAGGTGCAGCATGCCCATCCCGGTCAGAGCCAGCCCGGAGAGCACGGCGGAGCGGTTGGCCTTGCGGCGGGCGGTCATCAGTGTCCTGTTCATCCCCCCACCGTACCCACCAGCGCGGCGCAGGCGGTCGGAGAACTCCGCCGGGCGGCGTCATTCCCACCGCCGAGCCCTCGCCCTACGCTGGGAGGCGAGCAGCGCGACGTCGTCGAACGAGGAGGCGGTCATGGACCCCTTTGTGACCCCGCAGTGGCTGGCCGAGCACCGGGACGAGGTGGTGCTCGCGGACGCGCGGATGTACCTGGACGGGCGCAACGCGCAGGCCGAGTACCTGCAGGGGCACCTGCCGGGCGCCGTGTTCGTGGATGTGGGCGCGGACCTCGCGGAGCACGGTCAGCCGGAGGGCGGGCGGCACCCGCTGCCCACGCCCGAGCACTTTGCCGCGGCCATGTCCCGCGCGGGCATCGGGGACTCCACCACGGTGGTGGCGTACGACGACGCCGGTGGCGTGATGGCCGCCCGTCTCGTGTGGATGCTGCGCACCACGGGCCACCGCGCCGCCCTGCTGGACGGCGGCCTGGACGCCTTCCCCGCCGAGGAGCGGGAGCGGCACCGCGCCGTGCTGCCCGCCGCCGAGTTCACGCCCGTCCCGTGGCCGCGCGGGGCGCTGGCCACCATCGACGAGGCCGCCCACGGTCCCGTGGTGGTGGATGCCCGGGACCGCACCCGCTTCGCCGGGCACGCCCCGGACCCCGTGGATCCCCGCTCGGGGCACATCCCCGGTGCCGTGAACGTCCCGTGCCGGGAGCACCTGCAGGAGGACAGGACGCTGCAGCCGGTCGAGGAGCTGCGAGCGCGGTTCGAGGCCGCCGGGGTCGTGGACGCCACCCGGATGATCTCCTACTGCGGTTCCGGCATCACGGCGTGCCACAACCTGCTCGTGGCCGAGCACGCGGGCCTGGGCACGGGACGGCTGTTCCCCGGCAGCTGGTCCCAGTACTCCCACACGGACCGCCCGGTGGAGACGTCCCCCACCAGCTGAACTGGCCGTCAGGCTACTGACACATTCCCCGGGCAGTGCCAAGATGGAGCACACCACACGTGGCCTGTGCCACGTCAACTTCAGGAGGCTCGACATGACTCAGCACCCCGAGAACTCGGATCCCATCGCGTCCGCCGGCCAGATTGACGACCCGGACCAGCCCACCACCGTGCAGGGCAAGGACGACTCCCGCGCGGGCCGCGACACCCAGCCCGAGGAGAGCTCGGCGGACGGGGACCCCGAACAACCGGGCACCCGCCACCACACCCGCGCAGCAGCGCACGACGACGCCGCCCCGGCCGGCTCCGCGACCCGCGGCACCGCTCAGGAGGGC
The DNA here is from genome assembly GCF_044359605.1 of Kocuria sp. ChxB. NCBI lineage: Bacteria > Bacillati > Actinomycetota > Actinomycetes > Micrococcales > Micrococcaceae > Kocuria > Kocuria sp. ChxB. The sequence continues at coordinate 1,827,386 of NZ_CP121123.1, read as the reverse complement.
CGCACCGCCACGGACGAGCACGACGGCAAGCCCCCCAAGGCCCTGCGCGAGACCGGTTTCCCCGTGGTGGACGAGGGCACCGTGGACGCCCAGCACAACCGTGAGGTGGACTCCGAGGCACTGGCGGGCACCCGCAAGTTCCAGCCGCGCCCCGGTGACGCCAACCCCAACGTCTCCGACAACCCGGCGGACCGGCTCGACACCGGCGGTGGTGTGGCGCGCGAACGCTTCACCGAGGACCGCCGCAGTGACGACCACGGGCGGCCGGAGGCCGCGGGTGACCGCACGGCATCCGAGCACGTGGCGGGCCCGCGCGGCGGCGTTGCCGACGGTGCCGTGCAGGTCGAAGCGGACGGGCACGGAACCGATCGCCGCACCTCGGGCGAGGCTGACCGTGCCGATGCGGTGCGGCGCGGTGCGGACGAGCACGGATCCCGCGCCGAGCGCGCCTCCCGCGATGACTCCGCCCAGGACGACACCGCCCAGTACGAGACCCCCGAGAGCATCCCGGAGGTCGAGCCGGTGCGCCACTCGCGCATCGTGGAGGAGCGCGTGCAGGAGCAGGAACGCGACTTCGACCTCGGGACCACCGAGGAGGGCGAGCGGTACCTCACCCCCCGGGACGTTCCCGGCGCCTGAGCACCGCGTCACGAGCACCACTCCCCCAGAAGACGCCCGGTCGGAACCATCCGGCCGGGCGTCTTCGTGCCCGCCCCCACCCACGCGCCCACCACGATGCCCCCCGAAGTGGGCCGATCTCATGCTTGCTCATCACTGCAGGTCAGGCCGTGAATTCCCGCACATTGGCGCCCCCTGTATGCGTTTGCAAAATCACGAGTTGGTGACGAACCCGCTGTGGCGTTGCGCACAGGACTCGCGATTGCGAACCTGTTTGCTATGGCGAAGCGACACGGCACTCGAACATGGCTGGTCGCCGCAGTGCTGCTCGGCACCGTGACGGTGACCGGGTGCGCGGGCGGCTCCTCCGGCGATCCCGAACAGGGTGGCCCCTCGGCGAACCCCGAGGCGAGCGCCCCGGCCGGCGGCGAGAGCTCCGTGGCACCGGCTCAGGGGGTCACACCCGCCGAGGCCGACAGCGCGGCCACCTATGAGCTCACGCAGACGTACACGGACCCGGACAAACTGTTCACGGTGAAGTACCCCAAGGACTGGACGGCTGAGCAGAGCAACGGCTACCTGGAGCTGAAGAGCCCGGACGGGAAGGTCACGGGATCCGTGGCCTCCACCAAGGCCCGGCCGCCCAAGGGCGACTGGTTCACCCGCCCCGCCCATCCGCTGATCGGGCTGGAGACGCCCATGAGCGAGCAGGTGAACGGCAAGGTCTACACGTACTCCAGCTACGTGCCCGCGCCCGCACGGGGTGACGGTGGTGGTGACTCGGTGATGTGGGGACTCACGGAGTCCGACAACAAGGGCATCGTGCGCCTCACGAACGGTGGCGACAAGGCGGCACTGCTGGCCGAGTTCCACTACGCCCCCGTCAACGAGGGCAACAAGCCCCTCTCCCAGAGCAAGGGAGTGGAGCTGGTCAACCAGATCAACCAGACGGACGAGGCCGGCACCGTGGACGCGATCCTGAAATCCGCCCGCGCCGGCGCATAGGGCCCCCACGACCCATCGGCCGTCACTGCGGGGCGCAGAGCGCGGGGAGAGAAGCAGGCGCGGTCATCCTGGCAGCACACCGAGCACCACGTTCACCGTGGCCGCCAGGATGACCGTGCTGAAGATGTAGGACAGCAGGCAGTGGCGCAGGATCACGGCGCGCAGCCGTGTGGTGCTCACGTTGGTGTCCGAGACCTGGAACGTCATGCCCAGGTTGAAGGAGAAGTAGAGGAAGTCCACGTACCGCGGGGGCTCGCGGTCGTTGAAGTCGATCCCGCCCTGCGGGTGCCGGTAGTACTCGTGGGCGTAGCGCGCCCCGTACATCAGGTGGAGCATGGCCCACGTGAGCAGGATGCCCAGCAGCCCCAGCACGGCACCGGTGGTGCGGGTCTCGGTGCCTCCGCGCACCAGGATGACCATGATGGTCAGCAGGTTCACCAGGGACAGTGCCACCACGGTGGCCTCCTGCACGAGCGGCTGGAAGTCCTCGCGCACCGAGTTCCTGCGCGTGCGCGCGGCATCCATGGGCCACAGCACGGACACCGCCAGCACCACGTACGCCAGCGACACACCGCACGCCCCGACCAGCACCGCCAGCAGCCCGTCCAGGGCCAGGGAGGCCATCCCGCCCGCGACCACGCCCACCGCCACGGCGATCGCGAGTCGCAGGTGGGCGGACAGGGGCCGCCGCTCGGTGCTCGTCATGGGTCCAGGCTAGTGGGCGCGCCACGACATGGTGCCCGCCGCGCGCTCAGCATCCCGGACTCGTGGCCTCTCCGGGCGCGCGCCACGGCATGACGCGTTCCCACCGTCCCGAGCGAAGCCCTTCCGGGGCCGCAGATCACGTCCCACGGGGCACCTCTTGCGGCGCTCGGCACGCCAGGCCGACCAGGACAGGCCTCAGCGCAGCTCCGCGGGCAGCTCTTCCAGCAGCCGCAACCAGATCTCGGAGACCGTGGGGTAGCTCGGAACGGCGTGGCGCAGCAGCTTCACGGGCACCCTTCCCACAATTGCGATCGTCGCCCCGTGCACCAGTTCGGTGGCCTCGGGGCCCACGAACGTGGCGCCCAGGAGGCACCCCGAGTCCTCGTCCACCACGAGTGTGGCGTGCCCGGCGGCGTCGTCCCGCAGCAGGGCGGCTCCGGCGGCACCGGTGATCGGGGCCTCCGCGACGACGACGCCGTGCCCCGCCTCCCGCGCCTCGGCCTCGGTCAGGCCCACGGCACCCACCGGGGGATCCGTGAACACGGCCTGCGGCACGGGAACGGGACCGTCCGGGGCGGTCTCGTGCCGTCCGGCGAGCCGGGAGCCGAGCACGCGGGCCTCGTACTTGCCCATGTGGGTGAGCAGGGCGGTGCCGGCGGCGTCCCCGACCAGGTGCAGCCAGTCCGGCAGGTGCCCGGCGCGGGCATCCTCCGGGGTGACCCCCACGGAGTCCAGCCCCAGATCCGTCAGACGCGACGTGCGGCCGGTGGCCACGAGCACCTCGTCCACCTCCAGCGGACCGCCCGTGGTGCCCAGCCGCACCGGGCCGCCGTGGATCCGGCCGAGTCCGGTGTCCCGCGCCTCCGCGCGGTGGGCGGTCTCCACGGTGGTGTTCAGCCGCACGTCCACCCCGCCGTCCTCGAGGGCGTCCTTGACGATCTCCCCCACGAACGGTTCGTTCTTCGCGAGCAGCGCGTCGCCGCGCACGAGCATCGTGACGGAGGAGCCGAGAGCGGCCAGCCAGGTGGCGGCCTCCACGGCCACCACACCGCCGCCCACGATCGCCAGGCGCGGCGGGACCTCCACGACCCCGGTGGCGTCCTTGGAGCTCCACGCGTGCAGACCCTCCAGGGCGGGCGGGGCCACCTCGGTGGAGCCGGTGGCGATGACCACCGCACGGCGGGCCGTCAGCGTCCGGTTGCCGTCCGGACCGGTGACCCGCACGGTGCGCGGCCCCGTGATCTCCCCGTGCCCGCGCACCACGCGCAGACCGGCGCCCTCCGCCCAGCGGACCTGCGCGGCGTCGTCGTAGTGGGAGACCCACGCGTCCCGGCGAGCGAGAAGCTCCCGCACCCGGACGGCCGGGGAGTCCACGCCCTCCAGGTGCGCGGCGGTGCGCGCCACCTCCACGGGGCGCAGCAGCGCCTTGCTGGGCATGCATGCGTAGTACGAGCAGTCGCCACCCATGAGCGACTCCTCCACGATGACGGTGGAGAGCCCGCCGTCGTGCGCATACTGCGCCAGGTTTTCCCCCGCGGGCCCGCCGCCGATCACGACGACGTCCGCTGCGTGCTCCGCCGCGCTTTCGGCTCCCGGGGTGCTCTGGTTCGCGGTGGTCATGAGGGCTCCGTTCGTCCTGGGATGTGAGGCGAGTCTAGAGTGCGGGGACGCGCCGCCGTCCACGGTCCGGCGCCCGGCGCTGGTTGCCCGGCCGCGTCCGTGGGCGGGCGTGTGCCATGCTGACGAGATGACTCAGCTGACCCGCCAGGAGAACGTGTTCGTCCTCGACATCAGCGACTCGCCCGAGGGCGACCACCGCTTCACGTACGAGCGGATGCGGGCCATCGACGCCGCCCTCACGCGGGTGGAGTCCACGCCCGGGGAGCTCGCGCTGGTGATCACGGCTCAGGGCAAGTTCTTCTCGAACGGGCTCGTCCCCGAGCTCTTCGTGGAGCCGGAGTACAGCGCGGCATTCCAGAGCCTTGTCGCTCGTCTGCTGGTCTCCGAGGTCCCCACGGTCTGCGCGATCAATGGCCACTGCTACGCCGGCGGGCTCCTGCTGGCCCTCGCGTGCGACGAGCGCTGCGCCCGTTCGGAACGCGGGTTCCTGTGCCTCCCCGAGACCTCGATCCGGGTCCCGTTCACCTCCGGACTGTCCGCCCTGGTCACGGCCCGCCTCGCCCCGCGCGACGCCCACCGCGCCATGGTCCTGTCCGAGCGCTACGACGCCCCTGCGGCCGCGGCGGCAGGAATTGTCGACGACGCCGTTCCCGGCGCAGATCTGCTGGCCCACGCCGTGCGCCGGGCTGGTGAGCTGAGCCCGCTCCGCGGTTCCGTCCTGGCCACGAACAAGCGTCGGCGGTACGCGGACGTGGTGGAGGCGCTGCACCGTCCGGAGCAGCTCACTGTGGAAACGGGCGCCTGAAACTTCTTCCCTGCGCTGCGCGTTCGTGGTGCTGCATCCCGGCCGCACTGCGCGTGCATCAGCGCGTCGCGAGACGGGTGGGGCTGGTGTGGGGCATTCCCGAGCGGTCGAGCACCCTGGTGGTCGCTACCCCGTCACACGTCACGGGCCATCGCGACCCGAGGGGCCGTGAACCGCATGCGCTCCTCGGAGAGTTCGGCGGCGAGTTGCGGCCCGAGGGCATCGTCCGGCAGGGCACGAAAGCCCAGCTTGCGGTAGTAGGGGGCATTCCAGGGGACGTCCGCGAAGGTGGTCAGCGTGAGCCGGTCGTCGCCCCGGTCACGCGCCCAAGAAGTGACGGCGTCGATCAGGTTGGCTCCGATGCGCTGCCCGGCATGATCCGGGTGAACGCTGACCTGTTCCAGATGGGCACTCCCGTCACGCAGCACGGCGAGAGCATAGGCCACGACCTGGTTGTCGACCGTGGCAACCCACGCCCGGCCGGCCGATGCATGCCGTTTAAGTCGCTGCACGTCGGGCAGAGGATCGTCAGCGACCTCCGGCATCCCGATCGAGCGGAAGGCCTCTCCCGCGGCGGCTTCAATGGCAGGCAGACTGATCACGTCAGCTGGGCCTGCTGAGCGGATGCTAGGCATCCCCTGACCGCTACAAGGGCAAGACGCCGCAGACCGTCCACACTTGGCTACAGGGGCACGGTTCAAATGACCGGTCATTGCACTTCTATGTGAATTCCCGTAAACGCCCGCAGATCTTCGGGGGTCAAGCGTTGGGGCCCATCAATCTCCGTATGAAATGTCACCACCGTGCCTGAATGGCCGCGGGGTGTCACCGACATCAACTCTGCCGCAGGAATCCCGTAGTGGTAGGTCTGGGTCCACGCTTCCATCCCTCGGTGGTTCTCGTGGGTGAGGATGTCGCTGAGCGCCGCAACGGATGACATTCCCCGGCGTGGCAACCCGTCAGGAAGACGGGGAGAACGCCTTGGGTCCGTGAACCGAACGTCCGCCGTCGCCATCACGGGTTTTCGGATGACCCGGCCATCGTCATCCACGCGGGTGTCGGTTCCCCGACCGTCGTCATCGATGGTGACAGATCCGTCGTCGTGGTAGGTGACAAGGACATGCCCTGGCTGTGCGGCCGCGATGGCCTCGTCCCGCGCATAGGCCAGGACCTCCATCATCAGGTGACGCCGCCCTCCCGCTACCCCAGGGGCGAGCAGAACATCGCGCATCGATGCCAGGTGACCGGGGTCGACTTCCCACGCCCACTTGTGCGTCGTCGTCCTCCAGGTCGGTCGACGTGTCATGCGCTGATTTTACTGCCGATAGTCCATGGGATGGGAACCAAGGCCGTTGCCGAACTGTTCATAGCTGTCGTCGCCTCGTTGAATCGTCAAGCTCATTCTTCCGAACCCTAGAAAAGCCGCGGGCGGTTGAGATCTGTGTTCTCGAAAATGAACGTTGCAGCCTCCCGGGGAGAAGCCTCGGCCAGGTAAAGGCGTTGGCCGCCCACGTAACGGTGATGCTCTTCGGCCTCCGGGTCTGGGTCGTGTTCCCCGGCAAAACGCGCGTTTCCTCTCGGTACCGAGACGCTGAACGGAACATCAACCCACACGGAAGCATCCCACTCGTCACGCAGTTCAGGCCGGTGCAAAAAGATCCCGTCCACCAGCACCAGGGTGTCCGGTGCCAGCTCGATGGGCCGTGCATCGACAGGCCGGTCTTCGTCAACGTCCCACACGGCCGGGGTAATGGCGTGCTCAGTTCGAAGTGGTGTGATGACACAGCGACGAAAAGCGTCGTAGTCGTAGGAGTCGCGATAAAAGCTCTCAGGGCCTCGGCCAGTTGCATACCGGTGGGCGCGAGGGTGGTGGAAGTCGTCCATGCTCACGTTGATGACAGGCCGCGTGCCCCGGGCCGACACGAGTGTCACCAGCTCCCTTGCCAGAACCGTCTTTCCCGCTCCGTCGAATCCGTCAATGGCCACCAGCGCAGGACGCCCCGGTGCAACGGCGCACAAACGTTCGGCCAGGAGCGCGAGGGTTTGGTGACGATTCATGCCACGAGTCTCTCAGCTACGCCCAGGGAACCTGGCCGGCGTGGTTGGAAGATCCGCGCCTCAACGTTCGTATGGTCCCGGGCTCTGACGGCCGAGGGGTCGGAGACGAAACAACTACTGCCAACGACTGGAGATCTCGCCTGGGAACACGGTCATCCAGTAGTCCGGCAGCACCTCGTGCAATGGCTTCCACGTGACCTGCGTGGGATCCCCGCGCCCGGCAACACCGACGAGCACATCGGGCCCGTGCACGGCCAACCGCTCCCGGCACACGCCGCACGGGCTGAGGACCAGGAACCTTCCCGCTTCCTCCCGGTGCAGGCACACGGACGCCACGATCTCCTGCTCGAGCCGGAACGCTGCCGCGTAGGGCTCGATCTCGTGGCAGACTTCCACCGCCGGGTTCACCGCATCCGGTGCCGTGCCGGTGAGAACCGTCCCGTCGGCCAGCAGCATCGCGGCTGCCCCGCGCTCCTCATCGCCGGGGAAACGGTGCTCGATGAGGTCTCGACATGCGTTGACCGTACGGTTCAGCTGTTCGCGGTCCATGCTCTGACTCTAACTAGCAGTCGCAGGCGTGAAGGCTTGTGTCCGGTGCGGGGCAACACCGTCAGGCACTCACACAGAGGCGCCCAGGTGCGCCCCAAAGTAGTCCTCAATCCTCCGCCACGCGTGCTCACGGTCCTCTCGGGTGCCCCCGAAGCCTGCCACGTGCCACAGCGGAGCCAGCGCGGCGGGCCCCGGCATCGAGTCATTGAGGAAGGCGTGGCCCGCGCTCGGGTACTCCTGGATGTCGTGCTCCACCGAGGCGGCGTCGAGCTTTGCCTCCAGCCTCTGCACAGCGCCCCGGTTCTGCAGATCGCGCGCACCGTAGGAACCCACCACCGGGCAGGCATGGCCCACGTCCTCGGGAACGGTGCCGTAGTTCACGCTCGCCACGGCGTAGCGGTCCCGGTCGCAGGTCATCAGCGCGAAGCCCCCGCCCATGCAGAAGCCGATGAGGCCCACGGCCTCGGTGGTCTCCGGCTGGGCGAGCAGCCACTGCCGACTGGTCTCGATGTCCACCAGAGCCCTGCCCTTGCCCGTCATGAGGGAACGCATCGTGGCGACCAGGCACCGCCGCGCCCCACCTTCCGAGTACAGGTCCGGAACGACGACCTCGTAGCCCCACCCGGCGATGCGGTCGGCGTGGGCGCGCATGTCGTCATTCACGCCGAAGATCTCCATCACCATGACCACGCCAGGCCACTGGCCGTCCCCGGCGGGCCGCGCGACGTAGGCGGAGAGCCGGTTCGAGCCGCCCCTCTCCTGAGAGGCGTGGGCGAGGTCCACGGTGTATCGCACGAGTTCAGTCATGCACAGACCATAGCCCCGCGGTCACGGTCCACCGGAGGCACCCTGCATACTTGGAAGAGTAGCCCCCGGCGCAGCCCACGCGAGTGTGACGGCCGGGGTTTATTCATACCCCCGGAGGGCTCAGCCCCGGAACGCCCCCGCCAGGTTCCGTGCCCCGGAAGCCAGCAGGGCGACGTCGGCGCCCACGTTCACGAAGTCCGCACCCGCGGCGAGGTAGTCCCGCGCCTGGTCCTGCGCGAACGCGTTGACGCCCACGAACTTGCCCGCCGCCTGCACCGCGGTGATCACGTGCTTCACGGCGGCGACGACGTCCGGGTGGGTCTGCTGCCCGATCAGCCCCATGGAGGCGGCGAGGTCCGAGGGGCCCACGAACACGCCGTCGACCCCGTCCACCGCGGCGATCTCCTCGATGCCCGCCACGGCCGCGGCGGACTCCGCCTGGACCACCAGGGTGATGGTCTCCCGGGCACGCGGCAGGTACCCGGGGATCCCGCCCCAGCGCCCGGAGCGGGCGAGCGCGGCCCCCACGCCGCGCACGCCCTCGGACGGGTACGCCACGGACCGGGCCGCGGCCTCCGCCTCGGCCGCCGAGTCCACCATGGGCACGATCAGCGACTGCGCCCCGAGGTCCAGGTACTGCTTGATGAGCACCTCGTCGTTGTCCGGAACCCGCACCACGGACAGCGTGGGGTACCCGGCAATCGTGCGCAGCTGGGCCTGGATGGACTCCAGGGACAGGGGCGAGTGCTCGCCGTCCACCAGGAGGTAGTCGAAGCCGGCGCTCGCGCAGATCTCCGCCGCCGTGGGGTCCCCCGAGGACAGGAAGATGCCCGTGACCGGGTCCTCCGGGGTGCGCGGCAGCGCGAAGAGGTCCTTCAGGCTCGGCAGCACACCCGGCAGGTTGGCCGCACCCTCCGAGCGGAAGGTGTGGATGAGGTCGTTCACTCGAAGCGACACGTGATGGCTCCCAACTGTCCGTAGTCCGCGTGCACGGTGTCCCCGGGGTGCACCCACATGGGCTTGGTGAAGGACCCGGCCAGCACGATGCTCCCGGCCTCCAGCGCGTCCCCGTGGGCCGCCAGCTTGTTCGCGAGCCACGCCACGCCGTTGGCGGGGTGGTTGAGCACGGCCGCAGCCACCCCCGTGTCCTCCAGGGTCTCGTTGCGGTACAGCAGCGCGGACACCCACCGCAGGTCCACGGCGTCCGGTGCCACGGGGTTGCCGCCGTAGACCATTCCACCCAGGGCCGCGTTGTCCGAGATGGTGTCCACGATCGTGCGGCCCTCCATCTCGATCCGCGAGCTCAGGATCTCCAGGGCCGGGACCACGTACTCGGTGGCCCGCAGCACGTCGAAGATGCTCGTGTGCGGTCCGCGCAGCTCGTCCTTGAGCACGAACGCCAGCTCCACCTCGATCCGCACGTTCGAGTACTGCCCGTGCTCGATCACCGAGCCGTTCTCGTGGACCTGGTCCGCGAAGATCGCTCCGTAGTCCGGTTCCGTGATCCCCGTGGCCTCCTGCATCACCTTGGACGTCAGCCCGATCTTGCGCCCTACGAGCCGCCGCCCGGACTCCTGCGCGCGCCGCCGCCACTCGTTCTGCACCGCGTAGGAGTCCTCCACGGTCATCTCCGGGTAGCGCAGCGTGAGCCGCTCGATCATCGTGCGGTTGGCCTCCGCTGCGGCCAGTTCGTCCGCGATGGCCACCACGCGTTCGTGCTCCAACATGTCCTTGCCTTTCGGTTGGTCCGTGCGCCGTGTCCGCAGGGGACGACGACGCCGCTGCGCCGGCTTCCCGACGCTCCGTCACCCGGGTGCCCCGCAGGGCCGGGTGCCGCTCACCCGGGAAGGGCGCGAGCGGCGTCGTCGTCCGGTTGGCGTGAGCCGCACCCGCAGCCGCCGGGGCGGGCGGGCGGGAGCGGCTCACGCGCGGGAGGAACGGGTCAGAGCTGGTGACCCATCTTGTACTCGCCCTTCTTCCAGTCCGGCATGGACTCCTCGCCCTCGGAGGGACGCGTGTAGGAGAAGCCGTCCGCGCCGATGGTCACGGCGAGCTCGGAGTCGTCCGTGCGGGAGACGACCTCCTGCGGGTTGCCGTCCAGGTCCAGCACCAGGGAGGCCTCCGTGTACCAGGAGGGGACCACGGGGGTGCCCCACCAGTCGCGGCGCTGGTTGTCGTGCACGTCCCACGTGACCACGGGGTTGTCCGGGTCACCGGTGTAGTAGTCCTGCGTGTAGATCTCCACGCGGTGCCCGTCCGGGTCCCGCAGGTACAGGTAGAACGCGTTGGACACGCCGTGACGGCCGGGCCCGCGCTCGATCTTGTCCGACTGGCGCAGCGCACCGAGCTTGTCGCAGATGGCCAGGATGTTGTGCTTCTCGTGGGTTGCGAAGGCCACGTGGTGCATGCGGGGGCCGTCGCCGCCGGTCATGGCGGTGTCGTGCACGGTGGGCTTGCGGCGCATCCACGCGGCGTACACCGTGCCCTGCTCGTCCTGGATGTCCTCGGTCACGCGGAAGCCCAGATCCTGCATGAACTTGGTGGCACGGGGAACGTCCGGGGTGACCTGGTTGAAGTGGTCCAGGCGCACCAGGGCGCCCGGGGTGTAGAGGTCGTAGCGCCACGCGAGGCGCTCCACGTGCTCCACGTCGTAGAAGAACTCGTACGGGAAGCCCAGCGGATCCTCCACGCGCACCGACTCGCCGATGCCCTTGGTGAAGCCCTCCGCACGGCGCTCCACGCGGCAGCCGAGCTCCTCGTAGAAGGCCACGGCCTTGTCCAGGTCCTCGGGGGTGCGCACGCGGTAGGAGAACGCGGCCACGGCGGCCACGGGCCCCTGGCGCAGCACCAGGTTGTGGTGGATGAACTCCTCGATCGAGCGCAGGTAGACGGTGTTCTCGTCCTCCTCCGTGACCGTGAGCCCCAGCACGTCCACGTAGAACTCGCGGGACTTGGCCAGGTCCGTGACCACGAGCTCCATGTACGCGCAGCGCAGGATGTCCGGCGCCGGGGCGCTCGGGGTCTTGATGGGGTTGTCCGTGGTGATCGGGGCTTCCTGCGAAACGTAGAAGCCCGAGGACGTCATTGTCCGATCAGCGGGATTCGTCATGGTGTGTCCTTCGTGGTGGGAGTGACAGGGTCGTGGGGTTCTGGTGGCCGTCCGCTCCGCCGCGGACCGGGCGGCCCGCGGCGGAGCGGGAGCGGCGTGGGACTGGCGTGGGGGTGCTGCGTGGGCGGGGCTCAGCCGTCCGTCTTGGCGGCGGCATCCTCCTGCTTGCCGAACACCGGGTTGTGCACCTCACCCAGGTTGATGTGCACGGCCTGCTGGTCCGTGTAGAAGTCGATCGAGCGGTAGCCGCCCTCGTGGCCCAGCCCGGAGGCCTTCACGCCGCCGAACGGGGTGCGCAGGTCGCGCACGTTGTTGGAGTTCAGCCACACCATCCCCGCCTCCACGTTCTGCGCGAAGTTGTGGGCGCGCTTGAGGTCGCTGGTCCAGATGTAGGCGGCCAGGCCGTACTTGGTGTTGTTGGCGAGCTCCAGGGCCTCCTCGTCCGTGTCGAACGGGGTGATGGCCACCACCGGACCGAAGATCTCCTCCTGGAAGATCCGGGCGTCCGGCTTGACGTCCACGAACACCGTGGGCGCCACGTAGTTGCCGGTCTCGAAGCCCTCGGGGCGGCCGCCACCGGCCACCAGGCGGGCCTCCTGCTTGCCGATCTCCACGTAGGACATGACCTTCTCGTAGTGCTCCGGGTGCACCAGGGCGCCCACCTCGGTGCTGGGGTCCGAGGGCAGACCCACCTTCACCCGCTTGGCCTGCGCGGCGTAGCGCTCCACGAACTCGTCGTAGATCCCGCGCTGCACCAGGATGCGCGAGCCCGCGGTGCAGCGCTCGCCGTTGAGGGAGAACACGCCGAAGATCGTGGCGTTGATCGCGGCCTCCAGGTCCGCGTCCTCGAAGACCACGGCCGGGGACTTGCCGCCCAGCTCCATGGACAGGCCCTTGAGGTACGGGGCGGCGTTGCCGAAGATGATCTGGCCCGTGCGGGACTCGCCCGTGAAGGAGATCAGGGGCACGTCCGGGTGCTTGACCAGGGAGTCACCGGCGTAGCCCTCCTCGCCGAAGCCGTTCACCAGGTTGAACACACCGGCGGGCACGCCGGCCTCCTCGAAGATCCCCGGCCACAGGGACGCGGAGAGCGGGGTGAACTCCGCGGGCTTGAGCACCACGCAGTTGCCGGTGGCCAGCGCCGGGCCGAGCTTCCAGGACTCGAGCATGAACGGGGTGTTCCACGGGGTGATCAGACCAGCCACGCCGATGGGCTTGCGGTTCACGTAGTTCACCTGGCGCCCGGGGACCTTGTAGGCGTCGTCGATCTGAGCGACGATCAGGTCCGCGAAGAACCGGAAGTTCTCCGCCGCGCGGCGCGCCTGGCCCAGGGCCTGGGTGATGGGCAGCCCGGAGTCGTAGGACTCCATGGCGGCCAGCTGGTCACCGCGGGACTCCACGATGTCCGCGATCTTGTGCAGGATCCGGGAGCGCTCACGCGGGAGCATCTTGGGCCAGGGGCCCTCCTCGAACGCCTTCTTGGCGGCGGCCACGGCGGCCTCGATGTCCGCCTTCTTGCCGGAGGCGGCCGTGATGTAGGGCTCGTTGGTCACGGGGTTGAGCACGTCGAACGTGTCCCCGTCGATCGAGTCCACCCACTCGCCGCCGATGTAGTGGCGGATGGACTCGGGAAGGTTCTCGGGCTTGGTGTCCTGCAGAGCGGCCATGGGATGACTCCTCGTATCAGTGGATTCGGTGGGTTGTCTCACGCGGTGCGCCGCTGCGCCGCACCACGGTCCTCGCGGCTGCTGAGGTAGCTGGCGAGGGTCGCGGCGCGGTGCTGGCGGACGGCACGCTCCACGGCGTCCGCCGGGGCGTGGGTCTCGATGAGGTGGAGGATGTGGTGGTGCTCGTTCACCGAGGCACGGGCGCGCTCCGGGACGAACGAGAACGTGGAGGTCCGCAGGTGGTTGAGGCGTTCCCACTCCACCGTGACCAGGTCGTTGAGGCGCTCGTTGGGGCACCGGCACGCGAGCACGCGGTGGAACTCGTGGTTGGTCTCCGTGAACGTCTGCGGGTCGAAGTTCTTCAGCGAGGCCTCCATGGAGGCGTTGAGCTCCCGCGCGTGGGCGAGGTCCTCGGCGGTGATGTGCGCCGCGGACAGTGCGGTGGCCGCGCCCTCCAGCACCGCGAGGGTCTCCATGCTGTAGGTGTACTGCTCGCCGTTGACCATGGACACCCGTGCGCCCACGTTGCGCTCGAACGTCACCAGGCCCTCGGCCTCGAGCCGCCGGATGGCCTCGCGCACCGGCACCACGGACATGCTCAGCGTCTCGGCGATGCTCGCGAGCACCAGGCGGTAGCCCGGGGAGAACGCCTGGGACATGATCTGGGCCTTGATCCATTCGTACGCGCGCTGCGCCTTGGAGGGTGCGGCGTTCGCGGTCAGGGGCATGTGGTCCTCGGTTCGGTTCGGGGGGTCTCGGGGGTCAGGCGCGGGTCACTCGGAGGGCAGCGGGTTCTCGGCGAGCCACTGCTGGAACTTCTGCTTCCACTCGCCGGTGGGCGGGAACAGCCCGTCCACCGGGTGCCCCTCTGCCACGCGCTCGGCCACCCAGGCGTCCTCGTGCTCCTTGGCCAGGGCGTCCTGGGCCACCTCCTCGGCGAGCTCGCGCGGGATCACGACGACGCCGTCGTCGTCCCCCACGACCACGTCACCCGGGAGCACCGTGACGTTGCCGCAGGCCACGGCCACGTCCAACTCCCACGGCACGTGCCGCCGGCCGAGCACGGCCGGGTTGGGGCCCTTGCAGAACACGGGCAGCCCGATCTCCTGCACCGCGGCGTAGTCCCGCACGCCGCCGTCCGTGACCACACCGGCCGCGCCGTTGTGGCGGGCGCGCAGCGCGAGGACGTCACCGAGGGTCGCGGAACCAGTCTCCCCGCGCGCCTCGATCACGATCACCTCGCCCTCGCCCACGGCGTCGAACGCTCGTTTCTGGGCGTTGTAGCCACCGCCGTGGGCCTTGAAGAGGTCCTCGCGGTTGGGCACGAAGCGCAGGGTCTTGGCGGTGCCCACCAGCTTGGTGCCGGGGGTCTGCGGGAAGACGTCCGCGACCACCACGTTGTTCAGCCCGCGCTTGCGCAGCTGGGCGGAGAGCCCCGCGGTGGGGGCCTTGTCGAGTTTCGCGCGCAGGGCGGGGCTCAGCGCGTGCTCCGCCCCCTGTTCGGGCAGGCCCGCGGACTCGCGCGAGCCCCACGCCTCCTCGCGCTGGGTGTCGTTCACGGCGGGCATCGCGCCCAGGCCCTCGTCGAAACGCTCGTGGCCCTCGGTCACGCGGCTGAGCAGGCGGCCGGACGACGGCGCTCCGGCCGCGGTCGGCGCGTCCACCTCCACCTCCACGACGTCCCCGGGCTGCGCGACCGAGGAACCGGCGGGGGTGCCCGTGAGGATCACGTCCCCCTCCTCCAGGGTCACGTGCTGGGAGAGGTCCGCCACGAACTGGGCGAGCGGGAAGATCATGTTCTCAGGGGCCGTGGTGTCCTCCTGGACCACCTGGCCGTTGAGCCACGTGCGCACGCGCAGCTGCTCCGGGGAGACCTCGCGGGCGTCGATCAGCGAGGGGCCCAGGGAGGTGTAACCGTCCCGGCCCTTGTTGCGCAGGTTGGAGCCCTTGTCCGCGGCGCGCAGGTCGTAGAGGCCCCAGTCGTTGGAGGCCGTCACGGCGGCCACGTGGTCCCACGCCTCCTCCAGCGACACGTTGCGGGCGGGCGTACCGATGACGAGGGCGATCTCCCCCTCGAACGCGAGCAGCTCGGTGCCCGCGGGGCGCTCAACGACGGCGCCGGAGCCGGCCAGGGAGCTGGCGGGCTTGAGGAAGTAGGACGGCACGGCGGGCTTGCGACCGCGCTGGGCCGCGCGGGACTCATAGGCAACGTGCACGGCGACGATCTTGCCGGGACACACCGGCACGGGCTGCGCGGCGGCGGTGCCGTCCGCGGCGTGCTGGGCGTTCTGGGGGTTCTCGGTCACCGTGACCGCCTCCTCGTGATCGGCAGAATGTTATTCAAAATCGTATATTATCTGACCGAAGGCGACAAGTGGTTTGCATCACACCATTGTGACGGGGCAACGGCCCGGCGGGCAGAACCCGGGCCTGTGACCCGCGAAGCTCCCGGGACGACCACGCGTCACACTTCCATGGGATCGAGAACATCCTGTTACCTGCACCACATATCGTATATGATCTGCACGACAGACTTTCATGCGCACCGGTCCACGGCGGTCCGAGCACTGTGGCTCGCACCGCACCGCAGGCCCGTCCCATCGCAGAACGCAGGAGAAGGCATGCTTTTTCATCAGAACGGATACGTCTCGGAGGACCCCCGCGTGGAGGAGGCCCGCGGCCACGGAGTGGACCGCCCCGAGGACCTCCCGGACACCATGGACGTGCTCATCGTGGGATCCGGTCCGGCCGGTGTGATCGCCGCGGCGCAACTCTCCCAGTACCCGGAGGTCAGCACCCGGATCATCGAGCGCCGCACCGGGCGCCTGGAGATCGGCCAGGCGGACGGGCTGCAGGCACGCAGCGTGGAGACGTTCCAGTCCTTCGGCTTCGCCCAGGAGATCATCCAGGAAGCGTTCATGCTCCGGGAGATGTGCTTCTGGAACCCGGACCCCACCAACCCGCAGAACATCGTGCGCACGGGCCGCCCCGCGGACGACCCCCACGGCATCTCCGAGTTCCCCCACATGATCGTCAACCAGGCGCGCGTGCTGGACTACTTCCTGCGCTCCGCCAAGCGGGGCCCCGGGAAGATCGAGCCGGACTACGGCATCGAGTTCGTGGGCCTGGAGGTGGACCAGGAGCAGGAGTACCCGGTCGCCGTCACCGTCCGCTACGTTGCCGGCCCCCGCGAGGGCGAGGAGCGCACGGTGCGCGCCCAGTACGTCTTCGGCTGCGACGGCGCCGCATCCCGCGTGCGCAAGGCCATCGGCCGCAAGCTCGAGGGCAAGGGCGCCAACCACGCGTGGGGCGTCATGGACGTGCTCGCCAACACGAACTTCCCGGACATCCGCACCAAGTGCGCGATCAACTCCGTGCACGGCTCCATCCTGCACATCCCGCGCGAGGGCGGGCTGCTGTTCCGCATGTACGTGGACCTGGGCGAGGTCCCGGAGGACGACAACCACGAGATCCGCAAGACCCCCGTGGAGGAGGTCATCCGCCGCGCGAACGAGATCATCCACCCCTACAGCGTGGACGTGAAGTCCGTGGCGTGGTCCTCCGTGTACGAGGTGGGCCACCGCCTCACGGACCACTTCGACGACGTCGACACCGAGGACCGCGGCACCCGCTGCCCCCGCGTGTTCATCGCCGGGGACGCGTGCCACACCCACTCCGCGAAGGCCGGGCAGGGCATGAACGTGTCCATGCAGGACGGCTGGAACCTGGGCTGGAAGCTCGGCGCGGTGCTCTCGGGCCGCGCGGACGAGTCCCTCCTGGACACCTACTCCGAGGAGCGGCAGGTCATCGCCAAGAACCTGATCGACTTCGACCGCGAGTGGTCCACCCTGATGGCCACCCCGCAAGACAAGCTGCCGGACCCCAAGTACCTGGAGGAGTTCTACGTCAAGACCGCCGAGTTCCCGGCCGGGTTCATGACCGAGTACAAGCCCTCGCTGATCGTGGCCGGAACCGAGCACCAGGACCTCGCGGAGGGCTGGCCTGTGGGCAAGCGCTTCAAGTCCGCGAAAGTCCAGCGCGTGTGCGACTCCATGGTGGTGCACCAGGGCCACGAGGCCACCGCGGACGGGCGCTGGCGCATCCACGTGTACGCGGACTCCGCCGTGGCCGGTGCGGACTCCCCCACCACCGCGTTCGCCGAGTGGCTGCAGAACGACCCCGCCTCACCGCTGGTGGCCTACCGCCGCGAAGGCGACGGGGACGCCACGCTCTTCGACGTGGACGTCACCTACCAGCAGCCCTACACGGACGTGGACATCAACGCCGTCCCCCGCGTCTTCAAACCGCAGGTGGGCCCATTCGAGCTGAACTACTGGGAGCGCGTCCACGCAGCGATCCCCGGCGAGGACGTCTTCGACGTGCGCAAGATCAGCCGCGACGGCGCCGTGGTGGTGGTCCGCCCGGACCACTACGTGGCCGCCGTCCTCCCGCTGGACGCCACCGCCGAGCTGGGCGAGTTCTTCGCCGGGTTCCTGCGCAGGGGCTGACCCGCGGGGGTCTCACCGCCGCGCGCGGGCATGAAACGACCCGCCGCGCACTCCTTGGGGGAGTGCGCGGCGGGTTCTTCGTGCGCGGTGAGTTCGCCGTGTCTGGCGGACTCTTGGTGCGGACCGGGCTCAGCGGGAGATGACCACGCTCGCCTCGGAGGTGTTGACCCGGAACGTGAGGGTCTCACGCAGGTACAGGTCCACGGTCTCAGCCGTGTGAGAGGAGTATCCGATCGCGGTGTCCAGACCCAGGTGCAGCTCGTAGTCGCCGCCGCGCGCGGAGAGCAGCAGGGCGTCGTCGAGCGCGGGAGCCCAGATGATGCTGCCGTCGCCCAGGATGCGGGAGATGTGGTCGTAGATCGGGTAGCCGTGGTCGGTGGTCTCCGTGACCTCCGTGTAGAGGTCCGCGGGCAGCAGCAGGTTGTACGGCCCGGCCACACCGGCCAGCCGCAGCTCCGTCTTGGCCTTCGCCACCGCGTCCGGGAACTCGCGGACATCCTGCGGCATGCTCACGCGGCCGTTGTCGCTCGCGGGCGCGATGCCCTGGATCCCGGCGGCGTCCGAGCCGTAGAACACCGTGCGGTCCTCGGCGGAGGCCAGGGCCACGGCGGCGTCCTTCACGGGCTGCCAGTCCGGGTCCGTGGCGCCGCGCTCCACGCTGTCCACGTCCGAGCGGTTCACCGTGAACGGGGCGCGCAGCTCCACCACGCGCACCACGTGGCGCTGCAGCGCCTGCACACCGGTGGTGTCCGCCTCGATGCGGCTCACGTGCCCCGTGCCCAGCGCGGAGAACTCCGCGCCGGCGGGCTCCGGCATGTCGACGACGCGGCGCGCGGCCACACGGGCCCGGAAGGTCCTGCGGGCCTCGTCCTCCATGTCGGACCAGGCTGCGGAGGAAATGGGGGCGAGATCGCGGTACAGGTTGTTCATCGTCAGCTCCTTGGATCAGGTTGTCGTGTGGTGTGTTCGGCCGGCGTCAGGGCCGCTTGAGGCTGCCGATGCCCAGAGAACCGTCCGCGGCGGCGGCGGGCACGGGGGAGGCGGGCGCGGCGTCGTCGTCCGGAGCGTCGTCGTTCTGAGCGTCGGCACCGGAGGAGGTGTCCCGGGCGGGCACCGTGGTGGGGTCGTCCAGGAAGGACCTGGGCGGGGCGAAGAACAGGCCGCCCGTGACCGCCGTGGAGAAGTCGAGGATGCGGTCGTACGTTCCCGGCGGGTTGCCGATGAACATGTTCTCCAGCATGGTCTCGGTGACCGCGGGGTCCGCGGCGTAGCCGATGAAGTAGGTGCCGAACTCGGCCGAGCCCACCTCGCCGAACGGCATGTTGTCCCGCATGATCTCGCGGGCGTGGCCGTCCACGTCGTCGAGGTCGTTGAGCGCCACGTGGGAGTTCGCGGGCTTCTGCTCGTCCGACATCTCGATGTCCTCGAGCTTCGAGCGCCCGATCACCCGCTCCTGCTCACCCGTGGACAGGGCCTCCCACTCGTCCATCTGGTGCAGGTACTTCTGGACAAGCACGTAGCTCCCGCCACGGTAGGAGGGGTCCTGGTCCCCCACCACGGCGGCCGACTGGGCGTCCTCGTCCTCCGGGTTGGCGGTGCCGTCCACGAAGCCCAGCAGGTCCCTCTCCTCGAAGAACTTGAAGCCGTGGACCTCGTCCTGTACCTGCGTGTAAGGGCGCAGCCTGCTCATCAGCTGCTTGGCGAGCTCGAAGCACACGTCCTGCGTGCCGGCACGCAGGTGGATGAGGATGTCCCCCGGGGTGGCCGGCGCGGAGTGCACCTCCCCGTGGAACTCCCTGAACGGGTGCAGGTCCCTGGGCAGCGGGGCGTCGAAGAGCCGACCCCAGGCGTCGTGCCCGATGCCCACGACGCACAGCAGGTTGCTCGTGGGCACGCGGAACGAGACCGCCTTGGTGAGGTCCGAGACGCCCGTCAGGACGTCCGCCACCTGGGCCTCCGCGCCCTCGTTGACGGTGAGGACCAGGAACATGGCGGCTTTGGCCGGTGGGGCCACGATCTTCTGAGTGGGCATGGTGCCTCCGTGGGGTGAGCGGGCTACCGTTGCGGGCCGGTGACTGCTCCCACAGTAACCCCCGGGCCCGACCCCGTCAGTGGGCCGCGCCCGTCTCGATGAGCAGCACACCGCCTACGATCAGCACCAGCCCCAGGCTCATGACCCACGTGAGGGGCTCCTTGAAGAAGATCCGGCTGATCACCGCCGTCAGCGCCACCCCGGCGGCGGCCCAGATGCCGTAGGCCACCCCGAGCGCCATGCCCTGGGCGATCACGGAGGCCAGCAGCGTGAACGCCGTGAGGTAGCCCAGCACCACGCCGACCCACCACGTCCGGCCACCCGCGGTCGCCATGCGCAGGCAGACCGTGGCCGTGACCTCGCAGAGGATCGAGAGTGCGAGGAGCAGGAAGGAGAGGGCGGTCATCGGGTGGCCTCCGTTGCGGTGGGGGTCGAGCGTGTGCTCCCGGGCGTCCGGGCGCCGTCGGCCCCGCCCCGGTCCGCCCCGCTCCGGTCCATCTGGTTCCGCTGGGCCAGCTGCGAGCCGACCTCCACGAGCAGCACACCCAGCATGACGGCCACGAGTCCCACGGCCATGAGCAGGGTGATGGGCTCGCCGAAGATCATCATGGACATCACGGCGGTCGCGGCCACACCGGAGGCACCCCAGATGCCGTAGCCCACGCCCAGACTCATGCCGTTGCGCAGCGAGGCGAACAGGCAGACGAACGCACCCACGTAGCCGACCGCGGTCAGGGCGTAGAACCCGGGCGCCTCCACGGCGGCCTTCATGGACAGCGAGCCGATCACCTCGCAGCAGATCGCGAGGACCAGGAAGAGCCACTTCTTCATGCGGTCGCCCTCTCTTTCTTCTCGAAACCTTCTGCCACGGGCACGCTGTCCACCAGGCGCAGGGTCACGTCCACGACGGCGCGCCGGTGCTCCTCGTCCAGGTCCAGCATCCCGAGGCAGCGGTCGATCCACGCACCGTCCGCCACCAGGCGGGCTGCCACGATGTTCGGGCGGTCGGAGTCCCCGAACCACTCGCTCATGCGCTCGCTCCACCGGGCGGCAAGCTCCGGACGCAGCCGTGAGTCTGCGAGGACGGCGAGGTCCGCCGGGTCCAGCTCGTTCAGCAGCGCGAACTCCACGCAGGCGCGCAGGCGTGTGACGGCGTCCGGGTCTGGTCCCGCGCGATGCATCAACTCCGTCTCCCAGTGGTCGAGCAGGTGGTCCACCACGGCCACGGAGAGCCTGTCCTTGGTGGGAAAGTGGTGCACCACCCCGGGTTTGGTGATGCCGACGGCACGGGCCACGGCATCGATGGTGAGGGCGCCCCCGGAGCGCAGCACCTCCAGCGCGCTGTCCAGGATCTCGGTCTTGGTTGTCACAGCGGTGAGCCTACCATACGTATGGTAGGTAAAAGTTCGCGCGGCGTTCAGTCAGGTCAGGTGGCGCAGACGGTCGATCGGCGTGTGCTGAGACCCGTTCACAGCCCCCGGAACAGCTCCACGACCTCCGCCGCCCTGGTCTCCCGGCAGGCCGCCGCGCCCGTGCCCGCCCACAGGTTCAGCCCCTCGGGGTCCGCGGACGACGCCGCCCGCATTGGTGCGGTCATGTAGTGCACCTGGGGGTAGCCGGTCACCTCGTGCGCGGCCATCCGGTCGGTGAAGCCGTTGCGCAGCGCTCGGGCCGCCCGCCCGGAGAACGCGCGGGTCACCAGGGTCTCCGTGTGGGTGCCGTCCAGCAGGACCTCCCGGTGAGCGGGCTTGGTGCCGGCCTCCACCGCAGTGAGGAACAGCGTGCCCACCTGCACGGCCGCAGCACCCCGCGCGAGGAGGGCGGCGGCGTCGTCCCGGCCCGCGATCCCGCCCGCGGCAACGAGGGGAAGGTCGGTCAGCTCCCGTGCGGCGTCGAGGAGAGCGGCCGTGGTGATCTCCTCCGGCTGCCCTGCCTGCCCGTGGGTTGCGCGGTGCCCTCCCGCCTCGACGCCCTGCACCACGATTGCGTCCGGGCGCAGCCGGGCCGCTGCCGCCACCTCCTCCGCAGACGTCGCGTTGAGCACGACGGCGCTGCCCGCGTTCCGCAACCGGGCGACGTCGTCCGCGGTGGGCAGGCCAAACGTGAACGAGACGAGTGGGACGGGGTGGGCCGTGAGGTGGTCGAGTTTCGCGGGGTACTCGTCGTCCACGTACGCGCCCGGCTCCGGGGCGGGCACGCCCAGCTCAGCGGCCACCGGGGCCAGGGCGCGGGCGTAGTTCGCCAGCGCGGTGGGATCGGACGGGTCCCGCTCGGGGACGAACAGGTTCACGCCGAAGCGGTCCGTGTGCGCCGCGACCTCGCGGACCTCCTCCGCCATCGCCTCAGTGCTCTTGTACCCGGCGGCGAGCATGCCCAGCCCGCCGGCGCGCGCGACGGCCACCGCGAGCGCGGGCGTGGACGGCCCGCCCGCCATGGGCGCCTGCACCACGGGCACGGGCAGGGTGGTCAGGGGGTTGGTCATGGTGTCTCCTTACACTGGCAGGCGTGTCCGCATCCCATGATCCCCGCCAGGCCCCCGTTCCGTCCTCCTCCCCCTCCGGGAACGACGACGCCGCCCGCCCCGTCATCAAGGTCACCGGCGTGGTCCTGCGCCGCGCCTCGGACGGCTGTGTGCTGACCGCGCGCAAGCGCGGGACCAGCATGTTCATGTTCCCCGGCGGGAAACCGGAGGCGGGCGAGACCCCCGAGGAGACCGGGATCCGCGAGGTGCGCGAGGAACTGGGGATCGAGCTGTCCGCCGCGGACCTCGTGCCGGTGGGCGAGTGGCACAGCGACGCCGCCAACGAACCCGGTCACGGGCTGCACAGCCACGTGTTCATGAGCACCGTGGCGCTGACGCAGACCCCGGTGCCGGCCGCGGAGATCGAGGAGCTGCGGTGGCAGCCCCTGGACGGTGTGGAGGACGTGCCGGATCTGGCGCCCCTGGCCCGCTGGTACGCGCTGCCGACGGTGCGGGGGACGCAGAGCTAGCTGATCCCCGGGGTGGCCTGGGTCTCGTGCGCACGCGAGATCTGGTCCGAGTTCTCCAGCATCCGCACGCGAGCCTTGCGGTTCACGATCTGAATGGCCGTGCCGACCGTGGCAAACACGGCGGTGTATGCCACGTAATACCACCCGAACTGGCGGTCCGGAACGATCAGGGTGAGGAGTGCCGCGAACCCCAGGAAGACGAAGAAGTAGAGCAGCCACGTCATAACCGTCCGCCACGCTGTGTGGGGATAGTACGGATCCGCCCTCAGGATCTCCTGCCGCCGGGGCTGGGACTCGCCCGAGTCGCCCACTGGTGCGCCTTTCGCAGACCTCCGTCCGCCATGGCGTGCCTCGAAGGCGTTCGGTTCGCTCGTGGACATCTCCGCCTCACCCGCTCGGGTCGTTCCACCGGGAATCTCCCGGCCTTCCACCGTCTCAGACAGCACAGGCCCGGACAATGACCCTTCGGGCACTCTCCCCCGCCGTGCGACCGGGGTGAGACGACGGATGGGGCCGGCCGTGCGGCGTCGTCGGCTGGACGGCGCCAGCGGCTTCGGAAGCGGCGCGCGAGAGTCGATCAGGCCGCGGGCGTATCGTCCCGCCGCGCCGCCCGGCGCACCTGCAGCGCACCCAGGAAGCCGAGCAGGATGAACCCGGTGGCGATCACGAGAGCCCACTGGGTGGCGTGCGTGAAGCCGGTGGAGAGGGCGTCGATCACGTGCTGCGTCTCCGGCCCGAGGGGGTGCTGCTCCGCCTGCGCCTGCAGCTGCGGGATCATGCCGCCCGCGGACTGGTGGGTGGCCTCCGCGAGCTGGTCCGCCTGGGCGGCGTCGAGCCCGGTGGCGTCCAGGGCGGCGGGCAGGGTGAGGCTCATGGACACGGACAGCGCCGCGCCCGCGAACGCCGTGCCCAGCGCCGAGCCGATCTGGCGGACGGTGCTCTGCGTCGCGGAGGCCTGCCCCGACGACGCCACGGGCACGTCCCGCAGCACGGTGCCGGTCAGCTGCGCGGACGCGAGCCCCAGGCCCACGCCGTAGACCACGAGCGGCAGCGCCACGAGCCACGCGGCGGTGCCCGGGCCCATGACCAGGGCGAGCACCACCACACCCACCACCTCGAGCCCCAGGCCGATCAGCACGGTCCCGGGCGCCCCGAACTTCGCGGCGAGGTGCCGGGCGGACGCGCCCGAGATGAACGCGCCGATGGCCATGGCCGCGAGCACCAGCCCGGACTGCATGATGTTCAGGCCCAGCACGTTGGTGAGGTACAGGGGGAGCACGAAGATGATCGCGAACTCGCCCACGGCCACCATGGCGGCGGCCAGGTTGCCCCACGAGAACGTGCGCACCTGGAAGAGACCGAGGTCCAGCAGTGCCGAGCGGCGCACCTTCGCGCGGTGGCGCTCCCACACCCCGAACAGGGCGAGCGCCACGAGCCCCACCACGAGCGCGATCGCCACGATGGACACCGGCGCCGTGGCGGGCCACACCCACCCGAAGATCGAAAAGTCCGCCGTGGGGGTGAGCCAGCCGATGGCCGGGCCCTCGATGATCGCGAACACCAGCGCGCCGAACGCAATGGCGCTGAGCATGGCACCGTCCACGTCCGCACCGCGTTCGCGCACGTCGCTGCGGGTGTTGGTGATGCTCGTCCACCCCACCACCGCGATGACCGCGGCGAGCGGCAGGTTCACCAGGAAGATCCAGTGCCAGGACGCCCAGTGGGTCAGCGCGCCGCCCACCAGCGGGCCGATCGCCGCGGCGCCGGACATCACCGCGCCCCACACCCCGAAGGCCGGGCCGCGGTACTTACCGCGGAACAGCGCGTTCACGGTGGACAGCGTGGACGGCATGATGAACGCCGCCCCGAGCGCCTGCACCGCGCGGGACGCGATGAGCGCCCCCGCCGTGCCGGACAGGGCCGCCAGCAGACTGCCCCCGGCGAAGACCACGAGCCCCACCATGAACATGGTCTTGCGTCCCCAGCGGTCCGCGAGCTTGCCCGTGGACAGCAGCAGCGCCGCGAGCAGCACCGCGTAGAGGCTGTTGACCCACTGCGCGTCCGTGAGGTTCAGCCCCAGGTCCTGGATGATCGCGGGCAGGGCGACCCCCACGATCGTGCCGTCCAGCACGATCATTCCGAGCCCCGCAGCGAGCGCTCCGAGGGCCACCCAGTCCCTGCGGCTCGGGGCGTCCACGGTGGCGACGCCGCCGGGTTGGGCTTCCGCCGCTGGTGTCGACGCCATGGGGGGCCTCCGCTTCGTGCTGGTTCTCGGTCCGCGACCGTCCGTGCTCCACCGGGGCAGGGGGTCCGTTCCCACCCTGGCCCCGGCCGGTGGCCGGCTGGGACGGGCGAGTGTTCTCGCGGGAAGACTATCCGCTCACCGTGTGAACGTGCAGGGACCGGTGGCGGACGTCGTGATCGTCGTGTGCCTACCGCTCACGGGAGGCGGGACGTCAGGTCCGGCGCATGACCGTGGCGGAGTCCACGGTGACGTCGCCGGGACCGGGTGCGGCGGCGTCGTCGTCCGTGAGGCCCGGGAGGGTGACGTCCCAGAACGGCGTGGGCCCCGCGATCCCCAGCTCCTGGCGCGGCACGGCATGGGTGTCCTGGGTGCGATCGTCCACGGGGGCGCGCAGCAGGGTGGCGGTGGCCCAGCCGTGGGTGAGGAGGTAGTGGTCGCTCTCGGGTTCCTCCGGACCGGTCTCCGCGCTGTAGGTCACCGCGATGTGCTTCTCGTCCCCGCGCCCGATCTGTGCCTGGACCGCGCCGAAGCTCGCGAGCCGGGCGGGCTTGAGCCCGCGCAGCCGATCCGGGGACACGTCCGGGACGTTGACGTTGAGAATCCACTCGTCGAACGGGCGCTGCTCCCAGCGCTCCAGGGCGTAGCGGGTGACCAGCAGGGCCGTGTCCCAGTGCTGGGGGGCACCGGAGGTGATGGACACCGCGATCCCCGGAATCCCGTGGGACGCGCCCGTGAGCACCGCACCCACGGTGCCCGAGTGCAGAGTGGCCTTGCCCGTGTTCGCGCCCAGGTTCACGCCGGAGAGAATCATGTCCGGGCGCTGGCCGAAGGCCCCGTAGGAGGCCAGGAACGCGATCAGCGCGGGGGCGGCCTTCACCCCCACGCACTCCACGCCCTCGGGCATCCGGGGCGGTTCCGCGGGGACCAGGGCGATCCGCCCGTCGATCTCCTCGCCGGACAGGGACGAGCTGGCGCCCGAGTACTCCTCGGCGGGGGCGGCCACCTTGACACTGTGCCCGCGGTCCAGCGCGGCCTGCGCGAGCACCGACAGTCCCGGGGACGAGATGCCGTCGTCGTTGGTGACCAGGATGTGCATGGGATCCATGGTGGCACGCGGCCCGGGCCCGGACCAGGGTGGCGTCCCCTGTGACCAGGCCCGTCAGGAGAGGGTGCGCACCGTGATCTGGCGGGCAAACTTCTCGATGGTCGTGCGGTTGCCGGTGCCGAGCCCGCGGCGGGCCACGTTCAGCGCTCCCGCCGAGGCACCCAGGGCCACGGCATCCACCAGGTCCAGCCCACGGGCCAGCCCCACGGAGATGCCCGCGGTCATGGAGTCCCCCGCCCCGCGGTGGTCCAGCGGCGTGATGGACGGCGCCGAGACCTCCCGCACGGTGTCCTTCTCCACGAGCAGCGCCGGGTCCTTGGCGCGCGAGACCACGACGGCGCCCGCACCCCGTTCCACGAGCGCCCGGCCGGCGTCCACGAGGGACTCGGGGGTGTCGTCCGAGCCGAGGTCCAGGTCCCGGACCTCCTCGTGGCTGATCTTGAGCACGTCCACGTGGGCGTCCACGGCGGCCAGCGCAGGAGCGCCGCTCAGGTCCGCGACCACGGTGGTCCCCGCGTCCCGGGTGTCCCGGATGAGCCGCCCGAAGAACGACGCCGGCAGCACGTCCCCGGGTTCCGCGCCCGTGACCGTGAGGACGTCCGAGGCCAGGGCGTCCACGAACGCGGTGCCGTAGAGGTCGTCCAGCTCGTGGCGGGAGAGCTCGGGCGGGGGCATGTGGGCCACGGTCTCCCGGTCCTCACCGCGCAGGTCGTACACGTAGCCGCCGTTGCCGTACCCGTAGCGCACGGCGTTGACCTGCATCCCGAGCCCGTCCAGCATGGAGCGGATCAGGGTGCCCAGCTCACCACCGAAGGGACCGTTCACGGAGACGTCCGCGCCCAGGGAACCGGCCATGCGGGCCACCCACAGGCCCTGCCCGCCGGGGTGCATGTGCACGTCCGACTCGTGGGGGCTGCGGTTGCGGTTCGCCGCCGGCTCCGTGATCTCCGTGATCAGCAGCGGCGTGGGAACCAGGATGGACAGGCGCGGCGCGGCGCCGGAGCGGGTCTCGGTCACGAACGAAAGCTACATCACACCATCCCTGGTGAACAGCACATGGAGGTGCCACCATGGTGGGATGAATTCCACCGCACCGGTCCGCATCGTGGAGGGTCAGGCCGCGAGCGAGCACACCCTGCAGGCCCTGAGCGCGTACTTCAGCGAACTGGACCACCGGATCGACGGCGGGTTCGACCCCGAGCTCACCGAGGTCTCCGGCCCGGAGGACGTGACGCCTCCCCACGGGGACTTCTTCCTCATGACGGACCTGGTCACAGGAGCCGTGATCGCCTGCGGAGCGGTCCGGCGGATCGACGACGAGCGCGTGGAGCTGCGCCGGATCTGGGTCACCCCGGAGCACCGCGGCAGGGGCCACGCCCGCGCCCTGGTCCGAGCCCTCGAGAACAAGGTGCGCTCCTTCGGCGCCACCACGGCCGTGGTCTCCCTGAACCCGGAGATGACCGAGGGCATCGCCATGTTCCGCAACCGCGGCTACGAGCCCGTGGAGCCCTTCCACCGGGACACCACCGCCTCGGTGTTCCTGGGGCGGGTGCTCTAGGGCCTCAGTCCCGCGCGTCCCGCGTCCTCTTGTCGTTCGCCTTCTCGATGGCCTCCACCAGCTCGTCCTTGGTCATGTCCGAGCGGCCCTGCACGTCCAGTTCCTGGGCGATCCCGTAGAGGTGCTCTTTGGAGGCGTTCGCATCCACTCCCCCGGCGGTGTCCTCGGAGTTGAGCCCGCCCTGCTCCGCGCTGGCGTCCGACGGGCCGTTCTCCTCCTTGGGCTCCCAGTGGTCCCCCACCTTCTCGTGGGTGTGCTTCACCGCGGCCCACGCGGTGCGGGCCGCGCGGGACTCGTCGTGGTACTCGTCCTCCGCAGAGTCGTACGCCTGCGCGAACGTGTCCTGCGCCTTCTCGTCCGAGCGCCGCAGCGTGGACGGAATCTCGTCCTGACGTGCGCGACCGTTCTTCCCCGCCTTGGGCACGGTGTCCTCCTGCTGCTGGGAACGTCTCTGGTGCTTCGATTCTAGGAACGACGACGCCGCCCGCCCCACCCTTTCGGGCCCGACGTGGCCCCCGTGCGCCTTGAGCTGAATCCACTCAACTTTGATGCCCCAATCCTTGGCACCTTGCCGGGAAGAGTGCTAATTTATGAGCAGTTGAGTCAGGGGTACTCAAGGAACGTGACGGCTCCTCGTCCACCGGTTTCACGGGGGCTCCGGGGCGCACCACGGACGAGTCGCACAGGAAAGGAACAGCAGTCATGGCAACCTTCGATCCGTTCTCCGAGGTCCAGAACTTCGCCAACCAGGTCCTCTCCACCCGCAACGGCCTGGAGCAGATGCCCATGGACCTCTTCCGCCGGGGCTCCAACTACTACCTCGCCGCTGACCTCCCGGGCATCGACCCCACCAGCGTGGACGTGGACGTGGACGGCCAGCTGCTGACCATCCGCGCGCAGCGCCGCCTGCCTTCCGCGGAGAAGGACACCAAGTGGATTGTGCGCGAGCGCCGCAACCACTCCTTCGTGCGGCAGCTGAACCTGGGCCAGGGCATCGACACCGAGAACATCACCGCCGCATACGACAACGGCGTGCTGACCGTGACCATCCCCGTGTCCCCCAAGTCCCAGCCGCGCAAGATCCAGGTGGCCACGGGCCAGAACCAGGACAACGTGGTGCTGGAGAACCGCCAGCAGGAGCAGCAGGTCGAGTCCGGCGAGGACTCCGAGAGCTGACCGCCCCGGCGCCAGTCGGCACGCACTGAGTGAGCCACGAGGGCCCGCGGGAGATCCCGCGGGCCCTCGGTCACGCCCGGCGGCCTGGGACTCACCCCGCGAAGAAGAACCGGGTCAGGTGGAAGAACACCGGTGCCGCGAAGATCAGGGAGTCCATCCGGTCCAGGATCCCGCCGTGGCCTGGGATGAGCGCCCCGAAGTCCTTGATGCCGCGGTCCCGTTTGAGGCTGCTCATCACGAGCCCGCCCACGAAACCCAGCAGGCAGGACACCAGGGCCAGCACCCCGGCCTGCCACGGGGTGAACGGGGTCAGCCACCACAGCGCCGTCCCCAGAGCCGTGGCGGAGAGCACCCCGCCCACGAAGCCCTCCCACGTCTTGTTCGGGCTCACGGTGGGCGCGATCCGGTGCCGGCCCACGGTCTTGCCCCACAGGTACTGCAGGACGTCCGAGCCCTGCACCACCACGGCGAGGAACAGCAGCAGCGCGCCCGCCTCCACGCCACCGGAGCCCACGGCGGAGCCGTCCGCCGCGGCCCTGCCCTCGTGGATGGCCACGGGCAGCTGCAGCACCGCCGGGAGGTAGCTCAGGGCGTAGACGCACACCATGAGCCCCCACTGGCTCAGGGCGGCCCGGTGCAGGAACGACTCCGTGCGCCCGGACAGCGCGAGCAGCACGGGCAGGAACAGGAACGCGTACACCGGGATGAAGATGGCGAACATCCCGTACCAGTGCTCCCACACGAACCAGAAGTGCAGCGGGGCGAGAACCACCATGATCCAGCTCAGCACCCTCCGGTCCCGTTCCCCGGGCGGCAGCAGGTTGGCGAACTCCCGCAGGGCCAGCAGGGACAGGGCGAGGAACAGCAGCACCACCGCGGTCTCCCCCAGTGCCAGGCTGCCCACGAGCACCGCCACCATGATCCACCACGCGAAGATCCGCTGCCGCACGTTGAGCAGCGTGGCCCGCAGCCCTTCCGACGCCGTGCGCCGGTACATCATCTCCGCCACCACGGTGGCGAGCACCAGGAACCCCAGCAGCCCGGCGAGGAACCACCACGTGGGTCCGCCCAGCAGTCCGAACTCCACGGCGGCCTACCCCCTCTCCCGCAGTTCGCGCGCCACGGCCCGCAGCCGGGTGACCACGGTCAGCGCGCACCCCAGCGCCACGAGCACGAGCGTGACCCACAGGACGCTCCCGCGCGGCCACCCCCACCACGGCTCGGTGGCGCTCAGCAGGATCCCCGCCAGGAGCAGCCACATGCGCCGCTGCTTGGGCAGCACCCCGCCGAACTGCTGCGCGCACCCCACGCTCACACCCAGGGTCCGCACGTAGGCGGTGAGCACCGCGAGGCCCCCGGCCAGCCACCCCAGGGCAGCACCGCCCGCCACGGACGACGCCGCCCAGCCGGCTCCCGCGAGCAGGGCCAGGTCCGAGATCCGGTCCGGCACCTCGTTGTAGAGCTCCCCCGTGGGTGTGCGCAGCCCGCCCTCCACGGCGAGCATCCCGTCGAACATGTTGCACAGCAGACGCAGGGGGATGCAGAGCGCGGCGAGGACGAGCGCGAGGGTGCGGGCGGCGTCGTCCGCGTGGACCGAGACCACCAGGCACCCGCAGCCCACCAGGGAGACGAGCACCGAGGCCACCGAGATGTGGTTGGGGCGCAGTCCCGCGCGCTGCAGGGCGCCGGCGATGGCGGTGGCCCACCCGGCGGAACGCTGCGGGATGGGCCTGCGCAGGGGGTCGGTGGTGGCCATGCGGCGTCTCCTGGGGCCGTGGGGACTGTGGATCTGCGCCAACTGTGGCACACCCGCGGCCCCGTGGTGGTTGGATGTCCACAACCGTGCCACCTCGAGTCCACCGGGAGACCACCGTGCACAGCAGAACCCCTGACGAGCCCGCGCAGCCATCACCTCCGGGCCAGGCGCGGTTGACCTGCGGGAACGAGCAACGCACCGCACTGGGAGCCACCGTGACGCACCGTGCCCACCCCCCGGGGTGGTGGAGCCCGGTGAGCGCGCTGCGTGACCACGCCGTGGCCGGTGCCTGGAGCTTCGCGGAGGCCACCGCGTTCTTCGTGGTCCCGGACGTGTGGCTCTCCGCGGTCGCGGTCCGGAACCTGCCCCGCGGACTCGCGTGCGCCGCGTCGGCCACCGCGGGTGCCCTGGTGGGCGGCGCCGTGATGCACCGCTGGGGTGCCCGTGTTCCCGGTGACGACTCGGCGCGGATGCTCGCCCGGATCCCCGCGGTCTCCTCCGCGATGGTCGCGCGGGTGGAACGGGACATGGCCGCCCGCGGGTTCACGGCCGTGCTCCTGGGCCTCTGCGGGGCACCCCCTACAAGCTCTACGCCCGCACCGCCGGGCTGCGCGGTGATCCGCTGCACCGGTTCCTCGCGTGGTCCGTGCCCGCACGGGCCCCGCGCTTCGTGGTGGTCACGGCCGCGGTCGGCGGGGTCTCCGCCCTGCACGGACGGCTCTGGCCGGACGCTCCGGAACGGGTGCGGTGGGCGATCTTCGGCACCGGGTGGACCGCGTTCTACGCGTGGTACTTCCGCACGGTGGGCCGGGAATGAGAACGGGCCCCGGGCAACGACCAGGACGGTCGGCACCCGGGGCCCGTTGAGCCGGTGCGAGGGACGCTCAGCGGCCCATCCAGCGCACCACCCGGTCGAGGTCCTCGGTGGCCCGCTTGGACCACACCATCAGGGCGTACACGTGGGGGCCGCCCTCGCACACCACGGTGGTGGTGTCCACGCCCGCGCGGACCAGGTCCGTGACGAACTCCATGGTGTCCGGGAACAGCATGTCCCGGTCACCCTGCAGCACGAACGTGCGCGGCAGGCCGTGCACCTCACCGAACGCGGGGCTCACCATGGGGTCCGTCACCTCGCGGGTTCCGGCCCACCAGCGGCCGGCCGCGCGCGGGCCCTCGGTGTCCAGCATGTGGTCCACGGAGCGGTACTCCTCGATCTCCGGATTGCTCACTGTGGCATCGACCCACGGGGACACCAGGATGAGCCCTGCGGGCTGCTCGGCACCGGCCTCGCGCAGCCGCATGGCCTGAGCGACCGCCAGACCACCGCCGGCGGAGTCACCGGCGAGGAAGACCCGCGGGGACAGGGACCGCGCCAGGGACCACACGCCGTCGGCGAGCGCCAGGGCCTCGTCCACCGTGTGATCCGGAGCGAGCCCGTAGCCCGGCACCACCACGGTGGCCCCGGTGCGCTGCATGAGGGCGTCGATCCACCGCCAGTGCGTCCCCGTCATGGGGTGCACGTACGCCCCACCGTGCCAGTGGATGACCACCGGCGCAGCCGCACGCTCCAGGGCGGGCCTGGGACGTGCGATGACCACCGGGCGCCCGGCCACCATGACCTTCTCGAACGTCGCCCGCTTGTGCATGGACTTGTGCGGGGCGGCCTCCTCACGGGAGCTCGCCAGCGAGGCCAGCAGCTTCTGCTCGGACTCCCACACGTCGGGAAGCACCCGCAGACCCTGGTTGGTCGCGCGCAGCGCGGGATCAGCGGGCACGAGGACCACGTCCGGGGTCCCCTCCCGGGCCGCAGGGCCGTCAGCGCCCGGGGCCTCGTGGCCCGGGACGTCCGCTGCGTGACGCCCGTGGCGCCGCGCGCGGTGCTGCTCGGCCACGGTCCGCTCGTCGTCGGGCACCCCCAGGGGTGCCGACGCCGCATGGCGGGCCCCGGCCGCAGCGGCCGCAGACCCCGCGGCAGCCGAGGGCCCACCGGATGCCCGGCCCACAGGGGCGGAGTTCTCCACGGTGGCACCGGCACCTTCCGGAGCCTCGGCAGCGGCGGTTCGGCCACCCGGGCCGAGCTCACCCCCGACGGCGGACCGGTCGTGGCTCGACGCTTCCCCGCGCGCGGCCTCCTCCTCGGAAGAACCACGGTGGTGGGCGGCCACCCCGGCTGCACCTGCCGCCGCACCGGCCACGGCCGCCCCGGTGTGCTGACCCGAACCGCGGTGGCGGTGGGCCGAGTCCGCGCGGTGGCGACCCCTGGCGTGGGAGTGGCGTGCGGCGTCGTCGTCCGCGTGGTCCGCTGCGTCCGCGGTGGAGGCGGCGGTCTCGCGCAGCAGGGACTCACCCTCCACGTCCACGTGCGGCAGGATCTTGTCCAGCCAGCGCGGCAGCCACCAGGCCTTCTCGCCCAGCAGGCGCATGACCGCGGGGATCAGCAGCATCCGCACCACGAACGCGTCCAGCAGCACACCGCCCGCGAGCGCGAAGCCGATGGGCCGGATCATGGACAGCTCCGAGAAGATGAAGCCCGCGAACACGGAGATCATGATGATCGCCGCGGCCGTGACCACGGAGCGCCCGGCGCGGAAGCCGTGGACCACGGCCTGGCGCGCGGGGTGCCCGTGGACGTAGGCCTCGCGCATGCCGGAGACCAGGAACAGCTGGTAGTCCATGGCCAGGCCGAACAGGATGCCGACCATCAGGGTGGGCAGGAAGCTCAGGATGGGCCCGGGATCGTGCACGCCGAACAGGGCGCCGCCCCAGCCCCACTGGTACACCGCGACCACGGCGCCCAGGGACGCCAGCGCCGAGAGCAGGAAGCCCAGGGTGGCGATCACGGGGACCAGCACGGAGCGGAACACCATGAGCAGCAGCAGCAGCGAGATGAGCATGACCACGCCGAGGTACAGCGGCAGCTTCTCGCCGAGCAGCTGGGAGACGTCGATGTTCGCGGCGGTGGTGCCCGCCACGCCCACGTGGACGTCCTCCTGGGACTCCAGGTCGCCGTTGAGGTCGCGGATGCTGCCCACGAGCTCCTCGGTGGCCGCCTCGGCGGGCCCGGACTCGGGGATCACCTGGATCACGCCGGTGGCGCGGTCGTCCGTGAGCTGCCCGGGCAGCACGTTGGCCACGTCCTCCTGGGCGGCCAGCTGGTCCGAGACCACGTTGATCTTCTCCTGCGCCTCGGCCTTGCTGAGGCCCTCGGGCAGGTCCACGACGACGGCGATGGGACCGTTCTCGCCGGCCCCGAAGTCCTCCGCGATGCGCTGGTACGCCTTGTACTGCGTGCTGTCCTCGGCCTCGATGGAGGCGTCCGGCAGACCAAGGCGCATGCTCTGCGCGGGGATCGCCAGCACGATCAGCACGGCCGCGCACGCCAGCGTGGTGATCCACGGGTGGCGCAGGTGCAGGGGCACGTTGTGCTCGTCGATGCTCTCCTCGTGCGGCGCGGCGTTGCGCTGCTTCTTGGGCAGCACCCGCCGCCCGGCCAGCGAGAGCAGCGCCGGGGTGAGGGTCAGGGTCAGCAGCAGGGCCACCAGGACGGCCAGTCCCGCCGTGGTGCCCATGAGCCCCAGGAAGGGGATGCCCGTGACGTTCAGCGCCACCAGGGCCACCATCACCGTGAGCGCCGCGAAGAACACCGCGGTGCCGGAGGTCCCCACGGCCAGACCGATCGACTCGCGCACCTCCACGCCGCGGCGCAGCTGCTGGCGGTGCCGGTTGAGCACGAACAGCGAGTAGTCGATGCCCACCGCGAGGCCCAGCATCACGCCGAGCATGGGCGTCACCGACATCATGTCCACCGCACCGGAGAACGAGAGCGTGATGCAGGTGGCCACGGCCACGCCCAGCAGCGCCGTGAGCACGGGGAGCGCGGCCGGCACGAGGGCCCGCAGCATGATGAGCAGCACCAGCCCGGCCACGACCACGCCGATGATCTCGGACGGGCCCAGCAGCGCGGTGATGTCCTGCGCGATCTCCTGGGAGAACTCCACACCCACGCCGTCCACCGGGTGGGTACGGACGGCGTCCATCACGGCGGTCTTGGTGTCCGCCTCCACCGCGTTCTGCTCCTGCGTGAAGTTCACCACGCTGATCGCGGAGTTCTGGTCCTCGGAGACCACGCGGTAGTCGCCCATGCGCTCGTAGCTCTGCTCACCCTGCTCGAGCTGGGCCTTCTGCTGCTCCAGCTGGTTCGGGTCGATCCCCTGCTGCTTGAGCACCTGCTCCGGGCTCACCCCGGGCGGGAGGCTCTTCTGCAGCTGGGCCATCTGCTTCTCGCCCTGTTCCAGCTTCTGACGGCCGTCCTCGAGCTGCTGCCGGCCGTCGTCCAGCTGCTGCTGGCGCTCGAACGGGTTGACGGTGGAGTCCACCCCGGAGACGTCCTCCGTGGCCTTCAGGGCGTCCTCGATGCCGTCCCTCTGGGCCTGGGTGAACTCCGAGCCGTCCTCGGTGTAGAACACCACCCGGCCCGTCCCCTGGTTGGCCTCCGGCATCTCCGCCTTCAGCTTGTCCGCCAGGTTCTGCGTCTCGGTCCCGGGGATCGTGATGGCGTTGCTCAGGTGCACCCCCGAGACGGCCACCCCACCCACGGCCAGCGCCAGGACGGCGAGCCACACCAGGATCACCGCCCACGCGTGGGCGGCCGAGCTCTTGCCCAGCCTGTACAGAAGTCGTGCCACGGAGGTTCTCCTACTGAGTCGTCTGTGCGGTGAAGTGTCTGGCGGGAGCGCCGCGCGGGGCGGCTGCGGATCCCAGGTGGTGCCTGTCCGGGGTGGTCCCGGTCGGTGCGCTGGTCTCGTTCGGTGCGGTGGTTCTCTGCCGCTGCGGTGGTTCTCGGGTGCTGCGGTGGTTCTCGGGCGGGGGGACGACGCCGCGGCGTCAGGTGTCGAAGCCCCTCCCCAGCACCTCCAGGGCGGTGGACAGCAGCTCGTCCCAGATCTGGCGCCCCCGCTCGTCCAGGACTCCGCCGGTGCGGGCCAGCCACTCGTCCAGGCACTCGGCGAGCGAGTTGATGAGGGTGGTGACCACGAGGTGCGTCTGGAACGGGGTGTACTGCGGCAGACGCTCCCGCAGCACCTCGTTCAGGCGCTCCACCACCATGCGGGTCACCCGGTAGCCCCACAGGGAGGCGGCCTGGGTCTCCTGCACGTCCACGGAGAACACCGGCTGGAGGTCCCCGATGAGCACGCGGGCGCGCAGCGCTCCGATCAGCTGCCGGTAGACCTCACCGAGCGATGCGGTCTCCGGTTCGGTGGGCTCCGGGAGGTCGTCCAGCACGGTGTCGATCAGCTCGGTCACCAGCTCCGAGAGGTACTCGAAGGCGGCGTCCTGGGCCGAGGGGAAGTGGTTGAAGATGGTCCTGCGTGACACTCCGGCGCGTTCTGCCAGACCGTTGACGCTCACACCCTCGGTGCCCAGCTCCGCCGTGAGCTCCCCCGCCGCGGCGATGATGGCCCGGCGGTTGCGCAGCCTGATGGCCTCGCGCTTGTCCTTCGGCTCCGCTGCGCGCCGTTCACGGCATCCGGAGATCAGCTGGGGTGTCACGGGGCCATCGTACGGCAGTCATTGCACGGAGTGCACCTTGTTGTGCGGAGGGTCTCACCAGACCGTTCCTCAGAGTTTCGTCGGACCGTCCCGGGCAGTCTCGCCACCCCTGTGGGCCGGGTACAGTGCCGACGTCGCCTGCCCCGGCGCCCTGCCCGGGCACCACGCACCTCAACCCAGGTAGTGCGCCCTCACCTGTGCGGGCAGCATGCCACCGCCCGTCAGCCACGCGAGGTGGGTGGCCCCCTCCGGGACGCGCACCGCCGCACTCCCCCGGCGGTCGCTACCCTTTAAGGGCACAGCCTCCCCCGCCACGCGGCGGATCGCCTCCAACGCCGAGGCCGCGGACGGCTCCACGACTATGCCCTCCGAGGCATGCAAGGCCTTGACCTGGCCCGTCATCTGCTCGTCCGACGCCGTGACGCAGCCCGCGATCAGGCCCTGCATGGCACGGCCCACGAAGCCCGAGGGACGACCCACGGCCAGACCGTCCGCGACCGTGCGGGTGGTGAGTCCGAGCTCCGCCACGGAGATGCCGTCGTGGAGTCCCGTGTGCAGCCCCAGGAGCATGCACGGCGCCTGGGTGGGCTCTACGAACACGCAGCGCACCGCATCCCCGAACTCCCGCGCCAGACCGTAGCCCACCCCGCCGGGAGCCCCTCCGATCCCGCACGGCAGGTACACGTAGAGGGGATGGTCCTGATCCACGGCGATGCCCTGGTCCGTGAGCTGACGTGCCACGCGCGCGCCGGCCACGGCGTACCCGGCAAACAGGCTCAGGGAGTGCTCGTCGTCCACGAAGTGCACCGCGTCGTCTTGCTCCGCCGCCCGGCGACCCGCCGCCACGGCCTCCGTGTAGTCCGTGCTGTGCTCCACCACCTCCACGCCCCGCGAGCGCAGCAGGTCCTTCTTCCACTGCTGGGCGTGGGTGGACATGTGCACCGTGGCCTGCAGTCCGAGGGCGGCGGAGATGATCCCGATGGACAGTCCCAGGTTGCCGGTGGAGCCCACCACCACGCGGTGCTCGGTCATGAGGGCGCGCAACGGTGCCCTGCTGAACGCCGTGTAGTCCTTGTCCGCATCCGGGCGCGTTGTCGAGTCCGGCAGGAGGCCGTGCGCCACGGCCAGCGATTCCGCGTACTGCAGCACCTCGTGCACTCCTCCGCGCGCCTTGACGGAGCCGCTGACCGGGAGGATGTCATCCCGCTTGAGCAGCACCCGCCCGCTCCGCACCCCGGCGGCGTTCTGCCAGGCCGTGGCCTCCTGCAGTGGCGACTCGATGAGCCCGCCCGCTGCGGCGGTGTCCGGGAAGGTCGCCGCGATCCAGGGGCGGAAGCGCTCGAGGCGCGCGGCGGCGTCGTCGACGATCGCGGGGTCCACGCGGGACGCCGAGAGCCCCTGCGCGGCGTCCGTCGCGGCGGGATTCCACCAGGTCAGGGGCTCTTCCCGGGCCAGGCGCGCGGCCAGCGGATCTTCGAGGAGACCGCCGGGGACGGCGCCCTCCCGAGCCGGGGGCAGGGATGCGGGGCGCGGGTCGGGACGCTGTGCTGTCATGCGTCCATCATGGCGCCGTCAGGGGAAGGGGACCACGGGGGGGGGCTGCCTCACACCACCCGGCGCGTGCTCTTCGGGCGGGTGGCGTGCATGGCCACCGCCGCCACGAGCCCCGCGACGCCCGCCCCCAGGGTGAGCACGAAGCCGCGTTCGGGCACCTCGGACAGGAGCCCGCCCATCGCGGAGCCGAACGAGACCCCCAGGACGATGCACGTGGTGAGCATGGTCATCACACTGGCCATGCGGTGCGAGGGCGCAACCTCCTCGCCCCGGGTGTAGGAGCTGACCAGCAGAGTGCCCACACCGAGGCCCGTGGCCGCGAAGAGGACCGAGAGCGCCACCGGCCCCGGGACGCCCATCAGCAGCACGGCCATGACCCCCACGAGGAGCGCCCCGCACGCCACGCGCACCGACAGGGGCACACGGGACGGCAGACGGGACACCAGCAGGCTCGCGAGCGCACTGCCCCCGCCCATGCAGCCGTAGATCAGTCCGGTGTACGCCTCCGTGCCGCGCTCGGCGTTGATGGCCGTGAGCGCGGTCTGCGTGGACCCGAACACGGTGCCCACGCACAGGCACGCGAGCATCGGCGGCAGCACGGCGGCCCAGCGGATCCGTGGGGCGGAGCCGTCCGTGACCTCGATCGAGCGGGTGTCCAGGGTCAGGTTGCGACGCTGCGCGAGGTAGACGATGAAGCACCCCTGACCGAGCAGCACCCACACCATGAGCACCACGAGGGCAGGATTCGGACCCAGCACCCCCACCAGCACGCCCGCGATCACGGGGCCCAGGACAAAACCCACCTCGTCGCACGCGGTTTCGTAGCCCAGGGCCTTGCTCACCAGCCCGGGCGTGCCACGACGCCGCGCGAGCGCCGACCAGCGCGCCCTCGCGATGGCGCCGATCTGCGGATTCGCGGCGCCGATGACGGCCCCGGCCACGAGCACCAGGGAGGAGGGCGCCTCGAGCAGCACCACGCTCAGCAGGGCACTCATGCCGAGCAGCTGCACCAGGGTGGCGGACACGACCACGGGCAACGGTCCGAAGCGGTCGACCATCCGACCCAGCAGCGGAGCCCCCACCGCGGAGCCCAGGCCCGTGGCGGCCACGGTGAGACCGGCGAGCCCCAGCCCCAGGCCCGCCCCACTCACGTAGAGCAGAACCCCCAGCTGGACAGTGGCGGCGGGCAGCCGGCCGATGAGTCCCGTGATGAGGAACGGCCAACCACCCGCGGACACGAGCGAGGGGGCACCGGCCGGTGCGGGCGGCGTCGTGCGCGGGGATTCGTGGGGCGGGGGTGTGCTCATGTGCGTGCTCCTGGGTACGACCGACGACCGCGCACCCGACCACACACGCGGAGAACCCCTGACAACGCTGCGATTCTACCGGGGCCCCACTCGGCGGTGGTGCTGTCTTGTGGAGCAAGCGCAGCCTGAGCAGCGACAATCTGCGTTTGCTCCGTTGGTGCAGCCCGTTACCTTGTGAGTGCCTCCGATGGTCGGGGGTCTGGTCGCTCGGCCGGGTATGGCTTTGTTGCCCTGCCATTGATGGTCCGGGGGGTGTTGCCGCCCGGTCGAGAGACACGCGTTGACCGCTGATAGGGACACGGCCCGCCGCCGTGGTGGCGAGGTCTCTTCGTAACGTGGGTGCCGGCATCGGGTGTCAAGACTGCGACCAGCGATGGTGCGCCAAGGAGGCTCATCATGGAGAACCGTTTCGCGGTAATCATCGGCCTGGATGTGGGCAAGACCGCCCACCACGGGTGCGCGCTGGATGCGACCGGGCACAAACTGTTCGACAAACCCCTCCCGCAGGACGAGACCCAGCTGCGGGAGTTGTTCACCAGCCTGCAGGAGCGTGGTGAGGTGCTGATGGTCGTGGACCAGCCCAACACCATCGGGGCGTTGCCGATCGCGGTGGCCAGACACCGGCTGCGCTGTGGCGTATCTTCCCGGGTTAGCTATGCGAAAAGCAGCAGACCTGTATCCGGGAAGATCGAAGACCGACGCCAGAGACGCGTTCATCATCGCCGACACCGCCCGCACCATGCCCCACACGCTGCGGCAGGTCGACCATGACAACGAGGTCCTCTCCGCGCTGAAAGTCCTCGCCGGGTTCGACGAGGACCTCGCCCACGAGACCACCAGGGCGTTGAACCGGATCCGTTCGCTGCTCACCCAGATCCACCCCGCACTAGAACGTGTCTTCCCCGGCGGGACCCTCTCCACCGACCTCGTGCTGGAGCTGCTAGAGAAGTTCGGAGGCCCCACCGGGTTCACGTCCGCTGGGCGGGCGGGTTTTGAGGTTCGCTCGTTCCCATTCTCGCCGCGATCCCTCTGCGCTGGTCGAGAAGATCTTCACGGCGCTGAGCGAGCAGACCGTGACAGTGCCGGCGACCGCGGCGGTCGAGCTCGTGATCCCCAGGGTGGCCGGGCAGGTCAAGGAGTTGAAAGCGCAACGGGCCACGGTCGCCCACGAAGTCGAGGCCATGCTGGAGGACTTCCCTCTCGCCTCGGTCTTGATGAGCATGCCGGGGATCGGCATCAAGACCGCAGCCCAGATCCTCCTCGCGATCGGCGATGGCACCGGGTTCGAGACCGCGGGCCACCTGGCCGCGTATGCGGGCATCGCCCCGATCACACGGCGATCAGGGACGTCGATCCGTGGTGAGTTCCCCGCTCGTTCGGGCAACAAACGATTGAAGAACGCACTGTTCTACTCCGCGTGGATCGCCTCGAATCGCGACCCGATCTCGAAGGCCTACTACGATCGCAAACGAGCCGAAGGAAAACGACACAACGCCGCCGTGATCTGCCTGGCCCGTCGTCGTTGCAACGTCATCTTCGCGATGCTCCGCAACGGCACCTACTACCAACCACCCACCGCCCCTACCCCCGAACCAACCGCTCTCGCGGCTTGACTCGGAACAT
This sequence comes from Kocuria sp. ChxB, assembly GCF_044359605.1. Lineage (NCBI taxonomy): Bacteria > Bacillati > Actinomycetota > Actinomycetes > Micrococcales > Micrococcaceae > Kocuria > Kocuria sp. ChxB. The sequence continues at coordinate 1,787,038 of NZ_CP121123.1, read as the reverse complement.
AGGGACACCCCCCACCCCAGGATTAAGTGCAGTTTTTGCCGCCTACTGATCGGTATTCGGCAAAATCTGCACTTAATCCTCAGCGGAGGCGCGCGGCGGGCAGCGGCCCAGCACGCATCCCCAAAGGCCTTGCACGCCAGGACCAGCCGCCATGTGTCCCGCATCACATACTGGAAGCATGACGAACACAGCAGACAGCGCGCGCCACACCGTCGTCGTGGGCGCAGGCACCGCAGGATCCATCGTCGCCGGGCGCCTGGCCGAGGCCGGCCACCACGTCACACTCGTGGAGGCGGGCGGTGAGGACACCAACCCGGCCATCCCGCACCTCTCCCGTCTGGGCGAGCTCTGGCACAGCACCGAGGACTGGGACTACTTCACCGTGCCGCAGGAGCACGCCTCCGGGCGGGTGATTCACTGGCCGCGCGGGCGCGTGCTGGGCGGCTCCCACGCGCTCAACGCCGCCATCTGGGTGCGTGGCAACCCGCTCGACTACGACGACTGGGCCGCGGCCGGCTGCGAGGGCTGGGCGTGGCGCGACGTCGCCCCCGTCTTCGAGGCGCTCGAGGCCTGGGACGGCCCCACCGCGGACGACGACGCCGCCGCGCCCCGCGGCACGGACGGTCCCGTTCCCGTGGTCGGCGGCTACCGCCTCAGCCCGATCTTCGACTCGATCATCGCGGCCGCCGAGGCCGTGGGGGTGCCGTTTAACGCCGACTACAACTCCGGCGCCCAGGAGGGCATCTCCCAGGAGCAGCTGACCGTGGCCGACGGCAGACGCGTGACCACCTACATGGCGTACGCGAAGCCGTGGGTGGACCGGGGCGCCATCGAGGTCCGCACCGGGGCGGTGGTGGAACAGCTCGTGCTGACCGACGGCCGGGTCACGGGGGTCCAGCTGCACGCGGGGCCGAACGCCGAGGTGGAGGGCGTCTCGCCGGAGGAACCCACCGCGGACCTCGGCTCGGCCGGGGAAGTCATCGAGGCGGACGAGGTGGTGCTGTGCGCCGGGGCGCTGGACAGTCCCAAGATTCTCATGCGCTCGGGCATCGGCCCCGCGGAGCACCTGCGGGAGGTGGGGATCGAGCCGGTGGTGGACCTGCCCGGCGTGGGTGAGAACCTCCACGACCACCTGCTCGTGCCCGTGATCGCAGAGGCCACGGCCCGGACCATCGAGCACCCCGAGGACGAGATCGCGGTGACCCAGACGCACCTGTTCTGGAAGTCCACCCCGGACCAGGACCGCCCGGACACCCAGCCTCTGCACTTCTGCGTGCCCATGTACGACGACCAGATGGAGGGCCCCGCCACCGCCTTCACACTGCACACCGGGCTGGTGCGCCCGTACTCGCGGGGCCGGATCACCCTGACGGGTCCCAGCAGCACGGATCCGGCGAACTACGACCCCAACATCTTCTCGGATCCCCGGGACCGCGAGGCGCTGCGGGCATCGCTGCGGCAGGGACGGGCGATGGCGGCGTCCTCCCCTCTGGCCGAGGAGTGGGGCGCGCGGGAGATCTACCCCGGACCGGACGTGGTCACCGAGGCGGACGAGGACGCCTACATGGACCGGACCGTGACCACCTACCACCACCAGGTGGGCACGTGCCGCATGGGTACCGACCAGATGGCCGTGGTGGATCCCGCCACGCTGCGCGTGCGAGGGGTGGACGGCGTGCGGGTGGTGGACGCCTCCGTGATGCCGTTCATCACCAACGGCAACACGAACGCCCCCTCCGCAATGATCGGCGAGAAGGGGGCGCGGATGCTGCTGGGAAAGTGACCTGAGACCGGGTCACCGGAGCCGAGGCCCGGCCAGAGCCCGGGAGAACGCGTGCGCTCCGGGGCGGCGTGCAGACCCCCAGGCGGCCGTCGGACCACGAGAAATGCGCCCCGCCGCAATCGGCAGAGCGCATGTCTCGTGGTCCTCGGGGAGCTGTCCTCGCCCGCGAACGAATGATCAGGGAGTGATCAGGAGATCACCGTGATGTTCGTGGCCTGCAGGCCGCGGTCGCCCTGCTGCACCTCGAACTCGACCTTGTCGCCCTCGTTGAGGGAGCGGAAGCCGCCGGAGTTGATGCCGGAGAAGTGGGCGAAGACGTCGTCGGAGCCGTCCTCGGGGGCGATGAAGCCGAAGCCCTTGTCAGCGTTGAACCATTTGACGGTGCCAGTAGTCATAGTCAGACCTGTCTTTCTGGAAGAAAGTGAGCTCGTCCCGAATTTCGGGGGCTCGGCGTTGCGATGCTTGCCATGAACGTTTCTTCAGAAAAACTGCCACACCTCAGACGGTGGGGTGATGCTTAAAAGACAAAACGAAACCTCAACAACTTCTCCTCAAGCTACGGCCCCGGCGGGCCGGAGTCAAACGCCGCCCCCCCGACGCCCCTCCGACCCGCCCTCCAGACGGCCCCGGGTGTCCGGTCTCAGACGCGCGCTGCAGCGAACGGGTAGTCCACGTACCCCTTGGGGCCGCCCAGGTAGAAGGTCTTGGGGTCCGGCGTGTTCAGTTCCAGGCCGTCCCGCCAGCGCTGCACGAGGTCCGGGTTGGCGATCAGCTCCCGCCCCACCATCACACCGTCCGCCAGGTCCGCGGCCATGATGTGCTCGGACTCCTCGAGCTCCGTGTACTCGCTGAAGCCGCTGTTGAGGTAGAACACACCGTCGAACTGGCCACGCAGCTCCTGCACGAACTCCCCGTCGATGTCCTTGTGAAGCACGGACAGGTACGCCAGGCCCAGGTCCCGCAGACCGGAGAGCAGCGCGGCGTAGGTGGCGCGGACGTCGTCGTGGTCGTCCTCGACGGCACCCTGCACGTTGTGCTCCGGCGAGATCCGCAGGCCCACACGCTCCGCCCCGATCTCCTGGACGACGGCGCGCACCACCTCCACGACGAAGCGCGCCCGGTTCTCCGGGGAGCCGCCGTACTCGTCCTCACGGTGGTTGGCGGACGGGGCCAGGAACTCGTGGAGCAGGTACCCGTTCGCGCCGTGGATCTCCACACCGTCGATCCCCGCGTCCACCGCACGGCGCGCGGCGGAGACGAACTCCTGCCGGACCCGGGGGAGCTCCTCAGCCTCGAGCGCGCGGGGCACGGGGATGGGCTGCTTGCCGCTGGGTACGTGGGTGCTCTGGTCGATGCCCACGGCACTCGGGGCCTCCGGGGTGGGCCCGCCCGTGAGCTCCGGGTGGGACACGCGACCGGCGTTCATGACCTGCATGAACACCACGCCGCCCTTCTCGTGCACGGCCTCCGCCACGCGGGACCAGCCCAGGGCCTGCTCGGCGGTCTCGATCCCGGCCTGGCCCCAGAACCCGCGGCTCGTCACGGCGGGGAACGTGCCCTCGGTGACGAGCAGACCCACGGACGCACGCTGCGCGTAGTACTCCACGTTCATGTCCTTGGGCACGCCGTCCTCGTCGGAGCGCATCCGGGTGAGCGGCGCCATGGCCACGCGGTTCTTGAGCTCGAAGGCTCCTACGGTGATGGGGTCGTACAGGGTGGGCATGCGGGTCCCTCCGTCGAGATCGGTTGCCTTTTCAGTTGTGCAACACCTATCCCGGCCACACCATTCCCGCGGAAAGTTCCCGGCGGTCTCCGGCGACGTCGCGGACGTCCCGGGACCGCCCGCGCCTCGTCACTCCTGGTGGCTCACCCGTACCACTTCTTCTCCGCCGCGGCCTTGGTGCCGTCCTGGGTTGCCACGTCCAGCCAGTTGTCCACGTACTCCTCCCACACGGTGTCCCCCTGCGGCAGGAGGTAGCCCTTGTCGAAGTGGTCGAAGGGCTTGTCCGGGTGCACGGCGCACAGCTCGGGGTGGGTGTGCGCCACCCAGCGCGTCTCGGAGGCGTCGGTGACCATCACGTCCACCTTCCCCTGGACGATCTGGTCGAAGATCGTGTTGTTGTCCTCGTACGCGGTGACCTGCGCCTCCGGGAAGTTCTTGTCCGCGAACTTCTGGTTGGTCCCTCCCACGGGGGTGATCACGCGCACCGCGGGCTTGTTGATCTCCGCCACAGTGTCGTACTTCTCCTCCTCGCCGCAGCGCACCACGGGGGTCTTGCCGTCCGGAGAGGTCGGCTCCGTGAATGCGACTTTCTGCGCCCGGTCGGTGGTGTAGGAGATCCCGCCCACGGCGATGTCGCAGCTGCGGTCCAGGTCCGCCACCACGTTCGCCCAAGAGGTCTGCACGAGCTCCACCTCCGCCCCGAGCGACTTGCCGAGGTTCCGCGCCATGTCCACGTCGATCCCGGACCACTGCCCGGTCTCCGGGTCCCTGTACGTGTACGGCCGGTAGTCCCCGGTGGTGCACACCTGGATCCTCCCGTCCCGCAGCACCTGACCCAGGCGCGAGTTCTCGGCGGCCGGCGCGACCGACGCCCCGGCGCCCGCAGACGCCGACGACGCCGCACCGCCGCCCTCCTGCCCCTGCTCACCGCACCCGGTGAGCAGTCCTGCGGCAGCGAGAGCCGTGGCCGCGGCGAGCACCGCAGCGGGGCGTGACAAGGACTTCATGGGATGCCTCTTTCTGTCTTTGGACCCGCGGGCCCGGGGCGGTGCAACGGATGGTCGGTCCCGACCCCCGCCCAGTGGTGACCCGGGGACTCACCACGGGGAGCCGCCTCACATGGACGCCCAGCACATGCTGGGCGCCCGCACGCAGGCTCACGCGGAACGCGGGATCAGCGGGAGATGACCTTGCTGGCCGCCACGGACTTGAGTCCCTCGACACCGAACTCCAGGCCGAAGCCGGACTTCTTGATGCCGCCGAACGGGATGCGGGGGTCCACGCCGCCGTGCTTGTTGATCCACACGGTGCCGGCCTCCAGGCGCTGAGCCACGGCCATCGCGCTCTCGGCGTCCGAACTCCACACGGAAGCACCCAGACCCACGTCCAGACCGTTGGCCATGGCGATGGCGTCCTCCACGTCCGCGTACTTCACGATGGGCAGGGCCGGACCGAACTGCTCCTGCGTGACCAGCGGGTTGTCGTTGGGCAGGTCCGCCACCAGGGTGGTGGGGTAGAAGTACCCCGGCTGGTCCTCCTGCGGGTCCCCGCCGATCAGCACCCTGCCGCCGCCGTTCTTGGCATCCTCCACGAGTCCGGCCACGATGTCGTACTGTTGCCTGTTCTGCAGCGGGCCCAGCACGTTCTGCTCCTCGCGCCCGTTGCCCATGGGCATCTGGCGTGCCACCTCCACCAGGGCGTCGCACACGGCGTCGTGCACGTCCTCGTGCACGTACAGCCGCTTGAGGGCGGCGCATGTCTGACCGGTGTTGATAAAGGCGCCCCAGAAGAGGTCCTCCGCGACAGCCCGGGGGTCGACGTCCGGGAGGACCACACCGGCGTCGTTGCCACCCAGCTCCAGGGTGAGGCGCGTGAGCCCGTCCGCGGCGGAGCGCATGATCGCCTGGCCCGTGGCGGTGGAGCCGGTGAACATGAGCTTGTCCACGCCGCGGTGCTCGGACAGCGCCCGACCCACCTCGCCGCCACCGGGGACCACGCGCAGGACGTCCGCGGGGAGCACCTGGTTGAGCACGTGCGCGAGACCCAGGACGGACAGCGGCGTGTACTCGGAGGGCTTGACCACCACGGTGTTGCCCATGCGCAGGGACGCCGCGAGCTGCCACACGGTGATCATCATGGGCCAGTTCCACGGCCCGATGGCCCCCACCACGCCCAGGGGCACGTACTGCAGCTCGGCGTAGCCGGTCTCGTCGTCCACGAGCACCTCGGGCTCCAGGGGGAAGTCCGCGCTGGCCCGCAGCCACGCCGCGCAGCCGCCCACTTCGAACGCCGCGTTCGGGCCGTTCTTCACGGGCTTGCCCTGCTCGCGGGACAGCAGCTCCGCGAGCGCCTCGGCGTTCGCCTCCACGGCGTCCGCGGCCCGGTGCAGATACTCGGAACGCTTGGCGTGACCCAGCCCCGCCCACGCAGGCTGTGCCGCGCGGACGGCGGTCACGGCGTCGTCGAGCTCCGCGGGGGTGGACTCGTGGAAGGAGCCGACCACCTCGCCGGTGGCGGGATCCAGGATCTCGCGCCCGGACGGGTCGGTGATGGCCGAGAGCAGGTCGTGGAAGGTGTTCACGGTGACTCCTTGGGAGTGGGGAGGCCACGCGGACGAGCGAGGCCGACTGCTCACATTGTGCCGTGGATCACTTTGCGGGGGCGCCTCGGGGTTGCGGACGGCAGGGAAAGACAACGACGACGCACTGCAGGACAAGCCAGTCCTGTGTGACCTGGAACACCATTGAGAGATGACCCCGCACCCCACCGAGACCACCGCGCACGGGACCACCACGCTGGCACGACGGCACCTGTCCACCACTGCCCTCGTGTTCATGATCATCGCCGCTTCCGCCCCGCTGACCGTGCTGGCCGGGGGCGTACCCACGAGCTTCGCGGTCTCCGGGCTGCTCGGCGTACCCCTGGGGTATCTGGCCCTCGGCGTCGTCATCATGGTCTTCGCCGTGGGCTACGGCGCCATGAGCGGCCACGTGCAGAATGCCGGTGCCTTCTACGCCTACATCACGGAGGGACTCGGCAACCGGCAGGGCATCGCGGCGGCCATCCTGGCCCTGGTCTCCTACAACATGATGCAGGTGGGTCTGTACGGGCTGTTCGGCTTCTCCCTCGCCGCCCTGGTCACCACGTTCACCGGCGTGTCCGTGCCCTGGTGGGCGGCCGGCCTGGTCGGGTGGGCAGTGGTCGCCGCGCTCGGTGTGAACAGTGTGGACCTGTCCGCCAAGGTCCTGGGCGTCCTGGTGGCCCTGGAGTTCCTGGTGGTGACCGTCGTCTCCGTGCTGGCTCTGGTCAAGGCACCGGAGGGCGTGTCCACGGAGACGGTGGATCCCGGCCACTTCTTCACCGGCGGGGTGGGTGTGCTCCTGGCCTTCGGGATCGCGGCGTTCATGGGCTTCGAGTCCGGGGCGATCTACTCGGAGGAGACCCGGAACCCCCGGCGAACCGTGGCCCGTGCCACCTACACGGCGGTCGGGATCATTGCCGTCTTCTACGCCTTCTCCGCGTGGGCCCTGTCCGTGGGCATCGGCCCCTCCGCCATCGTGGATGCCGCACGCGAGTCCGGTCCTGATCTGGTCTTCGTGTGGCTCGCCGAGCAGAGCCCCCTGCTGGCGCACGTGGCGAACGTCCTGTTCATCACCAGTCTCCTGGCAGCTCTGGTGGCCTTCCACAACGGCGCCGCACGGTACTTCTTCGCACTGGGACGCACCGGCGTGATCCCCCGGTCGCTGGGGGTGGCGTCCCCCCGGACCGGGGCACCCGTGGCGGGATCCCTCGCGCAGAGCGCCGTGGGGCTCCTCGTGATCGTCGCGTTCGCCATTGCCGGGGCCAACTCCGACCTGGGCCCGATGTTCCCCGTGCTCACCCTGTTCACCTGGCTGACCAACGCCGCCGCGTTCGGACTGGTCTTCCTCCTCGCCGTCACCTCCGTGGCCGTGGTGGTCTGGTTCGCCCGCGACCACCACGGCCACGGAGTCGGCACGCGCTTCGTGGCGCCCGTCCTCGCCGCCCTGGCCCTGCTGGTCGTGGCGGTGCTGATCCTCCTGAACTTCGACCTCATGATCGGAGCCGACGGCCCATCCCCGCTCGTGGTCGTGATGCCGGGCATCATCATCGGCTCCGGCCTCGTGGGGCTCGTCTGGGGCGAGATCCTGCGTCGACGCCGGCCCGACGTCTACGCCGCCATGGACCAGGTCGACCAGATCCCGGAGTCGCAGGAGATCCCGATCGTGGCGCCACGCGCCTGACATCCCAGACCTGAACCCCACAACCAACGGAGGTACCCCGTGAACAACCCGCATGTCGTCGTGGTCGGAGCCGGATTCGCCGGGCTCGTGGCAGCCCGTGAGCTGCAGATGGCCGGCGTGGACGTGGAGATCGTCGAGGCCCGGGACCGCGTGGGCGGCCGAGCATGGACCGAGGAGCGCATGGGACGCCCCCTCGAGCTGGGGGCCACCTGGGTGCACTGGATGCAGCCGCACGTGTGGAGCGAGATCACCCGCTACGACCAGAGCATCTATCCCAGCCCGTTCTGCGACGATGCCTACTGGATCACCGGCGACCGGGTGAAACACGGCACCGAGGCGGACCTCGACGCCGCACTCGCCCGGCCCATGGCGAAGATCTTCGAGAACTCCCGCGAGTTCTTCCCCTATCCGTACGAACCCCTGCACGTCCTGGACGAGCGCAGCGGCTCCTCTCCAGAGCTCCGGGAGAAGTTCCTGGCGGCGGACCGGGGCAGCGTCCTCGACTGCCTCCGGGGCGACGAGTTCTCGCAGGAGGAACGGGACCTCGCCGACGCCTACTGGTCCGCGGCGTACATCGGGGACCCCCACAACGGCTCACCCCTGATGGCCAAGCAGTGGGCGGCCCTCTCGGACCACCGGCTCTCCCTCGTGGACGAGCAGACGCTGCGGTTCAAGCTGACCCACGGCATGCGCGGGCTGTACGAGAACATCGCCGCAGACCTGCGTTGCCCCATTCGTCTGAACACGCCCGTGACCGCCATCGACCACCGTCATGACGGCGCGACCGTGACTCTCGGGACGGGGGAGAAGATCTCCTGCGACAGCGTGATCGTCACGGTTCCGGTGGGAGCGCTGCCCACCATCGACTTCACTCCCGCACTGCCCGCGGGGATGCGCAGCGTGGTCGACCAGAAGTGGAACTCCACCGGGTGCAAGATCTGGATCAAGGTCAAGGGCCACCACAGCGTCATCGGCTACGCCCCCACCCCGCACAAGGTGGCCGTGTTCCGCAGCGAGTTCTTCATGGACGACGACACCACGATCTGCGTGGGCTTCGGCTCCCACCACGACGCAGTGGACCTCACCGATCCTCGCGACGGCCAGGCCATCGTGGACCAGTGGCGCCCGGACCTGGAGGTGGTGGAGTGCACCGGGCACGACTGGGTGGCGGACAAGTGGAGCGGCCAGGCATGGGCCACGTTGCGCTCCGGGCAGTTCACCAACGGGTGGCACCACTTCCGCACCACCGACTCCCGCCTGCGCTTCGCGGGCGCGGACTGGGCGCGCGGGTGGCGCGGCGTGGTGGTGGACGGGGCCATCGAGACGGGTCTCTCCACTGCCCGGGAGGTCCTCAAGGACATCCGCGCCTGACCACCGGCGCCCCCCTCGGGACGACGACGCCGCTCGCCGCCTTCCACGGCGAGCGGCGTCGTCGTCCGGTCTCAGGACTCCGCGAGGAGGCGGCGTCGGAACGCCGAGGGGGTCTCCCCGAACTCGGCCTTGAAGCTTTTGCTCACGTGCGCGGGATCCGTCAACCCGTAGCGGGCGCTGATGGTGTGCACCGTCTCCTGGCGGTGCACAGGATCCGCGAGGTCGGCGCGGATGGCCGCCAAGCGCACCGCCCGGATGTGCGATGCCACCGTGAGATCCTGCGCCGCGAAACGGCTGTGCAGCTGACGCACGGAGACGTACAGCGCCCGGGCAATCGTTCCGGGTGACAGCTCCGGGTCCGCCAGGTGGTCCGCGATGTAGGCGGTGGCCTGCTGCACCAGCAGATCCCCGGCGCGCTCCGTGGCGGGATCCAGCACCTCCGAGGAGAGCACGCTGACCAGCATGTCCAGGGCCGACCGCACGAGTTTTCGGGCATGGGGACCGTGCAGGACGTCCATGTTCTCCGCGAGGTGGCGGAACATGGGGACAGCCACTCGCCCCAGGCCTTCGTCCTGGGTGATGCGCTGGGCGGTGACCGTGTCCAGCTGGGCGGGGATCAGCCGGACCACGGAGCGCGGGAACGTCATGACCATGCTGTGCTGCGGGCCGTCGAAGACGAGCTCGTACGGCCGGTAGGCCACGTAGAGTCCCAGGTCCCCGGGCCTCAGCACGCACTCCCGCCCGTCCTGGCTCAGCCGCGCCTCGCCCTCCAGCTGCAGGCTCAGCTTGAGGTACTCCCCCGCATCCTTCGCCACCAGGTCCGGGGTACGGACCACACGGTGGGCGCCGGTGGCCATGTCGAACAGGTGGACGTCGTCCAGCTCCACCGTGGTGAGATCCGCCCGGAAGGCAGGCCCTTCGGGCGAGGTGATCTCGAGGGCCGCGAAGGATGCGTTGATGATGCCCCGCCACTGGGCCATGGTGAGGTCCGCGCGGCGTCCGGCAGTGCCGTGTCCGGTCATGGTCCCTCCCTGCCTGGTGTGGCCCGACAGCCCCGCGACGTGTTCCCGCATGCTACGCCCGGGCGACTGGAGAATCGTGAGACACGTCACGGGAGCTGACCACGGCATCCCCACCCCTAGAGTGTTCTCGGACCTCACCGCCCGTTTGCGGGCGCAGCCCCCCGGCCCGCACCGTCGCGGACCGGGCCCCGATCCCGAAGGACGCCATGTACGCCGATCCCTCCGACATGACCGCCATCCGCGAGCTGCTCCACGACATCCTGCGCCAGGACCCGGCCCCGCTGCACCTGGGGATCGAGCTGGGGGAGATCGAGCAGGGGAGGGTGAGCATGTCCATGACCGTGTCCGACTTCATGGCCAACGGCCACGGCATCTGCCACGGCGGGTACCTGTTCACGCTCGCGGACACCACCCTGGCGTACTGCTGCGCGACCGCCGGGGCGCCCATTGTCACGCGCAACGCGGAGATCACGTTCACGGCTCCCGCCCACACGGGGCAGACGGTGACCGCCACGGCCACGCGCCGGGTGAGCTTCGGCAGGAACCAGATCTGCGACGTCGTGCTGGAGTCCGACGGCCGCGTGGTCGCCTACTTCACCGGTCAGGGCACCACCCCGCCGACTCCCAAGACCCAGGTGCAGGCCTGACCGCGAGCGCCGCGCGGCACGATCCCCGCGGCCGCCCTGGAGGGCGGGAGCCGGGGGCTTCTGCGAGCGGCGTGGCCCGCCGCAAGGGAGCGGTTCAGACGGTGTCCGCGCGGTGCACGATCCGCCCGTCGCACACGGTCAGATCCGCGGTGACGTCCTTGAGCTCTTGGACGTCCACCTCGAACGGGTGGCGGTCCAGCAGCACCAGGTCTCCCAGGAAACCCTCCGCGATGCGCCCCGTCCGCTCGTCGTCGAAGGATGCCTTCGCGGCCTCCACGGTGTAGGCGTCCAGGGCCTCGGCCACCGTGATGTTCTGGGCGGTGTCCGTGACCTGGCCGGACACGGACGTGCGGGTCACGCACGCGGAGATTCCCAGCCAGGGGTTGGCCGTGGTCACCGGGAAGTCCGAGTTGCTCGGCGCCGTGATTCCCCGATCCAGGAACGTCCGCATGGGGTAGGTCCGCCGCATCCGCTCCGGGCCCAGGTTCGTGAGATAGGAGTCCCCGAGCTCGTGGAGGAACGCCGTGGAGGATGCCGCCACGATCCGGCCCTCCACCAGCCGCTGCAGATCCTCCTCGGTGGGCAGCGCGCAGTGCTCCACCCGGTGACGACGCCGCGTGACCGCCTTCTCGTACGCCGCCTCAGGGTTCTCGGCCTCGGTGGCGACCTCGCGGCCCGCCCCCTCGATGAGATCCAGGGCCTGCTCCACGGCGCGCTCCCCGATCCCGTGGATGGCCAGCCGCAGCCCGTTGCGCAGCGCCTGGGCGGCCATCGGGGCGATGTCCGGGGTGTCGTAGTACAGGATGCCGCGGGAGTCGGTGCCCTCGAAGGGCTCCGCCACCGCCGCGGTCCGGCCACCCACGGAGCCGTCCAGGATGAACTTCATGCCCTGGATCCGCACCATGTCGTCCCCCAGGCCGCTGCGGATCCCGGTGCCGATCACCTCGTCGTAGCTGCCGTGGAAGTCACCGAGCTTCAGCGCGAAGTACCACGGGCGGAACCGCGTGGTGAGCTCCCCCTCGTCCTTCAGACGCAGGTAGGTGCCCATCTCCAGGGGCCCGGTGCTCATGTCGTGCACCGTGGTGAGCCCCCACGCCGCGAAGTCCTGCTGGGCCACGCGCATGCCGTCCAGCAGCTCGTCCGCCCCGCTCACGGGAAGGTCCGCGAGCGACATGGCGGTCTCCTGGAGCAGCCCGGTGGGCTCACCACTTTCATCCCGCACGATGCACCCGCCGGAGGGGTCCGGGGTGTCCCGGGTGATGCCCATGCGCTCCAGCGCAGCGGTGTTCACGAGCGCCATGTGCGCGCACGTGCGTTTGAGGTACACCGGGTGCTCCGGGGCGGCCTCGTCCAGGTCCGCGCGGGTGGGCCCGCCGCCGTCCATGCGGTGCTCGTCGTAGCCCCAGCCGATCACCCACTCCCCCGCCGCGGTCTCCCGGGCCGCCTCACGGACAGCCGTGACGACGTCGCCCGCTCGCGGAGTGACGGACGGCCGGCAGTCCGCGTTCAGCGCCAGCCGCGCGTACAGCCCCGGGTGCCCGTGCGTCTCGATGAGCCCCGGCATCAGGTACCGTCCGCCCGCGTCCACCACCGGCGCATCCGGTGCCGTGCGGCGTCGTGCCTCGCGGGAGTCCCCCACGAAGGTGATGACGCCGTCCTGGACCACCACGGCCTGCGGCTCGGGGCGGTACTGCCCGGCGGGTCGGTGCACCACGGCATTGACCACGGTGATGCTGCGGGTGTTCTGCCCTGTCATGTCTGGTTCCTCGTTTCCACCGGGGTCACCGGTTCAGCAGGTCTCCGGAGATCTGGTCCACGTTCTGCTCCTCGTCGCGGCGGATGAGCCGGCGGGCGGCGATCGAGGACACCAGGGAGATGGCCCCCAGCACCATCAGCAGCAGGGCCGGGCCCGTGGAACCACCGCCCGTGACACCGAGGATCCACGCGGCCAGTGCGGGCATGAACCCGGCGATCACGCCCGCGAAGTTGGCGCACATGGCGATCGCGGAGTAGCGGACCTTCACCGGGAAGAGCTGGGTGAGCATCGTGCCCACCGGGGCGTACGGGATGGAGGCGAACCCGATGCCCAGGATCATCGCGGCCGTGATCCACGCGACGTCGCGCGTGTCCACGAGCCAGAAGATGGGGAACGCGAGCACGGTGGCCAGCGCGTAGCCCAGAACCACCACGATGGACGGGGAGGTCCGGTCCGCCACCTTGCCCGCCACGGACATGGTGACCAGCTGCGCGACCGCACCCCACGTGATGGCCGTCAGGATCACGGTGGAGGGCAGGCCGAGCTCCCCGGTGACGTAGCTGATCATGAACGTGGTGAGCACGAAGAACCCGGCGTTGCCGAAGAGGTACGTCCCCACGCCCAGGATCAGGCGCCCGGGCACGGTCCGCAGGATCTCGACGGCGGGCAGCCCCTCCTTCTCCTGGGGAGCCGCCGCGCGGGCGGCCTGGGCGTCCTTGTAGTCGTCGGTCTCGTCCACGCGCAGCCGGATCCACACGCCCACGACCACCAGCAGGATGGAGATCAGGTACGGGATGCGCCAGGCACCCTCCAGGAACTTCTCGCCGGACAGCGCCACCACGGCGGCCACGATCATCGAGGACAGGATGGTGCCGGTGGGAGAGCCCAGCTGCACCACCGATCCGTAGAATCCGCGCTTGCCCTCGGGTGCGTTCTCCACCGCCATGAGGGTGGCACCACCCCACTCGCCGCCCGCGGCCATGCCCTGCACGCACCGCAGGACCGCCAGCAGGATCGGCGCCACGATCCCAGCGGTCTCGAACGTGGGCAGCACCCCGATCAGCGTGGAGGACACACCCATGGCCACGATCGTGATCATGAGGATGGTGCGCCGGCCCAGCCGGTCCCCGAAGTGCCCCGCGAGCAGCGCCCCGATGGGGCGTGCGATGAAGCCCACCCCGAACAGCAGGAACGAGCTGATCACCGCGAGGGCAGGATCGTCCCCGCCGAAGAACAGCGGCGCAAAGACGATGGAGGAGGTGGTGCCGAACAGGAAGAAGTCGTACCACTCGAGGGACGTGCCCACGTAGGCGCCGATCAGCGCGCGGCGGGCCTTGCGGGGGTCGTGCTGCCGGACGGTCTGGCCGCCCTGCGCGTGGTCTGCGGGACCACTGACGGTGTGGGACATGGGCACCTCTGGATCAGGAGGGAGGAGAACCGGTCCACGCGGTGGCCGGCGGGACCACCACGCTGTGACCCCTGCCCTGCCACTATGTGACCCAGGTCGCAGAGCGTCAAATACCTCGGGAACCCCGTTCGGCAGAAAAGTGCCGACTGTGTCACTTCATGTGGTGGCCCCGAGACGGTTGTGGTGCCGCGCGCTGAGTGGTCGACTGGCTCCATGAGTGAAAACAGCATCTGGGAAGCCCTGCAGACCGCCCGCGACAAGGCCAAGGAGCGTGAGGACGAGGAGAAGCAGCGCGTCGAGGACGCGGACAACCACGAGCAGCAGCGCGCGGCCAGTTCGCGTGTGGCCGCACGTCAGGCCGTCCGCGAGACCCTGGACGACATCCTCGCCGAGCGGGAGGGCTGAGCCGTGGCGGGCAGACACACCGCAGATAACGGCCAGACCGCCAAGGAGCAGACCGTGGGGATGACTCCCGAGCAGGAGCAGGAGTACCTCACGGACGACCGTACCCAGCCGCAGCCCGCGGACGGCGGGATCGGCGCCATGACGGACATGCAGGGCCGGGAGCCGGACACCGGCAATTAGCCCCGCAGCGACGCCACGAACTCCCACAGCGTCTGCGCGGCCGTGGTGAGGTGGTGCGCGAAGCCCTCCAGGTCCTCGCTGGTGTCCCGGCGGTAGTTCACGCAGAACTCGTAGCTGTCCGCGCACGTGGTGTAGGTGACCCCGAAGCCCTCGGGCGTGGTGGGGGCGAACGCGTAGCGCACGATCCGGTCCGGTCCACCGATGGACGTGGTGGAGAGGAAGTCGTGGCGCACCGCCGCAAGCGCCGGGGACCCGAAGAACGCGGAGGTCTCACCGGTGCGATCGGCCATCATGGCGAGCCCCAGCAGGTGCCGGTCCACCCCGTGGGCGCTCTTGCACGCCTTGACCCAGCCGCGGTGCGCGTCCAGGGCGGCGCGGAAGAGCTCCTCGGTGGCGTGACCCTCGTACAGGGCGCGCACGAACGCGGCGGCCTCCGGGGTGACGGGCCGCAGGCACTCGGTGCGCCCGGCCTGGTACTCGCGCATGTCCACGGCCTCGTACACCCCGCGCACGCGCCCGTACGTGGCGTGCTGGGCGAGCAGCATGATGAGCTGCTGGGCGGCGTCGTCGCTGATCCGGAAGGGCAGCTCCGCGCGGTGCGGGCGCGGCACCACCACGCGGTGCACGCCCAGCAGCGCGGCCTCGTTGCGGTAGCCGGCGACCGCCGCCACGAGCTCCTCCCGCAGCTGCGGGTCGATGTCCCACGTGAGGGCCTCCGGTGACGGTGCGTCCGGCAGCGGCGCCTCGTCCGGGACCGTGACGTCCTGCAGCTCCCCGGCGACCGCCAGGATCGTGGCGCCGTCCACGGTGCTGTGCTCTACGAGCATCGCGAGCCACTCGTCCTCCAGGCACACCTCGTACGTGATGGGCTTGTACGCCCACGCGTGCCCCACCTCGAACGCCGAGCGCTCCAGGTGCTCCACGACCTCCGCGCGTGCCTCCACCAGGTTGACCACGAACAGCATGCGCGTGATGCGCTCGTAGACCGCCGCGTTGTGCGCGTCCGCGGTCAGTCGCTCCAGCAGCGGCGCCGCCACTTCGCTGCCCAGGTAGGACAGCGCCCCGAACGGCAGCTCGGTCTCGCGCGGCTCGTCCCGCTCGAGCACCCCCCGCAACCCCTGCGCCACGGTCCGCAGCGGCACCGGCCGCAGCTGCCCGGTGGCGATCGGCAGCGCGTACAGCCGCCCGCGGTGGATCACACCGATCTCCGGGACGCCCACCACGCCGCCGGACGACGACGCCGCGTGGTCCGGTCTGCGGATCTCGTCACGTTCCGGGAGGGGATGGCGGACTCCCCCGGCCAGGCACTCCCACTGCTCCATGCTCAGGGGGTTGCCCCGGGGGTCCACCTGCTGGGGAGTCTCCCCGCGCACCTGCCGCAGGTGCACCGATGCCGCCCGGTGCACGAGCTCAGCGGCCCGGCCCACGCCGGGTGAGCCGTAGTCCCCCGCGATCTGGAAGCCCACACTGGTGGTCAGCGGCAACGGTGCGCGCACCGTGAGGTAGCCGTCCAACCACTCCCGCGAGAGCCAGCTGCGTCCCGCGGCGTCCTCCGCGCGGGCGAACTCCTCCAGGGCGGCCTGCAGCCGCGGGCCCTCGTGGGACGCGAAGCGCTCGACCTCCCGGCGGGTGTCCTCCAGGGTCTCCCGGTCCACCAGGGGCTCGGCGGCGGTGAGGAACCGGGACAGCGTGTCGTCCAGCGGGGGCACGGGCAGGGTCTTCGCGCTCATGGGGTCCTCTCGGTGGTGCGGCAGGAAAGGGTCAGGGGTGTGGTCACCTGCCACGCGCGCAGCAGGGCGTGGATGTGGCGGTCGTAGGCGGCGTCGGCGTCCTCCCCGTCCGTTGCGCCGGGGTGGTGCATCTCGATGGCGATCCAGCCGTGAATCCCCGCCCGCACGGACGCCCCGATGTCCGTGACGGGAACGGAGTGGAGGGCGCCCTCGTCGATCCCGGCGCGGATCAGCCGGTACATCAGGCGCGTGGAGGCCTCCGCGAACTCCAGGCGCTCCGCGTCCCCGACCGTGGGCGTGCCCAGCCAGGGCCGGCCGCGCCCCAGGATCACCTTGTACAGCTCGGGGTTCGCGAGCACCCAGCGGCGGCTCTCCCGCGCGAGCGCGCACAGGTCCTCGAGCGGCCGTCCCGTGGTGAGCGCCCCTCTCTGAGCCCGGAGGTAGTCGGCGAGGGCTTCACGGCGCACCTCGGCGATCAGCGCGTCCCGGCTGCCGAACATGGTGTAGATGGCGGTGGTGGAGCAGCCGTGCTTGGCGGCCAGCGGCCGGAGGGACACGGAGTCCACACCACCGGACAGGATCTGTTCGGCGGCGTCCTGGATCAGGGCTCGGCGGGTGGTCTCATCGAATTTGCGGGGGCGCGCCACGATCGCAATGCTACTGGTCAGGCCGGGGTCGGGCGCTCGATGACGGAACGCGGACACCGCCTCCGGCCCACGACGCCGCACGGCCGGCTCCCGTGCGGCCCCCACCGCGCCGCTCAGGTGTCGGAGCGCGCCTGCCGGTTGCGGCGGATGCGCTTGAGCACCCACCCGATCACCGCCACGAGGACCACGACCACCACGATGCGCGAGAACACGCTCGCGTACTGCTCCGCGATGTGCCAGTTCTCGCCCAGGTAGAACCCGGCCAGCACGAAGATGGTGTTCCAGATCAGGGATCCCAGGCCGCTGAGCAGCACGAAGAGTCCGAACGGCATCCGCTCGATGCCCGCCGGGATGGAGATCAGGGAGCGGAAGATGGGGACCATCCGCCCGAAGAACACAGCTTTGCGGCCGTGGCGGTCGAACCACGCCTCGGTGCGGTCCAGGTCGTACAGGTCCACCAGGGGCATCTTGTCCACGACGATCCGCAGCCGGCGGCGCCCCAGGGCGATGCCGATCCAGTACAGCGCGATGGCGCCCACGATCGAGCCCAGGGTGGTCCAGAAGATGGCACTCGCCAGGCTGAATCCGCCCTGGCTCGCGGTGAATCCGGCCAGCGGGAGGATCACCTCGGACGGCAGCGGCGGGAACAGGTTCTCCAGCGCCACCAGGACACCGGCACCGGGGGCGCCGATCGCGTTCATCACGTCCACCACCCACGCCGCGACGCCGGTGAGTTGGGAACCGCTCTCGGCGGTGGCGGCCAGGATGGCAGGCAAGGACATGAAGGTGTTCTCCGCACGTGGTCGTCAGGGGTGGGCCCCATCCTACGGGCGCTGGCTCGGAGCCGGCTTGGAGGTTCCGGGGCGTTGCACGGTTGAATGGGCGCATGCGCCTGTGGTCACTTCACCCGTCCCTGCTGGATCGACGCGCCCTCGTGGCGGACTGGCGGGAGGGCCTGCTGGCCCAGAAGGTGCTCCTGGGCCAGACCACGGGCTACACCCGCCACCCGCAGCTGCAGCGCTTCCGCGCCACGAGCGATCCGGTGGGCTTCGTGACGGCCTACCTGCACGGGGTCGCGGACGAGGCGGACCGGCGCGGCTACAGCTTCGACCGCTCCCGCCTGGCGCGCCCCCGGGACACCGAGCCCCGCTCCATCACGGTCACCACGGGCCAGCTGCGCTACGAGTTCGAGTTCCTGCTGCAGAAGGTCCTCGCCCGGGACCCGGAGTGGGCCCGCACCGCCCTGGACGGCACGGATCCCGACGCCGCCCCCGCCCACCCGCTGTTCGCGGTGGTTCCCGGGGACGTGGCCGAGTGGGAGCGGATCAAGCCGTGAGCGGAGCGTCGGGGAAGGGAGCCGCGCGGCGGCGGCGTCGGATCTCGCGCTGGCTCGCGATCACGGCGAGCGCCCTGGCCGGTCTGGCATACGAGGAGCTGCTGAGCGCCGGGGCCTGATGCGCCGCGCACCCGCCGTGCGGCCGCGCGATTTTTTCGCTCGCCTATCTAGTTGTTGATACGTCATCACCGGTTGTGGGACACTGGACGTGCCCATTGCCGCACGACCGACATGGACAAGGACACTCGAATGAGCACGCCCGCCGCCGCCCCAACCGTCAGCACCCCGACCCGCGGAGGCCGCTCGTGGCTCTGCCTGATCCCGTTCGTCCTGCTCGTCGCGGCGGTCGCCGCGCTCGGCGGACTGGCGTCCTCCAACGCGCAGGAGGTCTACGGGAGCCTGGAACTGCCGTTCTTCGCCCCGCCCGCGTGGCTGTTCGGACCCGCCTGGGCCGTGTTCTACACGCTGATCGCCGTGGCCGGCTGGCTCGTGTTCCGCGCCCGTGGCTTCTCCTTCCCCCTCTATCTGTGGGCCGCCCAGCTGGTGCTCAACGCCCTGTGGACCCCGCTGTTCTTCGGCGCCGAGCTGTACTGGCTCGCGTTCGTGGACATCGCCGCCCTGTGGGTGGCCGTGGTGTGGTGCGTGGCCGTGTTCTGGAAGGTCAACCGCCTGGCCGCGGGGCTCATGGTCCCGTATCTCGGGTGGGTCACGTTCGCCGCGGCCCTGAACCTGGGGATTGCGCTGCTGAACTGACGCCCCGGGCAACGCCTCCGCGATCCACTGGCGCCCGGCTCCGCACAGTGCGAGTCTGGTGCCCGTGCCCACCGAGAACCCCGCCTCTGACGAGCAGCACCGGGCCGCGCCTTCTCGGGACGCGTACCCCGACGCCGCGGCCGGCTCTGGCGAGGTGGACCTCGCCCTGCACTACCGTGCACCCCTGGACCTGCACGGGCTGTTCGTCTGGTTCGCGGTGCATGCCGTCGAGGGCATGGAGGTCGGCACGGCCACCTCCTACTCCCGGACCCTGCGCCTGCCGGGCGGCCCCGCGTGGCTGCGGGTGTACCGGCGGGGCGCGGACGAGCTGCGGATGCGTGCCCGTCTCACGGACCTCGCGGACCTGCCCGACCTGATCGCCCGGGTCCGGAGACTCCTGGACCTGGATGCCGACCCCCTGGCCGTGGACGAGGCGCTCTCCCGCGTGCCCGCCCTGCACCCGCTCGTCGAGGCCCGGCCGGGTGTGCGCGTCGTCGGCTCCGTGGACCCGGAGGAGACACTGTTCCGCACCCTGATCGGTCAGCAGATCTCCCTGGCCGCCGCGCGCACGATGCTCGGTGCCCGCACGCGGGAGATGGGTGAGCCCGCCCCGGACTTCGCCCCGGGGCTGAGCCGCATGTTCCCCACGGCGGCGGCAATCGCGGAGCACGGCGAGCGCTTCCTGCGCGGTCCCGCGGCCAGGGTGCGCGCGGTGCTCGGGGCCGCACGCGCCGTCGCCTCCGGGGAGCTCAGCCTGTCCCCCGGGGACGACGCCGCCCAGCAGCGTGCCGCCCTGCTCGCCCTGCCCGGGGTGGGGCCGTGGACCGCGGACCACGTGCGCATGCGGGTCACCGGGGACCCGGACGTGTTCCTGGTGGACGACGGCGCCATGCGGGCCGGTGCCCAGCGGATCGGCCTGCCCGGGGACAAGAAGGCGCTGACCGCGTGGGCGCAGGACGCCGCCCCGTGGCGCAGCTACGCCACCACCCACCTGTGGGGTCCGCTGACCCCACCCGCCACCTTCGACGAGAGCGAGCAGCCATGACCCACACCGTGGAGACCATCGACACCCCGGACGGCCCCTTCACGGCCGTGGCCGGGCAGGACGGAGCGGTGATCGCCTCGGGCTGGACGGCGTCCCCCGAGGAGGCGCTGGCCCGGGTGCGGGAGCAGTGGCGTCCGCAGGACGTGCACGCCGGGACTGTGGCCGCGATGGACGCGGTGCGGTCGTACTACGCGGGGGAGCTCGACCTGGTCATGGCCGTGCCCGTGGAGCTGCACGGCACGGACGGGCAGCTCGCCGGGTGGGAGCAGCTGCGGCGCATCCGGCCCGGTGACCCGCTGACGTACTCTGAGTTCGCGGATGCCCTGGGCACCCCGCGGGCGGTGCGGGCGGCGGCCTCGGTGTGTGCGCGCAATCCCGTGGCGCTGTTCGTGCCGTGCCACCGGGTGCTGCGCGCGGACGGCTCGATGGGTGGCTTCGCGTGGGGTGAGGACGTGAAGCGGAGCCTGCTGGAAGGGGAGGCGGCGGGGCGGGCGCGCTGATCGTCGCGATCCCAGCGCGGGCAGGTGTACCGAGATGTGCGGGACCACCGTAAGGGCGCGATCACGCGAGCAGCCGTGCTGGATCCGCTCGGGAGTGGGGGACCTCGTTGCACCGCTCGCACCCACTGCGGCACCCAGGTGACCTCACGGACGGCGTGACAGACTGGCCCCGTGGAACGGGTGAGTGCGGCGCAGAGCATGACGTGCAGCGTCGTCATCCCCGTGCGCAACGACGCCGCGTACCTCGAACGCTGTCTGCGCGCCCTGCGGGAGCAGACCCGCGTGCCGGACGAGATCGTGGTGGTGGACAACGCGTCCTCCGACCACCTGGCGGACGTTCTCGCACGGCACCCCGAGGTGCGGTGCGTGCGTGAGCCGGAGCCCGGCGTCGCCCATGCGGCCGCGGCGGGATACGACGCCGCGCGCGGCGATCTGATCCTGCGCTGCGACGCGGACAGCCTGCCCGCCACGGGGTGGGTCGAGCGGCACGCGAACACCCTCACGCGGGCGCTGACCCGGCCGCAGGGCAAGGACGTGGTGGCGGTCTCCGGGATCGCGCGCTTCGGCCCGCGGTGCCCGGGCCTCGGGCGTCTCGCGGGCGCCGCCTACATCACGGCCTACCGGCTGGTGGCCGGGACCGCCCTGGGGCACTGGGCGCTGTGGGGTTCCAACATGGCGTTCACGCGGTCCTGGTGGCGGCGGGTATCCCCCGCGGTGCACCGCGACGCGCACGTGCACGACGACTTCGACCTCAGCTTCCGCGTGCGGCCCCGCGAGCGGGTGGTCATGGACCCGGGCAGCGCCGCCGTGGTCTCGTGGCGGGCGGTGGTCTCGCCGCCGCGGATCCGCAGGCAGCTGCGCATGGCCGCCGCCACGCTGCGCGCCAACTGGCGCACCGAGCGGCCGTGGGTGCGGATCCGCACTCGCCTGACCCGCCGGGGTGCCCGCCCGTGACGCACCGTTCCGCAGCACGGACCACCTCCCCGGAGGGCCCCCGGGACGACGACGCCGCACGGTCGCCCGGGCGCGCCCGTCCCTCGGAGGTGTCGGCCCACCGGGGCTCGAACTCGGGCTGCGAGCAGGACGGGGCGACAGCGGCGTCGTCGTCCTCGGCGCCGGATGCGGGAGTGCCGGCCGAGACCGGGGGCTCCCTCGTCTGGCACACGGGGTGGCTGCGCCGAGCGGGTGCGGTGGCGGCGTCGGCCACGTGCTTCACGGCGATCGTGGTGGCCCTGGTCTACGCCCTGGACGCCCGCTGGGTGGACACCGCCGTGCTCATGCTGGCCGGGCTGGGGCAGGTGATCGCGTTCCTGTGGTTCCGCGCGCCGTGGCCGCGGGCGGTGTGCTCCCTGGTCCTGCTCACGGCGGCGGTGAGCGCGGCGCAGCAGCTCTACAACCGGATCTGGTGGTGGGACATCCTGATCCACTTCCTCGCGGTCCACGCACTAGTGTGGATGCTCTGGAACCGGGTGCTTCGGGGCAGCGCGCAGCTGCGGGACCGGATGCGGGACGCGCGCCGGGAACCGTACCTGCTGTGCGCGCTGGCCGGGCTGTCGCTCGCCACGGTGTGGGAGATCATGGAGCTGCTGGGGTTCCTGTTCGTGACCCCGGAGATCCACATCCCGCCGCTGGACACCCTCCTCGACGTGACCGTGGGGGTGCTGGGCGCCGCCATGGTGGGGCGGCACCGGGAGCCGCGGTGAACACGGGTGGGGCAGGGCAGCGTGAAGGAACCCTCCGGGGAGCCTGCCGGCTGCCCGGCCCACAGGTCCGCCCGAGCCCGCCGGTCGTGGCGCGCCACGGCCGGTGACCCGTGCGGTTACTTGCGAAGGCCTCGCAGAGCGCCGGTGGACCACAGCGCCGCGGCGATGAGGACGGGCTGGAAGAACAGGCGTACGAAGCGCTTGGTGTCCGTGTCCAGCCCGAAGCCGTCCCGGTGGTGGATCCACTGGGCCAGGTTGCCGGGGAACACCGCGGCGAAGAAGCCGGCGGCGACCAGCCCGACCGTGCGGCGTCGTGACCGGGCGGCGATCAGCGAGGCACCCAGCGCAATCTCCACCACACCGGACGCGAGGACGGTGACGTCCGTGTCCAGGGGCACGAAGTTCGGAACCTGGGCCTGGAACTCGTCACGGGCGAATGTCAGGTGGCTGACGCCGGCGAAGGCCAGGAAGCCGCCGAGGGCCGTGCGGACGATGTGGCGGGCGGGGGAGAGCTTGGAGGCCTTGCGGCGAGAAGGGGTGGGGAGGTTCATCACTCGTCCACCACCGTGACGGAGACGGGAATGTTCCCGCGCGTGGCGTTGGAGTAGGGGCACACCTGGTGCGCCGCATCCGCGAGCTCCTGGGCCTGGTCGTGCTCCAGCTCGGGGATGACCACCTCCAGCTCCACGGCCAGGCCGAAGCCTCCCTCGCTGTTGTCCCCGATCTGGACCCGTGCGCCGACGGCGGAGTCACCTAGTGAGACCTTCTGCTGGCGGGCCACCATCTGCAGGGCCGAGTGGAAGCACGCCGCGTATCCGGCGGCGAAGAGCTGCTCAGGGTTGGCGCCGTTGCCGGAACCGCCCATCTCCTTAGGGATGGCCAGGTCGAACTGCAGCGAGCCGTCCTTGAGGGCCACACTGCCGTCGCGGCCCGCGCCCTGCGCGAGTGCTTCTGCGGTGTAGAGAGCGTCCATGATTTGTACTCCTTCGCTGGCGGGACTGGCAGGTCTCGACCCCCCAAGCGTCGAGACCCGCCGTGCTGGTGCCGCGTGTGGGTGGGCGTGACAGGGACCCATGGAGTCCTGCGCGCCCGCTCATGACACGTGGCCGCTGTTCGCGCACGCCCCCGTGGTTGGGGGGGGGGGGAGGTCCGGGACCGTGGCGAGCGACCGGAACCAATCATAGTTGCGTGCGTTTTAGTTGTCCACAATGGATTTTCAGGAGCACAGTCGCCCACGTCCTGGAGGTGGCTGCCACGCAGACCCGTGGTGGCGGAGCGTTCAGGCAGCGGTGTGCGCCCGCCAAAAGGGGTCATCAGCCCATCCGCCGAAGAGACCCATGGCACTCGCGGGAACGTCGAGGTTGCCCTCGATGAGCGTGATGAGTCTCCGCGCCCAGGAACTGTGGGGAGAGACAGTGACCAGAACTGATTGCAGTGAGACCAGAACCGGGTAGAGCCGCTTGCGCCGATCGGGATCTTCATCCAGCATCTCCCGCGCTTCGAGCCATGGCACCGATCGGTCAGCTGGGATGGCGGGATAGACGCCGAGGCCCACGTTCCACAGCCGGCCGTGATGAGCGCATATGTTGCGAACGCGGACGTAAGTCGTCAGCCATGACGACAGGACCGCCTCGTTGAGACCCAACGAGGCGGCAATGTCGGTTCTGCAACGGCGCGGCTGGAGATTCGCGTAGAGGTGACTCAACTGACCAATCGTCAACATCTCCACCATGACCCATGAGGGCGGCAGCTCTGGAGTGCCGTAGGTCGTCAGGTAGTGCTCCAAAGCGGACCTGTAGTTGACCGAGTCGCCTACAGGCTCCGCCCGACGCCCGAGCTGCTGATGGCACTCCCTCCGGATTTCCTCGAGCAGCCGCCGGTGTTTCCCACGATCCCGGAAGTGCCGAGGATCGGTATACCAGTGCGAGTCACCCGCATGCATCGACATGACGTCCGTCATGCTGGCACGCACCGCCGCCTCTACTCGCTCCACCGCGTCGAGCACCAGAAGTCTCAGCTGTCGGTCGAATACATAGAGGCCCAGAACGTCATCGAAGGTGGCCCCCGGGAGAAACTCGTGAGACCCGTCGTGGGTTTGGAACGGAATCATGTACGGCGACAATCGGTAGTACCCGATGTGTCGCATGTAGCGTTCTGCCCGCTGTCCGTCCGGGATCTCCAGCCCCCGTCCCACCAGCTGGTCCACCATTTGCCGATGAGACAAAGGGGGCTTCGCGTAGAAGTCGTGACCCCTGGTGCGCGAGCGATGATGGGCTGCTGACATGCCCCGATCCTAGAGGGAGAGCATGAAAAATCCCCCAGGTGCGCATCGTTGAGAGGCGAGGGGGATCTGGCCCCCCCACTCTAGACCACTTCATCGGTCGCGGGAACACCCGCTCTCGACCAGCCCACCTTTACCCTTGACCCCATGACCCACACCCACCGCTTCACCGGCCACATCGCCGGCGTCGGCACCTCCGGCGGGACCCGCCTGGTGCTCGGCTGCTGGGACCGCACCCCGCAGGGTCCGTTCGCGGACGTCATGGTCGCCCACCCGGACGGCCGTCGTGAGCTGCTCGCGCCCACCGAATGGGTGGCCGACTTCGTCTCCGCCACCTACTCCTTCGACACCGTCACCCGCGTTCCCGTGAGCGTGCAGCGCACCGGGTTCTCCCGCGCCTCCCGCTGGACCGTCACCGCCGGGCCGCTCACGTGGCAGTTCAGCGTGGGTCCGCGAGCGCCACTCGGTCTGCTGCTGCAGTCGGTTCCACGGCCGCTGGGCACCTCGCTGCCCTTCGCGCGGATCACCAACCTGGTGGCGCCGCACGTGATGCCCGGTGTGCAGACCCTGGGCACCGCGGGCAACGGCCGCACCGAGTGGTACTCCGCCTACGACCTGCACACCATCACGTTCTCCCGCGCCACATGGGGCGGCCGCGACCTGGGCACGCTCACGGACATGACCCCTCCCCCGGACTTCGGGTTCAGCTCCACGCCCCGCCGCCCCAGCCTCACCGCGCTGACCAGCACGGTGCGGATTCCCAGCTCCGGGCGCTGACGACGCCGCGCGGTCGGCACCTGCCGCCCGCTCACCTCAGCGCCGCGCCACCCGCGCTTCCAGCCCGGTCCGCACGGACGGCCACTCGTGCTCGAGCACCGAGTAGACCACGGTGTCCCGCAGCACCCCGTTGCGCTCCAGCCGGTCCCCGCGCAGCACGCCGTCCAGCCGAGCACCGAGGCGTTCGATGGCGGTGCGGGACTGCTGGTTGGCCCAGCTGGTCTCGTAGCGCACGCACCGGCAGCCGAGCTCCTCGAACGCGTGGGTCATGAGCAGCAGCTTGGACTCCGCGTTGGTGCCCGTGCCGTGGGTGGAGGCTCGGTTCCAGGTGTGCCCGATGCTCACGCGCGGCACGGCCCACTGGGGGTCGTAGAAGGAGGTCATCCCCAGCACGGCGTCATCCGACTGCCGCACGGCCACGAAGGGGAGCATGAAACCCTCCTCCTGCCATGTGAGGCGCTGCTCGACCGCCTCTGCCATGCCGTCCGGTGCGGGAACGGAGGTGTACCAGCGGTCCCACATGCGCCCGTCCTCGGTGGCCTCGACCAGGCCGTCCAAGTGCTCTCGGGTCAGGGGCTCCAGCCGCACGAGCCGGCCGCGCAGGGTCACGGGTGTCCACGTCATGGGGCCACTGTCTCACGACGCCGCGATGCTGCTCCTCGGCCGGCCCTCGCGCGAGCGCCGGGGCAGGGCACACCTAGAGGTGTAGCCAATCGATCAGGGTGCTGACATTGTGGAGGTACACACCCGGTGCTCCATCCGCGGGTGCGTGCCGTCTTTCCTCAGGAGGATCATCATGTCCGCACACGAGAACCAGACACCTCAGGTCCCGGGAGTTCCCGGCACCGGGGACACGTCCCTCGAGGAACCCACCACACCGAGTGAGCCCCTGCCTCCCAAGCCGGACCAGGGTGCGCCCGAGCGGGTGTCCCCCACCGGCGGGCCGACCGATGCGCCCATGTCCAGCATGGCGCAGCAGGGCGAGTACCTGACCACGGCGCACGGTGCCCGGCTGACCAACTCGGACCAGTCCCTCAAGGCCGGCCCGCGCGGCCCCGTGCTGCTGCAGGACCACCACTTCCGCGAGAAGATCTCGCACTTCGACCACGAGCGCATCCCCGAGCGCGTGGTCCACGCCCGCGGCACCGGCGCCCATGGCACGTTCCGCTCCTACGGCACCGCGTCCCGCATCAGCCGGGCGGGCGTCTTCGCGGAGGGCAAGGAGACGCCGGTGTTCGTGCGCTTCTCCACCGTCCTGGGTTCCCGGGGCTCCGGGGACCTGGCCCGTGACACCCGCGGCTTCGCCGTGAAGTTCTACACGGACGAGGGCACGTGGGACCTGGTGGGCAACAACATCCCCGTGTTCTTCATCCAGGACGCCATCAAGTTCCCGGACGTCATCCACGCCGGCAAGCCGCACCCGGACCGTGAGATTCCCCAGGCGCAGTCCGCGCACGACACGTTCTGGGACTTCGTGTCCTTGCACACCGAGGCGCAGCACCACACCATCTGGAACATGTCCGACCGCGGGATCCCCCGTTCGCTGCGCACCATGGAGGGCTTCGGCATCCACACCTTCCGCCTGGTGGCCCAGGACGGCGCCTCCGTGCTGGTGAAGTTCCACTGGAAGCCGCGCCTGGGCGTGCACTCCGTGGCGTGGGAGGAGGCCCAGCTGATCAACGGCGCGGATCCGGACTTCCACCGCCGGGACCTCGCGGACGCCATCGAGGCCGGTGCGCATCCGCAGTGGGAGCTGGGCGTCCAGGTCTTCGAGGACAACGAGGAGCAGAGCTTCCAGGGCATCGACCTGCTCGATCCCACGAAGATCGTGCCGGAGGAACTGGTTCCCGTGGAGCCCGTGGGCCTCATGACCCTGGACAGGAACCCCTCCAACTACTTCGCGGAGACGGAGCAGGTGGCGTTCAACCCGAACAACCTGGTCCCGGGCATCGACGTGACCAACGACCCCCTGCTGCAGGGTCGGCTCTTCTCCTACCTGGACACCCAGATCACCCGCCTGGGCGGGCCGAACTGGAACCAGCTGCCCATCAACCGCCCGCACGCCGCGGTCAACGACATGCTGCGGGACGGCTTTCACCAGGGCGCCGTGCACTCGGGGGTGGCACCGTACCGGCCCAACTCGCTGGACGGCGGCAACCCGTTCGAAACGCCCGAGAGCGAGCACGCCTTCATCGACTACCCCGCCCCTGTGGCGGAGTCCGTCAAGGAACGCGCCCGGCCGCAGTCGTTCGAGGACCACTTCTCCCAGGCGCGGATGTTCTGGCTCAGCCTGAGCGAGGTGGAGCGGGAGCACACCGCGCAGGCCTACGCGTTCGAGCTCGGCAAGTGCTGGGACGAGACCATCCGCGTGCGCCAGCTGCGGCACCTGTTCGCCATCGACCCCTCCCTGGGACACACCGTGGCGCAGGGGCTGGGCCTGCCGGACCAGGAGCCCACGGTGGCCCCGGCCCAGGACGTCCAGCCCTCGCCGTCGCTGTCCCAGGTGGGCGGCACGTGGCCCGTGGACGGTCGCCAGGTGGGCATCCTCGTGGGCGCGGACACGGACGTCGAGCAGCTCACCACGCTCGTCTCCCGGATCGACGCCGCGGGCATGGTCCCGCTCGTGATCGCACCGCAGGGTGGCGAGGTGGCCCCGGGCGTCGTCGCCCACCGCACGCTGCTCACGGCGCGCTCCATCGAGTTCGACGCCGTGGTGGTCACCACCGCGGGGGCACCCGCCCACCAGGTGGCCGCGGGAATGGACGCGAAGGCCGGAGCACCCAGCCCGGGCGACGTGGACCCCCGCGTGAGCCTGCTGCTGAACGAGATGTGGCGCCACGCCAAGGCGATCGCGGCCTTCGGGCCCGGCGTCACGGCCCTGGAGACGCTGCAGATCGGGCAGACGCCCGGCGTGGTTGCGGCGGAGTCCGCCGAGGACGCGCTGGACTCCGTGGTGCAGCTGCTCGGCAGCCACCGGGTCTGGGAACGCTTCCCGACCACCGGTATGTTGGCGTAGGGAACAACCACAGCAGTTCACGGAGTTGCCCGCGGATCGTGACCCGGTCACGGTCCGCGGGTCACCGTCTGCTCCCCCACCCATCGCGTGCGCGGTAGGACACCGTGCACGCTGTGCCAACGATGCCACCCACCCGGTGTGCATCCTCGGCGGCACGTCCGCCAGCGGGCCACACAACCCGCGGGCGGGCCACTCAACGACTTCGTCACGGGAGACCACGATCATGACCACAACCCCCGTCCGCACTGCCGCCCCGGCCGCTCGGGGACCCGTGAGCACCGCCCTCCTGGACGTCCTGACCGGCCCCGAGGACACCCCGGACGCCGCCTACGAGGCGCTCGCGAGCGCCGTCGCCCGCGCCGTGGAGAGCACCGAGGACGTGCTCGCGGACGAGGACGTCCAGCTCTCCCTGTTCCTGCTGTACCTGCTGCACTACGGCCCGGCCGAGTTCGTGACCGGGGACCGCGAGTGGGACCCCGAGCTGCTGCGCATCCGCGCGGTGCTCGAGGAGCGCTTCGAGCGCGAGCTGCGGGAGCGGGTGCCCATGCCGGACCCCATGCCGCAGGACGGCGCCGAGCTGGTGGACACGATGTTCGCCATCACCGGCGGGGCGGAGAAGCCCACCCTGGCCACGTGGCTCGCCCGGCACCCGAGCGAGGAGATCCTGCGGGAGTTCCTGATCCACCGCTCCATCTACACGCTGCGCGAGGCGGACCCGCACTCGTGGGGCATCGCCCGGCTGCGGGGCCGTGCGAAGGCCGCGCTGGTGGAGATCCAGTCGGACGAGTACGGCGGCGGGCGCCCCGAGCGCGTGCACGCCACGATCTTCGCGCAGAGCATGCGCGGCGTGGGGCTGGACGACACCCTGGACCACTACCTGGACCTGGTGCCCGCGCCCACGCTCGCGTCCATGAACGTGATGAGCCTCTTCGGGCTGCACCGCCGGCTGCGCGGGGCGATCGCCGGGCACCTCGCGGCGTTCGAGATGACCTCCTCGATCCCCAACAAGTACTACGGCCGCGCGTTCCGCAAGCTCGGCTACGGCGAGGACGTCACCTGGTACTACGACGAGCACGTGGAGGCCGACGCCGTCCACGAGCAGATCGCCGCCCGGGACCTCGCCGGGGCGCTGGCCCAGGACGAGCCAGAGCTGCTGGAGGACGTGCTGTTCGGCGCGGCCGCGTGCCTGTACGTGGACGGGCTCATGGGCGATCACATGCTGGAGTGCTGGAGCAACGAGCGCTCCTCGCTGCGTGCGGACGACGCCGCTGGGGCGGCTCTGTGAGCAACGAACGCCCCGAGGACTCCCCCGCTGAGGATCCCGTGGTCATCACCCCGTGCCCCAACGGGCCGCTGCTGGTGCGCGGGGACGTGATGATCGCCCCGGAACCGGGAGCCGAGCCGCAGAAGCCGCCGCGCCGCGTCGTCGCCCTGTGCCGGTGCAACATGTCCTCGATCGCCCCGTTCTGCGACGGCTCCCACAAGCTCGCGAACTTCCGCACGCGTCCGCCGCGCTACAACATCGGCAGCCCGCGGGAGGATGCGGGCGAGGAGGACTGAGGCCCCGGCCGCGGGCCGTGCAGAACGGCCCGCACGGCAGCGACACTCCCCCGTCTCTTCCCCGAACACAGAAGGGCGCCCCGCAGGCACGTGCCTGCGGGGCGCCCTTGTCCGCGCGAGGACCCCAGTTCTCGGTGGCGGGGGTCTCGCCCTTGTTGTCGGTCATGGCGCCGACGCCCTCGTCGGCGGGCTCCGCGTCCACCTGGGTGTCCTGGGCCATGGCCGCGGCCTCGTCCTGCGGGTTCATCTTGATGGACTCTTCCCCGGCGTTGGCGGGATTCTTCTGTGCCACGGTGCTGCCCTTCCTCTGGACTGCTGATCGGTGGGATCACCGACATTCCCATTTTCGTCAGTGTGCTGTCTGCTGACAAGGAGGTGGTCGAGGCCACATTTCTGAGCCCTGTGTCAAGCCCACGTCACGCTGTGACATGGGACGACGCATGACGACACATTCCTTGGGCCCGGGTTCGGGCGGTTTCTACGCTGGGGCGATTCACGCGGCAACCCGCCGGTACCCCGCCGGCACCGCCGCCCGCCGTGCAGGAGGCATCGTGCGCACACTCATCGTGCTGGCCCTCGTGGGCTTCGGAGCGCAGCTCGTGGACGGTTCTCTGGGCATGGCCTACGGCGTGACCTCCTCCACCCTGCTGCTCGCCGCCGGGCTGACCCCGGCGTCCGTGTCCGCCACGGTGCACCTCGCGGAGGTGGGCACCACGCTCGCGTCCGGGTTCTCGCACTGGCGCTTCGGCAACATCGACTGGCGCGTGGTGGGCTTCATGGCCGTGCCCGGCGGGATCGCGGCGTTCTTCGGCGCGAACCTGCTCACCGTCTCCGGCGACGCCGCCGCGCCGGTCATGTCCACCATCCTCCTGCTGCTCGGGGTGTACGTGGTGTGGCGCTTCCTGAGCATCGGCGGAGGGCGCCCCTCGTTCCACGGCCGTGTGCCCGCCGCGTTCCTCGTGCCCCTGGCCGCGGTGGCCGGGTTCATGGACGCGATCGGCGGCGGCGGGTGGGGGCCCGTGGGCACGCCCACGCTGCTGGCCTCCGGCAAGATCGCACCCCGCAAGGTCATCGGCTCGATCGACACGTCCGAGTTCGTGGTCAGCCTGGGCGCCTCCGCGGGCTTCCTGCTGGCGCTCGGCAGCCAGAACATCAACTACGGCATGGTGGTGGCCCTGCTCATCGGCGGCGTCGCGGCCGCACCGCTGGCCGCGTGGCTCGTGCGCCTGCTCGCCCCGCGCATCCTCGCCATCGGCGCGGGCGGGCTCATCATCGTGACCAACGCGCGCACCCTCCTGGGGGTGGACGCCGTCCGCAACGCCCTGCCCGACGCCGCTCCCGTCGTGATCCTCGCGGCTCTCGCCGCCCTGTGGGCCGGTGCGCTCGTGTGGGTGATCCGCCGGGAGGTGGCGGACCGTCGCGCCGCCCCCGTGCGCACGGAGGTGCGGGTGCCGGAGAAGGTGTGAGGGGGACGTGGACCCGAGTCAGCCCTTCCGCTCCCGCAGCGCCTCGATCAGCTGCGGCAGCACTTTATTGAGGTCTCCCACCACGCCGTAGTCCGCGATCTCGAAGATCTGGGCGTTCTCGTCCTTGTTGATCGCCACGATGGTCTGCGAGGTCTGCATGCCCGCCCGGTGCTGGATGGCGCCGGAGACACCCGCGCACAGGTACAGCTGCGGGGACACCGTCACACCGGTCTGGCCCACCTGCGCGGCGTGCTCCACCCAGCCCGCGTCCACGGCCGCGCGGGACGCACCCACAGCGGCGCCGAGCTCGTCCGCGAGCTGCTCGACCAGGGAGAAGTCCTCACCCACGCCGCGGCCGCCGACCACCACGGTCTTGGCCTCGGTGAGCTTGGGGCGCGACGACGCCGGCGCGGCCTCCGTTCCCGTGACCGTGGCCGCCGGGCCGGAGACCGACACCGCCAGCGGCTTCACCTCAGGCGCCTGGCCCCCGCTCACCTCCTCGGTCTCCACCGAGTTGGGGGCGAGCGTCACGAACGCGAGCTCCGTGGTGGGCTCCGCCGTGGTGGTCCAGCCGCCGGCCAGCACGGACTTGGTCACGGTGCGGTCCTGCGCCACACCCACCGCGTCGGTGATGATCGCCGCCGAGTGGCGCACGGCCAAGCGGGCGAACCACTCGGTGGTGTCCGCGTCGTTGGCGCCCACCACGAGCGTGGCGCCGGAGTCCGCCAGGGCGGCGTCGAGAAGTGCGGTGTCCGTCAGGGACAGGTCCTCGGCCTCCCGTTCTGGGACGAGCAGCGTGGCCGCGCCGTAGCCGCCGAGCTCGTCGGCCAGGCCCTCGGGCTGGGGGTCGTGGCTGAGCACGGTGACGGAATCTCCCCCGGCGAGGGTGCGCGCGAGCGTGAGCAGCTCATGGTCCGGGGAGCGCAGCTGACGGGTGTGGCCGAGGTCTACGAGGACGTGCATGGTGTTTCCTCTCGAACGCAGTGGAAGATCGTGGGTGCGGCGCGGGACGGGCCCGCAGCGGCCCGGTGCGGTGCTCGGACCGCCGGGAACAGAGACCCCGGGCAGCCGTGTGAGGCGCCCCGGGCCACGCGGCCGTCAGAGCAGGCGGCGCTGCGCGAGGAAGTCCGCGAGCTGGATCCCGGCCTCGCCCTCGTCCTGGACCACGGTTCCGGCCTCGCGCGGGGGCCGGGCGGTGGCGGACTGCACGGAGGCGGCCGCGGCGTCGCGCCCCACGGTGGAGGCCTCCACGCCGATCTCCGCGAGGCTCAGCACGGCCGAGGGCTTCTTCTTCGCGGCCATGATCGCCTTGAAGTTGGGGTAGCGCGGCTCGTTCGCCTGGTCCGTGACCGAGACGACCGCGGGGAAGTGCACCGCCACGGTCTGGGTGGCGTCCGCTCCGGGGCGGGTCAGGGCCAGCCCGGTGTTCCCCTCGTCCCAGGCGACGCTGTCCGCGCGGGTCACGAGCGCGAAGTCCAGGCGCTCGGCGAGCATCGCGGGCATCACGGAGGTCTCCCCGTCCGTGGACGCCAGGCCCGTGAGCACCAGGTCCACCCCGCCGTGCTCCTCGCCCACGTGCTGGATCGCGGCGGCGAGCGCCGCGGAGGTGCCGAGCGCGTCGGAGCCGGCCAGGGCGTCGTCGGCCACGTGGAACGCGGCGTCCGCGCCCATCTGCAGGGCCTTCTTCACGGCACCGGAGGCGTCCTCGGGGCCCACGGTCACGGCGATGATGGTGACCTCCGCCTCCGGGGCCGCTTCGCGCAGGGCGATGGCCGCCTCCAGGGGGTACTCGTCCAGCTCGGAGAGGATCGACTCGCCGCGGTCCACGGTGAGGTCCTCCTGGAACGTGCGCTGCTTCTGGGCGTCCGGAACGTGCTTGACCGGAACCACGATGTTCGTGCTCATCAGTTCTCCCTCGTCTCGGTGCGGGACGTCTCGGTGCCCGGTTCATCGGTGCCGAGTGTGTCGGCGCGGCGTGCCTGGGCCACGGTGCGCTCCGCGTGGCGCAGCAGCGGCCCGTCGATCATGTGGCCCTCGAAGCGGAACACGCCGGGCGCGCCCTCCGCGGCCGCCAGCAAACGGCGCGCGTAGTCCACGTCCTCGGCGGTGGGTAGGTACGCCTCGCGAATCACCGCCACCTGGCCGGGGTGGATGCACGCGGTGGCCGCGAATCCGCTGCCCGCGGCGTCCTCCGCCTCCGCCGCGAGGCCCTCGGTGTCCGCGATGTCCACGTGCACGGCGTCGATCGCGGCCTTGCCGTGGGCGCCCGCGGCCAGCAGCACCGCGGCGCGCGCGGCCACGGCCACATCCCGGTAGGAGCCGCCCGGGCGGCGGCTGGAGCGTCCGCCCAGGGATGCCACCAGGTCCTCCGCGCCCCACATCAGGGCGACGACGCCGCTCTGCTCCGCGATCTCGGACGCCGCCACGATCCCGGCGGCCGTCTCGCACAGCGCGATGACCCGCGCGTCCGGCAGGGCGTCCGTCACCCGGCGGACCTGCTCGGCGGACTCCGCCTTGGCGAGCATCACGGTCCGGAACGGGGTGTCGCGCACCGCGGCGAGGTCGTCCTCGAAGAACGGCGAGGCGGCGTCGTTGACGCGCACCACCGTGGTGGCGGGATCCAGGTCCGCAGCGGCGATGTGCTCGCGCGCGGCGGGCTTAGCGTCCGGGGCCACGGCGTCCTCGAGGTCGAGGATCACCGCGTCCGCCCGCTCGGCCGCCTTGGCGAAGCGCTCGGGGCGGTCCGCCGGGCAGAAGAGGATGGCCGGGCCCATCGTGAACGTGGGGATCGTCATGACTGGTCCTTCCCTGGGGCGCCCTGCATGAGCACCGAGCGCACGCACGTGGCCACCACGGTGCCGTCCTGGTTGCGGCCCACGTGGCGGACCCTGATGATGCCCTGGCCCGGCCGGGATCTGGAGGGGCGCGCGTCCAGGATCTCGGACTCGCTATAGAGCGTGTCCCCGTGGTGCATGGGGTGCGGGAACGCGACCTCCTCGAAGCCCAGGTTCGCCACGATCGTGCCCTGCGTGAGCTGCGCGACGGACGCGCCCACGATGATCGACAGCGTCATCATGGAGTTCACCAGCCGCTCCCCGAACTCCTGGCGCTCGCTCCACGCGGCGTCCAGGTGCAGGGACTGCGTGTTCATGGTGAGGGTGGTGAACAGGACGTTGTCCGCCTCCGTGACGGTGCGCCCGGGGGCGTGCTTGTACACGGCGCCCACCTCGAACTCGTCGAAGTACAGCCCGCGCTGCTCGATGACCTTGGCCATGCGGTTCTCCTTGCCGGTGCGCCGGGGCGGCGCGTTCAGTCGTGCTCGGGTGACGTGGTGCTGGGCGCCCCTGTCACAGCCCCAGCTCGCGGGCGATCAGCATGAGCTGGACCTCCGTGGTGCCCTCGCCCACCTCCAGGATCTTGGAGTCGCGGTAGTGGCGGGCCACGCGGAACTCGTTGATGAACCCGTAGCCGCCGAACACCTGGGTGGCGTCCCGGGCGTTGTCCATGGCGGCCTCACCGGCCACCAGCTTGGCGATCGCGGCCTCCGTCTTGAACGGCTTGCCCTTGAGCATGCGGGACGCGGCGTCGTAGTAGGCCAGGCGGGCCTGGTGCACCCGGGCACGCATCCGGGCGATCTTGAACGCCACGGCCTGGTTCTTGCCGATCGAGCGGCCGAACTGCTCACGCTCGGTGGCGTAGCGGATGGCCTCTTCGAGACAGCCCTGCGCGGCACCCGTGGCGAGGGCGGCAATGGCAATGCGCCCCTCGTCCAGGATCCGCAGGAAGTTCGCGTAGCCGCGGCCCTGCTGGCCCAGCAGGTTGGCTTCCGGAACGGTGACGTCCTCGAACGTCAGCGGGTGGGTGTCCGAGGCGTTCCAGCCCACCTTGTTGTACGCCTTCTGCGCGGTGAAACCGGGGGTGTCCGTGGGGACAAGGATGGTGGAGATCTCCTTCTTCTCCCTCCCGTCCGCCGTGGTGGTGGTGCCCGTGACCGCGGTGACGGTGACGAGTTTGGTGATGTCCGTGCCGGAGTTGGTGATGAACTCCTTGCTGCCGTTGATCACCCAGTTGCCGTCCTTGAGCTCCGCGCGGGTGCGGGTGCCGCCGGCGTCGGAGCCGGCCTCCGGCTCGGTGAGCCCGAAGCCCGCGAGCGCCTGGCCGCTGGCCAGCTGGGGCAGCCACTGCTGCTTCTGCTCCTCGGTGCCGAACAGGTACACGGGCATGGCGCCCAGCGAGACGCCCGCCTCCAGGGTGATGGCCACGGACTGGTCCACGCGGGCGATCTGCTCCAGGGCCAGGCACAGCGCGAAGTAGTCCCCGCCCTGTCCCCCGTACTCCTCCGGGAACGGCAGGCCGAACAGGCCCATCTCCGCCATCTGGGACTGGATCTCGTACGGGAACGAGTGCTCCTCGTCGTGCTTGGCGGAGACCGGGGCGATCTCCTCGTCCGCGAACTCGCGCACGGCGTCCGAGAGCGCCTGGTACTCCTCGGACAGTTCGAACGTGTTTAGCTCGGTGTTCTCGCTCATGCCTGGTCCTCCGTGTGGTCGTGGGTGTCCTGCTCGGTGCTGTCCTGCTCGGTGTCGTCCGTCTCGATCGTGGCGACCACCTGGTCCACCTTCACGCGGTCCCCCACGCCCACCAGGACCGTGACGGTCCCGGGCAGGGTGGCGGTGATCGGGTGCTCCATCTTCATGGCCTCGACGGAGACCACGGTGCGGCCCTCGGCCACGTGCTCGCCGCTCTCCGCGAGCACGGCCACCACGGTGCCCGGCATGGGGGAGCGCAACTCCGGTCCGCCCGCGGTGGTCTCCCGCTCGATCTGCGCGAGCTGCGCCTGCAGCGCCCCGGTGCGGGTCCGCACGGGGATCTCGAACGACGCCGCCCCCTCGCTCACGTGCACCGTGCGGCCTTCCGCGGTGTCCGGGTTCCCGGTTCCCACGGCGGTCACGACGGCGCGCGAGGGGTCCTCTTCGAACGGCGCCGGTCCGGGCAGGGCCGTGGTGGCGGAGAAGCCGTCCGCGCGCCACGCGGTGCCGCCGATCCGGCGTGCGGCCAGCCGGTCCCGGTGCGCTGCGGTGTCGGTGTCGGTGCGGCGGTCGGCACCGTGGTGCCCGTGGGCTCCGGAGCCGACCACGGGGTCCGTGCCGGCCCCGGCACCGAGGGTGGCGAGCAGGGAGCCCGCGCGGGCGGCGTCGTCGTCCCGGGAGCCCAGGACCACGTGGGCGGCGAGCGCCTCCACGTAGGGGTCCGGCCGGGCGAACTGCAGCTGCGGAAGCTTGCGCTCGATGAGGCCGGTGTCCATGCGCCCGGCCACCACGTCCTCGTCCGTGAGCAGCATGTGAAGGTACTCCACGTTGGTGGCCACGCCCAGGACCACCGTGTCCTCGAGCGCGGTGCGCAGCCGCTGCAGCGCGGTGCGACGGTCGGGGCCGTGGGCGATGACCTTGGCGAGCATGGGGTCGTAGTCCAGGCCCACGCGCTGACCCGCCATGATCCCGGAGTCCACGCGGACCCCCGGGCCGGAGGCGTCCCGCAGGGCCACCACGGTGCCCTCGGTGGGCAGGAAGCCGCGCGCGGGGTTCTCCGCGTAGACGCGCGCCTCCACGGCGTGGCCGTCCAGGTGGACGTCCTCCTGGGTGAGCGTGAGGTGCTCGCCGTCCGCGATCCGCACCTGCCACTCCACCAGGTCCACGCCCGTGACCATCTCGGTCACCGGGTGCTCCACCTGCAGGCGGGTGTTCATCTCCATGAAGTAGAAGGTGTCCGGCTCGCGGTCCGAGACCAGGAACTCCACGGTCCCGGCGCCCACGTAGTCCACGGCCTTCGCGGCGGCCACGGCGGCCTCCCCGATGCGCGCACGGGTGGCGGCGTCCAGCAGAGCGGACGGCGCCTCCTCGATCACCTTCTGGTGGCGGCGCTGCAGCGAGCACTCCCGCTCCCCCAGGTGGATCACGTGGCCGTGGGTGTCCGCGAGAACCTGCACCTCGATGTGGCGCGGGGTAGCCACGAGCTGCTCGATCAGCAGGGTGTCGTCCCCGAAGCTCTGCTTCGCCACGCGGCGCGCGGCGGGCAGCGCCTCGGCGAGGTCCTCGAAGCGCTCGACCACGTGCATGCCCTTGCCGCCACCACCGGCCGACGGCTTGATGAGCACGGGGAACGGCATGTCCGCCGCGGCCGCCACGAGCTGCTCGTCCGTGAGACCGGGCTCGGAGACGCCCTGCACCAGGGGGACCCCGTGCTCGGCCACCTGCAGCTTGGAGGCGATCTTGTCCCCCATGATCTCCAGGGCACGCTCCCGCGGGCCGATGAACGCGATTCCCGCCGCGGCGCACGCGCGGGCGAAGTCCACGTTCTCGGCCAGGAAGCCGTAGCCGGGGTGGACGGCCTCCGCGCCGGTCTCCCGGGCGGCGGCCACCACAGCGTCGATGTCCAGGTAGCTCTCGGCGGCGGCCGCGGGACCGATCCGCACGGCCACGTCCGCCTCCTTCACGTGGCGGGCGCCGGCATCGGCGTCCGAGTACACGGCCACGGAGCGGATGCCCATGGCGCGCAGGGTGCGCATCACGCGCACGGCGATCTCGCCTCGGTTGGCGACGAGCACGGTGGAAAACATGAACGAGGACTCCTACATCCGGAAGAGGCCGAAGCCCGGGTCGGGAAGGGCTTGCAGGGACGCCGCGGCCAGCGCCATGGCCAGGACGCGGCGGGTGTCCGCGGGCTCGATCACGCCGTCGTCCCACAGCCGGGCCGTGGAGTAGTACGGGTTGCCCTGGGACTCGAACTGCTCACGGATGGGAGCCTCGAAGCGCTCCTGCTCCTGCGGGTCCATCTGCTCGCCGCGCGCCGCCAGCTGGTCCTTCTTGACCGTGGACAGCACGGACGCCGCCTGCGGGCCGCCCATCACGGAGATCCGGGCGTTGGGCCACATGAACAGGAACCGCGGGGAGTACGCGCGCCCGCACATGGAGTAGTTGCCGGCGCCGAAGGAGCCGCCCACCACCACCGTGAACTTGGGGACCCGGGTGGAGGCCACCGCGGTGACCATCTTGGCGCCGTTCTTGGCAATGCCACCGGCCTCCGCGTCCCGGCCCACCATGAAGCCCGTGATGTTCTGCAGGAACACCAGGGGCACGCCGCGCTGGTCGCACAGCTCGATGAAGTGCGCGCCCTTGAGCGCGGCCTCGGAGAAGAGGATGCCGTTGTTCG
The DNA here is from genome assembly GCF_044359605.1 of Kocuria sp. ChxB. NCBI lineage: Bacteria > Bacillati > Actinomycetota > Actinomycetes > Micrococcales > Micrococcaceae > Kocuria > Kocuria sp. ChxB. The sequence continues at coordinate 1,748,458 of NZ_CP121123.1, read as the reverse complement.
CCACGATCCCCACGGGGTGGCCGTCGACGTGCGCGAAGCCCGTGACCAGCGTGGTGCCGTAGTCCTTCTTGAACTCGTGGAACTCGCTGCCGTCCACGATCCGCCCGATGACCTCCCGCACGTCGTAGGAGCCGTTGACGTCCGCGGGGATGATCCCGTCCAGGTCCGCCACGCTCAGGTCCGGCTCCCGGGCCGCGATCACGTCCCACGCCACGGTCTTCTGCTCGGGGAGGGTGGCCACGATGTCCCGGACGATCTCCAGGGCGTGCTCGTCGTTCTCCGCGAGGTGGTCGGTCACGCCGGAGGTGAGGGTGTGCAGCTCTCCGCCGCCCAGCTCCTCCGGGGTGACTTCCTCCCCGATGGCCGCCTTCACGAGCGGCGGGCCACCCAGGAAGATGGTGCCCTGGTTGCGCACGATCACGGTCTCGTCGCTCATTGCGGGGACGTACGCGCCGCCCGCGGTGCACGAGCCCAGCACGGCGGAGATCTGCGGGATCCCCCGGGCGGAGAGGTTCGCCTGGTTGTAGAAGATCCGCCCGAAGTGGTCCCGGTCCGGGAACACCTCGTCCTGCATCGGCAGGAACGCCCCGCCGGAGTCCACCAGGTACACGCACGGCAACTTGTTCTCCGCGGCGATCTCCTGCGCCCGCAGGTGCTTCTTGACCGTCACGGGGTAGTAGGCGCCGCCCTTCACGGTGGCGTCGTTGCACACCAGCACCACCAGGCGGCCCCGGACCATCCCGATCCCGGCGATGACCCCGGCACCCGGGCACGCGCCGTCGTACATGTCCTCCGCGGCCAGGGCGCCGATCTCCAGGAACGGCGAGCCCTCGTCCAGCAGCCGGGCCACGCGCTCGCGCGGCAGCAGCTTGCCGCGGGAGCGGTGGCGCTCACGGCTCTTCTCGGGTCCGCCCAGGGCGGCCCGCGCCGTGCGCTCACGCAGCTCGTCCCGCAGCCGCGCGCTGGTCTCGCTGTTCGTGCGGAACGCGGCGGAACTGCGGTCCAACTCGCTCGTGAGGAAAGCCATGTCGTCCCTTCGGAAAATTCAGTTAATGCTCAATAACTAAAGTGGACTATAGTGACACCCATCACCGTTGTCCACGCCCCACCGCCCAGCGTCCGCACAGGTCCGGGGGTGGGCACGGCACCCGAAGGAGGTTGCGTGGTCGTGACGCCCCGCGAGCAGGCCAAGAGCGAGCGCCGTCGCAGGATTCTCGACGCCGCCGCGCAGCTTTTCGCGCGCCACGGCTACCAGGCGGTGACCCTGCAGAGCATCGGCGAGCGCGCCGGGATCTCCGGACCCGGGGTGTACCGGCACTTCGAGAGCAAGCAGGAGATCCTGTGCCAGCTGCTCGTGGGGATCTCCCAGCGCCTGCTGGACGGCGGGCGCGCGATCCGCGCCGAGCACGGGGACACCCCCCGGGCGCTGGCGGAGCTGATCTCCTTCCACGTGGACTTCGCCCTCGCGGACGCCGCGCTGATCCGCGTGCACGAGCGCGACTTCGGCTCGCTGGAGCAGCACAACCGCCGCACCGTGCGGGAGATCCAGCGGCTCTACCTGGCCGAGTGGCGCCACGTGCTGCTCGCCCTGGAGCCCGGTCGCTCCCTCCAGGACCAGACCACGCGCGCGTTCGCCGTGATCGGCCTGATCAACTCCACCGCGTACTCCCGCGCCCGGACCGAGAGCCCGGACGCCCAGGTCAGCGCGGTCCTCAAGGAGATGTCCCGGCTCGCGCTGGGCATCTCCGCCGAACCCGTTCCCAGTGAAAGGTGACCCCATGATCCACGGCTTCTACGACGAAGAGCACGAGGAGTTCCGCTCGGTGGCCCGCGAGTTCAACGAGCGCGAGGTGGCCCCGCACTACGCGCAGTGGCACGCCGAGCACATGATGGACCGTGGCATCTGGAACCAGGCCGCGGAGGCCGGGCTGCTCGGGCTGGCCGTCCCGGAGGACCACGAGGGCATGGGGCTCGCCGACTACCGCTTCCGCTGCGTGATGGACGAGGAGTTCGTGCGCTCGGGCCACCTGGCCCTGGGGCTCGCGTTCCACCTGCAGGACGACTGGGTGCTGCCGCACCTGCTCGCGTACGGCACGGACGAGCAGAAGCAGCGCTGGCTGCCCGCGATCCTGGGCGGGGAGATGGTCACGAGCGTCGCCTTCACCGAGCCCGGCGCGGGATCCGACCTGCGCGGGGTGCGCACCAAGGCCGTGCGCGACGGCGACGAGTACGTGCTCAACGGCCAGAAGACGTTCATCGGCAACGGCATCTCCGGCGACGCCGCCCTGGTCCTTGCCCGCACGGACGGCGGCACCTCCCCGCGCGGGAACCGGGACAGCTTCAGCCTGTTCCTCGTGGAGAAGAAGGACCACGAGGGCTACACCACGGGCAAGCAGCTGGACAAGATGGGCCTGCAGGCCTCGGACACCGCCGAGCTGTTCTTCGACGACGTCCGGGTGCCCGCCGCCAACCTCGTGGGCGAGGAGGGCAAGGGGCTGGACCAGGTCACCGAGCAGCTGCCGCAGGGGCGGCTGGGCGTGGCCGTGGCCGCCATGGCCATCGCCGAGGGCGTGCTGGCCGAGACCACGGAGTTCGTCTCCAGCCGCAACGTGTTCGGCGAGCGCGTCCTGGACTTCCAGAACACGCAGTTCGAGCTCGCGGAGCTGACCGCGCAGCTGGAGGCCTCGCAGGCGTACGTGGCGCACTGCGTGGAGCTGTTCAACCGCGGTCAGCTGGATCTCATCGCGGCGTCGAAGGTCAAGCTGCAGGCCACCGGCACCGTGAAGGACCTGGTGGACCGCTGCCTGCAGCTGCACGGCGGGTTCGGCTACATCCTGGAGTCCTCCGTGGCGCAGGCGTACACGGCCGTGCGGCTGCTCACGATCTTCGGCGGCACGGACGAGATCCTCAAGGCCACGGTGGGCCACCACATCGCGGCCGCGAACTGAGCACACCACCCCACCTCGAGCCACCCGCCGGCCGCGGCCCCTGCTGACCCTCCCGGCACCCGACCAAGGAGACACCGATGACCGACCCCACGCCGTCCTACGCCGCCGGGCCCACCGATCAGCCGCTGTTGGAGGAGACCATCGGCGAGAACCTGCACCGCACCGCCGAGCGCTTCCCAGACCACGAGGCCCTCGTGGAGGTGGCCGCCGGGAAACGGTGGACCTACCGCGAGTTCCTGCGAGACGTCCGGTCCCTGGCCACGGGGCTGGACCGGCTGGGCGTGCGCGCGGGTGACCGGGTGGGGATCTGGGGGCCCAACTCGTGGGAGTGGGTGCTCACGCAGTACGCGTCCGCTGAGCTCGGCGCCATCCTGGTCAACATCAACCCGTCCTACCGCCAGCACGAGGTGGACTTCGCGCTCGCGCAGGCCGGGATCTCCACGGTCATCAGCAGCCCCGCATTCAAGAACAGCGACTACGCGGGAATGCTGGAGGCCGCCCGCCCCCACGCCCCGGAGCTGCAGAACGTGGTGCTCATGGGCAGCCCCGAGTGGGACGCCCTGTTCGTGGAGCCAGACGACGCCCGGCTCGCCTCGGTCGCCGCCGGTCTGCACGCCGACGACGCCGTGAACATCCAGTACACGTCCGGCACCACCGGGCGACCCAAGGGAGCCACGCTCAGCCACCGGAACATCCTCAACAACGGGTACTTCATCGGCGAGCTGCTGCACTACACCGCCGAGGACCGGATCGTGGTGGTCCCGCCGCTGTACCACTGCTTCGGGATGGTGATCGGCAACCTGGCCGCCACCAGCCACGGCTGCGCGATCATCCTCTCCGGGCCGGGCTTCGACCCGCGGGCCGCGCTGCGCGCCGTCGCCCAGGAGAGGGCGACCAGCCTGTACGGGGTGCCCACCATGTTCATCGCGGAGCTGGAGCTGCCGGACTTCGCGGACTACGACCTCTCCACCCTGCGCACCGGGGTGATGGCCGGGTCCCCGTGCCCCATGGAGGTGATGCGCAAGGTCATCGACCGGATGAACATGGGGGACGTGGCCATCTGCTACGGCATGACCGAGACCTCCCCGGTGAGCTTCCAGACCCGCTCGGACGACTCCCTGGACCGCCGCGTGGGCACCGTGGGGCGGGTGCACCCGCACGTGGAGGTCAAGATCGTGGACCCCTCCACGGGCGAGACCGTTCCCCGCGGGCAGGCCGGCGAGTTCTGCACCCGCGGCTACTCGGTGATGAAGGGCTACTGGGGCCAGGAGGAGAAGACCCGCGAGGCCATCGACCCCGAGGGCTGGCTGCACACCGGGGACATCGCCGTGATGGACCAGGACGGCTACGCGCAGATCACCGGGCGCATCAAGGACATGGTGATCCGCGGTGGGGAGAACATCTACCCGCGCGAGGTGGAGGAGTTCCTCTACACCCACCCGGACATCGTGGACGCCCAGGTGATCGGTGTGCCCAGCGAGAAGTACGGCGAGGAGCTCATGGCCTGGCTGCGGCTGCGCGACGGCGCTGCCACCCTCACCGCCGAGGCCATCCTGGAGTTCGCGGACGGGAAGATCTCCCGCCACAAGATCCCCCGCTACGTGCACGTGGTGGACGAGTTCCCCATGACCGTGACCGGCAAGGTCCGCAAGGTGGAGATGCGCGAGGAGGCGCTGAAGCTGCTGGACCTGGAGGGCCGGCGCGATGGGTGACGTGCTGGCCAGGATGGCGAGCCGGAAGGACCTGGCCCTGAAACGGGTGAGGCGGTCGGCGGAGGCCGCGGCACGGCACCACTCGCCCTCGCGCATCCGCACCAGCCGTGCGCTCTCCGGAGCCATGCGCTTCCCCTCGGGCGCCTTGGGTGACGACCGGGCACTCGGGGGCGTGTGGGGCGTGTCGATGGTCCGGGACGAGATGGATCTGCTGCCGCTCGTGATCGCCCACCTCGAGCAGCAGGGAGTCACCGGTCTGGTGGTCGCGGACAACGGCTCAACGGACGGCACCAGGCAGTTCCTGGAGGTCTACGAGGGCCCGCTGGGGTTGATCGTGGTGGACGACTCCGAGCCCCGGTTCCTGCAGGAGCACAAGATGGACCTGCTGGCGCAGGCAGCTGTGGCCCGCGGTGCCCAGTGGATCGTTCCCTTCGACGCCGACGAGTTCTGGTACGGGCTGGGCGGCACCCTGGCCGAGGTCCTGCAGCGTTCTGCCCCGGACAGACCCGTGCAGTCCGCGCACGTCCACAACGCGGTGCGCACGCCCGAGGGCTTCCTGGTGGGAACAGGGCCCGACCCGCTGCCCAAGGTCGCCTTCCGGCCCCACCGCTGGGCGCACCTGGCCCACGGCAACCACTCCGTGCACCGACCGGGGCTCATCGGACAGGACCTGCGCGTCCTGCACTTCCCCTACCGGTCCCAGGAGCACTTCCTCGCGAAGATCCGCCACGGCAGCAGGGCCCTGGGGCAGAACCGGGAGGGCGCCCCCGTGGGTCACAGCTGGTCGGACCTCGACCTGCTGAGCGATGAGGAGCTGCGGGCGGTCTACGCCGACATGCTCATGGGCAGGGGGCCCTGGTACATGGACTGGATCCCCCGGGGCCCCATGGCACCCCTCACGGAGTTTCCCCCGGCCACGTGGCCCCTGGACTGAGAGAATCGACCATGCTGACCCTCGAGGAGATCTTTCCGCCCTTCGGACTGCGCATCACGTGCGAGGACCTGGAGCTGCGCGTGCTGCGGGACGAGGACTTCCCGGAGCTGGTGGAACTCGTCCAGGGCGGGATTTCCGTGGCGGGTCTGCCCATGCCGTTCCTACGCGCCTGGCACGAGGAACCGTTCGCGCCGGGGACGCCCGACGGCTTCCCGACCACATCGCTGTCCTGGTGGTGGACTCAGCGGGCCACGTTCGCACCGCAGCACTGGAACCTGGCGCTGGTCGTCCGGTTCCGGGGCGAGCTGGTGGGGATGCAGGACCTCGCGGCCCGGGACTTCCCCGTGGCACGCTCGGTCAGTTCGGGCTCGTGGCTCGGGCGCGCGCACCACGGACAGGGCATGGGCACTCTCATGCGCCAGATGGCCGTGGGGTTCGCGTTCGACGAGCTGGACGCCCTCGCGTGCCACTCGGAGTACGTGGTGGGCAACCACGCCTCCGCCGCGGTGAGCCGGAAGACCGGCTACGTGGACAACGGCAGGGCCCGCATTGCCCAGAACACCCGCGACGGCGCCGTGGGCGTGGAGGAGCAGCGCGTCGTCGTCACCCCGGAGACGTACGTGCGCCCCGAGACACCGGTGACCTGCGAGGGCACGATAGCCCTGCGCCGCTTTTTCGGGGTTGAGCGCGCGTGCAATGGTGCGCACCGCCCCTTGTCGCCATCCTGACGGCGGGTAAAATTGACTACCTGTAGTCAATCCACCCCTGAAAGGGGATGTCCCCATGACCGTGGCCACGTCCGTGAAGCTGTCCGACGAAACCGGGGCCAAGCTGGAGCGCCTGGCGGCCCGCACCGGGCGCTCGAAGTCCTACTACCTGCGCGAGGCCGTGGAGACACACATCGACCAGCTGGTCCGCGACTATGAGCTCCTGGAAACCGCACAGAATGTGCGTGCCGGCCGCGAACGCACCTACTCGCTGGCCGAGGTGGAGGACATTCTTGACCTGGGCGATTGAGTTCTCCGAAACGTCTTTGCGAGCCCTTAAGAAAGTCGACCGCCCCGACCAGGCACCGGCGATCAGCCCAGCCAGTCCTCGAACCGGGTGGCGGTGACGAACGCGTCCTGCGGGATCAGCCCGCCGTTCGCGATGCCGCGCCCCAGGTACGGCGCCTCCTTGATCGTGCTCGGGCGCTGGCCGCCCAGGTCCCCACCGGCGGCGAGGATGCGGCGGGCGAAGTTCGCGATGGTGTCCGCCTCCGGGCCCCGGACGGCGAGGATCTCGTGACGGGCCTCGCGCGGTGCGGTGGCGGCGTCGGCCACGAAGTCCGCGACCTCCTCGCGCAGGGCGGGCGCCATGAGCATGGTGGGTGCGAGCGCCACCGGACCCCGGCTGACCATGCCCACGGTCGCGGGGACGAAGTCGAACCACTGCGTGGAGCGCACCGTGACGGACGGGACCGGGGACTGCTGGTAGATGCTCTCCTGCACGGCCTTGCCCTTGTAGTAGCCGTACCCGGAGTTCACGCGCGGGTCCTCGGCCCCGGCAATGGACAGGCACACGATCCGACCCACGCCCTGCTCGTGCGCTGCCGAGGCGATGTTCGACGCCGAGCGCGCGAAGAACGGCACGGCCTTGCGCGCCCCCATGGTGGTGATGTGGAGGGCGTCCACCACCGCGTCCGCACCGTCGAGGGCCTGCGCGAGGCCCTCCCCGGCGACCGCGTCCACGCCCGTGCGGCGGCTGGCCCGCACCACCGTGTGGCCGCGCCCCTCCAGCACGTCCGCCACGTTCGCTCCGAAGTTCCCGCTGGCACCCAGCACCGTGATCTTCATGGGGTCAGGGTAGACCCGGCACCTACAGGCTCTTGAACAGCTCCAGCGCGTGCGCCCGGGACTCCTTGAGGTCCACGATGGGCTCCACGCCCTCCTGCCGCCCGTTCCATCGGTCCACGTACTCGAAGTCAGGGTCGAACTTCTTCTGCTGCGTCTCCGCGTTGAAGATCCGGAAGTAGGGCGCAGCGTCCGTGCCGCAGCCGGCCACCCACTGCCAGTTGTGCGGGTTGCTCGCGGGGTCCGCGTCCACCAGCGTGTCCCAGAACCACTGCTCGCCCAGCCGCCAGTCGATCAGGAGGTTCTTGGCCAGCAGGGAGGCCACCACCATGCGCACGCGGTTCTGCATGGTCCCGGTCTCCCACAGCTCGTGCATCCCGGCGTCCACCAGCGGGATCCCGGTGCGCCCCATCTGCCACGCGGCGAGCACGTCCTCGTCCAGCGGGGGCCACGGGAAGGCGTCGAACTTGGGGTTGATGTTCTCGGTGGCCATGTCCGGGTGGACGTAGAGGTTGTACCAGGAGAACTCGCGCCACCCCACCTCGGTGAGGAACTTCCCGGGGTTCTCAGCGCGCTCCAGGGCGGTGTGCCACACGGTGTACGGGCTGATCTCGCCCCAGCGCAGGTGCGGGGACAGCCCTGACGTGGCCGGCTTGGCGGGCACGTCCCGGTCCTCGGCGTAGCGCGGCAGCCGCTCGTCCAGGAACTCGTCCAGCCGTTCGTGCGCCGCCCGCTCCCCCACGGTCCACGTGCGCGCCAGCCCCCCGGACCAGTCCGGGTGCGTGGGCAGCAGGCCCCAGTTGGCCAGGTCATCGGAGGCCGGTGCCGGGTCCGCGGGGTCGATCGACGACGGCGCCGGGTACGGTTCCCGGGGCGGCGGCCCACTGGTGCACGCGCGCCAGAACGGCGTGAACACCCGGTAGGGGTCCCCGTTCTGGGTACTGACGGTCCACGGCTCGAACATGAGCGAACCGGCATACGAGTGGGCGTCCACACCGTTCTCCCCGGCCCACTCCTTGAGCCCGGCATCCACCGCACGCTCCGGCCCGCCGTAGCGGCGGTTCCACAGCAGGCGGTTCGCGCCGGTCTCGCGCACGACGCCGGGCACCACCTCCCCTGCCGGGCCGCGCCGCAACGTGAGGGGTACCCCCAGGTCGGAGAGGTCCGCGGCCAGTGAGCTCAGGGAGTGGTGCAGCCACCACTTGGCAGCGCCACCGAGCGGGCGGATACCCTGCGACTCCTCGTCCAGGACGTAGAGGCACACCACGGGTTCGCCGTGGGACACCGCCTCGTGCAGGGCGGGGTGGTCGGTGACCCGGAGGTCGTCGCGGAACAGCACCACGGTGGTCATCTGGGCTCCTCACCCGTTCGGTCGGTGGTGTGCAACGACCCCCGCTGCGCAGCAGCGGGGGTCGCGGCCTCGGTCACGGCCAATCTACACAGGGGGACCGCCCCGGGCCCGGGGCGGCAGGCCCGTAGCGGTCCGCACCGCACCACCGGCGGCCGGACGCGGACCCGGCCCAGCGGCGTCGTCCTGCGGCGGCGTGGGGCGTCAGGCCACCAGGCCGTAGATGATGCCGCTCACGGCCACCAGGCCGGCCACCGTGACGAACACGTTGGAGAGTTTGCCGCGGTAGGGCTCCAGCGCGGGGAGCTTGTGGATCGCGTACATGGGCATGAGGTACAGGATCATCGCGATCACCGGGCCCGCGAGGGACTCGATGAGCGAGAGCACGCTGGGGTTCGCGATGGCCACGAGCCACGTGGTCACGAACATGAACACGGCCACGGCGGTGTGCAGCGTCTTGGTGCCGATCCTGGTTCCCTGCGGGTCCACGGTGGAGCGCACGACCCCCACGGCGCCTTCGGCGGCGCCCATGTAGTGGCCGAAGAAGGAGGAGGCGATCGCCGTCAGCGCCACGGCGGGGCCCAGGTAGGCGATGAACGGGCTGCCGTTCTCGTTGGCCAGGTAGGACAGGACGGGCAGGTTCTGGTCCTTGGCGGCCTGCAGCCCGTCCGGGCCCAACGAGAGCACGCAGGACCACACGAAACCCATGGTGAAGACGACCAGGAGCAGGGTGCTGCGGCGCAGGACCACGGAGGCGCGCGCGCTCGCGTGCTCCCCGTACTGGTGCTTCATGGCCACGGAGAACTGGCTCACGGCCGGCGAGTGGTTGAAGGCGAACACGAGCACCGGGATGATCATCCACACGGACATCAGGAAGTCGCCGGCGGACGGCACGCCCTGGAACACGCTGAGGTCCCACGTGGGGATCAGGTACAGCGTCACGCCCAGCAGGATCAGGATCAGCGGGTACACAAGCCACTGGGTGACGATCAGCATGATGCGCTGACCCGTAAACATCACGAGCATGAGCAGCGCCACCAGGATGCCCGAGAGCAGCCAGCGCGGCGGGGACGCCATGCCCAGCTGGTTGACCATGAGGCTGTCCACGGTGTTGGTGATGCTCACCCCGTAGATCAGCACGATCGGGTAGATCGCCAGGAAGTACAGGACGGTGATGACCCGGCCGATGCCCTCGCCGAAGGCCTTGCGGGCCACCACCGTGATGTCCTCGCCCGGGACGGGGGAGGCGCACACGAAGCGGGACAGCGCCCGGTGGGACAGGTACGTCATGGGGCCGATCAGGATGGTGACGATCAGCAGCGGCCAAAGGCCGCCAAGCCCAGCATTGATGGGCAGGAACAGCACGCCCGCGCCCACCGCGGTGCCGAAGAGGGAGATGGCCCAGTTGGTCTCGAACCGGCGGTTGACGGGCCGCTCGTTCGCGGCATCCGCCTGCGTGGCCGTGGCCACGGAGGACCCTCCGGTCGAGGCGTTCGTGGGGTCTGGGGCGTGGTCGTGGTCAGCCACCGGGGTCTCCGTGCTGTCGGGGAAAGGGACGAGCGAAAGGATGCGGACACCCTGTGAGCCGGATCATAGTTATACGCGATTCGGTGGCATTGTTCAACAAACTCCCGTCGGCCCAGGTCGCACCGCAGGGCCCTCCCGTACCATGGACGCATGGATCCCGAGCTCCGCCTGGACACGCAACTGTGCTTCGCGCTGTACACCGCCTCGCGCAAGGTCACCAGTGCCTACCGGGAGCCGTTGAAGGCGATGGGTCTGACCTATCCGCAGTACCTGGTGATGCTCGTGCTGTGGGAGGACGACCACCGCTCCGTCCACCAGCTGGGGGAGACCCTCATGCTGGACAGTGGAACCCTCTCGCCCCTGCTGCGGCGCATGGAGGCCGCCGGCTTCGTCACCCGCAAGCGGTGCGAACGCGATGAGCGCTCCGTGGTCGTCTCCCTCACGGACGCCGGTCGCTCCCTGGAGAAGAAGGCCGCCGCCATGCAGAAGAAGCTGCTGGACGAACTGGACATGAGCCTGCGGGAGAGGCTGACCCTGCACGAGCTGGCGCGGAGGCTGTACACCTCGCGGTGACACCCTCCGGCCGCACCCGCGCAGGGTCGCTCAGCGCGCGCTGAGGGTCACAGCACGCCGTACTCCTCGAGCAGCTCGCCCACCTCGCCGTTCTCCAGACGACGACGCAGCCGCTTGCGCAGCGGTTCCGGCCCGGGGATCCGGACCTTCTCGCCGTCCCGCAGCCGGGTGAGGCCTTCCAGCAGCACCCGCACGTCGTAGGTGCTGCCCCACGTCTCGGGAACGCCGCGCTCCACGCCCATGAGCTGGTAGACGGCCTCCATGCCGGTGCGCACCGAGTACTCGGTGGTGAAGATGCAGTCGCGGCCCGTCTCCGCGAACTGACCCAGGAAGGCGAAGTTCCGGGCGCCCTCGGGCACCACCTGCGGGCGGTCGCCCGCGTGGCGCGGCATGAAGAAGCTGGTCACGTACGGCATCATCACGGGCACCGTCTTGGCGCCGGTGGCCGCGAGCTCCGGGATCTCCTCCACCGGAACGCCCAGGTGGTAGAGCCACTCCTGGGTGATCTCCTCACCCGTGCACTCGGCCATGGTCTTCTTCACGAAGTCGCCGGGGGTGTCCACGAACAGCGAGTAGACCCACACCACGACCTGGTCCTTCGGCTGCTTCTTGAAGTGCGGCTGGCGGTTCACGGTCCAGCTGAGCAGCCACGAGGAGTCCTCCGCCGTGACGATCCCGCCCGTGACCACGCGGCCGCTGAACGGGTCCCGCTGCGCGATCTTCCGGATGTACTCGGGGATCCGCTCGTCCAGGGTGGTGACGGTGGCAGACTCCCACTTGGTCTTGTCGATCGAGGAGCAGAACACCTCGGGGCGCCCGAAGGAGGGGTCCTTGGCGGCGATCCGCTTCCACAGGTCCCAGGCCGAGGCGGGACCGCGGTCGAGCTTCGCGGGGGTGGCGTGGTCGCCGTCGTCCGAGTTGTCCACGAGGGAGCCGATGGTGGTGAGCACGAGGTCGTGCTCACCAAGCTCCTGGGTCTCGGTGGCGCCCTCGCGCACCCAGTGGATCGCGGTGGCGCGGATCTCGCCGTTGCGGTGGGAGAAGTCGATGTCGCGGACGTCGGTGTCGTACTGGAAGGTGACGCCGCGCTCCGTGAGGTAGGAGATCAGGGGCAGCACGAAGGACTCGTACTGGTTGTACTTGGAGAACTTCAGCGCAGAGAAGTCCGGCAGCCCGCCGATGTGGTGCACGAAGCGGTGCAGGTAGAGCTTGAACTCCAGCGCGGAGTGCCACTCCTCGAACGCGAACATGGTGCGCCAGTACATCCAGAACGGGGAGGCCAGGAACTCCTTGCTCATGACCTCCTGGATCTGCTTGCCCTCCATCTCCTCGCGCGTGGCCATGAAGACGTGCAGCAGGTCCTTCTGCGCGCGCTGCGGGAGGTCGAACTTGCCCTCGTGGCCAGCGTCCTGGCCCTGCTTCACGGTGGCGCGGCACAGGGAGTAGTTGGGGTCGTCCCGGTTGAGCCACGCGAACTCGTCCAGCACGGACGCGCCCTCAATCTCCAGGGACGGCACAGAGCGCATCATGTCCCACAGGCACTCCATGTGGTTCTCGAGCTCGCGCCCGCCGCGGATCACGAACCCCTTCTCGGGGACGTCCAGACCGTCCAGGGCGCCGCCGGGCAGCCGCCCCTTCTCCACCACGGTCACGTTCTCGCCGGGCACGCCGGCGTCCCGGACCAGGAACACCGCCGCGGCGAGGCCGGCCAGACCGGACCCCACGATCCACGCGCGGGTGTCCTGGGCGTGCTCCGCCGGGCGGGGCCGCATGAAGGCCTCGTAGTTGCCTGCTGTGAACTGCATGTCGTTCCTCCTTCCGCGGGGCGTCGCTCTGGCGCTCCCTGCGTACATAATTGAGCCTAATCAATTTTGAGTGCAATACAATTATCTGGTGGAGAAAATTCAGAACCCGACGCCGCGCCGCCGGGGACATCCCCTGGAGCACGCGGCCTCCCGCGTGAGTCCGCGCGGTCCCGGCCGCCGCGAAATCGCCAAGGCCGAGAAGCGCGCTCGCATCCTGGCCGCCGCCCGCGCGCTCGTGAGCGAGAAGGGCTACGCGCAGATGTCCATGAGCGAGGTGGCCGCCCGCGCGGACGTGGCAGCGGGCACCGTGTTCCAGTACGCCGCCACCAAGGCGGAGCTGCTCATGATGGTCACCGAGAACATCTGGGCGGACCACGTCAACGACGCCCTGGACGCGACCCCCGGCCCCGCCCAGCGCTCCCCCGCCGCTGTGGTGGACGCGATCATGGACTCGCTCGACCCCATCTTCGACATGGCCGTCCACTGGCCAGAGACCACGGTGTGGATCGCGCGCGAGATCCTCTTCGGCGAGGACCTGCCGCACCGCCGCGAGGTGCTGGTGCTCGTGGAGAAGCTGGAGGACCACATCGCCCGGATGCTCGCGGGCTGCCGCCCCGCCGCCTCGGACGCCGACGCCGCCCCCCTGGACGTGGGTGCGCGGATGATCGTCACCAGCGGGCTGGCCGAGCTCAACCGCGCCCGCCAGGGTCGCGCGGAGCTGGACCTGGTGCTGGAGCGGATGCGGGAGATCGTCGCGCTCGTGGCCGCGGGCGTGGGCACCGCACACGCTCCCGCGCACGACGCCGCCGTCCCCGCCTCCCCGGAGTCCGCCCGGTAGCCCGCCGGGGCGCGACGCCGCCGTGCCCCGGGTGGCCTGCTCAGGGAGCACGGAGCGGCGCCAGCGCGTCACGGGCAGGCGCTGGAGCGGACGGCGGCCGCGCCCCGCTCAGGAGGCGGCCACGGCCCCGCGAGGACGAACCCGTGACCCGCGCGGCGCGTGACGGGGCGCGCGGGCCCGGCCGTGCGGCGTCGTCGTCCGGGCATGGGAAAGCCCCGGCTCGCGAACGGGCCGGGGCTCTCAGCAGGCGGGGATCAGCTGCGGGGCAGGGTGATCAGCGCAGTGTGGTCGTCCAGCGGCGGGCGGTGGCGGCCGCTGCCCCGGACGAACAGCGCGTAGCCCACGCCCAGGAGCACGAGCCACACGACGCCCACGATCAGCGCCACGCGGGTGTCCGGGAACCAGCCGAGCAGCACGATCACGAACAGGATGCCGACGGTCGCGGCCCACGAGGCCACGGGCCAGAACGGGACCTTGAACTCGGACTCGGGGCGGTTCTTGCGCTCGATCTCCCGCCTCATGGCGATGTGCGAGAGCAGGATCATGAGCCACACCCACACGGTGGCGAACGTGGCGATCGAGGCGATGATGAGGAACACGTCCTCGGGGATCACAGCGTTGAGGACCGCGCCGATGCCCAGGGCGATGCCCATGACCACCACGGTGAGCCACGGGACGCCGTTGCGGGAGACCTTGGTGAAGGCCCGGGGCGCCTGGCCCTGCTCCGCGAGGCCGAAGAGCATGCGGCCCGCGCCGAAGGTGTCGGCGTTGATCGCGGAGACGGCGGCGACGATGACCACCACGTTGAGGATGGATGCCGCAGCGGGAATACCCAGGGCGGAGAAGATCTGCACGAACGGGCTGGCCTCGCCGGTGATCTCGGTCCACGGCACCAGGGACATCAGCACCACCATGGTGCCCACGTAGAACAGCAGGATGCGGGCGGGCACGGCGTTGACGGCCTTGGGGATGGAGCGGGCCGGATCACCGGCTTCACCGGCGGTGATGCCGATGGTCTCGATGCCGCCGAACGCGAAGACCACCACGGACAGCGCGGCCAGCAGACCGCCCAGGCCGTTGGGCATGAAGCCTCCGTGGTCCACCAGGTTCTGCAGCCCCACGGGCTCGCCCGGGGCGTAGGAGACGCCGATCACCATGAGCACGATGCCGCCGCCGATCATCGCCAGGATGGCCCCCACCTTGATGATGGTCAGCCAGAACTCCATCTCGCCGAAGATCTTCACGTTGCGGGTGTTGATCGCGGCAATGAACAGGATGACGGCGGTGACCCAGATCCAGCGGGGGGTGTCCGGGAACCAGAAGCCCATGTACACGCCGAACGCGGTGACGTCCGCAATGGCCACCACGATCATCTCGAACACGAACGTCCAGCCCGTGACGAAGCCCGCGAACGGGCCCAGGTAGCGCGCGGCATACTGGCCGAATGAACCAGGGACGGGGTGGCGCACGGCCATCTCGCCCAGGGCCCGCATGACCATGTAGACCACCGCTCCGGCGATCAGGTACGCGAGGATCACCGACGGGCCGGCCACCTGGATGGCGGTGGCCGAGCCGTAGAACAGCCCGGTTCCGATCGCCGAGCCCAGCGCGATGAACTGGATGTGGCGCATGCTCAGCCCGCGGGACAGGGTGGGGTGGCCCGCCCCGCCCTGCTGCGGTGCGGGCGGCGGGGATGCGGGACTACTCATGGCGCTCTCCTGTGGTGTTCCCGGCGGGGCCGGTCGGTGGGGTCGGTGCGGCGGGCGCCGCCTCGGTGGACGACGTCGTCCCCGCGCCTCCCGCGTGCGGGGACGTGCCCGCGGTGGCCAGGTGCGGCGTCGTGGTGATCAGGGCGTCGTGGGCCAGGGTGGTGATGAGGCGCGCGGCGGCGCGGGCGGTGCGGCCGTCCACGTCCATCCGCGGCAGCAGCTCCACCACGTCCACGAGCACCAGTTTGCCGCTGCGGGCCACGCGGTGGCACACGGCCTGGACGGTCTCCAGGGGAACACCGTATCCGGCCGGGGCGCTCACGCCGGGCGCCACGGCGGCGGGCAGGACGTCCAGGTCGATGCTCAGGTGGATGGCGTCCACGCGCTCGACGAGGCGGTCCACGACCTCCAGGACGGCGTCGAGGTGGCGGGGCTGGCACTGCTCGTCCGTGAGGTGCTCCACGCCCAGCTCGTCCGCGGTGCGGAACAGGACACCGGTGTTATTGGGCTCGCTGATGCCGAGCACGGTGTAGTCGAACGTGCGGCCGGCCTCCCGGTCCGCGCGGGCCATCTGCAGGAACGGGGTGCCGGAGGAGGGCTCGTCCGCTTGCCGCAGGTCGAAGTGGGCATCCAGGTTCAGCACGCCCACGCGCTGGTCCCGCAGGTGTTCGCAGCGGGTGCGGCCCAGGTAGCTGCCCCACGCGGTGTCGTGGCCGCCGCCCAGGACGACCACGGGATTGCCGGTGTCCAGGAGGCGCGCGACCTCGTTCCCCAGGGTGTCCTGGCCGCCCTCCAGGTCGCGGTCCGGGACCACCACGGTGCCCGCGTCGTGGATGCCGAAGTCGGCATGCATCGCCAGGGGGGCGAGGGCACCGCGCAGGGCGTCCGGGCCCTCGGAGGCGCCCACGCGACCCTTGTTGCGGCGCACGCCCTCGTCGCAGGAGAAGCCGATGAGCTCGACGGCGGGGGTCTGCGCGGTCTGCGCAGTCGGCGCAGTCTGCGCAGCAGTGTCCTGGTCGGCGCCGCGCTGTCCGTCACCTCGCGAGGCATTCTGAGGGGTCTGCTGCGCGGCTTCATGAGCGATGCCCTGCCGTGCTCGCTGGTGCCAACGCAGGTGCTCGGGGGTGTCCCCGTCCGTCCTGCCACTCCACACGGGGGGGTCCGGCGGGGTGATCCGGGTGGTCGTCATGCAGCGTCCTTCCCCGCGGTGCCGCCTCCCCGGGCCGCCTCGCGGTGCTCGCGTGTGATCTGAATTACCCTTTGCTCCACACAAGCCCATCATCAGGGATCGCGGGGAGGCCCGACACCAGATATCGTCTGGTATTCCAGACACGCAGATCGTACGACACGCCGGGTCGGGGGCACGCACGGTGGCCGCGCGGCGTCGTCGTCACCCACCCCCGCACGTCGAAGGAGACCCCATGCCGGGAGCCAAGGTGCCTGCCGCCCAGAGCACGCTGCGGATCCTGCGGTTCCTGGCGTCGCGGAAGGGGCCGGTGGCGGCGTCGTCGATTGCGACGGCGCTGGAGCTGCCGCGGTCCAGCGTGTACCACCTGCTGGCGGTGATGACCGAGCAGGGGTTCGTGGTGCACCTGCCGGAGGAGCGGCTGTACGGACTGGGGATCGCGGCGTTCGAGCTGTCCTCGGCGTACACGCGGCAGGACCCGATGGCGCGGCTGGGCGAGCCGCTGCTGCGCGCGCTCGTGGACGCGGTGGGCGAGAACGCGCACCTGGCAGTGATGCACGGGCGGGACGTGGTCTACGTGGTGGAGGAGCGGGCGCCGTACAAGCCGTCGCTGGTGACGAACGTGGGGGTGCGCATCCCGGCGCACCTCACGGCGAGCGGGCGGTCGATGCTCGCGGGCCTGCCCGCCGCGCAGGTGCGGGCGCTGTACCCGGACCGGGACTCGTTCGCGTCGCGCTGGGAGAGTACGGCGATCACGACGCCGAGCCAGCTGCGCGCGGAGCTCTCGCGGACCCGGGAGCGCGGCTGGGCCGTGGAGGAGGGAGACGTGACGCCGAACTTCGCGTCCGTGGCTGTTGCGGCGCACGACCACCGGGGGCTGCCGGTGGCGGGGGTGGCGCTGACGTTCCTGGGGCACAAGATCGACGACGAGCGGCGGGCGGAACTGGTGGGGCACGTAAGGCGGACGGCGGAGGTGCTGACGCGGCGGTTGCATGGGGCAGTGCCGGGGGGTGGGGACTGAAAGTTGGATGGACCCGCGGGCTCCCCATGACCGACGGGCCCTTTCCGCCACAACCGGCCCCGACCCGTATCCACTAACGACCACGCCATGCCCTTTCACAACTAGAACAGTGCGCCTTGGGATTCTGCGACTCGCCGACTGAGGAGGACAGGACCAGACCCGGGGCACCACCAGGCATCGCTCGCAAGAGAGTGGAGGATGATAGTTACGTGGACACAACTAACCTCATCTCCCTAGCCGCTCTAGCTATTGCCTGCGCAGCCTTCCTCATCGCGATTGCGGATTGGCTCCAACTAGGCCGGGAAGCACCCTGGGAGGCCACCTGGGGAGAGGAAGGCATCTTGGTTCTGACTCGGCGGCACTACTGGCCGGTGTGGATCGAAGGATTTCTCAACTTCCACGGCGGCGGGGTCTCTGTAGTAAACGATGCGGCGTTCCCGGTCACTCTTATGGGTCGAAACTCAACCGTCGTTCTGCGCATGGGAGCAGGTGGAAGAGGATCTGCTTTGGATGTCTTTTACCGTCGAGCTACTGTTTGGGAACTCACAAAAAAACGTCTGGGGCATCTCCACCACAACCCACATTGGTCTTTTACAACAATGAGCACAGAAAAACTAAGCTGGTCAACACCCGTTCTTTTTTCCGGAATTTAAAAGACGACTGGCTTGTAAACCTCCTTCACGAGCCCGTTCGCAGTCAATATTATTCGCGCTAGATCCTCCGAAGATATTCCAGCACCTTCATGGACCGCATCATTTCGAGCCATCCGTAATAAATGCAGAGATTCTTTAGAGACCTGCGTGGGGATGTTATTCGCGTAGATGAGATCGATCATGGCAAAAAATGACTTACTTTTTAAATTGAACGAAGGGGGGAGGTGTTCTCGTAGCAATTTTTCCACTGCAATTTCCGCAGCTAACCCCGCATCTATTACTGCCAGTCGACTCTTTCTTCGCCTTTCCCAGGTCTTGGCTGAACATAATAAGATTTCTTCCAGAGGCGGGAGCTGCCCCGAAGACGACAGTCGCAGGAGCCCTCCCCAGTCGCGTCCATACAGCGGAATACTCGCATCCCAGTACAAGAGCAAGCGACTGGATTCATCGCGCCGAGAGGATGGCTCAAAATTGGCACCAGGAGTCTCCAGGTTGTTTATTGGCCAATTCCAGTTTAAATCCTGACCGAACCTAACCTCGATCCAGGTGGCCATAAAGTCGAACCATCGGTCGAGGCACTCCCCGACGCCAGCTGGGTCTGACCGTGAAGGTAAGCGCACCGCAACTCGACGCAATTGCAATACCCCGGGACCGCTTGTTGGAGTGGGGGGAGGCCCTATCCAATCCGCCCTAGGGTCAGGAGGATTCCCCATCCAGTCGACTCCAACCTCAGACTGACTATCCAACCACGTCACATTAGGGGGACCGGAGATCCCTCTGGTTCTAAAAATGGAAGGAACACTTCGACAGGTTGCTCTTCAAAGTCAAAGACACTAACGTTTCCGAGCAGACTTTCATGTACCAATAGTGGTGATGGGAGAGTATAGGTGCCTGTAACCGTCATAACCTTCCTCTGTCTAGCCCGTCATCGACTCCGGGGGGCAAGCCTAAGTGCATGAGGCCCTGACGTTGTTGCCCCGGGGCCCCGCTATCACGCCACGAGTCGCGTGTAGCGCTGCCGAGCGGCCTCACCGGTCGTTCCGACGAAAGTGCCGATTGCAGCCCATGACATGCCCGCGCGACGAGCCGTGCGCACGGCGTCGATGACGTGACGTTCTGCGGCGGACTGTTCAGCGACGGCCGCGCGCAGAGCCGTGATTGCATCCACGTCCAGCTCGTCCTCGAGCCGCGGCTCGTACTGCTCGAAGCGCGCAGCCAGCTCATCGGCGTGAGCAAGGATTTCCTCTACGGTTCGGGGCATGGTCATCACCTCAGATATTTCCGACGGGCAGGCATGGCGTGGACGATGACGTCAGCGGTGTGTCCCTGCACGTATCCGACTTCCAGAACGATGGCGGCCCGGTTCGCACCAATCAGCATGGTGAACCCCTCACCGAGGTCCCACGCACGGATCGGGTTGCGGTAGGCGTGAAGAATGTCGGCCTCCACGAGGCCGTGCTTCAACGCTGACGGCGCGATGATCGGCTCATCCACACTTACAAGTTATCTTGCGTTGCACTGACGCTACAAGGGCTTTGCCCCGCGCATCTTGTCTGGCATCCCAGACACAACCCCCTCCAGAACCCGTGACCCCCGTCACCGCCCGTGGTCCCATGGACTCATTCCCCGTCCGCGGCCTCACACGCCCCGGACCGACCCGCACCAGGAGGACCACTCATGGCACTGCCCAACGCCCGCCCCGTCCGCGCACCCCGCGGCACCGAGATCAGCGCCAAGAGCTGGCAGACCGAAGCGCCCATGCGCATGCTCATGAACAACCTGGACCCGGAGGTCGCCGAGCGTCCGGACGACCTGGTGGTCTACGGCGGCACCGGCCGCGCGGCCCGCAGCTGGGAGGCTTTCGACGCCATCGTCAAGACCCTCAAGGAGCTCGAGGAGGACGAGACCCTCCTGGTGCAGTCCGGCAAGCCCGTGGGCGTGCTGCGCACCAACAAGTGGGCCCCGCGCGTGCTGATCGCCAACTCCAACCTGGTGGGCGACTGGGCCACGTGGCCCGAGTTCCGCAAGCTCGAGGACGAGGGCCTCATGATGTACGGCCAGATGACCGCCGGGTCCTGGATCTACATCGCCACGCAGGGCATCCTGCAGGGCACCTACGAGACGTTCTACGCCGTCGCCCGCAAGATGCACGAGGAGGGCCGCATCCCCGAGCCCACCCTGGCCGGCACCCTGACCATCACCGGCGGCTGCGGCGGCATGGGCGGCGCCCAGCCGCTGGCCGTGACGCTGAACGGCGGTGCGTGCCTCGTCGTGGACGTGGACGAGACGCGCCTCAAGCGCCGCCAGTCCAAGCGCTACCTGGACGAGGTGGAGACGGACCTGGACACCGCCCTCGCCAAGGTCATGGCGGCCAAGAACGAGCGCCGCGCGCTGTCCGTGGGCTACGTGGGCAACGCCGCGGACGTGTTCCCGGAGCTGCTGCGCCGCCACCGCGCGGGCGAGATCTCCGTGGACGTCGTGACCGACCAGACCTCCGCGCACGATCCCCTGTCCTACCTGCCCACCGAATTCACCGTGGAGCAGTGGGACGCCGAGGCCAAGGCCGATCCCATCGGCTTCACCAAGAAGGCCCAGGAAGCCATGGCTGCCCAGGTCCAGGCGATGGTCGAGTTCCAGGACGAGGGCGCCGAGGTCTTCGACTACGGCAACTCCATCCGCGACGAGGCCCGCCACGCCGGCTACACCCGCGCGTTCGAGTTCCCGGGCTTCGTCCCGGCGTACATCCGCCCGCTGTTCTGCGAGGGTCTCGGCCCCTTCCGCTGGGTGGCGCTCTCCGGCGATCCCAAGGACATCGAGGTCACGGACAACGCCATCAAGGAGCTCTTCCCGGACAACAAGCACCTGCACGAGTGGATCGACGCCGCGCAGGAGCACGTGGAGTTCGAGGGCCTGCCCGCGCGCATCTGCTGGCTGGGCTACGGCGAGCGCCACAAGGCCGGGCTGCTGTTCAACCAGCTCGTGGCCGAGGGCAAGGTGTCCGCGCCCATCGTGATCGGCCGCGACCATCTGGACTCCGGTTCGGTGGCCTCGCCCTACCGCGAGACCGAGTCCATGAAGGACGGTTCGGACGCGATCGCGGACTGGCCGCTGCTCAACGCGCTCACCGCCGCGTCCTCCGGCGCCACCTGGGTCTCCATCCACCACGGCGGCGGCGTGGGCATCGGCCGTTCCATCCACGCGGGCCAGGTCTCCGTGGCGGACGGCACCGAGCTCGCCGCGCAGAAGCTCGAGCGCCTGCTCACCAACGACCCCGGCATGGGCGTGATCCGCCACGCGGACGCCGGCTACGAGCGCGCCATCCAGGTGGCGGACGAGCGCGGCGTCAACATCCCCATGCACAACGACCTCGCGGCCACCCGCCAGGCGGACCAGTGAGCGGGCGCCCCACCTCCCCCACCGGGGACGACGACGCCGCACGCGGGCTCCGCGCCGATTCTCACCCGGGTGCCGCCTCCTCGGGGACGGCACCGGGGGCGACCAGCGACGCAGCCCAGCCGGGCGCGCGGTCGCACCGGGCGGCGTCGTCCGCCGGCGGGTCCGAGCTCATCACCGGCATCGGCGAGCTGCACACGGTGGACCCCGCGCGAGGTGAGGACTCCGTGCTCCGGGACGCGGCCGTCGTCGTCGAGAACGGGCTGATCGCATGGGTGGGCCGCGCCTCCGAGGCGCCCGCGGCGGACCGCGCCGTGGACGTGGAGGGGCGCGCGGGGCTGCCCGGCTGGGTGGACTCGCACACGCACCTGGTGTTCGCCGGGGACCGCGGGGAGGAGTTCGCCGCGCGTATGGCCGGCGAGGCATACGCGGCGGGTGGCATCGGCGTGACCACGAACGCCACCCGGGAAGCCAGCGACGAAACCCTGCGCGGGCTCGTGGCCGGGCGCGTGCGGGATGCCGTGGCCGGTGGCACCACCTACCTGGAGACGAAGACGGGCTACGGCCTGGACGTGGAGCAGGAGCTGCGCGCGGCGAAGATCGCCGCGGACGCCGCGGACGAGGTCACGTTCCTGGGTGCCCACCTGGTGCCCGAGGGCGTGGACGCGGACGAGTACGTGGAGACGGTGTGCGGGCCCATGCTCGAGGCCGTAACCCCGTACGTGCAGTGGGCGGACGTGTTCTGCGAGCGCGGGGCGTTCAATCCGGAGCAGTCGCGCCGCGTGCTCGAGGCCTGCCGGGACGCGGGGCTCGGGCTGCGGGTGCACGGCAACCAGATCGGCCCCGGTGAGGGTGTGTCCCTGGCCGTGGAGCTGGGGGCGGCGTCCGTGGACCACTGCAACTTCCTCTCGGACGAGGACGTGGCGGCGCTGGCCGGCTCGGGCACCGTGGCCACCGTGCTGCCGGCGTGCGACCTCTCCACCCGTGCCCCGCTGGCCCCGGCCCGTGAGCTGCTGGACGCGGGAGCCACCGTGGCAATCGCCTCCAACTGCAACCCCGGCACCAGCTACACCACGTCCATGAACTTCTGCGTGGCCACTGCGGTGCTGCAGATGGAGCTCACGGTGGACGAGGCCATCCGTGCCGCCACGCTCGGCGGCGCCAAGGCGCTGCGGCGGGACGTCTCCACCCCGGGCCGGCCCGCCGTGGGCCACCTCGCGGTGGGAACGCGCGCGGACCTCCACGTGCTGGACGCCCCGCAGGCCGTGCACCTGGCCTACCGCCCCGGCATGCCCCTCACGTGGGGCGTGTGGCGGGCGGGCCGCCGGGAGATCTGAGCGCACCGAGTGACCCGGGGTCATCCACCCCGGGTCACTCGCAGGCCACCCCTTTTCTTCTCCACGAGTTGCCCAGACGACTCGGACCATCGACCGGAAGGACTCTTCCCCATGACCCTCTTCGACACCGACCTCCCCACCACCGTGCAGCTGGGCTCCTCCGGCGTCACGGTGGGTGACGTGATCGCCGTCGCCCGCCACGACGCCCGCGTGGAGCTGACCGACGAGGCCCGCGAGCACGTCGCGAGGGTGCGCCGGAACATCGATGAGCTGGCGGCGTCGGACGTGCCCGCGTACGGGATCTCCACCGGATTCGGCGCGCTGGCCAACAAGCACATCCCCCTGGAGAAGCGCACCCGGCTGCAGAAGTCCCTGGTGCGCTCCCACGCCGCGGGCACCGGGCCCACCGTGGAGCGGGAGGTGGTGCGGGCGCTCATGTTCCTGCGTGCCAAGACCCTGGCCTCGGGGCACACGGGCATCCGGGTGGAGACCCTGGAGACCATGCTCGCCGTGCTCAACGCGGGCATCACCCCGGTGGTGCACGAGTTCGGCTCACTGGGCTGCTCGGGTGACCTGGCACCGCTCGCCCACTGCGCGCTCGTGCTCATGGGTGAGGGCCGCGCCGTCGGACCGGACGGCACCGAGCGTCCCGTGCCCGAGCTGCTCGCCGAGGCCGGGATCGAGCCCGTGACCCTCGCCGAGAAAGAGGGCCTGGCGCTCATCAACGGCACGGACGGCATGCTGGGCCAGCTCATCATGGCGCTGGCGGACCTGCAGAACCTCCTCACCGCCGCGGACATCACCGCCGCCTTCTCCGTGGAGGGCCTGCTGGG
This sequence comes from Kocuria sp. ChxB, assembly GCF_044359605.1. NCBI lineage: Bacteria > Bacillati > Actinomycetota > Actinomycetes > Micrococcales > Micrococcaceae > Kocuria > Kocuria sp. ChxB. The sequence continues at coordinate 1,724,809 of NZ_CP121123.1, read as the reverse complement.
CACTGACCGCGTGTTCGTCCCCGAGCTGCACGAGCCGCTGCGCCCCCACCCGGGCCAGAAGTATGCCGCAGCGAACATGCTCAAGGTGCTGGAAGGCTCCGGGATCGTGGCCTCCCACCGCGTGGGCGACGACCGCGTGCAGGACGCCTACTCCCTACGCTGCGCCCCCCAGGTGGCGGGCGGCAGCCGGGACACCGTCCGCTACGCGTTGGCCGTCGCGCAGCAGGAGCTCGCCGCGGCCGTGGACAACCCCGTGGTCCTGGACGACGGCACCGTGAGCTCCAACGGCAACTTCCACGGCGCGCCCGTGGCCTACGTGCTGGACTTCCTGGCCATCCCCATTGCGGACCTGGCGTCCATGTCCGAGCGCCGCACCGACCGCATGCTGGACCCGGCCCGCTCCCACGGCCTGCCCCCGTTCCTCGCGGAGGACCCGGGCACGGACTCCGGGCTGATGATCGCGCAGTACACGCAGGCCGGGCTCGTCTCGGACATGAAGCGCCTCGCGGTGCCCGCGTCCGTGGACTCCATCCCGAGCTCTGCAATGCAGGAGGACCACGTGTCCATGGGTTGGCACGCCGCCCGCAAGCTGCGCAAGGCCGTGCAGAACCTGCAGCGCGTGATCGCGATCGAGCTGCTGACCTCCACCCGCGCCATCGCCCTGCGCGCTCCCCTGCAGCCGGGCCCCGCCGCGAGCGCCGTGATCGCGGACCTCGCCGGCACCGTGGGCGCGCCCGGCCCAGACCGCTTCATGGCCCCGGAGATCGACGCCGCCGTCCAGTACGTGGCCTCCGGCCGTCTCGTGAGCACGGTCGAGACCGCCACGGGCCCGCTCAACTGAGCCGCGCGGCGTCGTCGTCCCCGGGCGACGACGCCGCGCGGCCCAGTCGACGCCACTGGGCCGGGTGCCCGCCGCAGAGGGTGCCCGGCCTGCTGCATTGCGCCGGAGCCCGGAGAGACCCGGCAGGCCAGGAACGCGCCCCGGTGGCTCTGAGGAGGAGAAGTACCCGCCAGACGCGCCGCTGCGCAGTCGTTTCTACACCTGGGATTCACGACCCTGCCCGCCCTGTTCCCCGGGGGCGCCCGGTACTAGGGTCACTACTACGCGCGAAGGGAGCACCACATGCCCGTCTACGAATTCCGGTGCGAGGCCTGCGGGCCGTTCGACGCCCACCACGCCATGGCCCGGGTGCCCCGTGCGCAGCAGTGCCCGACGTGCGGCGCGGACTCCCGCCGCGTGTTCTCCGCCGTGGGCCTCTCCCGCGCGAACTCCCCGCAGGCACGCGCCATCGACGACGCCGCCCGCACGGCTGACGCGCCCGACGTCGTCCGCTCCGTGCCCGGGCAGGCAGGCGCCCCGGGAGCAGCACCCCGGGTCTCCCGCGACCCCCGGCACGCGAAGCTGCCGCGGCCCTAGCTTCCCCGCACTGCCGCGCGGGAACCGCCCGCGGGGCTCTCCAGAAAGGTCACGGACCATGCCAGAAGTGATTTTCCCGCTGGACTCCACCAAGCCCTTCACCGAGCAGAAGCTGACCGGCCACAACCGCTGGCACCCCGACATCCCGCCCGTGGCCACGCTCAAGCGCGGGGAGAGCTACCGCATCGACTGCCGCGAGTGGTTCGACGGCGCCATCAAGAACGACGACTCCGCGGACGACATCCGGGACGCCCCACTGAACCGGGTGCACGCGCTGTCCGGGCCCTTCCGCATCGAGGGTGCGGAGCCCGGCGACCTGCTGATCGTGGACATCCTGGACGTGGGTCCCATCCCCCAGGAGGAGGGCCCGCTGGCCGGACAGGGCTGGGGCTACACGGGAATCTTCGCGCAGAAGAACGGCGGCAGCTTCCTGGTGGACCAGTTCCCGGACGCGTACAAGGCGGTGTGGGACTTCCGCGGCGGCGAGTGCACGTCCCGGCACATCCCCGGCGTGAAGTTCACGGGTATGGTCCACCCCGGCCTCATGGGCACTGCGCCGTCCGCGGAGCTGCTGAAGACGTGGAACAAGCGCGAGGGCGACCTGATCGCCACCGAACCGAACCGCGTGCCCCCGCTGGCCTTGCCGCCGGAGCCGGACTCCGCGATCCTCGGCTCGCTGACCGGCGCGGACTACGACCGCGTGGCCGGCGAGGGCGCCCGCACCGCTCCCCCGCGCGAGAACGGCGGCAACCAGGACATCAAGAACTTCACCAAGGGCTCGCGCGTGTTCTACCCGGTGTACGTGTCCGGGGCGAACCTCTCCATGGGTGACCTGCACTTCTCCCAGGGGGACGGCGAGATCACGTTCTGCGGCGGCATCGAGATGGGCGGTTTCATCGACATCCATGTGGACGTGATCAAGGGCGGCATGGACACCTACGGCGTGAGCGAGAACGCCATCTTCATGCCCGGACGCAACGGTCCCGTGTACTCGGAGTGGCTGGCGTTCTCGGGCACGTCCGTGACGCTCGACGGCGAGCAGCGCTACCTGGACTCGCACCTGTCCTACCAGCGCGCGATCCTGCACGCCATCGACTACCTCGCCAAGTTCGGCTGGTCCAAGGAGCAGGCGTACCTGCTGCTGGGCGCCGCCCCCATCGAGGGCCGCTTCTCCGGGGTGGTGGACATCCCCAACTCGTGCGCCACGGTGTACCTGCCCACCGAGATCTTCGACGTGGACATCCGCCCCTCCGCCAGCGGTCCCACCCAGGTGGACCCGGGCATGGGGGCGCCGCGGGCGATGAACCCGGGCTGATCCCGCCACGGCCCCGCGCGGACGACGCCGCGGGGCCGCCTCTCGCAGGTGAGTGCACTTCCGCCCCAGGAACCGCGGTTTCCAAGGATGGAAGTGCACTCGCATGTCTGACGGGCGGTCCTCTCAATCCCGTGCGGCGGCCGCCAGGTGCTCCTGGATCTCCGCCAGCACCTCGTCCGGGCGCTCCTCCACCATGAAGTGCCCGGTGGGAACCGCCCGGCCGGTGATGCGTGGCAGCCACGGCCGCCACGCCTCCAGCGGGTCCGTCTGGGCACCCACCACGCCGTTGCTGCCCCAGAGCAGCAGGGCGGGGAGGTTGCGAGAGGTGCCGCGGTCGGCGTCGTCGTGCTCCCGGTCCACACCGGCGGCCGCGGCGTAGTCCGCGCACCACGCGGCCACGACGGACGGGTTCTGGGCGGCGGCCTCGTAAGCCGCGAGCGCCTCGGGGTCGAACGTGTCCAGGGAACCGGGAGTGCCACCCAGTCCCCCGAGGGCCGCGTGCAGGAAGGTGAGGGGCTCGGCGCTGATGAGCCGCTGCGGCATGGGTGCTGGCTGGGCCAGGAACAGCCAGTGGTAGTACCGGGTGGCCAGCCAGTCGTCCATGAGCTCCCACACGGTGGGGGTGGGGAGGATGTCCAGCAGCGCCACGGAGCGCACCGCGTCCGGGAAGTCCAGGGTCATGCGGTGGGCGGTGCGCGCGCCGCGGTCGTGGGCCACCACGTCGAAACTCTCGTGGCCCAGGTGGCGCATCACGGCCACCATGTCCGCCGCCATGGCCCGGAAACTGAACTCCTCGCTGTGCGCCGTGGAGTTCCCGTAGCCGCGCAAATCCGCGACCACCAAGCGGTGGTCCCGCGCGAGGGCAGGGCCCAGTCGGTGCCACATGGCGTGGGTCTGCGGGAAGCCGTGCAGCAGCAGGAGCGGCTCGCCCTGCCCGCCGGTCCGCGCGTGGATGGTGGCCCCGGGGACCGGAATGCGGTGGGTCTCGAAGTTCTCGAACATGGGGCCATTGTGCGCCCCCCAGGTGGGGGACCACCCGTGCAGCCGGGCCCGTCAACACGCTCGGGGCGGGAAGCCTCCCGACTGCTCCACGAACGGGACTGAGACACCCATGGCCTTAGGCGCACAGCGTCTGAGGAGAGGTTCTGCCCCCGGAAAGTGCGTTTCAGGGGGCAGAACCTCTCCCTGCGCGTCGGGCCACCCACGGGACATCGCCCGCCCCACGCGTGGCGCCCCGCCGCGCCCTACTCCCCCTCGAACGGCCACCCGTGCGCCGCGAGCATCGCGCGGATGCGTGCGATTTCCTCGGGCTTGGGCTCGTCCTCCGTGGCGCGCTGGATGGCGTCGCGGGCATCGGCCTCGGAGGGTGCCACCCCCTGTTCCCGGGCGTCCTGGGCCAGCTGGTCCGCGATCGCGGCCATGTCCGCGTCGTCCAGCTGGGGGCGAAGCACCGCGAGCACCGGGAGGTAGTCCTGGGCGGGGACCCCGTTGGGGTAGTCAGCCCGCAGCCAGTTCATCACCCGCGCCACGTAGCCGGGCTGGCGGGGTGGTTCGTCCTGGCTGGCGCCCACCAGGGGCCACCCGGCGCGCGCGAGCTCCGCGGCGACGTCGTGCTGCTGGGCCTCGGAGGACGTGGCGGGGCCCAGGAGGTCTCCCGCCGGAACGTCCAGCGCCTCGAGCAGGCGCTCGGTGCGGTGCGGGCCCACCGTGCGAGCCAGCAGCTCCGCGAGCGCGGCGTGCTGCTCGGGCGGGACGCCCTGCGGGTAGGCGGCCCGAATGTGCTCGAGAGCCGCGTCGAAAGTCATCATCCGAACACCGTGATCCCTAGGTAGTGCTCCAAGCTCTTGCGGGTGATCCAGAGGACCCCGATCAGCACCGCGGCGAGCACGATCGCAAAGCAGAGTACCGCCCCGGCGAGCGCCACGGGGTTCCTGCGGGCCGTGCCGTCGGGGCCGGGGTCCGGGGTGGCGCGGCTCCACAGGGTGATGCCCACGGTGAACAGCGCGGGCAGGCCGGCGCCGAAGCACAGGCCGGCCACGAGCACGGCCAGGGCGGATCTCGCCATCTCGGCAATCATGAGCGGGTGACCTCCTGGGTACCGGAGCGGAGGGAGTCGCCGGGTGCGGGGGTGGTGCCCTCGTCCCAGTCGTCGTTGACGTTGTGGCGGTCCACCTTCTGGTGGCGGGAGCGCATGAAGATCAGGGCTGACGTGACCACCATGAACAGGAAGATGGCCACGGCGCCGGCCAGTCCCCCGATCGCGTGGGCGACCACGAAGCACGCCGCACCCACCACGGCCGCGGCGGGCAGCGTGAGCAGCCAGCCCACCACCATGCGCCCGGCCACGCCCCAGCGCACCGTGGCGCCGGGCTTGCCCACCCCGGATCCGAGGATGGAGCCGGTGGCCACGTGCGTGGTGGACAGCGCCATGCCGAAGTGGCTGGAGGTCAGGATGATGGCCGCCGACGACGCCTCGGCCGCCATCCCCTGCGGCGGCTCGATCTCCACGAGGCCCTTGCCGAGCGTGCGGATCACGCGCCAGCCGCCCAGGTACGTGCCCAGGGCGATGGCCACCGCGCACGAGACGATGATCCACGGGGGCAGACCGTCCTCCTCGATGCCCTGCACGCTCAGGCTGCCGTGCGCGATCAGGGCCAGGGCGATCACGCCCATGGTCTTCTGCGCGTCACCGGTGCCGTGGGCCAGGGACACCAGCGACGCCGTTCCCACCTGTCCCCAGCGGAACCCCTGGTCCCGGTGGCGACGGTCCGCCCCGCGGGCGATGAGGTACACGAGCGCGGTTCCCACAGCGGCCACGCACCCGGCGATGAACGGGGCCAGCGCGGCGGGCACCAGGATCTTCTGCACCACTCCGGCCCAGTTCACCCCGGCCACCCCGAGCGAGGCGAGACCCGCGCCGATGAGCCCGCCGAACAGCGCGTGGGACGAGCTGGAGGGCAGGCCGAACAACCACGTGGCCAGGTTCCAGAGGATGCCGCCGATGAGCCCCGAGAAGATGAGGGTCAGTGCGATCGTGGGGTCCAGCCCGGAGACGAGCCCGCCGTCCGGGGTCTGGATGAGCAGCACGTCCTTGGTGACCGTGGTGGCCACCTCCACGGAGAGGAACGCGCCCACCAGGTTCAGCACCGCGGACAGCGTCACGGCCGTGCGGGGCTTGAGCGCTCCGGTGGCGATGGACGTGGCCATGGCGTTGCCGGTGTCGTGGAATCCGTTGGTGAAGTCGAAGGCCAGCGCGGTCACGACCACCAGGCCCAGGATCACCAGTTCAACTGTCATTCCCCCAGGATGATCCCCACCGGGGCTCCGTGCCAAAAACGCGGCCGCACCCGGCCCCGTGGTGTTGGACACCTTGCTGACAACGCACGTACCCGCTACCACCGGCAGCGGGTACGTGCGCGGTTCTCGCGACGGAGCGGCCAGCCCTCGCGCGGGGTTCGTGGTGCCGGTGTGGGCGCCCACCGTGGTCGATCCCGCGGCCGCCCCTCGTGCGCGGGGCTCGTCCCCCCCCCTCCAGGGCGGGGGGTCAGCCCTTGCGGAGGGTGATCTGCCAGCTGGCGTCGCCCTTCTCCACGAAGTCGGTGACCTCGTGCCCGTCCGTGGCCGCCCACTGCGGGATGGCCTCGGTGGCCTGGGTGCAGTCGAAGTCGATCACCAGGTGGTCACCGCTCTGCAGGGTCTGCATCACGTCCTTGGCCTCGATCAGCGGGAACGGGCACACCGCCCCGAGCGAGTCCAGGGCCCAGTAGCCGTCCCCCAGGTCCTTCAGTTTCGACGACGCCGCTGCGCCCGGGTTCCTGACCATGAGCGCCGTGGGTGCCGCGGAGAGTCCCGAGAACACGTCCGCGCCCGAGGTGCGGGGGGCACCCGCGGTGGGAGCGGCGTCGTGCGCGGCGGTGTCCGTGGCGAGGGGGCGGGCCGTGGGGGCGGCGTCGATGGAGTTGTCGTCCGGTGCGGAGGCATCCACGGTGTGGTCCAGGCTCTCGGCGGTGGAGTAGGTGCCCCCGCTGGTGCCCTGCTCCGGCTGGGTGACGGTGGGCTTGAGCCAGATCCTGGTGGCCGCACCCACACCCAGGGCGATGAACAGCAGCGCGATCCAGCCCTGGAAGGTGAACAGGCTGGTCTGGACCATGCCGTTGCCCACCGTGCAGCCACCGGCCAGCGCTGCACCGACACCCATGAGCAGGCCGCCGCCGATGGAGCGCACGGTGGTCCTGGCGTCCGGGACGCGCACGCGGAACTCGCCCGTGGACTTGGCAGCGATGAACGAGCCCACCAGGATGCCGAGCACGAGCATCACGCCCCAGTCCAGCTTCTTGTCCGCGCCGGTGACCAGGAAGTTGAGCAGGTTGGCGGTGGGGGTGGTAATGCCCAGGCCGTCGTTGCGCCCGGTTGCCGCGGACAGCGGCCAGGCGACGACGCCGATCAGTCCCACCAGGACACCCGCGGTGTAGACGTGCAGCGGGCGCTTCCACACGGGCCGGTTGGTCAGGCGGGCGGGCGTGACCGCAGACTTCTCGCGATTGAGGAAGTGGCGCACCATCACACCGGTGACCGCCGCCAGCACGATCACGAAGAGCCACGGGGAGACGCCCAGGGCACCGGGAATGGTGGTGAGCCCGGTGTCCCACTCCTTCATTCCAGAGTTGAACCCCTTGAGCACGCCGGTCTTCATGGCGGACGCGGACAGCGCGTACATGGCCAGGGCGATCCACGAGCCCACCAGGCCCTCGCCGGAGCGGTACCACGTGCCGGAGGCGCACCCGCCGGCCAGGATGATGCCCACCCCGAACATGAATCCGCCCACGACCACCGCGAGCGGCATGAACGAGGGGTAGTCAGGGGAGATCACTCCGAGCGAGGTGAGCGCGGCCAGCCCGACGGCGTGCACCGTGATCACCACGAGCAGAGCGGTGAACGTGCGCCACGAGCGCTGCAGGAAGATGTCCCGCAGCATGCCCGTGACGCAGAAACGGCCGCGCTGCATGACGATGCCCAGCAGCGCGCCGAGGACGAGTCCGGTGAGGATCATGTGTGTGCCTGATTCCTGTGCACCCGTGGGCGCACGTTCCAGAAGTGGTTGACGGGGGAAGGACCACTACTGAACTACGCCCGGGCGCCGAGGTCCAGGGAGGTGTCACACGGCGCAACAGTGGGCCTGGCCAGGCCGGTGAACTCATGTTTTAGACTGGAGTATGCTGTCCTTCCCCCGCAGTACCCCCGCCCCCGCATCCGACGCCCACGACGGCGCCGGTTCGGCTGTCTCGCGGCGGACCCTGGCGAAGGGTGCGGCGTGGGCCGCTCCCGTGATTGCAGTCAGCACACTGGCGCCTGCCATCGCGGCGTCACCGTGCGCCGCTTACAGGGGTGGGCAGACGTTGCCAGCGTCTGCGTTTACCGTCACGTACCTCTACGTAACCAGGGAATCCTTAGGCGGGGTGGCGAGCAAGCAGGTGTACCTGAACTTTGGATTCAAAACAAGTGCAGAAGCTCGCGCCTGCGGCGTCACCTCAGGCTCGCTCTACTCGAACAACGCGGAGAACAAGTCGAGAGTCAGCCTCACGAACGGAAAGTCCTACAATCTCAGCAACGGCGGAAATGTTCCTGCCAACGGAAGTGCCGGGACGGTGGACACCTTCTGCGATGCCGGCCTGAATGGAACGGAAGCCTGTGGTACGACCGGACTTTCGCCATACAATGTGGACGGTTCCGCTGGCACCAGTTCGTACAGCGTGAATCGAATTTCTCTGTACCGCCGAGTTACCCTTGACGGCTTCAGCCCCACTATTATTTACCTGAACGCGACCATAGCTGCGGATGGCAAGGGGTCGAACTTCAGCGTCACTTCCGCTCCCCTCTTTTGATATTCGTGAATTCCGGCGGCTAGACGGTTTTTATCACCTCTTGCACGGCATGGCCTCGTCGCGCAGCTATGATATTGAGTGCAAGGCGATCTCCCCCACCCGCCCCACCGACATCGGCACCTGCCCGAACACCGCCCTGGGGATCGGCCGGCGGCACAGCTCCGCCGTGCGTGGCTCGTCCCAGTCCACGTAGACGTACCAGCCGCCCTCCCCGCCGGTGGCGCCCGCGCAATCCTCCGCAGGGGATAGTTCCGACGGTCCGTCCCCGGTCTCGGGCGCCTCCACGCCGTCCACCTCGAACGCCGTCCGCCGCACCCGCCCCACCGCGCACAGCTCCTGCCTCTTGGACAGGTACGCCCAGATCACGTCCCCCGCCTTCATGGTGCGGAAGCCCGTGCGCAGGCACCAGCGGTCGATGGGCTGCGAGCGCCCGATCGCCTCCCACACCTCCGTGGCGTCTTCACGGGTGCGCCAGTCCGCGGGCATGTGCTCCGCATGGGCGGCGGGGTTGATGGGCAGGAACCAGTGGACGTCCTCGCTCATCCGCGCCCCACCCACGAGTCCGCGGACCCGTCCGCCAGCAGCGCGTCGTACCCCTCCCGGAACGTGGGGTACCGCCACTCCTCGCGGGGCACCAGGGCGTGCACCAGCTCACCGTCCACGATCTTGCCGAGCGGCCCCTCCCCCGGCCCGGAGTCGTCCGGCGGCACGGGCACACCCAGCCGGTGCGCGAGGTGCGCGGCCACGTCACCCAGCCGTGCGGCGTCGTGGTCCACGGCGTGCAGCAGCCGCGGGAGCCGGGCCGGTGCCGACGACGCCGCCGCACCGCCTCCCCCCGCGACCGTCCCGCTCCGCGAGGCTCCCGTTCGCTGACCCGCCGCGTCGCCGACTCCGCCGGGCATCCCTGTCTGCGTGGAATCCTCCCGCTCGCCCGCCACGGTGCCCCGTTCCAGCAGGGTGACCAGGACCGTCACGAGGTCGTCCCGGTGGATCCTGTTGGTCACCCGCCGGTGTGCCAGGGGCGCCCCGCGGCGCACCCGCTCGATCATGGACGTGCGCCCCGGTCCGTAGATGCCCGCGGGCCGCACGATCACGAGGTCCGGGAACAGCTCCGCCGCCAGATCCTCCGCCGCGAGCAGCACGTGGGCGGTGGGTCGCTGCGGGTCGGGCGGGGTGTCCTCGGTGACGCGTTCGCCGTCGCCGCCCAGCACACCCGTGGAGGACACCAGGACCACGAGCGGCTCCTGCTCCCCGAGTGCGCGCCGCAACCCCCGCAGGCCGCCCAGGTAGGTGTGCTCGTACCCGGCGACGTCGTGGCCGTCCGCCGTGAGGGTGACCACCACGGCGTCCACGTCCGGAAGGCGTGCCTCGCCGGGATCCGTGAGATCCAGGGACGCCCCTGCCAGCGGCGCGGGCAGCCGGTCCGCATGCCGCCGCACACCGGTGGCCGCCCACCCCCGCTCGCTCAGTCGCAGCCCCAGCGCGGTTCCCACGTCCCCGCAGCCGGCCAGCAGAACACGCCGTGATTCGGTCTCAGTCATGCCTCCACCCTGCCACGCAGCTCCGCATGGACCACACCGTGGAGCGTCGAACAAACTTTCGTCACCCCACTTACCATCGCCGCCGAATCGGACTACGCTGGGAACTCCCAAGCCCCGCATCACCTCATCGGCCCTCCGGGCCTGAATGGAGATCGCACCATGATCATGAAGACTCTGCACGACGCCGGCATCCGCTCCGAGTACGCCTACGCCGCGGGCATGGGCTCCATCGGCCTCGCCTTCGTGTCCTGGGGCCTCTCGCGCTTCAAGAGCGACGACTCCAAGGCGCAGTCGGACCGCTGGGGCATCTTCGTGGGCCACTGGGCCCCCACTTTCATGAGCGTGGGTCTGGCCCTGTCCCAGTACGAGCAGACCCTCGAGAACAAGAAGAAGTAGCCACCGGCCCCGCAGCCACTCGGCGCAGGAAAACCGCCCCGCACCTTCCTGGTGCGGGGCGGTTCGTCTGTCAGCGGCTGCCCGGTGCGGCGCTCAGTGCCCGTAGCCCTGGGACTGCTCCTCCGTGCCGGCCTGCTCCTCGAAGAACTCCTGCTGCTCCTGGGTGTCCGCCTGCTCAGCGGCCTTTTGGCGCTGCTCGTCGGTGTCCACCTGGCTGACCGACTCGGTGTTCTCGTCCTGCTGGTCCTTGCCCATGGCTGCACTCCTTCACGGTTGCGTGGTGCACCGCCCCGAACCCTGCAGCTCGGACGACGGCGCTGTTCCCCCGAGCATCCTCAGCTCACCGGGGCGTGTCAACGGGGTTCAACGATGGCACCCACTCGTCACCCGGCAGCCGCGAGCGCGTGCTGCACCCACGCCGTCACAGGCCCGTGAGCCCACCGTCCCACGCCCCGGACCTCCCCCACCGGGCGGGCGCCGCGCAGGGCATTGGTCACGAACACCTCCGACACCTCAGCGAGGTCCGCGAGGGCGGTGTCCCGTTCGCGGACCTCGTACCCGGCGGACCGCAGCGCCGCGATCACCCGGGCGCGCATCACCCCGGGCAGGATCCTGCCGTCAGCGGGCGGGGTGGTGACCACGCCGCCGCGCACCACGAACACATTGGCGCGCCCGGTCTCCAGCACCGTGCTGTCCTCGTCCACCAGCAGCGGATCGCACACCGGGGACCACGGCCCGGGTGCCGCGTCCAGGGCGTGGCGGTCCGCCCACTTGTGACTTCCCCACCCGCCGGGCACCACCACCGGGCGCAGCACCCACGGCTCCACGGGAGGCGCTGCACCGGGAGGGTTCAGCGGGGCGTGGGTCATCTCGACACGCAGACTCCCTGCGTCCGGGACCGCCGTGACCCGCAGCCGGTGCGGGCCGTCCAGCGCCGCGGCACGCTGAATGATCTGCTCCGCGAGCGCCCCCGGCAGCTCACGGGAGAAGCACGCACGGACGCTGTTCCCGAGTCGCGCCAGGTGCTCCGCCAGCTGCTCGGGGCGTCCCTCGCGGACGAGCATCGTGGTGAAGATCCCCAGGGTGGGGTCGGGGGTCGAGTGGATCACGGGCGCGTCACTCAGGGAGGCCGCCGCGCGCGACGACGCCCCGCCACCGACCACGCACCCCGGGGTCGCCACCTCCGAGGACTCCGCGTGCTCACGCCACTCCCGGGACAGCTCCGCCCCGAACCGGGCGCCCACCGCGTCCAGCAGCGGAGCGGCCTTCACGAGCGTCTCGAACGCCTCCCCGTCCGGGTCCGAGTCCGCGACGATCCCGCCGCCCACACCCAGCCGCACGGCGCCACCGGAGAACTCGAAGGTCCGGATGGCCACGTTCACCACCAGCCCCGCCAGCGGACTCACGCACCCGATGCCCCCGGTGTACACACCCCGGGCCGTGGTCTCCAGCTCGTTGATGATCTCCGTGGCCCTGATCTTGGGCGCCCCCGTGCACGAGCCGGGCGGGAACGTGGAGCGCAGCAGGGCGGCGTCGTCGAGCCCGGGACGCAGCGTTCCGTGGACGTCCGCGACCAGGTGGTGGACGCCCGTGTGCGGCTCCACGCGCGGCACGGCGGGGCTCAGGACGGAGCCGGGGACGCACGCGCGGGAGAGGTCGTTGCGCATGAGGTCCACGATCATCACGTTCTCCGCGCGGTTCTTGGCGGAGGCGTGCAGCTCGCGGGGGTCCGAGTCCGCGGGCGCGGTGCCCTTGATCGGGGAGGTCAGCACGGCGCGGCCGGTGCGGCGCAGGTAGAGCTCGGGCGAGAAGCTGGCCACCGCGCCGCCCGGCACGCGCAGGAACGCGGCGAAACGCGGCCGCAGCCGCTCGTACCCGGCGCAGAACAGGTCCAGCGGGTCACCGTCGAATGCCGCCGTGAGCTCTCGGCAGATGTTCGCCTGGAAGATGTCGCCGTCCCGGATGTGCGCCAGCGCGCGCCGCACGGCCTCGGCGTGGGCCGCGCCGGTCACGGCGGCCTCGAACGGCTCGCACCTGTACGGGTGCGGGGCGCACACCCCGGACGACGACGCCGCAGGGCCGGCCGCGAGCGCCCGCTCCACCGTCCCGATCGTCTCGGCCACCCGGCCAGGGTCCGCTCCGGGAAGGGACTCGCAGAGCCAACGGTCCGCGGCGGCGTCGTGCACCAGGACGTGGTCGTAGTGCGCCAGGTGGTGCTCCGGCAGACCGCCCGAGTGCGGCGGTGCGGGCGGGAGCGACTCCAGGCGGCGCGAGAGCTGGTAGCCCAGGTAGCCGAGCCACCCGCCGCCGAAGCGGGCGGGGTCTTCAGCGGTGAGGGCGGCGTCGTCGTCCGCGGCGCCCAGCGCGGCGAACGGGTCCTCGTCCGCGCCCAGCACGCGGGTGGGCCGGATGCCGATGACCGCGTCCCCGTGAAGCCAGTCGCCGAACAGCGCCGCGAGCCCGGGTTCATCGCGCAGCGCACGCAGCATCTGCACGGGACTCACGCGGTGCGGCAGGGCGGTGCGGGGCACGGGTTCCTCTCGGGGCGGGGCTGGCCGAGCCCATGATACGAACGAACCGCCCCGCACGGGTGCGCGGGGCGGTTCGTTGGACGGGGCAGGGGTGGGTGGCAGCGGCGTCGCCGTCCCGAGGCACGACCACGGGGCACGACGCCGCCGCGCCGCCGGCCCGCCCGCGCGCTCAGTCCTGGGGCGCGACCTCCAGGGCGGAGGCGTGGTGCGCGGTGATCAGATCTTCACGACCATCTTGCCGGTGTTCGCGCCCTTCATCATGTCGATGAAGGCGTCCACGGCGTGGTCCAGGCCCTCCACCACGGTCTCGTCGTAGGCGATCTTGCCGGAGGTGAACCACTCGGTCATCCGGGAGGTGTACTCCTCGGTGACGTCCCAGTGGTCACCCATGGTGAAGCCTTCGAGCATGAGCGAGTTCTTGATGATGTTGCCCATGTTGTCCGGACCGCAGGGGCGCTCGGTGGAGTTGTACTGGCTGATCGCGCCGCACACGGCCACGCGACCGTGCCGGTTCAGCACGTCCAGGGCCGCCTCGAGGTGGTCGCCGCCCACGTTGTCGTAGTAGACGTCCACGCCGTCCTCGCCCACGGCCTGCGCGAGCTGCTCACGGATGGGGGCGTCCTTGTAGTTGAGCACCGCGTCGAAGCCGTACTTCTCGGTGAGCAACTTCGCCTTCTCGTCCGAACCGGCGGAACCGATCACGTACGAGGCGCCCAGCTGCTTGGCGATCTGACCGGCCGCGGAGCCCACGGCGCCTGCCGCACCGGAGACAAACACGCGGTCGCCCTCCTTCAACCCGGCAATGCGGGTGAGCCCGGTGTAGGCGGTCATGCCCGTCATCCCCAGGATGCCCAGGTACACGGACAGCGGGGTGTCCGGGAGCTCCTGGATGGCGGTGAACTCCTCGGCGGAGCCCTGCGCGAGGTCCCGCCAGCCGTACTGGTGCAGCACGGGGGTGCCCTCGGGCAGCTTCTCGGAGCGGGACTCGACCACGCGGCCCACGGCGCCGCCGGTCATGGTCTCGTTGAGCGCGAACGGCGGGACGTAGCTCTTCTCGTCCCGCATGCGCCCCCGCATGTAGGGGTCCACGGAGATGAACTCGTTGCGCACGCGCACCTGGCCGTCCTGCAGCTCGGGCAGCTCCACGGTCTCGGTGCGGAAGTTCTCGGGCTCGGGCCACCCCTCCGGGCGGGAGACGAGCTGGATCTGGGTGCTGGTGGAATCGTTGGTAGCCATGTCTGCATCGTGGCACGCCTGATCGCTTTCCGCAGCAACAATTCGCGCGGAGCGGACGGCGGGGAATTTGGGAATAACCGATCGGTAACTTGTGTCTCCCAACCGACCCAGGATGTGCGGTGCGCCACGCTCAGGCGACGGACGGTGGGAGGCGAGCGGGCGTCGTCGTCACCCGTTCCCATGGCCCGCTCCCGCACGCGCTGCCCGTCCAGCGCGTCCCACGGCATCCGGCTCCCCCTCGCGCAGCAGCGCCCCGAGCCCCCGGCTGTGAGGAAACCGTGAGGATCCGCAGGGTGCGCGTATGGGTTCCGTGAGGGGGCCTCCCCCGGCGGTGGGGGCGGGCGTCTACTGAGGTTCTGCACCCAGGGAGGGTGCGGCGGCCGTGGTCCTGCGGCCGGTGATCTCCGATCGGAGCCAGCAGTGCTTGATGTCGTGTACGTCCTGGGCGTGGTCGCCCTGTTCATGGTCGTGGTGATGGTGGGCAAGGCGGTGGACAAGCTGTGATCGTGCTCAGCGGCATCGCGTTCGTGCTGGGCGTCGCAGCGATCGCGTACCTGGTCTTCGCCCTGGTGAACCCGGAGAGCTTCTGATGGAGTGGGTTCCCTTCCTCGCCTCCGCGGGCACCCTGGTGCTGGCCCTCGCGCTGGCCTACCGGCCCCTGGGCGACTACATGGCGTGGGTCTTCCAGACCCGCACGCACTGGGCCCCGGAGTGGGTCCTCTACAGGCTGACCGGCGTGGCCGCGGACCAGGAGCAGTCCTGGCAGGCGTACCTGCGCTCGGTGCTGTACTTCTCCCTGGCGGGCGTGCTGCTGCTGTACCTGCTGCAGCGCACCCAGAAGTGGCTGCCGTTCTCCACGGGCGCGGACAACCCGGATCCGGGGGTCGCGTTCAACACGGCCGTCTCCTTCGTGACCAACACCAACTGGCAGGCGTACTCGGGTGAGAACCTCGCGTACACCGTGCAGTTCGCGGGCCTGGCGGTGCAGAACTTCGTCTCCGCCGCCACGGGCATCGCGGTGGCCGTGGCCCTGGTGCGCGGCTTCGCGTACCGGCGCAGCGGCACCATCGGCAACTTCTGGGTGGACCTCACCCGCACCACGGTGCGCGTGCTGCTGCCGCTGTCGATTCTGGGCGCGCTGGCGCTGATCGCGGGCGGTGTGGTGCAGAACTTCGACGGCTTCACGGACGTCACCACCGTGGCCGGCGGCACCCAGTCCATCCCGGGCGGGCCGGTGGCCTCCCAGGAGGTCATCAAGGAGCTGGGCACCAACGGCGGCGGCTTCTACAACGCCAACGCCTCCCACCCGTTCGAGAACCCCACCGGGTGGACCAGCCTATTCGAGTGCTTCCTGATCCTGCTGATCCCGTTCGCCCTGCCCCGCACGTTCGGGCGCCTGGTGGGGGACAACCGCCAGGGCTACGCCATCCTCGCGGTCATGGGCGTGCTGTACCTGGCCTCGCTGTTCGCGCTCGCGGCGTTCGAGTCCGCCGGGCAGGGCACCGCGCCCGAGCTCGCGGGTGGCCCCCTGGAGGGCAAGGAGGCCCGCTTCGGCATCCCCCAGTCCGTGATCTTCGCGGCCACCACCACACTGACCTCCACGGGTGCGGTGAACTCGATGCACGACTCCTACACCGCCCTGGGCGGGATGGTCCCCATGCTCAACATGCTCCTGGGCGAGGTGGCCCCCGGCGGTGTGGGCTCCGGGCTCTACGGGATGCTCGTGATCGCGGTGATCGCCGTGTTCGTGGCCGGGCTGCTGGTGGGGCGCACCCCCGAGTACCTGGGCAAGAAGATCGGCCCGCGCGAGATGAAGCTCGCGAGCCTCTACATCCTGGTGATGCCCGTGCTGGTGCTCGCCGGGGTGGGCCTGAGCTTCGGGATCCCCGCGCTGCGGGACAGCATCGAGAACGAGTCCCTGACCAACACCGGCCCCCACGGGCTCTCCGAGGTGCTCTACGCGTTCGCGTCCGGCGCCAACAACAACGGCTCGGCGTTCGCGGGCCTCACCGCGGACACCCCGTGGCTCACCGCCGCGATCGGCGTGGCCATGCTCTTCGGCCGGTTCATCCCGATCGCCCTGGTGCTGGCCCTGGCCGGCTCCCTCGCGGCGCAGGAGAAGATCCCCGCCACGGCGGGCACCCTGCCCACGCACCGACCCCTGTTCGTGGGGCTCACCGCGGGCACCGCGGTCCTGGTGACCGCCCTCGTGTTCTTCCCCGTTCTCACGCTGGGTCCCCTGGCAGAAGGTCTGATGCAGTCATGAGCACCACCGTCACCGAAGCACTCTCCGAGGCCCCCGCGGCCCCCGCGGCCCGCCCGGCCGCACCCCGCAAGACCCTCACGTGGCGGCAGCTGCGCGGGGCTCTGCCCGGCGCGGTGCGCAAGCTCGACCCCCGCACCCAGTGGCACAACCCCGTGATGTTCATCGTGTGGGTGGGTGCCGTGGTCACCACGGTGTTCGCCGTGGCGGAGCTGTTCACCGGCGGCGCGCAGGACTCCGGCGGCACCGCGGTCCCCGGTGCGTTCACGTGGGCGATCGCCGTGTGGCTGTGGCTCACCGTGGTCTTCGCGAACCTCGCGGAGTCCATCGCGGAGGGCCGCGGCAAGGCCCAGGCGGAGTCCCTGCGCCAGACGCGCACCAGCACCACCGCGCACCGCGTGCGGGACTACGACGACGCCGCGGACCCGGGTGCCCAGCGCGCGGTCACCGAGGAGGCGTCCTCGGCGGACCTCACCCTGGGTGACGTGGTGGTGGTCTCCGCGGGCGAGCTGATCCCCGGGGACGGGGACATCGTGTGGGGCATCGCGAGCGTGGACGAGTCCGCGATCACCGGCGAGTCCGCCCCCGTGGTGCGCGAGTCCGGCGGCGACCGCTCCGCGGTGACCGGTGGCACGCGCGTGCTCTCGGACCGGATCGTCGTGCGGATCACCTCCAAGCCCGGTGAGACGTTCGTGGACCGGATGATCTCCCTGGTGGAGGGCGCCGCCCGCCAGCGCACCCCCAACGAGATCGCCCTGAACATCCTGCTGGCGTCCCTGTCCATCGTGTTCGTGGTGGTCACGCTGAGCCTGAACCCGATTGCCTCCTACCCCGCGAGCCCCGCGAGCGTGACCGTGCTGATCGCGCTGCTCGTGTGCCTGATCCCCACGACCATCGGCGCGCTGCTCTCCGCGATCGGCATCGCGGGCATGGACCGGCTGGTGCAGCGCAACGTGCTGGCCATGTCAGGGCGCGCCGTGGAGGCCGCCGGGGACGTGACCACCCTGCTGCTCGACAAGACCGGCACCATCACGTACGGCAACCGCCGCGCCACCGCGTTCGTCCCGCTCACCGGGGTGGCCGAGGAGGAGCTCGTGCACGCCGCGGCGCTCTCGTCCCTGGCGGACCCCACGCCCGAGGGCTCCTCGATCGTGGACCTGGCCCGCGAGCGCGGGGCGAGCCTCGAGCGGGAGGCCGCGGGCGACGTCGTCCCCTTCACCGCGCAGACGCGGATGTCCGGGCTGGACCTGCCGGACGGCTCGCAGATCCGCAAGGGCGCGGGCTCCGCGATCGTCGCGTGGCTCTCGGAGGACGGCGCGCAGCCGGACGACGCCGCCCGCGGTGAGCTCCAGGAGCGCGTCACCAAGATCTCCCGCTCGGGCGGCACCCCGCTGGTGGTCGCGCACAAGCGGGCCGACGGCGCGGCGCGCGTGCTCGGCGTGGTGCACCTCAAGGACGTGGTCAAGGAGGGGCTCACCGAGCGCTTCGCGCAGCTGCGCGCCATGGGCATCCGCACCGTGATGGTCACGGGTGACAACCCCCTGACCGCCGCGGCCATCGCGGAGGAGGCCGGCGTGGACGACTACCTCGCGGAGGCCACCCCGGAGCAGAAGCTCGCCTACATCCGCACGGAGCAGGAGGGCGGGAACCTCGTGGCCATGCCCGGTGACGGCACCAACGACGCCCCCGCGCTGGCCCAGGCGGACGTTGGCGTGGCCATGAACACCGGCACCTCCGCGGCCAAGGAGGCCGGGAACATGGTGGACCTGGACTCGGACCCCACCAAGCTCATCGACATCGTCGCGATCGGCAAGCAGCTGCTCATCACCCGCGGGGCGCTCACCACGTTCTCGATCGCCAACGACATCGCCAAGTACTTCGCGATCATCCCCGCGATCTTCATCGGGGTGTTCCCGGGGCTCGCGGTGCTCAACGTGATGGGCCTGCACTCGCCGGCCTCCGCGGTGCTCTCCGCCGTGATCTTCAACGCGATCGTGATCGTGTTCCTGGTCCCGCTGGCCCTGCGGGGTGTGAAGTACCGGCCCATGAACGCGTCCAAGACCCTGGGGCGCAACCTCGCGGTCTACGGGCTGGGCGGGATCATCACGCCCTTCCTGGGGATCTGGCTGATCGACCTGGTGGTCCGGCTGATCCCGGGCTTCTGACCCGCCCCCTGAACGCGCCGCCCGCCACCTCGCCGGGCCCCGGCGGGCGGCGCACCCCGCCTCACCGAAACGCCCCCACCCCGCACCACAGAGTTTTCGAGTCGTCGAGAAAGAAGCGATCGTCATGAGCATTGCCGCACACTCCTCCGGGCGCACCATGTCGGTGGCCGTCCGCACCCTGATCGTGCTCACCCTGCTGCTGGGCGTGGGCTACACCGCGGTGGTCACGGGGCTCGGGTACCTCGCGTTCCCCGAGCAGAGCCACGGGTCCATGATGACGGACGGCAACGGTGAGGTCCGGGGGTCCTCGCTGATCGGTCAGTCCTTCACGGACGCGGACGGCAACCCCCTGCCGCAGTACTTCCAGTCCCGGCCCTCGGCCGCCGGGGACGCGGGGTACGACGCGGCGTCGTCCTCCGGCACCAACTGGGGCCCCGAGAACGAGAACCTGGTGGAGGCCATCACCCAGCGCAAGCAGGCGATTGCGGAGCTCAACGGGGTGCCCGAGTCCGAGGTCCCCGCGGACGCCCTGACCGCCTCCTCCTCCGGTCTGGACCCCCACATCAGCGCGCGCTACGCGGACATCCAGGTGGAGCGCGTGGCCCGGGAGCGGGGTCTTCCGGTAGAACAGGTGCGGGAGCTCGTGAGCCAGCACACCAAGAAGCCCGATCTGGGCTACGTGGGTGACCGCGTGGTGAACGTGGCCGAGCTCAACCTGGCACTGGACGAGACGAGGCACTGACATGACCGCACCGGGGCGGCTGAGGGTGCTGCTCGGCGCCGCCCCCGGCGTGGGCAAGACGTGCACGATGCTCGCGGAGGGCAGGCGGCTGCTGGCCGAGGGCAGGGACGTGGTGATCGGCGTCGTGGAGACCCACGGCCGCGCGGCCACCGCCGCCATGACCGATGGTCTGCCCCAGGTTCCCCGGCTGCGCACCCGCTACCGGGACGTGGAGCTCGAGGAGATGGACGTGGCCGCCGTGCTGGAGCGCGCCCCGGACATCGCCCTGGTGGACGAGCTCGCCCACACCAACGCCCCCGGCTCGGCGCACGAGAAGCGCTGGGAGGACGTCCAGCAGCTGCTCGCCGCGGGGATCGACGTGATCTCCACGGTGAACGTGCAGCACATCGAGTCCCTCAACGACGTGGTGGAGCGGATCACCGGCGCGCCCCAGCGGGAGACCGTGCCGGACCGGTTCCTGCGCGGCGCGCACCAGATCGAGGTGGTGGACCTGGCACCCCAGGTGCTGCGGGACCGGCTCGCAGAGGGGCTCGTGTACCCCGCCGAGCGCGTGGACGCGGCGCTGTCCCACTACTTCCGGCTGGGCAACCTCACCGCGCTGCGCGAGCTCGCGCTGCTGTGGCTCGCGGACGAGGTGGACCAGGCGCTCATGCACTACCGCCGCGAGCACGACATCGACGGCACGTGGGAGGCCCGCGAGCGCGTCGTCGTGGCCCTGACGGGCGGGCCCGAGGGCGAGACCCTGCTGCGCCGCGGTGCCCGGGTGGCGGCCCGCTCGGCGGGCGGTGACCTGCTGGCCGTGCACGTGATCGCGCAGGACGGCGTGCGCGCCGACAACCCCGCGGCACTCGCGCAGCAGCGGGCGCTCGTGGAGAAGCTCGGCGGGACCTACCACCAGGTGGTGGGGGACGACGTCCCCGCGGCCCTCGTGGAGTTCGCCCGGTCGGTCAACGCCACGCAGCTGGTGCTGGGCACCAGCCGCCGCAGCCGGCTCGCGGCGGCCTTCACGGGCCCGGGCATCGGCGCCACGGTCACCAAGGAGTCCGGGGAGATCGACGTGCACATGGTCGCCCACGCGCAGGCGGGCGGGCAGTTCACGCTCCCGCCGCTGGGCGGTGCGCTCTCCGCACGACGCCGCGTGCTCGGCTTCCTGGTGGCGCTGCTGGGCGGTCCGGCGCTCACCGTGGCGCTGGCCGGGGCGCGCTCCCCGGACGCCATCACGAGCGACGTGCTCGCGTACCAGCTGCTCGTGGTGGTCGTGGCGCTCGTGGGCGGGATCTGGCCCGCCCTGTTCGCGGCGGTGCTCTCCGGGCTCACCCTGGACTACTTCTTCATCGACCCCGTCCACACCATCACCATCGCCGACCCCCTGCACCTGCTCGCGCTGATCCTCTACACGGTGATCGCGGCACTCGTGAGCTTCGTGGTGGACCGCGCGGCCCGCTACACCCGCACCGCCCGCCGGGCCGCCGCGGAGTCCGAACTGATCCAGAGCATCGCGGGCAGCGTGCTGCGCGGCGAGGACGCCGTGCAGGCGCTCGTGGACCGCGCGCACGAGGTGTTCCGCGTTCCGGGGGTGCGCATCATGGCGGGAGACACGGTGGTCGCGAGCGCGGGGGACGTGGAGCCCGGGGACGAGCCCACGGTCATGCCCCTGGACGGCGGGGGTGCCCTGGAGCTGCACGGCGGGCACCTGGCCTCGTCCGAGCGGCGGCTGCTGAGCGTCGTCGCCGTGCAGATGAGCGCGGCCCTGGAGCGGCAGCGGCTGCAGGCGGCGGCCGAGGAGATCGGGCCGATCGCGGCGTCGGACCGGGTGCGCGGTGCGCTGCTGTCCGCGCTGAGCCACGACCTGCGGCGCCCGCTGGCGTCCGCCACGGCGGCGGTGGGCGGGCTGCGCGCGGCCGGGGACTCGCTCACACCGGAGGACCGGCAGGAGCTCATGGACACCGCGGACGAGAGCCTCACCGCGCTGGCCACCCTGGTCAACGACCTGCTGGACGTGAGCCGCGTGCAGGCGGGCGTGCTGTCCCTGGGCACCACGTCCACGGACCCGGCGGACTCGGTGGCCTCCGCGCTGGACGAGCTGCAGCTGGGGCCCTCCGAGGTGCGCCTGGACCTGGCCCACCACGGCGCCACGGTGCTCGCGGACCCGGTGCTGCTGCAGCGCGCGCTGGTGAACCTGCTGGCCAACGCCGAGCGGCACACGCCCGAGGGCGTTCCGGTCTCGGTCACCACCAGCACGTTCGCGGACCGGCTGGAGATCCGCGTGATCGACCACGGCCCGGGGATCGCCCCCGAGCGCCACGACGAGATGTTCGTGCCCTTCCAGCGCCTCGGGGACACGGACAACACCACCGGGCTGGGGCTCGGACTGGCGCTATCGCGTGGTTTCGTGGAGGCCATGCAGGGCACGCTCACCCCGGAGGACACCCCGGGCGGCGGGCTGACCATGGTGGTCTCACTGCCGCTGGAGACACTCGGGACGACGACGCCGCCCGCGGCCTCCGCGCCCGAGGCGCCGTTCGCGCGCGGGGCGGGGACAGCGGCGTCGTCCGCCGGGACCGACGAACGGGAAGGGGGTGCACGGTGAAAATCCTCATCGCGGATGACGACCCGCAGATCCTGCGGGCGCTGCGGATCATCCTGGGCGCGAAGGGCTACCGGGTGATCACGGCCGCGAACGGTGCGGAGGCCGTGAGCGCGGCGGTGGACGAGCAGCCGGACATGTTCCTGCTGGACCTGGGGATGCCGCAGCTGGACGGGATCGAGGTGATCCAGGGGATCCGGGGCTGGTCCCAGGCGCCCATCCTGGTGGTCTCCGGGCGCACGGGCGCGGCGGACAAGGTGCAGGCGCTGGACACCGGGGCGGACGACTACATCACCAAGCCGTTCGCGATCGACGAGCTGCTGGCCCGCATCCGGGCGCTGACCCGGCGGATCCCGCAGGAGAAGACCGTGGCGGTCGTGCGGCTCGGGGACGTGACGGTGGATTTGGCCACCCACAGCGTGACCCGGGCGGTAGCGGGCGGGGTCAAGCAGATCCGGCTCACGCCCACGGAGTGGCAGGTCATGGAGGTGCTGCTGCGCAACGCGGGCAAGCTGGTGACCCGGCAGACGCTGCTCACCCACGTGTGGGGCACCGAGCACGTGCAGGACAGCGGGTACCTGCGGCTCTACATCTCGCAGCTGCGCAAGAAGCTGGAGGCGGACCCGGCCAACCCCCGGCACATCCTCACGGAGCAGGGCATGGGGTACCGGCTGGTGGGCGCGGAGGTGTGAGCCGGCCGCGCGGCGTGCGCCCGCGCGGTTCGACGTGGAGCTGCGATGGGGCCCACGCCCGTTACCTTGTGAGTGCCTCCGATGGTCGGGGGTCTGGTCGCTCGGCCGGGTATGGCTTTGTTGCCCTGCCATTGATGGTCCGGGGGGTGTTGCCGCCCGGTCGAGAGACACGCGTTGACCGCTGATAGGGACACGGCCCGCCGCCGTGGTGGCGAGGTCTCTTCGTAACGTGGGTGCCGGCATCGGGTGTCAAGACTGCGACCAGCGATGGTGCGCCAAGGAGGCTCATCATGGAGAACCGTTTCGCGGTAATCATCGGCCTGGATGTGGGCAAGACCGCCCACCACGGGTGCGCGCTGGATGCGACCGGGCACAAACTGTTCGACAAACCCCTCCCGCAGGACGAGACCCAGCTGCGGGAGTTGTTCACCAGCCTGCAGGAGCGTGGTGAGGTGCTGATGGTCGTGGACCAGCCCAACACCATCGGGGCGTTGCCGATCGCGGTGGCCAGAGACACCGGCTGCGCTGTGGCGTATCTTCCCGGGTTAGCTATGCGAAAAGCAGCAGACCTGTATCCGGGAAGATCGAAGACCGACGCCAGAGACGCGTTCATCATCGCCGACACCGCCCGCACCATGCCCCACACGCTGCGGCAGGTCGACCATGACAACGAGGTCCTCTCCGCGCTGAAAGTCCTCGCCGGGTTCGACGAGGACCTCGCCCACGAGACCACCAGGGCGTTGAACCGGATCCGTTCGCTGCTCACCCAGATCCACCCCGCACTAGAACGTGTCTTCCCCGGCGGGACCCTCTCCACCGACCTCGTGCTGGAGCTGCTAGAGAAGTTCGGAGGCCCCACCGGGTTCACGTCCGCTGGGCGGGGCGGGTTTTGAGGTTCGCTCGTTCCCATTCTCGCCGCGATCCCTCTGCGCTGGTCGAGAAGATCTTCACGGCGCTGAGCGAGCAGACCGTGACAGTGCCGGCGACCGCGGCGGTCGAGCTCGTGATCCCCAGGGTGGCCGGGCAGGTCAAGGAGTTGAAAGCGCAACGGGCCACGGTCGCCCACGAAGTCGAGGCCATGCTGGAGGACTTCCCTCTCGCCTCGGTCTTGATGAGCATGCCGGGGATCGGCATCAAGACCGCAGCCCAGATCCTCCTCGCGATCGGCGATGGCACCGGGTTCGAGACCGCGGGCCACCTGGCCGCGTATGCGGGCATCGCCCCGATCACACGGCGATCAGGGACGTCGATCCGTGGTGAGTTCCCCGCTCGTTCGGGCAACAAACGATTGAAGAACGCACTGTTCTACTCCGCGTGGATCGCCTCGAATCGCGACCCGATCTCGAAGGCCTACTACGATCGCAAACGAGCCGAAGGAAAACGACACAACGCCGCCGTGATCTGCCTGGCCCGTCGTCGTTGCAACGTCATCTTCGCGATGCTCCGCAACGGCACCTACTACCAACCACCCACCGCCCCTACCCCCGAACCAACCGCTCTCGCGGCTTGACTCGGAACATAGGGACACCCCCCTAGCGTCTCCGCGGTGTCCTGGAACGGACCGGTTCAGCCCTGGCGCGCCTTCATGCGGGGGTTCTTCTTGTTGATCACGTACGTCTTCCCGCGGCGGCGCACCACCTGCGAGCCGGGGATCTTCTTGAGGGAGCGGAGGGAGTTGCGGACCTTCACGGGGGTCTCCTTGCGTTGGGGCTTTTGCGAACCGTTCTCAGATTACCATTCGCGCCCACGCGCGGGACGACGACG
The DNA here is from genome assembly GCF_044359605.1 of Kocuria sp. ChxB. Taxonomy (NCBI): domain Bacteria; kingdom Bacillati; phylum Actinomycetota; class Actinomycetes; order Micrococcales; family Micrococcaceae; genus Kocuria; species Kocuria sp. ChxB. The sequence continues at coordinate 1,700,278 of NZ_CP121123.1, read as the reverse complement.
CCGCACGCGGACTCCCGAGCGCCCCGCACCCGGGTGGGGGCGCCGGGGCAGGGGGCGCCCGGGCAAAGGACGCTCGGGCGCGGGGCGGGGAGAGGGGGGCTGGCGGCGTCGTCGTCCGCTGTGGTCCGCCGGGGCGTCAGCGGCGCGGGGCGAGCTCGTCCTCCACGACCCACTTGTGGTTCTTCATGGTCATGCCGTCGGCCTCGTAGTCGACCATGTAGACGGTCTGGGTGGTGGAGGAGGCGATGGTGCCCGTGGCACCCTTCATGCCGGGCATGTGGTCCGCCTCGATGGTGACCTCGGTGCCGTCCGCGAGGCGCTCCGAACCGACGCCCTTGAGCTCCTCCTGGACCACCCACTTGTGGTTGGTGACCTCAGGCCCGCCGTCCGTGGGGGTGTAGTTCACGGCGTAGGTCACGGTTTTGTAGGCGCCCACCACGGTGGCCGGGGCGTCCTTCATGCCCTCCATGTGATCGGTGGTCAGCGTGACCTGCGTGCCCACGGGGTAGGTGGGCTTCTCCGCGGCGGCGATACCCTCCGGGGCGGGGCCGCCGTCCATGGCGTGCATGTGCTCCTGGCCGTGAGCGTGCCCGCCCTGGCTCGCACTGGGCGTGCCGCTCGCGGGTGACGACGCCGCCTGGCTCGTCGCGCTGGAGCTCGCGCTGGTCTCGTGGCCCTCGTGGGCGGAGTGGTCCGCGGAATCGGAACCGGCGGAGCAGGCGGTGGCGGTCACCAGGATGGCGAGGCCGGCGAGGGTGAGGGGAAGTCGACGCATGGGACGGATCCTTTCTGTGGGCCCTCCCGGGTTTCTGGACCCCGGTATGGGCGGGTTTCTGGTCGGAATGCGCGGTGGCAGCGGGGCCCCGCTGCGGGAGTTCCCTACAGCAGAGTGCCGAAGGAGGCGACGAAGCCACCGAGCATGAAGGCGCTGATGCCGTACGCCAGCGGGCGGTTGTCCATGGGGCCGCCGCCGGAGGCGTGGTGGGTGATGGCGTGGCCCTTGCCGCGGCGCAGCAGGGCCTTGTTCACCGGGTAAGCGGCGAAGTACGCGATCACGAGGGACAGGGCCATGGAGCCCCAGAAGAGGGCGTCCAGCAGGCCGGCGTCCATGGCGCCGGGGACCAGCCACATCACGAGGTTGTCCACGACCTCCATGGTGAGGATGGAGACGGTGTCCGCGGCGAGCACGAGGCGCAGCGCCTGGCCCACGCTGATGCCGGAGCGCAGCAGGGGCAGGGAGGACAAGGCGTAGCCGAACACAAAGGCCAGGGCGATGGCCACGGCGGTGCTCGTGACATTGCCCCACCCGAACACGGTGGCCAGGATCAGGCCGAGGATCTCACCGATGGAGCAGCCGGTGAGGCAGTGGAGGGTGGCGCTGGCGGCCATGTTGGACATGTCGTGGCCGGAGTGGTCGGAGGTGGTGTGGTCGTGCATGTCGTGACCCGTGTGGGGGTCTGGGTGGTTGGTCGGGTGGGTGGTAGCGGCCGTGTTCATGCCATCGACTATATACCCAAGGGGGGTATACAACACGGTGCTTTACCTCACTCTTGACACCCAGTGTTTGAGCAGCAATCTCTACACTGAGGTTTCGAGGGCGTGAGGAACGAATCGGTGACAGTTTCGGTTTAGGCCGCGAGTGTGAGCGGCTCGGTTAGTTTGGCTTCGAACTCGATGGGCGTCAACCCGCCGAGGGCGTCTTGGGCTCGTTGACGGTGATACTTCCGCTCGATCCAGACGACGATTGCGAGTCGCAGATCCTGGCGCGTGGCCCAGCGCTGCTGGTTCAGCACGTTCGTCTGCAGCAGCGACCAGAACGATTCCATCGCGGCGTTGTCGCCAGCAGCGCCGACTCTGCCCATCGATCCGACCATGTCGTGACAGCGCAGTTCCCGGGCCATGGCGCGGCTGCGGAACTGGCTGCCTCTGTCGGCGTGCAGGATGCACCCAGCGACCTCGGTCCGGCGGGTGACGGCGTTGCGGACGGCGTCGACGGCGAGCTTCGCGGTCATCCGATCCGAGATCGAGTACCCGACGATCCGATTCGAGAACACGTCCTTGATCGCGCAGCAATACAGCTTGCCCTCACTCGTCCAATGCTCCGTGATATCCGTGAGCCAGAGCTTGTTCGGGGCGTCGGCCCGGAAGACCCGCTTCACATGGTCATCGAACACGGGCGGGCCCGCCTTCTTCCCCTTCCCGCGCCGGCGGCGCTGCGCGGACGAGAGAATCCCGGCCTGCGAGCACAGCTTCCACGCCGTCCGCCGGCTCATCCGCCACCCGGCCCGCCGAGCCTCGTCGGCGAGGTATCGGTATCCGAACGTCGGGTCATCGTGGTGCGCGTCATGCAGGGCATTAATCCGGTGCGCGCGGACAACGTCCGCGTCCCGGACAGGGGCATTGCGCCAGCGGTAGTAGGGCTGTCTTGCGAGCTTGAGGACCCGGCACGACACCGTCACGGGGATCCCCGCGTCGGCGAGCTCAGATACGAGCGGGTATGTCATTTTGGGGAGCCACCGAGTCTCAGGTTCGCCTGCGACAGATACGCCGCAGCCCTCCTGAGCACCTCGTTCTCCTGTTCGAGCAGGCGGATCCGCTTCTTCAACTCACGCGCTTCCACCGCGTCCGCCGAGCTCTGACCGGGACGGTTGCCGTCCTCGACGTCGGCTTGGCGGAGCCAGTTCTGCAGAGTCGCTTCGCTGATACCGAAATCCGTGGCGATCTGTTTGATGGTGACGCCGCTCTCGCGGCTGCGAGCGACCGCGACAACGTCTTCGCGGAACTCTCTGGGATAAGGACCGGGCATGATGACATCCTCCCTGCCAGCGCCTCTCAGCGCTAACGATCAGTTGTCACCGATTCGTTCCTCACGCCCCGAGCCATGAGACGGCCACTAGAGAGACACGAGAGCGGTGCTGCATGACCTCACCCAATGCCCGACCCAGTGAAGTTCCCACGTGGCCCGAACTCATGGGCCCCGTCATGAACGTTCTGGAGCCTGGAGAGACCCTCCACCGCAAGGAGATCTTCGAACGAGCTGCCCGCCTCGCTCACCTCAGCGAGAAAGCTCTCCAAGAGCGACTCAACAGCGGCGAGCTCAACTACGAACACCGCATGAGTTGGGTCCTCACCCATCTGGCCCGAGCCAACCTCGTGGACAAGCCATCCCGTGGGCACTATCGCCTCAATGCCGCGGGTCGACAGTTTCATTCAGAGCATCCGGATGGCATGACGTACAGTTCAGCGAACACCTATTTCAAGTCGTATTGGAAGAAAGAGGCACGTTCAACGGCCACTCCCGCCCTGGTGACTGATGTCGCTGAAATTGACCCCCTGGAGAAAATTGACCAGGGCTTCGAGCAACTGACTACCAAAACCGGCGAGGAGCTACTTCAGCGCCTCCGGGGCTCACACCCTGACTTCTTCGAAGAGGCTGTTGTTCAGGTTCTTCTCAAGATGGGCTACGGAGGCATTGAAGAGCGCGGGCGGCGTATCGGAGGCACGGGCGATGGCGGCGTCGATGGTGTTATCGATCAGGACCCATTGGGGTTGAACCAAATCTATATACAGGCGAAGCGCTATGCGGAAACCAACTCGGTGGGCCGTGAAGCGCTGCAGGCCTTCGTAGGGGCTCTGCATGTCAAGGGAGCACCGCGAGGTATTTTCATCACCACTAGCACCTTCACCGCCTTGGCTAAGGAGTATGCATCGTTGGTGCAACCCCGCCCTATCCTCATCGACGGCGCCCGGTTGGTCGCGCTCATGATCAAGTACCGGGTGGGCGTTCAAGTGAAACAAACGTACGAGGTTTTGGCTGTGGACGAGGATTTCTTTGAATAGCCACCCCGCACATCTCAGCTGCCGAGATACAGTCCGCGCCCGTCCTTTCGTCCCATTGGTTCCCGCGACAGGTTCAGTGGTTAGGACCCTTCGCCCTCGCTCATAGATGCGAACACTGCATCGGCGAAAGCATCGTTGTGGAACCGTGAAAATGCACCCCGCCCTTTCCGCAGTTGGCCCAGCGCCAGCGATCGTGCAGCACGCAGGACACCGGGGATCCGCAGCAACTCGGGGACGGCATGGAAACCCTCCAGTTCAACCGACCTCACCGTGCCCGCTGAGCGGTAACGACCGTGGGTGGTGACGAGTGCGGTGATCTCAGCCGGCAGATCCCCGTGGGGCCCTATGTTGAGGACCGTGTAGAGCACCCACTCACCGGCATCGCCCCTCCACTCCCCCAGGAACAGCACTTCCACGCTGTGGATGCTGAGGGTGGCCAACCGTCGATTCCGTGGGCCCTTCGAGGTGTGAGGCATGGCCGTCAAGGTCCAGGACGTTCCCTCCCCCCACATCCGGCGAAGGGATGACCGCGCTGATATAAGCCGCCACGGTAGAAACCACGGCCTCGCCCTGAGGGTGACGCATGAGCTGGTCCAGCTTGTTCCGCGAACGCAACCTGCGGCGCGCAAGGGCAATTCTTTGCGGGTCGACGTGCAGTCCCGTGTAGTCCTCATCCGCTGTCAGCCACTCCGCCTGGGCCTGCTTGTCGATCAGCAAGTCCAGACGTGAACTCCCGAGCGACTGTGAGAGGAGCAAGAGGTTGCGTAGGAGGACCCCGTCAGCTTCTCGCGCGGACACGACGGCGCGTTCCATCCGGTCGAGATCCTCTGCAATAACCGGCGCGAACCTCACGGACACGATGTCCGACCACCGTCGACGATGATCCATCAAGCGGCGAGGGAAATTCACCGTCTTGCCCACGTACTCCTCGCCATTGGCAAACACGAGGACATAGATTCCAGAAGTGAACCCCACATCAAACAGGGCCGACGCCCTCAGCCCGGAGGGGACATCCCACTCTTTGAAATGCAATGACGAGGAATCCATGGATCGACTCTAGGAGGGGGCACCGACTGGCACAGAGGCGCCGGTACGCACCCACCCGGCCCCGCGGCGTCGTTGTCCCCCGAACAACCGCGCAACGAAAAGGGGCCCGCGGCACACGCCACGGGCCCCCACATGAGCGACCGTCAGTCCACCGCCAGCCGCCCCCGCTTGGCGTGCGGGTGCCGCCCGTGGACCGCGTGGTAGAGCAGCGCCGCCACGACCACCAGCACCGCCAGCACCGTGTACATGGTGCCGAACCCGGTGGCGGAGAGCAGCAGGCCCAGGACCACGGGGCCGATGCCCACGCCCACGTCCATGAGCAGCAGCAGGGTGGAGATGCCGGTGCCCAGCTTGTGGGCGGGCACCGCGCTCACGGCGATGGCCTGCGCGGCGGGCATGAGGGTGCCGTAGCCCAGACCGGTCATGGCGCCGGCCACGACCACCTGCCAGTCCTGGGTGGCCACGGCCAGGATGCCCAGGGCCACCGCAAAGCAGACGAGGCCCAGGTACACCACCACGTTGTCTCCGCGCTGGTCCTGCACCTTGCCCAGCACCAGGCGCATGATCAGCATGGCCACGGCGTACGCCACGAAGAACAGGGCGGCGCCGGTGGTGACCCCGCGGTCCTCGGCGTAGGCGTTGAGGTAGGTGATCACACCCGCGTAGCAGACGCCCACCACCAGCATGAAGGAGCCGATGGGCAGCACGGACGGGTGCGCGATGTCGCTCAGCGAGAACTTGGAGCGCTCCGCCTTCGCCTCCTGGTGGGCCAGAGGCTCGCGCAGGAAGATGCCCAGCACCAGGCCGAGCACCGCGGTGGCCAGCGTGGTCCAGAACAGCCACGTGTAGTCCAGATTGCCCACCAGGAACAGCCCCAGGGCGGGACCGATCGCCGTCGCCAGCGTGGTGCCCAGCGCGAAGTACCCGGTGCCCTCGCCGCGGCGAGAGTCGGGGATCACGGACTGCGCGATCGTCATCACGGCGGTGCTCGCGAACGCGTACCCGAAGCCGTGGACCATGCGCACCGCGATCAGCACGGGCAGCGATCCCGCCGGGATGTACAGCGCGCACGCCACGGCCACGACCACCAGGGCGATCAGCAGCATCCGGCGCCGCCCCAGCACGTCCACCAGGTACCCGGACACGAGCCGCGCCAGGGTGGCACCCACCACGAACGCGCTGGACGCGAAGCCGCCCACCGCGTCCGAGGCCGCGAAGCTCTTCACCGCGTACAGCGCCATGGTGGTGACCAGCATGTAGAAGGTCAGGTACTGCAGGAAGTTGACCACCCACGCCACCACGAACGTGGGCGTGACCAGCCGCTCGGGCCCCGCGGAGTGCGCCGGGCCCGACCTGCTGTGCTCCACGACCATGGGCAGCTGGCCGGTGGGTACGTGCTCCTGGGTGTCGACGGACACGGGCGCCTCCTGGGGATCTCGAATTTGTATAGTGCAAAATACTACTCGGAGATTTGTATAGTGCAATTTCGGGGGTTCGCGTCCCGTCAGACCGTGACCCCCGCCTCCGCGTCCACCCCTGCCACGACGACGACGCCGCCCCCACCCTCGCGGCCCACGCACCCCGCGCGCGGACAGCGGACGAACGACAGATGAAAGGATGGACCCGTGCAGAGCGAGGATTCCGTGAGCGAGCTGGTCTACGAGCACATGCTGCTCTCCCGATACGCCCTCCAGGGCGCGCCCCCGCAGTCACGCACCGAGGCGCTGGACCGCAGCTCCACCGTGCTCCTCGCCCGCCTGCAGGCCGGCGGCCCAATGAGCGTGGCCGAGCTCGCGCAGTCCTTCGGCCTGGACATCTCCACCGTCCACCGCCAGGTGGCCGCCGCCATGAAGAGCGGGTTGATCGAGCGCATCAAGGACCCCGAGGGCGGCGTGGCCCGCAAGCACCGCCCCACCGAGGAGGGCCTGCGCCGCCTCGAGGAGGAGTTCCACGCCCGCCGGGAGTCCTTCGAGCGCTTCACGCGGGACTGGTCCGCGGAGGACGTCGCCACCCTGGCCCACCTCACCCGCCGCTTCAACGAGAGCGTGGAGGCGAGCCTCGGCCACAGCTGGCCGCGCGACTACCCCACGGACTCCTAGCGCACGACGCCGCCCGGGCCGTCCGCGCGCGGTGCCGCCGGCTCCGCAGGAGCCCCCCGAACCCCCTCCCGGCGCGGTCCAGCCCCGCGCTCCCCCGCCACACGGCCCCGGCATTCCGCCGCGCGCAGAGGTGGTGACGGCGGATCGAGCCCCCGGATGCTCAGCCTGCTTGCTACAGTGGCTCCACCAACTCCGCACGAGCACCCAGGAAGTGGGCCACGGTGGCAGACATCAATCCGGAGGAATCCGAGCAGGACCGCAGCAAGGCGGCCGCAGCAGCCAATGAGCACTCCGGGTACAGCGTGGAGGGGGACACCCCGCCCGCCGAAGGACTTGGCGTGGGACCCACCAACAACGAGGTGGACCGCGAGCGCCCCGGTGAGGGCGCCGTGGGCAAGATTGTCCTGATCGGCCTGGCCGTGGTGGTGGCGCTGTTCATTGTCCTGGCCGTCATCGGCCGTGTCATCGGGTTCTTCTAGAGCCGCTCCGCCCCAGACCCGCTCCAGGTCTGCGGCCACGGCTGACGAGCCCCTCCGTGCGCCATAGGGTGGAGGCATGACTCGGATCACCAGCTTCACGCGACAGGGACTCACGTTCGACGTTCTCGACCAGGGCCCGGAGGACGCCCCCGTGGTCCTGCTGCTGCACGGTTTCCCGCAGGACGCCCGCTGCTGGGACTCCGTCACGGAGCGGCTGAACGCGCAGGGGCTGCGCACTCTCGCCATGGACCAGCGTGGGTACTCCCCGGGCGCCCGGCCCACCGAGCTGGCCGCGTACCGCCGCGAGGAGCTCTCCGGGGACGCACTGGCCCTCGCGGACGCAGCGGGAGCCGAGACCTTCCACCTGGTGGGCCACGACTGGGGTGGAGTGCTCGCGTGGGACATTGCCCTGCGCGCCCCGGAGCGGGTGACCTCCCTGACCGTGCTCTCGACGCCGCACCCCACCGCCCTGGGTCACGCCCTGAAGACCGCGGACCAGCTCAAGAAGTCCTGGTACATCGGCATGTTCCAGATCCCCGGCGCACCGGAGCGGCTGCTCGCGGGAAGAATCGGCACGATCGCCCGCAAGCAGGGGATCAGCGAGGACGCCGCGTCCCGCTACGGACAGCGGTTCTCCACCGCCGAGGACCTGCGCGGACCCATCAACTGGTACCGCGCGATGTTCCGCAAGGACGGCGTGACGGGCACACACGCTGGCAACGGCATCATCACGGTGCCCACCACGTTCGTGTGGGGCAACCGGGATCCCGCCCTGGGCCGCACGGCCGCGGAGGAGACCGAGGTGTACGTGCACGCACCGTACGAGTTCATCGAGCTCGACGCCGGGCACTGGCTTCCCGAGCGCGAGGCCGGCCGGGTGGCGGACGCCATCGCGGACCGGATCTCCTCCGTCACGGCCAGCTGACACCGATCGGCCACCTCGGTCCCCGGACTCAGAAGACCGAGGTGCCCAGCACCTCCAGCACGGCGTCTCCGTACTCGGCGAGCTTCTTGGCGCCCACCCCGCTGATCCCACTGAGCTGAGCGGTCGACTCCGGGGCGGCCTCCACGATCCCCACCAGCGTGGCGTCCGAGAACACCATGTAGGGCGGGATCTGCTTCTCCTTGGCCACAGAGGTCCGCCACTCGCGCAGAGCCTCGAAGGTCTCCTTGGCGGCCTCGTCCAGCGTGTCCGCGGCGCGTGAGCGCCCGCCGCCCCCGCCGCCGCGAGCCCGGCCGCCGCCACGCGCGGCGGGGGCCCGGTCCACCGCGAGTTCCAGGGCGATCTCCCCGCGCAGCACGGGCCCGGCCTCCGGACCGGGGACCAGCACACCGAAGTCACCCACGGCTTCCACCACCCGGCGCGCCAGCAGCTGCCGCAGCACGGACCGCCACTCCTGCTGGGACAGCTCCTGGCCGATCCCCCACACGCTGAGCTCCTGGTGACGGGAGGCCTCCGTGCGGTCGTTCGAGCGGCCGAGCAGGATGTCGAACACCTTGCCGGAGCCGAACTGCTCACCGCGTTCGCGCTGCAGGCGGATGAGCGTGGACAGCAGCTTCTGGGCGGGCACCGTGGCGTCCCAGACCTTGGGCGGGTTCAGGCACGTGTCGCAGTTCCCGCAGGCCTCCGAGTCCTGCCCGAAGTAGCGCAGCAGCTGCACGCGGCGGCAGTCGGTGGTCTCGCACAGGGCGAGCATGGCATCCAGGTGGGAGCGCGCATTGCGCTTGTGCAGGTCGCTGCCCTCGCCCTGGTCGATCATCCGCCGCAGGTTCACCACGTCCCCCAGGCCGTACGCCATCCATGCCGTGGAGGGCATGCCGTCGCGGCCCGCGCGGCCGGTCTCCTGGTAGTACCCCTCGATGCTCTTGGGCAGGTCCAGGTGGGCCACGAAGCGCACGTCCGGCTTGTCGATCCCCATGCCGAACGCGATCGTGGCGACGACGACGATCCCCTCCTCCCGCAGGAACCGCACCTGGGTGTCCTGGCGCACCGCGGCGTCGAGCCCCGCGTGGTACGGCAGGGCGGTGACCCCGCGCTTCGAGAGCCAGGCCGCGGTGGTCTCCACGCTCTTGCGGGAGAGGCAGTAGACGATGCCGGCCTCCCCCGGGTGCTCCGACTGGATCAGCCGCAGCAGCTGGTCCTTCGCGCCGTCCTTGGGCTCGATCCGGTACTGGATGTTGGGGCGGTCGAAGTTGGAGACGAAGTGCCGCGCGTTCTCCATGCGCAGCCGTTCGGTGATCTCCTGGTGCGTGGCGCGCGTGGCGGTGGCGGTGAGCGCGATGCGGGGAACGTCCGGGAAGGCGTCCGCGAGCACGGAGAGTCCCATGTAGTCGGGGCGGAAGTCGTGGCCCCACTGGGAGACGCAGTGCGCCTCGTCGATTGCGAACAGGGCAACCGGCGAGCGCTTCAGCAGGTCGATGGTGCGCGGCAGGATCAGCCGCTCGGGTGCCACGTAGAGCAGGTCGATCTCCCCGGCACCGAGCTGCCGTTCGACCTCCTGCGCCTCGTAGGGCTCCAGCGTGGAGTTGAGGAAGGCCGCGCGGATGCCCACGGCCTCGAGCGCGGCCACCTGGTCCGCCATGAGCGCGATCAGCGGGGAGACCACCACGCCCGTGCCCTCCCGCAGGATCGCGGGGATCTGGTAGCACAGGGATTTGCCGCCGCCGGTGGGCATGAGCACCACGGCGTCCCCGCCGCCGACCACCTGGTCGATGATTTCCGCCTGCTCACCTCGGAAGGAGTCATAGCCGAAGACCTCCCGCAGGACAGCAAGGGACTCGGTTTCGGTGCTCGTGGAGGTCATGCCTCCAGGGTAGGCGGTGCGGCCACTGCGGGCCCGGGCTGTGGAGTTCCCGCGGAGTTAGCCGATCATGGCGACACGTCCAGCATCGACTCTGAGCGTTTGACCGTTCACCTGCACGGTGTGGTCCACGAAGAAGTACCCGGTGCTGTCGAGAGGGCCGTTGCTCTCGAACCCGTATGAAGGAAGGCACGTGGTGCCGTCCTGAGGGGTCAGCCCACCGCGGTACTCCGTGGTGTAGGCGTAGTAGGTGATCCCGTTGTATGACTTGTTTCCCACGGAATAGTCTCGGCTCAGCACGCTCCATCCATTCGCCCCCGGGCCGGCGGAGACAAATCGCAGGTCATAGTACGGGAGGTGGTACGTAACTCTCGCATTTTGAATGTCCGTAGAACTCTTGCTGTTCTGGATGCAGAAGCCCTGACCGGGCCGACTGGACAGCGGGGGCGTCGAGAACAGTTTGTAGTTTTCCCGGTAGTCCAAATTCTCCGTGTACCAGGCGCGGTTGTAGGTCCCTCGTCCAGACACCGAGAGGGTCGGCATTGGCGATGCCGCTACCGCCGGGGCCACACTCGCGGCCACGATCACGGGAACGCTCCACGCAACCCCCTTGGCCAGCCGCCGCCGGTCGATGTCGGAGTCGTTCACGGGTTCCCCAGTCTGTCCAGCATTCATGTCGATGCATCAATTTTAGCACTCAGGTGATTCCCAAACTTGCGTTCTCGCATGTCAGGCCACGTTGCCCCACGGTGAGGCCCGGCCATCCTGACACCCCGTCGGACCCCCAAACCCAAACCCCAGCTACTCTCCGGGACCGCCCGGCGTCCCGCCCGCAGACACCCGCGCCCCCCGGGGCCACTCATCCGGTGCACGTGCGACAGCCCGGCGATAGACTCGCCGGGTACGTCACCACGATCCGCACCCGCGGAGGAACGAGGCTCACGTGCGTCAGGAGGCAGCCGGCTCTCACGCCGGCACCAGACAGCGCTGACCCGCGCGGCCGTCGTCTGCGGACGACCGGGCCGCGCCCTTCGTCACGCCCAAAAATTCCACCGCGTCCCTGCCCCGCCGCCGGACCGTGCCCGATGTCCTCACGCTCCCGAACGACGCCGCCGCCGCGCCTTCCTGCCCCGCGCCCGGGTGCGTGTCCCACGCAACGCCCGCGAGCGGCGTCGTGCGCGCAGTGACGCACCAGAACGAAAGCCCAAAATCATGCATACGCATACAGAATCCGAAATCCGCAAGAGTTTCATCAACTGCTCCAAAGGTGCTGCCCAGCGCATCAACATCCCCCAGGACGTGCTGCACACCGCGTGGGAGCAGCAGATCTTCCTGGGGTGGTACGACCCCAAATCGCCGCGCGCCGGCTACGTGGTGGTGGAGACCGAGGACGGCCTGCGCGGGCTCGTCATGGAGAAGAGCGCGCAGAAGGCGACGGGTGGGGCGAGGATGTGCCAGATCTGCCTGACCCTGCACCCGGCCAGCGGGGTGTCGCTCGTGTCCATCCAGCGCTCCAAGTCCGCGAAGGACAAGTACAGCTCCGTGGGCACGTACGTGTGCTCCAACCTCGCGTGCAGCGACTACACGCTGGGGCGGCGCAAGCCCGAGGGCGTGCGCCAGATGGAGGAGACCATGAGTCCCGAGGAGCGCGCCGAGCGCACGCTCGAGAACATGCGCGGCCTCGTGCAGCGCGTGGCGGAGGCCATGGGGAAGTAGCTGCTCAGCTGTTGAAGGGCTTGGAGAAGATCGGGACCATGATGTCGCTGAAATTCGCCTCGTCCGCCATCTCGCGGCGGAACTTCTGGCCCGGGTGCTTGAGGGCGAACTGCCTGCGGCGCCCGGCCCAGAGGGTCTCCGACGCGAGGTACTGACCCAGCATGCCGCCCATGCTCAGGCAGAACGCGGTGATGGCGGCCTTGAGCACGGACTCCCCGGCGTCCTGCATGCCGAAGATCGTGCCCAGCACGCCCTGATAGACCAGCATCCCCGGGAACTGGGGCAGGAGCACGATCATCAGGGTGGCGTTGGAGGCCAGGTTCAGGGTGCGGGTGAGGGTCACACTCAGCGCGCCGGCGATGATGGAGCAGATCAGGATGGCGCCGTAGGAGCTGATGCCCACCGCCCCGAGGCCCAGCACACCCAGCTGCACCAGACCGCCGAACAGGCCGAGTGCCCACAGCTTCCACCCGCGCCCCCCGGACGCGAGCGCGAAGCCCGCGGACACCGCGAACGCACCCAGGACGGACAGCGCCCACCGGGAGTCGTCCATCTCCAGGGTCTCGATGTAGTCCATGGAGTTGCCCACGAGCGGCTGCATGGCGTGGATGCCCACCGTCACGCCGGCCACCAGACCGGCCGTGCTGGTCACGGCCTCCAGGATGCGGCCGGACGCGGAGACGTACCAGCCGGTGATGACGTCGTGCACCGCACCGTAGGCCGCGATCCCGGCGAGCCACGCGGCGAGCGCGGCCACGATGCACACCGCGGTCTGGGTGATGTCGAAGAGGACCCCTGCCACGGTCGCTCCCAGCACAGCGGTGAGCCCACCTGCCGCCAGGCTGAAGATCTCCGGGGCCTTGATGCGCTGGATGAGCGCGTACACCCCGTACACGATGGCCGAGACCACGCCCGCGCTGATCGCGGTGCCCCAGCTGCCCCCGAGGATCAGCGCGAAGCCCACCCCGAACATGGTGAAACCGGTCATGATCAGCTTGTGACCGACGACCCGCGACTTCGCCATGATCTCGTCCATGCGGTCGCTGGCCTCGTCCGCGCTGAGCTCCCCCAGCACGAACTTCTCCAGCACCTCACCGGCGGCGGTGCGCAGCTGGATGTCCAGCGTTCCGGGCTGGGTCTCGAACACCCGCGTGCTGGGAGCCTTGTCCGGCTGGTCCTGGTGACTGATGGTCACCTGCCCCAGGGAGACGCTGACGGTCACGTCCCGCAGGTCGGTCTTGCGGAAGATCGACAGCAGCGACTTGGTGGTGTTCGCGGACCCCGCCCCGCTGCGGATCAGGGCGTCCGCGATCTGGAAGGCGAGTTTGTAAGCGGCCTGTTCTGTGGTGAGCACTGGCCAAGCGTAGTGGGGCGCCGCAGTTACCGGCGAGGCGAGGAGGGGGCAGTCTGGTGGGAGGTTGGCCACACGCCCCGCCCGGCCATTCCTGCACAGGGAGGCGCTGAGCTGCTCAGAACCCTTCCAGCGCCATGTTCGCGAACCGTGAGTAGTGCCCCTGGAACGCCACCACGATGGTCTTGGTGGGGCCGTTACGGTGCTTCGCCACGATCACGTCCGCCTCACCCGCGCGCGGGGACTCCTTGTCGTACACGTCCTCACGGTGCAGGAGGATGACCATGTCCGCGTCCTGCTCGATCGAGTTGTGCACCGTCACCCCGTTGGCAATGAAGTTGTGCGAACCCACCACGGTGGCGTCGAAAACCTCTTCCTCGCTGTCATGGGTGATGGACAGGATGCGGTCCCAGTAGAGGTCGTTCATGGCGATCATGTCGAGCTCGTGGGTGTCCAGGGCCTCGATGACCCGGGCCATCCGGGTACGGGAGGGGGCCGTCTTGTAGAGAGCCGATCCGCAGTACCGGGTCCCCAGGGCCTCCTGGAATGAGCGGTGCGTGATGCCCTTCTGTTCGATGATCCGCCGGACATCGTCCCAGACGTTGATGGGCATTGTGTCCACATTGGTGTTGTGCTTGATGTCCCGCAGAATCTCCAGCAGATGCTCGACGTTGCGCGATCGATCTCCATGAACGCCGATCTGCTCCAGGAACATGAGCTGGTCCTCCGTCCCGGAGATGTCGACGGTGTGCGATGGGCGGTAAGCACTCTTCTGGGTGGACTTGATCCGGCCCACAATGCCAAAGCGCATGAGGAGCCGGCTGACGTCATCTGCAAGTCGACGTGAGGTTGACGAGTAGTAGATGCGACCTCCCCGCTGATTCTTGTTGACTGTGACGGAACCGTCCGTCGCCCACAAGTGATGCAGAAAAAGCTTGATTTGACGTTTTGGAAGAGAGAACACGGCTTGCGGAACAAATTTTTCGTGGCTCCGAGCGCCGAAGAGGCCCATGCCGTCGAGCCAGCCCGCTATGGGGTTCCGTCTGCCATGAGTCAGTCGGTACGGCGCGGGCAAACGAAGGGACGTGCAGCGGGAAGCCGCATGTTCATCTCTTACTGGGGTGATGCCGAAGTGGGCGGCAGCACTCGTCACCACTCGTAGATTGTTCTCATCGATCGAGGCGTAACGAATGGGCTGGCGTCGTACGAATGAACCGTCTCCAATCAGATGAGCCAGCATCACCACTTCGTGATCGTCCCACTGCGTTTCCTGCTCCGGCGCACACACGTGCCGCGGGATGCCCAGTCGCTCTCCAGCCGTGAGATCTCCCAGCGCCGTCCAGCCGTCGTAGGTGAAGAACTTGTGGTTGGCCGTGGCCCGGACCTCGCGGCCGGATGCGAGCCGGAGCTTGTACACCGGTTTGGTGCCCGTGGAGAAGACGTGCGTCATGGGACGCTTCACGTACCGGAGGTCATCCGCAAGTGCCCACACGGGCACGTCCTTCTCCCCGGAGTCGAAGAGTTCACGCATGGTCGTCTCCGCGCCGGTGTCCGCCCGCAGGATGCGGGTGTCGCCGGTGAGGCAGCCCGATTCGCGCAGGTCACTCACCTGCGGCTTCTTGTCCTGACGCTGCTCCGCACCACGGTTCAGCTGGGACAGCGCCACCACGGGCACGTCCAGCTCCTTGGCGAGCAGCTTGAGCGCACGGGAGAACTCGGAGACCTCCTGCTGGCGGGACTCCACCTTCTTGCCGGAGCTCATCAGCTGCAGGTAGTCCAGGATCACCAGGTTGAGGTCGTGCTTCTGCTTGAGCCGGCGGCACTTGGCGCGGATCTCCATGAGCGACATGTTCGGGGAGTCGTCGATGAACAGGGGTGCCTCGTTCATCTTGCCCATGATCTGCGCGATCTTGGCCCACTGGTCGTCGTGCAGGGTGCCCGCGCGCAGGTCCTGCATGTTGAGGGTGCCCTCCGCGGAGAGCAGTCGCATGGCGATCTCGTTGCGGCTCATCTCCAGGGAGAAGATCACCGAGGTCATGCCGTGCTTGATGGAGGCCGAGCGCGCGACGTCCAGCGCGAGCGTGGACTTGCCCATGGCCGGACGGGCCGCAATCACGATCATCTGCCCGCCCTGGAAACCGTGGGTCAGCTCGTCCAGCTCGTGGAACCCGGTGGGCACACCCTGCATGCCCGAACGGCTGCCCGCGGCCTCGATCTCGTCCACGGTGGCTTCCATGACGTCCTTCAGCGGGACGTAGTCCTCCGCCGTGCGCCGCTCCGCCACCTGGTAAATCTCGCCCTGGGCCTCGTTGACGATGTCGTCCACTTCGCCGTCGTGCGCGTAGCCCAGCTGCACGATCTTGGTGCCGGCCTCCACGAGCCGCCGCAGCACCGCGCGTTCCCGTACGATCTCCGCGTAGAAGCCCGCGTTCGCCGCAGTGGGCACGGAGGCGATGAGCGAGTGCAGGTAGGCGATCCCGCCGATCCGCTCGATCTCACCGTTCTTGGTGAGCTCGTCCCCCACGGTGATCGCGTCCGCGGGCTCGCCGCGCCCGTAGAGGGACACCACGGCGTCGTAGATGTTCTCGTGCGCCGGCTTGTAGAAGTCGACGCCGCGCAGCACCTCCACCACGTCCGCGATGGCGTCCTTGGAGAGCATCATCCCGCCCAGCACCGACTGCTCGGCCTGGTTGTCGTGCGGCATGGTGCGGCCGTAGTCCTCGCGCGGGCCGGACGTGTATTCGGACACCCTGTCTCACTTTCTTCACGACGGCGGCGCCCGTCCTCCGCGGCGCACCCCACCATTCTCGCACCGCCCTCAGACCCGCACAGCGCGTGTTCCCGCGCTGTCCACGGCCTGTGGAAAACTCTGTGGGAAACGTGTGGAACACGCCGCTCGGCCGTGTGCACAGCATGTGGAGATCTCTGTGGACAAGCACGCTTAGCTGTGGATGAATCAGCTGATGAGCACCAGGGACATGAGCCACAGCAAGGGGGAGCACAGCAGCGCCAGCAGGAGCACCAGCACGAACCTGCCGCGCAGCCGGGGGAACGCCACGATCCCGGCGACCCCGATGATCCCGGCCACCAGGGAAGTGACGGCACTCAGGATCAGCCCTGCCAGAAGCACCCCCATGGAGAACTCCGGGCTGAAGGAGTTGCCCACCAGGAACCCGCCGAAGAAGAGGACCACGGTGAGGGCCACACATCCCAGCCCGGCCCAGAACAGCTTCCGGCCCGTGCTCATCGTGTACACACTCCTGGAGATCATGACCTCGATCCTCCCACGAACCGCTCCGGAGAGGCTGGATGCCTCTGGGCATGGAAGAACCCCGTGGAAGGCGTTCCACGGGGTTCTCACGGATCCTGCGCGGATCCACCGGGGTCCACCCGTCCGCGCCCCTTGACGGACGCGGACGGGCTCGCCGAGCACCGGGGTGCTGCGGCGGGACCACGGGGATCAGGCGGGGACGACCTCGAACTCCACGTTCGCGTTGACGTCCTCGTGCAGGTGGACCACGGCCTGGTACACGCCGGTGGTCTTGATGCGCTGGGTCAGGTCCACGCGACGCTTGTCGATGGAACCGAGACCGGCGTTCTCCACAGCGGAGGCGATGTCGCCGGCGCGGACCGTGCCGAACAGGCGACCCTCGGCACCGGCCGTGACCGGGACGGTCAGGGTGGTGGAGGTCAGCTTGGCGGCGAGAGCCTGCGCGTCCTCGAGGGAGGACAGCTCACGTGCCGCACGAGCCTGCTTGATCGACTCGATCTGCTTCTCGGCGCCACGGCTCCACGGGGTGGCGAAGCCGCGGGGGAACAGGAAGTTACGGGCGTAGCCGTTCTTCACGTCCACCACGTCGCCAGCGGAACCGAGCCCGGAGACTTCCTGGGTCAGGATGATCTTTGCCATGAGTTCTCAGTCCTCTCTGATCAGCGGCCGGCGCCGGAGTAGGGCAGCAGTGCCACTTCACGAGCGTTCTTGATCGCCTGGGCGATCTTGCGCTGCTCCTGGACGGACACGCCGGTCACGCGGCGAGCGCGGATCTTTCCGCGATCGGAGATGAACTTGCGCAGCAGTGCGACGTCCTTGTAGTCGATCTCGGTGACGTCAGCCGCCTTGAGCGGGTTCTGCTTTGGTTTCGGCTTGCGAATTTCAGCCTTGGCCATCGTGGTGCTCCTTTTCTGGTGCGGAGCCCGCAGGCGGACCTGCGGGATGGGGTGGATTGTTGATGTTTAGAAGGGGGGCTCGTCCTCGGAGTCGGCGCCCCAGTCGTAGTTCCCGCCGGAGGACTGACCCCAGGGGTCACCGCCCTGCTGCGGTCGCTGCTGGCCGCCACGGCCACCCTGGTTCCCGTTGAACCCGCCGCCCTGGTTGCCGCCCTGGTTGAAACCACCGCCGCCGCCCTGGGAGTCGTTGAACCCTCCCTGGCCGCCGCCCTGGTTTCCTCCGAAGCCGCCCTGACCGCCGCCGAAGCCCTGGTTCCCGCCGTAAGAGTTTCCTCCGCCGCGCGAGTTGCGGTTGATCTTGGCGGTCGCGTACTTCATGGAGGGGCCGATCTCGTCCACTTCCAGCTCGGTGCTGGTGCGGCGCTCCCCTTCCTTGGTCTCGTACGAGCGTGCCTTGAGGCGGCCCTGGACGATCACGCGGGTGCCCTTGGTGAGGGACTCCGCCACGTTCTCGGCTGCCTCACGCCACACCGAGCAGCGCATGAAAAGAGTTTCCTGGTCTTTCCACTCGTTGCTCTGCCGGTCGAAGGCGCGCGGGGTGGACGCAACGGTGAAGTTGGCCACGGCGGCTCCGGACGGCGTGAAGCGAAGTTCGGGGTCTGCGGTCAGATTTCCGATCACTGTGATGACGGTGTCGCCAGCCATGTGAACCTCCGGATGTGTGGACGCTGGATGCGAGACTCAGTGGGTTGACAAGCATCTCACGGAGCCCGTGAGGGCTGCCGGGGAGAGTGCGGTGTGCAGTCCGGGTGGACCGCACGTCAGCTCACTTGCCGTGGATCTTCTGCTCTTCCGGGCGGATGATCTTGGTGCGCATCACGGCCTCGTTCAGGCTCAGGACACGGTCCAGTTCCTTGGCGGTCTGCGGCTCGGCGGTGAAGTTCACCACGGCGTAGATCCCCTCGGACTTCTTCTGGATCTCGTAGGCCAGGCGACGACGGCCCCAGATGTCGAGCTTGTCGACGGTGCCGTTCTCCTTGGTGACGACCTCGAGGAACTTCTTGAGGGTCGGCTCGACGGCACGCTCCTCCACCTCGGGGTTGAGGATGACCATCAGTTCGTATTCACGCATGTAAAGAACCCACCTCCTTCGGGCTGAGCGGCTGCGGTCCTTCCGCAGCAGGAGGTTCTGTGCGTTGTCGGTGCCGGCACGAGAAACGGCGCACGGCACACAGACTTGCCCACTTTACTACAGCGGGGCCTCAGTAGCCACTGACGCGCCGGGCCAGCCGGGCGTTGAGAGTGCCCACCCGCACCGGGATCACGAAGATGTCCACGAGCAGCAGCAGCCACAGGGGAATCAGCAGGAACCACCCGATGAAGATGCCCACGGTGGCCCACCCCGCCACCCCGAGGGTGAGGTAGATCAGGCCCTGGAACGGCTGGGACAGGTAGAACTTGTGGATCCCGAACTGGCCCAGGAAGAACCACAGCACGTATGCGAGCAGCGTGGACTTGCCACCCACCACGTTCACGTTGACCGTGGGGCCTCCCCAGGAGGCGCCGGCGGTGCTGCCGTACGGCGAGCCCGGGCGGGCCCCGCCCCGCGGCGGCATGGGCTGCGCGCGGTAGTACTCCGGTTCCTCGGCCATGGTGGCTCCCCTGTCCTCGTGCGGCACTGCGGTGTCTCGGCTGTCTCCAGTCTAGGAGGGCCGAGGGCCCGCCTGGGGGTGGGTCAGCGGGGAGCGCAACCGGACGTCGGTGTCCAGGTGCTCCCCGGTGGTGCGGGCCGTCACCTCGATCTCGAAGGACACCATCTCCTCCATCTGCCGCCCGTTCTGCAGCCACGTGACCCGGGCCTGCGCCTGCCGGAAGGGCACCGCGTGGAAGGTGAGGGGATCCCGCGCGTCGGGCTCCAGCAGCAGCGCGGGACGCGAGGTGAGCTGCCAGCGCACGTTGGAGACCCCGTCCGCCAACCCGCTCGTCCCGGTCGGTGCGCCACCCCCGGACGACGGCGCCCGCTCGGCCTTCCGGGGAACGGGACAGGTGGCCGCGTCGAAGCGCACCACGTTGCCGCACGTGCTGAGGGTGTTCTGCACCTCGCGCTCCACCTCCTCCCACATGCGTGGCGAGGCCTCGTAGGTCATGCCCGCCTCGGCCGGACGCGGATCCGCAAGAGATATCTCCGTGACGGCATGCTTCCCGGCCACCAGGTACGAGTCCTGCGGCAGGGCGACGTCGTACTGCCCGGGGAGGCCCTCGAAGCGCCAGGTGCGGGCGGGACCGCCAGGAGGGGCGTCCGGGTCCGGCCCGATCGCGGTGTCCTCGGGACGGACCTTCTGCCCGTTGACGGCCAGCGCGTCCACGGCGGCGGGCAGCCGGACGGTCACGGGCGCGTGCTCGCGCTCGCGCAGCTGCCAGGCGTCGTTGAACGGCCCCCACGCCGTCACGAGGTGCACGGTGTAGTCGCGCCGGACCACGGAGCCGTCCCCCAGGCCCACGTCCACGGTGACCACCGCCGTGTCCCCGGTGACCCGGGTGCCCACGAACTCGTGGCGCTGCGGGCGGTTGCCCGCGGCTCGGTACGCGGGGTTGGTGAGCACCTGGTCGAGCCCGTCGTCCTCCGTGGTCAGCAGCGGTGCCATGACCTGCCGGGAGCTGCCTCCCTCCAGGTAGCTCAGGTAGGTGTCCACAGGGGACTCCGGGTCCCGGGCCACCAGGAACCAGTTCGCGGCGGAGGTCCACACCGTGACGATGCCGACCACGAGCGCGAGGACCACCACGAGCGGCACGGCCAGGGCGCGCAGGGTGGGCAGCGCCAGGTTCTCGAGGGCCTCGGGTTCGTGTCTGCTCATGGGTTCTGCGGCGGGCTACTGCACGGCGGAGGCACCCAGGGCCGCCGCCTTGCGGCCGCGGAACATGTCCACCACCACGGCCACCACCAGGTACACGAGGAACGCGTAGCGCACCACGGCCAGCAGGTCCTGGGCGCTCCACCCGAACTCCTGCGCCCAGGGCAGGGTGGGCCACGCCGAGCTGGGAAGCACCACGGTGGCCCAGTAGAGGGTCTCCACCACCTGCCACAGCGCGAACTCCACCCAGTTGCGCCGGCACAGGATCACGAGCGGCACGAGCCACAGCACGTAGGTCAGGGAGTACTCCTTGGCCAGCAGGATGTAGAGCGCCAGCAGCAGGAAGGTCACCTGCACCACGGAGGGTTCACGCTTGCTCAGCAGTGCGACGAGCAGGACGAACACCAGTGCCAGCACCATGCTCAGCAGGACGAACTGGCCACCGTCCCCGGCGCCCAGGGAGACTCCGGTGCGAGGCTCCACGGTGGAGGCCCACACGTTCCACAGGGAGGAGCTGCCCGTGTCGGAGCGGACCATCTCGTTGAACTGGGCGAGCCACCGGTCCCAGGCCGTGAGCATGTAGGTCCCGTTGATCACCGCCCACGCGAACACGGCCCACAGCAGCGCGGAGACGATGTCCTTCAGGAACCGGTGCCGGGCGGCCATGATCAGGATGGCCAGCAGCACCACCACCGGGAAGAAGGCCACGGACGCGCCGAAACCCACCATGATCCCGGCCACGGCGGGATTGCCGCGCACGTACCCCAGGACGGCCAGCATCATGAAGAGCACGGCCCACAGGTCCCAGGACTGGAAGCCCACCAGCACCACCACGGGGGACAGCGCCATGACCAGCGCGTCCGTGCTGCGGTTGCCGCTCAGCGACGACACCACGGCCACGATCGCCAGCCACACCAGCGCCAGCAGCACCACCGAGAGGTCCAGGTAGAAGCCCTGCCCCACGTCCAGACCCATCAGGGAGGACAGGTTGGAGGCGAACCACCCGATGATCGTGGTGATCATGCCCACCAGCACGGGCTGGTCCCCCGTGGGGCCGCCCGTGAAGAAGCCTCCGGCCACGTCCGAGGAGCGCACCCCCAGATCGCCCGCGTCGATCACGGTGGCGCACAGCTGCGGGACCTGCTCCGCGACGTTCCACTCCGGCACGTGGCACGGGATGCGGATGAGGTAGGCCATCATCACCGTGTACAGCCCCACGCCCAGCAGCATCAGGCCGGCACTTGCTCCGGACCTGTTGCGTGCACCTTCGAGGCTCATGCGGGGTCTCCTAGGGCGTGGGCGGGGAATCGATCACCAGTGTTCCACGCGGGTGCGCGTTCTCGGGCGTCATGTCACTCTGCGGCGTGCAGCGCCGGGCGACACCTGCCCGGTGGAGCGGCGCACGGCACCGAGTCCGTGGAACGGCGCGCGGCACCGGACCTGTGGCGCGGCCCCCAGCGCCGGACCACACCGGGGTGGCGCAGTGCCCCGCCCCTCGGCACGACGCCGCCGCTCGGCTCAGGAGCCGCCGATGCCCTTCTCACGGGCCCACCGCAGCAGCCGCTCCCGCGCCTCGTCCTCCCCGAGCGCCCCCTCGTCCAGGCGCAGCTCCAGGAGGTACTTGTAGGCCCGACCCACCTGGGGCCCCGGCGGGATGCCCAGGACCCCCATGATCTGCTGCCCGTCCAGCTCGGGGCGCACGGCGTCGAGCTGCTCCTGCTCCGCCAGCTGCGCGATGCGCCGCTCGAGCTCGTCGTAGTGCCCGGCCAGCCGGGCGGCCTTGCGACGGTTCCGGGTGGTCACGTCCGAGCGGGTCAGCCGGTGCAGCCGCTCGAGCTCGCTCCCCGCGTCCCGCACGTAGCGGCGCACCGCGGAGTCGGTCCAGTCCGCCTCTCCATATCCGTAGAAACGCATATGAAGTTCCACCAGGCGGGTGACCCGCTTGATCGTGTCGTTGTCGAAGCGCAGCGCCTTCATCCGCTTGCGGGTGAGCTTGGCGCCCACCACCTCGTGGTGGCGGAAGCTGACCGCCCCGGACGGCTCGAAGCGCCGGGTGGCGGGCTTGCCCACGTCGTGCATCAGCGCGGCGAAGCGCAGCGCGAAGTCCGGGGCGGGAACGGGGCCCCCCGCGTCCGTCTCCTTCTCCGCGGCCTGCTCCATGACCGTGAGGGAATGCTGGTAGACATCCTTGTGGTGGTGGGCCTCGTCCGTCTCGAGCTGCAGCGCCGGCACCTCGGGCAGCACGATCTGGGCGAGGCCGGTGTCCACCATGAGTTCGACGCCGCGCCGCGGCTGGGCGCCGCAGATCAGCTTGACCAGCTCCTCGCGCACGCGCTCTGCGGAGACGATCTCGATCCGCTGCGCCATGGCAGTCATTGCCTCACGCACCGGTTCCGCCACCGTCAGACCCAGCTGGGACGTGAAGCGGGCGGCGCGCATCATGCGCAGGGGATCGTCCGTGAAGGAGTCCTCCGGGGTTCCGGGGGTGCGCAGGACACCCGCGTGCAGGTCCTTGATGCCCCCGAAGGGATCCACGAGCTCCATGTCCGGCAGCCGCAGCGCCATGGCGTTGACCGTGAAGTCACGGCGGCGCAGATCCTCCGTGAGGTCGTCCCCGAACGCCACCGTGGGTTTGCGCGAATCGGGGTCGTAGGCCTCGGCGCGGTAGGTGGTGACCTCCAGCTGCATGCCCGCCTTGCGCATCCCGATGGTCCCGAAGTCCCGTCCGATCTCCCAGTGGGCGTCCGCCCAGTCGCGGATGACGGCCAGGGTCTGATCGGGATCCGCGTCCGTGGTGAAGTCCAGGTCCAGGGCCTCCCGCCCCAGGAGCAGATCGCGGACGGGACCGCCCACGAGGGACAGCTCGTGCCCGGAGGCGGCGAAGAGCCGGCCCAGTTCGAGGGAGACGGGGTGGAGGGAGGAGGTGTCCAGCAGCTGCGTCATGATGCGAGCCATTATCGCATCACGGCCCCGAGCGGCCTCGCCGGCCGCCGCCACCGAACCGGGGCGGGGTCGCGCCACGGCTTCTCGACTGCCCTGCCGGGGCTGCGGCGGGGGCCTCCGGCGGCCGTCAGGGAGTGCCAGGTGATTGTGGCTAAGGTAGACGGCATGGCTTTCCCCGTACCCAGCGCGCCCAAGAGGCGACCGAACCAACCGGTCTCCGCGCTGCCCACGGTGGAAGAGGTCTCGGCCGGTGGGATCGTGGTCAACCTGTCCGACCCCACGCATCCGGTGGCCATCATCGCTCGCATCAACCGCGGTGGGCGCCTGGAGTGGTGCCTCCCCAAGGGGCATCCCGAGGGTGAGGAGACCAACCAGGAGGCCGCCGTGCGGGAGATCGAGGAGGAAACCGGGATCAGGGGCCGGGTGCTCTCCCCGCTGGGCAGCATCGACTACTGGTTCACCGTCTCCGGGCACCGTGTGCACAAGACCGTCCACCATTTCCTGCTGGAGGCCACCGGCGGATTCCTGACCACCGAGAACGATCCCGACCACGAGGCCGTGGACGTGGCGTGGGCGGGCATCGACGACCTCGGGCGCAAGCTGTCCTTCCCCAACGAGCGGCGCATCGCCGACATCGCCCGGGAATACATCATCCACCAGTTGTAAGGTGTCCCGTTCGACCCGTGCCGCGCCGCGGACGGTCCCACCCTTCGTGCAGGAGGCCTTGTTCCATGCAGAGCTCCGGGGCGCGCGCCAGCGCCATCATGGCCTCCGGGACCCTGGTGTCCCGGATCCTGGGTTTCGTCAAGACCTTCCTGATCACGGTGGCCATCGGCTCCGCCGCCACCATGGCGGACGTGTTCCAGCTGGCCAACACCCTGCCCAACCTGATCTACGTGCTGATCGCCGGCGGTGTGTTCAACGCGGTTCTGGTGCCGCAGATCATCAAGGCGTCCAAGTCCGAGGACGAGGGCGCTGACTACATCTCGCGGCTGCTGACGCTCGCCGTGATCGCCCTGCTGGTGATCACCGCCGCCGTGCTGCTGTGCGTGGGGCCCATCATGCGGCTCATGGGCCCCGGCTGGTCCCAGGAGCAGCTGGCCATGGGCACCATGTTCGCGGTGATCACGTTCCCCCAGATCTTCTTCTACGGGCTCTACACCGTGGTGGGCCAGGTGCTCAACGCCAAGGGCGCGTTCGGGGCCTACATGTGGGCGCCCGTGCTGAACAACGTCATCGCGATCGCCTCGCTGCTGGTGTTCATCTACCTGTTCGGCCCGTTCCGCACCACCCCGCACACGCTGGAGAACTGGACGTCGGCGCAGACGTTCTGGCTCGTGGGGATGTCCACGGTGGGCGTGGCCGCCCAGGCCTTCATCCTGTTCTGGCCGCTCGCGCGGCTGGGTCTGCGCGTCCGCCCGCGCTTCGGGTGGCGCGGGATCGGGCTGTCCGCCGCGGGTCGGCTGGGCGGCTGGACCCTGGCCACCGGCGTGATCGCCAACCTCGCCTTCATGGCCCTGTACCGCACGGCGGCCATCCCCACCGGAGCTCGCTCCGACGTTCCCGCCGGCCCGGGCGGTCCCGCCCCGATCGCGGGCACGGCCGTGCTGGACCAGGCCACGATGCTCTACGCCCTGCCCCACGGGGTGATCGGGCTGTCCATCGCCACCGTGCTGTTCAACCGGATGGCGGCCGCCGCCGCGGAGCACGACCGCGAGTCCCTGGTGTCCTCCCTCTCCTCGAGCCTGCGCGTCACGGGCGTGGCCACGGTGTTCTGCATGGTGGCCCTGATCGTCTACGCCGGACCGCTGGGCATGCTGTTCTCCGGCGGTGTCCCCGCGGCGGGCGCCGTGATCGGGCAGGTCATCACCGTGATCGCGATCGGCGCACCGTTCATGTCCACGGCGTTCATGCTGGGCCGCGCGTTCTACGCCCAGGAGGACGCCCGCACACCGTTCATGGTGCAGCTCGCGGTATCCGTGTTCACGGTGCTCGGCGCCGTGGTCATCGCCCACGCCGTCCCGCCCGAGCAGATGGTGTTCGCCGTGGCCGGGTGCTACGCCCTGCAGAACATCCTGGCCACGGTCATCTACCACTACGCGCTCAAGCGGCGGATCGGCGACTACGGCCTGTCCCGCATCGTGGGCTCGCACGCCCGGATCCTGGCGGCCTCCCTCGTGGCGGGGCTCGTCGGCGTGGCGGCCCTGTGGCTCATGGGCGGCTACAGCACGGACGGCTTCCCGTGGCACCGGCAGGTCACGGCGCTGGCCACCATCGCGGTCGGAGGCATCGCCATGGCCGTGGGCTACGCGGTGGCCCTGAAGGTCTTCCGGGTGCAGGAGTTCGCGTCCCTCGTGGCCCCGCTGAAGGCCAAGCTCGGCCGGTAGACTGCCGGAAAGTTCGTTCTCGCGTCCGTGCGACCGCCGCGGCGCCCGAATCAGAGGGAGCCACCGTGTCCCAGCCCATCGCGCTCGGAACCGTCCTGGGCGGCCGCTACAAGGTCAGCGCGTCGCTGCTGAGCACCGCCGACCACGACCACGTGCTCCAGGGCGAGGACCAGATCCTGCGCCGTCGGGTGTCCATCCTGGTTCCCGCGCCCGCGCACGAGTCCACCGTGGTGGAGAACGCCCGTTCCCTCGCGGCCGGCTCCGGGCACAGCGGCTTCCAGGTCCTGGACATGGGCCAGACCGAGGACGCCACCTACCTGGTCACGTCCTACGCACCCGCCGCGGACCTGCTGGACGCGCTGCTGTTCGCGGACCAGCACTCGGACGACTACTCCCTCTCCGACGACATCTTCGGGGATGCGCGCACCGCGTCCTCGGCGTCCTACATCTACGAGGAGCCGGATCCCACCCAGCCGCAGCGCAGCGTCGCACCCCGCACGGAGGAGCCCCAGGACGAGCAGCCCGCCGTCACGCGCTGGAGCGCCTCGGACTACGACGACTACTCCTCGGCGCCGCCCGCACCGTCCGTGCGCAACAGGCTCGGCCTCGCGCGCAAGGTCCGCCCTGGTGCCGTGCGCTCCACCATGTTCGACCGCGCAGCCTCCCGCGGCGGCTCCGGTGGTGCCACGGTGGCCGCCGGCGCCATCGACCCCACGTACGACGGCGACAACCGCTACGAGAGCTTCGAGCGCACCGAGGGCAAGCCGGACCGCCTGGACGAGCGCCACGGCGGCTCACGCGCCGTCCCGTCCGGCGACGCCGCCGGCATCCCTGACGCGCCCGGGCCCCTCGACGACGCCGCCCCGGCCGCCGCGTCCCGGGACCGCGCCGAAGCTGCCACCACAGGTTCCACCGAGCGGACCGATGACAGGACCGCGGGAACGGCTGACGAAAGCACCGGTGGCACCGCCGGCGCGGGGGCTGCCGCTGCAGGGGCCGCACTCGGAGGAGCCACGGGGGCAGGCGCCACGCATCAGCAGCGCGGGCAGGGGCTCGATCCGGAGCCGGAAACCGCCTCTTCACCCGCCAGCGCGGCCGTGGGGGGTCCGCACGCGGGAGGTGCTGACGCCGCCGTGGCCGGTGCCAGCACCGGACCCGGAACCGCTTCCCGTGAGGACCTCGAGCAGGTCACAACACACAGGAACCCGGGCACGGAGGACGTGCCCGCCACGCACGGCAGGGACGCGGTCGACGCGGGTACGGCCACGGCTGGTGCGGCCGCAACGGGCACGGGCAACGGGGACACGTCGGACACCGTGGGCTCCACCGCAGAGGACTCCCGCAAGGGACCGTTGCGCTGGCTCCTGCTGCTCCTGCTGGCCATCGTGCTGATTGCCGCCATTGTCCTGGGGTTCCGGGGACTCGGAGCCCTGACGAGCCAGTTCACCAGTGAGGGAGCACCGGAGCAGACCGCGGCTCCGGCGGATCCCAGCGGCTCTCCCGCCGCGACGGCCGCACCCAGCGCCGCGGCGGCGCCGGACGTGGCCTCCGCCTCCCGGCTGACCTCCGATCCGAACTTCATGGCGGACACGGACGCCACCATGAACCAGGCCACGGACGGCGATCCCGCCACCTACTGGCTCAGCTACGGGTTCTCCAGCGCGCAGTTCGGCAACCTCGCGGACAGCGTGGGTCTTGCGGTGCAGCTGAAGGAACCCGCAACGGCCCAGGAGCTGACCATCCAGCAGGCGGACGGCTCCGGCGGCCAGTTCACCGTCTACGTCTCGGACCAGCCCTCTCTCGAGGGCGCCCAGGAGGTGGGCAAGGGCTCCTTCACCGGCCCCGAGGTCACCGTTGCGCTCTCGGACGCCGCACGCAGCACGCCCCACCAGTACGTGCTGGTCCAGTGGACCGAGCTGCCCCAGCTGAGCAACCCCATTGGCGGATACCCCTTCGGTCTGCGGATCGGAGAGGTGGACGTCCGCTGACCCCACGGGGTCCGGGTGGTCCCCACGGTGGGCCCACGGGGCTGTCCAGGCCCCGGGGACCCGCGGTGCGGCGTCGTCGTCCCCCGTGCGGCGCGACCAGCCCAGGACGCCCCGCGGGGTGGAATATCTGAGCGTGCTCCCCACGTTCTGACGTGTAGTCGACCTCCGCGAACGCGGTGACCCATGGAAAGGCTTCGAAGCAGTGAGCAACCAGCCCGGCATCTTCTCCAGCGCCGTGAACATCGGCGTGGGCGGCGCCGCCCAGCCGTCCACCGCCCCGGCTGCGGCCCCGGGTGACGACGCCGTTCACGACGTCGTCATCGTGGGCTCCGGCCCCGCGGGGTACACCGCCGCGATCTACACGGCGCGGGCCAACCTCAAGCCCGTGGTGCTGGCGGGCTCCGTGACCGCCGGCGGCGAACTCATGAACACCACCGAGGTGGAGAACTACCCCGGGTTCGTGGACGGCATCATGGGCCCCGAGCTCATGGACAGCATGCAGCAGCAGGCGGAACGCTTCGGCGCGGACATCCGCTTCGAGGACGTCGTCTCGGTGGAGCTGGACGGTGAGGTCAAGACCGTGACCATCGAGGACGGCACGGTCCTGCGGGCGCGCGCCGTGATCATCTCCACGGGCTCCGCCTACCGCAAGCTGGGGCTCGAGGACGAGGAGCGCCTGTCCGGACACGGTGTCTCCTGGTGCGCCACGTGCGACGGCTTCTTCTTCAAGGGGCAGAACATCGCCGTGGTGGGCGGTGGTGACTCCGCGATCGAGGAGGCCACCTTCCTCACCAAGTTCGCGGACAAGGTCACGCTGATCCACCGCCGGGACGAGTTCCGTGCCTCGGACATCATGAAGCAGCGCGCGTTCGACGACCCCAAGATCGAGATCCTGTGGAACACCAGGGTCACGGGCATCAACGGTGCGGACAAGGTGGAGTCCCTCGCCCTGGAGGACACGGTCACCGGCGAGGCCTCGGAACTCGCGGTCACCGGGCTGTTCGTGGCCATCGGCTCGGACCCGCGCGTGGATCTCGTGCGGGACCAGCTGGAGCTCACGGTGGACAGCACGATCGCCGTGGACGGCCGCTCCTCCACCACCTCGCTGCCCGGTGTCTTCGCCGCGGGCGACGTGGTGGACCCCACCTACCGCCAGGCCATCACGGCCGCGGGCTCGGGCTGCGTGGCCGCCGTGGATGTGGAGCACTACCTGGCGGCGCTGGACAGCTGAGCCGGCGGGGGCCGCGTGCACCCCCTGGTCGCTGACCCCATTCCTCCGCCCGGACCCGTCCCCGCGGAACCCTCCGGACAGAACCGTCCGGGCGACACCGACGAAAGGAACCAGACATGAGCTCAGCCAAGGACGTCACCGACGCCACCTTCCAGACCGAGGTCCTCGAGAACTCCAAGCCCACCATCGTGGACTTCTGGGCGGAGTGGTGCGGCCCCTGCCGCCAGCTCGGCCCCGTCCTGGACGCCCTGGCCGCCGAGTACGCCGAGCAGGTGGACGTGGTCAAGGTCAACGTGGACGACAACCCCGCGATCGCCTCCCAGTACGGCATCACCTCCATCCCCGCGGTGTACCTCTTCGCCAACGGCGAGGTGGCCAAGACCTCCGTGGGCGCCAAGCCCAAGTCCGCGCTGGAGAAAGAGTTCGGGGAGTACCTCACCCCCTCCGCGTGAGACCACCCGCCCGGGTCAGCGCACCGCCGGTGCGCGGGCCCGGGTTTTCTCTGACATCATTCACCCCAGACCCGAAGCCCGCACGAGCGGGACGACCAACAGCAGGGAGGCCCACGTGCCGCAACCCACCGCAGGAGCACCGCTTCGCCACGGCGTGTCCGACCGACGGGTCCTGGGGCTCAGGGAAAGGCTGCTGCGCGCCGGCGCGCAGGACACCGAGCTGGCGCCCGACGCCGCCCGCGATCCCTCGGTCTTCGACGGTCACGTGGACCGGGCGGTGAGGGGTTTCCAGCAGCGCAAGGGGCTCATCGTGGACGGTGTGGTGGGGCCGGACACCGAGGCGGCGCTCAACGATGCGCAGTACTCCCTGGGAGACCGGCCACTGTTCCTGCAGGAGGACCGGCCGCTGCACGGTGACGACGTCGAAGAACTGCAAACCAACCTCTCCCTGTTGGGTTTCTACTACGGACACCTGGACGGGACGTTCACGCGCCAGACCGAGTACGCGGTCAAGGAGCTGCAGAGCAGCCTCGGGACCGAGGTCGACGGCGTCGTGGACCGGGAGACGCTCACGGGACTGGCCCGCGTGAGCAAGAAGATCACCACCGCCAAAGCCTTCTCCCTGCGCGACCACCGGCGGCTGGAGTCGCTGCACGAGGCGCTTCGCGGACGGGAGGTCGTTCTGGTCCCTTCCGCCGCGAGCTCCGCCACAGCACCCGATGCCGCACCCCCCGAGTTCACCACGGCCCAGGACGAGATCACGATGGACGTGGCGGTCCGCGCCTACGACCTGCTGCGCAACGTGGGGGCCGTGCCCGTGCTCGTGAATCCCTCCTCCTGCGGGGGCTCCTCGCCCCAGGAGGAACCGAAGCACCCACGCACGGAGCACGATCCTGCCGTCACACCATGGGACCAGGAGTCCGAGAGCACTTCTTCCTCCCCGGGACCGGACTCAGGGAACCGCGCGGCGGGCGGTCGTGTGAGCGTCCGGACGCAGCAGGAGGCGCTGGCAGCGCATCCCCAGGCCGTGGTGCTGTGCCTGCAGTGCGACTGGAACCGCTCCCCACATGCTCAGGGCGTCGCCACGTTCTACTGGGGCGACCCCGCCACCGGACAGTCCTACGCGCCCATCGGCCACAAGGCCTCGGACATGATCCTCCGGGAACTCGTGGCCCGAACCGGCGCCCTGGACCTGGGCAGCCACGCCCGGCAGTGGAGCACGCTGCGCAGCGCAGGGGCAGCCACCGCCTGGGTGGATCTGGGCTATCTCTCCAGCCCCGTGGAGCGGGAGCAGCTGCGCACCGAGTCCTACCGGGCTCGTCTGGCTGAATCGCTGCTGTGCGGGCTCCAGCGCGTCACGGCTCCCGCGCCGGAGCCGACTGCCACGGGCACCATGAGCCTCGCGGACATCGAAGCGTACTACCGTGAGAACCCCCGCGCTGAGGTGCGCAGCGATCCCACGGCCTGAGCGACGCGCTCTACCTCTGCACCCCCTCTGCTCCTTTCTTGCCCTGGTGTGCTGACGCTGCCACCACGTCCCGACGACAACAGACGGCCCCGATGTTTCACGTGAAACATTGGGGCCGTCTGCGTCCTCGGGGATTCTCAGTCGATCATTCCGAGGCTCAGTTCTCCGGATCGAGCTTGGGGTCCAGAACGTCGATGATGCGGTTCAGGTCCTCCACCGACGCGAACTCGATGGTCATCTTGCCCTTACGAGCGCCCAGCTGAATCTTGACGCTGGTGTCGAGCTTGTCCGAGAAGGCATCAGCGATGTAGCCCAGACGGTCGTCGTGTCGGGTGCTCGGCGCCTTGCGCCTGGTGGACTGGCGCTTGAGGCTATCGGAGAGCGCCACCGCTTCCTCCGTCGCGCGCACGGACAGACCTTCCGCCACAATGCGCTGAGCCAGACGTTCCATCTCTGCGGGATCCGTCAGCGCCAGCAGAGCGCGAGCGTGACCGGAACTCAGTACACCGGCGGCCACACGTCGTTGCACCAGCGCAGGGAGACGCAGTAGTCGCAGCGTGTTGGAGATCTGCGGGCGGGACCGCCCGATGCGCTCCGACAGCTGCTCCTGAGTGGCACCGAACTCTTCCATCAGCTGCTGATACGCGGCCGCCTCCTCCAGGGGATTCAGCTGCGCACGGTGCAGGTTCTCCAGCAGTGCATCACGGAGCAGGTCGTTATCGGCCGTTTCCCGGACGATCGCGGGGATTGTGCTCATCCCGGCAGCCTGAACCGCTCGCCAACGGCGCTCACCCATGACCAGCTCATAAGCTTCCGGGCCACCGTCGCGACTGGGACGCACGACGATGGGCTGGAGAACGCCAAGTTCCTTCACCGAGAAGGCGAGCTCCGCCAGCTCGTCCTCGTCGAACACCTGCCGTGGCTGCTTGCGGTTGGGGTGGATGTCCGTCACCGCCAACTCGGCGAAGGTAGCACCCGGAACGGCTCGCAGGTCGCCGCCGTCACCGTTTATTTCGGTGGTGCCTGCACCATCCGTGGGCACACCTACGCTTGAATCGGGCGCAGTCTCCGGAGAGCTCTCGGCCGGCATGGACGTGTCCTCGCCTCGAGTCCGCGCGCCGTTCATCGTGAGATCTTCTCCAATGCTCTGTGACCCCATGGGGTCAGAGCCCTTGGTCGCGGATGTTTCACGTGAAACATCGCTCGCCCCGGTGGAACTGTCCTGCTCTGAAGCCACATCGCCACGCATTTCCTGGTCGTCCGCAGGAGAGGTGGTGAGCTCGTGCGCCATGGAGGATTCACGCCCGGGAGCCGGCGTGGATGTCTCCAGGACACTCGACGTCCCTTCGCGGCGCGTTGCTTGCCACGTGTCCCCGTCACCGTCCGGCGTCACTCCCGACGTGCCCACAGGGCTGGAAGGGGCATCGGAGAAGGAGTCTGGATCGGACGGCAGGAAGAACATGTCCACGGGCCGGCTTACATTTGTTGTGCTTCGCAGTGCCTGCCCCATGTCACGACGGCGTTGAGCGGGTCGACCTGTCGAGTCCTTGGGACGACCGCCCGGCCGGGACGTGCCTGCACTGAATGTTTCACGTGAAACATCGTTATCCCGTTCGTGGTCCTTTCGGACTGAGCTGTCATCCCTTGCGGAGCCCTGCGTGGTTTCCGCCGCGCGGGCACTGGGCGTGGCGGACTGCTCGACGTCAGCATGTGCGCCTGGGCCTTCGGGGCTGACCGCGTTCTTCCGCTCACTCCCCGTGCCGATGGCTGCGGCGCCGGCACCGGCACCGGCACCGGCACCACCATTGGAGGACTTCCTGGCCCCCACGGTCTTTGCGCCGTCCGAGGACGCCTTGCCAGCCGTCGTCCTCGTGCTCTTGTCCCTCTCTTCGGCCCCCGCAGCACTGCGCGCCTCCACTGCCGTGGCCTTCGTGGACTTCTTGGCTCCAGACCCGGCCTTCTTCACCGCGTCAGTCCCGGAAGAATGGGAGGTCGCCTTGTCGCTTGTCGTCGTTTGCTTCGATGAAGGCGCGCCCTTGCCTGCCGTTCCGGTTTTGGGCGCCTTGCCGGTCGAGGCCGCATTCTTCGAGTTCCCGGATGTCTTGGATGCCTCTGCGCCGCCGACCGAGCCGGTTCGCTGTCGTCGTCGACCGCTTTCCGGCTTGCTGGGCTCATCGGTGGCCTCGTTTTGTCTCCCCGCAGCTTTGCGTTGAGTCTCCGGTTCTCCACTGGGGATGAGGGCACCAAGACCTCGCCCAAGCCCCCGACGTCGTTCGACCACGTTCATGTCCTTTCACCGATGATGTGCTGTCCATCGTAGTCGTGGTGGGGTTCGCCCCTCGCGTTGTCGGAAGTATTCCCCGCCATCTCCTGGGGCGTCCCGAATCAGTCAGGGCGTCGCTCGACACCCCCCGCTGCGAACAGCACGATGCCCCGATGTTTCACGTGAAACATCGGGGCATCCCGTTGTGGGCCGCATCCGCCAGTGAGATTATCCGCGACCCGGCCGGTGGTCTCAGCTGTCCTGCATGCTCTGCCGCCACCTCGTGTGAACCAGTCGGTGGCGCCGACTCACGTGAGGCCTCATCCCTGGGAAGTGCCAGGCTCCCGCGTGGCCAGTTCAGCCGCCGCTTCAAGATAGGAGAGCGCGCCTGTGGAGCTCGGGTCATAGGTGATGACGCTCTGCTGGTAACTGGGTGCTTCCGAGATCCGCACAGATCGCGGGATCATTGTCTCCATGACCTCGTCCGGGAAGTGCTGACGCACTTCGTCTGCCACCTGCGACGCCAGGTTGGTCCTGCCGTCGTACATGGTCAGCAGAATGGAGGATACCGTGAGCTGGGGGTTGAGGTGCTTCTGGATCATCTTGATGTTGTTGAGGAGCTGGCTCAGTCCCTCCAGGGCGTAGTACTCGCACTGGATGGGGATCAACACCTCAGTGGCCGCCACGAACGCGTTGATGGTCAGCAGACCCAGGCTCGGGGGGCAGTCGATGAACACGTAGTCCAGCCGCGGCAAACCGTTCTGCTCGCGTGACTCCGCGTACTCCGCGAGAGCTCGTTGCAGACGCTGCTCGCGAGCCACCACGGACACCAGCTCGATCTCCGCGCCCGCGAGGTCGATCGTGGCGGGGAGTACCCACAGGTTCTCCATCTCGCGAGACTCCTTGACCACGTCCGCCACGGGCACCTCGTCGATGAGGATGTCGTACACCGAGTCCGCATCCGCTCCGTGGGGAATGCCGAGGGCAGTGGAGGCATTGCCCTGGGGGTCGTTGTCGACCACCAGCACGTGCTGACCCTGCTGGGCCAGCGCCACCGCCAGGTTCACGGACGTGCTGGTCTTGCCCACGCCGCCCTTCTGGTTGCTGATGGTGATGAAGCGAGTGTTCTTCGGATGCTCCAAGTGGACGTTCTTGAGCTTGGCGCGACGCTTGTTCTCTTCCACGAGTTTCCTCCCCAGAGCGGTATCAGCCACCGCATCCTGTGCTGCAAGACCGGCGTGAGCGTCTGTTTCACGTGAAACATGCTTGCCGCGATCCGGGACAACCTTTTTGGACTGATTAGCGGGATCGGGCGGCAACCCGAAATCGTGTCCGCGTTTCACGGCCTGCGGGTCGTGCTCCGGGGTGGTCATCGACGGTCCCTTTCATGGCTGATGCGTGCTCCTCGTAGCTTATCCGCATCCGTCCCCGCACCCTGGTGCCAGAGGCAGGTCAGAGCACCAGGCGCACCACCGTGGTGGGTTCGGCCAGCAGGTCCTCGCCCACGGTCAGAACCTCCGACTCCCTGACACCGAAGCGCCCCAACTTCTTGGACGCCTTCGTGAGCTCGTCCTCCGCCGACCGGCCCTTGAGGGCGAGCAGCTCACCCCGGCCCTTCAGCAGGGGGAGGGTGATGTCCACGAGACCGACCAGAGCTGACACGGCGCGCGCCGTGACCACGTCCACGGCGCCGACATCCTGCTTGGCCTGCTCCGCGCGGGCCCGCAGCACCCGGACGTTGTCCAGCTCGAGGTCGGAGACGACCTCCTCGAGCCACACCACGCGCCGTTCCAGCGGTTCCACCAGGGTGATCTGCAGATCCGGGCGGGCGATGGCCAGGCACAGACCCGGCAGACCCGCCCCCGACCCCACGTCCACCACGCGCGAGTCAGCGGGGATGAGCTCCTGCACCACGGCGCAGTTGAGAACGTGCCGCTCCCACAGGCGCGGGGCTTCCCGGGGCCCGATGAGACCGCGTACGATCCCGGATGAGGCCAGGTGCTCCGTGTAGCGCCGCGCAAGGTCCAGCCGGGGGCCGAAGATGGCCCGCGCCGCAGGTTCCAGGTCCCCGAGTGGTGGAGCCGGCTGGGGCTCCGGTGCGGCCCGGTGAGCGGGTTCCTGGCCGGAACCGCCTGCCCCTCCGGCCGACGGCCCCGCGGGCCGTCCGTTGGACTCCTGGGCGCTCATACGCCGGCCGAGATCACGATGTGGCGCCCAGCGCCGTCGCCCTCGGACTCGGAGACCAGCCCGGCCTCCGCCACGGCGTCGTGCACGATCTTGCGCTCGTACGGGGACAGGGGCGGCAGGTGCACGCTCTCGCCGTCCGCGCGGACCCTGGCCACGGCGTCGTCGGCCAGGGAACGAAGCTCGGCCGCGCGTTCGTCCCGGTGACCCGCCACGTCGAGAATCAGGCGGCTGCGCCGCTGCGTGGCACTGAGGACCGACAGGCGGGCGAGCTCCTGAAGAGCCTCCACGATCTCACCGTCCTGGCCCACGAGAGCCCGCAGATCGGCGTCGTCGTCCTCGGCCACGACGGAGACGTAGGTGCGGCCGTCGCGCACCTCGATGTCGATGTCACCGTCGATGTCCGCGGTGTCGAGGAGCTCCTCGATGTAGTCCGCGGCGATCTCGCCCTCCTCCTCCAGCGGGGAGAGCGGGGCAGTGTCCACCTGCGACTCCGGTGCCACGGTCTCCTCCAGAGCCGTGTCCTGGGCGTTGTCCGTCTCGTTCATGGCGGGAGACCTCTCAGCCGTTGTTCTTCTTGGTCTGCTGCTTCTGACGCTTCTTGGACACGGGCTGGTTGCGCTGGCCGGCAGCCGCACGCACCCGCTGCTCCTCGACCTTCTCCTCGTGCTCCTTCTTGGTCATGCCCACGGGGGGCAGACCCTTGGCGGCGCGCCGATCGTTGAGCTCGCGCTCCGCCTGGGAACCCTTGGTGGGGTTGTTGCGGATGACCCACCACTGCTGGCCCATGGACCACAGGTTGGAGACGGTCCAGTAGACGAGCACGCCCAGGGGGAAGTTGATGCCGCCCACCGCGAAGATGATGGGGAACAGGTAGAGCATCATCTGCTGCTGGCGGTACATGGGCGAGGCCTTGGCAGTGTCGCTCATGTTGCGGGCAGTCAGTTGCTTCTGCGTGATGAACTGGGTGGCGCTCATGGCCACGATCATCACGATCGCCAGGATGACCGTGGCGGTGTGGTTGCCGTCACCCGGCTGCATCAGTGTGGAGAACAGCGGGGCGCCGAAGATGGTGGACTCGTTGAACTGGTGGACCATCTCCGGCGTGAGGAGGTGGATCGCCTCGTTGTTGGCGGCCGCCTGGGGGACCGAGCGCAGCACCTGGAACAGGGCGAAGAAGATGGGCATCTGCACGATCACGGGCAGGCACGCCGCGAACGGGTTGGAGCCGTGCTTCTTGTACAGGGCCATCTGCTCCTCCGCCATGGCCTGGCGGGAGAGCTGGTCCTTCTTGCCCTTGTACTTGGCCTGCAGCTTGGCCATCTCCGGCTGCAGCTCCTGCATGCCGCGCATGGACTTGATCTGCTTGAGGAACAGCGGGATGGTCAGCGTCCGCATCACCAGGGTGAGACCCACGATGCACAGCACCCAGGTGAGACCGGACGTGGGATCGGCACCGATCAGGGTGAACAGCTCGTGAAACACCCACAGGACTGCGGACACGATCCATTTGAAGGGCAAGAGAATCAGGTCGAAGAAGTTCATCGAGCGTTGGCTCCTTGAGCCGCATGGTGGCGGGCCTGACAGTCGTGCGTGTACTCACGCACGAGGTTCGGGTGGTTGAGCAGAACGATTCTGGGGGTCGTGGCGAGGGTCGGGAACTCCCGGCCACCCCCCGGGATCCTGTCGATCCCCCCGGCGGCCCAGGGGTGGCAGCGCAGCAGCCGCATAACACTCAGCCCCAGTCCGCGCACAGCACCGTGCACGGTGACGGCTTCGAGCGCGTAGGCGGAGCAGGAGGGGAAGTAGCGGCACACGTCCCCGTAGAGCGGGGAGACGATGGTCCTGTAGAGCTTGAGCAGGGCGATCAGAAGGTTCTGCGGAGCCTGCTTGACCGCGCCGAGCACACCACCCGAGGTGTTGAACTCGTGCGGGGCGCGTGCCAGCAGCTGCTCAGGAGTCACCCGTGGTGTCACGTGCGCCTCCTTCTCGATCGTCCACGGGGCACGTTACGGCATGGTGCCCGGGACCAGCTGTGAGCGTCATCGTGCCCGCCGCACCGCGGCCGTGAATGCGGCCCGGTAGTCGCTGCCCAGTTCGTCCCAGTCCGCGGCCGCAGCGGGGGGCAGGGCCCGCACCACCACGTCCATGCCGTGGGGCTGGTCCCGCACGCTGCTCGCGCTGAGCTCGCGCAGCCGGCGCTTGACCTTGTTGCGCGTCACCGCGTTGCCCACGGCCTTGGAGACCACGAACCCCACGCGGGACGGTTCACCCGTGTGCATGCGCACGGATACGACGACGTTCCGGCGACCGCTGCGGGCACCGGAACGTACGGTGGTCGTGAACTGCGCCGAGGTCCGCATCCGGTGCCGAGTGGGCAGCATGACGCGAACCTCGAGACGCGGGGGCTCAGGCCGAGAGGCTGGCGCGACCCTTGCTGCGGCGGGCACCGATGATGGCGCGGCCGGCGCGGGTGCGCATGCGAGCACGGAAGCCGTGCTTGCGAGCGCGGCGGCGGTTGTTCGGCTGGAAAGTCCGCTTGGGCATTAGTCACTCCATGAGGTTGGACTACGGTGAGCCGACTGCGAGAAGTCGCAGGGGGCGCACGCGGTAGGTTTCTGGGGGCGTGCGGGCATGCAGAGATCGCGATGCTGCACGCACAAGACCTATCCACAGTAGTCAATGGGGCCAGCCGGGTCAAATACCGGGCTCGACGCCGCCCGCCCCCGGGTCCGAGGCCGTCGCCGACCAGAGCTCCCGCCGCCGGCCAGCGGGCACCGCGCCGTTACCGCCACGAAGGGCCCGACCCGGAGCGGCCCTGCCGGTGGCCACCCGGCCCGCAGACCCGCACCCCGCTCTCCCGAAGGGGTCGCACGCGCGGCGGACAGCACTTCCACAGCTGTGCATCCACGGTCCGCAGGGCATGTGGAAAACGGCCGGTCCGCGCCGTGGCGCGGCAGGTTATCCCCAGGCGCGAACTACACGTCTGTAGTTCCACCTGCCCGCGGATTCGGGCTATGAAGTGCCGTGACACCTGATCTAGGCTGAACCCCACGGCCACCCCCCACGAGGTTTATCCACCGCTGTGAACAACTCTGTGGAAAACTGGGCCGTTCCCGGTCCAACACGTCAGGAGTCGCTCATGCAGCAGGACAACCAGACACTGTCCGAGCAGTGGGCAGAGTGTGTCCGCTTCATGAACGAGAATCCCCGGGTGACCGGGCGCTCACGCGGCAACATCGCGCTGTGCGAACCCCGTGGGCTGATGGGCTCCACGCTCCTGGTGGCCGTTCCCAGTGAGGTCACCCGCGAGTTCCTCCAGCACCGACCCATGTCCGAGATCCTGGACGACACCGTGCACAGGGTCTTCGGCGCCGACACCCTGGTGGCCTTCGTGGTGGACCCGGAGCTCGAGATGCAGCCGAGCCCGTCCCGGCCCCCGGCTGACACCCGCCGCGCCGGCGCTGATCGCACGCACCGCGCCCCGGCGGACGGTGGCCGGGCGGACACCGAGTCCAGCTCCACCCAGCAGCGCGGACCCAGCGCGCCCTCGCTGACCGAGATCGAGGCGGAGCGCGCGCCGGGCTCGTTCCTCACCCCCCAGGAACAGGCGGCGGATCCCGAGAGCCGGTTCTCGACCCGTCCCGGCGCAGAGCCGTCCGTTGCCCCACCCGGTCGGGATGCGGAGTTCGGAGGACTTCCGCCCCGCAGGGAGCAGACCCCGGTCCCCGCGCCGCGGGAGGTGCTCACCACCGGCAACGGCTCGGACACCAGCCCCGCCGATTCCGAGTGGGACAGCTCCGCCCGGCTGAACCCCAAGTACGTGTTCGACTCCTTCGTGATCGGCCAGTCCAACCGTTTTGCCCACGCCGCAGCGTTCGCGGTCGCGGAGACCCCCGCCAAGGCATATAACCCGTTGTTCATCTACGGGGACTCCGGCCTGGGCAAGACCCACCTGCTGCACGCCATTGGCCACTACGCCAAGCGGCTCTATCCCAAGATGCGGGTGCGGTACGTGAACTCCGAGGAGTTCACCAACGACTTCATCAACTCCATCCGGGACGACGAGGGTTCGTCCTTCAAGGGCATCTACCGCAACGTGGACCTCCTGCTGATCGACGACATCCAGTTCCTCGCGGGCAAGGAGCACACGCAGGAGGAGTTCTTCCACACCTTCAACGCGCTGCACAACCACGAGAAGCAGATCGTCATCACCTCCGACATGCCTCCCAAGCAGCTCACCGGCTTCGCCGAGCGCATGCGGTCCCGGTTCGAGTGGGGTCTGATCACCGACGTGCAGCCGCCGGAGCTTGAGACGCGCATCGCGATCCTGCGGAAGAAGGCCATCAGTGAAGGCATGGATGCCCCGGACGACGTGATGGAGTACATCGCGTCCCACATCTCCACGAACATCCGCGAGCTCGAGGGCGCGCTCATCCGGGTGACCGCGTTCGCGTCGCTCAACAAGCAGCCCGTGGATCTTCCCCTCGCCGAGCTGGTGCTCAAGGACCTGATCACGGACGACGGCGGGCAGGAGATCACCGCGGCGTCGATCCTGGGCCAGACTGCGGCGTTCTTCAACATCACCCTGGACGAGCTGAAGTCCAAGTCCCGCACCCGGACCCTCGTGACGGCTCGGCAAATCGCCATGTACCTGCTGCGCGAGCTCACGGACATGTCCCTTCCCAAGATCGGGCAGGAGCTGGGGGGGCGTGACCACACCACCGTGATGCACGCCGACCGCAAGATCCGCACCCTCATGGCGGAGCGTCGACAGATCTTCGACCAGGTCACGGAACTGACCAACCGGATCAAGCAGCAGTCGCGCGAGGGCTGAGCCCGGCGGCGAGCACCCGCACCGCAGAGATCCTCCACGGGGCCCTGGCCATGTCCGGGGCCCCGTTCTTGTGATTCGTCCACAGGCACGGACCGCTCCACCCCGCGCTTCTGGAGGCGCGTTCCACAGCTCCAGGGCCCTGTGTGGACGGCCTGTGCACGGGCGAGAACGAGGCGGTGTGGAAAAATCTGTGGACAACGAGCCTGGGCCGGTGGAGAACGTCTGCGAATCGGTGGGCAGTGCTGTGGAATCCCCGGAATCACGCGGAAGTTCTGCACCGAGCGGTCACAGGCAGGTGGCCGCCGATCCACAGTGCATCAACACCGTGGAGCCGCTCGACGGCTGGGATGCAGGCGGTTATCCACAGAACCCACAGGGGTTATTAACACTTCTGACCCTTAAAGAAAGATCCACCGAATAACAAAAATCCGGACGATCCGCCCCGTGCGCCCCTCGAGGATCTCTGTAATTACACGAATCCCCGACGCGACGGCGGCGCACACGATCTCCCCACCACCTCACCCCGTTGGGGAGGCGTCCTCCGTGGCGGATACCATGCAGGGAAGACACTCCTGTCCAAAGCCAACAGAGGGGCACCTTCGTGAAGTTCTCGGTCGAGCGCGACGTACTGGCTGAAGCAGTCACCTGGACTGCTCGTTCGCTGTCCCCGCGGCCCCCCGTTCCCGTGCTGTCCGGTCTGCTCATCAAGGCGGAGAACGGGTCCCTGTCCATCGCGAGCTTCGACTACGAGATCTCCGCTCGCCTCACCATCAGTGCGGACGTCATGGAGGAGGGAACCACCCTCGTCTCGGGTCGCCTGCTCGCGGACATCTGCCGCTCGCTGCCCTCCGCGCCCGTTCAGCTCGAGGCCGACGGCGGAAAGGTCACCCTCACGTGCCGGTCCTCCAAGTTCAACCTCGCAGCCATGCCGGTGGACGACTACCCCCAGCTGCCGGGCCTCCCGGAGCTCTCGGGCGTGGTGGCCGGTGACGAGTTCGCCCACGCCGTCGCGCAGGTGAACATCGCGGCGTCCAAGGACGACACCCTCCCGATCCTCACCGGCATCCGCATGGAGATCGAGGGCGAGAAGATGACCCTCCTGGCCACGGACCGGTACCGCCTGGCCATGCGCGAACTCACGTGGCGCCCCACCGATCCCACGCTGTCCACCGCGGCACTCA
Organism: Kocuria sp. ChxB; assembly: GCF_044359605.1. Taxonomy (NCBI): domain Bacteria; kingdom Bacillati; phylum Actinomycetota; class Actinomycetes; order Micrococcales; family Micrococcaceae; genus Kocuria; species Kocuria sp. ChxB. The sequence goes on along the minus strand of NZ_CP121123.1, from coordinate 1,658,992 downwards.
TCAAGGCCAAGACCCTCAACGACGTCGCCAAGACCCTCGGCTCTGCCGGGGACGTCAACATGGCGCTGGCCGAGAACACCGAGCTCGTGGGCTTCGAGTCCGGCGGTCGGCGCACCACCAGCCTGCTGATCGACGGCGAGTACCCCAAGATCCGCTCGCTGTTCCCCGAGAACACCCCGATCACCGCGGTGGTGCGCACCTCGGAGCTCGTCGAGGCCGTGCGCCGCGTGTCCCTCGTGGCCGAGCGCAACACCCCGGTGCGGCTGGCCTTCAGCGAGGGCCAGGTGGCGCTCGACGCCGGCACCGGTGAGGATGCCCAGGCCTCCGAGGTCCTTGACGCGCAGCTCAACGGGGACGACATCACCGTGGCGTTCAACCCCACGTACCTGTCCGAGGGACTGAACGCGTTCGACTCGGCCTACGTGCGGTTCTCGTTCACCGCTCCGCCCAAGCCCGCCGTGCTCTCCGCGCAGGCAGAGCCGGACGGCGAGGATGACGTGGACTACAAGTACCTGCTCATGCCGGTCCGTCTGCCCAACCAGTGATCGTGTGTTCGTAGACCACCTCTCGCTGCTGGATTACCGGACCTACGCCGGTCTGGACCTCGCACTGACCCCGGGACTCACGGTGTTCGCCGGTCCCAACGGCGTGGGCAAGACCAACATCGTGGAGGCGGTCGACTGGGCCGCGTCCCTGGCCTCCCACCGTGTCTCCGGCAACGGGCCCCTGATCGCCACGGGCTCGGAGCGTGCGATCATCCGGCTGCGGGTGAACCGCGGTGGGCAGCGCACGGTGCTGGAGTACGAGCTCAATGCGGCGCGGGCCAACCGCGTGCGGATCAACCGCGCCGCACCCGTGCGCGCCCGGGAGGCGCTCGGGACACTGCACACCGTGCTGTTCTCCCCCGAGGACCTCACCCTGGTGAAGGGTGATCCGTCCCACCGGCGGCGGTTCCTGGACGACCTCGCCACGGCCATGCGGCCCGTGCTCTCCGCGGCCCGCTCGGACTACGACCGTGCGCTGAAGCAGCGCAACGCCCTGCTCAAGTCCACTCGCCGTTCCCGGGCCTTCTCGGACTCGGACCGGGCGACGCTCGCGGTGTGGAACGACCAGCTGGCACGGGCCGGCGCGGCTCTGATGGCCGCGAGGCTCCAGCTCCTCGAGGCCCTGGAGCCCGAGGTGGACCGTGCCTACCAGCAGCTCACGGAGGGCCCCAAGCACGTCAGGCTCGAGTACGAGAGCTCCTCCGTGGCCCCGGGCGCGGACCAGCACGCCCTCGCCCACTTCACCGTGGCGGACCTCCACGGGCTCATGATGGACGCCTTCGAACGCGTGGAGCGCCAGGAGCGCGAGCGCGGCATCACCCTGGTGGGTCCGCACCGGGACGATCTGCTGATCCGCCTGGGAGACACACCCGCCAAGGGCTACGCGTCCCACGGGGAGACCTGGTCCATCGCCCTCTCGCTGCGCCTGGGGTCCTGGTACGTGCACGTGGCCGACGACCCGTCCCCGGGTGCCGCTCCGGTGCTGATCCTGGACGACGTGTTCGCGGAGCTGGACGCCCGCCGCCGGAGTCGGCTGGCGGAGCTCGTGCGGCAGGCGGAACAGGTGCTCGTCACGGCGGCCGTGGACGAGGACCTTCCCGCGGCTCTGCTCGAGAGCTCCCACACGGTCCTGGACGTGGAGCCGGGCGTGGTCCGGGAACGCGGCGCGGCGGCGTCGTCCGCCGGAGCGGACCAGCACGAGGGCGCCGGAGATGAGTGACACGGTGCACCGGGACGTGGTGGACGCCGCGGCCGTGGCCCTGCAGCGGGCGCGGAAGGCGGCGCAGGACCGCGGGGACAAGCCGCTGTCCACCGCGGCCGCGGCCAAGAACATGCGGGCGTTCGGAACCGCCATGGAGGAGGGGACCGGTTCCCCGGCGCTGCGCAGCAGGAACCGCTACGGGACGGACCCCCGGCAGCTGGGGGGATTCTCCGGCCCGGGACGCTCGGCGCGGGACCCCCGGCCGCTGTCCTCGGTGGTGGACACGCTCATGACCCACCGCGGGTGGAAGACCCCCGTGAACGTGAGCAGCGTGCTCGCGGACTGGGCCTCCCTGGTGGGTCCGCGCAACGCGGAGCACACGTGGCCCGAGCACTTCGAGGACACGGTGGTGCGGGTGCGCTGCGACTCCACGGCGTACGCCACCCAGCTGCGGCTGATCCAGTCCGAGATCCTGCGCAGCTTCGCCGAGAAGCTCGGCGAGGGCATCGTCACCAGGTTGGAGATCCACGGCCCTGTGGGGCCCAGCTGGAAGCGGGGACGCTGGGCGGTGCAGGGTCGAGGCCCCCGGGACACGTACGGGTAGCCGGATCCGCCCAAAACCCGCCAGAATCCCGCGAGCCGCTCCGGGCCCCGGAAATGACGTCACCCATCACGGCGGGGTTCCGGGGCGTCTGGCGGCCGTTGAGGGCTTGATCCGCGGGAACATCCGCTAGAATGAGAAGTCACAGATCTCTTCGTCCCGCCAGCCGATGAGCCGCGAACCGTCTCATCGGCTGTACTCATGTGGGCCGGGCGACGATCGCCAACGATTACGCAGGAGGACCGGAAACCCCGTGGCTACAGAGGACTCCCCACAGCACGAGTACGGCGCGAGCGACATCACCGTCCTGGAAGGTCTCGAGGCGGTCAGGAAGCGCCCGGGGATGTACATCGGCTCCACCGGGCCCCGGGGTCTGCACCACCTGGTCTACGAGGTGGTCGACAACTCCGTGGACGAGGCCCTGGCCGGATACTGCGACCACATCGAGGTCACGCTGCAGGCGGACGGCGGCGTGCGCGTGTCCGACAACGGCCGCGGCATCCCCGTGGACATGCACCCCACCGAGGGCAGGCCCACCGTGGAGGTCGTGATGACCATCCTGCACGCGGGCGGCAAGTTCGGCGGCGGCGGGTACGCCGTCTCCGGTGGTCTGCACGGCGTGGGCATCTCCGTGGTCAACGCCCTGTCCTCGCGGGTGGACACCGAGGTCCGCCGCCAGGGGCACGTGTGGCGCATGAGCTTCGCCAACGGCGGCCGCCCGCAGGGTGAGCTGGTCAAGGGCGAGGCCACGGAGGAGACGGGCACCACCCAGGTCTTCTACCCGGACGCCGAGATCTTCGAGACCGTGGACTTCGACTTCGAGACCCTGCGTGCGCGCTTCCAACAGATGGCGTTCCTGAACAAGGGCCTGCGGATCTCCCTCACGGACGAGCGCGCCACGGACGAGACCGGCGAGGAGATCGCCGGGGACACTCCCGCGGACGCCACCGGCCCCCTCGAGGGACAGGACGGCGGCACGGCCGGCGCGGACGACGACGCCGCGGCGGCCGGCGCGCGCCAGGTGGTCTACTGCTACGAGGACGGCCTGCTGGACTACGTGACGTTCCTGAACTCCTCCAAGAAGGCGGAGCTGATCCACCAGGACGTGATCTCCCTGGAGGTGGACGACCAGGACAAGAAGATGTCCCTGGAACTGGCCATGCAGTGGACCACGGCGTTCAACGAGTCCGTGCACACGTACGCCAACACGATCAACACGCACGAGGGCGGCACCCACGAGGAGGGCTTCCGCACCGCACTGACCACGCTGATCAACCGCTACGCCCGTGAGAACAAGCTGCTGCGGGACAAGGACGACAACCTCACGGGCGAGGACGTCCGCGAGGGTCTCACCGCGGTGATCTCCATCAAGCTCTCCGAGCCGCAGTTCGAGGGCCAGACCAAGACCAAGCTGGGCAACTCCGAGGCCAAGACCTTCGTGCAGCGCGAGATGTTCGAGCTCTTCGGGGCGTGGCTGGAGCGCAACCCGAACCCGGCCAAGGACATTGTCCGCAAGGCCATCTACGCCTCCCAGGCCCGCCTGGCCGCCCGGAAGGCGCGCGAGACCACGCGCCGCAAGGGTCTGCTGGAGTCCGGTGGGATGCCCGGAAAGCTCAAGGACTGCTCGTCCAAGGACCCCACGCTCTCGGAGATCTACATCGTGGAGGGCGACTCCGCGGGTGGTTCCGCGGTGCAGGGCCGCGACCCCGCGCACCAGGCGATCCTCCCGCTGCGCGGCAAGATCCTCAACGTGGAGCGCGCCCGGCTGGACCGTGCACTGTCCAACGCCGAGGTGCAGTCCATGATCACGGCGTTCGGCGCGGGCATCGGGGACGACTTCGACATCGAGAAGGCCCGGTACCACAAGATCGTGCTGATGGCGGACGCGGACGTGGACGGCCAGCACATCACCACGCTGCTGCTCACGCTGCTGTTCCGCTTCATGCGCCCGCTCATCGAGCACGGCTACGTGTACCTCGCGCAGCCGCCGCTGTACCGCATCAAGTGGTCCAACGCGCCGCACGACTACGTGTTCTCGGACGCGGAGCGCGACGCCGCCCTGTCCAAGGGTCTCGCGGAGAACCGCCGCCTGCCCAAGGACAACGGCATCCAGCGCTACAAGGGTCTGGGCGAGATGGACTACACCGAGCTGTGGGAGACCACCATGGACCCGGAGCACCGCACGCTGCTGCAGGTCACCATGGACGACGCCGCCGCGGCGGACCAGGTCTTCTCGGTGCTGATGGGCGAGGACGTGGAGTCCCGTCGGGAGTTCATCCAGCAGAACGCCAAGGACATTCGGTTCCTCGACATCTAGGCATGTCAACCGCCGGATATTCCCCTGCCGGCATGAACAGTGGACCGTGAGAGACCAGCAGAAACGGACAGCAACGCATGAGTGACGAGACGCAGGCAGGCCCCGGCCCCGTGGATCCGGAGAACACCCCCGAGGCGGTCGAGGGAGTCGTGGTGGACGACCTCGAGGTGACCTCGGACCGCGTGGAGCAGATCGACCTGCAGACGGAGATGCAGCGCTCCTACCTGGACTACGCCATGGCCGTGATCGTGGGCCGTGCGCTGCCGGACGTGCGGGACGGCCTCAAGCCCGTGCACCGCCGCGTGCTCTACACCATGTACGACGGCGGCTACCGCCCGGAGCGCTCGTTCAACAAGTGCGCTCGCGTCGTCGGAGACGTGATGGGCAACTACCACCCCCACGGCGACTCCGCGATCTACGACGCCCTGGTGCGACTGATCCAGAACTGGACCATGCGCTACCCGCTCGCGCTGGGGCAGGGCAACTTCGGCTCCCCGGGCAACGACGGCGCCGCGGCACCCCGGTACACCGAGACCAAGATGGCGCCGCTGGCCATGGAGATGGTCCGGGACATCCACGAGGACACCGTGGACTTCCAGGACAACTACGACGGCAAGCAGCAGGAGCCCACGGTGCTGCCGTCCCGGTTCCCGAACCTGCTGGTCAACGGTTCCGCGGGCATCGCGGTGGGCATGGCCACGAACATCCCGCCGCACAACCTGCGCGAGGTCGCGGACGGCGTCCAGTGGTACCTGCAGAACCCGGACGTGGACCGCGAGACCCTGCTGGAGGAGCTCATCAAGCGGGTCAAGGGCCCGGACTTCCCGTCCGGCGCCCAGATCCTGGGGCACAAGGGGATCGAGCAGGCCTACCGCACGGGCCGCTGCTCCATCACGCAGCGCGCCGTGGTCAGCGTGGAGGAGATCCACAACCGCACGTGCCTGGTGGTCACCGAGCTGCCCTACCAGGTCAACCCGGACAACCTGGCCATCAAGATCGCGGACCTGGTCAAGGACGGCAAGGTCCAGGGCATCGCGGACATGCGCGACGAGACCTCCGGGCGCACCGGTCAGCGCCTGGTCATCGTGCTCAAGCGCGACGCCGTGCCCAAGGTGGTGCTCAACAACCTCTACAAGCACACGCAGCTGCAGGAGAACTTCTCCGCGAACATGCTCGCTCTCGTGGACGGCGTGCCGCGCACCCTGTCGCTGGACGCGTTCGTGCACCACTGGGTGACGCACCAGATGGAAGTCATCGTGCGGCGCACCAGGTACCGCCTCAAGCAGGCGCAGGAGGAGGCGCACATCCTGCTGGGCCTGCTCAAGGCCCTGGACGCCCTGGACGAGGTCATCGCCCTGATCCGCCGCTCCCCCACGGTGGAGGAGGCCCGCAGCGGGCTCATGGAGCTGCTCGGGATCGACGAGGCGCAGGCCCAGGCGATCCTCAACATGCAGCTGCGGCGCCTGGCCGCCCTGGAGCGCCAGAAGATCCAGGACCGGCACGCGGAGCTGCAGCGGCTGATCGCCGAGTACGAGGAGATCATCGCGTCCGAGGCACGCCAGCGCGAGATCATCTCGGAGGAGCTCGCGGAGATCGTGGAGCGCTACGGGGACGACCGCCGCACCGAGGTGCTGTACGGCTTCGACGGGGACGTCTCCATGGAGGATCTCATCCCGCAGCAGCAGGTGGTGGTCACCATCACCCGTGACGGCTACGTCAAGCGCACCCGCGCGGACGAGTACCGCGCACAGCACCGCGGCGGCCGCGGCATCAAGGGCGCCCAGCTGCGCGGGGACGACGTCGTGGAGCACTTCTTCGTGACGAACACCCACCACTGGATCCTGTTCTTCACCACCCTGGGCCGGGTCTACCGCGTCAAGGCCTACGAGTTCGTGGAGGCCGGGCGGGACGCCAAGGGCCAGCACGTGGCCAACCTCATGGAGTTCCAGCCCGAGGAGCGGATCGCCAAGGTCATGGAGCTGCGCTCGTACCAGGACGCGCCGTACCTGGTGCTGGCCACCCGCAACGGCCTGGTCAAGAAGTCCCGCCTCACGGACTACGACACCAACCGCTCCGCCGGCGTGATCGCGATCAACCTTCGCGATGACGACGAGCTGGTCTCGGCCATGCTCGTGGACACGGACGACGACGTCATGCTGATCTCGCGCCACGGCCAGTCCCTGCGCTTCCGCGCCGACGACGACGCCCTGCGCCCCATGGGTCGCGCCACCTCGGGTGTCACGGGCATGAAGTTCCGCTCGGGTGACGAGCTGCTCTCCGCCAACGTGGTCCACGACGACTCCCACGTGTTCGTGGTGACCGAGGGCGGCTACGCCAAGCGCACCTCCGTCCAGGAGTACCGCGTGCAGGGCCGAGGTGGGCTGGGCATCAAGGTGGCCAAGCTCGCCGAGGTCCGCGGCGGCCTCGTGGGTGGTCTGATCGTGGGCGAGAACGACGAGGTGCTCGTGGTCATGGAGAGCGGGAAGGTGGTCCGTTCCACCGTGAGTGAGGTGCCGGCCCGCGGCCGCGACACCATGGGCGTGATCTTCGCCAAGCCGGGCCCCGAGGACACCATCGTGGGTGTGGCCCGCAACGCGGAGCGCGAGATCGAGAAGGAAGTGGCCGAGGAGGACGCGGCGCACGGCACCGGGCCGGGCGGCGTCGTCGGTGAGGGACGGGACACCGGATCCGGTGACGTCGTCCCGGAGGGCACCGGGGACGGCCAGGCTGACTCCGACGGCCAGAACGATGCAGTAGCGTTGGAGGACAACGACAACGGAGGTGACGCATGAGCGCGAGCTCGGCCTCGAAAGCGGGCAAGCCCGCGACGACTTCTTCCCCCAAGAAGTCCAAGCCCCAGCAGAACGGAAAGACTTCCGGCAAGGGGCTCGTGCGACCCGCCCCCCGGGCCAAGGTGCGCCGCGCCCGCCTGGTGGTCTCCAAGGTGGACACGTGGTCCGTCCTGAAGCTGGCGTTCCTGCTGTCCGTGGCCCTGGGGATCATCACCGTGGTCGCGTCCCTCGTGCTGTGGCTCGTGCTGGATCTGACCGGTCTCTTCCAGGGCATCAACGAGCTGCTCTCCATGCTCGGTGGCAGTGCGGAGGGAGCGGACATCAAGAAGTTCCTGTCGCTCGGCAACACGGCGCTGTTCTCCACCCTGATCTCCGTGGTCAACGTGATCCTGCTGTCTGCGCTCTCCGTGCTGGGAGCGATCCTGTACAACATCGCGGCGTCGTTGATCGGCGGCATCGGCGTGACCCTCACCGACGACTGATCCCCGGCCCGCACAGATTTGGTGCGGGGACCAACCTCCGGTAAAGTCTTGGCGTGGCCAGCCAGAGAATGCTCTGTTCCGGCCACGCTGAGGGCGTATAGCTCAGACGGTTAGAGCGCTTCGCTGATAACGAAGAGGTCCCAGGTTCAATTCCTGGTACGCCCACCCATCGAATTCCCACCCACCGCGAGTTCTGCTCGACCGGAGGATCCCTGTGAAGTCACGCATTGCGGCACTGGTTGCCCTGACCGGACTGACGGTGGCCGCTGTGAAGTCCTGGCGCGGTGCCGAGGCCAAGCGGGACGCGTGGAATTCGGCAGTGGATCCCGTGGACTGAGAACCGCGGGCACGGCGTTCCTCCCGGCGGAGGAGCGCCGCAACTGAATACGGGGCCTTAGCTCAGTTGGTAGAGCGCTGCCTTTGCAAGGCAGATGTCAGGAGTTCGAATCTCCTAGGCTCCACACTCGAACCCCGGACGCCTCTGCAATGAGGTGTCCGGGGTTCTTCTCGTTCCCCAGCAGGTGAGCGGGGGGCCGCGCAGGGCCGCCGGCACCGACAGAGGGACATGCACGGGGCCGACGGCGCCGGGGCACCGGGTGCCTCAGGCCCGCCGGTTCCCGGGGGCGCCTCCTGCGCGGCACGGGCGGCCCGCCGTGGAACGCGACTGTCACCGAGGAGCGCGGGGCCGTGACAGACTGGTCCCCACCTGTGACGTGCCCCATATCGAAGTGCGGAGTCTCCCCATGCGCGACAAGACCCCCCTGCAGCCCCTGGCCTCGGTCGATCCCCACGAGCCGCTCGAGCGGATCGAGCGGTGGAAGCTGATCGGCCCCGGACTGGTGGTCGCCGCCACGGGCGTGGGTGCCGCGGACATGGTGGCCACCCTCACCGCCGGTTCCCGGTACGGCTACACCCTGCTGTGGGCGGTCGTGGCCGGCACCATCATGAAGATCGTGCTCGTGGAGGGAGCGGGGCGCTACTCCCTGGCCAGTGGCCGCACCATCTTCGAGGGCTGGCGGTCCCTGGGCCGCTGGACCTCCTGGTACTTCGGCCCGTACATCATCATCTGGGGCTTCGTGTACGGAGCCACCGCCATGTCCTCGTCCGCGCTGCCCCTGGCGGCCCTGTTCCCGTTCCTGCCGCTGTGGGCGTGGGCCATGATCATGGGCGTGCTGGGGTTCGGGATCGTGTGGCTCGGACGGTACGCGGTCATCGAGAAGATCACCGCGGCCATGGTGGGCATCATGTTCGTGGTCATGGTGGGCCTGGCCGTCATCACGGTGCCGGACATCCCCGAGATGATCACCGGGCTGATCCCCGTGATCCCCCAGGGCGGCGTGGTGTACACGCTGGCGCTGGCCGGTGGGGTGGGCGGCACCATCACCCTGGCCGCGTACGGCTACTGGCTGCGGGAGAAGGGCTGGCACCAGCCCCGGTGGATGCGCGTCATGCAGCTCGACAACGTGGTGGCCTACACCATGACCGGCATCTTCGTGCTGGCCATGCTCGTGGTGGGTGCCGAGGTGCTCTACTCGGCGGGCTACGCGATCAGTGCCGGGGACAAGGGGCTGCTGGACCTCGACAAGGTGCTGCGCGAGCGCTACGGGGACGTGATCGGCGTGACGTTCCTCGTGGGATTCTGGGCCGCCTCGTTCTCCTCCGTGGTGGGCGTGTGGTCCGGTGTGTCCCTCATGTTCGCGGACTACTGGGGCAACGTCCGGAACAGGCCCAGTGGGCACCCGGACACGAGGACCGGCGGCAAGTACTTCAAGTTCTACCTGCTGTGGCTCACCTTCCCGCCCATGCTCCTGCTGCTGCTGGACAAGCCGGTGTTCCTGATCCTGCTCTACGGCGTGCTGGGCGCCCTGTTCATGCCGTTCCTGGCCGTCACCCTGCTGGGGCTGCTCAACACGTCCCGCACCCCCAAGAAGTGGCGCAACGGCATGTTCACCAACGCCGTGCTGGTGGTGTGCGCGGTGCTGTTCATCATTCTGGGCGTCTACCAGACCTACGACACCGTGGCCGGGATCTTCTCCTGACCCGGCCCTGACAACGACGACGCCGCGCCCCTCGAACGAGGAGCGCGGCGTCGTGCTGTGGTCACGGGATCCCCGGCGGGGATCCTGCGCAACCTCAGTGCTTGGTGTTGCCCGGGTTGTGCTTGGAGGCGTTGTCCGCGGAACCCAGCTTGGTGTCATCGGTCTTGGAGCCCTTGATCTGCTCCTTGACCTCGTTGACGGTCTGCTTGGCGTCCTCGGCCACCGACTTCACGCCGTCCGTGGCGCGGTGGGCCGCCTGCGTGGTGGTGCCCCCCTGGTGTGCGCTGGACGTGGGGTCCTTGACGTCGTCCACCTTCACACCGGTGCCGGCGGCCACGGTGGAGTTGGTGTTGACGGGGGACGCGGACACGCGCGGCGACGCGGTGGCCGGGGTCTTCCAGGGATCCTGCACAGGACGCGAGGCGCGCCATGCGGCCACGCCCGCCACGCCACCGGCCACGAGCAGACCGAGGACCAGCAGACCCTTGTGGCCGCCCTGGGCCTTCTTCTGCTGCTTGGCGTACTCCTTGGCCGAGTTCTTGGCGGCCTTCTGGATGCGCTTGACCGTCTTCTTGTCGCCCGTCAGCTTGGTGACGAGGGCGTCGAACTGGTCAGAGGTGTCCGCGTCCGCGACCTTGGCGGCCAGCGCGGCGACGGCGCCCGAGTACTTCTCCTGGGCGGCGGCACGACCGGTGGCGGTCTTCTTGGCGGCCTTGGCGGCGAGGGGAGCGGCAGCCGCGACACCCGCGGCCTTGGCCTTCTCGCTGCGCTTGCGGGCGTCCTCGCCGAAGCTCTGGGCCTTGCCCAGACCGTCCTGGACGTACGGGCTCGTGGCCTCGACGCCGCTCGCGAGGGCGGTGGCGCCGGCCTCCACACCGTGCTGCAGCTTCTCGCCGAGCTCAGCGATCTCGGTGGACAGCCAGTCCCCCGCGTGGACGACCTTGTGCCCGGCCGCCTTGCTGGTGGCCTCGGCCTGCTTCTGAGCCTTGCTCTTGAACATGCTCATGATGTCTCCCTCCTACAGTGGCGATGATGTGAATCTCCACTTCCCAGCATACGTTCTGTGAGCTGGGAGACTCCCGGGGATCGGGCTGCCCGGGGGCCTTTTCACTGTGCGCTGAACACCTTTCGGCCGTCCTGACGGCTTCGTGACACCCGTGCCAGAATGACAGCCATGACTTCCGCTACTGCCACGCACAAGGCCACCATCCACACCAACCACGGGGACATCGTGGTGGAGCTCTTCGGCAACCACGCCCCCAAGACGGTCAAGAACTTCGTGGGTCTCTCAGACGGCACCCAGGAGTGGGCCGATCCCCGCACGGGTGAGAAGCAGTCCGGCCCGCTGTACAAGGACGTCGTGTTCCACCGGATCATCAAGGACTTCATGATCCAGGGCGGCGATCCGCTGGGTCAGGGCATCGGCGGCCCGGGCTACAACTTCGACGACGAGATCCACCCCGAGCTGAACTTCAACGCCCCGTACATGCTGGCCATGGCGAACGCCGGCACCCGCAACGGACGCGGCACCAACGGCTCGCAGTTCTTCATCACCACCGCCCCCACCACTTGGCTGCAGGGCAAGCACACCATCTTCGGTGAGGTGGCGGACGACGAGTCCAAGAAGGTCGTGGACGAGCTCAACACCGTCCGCACCGGCGGCCAGGACCGCCCCGTGGAGGACTGCGTGATCACCTCCATCGACGTGGAAGCTCTCTGAGTCCCACTCGAGACCACACAGCGTGGAGCCCACCCGGTGACCGGGTGGGCTCTACGTCTATCCGGGGGTGATTGCCCGCCCCACCAGTTGATATGCCGGAGATGACATGAGTGACGACCACGCCAGCGAAGACTCCGACCCGCGGCCTGCCCACCCGCACGGGAACCCGGGCCTCGGGGGAGTTCCCGGAGCCCCTCGGGGTGGTGGTGTGCCGGCGCCCCGCTACGGCCAATACCTTCCCGGGGCGCACCCGAGCGGCCCCCGGGAGGGCAGCGGCGCCCCTCAGGGCCCGGCACCGCACGGGTACGTGCCGTACGGCCATGGATCGTCCAACCCCGCGCAGCACGACCCTGCCGGGGCCGGTGCGCCCTCCCGCGGGCGGCTCCGGAGGGGGCGCGGACGCAGTGGCTGGCCGGTGACGTGGACGCTCATCGGCATCTGCGCGGGCATGTGGGCGCTGCAGTGGCTCACGCGGCTGTTCACGCCCTACGACCTCTCCACCGTGCTGGGCTACGCCCCCGCCCTCACCGCGTCCCAGCCGTGGCGGATGCTCACGAGCGGTTTCGTGCACGCCATGCCCTCTCCGGTGCACCTGGTGCTGAACATGTACACCCTGTACCTCTTCGGCCGGATGCTGGAGCCGCTGCTGGGAGCGTGGCGAATGACCGCGCTGTTCCTGCTCTCCGTGGTCGGCGGCTCGGTGGGGGTGCTGCTGCTCGGTGATCCCTGGGTGCTCGTGATCGGTGCCTCCGGCGGCATCTTCGGGCTGTTCGGTGCCATGTTCGTGTTCATGCGGCACTTCGAGAACAACATCGTGCCCATCACCGTGCTGATCGTGATCAACCTGGCCTTCGGATTCCTGGTGGGAGGGGTGGCGTGGCAGGCCCACCTGGGCGGCCTCGTCACCGGCGCGATCGTGGCGGCGCTCATGCTGCCGCGGCTGCGGCGGAGGATCTGACGAGGTGTTCCGCGCTGTTCTCCACAGGGCTCGTCCACACCTGTTTACAACTTACACATCTGTAATTCCACACCTGTGAACAACCCTGTGGATACCGGTTTTCCGGGCTTCGCGGCTTCCAATCCACACATGTGCCGGGAGATATTCACACTTTTCTCCACACCTGTGGAAAACGTCCGTGCACCGGGTGGGGAGAAGGCGCCAGTGAGCTCCCGCACACGGGTCCCCCGACGCGAATAATTTCCTCTCTGCGCGCGTTGTCCGTGTGTGCGCCGCGACGGATGTGTGCCGTCCGTCGCCGCCCGCTCGTCCCGTACCCGCCGTCGCGTGCGAAGAGCCGCCCCGAGAGGCACGGCAGCCCCGTGCCGCCCCTCGCTCCCGGATCCTCGAAAGGCCGCGTGGTCATGACCCAGCTGACTCCTGCTCGCCGCCGACTCGCCCTGCTCGCCCTGGCACTGGGCGGCTTCGGCATCGGCTGCACCGAATTCGCCTCCATGGGCCTGCTCCCGCAGATCGCCCAGGACCTCATGCCGCAGCTCTACGGACAGTCGCCGAAAACGGGGATCGCCCGGGCGGGCTGGATGGTGAGCGCCTACGCGGCCGGCGTCGTCGTGGGGGCCCCGGTGATCTCTTTCCTGGCGGCGAAGTCGTCGCGCACGGTCATGCTCCTGGTGATGGCTGCGGCGCTGCTCGCGGGCAGTCTGGCCTCCGCGCTGGCACCCTCGTTCGAGTCCCTGGTCGTGCTGCGCTTCCTGGCGGGCGTGCCCCACGGTGCCTACTTCGGGCTCGCGTCCCTGGTGGCCGCCACCGTCATGGGCCCCGGCAACCAGGCCAAGGGTGTGGCCCTCGCGCTGTCCGGTCTCACGGTGGCGAACGTGGTGGGCGTACCCGTCATGACGGCCATCGGCCAGGCGTGGGGATGGCGGATGGCGTACGGCGCGGTGGCCCTGGTCTTCGCCGCGACCGTCATCGGCCTGTGGTTCACGGTTCCCCGCCAGGAGCCCGTGGTCGGGGCCAGTCGGCGGGGTGAGCTGAAGGCCTTCGCCCTGCCCCAGGTGTGGATCGTGATGGGCGTGGCCGCGGTGGGCTTCGGCGGGTTCTTCGCGATCTACACGTACCTGACCCAGATGGGCCGTGAGCTCGCGGGGCTGTCCGCCGGCGCGATCCCGTGGCTGCTCGCGGTGGTGGGCGTGGGCATGACGATCGGCAACGCCCTCGGCGGCATCAGCGCCGACCGCAGCGCCCGGCGCACCATGGCGGTGGGCTTCCCGGCACTGGCCCTGGCACTTCTGCTCATGGGGATCCTCGGCGGCTCCCCGGTGGGAATCTTCGTGGCCGGTTTCGTGATGGCGCTGGTCAACTCGTTCATCATGCCCAGCATCCAGAGCTGGCTCATCACGGCCGCGGGCTCCGCCCAGCTGATGGGCGCGTCCCTGAACCACGCCGCGTTCAACGTGGCCAACTCGATCGGGGCCCTGCTGGGCGGCGTCGTGATCTCCGCCGGCTTCGGCTACCGCTCACCCGCCGTGGTGGCGTGCGCGCTGTCCGTCGTGGGCGGGCTGCTCGCGCTCGCGGGCGTCCAGCGGCAGAAGGCGGACCGACGACGCCGCCTGGCGGCCGGGCACCCCGTCACCGCCTCCCAGACGGCGGTCTGAGCAGGGCCCGGATCACGCGATCAGGAACCGTCCTGCCCACAGGAACAGACCCGCGTCCAGCAGCATGAGCAGGGACGCCAGGCCCAGCAGGGCGGTGACGACCACCGTGATCCTGGGCGCGACGGCTGCCCACGTGCGCCGCATGACCGTGGAGAACCGCTCCTGCCGGCCCAGCAGGGTCAGCAGGACCAGGGCGGTCAGGGCGATCTGGCTCAGCAGGGCCCAGGCCACCCATCCGAGGACCACCCGCGGCAGGGGCTGGGAGGCGGCGACCGCCACGTGGATGTCGAACGGGATGTCGAACACCACGATCCCCACGAACACCAGGGACGTGGCGTACAGGGCCCACGGGCTCGCGGCGGGCTTCTCCGGGGTCGGTTCTCCCCGGGCCCGGCGGCGCGAGACGGCCCGCCACAGCGCATAGCCGCCCACCACCACGGCGAGACCGACCTCGACCCATGCGGCAGTGCCTCCGTGGCGTACCAGGGCCCACCAGTCCACGCTCTGCAGGCGAGGGCCCGCGAGAAGCGTGAGGGCCACGCCCCACGCGGCGGTCCCTCCCAGCAGGAGGGCGGACGCGCCCATGATGTGGCGGCGCCGCACCCCCGCACCGAGGGCCGCGGCCATGATGACCATGGGTGCCGGGTCGAAGCCGCCCAGCGCCGTGGCGAGGACCGTTCCGGCGTATTCTCCCGCGTTCATGTGCAGTTCCCGAGGCCGTTCACGCGGGCAGAGGCGCGAACGCCGGGGACGTGCGGCCCAGCCACGCCAGGGAGGAATCCAGCTGGGCTTCCCAGAGGGCGACCCGGTGACCACCGCTCTGGGAGATGTTCGTCTCCAGGCTCGTGGGCGCAGAGACGGCCGGGGTGAATCCGTGCACCGCGTTCACCGAGACCGTGTCCTCTCCGCCGGAGAAGAACCAGAGGCGGACGTCCGGCTTGTCGCGGCGAACCACCGAGGCGAGGTCGTAGGCCGCCGGATCCGCGGTCTTCCACTGCTGTCCAGGGCTGTACATGGGTGCGAAGTAGCCCGCCAGGTTCACGCTGCTGGACCAGATCTGCGGATGGCGCACGGTGAACATGGCCGAGCACCAGCCACCCGCGCTGTAGCCCAGGGTGGACCACGCCGCCCGATCGCTCGAGACCCTCAGGTTCTCGTGGATCCAGGACACCACGTCCTTGCTCACGTACGTCTCCCACCGCCCGTGGTTGCTGTCCACGCACTCGGTGTCGTTGTTGCCCGGGTAGACGTCGGGGATCACCACGATCGCCTCCCGCATGGTGCCGTCCGAGACCGCGGAGCGGATGTGGTGGCCGATGTCCATGGCCTTGGTGTAGGTCCGCACGTCCCCCGGGAAACCGGTGAATGCAGTGATCACGGGGTAGGCGCGCTGCGGCTGCGCCATGTAGGAGGGCGGCAGCCAGGCCGTGGCATCCTGCGTGATGCCCGACTCCCGGCCGGGAAGGGTGAAGTGCACCCACTGCCCCGAGGTGCTGGCCGCATCCACCTGCGATCCGAAGAAGGAGCTGTCGGCGGGGTTCGTCTGTGCGGCGGTGAAGGGCTGGTGGGGAAGGTCCTTCACAGGGGTGGTCACGGCGGCCGGGACCGCGCCGATACCCGCGGTGGTCACGGGCCCCCCGCCGTCGGAGAGCAGGTCACCCCAGCTGGAGTACCACTGGTTGTCCATGTTCATCTTGAGGAAGACACCCACGAGGGTCAGCAGGACCACCAGGACCACGCACACCAGCTGGAGCAGGTACTTCCCCAGCCCGGGCCCACGACGGCGCGGCAGGACCACCACCGTGACCGCGAGCAGGGCCAGCGCCGCCCCCGCGACGACGACGAAGAGGGGCCACCCTGTCAGTTCGAAGAACGCCATGGCACACTGCTCGTTTCCTGGGGACTGTCCGTGGACTCCGTGGGACGACCGGTGGTCTCCCCACGGAGACTGGATCATCGCACGGGGACAGCATAGGTATCCGGAGTGCCGGACGGGCACGGCACGGAACACGGCAGGGTGTTGGCAGAAAACAAGGGGGCTGCTGCCAGGTGCACACCAGCGCACTCCCGGCCGGCGTCGTGAACCCCCGCCGCGAGGACGCGGTTCCGAGGGCGCATAATGGGTCACCATGACGCTTGAACTGATGCAGACCGCGGGAACTCTCGCACCCCAGCTGCTGCCGCTGGGAGACCCGGAACAGCTGCTGCAGCAGCTCGGGCCCTGGGCCCTGGCGGGCATGACCGTGATCGTCTTCATCGAGTCCGGGCTGCTGTTCCCCTTCCTGCCCGGCGACTCCCTGCTGTTCACGGGCGGCCTGCTGCACGAGGCGCTGAACATCCCGCTGTGGCTCATGATCCTGGTGCCGTTCATCGCCGCCGTGGCCGGGGACCAGGTGGGGTACTTCCTGGGGCACCGGTACGGGCGGCGATTCTTCAAGGACGACGCCCGGTTCCTGAAGACCGCGTACCTGCGCCAGACCGAGGACTTCTTCCACAAGTACGGGGGCCGGTCCATCGTGCTCGCGCGCTTCGTGCCGATCGTGCGGACCTTCGTGCCCCTCGTGGCGGGCGCCGCACGCCACCCCTACCGTCAGTTCGTGGGCTGGAACGTGCTGGGCGGCTTCTTGTGGGTCACCATCATGGTGGTCGCCGGATCCCTGCTGGGCGGCATCCCGCTGATCCGCGACCACGTGGACCTGATCGCCATCCTGATCGTGTTCCTCTCGCTGATCCCGGTGGCCGTCCAGATCATCACGAGCATGCGGGGCAGGAGCGTGCAGAGCTGACCCGCGCGGGGCCTACGGCACGATCGTGAACTTCACGTGGCCGTCCCCGCCGCGCTCGGCCGTGCGCAGCACGTCGATGGTCTCCTCGAGCGGGTGCACGGGGCCCAGGCAGTAGTCCACGGTGACCTCGCCGTCCCGGATGCGCCGGACGGCCTCGTGGAAGGACACGAGACCAGGCTCGGACTGGGCGGCCACGGAGCCCTGGAGCCGGACCGACTTGCGGAAGACCTCGTAGACCGGCACGGGTGCGGACTCGAAGCTCTCGTAGAGGCCGAACCAGCCGACGATTCCGCGGTCGGCCACGATCTCCACGGCCTCCGCGCGCAGGGCGTCCGATCCCACGGCCTCGATGACGAGGTCCGCACCCGTGTTGCCGGTGGCCTCGGAGACCACGGTCGTCAGCTCCTCGTGCGGCACGTGCACGGTGCGGGCACCCAGCTGCCGGGCGATCTCGAGCCGCGACTCCTCCTTGTCGGAGACGATCACCTGCTCGAAGCCCCGTCGCAGGGCGTCCTGCAGGAAGAACAGCCCCGCGGAACCCGCTCCCATGACCACACAGGTCCCGGCACGCCGGGGCGGCACCTCGGTGGGCCAGTAGAGGTTCATGGCGTAGATGCAGGTGCCCATCTGCTGGGCCATGAGGTAGCGCCGCATCTCGGTGAGGTCCGTGGGGTCCACCTCCGGGGGCAGCGCCACCGCGTGGTCCTCGTCCAGGAGCATGTACTCGGCGAAGGCGCCGCCGAGCTCCCCGGGTGCGAGGCACAGCACCGCGGTGCCCTCGGGGAACTTCTCCGAGCGGGACTCCGTGACCACGCCCACTCCCTCGTGACCCGGGTAGCCGGGGAGCTCGGGGCCCCGCGGGTGGAGCGTCCCGTGCAGCACGGAGTGCAGGTCGGAGCCGCACACCGACGCCGCGACCATCCTGACCACGAACTCGCCGTCCTGCGTGGCCTCGGGATCGGGCCACTGCTTCACCACGACGGTTCCGGGACTGGGGACGTGGGTGGCGCGCATGGACGCTCCTTCGGATCGGTGCGGGTGTGCTGGTCACTCTGCACGCTACGCCATGGTGAGTTCCGGCTCACACGCGGGGCGTCTCCGGCTGCCGATAGCCTGTGACGGTGAAACTTCCCCGGGCCCTGGCCCCCTTCTCCTCGCGCGCCTACACGGTGCTCGCCCTGGCCATGGGCGTGAGCGTGTTCGGGTCCGGGCTGTGGGCCGTGGCCATGGTGGCCCGGGTCATGGAGCTCGGGGGATCGGCCGTGGACCTGTCCCTGGTCACGGCAGCCGGGGCCGTGGGAATGGTCGTCTTCGTGCTCGTGGGCGGAGTGGCGGCGGACAGGTTCCGACTGACGGTGATCCTGCGGTGCGTGGAGGTCACCAACCTGGTGACGGCCACGACCATCGTGGTCCTCACCTGGACGGACACCCTCGCCCTGTGGCACCTGGGCGTCGCGGCCTTCGTGTTCTCGGGAGCAGTGGGCTTCTTCTACCCGGCCTACTCCGCCGCACTGCCCCGGATCCTGCCGGTCCACCAGCTGCTCGCGGCCAACGGTGTGGAGGGCACGGCCCGTCCCCTGCTGCAGCTCGCGGCCGGCCCCGCCGTGGGCGGCGCCCTCACGGGTCTGGCGCTGCCCGGGGCTTCCGTCCTGGCCATCGCCGCGTGCCACGCCGTGGCGCTGGTGTTCATGATACGGCTGCGTCTCCCGGAGCGGGGCGGCGACGACGCGCAGGGGGCGTCGTCGTCCCAGTCCTCGATGCTGCGCGAGATGCTGGAGGGCTTCCAGTACTGCGTGCGCACACCGTGGCTGCTGTGGACCCTGCTCTGGGCCATGAGTGCGATCTTCCTGTTCATGGGTCCGCTCGAGGTGCTCGTCCCGTTCCTCGTGGTGGACCGGCTGGGGGGCACGGTGGCGGACTACGGCGCCATGCTGGGTCTCTACGGCATCTCCACGGCCGTGGGCTCCAGCGTGATGGCGTCCCTCCAGCTGCCGCGGAAGTACCTCACCACCATGATCTGGCTCTGGGGATTTGGCACACTGCCCTTCGGTCTGGTGGGCATGACCGACTCGTGGTGGGTCATGGCGGGTGCGCTGTGCGTGTTCGGCGCCACAGGTGGGGCGGGTCAGGTCATCTGGGGGACCCTGCTGCAGCGTCGTGTCCCCTCGCACATGCTCGGGCGGATCTCCTCCCTGGACTTCTTCGTGTCCCTGCTGCTCATGCCCATCTCCATGGCCGTGGCGGGCCCGGTCTCGCAGGTGGTCCCACCCGAGGCCATCTTCTGGGGCGTGGCCCTGCTGACCCCCGCCCTCGGTGTGGTGGCGGTCTTCGTGGGTCGGATGCACCGGGACCAGGCGGAGCACCCCCTGCGCTGACGACGACGCCGCCGCGAGCCTCGCAGGGAGGCTTGCGGCGGCGTCGTCATGACTTTCTGACCTGCTTTTATGTGCGGATCAGTATGCCTTCTGGCGCTGCTCCACGACCAGGTGGATCACCGCGAACGTGTGCTCCTCGTCGATGGCCCGGTAGGCGCGCTCCAACGCCCCGGGGATCTCCGACTGCCGTTCCACCCGGACGCCCACGCCGTGGAACGCCGCGGCCATGGCCGCGAAGTCCGGGTTCTTCAGCTGCGTCCCGGACACGTGACCCGGGTACTGGCGTTCCTGGTGGGTGCGGATGGTGCCGTACTCCTGGTTGTCCATCACGATCACGAGCGGGGTGGCGCCGTACTGCGCGGCCGTGGCCAGCTCCTGCCCGTTCATGAGGAACTCGCCGTCGCCGGCGATCGAGATCACCCGGCGGCCCGGGAAGTTCAGCGACGCCGCCACCGCGGAGGGCACCGAGTACCCCATGGACCCGTTGCGCGCGGAGATCATGGACGCGTACCCGTTGGTGGGGAAGTACCGGTGCGCCCAGTTGGTGTGCTCGCCCGCCCCGAAGGTGACCATGGCGTCCTCGGGGAGGGTGCGTGCCAGCTCGGTCATCATGGCGTCCATGGTGGCGGGCCCGTCCTGCTCGGGGCGCGGCTGCGGCGTGGAGAAGTCGATCTGCTGCTGCCGCATGCGGCGGCACCAGTCCCGCCACGTGTCCTTGACCGGCAGGTTCATCCGCACCAGGTCCCGCACGAAGACGTCCGGCTTGGCCACGATCTGGTAGGTGACAGCACCCGAGCGGCCTCGCATGGAGGGATCCATGGTCACGATGAAGTTCTTCTTGGACCAGTCCTGGCGCACCAGGAACCCGTTGGTGATCACGTCACCGGGGACCGTGCCCACGAAGACCAGCAGATCGGTCTCCTCCATGAGGTCGAACGTGGGCTTGGGGCGCCCGTACCCGATGGGGCCCACGTAGGAGGGGGATCCGAAGGGCACCGTGCCCTCGCAGCGCCACTCGGCGGCGGCCGGGATGTGGTGGTCCTCGAGCCACTGAGTGAACCGCTCGGCGCCCTCCGTGCTCCAATCGTTGCCGCCGAAGACGAACAGGGGCTTCATGGACTGCTGCAGCGCGGCCTCGAGGGCCTTCCAGTCGTCCACGGTCATGCCGCCGCCGGCCACGGGGATCTCCGGGTGCAGCGTGGCGTCGATCTCTCGGGTGATGACGTCCTCCGGGAGCCCCACCACCACTGGACCGGGCCGTCCTGAACGGGCCGCGAACATGGCCTCGGCCACGTACTCGGAGGCGCGCTCCGCGTGGTCCAGCACCATCACGCGCTTGGCGCCCGAGGCGAACCACTGGTGCGGGTCGAACTCCTGGAAGGCCTCCTTCTCCCGGTGCTCGAACGGGATCAGCCCCACGAACAGCACCATGGGGGTGGAGTCCTGCCACGCGGTGTGCAGACCCACGTGCGCATTGGCCGCACCGGGGCCGCGGGTCACCATGGCCACCCCGGGGACCTGGTTCATCTTCCCGTCCGCCTCCGCCATGTACGCCGCTCCGCCCTCGTGGCGGCACACCACCGTCTCGATGGAGGAGTCGTGCAGGCCGTCGAGAACGTCCAGGTAGCTCTCCCCGGGGACCACGTACGCGCGCTCCACGCCGTGCGCCGCGAGGGACTCGACGATCACGTGCCCGGCGGACATGCGGCCCGGAGCTGCGGTGGCGGTTGGCTGCGTCATGGGAAGGTCTCTTTTCGCCGTCAGGACGGGCGCCGGGACCGGAAGGCCGCAGCGCCCACGAGTGTTCTTCGCAAAATACCCGACGGCAGGAAATCGCACGGCAATGCGTCCAGCATGCGACACGAACGGGGCCGTGGACGCGGTCCGCCCCGGTCTGCGAGGGTGCAGGCCGGGGCGGACGGACGGTGTGGTGCGGGGGAACGTGTCAGTCGTGCATGTCCTCGAGCTCCACGTTGTTGGTCTCGCGCACCATCTTGATGGTGAACACCAGGGACACCACGGCGAAGAACGCGTAGATCCCGTACGTCAGACCCAGTGAGTTGTTGGACATGGTGGGGAAGGAGACGGTCACGGCCCAGTTGGCGAGCCACTGCACCGCGCCGGCCACGGCGAGAGCCGCACCGCGGATGTGGTTGGGGAACATCTCGCCGAGCAGCACCCACATGAGCGGGCCCCAGGAGACGCCGAAGAACACCACGAAGAGGTTGGCCGCCACGAGAGCCACCGGGCCCGCCACGGGGCCGAGGACCGGGGTGAGCTGACCGTCCACCATCTCCTTGCCGGCGGTGGCGAAGACGAAGGACATCACAGCCAGGGTCACGGCCATGCCGCCGGAGCCCACGAGCAGCAGCGGGCGCCGCCCCACCTTGTCCACCAGGAAGATGGCCACGATGGTCACGAGCACGTTGACCACGGAGGTGGCCACGGAGATGGCGAAGGAGTCGGACTCCTTGAACCCCACGGACTCCCACAGCGTGTTGGAGTAGTAGAAGATCACGTTGATGCCCACGAACTGCTGCAGGGCGGCCAGGCCGATGCCCACCCAGACCACGGGCTTGAGCCCGGCCATGGAACCGCGCAGGTCGGAGAAGCGCGGCTTGCGCTCGTTGTTCACGGTGGTGCGGATCTTGTCCACGCGCACGTCCACGGCGTCGTCACCGTGGATCCGGGACAGCACGCTGCGCGCCTCGTCCTCACGGCCGGCAGCCACCAGGAAGCGCGGGGACTCCGGGATCAGGAAGGAGCCGATGCCGTAGAGGAGGGCGGGGACGGCCATGATCAGGAACATCCAGCGCCACGCGGCCAGCCCGAGCCACAGCTCCTGGGAGGCTCCGCCGGCCCAGTTGGCGAGCAGGGCGTCCACGAGCAGGGACAGGAAGATGCCCAGCACGATGCCCATCTGCTGCAGGGACCCCAGCCGCCCGCGCAGGTGGGCGGGGGAGACCTCGGCGATGTAGGCGGGAGCGATTACGGAGGCCACGCCCACGCCCACGCCGCCGATCACACGCCAGAAGATGAGCCACTCGATGGACTGCGTGAGACCGCAGCCGATCGCGGAGAGCAGGAACAGCAGGGCCGCGACCTTCATGACGGGGATGCGGCCCGTGCGGTCCGCGATGCGGGAGCCGAAGAAGGCACCTACCGCAGCACCCAGCAGGGCGGCGGCCACGGCGAAGCCGAGCGGTCCGGGGCCCACGTCGAAGGTGGACTGGATCGAGGAGACGGCGCCGTTGATCACGGCGGAGTCGTATCCGAAGAGGAGGCCACCGAAGGCGGCCACGGTGGTGATGCGAACCACCGCCGCGGTGTTCGTCTGGTGGTGTTCCGTCGGGTGTGCTTGCGCCGCTTGGCTCATCCCACAGCTCCCTTGCTGTCGTGAATTTCAACGCTCGGTGGATACCGTGCCCCGCCGTCCGCCGTGCACAGCTGGACGCGCGGGACCAGGGGCGCGGTCGGCGAGGACCGGGCCTCCGTGACCGTGGAGGCATGTGGAGCGGCCGCCGGTGTGGACGGTGACCCCAGCGTAGGACTCGCATCACAGAATGTCCATGAGTCGAACACAACGGCGCGTCATGCCTGCTCCGGCTCAGAGGGCGGACGCACCACTTCGCATCAGGCCCCGCGGAGGTCTCTCGCGCCGGGCCCCGTGGGCGGAGGCACCGCGGGCCGACCACAGCCACCCGGCGGGACCGGGTGGCTCACACGGGGAGCGGGGTCCCCGCCCGGGCGAGCAGCAGCGCACCGGTCAGGTGCGCCAACGGGCCCAGCTCGGACGTGGTGATCCGCACCCGGTCCCCGCGCTGCAGGGTGTACTTCTCCACGGCCCGTCGCAGCGGTTCGAGCAGCAGGTCCCCGGCGCGGGCGAGGTCCCCGCCCACGACCACGAGCTGCGGGTTGAGCAGGTTGCACAGCTGGGCCACGGCCCCGCCGATGAGGCCCCCGGAATCCGCAACCACCCGGGTGCACCCCGGGTCTCCTGCGAGGGCCGCGTCCACCACGTCCGGCACCGTCTCCAGCGGGCGTCCTGACGAGTGCACCAGACCGAGCACGGCGGCGGAGGACACGAAGGTCTCGAGGCAGCCCCTGTTCCCGCAGCGGCAGAGCCCGGCCCGCTCGTCCAGGGTGACGTGGCCGATCTCCCCGGCGGAGCCCGTGGCGCCGCGGTAGAGCCGACCTCCCAGGACCAGCCCCGCCCCCACCCCGTGGGAGACCTTCAGGTAGGCCATGTCGTGCACGTCCCGCCCGGCACCGAGGGAGTGCTCGCCGACCGCGCCGGCATTCGCGTCGTTCTCCAGGACCACGGGGCAGTCCAGCACCCGGGATGCCAGATCCTGGACGTCCATCCCCGCCCAGCGGGGCAGGATGGCCGCGGAGTCCAGCTCCCGCCCTCGTTCGGCCACTGGAGCGGGCACCGCGATCCCGGCCTGCAGGAAGCGCTGAGCGGAGATCCCGAGCTCGTCCCGCAGCTCGTCGGCCATGCGGCGCGCGGTCTCGAGGACCTCGGCGGCTCCGTGGTCGGGCGGCAGCTCGCAGCGCTTCCGGGCGAGAATCTCCACGTTGAGGTCCGCCACGGCCACGGCCACGTGGCGGTGGCCAACGTCCACCCCCAGCAGGTGCCCGGCGCGGGGGCTGAACCGCACATTCTGACCCCTGCGTCCCCCGTGATCCGGTTCCACGGCGAGCAGGTCGCACCGGGTGAGCTCCTTGACGATCGACGAGACGGTCGACGGCGCCAGGGCCGTCTCCCGCGCGATCCTCGCCTGGGTCACGGCCCCCAGTTCGCGCACGGCGTCCACCACTCGTCGCCGGTTGGCCACGCGCAGGGCCGTCTGCGATCCGGGGGCGGTGGGACTGGCGACCCGTGCCGCGGCGTCGGCCCGCGCGGCGTCGGACTCCGCCTCGTCGGGGCTCTCGACGGTGGCTGGACGCGGTGGACGGGGCCGACCCGTGGCCGGGCGCTCCGCGGGCCGCGCCGTGGGTGAGGACGTCATCGTCTCTTCCCTTCTCGAATGCTCGTGGTGGCCTGAGTGTAGTCAACGTTCGGGCAACGAACACGAGGTCCGGGCGAAAGCGGGGCGGAAGCCCTCCGGCGCCGAGAAGGGGCCCGCGAGAGCGGGCATCTCACATGGCGTACAAGGCATGCAATGCTTATGGGTAGCCTTTTCACAAGCTGTTTCACGTGAAACGTGCGTCCGCCAGCGCCACGCGGAGCACGACACGCCGACACCAGGATTCACACGGTGTCTCGTGTCACCATTGCTGTATGACCAATCCGGCGCAGTACACTTCCCCCTCGCCGGGCGGGTCCCCGTGGCACTTGCCGCAGTTGCGTCACCGCGTGGCCGTTCCTCTGGTCGTGGTGCTGCTGACAGCGACAATCGGCCGTCTGCTGGTGCTCTCACCGCAGGTGACCGACGGGGAGACCGCGTTGCTCGAGGGGCTCTCCCAGCATCGCAACGTCCTTCTGGACGGCATCGCCACCCTGGTGCAGTTCACGCTGTCCAACGGCGGGGTGGTTCTCATCATCGCGGCCGTCATCGGCTGGCTGGCCGTGATCCGACGCCGCCCCCTCGACGCCACGGGGTTCGCCATCACCGCGCTCGCGGGCTGGGGCGCGGTGGGGCTCGTGAAGGTGCTCGTGGAACGCCCCCGGCCGGCGGTGTCCGGTGATCCACTGGAAGCGGTTGCGGGATCCACATCCTTCCCCTCGTCCCACACGGGTGCCCTGGTCGCCATCGTCTTCGCCCTCAGTTTCGTGGCCTCGCGCCGGCGGACCCGGCGCGACGTGCTGCTGTGGGGCACCCTCGGCGTGGCCGTGGTCGGCGCCGCCCGCGTGTACTCGGGGGCCCACTACCCCCTCGACGTCCTGGCCGCCCTGCCGGTGGCCTGGGCCGGGGTGATGGTGGGAACCGCCGTGGCCAACAAGGTCGTCCCCGCCCTGGCGTACGGCTTCTCGTGGCAGCAGGCAGGCGTGTCCCTCGAGGCACCAGACTCGCGCCGTGCTGCGACCCGGGCGGCGGTCCCCACCGAGGCGCACGGCTCCACGGCGCGTCGCGCCACGGGATCCTCCGACACCCACGATCCGCGGCGCTCGGACCGAGCGGCCTGATCCCTGCGCCCCCCTCGCGCGTCCACTGCCGGTGGCAGGTGGGCCGCGCTGAGCATCAGCGGACGCGTCAGGACATGATGGACGCGCGCCCACGACGAACGGCGGGCCGAACCTCTGGAAGGTTCGGCCCGCCGTCGTCGTGCGGTCCTGCGCGCGGAGTCTGAGATGTGCCCGCAGCCCCGGTCTCGGGAAGAACTCGCGGCGTGCACCCGTCGCACGACCCTCAGCGCCGCCGTGGACGTCCCGGGGTATTTTCCGGGGGCGTCCAGCGGCGTGTCAGTCCTGCGTGTACTCGGCCTTCACGCACAGCACGGGGCATCCGGCCTCGAGCAGCAGGCGCTGGGTGGTGGGCGCCATGATGAGCTTGCCCACCGGCGTGCGCCGGCGGGTGCCGATCACCAGCAGCGTGGTGTGCGTGCGGTCGGTGACGTCGAGGATGACGTCCGCCGGGTCGGCGTCGTCCGCCATGGGGATCAGCTCGTAGGCGACGCCGCTCGCGTCCAGCGCGGCGCGGTCCTCCCTCACTGCGGTCTCGGTCTCCTCCGGACCAGTGTGGCGGCCCCACCGCTTGGTGTGGTGGCCCTGGACCACCACGAGGTCCGCGGCACGCAGCTTGGCCTCGTCGATGGCGGCACGCAGCGCGGCGCGTCCGGCGGGGGTGGGCAGGTATCCGACAACGATGTTCATGGGGTCTCCTGGTCCGTGACGAGGTGGGTTCTGGGGTGGGCCGGGGACCTCAGCGGTCCACGTCCTCGAGGTGGGCGATGTCCTCGGGGTGCTGGAAGCGCGTGCGGCGCCCCGTGAACAGACGGGCGTAGAGGAAGTTCACGAGCCACAGCACCACGCCGAGGGCAATCAGCACCAGGGCGATCTGGTACTCGATGGTGTCCTGCGCCCACGGGCCCAGCAGGAACGCACACGTGACGGCACCCAGGTAGGGGAGCACGCGCGGCGCGTGGAAGTAGTCGTGGCCCTCCTGCGAGCGGTCGCGGCGCAGGATGATGGCGGCCACGTTGACCACGGTGAACACGCCCAGCAGGAGCAGGGCCGTGGTGCCACCGAGCGCGGACGCGGTGCTCTTGCCCATGATGTTGTTCACGATCACGATCAGCAGCATGCCCAGCGCGGTGGTGAAGAGGATAGCCGTCCAGGGCGTGCGGCGCCCGGGGAGGACCTTGGACAGGAATCCTGGGATGACACCCTGCTTGGCCATGCCGTAGAGCAGGCGCGAGGCCATGAGCATGTTGATCAGCGCGGTGTTGGCCACCGCGAAGATGGTGAGGAACGGGTAGATGGTGTCGATCGGGATGTTGGGCGCACCGATCTTGACCACGTCCAGCAACGGGGTGGTGGACTCGCTGAGCTGACCGATGGGAACGATCGCCACGGTGAACAGGGACACCACCACGTAGATGACGCCCGTGATGCACAGCCCGAACAGCATGACCCGCGGGAAGTTGCGGGTGGGATCCTTGGTCTCCTCGACCATGTTGACGGAGTCCTCGAAGCCCACGAAGGAGAAGAACGCCAGGGAGGTCACCGAGGAGAGTGCCAGGAACATGTTCTTGTCCTCGGCGGTCTCGAAGATCATGGTGCGGCTGAAGTCCGCATTGCCCTGGAACGCCGCCCAGAAGCCCACGAGGATCACGATCAGCAGGCCGGTGAGCTCGATGACGGTGAGCACCACGTTGAGCTTCACGGACTCGGAGACGCCGCGCAGGTTGACGAGTGCGAGCAGGGCCATGAAGCCCACGGCCACGAGGGTGATGCCGAACGGGCTCAGGTCCAGGTGGAAGCCCTTGGCGAAGTTCGCCGCCACGGTGCTCGACGCGGTGGCGGCCGAGGTCAGTCCGGAGCACAGCACCGCGAAGGTCACCAGGAAGGTGAGGAAGTGGATCCCGAAGGCCTTGTGCGTGTAGAGCGCCGCACCGGAGGCGCCCGGGTACTTGGTCACGAGTTCCAGGTACGAGAACGCGGTGATGGTGGCCACCACGAACGCCACGAGGATGGGGGCCCACGCGGCGCCGCCGATCTCACCGGCGATGTTGCCGGTCAGGGCGTAGACGCCGGTGCCCAGGATGTCGCCCACGATGAACAGCAGGAGCAGGCCCGGGCCCATCACCCGCTTGAGTTCGTGGTTCTCTCCCGAGGGGTCCGTGCCCCCGGCTGCGGCCGTGTCACGGCCCGTGGCCGACGACGCCGGTGCGGCGCCGTTCGGCGTAGCTGAACTGCTCATGTTGTCCTCCGCGGATCGACCAGAGTGCGGCCGCGCACGGTTCACCCGCTCGGGGGTTCGACCTGTGATCCGCGGCTCATTGCGTACAGGTAACCCTAAGGGATGTTGCGCGCCGTAGGGGGCACTGCGGCAGGAGTGGAAAGAGCGCGCCCCGCGCCCTGGGTGGGGCGGGACGCGCTCTCACGCGACGAGCTGGATCAGCGGATGCCGCGCATCATCTTGAGGATGGGCTTGGCGGCCAGCAGCATGACTACACCGAGGACGATGGTGACCGCGCCCATGGTGCCGAAGTAGGCGACCTCGTTCTCGCGGCTGTAGAACTCGGCCAGTGAGCCGGACAGTGCAGTGCCCAGCGCCACCGAGAGGTTGTACAGGGCGACCATCTGCACCGGGAACCTCCGCGGTGCCAGCTTGGTGGCCAGGGACAGCCCCACGGGGGAGAGGAAGAGCTCGCCCAGGGTGGCAACGAGGAGGATCAGCACGATCCAGCCCACGAACACGGACGCGGTGTCCGCCTGGGTGATGAAGAGCAGGAACGCCGCACCGATCAGCAGCAGGGCGATGCCGAACTTCACCGGGGTGCTGGGCTGGCGCGTTCCGAGCTTGGTCCACACGCCCGCGAACACCATGCCGAACAGGATGATGAACACGGGGTTGATGGACTGGACCGCGGACGGCTTGAACTCCATGCCGAAGAGGCTCAGGTCCAGGCGGGTGTCCGCGTAGACGGCCAGCACGGTGAACTGCTGCTGGAACAGGGCGAAGAATGCCGCCGTGGCAATGAACAGGGGGATGAAGGCGACCACCCGGGAGTGCTCCTCGGGGGAGAGCCCCTTGTCCTTCAGCATGATGGCGAACAGGGCGATGGCCGCCACGAGAGAGATGAGGACCACGGCGCCGGACAGGTTGCCGGGGTTGAGGATCCCGGTGAAGAGCAGCACCAGGACCACGGCCACGAAGCCCAGGGCGATCCCGATCCACTTGCCGTACTGCGAGCGGGGCAGGGGGTTGGCCACCGTGTGCACGGAGTCCGGCAGGCCCTTGCGGGTGAGGAAGTACTGCACCAGGCCGAGCGCCATGAAGAAGGCGGCGATGCCGAATCCGGCGTGGAAGCCCCAGGTGCCCCACGCGAAGCTCGTGAGCAGCGGCCCGAAGAGGGCGCCGATGTTGACGCCCATGTAGTAGATGGAGAAGCCGGCGTCACGGCGCGGGTCGTCGCGCTCGTAGAGCGTGCCCACCAGGTTCACGCACGTGGTCTTCAGACCACCGGAACCCACGGCCACGCACAGCAGACCGATGGCCAGACCGGGCACGCTGGGGATCAGTGCCAGGGCGATGTGGCCGACCATGATCAGCACCGCCGAGGCGAGCATGGTGCGCTCGGAACCGATCAGACGGTCGGCCACCCAGCCGCCCAGGATGGAGCACAGGTACACGGTGCCGCCGTAGGCGCCCACGATGCCTGTCGCCACACCCTGGTCGAGGCCGAGGCCACCCTCCGCCGCGGGGTAGTACATGTAGAACAGGACGAGGGCCTGCATGCCGTAGAAGGAGAAGCGCTCCCACATCTCCACGGAGAAGAGGTTGGCCAGCATGCCGGGCTGACCGAAGAAGGTTCTTCTGCCCGCGGGGTTGTGCGGGTCGATGGTCGGGTTCGGATCGTTCGGCGCGTTGCCGGTGAGGCCGCTGCCTGGTGTGCTGTGACTCATAGGTCACCATGATGCACCCGGATGCCCGGGGAACTGCTTTCCGACGCACAGGACGAAGCCCCCGGGTCCTGTGAGGCAGGACACCCGGAGGCTTCGTCACGCGGCAGTCGCGGACCGTGCGGAGTCAGTCGTTGAAGTCCGCAGGATCCGGGCCGATGCGGCCGTTGTCACGGGTCAGGCCGTTGATCTGCTCGATCTCCTCCGGGGTGAGCGTGAGCTTCTGGGCGTCCCAGTTCTCCTGGATGCGCTCAGGGGTCACGGACTTGGGGAACACCACGTTGCCGATGGCCAGGTGCCACGCGATGACCACCTGGGCGGGGGTGGCGCTGTGCGCCTCGGCGATCTTCCCGATGGTCTCGTCCTGGAGGTCGGCCTTGCCCTGGCCCAGCGGGGACCACGCCTCGGTGACGATGCCGTGCTGGGCACCCAGCTCGCGCAGGGCCTGCTGGTTGAAGTAGGGGTGCAGCTCGATCTGGTGCGCGGCGGGGACCACTCCGGTGTCCAGCACGTCCTGCAGGGCCTGCTCCGTGAAGTTCGAGACGCCGATGGACCGGGCCTTCCCGGAGGCCTTGATCTCCTGGAACGCCTTCCAGGTCTCCAGGTACTTGCCCTTCTCCGGCTGGGACCAGTGGATGAGGTAGAGGTCCACGTAGTCCAGGCCGAGGCGCTCCAGGGACTTGTCCATGGCTTCGAGGGTGGACTCGTAGCCCTGGTCGTCGTTCCACAGCTTGGTGGTCACGAAGAGCTCCTCGCGCGGAATGCCGCTGCTGGCGATCGCGCGGCCCACGCCCTCCTCGTTGCCGTAGATCTTGGCGGTGTCGATGTGGCGGTAGCCGATCTTGAGGGCCTGGCTCACCACGTCCTCCGCCACGTCCGCGTCCACCTGCCACACACCGAAGCCGAACTGCGGGATGGTGTTTCCGTCATTGAGCTGGAGGGTCTGGTTCTCGGACATCGCTGCTGAATCCTTTCGTTGACAACTACCTCCC
Organism: Kocuria sp. ChxB; assembly: GCF_044359605.1. Classification (NCBI taxonomy): domain Bacteria; kingdom Bacillati; phylum Actinomycetota; class Actinomycetes; order Micrococcales; family Micrococcaceae; genus Kocuria; species Kocuria sp. ChxB. The sequence goes on along the minus strand of NZ_CP121123.1, from coordinate 1,628,457 downwards.
AGTCAACTGCGCGGTGGCCGGGTCTGACAAGCAGTTAAGTTGTGGGTGAAGTTCCCCCAGCTGTCCCACGACCGGGCGGGGCGGTCAGGGAAACGTGGTGAAATGGAACCATGAAGTTCGATTTCCAGCGTGTCAAGACCCCCGCCTACCTCACGTCCGTGGCCCTGGTGGTGATCGGGCTGCTGTGCGCCGTGGGCTCGCTGGCGGTGCTCGCGTGGATCCTCACCATCCTGGGGATCGCCCTCAACGTCATGGCTGTGAGCATCACCGCGATCGACGACCTCCCCGCGCGCGCCCGCCGCACCGGCACCCGCGTGGTCGAGGACCCGGAGCCGGAGACCGACCAGCACGACGTCGTCTCCCCCGCACGCGCCCAGCACTCGGTCTCCGGGCGCTCCGCAGCATCGGCGGGGACGTCCGCGCAGGGCGGTTCCTCGGCGGTGCGTCCCTCCGCAGCCCCCGCCAGGGACCGCGCCGAGTTCTGAGCGGCGTCGGCCAGGACCGTTCCCACTCCGGAACTGCTCTCGCAGAGTCCGGACCCGGGCCGGCGGCCGTCCCGCCATCACCGGTTGTCGCCCGGGCCAGCTCGTCACGGCGGGCGCGTTCGCGCCCGGCCCGCCGTCAGTCCTCCTCCGGCGAAGGGCGAGAGCCGGGGCCCTCCTCACCCGCAGGGACGGTCGGTGGTCAGTTCATCGCGGCGGCACGGTAGATCTGCTGCACCTTCTCCGCGGGCAGGCGGGTTTCGATGCTGACCGTGTTCTCCGGGTCCGAGCGCAGGTAGCGCACCGGGCCGTGGGAGCCCACCGCGAGCTTCTCGGCGTCCGCCACGGCGTACACGGCATCCAGGGTGCCGGTGAACGCGGGACCCTGCGTGGGGTTCACGCGCACGGTGAGGTGCGCGGTCACGGTGTCCGAGACGCCGTTCTCGTCGAAGGGCGACTCCACGTCCAGCTCGCGGACGATGCCCACGCCGTAGCCGATCACGCCGGGCAGCCGCGCGGCCAGGTGTCCCTGCGCCTTGGCGAAGGAGCGGCGCAGCACGGCCACCCAGGACAGCGCCGCGGCCACCAGGACCACGGCGACGACCCCCAGCCACAGCCCGTTGCGGGTGTCCGCGAAGCGCATTCCGCTCAACACGATCACGAGCGCGGACACCAGCGGGATCACGAGCAGCAGGGACGCCACCAGCCGCTCGCCCACGGGCGTTTTCCCCGCGGCAGGTGCGCTGACACCGGGGCCGTCCGCCGCCGCGCCGTCCGACGACGCCGCCCCGCTGCCCGCCTCGGCAGACGTCACCGCGCTCTCGTGGGAACCAGCCGACTCGGCCGCCGCCACGCCCGTCTCCCCGGCCTCCGTGCTCGACGACGCGTGGGGCCGCCCCGCCTCGTCGCCGCTCGCGGGAGAGGGCGCCTTCCTCAGCTGGCGCAGCGCGGCGGCGTCGAAGCCCCGGTCGTTCACGGTGACGGGAGCGGGCCAGGTGGCGTGGGAATCCATGGGGTCCATTATGAGGGAGTGGGGAGGGGGGTAGATCAGCCTGTATAGACCACGGGGTAGGACTTGGTGAGTTTCTGACCCGTGTTCAAAGTGGCCGTGACTTCCGCGAATGACCGAATTCTCTTCTTGCCGTTGCGCACATCGGCCGTGGTGAGGGCTACCACCCCTGTGTAATCCACGCGGAACCGGCCAGAAGGTCCTGAATCAAAATTCCTGCACCCAGTCTGAGAGTCGACCTTGTACCGGTTTCCGGTGTCCTGGGCGGCTGACCAGAACATGTTGACATCCCACGAAGGCAGCGGGCCAGCATTTGGGTGTTCAACAGTCGTGTTGTTGACGGTGTTGGTGACCCGTGACCGGAATCCACTGCCAGATGTGGGGGACCAAGAGGCATTGCAGGTCCCGTTCGAGCATGTGTTGCGCGTGCTAGCGGTGGAGTTTCCCATCCAGAACACCCCCGGGCCGCTACTGTCCTGCCCCTGTCGGTTCTCCATCCAGAAGGTGTAGCTGATGTCCGTGACGATTACTCCGGGTGGGAGGTTGTCCACGTAGGTCTGACCTCCCAGGGTCAGGTACTGATTGGTCCTCCCCGTGCCGGAATCGATGGTGCCGAAGTCGTAAAACATGCCCCCGCTGAACCGGAGCGCGGGCTGGCACTGGCTGGACGCGGCAAGCGCCGGCGCAACCGACGCCGCCGCAATGACCGGAACCGACCACGCGGCGCCCTTGGCGAGGGTCCGCCGGGTGAGGGTGCGGGCGGCGTCGTGCTGCTGGGTCATGCGCTGGTGCTCTCCCTCGTGTGTCTGCGCCCGGGGGCGCGCGATGCCGTCCGTCTGCCGGGTCCGGCGGCGGGGGCCCGGGCAGGCGGTCGGATCTGGAGGGGGGTGCCGGCCGGGGCGAATCCCTCGCCCACCAGGCTACGCGCCGTCTTTGGGGAGCGCGGACGCGGCCAACGTCCGGGTGCGGCCCCGGGTCAGAAACATTTGCAGCGGCAATCTTTGCTTACTACAATCCTTGCCATGACTGAGACGAAGTGGCTGTCCGAGGACGAGCGGGAGGCGTGGCTCGCGCTCGTGTCGATCATGTTCCGTCTGCCGGGGCGCGTGGAGAACCAGCTGCGCACCGAGGAGGACATGTCCCTGGCGGAGTACCTGGTGCTCGCCATGCTTTCGGAAGCACCGCGGCGTCAGCACAAGATGTCCGCACTGGCCACGGCCACGAACACCTCGCAGTCGCGGCTCTCGCGCATCGTCGCCCGGATGGAGCGGGACGGGCTCGTCACCCGGCAGGGACGTCAGGACGACCGGCGCGTGGTGATCGCGGAGATCACCCCGGCGGGCCTCGAGCGCGTCAAGGAGGCCGCGCCGGCCCACGTGCGCCACGTCCGGGAGATCGTCTTCGACCGGCTGAGCACCGAGCAGGTGGCGCAGCTGCGGGAGATCGGCCGCGCGCTCAACTGCGGCGACAACGCCCGTAGCGTGCTGGGTCTGGACTGACGGGCCCAGCGCCATGGCCGCTCGTGCCGTGCGGTCCCCCGGGAAGTCTCCATCCCGGCGTGAACAGCATGCCCACTGAAGGGCCACTGACCCTGCCCAGTCCGTGACGGACGGGGTGGTCGCGAGGACTGCTGGGCACGTCTGAGCGCGGGTCTACAGTGACGGCGTGAGCATGCAGAGCGCCCACATGGCCATGTGGCGGACCATGAGCGGGCAGAACAACAAGGGCCGGCGGGTCAGCTGGGACACCGTCAAGCGGATCGCCACGTTCGCCCGGCCGCACCGCCGTGCGCTGATCGCGTTCGTGCTGGTGTCCGTGGTGCTGGCGGTGCTGGGGGTCGTGACCCCGGTGCTCGCCGGGGACGTGGTCAACGCCATCACCGGCGGCCACGACGTCTCCGTGGTCGTGTGGCTGGCCATTGCCATTGCGGTGGTGGCCGTGGCGGACGCCGGGCTCTCCCTGCTGAGCCGCCTGCAGTCCGCGCGCATCGGCGAGGGCCTCATCTACGACCTGCGCACGGCCGTCTACGACCACGTGCAGACCATGCCGCTCGCCTTCTTCACCCGGACGCGCACCGGTGCGCTGGTGTCCCGCCTGAACACGGATGTGATCGGTGCCCAGCGCGCCTTCGCCGGGACGCTGTCCGGCGTGGTGTCCAACCTGGTGTCCCTGGTGCTCACCGTGGCGGTCATGGTGACCATTTCGTGGCAGGTGACACTGCTGTCCCTGCTGCTGCTCCCCATCTTCCTGGTTCCGGCCCGCGCCATGGGGGGCAGGCTGGCCTCGCTGCAGCGGCAGTCCGCGCAGTACAACGCGCAGATGTCCACGCGCATGACCGAGCGCTTCTCCGCGGGCGGCGCCACCCTGGTCAAGCTCTACAGCGATCCCGCCGAGGAGTCCCGTGAGTTCGCGGCCCGTGCGGCGGACGTCCGCGGCATCGGGATCCGCTCCACCATGCTGCAGACCACCTTCGTGACCGCGCTGACCCTGGTCTCCGCCCTGGCGCTGGCACTCGTCTACGGCGTGGGTGGCACCCAGGCGCTGCTGGGCCACCTGGACGCCGGTTCCGTAGTGGCTCTGGGCATGCTGCTGACCAGGCTCTACACACCGCTGACCATGCTCGCGAACGCCCACATGGACATCATGAGCGCGGTGGTCAGCTTCGAGCGCGTGTTCGAGGTCCTGGACATCAAGCCCCTGATTGCAGAGAGCCCCAGCGCCCGCGCCCTGCCCGAGGGTCCGGTGGCCGTGGAGTTCGACCACGTCAACTTCTCCTACCCCTCCGCTGAGAAGGTCTCGCTCGCGTCCCTGGAGGACGTCGCGGTGCTCGACTCCCGGGGCGGTGAGGAGGTGCTGCACGACGTCAGCTTCCGCGCGGCCCCCGGGCACACCGTGGCGCTCGTGGGCTCCTCCGGCGCCGGCAAGTCCACGATCGCCCAGCTGGTGGCGCGGCTGTACGACGTGGACTCCGGCGAGGTGAGCATCGGCGGTCAGGACGTGCGGGACACCACCTTCGAGTCCCTGCGCCACACCGTGGGCATGGTCATGCAGGACGGGCACCTCTTCCACGACACCATCCGGGCCAACCTCGCGGTGGCGCGGGAGGGCGTGACCGACGAGGAGGTCTGGGACGCTCTGGAGCGCTCGCGGTTGCGCCACGTCATCGCGTCCCTGCCGGACGGGCTGGACACCGTGGTGGGGGAGCGCGGCTACCGGCTCTCGGGCGGTGAGCGGCAGCGCCTCACGATCGCCCGGCTGCTCCTGGCGCGCCCGCGCGTGGTCATCCTGGACGAGGCCACCTCCGCGCTGGACTCCACCAACGAGGCCCACGTGCAGGCCGCACTGGACGAGGCCATGTCCGGTCGCACCGCCGTGGTGATCGCCCACCGGCTGTCCACCATCCGCCGGGCGGACCAGATCCTGGTGGTCGAGGCCGGTCGGATCGCCGAGCGGGGCACCCACGAGGAGCTGCTCGCGCGCGGCGGCCGCTACGCGGAGCTGCACGAGACGCAGTTCGCCGCCACGACCTCGGACCACGACGACGCCCGGTAGCGTTCCCGGCGGACGCACGGTTCCCCTCGAGATCAGGAGTCAGGCATGAGCGGCTGGGAGAGGCTCTGGGCGGAGCTCGGCATCACGCTCCCGCACGCGGTGGGCGTGGTGCTCTCCGCAGCGGGGATCTACGTGGTGTTCCTGGTGTTCGTCCGGCTGCTGGGCCAGCGGGTGCTCTCGGCCATGTCCACGTTCGACGTGGTGGTGACCGTGATGCTCGGCGCCGTGGCCGGGCGCGTGATCCTGGGGCACCCGCCCACCCTCGCGAGCGGTGTGCTGGGCCTGGCCACCCTGTTCCTGCTGGAGGCGGTCTTCGGTCAGCTGGGGACACGCCCGCGGCTGCAGCGGCTGTTCAACGCCCCCACCCGGCTGCTCATGGTCGGGGACGAGGTGCAGGAAGCCGAGCTGCGGCGCTCCCACATCACCCGTTCCGAGCTCCACGGGGCGCTGCGCCGGGCCGGTGTGCGCTCCTACGGGGAGGTGGCGTGCGTGCTCCACGAGTCCGGCGGGGGGATCAGCGTGCTGCGCCGCGGGGTCCCCGTGGACCGTCACCTGCTCTCGGACGTGGTCGGTGTGGAGCGGATCCCGGACGAGTTCCTCGCCCCAAAACGCACCGATTAGTTCGCACGCTGATTGTTGCCGCCGACTATGATGGGGGCCACGCCTACGAAGGGACACGGACCCCATGACCGACATGGCCATCCGCTATCGCGGTGTGAGCAAGGTCTATCCGGATGGAACCACAGCGGTCGACGACCTGAACCTCGACGTCCCCGCGGGGTCCCTAACGGTGTTCGTGGGACCCTCCGGCTGCGGCAAGACCACGTCCCTGCGGATGCTCAACCGCATGGTGGAGCCCACCGGCGGCGTGGTGGAGGTCAACGGGCAGGACGTCTCCACCATCCCGGCCGCCCAGCTGCGCCGCTCCATGGGCTACGTGATGCAGCAGTCGGGCCTGCTGCCGCACAAGACCGTGGAGGACAACATCGCCACGGTGCCCCGGCTGAACGGGGTCTCCAAGCGTGAGGCGCGGGCGAGCGCCCGTGAGCTGCTGGGCTCGGTGGGTCTGGACGAGTCCCTGGCCACCCGCTACCCGGCGCAGCTCTCCGGCGGTCAGCAGCAGCGCGTGGGCGTGGCCCGGGCGCTCGCGGCGGATCCGCCCATCCTGCTCATGGACGAGCCGTTCTCCGCGGTGGACCCGGTGGTGCGCCAGGACCTGCAGCAGGAGCTGCTGGACCTGCAGAAGCGGCTGCACCGCACCATCGTGTTCGTGACCCACGACATCGACGAGGCCGTCCTGCTGGGCAACCGCGTGGCGGTCTTCGCCCGGGGCGGCCGGCTGGCCCAGTACGCCACACCCGAGGAGCTGCTGCGGGCCCCGGCGGACGACTTCGTGGCGGACTTCATCGGCCGGGACCGCGGCTTCCGCTCCCTCAGCTTCGACAGCGCCAGCGTGGCCCTGCAGCCCGTGACCGTGCTGTCCTCCACCACGGGTGAGCGCACCGTGGTGGGTCCCGGGGTGGAGAACCCGGCGCCGTGGCAGGGAGACGGCGCGGCGGCGACGTCGGACTGGGGTGCTCGTGGTGGACGAGCGGCAGCATCCCCTGGGGTGGCTCCCGGTGCGCGAGAGCGGTGAGGCCGCCGGGCACGAGGAGCTGCGTGTGGGCGGGACCCTCTGGCACTCGGGCGACTCCCTGCGCACCGCGCTCGACGCCGCGCTGTCCTCGCCGTCCGGGCAGGCCGTGGCCGTCCACGAGGACGGATCGGTGGCCGGTGTGGTCCCGGGCGATGCCGTGATGCGCGCCATCGAGGACCAGCGCTCCACCCGTGAGGACCGGGGGCGGAGGCCGTGAACTGGCTGACGAACAACTGGCCCACGGTCCTGGAGCTTGCGGGCTCCCACCTGGTGCAGTCCGTGATCCCGGTGCTCGTGGGGCTGCTCATCAGCGTTCCCCTGGCGCGGCTGGCGGCGGGCAACCGGTGGCTGCGACCCGTGTTCGTCACGGGCTCCTCGCTGCTCTACACCATCCCCTCGCTCACGCTGTTCGTGGTGCTGCCGCTGGTCCTGGGCACGCAGATCACCTCCGTGGTCAACGTGGTCGTGGCGCTGACCCTGTACGTGATCGCCATCCTGGTGCGCTCGTGCGTGGACGCGTTCGAGTCGCTGGACCGGGACGTCCTGCAGGCGGCCACGGCCATGGGCTACAAGCCCGCGCGCCGGTTCTTCGGGGTGGAGCTGCCGCTGGCCGTGCCCGTGATGATCGCGGGCCTGCGAGTGGCCACCGTCTCCAACATCTCCATGGTCTCGGTGGGCGCGGTGATCGGCATCCAGTCCCTGGGCACGCTCTTCACGGACGGGCTGCGCCGCTCGATCGTCGCGGAGATCGTAGTGGGCATCGTGGCCACCGTCCTCATCGCGGTGGTCCTGGACCAGCTGCTGCGCCTGCTGGGCCACGTGCTGACCCGCTGGCAGCGCACCGGCGCCGGCGGGAAGAACCCGGCCGTGCGGCGCGGTGACGGCCGGGGCACCCGGGCCCACGAAGGGGGCTCGCGGGACGAGGCAGGCTCCCTGGCCGCCGTGGAGTCAGGAGGTGCCACCGCATGAACCTGTTCGCCGAAGCCGGCCAGTTCCTCACCGACCCCGCCAACTGGACGGGTGCCACGGGCATCCCCCAGCGGATGCTCGAGCACGTGGGCTACAGCCTGCTGACCATGGTGATCGCCCTGGTGATCGCCGTCCCGCTGGGCCTGTGGGTCGGCCACTCGGGCCGCGGCGGGGGAGTGGTCGTGGGCCTGGCCGGCGCGCTGCGCTCGCTGCCCACCCTGGGCCTGCTCACGCTGTTCACCCTGCTGATGGGCCTGGGTCTGATGCCGCCCATCCTGGCGCTCGTGCTGCTGGCCATCCCGCCCATCCTGTCCGGCACCTACTCCGGGATCGCCGCGGTGTCCCCCGCGCTCGTGGACGCCGCGCGCGCCATGGGCATGACGGAGTCCCAGACCCTGTTCCGCGTGGAGGTCCCGGTGGCGCTGCCCGTGATCCTGGGCGGGATCCGCAACGCCGCGCTGCAGGTGCTCGCCACCGTGACCATCGTGGCGTACATCAACCTGGGCGGGCTGGGCCGCTACCTGATCGACGGGCTCGCGGTGCGCGACTACTCGCGCATGCTCGCGTCCGTGGTGCTCGTGGCGGCGCTCGCGCTCACCGCGGACGCCCTGCTCGCCCTCATCCAGCGCCTGGTGACGTCGCCGGGTCTCAGACTGACAGGAGATCGCCCATGACCATCCACCACTCGTCCCCCCGCCCCCGCTGGCGGCCCGTGGCCTTCGCCGGGGTGGCCGTCTCCGCCCTGCTCGCCCTCACGGCGTGCGGCGGCGGCTCCGACCCCCTGGCGGAGGACAACGACGCCGCCTCGGGCGGTTCCTCCGACACCGTCACCGTGGGCTCGGCGGACTTCCCCGAGTCGCAGATCATCGCGGAGCTCTACGCCGGGGTGCTGCGGGACGCCGGCGTGACCGCGGAGACCTCTCCGGGCATCGGCGCCCGGGAGGCGTACGTGGGCGCCGTCAAGGACGGTTCCGTGGACGTGGTCCCGGACTACTCCGGCAACCTGCTGCTCTTCGCGGACAAGGACGCCCAGGCGGCGTCGGCGGAGGAGATCGCCAAGGCCCTGCCGGGTGCGCTGGAGAGCCAGGGGCTGTCGGTGCTGGACGCGTCCAAGGCCGAGGACAAGGACGCGCTGGTGGTCACGCAGGCCACCGCGGAGAAGTACGGTCTGAAGTCCGCGGAGGACCTCTCCTCCGTGTGCGGCGAGCTGGTCATGGCCGGGCCCCCGGAGTTCCAGGAGCGCGCCTACGGCGTGAGCGGGCTCAAGGAGAAGTACGACTGCTCGTTCAAGTCCTTCCAACCCATCAACGACGGCGGCGGGCCCCTCACGGTCCAGGCGCTGACCAAGGGCGATGCGCAGGTGGCGGACATCTTCACCACCACCCCGGCCATCCAGGACGAGAACCTGGTGGTGCTGGAGGACCCCAAGAACAACTTCATCGCCCAGCAGGTGCTGCCACTCACCGCTCCGGACCGCCTGCCCCAGGAGGCGGTGGACGCGCTCAACGAGTTCTCCACCAAGCTCACCACGCAGGACCTGATCGACCTCAACCGCAAGGTCAGCGGGGACGAGCAGCAGAACCCCGCGGACGCCGCCAAGCAGTGGCTGAAGGACAACGGGTACGACAAGGCCTCCTGAGCCGTCTCCCACCACGGGGCCGGGCCGCGCCCGGTGGTCCCGCCGATCGGGCGGAACCACCGGGCGCGCGTCATCTTCCGTTCATTCGCACGTGCGCACGCACAGGGGTGACGTGGTGGAAACTCCGTTCTGCACAGCGTTGTCCACACGGTCACCGGGCAGGAGTCGCACCCTCCTGACCTGCGGTGACGCGGGCGTTTCCCCACGTGGCACCGTGTTGCACACAGGGTGTTGTCCACACCTGTGGACAACGCTGTGCACACGCTGTGCAGTGAACACCGGGTGCGCGGACGGTCACGGGGACGTCACCTGCCGGTCACGGGATCTCGCCTGCCTATGCTGGACGGGCCGCGTCCTCCCTCCGGAGCGCCCGGCAGATCCGAGCTCGGAGTCAAGGGGGATCCCGGGCACCATCACTGCTCGCGGACGTGCTGCGTGCCGGCAGAGGAGGCCTTCCCGTGCTGACTGACAACATCCCCCACCGCATCACCGGTCGCGAGAACCTGCTGGCCGTGCTGCAGGAGCACCTGGTGCGGGACACCCGGGTGGCCGCCGCGGACCGCCACGTGTTCCTCCACCGCCTGCCGCAGCAGCTTCCCCGGATCGTCACGTCCCTGTCCGCCGTCTACGGTTCCGGCCCGGAGATCTGGGACGTCGTCGCACGGGCCGTGCTGACCGCGTGGGACGCCTACGCCGAGCGCCCCGCGGACCTCCGGGACCTGGACCGGCAGCGCGAGGGTGCGGCTCCCTGGTTCACGTCCCGCGAGGCCGTGGGCGGGGTGTGCTACGTGGACCGCTACGCCGGCACGATCGCCGGGCTGCGGGAGCAGATCCCCTACTTCCGGGAGCTCGGGCTCAGCTACCTGCACCTCATGCCCCTGTACGAGAGCCCCGCGGGCAACTCCGACGGCGGCTACGCGGTCTCCTCCTACCGGCGCGTGGACCCGGCCCTCGGGACCATGGACGAGCTCGCGGAGCTGGCCGCCGAGCTGCGCTCGCAGGGGATCGCGCTCGTGCTGGACTTCGTGTTCAACCACACCTCCAACGAGCACGAGTGGGCCCGGGCCGCGGCCGCGGGGGACCCGCACTTCGAACGGTTCTACTGGATCCACCGGGACCGCACCCTTCCGGACGCGTTCGAGCGCACGGCCCGGGAGATCTTCCCGGACGACCACCCGGGGGTCTTCACGCGTGTGGACAGCACCCCGGCCGGGCGCGCCGCGAGCCCGTTCGACCCCGATCCCCGATGGGTGTGGACCACGTTCCATCGCTTCCAGTGGGACCTGAACTACGCCAACCCGGAGGTCTTCCACGCCATGGCGGGGGAGATGCTGTTCCTCGCGAACCAGGGCGCGCAGGTGCTGCGCCTGGACGCCGTGGCCTTCATCTGGAAGCAGCTGGGCAGCACGTGCGAGTCCCAGCCGCAGGTCCACGACCTGCTGCGCGCGTTCCGCGCCGTCGCGGCCCTCGCCGCGCCCGCCGTGGAGTTCAAGTCGGAGGCGATCGTCCACCCGGACGAGGTCATCCGCTACGTCCACCCCGAGCAGTGCGCCCTGTCCTACAACCCCCTCCAGATGGCGCTCACGTGGGAGGCCCTGGCCACCCGGGACGTCACCCTGCTCTCCGCCGCGCTCGCCGAGCGCCACGAGACCCCCGAGGGCACTGCGTGGGTCAACTACGTGCGCGGCCACGACGACATCGGCTGGACCTTCTCCGACGACGACGCCGCACGGCTGGGTGTGGACCCCGCCGGTCACCGCCGCTTCCTCAACGCCTTCTACACCGGGCGCCACCCGGGGAGCTTTGCGGACGGCGTCGCCTTCCAGGACAACCCGCGCACGGGTGACTGTCGGATCTGCGGGACCACGGCGTCCCTGCTGGGTCTGGAGGCCGAGCCCGGCCCCGCGGTGGACCGCATCCTGCTCGCCCACTCCCTGGCCATGAGCACCGGCGGGGTCCCCCTGGTCTACCTGGGGGACGAGGTGGGCCAGCTCAATGACCCCCACTGGCGCCAGGAGCCCGGTCACGGGGATGACGCCCGGTGGGTGCACCGCCCGCGGCGCAGGGAGGCGGACCACGAGCGGCGCCACGACCTGTTCTCCGTGCAGGGGCGGATCTTCGGCGGGATCCGGGGCATGATCGCGGTGCGCCGCAGGACGCCGGAGTTCGAGGGCACCACGCTCATCCCGTTCGACACGCACAACAGCCACGTCCTGGGGTACCAGCGCCCGGGCGAGCACAGCCTGGTGCTGTGCCTGGCCAACGTCAGCGACTGGTCGCAGTTCGTGACCGGGGAGACGCTCAGCGGGTTCCTGCCCACGGCCACGCTGCTGCACGCGCAGTCCGAGGTGGACCTGCGCGGCGGGATCCTCCTGGAGGCCCACGGGTTCCGGTGGCTCCGGGTCATCCCGGTGCGCTGAACCGCCCCCGGCGGGGGGTGTGATCTGAGTGTCCCCCCAAGAGGGGTGACTGCACCCATAAGGGTGGACATTCGCGGTTGTCCACAGGACTTCTCCACAGGCGTGGATAAGTTACACGCCTGTGCTCTCCCCGGGTGAACCGCACGACCGTTCGGTATCTCGTCTGGTCACGGGCGGGTTTCGGGGCAGCCGGCCCGTGGACTATGCAGTTGCATCGAATATGTGTTCGAATTGTGCACAGACTTCTCCACGGCTGTGGATAACCGTTGTCCACCAGGTGTGCACGGGACACACACCCCGAGCGAGGTGACGAGTTGTGGCCTTTGCACCAGACTAGAGTCCTGATGACAAGCGTGCTGTGGCCGCTCGGTGGGACGAGCGGCATGGGGAGAGGCACGTCCTAGGGGGGAAAACATGTCTGTGTGCATCACGCAGGTCGGGGAGTCCGACCGCAGTTTCACCATGGTCGCGGAGCAGGATGTGGCCGTGACCGTCGAAGAGTTCGACCGTGCGATTGGTCGACCCAGGGAGATGGGCGAGTGGTTCGGTGTGGAGTTCACCTGGCCCACGTGCCCCGACCACCAGATGGAGGTGGGCTCCGCCCTGGAGTTCAGGGCGCCGATCGGCCCGCTGCACTTCGACTTCATCATGATCGTGGCGGACCGGGTGCCCGGGGAGTCGCTGCTGTTCCGCACCACGCGCGGATCCGTGGACGTCACCCTCGAGTACACGTGGTGGGCCACGAGCACCGGAACCCGTGTGCGGCTGAACCTCGACTTCCGGCTGCGCCATGAACTGTGGTGGCGGACCCGGTGGACGCAGGCCGTGGCAAGGCGCAAGCTCACGGTGGGGATGGAGCGGATGCGCCAGCAGCTGGGCGCGGCTCCGTGTGCCCAGACGGCCGCGCCGGTGGTGGCAGACAGTGGCGCGGAGGCGTCCCGGGAGACCGGTGCTCCCGGGCGGGGCCGCATGGCAGCCGCCCACCGCGCCGCCCACGCGCGGCACCGCGCGCAGCGCGCCTGATCAGCGCGTTGCGGGGGTCACCGGCGCCAGGGAACGCTCCATGCGCAGCACGCGCACCCGGTAGTCCATGCCGGGGACGTCGAAGTCCACCGCCCCGCGCGGTGTGTAGCCCAGCCCGGCGTAGAAGGGCTGGAGCACAGGATTGGACTCGTCGCAGTCCAGGCGGGAGATCGTGCGCCCGGAGGCCGCAATGGCCTGCTCCGCCACGCGGATCAGGCGGGTCCCCGTTCCGGTGCCGCTCAGCGAGCGGTCCACAGCCACCCCGTGGATGTACCCCGCGGGCTCGGGCTGCGGGCCCCAGATCGGGAGGTCCTCCCAGATCACGCGCACGCTCGCGAGCACGTCCCCGGGGCGCTGCGGGGACTCCATGACCCACCACTCGTCCCGGTCGATCTCCTGCTCCACGTGCTCGAGGGCGAACTCGCCCTCGCGCCACTGGTCGATCCCGCGCGCCTGCATCCAGCGGGCCAGCGTGTCCCGGAGCGCGATGATGCCGCGCGCGTGCTCGCGTCTCGCGCGCACCACCTCCAGCGTGCTCGGGTCCAGGCCTGCGGATTCACGACGGCGCTGGGTGGCGTCCCCGGAGCCGGCTGCGCTCTCGGACCCCGGGACGTTTCCGGACCCCGCGTGAGAGCCCGGGGCGGTGACACCCGGGGGGAGGTGCGGAACGGGGCGTGCGGCGTCGTCGGCTGGCATGACCCGAGACTAGGTCAGGCCCGTGGCCGGGGGCGGAGGGTGTGACAGAACGTGACGGGGAGTCCGGGGCCCGTACGCCAGGGGCTGAACGTGCTTGACCAGGGCGAGACGGCGGGCGGAAGGTTGAAGCATCACGTCCCGCAAAGGAAGGATGATTCACCATGGCTGAAAAGTTCACTCTCCCCGATCTTCCGTACGACTACGCAGCGCTCGAGCCGCACATCTCCGCGCAGATCATGCAGCTGCACCACGACAAGCACCACAACACCTACGTGACCGGTGCTAACACCGCGCTGGAGAAGATGGAGGAGGCCCGCGCCAACGGTGACGCCGCAGGTGCCGCGAAGCTCTCCAAGGACCTCCAGTTCAACCTGGGTGGGCACATCAACCACTCGATCTTCTGGAAGAACCTCTCCCCCGAGGGCGGCGACAAGCCCACCGGTGAGCTGGCCGCCGCGATCGACGAGTTCTTCGGCTCCTTCGACGCCTTCCGTGACCAGTTCACGGCCGTGGCCACGACCATCCAGGGCTCCGGCTGGGCGATCCTCGCGTACGAGCCGATCGCCGGCAACCTGGTGATCGAGCAGATGTACGACCAGCAGAACGGTGTCCCCGTGGCCACCATCCCGCTGCTGCAGCTGGACATGTGGGAGCACGCCTTCTACCTGGACTACCAGAACGTCAAGGCGGACTACGTCAAGGCCTTCTGGAACATCGTGAACTGGGCGGACGTCACCGAGCGCTTCGAGAAGGCGCGCGCCGGGGCCACGTCCCTCATCTGATCCCGTGGTGACGCATCGCCCCGCGGTGCCGTGACCTGTCGAAACCCCGCCCGGCGCTCGCCGTGCGGGGTTTCGCGCTACCAGCCAGCCATTCCGAGGAGTCCCGTCCATGAGCACGCCCCGTTTCCTGGTGACCCGGGAGATTCCCGAGCCCGGCCCGAGCATCCTGCGCGACGCGGGGGAGGTGGAGACCCGCAGCGGCATGAGCGCCGACGAGCTGCGGGAGGCGGTCACGGGCGGCGAGTACGACGTGGTGCTGTCCCAGACCTCCGACGCCTTCTCCGCGGAGCTCCTGGGGGAGGCTCGGATCAGGGGCATCGCGAACTACGGGGTGGGGTACAACAACATCGATGTGGCGGCGGCCGCGGAGCACGGGATCGCGGTGGGCAACACCCCGGACGTGCTGGACAACGCCACCGCGAACGTGGCCGTGCTGCTGCTCCTGGGAGCGGCGCGCCGCGCGCACGAAGCCTCCGAGTTCCTGCGCAGCGGTCAGTTCCAGGGGCTGCGCCCGCAGCTGCTGGTGGGTCAGGACGTCACCGGTGCCACGCTGGGGATCGCGGGCATGGGCCGGATCGGCAAGGCCGTGGCCCGGCGCGCTCTGGGGCTCGGCATGACCGTCCAGTTCACGCAGCGTCCGCCGCACGACCGCGAGGTGTCCGACGACGAACTGGGCGATCTGGCGGGGCACGTCACCCAGGTGCCGTGGGACGAGCTCGTGGCCACGAGCGATTACCTCTCGCTGCACGTCCCGCTCACGGAGGACACCACGCACCTGGTGGACGCGGACGTCCTGCGCCGCATGAAATCCACGGCGGTGCTCGTGAACACGGCGCGTGGGCCGGTGGTGGACGAGAAGGCCCTGGTGCACGCCCTGCGCGAGGGGCAGATCTTCGCCGCCGGGCTGGACGTGTTCGAGAACGAACCCGCCGTGGAGCCCGGTCTGCTGGAGCTGCCCAACGCGTTCTTGCTCCCGCACATCGGCTCCGCCGAGGCGGGCACGCGGGCGGGGATGGCACGGATGGCCGCGGAGAACGCGGTGGCCATGGCCCGCGGGGAGAGGCCGCCGTACCCGGTGGAGGTGTAGCTCGCGCGGGTGGTCGGCGGCGTCGGGTTTCCGCGCCGGGGCAGTTCGTGTGCGCCGGGAACTCGTCGGCGTCCGGCGCCTGAGCGGAGTGAGCGGCGGTGCGGGCGCCGCGCTGGCCGGGTTCGGTGAGCGGCGTCGGTCGATGAGGCGGCGGCGAGTCAGTCGCGGCCCTAAAGTGCTGCGACCACGTCCGCCGTGGCGGCGATCGCCGTGTCGACGTCCTGCGCGGTGGTGTCCCTGCCCAGGCTGAAGCGCACCGCGGTGCTTGCCACCTCCGGGGAGAGGCCCAGCGCGGTCAGCACGTGGGACGGTTCCGTGGAACCCGCCGAGCACGCCGAGCCCGAGGACACCTGCACTCCGCGGTTCTCCAGGTCCACCAGCACGGTCTCCCCGTTGACCCCGGGAAAGCAGAAGCTGGCGTTCGTGGCCAGCCTGTTCCCGCTGGCGCTCGGGTCCGGGCCAGTGAGCACGGCACCGGGAACGCGGCCGAGGATGCCCTCGATGAACCGGTCCCGCAGCGCCGCCGTGCGTTGTGCGTGCTCCTCGCGCTCCGCCTCGGCGCGTTCCAGGGCGACCGCGAGACCCACCGCTCCCGCCACGGTGGAGGTTCCGGACCTGCGACCCCGTTCGTGGCCACCGCCGCTGAGCAGCGGGCGCAGGGGGGTGCCCCGCGCGATCCAGAGCAGTCCGATGCCCGGCGGCGTGCCGATCTTGTGACCCGCGAGGCTCAATGCGCTCACTCCGAGGGTCCGAACGTCCAGGGGGAGCACGCCCGCGGCCTGGACGGCATCCGTGTGCAGGGGGACGCCGTGCTCGGCGGCGATCTCCGCCAGTGCCGCGATGTCCTGCACGGTGCCCACCTCGTTGTTCGCGAGCATCACGGAGGCCACCGCCACCTCGGCTCCGCCTTCTGGTGCCGCCCCGTCGGGTGCGGTGGTGGAGCGGACGGCCACCGGCGTCTCGTTCTCCCCGCGGTGCATGACGCCGCCTGCGCGCCCGCCAGCGCCCGGTGCCGTGTGCTGCGCCCCCTGCCGTGCGGCGTCGTCGTTCCCCAGCAGTGCGGTGCGGAAGGCCTCCGGGGTGACCGCACCGCTGGGGTCCACGGGGACCGTCCGGGCGGTGAAGCCGTCGTAGCGGGCGAGGTCCGCGGCCGAGTCCAGAACGGCGTGGTGCTCGATGGCGCTCGTGACCACGCGTGTGCGGGTTGCGCGGCGCTCGCGGCGAGCCAGAGCAATCCCCTTGACCGCGAGATTGTCCGCCTCCGTGCCCCCGGAGGTGAAGACGATCCCACCCGGGCGGGCGTGGAGCACCGCGGCCACGCGCTCGCGGGCGTCCTCCAGCGCGTGCGCGGCGCGGCGCCCGCGCTCGTGGTGGCTGGACGCGTTGCCGAACTCGCTCGTGAGCCACGGCCACATGGCCTCGAGCACGTCCCGGCGCGGAGCCGCGGTGGCGGCGTGGTCCAGGTAGATCATGGGTGGCCTCGTTCGACAGGTAGGGGCATGCGGGGGTCTGGGGTGAGCACCCCCGGGACGGGCAGGAGAAACCGTGCTCGGGCACGGCTCGCGTGCGGCAGCCTGGGCCGGATGCAGGGTCATGGAGGCTGGGTTCTCGCGCCCTGCGCGTCTCAGGAGGTGGGCTGCGGGTCCACCGCGATGTCCAGGCCCAGGTCCAGGGCGCGCACGGAATGGGTCAGGGCGCCCACGGAGATCACGTCCACGCCCGTGGCGGCCACGCGGCCGATGGTCTCCAGGGTGATCCCGCCAGAGGCCTCCACCGCCGCGCGGCCGTCGATCATGGCGACCCCGCTGACCAGGTCCGCGGGCGCGAAGTTGTCCAGCAGCACCACGTCCGCTCCGCCGGCCAGGACGTCCTCGATCTGGTCCAGCCGGTCCACCTCCACCACCATGCATGCCGTGTGAGGCATCTTCCGGCGCAGCTCGCGCAGGGCACGGGGCAGGGACGCCCCTCCCGCCGTGAGCACGGCCAGGTGGTTGTCCTTGAGCATCACGGCGTCCGAGAGCCCGAAGCGGTGGTTGTGCCCGCCGCCGCACGTCACGGCGTGCTTCTCGAGTGCCCGTAGACCCGGGGTGGTCTTGCGGGTGTCGCACACGCGGGTGCGGGTGATGGTCCCGGTGGGCAGCTTGTTCGCGCGCTCCACCTCCGCCACGGTCTCCTCCACGGCGGCGACGTAGCGCGCGGTGGTGGTGGCGATCCCGCACATCCGCTGCACCAGGTTCAGCACCGTGCGCTCGGCGGTGAGGATGGCCCGTGCCGGTCCGCGCACGGTGGCCACAGTGGTGCCGCGATCGAGAGCGTCCCCGTCCGCGACGTGCAGCTCGACCTCCACGGCCGGGTCCAGCACGGTGAAGCCCACCCGGACCACCTTCGCGCCCGCGAAGACCCCCTGCTCCCGGGACACGACCGTGGCAGTGGCGTGTGCATCCTCGGGGAGCGCGAGCTCGGAGGTGAGGTCACCCCACGGGGCGTCCTCCGCGAGTCCTGCCCGGATCACGGTCTCAACGGCTGAGCGGTGCAGCATGTGCTGTCCTTTCGGTGCTGGTGGGGGCGCTGACGTGGTGGTGTCCTCCGGGGAGGGTCGTGTCCGCGCGGCTGGGGGTGCCGGGGTGCCCGGCCCCGTCGGTGCCCCGGGTGGCATGGTGCGCGGTTGACGGGGTGGGTCACTGGGAACCGGTGGATGCCGGATCGTCGGCGCGGTGGTGGGCCCCGCAGGACTCGATCCGCTGCCGCGCCGCCCGGACGAGCTCGCGTGCCACGGTCAGGAGGTTCCGGTCCTCGTGCTCCGCGAGGGTCTCCGCGTCCGCTCGGGGCCCCTCCGACGACGACGCCGCGAGCCACCCGTCCAGCGCCCGTTGCGTCTCCGCGAGGCCCACCTCGGTGCGGACCACTCCGGCACCCTGCCACATCACGGCCTGCAGGGCCGCACGGGTGAACGGTGCCGTGCTGCCACAGGTGGTGTGCCGGTCCGATGGGGTGGGATGCGCGTCATGCCGATCGGACGCCGGCCAGGACGCGGGATCGGCCGGCGCAGCGGCCACGAGCCGTCCGACGCGCTCCCCGAAGACCACGGCCTCCAGCAGCGAGTTGGACGCCAGCCTGTTGGCACCGTGCAGTCCCGTGGCCGCGCACTCGCCCGCGGCCCACAGCCCGGGGACCGTGGTGCGTCCGGCGGCGTCGGTGGCGATCCCGCCCATGAGGTAGTGCGCGGCGGGGCTCACCGGAACCGGTTCGCGTGACCAGTCGATCCCGCGGTCACGCAGTGCCTGGTCGATCGTGGGGAAGCGACGGGCCAGGTGCTCCGCGCGGGTCAGGCCGTCCGGCACGGGCACCGCGGTGCAGTCCAGCACCACGTGCGCTCCGGGGGCGGACGCCCGTTCGGCGGCGATCGCCCGGGCCACCACGTCCCGCGGCGCCAGCTCCGCCCGGGGATCTACGCCGAGCATGAAGCGCTCCCCGCGGTGGTTGCGCAGCACGGCCCCCTCGCCGCGCACGGCCTCCGAGATCAGGAACGAACCCGGCTCGGCCAGGGCGGTGGGGTGGAACTGCAGGAACTCCAGATCGCGCACCGCGGCCCCCGCACGGAGGGCCAGCGCGATGCCGTCCCCCGTGGCCACCTCGGGGTTGGTGGTGAACGGGTACAGGTGGCCCGCGCCGCCGGTGGCGAGCACCACGTGCTCGGCGGCCAGGACGTGCTCGGGACCCAGGCGACCCGCCGGATCCACGGAGCGCGCGGTCACACCCGACACGGTTCCACCCCGTTGCAGGATGCCGGTGACCAGTGTGTATTCCTGGACACTCATGCCTCCCGACGCGCTGGCCTCCCGCACCCGTGCCGTGAGGGCCTCCTGGATCACCCGTCCGGTGGCATCACCCCCGGCGTGCAGGATCCGCGGCACACTGTGCGCCCCCTCAAGCCCCTGGACCCACGGGGAGCCCGGCCCGGCCACGCGGTCGAAGGACACGCCGTGCTCCGTGAGCAGGGTGATGGCCTCCGGGGAGTCGGCGACGACGCCGCGCACCACCTCCGCATTGCACAGCCCCGCTCCTGCGGCCTCGGTGTCCCGGGCATGCAGCTGGGGGGTGTCCAGGGGTTGACCGCCAGGGAGGTCGCGGGTCATGGCGGCAATTCCGCCCTGCGCCCGGTCCGTGGCGGTGTGGCCGAGGGTGGACTTGGTCAGGACGGTGACCCGGGCGCCGCGGGCGGCGGCACCCAGTGCGGCGGTGAGTCCGGCGGCACCGGAGCCCACGACGAGCAAGCGCGGCGCGGCATCGTCGTCCGGGCGGTCCCGCGCCTCACGCACGCGGCACCGCGGCGAGCATGCGCTCCAGGGCCACCGACGCCTCGGCCGCGACCTCCGGTGCCACGCTCACCCGGTTGACCACGCGCCCGGCCACGAGCTCCTCCAGGACCCACGCAAGGTATCCGGGGTGGATGCGGTACATCGTGGAGCACGGGCAGATCACCGGATCCAGGCAGAAGATGGTGTGCTCCGGGTGCTCCGCGGCCAGGCGGTTGACCATGTTGATCTCAGTGCCGATCGCGAAGGTCTGTCCCGGTTCCGCCGCGGCCACGGCCCTGCGGATGTGGTCCGTGGAGCCGGCGGAGTCCGCGGCGTCCACCACCTCCATGGGGCACTCGGGGTGGACCACCACGGTGCAGCCGGGGTGCTCGGCGCGGGCCTGCTCGATCTGGGCGACGGTGAAGCGGCGGTGCACGGAGCAGAAGCCGTGCCACAGGATCACCCTCGCATCCTCCAGCCCTGCGGGGGAGTTGCCGCCCAGCGGCCTGTTCGGGTTCCACAGCGGCATCTGCTCCAGCGGCACGCCCATGGCCTTGGCGGTGTTGCGGCCCAGGTGCTGGTCCGGGAAGAACAGCACCCGCTGCCCGCGGGCGAACGCCCACTCCAGCACGGTGGCGGCGTTCGAGGACGTGCACACGATGCCCCCGTGGCGCCCGCAGAACGCCTTGAGCGCCGCGGAGGAATTCATGTAGGTCACGGGAACCACCGAGGCCAGCGGTTCGCCCCGCTCATCCGTGCGCGCGTCACCGTGCTCGTCCGTGGCGTGGGGGCCGAGGACGTCCATGAGCTCCGCCCAGCACTCCTCCACGGAGTCCTCGTCCGCCATGTCCGCCATGGAGCAGCCCGCGGCCGGGTTGGGCAGGATCACGGCCTGCTGCTCCGTGGAGAGGATGTCCGCGGTCTCGGCCATGAAGTGCACGCCGCAGAACACGATGGTCTCGGCCTCCGGGTGCGCCTTCGCCTGCTGCGCGAGCTGGAACGAGTCCCCGATGAAGTCCGCGTGCGCCACGATCTCGTCCCGCTGGTAGAAGTGGCCCATCACCACCACGCGGTCCCCCAGGGTCTGCTTGGCCGCGCGGATCATGGCGTCCAGCTCCTCGGGACTCGCGTCCCGGTAGCGCTGCGGAATGGCGGGCTGCGTCGGGGAACCTGCGGGAACGACGTCGTGCTGGGACGCCCCGGGGCCGTAGCCCTCGGTGAGCGGGGCCGGGAAGTCCCACGGCTGCTCCGCGAGGGCGGCGCTGCACGAGCCGCCGGGCGCGCCGGACTGCGCGGCGTCGTCCCCGGGGCGGGAGGACAGCAGGGTGAGGCGGGTGGCTACGGAGGTCATGGTGTCTCCTGGCTCGAAGGGCTCTCGTGTGTTGGCGGACTCGGCGGGGTCGACGGCCCCGGCGGGCCGGGACTGCTTGAAGGGCTGGAAGTGCTCGAGGGGCCGGGAGCGCTCGCGGGGCTGGGACGCTCCACGGGGTGCGGACCGGCGCGGGTGAAGTCCGGAGCGGTGTCCTCGGTGAAGCGGTACAGCGCGGGCGGCCGGTGCGGGGTTCCGGCCACGCGCTCACCCGTGTCCCGCAGCCGGCCCGAGCGCAGCGCGTGGCGGCGGAAGTTGGGGGCGTCCACGGCGCGGCCCAGGATGGCCTCGTGCACCTCGCGCAGCTGGGCGATCGTGAAGGAGTCCGGCAGGAAGGAGCGGGCGACGGCGGGGTCCGCGATCCGGTCGCGCAACCGGTCCAGGGCGTGGGTCACGATCAGCGAGTGGTCGAAGGCCAGGGGTGGCAGGTCGGTGGCGCGCAGCCACGTGACGTTGAGGTCGTCCTCGCGCGCGGCCGCCTCCTGCGGGGACAGCGCGGCCCAGTAGACCACGGTGACCACGCGCTCGTCGGCGCCCTGCGAGCGGGTGAGGCCGCCGAAGGTGGCGAGCTGCTCCAGGTGGGCGGCGTCGAGACCCGTGGTGAGGCGCAGGTACGCGGCGGCGGAGTCCTCCAGCGCCTCGTCCTCGCCCAGGGGCCCGCCGGGCAGCGCCCACCGGTGGTGGTACGGCTCGCGGATCCGGCGCACCAGGGGCAGCCAGAGCTCGTGGCGCCCGCCCGGCCCGGTGGGGCGCACCGTGAAGATCACGGTGGACACGGCGATGCTCGTGCACGGGGTGCCCATGACCACCGCCCTTCGCGGGAGAGAACCGGGACGGGGCCCGTTGATGTCACAGAGACTCTAACCCTCTTAGAGTCACTGTGACACTGAGTGCGCGACTGTGACGTGCGGGGGTGCGACCGGCTGAGACTCTGTGTGCGGCGCCCGGGGAACGGCGCCACACTGCGCGCTCCCTCGTGTCCTCACCCACGACGGGCCGGGCGTTGCGTACGTTAGGCAGATCACACGTCCACCGTCAGAACGGAATCCGCAATGTCCTCAACCGCACCCAGCGCCCGCCCGAAGGGCGCGGGCAGCAAGGGAACCGGCGGCCTGCTCCGGGTCCTGAACTGGATCGAGTGGCTGGGCAACAAGCTCCCCGATCCCTTCTGGCTGTTCCTGATGCTCGCGGGCATCGTCCTGCTGCTCAGCTGGATCCTGTCCGCCGTGGGCCTCAGCGCGGTCAACCCCGCCACGGGGGAGGCCGTGGCGGTGACCAACCTGCTGTCCCCGGAGGGGCTGCGCAAGATGGTCTCCGAGGCCGTCACCAACTTCGTGGAGTTCCCGCCGCTGGGTCTGGTGATCGTGGTCCTGCTCGGCGTGGCCGTGGCGGAGCAGTCCGGGATGATCTCCGCGGCGCTGCGCGGTTCCGTGGCGCGCGTGGGCCCCAAGTGGCTGACCTTCGTGCTGGCGCTGACCGGCATCACCGGCTCCATCGCCTCGGACGCCATGTACGTGGTGCTCATCCCCCTGGGCGCGCTCGCGTTCAAGGCCGCAGGGCGCTCTCCCGTGGTGGGGCTGATCGTGGCGTTCACGTCCGTGGCGGCGGGCTTCAACGCGTCCCTGCTGCCCACGGCGTCGGACGCGCTACTGGGCGGGATCACCACCGCCGCCGCGGGACTGATCGACGACTCCGTGATCGTGACCCCGGTGTCCAACTACTTCTTCACGTTCGTCTCCTCCTTCGTGCTCGCGGCCATCATCACGCTTGTCACCGAGACGGTGCTGTCCAAGCGCGGCGAGGCGCTCGCCGAGGACACGGACACCAAGCAGCAGGACATGGGCGACTTCAACGACATGCGCCTGAAGCCCCGCGAGAAGCGCGGTCTGCGCAACGCCGGGATCGCGTTCGTGATCATGCTGGCCATCTACCTGGCCCTGCTGCTGACCCCCGGCTCGCCGCTGCGCGCGGAGGACGGCTCCATCCTGATGTCCCCGCTGCTGCTCAACGTGGGCATCGTCATCGCGATCATGTTCGCGGTGGTGGGCTGGGTCTACGGGCGCGCCGCCGGGACCATGACCACCGCCCGAGAGGTGCCCGAGGCCATGGCCAAGGGCCTGGCTGGCGTCACTCCCGTGCTCGTGCTGTTCTTCGCCGCCGCGCAGTTCACCGCGTACTTCCAGTGGTCCGGGATCGGGCCCGTGCTGGCCGTGCACGGCGCGGACTTCATCGGCTCGCTGGGTCTGAGTCCCGTGTTCACGTTCGCGGGCATCGTGGTGATCGTGGCCGTGATGAACCTGCTCATCACCTCCGGCTCCGCCCAGTGGACGCTGCTGGCCCCGGTGATGGTGCCCATGCTCATGCTGCTGAACGTGTCCCCGGAGATGACCCAGGCGCTGTTCCGCATCGGCGACTCCCCCACCAACGTGATCAGCCCCGTGAGCCCGTACTTCGCCCTGGTGCTCGGCTACCTGCGCCGCTACCAGAAGCAGGCCGGCGTGGGCACCCTGATCTCCCTGGTACTGCCGGTGTCGATCGCCATGCTGATCGGCTGGTTCCTGCTGTTCGTGGCCTGGTACCTGCTGGGCCTGCCGCTGGGCCCCCAGGACCTCTGACACCGGCCTGACCAGTCGGCCAGGGCCCCGCCACTGCCCCGATCCGGCGACCGCCAGGTCTCCTGGTCCGACGACGACGGCGCCCCCGCCCGTGCGATGCGGACGGAGGCGCCGTCGTCACGTCCCGCGGCAGCGGGAGGGGTGTCAGTCGCCGGTCTTCACGGTGAGCTTGTCCCCGGACACCACCACGGTGCCGGAGGTGGAGATGCTCGTGGTGGTGTCCTCGTCGGACCAGTCGGCGGGCTCGTCGTCGTCGTACTCCTCGTTGTGCTGGTAGTCCAGACGCGCCTCACCGGACTTGGTGGTGGTGAAAGAGATCTCGCCGCTGTCGAACGGGGAGCGGGACACCGAGTACGTGGGGTACTTCTCGATGCTCCACACGGGGTTGCGGTAGTCCTTCTCGTCCCCGTAGATGGAGTACTCGAAGGGGCAGCCCTCGGGCTCGAACTCGGCGGTCTTGGCGCACTTGTCCAGCTGCGCGTTGAGCTGCTTGGTGACGTCCTGCTCGAGCGCGGGGGTGAAGGACTGCTGGAACGCCATGCCGGAGGACAGGGGTGCGGACCCGGCGCGGATCTCGGCCACCTGCTCGCCGCCGTAGGTAACGTACTTGCTCGTGGAGGACACGGCCACGGCGTAGTCACCGGGCAGCACCGTGAACTGCGTGCTGTGGGCCTCGCCCTGCTCGTCCACCGCGACCTTCTGGCCGTTGACGGTGAGCTCGCTGACGCCCGCGGGGATCTCCACGCTGAAGCTCTGGTACAGCGGGACCCCCGCGCTCTCGTCCACGCGCCAGGACTTGAACAGCCCGTTGCGGGAGTCGCTGACCATGGGCACGTCCACGGGGGTGGTCACGCCGTCCTGGGTCACGGTGGCGTTCACGGTGGCGTGGTCCCCGTCGATCCGGGTGTCCTTGATCTCGTAGGACGAGATCCGGTTCTCGGCGGCGCCGTAGACCTCGTCCGTGAGCAGGGCACGCTCGCTGGTGCTCACGTTCGGGTCGGCCGCCTCCGTGACGGCGGTGGCCTTCCCGTTCGTCGCGGACTGCAGCAGCTGCTCGGCCTGCTTGTCCGGGCCGAACACGGTGCGTCCCAGCACGGAGAACACCACGGCGGCCACCACGGCCAGCAGCAGCACGGCGCCCACGATGATCGCGATCAGCCGGATCCGCTTCTTCTTGGCGGGGTCCATGGGTTCACGCGGCGGGCGCGTGTAGGTGGCAGCCGCGGCGTCGTCGTACCGGGGCAGCTCCTGGGTCTGCTCCCCGGGGACGGGGGCCGTGTGGTCGCGCTGCGCGGTCACGGCGGGCTCCGCGGGGTACTGCGGGGACGACGCCGCCGCGGCCGTTTCCTGCGCGGGGGCAGCGGGCACGGGGGTGCCGGACGCCGCGGCGCCCTGCGGTGCGGCGGCGTTCGCCGCGCCGTGGTGTGCGACGGCCGCGCCCCCCATCGCGGCGGCGGAGGCCACCACGGCGGCGCGCCCGCGGGAGCGCTCCGAACCGCGCAGCCAGCGGGTCACCGGGGCGGGCAGGGAGTGCATGAAGGCGGGGGCCACGAAGCGCGCGAGCAGCTCGATGACCACGCCCCACAGGAGGAAGACCAGGCAGGTCCAGCCGGCCGGGCGCACGCTGAAGCCCGCGGAAGCCGTGTCGGAGCCCTCACCGATGAAGGACCCGGACACCCGGAGCAGCCACATGAGCAGAAGGCCCAGCAGGAAGTAGGCCAGGGGCAGCACGGCCCAGGAGAAAGGGTTGCGGGCCACGCGCTGGTCCACGGGGCGCACATGGGCCCAGGTGAGAGCCGCGCAGACGACGGACAGCACGGCCAGGGCGATGATCAGCACCACGGCCCACACGGGCACCACGGCGTCGGTCCAGAGGTAGGCCGTGCCGGAACCCCCCGTGAAGTCTGCGAAGGAGGCCGCCTGTCCGCCCGCGAAGAGCGCGGAGAGCAGGCCCATGACGAACAACCAGCCCACGGCGAGCGGCAGCCACAGCAGGGCGGAGAAGCCGAGAACGGCGCCGCCCTTGACGAATGCGTAGATCAGCAGGCCCAGGCCAGCCAGGCTGCCGAACACCGCGAACTGCACCGCCATGGGACGAAGTACCTGCAGCAGGCCGGGAGCGGTGCGCTCGGCGCCGATCACCACGCGGCCGGGGGAGGTCTGGGTGGAGCGGGCGTTGAGCGCGGACGCAATCGTCAGCAGCCCCACCACGAACAGCACGGGGAACAGCAGGCCGCCCACGGCCGTGATGCGCACACGCACATCCGTGTAGTAGATGGAGGTGTTGGTCTGCAGCGAGGTGAGCGCGGTGACGATCAGGGCCACGAGGCCCCAGCTGATGCCGCCCAGTGCGGCCATGAGCCATTGCACCACACGGTTCTCCACGCGCAGGGACGCGGAAAGCTTGCGGGCCAGGAACCATGCGGCGGCAACGCCGCACGCCAGCGCGAAGTACTGCGGGACAGCGATGCCCCCGGACAGGCGATCGTCCTCCGAGGACATGATCAGCCGCAGGGGGGTCAGGGCAGCCATGGCCGCGAGCTGGAAGGGGGCAAAGAAGATCCATTTCCAGCTGGACGCTCCGGGGTCCACACCACTGAGGTCGTCCACCTGGTCGTTGAGCTGGTCCGCGAAACTGCCGTTGGAGTCTCCGGAGATGGCCGCACCCAGCATGCTCAGCACCAGGGCGATGGCAGCTCCGACGACCGTGCCCACGTAGCCGCCGAGACCCGCCACCAGGGGAACCCACCAGTGCCGGGAGGTCATGCTCGCCAGTGCGGCGGGGGGTGTGTAGGCGGGGGCGCCGGGCTGACCGGCGGTTGCGGTGGTGGCGGTGCCGGCGGCGGGTGCCCCGGCGCTCGCGGCGGGAGCGTGCGACGGCGCTCCCGCGGTGCCGTTCGCGGCGGCACCGTTGGTCTGGTGGGCCTCGCCCGTGCGGTCGGTGCCCTGGACGGGCGGCATCGCCCGCGTCTGCTCCGTGTCGCTCGCGGCGGAGGTGGTCTCGTCCCGGTGGTGTCCCGTGCCTTCAGCGGCGGGAACACCCCCGGTGGTGTTCGGGTCCGGTTCCCGGGCCTCGCCCGCCGGATCGTGCGCCGATGAAGGCATGGTCATCTCTCCCTGGTGTCTGCAGCCGGTGCCCAGCACGTGATCCTGGGCAATTCCTGGATAACAGACTCCGGGGGCCGCCGGGGGCACGACCTACCGACAGGGGGACATGTTTATGAATAAGTCACGAAAAATTGGTCGTCCAGCGCTCGCATGCGCGCCACCCCCGGAAGGGTGGCGGCGGAGCGTGGGCTCAGGCGGTCTGCGGACCGGCGGATCCCGCCGGGTACTCCTGCAGGGGCGCGCACGTGTCGTAGGCGTGCTGGATGAGGTCGATGATCCGCCAGCCCTCCTCTGTGGCGTCCGCGCGCACGGTGAAGGTGGGGTCTCCGTCCAGGATCCAGCGCATCACGGAGCCGTACGCGGTGAGCCCGGGCTCCGGCACGCCGCTGGACAGCGTGAGGCGGTTCATCCCGCGGGAGTCGAAGGGGCTGCCCACGTTCGCCTCCAGCTGCACGTGCTCCTCCTCGAAACCCACGGTCAGGGCATTGGGGGCGATGGGGTGCGGCCAGCCCCGGTACTCGTGCGGCGGGCGGCGGAAGGTCACGCGGATGTGCTGGGCGGGGTTGCCGAGGGCCTTGCCGGAGCGCAGCGTCACGGGCACCCCGTTCCAGCGCCAGGTGTCCACCTCCAGGGTCACCTGCACGAAAGTCTCGGTCTCCCGCTCCGGGTCCACGTCCTTCTCCCGCGCGTAGTCCGGCACCTCGTGGCCGCCCACCGTTCCGGCGGTGTACCGGCCGCGCACCACCGGGGTGATCCCCGGGTGCTCGGCGGCGTGCATCGCGGACTCCTCGTCCCACAGCCGGGTGGCCCGCAGGATGTGCGCGGTGTTGGCGGGCACCTCCACGGGGTCGAAGCGGGAGGGCGGGTCCATCATGGTCAGCGCCATGACCTGCAGCAGGTGGGACTGCAGCATGTCCCGTGCGGCACCGGTGGAGTCGTAGAACTCGCCGCGGCCCTCCAGCGCCAGGGTCTCGTCGAAGACGATCTCGATGGACTCGATGTGCCGCCGGTCCCAGATGGGCTCGAACAGCCGGTTGGCGAAGCGCAGCCCCACGATGTCCAGGACGCCGGGCATGCCCAGGAAGTGGTCCACGCGGAACGTGTGCTCCTCGTCCACCAGCTGCGCCACCTGGGCGTTCAGCGCCCGCGCGGAGTCCAGGTCCGTGCCCACGGGCTTCTCCAGAGCCAGGTACAGGTCCTCGGGCAGCGAGTCCAGCTCGGCCAGGGCCGCGCACGCCTCCTTGGTGATGGCCGGGGCCAGCGCGAAGTACAGGCACACGGGGCCGACGACGCCGCCCAGCAGCGTCTCGAGGTCCGCCGCCTCGGTCACGTCGCACGAGACCCAGCGCGTGTTCTCCCGGGCGTGGTCCACGGCGGGGCCGGTGGCGTCCACGGAGTCGAAGGCCTTGGCGACGGTGTCCTCCCAGGTCTCGGCGCGCACGTCGTCGTCCGGGCCGAGCGGGCCGGGGAAGTCGTCCCGGGCGGAGCCGATGACCGTGATCTCCCGCTCGGGCTGCATGGCGAGTAGGGAGCCCAGCCCCGGGAGCAGGAGGCGCGCGGTGAGGTCACCGGAGGCGCCGAGAATCACAAGGGTCTTGATGTTGTCCATGGGATCAGGGTAGGGGGTGAGGGGGGTTGCGCTCCTTGAGCCCAGATTTTCCGGTTCAGCTGGATCCGAAAGTTCAAATCATGGCGGCGCTAATTTACCATTGGAAACCTCTAGCTGGTTCAACGTGCCCCGTTAGCTCGGGGCCTTTGACAGATCGGACTCCCATGGAAATCACGGGCGAGTACTTCCTGTTTGGAACGGAAAGTGCGGCAACGCGGGAGACCCGCGAAGCCGTCGAAGACCTTGGCTTCGAGAGAATTACTTCCGGTGTCGGCTACGCGGTCGGTCCTGGCGAGATCGCCGATGCCGTCACAGTCGCCTACTTCACGATCCAAAGCGTGAGCGCGGGTGATGTTTTCGGCGCTGCCTTGCAGGTTTTAGACCTGCTCCGGCAGTGGGCACGTGGGGAGGGGAGGCCGCAGGACGTTCGGCGGTGTGATGTCACGTTCAAAAACGGCCAGACCGGTGATGAGGTTTTCATCGACGGGTTCGAGTACAAGACTACTGATGAGCTCGTCGACCTTCTCAAGGCGCTGCGCAGCTAGCTCCATGAGCGCGTGACGGTGCACCCGCCCCCAGGCACCGGTGCTTCAATGACCCCCATGAGCACCCCCTTGGAGGACTACGCCCTGCTGGCCGATCTGCACACCGGCCCCCTGGTCTCGCGGGAGGGCAGCATCGACTGGCTGTGCTTCCCGCGCTTCGACTCTCCCGCTGTGTTCTGCGCGCTGCTGGGGGACGAGGACAACGGGCGCTGGAAGCTCAGTGCGGTGGATGGGGAGGTGGTCTCCCGCCGGTACGTCCCGGAGACGTTCATCCTGGAGACCGAGTGGCGGACCCCCACGGGCCGGGTGCTCGTCACGGA
Source organism: Kocuria sp. ChxB (assembly GCF_044359605.1). Classification (NCBI taxonomy): domain Bacteria; kingdom Bacillati; phylum Actinomycetota; class Actinomycetes; order Micrococcales; family Micrococcaceae; genus Kocuria; species Kocuria sp. ChxB. Next base: position 1,599,298 of record NZ_CP121123.1, on the reverse strand, counting down.
CTTCCTGCCGCCCAGTGACGACCACGCAGACCTCGTGCGCCGTGTGAAATGCCTGGAGGGCACCGTGGAGGTGGAGCACGACCTGCGGATCCGCTTCGACTACGGGCGCATCACCCCGTGGGTGCGCCGCGTGGACCTGGGCAGCCACTCCAACGGGGACGACTGCGCGCACATGCAGGACTCGCCCTCCGAGCCGCACCCGGTGGGCACCACCCACGCCCCGCACGCGGCGGACGGGACGCGGGGAGCGGCGTCGTCCGCGCAGGACCCGGAGACCGGTACCCGAGAGACCGGAGCCGCAGCGGGGAACATGCCCGCCGAGGGCGCGGCGGGGGAGTCCCGCGCCACGCACTGGTACCGCCACTTCCGGGAGCGTGTGCGTCGCGCCGCGCACGAGGCGCGGTCCGGGGAGACGGACGGGAAGGGGCTGCTCGCCGTCGCCGGCCCGGACGCGCTGCTGCTCACGGGCCCGCAGCTGGAGCCCTACCAGCTTGGCCGGGACGGCAAGGACGTGGCGGTGGAGCACGACGCCGCCCACGGCCCGGGCGCGGACATCCGCGTGCTGGAGGGCCTGCGCCGGGGCCACCGCGGCACGTTCCGCATGCAGGCCGGTGAGCAGCTGGACTGGGTGCTCACGTGGAGCGAGTCCTACCGCGAGCTGCTGGTGCCCGCTGACCCCGAGCGGGCGCAGCGGGCCACGCACACGTTCTGGACGGACTGGGCCTCCGCGGTGGACTGCGACGGCGAGTACCACGAGATCATCAAGCGCTCCCTGCTGGTGCTGCGCGCCCTGACCCACTCCGAGACCGGGGGAATCGTGGCGGCGCCCACGGCCGGTCTGCCGGAGGACTTCGGGGGCGAGCGCAACTGGGACTACCGCTACACGTGGCTGCGGGACGCCGCGCTGACCATCGGTGCGCTCGTGAAGCGCGGCCACGAGTACGGCGCACTGCTGTGGCGGGACTGGCTGCTGCGCGCGGTCGCCGGGAACCCGGACCAGCTGAAAATCCTCTACGGCGTGGACGGGCGCCGCAACATCACCGAGTCCCAGCTGGAGCACCTCAGCGGCTACGAGGGCTCGCGTCCGGTGCGGATCGGCAACGGCGCGGAGGACCAGTACCAGGCGGACGTGGCCGGTGAGGTCATGATGGCCCTGGCCACTCTGCGGGACGCGGGTCAGAAGGAGAACGACTACTCGTGGGGCCTGCAGTGCAACCTCATGTCCTTCTGCGAGCTCCACATGGACACCCCGGACAACGGGATCTGGGAGATGCGCGGGGAGCCGCAGTTCTTCACCCACGGGCGCGTGATGATGTGGACCGCGTTCAACGAGGGCCTGCGGGCGGTGCGTGAGCACGGCCTCGCGGGGGACGTGGAGCGCTGGACCCGGCTGCGGGACAGGCTGCACACCGAGATCTGGGAGAAGGGCTACAACCAGGAGCTGGGCATCTTCACCCAGACCTACGGCGGCACCGAGGTGGACGCCTCCCTGCTGCAGCTGCCCCAGACGGGCTTCATCGCCCCGGACCACCCGGCGATGCTGCGCACCGTGGAGCGGATCGAGCGCGATCTGCAGGTGGAGCACGGGCAGCTGCGCCGGTACCGCACCTCCCCGGGCGGGCAGTCTGCGGACGGGCTCTCCGGCGAGGAGGCACCGTTCGTGATCTGCACCTTCTGGCTCGTGGAGCAGTACGCCCGCTCCGGACGGGTCCAGGACGCCGCGCAGCTCATGCGCACCACGGTGGGCTTCGCCTCGGACCTCGGTCTGCTCTCGGAGGAGTACGACGTCGCACGGGGGCGTCTCGCGGGCAACTTCCCCCAGGCTTTCAGCCACCTGGGACTCATCCGCGCCGCGGACGCGCTGGAGGAGGCGCACCGCGCGGCGGGGTGAGGTTGCTGTGGCGAGCCTTGCTGAGCCCGGGCGTGAACTTCGGGGCACGTGTCCCCCTAAGAGTGGACAGTGTCATGTAAGTGCTTATACACCTCCCGTCAGAATGACGAATGCCTAGCAGGTTACTCTGCACATGTCTACGTCGGCACCACACCCCTGCAGGGGCGATCGGGGCGGATCCATCATGGGTAGAACCCTCAGCACCACCTCCCACCTCTTCCTTGTGCTGCTGCTGGCCATAGCATCTGTTCTCGGGATCGCTCCGGCCGCACAGGCCGCGGAGCAGGCCGATCTGCAGGTCAACCTGACCGGACCGGCACAGTCCTCCCCGAATGTGGATTTCACCTACACCATCGCGGTCTCCAACCTGGGGCCCTCGGCTGCTGATGGGTCCCGGGTGGACTTCACCGCCCCCGCTGGTGCAACCGGTGTGACGGTCACCTGCGGGTCCCCCACGGCGGGAGCAGTGTGTGGAACCTTCACCGTGGCCAATGGCAGGGCATTAGGAACCCTGACGAAGTTCCCCGGCAACGGTGGCGCCGTGATCACGGTCAGGGGAACGTTCGGGGCAGGGTCCTCCGCCACGGCCACTGCCACGATCACCGCTCCCACCGGTGTGACGGAGTTGGATCCCTCCTCCAACACCTCCACGCAGAACACCGCGCTGGCCCAGGCGCAGGTCAACACCACCACCACGGTCTCTCCCACCACCGTGGCCAGCGGGGGAACGGTCACGGTGACCACCACGTTCGAGAACGTGGGGCCCGTGGCTGTCGAGAACTTCGATCTCCGCGGCCTGTTCGAAGGCACATCGGGGCCGGCCGACGGCGCGAGCTACTCCTTCGAGGGAACCACCGAATGTGCGACATCCTCCGAGATTCCCTGCCCTGCTGACAGCCTGGGAAAGGTTTCGATAACGGGGGACAACCGTGCCCGCATGCCCTTCGACGGTGCAAAAGTAGACCTGGCTCCCGGGCAGAAGATCGTCTTCTCCACCACACTCACCGTCGAGCGGTCGTGCGATCTGAACCGATCATCCAGGGCGGGCACTGTGACCTCGCAGTTCTACCCCCGTCAGCAGGCCACCTCAACCGGTGCGCCGTACGAGGTGCAGGGGAACAGCTACTCGAGTGCCGAGTTCTTCGTGACCGGGGGTGGCTCGCTCTGCCCCCGTCCGCTGATCCTCTCCAAGACGGTGGACCAGCCGAGCGCCCCTTCCGGTGAGGAACGGACCTTCACCATCGCAGTTGAGAATCCCAATGACACCCCCGCGTCCGTGGGCTCACTCGTCGACACCCTCATCCACTCGGGTTACGTTGGGTTCACCGCCACCGGTGGCGTCTCCTGCGCTGCGGAATCGTCGGCACCGTGCCCGCCTGGCGTCACCGGAACGGCCGTCACGGCGGATGGTTTTGCCGTTGAAGACGTGCAGCTGCCGGCTGGGACACGGCTGGTGCTCTCGATCCCGATGCGACTGGGCGCCACCTGCGGAGCTGGCGGTACGGGCGTCAACTCGGTCAATGCAAACAACATCCGAGTGGGTGAGCAACCCCTGACCGGAGAGAGCACCCTGGTTGACTACGTCATTGCCGACCTCCCGGACTGCGGTGAGGGAGTTCTGGATATCACTGCGGATAGAACGTCCCCGGAGGTGGTCTATTCAGGGCAGGACACCGTGGACAGGGTGGTCATCACGAACAACTCGAATACAGCTGTGACAGAGGCTGTCCTGGGCGTGTCGCCGGGTTCCAGGCCCCAGGGCTTCTCCTACTTTCTCCCCAGGGACGTGACGTGCGTTCCTGGGGAGAGCTCGGGGGACTGCTCGACGTTCCAAAGTGCTCTGGGCGGGGGTTACACCTTTGCTCTGGGACCAGGGGAAAGTCTCGTCCTCATCGCCTCCGCCCCGGTCCAGCTGGACGGTGTGTGCCCGTCAGGTGAGCCCGGCAGCTACACCACCAGCTACACGCTCAGAGCGGGGTCGGGATACTGGGCGGACGACACAGAGCAGCGTGTTGGCTGCAACGATGTTGCGGCGGAAACCGCGGTACCCACACTGACTCCGCAGGCAGGCAGTGCATTCCCCGTCACAGCTACGGTGTCGAATGAGGGCGGTGTGGCCCGGGATACGAAGTTCTCCATCGTGCTTCCTGCTAATGGGTACGTCTTCGATCCTGCCGCGGGGGACACCATCACCTGTGAGGTGGTCACCAAGACCTCGACCCAGAACGTGACCTGCCCGGAGTTCTTTTTCGACCCCGCCACCCGTGCGGTCACCGGTGTGATCCCGGTTCTCGGGACCGGGGACAGTGTGCGGATCCGGGTCAATGGTTCGGCCGGTGTGGTGGAGGGCAGGTCGTATCCGATCACCACCACGGTTGCGGCGTCCGGGGACACCGTTCCGGGGTCCAACACCTCGGTGGTGAACTTCGGGGTGGCCAACACCCTGGTGCCCACTTTCGGTGAGGTCACGGTGAACCTCCCGGCGGGTGCGTCTTTGGACCAGGATCTGGTGTTCCCCGCTCAGATGGTGTGCAAGTCCTCCGGAACCACTGATGCCGAGGTGCGGGTGGCTGCGGGCAGCACCACCGGGCGGGTGTCCTTGGATGAGACCGTGTGGCGCAACGATGATTGCGTGGTGACGTTCCAGCGCCCCGAGGCGCCGGCGGGGTTCGAGTGGGACGGGGACTTCTCGGAGAACCCGGTGAATCTGTCGGCGGTGCAGGCCGGTGCCACGGCCCGCACCGCGGTGTCGTTGCGGGCAGTGGTGCCGGTGCCGTCCCCGTCGGTGACGGAGGAGCCGTCCCCGGAGCCGACGACGCCTGGGCCGTCTCCCACGGAGGAGCCGTCCCCGGAGCCGACGACGCCTGGGCCGTCTCCCACGGAGGAGCCGTCCCCGGAGCCGACGACGCCTGGGCCCTCTCCCACGGAGGAACCGTCGCCGGAGCCCACGTCTCCGGAACCGACTGTGGAGCCGAGTGAGCCGGTGCCCTCACCCTCGGTGACGGATGAGCCCAGCCCGGAGCCGTCTCCTACGGGCAAGCCGTCCTCGGAGCCGACTTCTCCGGCGCCGGGGGACCCGTCACCCACAGATCCCGCACCGGATTCCCCGGTGGTGCCCGGGACCCCGGGTGCTGGGCCTGTTGATGGAGCTGCGGGGCCGGGTGGTCCAGGGTCCACCCCCTCGAGTGGTGCCGGTGGGGTGGATGTGAAGACCGGCTTCGACCGTGTGGTCTCGGACTCGCGCACCTGGTGGGTGGTTGCTGCTCTGGTGGTCCTGGGTGGGGCGGCCGGTGTGAGCGCGGCAATGCTGCGTCGTCGTAGTCGCGGTCGCTGAGCCGCCCTGGCGAGAGGATGGGGCTGTGACCCCGGGGGTGCCCCGGGTCACGGCCCCACCCCGTGGGTTGGAAGGAGCGCGTGGTGGCTGAGATGTCACGAACCCGAACAGCGGTGTTCCGTCTGCTGGTGGGCGCGGCTGCCGTACTCGTGGTCTCGGCCGTGGTGATGGCGCTGCTCGGGACCGGTTCGGGTGCCCTGCGGTGGCCGTGGGCCGGGAACAACCAGATGGGTCCGTCGCAGCTGAGTGCGACGCCGACCGGCCCGCGCGTGCCACCGGGTGATGTGCAGGTCTCCGGGACTCTCGGTCCCGACTACCGCGCTGACGCGCTGGGCCGGCCCGTGAACGGCATGGCCGGGGTGGACACCTCTTCGATCTCTCCGGGCGGTGGGCTGGGACCGGACGGGCACGACTGGCGGAGCATGGGCCCCGGTCAGTTGATGGTCCCGCAGGCCAACCTGGTGATTCCCGTGGTGGACCGGGGGATCGTGACGGACGGTTCCGGCGGGCGGTCGATGGACCTGCCGGTCTCCTTCCAGGCCGGGTGGCTGCGTGAGAGCGCGAAAATCACCGCGGCCGCAGGCACCACTGTGGTAGCCGGGCACGTGAACTGGTCCGACGGCTCCTGGGCGCCCATGTCCAACCTGTACAACACTTCTGCGGGGATGGAGGTCTACCTCACGGACCGGTCCGGGAAGCTGACCTCGTGGCGTGTCACGGACAGGACGGAGATCCCGCAGTCGGAACTCGCCGACAGGGTGGCGCTGACCGACACCTCGGGGCCGCGTCGGCTGGTGCTGATCACCTGCAAGGGCCGGCAGAACGCGGACGGGTCCATCACCTTCACCGACAACTGGGCTGTCACCGCCGAACCCCTGTGACCAGGCACCGGCCGGGGTGGTCCCGGCGACGTGCACTCGAGTGCCGGGCGGGCGCCGTCGGCCAACCCGTGGGCGCCCGTAAAGACGAGTGAGCGGCCCACCCAGGGGGTGGGCCGCTTTCGTGTGCTCAACGACAACTGGCAGTGAGGGTCAGCGAGCCCCGGTGAGTGCCGTGGTGTTCAGCATCAGGTTGGGGGAACCGTTGACGTAGTCGATGGTGTTGCGGGTGGCCGAGTTCTTCAAAGCGCGCTCCACCTCGGTCACCGAGGCGTTGGGGTGCTGCTGCAGGTACAGGGCTGCCGCGCCCGCCACGTGCGGGGTGGCCATGGACGTGCCGGAGATCGTGTTGGTGGCGTTGTCGCTCGAGGGCCAGGACGAGGTGATGTCCGTGCCCGGGGCAAGGATGTCCACGCACGAGCCCCAGTTCGAGAACTCGGAGAGCTGGTCCCAGCGGTCCGTGGAGCCCACCGTGATGGCGGCGGACGCGCGGGCCGGGGAGTAGTTGCAGGCGTTGTCGTAGTCGTTGCCCGCGGCCACCAGGGGAATCACACCGGCGCGGGTCATCCGGCTGATCGCGCTGTCCATGGCGGAGGAAATCCCGCCGCCCAGGCTCATGTTGGCCACGGACGGCCCGTTGGCATTGGAGGAGACCCAGTCCATGCCGGCCACGATGCCCGCGGTGGAGCCCGTCCCGTCGCAGCCCAGGACACGCACGGGCATGATGTTCGCGGACTTGGCTACACCGTAGGTGGAGCCGGCCACCGTGCCCGCCACGTGCGTTCCGTGGCCGGCGCAGTCGTTGCTGCCCCAGTCGTCCTCGATCGCGGTGACGCCGGGGGCCACGCGCCCACCGAACTGCGAGTGGGTGGCGCGCACGCCGGTGTCGATGATGTAGGCGGTGACACCCGCACCCGTGGCGTTGTAGGTGTAGGAGCCGTTAAGCGGCAGGTCCTGCTGGTCGGCCCGGTCCAGACCCCACGTGGCTCGGTTCTGCGTGGCGGTGGCCTTGACGGTCTTGTTCTTCTCCACCACCGCGACACCCGGGTCTGCGTCCAGGGCCTTCACCTGGGCGGGGGTCAGGTCAGCGGTGAAGCCGCCGATGCTCTTGAACTGGTGCTTGACCTTCACACCCTTGGCCTGCCACTTGTCCGCCTGCTTCTGGGTGGTGCTGGCCACGGCGGACTTGGCGGCCGCGCTCCTGGGGGCGCTGGACGCCGAGGCGGGCAGTTCCAGCATGACCACGTAGTCGCCGCCGGAGACGTCCAGGACCTTGGCCTGCTGGTTCACGGTGTTCTTCGACGGCGCCGGGGCCTGCGCCGGGGCGGCCACGGAGGGGGACACCGTGCCCAGGACGACGGCCGCCGCGGCTGCTGTTGCGAAAAAGGCGTTCTTCTTGCTCATGAGGGGAACCTTCATTCTGATCACGGGGAAATCCGAGGATTTCACGAATGACAAGGAGACGCCGGTTCCCGCGTCCACGAACGCCGGCCCGGCAGCCACCACCTGGGCACCTGCCGACGCGGATTCAACCATCACCGCAGGTCAGAGGCGGGTCAACGGGTGCTCCTACACCGTAATGCGATCGTTATCATCGGAGCAATGGTCGATTGGCCACTCTTTCCCTGGCCGATCGGCCACCCAGCACCGGGAGAACAAATTCAGACCCGGTGCTCTCCGGGCGTCATCCGCAGGCGGACGGTCCGTGTGCTCCGGTAGGGCAGGTGAACCACTGACCCGCCAGGACGGCCATGATCACTTCGTCGTGGAACTCGCCGTGGTGGAACGCGACCGCCCGACGGGTTCCCTCCTCGGTGTATCCGAGCTTGCGGTAGACGGCTCGTGCCCGCTCGTTGTAGTCAAAGACCCGCAGCTCGATCCGGTGCAGGCCCAATTCCATGAACCCGAAGTCCGTGAGCAGGCGCACGGCATCCGTCCCGTACCCCCGGTCCACGTGGTCCGCGCCGATGAGCACGGCCAGCGTGGCGGCTCGTGTGGGCAACGACGCCCCGTACAGCGTCACGTGGCCGACGAGCACGTCCGTCTCCCGGTCCACCACGCTGAATCCCACGTTGCCGGGCTTGGTGTTGGTGGACCAGCCCCGGTACATCTCCACCACCGCGTTCTCCGGCTGCGGTGTCACGGTGAGGTTCTGGAACAGCGCCATTTCCGGATTGCGCCACCACCGCACGAGGTCCGGGAGGTCGCGGTCCTGCAGTTCCCGGAAGCGCACCTTCTCTCCCTGCAGCACAGTGGAGCCGATGGCGTGGGCGTCGAACTCTCCGAACATGGTGGTGGCTCCTCCATTGGTACTGATCCACGGCCACTCTACGACCCGGGTGACGTGCCCCACACCATGTCCGGCCACCCGGCTCGCATGCTCTCCGAGGTTCCGACAAGGGGCCAGCAGCACCGTTCGCGAGTGATGGGCGTCTGCCCCGGTCCACCCCCGGGGAGGTTGCCCGCCCCAGGGGACCCACGTACCGTGGATCCGTTCCGTGCGGACCCTCCCGGGGCGCACGATCACACGACTCCCAGTGGCCCATCCGCGCCCTCGGCGGAGTCCGACAGTGGGGAGATGTGGACGTGGCACTCAGTGTTCTGGATTTGTTCTCGGTGGGAATCGGACCCTCGTCCTCCCACACCGTGGGACCCATGCGGGCCGCCCGGCTCTTCGTGGCGGGCCTGGCCGACGACGCCCTGCTGGATTTCGTGACGCGCGTCCACTCCCAGCTCTTCGGCTCCCTGGGGGCCACCGGCTGGGGCCACGGCTCGGACAAGGCCGTGATCCTGGGCCTCATGGGTGAGGACCCGGAGACCGTGGACACCGACCTCGCGGACGAGAAGGTGGCGCTCGCGGGCGAGCAGGGCGAGCTGCGCCTGGACGGCACGCACGCCATCGCGTTCGACCGCGCGCAGGACGTCATCATGCACCGCCGCAAGTCCCTGCCCACCCACCCCAACGGCATGAGCTTCACGGCGTACGACGCCGCCGGCGAGGTCATCCGCGAGAGCATCTACTACTCCGTGGGCGGCGGGTTCGTGGTGGACGACTCCAAGAGCAGCGCGGACAAGATCGTGGAGGACACCACCCCCGTCAAGTATCCGTTCAGCACCGGTGACGAGCTGCTGGCCATCTGCGAGGCCGAAAACCTGTCCATCGCCCAGGTGATGGCCGCCAACGAGCTCTCGTGGCGCCCCGCGGAGGAGACCCGCGAGCAGCTGCTGCACATCTGGTCCGTGATGCAGGAGTGCGTGGAGAACGGCTGCACCCGCGAGGAGAAGACCCTGCCCGGGGGACTGAAGGTGCGGCGTCGTGCGCCGGAGATGCGCAAGCGGCTGCTGGCCAAGGAGCCCGGCAACGACCCCCTGTACGGCATGGACTGGGTGAACCTGTACGCGCTCGCGGTGAACGAGGAGAACGCGTCCGGCGGGCGCATCGTCACCGCCCCCACGAACGGTGCGGCCGGGATCATCCCCGCGGTGCTGCACTTCTACACGCGGTTCATGGAGGACGCGTGCGACGACAAGATCGTGGACTTCCTGCTCACCGCGGCGGCCATCGGCATCGTGATCAAGGAGAACGCCTCGATCTCCGGTGCCGAGGTGGGCTGCCAGGGTGAGGTGGGCTCCGCGTGCTCCATGGCGGCGGCCGGACTGTGCGCCGTGCTGGGCGGCAGCGCCCGCCAGGTGGAGTGCGCCGCGGAGATGGGCATCGAGCACAACCTGGGGCTCACGTGCGACCCCGTGGGCGGGCTGGTGCAGATCCCGTGCATCGAGCGCAACGCGATCGCCAGCGTCAAGGCCATCAACTCCGCGCGGCTGTCCATGCAGGGGGACGGCATCCACAAGGTCTCCCTGGACCAGGTGGTCAAGACCATGCGGGAGACCGGCGCGGATATGAAGATCAAGTACAAGGAGACCTCCCGCGGCGGCCTGGCCGTGAACGTCATTGAGTGCTGAGCGCGCCGCACCACCGCTGACCCGAGGATCCCCGCCGGAGCATTCCGGCGGGGATCCGTCATGTTCGGGGTGCGGGTGGCGGTGCGTCCGGGACAATGGCGGCATGGCCACTTCACTGCTGCTGCTCGCGGACACCCACCTGCCCAAGCGCGCCAAGGACCTGCCGGCCCAGGTGTGGGAGGAGGTGGAGGCCGCGGACGTCGTCGTGCACGCCGGTGACTGGGTGGACCTGGCCACGTTCGAGGCGCTGCGCGAACGCTCCCGCCGGCTGATCTGCGTGTGGGGCAACAACGACGGCCCCGAGCTGCGCGCCGAGATGCCGGAGACCGCCCTGTGGGAACTCGAGGGCCTGCGCTGGGCCATGACCCACGAGACCGGGGCCAAGCAGGGCCGGGAGAAGCGCATGGACGCGGCGTTCCCGGACACGGACGTGCTCGTGTTCGGCCATAGCCACATCCCGTGGGACACCGAGGCGCCCTCCGGGATGCGCCTGCTGAACCCCGGATCCCCCACGGACCGGCGCCGTCAGCCGTACTGCAGCTACATGCGGGTCACGGCGGACGCGGGCGCGCTCACGGCGGTGGAGCTGGTGGAGCTGCCGCGGCGGTGACACGGCGCATGATCGGGCGTCACTCACCCTCGCCCACGATGAAGCGGGACAGGTACGTGGCCAGGACGCACAGCAGGCCGGCCACGGTGAGCCCCGCCGTGAGGAAACAGGCCATGCCGGCACCGATGTTCGCCCCGCCCTCCGGGTTCTGGGCGTCGAGCATCAGCCATCCGTAGCTCGCCAGGAACCCGACGAGCCCCACCAGGGTCAGGGAGAGTGAGAACTTCATCGCGGATGACATGTCGGTCTCCTTCGTAGCTGGTCGGTGCTCCGCCTGTCTCCGGCGGGCTCCGGCCCGGGTCGGGCCGAGTGTCTCGGGCGGGCACGCGCAGTGGGTTCACACTAGCCAGCACCGCGCGGCCTGGACAGGGCTCCTTCCGCACTGCCCGGGCCGCCGGTGCCCGGCCTACAGTGGTTCCCATGAGGCTCTTCGCCGCCGCCCACCCTCCCCGCGCCGCCCGTGAGCACCTGGTGAACGCGCTGGCAGAGATGCGCGCCCTGACGGGTACCGCCCTGCGCTGGGGCGATCCCGAGCAGTGGCACCTGACCCTCGCGTTCTACGGGGACCAGCCGGAGGGAGCCGTGCCGGACCTCTCGGAGCACCTGCGGGAGGTTGCCCGCTCGTTCCCGCCGCTGCGCGTCAGCCTGCACGGGGCGGGCTCCTTCTCCGGGACCACTCTGTGGGTGGGCGTGGCCGGACAGACCGCCGAGCTCACGGAGCTGATGCACGCGTGCTCCCTGGACCCCGACGAGCGCGCCCGCCAGCGCGCGCACCTCACCGTGGCCCGCACCTCACGCACGGAGCGCGCACGCCAGGCGAAAGAACGACGCCGCGGCTCCCGCGTCCGCGCGCACAGCGGCCCGGAACTGGCCCACGTGGTGCACGCCCTGTCCGTCTACGAGGGCCCGGAGTGGACCGTGAACGAGATCCGTCTGGTGGCCTCGGAACTGGGGGAGGGGCGGTCAGGAGGGGCGCTGCACACCACCGTGGAACGTCATCCGCTGTCCGGCGTCTGATCCTGCCGGGCCCGGAGTGCCTACTCTGGAGCGCATGGCCCAGATTATCCGCGCACCCCGGTCCAGCACGTGGCTGTGGGTCCTCGTGGCCGCAGCGGTGCTCACCCAGTCCGGGCTGAACCTGTTCCGTCCCATTACCTCGTACAAGCTGCTGGGGCTCGGCGCGGACCCCGTGGTCGTCGGCCTCACCACCGCCGCCTACGCCCTCCTGCCCCTGGTCACCGCCCTGTGGCTGGGGCGGATGTCCGACCGGATCCCGCAGCTGCGCCTGCTGATCCTCGCGGGCGTGGGGTTCCTGGCGCTGGCCGGGGTGGGGCTCGCGCTCGCTAACTCCGTGTGGTTCGTGTTCGCCGCCAGCGCGGTGCTGGGCATGGGGCACCTGTGCTTCACGATCGGCGGGCAGACCGCGATAGCCCGCTACGCCGCGGACCGGGACCTGGACAAGGGCTTCGGCTGGTTCACCGCCGCGTTCTCCGCGGGCCAGATGATCGGCCCCGCGCTCGGCGGGTGGATCGTGGGCCACGGCTCGGACGTCACCTCCCCCGAGCGCCTCGCCGCCGTGAACGAGAGCCTGTGGATCGGCGTGCTCGTCACGGTGCTCGCCGCGCCGCTGCTGGCCTTCCGCCTGGGCCCCGCCTCGCGCCGTCCCGGTGCAGGGGCGCCCTCCGACGACGACGCCGCAGCGGCCCCCGCACCCCACGGCACCTCGGCCCCGGACACCTCTGCGACGACGTCCGGCACCGCAGGGGACGACGCCCCGAGCGCCGCGAAGCACGAGCCCCGGGCGGACGAGCGCCCCGACGTGCTGCGCATCCTCCGGACCCCGGGGGTCATGTCCAACATGGTGGCGTCCCTGTCCCTGCTGGCCATGATCGACATCCTCACCGCGTTCCTGCCCCTGGTGGGTGAGGAGGCCGGGGTGGCCCCCTCCGTGGTGGGTGTGCTCCTGGGCGCTCGCGGGCTGGCGTCGATCGCGTCCCGCCTGCTGCTGCCGCTGCTGTCCGGGAGGTTCTCGCGCCGCGCGCTGCTGATTGCGAGCCTGCTGGCCTCCGGGCTGGCGCTGATCGTTCCCCCGCTGTTACTGGACAGCTTCTGGTGGGCCGCCCTGTTCCTGGCCGTGGGTGGTTTCTTCCTGGGACTGGGTCAGCCCCTGACCATGACCCTGATCTCCACCGCCGTTCCAGGGACGTGGCGCGGCTCGGCGCTCGCGGTGCGGCTCATGGGCAACCGGCTGGGGCAGGTGGTCCTACCTGTGGCCGCCGGTGCGGTGGCCGCCCCGTTCGGTCCGGGTGGTGCCATCTGGCTCACGTGCGCGCTGCTCGTCGCCAGCGGCGTGGAGAAAGCGGTGCGGCGCCCGCGGGAGGGGTAGGGCGGCGTCGTCGTCCGGCGATCGCTCCGGGCACGGGAGACGAGAGGGCCGGAGCGGCGCGCAGGTTGGCGTGTCCGCTCCGTCGGCCGATCCCAGGGAGGGTCGCCCCGCTGCCCGTCCCCGCCGCGTCGGCTGATCGGGGACGCGCTCCGCACGAGATGCGCGTCACACCCGGCACGTAGCATGGCCTCACGATCACCGGCGGGGTCCCGCTCCGCTCCGACGCGCCACGGGAGGCTCCCTCATGACCCAGCAGCACGGCTCCGACTTCCTGGACGCATTCGCACAGATGTCCCGCAACGGCGGGCTGGACTCCGGCGGTGTGGAGCGCCAGGCCGCCACGGAGGCGGACGGGCTGAACCGGCAGTGGTTCGCGGGCTGGCTCACCGCGCGGGGTGCCACGGTGCACTACGACGCGATCGGCAACCAGTTCGGCCTGTTCGAGCACACGCCCGGCGCGCCCTACGTGCTGGTGGGCTCGCACCTGGACTCGCAGCCGCGGGCCGGCCGGTTCGACGGCGCGTACGGCGTGCTCGCCGGGGCGCACGCGTGCGCGGAACTGTTCCGGGCGGCGTCGGCGGGGGAGGTGGAGCTGAGCCGGAACCTGTGCGTGGTGAACTGGTTCAACGAGGAGGGCTGCCGCTTCAAGCCGTCCATGATGGGCAGCTCCGTGTACACCGGCAAGCGGGACCTGGAGGAGGCGCTCGAGGTCCGGGACACCGCCGGTGTGAGCGTGCGCGAGGCGCTGGACGCCCTCGGGCAGCGCGGCGAGGGCAGCATCCCGGAGGCCACCGCGTACGTGGAGCTGCACATCCAGCAGGGCAAGTCCATGGAGGAGGACGGCTTCACCATTGGGCTGGTGGAGGCCACGTGGGGCGTGCGCAAGTACGAGCTGCTGGTGCTGGGGGAGCAGGCGCACACCGGGTCCACGCTCATCGAGGACCGCAGGGACGCGCTGCTCGGGGCGTCGCTGCTGATCTCCTCGGCGCGGAAGGTGGCGCTGGAGCACGATGTCATCACGTCCTGCGGGGAACTGCTGATCGAGCCCAACTCCCCGGTGGCCGTTGCCCGTGAGGCGCGCCTGGTGATCGACCTGCGCAGCCCGGACGCCGCACGCCTGAGCGCCGCGGACGAGCACTTCGCCCGGGAGGTGGCGGAGGCGGCCCGCGCCGCGAACGTGGAGATCCAGACTGTGAACCGCCACGCGTGGGACGTGCTGGAGTACGCCCCGGAGGGCCTGGACCTTGCCCAGGAGGTCGTGACGGAGTTGGACCTGCCGCACACCCGGATCATGACGCTCGCCGGGCACGACTCCACGAACGTGAAGGACGTGCTGCCCACCGTGATGCTGTTCGTGCCCTCCCACAAGGGCATCACGCACAACGAGTACGAGTTCACGTCGGATGAGGACATGCTCGCGGGGCTGGAGATGCTCACCGCCACCCTGCGGCGGGTGGCGCAGGGGGAGCTGGGCTGAGCCGATACGCAGGACGGGGCGGGATAAGACGGAGCGGGCGCGAGCGGCGTCGTCGTCCCCGTAATTCCGGGCGGGTGCCCGACCAGTGTGGCCCCGGTCATAGAGTGGGGAGAAACCCCGACCCGAGGAGGACCCCGTGACCGATTCCCTGCCCCTGGACGGCGTGCTCGTCGCCGACTTCTCCCGCGTGCTCGCGGGGCCGCTGTGCACCATGACGCTCGCGGATCTGGGTGCCCGCGTGATCAAGGTGGAGCGCCCCGGAACCGGGGACGACACTCGCCAGTGGGGCCCGCCGTTCTCCGAGACCGGGCCCACGTACTACGAGTCCGTGAACCGCAACAAGGAGTCCGTCTGCCTGGACCTGCGGGAGGACGAGGGCCGCGAGCTCGCGCGTGAGCTCGCCCTGCGCGCGGACGTGGTGGTGGAGAACTTCAAGCCCGGGGGCATGGCCAAGCTGGGCCTGGGCTACGAGGAGATCTGCGCGGAGAACCCCGGCGTGGTCTACGTGTCCGTCTCCGGATTCGGCACCGCGGGCGGCGCGCACATGCCCGGATACGACTTCCTGGTCCAGGCCGTGGGCGGGCTCATGAGCATCACCGGTCCCGCGGACGGCGAGCCCACCAAGGCGGGCGTCGCGCTCGTGGACGTGCTCACTGCGAAGGACGCCACGATCGGCACCCTCGCCGCACTGGAACAACGACGCCGCACGGGCCGCGGCGCGCACATCGACGTCAGCCTGCTGTCCAGCCTGCAGGGCGCGCTGGTCAACCAGGGCCAGGCGTACCTGGGGGCGGGGAAGGTGCCGCAGCGGATGGGCAACGACCACCCGTCGATCGTGCCGTACCAGATGCTGCAGTGCGCGGACGCGCCGCTCACGGTCACGGTGGGCAACGACGGCCAGTTCCGCCGCTTCACGGAGGTCCTGGGGATCCCCGAGATGGCCGAGGACGAGCGCTACGCGACCAACGGCGAACGGGTGGCCCACCGGAAGGAACTCACTGCCGTGCTGGAGGAGGCGCTCGCCGCGAGGACGGCGTCCGAGTGGCAGGAGGCGCTGACCGAAGCGGGCGTCCCGGCGGGCAAGGTGGCCGGGATCGACGAGGGCGTGGCACTGGCCGAGGAACTGGGGCTGGAACCCACCGTGGACGTGCAGGACCGTTCCGGGAAGACGGTGGGCCGCCAGTTCCGCCACCCCGCGCAGTGGACCCCGCCCCTGGCCTCTCCCACGCAGGCTCCGCCGCAGCTGGGGGAGGACACCGAGACCATGGTGCAGTGGCTGCGGGAGCCCCGGGACCGGCAGATGTGAGAAATCAGGCTCAGTGCCCGGCTACTCGCGATGTGTCCGCAGTCATACAGTGGACCCATGAGTGAACTGAATGCTGTAGACGTCATGGACCTGGTGAGCTTCGACTCCCTGCTGTCCGAAGAAGAGATCACGCTGCGCAACAGCGTGCGCGAGTTCGTGGACTCGGCCATCAAGCCGAACATCGCCGAGTGGTACGACAACGCCGTCTTCCCGCTGGAGATCGTCCCGGAGATGGCCAAGCTGGGACTGCTGGGCATGCACCTGAAGGGCTACGGCTGCGCCGGGCGTTCCGCCGTGGAGTACGGCCTGGCCGGTGCGGAGCTGGAGGCCGGTGACTCCGGTCTGCGCACGTTCGTGTCCGTGCAGGGCTCGCTGGCCATGAGCGCCATCTACAAATGGGGCTCCGAGGAGCAGAAGCAGGAGTGGCTGCCGCAGATGGCCGCGGGTGAGGCCATCGGCTGCTTCGGCCTCACCGAGCCCACTGCGGGCTCCGACCCCTCGTCCATGCAGACCTTCGCCCGCAAGGACGGGGAGGATTGGGTCATCAACGGCGCCAAGCGCTGGATCGGGCTGGCCAGCGTGGCCAAGGTGGCCGTGATCTGGGCGCAGACCGATGACGGTGTCCGGGGTTTTGTGATCCCCACCAGCACCCCGGGCTTCAAAGCCACGCCCATCACGGCCAAGCTGTCCATGCGAGCGTCCATCCAGTGCGACATCGAGCTCACGGACGTCCGCCTGCCGGCCTCCGCCATGCTGCCCGAGGCCAAGGGGCTGCGCGGTCCGTTCTCCTGCCTGAACGAGGCCCGCTACGGCATCATCTGGGGCGCGATGGGTGCCGCGCGCGACTCCTTCGAGGCGGCCCTGGCGTACTCCCAGGAGCGCATGCAGTTCGACCGCCCCCTGTCCGGGTACCAGATGACGCAGCAGAAGCTCGTGAACATGGCGCTGGAGATCGACAAGGGCTTCCTGCTGGCACTGCAGCTCGGTCGCCTCAAGGACGCGGGCAAGCTGCAGAACCACCAGATCTCGGTGGGCAAGCTCAACAACTGCCGCGAGGCCATCAAGATCGCGCGCGAGGCCCGCACCATCCTGGGTGGCAACGGCGTCACCCTGGACTACTCGCCGCTGCGCCACGCCAACAACCTGGAGTCCGTGCGCACCTACGAGGGCACGGACGAGGTGCACTCCCTGATCCTGGGCCAGCAGCTCACGGGGGTGGGCGCGTTCCGCTGAGTCCGCGCGTGCCGAACCGGGTGCCTCCCACGGGAGGCACCCGGTTTTTCATGCGTACGCATCTTTTTGTGGAACGACGACGCCGGGCGGCCCGTTCCCGGGGCCTCGTCATGCGTCGCGGTCGTGGTGGGTCAGGGCGGAGCCACGGGTCTCGGCCTGCGCGGTCAGCCCGGGGCGCAGCGGGCCAGCAGCGGCGCCCCCAGGACCGGTTCGCGGTCCAGGAGGGTCACGGCCAGGCCCTGCTCCCGCAGCCGCTCCGCCACGTGCAGGCCCACCGCGGACCCGGTGAGCCCACCGCCCACGACGACGGGCAGCGGCTCGGCCATGGCGCCCGCCACCGTGAGCACGAGGTCCGAGAGGTGACCCGCGGCGGCCGCGACCAGCTCGGAGGCCGCGGCGTCCCCCGAGGCGGCCAGCTCGCACACGGGTCGCGCGAGCCCTGCCCAGTGGGTCCGGTCCGGGTGGTCGTGGAACGCGCCGATCAGGTCGGTGGGTTCGGCCACCCCGGCGTGCTCCAGCACCACCCGGGTGAGCGCTTCCCCGTCATCCCCGGCAACGGGCTGCTGGGACCGCCGCAGCACGTGGCGCACGGCCTCCCGGCCGATCCAGTAGCCGCTGCCCTCGTCGCCGAGCAGGTACCCCCAGCCACCGGAGCGCACCTCGCGGCCGGAGTCATCCACGCCCCAGGCCACCGAGCCGGTTCCCGCGATGAGCGCGATCCCGGACGTGTGACCACCGGCGGCGAGGATCAGGCGGGTGTCGTGCACGGCCGTCACGCTCGCGGACGGGTCCAGGCAGCCGGCGGAACGGATGAGACCGGCCAGCCGAGCGGCGTCGTGCGCGGTGTCCACGCCGCCGGAGCCCGCGACCACCGGTGTGGTGGGCGGGGCTCCCAGCTCGAACAGGACTGACGCCAGGCACGCGCGTGCCTGCTCCGCGGGGACGTTCTGCACGTTCGCGGACCCGGAGCGCGCCTCGCGCACGGGTGTCCGCCGGTGGAACAGGACCCCGCGCGTGTGCGAGCCGCCGATGTCCAGGCCCACGAGGAACTCGCCCGTGCTGCCCGCGCCGTCGGGGCTCGCGTGCTCGGCTCCGCCGGGACCGGTAAATCCGGTTCCACCGACGCCCGCGAGGCCGCTGCCGGGGTCCCCTCCCGGGGGCTCTGCACTCACCGCGGCGGCCGGGTCAGTTCGAGACCTGCACCTCGCCCATCTCCTCCCAGCCGTCGCCCTCGATCTGGCGGGAGATGATGCGCGGGGTCTTGACCAGGTACTGCGGGAACTGCTCGGTCATCTTCCGGAAGTGCTCCGAGTTCACGTGGGCCTCTGCGGCGTCCTCCTCGAAGGCCTCCACGAGCACGAACTCGTTCGGGTTCTCCAGGCTGCGGGACCACTCGAACCACTTGTTGCCGGGCTCCTGGCGGGTGGCCTCCGTGAACTCGGCGACCAGCTCGGGCCAGCGCTCCACGTACTCGTCCTTGGCCTCGAACTTGACCACGATGAAGATCATGAGGGGTCCTCCCTGTTGCCGCGTCTGAACGGGTTTCCGCCTTCCAGCATAGGACCGGGCCGTGTGTCACGCGGCGTCACGAGTCCGGGGCCGCCTGGGCGAAATGGTTTACGGTGCAAGTATGAGCACCACGGCCGCCAGCACCCCCGTCCCCCACGAGGTCTCCCACGAGCAGCGCGCCACGGCACGCCGCGCAGTGGTGGCCTCCTCCATCGGCAACGCCCTCGAGTGGTTCGACATCATCGTCTACTCGTCCCTCGCGGTGGTCATCTCCCAGCTGTTCTTCGAGTCCGAGTCCGTGGGCAGGGTCACGGGCACCCTCCTGACCCTGGGCACGTTCGCGATCTCCTACCTCATCCGCCCGATCGGCGCGCTCGTACTGGGCTCCTACGCGGACCGTCACGGTCGCCGCCCGGCGCTCACGCTCACCATCGGGCTCATGATGCTGGGCACGCTCATCATGCTCGTGGCCCCCACCGCGGCCATGATCGGTCCCGCTGCCGCGCTGCTGATCCTCGTGGCACGGCTCATCCAGGGCTTCTCCGCGGGCGGCGAGTTCGGCACGGCCACCGCGTTCCTCATCGAGAACGCCCCGGACAAGCGCGCCTTCTACGGCTCGTGGCAGGTGGCCACCCAGGGTGTGTCCATGTTCCTGGCCTCCGCGTTCGGCTTCGGCCTGCACACCCTGATCAGCGAGGAGGCCCTGTACTCGTGGGGCTGGCGCATGCCCTACCTGTTCGGCCTGCTCATCGGCCCCGTGGGCCTGTACATCCGCCTGCGCATGGACGAGACCCCGGACTTCGAGGCGCTGCAGCAAGCGCGGGCGCGGGCGGCGTCGTCCTCCGGCGCGGATCACGGGAGCGCGGCCCCGGGGACGACGACGCCGCACGGGCGCCGCGGGCCCCTCGCCCAGACCATCGTGCACTCCGCGGGCCGGTGGCTCACCGCGTCCGGTGTGGTGGGGCTGGCCTCGATGTCCGTGTACACGATCCTGTTCATGCCCACGTTCTCCATCCAGAACCTGGACCTGCCCTCGTGGGCGGCGTACGTGGGAGGGATCGTGGCCGGTCTCGTGACCCTGGTGGGATCACCGTTCGTGGGGCGTCTCGCGGACCGGGTGGGCTGCGGCAAGGTCATGCTGGTGGCCGCTCTGGTGGGGGAGCTGGCCGTCTACCCGCTGTTCCTGTGGCTCGTGGCCGTCCCCACGGTGGCCACCCTGACCGCGGTGCAGGTGGTGCTGGGGCTGATCATGGCGCTGTACTTCGGGCCCATGCCCGCGCTGCTGAGCGAGATGTTCCCCACCGCCATCCGCACCACGGGCATGTCCATCGCCTACAACGTGGGGGTCACCGTGTTCGGCGGCTTCGCCCCGCTGGTGCTCGCGTGGCTGATCTCCGCGACCGGTTCCCTGACCTCCCCGAGCATCTACTACGCCGCGGTGGCGGCGCTGTCCCTGGTGAGCGTGCTGATCGTCCGCCGGCGCTACGGGGTGCGCTGAGCGGGCCGGGCATGCGAAAGGCCCCCGCGATCATCGCGAGGGCCTTCCGGTTGAAAGGTTGCGGGTGCGGAGCTCAGCTCAGCCCGTCCTTGAGGTTCTTGCCGGCGTCCTTGACGTTCTCCACGGACTGCTTGGCGCCACCGGATGCCTTGTCCGCAGCGCCTTCGGCCTGCAGATCGCGGTTGTCCGTGGCGTCGCCCAGCTTCTCCTTGGCGGAACCAGAAGCCTTCTCCGCAGCATTGCTGATCTTGTCACCGAGTCCCATAAGCGTTTCCTTCCGTGGAGCGAACAGGTGCTCACAATGTAGTCCCGCGCCGATTCGATGGGAAGACATGGACGGCGGTTTTCTTCCCCGGGCGAACGCCGGGGTCCGCCCCCGACCTGGTGCTCACGCGGTCACTGGTAGGAGACGAACCACGGCTTCGGATCCAGCGCGTACGTCTGCTGGGGCGTGTACATGGGTGTGTCCTCGTCGTAGAAGTTCTTCCACGCCATGCGGATGCCCTTCGGCAGCCCCTCCTGCAGGGCGTTCCACGTGCCCGTCTTGAGGTCCGGGGTGCCGTGCCCGTCCGCGTGCAGCACGAACGCCAGCTCGGGGTGCTGGGTGTTGATCGCCTGGCGGTTCTCGATCATGGACATGGAGAACTGGTGGAGGATCAGCGACTTCTGGGGCAGCTGGTTGTCCCGGGTGAGCGTGGCCAGCCACTGCGAGGTCTTGTTGATCTCCGCGGCGTCCACGGAGCCGATCTGCTGCAAGGGCAGCTGTCCCGGGGCCAGGCGCCACTCCGCGTCCAGCGCGAGGCCCACGTTGGGACGCTTGAGCAGCTCCTCGTACTGCTTGGCCTGCGTGAGGAAGTCCGCCTGGCCCGGCTGCAGGTCCAGGACCACGTAGACGTCGTTCTTCTCCGCGGCCTCCACGTACGGCATGAGCTGCTCCACGGTGGACTCGGTGGAGTAGTTGCCGTCCGGGCCCGGTTCCGAAGACGCCGTGGTGGCGATGATCTCGAACGCGGGGATGACCTTCTCCTCGCTGTAGGGCTCATAGCTCTTGGCGAGCTCCTTGACCCGGGTCACGGACGCCTCGGGTCCCTGCTCACCCAGCGCGCCGAGCCCGGGGGTGCCCGGGTGCCCGTACAGCGCCACGAAACGCCGGTCCGGGAACATGGTGGTGCCCCCGCCGATCAGCTCCGCCGGTTCCTCGGGGGTCGGGGTGGCGCTGGGCTGCTCGGTCTGCGACGCCGCCGGCTCCCCGGAACCGTCTCCGCTCTGTGCTTCACCCCCTGAGCTGCAGCCCACGAGCAGGAACGAGGCGCAGAGGACGGCGAGAACGGTAAAGCGGCGGGAGCGCATGACGCAAGAACCTCTATCGATGTGGGGGGCAGCCGGAAGACTGTGCATCCATCAGCACACTGCGGATGCGGGGTGACTTCACCCTATGTCCTCCCGGAGGTGGGCCGTGGGAGGATGACGCCACCACTGTTAACGCACGAGGTGTCCATGAGCAACCACCCCGGCCCCCCGCCGCACGACCCATCCAGCTCCGCCGACTCGGAGCCCTCTGTCACGCCGTACGACCCCACCGCCCGCGACCCCCGACCGGGCGGCCGCGGCACCGGGGCGACCGGCCTCGATCCGCAGGCTCCCGCGGGCCCTCAGGGTGACGCCACGTCCCCGGGTGCGGCCGACCGGTCGCGCAACGGGGTGTCGCCCGGGGTGGTCATCGCCCTGGTGGCAGTGGGTGTGGTGATCGGCCTGGGGGTGCTCGCGGTGCTGATCTACCTGCTGGTCGCCTCCCTCGGGGGTCTCCGGGACGAGGGGCCCAAACCACTCACCACGTCGGAGCAGGCGGCGGAACCCACCCGGGGGACCGCGCCCACGAGCCCCGGCCCGGCGGCGTCGTCACCGGGGCGGGACACCACGGGCGCGGGGCCGACAACGAGCGCGGCCGCCCCCGGCCCCGCGGGCACCCGGGCACTGCCGGCCCCGAGCGGGAAGCCCCTGGTGCAGAAGAGCGGGACGTTCGAGGAGCTCACGCTGGAGCAGCGGACCGAGAACGCCGTGACCCTCCCGGCCGGGGACGAGCCGCTGCTGGTGGTGTGGAGCGCCACCGGCGGCGGGGACGGCGGCTCCGTGTTCGTCACCGGCGCGGAGCGTCCCGGCGGGCTGCCGTCGGAGACCCTGGGCTCGGTGCGCGCGGGGCAGACGGGGACGGCGCTGGTCAACGCCTCGAGCACCAGGCGCCACACCGCCGTGCTCTACCCGGAGGGCAACTCCGGGATGGCGTGGGACGTGAAGGTCTACCCGCTCTCCGCCGTGCCCCGGATGGAGCGCGGCACCACCGTGACCGGGGAGGGTCCCGGGGTCTTCCGGCTGCCACAGGGCCCGGCCCGCACGCACTCCCTGGAGGTGACCGCGGAGCACGACGTCCCTTCGGTGGCCGTCTACAACGCCGACGACCTTGGGCTCTCCACCGCGTTCGAGTACGGGACGTCCCCGGTGACGGTGGACGTGGAGGTCGGCGGTGGTGAGCAGGTGGTGGTGGTCGAGTCGCAGGAGAAGTGGAGCTTCCGGCCCGCCGGCTGAGGGCCGCGCACGGGCCCGCAACTGGTTCCGCGGGGTAGTGCATCAGCGGAGCAAACGCAGGCCGGGGGCCGAAAATCTGCACTAACGGAGCAAATGCACGACGCTCCGCGGGTCTTGGGGTGCCTCGGGGGCTGGGGCGCCAGGGCGCTGAGCCGCTGCCGGCGCGGCGTGCGACGCCGCCGGGTCAGCCCCGCGCGCGCAGGACGGTGTTCGGCAGCTCCGGTGCGGGCAACGGGTCGGGCTGGCCGGGTGGGAAGGTTCCGAACTGCGGGAAGGGGCGGCCGTCGTCGTAGGCGGTGCCCCGCAGCTCGTCGAGCTCCGCCCCGCCCACCGGTACCCCGGTGCGCTCCGGCGCCAGCGGCGAGTCCGTGCCCGCGAACCCGATGCCGTGCCGGGGGATCTCCACGCCGTCCAGGGAGAGCGGAGCGTCCACGCGCAGCACGCCGTGCTCGTGCCCGGGTGGCACGTCGATCTCCACGGTGGTGCGCGGTTCGATCCGCAGCTCGGCGCCAGTGAGCGGAATGCGCGTGGCCACGGGGGACTCCACCCCCAGCAGGGAGCCGATGAACACGCAGGCCCGGTACCCCGGTCCCGCCACGGGCTCGGGGCGGTGGGTGTCCAGGCTCGGCTCCCCGAAGCGGTCCGCGTCCGGGAACGCGTACCAGAGCTGCACGCCGTGGAGCACGCTGGTGTCGGCCGTGGAGAACTCGGAGTGGGTGATCCCGCGCCCGGCGTTCATCAGGTCCACCTCTCCGGGGCGGACGGTGGCCCAGTTCCCGGCGGAGTCCACGTGGTCGATGCGCCCCTCGAACAGCCAGGACACGGTGGCCAGGCCCGTGTGGGGGTGGCGTGGGACCCTCATCCCTCCGGTGGCCGCCACGTGGTCCGGGCCGTAGGAGTCCAGGAAGCACCAGGCGCCGATCAGCGAGCGGCCCTTCTGTGGCAGGGTGCGCCGCACGGTCATCCCACGCGGACCACCCAGGGGCACGTCCCGGGGTTCGAGGATCTCCACGGGCCCGTTCTCCCCGTCCGCCACGACGACGCCGCTGCGCAGCCCGCCGCGCGCCGGCGCGGGTTCCGGTCGGCACACGGTGGGCTGCGGGTTCTTCTCGGGGTTGCTCACCGTTCGCCCTCGGTCCGGTCCCGCTCCGCGCCCGGCGTCCAGGAGGTGGGCTGGTCGGATTGGTCCTCCGGGACCGTCCGGGCGGTCCCGGACGACTTCGGGGGCGGGGCGGCGGCATCCTCTCCGGTTCCGCGCTCGGCCACCCACTTCTGGAACACCGCCGAGTCCTGCTCGCCCAGGCCGGCGTCCACGAGGTGCTGGGCGGCGTCGCGCAGGGGCCCGCCCAGGACGGAGGCGGTGCCGGTGGCGCGGGCGGCGTCGAGGTAGGCGGAGACGTCCTTGTGGACGAAGGCCGCCCGCGCGGAGACCGCGTAGTCGTGGGCCACGAGCTTGGGGGTCTTGTCCGCCATGACCACGGAACCGGCGTAGCCGCCCTGCATCAGCTCCAGCAGCTCGGCCAGGTCCAGCCCCGCGCGCTCGGCCACCACGGACGCCTCCGCGAGGGCCACGATCTCCGCGGCGCAGATCAGCTGGTTGCACGCCTTGGCCACCTGCCCCGCGCCGAGCGGTCCCAGGTGCACGGGCCGCCCGCACGCCGCGAGCACCTCGAGGGCCAGGGCCGCCGCGCGGTCCTCGCCGCCCACCATGATGGACAGCTCGCCCCGCACCGCGCCCGCTTCGCCCCCGGAGACGGGAGCGTCCACGAGCGCGAGGTCCGGGTGCTCGCCGTGCCAGCGGGCGACGTCGTCCGGGGACACGGTGGAGCCGACCGCGATGACGACGCCGCCGCGCTCGCCGTCCCGCTCGGCTGCACCGTCCGCGAGGTGCGGCAGCAGCGCGTCGATCTCCGGGGCACCCGGGACCATGAGGAGCACGACGTCCGCCTGGCTCGCCATGTGGCGGGGATCGTCCACGGGGCGAGCGCCCTCCGCCTTGTGCAGGGAGTGCCGCAGGACCACGACGTCGTGGCCGGCGGCGACCAGGTGCCCGGTCATGGGGGTGCCCATGGCGCCCAGGCCGATGACGCCCACGGTGCGGGGGATGGTGGTCACGGTGACTCCTGGGCTCGGGGTGCAGGGGTGTTCCATTGTGGCCCGTGGTGCGGTGGACGGGTAGACGTGTTGCCGCACTAGATGAAAATAGTTCTCATGTAGTGCTACGGTTCCGCCATGCACACACCACGAGACCCCGACCCCACTGCCCGTCGATCCGCCGCCGCCTCCTACGCGGGGCGCCACGCTCCCCTGCCCCTGGCGGTGACCTGCCTGGGGGTGACCGCGCTGCTGCTGAGCGGGTGCGCGCAGGGTGGCGGGGCGGCGTCGTCGTCCACGGGGAGCCCCAGCGAGAAAGTGACGTCGGCCGCGAAGGAGGTCTCGCACCTGGCGCCGCGTGCGGTGCTCGCCTACGACGGCGGGCTGCTCACCGTGGACACCGAGTCCGGGGAGGTGGTGGAGGACGTCACGGAGGACGGGTTCCTGCGGCTCAACGACGCGGGCGACGGGCGGCACGTGATGGTGTCGGACGGGGACGAGTTCAAGGTCTTCGACACCGGCCTGGAGGCGCAGGCCCACGGCGACCACCACCACTACTACGAGTCGGCGCCCGGGCTGACCGGCCGTGCGTTCGCCGCTCCCCACGCGGGGCACGTGGTGGTCCACGACGGGAAGACCACCCTGTTCGGGGACGGCGACGGGTCCATCCAGACCTTCGAGTCCGGCGCGCTCCAGGAGAAGGGTGAGCCCTCGGTGGAGAAGCGGACGACGAAGGCGCCGCACCACGGCGTGGCGCTGAAACTCTCCGACGGAACCCTGTTCACCACGCAGGGCACCGAGGACGAACGGCGCACCGCCCAGGTGCTCGCACCGGACGGCTCCGTCAAGGCCGAGACCACCAACTGCCCCGGCGTGCACGGGGAGGCCGCGGCGGCGCCCGGCCAGCGCACCGACACCGTCATGGTCGGCTGCGAGAACGGGCCCGTGGTGTACCGGGACGGGTCGTTCCACAAGGTGCCCGTGAAGGACGCCTACGCGCGCTCCGGGAACCTGGCGGGCTCGGAGGCGTCCCCGATCGTGCTCGGCGACTACAAGGTGGACAAGGACGCGGAGCACGAGCACCCCACCCGGGTGGCGCTGTTCGACACCCGCAACGACTCGCACAAGCTCGTGGAGCTGGGTTCCTCCTACTGGTTCCGCTCCCTGGCCCGCGGACCCCACGGCGAGGGACTCGTGCTCACGTACGACGGCAAGCTCGCGGTGATCGAGCCGGACACCGGGAAGATCACGAAACGGATCCCCGTGATCTCGCCGTGGCAGGAGAAGGACGACTGGCAGCAGCCCGGGCCCGCGGTCAAGGTGGCCGGGGACAAGGCGTACGTCACGGACGCCGAGCACCGGAAGCTGCACGTGGTGGACCTCTCCACGGGCACGGTGGCCAAGACCATCGACCTGCCGCAGACCCCGGTGGAGCTCGCGGTCACCACGGGCAAGCCCCACGGGGCAGGGGCTGCATCCGGCGAGGGCCACGACCACGGCCCCGAGGGGCACCACGGGGAGGCGTCGCACGGCCACTGAGCCGCGCGGCCACTGGGTCGCAGGGGTGCTGTGGCTGGCCACGGCCTCGGGGTGGCTCGGTCCGGCTGGGCGCCATGGCTGAGGCCGGCGCAGAACGCGGCGACGCCGCCGGGCAGGGTCCCGGCGGCGTCGCGGCTGTGTATGAGTGGAGCATTCGTCAGGGCTGGTAGGACCACTCCCAGCCCTGCGCACTCGGGTCCCCGCCGAGCAGCTCGGGCAGGATGATCGAGCCCTTCTCCGTGGGAACGTCGAACACGAGTGTTCCCGAGGCCTTTTCACCGGCGTTGATGTCAGTGGGGATGGCGGAGCCCTCGGGCATGCAGCCGTATCCGTTGCCGATGATGTCGTTGCCCTGCATCGTCTTGCCTGTGGGGTCCACCATGCGGAAACCACCCTGGCGTGTGCTCACCGTCTTGTAGAGATTCGGGTACTTGTTGATCTCGCCGTATGGGGCAACCTCAACGGACACGTCCATGACGACGAAGTGACCGTTGGCGGGCTGCTGAACGTACGACCCCGTGCACACGGGATCCACCTTGATCGAGTTCACTTTCCACGTGGCCAGCTGCTTCCCCTCGGGGGACTTCTCGATGGCCACCGCACCGGGCTTCATGGGGATCGTGCCCCGGTCGGTGAGCTCATTCGAGTCAGAGCTGCTGGTCAGCTTCGTGGTGGAGGACAGGGGACCCCCTGCCACAGGAGGGGCTTGGCTCGAGGAGGCCGCTGGGTCTGCCGTCGGCGACTCGATGTCAACCGTCTCTTCGGTTGGAGAACTGGCCGCGGGTTCCTCGTGGGATCCGGCCAGGGTTCCGATTCCGAAAGTCAGGGTGAGGAGCAGGACCGCACCCAGGGCGCCAAGGATCCAGGGCCAAACCCGCTTCTTGGGCTCTGGCGGCTGAGGCTGCGTCGACGGATAGTCGGGGTAGGACATGGGGGCTCCAGGGGTGAGATCGAGCAAGCATGATTTCTCATGGAAAGCTACCGGAGCGCTCGCGCCGCCACGTGCGGTGACGCTTCATGACCTCCGGTTCATGACTGCGGACGGTCCTGGCGCATCGGCACGTCCCCATGCTTTTCCCGCCTCCTGTGAATGGATCGGTGCGCGTCTTGCAGAACACGGTGACGCCGCCGGGAGGGGATCCCGGCGGCGTCACCTTTCAGTGCTGGTGGTGCGCTCAGTCCGCCGTGGAGCGGAACGCCCCGTGCGGATGGGCCAGCTGGTCATCGGCTGGAACGGGACCGATGGCGTCCCACAGCTCCACCCAGCGGCCATCCTCGATGCGCCACAACTCGCAGAAGAAGTGCCGCTCGCCGCCGATGGAACCCTCGGAGAACGTCAGCACGAAGTTTCCGTCCGCCACCGTGCGGTGCAGGGTGTCGTAGGTCAGGGGTGTGCCGTCCTCCTTGAGCTGCTTGAGGAAGTCGACCATGTTCTGGACTCCGTCGGGGATGTCCGCAGAGTGCTGGGTGAAGGCGTCGTCCTCGCGCGTGAAGCGCCCCGCGGCGTCGTAGTCCTGGCCCTGCAGGAACGTGGTCCACGCGGTCGTGACGAACTGCCGGTTCGCCTCCGTGTCCGCAGTGGCGTCCACCTCGGTGGGCCCGTCCAGCTGAGTGTGCCCCGAGGCGTTGGGCTCGGTCTCGGTGACGAGCCCGTCCCAGTGCTCCACGATCTTCCCGTTCGCCACGCGGTAGATGTCGAAGCCCACGTACAGCTCCTTCGGGTCGAGGCCCGGGTAGCAGCCGTGCAGGGCCACCAACCCGGCGGCGTCGTCCACCAGGACTCGCACGACGTCGTGTCGCAGCCCCTCCCCTGCTCCGGACACCAGCTCACGCAGCCCGTCCTTGCCGTTCTCCACCAGCGGGGAGTGCTCCACGTAGTCCTCGGAGAAGTGCCGGTCCAGGGAGCTCAGGTCGTGCTCGGTGAACAGCTCGCGGTCCGCGGTGAGGACGAGTTCTCGGATGTCGCTCATGATGTGCTCCGTTCGTGTCCGTGGTTTCCGATCAGTCCAGCGAGCTCATGACGTGCTTGACGCGGGTGTACTCCTCCACGGCGTACTTGGAGAGGTCCTTGCCGTAGCCGGAGTGCTTGAATCCGCCGTGGGGCATCTCCGCGACCAGCGGGATGTGGGTGTTGATCCACACGCAGCCGTAGTCCAGGTCCCGGGACATCCGCAGCGCCCGGCCGTGGTCCTTGGTCCACACCGAGGACGCCAACCCGTACTCCACGCCGTTGGCCATCTCCACGGCCTGCTCCTCGTCCGTGAAGCTCTGCACGGTGAGCACCGGGCCGAAGATCTCGTTCTGGATCGCTTCGTCGTCCTGGCGCAGGTCCGCGATGACTGTGGGCTCGAAGAAGAAGCCGTCGCCCTCGGCGCGCTTGCCGCCGGTGGTCACCCGGGCGTGCTCGGGGAGGCGCTCGATGAAACCGCTGACCTGCTCCAGCTGCCGCTCGTTGTTCAGCGGACCGTAGAGGATGTCCTCCTTCTCCGGTGTGCCGAACGCGGTGGCCTTCGCGGCCTCGGTGAGCTTGGTGATGAACTCCTCCTTGACGGACTCCGCCACCATGATGCGAGTGGAGGCGGTGCAGTCCTGGCCGGCGTTGAAGAGGCCGGCCTCGGCGAGGGTGCTCGCGGCGGCGTCGAGATCCGCGTCCTCGAAGACCACGCACGGCGCCTTGCCACCCAGCTCGAGGTGGGCGCGGGTGAGGTTCTTGGCCGCCGCCGCGGCCACTGCCAGTCCGGCACGCACGGAACCCGTGATGGAGACCAGGCCCGCCGCGGGGTTGGACACGACCATCTCGCCGGTCTTCGCGTTGCCCAGCACCACGTTGAAGGTGCCCTCGGGAAGGAACTCGGAGGCGATCTCGGCGAACAGCAGAGTGGACTCCGGGGTGGTGTCCGAGGGTTTGAGCACGATGGTGTTGCCGGCCGCCAGGGCGGGCCCCACCTTCCAGATGGCCATCATCAGCGGGTAGTTCCACGGGGTCACCTGGCCCACCACGCCGATCGGTTCACGGCGGATCACGGAGTTGAAACCCTCCATGTACTCGCCGCTGGCCAGCCCCTCCATGAGCCGCGCCGCTCCGGCGAAGAACCGGATCTGGTCCGCGCCCACCTCCACCTCCTCGCTCTGGATGAGGTACTTGGGCTGGCCGGTGTTGCGGGACTGGGCCTCCACGAGATCCGCGCCGCGGGCCTCCACCGCGTCGGCGATGCGCAGCAGCGCCAGCTGACGGGCGCTCGGCGTCATCCGCCCCCAGGTCTTCGACGCCGCCCGGGCCGCATCGTACGCCGCCGTGACGTCCTCGGCGGTCGAGTTGGGCGACTGGCCGGTGACTTGTCCCGTGGCCGGGTTCACCAGGTCGAAGGACTCGGACGAGGCGGATGCCACGTAGGAATTGTTGATGAAGTTCTTGAGCATGGGAACTCACCTTCCGTTCGCAACGGCGCCTGCGGGGTGCGCAAGCGAGACCCCACTCCATTGTGAGGTCCCTCACTCAGACTATCGGAACTCCTGTGCCCCGACCCCGGGGGTGTGGGACGTGTGGGCCGGAGTACCGTGGATCCATGCCCACCAATGAACCCGCGAGTGTGCGCCTGGACGTGTGGCTGTGGTCCGTCCGGCTGTTCAAGACCCGTTCCTCCGCCACCCAGGGATGCCGTGCCGGGCACGTCCGTCTCAACGGCGCCCCCGTGAAGGCGGCCCAGCCGGTGCGCGTGGGAGACAGGGTGAGCGTGAAGCGCCCGGGGTGGCAGCAGGAGTTCGAGGTCACCCGGTTGATCGTCAAGCGCGTGGGCGCCCCGGTGGCCGTGAAGTGCTACGTGGACCACTCACCGCCGCGCCCCGCCGAGCTCAGCGTGCCCGTGGCCCGCCGGGACCGTGGCGCGGGACGTCCCACCAAGAAGGACCGCCGGGAGCTGGAGCGGTTGCGCGGCCTGAACTAGACGCGCCGCGGAGAGTGCCGAACTCCGGTGCGGACTCCTTCCAGAGCTCGCAGGCCGCGGGGTGACCGGCCTCCGGGAACAGCCGGGGACCAGCGCCCGGAGACGCAGGCGCGGAACCTGGCCGCGCGGCGTCGTCCTCCGGCCTCAGCTCGGCCAGCGCATCTCCGTGGACGGCTGTGCGGCCCCGGGCCCGAACCAGCCCCGCCACCCGCCGTGCGTGAGGAGGGTGCGGGTGCGCCGGTCGAGCAGCGCGAGGTAGAGGGTGAAGGCCACGGCGATCACGAACGCCACCTGGGACACGCTCACCCGGAGGTCGATGAACGGCCACACGGAGAGCTGGTCCTGCGCGCCGAAGACCACGAAGAACGTGATCACGATGTAGATGCTGCGGATCTGCCAGTTGTCCTTGATGCCGGTGGCGGCCAGGAGGGGCAGGAACCACAGGATGTACCAGGGCTGGATGATGGGGGAGAGCAGCACCACGGCCGCGAAGGAGATGCCCATGCGGCGCACGATCTTGCGGTCCCCGCCCACGAACATGAGCACAAGCACGATGATGATCGCGCTGCCCTGGAGCAGGCGGCGGAACTGCTGGGCCAGCTGGTCGCCGTGCAGGCCCAGGGCGTTGCCCAGCCGCTCCACCTGCTGTCCCAGGAACCCGGAGGGCGAGTAGCCCGTGTAGCCGGGGGTGGGGTCCAGCAGCGCCCAGGTCCAGCCGAGCCCCAGGCCGTCCACCAGCCCGCTGACCGCCAGCACGCCGAAGCTGAGGGACGCCGTGGCCGCCCAGATCAGGAAGCGGCGCGGCCAGGAGGCCCCCTTGCCCGCCCACAGCAGCCCGACGAACGGCAGCAACAGGATGGTGATGGGTTTGATGCCGATGGACCCCGTCACCAGGAGTATTCCGATGATGGGATGTTTTGTGGCCGCGAAGTACACACCGGCCACGGCGAGGCCCACCATGAGGGCGTCGTTGTGGGCACTGGCCACGAAGCTGATGAGGAACAGCGGGTTGGCCACGGAGATCCACAGGGCGCGGGCGCCGTTGACACTGTGCAGCCGGGCGAGCTTGGGCACGTAGACCACGCACAGCGCCACGCCCACGCAGGCCACTAGCCGGAAGAGCATGACGGAGAGGTCCGGCTGCGCGCCGGTGATCTTGACCACCGCGGCGGCGATCCACAGGAAGTACGGCCCGTAGGGGGTGCGGGCCTCGGCCCACTCCGGGTCCGCGCCCAGCATGAACCAGTTGTCCAGGGAGGAGATGCCCTCCGTGTACGGGTCCTGGCCGGCCAGCATGAGCCGTCCCTGACCGATGTACGCGTAGACGTCCCGGGAGTAGATGGGCACGGCGAACAGCAGAGGAAGCGACCACGCCACGATGGCCGTGGTGACGGTGCGCTGGGAGCCCGGGGGCCAGCCCCGCAGCCGCTGCCCGAGCCGCAGCCACGAGCGGATGAGCAGCATGGCGCCCAGGGTCAGCAGGGCGGTGCACGCGTAGACCCCCCACACGTTCACGCGCAGCTCGATGATCAGGGGGTGGCGGACCATGGGGGAGCCGTTGGCGATCCACCCGGTCCCCAGGGAACCCAGGAACATCATGACCGAGCCGATCACGCCCTGGATCACGGCCACGCGGGCGTGCAGCTCGATGGTGGCGGTTGATCCGGTGTGCGGTCCCGCGGGCGGAGTGGAAGAAGCTGACGCGGTCATGGACTCCAACCCCCTCGGCCAACCAGCGGTGGGCGAGCCGAGGTGTTCAGCGGCTCCGCCCCTCGACTTTACAGGACGGCGTCCCCGCCACCCGGCAATCTTCCGGGGGATTCGGCGGGGCAGGGCAACCGCTGCCCGGCGCGGCCCCATAGACTCTGAGGGCGGGGGCACCACGCGTGCGCCCCATGCCGCCGGAGCGCCCTCGAGCGACCGGCACCGGGCAGGTGCCACCCCGCCTGAACACCCCACGTCACGCCGTCGGACAAGGATCTATTCGTGCCCACTGAGAAATACTTCGCGGCCCTCACCCGGTTCCGCGATGCCGTGATCCCCCGGCGCTGGCAGCACGCGCTCATGACCCCCCGCGGTCTGCTGGTGGGGTTCCTGGTGGTGCACGTGGGCTTCCTGGTCTTCGCGCTGATCGCGTCCCTCCAGGGCAACGCCTTCAGCGACACCAACATCTACCGGGACTGGGCCGCCGCCGGCTTCGACGAGGCCAACCTGCCCTCCGGCCCGAGCCCGTGGGTGTACCCCGTGCTCGCGCAGATCCCCATGGCCGTCGCCTACGCCTTCGGCCCCGGCCCGTTCTTCTTCCTGTGGGTCCTGATCATCACGATGCTGGACGCCCTGGCCATGGGAAAGCTCACGGACTGGGGCCGCAACCGTGCCGCCCTGCCCGCCGGCTGGTGGTGGCTCCTGTTCATCCTGCTCATGGGCTGGCTGGGCTTCGCCCGGGTGGACGGGCTCACCGCTCCGATCGTGCTGATCGGCCTGGTCTACGGCGTCTCCCGCCCCTTCGCGGCGTCCGCGGTGCTCAGCGTCGCCACGTGGATCAAGGTCTGGCCGGCCGCGGTGGTCCTCGCCCTGCTGAGCGCCGCACGACGCCGCGGCGCCGTCCTGCTCGCCGGCGTCCTGGTGACGCTGGGCGCGGTGGGCGTGGCGGCGGCGTCGGGCTCGGTGGAGAAGATCGCGGACTTCGCCACGCAGCAGGGTGACCGGGGCATGCAGCTCGAGGCCACCTTCACCACGCCGTGGCTGTGGCTGTCCGTGCTGCACATCGGCGACTCCCACATGTACATGAACACGGACATCAACTCCATGCAGGTGGACGGCCCCGGCTCGGACGTGATGTCCAAGCTCATGCAGCCGCTGCTGCTGCTCGCGGCGCTCGCGGTGGTCTGGCTGATCCTGCGCGGGCTGCACCGCGGCGTGAACGCCGGCCGGCTGGACCGCACCGCCCTGTTCCTGGCCGGGTCCCTGACCATGGTCACCGCGTTCATCGTGTTCAACAAGGTGGGCTCCCCGCAGTTCATGGTGTGGCTGGGCCCCGTGATCGCGGTGGGCCTGGTGCACGACTGGCGCGTGTGGCGCACCCCTGCGGTGCTCGCCGTGCTGATCGGGATCGCCACGTTCCTGATCTACCCCCTCTTCTACACGGCCCTGAGTCACAACAATCCGTTCATGGCCGCGGTGCTGACCTTCCGCAACGCGCTGCTCGTGGTGCTCATGTGGTGGTCCGCGCGCCGGCTGCACCGCCTTGGTTCCGTTCCGAAGGAGGCGCCGGTTGCGTCCCCGCAGGGCTGAGGCCGACGCCGCCGGGTTCCGTTCCCGCGCGGGCGCGTGGCTCGTGCGCCCGGCCGCGGTGTGGTGCGGCTTTGCCGTGGTGCACCTGTACTTCCTGGGCTGGATGGCCTCGTTCTTCCTGCACGGCTGGGCGTTCAGCGACACCGAGCAGTACCGCGAGTGGGCCATGGCGGGCTACAACGCCCCGGTCGAGGACTCCGTGAGCCCGTGGGTGTACCCCGTGCTCGCGCAGGTGTTCATCTTCCTGCCCCGGGTCATGGGTCACGACCTCTACCTCCTGGGCTGGACGCTCATGATCACCGCGCTCAATGCCGTGGCCATGTGGTCCCTGCTGCACCGCGCCCACCGCCCGGCGCGCGGCGAGCTGCCCGGTCTGGTGGGGGACGGCCCGGGCGGCGTCGTCCACGCGGGGACGGACGCGGGTGACCCCCACGGCAGCTCCGCGGTGCAGAGCCGCCGCCGCGGCGCCGTGGTGGCCGGCTGGTGGTGGGTGGTGTTCACCGTGTTCATGGGCTACCTCAGCTTCGCGCGCGTGGAGGGCGTGGCGGCACCCATCATGCTCGTGGGGCTGCTCTACGCGGTGCGCCGGCCCGCAGTCGGCTCTGCATTGCTGAGCGTGGCCACGTGGATCAAGGTGTGGCCCGCGGCCGCGATCCTGGCCATGGTGATCGCGCTGCGCCAGCGGGTGCGCGTGGTGCTGGCCGGCGTGGCGGTGACCGCCGCGGTGGTCGCGGGCGTGCTCGTGCTCGGGGGCATCGAGAGGATCGCGGACTTCGCGCTGAACCAGGGCTCCCGTGGAATGCAGCTCGAAGCCACGTTCTCCACACCGTGGGTGTGGGGTGCGGTGCTGGGCATCGAGGGCTTCCGGATCGCGGACAACACCGCGATCAACTCCACCGAGGTCTACGGCCCGGGGGTGGAGACCATGGCCTCCCTCATGCAGCCCCTGCTGCTCGTGGCGGTGGTGCTGTCCGCGGCCCTGCTGATCCGGGCGCTGCGCCGCGGTGCGGACCGCGGGAGGCTCGTCTACGCGGGCACCCTGCTGCTCACCCTCGTGCTGATCGTGTTCAACAAGGTGGGCTCCCCGCAGTTCATGGTCTGGCTGGCTCCCGTGATCATGGTGGGCCTGCTCCACGACCGTGTGCGGTGGCGCACCCCTGCCCTGCTGACCCTGGGGATCGCCGCCACCACGTTCGTGATCTACCCGCTGTTCTACACGCCGCTGATCCACGCGAACCCGGTCATGGCCGCGGTGCTCACCACGCGCAACGCGCTGCTGGTGGCCCTGCTGGTGTGGACCGTGCGCCGGATCTGGCAGCTGGGCACCCGGGCGCGGGTGGATGCACCGGACCGGGTCGCGCCCGGGGCCGTGGCCCCGCCTGCGGCCTGACCGTTCCCCCTCGTCACGGAGGTCCGTCCACAGCGGTTGCCAAGGCCCCGCTGTTACGCTACGCGTGTGCCCATGGGGGCACGACCCCCTCGACGATCGGAGTCCTCCGTGAAGGCCGTTCCCCAGCGCAGCGTCGGCATCCTCATCACCATGGGAGCCATGGCCGCCCTCCTGGGCATCATCACCGTGCTGGTACCCATGGGGACCGCCGTGGCGCTCGTGATGATCTGGGGCGCCTACGCCCTGATCGAGGGCGTCACCATGCTCGTCGCGGTGTTCCGCGGCAAGTCCGCGCACGGTCGTTGGATGGGGATCATGGCGGGCATCATCGGCGTGATCGTGGGCATCGCCGCCCTGATCCACCCCTTCGCCGGCGTGGCCACCTTCACCTTCCTGATCGGCATCTGGCTCCTGATCCGCGGCGTCGTCGATCTCGTGGCCGGCATCAAGGGAACCGCCGGGACGACGTCCCGCGTCTGGCTGATCATCAGCGCCGTCCTGTGGATCATCGGCGGCGTGCTGTTCATGGTCAACCCCGGGGTCGGCGCCCTCACCATCACCCTGTGGCTGGGCATCCTGGCCATCGCGTGGGGCGTTGCCCTGGTCGTCGCCGGGTTCACCGTGCGCTCGCAGCGCAAGAAGATGGAGCAGGCGAACGCCTCCGCGTCCCGCGCCGGCGTCTGACGGTCCTTCCCCTCTTCCTGCTGCTCCTCGAGGATTCGCACCGTGTTCAGATCAACCGCGCTGACCCGCCGCTCCCTGGCCATCGCCGTGGGGCAGGGCATCCTCGGCGGTGCCGTGGCGGCAGGGATGCTCGGTCTGATGCACTCGCTCCAGCACGCGATCTGGAGCTCCACCGACGCCCGCTGGCTGATCCCGCTCATCATCCTCACCGGCGGCGCGATCCTCGCCGTCCTGCACCACTGGGCAGCGGATGAGGGTCTCATCGAGCAGGTCAGCGACGCCGCGGACCCCGTCAGCCTGCACCGGCGCCGCACCGCCTTCATGGCGCTGCGGGGCGTGGTGGCCGTGGGCTTCGGCGGAGCGATCGGACCCGAGGCCAGCCTGATCGCGGTCATGGGGGAGATCTCCGCGCTCGTGACCACCCGGGTGGCGCGCAACGAGGAGGAGGAGCGCCTGATCGGGCAGACCGGCACCTCGGCCTCGCTCGGCGCGCTGTACGGGGCACCCACGGGCTCCACGCTGTTCGAGCCAGACCGCAAGGAGAAGGCCGCGAGCCTCGCGAACATCATCGCGGGCGCCGTGGGCTTCATCAGTTTCCTGCTGGTCCACGACCTCTTCTCCGCACCGGGTCTCACGCTGGGCCTGCAGCACGTGGACCTGAGCGTGCGGGACGTGGCCGCCAGCGCCGTCGCCGCCCTCTTCGGTTCCCTGCTCGCGCTGTTCTACATTGCTGTGCGCGGCCCGATCGGCGCACTCGCGGCGAAGATCACCCGCCCCTGGGTGCGCATCATGGCGGGCACGGTCGTCTTCGCGGCGATGGCCACGGCGGTGCCGCAGATCCGTTTCTCGGGCCACGAGGACGTGGGCGGGGTGCTGGAACTCGTGAGCGCGGGTGCCTGGTGGGCGCTGCTCGGGATCGCGCTGCTGAAGATGGTGGCCACCGCCATCAACCTCAACACCGGCTGGCTGGGCGGCGACTTCTTCCCGCTCGTCCTGGCGGGATCCGCCGTGGGGGTCCTGGCGTGCTCGTTCCTGGACCTGCCCGTGGAGGCGGCCGCCGTGGCCGGCATGGCCGCCGCGGCCACCGTGGGGATGCGCAAACCCACCGCGGTGTTCATCATCGTGGTGCTGGTGAGCGGTGGCGTGGCGATTCCCGCGGCCATCATGGGGACCGCCGTGGGCCTGATCTTCTACGCGATCACGCCGGATCCGGCGCCGGTGCACTGACCGGCGGAACTCACTGCCGCTCGCGCTCGAACAGGGACAGGGTGCGCAGCATCTGACCCACGATGGGGTCCACCCCGTCCCGGTTCACCTCCTTCAGCTGGCGCATCTCGTGGTGCAGCGCCTCCATCTCGGTGTCCATGGCTGCGGCGGTGTCCGCGGCGCTGACCAGGCGCCTGCGGAGGTCCTCGGGGACCTCCCCGGCGAGCTTGTAGTGGATCTTGTGCTCCAGGCTGGCCCAGAAGTCCATGGCGATGGTGCGGATCTGCACCTCCACGGGGACCACTTCCACCTGGGAGGACAGGAACACCGGCACCTTCACGATCAGGTGCAGACTGCGGTACCCGCTCTCCTTGGGCTCCCGGATGTAGTCCTTCTCCTGCACGAGCGTGAGGTCCTCCTGGGAGCACAGCATGTCCCGGACCCGGTAGACGTCGTGGGCGAACGAGCACGTGATCCGCACACCGGCGATGTCCGTGAGGTTGACCTTGATCTCCGCGAGGCTGTTCAGGCCGCGGGACTCCGCCTTGCGGTGCAGGCTGTCGAGGCCCTTGAGCCGGCTGCTGACGTGCTCGATCGGGTTGTAGTCGTGCACGGAGGTGAACTCCCGGCGCAGCACCCGGACCTTGGTCTCGATCTCGTCGATCGCCGAGCGGTAGGTGACCACGAAGTGCTCCACCTCCTCGCGGGTGGCGTGGAAGCGCTCGAGGGCGTTGAGCACGGGGCTCTGGGGAGTGTCCATGCGCTCATTATCGCCCGCTCAACTGGGGAGACGGGCCCCGCTGGGTCGGGAGGCGGTCAGAACACGCTGGGCTTGTCCTGGTGTCCCTCTGCGCGGGAGCGCCGTCGGTGTCCCTTCCGCCAGATGACGACGGCCGCGATCGTCGCCCCGACGCCGATGCCGAGAGCGAGGACGGCGATCACGATGTACCGGGCCTCCGTAACCGCACCTTCGTACGGTTGCGAGTCGGACCAGTCCAGGGCCAGGCGCACGAACACGGCCCCGAGCAGCCAGCCGCCCACGAACGTGAGGACGCTCTTCCAGCGGTGGTTCATGGCGGGGCTCCAGACATCGGCGGTTGGCAGGTCGGGCGGTTCCCGCGTCGTGCGGTTCGGGTGGGGGTCACGTGAGAGTGGGCCCGCCCAGGGGGCGTTAGGACCCGTCCCCGCGGCGTTTCAGCCGGTTCATCGCGTAGCCGAGCAGCGAGGGCGCCTCCTCGGGCTCGCGGGCCTCGGCATTGCGCAGCCGGTCCTCGCGCTTCTCCTGGTGGCGCTGCAGGTGGTCCTCGTAGCGCTTTTGGTGCAGACGCTGCTGCTGCTGTTCCGCGGCCTCCGTCTGCGGGTCCCGGGCGGGGCCGCCGTTCGCGTCCACACGCGTGATCGGTGCGGTGGCGTCCGTGGGGGCGCGTTCCGCCTCCACCACGCGGGGCAGCCGCCGCCGGACCGCCTCCCGCTCGGCGCGTTCGGCCAGGCGCCGCTGGGACTTGCTCTGCCGCCGCGGTTCCGCGTACCGCTCCCGGATCTGCTCGATCACGGGCAGCTCGTCCGTGGTCTCGTACGGCTCCTCGCCGTAGCTTGTGTCCCCGCGGTACGACGACGACGCCCGCTCCCGGCCGCGCGCGGGCGGCAGTGCGGCGTCGTCGTCCGTGTAGTGGGAGACGCGCGGGGCAGGCTCCGTGTCGTAGGAGTGCTCCTGCAGGGGGGTGACACGCGGGACGGGGCCGGTGTCCACCACGAGCTCCGCGGGGGTCTCCCAGCGGGTGTCCGCGAAGACGCGGTGGCTGCGCCAACCACGGAACAGCTTCCACCCCAGGTGGGCGATGCCCAGCAGCAGCACCGTGGCGGGTTCGCCGTAGCCGGTGGAGTAGTAGACGGTGGCCACGAGCAGCGCCAGGATGCCCACCACGAGCGGCGCGAGAGCCACGGGGGACTGCACGGGCAGCAGCCCCAGCAGGTCGCGGCTGTAGCGGCTGTCGTGGTGGCGGCCGTGCAGGGCGTGCGCACGGATCTTCACGCCCGGTGGCGTGTGCTCGGTGAGTTTCAGGACCGTGACGGGCGGTTCGTCCGGATCGTCCGGGTTGAGCACCACCGTGCGGGAACGGCCGGCGGCCAGCGCGGCGCGCTGCGTAGCGGTGGCTCCCGCCAGCAGCAGGTAGCCGCCCATGGCGAGCAGGACGCACGGCACGAGCACCGCCAGCGCGAGCGTCACCACCCGCCACGCCCAGCCGACGTCACCCGCCGGGAAGTTGCGGAACTGCAGGGGCCCGTGGGTGAACCACAGCAGGCCGGCGCCCGCCACGAGCGCGCCCAGGCCGTTGAGCACCGCGTGGACGCGCAGGCGCGGCCAGCCGCGGGCCGAGCGCGCGGCCCAGCGTTGCTCGCGTGTGCGCATGGGTGCTCCTGGGATCCCGGGGACGTGGGGGTGGTCTCAGGGTAAGCGGTGCGGCGGACACGCACGAGGCGCCCCGCGCGGGATGCCGGGGGCGGGGTGCGCGGAGCTCGGAGGGCCGACTCGGACGTCGGGCCGGGACCTGGCGTGCGCACCCTAGGATCGGTGCGTGGCCCGCTTCCTCCTCGACGTCTCGCCCGTGCGCGAGATCCCCGCCTTCCGCCGGCTGTGGGCGGGCTCCACGCTGTCCATGCTGGGCAGCCAGTTCACGGTGATCGCCATCAGCCTGGAGGTCTTCGAGCTCACCCACTCCACGTTCGCGGTGGGGCTGGTGGGCGTGTTCGCGCTGGTGCCGCTGATCGTCGCGGGGCTCTACGGCGGGTCCATCGGGGACGCCCACGACCGCCGGCTGGCCGGGTTGTGGACCACCGTGGGACTGTTCGCCATGACCGTGGCGCTCGCCGCGCACGCGTGGCTGGACGTCCGCAGCGTGGGGGTGCTCTACGCCATCGTGTCCCTGCACTCCTTCGCCCAGGGGCTGGGCCAGCCCGTGCGTGGCGCGATCGTCCCCCGCCTGGTGCCCGCCCGCCAGCTGCCCGCCGCCAACGCGCTGTTCCAGCTGACCATGGGCTCGTGCCTCATGGTGGGGCCGCTGCTCGGCGCCTTCACGGTGGCTGGTCTGGGCTTCGCGTGGGCGTACACGCTGGACGCCCTGAGCTTCGCGGTGAGTCTGTGGGCCATGTACAAGCTCCCGCCGCTGCCGCCCGAGCCCGGGGAGGGCGGTGCCACCAGGGCGGGGTTCCGTTCGGTGGTGGAGGGCTTCCGCTTCCTGGCCACCCGCCCGAACCTGCGCATGACCTTCCTGCTGGACATCGCCGCCATGGTGTTCGCGATGCCGCGCGTCCTGTTCCCCGTGCTCGGTGCGTCCGTGCTGGGCGGGGACCAGCTCACGGTGGGGCTGCTCACGGCGTCCCTGGCCGCGGGGTCCGTGATCGCGGGCGTGTTCTCAGGAACATTCATACGCATCAACCACCACGGCCGGGCGTGCGCCGCCGCCGTGGCGGGCTGGGCCGTGTGCATCATGGCGTTCGGCGGGGTGGTGCTGCTCGCGTCCCGGGGTGCGAGGGCGGACACCGCCTGGCCCCTGGCGCTCGCCTGCGCGACCCTCGTGGCCGCCGGGGTCATGGACTCCGTGTCCATGCTCTTCCGCACCACCATCCTGCAGGCCGCCACCCCGGATGCCCTGCGCAGCCGGCTGCAGGGCATCTTCATCGTGGTGGTCGCCGGAGGACCACGTCTGGGTGATGCCGTGCTGGGCGCCGGCGGTCAGCTGCTCGGCCCGGGGTGGGCCGCCCTCGGGGGAGCGGCCGTTTGCCTGGTCCTCGTGCTGCTGCTGGTGCGCGCGTTCCCCGGCTTCCTGCGCTACGACGCGCGGGACCCGCAGCCCTGATCCTCCCGGGACCGCCCGTGGGCACTGACCGCGGGCCCCGCCTACCCTGGAGCGGTGCCCTCATCCCCCGCGCAGCAGCCCCCGTCCGACGACGCCGCAGAGCCCGGCCCCGCGGCGTCGGCCACCTCTAGTGCCCCGGGCCTGAACCGGCAGATCCTCGCGCTCGCCGTGCCCGCGTTCGGGGCGCTGATCGCGGAGCCGCTGTTCCTGCTCGCGGATTCGGCGATCATCGGGCACCTGGGCACCGCCGAGCTCGCGGGTGTGGGGATCGCGTCCACCCTGGTGCAGACCGTGGTGGGGCTCATGGTGTTCCTGGCCTACAGCACCACACCGGCGGTGGCACGACACCTCGGGGCCGGGCGGATGGCGGACGCCCTGCGCGTGGGTCGGGACGGACTGTGGACCGCCGCGGGCCTCGGCATCCTCCTGGCGGCCGTGGGTGCTGTGGTGATGCGGCCCCTGCTGCGCGCGATGGGCGCGCAGGGGGAGGTGCTGGACCACGCGACGTCGTACGCGCTGTGGTCCCTGCCCGGCCTGGTGGCCATGCTGATCGTCCTCGCGGCGGTGGGGGTGCTGCGCGGGCTGCAGGACACCACCACCCCGCTGCTCGTCGCCGGTGTGGGTGCGGCCGTGAACGCCGGGCTGAACTTCGCCCTGGTCTACGGCGCGCACCTGGGGGTGGCCGGCGCGGCGATCGGCACCAGCATCACGCAGTGGGGCATGGCCCTGACCTACCTGGTGATGCTGGGGCGCCGGTTCCGCGCTGAGGGCGTGGCGGTGCGGACAAGCTGGAGCGGGATCCGCGGGCACCTGACGGTGGGCTCGTGGCTCATGCTGCGCACCCTGTCCCTGCGGGTGGCGATCCTCTCCACCGTGGTGGTGGCCACTGCGCAGGGCGCCGAGAACCTGGCCGCGTACCAGCTGACGATGACCATCTTCAACTTCCTGGCCTTCGCCCTGGACGCGCTCGCCATCGCCGCTCAGGCGCTGCTGGGCAAGGAGCTGGGCGCCCGGGATGTGAGCCGCCAGCAAGACCGGGATGCCGTGCGGCTGCTCATGCGGCGGCTGCTGCGCTGGGGGCTCGGCTTCGGCGTGGTCACCGGGCTGCTGGTGGGTGTGCTGGGCCCGCGGCTGGGGTTCCTGTTCACGGACTCGCAGGATGTGCAGGCACTGTTCGGCGTCTCCCTGCTGGTGGTCGCCGTGGGCCAGCCGGTCGCGGCGTTCGTGTTCGTGCTCGACGGCGTGCTGATCGGCGCCGGGGACGCCCGCTACCTGGCCCTGGCCGGGGTCGTGAACCTGGTGGTGTACCTCCCGCTGCTGTGGGCCGTGGCCCAGTGGGGCGGCACCGGAGCCGCCGGGGCGGTGTGGCTGTGGCTCGCGTACGCCGGTGGCTACACGGGCGCCCGTGCCGCCACCCTGGGGTGGCGGATCCGCGGTTCGCGCTGGATGCTCGCCATGGCGTGAGGGCAGGGCATCACCGCAATGGGCCCGCGGGAGCTGCGGAGACGTCCGGGAGGTGCCG
This sequence comes from Kocuria sp. ChxB, assembly GCF_044359605.1. NCBI lineage: Bacteria > Bacillati > Actinomycetota > Actinomycetes > Micrococcales > Micrococcaceae > Kocuria > Kocuria sp. ChxB. Next base: position 1,557,100 of record NZ_CP121123.1, on the reverse strand, counting down.
TCGCGTGGAGGTACGGCGGGGCAGAGCGCCGGGCCGAGCGGCGTCGTGCGCCGGGGCCCGTGAGCGCCGGGATCACGCGTGGTGAACCGTTCCGTTCCCAGCTCACGGGACTACTGTTAAGGCATGAACAAAGACGTTCGCAACACCTCGTCCACCGCTCCCGTCCTCGTGGGCATCGACGGATCGGAGATCGCCCTGCGGGCTCTCGACCGTGCGCTCGCGGAGGCCCGTGCCCGCAACGTGGGTGTGCGCCTGATCGGCGCGTTCCCCGTGGCCATCGTGGGGGAGCCCGAACTGGAGGCCCGCTACCGGGACGCCGTCAGCCAGGAGTGCGAGAACAACCTGCTGGCCGCCGTGGAGCACGCCCGGCAGCAGGATCCGGAGGTCCCGCTCGACACGGTCACCGCCGAGGGCGACGCCGCCCGCTCCGTGCTGCGCGCCGCCAAGGACTGCTCCCTGGTGGTCATGGGCAAGCGCGGCCGGGGAGGTGCCCTGCGCGGCCGCCTGGGCTCGGTCTCCAACGCGGTGGCCGCCCACAGCCCCGTTCCCGTGATCGTGGTCCCGCCCGGGGCGCAGCAGGACTCCTCGGACCAGGAGCAGGCACGCTCCGAGGCGCAGGAGGCACAGGACGTCCAGCTCACCGAGCAGCAGGACAAGGCGCGCGTCCCCGCGTCCGAGACGGACTTCTCCGGGACCGTGGTGGTGGGCGTGGACGCCGCCGGGGACGAGAACCCCGCGGTGGCCCAGGCCATCGAGTACGCCACGTCCCACGGGCTGGGGCTCAGCCTGGTGACCGTGAACGGCGCGCTGTCCGGGACGCCCGAGTGGTTCCAGGACCAGTACAACCAGACCTACTACTTCGAGGAGTCCCTCAAGAAGCTCTCGGCGCTGGCGCGCAACATCGCGGAGCGGGCACCGGGTGTGCAGGTCTCGGACTACGCGTTCCTGGGCCGGCCGGGGCGCGTGCTCGTGCAGGCCTCCCGCACCGCGGAACTCGTGGTGGTGGGTTCCCGCGGGGTCGGCGGGTTCACCGGCCTGCTCATGGGCTCCGTGTCCCAGGCCGTGCTGACCGGCGCCGCCGGACCCGTGATGGTGGTCCCCAGCAAGCGCTGAGCCCGCTCCAGCACATTCCCCTTCCCGATCGAGACAAGCAGGTGCAGATTCATGACACAGAACATCGTGGTGGCGTACGACGGCTCCGACCACAGTGAGCGCGCCCTGGACTGGGCGATCGCGGAGTCCCAGCAGCGGCAGCTGCCCGTGAAGATCGTGCTCTCCACGGGGCGCCAGACCGGGCTGGACCAGTCCCTCTACGGGGCCTTCGCGGAGGCTCTGCAGGAGGAGTCGGAGAAGCTCGCCAAGCACGCCGTGGAGAAGGCGAGGACCGCGGGAGTCACCGCCCAGGGCATCATCGAGCGCGGCGACGCCGCCGGGGTCATCGTCTACGAGGCGCAGGACGCCGCCATGGTGGTCATGGGCAAGCGCGGCCACCACGGGGTGCGCGGCCGGGTGGGCTCGGTCTCCGCGGCCGTGGCCTCCCACGCCAAGGCCCCGGTGGTCATCCTCCCGGAGAGCTGGGACCCCGAGGCGCGCGAGTCCCGTCCCGAGGGTGAGAGTTTCACGGGCTGCGTGGTGGTGGGTGTGGACAAGCTGGGCGCCAAGAACGCCGCGGTGCCGCTGGCCGCCCGCTACGCCGCGGAGCACGGCCTCACGCTCGCGGTGGTCAGCGTGGTCCCCACCACCAGCTACCTGCCCATGAACTCCTACGAGCTGGACCGCGCCGTCCAGGAGCAGCTCAAGGCACCGGCCCAGGAGCTCACGGAGTCCGTGGCGCAGGAGCTGCGCGGAGACTTCCCGGACCTGGAGATCGTCACGCGCGTGCTGGACGGGCGCCCCGCGGACGCACTCGTGGACGCCTCGCACACCGCGGACCTCATGGTCATGGGCACGCGCGGCTACGGCGGCTTCCGCGGTCTGCTCATGGGTTCCGTCTCCCAGGCGGTGCTGGCGGACGCGGACTCCCCGGTGATGGTGGTTCCCGGCGCACGCAGCTGACGCGCACGACGCCGCACTGCGGGCTCTCGCGGGCCGGTTCCCTGGACCAGGGGGCCGGCCCGCGGTCCTGTCCTCCGTGCGCCGCGCCGAAGGACTTCCCGATGTGGCCCGGGACACGACGCGCACGTAGCCTGGACGGCACGAAGCGGCGCACCGCGCCGGAGACCGAGCCCGGGAGGATCCCGTGACCACCTCAAAGACCGCCCTGTCCCCTGCATCGCGCGTGCTGCTCACGGCAGGGTTGGGCGCCTCCCTCGTGGTGGGCTCCGCGCTGCCCGCCCAGGTCCTGGAGGTTCCGCCGCGGCCGGCCGAGGGTGCGGTCCAGGACCAGGCGGACCTGCTGACCACGCAGGAGGAGGCGGACCTCAACCGGCTGATCGGGGACAAGAACAAGGACAACGAGTACATCCGCGCCTCGGTGCTCACGGTGAACGACACCCAGGGTGAGGACATCGAGGAGTTCTCCCGCAAGGTCGCCACGGACTGGGGCGTGGGTGAGGACGGCCGCAACAACGGCGTGCTCGTGGTCGCGGACATGGGCGAAAGGGAGCTGCGCATCGAGGTGGCGGACGGCGCCCGCGAGGTGCTCTCGGACTCAGATGCCGAGAAGATCATGGAGCAGGAGCTCGAGCCCGGGTTCCAGGACGAGGACTACGCCGGCGCGTTCACGGACACCGTCACGGAGGTCTACGACCAGGCGAACCCTCAGGCCGCCGCGGACCGGCAGGCCAAGAGCAACACCCTCGTGGCGGTGGTGCTCGGGGCGCTCGGGCTCGGTGGCGTGGTGACCGCCCTCCTCGTCTGGGGTCGCAGCCGCCGCACCAAGAAGATTCGTGAGCAGGCGGACCGGGAGATCGAGCAGTTCCAGCGCGAGCACCCGGAGGAGAACATCACGGAGGGCATGCGCCGTGCGTACTACCGCTACCGGGAGCAGAACCGCAAGGCTCCCGGGCTCAACGACACCCCCGGCACCGCCAAGGACAAGGACGGGGTGGAGCGCGAGGTCCAGTACGCGCCGTCGTTCCAGTCCTGGCTGCCGCTGTACGTGATGTACCCGTCCGTCTACAGCGGGATCTCCCACTCGTCCGGTTCCTCGGGATCGAACTACGGCGGGGGCGCGTCCACCTCGTTCGGCGGCGGTGGCGGCTTCACCGGCGGCGGGGCGTCCGGCAGCTTCTGAGCGCGGCCTGCGCGGCCCGCCGGGGGACGACGCCGCTGCGTTGCCGCCCGCGGGGCGCGGCGGCCCGGGCGGGTGCCAGGCGTCGTCGTGCTCCGTGGTGCTCGCACGGGACGGGACGCACGGGAGTCGGGGTGGGCGTGGGTGTGCTCAGACGGCGTCGAAGACGTTGAGGTAGCGCCGGATCCGTTCGTTGCCGGACGCGAAGAAGTCCTCCGGGGTGCCGTCGAACCCCACGCCGCCGTCCGCGAGGAACACGATCCTGTCCGCGACCCGGCGGGCGAAGCCGATGTTGTGGGTCACCACCACCAGGGAGCGGCGCTCGCGGGCCAGCTCCACCATGACCTTGATGACCTCGGCCTCCAGCTCGGGGTCCAGCGCGGAGGTGGGCTCGTCGAAGAGCAGGTAGTCCGGCTCCACCGCCAGGGCCCGGGCGATCGCCACGCGCTGCTGCTGTCCGCCCGAGAGGTTGTCCGGGTACTCGTCCAGCCGGTGCGCCATGCCCACCTTGTCCAGCAGCTCCTCGGCACGGGCGCGCGCGGTCGCGCGGTCGGTCTTGCCGTTGAGCACCGGTGGCATGGCCACGTTGTCCCGCACGCTCTGGTGGGGGAACAGGTTGTACCCCTGGAACACCATGGCCGAGCGGCGGCGGATGGCGGAGACCTGCTTGCGGGTGAGCGCCCCGCCGAAGGTCACCGAGTCCCCGTTGATGCTCAGGCTCCCGGACTCGGGAATCTCCAGCAGGTTCATGGTGCGCAGCAGCGTGGACTTCCCGGACCCGGACGGCCCCAGCACCACGGTGGTCTCACCGTCCCGCAGGGACAGCGAGATGCCCTTCAGCACCGGGGTGTCCCCGAAGCTCTTGGAGACGTCGCGCAGCTCAAGCATGGGGGCTCCTCACGTAGCGGTTGGACGCCCGCTCCAGGCGGGACTGCAGGAAGGACAGGACGGTGAAGATGGCCAGGTAGATCACGGCCACCTCCGTGTAGAGCGCGAGCGGCTGGAACGTGGTGGCCGCGATCTGGCGGCCCACCTGGAACACGTCCGCCAGGGTGATGACCATCACCAGGGACGTGCCCTTGACCAGGTCGATCAGGTCGTTGCCCAGCGGTGGCAGCGCGATCCGCAGCGCCTGGGGTGCGATCACGTGGCGGACGGTCTGCCACCCCGTGTAGTTCAGGGTCCGGGCGGCCTCGAGCTGGCCCCGCGGGATGGACTGCACGGAGGCCCGCAGGGTCTCCGCGGCGTAGGCGCCGGTGTTCAGCGTGAACGCGATGATCGCGGACGTCCACGCGGAAAGCGTGATCCCCGCGGCGGGCAGCCCGTAGAAGATGATGAACAGCTGCACCAGGATCGGGGTGCCCCGGAACAGCCACACGTAGAAGCGGGAGACCCACTGCAGCGGCAGGATCCGGCTCAGGCGCATGGTGGTGGCGAGCACCGCGACCACCAGGGCCAGCACGAAGGAGACGATGCTGAGCGGAATGGTCACCGTCACGGTGGCCGCCAGCAGCTGGGGCAGGGAATCGGCCCATAGGCTCAGGAAATCTGTCATGGCTCCGGGGTGAGGTCGGTGGACACGTACTTCTCGTAGATCCGCTTCAGATCTCCGTTGTCCATGTGGGTGGTCAGGGACGCGTCCACGGCCGAGCGCAGCCGCGGCTGGTTCAGGGGCATGAGCACCGCGGACTCGGAGGGCTCGCCGAGCGCGCCCTCCAGGAGGCGGATCTCGGCGTCCGGGCGCTGGTCGAAGAAGGACTGGAACGTCACGAAGTCGTTGCCGGTCATGTCCACGCGGCCGAAGGTCACGAGCATGACCGCTTCGTCGAAGCCCGTCACGGGCACCAGCTGGGCGCCCTGCTGGGCCATGGTCTGGCCGAAGTTGGAGGTCTCCGTCTGAGCCGCGGTGTGCCCGGAGACCTGGTCCACGGAGGTCAGCGGGGAGTCCTTCGCGACCCCCACGCGCCCCTCCGACACCGCGTAGGGGACGGAGAAGTCGAACTTCTCCTTGCGCTTGTCCGTGGGGGCGATGTTGTTGAGCACCAGGTCGTAGCGCCCGGCGTCCACCCCGGCGATCAGCGAGTCCCACTGGGTCTCCACGAACGTGGCGCGCACGTCGAGGTCCCGGGCGATCAACTCGGCGATCTCCTTCTCGAAGCCCACCAGAGCCCCGGAGCCGTCGTGGTAGCCGTAGGGGCGGAACGTTCCCTCCATGCCGATGCGCACTTCGCCGGCGTTTTGGATCCGCTGCAGGACGTCCTCGGTGGGCGCAGTGGCGGAACCGTCCGGAGCCCCGGACGGCGAGGAGCAGGCCGCGAGAACGGCACTGAGCCCCACCAGTCCGGTGGCGCCGAGGACGGCCCGCCGGGTCGGTCGGTGCGGTGACATGGCGATCCCCGCGCTCAGGCGGCGTCGAGGGCCTGGGCGAGGTCCGCGAGCAGGTCCTCGACGTCCTCGATGCCCACGGCCACGCGCAGCAGGTTCTCGGTCAGGTGGGCGGTCTCCCGGTCCTCGGGGGAGTACGCCCCGTGGGTCATGGAGGTGGGGAGGCAGATCAGGGACTCGATCCCGCCCAGGCTCACGGCGAAGCCGAAGATCTTCAGTGCGCCCAGGAACGCGCGGACGTCCGTGCCCGGCACGAGCTCGAACGAGAACAGGCCGCCGGGTCCGTCGGCTTGGCCCTCCTGGATCCGGGCCTCGGTGTCGTCGTACGAGCCCGGCACGAGAACGTGCGCCACCTCGGGGCGCCCGCGCAGGAAATCCACGATCCTCCGGGCGTTCTCCTGCTGGCGGTCCAGGCGGATCCCCAGGGTCTTGACGGACTGGATCAGTCGGTACGAGTCGATGGGGGACAGCACCCCGCCCGAGATCATCTGGGCCAGGTGCACCTGCTCGGCCAGGGCGTCGTCATTCGTGCTCACGACGCCGCCCAGCAGGTCCCCGTGCCCACCCAGGTACTTGGTGGCGGACTGCACGGTGGCGTCCGCGCCGAGGTCCAGGGGACGCTGCAGGTAGGGCGTGAGGAACGTGTTGTCCACGACCACCTGGGCGCCGTGGCGGTGGGCCAGCTCCACCACGCGGCGGATGTCGGTCACGCGCAGCGTGGGGTTGGAGGGGGTCTCCAGGAACACCATGCGGGTGCTCTCGTCGAAGTCCTCGTCCGTGAGCTGGTTGAGGTCGTCGTGGAAGTGGGTGGTCACACCGCGCTTGGGCAGCTCGATGGTGGCCCAGCGGTAGTTCCCGCCGTACACGGGCAGGCCCATGATGATCGAGTCACCGGAGTGCAGGGTCCCCAGCACGGCGCCCGTGGCCGCCATGCCGGTGGAGAACGCGAAGGAGCGACGCGCCCCCTCGAGGGCCGCCAGCGTGGTCTCGGCGTCGGTGCGGGTGGGGTTGGACCCGCGCTGGTACTCGAACGGTCCTTCCCCGCCCTCGGTGGGCTGCAGGAACGTGGACGCGGTGTGGATCGGGGGCACCACGGCGCCCAGGGCGACGTCGTGCAGCGCGTGGATGGTGCGAGTGGTGAAGCCTGCCAAAAGATCCTCCGTCGACGTGGTCAAGGGAGTCAGGTCTACACCGTGCCGCCCGGTGGGCGCTACCCGTGTTGCGCCGGATGTCGCGCGGCGTCCCGCAGCAGCAGCCGGTGCAGCGTGGTGTCCCCCATGAGCTCGGGGTGGAAGCTGATGCCCAGGATGCTCCCCTGCCGCACCGCGACCACCGCGTCCCCGTGCCTTGCGAGCACCTCCACGCCCTCGCCGGTGCGGGTGACCTCCGGCGCGCGGATGAAGGCAGCCTTCAGGTGGTCTCCCGGCCCGACGACGTCGCTCGGCGGGCCCAGCCACGGCAGGTCCACCTCCGCGGACGCCACCTGCGAGCCGAACGCGTTGCGGTTCACGCTCACGTCCAGCACGCCCAGGGACTGCTGACCCGGAGCGGGGTCCTCGATTCCCGAGGACAGCATGATGAGCCCCGCGCACGTCCCGAGCGTGGGCAGCCCGCCGCGGATCGCCTCCTGCAGCGGCTCGAACAGTCCGAAGGTGCGGCACAGCCGGTCCACGGTGGAGGACTCGCCGCCGGGCAGGATGAGGGCGTCGATCCGCGGGTGCCCCGCGGCATCCACCAGGTCCTCGGCCGCGCGCACCTTCACGGCACGAGCACCCAGGGACTCCACAGCGCGCATGTGCTCCACGACCCCGCCCTGCAGGGCGAGCACGCCCACGACGGGCACTGTCCCGGCCCGATCGGAGTCGGCACCGCTGCGCTGCTCCGGCACGGCGGCGCCGCCGCGGTCGGTGCCCTGAGGGGGCGACGACGCCGCACCCCCGGCCCGCGCGCCCGAGGTGGGGAGGGCGGCGGTGGCCGGGAGGGCGGCGTCGTCGGTCATGGGGTGCTGCGAGCGGGGCTCGCTCACCAACCGCGCTCCGCGAGACGGTGCGGCGCGGGGAGGTCGGCCACGTTGATGCCCACCATGGCCTCGCCGAGACCGCGGGAGGCGTCCGCGATGCGGGCGGGGTCGTCGTAGTAGGCGGTCGCGGCCACGATCGCGCGCGCACGCTCGGCGGGGTTGCCGGATTTGAAGATGCCGGAGCCCACGAACACGCCGTCCGCGCCCAGCTGCATCATCATCGCGGCGTCCGCGGGGGTGGCCACGCCGCCGGCGGTGAACATCACGACCGGCAGGGACCCGGTGCGGGCCACCTCGGCCACGAGCTCGTAGGGGGCCTGCAGCTCCTTGGCCTTGACGTACAGGGCATCCGGTGCGGCGGTGTAGAGCGCCTGCAGCTCCGCAATCTGCGCACGGATGGTGCGGATGTGCTTGGTGGCCTCGGAGACGTCACCCGTGCCGGCCTCGCCCTTGGAGCGGATCATGGCTGCACCCTCGGTGATCCGGCGCAGCGCCTCGCCCAGGTTGGTGGCGCCGCACACGAACGGGACGTCGAAGCGGTGCTTGTCGATGTGGTTGGCGTAGTCCGCCGGGGAGAGCACCTCGGACTCGTCGATGTAGTCCACCTTGAGGTGCTGCAGCACCTGCGCCTCCACGAAGTGCCCGATCCGCGCCTTGGCCATCACGGGGATGGAGACGGTGTCGATGATGGACTCGATGAGGTCCGGATCGCTCATCCGGGCCACGCCGCCCTGCGAGCGGATGTCCGCGGGCACGCGCTCCAGGGCCATGACGGCCACCGCACCGGCGTCCTCGGCGATCCGTGCCTGCTCCGCGGTGACCACGTCCATGATCACGCCGCCCTTGAGCATGTCCGCGAGACCGCGCTTCACGAGGCGCGAGCCGGTCACGGGGGTGGGGTTCTGGGCGGAGGTCTGGGAAGTCTCAGTCATGGGGTCCATGCTGACGCGCGGAAGTGGTCCAGTGCCAGAGCCATAATTGATGGAAATGGCTGGTCCAGATGCCGTGGGGCGGTGATGACGCGATAACGAGGGAAATAGTGGCGGGTATATAAAATTTGCTATATCCGCATAGAATTTCCTGCATGGACCTCGCTGCCAATCCCTACAGCCCCGGCTCGGGCCTTCGCCCGAAAGTCCTCAGCGGCCGCGCGGCGGAAGTCGAGGCCTTCGACCTCATGATCGCCCGCACCAAGCTGCGCCGCCCCAACCGGGGAATGGTCCTCACCGGGCTGCGCGGTGTGGGCAAGACAGTGCTCCTGAACGTTCTCCGGGCCCGGGCAGACCACCACGGCTGGCTCACGGTCCAGTTGGAGGGTCGTCCGGAGGGGCGGGGCCGGGAGGAAGTCCGGGACAGGCTCGCCCGTGAGCTCATCGTCGCCGCCCGGCGGCACCACGGGCGTCACCCGGGACCCCGCTTCGCGGAAGCCCTGTCCACCATCCAGTCCTTCAGCGTCTCGGTGGGCCCCGGTGGGGTGTCCGCAGGGGTGGATCTGACGGGCGGGCGGGCCGGTTCCGGGCGTCTGGACGTGGACGTGGAAGAACTCGTGGCGGACCTCAGCGAACCCCTCGCGGCTGAGCACAGTGCCTTCGGCCTGTTCATCGACGAGATGCAGGACCTGGATCCGGATCTGATGAGTGCCATCATCACGGTGCAGCACATCGCCGGGCAGCGGGACTGGCCGTTCTACCTCATCTGCGCGGGACTGCCCACCTTGCCCGCGACCCTCAGTGCCGCACGCAGCTACGCAGAGCGCCTCTTCGACTACCGGAGCATCGGACCGCTGAGCCGAGAGGCGGCGGGTCATGCCCTCTCCAGGCCCGCGAAAGAGGTCGGTGCAGCATTCGAGCCCGAGGCGCTCGATGCGCTCGTCTCCGCCACGGGCGGCTGTCCCTACTTCATCCAGGAGTTCGGCCAGGCCGTGTGGGAGGTCGCCCCGTCCACCCCTTTCACTGCTGAGGATGCGGAGCTGGCCATCCAGCGGGGATGGGCGCAGCTGGACGCCGGGTTCTTCCCCGCACGGTGGGGGCGGGCCACTGGCAGGGAGCGTCAGTACATGAGCGCCATGGCACAGGATGGCGACGGGCCGTCGAGAACCGGTGAGTTGGCGGCACGCCTCGGTGTCACCACGAGCACGCTCGGTCCCACCCGCGCGCAGCTGCTTCACAAAGGCATGATCTACGCACCTGAGCACGGGAAGGTGGCCTTCACGGTGCCTGGTATGGCCGGATACATCGCTCGGCAGTTCGGGGCATGAGGCACCCCCGGGACATCGACCTGCCCCTCACCGTGGACCGCACCTCCGGGGTGCCCCTGGGTGAGCAGCTGGTGCGTCAGGTCCGTGACCTCGTGGCGCGCGGCGTGCTGCGCCCGGGGGATCCGCTGCCCTCCTCCCGGGCGCTCGCGGCCCGCCTGGGCACCTCTCGCGGCACCGTGACCGCGGCGTGGGACGTCCTCACGGGGGAGGGCTACCTCGTGGCGGACCGCGGCGCCACGCGGATCACGCCGTCCCTGCACCTGGACCGGGAGCCCGCACCGGCAACGACGACGCCCCCATCCCGTACGCTTCCGGCCCCGGTCCGCACGACGCCGCGCCGGTCCCTCTCAGTGCCGCCCCCGTCTCAGACGACTCCGCCCCGCGCGACGCCGCACGACCGCACGAGCACACCTCGCCTTGCGACGCCGCCCGCCCGCCCGGGCGACGCGCGGCATGCCGGATCTGCCGCCACACCACCAGGGACCCCGCTCCCGAGCGTGACCACCGTGGGCGGGGCCCGGGTCCTCGACCTGCGCCCGGGCACGGGCCCCGTCACCGCCCTGGACACCCCCGCGTGGCGCGGCGCGTGGCGGGACGCCGCGGGCGCGACCGCTCGGGGCGAGACGCCGGGGGCATCCCTCCAGGAGCACCTCTCGGCGTACCTGCGGCTCAGCCGTGGCATCGTGCGCGCCCCGGAGGACATCCTGGTCACGGCCGGGGTCCGGGACGGGCTGCAGCTGGTGCTGCGGGTGCTAGGGCTCGCACGGCGTCGCACCCTGCGGGTGGCCGTGGAGAATCCCGGCTATCCCGCGCTGCGCCGGGTGGTGGAGGCCGCCGGGCACACTGCCCTGCCAGTGACCGTGGACCACCACGGCCTGGACCCCGCCGCCCTGCCCACCGGATGCTGGGGTGGTGCGAGCCGCTGGGACGTGAGCGCACCCCCGGACGTGCTGGTGCTCACCCCGGGCCACCAGTACCCGCTGGGCGGCACCATGCCCGTGAGCCGCCGCGCGGAACTGCTGGCCTGGGCGCGTGAGCACGGCGCGGTGGTCATCGAGGACGACTACGACTCCGAGCTGCGCCACACCGGCCAGCCCCTGCCCGCCCTCGGGGCCCTGGACACCGCGCGGGACACCGTGGTCACCCTCGGCAGCTTCGCCAAGGTGCTCGGCAGCTCCGTGGGGGTGGGCCACCTGGTGGCCCCGGACCCGCTGCTGCCGGAGCTGATCCGCGCGCGGGCGGACCTGGGCTCGCCGGTGTCCCGCGTGGCGCAGGACGCGATCGCCCGGTTCATGGACGCCGGGGAGTTCCAGCGCCACACCGCGCGCATGCGCCGTTCCTTCCGCCGACGCCGCTCGCTCGTCTCGGACGCGCTCGCGGACCTCCCCGGGGTGGTCGTGGTGCCCATGGCCGGTGGCGCCCACGCGGTGGTCGAGGTTCCGGATGAGGACGCCGCGGTGGCCCGGGCACGTGAGCGGGGCGTGCTGGTGAGCGGGCTCGGGGAGTACTGGACGGGACGAGCGCGCCCCGCGGGACGGACGCAGGCGGCGTCGTCGTCCGGGGGCGGGCTGGTGCTGGGGCTGACCGCACGGGACGAGGATCTCGCGCGAGGCACGGGTGTGCTGCGGGAGGTGCTGGGCGGCGCTGCGGCCGGCGGCGCTCCGGATGCCGGGGAACCCACCAGGGGCGCTCGCTAGACTGGCCGAAACACCCACGGCAGATTCAGGAGTTCCGGCGTGCCCCCACAGATTTCCGCACCGCGCGGCGGCGAGAACCGCGCCGACCGGGGAACCGACGTGCGCCACGACCTCTGGGCACCCACGCTGGTGCGCGCGGCGGTGGCCCTCGTGTTCGCGGCCGTCACGGTGTTCTGGCAGGAGCCCTCGCTCGAGGCCGGGCGCTGGGTCATGGCGTTCTTCCTGGTAGGCACGGGCGCGTCCGCGATCTTCCTGCAGGTGCGCCTGAACCGCCGCGAGGACGTGGACCTCGGGGCCAGCCGGTCCATTCCGCAGTCCTACGGCGTGCTGTACGTCCTGGGCGGTGTGCTCACCGCAGTGGTGGCCCAGAGCAACTGGTTGTTCGTCCTGCTGTCCTCGGTGATCCTGGCGCTGTGCGGGATCACGGAACTCGTGCTCGGCATGCGCTTCCGCGGGCAGTTCCCGCTGGGGCGGGACTGGACCCTGTGCGGTGCGATCACCGTGTTCGCCGCCATGGGCATGGTGCTCGTGGAGACCCTCGGGGCCAAGGCCGAGCTGGGCGTGGTGGGCGGTGCCGCCATCCTGATCGGTGTCACCCAGCTGATCGCCGCGCTGAGCCTGCGCCACGACGCGCGGGTGGCGGACGGCCCCGCCGCGGGCCCGGCCCGCGAGGCCTGACGGCGTAGACTGACCCCTTGAACCGACGGGCGGGAAGCCGCCCCTGACGCACACCCCCAGCACTGCCAGGAGGAATCACGTGGCCCAGCGCACTGAGCACAACGGCCGGCGCAAGACCGACATCAAGGGGCCCCTGGTCATCTCGGCGGTGCTCGCGGTCGTGGCCTTCGTGATCGTGTCCGTGGTGGCCGCCGGCGGTTCGGACAACGCCGCCCGCGTGGGCCTCGGGCTGATCGCCGCGGGCATCACGTTCATCGCCTCCGTAGTGGTGTGCGCCACCCTCATGCTGCTGGAGAAGCCCAACGCCGAGGAGCTCGGCCAGGGCACCGGCGTGAACCGCTCCTCCGCCAAGATCTTCGCGGAGAACAAGGCCCGCCGGGAGGCCGAGCGGGCCCGCCGGGCCGAGCAGGGTGGCACCGCCTCCACCGCCTCGGACGAGCCGGAGTTCGGGCAGCGCGTGCACCCGGACACCCAGGGTGAGGAGCCGGGCTCGAGCGCCCGCTGATCCGCTCACTGATCTGTTGACGGCTCCGCCCCGGTGACTCCTGGTCCCCGGGGCGGAGCCGTTGTGGCAGCTCGCGCCGCCGCGCGCGCCCTCAGCGCGCGAAACCCCGCAGCCGCAGCGAGTTCAGCACCACGAACACCGAGCTGAACGCCATGGCGGCACCGGCGACCATGGGGTTGAGCAGCCCCAGGGCGGCCACCGGGATGGCCACGGTGTTGTACGCGAACGCCCAGAACAGGTTGGACTTGATGGTGGACAGCGTCCTGCGGGACAGCCGGATGGCCAGCGGAACAGCGGTGAGCTCGCTGCGCACCACGGTGATGTCCGCGGCCTGCATGGCGGCGTCCGTGCCGGAGCCCATGGCGATCCCGAGGTCGGCGGTGGTCAGGGCCGGGGCGTCGTTGACGCCGTCGCCCACCATGGCCACCACGTGACCCTCGGAGCGCAGCTTCTCGATGGCCTGGACCTTGCCGTCCGGGGTGACGTCCGCGATCACGTCCGCGGGGTCGATGCCCACCTGCTCGGCCACGGAACGCGCCACCGCGGCGTTGTCACCGGTCAGCAGGACGGGGCGCAGCCCCAGGTCCTTGAGCTCGGCGATCGCCGCCGGGGCCTCGTCCTTCACGGTGTCCCGCAGGTCGACGAACCCGGCCAGCCGCCCGTCCACCGCCACGAGGATGGTGGTGGTGCCGCCCGCGCGGGCCAGCTCCAGGGCGTTGGTCTCCTCGGTGTTCAGGCGCACGCCGTTCTCGTGCAGCCAGGACTCCCGGCCCACCACCACGAAGCGCGCGTTCATGCCGTCCGGGACGTAGCCCCGCACGCCGCCGCCCGGTGCGGACTCGAAGCGGGTGACCTCGTAGCGGTGCGGGGTGGCCGCCGCAATGGCGTGGGCGATCGGGTGCTCCGAGTAGCGCTCCACGGCCGCGGACAGGTCCAGCACCTGATCCTTGGACCACGCGTTCAGCGGGGTCACCGCGCTCACGGCCATCTCACCGTGGGTCACGGTGCCGGTCTTGTCCATCACCACGGAGTCCACGGAACGGGTGTCCTCCAGGACCTCCGCGGACGTGATGAGGATGCCCAGCTGGGCGCCGCGCCCGGTTCCGGTGAGCATGGCCGTGGGGGTGGCCAGGCCCAGGGCGCACGGGCACGCGATGACCAGCACGGACACCGCCGCCACGAACGCGCGGTTGGGGTCCCCGGTCACCAGCAACCAGATCACGAGCGTCAGCAGGGCGATGCCCATGACCACGGGCACGAACACGGAGGAGATCCGGTCCGCGAGCCGCGCCACGGGGGCCTTTGTGGCCTGGGCGCGCGCGACCGTGCGGCTCATGGAAGCCAGCACGGTGTCCGAGCCCACGTGGGTGGCGCGGGCCAGCAGCCGACCCGTGGTGTTCACGGTGGCTCCGGTCAGCTCGTCCCCGGGCCCCACCTCCAAGGGCATGGACTCACCGGTGAGCATGGAGGCGTCCACGGCGGACTCGCCCTCCAGCACCACGGCGTCCGTGGCGATCTTCTCGCCCGGGTGCACCGCGAAGGTGTCTCCCACCCGCAGCTCGGACACGGGCACTGTGCGTTCGGTGCCGTCCTCGGCCACCACGGTGGCCTGCTGCGCGCCGAGGTCCAGCAGGGCCTTCAGGGCCTCACCGGAGCGGGACTTGGCGCGGGCCTCGAGCCAGCGCCCCAGCAGCAGGAACGTGGTCACCAGGGCGGCGGACTCGAAGTACAGCTGGTGCCCGGACATGTCCATGGCCGCGCCCGGGTGGGCGTGGGCGGTCATGCCCGGATCGGCCACCAGGTGCCACAGCGAGAACAGGTACGCGGCGGCCACGCCCAGGGACACGAGCGTGTCCATGGTGGTGGACAGGTGCCGGGCGTTCACGGCGGTGGCCCGGTGGAACGGCCACGCCGCCCACGTGACCACGGGCAGCGCGAGCAGCGCCGCCATCCAGCCCCAGTGCGGGAACTGGGCTCCCGGGACCATGGACATCACGAACACGGGCACGGAGAAGGCCGCCGCGACCCAGAAGCGCCTCTTGAGGTCGTTCATCCGGCGCTGCGCCGGGGTGGTCTCGAGCGCCGGATCGCGGTGCTCGTTCCCGGCCGGGCCCTGCTCGAGGTCCTCCGGCTGTCCCGCGGTGCGTTCCGGGGCATCGGGGGGCACGGCACCCACGGAAGTTGCGTCAGGGGAGGCGGGCGACGACGTCGTGCCCGCCGTTGCGTCCGGTGCGTCCGCCTGGTCGGGGGTTGCGTGGGAGACGGGGTTCCCGCCCTGGCGGGGAGTGCCGGTGGGCTCGGGCTCCGTGCCACGAGGGGATGTCCCGGACGGCGCCGGGGACGCGCCGGAGCCGTGGGTCGCGGTGGTCCCCCGGGCGGCGTCGGGGGCGCCGGTGCCGGTCCGGCCCTGGGACGCCGGCGCGCTCTGCTGCGCGCCTCCCGTGATGCGGGCCTCGTACCCGGCGCGGTGGACGGTGTCCACGATCTGCTCGTCCGGGACGTTCTGCGGGACCTTCACGGTCGCGGACTCCAGGGCCAGGTTCACCGCGGGGTCCACGCCGTCGATCTTGCGCAGCTTGCGCTCGATCCGGCCCACGCACGAGGCGCACGTCATGCCGGAGATCTCCAGCTCCAGCTCCCGCAGGGGTCCGTGGACCTCGCTGTCAAGGGTGTCGGTGGATGCGGTGGGGTCACTCAACGGTGTACCCCGCTTCCGTCACGGCCGCGGAGATCTCCTCCGGGCTCAGCTCGCGCTCGCTCGTGATGCTCACCGGGGACGTGCCGCCCGCATGGAAATCCACGTCCACGGACGTCACGCCGGGGATCTCGGACAGCTCCTCCGTGACGGAGGAGACGCAGTGGCCGCAGGTCATGCCGGAGACGTTGACGGTGGTGTTCATGAATTTCTCCTTCGAGTCGGTGGGCCCGGGGGCGGGCCCGGAAGTCTGAGGGGGCGTGGATCAGCTCTTGACCAGGCGCGCGATCGCGGCGTTGGCCTCCGCGAGCTTCTCGTCCATCTCCGAGGTGTCCCCGGTGTCGTGGGCGTGCTCCACGGCGTGCTTGACGCAGTGGCCCAGGTGCTCCTCCATGAGCCCAAGGCTCACGGACTTCAGGGCGGACTGGATCGCGGAGATCTGGGTGAGGACGTCGATGCAGTAGGTGTCCTCGTCGATCATCCGCTGGATCCCGCGCACCTGGCCCTCGATGCGCTTGAGGCGCCGGGCGTAGGAGGCCTTGTCCTGGGTGTAGCCGTGGGCGGGGGTGTCCTGGGTGCTCATGGCCTCCACGGTATACCCCTTGGGGGTATGCGTTCAAGGTGGGGGCGGTCACGCGAGATGTCGGGGCGATTCGGGATCGCCGGGCCATGCCGGGCGGAGTGGTGCGGGGATCGGGGCGCGAGGCACGCCCGGAGTGACCCGGCGGCGTCGTGGACGGGTGCTGCGGAGGTGGCGAGGGCTCAGGAACTGCTGCGCAGCACCGTGCGCATGGTGCGCTGCAGCGCGTGGGCCATTTCCTCCGTGCCCACCGCCGAGGCGGGGGAGTCCGCGGCCTGCTGCCGCAGGACCGTCATGAGTCCGCCGGCCACGAAGTAGGTCCGCAGCCACTGGTCGGGGTCGAGGTCGTCCAGCCCCGTGTCGAAGGCTGCCCGCGCCACGCGCTCGGCGAGCCACAGCTCCACGATGGGGCGCACGCGGGAGGCGAGCTGGCGGTTGCCCACGGTGGCCAGGTTCCCCATGCCGTGGGTGTGCACGAAGTCGATCAGCCGCTCCAGGGGCTTCTCGATCCCGGATCCCTCGAACGTCTCGAACTCGCGCGCGGTGTGCGAGAGCTCCTGCTTCACGATGTCGGCGTAGACGTCGTCGAGGCCCGAGTAGTGCTGGTAGAAGGTGGGGCGCGAGATCGCGGCCTTCTTGCACAGCTGGGAGATGGTGATGCTGCGGGCGTCCTGGACCTCCAGCAGCTGAAGGCACGCGGTGCGCACGGCGTTCAGGGTGTGGGCCACCCGGACGTCCACCGGGGGGCCCTGGGGGGTGTCGTCGGCCGGGGCGTCCATGGGGCCAGGATAGCAGTTGCGAAAGGCTTACCTTACATTTGAAAAGCACACTTACAGGTGTAAGGTAAGCCGACATGTCGTCACCTCAACCACCCGGGACAGGGTCCCGCGTTCCGGCCACGATGATCCTCGTGGCCATGCTCTTCCCCGTCTTCATGGCATTCGCGTATCCCGCCTCCTACGTCTCGGCCATGCACCAGCCCGCGCCGCACCACATGGAGGTGGAGGTGATCGGCGCCGGTGCGCCCGCCCAGCAGGTGGCCCGCCAGGTGGCGGCGCAGGGCAAGGACGCGCTGGACGTCAGCACGGTGGCGGACGCGGACACCGCGCGCCAGGACGTGCTCGAGCGCAGGACCCGGGCCGCGTTCGACCCCGCGAGCGGGGACCTCTTCGTGGCCAGTGCCGGCGGCCGGCAGGCCACCGGGGTCGCGCAGGGGGTGTTCCAGCAGGTGGCCTCCCAGACGGGGGTGCCACTGAAGGTCCAGGACCTCCGCAAGCCCGCACCCAAGGACACCCTGGGCATCGCGTACATGTACCTCATGACGGCGTGCGTGACGGCCGGCTACGTCACCTCCACGATGCTCGGCAACCTGGGCAAGGGCATGCGGCTGCGCTCCAAGCTGGCGCTGATCGGGGTGCTGTCGGTGGTGGCCGCCGTGCTCACCACCGGCGTCACCTGGGGCTTCTACGGGGTGTACGACTCGCACCTGGTGGCCGCCGGTCTGGTGGCCATGGGCGCGTACCTCACCGCGGCCGTGTTCCAGCTCGGCGTGGGCGGTCTGCTGGGCCAGGCCGCCACGATCGTGGGGATCACCGTGTTCGTGATCCTGGGCATCCCGGCCTCGGGAATCGCCACCAGCCCGGACCTCATGCCCGGTTTCTTCCAGGTGATCCACCGCATGATGCCCACCGGCGCCATCGGCGAGCTGCTGCAGCGGATCGTCTACTTCGACGGCCACGGCGTGGGCCCCTGGATCCTGCTGCTGGCCACCTGGCTGCTGCTGGGCGCGGGGCTGCTGTGGCTGGGCTCCCTCCGCTCCCCGCACCCGGGTGAGGACCGCGGCGTGATCGCGGACCAGGTGGACCACGCCCGCAAGCACCCCGACGAGCCCCTTCTCACGGCTTACGACTCCGACGACTCCGATGACGACGACGCCGCCGCGCGCCCCGCGCGCACGGCACCGGGCCCAGGAAGTGACGCACGCATGAACGATCAAAACCCGACCCCCGGCCAGAACCGTGAGGACGCCGCGGTGAGTGCGGTGGGCTCCACGGTGGTCCCCGAGTCCGAGCGCCCGCTCGAGGACGGCTTCATGGGCCGGATGGCGCAGATGCCGCCGGCCTCGGCCATCGGTGCGATGCAGAATCCCACGGCCCCGCCGCGCCGCACGGTGGACGCGAAGCTCACGCAGAAGCGCATGGTCACGGTGGGCATGCTGCTGCCGCTGTTCATGATGTTCGTGATGCCCATGCTCATGGTGGGCACCACCGTGGACGTCACACCCCGTGACATGCAGGTGGCCGTGATCGGCACCGGGGCGCAGACCTCGGACCTCGCCCAGCAGCTCACGGACGGCTCCGCGGGGGACTTCGACGTGCACCGCGTGGACACCGTGGACGACGGCCGCCACGAGGTGCGCACGCACGACGCCCGCGCGGCCTACGACCCCGCCACCGGCACCCTCTACACCGCCGGGGCCAACGGCCGCCAGGTGAACGCCGCCGTGACGCAGCTGTTCACCCCGGTGGCGCAGAAGGCGCAGAAGCAGCTGCACACCGAGGACGTGGCCCCCACGGCGGAGAACGACCCGAACGGCACCACCATCACCTACCTGGCCCTCGGGGCGATCCTGGGCGGGTTCATGACGGGCATCGTCAGCAGCCTCATGCCCGCCGGCACCAAGCTGCGCATCGCCCTGTGGTTCCTCATGCCGGCCGTGGTGGCCACGGGCATGGTGGTCTACGGCTGGGCAGTGTTCGGGATCTTCAGCGGCAGCGCGTTCGTGCCGTGGTGCATGCTCTACATGCTGTGCCTGTCCTGCGTGACCGTGACCACCGGGCTCATGCTCGTGTTCGGGCCCGTGGCCATGCCGGTGTGCATCTTCCTGATGCCGCTGCTGGGTCTCGGCGCCTCCGGGCTGACGACGCCGCTCGACATGGTCGGCGGTTTCTACGGCTGGGTGCACGGCTGGCTGTACTCGCCCCAAGGGGTGGCGGCCATCCGGGACGCCATCTACTTCCAGGACGTGTCCCTCGCGGCGCCGGTGTGGATCATGATCGCCTGGATCGCGGGCGGGATCGCCCTGGCCGTGTTCGGCACCCTGCGCCAGAAGCGCCGCCACCTCTTCGCCGTGCTGAGCGAACGGGAAGAGGCCAGCACCGCCGCGGCCGCGGCGGCGGCGTCGGTCTAGGAGCCGGGTCGCGGGGCGGGCGGGTCGTCGCCCCCTGGGCCAGTCGACGGATCCGGAGCGGGGTGCTGGGTGCGAGCGTTCCTCCAGCTCGGGAGGTTCTCGGGTGATTGCTGGGGCGGATGGCGGCGGTCCCATTCCTCCTTCGCGGCAAGGGCCTCGTCGATCCGGCCGTCCTTGGCGGCCTGCCCGGAGCGGCCACTCAGGACCAACGAGACCACGAGGGCGGCGATGGCCAGCAGCGGGTGGTGGTAGACGAAGAAAAAGACCGCCAGGACGAGACCTGCGGCGCTCGCAAGATCCAGGAGGATTGATCTCCCCTCACCTCTGCGCACTCTGCCCTCCTTGCTGACTGCGAATGCTGGCGGCGCCGAGGTGGGCGCCAGTCAACGGTGGTGGGGGCGGCGTCGTCGTACGGGAAAGTCAGGCCGCGACGACCGGCGCCTGCGGCGCGGGCTGCTCGGCGGTGGTGTAGTCCAGGGTGACCTGCGCGAACGGGGAGCCAATGATCGCTTCCAGGCCTGGGAGGAGTTCGTGCCGGATCTCGTCCTTGATGCGCTGGTTCTCGGGGCTGGGGGTGAACGCCAGGGTGAGGGTGAGGTGTGGCGCCCGGGGATCACCGGTGATGGCGAACTCTGCGGAGGACACGGAGGGGTACACCTGCACACCCCTGGTGGCGGCGCGGGCCACGGAGGCGAGGGACACCTGCTCCTCGCGGTCTCCCGCGGGCGCGGAAACAACCGGGGGGACGTTGGCTGCGTCCGGTGCCGGGTCCTGTGCGAGCAGCATTGCGAGCCCTCCGCTCCTCCTGAACACGGCTTTGGGGGAGCGGCGACAGGTTGATGATGAAACTAACTGTTAGCTAATCTACTGGACCTATGCAGACGACATGTGCACCAGCCGCGAATCGCGCCGAGAACGACGCTGTATGACGTCCGAACCCGCCGTCCCCCGGCACTTCTGGTACGACGACTCCGTGGAGTCCGCGAGCGGCGTCGACGTTCTGAACCTCCTGCGCCGCTACCGCGACGCGGAGACCACCATGCGCTCGCGCGTGCGCGCGGACATGGACATGGGCGAGAAGGACATCCTGGCTCTGCGGCACCTGATCTCGGCGGACAAGACGGGCACGGCTCTGCGCCAGAAGGACGTCGCCGCGATGCTCGGGATCACCAACGCCTCCACGAGCGCGCTGGTGGACCGCCTGGTCCGCGACGGCTACGCCGAACGCATCCCCCACCCGGACGACCGCCGGTCCGTGGCCGTGGTCCCCACCGAGCACGGCACGGAAGAGGTCCGCACCACCCTGCGGGACATGCACGGTCGGATGATGGCCGTGGTCAATGAGATGTCCGCTGCGGAGCGGGACGTGGTGGCGAACTTCCTGCGGAGGATGATCGAGGGCGTCACGCAACCGCCGGCGGCACCGCCGCTCGGTGAGTGAGTCGACCCGGTGAGACCCCGCGCGGACGGTGCGGTGGCAGCGCTCACCCACCGGTGGCGAGACGGCGGAGAGCCCTCATGCCCGCAGCAGCTAGGGCGCGAAGATCAGCATGGCCATGACGAACACGGACGCCACCAGGATGCACAGAATCATGGGCAGGTAACGGCGGGAGAGGCCCCCGGTAATGGCCCCACCCAGTGCCACGGGCGCCGACAGCATCCACACGGGGTTGTCCAGCACCGTCCCCACCACCAGGATGGCCAGGGCCACGAAGAACAGAACCCAGGGGACCGCTGGATGGATGCGGTGCTTCCCAGGGGTGGAGGGCGTGTAGCGCTCGTACGACATGGCGGATTCACCTTCCAGGGTCGAAGCCCAGGCGATGAGGAGCGCCCGGATGTCCACGGTATCGCCTTAGGAATTCTCCGGCGCCGTTGGGAGAGGTGCGTTGCGGCATTCCCGCGCTCAGATGCTTTGGGGGAGCACTATGAGGGCATGACGCCCACAAAGCCCGTTGTCGAACTGCGAACCGCTACAGCGGCGGACGCAGAAACTTACGCACTCTGGGGAACCGACGAGCTCTTCTGCCGGGCGGCGGAATGGACCCTTGGGATCCCGCTGGCCGATCGCGCGGCCTCGTTACGAGGCCTGAACACGGCCCCGCCCGTCGACCTCCTGCGCTTGAGCGCCTGGTGCGATGGGGTACTCGTGGGGTATGTGGATATTCAGGGCACTGAGCCCACCCGGCGTGAACTGGGATACCTCATCGGTCCGAGCACTTCATGGGGGCGGGGGCTGGGCCTGGCCGCTGCGCGGGCCGGGGTCCATTTCGCTTTTGACCGCATGGGGCTGGGGACGGTCTGGGCGGAGGCCCTGGATGCGAACGCCGCGTCAGTGAAGATCCTGCAACGACTGGGTATGACAGAGACCGGGCGAGGTGCGGCGTCCACCTACCTCGGCCGGGCCACGCACTACCGTCAATTCAGCTTGGACCGCTGGAGCAGGACCTGACTGCCGCCGCCAGAGCTCCCGGCTCCCGTTTTGCTAGTCTCCCCATCATGTCGGTCGCGAAGCTCTCGGTGAGCCACCAGAACTACCTGAGGGCCATCTGGAACCTGGGGGAGTGGTCTGCGGACCCCGTCACCACCTCCGCCGTGGCCCAGAAGGTGGGGTTGCGCGCCTCCACGGTCTCGGACGCGCTCAAGAAGCTCACGGAGCAGGGTCTTGTGGCGCACACCCCGTACGGCGCCATCGAGCTCACCGAGCAGGGCCGGGCGCTCGCCGTGGAGATGGTGCGCCGCCACCGGCTGATCGAGACCTTCCTGGTGGAGATGCTCGGCTACCGCTGGGACCAGGTCCACGACGAGGCGGAGCACCTGGAGCACGCCGCCTCCGACTTCATGATCGACCGCCTGGACGACCTCCTGGGGCACCCCTCCCGCGACCCGCACGGTGATCCGATCCCCGCCAAGGACGGCACCATCACCCCTCCCGACGCCGTCTCCCTCACCACCGTCCCGGACGGTTCCCATGTGCGCGTGGAACGGATCTCGGACCGGGACTCGGGACTGCTGCGTTTCTTCGCAGACCAGGGCATCGGCGTGGGGGTCCCGTTGGACATCCGTTCCGGCGGCCCTTACTCGGGCTCGGTCCAGGCCGTGCTGGACGACGGCGCTCGCAGCGTCCCCCTCGGACAGACCGCCACCGACGCGGTCTGGGTCTCGCTGGGCGAGGTCAGTTCCTAGCGGGCCCGGGGCCGTCGAGGCAAGCCCAACGACAGAGAGGGGTGCGAGGGCGGAGACTTTCTGTCCTGTGGCCCTCGGGCGCCACCCTGCGCCAGGCCGCGGGTCAGAGGATGCAGAACTCGTTGCCCTCGGGGTCCGCCATGACGGCCCAGCCCAGGTCGTGGCGGCGGTCGTCGACCATGACTGCCCCCAGTCGAAGTGCCCGCGCGACCTCCTCCTCTTGGGAGGCTCCCTGGGGAACGAGGTCCATGTGGGCCCGGTTCTTCACTTTCTTGGCGTCCGGGACCCGGAAGAAGAGCACGATGTAGCCGTCGGGGGTCACCAGGTAGCACTCGTCGGAGCCCGGGTGGTAGCAGTCGGGTTCGTGGATCGCCCAGTTCGTGAGCTCGCGCCAGAACTCGGCGACGGCGTGCGGGTCGATGGCGTCCCAGGTGGTGTGCGACAGGCGGAGCGACATGAGGGGTCTCTTTTCTCGAGTGGTCGGCCGGTGCGTGGCTCTCACGGGTGAAATTGCTGTTGCTTGTGAGAGTCAAACCCGGATCCCCCTCACGTGCAAGACTTGACCTGTCTGTGAGGAGGGTGCATGGCGGCGTTCAGCCACATTTCGGGCGACCGGATGCTCGACCTGGTCAACACCGTGGAGTGGCGGCTCGGCGGCCCCGCGCGGGAGGAGGATCTGACCTCCTGCGATCGCGTGCTCACGTGGTGCCGGGAGTCCGGGCTGCTCGATGCGACTGAGCAGGAACAGCTCCGGGTTCTTGCCGGAGAGGATCCGTGCACCGCCGCCGCTGAACTGGATCGGGTCGTTGCGCTGCGCGAGCGGCTCTACGAGGCCCTGTTCCACGGTGACGAGCACGCCGCAGAGGCCATTGCCACTGCCTTCCGGGACACCCTGGGCCACTCCCACCTGTCCCGGCGCGGTGCGGGCTGGTGCTGGTCCGACAACGAGCTCACGCTGGCGACCGTCCGCCACCGCATCACGCGCGGCCTGGTGGAACTCATGAACCGGGACGACCTCGACCGGCTCCACCAGTGCGAGGACGCCACCTGCGGGTGGGTCTACCTCGACACGTCCCCCCGGCGGAACCGCCGCTGGTGCGTCACGAGAGATTGCGGGGACCGGAACCGCTCCCGCGCCTACTACGCGCGGCAGCAGGAACGGAAGCGAGCCGCCCGGGCCAGGGACCGGAGCTCATAGCGCTGCCGCCCGGGCAACCTTGGCCCGGCGGGGAACGACGCCTGCTCGACGCGCACACGCAGGTCTCGTGTCGCAGGGGAAGGGCACGGGACGCCCCGACCCTGCCCGGGCGCGGAGGCGACCTACCCCGTCACCGCCCGCCGGCGACGTCGTGCCGCGAGTCTGCTTCCCAGCACCCCGTGCGCCGGGCTGAGCAGGTACGCGAGCGCGAAGACTGCCGCGTGGACGAGCACCACCAGCCCGCCGGGGGAGGCGTTGAGCCAGTAGCTGAGGTAGATGCCCAGCACCGCGGATGTGGCCGAGACGCACGGCGCGATCACCAGCATGGCCCCGAACCGGTCGGTGAGCAGGTGCGCGGTGGCGCCCGGGATGATGAGCATGGCCACCACGAGCACCACTCCCACCACCTGCAGGGCGGCCACGGAGGTGACCGCGAGCAGCCCCAGCAGCAGCCCGCCCAGGAACCGGGGGGAGAGGCCGATCGCGTGCGCGTGCTGGGGGTCGAACGCGTAGAGGGTGAGGTCCCGCCGCTTGAGCACCATCACCGCCAGCGCCACCACTGCCAGCGCGCAGATCTGCAGCTGCTCCGCCGCGGAGATGCCCAGCACGTTGCCGAAGATGATGTGGGTCAGGTTCGTCTGGCTGGGGGTGACCGAGATGAGCACCAGGCCCAGCGCGAACAGGGACGTGAACACGATCCCGATGGACGCGTCCTCCTTGACCCTGCTGGTCCCCCGCAGCCCGCCGATCAGCACCACGGCCAGCACGCCCGCGACCAGTGCCCCCACGGTGAACGGGATGCCCAGGATGTAGGCGAGCACCACGCCGGGCAGCACCGCGTGGGACACGGCGTCGCCCATGAGCGACCACCCCACGAGCACCAGCCAGCACGAGAGCACCGCGCACACGGACGCCGCGGCCACGGTGGTGACCAGCGCGCGCAGCATGAACTCGTACTCCAGCGGCTGGGTGAACAGCTCCAGGGCGCTCATGCGCGGCCTCCTTGGTGCGTGGTGGGTGCGCCGGGTCCCGTCACGGCGGCGGATCCGTTGCGCGGGGGCACGACGCCGCCCGGGGCCGTGACGGCGCCCGGCGCCGGGGTGTCCCCCGCGGCAGGGCCCGGCGGCGGACCCTCGTGGGCCGCGCCCGCGGTGAGCGGCGTGCGGTCCGCGGGAGCGGCGTCGTCGTCCCCCGAGGACCGCGTGGAGGACGGGTCGGAGAGCACGTCCAGGCCGAACGCGCGCACGAGGTGCTCGGGTGCGAGCCCCTCCGCGACCGGCCCGTGGAAGAGCACGTGGCGGCGCAGCAGGACCACGCTCTCGGCGAGCTGCGGCAGTGCGTGCAGGTCGTGGGTGGCCACGACCACCGCGCAGCCCTGCGCGGCGAGCTCGTGCAGCAGCCGCACGATGGTGGCCTCGCTGCGCTTGTCCACGCCCGCGAACGGTTCGTCCAGGAGCAGGGTCCGCGCTCCCTGGGCGATCGCCCGCGCCACGAACACGCGCTTGCGCTGCCCGCCGGACAGCCGCCCGATCTGCCGCCCGGCCAGCTCCGTGAGCTCCACCCGTTCCAGCGCGTCCGCCACGGCGGTCCGGTCCGCGGGACGCGCCCGCCGGGTGGGGCCCATGTGCCCGTAGCGCCCGGTCATGACCACGTCCCGCACGGACAGTGGGAACGTCCAGTCCACGTCTTCGCTCTGCGGCACGTACCCCACCACGCCCTGCTTCCGCGCGGTGCGGGGGTCCAGCCCGTCCAGCCGCACCTCGCCGGCCTCGAGCCGCACGGTGCCCATGAGCGCCTTGAACAGCGTGGATTTCCCGGAGCCGTTCATGCCCACCAGCCCGGTGACCTGCCCGTGGGCGATCTCCAGGTCCACGCCGTCCAGGGCGCGCACGCGGCCGTAGTCGACGACGACGCCGCTCGCCCGGATCGCGGGCGTCACCGCGCCCTCCCGGACAGGCCGTTGGCAATGGTGTCCGCGTCGTGGCGCAACAGGTCCAGGTAGGTGGGCACCGGGCCGTCCTGCTCCGAGAGGGAGTCCACGTAGAGGGTGCCGCCGTAGCGGGCGCCGGTGGCCTCCGCGACCTGCTGCATGGGCTTGTCCGAGACGGTGGACTCGCAGAACACCGCGGGCACCCTGTGCCGGTCCACGAACTCGATGGCGGAGCTGACCTGCTGCGGGGTGGCCTCCTGCTCCGCGTTGACGGGCCAGATGTACTTCTCAGTGAGCCCGGTGTCCCGCGCCAGGTAGGAGAACGCGCCCTCGCACGTGACCAGCGCGCGCTCGTTGCGGGGCAGGGCCTCCAGCTTCCGGGTCAGGTCCGTGCCGATCGCGCGGATTTGTTCCTTGTACTTCTCCCCGTTGTCCCGGAACTGCTGGGCGTGCTCTCCGTCCAGCTCGCTGAGTGCGGTGACGATGTTGTCCACGTAGCGCTCGCCGTTGCGCGGGCTCATCCACGCGTGGGGGTTGGGGGTTCCGGGGGTGTCGGCGATGTCCAGGGGTTCCACGCCCTCGGAGACCACCCTGTGGGCCACGTTGGCTGAGGAGGTGAACTGCTCGAGCCACTGCTCCAGGTGCAGGCCGTTGTCCAGCACCAGGTCCGCGCGGGAGGCCTTGGTGACATCCTGTGGAGTGGGTTCGTAGTCGTGGATCTCCGCGCCTGGCTTGGTGATGGACTCCACGCTCACGTGGTCACCGGCCACCGCGGCGGTCATGTCCTGCAGCACCGTGAACGTAGTCAGCACGGTGGGCTTCTCGGAGCTGCCGCCGCCGGGCTCGGCCCCCGCGCAGCCTCCCAGCACCAGCACACCCGCGGCTGCGGTAGCCGCCACTGCCCATCCCGGACGACGTCCCATCCCAATTCCTCGCTCCCGTGGATCCTAAAGTTCGGTGTACCGAACTTTAGACCGGGGAGGTGGCCCGGGCAAGGAGCGACGCGGTCCTACCTCCCGGCGGGCATGACGGTCCCGGGGGCGGGATGGGCGTCGAAGCGCACGCCCCGCGGGTCCGGGGGCAGGGCGGCCATGATCAGCAGGGCGATGCTGCCCAGGAACGGCACGAGGATCAGCAGGAACCACAGCCCGGAGAGGTTGCAGTCGTGCAGGCGTCGCACGGACAGGGCGGCGGTGAAAATGGCCAGCAGTACCACCGCGAGCAGCAGGACCAGAGACAGCAGCAGCAGAGCGATCGCGAATCCGCCGTCCACGTCCGGCCAGGCCAGGTAGCCGCGGTCCTCCGCGAGCACGTAGGCCCCCGAGAGCAGGACCGTGTACAGCGCGATCCACCAGTACTCGGAACGGGAAGCCCGCCCGGAGAACGTGGTGCCCCTGCGGACGAAGTTCTTGACGGCCTGCCACGGACCCACGGGTTCGCCGGGCTGGGTGTCGTAGTACACGGGCTGAGGGGGCAAGCTCATGGGTGGTGTCCTCCTGCGGGGTTATCGGATGCGCGCGGTCCGCCGGCCGGCCCGGAACGAACCCGACCGGCACGGGGTGAACCACCCACCGTATCGAGGAACCACCCAGCCCACATCGGCCGCACGGCCAGTGTCCCGTGCGAGGTGAGCCGCCCGCGCGTTCGTGAGATTCTGGGGGCATGGCTTCAAAGATCGAGGACTACGCCCTGCTGTCCAACATGCGCAGCGGGCCGCTGGTCTCCCGGCACGGGTCGGTGGACTGGTGGTGCGTGCCGCGCTTCGACTCCCCGGCACTGTTCGCGGCTTTGTTGGGCACCCCGGACCACGGACGCTGGCTGCTCGCGCCGTACTGCGCGGTGGACGACGACGCCGCGGTGGACATGTCCCTGCCCGGTGTGATCGCGGTGGAGCGCTTCTACGCGGAGAACACGTTCGTGCTGCACACGGTGTGGTCCACGGACACCGGCACGGTGCGCGTCACGGACTTCATGCCGCTCAACGCCCGCACCGAGCTGATCCGCCGGGTGGAGGGCCTCACGGGTGAGGTGGAGATGTTCCAGGACCTCCGGCTGCGCTTCAACTACGGCTCGTCCGTGCCGTGGCTGAGCCGCTTCGACGTGCTCGAGGACGAGTCGGAGGACGCCGAGGCCGAGTCCGTGCTGGTGGGCATGGCCGGTCCGGACTCCGTGGTCTTCCACGGCGATCCGCTGCCGGAGGCGGATCCGGACAAGACCAAGCGCCGCCACGCGGGTTCGTTCACGGTGGCGGCCGGTCAGACCCGGGACTTCACGCTCACGTGGTTCCCGTCCCACGGCGTGCCCCCGGAGGCGGTGGACGTGAACGAGACGCTGACGGCCACCGTGAACCTGTGGCAGGAGTGGACAGAGCGCTACGAGCCCTACGACCCCCTCACGGATCCCGCGGCCATGAACCACACGGACCCGGACGAGCAGCCGCCCGCGCTGCACGCCTCCGGTGCGGGCGCCGGGGACCTCGACACCTCCGAGCGCCCCTCGGCACGGGACGTGGGTCGTCACGGGGACCGCCCCCACCACGAGGGCGCCGCCCTGGGCGGGTTCACGCTCACGGCCACGGACGACGAGCCCGCGGACCTCGTCCGGCGCAGCCTGTTGGTGGTGCGCGGACTGATGCACCAGGCCACGGGCGGGCTGATCGGTGCCCCTACCACGTCCCTGCCGGAGGTCGTGGGCGCGGAGCGCAACTGGGACCACCGGCTCTCGTGGCCCCGGGATGCCGCGTCCGCGCTGGAGGTCATGCTGGACCACGGCCACGACCGTGAGGCCGCCCAGCTGCGCAACTGGCTGCTGCGCGCGGTGGCCGGGGACGTCAACAACCCCTCGAACATCTACACGCTGGACGGCTCCCCCCAGATTCGCGAGCGCCTGGTGGACCTGCCGGGCTACGAGCGCTCGCGGCCCGTCCGTGACGGCAACTCCTCCGGCAGCCACTACCAGTCGGACGTGGCCGGGCACGTGCTGCGCGTGTTCGAGATGCTGCGCCGGCGCGGTGTGCAGGAGGACCACCTCTCGTGGCCGCTGCAGCAGGCGCTGCTGCGCGCCGTGGTGGCCAACTACGAGGAGAAGGACCAGGGCATCTGGGAGATGCGCGGCGAGCCCCAGTACTACACGCACTCGCGCGTGATGATATGGGCCGCCATGCAGGCGGGTGTGGACGCGGTGCGCATCCACGGCCTGCCCGGTGACGTGGAGACGTGGGAGGAGCACCGGGACCAGCTCGCGCACGAGATCTGGACCAGCGGCTACGACCCCCAGGTGGGATCGTTCGTGCAGTACTACGGCTCCACGGACGTGGACGCCTCCCTGCTGCACCTGCCCATGGTGGGCTTCGTGGCCTACGACGACGAGCGCATGCTCGGCACCGTCCAGCGCATCCGTACCGAGCTCACGGACAGCTCCGGGCTGCTGCACCGCTACCGCAACCTGCCGCAGCTCACGGACCTGGACGACGTCGAGGCGTTCGCGTCCTCGATCGGCCAGGACGGCTTCGCGGGCCAGTCCGCGCCGTCCGTCTCCGCCACGCTGCAGCTCGCCGAGCAGCTCGCGCTGTGCGGGCACACGCAGGACGCGGTGCGCCTCACGGACGTGGCCCTGGGCACCGCCAACGAGCTGGGTCTGCTGCCCTCCACGTACTCGCCCACCCAGCACCGCGCCACGGGCAACTTCCCCCAGGTGGAGGCGCACCTTCGCCTGATCCGCGTGCTCGACATCCTGCAGGCGGAGACCGCCCCGGACGCCTCCTGACGCAACGGGCCACGACGCCGCCCGGGGAGCCGTGCACGGCCGCCGGCAGCCGGGTGCGGGGCGCGCGGGAGGCGGCCGTGCGGCGTCGTCGTGACCCCTGTGCGAGGCGGACGACGGTGCGGGGCGTCATGTGCCGGGTTCGGGGCGGAACCGATTACTGGCGACCCAGAGGCGCACGGTAGCGTGAGCGCACCAGCTACGCCGGGCCCGGTGTGACTCGGCTGGTGGCCGAGGGAGTGCCTCGGCACCGTCGCCGGGCCGAGACCTTGGAGGCGCTGCAATGGCACGCACCGTCAATACCGTGACTGATCCCCACGCCCTCGCCGACTCCGCCGTGGAGCTCGTGCGCACCTGGCTGCAGCGGGCGCAGGAGAATCAGCGCAGGAACAAGCAGAAGAACCCTGCGGAGGACCGTCTGGCCGCCGTGCTCCAGGACCCGAACGGGCTGGAGTTCACGGTGGGCTTCGTGGACCGCGTGATCCGCACGGAGGACACGAAGGCTGCGGCAAAGGCGCTGCAGGACATCACCAAGCTGACCCCGCAGTCCATGTCCGTGGCGGACCGTGCGCAGATCCAGGCGGGCACCGTGCTCTCCGGAGCGCTGCCCTCCGTGGTGGTCCCCGCCGCGCGCACCCGGCTGCGCCAGATGGTGGGCCACATGGTCGTGGACGCCCGCCCCGGGCCGTTCGGCAAGTCCGTGAAGAACATCAAGCAGCAGGGCCACCGGCTCAACATCAACCTCCTGGGCGAGGAGGTGCTGGGCGAGGACGAGGCCAAGAAGCACCTCGCGGACGCCGAGGGCCTGCTGCGCCGCGACGACGTGGACTACGTCTCCCTGAAGGTCTCCTCCGTGGTGCCGCAGCTGTCCCACTGGGGCTTCGAGCGCACCGCCGAGCGCGTGGTGGAGCGGCTGCTGCCGCTGTACGAGACCGCGGCCACCAAGGGCACCGGGAAGATGTTCATCAACCTGGACATGGAGGTCTACTCGGACCTGGAGCTGACCATCGAGGTGTTCAAGCGGCTGCTCGACAAGCCGCAGCTGAAGAACCTCGAGGCCGGCATCGTGGTCCAGGCCTACCTCCCGGACGCGCTCAGCGCCGTGGAGCGGCTCTCCGAGTGGTCCGCGCAGCGCGTGGCGGACGGCGGTGCCCAGATCAAGGTGCGCCTCGTCAAGGGTGCCAACCTGGCCATGGAGAACGTGGACGCCGAGATGCACGGCTGGCCCCTGGCCACCATGGAGTCCAAGCAGGCCACGGACACCAACTACAAGCGCGTGCTGTCCTGGCTGTTCCACCCCGAGCGCATGACGGGCATGCGCCTGGGCGTGGCCGGGCACAACCTGTTCGACATCGCCTTCGCGCACCTGCTCGCGGAGCAGCGCGGCGTCACGGACCGCATCGAGTTCGAGATGCTGCAGGGCATGGCCACCGCGCAGAGCGAGGCCGTGGCCACGGACGTGGGCCAGCTGCTGCTCTACGTGCCGGCCGTGAAGCCCGCGGAGTTCGACGTCGCCGTGTCCTACCTGGTGCGCCGGCTCGAGGAGAACTCCGCGAGCGAGAACTTCATGTCCGGGATCTTCGACCTGGGCCCGGACAACTGGGTGTTCCAGCGTGAGGAGGGTCGCTTCCGCGCCGCCCTCGCGGACCTGGAGGAGAACCCCCAGGTGCCCTCGCCGCGCCGTGTCCAGGACCGCAGCAAGGAGACCGTGGGTGCGGAGCCCACCATCCCGTTGGACGAGCCGTTCCGCAACGAGCCGGACACGGACGTCTCCGTGCCCGCCAACCAGCGCTGGGCCGAGACCCTGGCCGAGAAGATCGGCAGCAGCGAGTGGTACGCCTCCGTGGCCGTGCCCGAGCTGCTGAAGGACATGGACCAGGACTCGGACGAGGCCGTTCAGGCCGTGAACGACGTGGTGGCCACCGCCAAGGTCGCCGGCAAGCGCTGGGCGGACACTCCCGCCCGTGAGCGCGCCGAGATCCTCAACCGCGCCGCGGACATCCTCGCCGCACGCCGCGGCCACCTCATGGCCGTGGCGGGTGCCGAGACCGGCAAGGTGCTGGAGCAGGCGGACCCCGAGGTCTCCGAGGCCGTGGACTTCTGCCGCTACTACGCCCGCCGCGCGCTGGAGCTGGAGTTCGTGGACGGCGGCGACTTCGTGCCGCACGCCGTGACCGTGGTGACCCCGCCGTGGAACTTCCCGCTGGCCATCCCCACGGGCACCACCGTGGCGCCCCTGGCCACCGGCTCGGCCGTGATCCACAAGCCGTCCCCCGAGTCCCGCCGCTGCTCCACCGCGGTGTGCGAGGCGCTGTGGGAGGCCGGTGTGCCGCGCGACGTGCTGCAGCTCGTGGACGCCGTGGAGGGTGAGGCCGGCAAGACGCTGATCTCCCACCCGGACGTGGAGCGCGTGGTGCTCACCGGCGCGTACGAGACCGCGCAGCTGTTCGCCTCGTGGGACCCGGAGCGCCCGCTCACCGCGGAGACCTCCGGCAAGAACTCCCTGGTGATCACCCCCAGTGCGGACCGTGACCAGGCGGTGTGGGACCTCGTCTCCAGCGCCTTCGGCCACGCGGGGCAGAAGTGCTCTGCGGCGTCGCTCGGCATCCTGGTGGGTTCCGTGGCCACGTCCGAGCGGTTCCGCCGCCAGCTCGTGGACGCCGCCTCCTCCATGGTGGTGGACTGGCCCGTGAACCTGCAGGCCACCGTGGGCCCCACCGTGGAGCAGCCCTCGGAGAAGCTCCTGCGCGGGCTCACGCAGCTGGAGCCCGGTGAGGAGTGGCTCATCGAGCCCCAGCAGCTGGACGACTCCGGCCGGCTGTGGCGCCCCGGGATCCGCACGGGCGTGAAGCCCGGGTCCTTCTTCCACCTCACCGAGTGCTTCGGCCCCGTCCTGGGGCTCATGTCCGCGGACAGCCTCGAGGAGGCCGTGGAGCTGCAGAACGCCACGGACTACGGGCTCACCGCGGGCATTCACTCCCTGGACGCGGACGAGATCCTGCGCTGGGTGGACTCCGTGCAGGCCGGCAACCTCTACGTGAACCGCGGGATCACCGGCGCGATCGTGCAGCGCCAGCCGTTCGGCGGGTGGAAGCGCTCCTCCGTGGGTCTCGGTGCGAAGGCCGGTGGCCCCAACTACCTGGCGTCGCTGGGCCGCTGGAAGCGCGCCGCGTTCTCGGACTCCAGCACGGACCGCGGTGCGGCCGGTGCGTGGGTCCTCGATCCGCGCGTGCACCGTGCGCTGGACGCCGTGACCCCGCTGATCTCGGACGAGGACCTCGTGTGGCTGCGCCGCGCCGCGCAGTCGGACCAGTCCGAGTGGCAGCGCGAGTTCGGCCAGGTCAAGGACCCCACCGCCCTGCGCAGCGAGGCCAACCTGTTCCGCTACCGCCCCCGCACCGTGGTGGTGCGCGCCCAGGAGGGGGCGTCCCTCACGGACGTCCTGCGCGTGGGTCTCGCCGCCGTGCGCTCGGGCTCGCAGGTGGTCCTCAGTGCCGCGGACTCGCTGCCCGCAGCCGTGAACGGGCTGTTCGCGACGGTGCTGAACCCGGCGTCCGACGCCGAGTTCGCTCACGCCCTGGGCACCGGTTCCCTGGGCCCGCTGGGTCAGCTCTCGGACCTGCGCGCCCTGGACGACGACGCCCTGGACGTCCGCCACGGCGCTCGCGTCCGCGTGATCTCCCCGTGGGACGGGTCTGAGCAGGATCTCAAGTACCTCTACGCGGTGCGCGCCGAGCACCCGGACATCGCCCTGATCACCGAGGACGTGGTGGGCACCGGGCGCGTGGAGATGATGTACATGCTGGCCGAGCAGGCCGTGTCCATCACCATGCACCGTTTCGGCAACCACAGCCAGTCCATGCAGCGCGTGGTGGACGAGCTGGTGCGCTGACCCGGCGGCGTTGTGCCTGACGCCTGACCGACCACGAGCCGCGCTCCCGGGAGACCGGGGGCGCGGCTCGTGTCATGTCCGGGTGCGGTGGGGCTGCGGGTCAGCAGCCCTGGATCGGGGGCGTCGTCTGAGGAGAGGTTCTGCCCCGGATGTCGCCGAAATCCCTGGCAGAACCTCTCCTCAGACGCGGCGCACGCGACGGCGCACGCTGCGCACGCCCCCGGCGGCGCCCCTCACGCCCCCGTCAGCGCGTCCACGAACACCTTCTGGATGTCCTGCGGTGTGCGCGCCACGTGGGAGGAGCCGCCGGTGGCCTCCGCAATGCAGCGCTGACCGCTCCGTGGGTCTCAGACCCGGTGGGTGTCCCTCCGCTGCTGACCGCGTCGGATCCCGCCGGTCACCATCAGGAGCAGTGCCACCAGCAGCAGCGGCCAGCCGATGAGGCCGCGCCAGGCCAGGTCGGTGAACGTGATCAGCGCCGCCGCCGCGACGGCCAGCAGGACGCCGAGAACGAGGAGCCAGGGGGTTCGGGATGTCGTGGTAGTAGCCATCCCACGACGGTAGGTGCGCCCGGGGAGGCGACACCATGGTCGACCGGCCAATCTTTGCGAGGGTGGCACCATGGATCTATGACGGGATTTCATCATGTCGAAGTGTGGGTGGCTGACCTGGCTCAGGCGCGGTCCGAGTGGGGTTGGCTCCTCGAGGAACTTGGGTTCAGCCAGTCGGGCGAGTGGGTTGAGGGCGAGTCCTGGTCAGCAGGGGGCGCTTATCTCACGCTGACCACCTCGCCGAATCTTTCCGGTGCTGTCCACGACCGTCGAGCCCCGGGCGTGAACCATCTCGCATTCATCGCGGGCCGATCCGCACGCGTGGATGAGATCATGAGAGCTGCCCCCGAGCATGGGTGGCGCCCGCTGTACCAGGAGCGTTATCCCCATGCCGGTGGCTCTGAGCACTATGCTGGCTGGCTGGAGAATTCCGCAGGATTCAAAGCGGAACTTGTGGCTGCGGGGGCTTGATCGCGTCCTGGTCCCATACAAATATCCTTACGCGTCGGATGTGGTGTAGACAACTTCCTCCACATCTCGCCCATCTGTACTCAAAGAGCGCGCAGTGAGCGTCATTCCCACCCGTTCACACAGCAGGCGGGAGGCCCGGTTGTCAGCGTCAGTTCGCGCACTGACTTGGTTAAAACCCCACGCACCGAGGGCTGCGGAGAGAACACCGCCGACAGCTTCGGAGGCCAGGCCCTTTCCTGTATGAGCAGGGTTGAACACGTACCCGATTTCGGCGGTGTCGTCCGCGTCGGTCCACGTCAGCCCGACCTCTCCTATGACTTCCTGAGTGGCGCGGAGCTCGGCCAGAAGTACCAACTCATCGCCGGGCCCCTTCAGGTGCGCAGTGGCATAGACCCGGAGCTCGTCGTCAGTTTTTTGCTGGCTCCATGTTCCTGCGCTCAGGTAACGGGCGACATCTGCTCGGGACCGGTATGCATGGACGGCATCGACATCAGTGGGGCGGGGCTGGCGAAGTAGGAGACGAGGGGTCTCAATCATGTCCGCATGATAGTCCGTGGGGACAAAGCCAATGCACCAAGTGAATACCTGTTCATACATCACTACCCCCCATCAGCAGCGGCACAAACGTACAAGTTGTACGCTTTCGGTATGATGTCCGTGACGCTCTCCCAGTTCCGCAACCAGCAGAGCAACTACATCGCCGCGGCCCAGCGCGAGCCTGTCGAGATCACCTCACGTGGCGCGGGGCGACGCGCCGTCGTGGTCTCGCCCGAGTTCTACGACCGTGCGGTGGCGGCCCTCGAGGACTTGGCCGATGCCCGGGCGGCGGCAGAAGCGCGCGTCGAGCAGGAGCCACGGGTCTCCCACGAGGACCTGCGGCGAGAACTCGGCATCTGAGACCCTCAAGGCCCTGCGCGGCGGATCTAGGCGCCGTCGACTGGTCTACCGCTGGAGGTGTAGACCCGGAGACGTCGGGTAGACAGGGACTGGAAGAAGGTTATTGACGGACCGCTCGCAGCCAAAACCTCTTGCGAGTGAGCTGCACCGGTCCGCCAGCGGCCTCTCGGTGGAGCGCCAGAAGTCGGTCTGCGTAGCGGTCCACTGTGAAGTCATCCGGCGTCTCCCACGGCACCAGTTGCAGGTACGCCACGAGTGCGGCAACGTCTTGGAACTCGTAGGCCCCTACGTGCTCAGCTCCCTCAACGACATGGAATCCAACAGTCTCGAGTTTCCTCCGCATGGCTGCGAGGTTGACATGCGGCAATTCATCGTGATGCCCGAGCCACGCCTTCAGCTCATGCGCTTCGTCGCCACCGACCTGTTGCGTGATGAACTGCCCTTTTTCGACCAGCACCCGTGCGAGCTCACGAGGGGAGAAGGACTCGTGCCGGTTGAGAACAAGGTCAAAGCGATTGTTCGCAAACGGCATGTCAACCGAGTCGACGTCTTCGTCCGGCGCTGTGTATTCAAAGACTTCGACGGCTAGAGGTGCAAGCGCTTCTCGGGCGACTGCCACGTTGGGGGGCCACCCCTCTGTCGCTGTCGTGTCTGGCGGCAGTGCATCTCCAAAGGACCTCAAGAACTCGCCTCCGCCGGTCCCCATGTCGAGGACGCTCGTCGCACCCGCCAACGCTGTCCGGTAAATCGCCACAAGATCCCAAGGCTCGGGCGACTCCGTCATCCGATCAGCTAGATCGGAAAAATCCCACCCCTCTGGCTGCGCACGCTCCTCAGCGCGCCAAGACGCAACCAGCTGTTCCTCAGCCTCTCCCATCTTCCTAAGGTAGGTGATTTCCTTGCAGCGGCTCTGTCTCGGAATGATGTGACGAGCGCCGTCAATTCGGTAGCGTCCCTGGGCCAGCTCAGCGGGATCCGCCACAGTCCCAGTGTCTAAAGCGCGTGAGGTGCAGTTCTGCCTGCGATGTCGCGGAGATCCCCGTCAGAACTGCACCTCAGGCGCTGCGGGCCCGGCGGTCGCTGTGCGAGTCGCCCGGCAAGCGCTGCGCCCTTCACGCACCCGTCAGCGCATCCACGAACACTTTCTGGATGTCCTCCGGTGCCCGGGCGATGTGAGAGGTACCTCCGGTGGTCTCCGCGATCTGCTTCAGGACCTTCGCGTCCGCGTCCTGGGAGATGCCCACGGTGATGATGCGCACCGGGTTCTCGGGGTCCTGCTCCTTCTCCAGCGTGGTGAGCAGCTCGTCCAGTCCCATGGAGCCCGGGTCCTGGTTGATGCCGTCGGTCAGGACGATCACCGTGCGCAGGTGGTCCGGGGCATCGTCGTGCAGCACCTGGCGGTAGGCGGCCAGCGTGGTGTCGTACAGGCCCGTGTACCCCTTGGGCACATAGGTCAGTGACTGGGCGTCCTGGGCGAGCTGATCCCGCTGGGTGGCGCCGTCCACCGGGGCGGACAGTTCCCTCACGGGGGCCAGGGAGCGGTGGTCCTTGACCCCGTCCAGGTGGCGCGCGAACGTCCACAGTCCCAGCGCGTCGTGCTCCGGGAACAGGCCCACGGCCGTGGAGGCCGCGGCCTTGGTGAGGTCCATCCGCGTGGCGCCGTCCGGCAGCGCCGGGGTGCTCATGGAACCTGACGTGTCGATGGCCACCAGGGCGTGGAACGGCTCCGCCAGGTGCTCCCACTCGCCCAGAGCCTGCGTCAGGGCGGCGTCGTCCGCGGTGGGTGCCTCGGAGGCGGGGCGGTCGCCCGGGGTGCTCGCCACGAGCGTCGTGTCCGCGTGCTGGGCGCGGAAGTCGTCCCACTCGCTGCGCGTGACCACGGTGGCCGCGGGGTGTTCCGCTCCCGCGGCGTAGGCGGGCGCGCTCGGGTCCGCGGGCGCCGGGGTGCTCGGGGCGGGGTTCGCCGCGACCTGGTCCAGGCGCTGCGTCGCGTTCTGGACGGGTGCGGCATCTCCCTCGGTGCGGGCGCGCCGCTTCATGGCCTGCTCGGTGGCCGCGCGGTCCGCCTGTCCGTCCTGCACCTCGCCCAGTGCGCGCGAAATCAGCTCACGCGTCCCGGCGTCCTCACTCGGTGTGCCGAGCTCCACGGCGGGGTCCTGCAGCACCGCGGCCCACGTCCCCGCTCCGGTCTTTGCAGGGCCCACGACGACGGGCTCGCCCCCCTCCGCGCCCGCCGCCCCGGAGGTGCCGCTCGCCTCGGAACCGCCGGAGGCGTCGTCGTCCGAGTCCAGGCGCGAGATGGAGAAGGCCGTGCTGAGGATCAGCACCAGCGCGGCGGCCACGGCGAGCCACAGCAGCGACCTGCTCCGACCTCCCCGTTCGGCGCGGTGCGCGGCGCGGTGCTTGCCTGGCTCGGTCATGTCGGTGTTCCCCCGTCCCGTGGGTCACCCCGGGAGGACGACGTCGAACGGTCACCCCCGGCGCGCCCCCGCACGCGGCAGCCGTGTCAGGACCCCCGTGCCGGGGTGCTGCCACGCCCCGACGTCCCTTCTGGGGACCACCCTACGGTGTCACGGGTCACACGGTGTGGATCCCGGGTCAGCCGAGGCGGGAGAACGGTTCGGCGTACTCGTACGAGCCGCGCGGGCCGCGGTACTCGCCCGGGTCCACGACGACGCCGTCCCCCAGGGGCACCGCCTGGAAGAACTCGCCCCACTCGGGCTCCCCGGTGATTCCGAGCCGTGAGGCCGGGACGAACCCGAAGCGTGAGTAGAACTCCGGGTCGCCCAGCAGCACCAGGAGCGGCTGCCCGGCCTCGGTGGCGCGCTCGACCAGGGCGCTCATGAGCCGTGAACCGACGCCCTCGCCCTGCCGGGCCGGATCCACGGCCACGGGACCGACACCCAGCACGGGCTCGCCCCCGCAGCGGCCCCACGTGGCCATCGCGAAACCCACGAGGTCCGCGCCGTCCTGGGCGGTCAGCGCGAAGCGGGGGTCGTGGGCGGGAGAATTGCGCAGCCAGCCCACCAGCGTTGTCTCGCCGGGGGCGCCGTCCGCCTCCACGGGCGGGGCACTGTGCTCCGCGTCCGTGAAGGCGCGGGCCACGAGGGACCGGACAGCAGCAAAATCGCGGGGGTCTTCCGGACGGACGTCGATGCTCATGCCTTCATTGTCCCCGGTGCAAGATCTGCCGTCCGGCCACCCGGCAAGCCAGGAACGGCGTGTTCACGGACGCGGATCCGCGACCCCGAGGCCTCAGGCGGGGGAGCGGGCTTCCCTCGAAACTGACCGGACGGACCCGCGTCGACTCGCCAAGGACGTGGTCGCTGACGAGTCCCCAGCGCAAGGCGTCTCACGGTGGGGGCTGGGCGTCGCTGAGGGGGCCGGTTCAGCCGAGCACGCCCCGCAGGTACGGCGCGGTGGCGCTGTCCGGGTGCGCGGAGACGTCGTGCGGGGTGCCCGCCGCGACCACCCGGCCGCCGTCGGCTCCCGCGCCGGGGCCCATGTCCACCACGTGGTCCGCCTGCGCGACCATGCGCATGTCCAGCTCGGCCATGACCACGGTGTTGCCCGCGTCCGCGAGCCCCTGCAGGTGGCTCATGAGCCGGTCGCTGTCCGCGGGGTGCAGCCCGGCGGTGGGCTCGTCCAGCACGTAGAGGGTGTCCCCGCGGGAGGCCCGCTGCAGCTCCGAGGCGAGCTTGACCCGCTGGGCCTCACCGCCCGAGAGCTCGGTGGCCGGCTGGCCCAGCCGCAGGTAGCCGAGCCCCACGTCCCGCAGCACGCCCAGGCTGTGGTGGATGGAGTCCTCGCCCTCGAAGAACGCGTGCGCATCGTCCACGCTCATGCCCAGCACGTCCGCCACGGAGCGCTCCCGCCACAGCACCTCCAGGGTGCTCTCCTTGTACCGCGTGCCGTGGCAGTCCGGGCACGGGGCGTACACGCTGGGCAGGAACAGCAGCTCCACCATCACGCTGCCCTCGCCCTCGCACGTGGGGCAGCGTCTGCCCACCACGTTGAACGAGAACCGCCCGGCCCTGTACCCGCGCTTCTTGGCCTCGTCCGTGGCGGCGTAGAGCTTGCGGACGTCGTCGAACAGCCCCGTGTAGGTGGCCACGTTGGAGCGCGGCGTGCGGCCGATCGGCTTCTGGTCGATCACGACGACGCGGCGCACACCCTCCGGCACCGAGGTGACCTTCCCGCGGACGTCCTCGGCGGCGTCGTCGGCCGCCAGCAGGTCCGACTCCGGATCGCCCGTGATCTCCGGGGACCCGCCCGTGCGCTGGCCCAGGCGCTCGCGCACGAGGGCCGGCAGGGCCTGGCTGACCAGGCTGGACTTGCCCGAGCCGGAGATGCCCGTGACGGCGGTGAGGCACCCGGCGGGGAAGCTCACGTCCAGGTCGCGCAGGTTGTTGCGGGTGACCCCTTCTAGGGCCAGCCAGCCCTGCGGCGTGCGCGGCTCGCGGGCGGCGCACGCGGTGGCGTGCTCCGGGAAGAGGTAGCGGCGCGTGGCGGACTCGGGAACGTCCGCGAGGCCCCGGGGATCCCCGCTGTAGAGCACGCGCCCGCCGCGCTCGCCGGCGTCGGGTCCGATGTCCACGAGCCAGTCCGCCTCCTGGATCACCGTGAGCGAGTGCTCCACGATGAACAGGCTGTTGCCGCGGTCCTTGAGCCCGTGCAGGATCCCGATCAGCGCGTCCAGGTCACGAGGGTGCAGACCCGCGGAGGGCTCGTCCAGCACGTACGCCACCCCGAAGAGCTGGGAGGACAGCTGCGTGGCCAGGCGCAGCCGCTGCCGCTCACCCCCGGAGAGCGTGGGCGTGGTGCGGTCCAGGGAGAGGTAGCCCAGGCCCAGGTCGATCATGGGCTGCAGCCGCGCCACGAGGTCCGCGGCCAGGCGCTGAGCGGCGGCACGCTTCTCCACGGAGAGGTTCGGTGTGCGGCGGACGTCCGGAGCGGCGTCGTGCGAGGCCCCTCCCTGTTCCACCCGGGCGGCGGTGGAGGCCGCGCGGGACTCGGCGTCCAGCACGTGGTCCGGCAGGTGGCCGGCCTCGCTCGGGGTCCAGCCCTCCGCGGCCACGGTGCGCGCGATCTCCGCGAGGTGCGCGAGCGGCAGGTGCGAGAACTCGGCGATGTCCAGGCCCTCGAACGTGACCGACAGCGCCTCCTTCGTGATCTTCTTGCCGTGGCACTCGGAGCACAGCTCGCTGGTGAGGTACTGGGCCGCGCGCTTCTTGGTGCTGGGGCTCTTGGCGTTGGCGAACGTGTCCAGCACGTAGCGGCGGGCACCGATGAACGTGCCCTGGTAGGTGGGCTCCACACCCTCCTGCTGGGCCTTGCGCGTCTGGTTGGGACTCAGCCCGCGGTACACACCCACCGTGGGGCGCTCCTCGGTGTAGAGGATCCAGTCGCGGTCCTTCTGCGGGAGGTCCTTCCAGGGGGTGTCCACGTCGTAGCCCAGGGACACCAGGATGTCCCGCTGGTTCTGTCCCGCCCACGCCACGGGCCAGGAGGCGACGGCGCGCTCGCGGATGGTCAGGGACGGGTCAGGGACCATGGTGCGCTCGGTGACCTCGTACACCCGCCCGATGCCGTGGCACGTGGGGCACGCGCCCTGCACGGTGTTCGCGGAGAAGTCCTCCGCGTAGAGCATCCCCTGCCCCGGCGGGTACCACCCGGCGCGCGAGTACAGCATCCGCACCAGGCTGGACAGCGTGGTCACGGTGGCCACGTCCGAGCGCGCACCACCCCCGCCCCGCTGCTGCTGGAGGGCGACGGCGGGTGGCAGCCCCTCGATCACGTCCACGTCCGGGACGCCCGCCTGGTCGATGAGCCGCCGCGCGTACGGCGCCACGGACTCCAGGTAGCGCCGCTGCGACTCCGCGAACAGGGTGCCGAACGCGAGCGACGACTTCCCCGAGCCGGACACCCCCGTGAACACCACGATGGCGTCCCGGGGCAGGTCCAGGGAGACGTCCCGAAGGTTGTTCTGGCGCGCGCCGCGCACCACCACGCCGTGCTGCCAGGGTGCGGTGCCGTTCTGCTCAGTAGTCACCCGGGCCACGCTACCGCCGCGTGCTCCCGGTCGACGCCGCCAGGAGCTGCTGTCAGAGCAGGATCACCAGCAGCACCATGATCGCCACGATCACCGCGAACGTAATGGCCCAGTTGCGGGCAACGCTGCGGTTCTCGTTCCGCGTCTCCTCGCTGTTCGGGTCGCGCGGAGCGTGGCGCTCGCTGCCCACCCCGTAGTACAGCTCGTTGGTCGACGGCTGGCGCGGGGGAACCGGCGGGCCGTAGCCGTCGGGCGAGCCGGCGGAACCGGGCGCGCGGGCGGCGTCGTACCCGTCCTGGGGCTCGTGGCGGGAGTCAGGGTGGCCCGGGGCGCTGCCCGGATCCCAGGTCTCCCGCGCCGCGCCCGCGCCGGGGCCCGCGATCGAGTCGCGTACGGGCACGCCCTCACCGGGGTAGCGCCCGCTGGGCTGGGCAGGCTCGTCCAGTTCGTCGTCGTCCAGCATCTCGGAGGCAGGGATGCCGGTGGTCGTGACCGCGGGGCCCTGGGACAGCACGGGATCCTGCGGGGACGGGCGGGAACCGGACGCGGGCGACGACGCCGCCGCGCGACCCTGTGCACTGTCCGCCGCCGCGCGCAGCACCTCGGAGAACCGGGCC
The DNA here is from genome assembly GCF_044359605.1 of Kocuria sp. ChxB. Taxonomy (NCBI): domain Bacteria; kingdom Bacillati; phylum Actinomycetota; class Actinomycetes; order Micrococcales; family Micrococcaceae; genus Kocuria; species Kocuria sp. ChxB. The sequence continues at coordinate 1,515,305 of NZ_CP121123.1, read as the reverse complement.
AGGGGACCCTTCTGCGCGCGCCCTGCACCGTGGGCGACCTGGTCGGCGCGGTCCGCGACGGAACGTAGCACCGCGGCGTCGGACAGTCCGAGGTCCCGTGCCGCCATGGCGAGTTCCAGGGGTGGCCGCGAGGGGTCCGCGGTGGTGGCCCACTCCAGCAGACCGGTGCGGACGGGGGAGGACAGCGACTCCCGCAGGGCGGGCCGCAGTGCCGGGACGTCCGCCAGTGCGAGCAGCTCGAGCGGCGGGGTGCTCCCGTAGCCGTGGGCCGCCTGGTCCAGCGGGCCGCGGTGGCCGAAGAGGGCAGCGAGCATGGCGGCCGCAGCGTACCGGTCCTCCACGGTGCCCGCGTCCGAGGCGCGGCGCATCAGTTCCGCCTGGGCGGGGGAGCCCGCCTGACGGACCGTCTCCAGCAGTGCGGGGTCCGCGCGCACCAGCCGCGCCGGTTCCTGCAGGGCCCGGGCGAGGCCCGGATCCAGTGAGTCACTCATGACGTCCGCCTTTCTCAGTCGTGGGGAAAGCCTACGGGAGGCCGAGGGTGCAGTGCGGGGCTAGGGTGATCGACTGTGACCCACACCCCATCCGCGCCCGCGCGCAAGGCCCCCGGCATCCTGCTGGCGGTGCTCATGGCCGCGATGGCCGCCGGGCCGGTGTTCAACTACGGGGTGGGTGCGCTGAGCGCCACCATCGTGGAGAGCTACGGGATCACCGAGGGGCAGTACGGGTTCATCATCACCGCGGTGTTCGTGATGGCGGGTCTCGCGGCGCCGCTGCTGGGGGTGCTCGCGGACCGCATCGACACCCGCGTGCAGCTCACCCTGATCTTCGGGGGCGTGCTGGCGGCGTTCCTGCTCAGCGCCGCGTGGCAGTCCTACGCCGTGCTGCTGGTCGCGGCCCTGATCGCCGGGCTTGCGCAGTCCTTCTCCAACCCGGTGACCAACCGGATCGTCGCGCAGCGTGTCCCGCTGACCCAGCGCTCCGCGTGGATGGGGTGGAAGCAGTCGGGGGTGCAGGTGGGTCTGCTGGTCGCGGGCCTCACGTTCCCCGTGGTGGGCGCGGCGTTCGGCTGGCGGGGTGCCGCGCTGTTCGGTGCGCTGCTGTGCGTTCCCCTGCTCGTCACGGGGTGGAGCGTGGTCACCCGGCTGCAGCGCCGCGCCCGCGAGAGCACCCCGACGACGCCGCCCGCTCCTACCGTCACGGGCCCCGGACGGGAATCCCGGGAACGCACCGTGGGAATCCCCGGGCCGCGCGCGGTGGGCGCGGGAGTCATGGCAGGGAGCGCCGCGGCGTCGTCGGGCGCGCTGCCGCCTGCGGTGTGGCTGCTGACGCTGACGTCCTTCCTCAACGCGGTGGGCACGCAGGGCGTGAACGTGTACGCATCCCTGTTCGCGGTGCGGGCCATGGGGTACACGGTCACGGTGGCCGGGCTGCTGCTGGGCGTGATGGGAGTGATCGGGATCGGAAGCCGGATCGGGTGGGGCCGGGTGACCGGGAGGCTGGGCAGACCTGCACCGCTGATCCAGGTCATGAGCCTGGGCGGGATCGCAGGGCTCGTGCTGCTGGTCCTCGCGGAGACCACGCAGCAGCACTGGCTCATGTGGCTGGGCGTCGCCTTCCACGCCGCTTTGCCCCTGGCGGCGAACGTGGTGATCAACTCGGGCATCGTGGCCGCCGTGCCCAAGGAACGGATCGGGGTGGCGTCCGGACTGGTGGCCACCGGGATGTACCTGGGCTTCGCGCTCGGGCCCGTGGTGGTGGGCCAGCTCGTGGACCTCACAGGGGCGTTCACCGCCGGATGGACCGCGGTGGCCGGGACGTACGTGCTGTGCTTCGTGGCGGCGGTGGTGCTGGGGCGGGTGCAGCGGAGGGGCGCCGCCTGAGTCCCTGGGCGGCGCATACTGGTCCGCATGGGACACGTGGACGCGGACCACTGGGGCCGGTACAACGCCGCCCAGGCCGGACGGGGCATCCGGCCTCTCGCCCGCCTGGCGGCGGAGGCGGCGGGACCCGGTGAGGGGCGCAGCGCCGTCGAACTGGGCTGCGGGGCGGGGCGTGAGGCCGCCTTTCTGGCGGACCACGGCTGGCTCGTGCAGACGTTCGACGCCGATCCCACCGTGGTGGAGACCATCGCGGAGCTCGCCACGGACCGCGCCATCAAGCACACCCTGACCCGCCTGGAGGACCTGCGCGAGCTGCCGCCGTGCGAGCTGGTGCTGGCGTGCGTCTCACTGCCGTTCGTCCCGCGAAGCGCTTTCCCCGCGTTGTGGGGCGCCGCTCTCCGGGCACCGCTCTCCGGGCGCTGCGCCCGGGCGGTGTCCTGGCGGTGGACCTCTTCGGCGACCGGGACGACTGGTCCGCGGGGGACGGCACGTTCCTGACCCGTGACGAGGTGGACGAGCTGGTCACCGGCCTGGAGGTGCTGCGTCTGCACGAGGAGGAGCGCGACGGCCCCGCGTTCTCCGGGCCCAAGCACTGGCACACGTACCAGCTCGTCGCGCGCAGACCCTGACCGCCGGGCCGCTGCGCCGCGCGGTGGCGCGCCAGGGGAGTGGCCGCGCGGCGGCGAGTGCAGCGGACCCGGTTCGTGTGGTGCCATGGACCCATGAGCTCACCCCGCACGGACCTCGCCCAGACCCTCCGCCGCCTGGACGGCGGCAGCTACGGCGCCTACAAGCAGCTCAAGGGCTCGTGGCGGCTGGGGGATGCGGAGCTGATCGTGGACCGGGTGCAGTCGGACCCGTATGCCCCGCCGTCTCTGGCCCGGATCCGGCTCTCCCTGGCCGACACCGGAATCCCTCCCGAGCTGATCGCCACCCGGGACGCCCGCGTGGCCGCCGGGGACTTCCTCACCCGGGAGTTCGCCCGGGCCGCCCGGGACCTGGGTCCGCGCGGCGGCAAGGACTCCGGTGGCATCTCGATCCAGCGCACGGGCCAGGAGATCCTCGAGCGCTCTTCCGTGGTCGTTCCGGATCCCGGGGACGCGGTGGATCCCGCCCCGGCACGCGAGTCCGGGATGCACCGGGCGGGGGACGCCGTCGCGGGGGACCGGCGGGGCGGGGCCGGCCGTGCGGCGCCGTCGGAGACCACTGGCCCCGGCGCTGTGGTGGAGGTGCGCTGCGAGATCGCCCTGCCCGCCGCAGGGCGGCGCATCAAGGGCCACGCCGCGCACCGGTTGCTCACGGAGGTGCTGCCGGGCGTCGTCGACCGCGCCCTCCGGTACGAGAACCTGGACGCCCGCGCCCTGCAGGCCCACGTGACCTCCCACCTGGATGCCCAGCACCTGCGCGCGCAGCTGCCCCAGCGCGGCCTCGTGGCGTTCGTGGCCGACGGCGCCGTGCTGCCCCGCGCCTCCGGTCACCGGGACGAGCCGCTCGCCCACGGGGCGGTGCCGTTCGAGACCCCGCCATCGCTGCGGGTGGAGCTCGAGCTCGAGGACGGCTCCTCCGTGAGCGGCATGGGCGTGCCGGAGGGTGTCACGGTGGTCGTGGGCGGCGGCTACCACGGCAAGTCCACGCTGCTGCAGGCCCTGGAGCGCGGGGTCTACAGCCACGTGCCCGGCGACGGCCGCGAGCGCGTGGTGACCCTGCCGAGTGCCGTGTCCGTGCGCGCGGAGGACGGCCGGGCGGTGTCCCACACGGACGTCTCCCCTTTCATCACCAACCTGCCCACCGGCGCGGACACCCGCGACTTCAGCACGTCCAACGCGTCCGGCTCCACGTCCCAGGCGGCCGCCACGGTCGAGGCGGTGGAGGCGGAGGCCGGCGTGCTGCTGCTGGACGAGGACACGTGCGCCACCAACCTCATGGTCCGGGACGAGCGCATGCGCGCCATGGTCCCGGGCGAGCGCGAGCCCATCACGCCGTTCGTGGACCGGGTGGGCGCCCTCTACACCGAGTGCGGGGTGTCCTCGATCCTGGTCACGGGCGGCTCCGGGGCGTTCCTGGACGTCGCGGACCTCGTGATCGCCATGGACGCCTACCGCGCCGTGGACGTCACCGACCGCGCCCGGCAGGTGGTCCGGGCCTTCCCGCGCCCCGACGACATGCGTCCCGCAGAGTCCTTCGGGCAGATCCGCCCGCACATTCCCGGCGGCGTCTCGGGAGCGTCCCACACGCTCCCGGCTGAACACGGTGCCACCCCGTCCGGATCCGGTGCCGCGGGGCACGACGCCGCCCGGTCCGGTCCGCGCCACGGCACCGCCCAGCGGGGTGGCAGGGGCAAACCCGCTCGCGCTCGCGGTCTCGACACCATCCAGCGGGGCCGCGAGGACGTGGACCTCTCCGCCCTGAGCCAGCTCGTGGACCCCTCGCAGACGGAGGCGATCGCGCGGCTCATCGAGGAGATCGAGCGCACGGCGGACGGCCGCACACCCCTCACCGAGCTCGTGGACGCCGCCCTGGAGCGGGTGGTGCGGGACGGACTGGACACCCTGGCCCACCACCGGGGCCACCCGGGACACCTGGCGCTGCCCAGGGCGCAGGACGTGGCGGCGGCGTACCACCGGGTCCGCCGCTGAGCTGACCGGCCCGGGGTGTGCGGGATGTCCCTGCCCCGCTTCTGCATTTGCTCCGTTAGTGCAGATTTCCGCGTCAAATTCTGCACTAACGGAGCAAATGCAGCAGCCCCCAGAGCTGGCGGAGGTGGCAGCCTGCGCGGGTGTGCTGGCGCGGAAGTGGGCGGGCGACGTCGTGCCCGGCGGGTGGGCGCGTCGGGCCCGGGTGGGTGGGCTCAGGAACCCGGGGCGAGGACCTGCTGGAGCTTGGTGGCGAAGACCTTCCCCATGTGGACCTGCCCCGCCTCGTTGAAGTGGTACTGGTCGTACATGTATCCGCGGGCGTTGTAGGTGTCGATCCAGCCGCGCATCGGGATGAAGCGCGCCCCGGTCTGACGGGCGGTGACCCGCAGCGCCTCCTCGACCCGCTGACGGTCGGCGTAGAAGACGTCGGAGCGGGAGATGACGCCGCCCACCACGATCGTGGACGTGGGGTACATGCGCTGCAGCTCCCGGACCACGGCGGTGGAGCGGGACGTGATGGTCGCGGAGCTGGCGCCGCGGTCGTTGCCGGAGCCGCCCACGAAGATCATGCCGGGAGCCCCCTTGGGCAGGGCCCAGTGGTTGTCCAGCACGCCCATGCCGTAGGAGCCGTAGTTGTTGCCCTGGTTGTTGGCCACGTACCCGATGCCGCCCATGCGGTAGACGGTCTGGTGGTAGCCGTTGGCGGCGATCCCGCGCCCCACCCACGAGCTCTCCGCCACCTGGGAGTCCCCGATCACCAGGGCGTCCTCGGCTCCCAGGGTGAGGTCGGCGCGCATGACCTTCGCCCGGGAGGCGTCCCACACCAGAGAGTCCTTCTGGAACGTTGTGCGCACCGCGCCACCCGTTCCCGACGCCGCCCGGGGCAGTCCGTGGAGCGCGGTGTTGCGCTCCCACACGGCGGCCACGCTCTTGGACGCCGGGACGTAGCCGTAGGTGGCCGAGTGGTAGACCGTCCCGTTCGCGTAGCGCCTGGCGGAGATGCCGGCCACGGAGATCCTTCCTCCGGCGGGGGCACCCAGCCCGTGCTTCGTGGCGGTGGCGTCGAACGCTGAGGTGTCCGACGGGCGGGGAGGGGGTGTGCTGAACCGGGTGGTCGTGACCTTCCGGGTGGCAGTGGAGTACCGCATGGTGCCGCGTTCGAAGCGCTGCTCCACGCCGCCGGAGACGGCGTACTCCTGGGACACGGGGTACCCGAGGCCGCGCTCGTACCCGGAACGCTGCCACGCGCTGAGGATGGCGCCCTTGATGGTGTGGCCGCCGGTCTTCGGGGACCAGTACGCCCGGCCCGCGTGGAACATCTGGTAGGCCCCGCCGCGCTCCAGGCCGCCCCGCTCAGGGGTCACCGCCGCACCCGTGCGCTTGTCGGTGGCCCAGCCGGCGCGGATGCCGCCACGCACCGTCTGCGTGCTCCCACTCTTGGCGTGCCACGTGAACGTGTAGCGAGAGCCGGTGGAGGGGATGAGGAAGTCCTGCGCGGCCCCTCCCGCCACGGGGTACTCGGGGCCGCTGGGCGCTCCCGCGTTGGCGGGGCCGCCGGCTGCGGTGTACGCGGTGCGCATGCCGCCGCGCACCGGGTGGGTGCCGGTTGCGGGGCTCCACACCAGTGTGGCGTTCGTGAACCGCTGGGATGCCACCCCGCTCACGTCCGTGGCCTCGTTGCCCAGCGGCAGACCGAAACCCTGGATGTTGCGGGACCACGCGGAGTACATGCCGCCACGCACCACGGAGACGCTGGTGCGCGGGGTGTAGGTCAGGGCGCCGCGCTCGAAGCGCTGGACGCAGCCGCTGGAGGGATACCCGCACTTCTCCCGTTCCACGGGCTCCCCGATGGCGGTGCGGAGCTCGGGGTGCGCGGTGTAGTAGGCGCCGATGGCGCCGTTGAGCGGGGGAGCGTCGTCGGCGTGGGCGCTCGGCAGGAACGCCGTGGTGGCGCCCAGGGCCAGGACGAGCGACAGGACGAGAGCGACGAGTGCGCGCAGGGGGCAACGGCGGAGGAACGAGGGGTGCACAGGAGAGCCTCTGAGGAGAGCAGCGGGGGACCGTGGCCCGGAACGAACGGCCGCAGGGAGTCAGCCCGATCCCTGTGCGAACGCGAATGCGCTGGGCCGGTTCACATGCTACTCGACGACCGCGCGGCGGATCTCGTCCAGCGAGGTGAGCTCACCCGCGTTGATGCGTTCGCGCACCGACTCGTACTGCTCCTGGGAGGACGCGAACGGGATCTCCCGCCCGTGGGCGTCCAGCAGGCGGCCGTCCACGAACTGGTCGCCGTCCTGCAGGGCGCCGGCCTCCCGTGGGGAGAGCACCCGAAGCCCCACGGTGCCCATGCCCATGGCCTCCGTGGTGCGCTTGTGCACGCTGAGCTCGTTGAAGAAGAAGTTCATCACCAGGGCGGCCACCGCGGCGGAGGAGATGCCGGAGGAGAAGATGATGCCCACCCACGCCGGGAACGCAGCGTAGAAGTCCGGGGCCACGATCGGCACCATCCCGAAGGACAGGGAGACCGCCACGATGATCAGGTTCATGCCGCCGCGGTAGTCCACGCGCGCCAGGGTGCGGATGCCCGAGGACATCACGGTGCCGAACAGCACGAAGCCCGCGCCGCCCATCACCGGCAGCGGGATCGCCGCGATCACCTGGCCGAGCACCGGGAGCATGCCCAGCAGCACCATGAACACGCCGCCCAGAGCCACCACGTAGCGGCTCTTGACCTTGGTGATTGCCACGAGCCCCACGTTCTGCACGAACGCCGTCTGCGTGAAGGAGTTGAACACGGGTGCCACGGCGGAGGAGAGCATGTCCGCGCGCAGCCCGTCCGCGATGCGCGCGGAGTCGATGCGCGATCCCGTAACCTCGGACAGGGCCAGGATGTCCGCGGTGGTCTCCGCCATGTTCACCAGGATCACGATGCACATGGCCACGATCGCCGCCATGTGGAACGTGGGTGGGCCGAAGTGGAACGGCGAGGGCAGCGCGAACCACGGGCCCTGCCCCACCTGCGAGAAGTCCGCCATGCCCACGGCCCACGCCACCACGGTGCCGACGACGATCGCCACCAGGATGGCCAGCCGGGACAGCACCGCGCCGCCGAACTTGGACAGCAGCAGCACCGCGAGCAGCGTGACCCCCGCCAGGGCGATGTTCGCCAGCGAGCCGTACCCGGGCGCCTTCTCGTCCCCGCCCATGGACCACGACGCCGCCACGGGCACCAGGGTGATGCCGATCGTCGTGATGATCGACCCCGTGACCACGGGCGGGAAGAACCGCAGCACGCGCGCGAAGAACGGGGCCATCAGGAAACCGAACACGGAGGCCACCATGATGGAGCCCATCACGGACTGCATGCCACCGCCCGTGGCCAGCACGGACAGCATGGTGGCGATCCCGGTGAAGGACACCCCCTGAACGAGCGGCAGCTGGCAGCCGATCCGCGGCAGCCCCCACGCCTGCAGGAACGTGGCGAACCCGCCCACGAACAGAGCGGCGGCCACGAGCAGGGCGGTCGTGGCGGCGTCGTACCCCGCGGCTCCGGCCACCACGAGCGGCACGGCGATGAGCCCGCCGTACATGGTGAGGATGTGCTGGACGGCGTAGACCACGGTGCGCCCGGCACCCAGTCGTTCGTCCTCGGGGCGGGTGGCCCGTTCCGCGGTGGGGGCGGGTGCTGCGCTGCTGGACATGAGGATCCTCGATCAAACGGAGTGGAGGTGGCCTCAAGAAGTGTAGGTGGGACGGGCCATGTGCAGTGCTCGCCGGGGAAAACCGACTAATCTACGGGAATGGCCTTTCACGCGGATTCCACCGAACTGGACAACAAGGAAATTCTCACCTGGGAAGGGTTCGGGAGCGCCACCCGCGAACTCGCCCAGCAGATCGTGGACTCGGAATTCGTCCCCGACATCATCATCGCGGTGGCTCGGGGCGGCCTGCTGCCCGCAGGGTCCCTCTCCTACGCCATGGGCGTGAAGCTTTCGGACGCCGTGAACGTCGAGTTCTACACGGACGTGCACGAGACCCTGCCGGACCCGGTGCTGCTCGCCCCCATGCTGGACACCGAGTCCATCAGCGACAAGAAGGTCCTGGTGGTGGACGACGTCGTGGACTCCGGGCGCACCCTGGCCCTCGTTCTCGAGCTGCTGCGCGGCTACGGCGCCGAGTGCCGCTCCGCGGTGATCTACGAGAAGCCCCGCTCCGAGGTCCGCCCCGACTTCTCCTGGAAGTCCACGGACGAGTGGATCGTCTTCCCGTGGTCCGCGCAGGAGCCGGTCACCAAGTCCCGCTGATCCGGACCGCTGGACCTGGCTGAGGTGCAGCCGCCCGGGGCGCCTCCGGCCCGCGGTTTGCCCGGGTCCGTGGTGCCGCGCCCGTGGGGGAGCAGCTTGCCGCCCACCGTGCTTCCTGAGTCTTGAGTGCAGATATTGCCGTCTACTGCCTGGTAGGCGGCAATATCTGCACTTAAGACCGGAACGGGAGCAGGAGCGGCAACCGGGGCCGGCCGGCAGTGGGTCAGTGCTTCACGCGCTCCTGCACCAGTGCTGCGGTGGCCTCCGCAATGGCGCGCTCCTCGTCCGTGGCGGCCACCAGGACCTCGATGGCCGAGCCGGGGGCGCTGATCCGGGCCACGTCCCCCTCGGGGTGCTCGTTGAGCGCGGGGTCCAGGGCGATGCCGAGCGCGCCCAGCTGATCGCACACGAGGGTCCGGAACTCGGGGGAGTTCTCCCCGATGCCCGCGGTGAAGATGAGGGCCTGTGCTCCGCCCACCGCCACGTGGTAGCCGCCGATGTACTTGGACAGCCGGTACGCGGCCATCTCCAGTGCCAGCTGCGCCCGTTCGTCCCCGGACTCCGCGCGCTGCTCCACCACGCGCATGTCCGAGTCCCCGCAGATGCCCTGCAGCCCGGACTCCCCGTTGAGGATCTGGTTCATCTCCTTGGCGCTCATCTCGGGATTGCGCTCCAGCATGGCCGTGACCACGGAGGGGTCCAGGTCACCGCTGCGGGTGCCCATGACCAGGCCCGCGAGCGGTGTGTAGCCCATGGAGGTGTCGAAGGACCTGCCCTCGCGGATCGCGGTGGCGGAGGCACCGTTGCCCAGGTGGGCCACCACGGCGTTGAACTGCTCGCGCGGGATGCCCAGGAACTCGCACGCCTTGCCCGTCACGTAGTCGTGGGAGGTGCCGTGGAAGCCGTAGCGGCGCATCCCGTCCATCTCGTACCAGCTGTCGGGGATCGCGTAGCGCCACGCCTTCTCGGGCATGGAACGGTGGAAGGCGGTGTCGAACACGCACACCTGGGGCATGCCCGGGTAGGTTTTCTGGATGGCTCGCAGCCCCAGCGCGTGGGCGGGGTTGTGCAGCGGGGCCAGGGGAGCGAGCCGCTCGATGGCGCGGATGATCTCGTTGTTCACCAGCACGGGGGCCGAGAACCGCTCACCGCCGTGCACCACACGGTGCCCCGCGGCGTCGATCGTGCGCCCGCCGAGCTCCTCGTCCAGGCGCTGCGCGAGGATCTCCAGGGCCTGCGTGTGGTCCTTGACGTCCGAGGTGCCGATGTTCTCGATCAGCCCCTTGGTGATCACCTCACCACCGGCCATGCCCGCGGTGGCGGTGGCCAGGGGCACGTTCTCGTTGATCGCGGGCATGGAGGACGTGTAGGCGCTGGGCTCGGAACCCTCCGGAGTGACCTCCCGCACCTGGTACTTGATGGAGGAGGAGCCGCAGTTGACGACGAGCACGAGCATGGCAGGATCCTTCGGGATCGGCGGGCGGATGGGCTCCTCCCATGATCTCACGGGAGGCGGGTCTCCGAGCGGCCAGGGGCAATCCCGCGCGGCCCGCCACCTGCGGGGCATCCGGGCCCGGACGCCCCGGTGACAGACCGGTGACAGCCCAGTGACAGGCCGGGGCCAGCCCGGTGACAGGCCGGGGCCCTACCATGGGGAAACACGTGTCCCCCGCTGCAACGGAGCACCCATGGACTGGACCGTCCTCGCAACCACCGTCTACCTGATCATCGACTACAGCATCAAGATCATCGCCATCGGTGTGGTCCCCGAGAACCGGCGGCCGTCCTCCTCCACAGCGTGGCTCATGATCATCCTGGTGCTGCCCGTGGTGGGCCTGCCGCTGTTCCTCATGCTGGGCAGCCCCTACGTGCGAGGGCGGCGGATGCGCATCCAGGAGGAGGCCAACAAGAGCCTCACGGAGGGTCTGGAGCAGTACCCGGACCTGCCCGAGGGTGCAGAGCCCCCGCGGTGGCTCGAGTCCTTCACCCACATGAACCGGCGGCTCACGGGTCTGCCGTGCGTCACGGGCACCCACGTGGAGCTGCTCACGGAGGAGCACGCTGTGATCGCGTCCCTGGTGGACGCCGTGGACGCCGCGCAGGACTACGTCCACGTGGAGGTCTACATCATGGCGTGGGACCAGACCACGGCCCCGTTCTTCGAGGCGCTCGAGCGGGCGGTGCGCCGCGGCGTCGTCGTCCGTGTGCTGCTGGACCAGCTGGGGTCCCGCAAGTACCCCGGGTACCGCAAGCTGGGCAAGCGGTTCGACGCCGCCGGGTTCCAGTGGCGCCTCATGATGCCGCTGCGGCCGTGGCGCGGCGAGCTGCGCCGCCCGGACCTGCGCAACCACCGCAAGCTCGTGGTGGTGGACGGCAACGTGGCGTTCATGGGCAGCCAGAACATGATCGACTCCAGCTACCTCTCGAAGAAGAACATGAAGATCGGGCGCCGCTGGGTGGACATCATGGTCCGCCTGACGGGGGAGATCACCGAGGAGATCGAGGCGGTCTTCGCGGTGGACTGGTACAGCGAGACCAACGAGCAGCTCATGGCGGACACGTTCGTCCCCACGCACGCCCCGGTTCCGGTGACCGGCCCGGACGGCCCGGGCAACTACATGCAGCTGCTGCCCTCGGGGCCTGGCTTCGAGACGCGTCCCAACGAGCGGCTCTTCGCGAGCATGGCCGACGCCGCCCTGGAGAGCCTGGTGCTGTGCAGCCCGTACTTCATCCCGGACGAGTCCCTGCTGGCCTCGGTCACCACGGCCGCGTACCGCGGTGTGCGCGTGGAGCTGTTCACCAGTGAGAAGGCGGACCAGTTCATGGTGGGCCACGCCCAGGCGTCCTACTACGAGGCCCTGCTGGACGCGGGTGTGATCATCTACCAGTACCGCAGCCCCGAGGTGCTGCACACCAAGTTCATGGTGGTGGACCAGGAGATGTCCGTGATGGGCTCCTCCAACATGGACATGCGGTCGATGGGTCTGAACTACGAGATCAGCCTGCTCGCGTTCGGCGGGGACATGGTGGGCAGCCTGCAGGACCTCGCCCAGCAGTACCGGGACGCCTCCACGGTGCTCACCGCCGAGAAGTGGAAGGGCCGCTCTGTGGGGGAGCGCTACCTCAACAGCGTCTTCCGGCTCACCTCCGCCCTGATGTGAGGGCGGGCGACGCCGCCCCCGGTTCTCCCGGGGGCGGCCTCCTCAGAGCGTCTGCGCCTGGATCGCGGTGATGGCCACCGTGTTGACGATGTCGTCCACGGTGCAGCCGCGCGAGAGGTCGTTCACGGGCTTGCGGAGCCCCTGCAGCACGGGACCCACAGCCACCGCGCCCGCGGACTGCTGCACGGCCTTGTAGGTGTTGTTGCCGGTGTTCAGGTCCGGGAACACGAACACCGTGGCCTGTCCCGCCACGTGCGAGCCCGGGAGCTTGGACTTGGCGATCGAGGCGTCCACGGCGGCGTCGTACTGGATGGGGCCCTCCACCTCGAAGTCCGGGTCCGCGGCGCGCACGAGCTCGGTGGCGGCGCGCACTCGCTCCACGTCCTCACCGGAGCCCGAGCCGCCGGTGGAGTAGGAGAGCATGGCCACGCGGGGGTCCACGCCGAACTCGCGCGCCGTCTGGGCGGAGGCCAGGGCGATGTCCGCGAGCTGCTGCTCGTCCGGGTTGGGGTTCACGGCGCAGTCGCCGTAGACCAGCACGCGGTCCGCGAGCAGCATGAAGAACACCGAGGAGACGATGTTCACGCCCTCGCGGGTCTTCACGAACTCCAGGGCCGGGCGGATGGTGTTGGCGGTGGTGTGGGCCGCCCCGGAGACCATGCCGTCCACGTCCCCCAGCTGCACCATCATGGTGCCGAAGTAGGAGCCGTCCAGCATGCGCTCGAGCGCCTGGTCCTTGCTCACGCCCTTGTGGGAGCGCAGCCGCACGTACTCGTCCGCATACTTGTTCCGCAGGGCGTCGTCGTGCTGGAAGTCCACCAGGTCCAGGCCCTCGGCGTCGAAGTCCAACTCGATGCCCTCGGACTGCGCGAGCGCGCGGACGGCCTCGGGATCGCCGAGCACCGTGAGGTCGCAGAAGTTGCGGCGGTGGATCAGCTCCGCAGCGCGCAGGATGCGGGGGTCGTCCCCCTCGGGCAGTACGATCCGCTTGCGGTCCGCACGCGCGGACTCCACGAGCTCGTGCAGGAAGCGCAGCGGCGTGCGCTTGACGGGGCGCGGCAGGGTCAGGCGGCCGGAGAGCTCCTCGCTGTCCACGTGCTCCGCCCACGCGCCGCGCGCGGCGGCGATCTTGCGGGAGTGCGCGCCGGCCAGGGTGCCGCGCGTGGCCGCCACGGCCTGCGCGGTGGTGAACGTGTCCCGTTCGGTGGTCAGCACGGGGAACGGGGCCGCGCTCAGCAGCGAACCCACCGCGCCGGAGGGCCGGAAGCCCCCGGTCAGGAGCATCCCGGCGGGCACCGGCAGCGTGGGCGCCAACGACGACGCCAGGGTTGCCGAGACCACGTCCGTCCGGTCCCCGGGGGTGATCACCAGGTCCCCGTCCGCGATCTGGTCCAGGAAGTTGCCCGCGGTCATCGCGGCCACCTTCACGGCCTTGATGTCGCGGTCCAGGGACGAGGAGTTGAAGTCCGTGCCGTAGCCCTGGGCGTCCACGAGCTCGGCCACGGTGGGGTTGGAGATCGCAGGCAGCTCCGGGATCACGTACGCCGGGAGGTTGTGGTTGCCGGGCTTGGCCTCGCGGCGGATCTGCTCCGCGTGCTCCGGGTCCGCGCGGTTGACGATCACGGCGTAGATGTCGCAACCGGCCTGGCGCAGCTCGGTGCGGGTCACGTCCACGGCGTTGAGCACGTCCTTGACCCGCTCGGACTCGTGGGCGCCGATCACGGCGGCCACGGAGCAGCCCATGTCGTTGGCCAGGCGGGCGTTGAGGTCGAACTCCGCGGTGGCGGCGTTGTGGGCCACCAGGTCGGTGCCGTCCACCACGATCACGTCGCACTCCCGTGCCATCTCGGAGTACACGGCCACGGCGGCGGAGTCGAGCTCGTCGTGCTCACCGGAGGCGAGGATCTCGCGGCAGCGCTCCAGGGAAACCGCCCCCCGGCACCGGGAGTCCGGGAGGTCGAAGGTGCGCTTCATGAGCTGCAGCACCGGATCCTCCTCGGGGGAGGTGCCGTCGAACACCGGGCGGAAGAAGCCCAGGGCGTCCGTGCGCTTGAACATGGTGTCCGTGAGCCCCAGTGCCACCAGCGTCTTGCCGCTCTGCGGCGTCATCGCGGAGATGTAGATGCCCTGCGTCATGGAACGTGCTCCCTCGGTAGCGTCCGGCTGTGCCTCCAAGTCTAGGGAACCGGTCCCCGTGCCGACCCGCGGGCAGTGGTGAGTTCGGCGACAGAACGGGTCGCACGACGTGACCCGTAGCATGCCAGGGTATTTCGTACTACCATCGCGTCATACGAAATCGGGCGGGCGGGGGGTGGTCATGAGAGTGCACGTGCATTCGCGAGTCGTCGCGCGTCACCCGGAGGTCACGGTGGACCAGGTGATCGAGGCTTTCGAGGGAACGTTGCGATCCCGCGCCCGGGACACCACTCCAGTCCAGTGGGTGGGCGTCGGTGCGGATGCTGGCGGGCGACTGCTGGAGTACATCGCGGTGGAGCACGAACCGGATGGATGGCTGGTTTTCCACGCGATGCCAGTGACAACCAAGGTGCTCGTGGAAGTCGGGCTGAGGAGGTAGGGACATGAACGACTACACGGATGTGAACGGGGTGCCGTTCACCGATGACGACATGGAACGGTGGGCCGAGGAGGCGGAGTCCGCAGAGGGGTTCACCGGAGGACACAAGGGGCCGTCGGTGCCCGGGCGCCCGATCAGCGTGGGAGTTGCGGCACGGCCGTTCACCCTCCGCCTGGATGCCGCGCGCCGAGCGAAGCTCAACGATGCGGCGCAGGCGCGGCACACCACTGCCTCTCAACTGGTCCGTGATCTCATCGACGCACTCTGAATCCTGCGGCCTGACCGGAGCCGCTCCTGAGGGGGGTCTCCGAGTCCCGGGGTGATCCGCCGGAAGGGTTCGCGCCGCACCAGGGGCTCGCGCTCCCGCGACCCCGGTGCCACACTGGTCACATGCTGGTCGCCTTCTCCGTCTCCCCCAGCGGTGGGGACAATCCCGATGCCTCCGTCCACGACGCCGTGGCCGCCGCCGTCCACGTGGTGCGCGAGTCCGGGCTGCCCAACCGCACCGACTCCATGTTCACCACCATCGAGGGTGAGTGGGACGAGTGCATGGCCGTGGTCAAGGAGGCCACCGCGGCGGTCGCCGAGTACGGCCCGCGCGTGTCCCTGGTGCTCAAGGCGGACATCCGCCCGGGCCACACCGGTGAGCTGACGGGCAAGCTGGAGCGCCTGGAGTCCGCGCTGTCCCGCCACGAGCTGGGTCGTTCGCAGGAGCGCCGCGGCATCACCTCGGGCACCGCCGGCTCGAACGGCCCCGCCGCCTCCGAAGGTGACCCCGCCTCGGATGGCGCCGCCGGCCCCGAGGGCACCGCAAGCTCCGACGCCGCCGGTCGGAAGTGACGGCCCCGCGCACCTCGTGAGCAGGAAGAGCAAGAACGCCAAGCGGGCGGGTCGCGCGGAAGCCGGCGCCGCGGCGTCGTCGGACGCGCCGGGGCTCGTGGAGCGCACCTGGGCCACGGACACCGGGACCGTGGAGCTGCAGCAGGACACGTACGTGCCCGGCGCGTGGGTGCTGCGCGTGAACGGGGTGCCGTCCTCGCACATCGTCCCGGACCGCCCGGACCAGCTGGAGTTCGAGTACATGCGCTGGTTCTCCACGGTGCTCGAGGACCACGTGTCCTCGCACCTGGATCCCACCGCGCTGCGCGTGCTGCACCTCGGTGGCGGCGCGTGCTCGATGGCCCGCTACCTCGCGTGGCGCTACCCGCAGGCCCGCCAGGTGGTCGTGGAGCTCGACGCCGCCCTGGCCACCCTGGTGCGCGAGTGGTTGGACCTGCCGCGGGCGCCGCTGCTGCGGATCCGTCCGGGGGAGGCGCGGGCGGTCACGGAGTCCCTCAGTGAGACCTCGCGGGACATCGTGATCCGGGACGTCTTCGCCGGGGAGCAGACCCCGGGGCACCTGCGCACGCTCGAGTTCGCGCGCCACGTGGACCGCGTGCTCGCGCCGGACGGGCTGTACCTGCTGAACGTGGGGGACACCCGCAACCTCAAGGGCACCCGGGCGGAGGTCGCGGCGCTGCTGGAGGTCTTCGAGCACGTCGCCGCCGTCGCGGACGCTCCCATGCTCAAGGGCCGCCGCTACGGCAACGTGGTGCTCGCCGCCTCGCACGCACCCCTGCCCGCAGCCGGTTCCGCCGACGCCGCCGCGCTGGGCCGCGAGCTGCTCGGCGGCTCCCTGCCGGCCCAGTACAAGGACACCGCGTGGTGCCGGGAGCTCGCGGCGGACACCCGGCCGTGGCTCGACAAGCCGGCGGACCCGGTACCGGAGGGTCCGGACGCGGCCTGACGGGCGGGGCGGCGATACGTGGGAGGTGTCCGCGCGTCGCATGAGAGGGCGGCGAGCGGCGTCGTCGTCGTCAGGAAAGCTGGATCAGCCGGCCCAGCCCTCGATCACGCCGATGCCGAAGAACGCCACGAACGCCAGGGCCACCACGTACATGAGCGGGTGCACGTCCTTGGCGCGGCCCTGCACCAGGCGGATGAACACGTAGGAGACGAAGCCCGCGCCGATGCCGTTGGCGATCGAGTACGTGAACGGCATGACCGCGAACGTGAGGAACGCGGGGATCGCGACGCCCAGGTCCGCCCAGTCGATGGCCACCACGTTGCGGGCCATGAGGAAGCCGACCACCACCATGGCGGGGGCCACGGCCTCGAAGGGGACCACGTTGACCAGCGGGGTGAGGAACATGGCGGCGAGGAACAGCACGCCGGTGACCACGTTGGCCAGGCCGGTGCGGGCGCCGTCTGCGATGCCCGTGGAGGACTCCACGAAGATCTGGTTGGAGGACACGGAGCCCGCGCCGCCGGCCACGGCACCGAGGGCGTCCACGAGGAGCACACGGTCCACGTTCTCGATCTGACCGTCCGCGTCCTCGAGCCCGGCCTGGCGGGACAGCCCCACCATGGTGCCCATGGCGTCGAAGAAGATGGACAGCAGGATGGTGAAGATCAGCAGGGCGCACGCGATCCCGCCGAGCTCGCGGAAGGCGTCGATGGGCGCGGCGGAGCCCAGCAGGGACAGGTCCGGAACCGCGAACAGCGCCTCCGGGGAGGACGGCACCACGAGCGACCAGCCGTGCGGGTTGTCCACGGAGGAGCCGCTGGGGGAGACCGCCTCCAGCACGTGCGCCAGGACGGTGGTGAGCACCACCGAGATCAGGATCCCGCCCCTGACGTTGCGCACCATCAGCGCGACGGTCAGCAGCAGGCCCACCACGAACGTGAGGGTGGGCCAGCCGAAGAGCTCACCGCCGGTGCCCAGCTGCACCGGAACGGTGGTGTGGGCGGCGTCCGGGATGCGGCGCACGAAGCCGGCGTTCACGAACCCGATCAGCGCGATGAACAGCCCGATGCCCACCACGATCGCGGTCTTGAGGGAGTCCGGCACCGCGTTGAACACCGCTGTGCGGAACCCGGTGACCACCAGGACCACCATGATCACGCCGGCCCAGATCACCAGACCCATCACCTGCGGCCACGTGAGCCCGGGGTTCGTGGCGATCGTGACGGCCAGGAACGCGTTCACGCCCAGCCCGGCGGCCATGCCGAACGGGGACCTGGCCCACACACCCATGAGGATGGTCAGCACGCCGGCCACCAGCGCGGTCATGGCGGCCACGCGCTCGCCGCCCAGGGTGTTCCCGGCGCCGTCCGGGCCGTAGCCGAGCACCAGCGGGTTGAGCACCACGATGTAGCTCATGGCGATGAACGTGGCCACGCCGCCGCGGACCTCGCGGCCCACGGTGGAGCCACGCTGCGTGATGGAGAAGAAGCGGTCCAGCCCGCCTCGGGGCTCGCTGCGCTGAGCGGGCGGGGTGGAAGACGACATGCAGATCCTCACGGGTGGGCGCTGGCCGCGCCGAACGGGACGGGTGGGGGTGTTTGTGTAGAAATACTACGACGACGCCGCCCGCGCACCGTGCCGCAGCGCCCGCCACGGTCCCCGGTCCGGTGGGGCAGGAGGGCCGGTGGTGCCAGGATCCGGGGCTGCCGCTCCGCCTCCGCAGCCGGCCGCGTGGTTAGGCAGGACTGACCTGAGTTCACTACCGTTGATCCCAGTCCCTGTCTGCACGCGGGATCCGTGTGCGCGTCGAAAGGAATCACCACCGTGACAACCCCCACCTCCCGCCCGCTGCGCGTGGCCGTGATCGGCGCCGGCCCGGCCGGGATCTACGCCGCGGACATGCTCACCAAGACCGAGGCGGTCCGCGAGGGCGAGCTCGAGGTCAGCGTGGACCTGTTCGACCGCTACCCCACCCCGTTCGGTCTCATCCGCTACGGCGTGGCCCCGGACCACCCGCGCATCAAGGGGATCATCACGGCGCTGCGCTCCATCCTGGGCCGCGGGGACATCCGGTTCTTCGGCAACGTGGAGTACGGCCGGGACATCACTCTGGGCGAGTTCCTCACCCACTACGATGCCGTCATCTTCGCGACCGGTGCCGTCAACGACGCCCCGCTGGAGATCCCCGGCGCGGACCTGGACGGCTCCTACGGCGCGGCCCGCTTCGTGGCCTGGTACGACGGCCACCCGGACTACCCGCGCACGTGGCCGCTGGAGGCCAAGGAGATCGCGGTGATCGGCAACGGCAACGTGGCGCTGGACGTGGCGCGGGTGCTCTCCAAGCACGCGGACGACATGCTGGTCACGGAGATCCCGGGCAACGTGTACCAGGGGCTGAAGCAGTCCCCGGTCACGGACGTGCACATCTTCGGCCGCCGCGGCCCCGCCCAGATCAAGTTCACCCCCCTGGAGCTGCGTGAGCTGGCCAAGTCCCGGGACGTGGACATCGTGGTCTACGACGAGGACTTCCAGTTCGACGAGGCCTCCGAGAAGGCCATCACCGAGAACAACCAGACCAAGGTCATGATGAAGACGCTGCAGAAGTGGCGTGAGGACGAGACCCCCAAGACCGCGTCCCGCCGGCTGCACCTGCACTTCCTGCAGACCCCGGACGAGATCCTCGGGGACGAGGACGGCAAGGTCCGTGCCATCCGCATGGAGCGCACGCGCCTCAACGGGGACGCCTCCGTGACCGGCACGGGCGAGTACACCGAGTACCCGGTGCAGGCCGTCTACCACGCGATCGGCTACCTGGGCTCCCCCCTGCCCGAGCTGCCCTTCGACCCCGAGCGCGGGGTCATCCTCAACGAGGAGGGCCGCGTGGTTGAGGCGGACGGCACCCCGGTCCCCGGCGTCTACGCCACCGGCTGGATCAAGCGCGGACCCGTGGGGCTGATCGGCGCCACCAAGTCCGACGCCCTGGAGACCGTGACCCATCTCGTGGCGGACCGTGCCTCCCTGGCCGATCCGGACAACCCGGACCCCCAGGCCGTGGTGGAGCTGCTCGAGTCCAAGGACGTGCAGTACACCACGTGGGACGGCTGGCTCGCCCTGGACGAGTACGAGCAGAGCCTCGGCCAGTCCTCGCACGACGCCGAGGGCAACCCCCGCGAGCGCGTCAAGGTGGTGGAGCGGGACGAGATGATCTCCGTCTCCCGCAACGGCGCGGGCCAGTAGGCCCGCCCCTCACGCATCGTCCACGGGGCGGGGCGGGAAACACCGGGTGCGCCCGGGCTTCCCGCCCCGCCCCGCGGCGTCGGGCGTGCGGATCAGACGCCGAGGACGCGGTGGGTGTGCTCGTTGAGCAGCAGCCCGTGGGGGTCCAGCTCCGCCCGCAGTGCCAGGAACTCCTCCCAGTGCGGGTAGAGCGGTGCAAGGTCCGCGGCGGTGCGGGTGTGCAGCGTGCCCCAGTGGGGGCGGCCGCCGTGCTCCACCAGGATCCGCTCCGCGGCGGTGAGGAAGGACTGGCTGGGGCGCCTGCCGTACTGGCGCAGGTTGATCCACCCCGTGTAGCGCCCCCCGGCGGGGGAGAGGAGTCCCGGGTCCGGCGGGGCGCACCGCACGGTCAGGGGGAACGAGAGGTCGTACACGTGGGCGTCCGCGAGGACCTTCAGCTCCCGCACCGCGGAGGCCGTGGCCTCCAACGGCAGCGCGTACTCGGCGGCCACGTAGCGCACCGGGCGGGCCACCGTGAACACGCTGTAGGACACGTCCGTGTAGCGCCGCGAGCTCTCCGCGAGGGACTCGATGCGGTTCAGCCCGGTCACGGCACGCGGGATCAGGTTCCCCACGTGGCCCAGCCCGGCGGTCAGGGAGGTGCGCAGAACGGCGTCGTCCGCGCGGCGCAGCGCCCGGGAGATCGGTGAGGCGGGGCGCGTGTAGGAGTCCGGGAGGCGGTGCAGGCGGCTCAGGATGCGGGTGTGGGCCGTGGTGGTCCCGGGCATCCAGGAGAACTCGAAGTGGTCCGCGGCGGACATCCGTTCCTGCAGGGTGTCCAGCAGTGCACCGAGCGGCTCGCGGAACTCGGCGCAGTGCAGCCGGAACGCGTTGACGCACTGGAGGGTCACGGAGACCACCACGCCCAGCACGCCCAGGTGCACCCGGGCGGCGTCGAACAGGTCCGGGCGGTGGGTCTCCGAGCAGGAGATCAGCTCACCGGTGGGGGTGGCCAGGCTCAGCCCGATCACCTGACCGCCCAGGGACGGCTGCCCCAGGCCCGTGCCGTGGGTGCCCGTGGCCAGCGCGCCGCCCACGCTCATGTGCGAGGAGTCGGGGAGGTTGGCCAGCGCCAGCCCGTGCTGCTCCAGGATCAGGTTCAGCTCCTGCAGCGTGGTGCCGGCGAACACCGTGACCCGCTGGTGGTCCTCGTCCACGGAGACCAGGCCCTTGAGGGCGGAGGTGTCCAGCAGGACGCCCTCCGTGGGGACCAGGGGCGCGCAGCTGTGGCCGGAGCCGGCCGGACGCACGCACAGGCCGTGCTCCTGCGCCTCGCTCAGCACGCGCAGCACCTCGTCCGAGGTGGTGGGACGGACCCGCACCGTGGGATCCGCGGTGAGGTTGCCTCCCCAGGACCGCCACGTGCCGTTCTTCACCCGGGCCGTCATGCCCGGTGCTCCGCCTGTGCTCACGGCTCGTCTCCGTTCCGGGGGCGTTCAGCCCCCTCGATCCTCATCCGTGCGGACACGGCACGTGCCCTCGCCCGCGCCGGCGCACCGCTGACGCTCTGCCTGCGGCGTGCGTCGCAGCCGTCGCGGGCGCCCGGAACCGCGGGGGTCGGCCGTGTCGCGTGGCCAGGACCGCACGGTGCGGGCCTGACGTGCGCCGCGGCGTCGTCGCAGCGATCCGGACGCCTCCATCATCTCACCGCAGCCCCGCCGCCGGTGACCGGGTGGCTAGGCTGGGAACAGGAATCCACGGTCGGGGAGGGAACAGCAGTGAGGGCACCAGACGCCGAGATCATCGTGGGAGTGGACGGCTCCGAGCAGAGCCTGGGCGCCCTGCACTGGGCCGCACGGGAAGCACGGCGCCGCGGCGCACCGCTGCACGTGGTCACCGCCTACACGGTGCCCATGATCGGGGGGTCCACGTTCGACGTGGGCTACGCCGCGTTCGACGACGCCGCCATGAGCCGCGCCGTGGAGGAGCTCGTGGCTGACGCCCGACGCCGCGTGGCCGAGCTGGACGTGGAGGTCCGGTCCACGGTCCAGGCCGGGGACCCCTCCGGTGTGCTCGTGGACCTCAGCAGGGATGCGCAGCTGCTGGTCCTGGGGTCCCGGGGCCACGGGAGGTTCCTGGGCCGGCTGCTGGGCTCGGTGTCCACGGCGGTGCCCGCCCACGCGCACTGCCCCGTGGGGATCATCCCCCTGCAGTGGGGCACCGACTACCGGGTCAGTGAGAACGTGAGCCGCCGCCCGGCGTTCGTGGACGGCGTGACGGTCGGCTCGGACGGCTCTCCCCACGCGAGCGCCGCCATGCTGTGGGCCGCGGACGAGGCGGAGCAGCTGGGGGTGCCGCTCACGGTGCTGTGCGCCGCACCCTCGGATGCCGGGTCCTACGCCTGGCTGCCCTCTCCCGTGGACTTCGACGACCTGCGGGGCGAGGTGCGGGCCGCTCTGGACGTGTGCGTCCAGTGGCTGCGCGGCCACTTCCCGGGGCTCGAGATCACCGGGGAGCTCGCGGACGGATCGCCCATCGACGCCCTCGTGGAGCGCTCCGCCCGGAACCAGCTGGTGGTCACGGGCACGCGCGGTCGCGGCGGGTTCGCGGGCATGCTCCTGGGCTCCACGTCCCAGGGGGTGCTGCACAACTGCACCGGGCCGGTCATGATCGTCCCGCCCTTCGAGGACCCGCGGCTGGCGGACCGTCCCGAGGTGGCGGTCTAGGGCGCAGCTGTCCGCACTGGGTGGTTCCCGCCCGCGTCATTCGCGAGAGGAGGGCCGCTGCCCCGGGCACTCCGTTCCATGGTGCACCGTGACGGGCCTCAGCCCCGCTGGACGTTGCCCGGGGAGCCGGTCGGGTCCGGCTGGGCCACTCTTATCCGGAAGGGCCGTCTGCGTGCGTCCGGTCCGCCCCGTACCCGGTCGGGGTGACAACGGGAGTGTTCGTCCAGGGCGCCTGCAGGATCAGTGCCCCGGATCGGCGGGGGCCGGGGATGTTTGTGGAACGGGTGGTTTGCCTCTAGGATGTTGGAGGTCCATCGTCCCATGGTGCCCTGTGTGCTGTCGGACGGAGTTCTGGCCCCCATCGTCTAGCGGCCTAGGACACCGCCCTTTCACGGCGGCGGCACGGGTTCGAATCCCGTTGGGGGTACGGTTTCCACTCGGAGCACCGCCGGGAACACGATTTGCACAGTGAGTCGTTCGTCCTGGTAGGATATCCACTCGTTGGAAACAACCAAGGCCCTGTAGCGCAGTTGGTTAGCGCGCCGCCCTGTCACGGCGGAGGTCGCGGGTTCAAGTCCCGTCAGGGTCGCTCAGGCGGCGATGAAAAGGCAACTTTTCGCGCCGTCGCGGCATATCACCGAGAGGTTTCCTCCCGGTGCGTGCCTGGCTCTGTAGCTCAGTTGGTAGAGCGTACGACTGAAAATCGTAAGGTCACCGGATCGACGCCGGTCGGAGCCACTGAACCCTCGCGTGGCTTCTACACGCGGGGGTTCTTTGCTGTCCGGGGTGGGTGCGTCACTCTTCTCCGGGACGAGCGGGGCACCCGGCCCCCATCCCCGCGTGGCGGGAACGACGACGCCCGCCGCCTCTCCGGCCCGGCGAGCCGTGCGTGCGCGCACCTGACCCCCAGCCCGCACCGAGGTTGCGGGCCTACGGTGGACGCTGATGGACGGGGCCCAGGGCAGTGGGCTCCGCGCGGAAGAGGGAGCCGGCCATGCGACAACGGATGCGCGTGCTGTGTGCCACCACGGTGCTGGCGGCGCTCTCCGCCGGTCTGACCGGGTGCAGTGCCCAGAGCCCCTCCGGCGCGGCCCTTGAGACCTCCGCCCCAGCCCCCAGCCCCACGGTCACGAGTACCCGGCCCACGACCTCACGCTCCGCGTCCCCCGCGAGCACGCAGGAGTGCTTCGACGTCGCCGAGGCCGTGAGCGGCGTCGAGCTGCTGCCCCTGAGCCACGACAGCGAGCACGAGAGTCAGGACGCCGGTGCCCTGGACGAGGCCCGCGCCTCCGCAGACAAGATGTTCGCCCAGCTGCCCTCCGCCGTGCAGCCGGCTTTCGACCAGGTGGAACGGATCCTCGACGGCGCCGGTGAGGCCCTGGAGCCCTCCGAGGCCGCCAAGATCCAGCAGGCCCTCGCCCCCGCCGACGCCTGGTTGCAGTCCCACTGCTCGGCGAGCCCGGGCTCCACCGCATCCGGATCGGCAGCGCCCACGGGCTGACCCCGCCCCGGGTGCACCGGTTGACCCCGCCCCCGGGTGCACGCCGCATCCGGCGCCGCCCCCCACACCGGGGGCTGGGATCAGGACCTCAGAGTTCCAGCCACACCGCGCTGTCCACGGTCAGGCGGTTGTCGATCACCGCGTCCTGGCCGCTCGTGAGCAGCAGTGTGCCGCGCGAGAGCTCCGCGATCTCAGCGTCACCCTCCCCGAGGTTCGCCGCCACCAGCACCGTGCGGCCCTCGCTCGTGCTGAGCACGTACGCCAGCACACCCTCCGGACCGTCGCTCAGCTCGTGCCAGGTGAAGTCCGCAGTGCCCAGACCCAGTTCACCGCGCACCCCCAGGGCACGCCGGTAGAGGTTGAGCGTGGACTGCGGATCGCCCTCCTGGTGGTCCACCGTGATCTCGCGGAAGGACTCCGGCTGCGGCAGCCACGGGTTCGGGCCGAAGCCCAGCCCCTCGCCCACGGGGGACCAGGGCAGAGGCACCCGAGCGCCGTCGCGCCCCAGCTCCGCGCCCGCAGTGCGGTGGAACGTGGGATCCTCGCGGGCGGCGTCGGGAAGGGACGTGTGCTCGGGGAGGCCCAGCTCGTCGCCCTGGTAGACGTACGCCGAACCCGGCAGGGACAGCTCCACCAGCGCGGCGGCGCGGGCCCGGCGCAGGCCCTGGCCGTGGTGCGGCTGCTCGTCCTGCGCGCCGATGCCGTTGGGGTAGGCGGTGCGCGAGCCCAGGCCGTAGCGGGAGGCGTGGCGCACGGTGTCGTGGTTGGAGAGCACCCACGTGCAGGGCGCGCCCACCTCGTAGTAGGCGCGCAGCGAGGCGTCCACGGTGTCCCGCATCCGGTCGCGGTGCCACCCGGAGATCAGGAAGTCGAAGTTGAACGCCTGCTGCGCCTCGTCCGGGCGCACGTAGCGGGCCAGCCGGGGAGCCGGGCCCACCCACGCCTCGACCACCAGTATCCGGTCCCCGGGGTACTCCTGGAGCACGCGGTGCCAGTCACGGTAGATCTCGTGCACGCCGTCCTGGTCGAAGTACGGGCCGGTGTCCATGGTCTTGGTGGGCTCGTGGGCGTCCTCGGTGCCATCCTCCTCGGCGGTGCCCTCCACCATGTGGACCTGCTCGTCCCAGTCCGGGAGGCCCTCTGCCTTGATCATCCCGTGGGCCACGTCCACCCGGAAGCCGTCCGCCCCGCGGTCCAGCCAGAACCGCAGGATGGCGCGGAACTCCTCCCACACCTCCGGGTTCTTCCAGTCCAGATCCGGCTGGGAGGAGTCGAACAGGTGCAGGTACCACTGGCCGTCCGCCACGCGGGTCCACGCGGAGCCGCCGAACAGGGACTTCCAGTTGTTGGGCGGCAGCTCACCGTTCTCGCCCCTGCCCTCCCGGAAGATGTAGCGGGCGCGTTCCGGTGAACCGGGTGCTGAGGCCAGGGCGGCCCGGAACCACTCGTGGTCCTCGGACGTGTGGTTGGGCACCAGGTCCACGATGATCTTCAACCCCAGCCGGTGGGCCTCCTCGCGCATCCGGTCGTAGTCCTCCAACGAACCGAAGCGGGGATCCACGGTGCGGTAGTCCGCGACGTCGTAGCCGGCGTCGTGCTGCGGCGAGAGATAGAAGGGGGAGAGCCACACGGCGTCCACCCCCAGCCGCTTGAGGTAGGGAAGCTCCTCGGTGACGCCGCCCAGATCACCCATGCCGTCTCCGTTGGAGTCCTTGAAGGAGCGGGGGTACACCTGGTAGATCACGGCGTCGCGCCACCACTCGGAGCCGGAGGGGGCGGGGAAGGAGGTCTGGGAGAAAGTCACGCACTCCAGGCTACCCACGGCCGGGCGTCACGGGCCAAAGGGCACCCCGTTCTTCGAGGGGCGGGGGTCTCCCCGCGTGCCTGGTCACCGGACCGCGCACCCGAGCCCGATTGCCGCCCCGCGCAGCCCTGATCCCGCCCCGCAGTCGCTCCCACCCCAGGTCCACCCCCGCCCGCTGCATTTACTCCGTTAGTGCAGAAATCAGGAGCCCCAGCTGCATTTGCTCCACTAGGCAGCGTCCACAGCTCGGGGGTGAGCATGCAGAGGGGCGGTGGATCTCCCGGCCAGAGGGTGTGTGGGGCAGGGCTGTGGACAACCCGCCCCGGTCAACGGATCACCTACCTACAGTTCCGGCATGGTGTTGTACCAGCAGCGTCCAGCCCCGTTTCTCCCTGAGCCACTGGTGGTTCCCACGGCGGAGACCGGCCGACGCGCCTCACAGTTGCTCGGCAGCCCGGGCGTGCAACGACTCGCGCGGGGACTGTGGGTGATCCGGGACGAACCGCTCACAGCGGTGGAAAGAGCTGTTCTCCTGCAGCGGCATTTGTGCCGGCCCGAGTCTGGGCTTCTGGTGAGCGGCTTGCACGGGCTGGAGCTGCTGCGGCTCCCCGTGGGCGGAAGTGAGGCGTGGGTGCAGGAGGTGCTTGCCCGGCCCCACCAGTCGCGCGGTCCACGCCAGGGGGCGTTCAGTGCTTCCTCACTGAACGCCGCGAACCACTGCGTCGAGCTGCTCTGGACTGGTCACCGCGCCCAGTCCAAGCAGGAGGGAGTGCGCATTGCCATGTCGCACGGTCTGCCCAGCCTCGTGGGCCCATGGGGCAGCAGGGTTGCCCACCCACTGGAGATGCTGTCCCGGATGAGCACCGTGCTGTCTCCGTGGCGGATCACTGCGTGCCTGGACGCGCTGCTGTCCACCCGATTCATCATCCCCGGCGCGTCCCGCCCGGTGCAGTTCACGCGAGAGCAGTTGGAGGAGAGTCTGGACCAGCTCCCTCCGACCGCTCGAGGCGTCATCCGGCTGCGCCGCGCGTGGCGTGATGCTCGGTCACCGTGCTGGTCGGCGGCGGAGACTCTGACCCGCCTGATCATTGCCCGCCACGACCTGCCTGGGCCGTCCCTGAACCACCAGGTGACGATCGCGGGGCGCACGTTCTTCCTGGACCTGGCATGGCCTGGTGCGCGAACGGCCGTGGAGTACAACGGCGGTGTCCATGCTCGTGAGGTGTCCCAGTACCGGGATGAGATGTACCGCCTGTCCCTCCTGCGAGACGCAGGGTGGGACGTCTCGGTCCTCACATGGGACGACCTCCGCTCTCCAACCCGCAGGATGACG
The DNA here is from genome assembly GCF_044359605.1 of Kocuria sp. ChxB. Classification (NCBI taxonomy): domain Bacteria; kingdom Bacillati; phylum Actinomycetota; class Actinomycetes; order Micrococcales; family Micrococcaceae; genus Kocuria; species Kocuria sp. ChxB. The sequence continues at coordinate 1,488,383 of NZ_CP121123.1, read as the reverse complement.
TGGCTTTCGCGCGTTCAACGGGGCCTGGGTCGCCCGCACCGTGCTCTCTAGTGGAGTAAATGCAGCCGTACGGCCTGGAACCTGCATTAGCGGAGCAAATGCAGCAGCTGCAGCACATGCCGCGCAGGTTCGCGCACCGGCGGGGGCGCCTCTCCCCGGGTGCGCCGGTTCCCAGGCGCGGAGAGCGGAGGGCGACGGCGCTCGGTTCTGCTTCCGAGGGTCAGTTCGCCTGCTGCAGCTGCGCCAGCGGGGCCCAGCGCCTGAAGATGCGCCGCAGCGCCGCCGTCGCGGATCCGAGGTCCCCCTCATGGAGCAGGTCCAGGGCGTCGGCCATGTCCTGCGGGGACTCGTCCGGCTGGATCCGGTCCGCCAGGGAGCCGTAGTCCAGGCTCACCAGGGAAGCGGCGCTGAAGGATCCCAGCCAGCGGCTCAGCCGGGTGAGGTCCTGGGCGAAGGCGGCGGCCTGTCGGGCTTCATCCGGGAGGTCGTCCTCGGGGGTGTCGCCGGAAACGGCCCGTCCGGCGTCGTCGACGATCTGTGCGGCCTGGAGGGTGCGCTGCGCGGCGGCGTCCGCTGGGGCGATGAACCGGTGGATCTCCTGCCCGGAGTGCTGGGACGCCACATGGTCCGCTGGGGTGAAGGCCGCGAACCAGGCCAGGGGGATCGCGTAGGCGGCCTCTCGGGTGTAGACGGGCTGGAAAGCCTCGCTGGAGGTGGCCTTGGCGGCCTCCGCCACCTCCTGCTCGGGGACCAGCAGGGGCAGGAGCTGGGCGCTGTCCTCGTTCTCGGCGGCGGTGAACAGGCGCAGGGAGCGGCGCAGGCGCTGGGTGGGGTGGAACACGGGAAAGTCCCCTGGGCGGTTCGGGGACGCACCGGGTACCTGCCCGGCACGGCCCGGGGAGGTGCCGGGCAGCCGCCGCGCCCCGGCCGGTGCCGTGGAGAACGGCATGGTCCACAGCGGTTCGCGGGCCGGAGGCAGCAGGGACTGGGAGGTGTCCGCGATGCGGGCCAGCTGCTCCGAGAACTCGTGCACCCCGCCGGTGAAAGGGTCCAGGGCGCGGGGGATGCCGGGGGAGTAGTGGGCGTCCAGGTCCTGCTGGGGGACGTAGACGCGCAGCGCGAACCGCACGGGCGAGCCCGTGATGCTGCGGTAGGCGCTGCCCGCGTTGATCAGGGGCACGGGGTCAGTCGATCTCGATCACGACGGGCGCGTGGTCCGAGGCGCCCTTGCCCTTGCGCTCGTCCCGGTCGATCCAGGCGTCCTGCACGCGGGCGGCCAGTGCGGGGGAGCACAGCTGGAAGTCGATGCGCATGCCCTCCTTCTTGGGGAAGCGCAGCTGCTTGTAGTCCCAGTAGGTGTAGACGCCGGGGCCGGGGTGGCGCGGGCGCACCACGTCCTGGTAGCCGGCGTCCTCGATGAACGCGTGGAACGCCGCGCGCTCCGGCTCGCTGACGTGGGTGTAGCCGCCCTCCTTGAAGAGCTGGATGTCCCACACGTCGTCGTCCTGCGGGGCCACGTTCCAGTCGCCCACCAGGGCGATCTGCGCGTCCGGATCGTCCTGCAGCCACTGCTTGGCGTGGCCCTCCAGCACGCGCAGCCACTCGAGCTTGTACGGCATGTGGGGGTCCTCCAGGCCGCGGCCGTTGGGCACGTAGAGGGACCACACGCGCACGCCGTTGCAGGTGGCACCGATCGCGCGGGCCTCCTGCGCGGGCTCCTGGCCGGGCTTGCCGAACGTGGGCTGGTCCGGGAAGGTGCGCTCCACGTCCGTGAGCCCCACGCGGGACGCGATCGCCACGCCGTTCCACTGGCTCACGCCGAAGTGCGCCACCTCGTAGCCCGCGAACTCGAACAGCTCCCACGGGAAGTTCTCGTCCTTGGCCTTGGTCTCCTGGATGGCCAGCACGTCCACGTCCGAGCGGTCGAGCCACGCCTCGATGCGGTCGGCCCGGGCGCGGATGGAGTTCACGTTCCACGTGGCAATTCTCATGGGCTCCACCGTAGCCACCCGCGCGGCACCGGAGAAACCGGTGCAGGGCGGCCCGCGCGGGCCGGGGCTGGCGCAGGCACGGGGCACGACGCCGCTCGGCCGCGTTCCCCGCACGGGGCCGGTGCGGCGCGTGGGGCCTGAGGCGGTCGGGCGTCACGCCCCACTGCGCCAGGGGCTGGGCGCCGTCACCGGAGGAGCCCGGGGTGCGCCCGGGCCGTGGGTGGCGTCGTGCTCCCGTGCCTCACGCGTGGGGGCCGCCTCTGGCGCGGAGCGGATTCCCCGGGGACTTCCACCGGGATCCCAGGCAAGAGGCGGGACGCCCGGGAACACGGGGCAGTAGTGTGGCGGGATGACCCCCACGAACGTGCTGTCACAGATCAGAGAACGCCGGATCCTGCTGAAGGCGGCCGGTGTGGGCGCAGGGTCCCTGCTCGGTGCGCAGGCCGTGGTCGTGGCATCTCTGGCGGGCATCGACTGGTGGAAGCAGCGCGGGCGCAAGCAGCGTGACGCACCGCGTCCGGGAACGTTCACGGCCCAGGTGCAGGACTCGGAGCTGACCATCTACACGTCCGGGGAGGACGTCTACGAGGACATGCTCGAGGCCATCGACAACGCCGAGCACTCCATCCACATGGAGACGTTCATCTGGAAGAACGACGAGATCGGGCAGCGCTTCCTGGACGGCATGAACCGTGCGGTGGAGCGCGGCGTGGACGTGTTCGTGATCTACGACGGCTTCGCCAACCTGGTCATCCCGCAGACCTTCTACTCCTTCGACAGCGACATCCACGTGTTCCGCGTGCCGTTCCTGCGCCGCCCGTTCTGGAAGGGCCCCCTGCGGTTCTCGGGCCTGAACCACTCCAAGATCCTGGTGGTGGATGACGAGATCGGGTTCGTGGGCGGGTTCAACATCGGCTCCCTGTACTCCCGGCAGTGGCGGGACACGCACATCCGTGAGGTGGGCCCGGCCGTGTGGGGTCTGCGCAACGCGATCGCCACGGTGTGGAACGAGGACCGCGAGCCGGACAAGGAGATCGAGTGGGTTCCGCCGCAGAGCTGGGATCCCGAGGTGCGGGTGAACGCGAACCTGCCCATCCAGATCGTGTACCCCATCCGTGAGATGTACATGAACGCGATCGACCGGGCCCAGGACCACATCTGGATCAACACCCCGTACTTCATCCCGGACCAGCAGGTGCTGGACACGCTCCTGGACGCCGCGCGCCGCGGGGTGGACGTCCGCGTCATGGTCCCCAAGGACTCCAACCACATCCTCTCGGACTGGGTGTCCCGGGGGTTCTACGGCCAGCTGTTGGAGGGGGGCGTGACCATCCTGCTCTACGGCGCGTGCATGATCCATGCCAAGACCGCCACGATCGACGGTCAGTGGTCCACCGTGGGCACCGCCAACCTGGACCGCCTCTCCCTGTCCTTCAACTACGAGACCAACGTGGAGATCGTGGACCCGGACTTCGCCGCCCAGATGGAGAAGGTCTTCCTCGCGGACAGCGAGCACTGCGAGGAGCTCACCTCCCCCCAGTGGCGGGAGCGCCACCCCATGGCGCGGGTCGCGGAGGTCCTGCTGGTCCCGCTGCGCCCCCTGCTCTGACATCCCCGGCGCACGACGACGCCGCACGGCCGGCCCCCGCACGCCCGTCACCGGATCGCCGCCGCCCTCGCGGAACCCTCCCCCCCCAGATCGAGCTCCCCACCCCAGCAATAAGCCCCCCGCCCCAGGATTAAGTGCAGGTTTTGCCTCTCAGAGGCGGAAAAGTGGCAAAGGCTGCACTTAAGAATGTGGGCCGTGGTGCCTGGCGAGGTTGCGGTCCCCCGGATGGGCGGCCACGCCACCGCGTCTCCACGTGACGACGCCGCCGCGACCGGGAAGGGGCGCGGCGGCGTCGTGCGGTGGGTGGTCAGCCCCGGGTGAGATGACCGCGCAGCGTGGTGGCGGAGTACTCGGTGCGGAACAGGCCGCGGCGCTGCAGCTCGGGGACCACGAGGTCCACGAAGTCCGTGAGCGAGTCCGGCTGCACGGGCGGCATGAGGTTGAAGCCGTCCGCGCCGCCGTTCTCCAGCCACTCCTGCATCCGGCCCGCGATGGACTCCGGGGTGCCCACCATGGTGCAGTGGCCACCGCCGGCGGCCAGACGTCCGAGCAGCTGGCGGACCGTGGGGTGCTCCGCCTCGATGATCCGCAGGATGGTCCCGTAGCGGCCCTGCGGTCCGGTGAACTCCTCCAGGGGCGGCAGCGGGGGAACGGGTGCGTCCAGGTCCCAGTCGGAGCAGTCCTGCTCCACGAACGTGGAGAGCTGCGCGAGGGACTGCTCCACGGGCAGCAGCCGGTCCACGCGCTCCTGCTTGGCGAGGGCCTCCTCGTGGGTGCGGCCCACGTAGGTGACCAGCCCGGGCATCACGACCACGGCCTCCGGGTCGCGCCCGGCCCGCGCCACCTCCGCCTTGACCGAGGAGTAGTACTCCTGGGCGGCGGGGAGGTCGTAGGCCACGGCGTAGATCCCCTCCGCGAAGTCCCCGGCCAGGGCCTTGCCGGGACCGGACGCACCGGCCTGGAACAGCACCGGCTCGCCCTGCGGGGAGCGCGGGACCGTGAGGGGCCCGTCCACCAGGAAGTGGCGGCCCTCGTGGTCCAGGCGGTGCAGCTTGGAGGGGTCCGCCCACTGGCCCTCGGGGTCCGCGGTGACGGCGTCCTCGTCCCAGCTGGCCCACAGGGCGCGGGCCACCTCCACGAACTCGCGGGCGCGCTCGTAGCGCTCGTCCTTGGGTGGCATGGCCCGATAGCCGTGGTTGCGGGCCTCGTCGTCCCACATGGAGGTCACCACGTTCCAGCCCGCCCGGCCGCCCGAGATGTGGTCCAGGGACGCGAGCATCCGGGCCGCGTGGAACGGCGTGAAGAACGTGGAGGACACTATGCACACCAGGCCGATGCGCTCGGTGGCGCGCGCCATCGCGGACAGGGCGGTCAGCGGTTCCAGGGACCAGTGGGGTCCGCCGGACACGTCGCCCACGCTGTGGCCGTCCGCGAAGAACACGGCGTCGAACAGGCCGCGCTCGGCGGTCTGCGCGAGCTCCTCGTAGTAGCTGATGTTCGTGAGGCGGTGCACCGAGGAGTTGGGCGCGCGCCACGCGGCCTGGTGGTGGCCGGCGCCGTAGAGGAACGCGTTGAGGTGGAGGCGGCGGGCCATGTCAGTCCATCACCAGCCCGCCGTCGACCACCAGGTTCTGGCCGGTGACCCCGCGGGACCAGTCCGAGGCGAAGAACAGGGCGGTGTCCGCGAACTCCTCCGGGGTGGTCACACGGCCCAGGGGAGTGCCGGCGGCAATGAAGTCGAAGACCTCGTCCGGGGTGGCGGCGCTCGCGTCCGTGGTGCGCAGCAGGCCGCCGGAGATCATGTTCACGGTGATGCCCTGCGGGCCGAGGTCCTTGGCGGCGGTGCGGGTGAGGGAGAGCAGGGCGGCCTTCGCGGCGGTGTAGTCGTGGTAGGGGACCACGGGGTTCTGGAAGAGGTTGGTGCCGATGTTGATGATGCGCCCCTCGCCCGCCTCCGCCATGCCCGGGGTGACCGCCTGCATCACGTTGAGGGCGCCCACCACGGCGCCCTGGAACTGCTGGGTGAGGTTCTCGGCGGTCAGATTCTCCAGGGTGGGGCGGGCGTCCCCGTTGAAGCTGAAGTCCACCAGGGCGTTGTTCACCGCCACCGTGACCGGCGCGCCGAAGTGCTCCCTGGCCTGGGTGACCATGTCCTGCACCTGCTGGGCGTCGGTCACGTCCGCCTGAATCGCGAGTGCCCTGTCCTCCCCGAGTTCGCTGACCAGCGCACGGGCCCGCTCCTCGCTGGAGTGGTAGTTCACGACGACGCGCGCACCCTCGCGCGCGAACGCCCGGCTGAGGTGCTCCCCGAGCCCGCGGGCTCCGCCGGTGACCAGGACGATGGTGTTCTCGATCCACATGCTCACTCCTGTGGCTCACGGCGAAGAAAGCGGTGCGCCACCTGCGCGGTGCGACCGTGACATCCCTTCGCCAGTACTAACTGGACAGGTTCGACGGGTGTCATCTCAGCCGCTGCGGTGCCCCGTCCGTCCGCCCGGTGGGGCTGGGAGGGAGGGTGGCGGCACCCCGTGTCACTGGTGGTCAGTGTAGCCAGGGAAGTCTGACGAGGATCAAGTGGGTGGATTGACCGGGAAGGACGAAGTCGCAGGGAACCCTGGTAAGAAAGTGGCGGGACCAAATTACCGACAGTGCGCTCGGCGCTCGGCGGTGGGGCACAGCAGCCAGAACGGAGACGGGTGAATGTCACACCGAACAGCCGCTTCACGGGCAAGCAACGTCGGATGGGTGCTGTGGCTCGCAGCGATGCTCGCCTGGATCGGAGGGCTCGTGGCGGAGCGACTCGTGCACTCCGGATCTCTGTCCTGCGAACTGGGCGACGGAAGCTCGATCTACGGTGAGCCGGGGTGGAGCTGGGTGCCACTGGGCCACACGTGCACCTGGGAGAACGTGGGCGGCGTGATAGTCGTGGACGAGCCGTCCATGATGACTCTCGTACCGCTGCTGGTCCTGTTCCTGTGGGGAATCAGCCTGATGTTGGCTCGTGTTTCCAAGCCACAGCCGCGCCGCAATCCTTAATAGCCGGTCCTGCCGGTGGCGGCTCGGTCAGGTCAGGCCGTTGCTCGCGGGGCGGCGCGCCGCTCGACGGCGCTCCGCCTCGACTTCTGCACGCCGTGCTTGCACCGCCTTGGTGAAGAAGATGACGGCAAAAAGCAGTTCTAGGGTCATGAGCAGCCACGATTCCCGCGCTCCAATGACGGTGATCACGAAGAGGGCCACCATCGCGGACCCCTGGATCAGCAAGCCCACCGATTTCCGTTTCAGCATGCCCCCACCGTAGGCAGGGTGGCCTCTCATGTCAGGCGCGCAGTTTTGCCAACGATTCACCTCACATCTGGAACGCGGGTAGTGCGCGGTAGTCGGAAATCTGGTTGATAGCTTGGGGCCATGAATACAACTATGTGGGTGGCCATCATTGTGGGGGTTTTTCGGGCGGGCGGTCTGGTCTGGTTCTTCGCCCGAAAGGACCTCATAGGGTCCGCCGAGGACAAGAAGAGAGTCAGCCGCGATTCGATGGATGCTCCGCCTCGCGACCTCTGATCGGGTGCCGGACAACGGCGCAGGTTCTAGGGGTATCAGTCGGGTGCGCCCGCCTCTGCAGCTGGGACCCAAGGTCATGATGGAAAGCACGGGTGCGCCGCATAAAGGCGCCCTGCTACCCTTACTGGCTGGTGTGCCGGGAAGTCTGGTCGGCGGTAATGAGCGTGATGCCCGTCGACACTGGAGTGATCCATGCCCCTGCACCACACGTCCACCCCTGCCCACCGTGAGCCCGGATCCCCGGAGCCCGTGGCGCAGGAAGAGTCCTCCGGCTTCGTCTCGGAGCCCGGTTTCTTCAACCATCCTGAGCCGCCGTGCGAGCCCGACCACCCCTCGGGTGGCGTCCTCTCCCGGCTCCAGGACGTCCTGCGCCGCGAGACCGTGGCTGGCATCCTCCTCGTGGTTGCCGCTGTCATCGCCCTCGTCTGGGCCAACTCGCCCTTTGTGGAGAGCTACTTCGCCCTCCGTGACCTCGAGGTCGGCTACGAGCCGTGGCACCTGAAGCTCAGCCTCGGCACCTGGGCCGCGGACGGACTGCTCGCCATCTTCTTCTTCCTCGTGGGCCTCGAGCTCAAGCGCGAGTTCGTCTCGGGTGATCTGCGGGACCTCCGCAAGGCGGCGGTGCCGATCGCGGCGGCCGTGGGCGGCGTCGTCGTCCCCGCGCTGATCTACGCCGCGGTGAACGCGACGAACCCCGAGACCCTGGGCGGCTGGGCGATCCCCACCGCCACCGACATTGCGTTCGCCGTGGCGGTGCTCGCGATCGTGGGATCGCACCTGCCCAGCGCGCTCCGCCTCTTCCTGCTCACGCTCGCGGTGGTGGACGACCTGCTGGCCATCACCATCATCGCGGTCTTCTACACGGACGAGGTGCACGTGCTCCCGCTGCTCCTCGCGCTCGTCCCGCTGGCCGTGTTCGGGCTGCTGGCGCACCGCTTCCCCCGCTTCTTCGCCCACCGCACGTGGGCCGCGTGGGTGATCCTGGTGCCGCTGGCCGTGATCACGTGGGCCCTGGTCCACGAGGCCGGGATCCACGCCACGGTCGCCGGCGTGCTGCTCGGCTTCGCCGTTCCCGTCATGGGGGCCAGGGCCTCCGGGGAGCCCGTGGAGCTCGCCGAGCACCTGGAGCACCGCGTGCGGCCCCTGTCCGCCGGGTTCGCGGTGCCGGTCTTCGCGTTCTTCTCCGCGGGCGTCGCGGTGGGCGGCTGGGACGGATTGACGACGGCGCTCGCCGCCCCCGTCACGCTCGGCATCATCGCGGGCCTCGTCCTGGGCAAGCCGCTGGGCATCATTGCGGCCACATGGCTCACCACCGTGCTCACCGGGCGGAAGCTGGACCCGTCCTACAAGTGGATCGACCTGGTGGGGATCGCGCTGCTGGCCGGGATCGGGTTCACGGTGTCCCTGCTGATCGCGGAGCTGAGCTTCGACCCGTCCGCGGCCGCAGGGGACCAGGCCAAGGTGGCCGTGCTGACCGCCTCGGTGCTGGCGGCGGTGCTGGCCGGTGGGCTGCTGGCGGTCCGCAACCGCAGGTACCGCAGCGCATCCCTCTCCGCTTGAGGAGGGCTCAGCCCTCCCGCCACCACGCGTCCGCCGGGGTCACCGGCACGGTGCGCTTGTGGCGGGAGCGCAGGAAGATCTGCTCCAGCTTCTCCGCGACCTCCACGGGGACATCCTTGCCCTCGAGGTAGTCGTCGATGTCCTCGTACGTGAGGCCCAGCTCGTCCTCGTCCGTGCGCCCGGGGTTGTCGTTGAGCAGGTCCGCGGTGGGGACCTTCCCGACCAGCCGCTCCGAGGCCCCCAGGTACTCCAGCAGCTGCCGGTTCTGCCGCTTGTCCAGCCCGGCCAGCGGCAGGAGGTCCGCGCCGCCGTCCCCGAACTTGGTGAAGAACCCGGTGATGGACTCCGCCGCGTGGTCCGTGCCGATCACCAGCAGGTTGTGGTCCCCGCCCACCGCGTACTGCGCGGTCATGCGCACGCGGGCCTTGGTGTTGCCGCGCGTGAAGTCGGTGAGCTGCTCGCCGGTGGCCGCGGCGTAGGCGGCCTCGAACCCGTCGACGGCCGGAGCGACGTCGTACGTGAGCACCCAGTCCGGCTCGATGAAGGCGAGCGCGGCCTGCGCGTCGTCCTCGTCCTGCTGGGTGCGGTAGGGCAGGCGCATGGCCACGAACTCCGCGGGGATCTCGTCCTCGCGCAGCTTCTCCACGGCCAGCTGGGCGAGCCGTCCCGCGAGCGTGGAGTCCACGCCGCCGCTGATGCCCAGCACGAAGCCCCTGGTGTGCGTCGCCCGGAGGTAGTCGCACAGGAAGTCGACGCGCCGCGCCGCCTCCGTCTCCGGGTCGATCCGCGGGGCCACCCCGAGCTCGGCGATGATCTGTGCCTGCAATTCACGCATGCCGCCATGCTAGCGACCGCGTGTTTCAGGGGTGTGACGGACCCCGGCCCACGACGCCGCTGGGTCGCCTCGGCGAGTCCCTCACCGTCACCCCGCACCTGGCCAGGATGGCAGGGGCGCATCATGTGCGGCATCTGTCGTGTCAACAGAGGGTCAGCGTTCCGGGCCGAATGCGGTGGTGGACCGTCACCCGTGCGTGTGAGGCGGGGAACAGCGGCGTCGTGAGATGCTGGCCACATGACTGAGAACACCTACGACACCATCCTGGTCCGCCGCGAGGGACGCGTGGGCGTGATCACGCTGAACCGTCCCGTGGCGCTGAATGCGCTGAACGTGCAGACCATGACCGAGCTCGTGGCGGCCGCCACCGACCTGGACCGCAATTCGGAGATCGGTGCGATCGTCCTGACCGGCTCCGAGAAGGCGTTCGCCGCGGGCGCCGACATCAAGGAGATGGGTTCCAAGACCGGTTCGGACATGTACCGCGAGGACTTCTTCTCCGCGTGGGACACCTTCGCCCGGCTGCGCACGCCGAAGATCGCGGCGGTCGCGGGCTACGCCCTGGGCGGTGGCTGCGAGGCGGCCATGATGTGCGACATGATCATCGCCGCGGACACCGCCAAGTTCGGGCAGCCGGAGATCACCCTGGGCGTCATCCCGGGCATGGGCGGCACCCAGCGGCTGACCCGCGCAGTGGGCAAGGCCAAGGCGATGGACCTCATCCTCACCGGCCGCCAGATGGACGCCGAGGAGGCCGAGCGCTCCGGACTCGTTTCCCGTGTGGTCCCCGCCGACTCCCTCATGGACACCGCGCTGGAGGTCGCCACGAAGATCTCCGGCATGTCCAAGCCGGTGGCCCAGCACGCCGTGGAGACCGTCAACACCGCGTACGAGACCACCCTGGCCGCGGGACTGCAGTACGAGCGCCGCGTGTTCCACGGGCTGTTCTCCACTGCGGACCAGAAGGAGGGCATGGCGGCCTTCACGGAGAAGCGGAAGCCGAACTTCTCCCACGAGTGAGCCCGGGCTCCGTCCTGTGGCGCAGATGATGTGCTGACAGGGCACGCGCAGACGACGCCGCTCCCCGGAAGGTGGGGAGCGACGTCGTCGTTCTGCCCGGGGGGGTGCTCCTGGGGTGACCTGCGCGCCCCGGGGTGGTCTGCATTAGCGGAGCAAACGCAGAAATGCGGCTGCGGATCTGCTTTTACTCCACTAGGCAGCACCAGCGGCCAGCTGTCCACCGGCGCGGCACCATCTGGGTCCGCATCTGCGGGTCTTTCTGACCCCGGGGCCCGCACCTGCGGATAACATGCGCTCATGACCTTTCTCCGTGTGGCTCAGGCCGCCTCGTTCATGGGTGTCAGCGACGACACCGTCCGGCGGTGGATCGACCAGGGTGCCCTTCCCGGGCAGAAGGACGGCACGGGGCACCTGGTGGTGGACGGTGCGGACCTCGCCGAGCTGGCGCGCCGCACCGCGGTGAGCCCCGAGGATCCCGCGCGCGTGAGCAGTTCCGCCCGAAACCGGCTGGTGGGGTTGGTGACCGCGGTGAAGTCCGACCCCGTGATGTCCCAGGTGGAGCTGCAGTGCGGTCCGCACCGGATCGTGTCCCTGATGAGCACGGAGGCGGTGGAGGACCTCGGGCTCGCGCCCGGTTCCGTGGCCACGGCCGTGGTGAAGTCCACGGCGGTCATCGTGGAGACGGAGGGGCGCAAATGATGGCGTGCGCAGAGCAGAAGACACCGGGCACCGCGGGTAGACGCCGCCTCACCGCCCTCGTGGCCGCTGCGGGTCTGGGCACCCTGGTGCTCACCGGCTGCGGTGGGCAGAGCGGGGGAAGCAATGCAGCGGCGTCGTCCCCGGAGGCCGGGGCCGGGGGCGGGGACAAGACCCTGCGGGTGTCCGCGGCGGCGTCCCTCACCCAGTCCTTCGACCAGCTCTCCAACGAGTTCGAGAAGGACCACCCCGGCGTGAGCGTGGACGTGAACTACGGCGGGTCCTCGGGGCTGGTGCAGCAGCTCACCGAGGGCGCACCCGCGGACGTGTTCGCCTCCGCGGACCAGAAGAACATGACCAAGCTGACGGACGCGGACCTCGCCCAGGGGGAGCCGAAGATCTTCGCCACCAACGTGCTGACACTCGTGGTGCCCAAGGACAACCCGGCGGGAATCAGGAGCATCCAGGACGTGCTGGGCAAGAACGTCAAGCTCGTCACGTGCGCCCCCGAGGTGCCGTGCGGTGCCGCCACCCAGAAGGTGGAGCAGGCCAACGGTGTGGAGCTGGCGCCCGTGAGCCAGGAGAACGCCGTGACGGACGTGCTCGGCAAGGTCACCAGCGGTCAGGCGGACGCCGGCATCGTGTACGTCACGGATGCCAAGGCCGCCGGGAACAAGGTCACGACCATCGACATTCCCATGGCGGATGAGGCGATCAACAACTACCCGATCGTGGCCCTGAAGGACTCCGAGCAGCCGGAGCTTGCCGCGCAGTTCGTGGACCTCGTCACGGGTGAGCAAGGGCAGAAAGTGCTGCGGGACGCGGGCTTCGGCGCCCCGTGACGCGCCGGTTCTCCGCGACCCCGCGGTGGGTGGTGCTCCCGGCGGCCGCGGGTGCCCTGCTGATTCTGCTGCCCCTGGTGGGGATGCTGCTGCGCATCGACTGGGCGCACCTGGGGGAGCTGCTCACGAGTGAGTCCTCGCTCGCCGCGCTGTGGCTGAGCCTCCGCACGGCGGTGGCCTCCACCGCGCTGTGCGTGGTCCTGGGCTGCCCGCTGGCCCTGGTGCTGGCGCGGTCCACGGCCCGGGGCCTCACCGTGTTCCGCTCGCTGGTGCTGCTGCCGCTCGTGCTGCCTCCGGTGGTGGGGGGCATCGCGCTGCTGTACACGTTCGGGCGCACGGGCTTCCTGGGCGCGCCGCTCGCGGCACTGGGCGTGGACATCGCGTTCTCCACCGCGGCCGTCGTGCTCGCGCAGACGTTCGTGGCCCTGCCGTTCCTGGTGGTCTCGCTGGAGGGTGCGCTGCGCACCACGGGCACCCGCTACGAGCAGATTGCTGCGAGCCTGGGCGCCTCCCCCACGCGCACGCTCTTCCGCGTGACGCTGCCGGTCGCCCTGCCCGCGGTGCTCTCCGGCGCCGCGCTGTCCTTCGCGCGCTGCCTGGGCGAGTTCGGCGCCACCCTCACGTTCGCGGGCAGCCTGGAGGGTGTCACCCGCACGCTCCCGCTGGAGATCTACCTGCAGCGCGAAACCGACCCCGACGCCGCCGTGGCCCTCTCCCTGCTCCTCGTCCTGGTCGCGCTGCTGGTCGTCAGTCTCACCACCCCCGCACGACGACGCCGCGGGGCCGGCTTCCGCGCCAACCTCACCCGGTGGGTGGGGCGGGACGGCGCTCGCGGGCCGGGTGGTCAGGCCGATCCGGAGTCGCGTGCGGATGCCGCCGCCCCGGGTGGGGGCGGGGAAGGGCCTGCCGATCCGACCGCGTCAGAGGAGTCCCGGTCCATGGGCGGGCGTACCCCGTTCGCGTCGCTGCCGCAGAAACAGGAAACCCAAGATGCGCCGTCGGCCACGCCCACGGTCTCAGCTGGCAGTCCGGCGCAGGGGTCCCACCACCCCATCGGGCTGCGGGTGGACGTCACTCACGAACCACGAGGTGTGGCCGCCGAGTTCACCGTGGAGCCGGGCACCACCGTGGCGCTGCTCGGGCCCAACGGGGTGGGGAAGTCCACGGTGTTCGGCGTGGTCGCCGGCCTGGTGGCACCGGATCGTGGCGCGGTTCACGTGGGGGAGCGGTGCGTGGTCCGGGCGGACACCGGAGACCGGCCCGTGTGGGTCCCCGCGCACCGTAGGGGAGTGGCCCTCATGGCCCAGGAACCCCTGCTGTTCCCCCACCTGAGCGTGCTGGACAACGTGGCGTTCGGGCCGCGGGCGAGCGGGGCAGGGAGGGCGGAAGGGCGGCGTCGTGCCCGGGCATGGCTGCGGGAGGTGGGCGCGGAGGAGTTCGTGCAGCGGCGCCCGGATGAGCTCTCGGGAGGGCAGGCGCAGCGGGTCGCGATCGCGCGCGTGCTGGCCGCGGATCCGCGCGTGATCTTGCTGGACGAGCCCATGAGCGCACTGGACGTGGCGGCCCGGCCCCGCATGAGACAGGTGCTGAAACGCGTGCTGGCCGGGCGCACCGCGGTGGTCATCACGCACGACGACGCGGACGTCGCCGAGCTCGCGGACACCGTCGTGCGCCTGGAACGGGCGGAACCCGCCAGGCGCCGCTGACTGTCCAGGGAGACCTCGAGAAACGGGCAGCCCCAGCACAGAGGACCGGTCCTCACCCAGGGCAGGGTGGGGACCGGCCCTCGTGTCCGGAAGAGGAACGCCGAGCGGCGCGCCTACTTCACCTCGCGCGTGAGCACCCGCCAGATGCCGATCAGCAGCGGCACCCCGATCCACAGCAGCGAGGACGTTCCCAGCTGACCCCACTCTGTGGCAGTGAGGTCCACTCCCTCCATGAGCGGGGTGGAGGCCGCGGTCATGTTCACCCACGCCCCGAGATCTTGCAGAGAAGGGACCATCAGAGCGGCTGCCGAGTACAGGGTGGGCAGGACGAAGTAGGCCACGATGGCCAGCGGCACGGACAGCAGCGCCAGCCCGAATGCCACACCCTGCAGGAGGGCGAGCATCTGGGTGAGCCACTGGCCCGCCAGCTGCCCGGGATCGAGGTCGATGCTCACGGGGCTGCCGGAGAGCCCGGCAGAGATCAGGTGTGCGAGCAGTGCCAGGACCCACGCCGCCGCGAAGGCGATCGTCCCCAGGACGAGTGCTGCGAGCAGCTTGGCGAGCACCACCCGGATCCTGCGGGGTTCCTGCGTGAACGTGATCAGGGCGGTGCGCTGGCTCCACTCGTTGCACGCCGTGATGATCCCCAGCACGGGCAGCAGCAACCCCTGCGGCGTCATTGTTACGACGAACAGACCGGCGAGGTCCGCACCCTCCTCACGGGTCAGCCACACGGTGAGCCCCAGCGCGAGGGCGGTGAGCACGCCGATCGCGATCAGCAGACCGCGCCCGGCGCGCGTGTCCACCTGCTTGCGCAGCTCCACGCGCAGCAGGGTGAGGAACGACAGCCCGCGGCCCGTCGGTTCTGCATGGCCCCAGGGGGCCGTGGTGGTGGTTGCGGTGCTCATGCGGTGGGCTCCTCTCGGGCGGGCATTCCCTGGGCGGGTGACGGCTGCGCGGGCGGTGTGGCGCCGGACGACGCCGCCGCGCCGGGTGGGGTGCCGCCCCGCCCCTGCTCGTCGCGGGCGGTGTCCGCGGTGAGCTGCAGGAACATGTCCTCCAGCCGGGTGCCGTCCGCGGGGCGCAGCAGGGTCAGGGGCACACCGGCGTCGAGCGCTACGCGACCCACGCGGGCGGCGTCGGCCTCGATCTCGGCGGCACCGTCCGCGCGCCCGGAGAAGGTGATGCCCGCGGTGCTCAGCGCGGTGGCGAAGGCCGCCTGGTCCTCGGCGTCGGCCACGCAGCCGGGGCGGGTGGCGAGCAGGTCCGTCATGCGGCCCTGGGCGACGATCCGGCCGTGGCCGATCATCACGAGGTCGTCCGCGACCTGCTCCACCTCGTGCAGCAGGTGCGAACTCAGCAGCACGGTGCCGCCCCGGTCCGCGAAGTCCCGGAGCAGACCGCGCATCCAGCGGATGCCCGCGGGGTCCAGGCCGTTGGCGGGTTCGTCCAGTACAAGCACCTGGGGTGAGCCCAATAGCGCGCCCGCGAGACCGAGGCGCTGACGCATGCCCAGGGAGTAGTTCTTCACACGGCGGCACGCCTCGGAGGGCTCCAGCCCCACGAGTTCCAGCATCTCGTCCACCCGTGCCCTGCCCGCACCCGTGATGGTGGCGGCGAGCTGCAGCACCTCGCGGCCGGTGCGACCGGGATGCTGTGCGGCGGCGTCGAGCATCACGCCCACATGCCGGCTGGGGTTGGGCAGCTCGGCGTAGCGGTGGCCCAGCACGAGCGCCTCACCCGAGCTGGCCGGGGTGAGACCGGTGAGCATCCGCAGCGCCGTGGACTTCCCGGCGCCGTTGGGCCCCAGGAAACCGGTGACCCGGCCGGGCTGTGCCGTGAAGGAGATGTCGTCCACCGCGGTGAATCCGCCGTAGCGCTTGGTGAGGTGCTCGATGCGAATCATGCCCTCCATCCTGAGGGCAGGGGAGGAGGATCCTGAAAAGATGGTGAACTTGGGCGCGTCCCCCGGGCCGTACGGTGGGGTTGACCGGCGCCCACCCGCGGGCCGATAGCATGAGCGGGCCGGTGACCGTCCGGCGTCGTCGTCGAGAAGGGACACCCCATGGCTTTCGTCTGCAGCGCCACCTGGACCGCCAAGCCCGGCGAGGAGGCGACCGTGCGCGCCTCGCTTGCCGAGCTCTCGCCCGCCTCCCGCGAGGAGCCCGGCAATCTCTACTACCAGGCGTACCAGAGCCCGGAGGAGCCCGCGGTGTTCCGCATCTTCGAGGTCTACCAGGACAAGGCCGCGTTCAAGGCCCACGTGGGCTCCGAGCACTTCGCGCAGTTCGGCGTGGGGCAGGCGATCCCCGCGCTGGCGAACAACGAGCACGAGACGTACGAGACGCTCGATTTCTGATCTGCGCCCGTGAGCAGCCACGACGGGCCGACGACGCCGCCGCGCCCGGACCCTGCCGACGCCGCCGGGCAAGCTCGCGGTTCCAGCTCACCGGCTGCGAACCCCACCTGGGCGGTCGTCCTCTCTGAGGTATTCCAGGCCCCGCTCGTGCTGGCGGTGTTGCTGGTCGTCATCCCGTGGAGCGCCCACGGCACCCTCGCCTCCCTCGCGTGGGGCGTGGCCGCGGCGCTGGCGGTGTGCGGGGTCTCGCTGGCCACCGTCACCGTTCTCTCGCGCCGGGGTGTGCTCACCGACCACCACGTGAGCGTCAAGGAGCACCGGCGTCCGGTGATGATCGGGACGTTCCTGCTGGTGGCGGCGTTCCTCGCTGTGACTCTCGCGTTCCACGGGCCCGCGGAGATCGCGGGCCTGCTCACCGCCACTCTCGCCGCTTCTGCGGTGGTGGCCCTGGTGAGCCCGTGGTGGAAAATCTCGGTGCACGGGATGATGATGGGCGGCACCGCCGTGATCCTGCCCGTCGCGTGGGGTCCGTGGGGTCTGCTGTTCGTGCCGGTGGCGCTCGCGGTGTGCGTGAGCCGCCGCGTGCTGGGCGCACACACGTGGGCGCAGCTGGTGGCGGGCTCCGCCTATGGGGTGGTGTTCCTGGGCGGGATCTACTGGCTGATCGCGGTCTGATCTGACGCACTCGTGCATCTCCCGGGGTGACGACGCCGCCCCCGCACCCGGCTGCCTTCCCGCGATCCTGAGCTGCGTGCCGTGGCTCAGCCCAGTGGCAGTCGGCGGTGTCGCGGTGGCCCGGAAGCGAGGGTGATCAGAGGCCGGGCGCTGGAGGTGCGGCGTCGGCGCCTCTCTTGGCGGCGAGGGCTATGGGAACCAAACCCAGGACCAGCACGATCGAGGGGATTATTCCCAGCCAGGGGACGAGCCATATGGGCCCGAGGAATAGCAGGGCCAGGCACAGCAGGTCCACGGCAACCGCCACTAGGAGAATGATGCGGGACACGGGCAGGGCCGCGGCATGCCACGCCTCATCGCTGCGATGGGTGGCTTTGATGTGGATGCCGATGAACCCGTTGCGGTCTGCAGGGCCCGATGCCGCCGCTCGAATGACCGCGTAGACGAAGCCCAGCACCGCGGCGGACATCAAGATGCCGATGAGAGCGCCCACGCTGGATTCATCCATGCGAATGAAGATATCCGAGGGAACTGGTGGCGGTCACCCACGACTGGGGATGCCGACGACATGAACCCTCCAGGGGCAACCTGGAGATTGCCGGGACGATAAATTCCACCCATGACGACCTCAATTGCCCTCCGGCCTCTGAGCGTGACCGACGCCCCTGAGATGGCGGCAGTCCTGGCTGATCCCGAGCTGTACCGCTACACGGGCGGCGAGCCCCCGAGCGTTGCCGGCCTGGAGAGGCAGTACGCCGTGCAGACCCGCGGCCACTCTTCGGATGGAAGCGAACTGTGGCTCAACCGCATTGTGGTGGTGGGGCCGGAGCAGGAGGCGGTGGGCTACGTGCAGGCCACCGTTCCGCTGGACGGCTCACCCGCGGAACTCGCCTGGGTCATCGGGGCCTCGTGGCAGGGCCGTGGATACGCTGCGCGGGCGGGCTCCCGCCTGATCGAAGAACTCCGGCAGAGGGGAGTGCCCCGGGTCATGGCGCACATCCATCATGAGCACGAGGCGTCTCAGCGGATTGCACGCCATCTGGGGATGGAACCCACCGACACTGTGGTGGACGGGGAAGTGCGCTGGGCAGGCAACTTGTCCTGAAACAACACGCCGCCGGACCCACCCCACCGGGCGCTCCGATCGTGCGGAGGCAGGTGTGCTCTCACTCCCACGCGGCGGAGGCGGGGTCAATCCCGTGGGCGCGAGCAGCGGCGTCGATGGCTCGCCGCAGCCACGACGAAAGCCCAGGGTGCGATGCCTCGTAGTGTGCAGCGAATCCGGGGTCTGACTCGTAGAGCCGCCCCAGACAGACCTGCATCTGCCGGGTGAGGGGGAAGTACCGGCTGAACAGCGTGCGGTGCCGCTCCACGAGGTCGTTCGCATCGGGGTCGCCCGGGAGGGTGCCTTTGCGGAACGCGCAGGCGAGATCGCGGTCGAGATCCTCGGTGGCGCGCGTCAGCTCAGCCCACTCGACCGGATCTCGGGAAGCTGCCCGTTCGGCGTACTGACGCCACTGGGCTGTGTCTCCCCACCGGGCCCGAGCCTGGGCGGGCCACTCGGGGTTCCAATCCCCGCTCATGACCTTGGCTTGAAGCCCGGGTTTCAGGACGGTTCCCCGTTCCTGCGCCTCGATCATGGTCTGTACGCTTTTGTGGAGCTGCTGCAGCCGGTGAACTCGCGCCTCCAGTTGCATGCTCTGCTCGCGCAGGGCTGCCACGACGTCCACGGCCGGGTCGTCGAGAAGATCCCGGACGGCGTCGAGCCCAAAGCCCAGCTCCCGGTAGACCACCACGCGTTCCAAGCGGTCCAGGTCTGCCTGGGTGTAGAGGCGGTACCCGGTGCCGGAGCGTTCGGAGGGGGACGCCAAGCCCTCGGCGTCCCAGTGGTGCAGCGTCCGCACGGTGACACCGAGGCGCTCTGCGACCTGCCCCACGGTCAACAGCATCCGGTCATCGGTCATGTGGCTCATTGTGGTCGACGTCGTGTGCCGGGGGAGTGATGCCCGCCGCCCTCAGATTCGCGGCCTCCTGGGTGGTGGGGTCGTACGGTTTCGCCGCCGTGAGGACCACCCGGATTCGTTCAGGGGTCACCACCTCCACCTCGCGGCTGTTCCAGGGGGTGTCCCGCGGGCCGGACACGACGACGCCGTCGGCACCCTTGCACGCGGCGGTGATCTGTTTGATCTGGGTCAGAACGCACGCGAAGTTCACCACCGGGGAGGATGTGCCCGTCTGCGGTGGTGCGCCGGGAACCAGGAGCACGTCCTGGAAAGCCCAACGACGGAGGTGTACCAGCTGCCCTGGGATCTCGAAGAGGGTGAAGAACCCCAGCGCCCCGGTCCAGAACGCCACGGATGCGGCCATGTCCGAGGTGGGGACGGTGACGAAGGACGGCATGCCGTAGATCCCGTGGAAGTTCTCGGGGGCTACGGCATCCCATGCCGGAGCGGGAACGGGGCTGATGTGGAAAGCGGTGCTGTGAGTGCTCATGAAAAAAACTGTGCTGCCTCACGCAGCGTGAGAGTCAAAGACAGCGGACCGCACCTTCACACGGCCATGAGGCCCCTCCCATCGGGCTCTCCGTGGGGGAAGTTTCCTCGCAGCTCCTCCATGAAGCCCGTGGGGGTCAGGCCGTCCCAGTAGGGGCTGCCACTCTGCGGCTCGACAGTCGGGTCGAAGGGAATGACCTCCAGAGCCACATGTCTGCGCTCCACGGGGGTGATCTCGCGCCGGTACTCACGCTGCGACGTGCCGTCCGAGACGACCAGGTGCCCGTATCCCTCCTGCAGACGGGCCGAGACGACCCGCAGGCCCGGATACAGGTCATCGAGCATCGCGGGGGTCAGCGACAGGTCGTAGAGGAACCCCGCCCAGTTGCACCGCAGGTTCTCCGGGAACTCGCCGTACTCCAGTGCCACCCGTCCGTCCTCCGCCACGGTGATACCCACGATGTCCTCCCCGGCGGCAACGTCGCATGCCCGGTGGTAGAAGTTGTGCGTCTTTCCCATGGATGATTCTCCGTGCTACGAGTGAGAGGCCGGGCGGTACGGTCGGGTCTTGGGCTCGTCGAGAAGTGCCTCACCGATGGGGCCTCACGATCCCTGAAGGAGTGTCCCATGAACCACCAAGACCTCTCGCCGGTCCGACCTCTGTCGAGTCGGGACGGCGACGCTCTGCGTGAGGCCACCTTGGGCAACATGAACTGGTGCGGAGAGCGCTTCTTCAGCGAGGACGTTCTTGCCGATCCCGCAATCGTCCACTACACGGAGTTCGAACCCGAGCGCGGAGACTTCGGCTTCATCATGGTGGACCCTTCGAGCGTCGTCGGCGTGGCTTGGGCGCAGTTCCTGGGCACGGAAAATCCCGGGTACGGGTTCGTTTCCGCTGACGTTCCAGAAGCCAGTCTGTGGGTGGCCCCCGAGCGCCGGGGTGCCGGGCACGGGCGTCGGCTGCTCCGACGGCTTCTCGCGGAGAGTGCCGCCCGCGGGCACAACCGCGTCAGCCTCTCCGTGGAGGACGGCAACCGTGCGAGAGACCTTTATGAGTCCGAAGGGTTCCTGGCGGTCCCCGGGCGAGAGTGTGACGGGGTCATGGTGTGGACGGCGGGGTGACACGGACCGCTCGCTCCACGGGAGCACTGCAGGGAGTCACCAGCAGCGACCTCGGAGATCGATACGGCCCTTGGGCCAGGTGCCCACATCGCGCGTTCCAGAGCACACCATCACCGGGGCGCCTGTTTCTTCGACCGTTCGGCTGTAATCATCGCGGGAACGGAATCGCTCGGTGACCTCAATGCGCTTGTACCCGCACGACTCGTAGAACGGGACTACCCCCTCTCGACAACCGAGGTATCCGTAATCGGCTGGTGCAATGGATCGGGCGGCGTCCTGTGCTGCAGCGAGCAGCCGCGCACCAAAGCCTTGGCCCCGATGCGAGGGGGAGACCAGCACTCCGCCGGTGCCCGCAACCAGCACGTCGTGGTCACCCACGGAAATCATCCGTCGCTGGGTGCCCACGTGACCCACGACCCTCCCGCCCTCGACTGCCACCACGTGCAGCTCGGCGGGAGCGTAGCCGTAGGGTGCGTCAGGATTCCACGGCCCCTCGTCGGTTCCGTACTCCGCATCGAAGAGCTGTCCCAGCTGGTCGGTCTGCTCGGGTGTCAGCTCCCGGTGCCACACCAGGCAGATGTCAGCCACCAGGCTCACTCACCCCGCAGAGACGGGAAGTCCGTGTCCGCGTACTCCACGGACCCGTCAGACCCGGAGCTCTGCGGAGCCCCACCCGCCGCCGCCCCGGCGTCCCCCAGCGTGTCCGGGTGCAGCAGCGCCTCCCGGCGGCGCAGCTCCACCCGGCGGATCTTCCCGGAGATGGTCTTGGGCAGCTCCGCGAACTCCAGCCGCCGGATGCGCTTGTACGGGGCGAGGTTCACGCGGCAGTGGTGCAGGATGCTCTCGGCGGTCTCCGCGGTGGGTTCGTGACCGTCCGCGAGCACCACGTACGCCTTGGGCACCGCCAGACGGATCGAGTCCGGCGAGGGAACCACGGCCACCTCCACCACGGCGGGGTGCTCGATCACCACGGACTCCAGCTCGAACGGGGAGAGCCGGTAGTCGGAGGCCTTGAACACGTCGTCCGCGCGGCCCACGTACGTGAACACCCCGGTGGCGTCCCGCGAGACCACGTCGCCCGTGTGGTAGACCCCGTCCCGGAACGCGTCCGCGGTCTTCTGCGGGTCCCCGTGGTAGCCGGGGGTCAGCCCGATCGGCCGGGGGTCCAGCCGCAGGCACAGCTCACCCTCGGTCTCGCTCTCCTGGTCAGTGTTCGGGTCGATCAGCACCACGTCGTAGCCCGGCAGCGCCCGGCCCATGGACCCGGGCTTCACGGGCATGCCCGGGGTGTTGGCGATCTGCAGGGAGGACTCCGTCTGCCCGAACCCGTCCCGGATGTCCGTGCCCCAGGCGGCCTTCACACGCGAGATGATCTCCGGGTTCAGCGGCTCGCCCGCGGCCACGGTCTTGCGCGGCGGGTTCTTCAGGTGGGACAGGTCCGACTGGATCAGCATGCGCCACACGGTGGGCGGCGCGCAGAACGAGGTCACGTGCTCGCGCTCCATCTGGTCCATCAGCGCCACGGCGTTGAAGCGCGTGTAGTTGTAGAGGAACACGGTGGCACCGGCGATGAACGGCGCGAAGAAGTTCGACCACGCGTGCTTGGCCCACCCCGGCGACGCCACGTTCAGGTGCACGTCCCCCGGCTCCAGCCCGATCCAGTACATCGTGGACAGGTGCCCCACCGGGTAGGAGGTGTTCGTGTGCTCCACGAGCTTGGGCAGCGAGGTGGTCCCGGACGTGAAGTACAGCAGCAGCGTGGCATCCGCGGGGGAGGGCTCGAGCACCTCGAACGTCTTCGGTCCGTTGAAGGACCGTGCATAGTCCAGCACGCGGTGCTCCCCGATCGGCGCCAGTTCCGCACTCCCGGACGACGACGCCGCTGCGCCGCCTTCCGCACCACCCGCACCGTCCACGGTGCTCGCGGCATTCCCCGACGTCGTGCCCGAGGAGGTGTCCGCGCCGGAGGTGGACGAGGCGGTGCCCCCGGAGGTGCCGGGGCCCGAGGAACCGGCCGGGGCGGCGTCGTCGTCCGCGGAGGGGGAGGCGAAGGCCCCGGAGGTGGGACGCACGCGGTGGTCCGGCTGATCCGGGACCTGGATGATCGTGAAGTCCCCGGGGACGTCCGCGAACTTCAGCGCGTTGCTGTGGGAGGTGACCACCCACGAGGCGTTGCCGCGCTCCACGCGGTCCCGGAGGTCGTTCTCCCCGAGCATCACGGTGGTGGGGATCATGGGCGCGCCCAGCTTGGTGCACGCGAGCATGGTCTCCCACAGCTCCACCTGGTTGCCGAGCATGAGGATCACCCGGTCCCCGCGCTGCACCCCCTGGCCGCGCAGCCACGTGGCGAGCTGGGACGAGCGCCGGGAGAGCTCCGCGTAGGTGCGGCGGGTCTGGGCGCCGTCCTCCTCGACGATCACCAGGGCTTCGCGGTCGGCCTCCTCGCCGGAGCCGAGGGCGTCGAACCAGTCGAGGGCGAAGTTGAAGGTGTCGAAGCGCGGCCACTCGAACTCGGCGTGGGCGGCGTCCAGGTCCGTGCGCAGGCGCAGCAGCTGGTCCCGTGCGGCGCGGAAACGCTCGGTGACGGACTGCCCGGACGCGGCGGTCTGGGGTGCGGTGGTCTCGCTCATGGGGATCCTCGTTCCAGTGCGGGGACCCCGTGCCGCGCCCGTGAACCACGGTGTTCACCGGGGCCGTGCGGCCGCCAGGGGTCCGGGTGAGAACTTTCCCCCAACGTACTGCAGGAACCTGCCCCGATGTGGTCCGTGTCACGGGAAATATCGAGGGGTCGAGGGAAGTCGCCGACACAGCCGCCCTGGGGAGTGCGTTCCGCACGGTGGGACGCTGGGAGGGGGCGCTTCGAGGGGGATGGGCGAGTGCGGGCCTCAGGTGCGCGTGTGCTCGGGGTGGCGGTCGTCGCTTGGGGCTGCTGAGCCTTGGGCGATGACGGCCATGAGAGAGACCCATACGGTCAAAGACAGCAGCGTCCCGCACCACAGGGCTGTGGCCGGTGGGTAGCTGACTGCCGCAGTGGCGAAACCTTGTGAGGCATCGGTAATGAAATGCAGGTATGTCACGGCAACCGAGGCGACGACGGATACTGCGGCGATGAAGGCTGCGCTAGTGAGGGATATTCCCTGGACGGGGGTATGGTGGTGTGAATCTTTTAGGTGCGATGACTCAAGGACGAGTAAAGCCGCCCCGATGCCCAGCGCGCTCACCGACACCATCATCAGGAGCAATCCTAACCCTATAGCTGTGCTCGTGGTGCGGCTGGCGACCCAGCTCAACCACAGGGAAATCCCGGTGGCACTAATGAGCAGATACCCGAAGATAATTCGGAACATTATCAAGGACTTGGGTGTCTGAGTGTGCATTTTAGTTGTTCTTTCCTGAGCCCATGTAGAACTTCCAGCCGACCGCACGAACTACGCCGTAATATTGTTTGGCAATCCTACCGCACGCGGTTCTGCGAATGGCCTCGTTGGGGTAGGCGCGGTTGCAGGTAACAACCAGTCGCCCGAACAGCAATGCGTCACAGTTGGTTTCCCGCAATGGCCAAACGGCCAGGCTTCGATGGTTCCCGGTACCTGAATATCGGGAACCATCACACCATGAGGAGGTAGGGACTGTGAGCGCCGCTGGTCTCGGCGCCGGGTGGATCACGTATGGGGTGGGTGGAGGGCAGGTCCGCCCGCCACGGGCGGCTCGGTCCGGGTGGTTCCACCGCGGCCGGGAGTGTGACACGTCCCGACCCCACGAGCCCCGGAGCGGGTGTGACGTGAACTACCCCGTCCGGACCCGTACGATCGGCCGGGACAGCAACCGGGCGGCGTCGTGCGCCGCGCACCACAACGGCAGGAGCGGACATGGACATCACGGGTACTTCGGCGATCGTCACGGGGGCGGCCTCGGGGCTGGGGGCGGCCACCGCCGCGCAGCTCATCGAGCGCGGGGCGAAGGTCGTGGGCATCGACCTGCCGGGCGGCATCGAGAAGGCGCCCCAGGTCGAGGGGCTCACCTACGTGGCCGCGGACGTGACCCACGAGGAGCAGGTGCGCGCCGCCGTCGCCCGTGCCGCGGAGATCGCCCCGCTGCGCACCGTGGTGAACTGCGCCGGCATCGGCCCGTCCGCGCGCGTGGTGGGCCGCAACGGCGTGCACGACCTCGCCCTGTTCGACCGCGTGGTGCGCATCAACCTGGTGGGAACGTTCACCGTGCTCGCGCTCGCGGCCGAGGTGATGACCGCGCAGGAGCCGGTGGACGAGGCTGGCCAGCGCGGCCTCGTGATCAACACCGCGTCCGTGGCGGCGTTCGAGGGGCAGATCGGGCAGGCGGCGTACGCGGCGTCCAAGGGCGGGGTGCACTCCCTGACCATCGCGGCCGCGCGCGACCTCTCCTCCCGCGGTGTGCGCGTCATGACGATCGCCCCCGGCATCGTGGACACCCCCATGCTCGGCAGCGTGGGCGAGGACTACCGCTCCGCCCTCGCGGAGTCCGTCCCGTTCCCGCACCGCCTGGCCCAGCCCGCGGAGTTCGCGCAGCTCGCCGGGATGATCGTGGAGCACGACTACCTCAACGGCGAGACCATCCGCATGGACGGCGCCCTGCGCATGGCGCCGCGCTGATCCTCGCTGCCGTGCGCCTGTCCCGCCCCGGCCACGCAGCTCCGGGCGACGATGCCGCACGGCCCCGCACATGACGATGCCTCGTCACGGTCCACCCGTGACGAGGCATCGTCGTCATGCGGTCGGAGCTGCGTGGCTCCGGCCTGCGCGGAAAGCCCCGGGGGTCGTGCCGCTGAGGTCGGCGCGGCCCCCGGGGAGCATGGCGCGGATCAGTCGACCGTGAGTACGATCTTGCCCACGGCGTGACCCTCCTGGCTGGCCGTGAACGCGTCCGGCAGCTGCGCGAGCGGGAAGGTGCGGTCCACGCGGACGGTGAGCTTGCCGTCGTCGGCCAGGCGGGCGAGTTCCGTGAGCTGCTCCGCGTCCGGGGAGACCCACATGTAGTGCCCGCCGTGCTTCTCCACCTCGGGGTCCGCGATGGAGCCGTGCTGGCCGCCGTCCGCGAGCACGGCCACGGTGTCCTCCACCACGCCGCCCACGAAGTCCGCGACGATGTCCACCCCGTTCGGGGCGAGCTCCTTGACGCGCTCCACGAGGCCGTCCCCGTACTCCACGGGCTCCGCGCCGAGCTCACGCACGTAGTCGTGGTTCTTGGCCGACGCGGTGCCGATCACCCGCGCGCCGAAGGCCTTGGCGATCTGCACGCCCATGCTCCCCACGCCACCGGAGGCCGCGTGGATCAGCACGGTCTTGCCCCCCGCGAGGCCCAGTCGGGTGAGCACCTGGTACGCGGTGAGTCCCGCGAGCGGCAACCCACCGGCCTGCTCCCAGCTCAGTGCCGCGGGCTTGGGGGCCAGCGTGCGCACCGGCACGGAGACGTACTGGGCGAACGTGCCGCCGTGGATCCAGTCCTTGCGGGCGTAGGCGATCACCTCGTCGCCCTCGGAGACGCCGGGGGTGTCTAAGCCCTTGCCCACGACGACTCCCGCGACGTCCCAGCCAGGGGTCGCCGGGAACTGGGCGTTCATCATGGGATCGAGCCCACCGGACATGACCTTCCAGTCCACCGGGTTGATGCCCGCCGCCTTGACCTGCACCAGGACCTCGCCGGGACCCACCTTGGGCATGGGCTGGTCGGTGAGCTCCAGCACGGAGGTGTCGCCGTACTGCTGATATGTCTGCGCCTTCATCGTGGTCATGTCCGTCTCAACAGGACCGGGCGGGGGTCTTATTCCATGCCGCGGCAAGTTCTTTCGTGCACGGGACGTGGTCTGCCTGACGACGCCGCACGCTCGTCCTGGCCCCGGTCCTCACGGCCCGTCCCGCCGCCGCCCGGCCCGCGCCGGTTCCGTCAGGGCGCGAAGACCCGGCCCTGCCCGGCTCACGCGCTGATCAGCGCAATGCCCGTGAGCACCGCGGCGCAGCCGATGAGCCGTGGCACCAGGCGGTTCTCCTTGTAGATCCACCACGCGAGCAGCGAGCCCACCACGATGCTCGACTCCCGCAGGGGAGCCACCAGAGCCACCGGGGTGGACTGCATGGCGAACAGCACCAGGATGTACGCGAGCGGGGACAGCAGGCCCACCGCGACGATCCGGTTGCGGTCCACGGCCCACGAGTGCGCCATCTCCTGCCGCTGCCGCCACGCGTTGGGGGTCAGGGTGAGCACCAGGACCACCGAGGTCAGCGCGAAGTACAGCACGGGCGGCAGGTCCAGGGTGGCCATGGAGTGGTCGTCCCACAGGGTGTACCCGGCGATGCACGCGCCCACCGCGGCACCCCACAGCACGCCAGTCAGCGCGGAACCTCGGGTGAGCCCGGCGTCGTCGTCCCGGGTGGAGGTGGGCGTGCCGAACGTGGCGACCACGGCCACGCCCACCAGGACCGCGACGGCCCCCGCCGCGGCCGTGAGAGAGAGCTGCTCGCCCAGGAACAGGACCGCCACCAGCATGGTGATCATGGGCCCGGTGCCGCGCGCCACGGCGTAGACCACGCCCAGGGGTGCGCGGTCGTAGCCGGTCTGCAGGGCGGTGCCGTAGACGGTGTGCAGCAGCCCGGAGACCACGGCGGCGCCCACCAGCGGCCACCCCCAGGACTGCCACGCGCCGGGTTCCAGGAGGCTCACGGGGATCAGCACCACGGAGGAGACCAGCCCGTACCACCACACGAACAGGGTCCCGTTGCCGCGGATGCCCTTGGCCAGGATGTTCCAGACCGCGTGCACCACGGCGGCCAGCAGGATCAGGGACACGCTGAGAGGGGCCATCACCGTCCATTGGAGCGCACGCGGGGACGCGCGGGCGAATCGGAGGGCGCACTGTGTCGCCGCAGCACGCCCACCGCCCGGCGCGGAGCATCCGGGGCGGCTCAACCCCTCCGGTACGCGAGCAGCTCCGCCATGGCCGCCACGGTCTCCCGGGCGATGCCCGTGCGGTTCTCCACGTGCAGCTTGAACATGACGCCCTCGCCCAGGGAGATCACCAGTTCGGCGGGGACCCTCGTGTACCCGCTGAGCCGCAGCAGCTCGCGTGCCTGACCCTCGAGCCGTATGCGCTCCTCGGCCAGCACGGTGGCCAGCTCCGCGTTCTCCCGGGTGGTGTCCACGAGCCAGCACAGGGTGCCGCGCAGCTCCGCGTCCTCCAGCCCCCGGCCAGTGATGACCCGGAGCATGCGCTGCGCGGTGACCTCCGGGCCCGGGCGGGCGGAGTCCTCGGCCGCCTCCGCCAGCACTCGCCGGGCCTCGGCGTCCCGGCGGGACTCGATGTCCTCCACGCACGCCGTGAGCAGGGCGTCCCGCGTGGCGAAGTAGTAGCGGATGGAGCCGTTGGGGACCCCCGCCTTCTCGGCCACCTGGCGGTGGGTCACGGCGGCCGTCCCCCCGCGCGCCAGCAGCTCGCACGCTGCTGCGAGGATGTCGGCTCGGCGCTCCACGGCGCGGGCCTGTGTGCCTGCGATGACCATCACTCCTCAAAACTAGTACACGCGTACAACTATGCTATATCCTCGTCCAGTGCCACCCGCCGTGCGGGCAGAGACAGCAAGAAGGCAAGCTCAGCCATGACAGCAACCCTCAACACCTCCGAGGTGACGCCGGCCCCCGCGGGCCCGCCCCGTTCCTTCCTCCTCTCCCTGGCCGCCGTGCTGGGTGTGGGGCCCTTCGCGATCGACATGTACCTCGCGTCCCTGCCCGAGATCGGCGCCGAGTTCGCCGCGCCGTCCTGGATGGTGCAGCTCACCCTCACCGGCTACCTCATCATGCTCGGTGCGGGGCAGCTGGTTGCGGGACCCGTCACGGACGCGTTCGGGCGGCGCCGCCCGCTGCTGCTGGGACTCACCATCTTCATCGCGGCCTGCCTGCTCGCCGCCGCGGCGCCCTCCATGGCCGTGCTCGTGGTGGCCCGCATGCTCCAGGGGGCGGGGGCGGCCATGGCGTTCGTGGTGATCAACAGCGCCGTGCGGGACCGTGTCTCCGGCGACGCCGCCACCCGCGCCTTCGCCGTGCTCGTCACCGTGACCTCGGTGATCCCCATGATCTCCCCGGCCGTGGGCGGCTGGGTGGGCGAGCTCTTCGGGTGGCGCCCGGTGTTCCTGGTGCTCGCGCTGATCGGGGCGGTGTCCCTGGGCATCGTGTTCCGCTGGCTGCCCGAGTCCCTGCCCGCGGAGCGGCGGGTCCCGCTGGCCTTCGCACCCGTGCTGCGCGCCTACGCCGGGCACCTGCGCTCCCGCCGGATGCTGGTGCCCCTGGGGGCGCTCGCGGGCACCTTCGTGTACCTCTTCTGCTACCTGGGTGGCGCGTCCTACGTGTACCAGGACCACTACGGCGTGGGGCAGGCGGACTTCGGCATGATCTTCGGTGTGACCGGCCTGGCCTCGGTGGGCGGCGCGGTCATGGGCCACCGACTCGCGCCCCGCATGACCACCGGCCAGCTGGGGGTCTTCGGCATGGCCATCATGGTCGCTGGCGGAGTCCTGGCCACGTGCTCGGCCGTCTTCACGGACTCCCTGTTCCTGCTGGCCCTGAGCGTGGGCTTCGGGCTCCTGGGCCTGGGTGCGTGCGAGCCCGCCTTCATGTCCCTGTGCATGTCCTCGGCCACCACGAACGTGGGGGCGGCCTCCGCGCTGCTCGGCGCCACCCAGTTCCTCTCCGGTGCGCTCACGACGGCGCTCATCGCCTTCCCCGCGTCCTTCGCCCCGTGGGCGTGGGCCGCCACGATGCTCGGTGTCGCGGTGGTGTCCCTGGGGTTCGCCCTGGTGGCACTGCGCTGGACCGCTGCGGTGCAGCGGGTCTGAGGTTCCGGCCGCGCGGGAGTCGGCCGGGCGGCGTCGTCGGCCGGTGTGAACCCGCGCCACACGCGCCCCACGGGCCGCGTCCGCCGCGCAGTGGTGGGGCTCGGCCGTGTGCCCACCGCCCGGCGTCCCCGCTCCGGGGGCTAGTGTGAACACTGCGCAGCACGCGGCCGGGGCAGGGGCCGTGACCTCCCAACTTCTGCCGGCATGGAAAGGCGCTCTCCCGTGAAGAAACGACTTGTCGCCGAATGGGAGCCCGCGCTCGGGGCTTTCGTCACGTGGCCCGCGGCCCTGCCGGGAGCCCTGCTGCGGGACCTCGCGCTGGACGAGCACCTCTGGGTCCTCGTCACGGACGCCGCCTCGGAGAACGACGCCGCCTCGTGGTTCGCGTCCCAGGGCGTCTCCCCGGACCGGGTCACGTTCGTCCGTGCGCCGCAGGGTGACGACGCCGTGTGGGTGCGCGACTGGGGTCCGCACCCCGTGATGGACGAGCACGGTCAGCTGTGGTGCGTGGGCCCGCGGTACGTCTACGCCACCCCGTTCACGGCCCACGAACCGGGCGCGCCCCTCGAGACCGCGGACCGGGAGCCCCTCGCCGCACTCGAGTACGAGCCCGTGGACCAGCGTGCCCAGCCCACGCTCGCCCGGGCGCTGGGGCTGCCGTTCGAGAGGCTCCCGCACGCCTTCACCGGGGGCAACGTGCTCTCGGACGGCCACGACCTGCTCATCAGCACCCAGGTGCTCGTGGCGGAGAACGCGTTCGACGGCGCCACGTGGGACGAGGTGCGCCAGGACGCCTCCGCGGCCACGGGCATGAGTGAGCACGTGGTGCTGCCCGACTACGAGAACTGGGGCATCCAGCACGCGGACTGCCTGCTCAAGGTCCTGGACGAGGAGCGGCTGCTGGTACTGCGCCCGCCCGCCGACCACCCGCTGCGGGAGCGCTACGACGCGATCGTGACCGAGCACCTGGAACCGCTGCTCACCCGCTGGGGGCGGCCCTTCGAGATCCTGCGCATGGACACCGGCATCAGTCCCCACGGTGGGCTGGCGCCGTACGTGAACTCGGTGGTGCTCAACAAGGTGGTCTACGTGCCGCGCTACGGCATCCCCGAGGACGAGACGGCCCTGGAGCAGTGGCGCGAGGCCATGCCGGGCTACGAGGTCCGCGGGTACACGTTCTCCTTCGACAAGGAGCCCCACGCGGTGCGCAACCCCCGCAACACGGGCCCCACCGGCTGGCGGGACGGGGACGTGCTGCACTGCCGCGTGCGCGGGGTGTTCGACCCGAGGATGATGCACGTGTCCGTGCGCCGCCCCGGGCCCGAGAACCCCTCGCTGATGCGCGTGCGCGCTGAGGGCTGCGGCGGCACCCGGGTGAAGGCGGTGGCCCTGCTGAGCCGCCAGGCGGACGACGCGGAGACCACCCGCACGCCCATGCGGGAGACCGCGCTGAACGGCGAGTACACGGCCCACCTGCCACAGGGCCCGGACTGCGGGGAGATCGAGTACGCGGTGGAGGCCACCTCCGAGGACGGCCGGGTGCAGCGCTGGCCGCGCCCTTCGAAGGCGTGGCTGCGCGCGTCGATAGACTGACCGACCGTGGCCAAGCTCTACTTCCGCTACGGCGCGATGAACTCCGGGAAATCCACGGCGCTGCTCCAGGCCGCCTACAACTACGAGGAGCGCGGGCAGCGTGTGCTGCTCGCCAAGCCCCGCGTGGACACCAAGGGCGAGGACCAGATCCTCTCCCGCCTGGGTGTCACCCGGTCAGTGGACTTCCTCATCCCGCCGGGTGAGAGCGTCATGGGGCTGTTCAAGCGCCACGCCCTGGGCGACGACCCGGACGCACTGCTCGAGCACGTGGAGGCCCAGCCCGTGGCGTGCCTGCTGGTGGACGAGGCCCAGTTCCTCGAGGCCGAGCAGGTGGACGACCTGCTGCGCATCGCGGTGCTCTCCGAGGTTCCCGTGATGGCCTACGGCATCCGCACGGACTTCCGCACCCGCTCCTTCCCCGGCTCCGAGCGACTCATGGAACTCGCCCACTCGCTCGAGGAGCTCAAGACCATCTGCCGCTGCGGTCGCAAGGCGGTGTTCAACACCCGCAGGGCGGGGGAGGACTTCGTGTTCGAGGGGGACCAGGTGGCCATCGACGGTGTGGCCGTGACCTACGAGTCCCTGTGCGCGGCGTGCTACCTGCGCGAGTCCGGCGGTCGGCTGGGGTGAGGCCCGCGCGATGACGACGCCGCAGCCCCGGCTTCCCTGCCAAGGCACCTCGGCGGCCCGGGTCTGGTCTGCCCACGGCCGTGAGGTCACCCGAGTGGGGTGACCGAGCGCCGTCGTCCCCGCTGCCGCGCCGCCCGGGCCCGTAAGCTGGGCGCATGAACACCGACTTCTCTCCCGTGGACCTGGACACCGCCCGCGAGCGCCTGCGCGACCTCATCAAGGACCTCGCCGTGGTGCGGGGCAGGGTCACGCTGGCCAGCGGCATCGAGGCGGACTACTACGTGGACCTGCGGCGGGTGACGCTGCACCACGAGGCCTCGCGCTACGTGGGTCAGGTGATGCTGGGTCTGCTGGACGAGGCGGGCATCGCGTTCGACGCCGCCGGCGGCCTCACCATGGGCGCTGACCCGGTGGGCCACGCAATCATGCGCACCGCCGGGGACCAGGACCGCGCGATCGACACGTTCGTGGTGCGCAAGGCCCAGAAGTCCTACGGCATGGGCCGCCAGGTGGAGGGCCCCAGCGTGGTGGGCCGCAATGTGGTGGTCGTGGAGGACACCTCGACCACGGGCGGCTCCGCGCTCACCGCGGTGGAGGCCCTGCAGAAGGCGGGCGCGAACGTGGTGGCCGTGGCCGTGATCGTGGACCGCCGCACCGGCGCCAAGGAGCGCATCGAGGAGACCGCGGGCGTCCCGTGCCTGTACGCCTACTCCAAGGACGAGCTGGGGCTTGACTGAGCCGGAGCTTCCCGCTGACCGCGTGGTCGGCGTAGGCCCCTGGCCCGGCGAGTGGCCCACCGGGGAGCACTGGGACCCCGAGCTGCTGCGTAACGGCGACCGTCGCAACGTGGCGGACCCGTACCGCTACTGGCGCATGGACGCGATCATCGCGGACCTGGACACGCGGCGCCACGCCTTCCACGTGGCGGTGGAGAACTGGGAGCACGACTTCAACATCGGCTCCGTGGTGCGCACTGCCAACGCCTTCCTGGCGCGCGAGGTCCACATCATCGGGCGGCGCCGCTGGAACCGCCGCGGGGCCATGGTCACCGACCGCTACCAGCACGTGCGCCACCACGCGAGCGTCGCGGAGTTCGTGGAGTGGGCGCGCGGTGAGGGGCTCGCGGTGCTGGCCATCGACAACGTCCCCGGTTCGCAGCTGATCGAAACGTTCGACCTGCCCGAGCGCTGCGTCCTGGTCTTCGGCCAGGAGGGCCCGGGGGTCTCGGAGGAGCTTGTGGACCAGGCGGACGCGGTGCTGGCCATCGAGCAGTTCGGCTCCACCCGCTCGATCAACGCGGGGGCCGCAGCAGCGGTAACGATGCACGCCTGGATCCGCCGGCACGTGTTCGGTCAGCGGGTCGGCTGAACGGCCCACCGCAGCGCCTCCAGCACCGCCTGCGCCGCCCGGTGGTTCCGCGCGCTCTCCCGCCACGCGGCGGTGATAGTGCGGCACGGGGCGGGATCATCCAGGGGCAGGGTCACGATCCCCTCCGGGGCGGAGCCCAGTGCCAGCTCCGGCAGCACGGCCACCGCGTGCCCGCCCGCCACGAATGCCGCCTGCACCAAGAGGTCCTCGGAGACGCACGTGACGCGCGGTTCGAAGCCGCGGCGTCGGCACCGCTCACCCAGCCACTCGCGCGGCGGGGTGTGCTGCGGTTCGCCGGCCCAGGCGGCGTCGGCCAGCTGGCCCAGGACGTCCTGGCCCGGGTCCAGCAGCGCCGCGCGCTCCGCGCTCACGACCAGCCGCAGCGGATCCTCGAGCAGCGGCACCAGCACCACCCCGGGCGTGGGCGGTGTGACCGCGCCGGGGTAGCTCTCGGCGATCACCACGTCCACACCCGCGCCGGGCAGTGCGGCCAGGGCCTCGTCGGTCTCACCCAGCCGGAAGACCACCTCGATCCCGGGGTGCTCGCGACGCAGGATGCCCACCGCGGCCGGCACCAGGGTGGTCGCGACCGACTGGAACGCCGCCACTGTGACCGTGCCGCGCGGCTCGCTCGCGGCGGCGAGCACGTCCGCCTCCGCACGCTCCAGGTCCGCGAGGATCGTGCGGGCGTGCCCGGCCAGGATGGTGCCCTGGTCGGTCAGCGCGAGCCGCCTGCCCACCCGCTCCACGAGCGGCGCCCCCACGTCCTTCTCCAGCTGGTGCAGCTGCTGGGACACCGCGGACGTGCTGTAGGAGAGGGTCTCGGCCACCGCCGTGAGGGTGCCCAGGCGGCTCAGCTCGGCCAGGATCCTCAGCCGGTCCACGTTCAGCACGGGGTCTCCTCTCGGGGGGGCGGTCGGCACGGCGCTGCGGTGCGGCGGCAGGGCGCGGGGCGTCGTCGTCGGGGCGTCGCCGTGCGCGCTACGCCCCCGTCAGAGGCGCCGCGGGGCCACGGGCCCCTGTCTCGTGGCTCAGTGTGTCACGCGGCGGGCAACGGGTTGGCGCCGAGCCCCTCGGTGCTGATGAGCAGCGCCACGGAGTCCTCGCCCAGCCCCAGCTCCTCGCGTGCGCCCGGCGCGCCCAGCAGCTCGCGCACCCCGGCCAACGACGCCGCTCCGCACGGTCCCGAGTCCTGCCCCAGTCCCTGCAGATCACCCACGGCGCGGCGGCACTCGTCCTCGGTCACGGACACCGCCGCGCTCACCCCGTCCCGGATGGTGGGCCACCCGATCCCGGAGGGGGTCCCGCAGTTGAGTCCGGCCATCATGGTGGGGGTGGAGGTGTCCACCGTGACGGGCTCACCGGCCCGCAAGGACCGGGCGACGCAGTCCGCGGTGCGCGGTTCCACCGTGAGCAGGGCCGCCGTGCTGCGGGCCACGCCCCGGTAGTGGTCCACCATGGCGTGGGCCAGGGCGCCGACCCCCACGGGGCAGGCCACGAGGTCCGGGCCGCGGGTGCCTGCTGCCGCGAGCTGCTCGTCGGCCTCGGCGAACAGGGTCATGTAGCCCTCCACGATCCAGCGCGGCACCTCTTCATAGCCCGGCCAGGAGGTGTCCTGGACCAGGAGCTCGTCGGGACCGGCGGCCGAGCGCGCGGCGGTGGCCACGGCGTCGTCGTAGGAGGGCCCGCCGAAGACGACCGGGGCGCCCTCCGCCTCGATGGCCCGCACGGCGGTGTCACCCACGCCGCCCGGGATGTAGACGCGGGCGCGCAGGCTCAGCAGGGCGGCCATGCGGGCGACGGCGCGGCCGTGGTTGCCGTCCGTGGCGGTGACGATCGTGAGCTGGGGGGAGCCCGCGGCGCGCAGACCGTCCCGCAGGCTCTCGACCGTGATGTTCTCGGCGGGCAGCCCGATCCGCTGGGCCACGGCGCGGCACACGGCCCACGAGGCACCGAGGATCTTGAAGGCCGGCAGGCCCAGGCGGTCGGACTCGTCCTTGACGAACACCCGGCCGACGCCGAGCTCCGCGGCCAGGGCGGGCAGCTCCCGCAGGGCGGTGGGGGCGTAGCCGGTCATGCTGCGGTGCAGCTCGTGGGCGGAGGCCCGCCCGGGAGTGGTGCGCCACTGGGCGGCGTGGATGTTGAGGTACGGGGAGGCGGTGTGTGGGGTGGTCATGCCTCCATGCTCCCGGCGTCTGAAGAATAAGAAAAGCAGTAGTTTCTACACGTAATTGTCCTGCGTTGCTTCAAATTGACCGGAGGGTGCGATCCCCTCGGGTGGTTGGCGCCGTGGTGGCTGAACGGGTGTGCTGCCGTCGGGGGCGGGAGTGGGTGGCCCGTACAAGCCCATGTCATTGCATGCAAATGAGGGGCAACACGTGGTCTCCCGAACTCTGGCCGGGGCCGCCAAGTCACAGTACCGTCACGTGAGTCACGTCACATCACCGGAGGTTCACATGGCTCCAACTTCAACGACTGCACGGCCCATGCCCCTCCGACGCTCAGTGGGTGCTCTCGCCCTGGGGGTCGGGCTGCTGCTGGCGGGTCTGCAGCCCGCACATGCGGAGACCCCGGCAAGTCCGCCGCCGGACGGGGGCTTCTCGGAGCTGCCACGCTCCGCCCAGGACCAGGCACTGCAGGAGGAGGGGCTCACGCGGGAGGACGTGGCTCGGGGGCAGGCGCTGCAGAAGCTCTCCGCCACCACGGGCGGCGCGTTCTACGACACCCCGGCCCAGCTGCCGGCCACGGACGGGGACATGGTGCGCTCGGAGGCCTCCACGTTCTACCTGGACCCCGTCAAGCTGATCAAGCCCAACGCGTCCTCCACGCGCATCATGTACAAGACCACCAACAGCAAGAACCAGGCCGTGCCCACCACGGGCACCGTGCTGGAGTCCAAGGCGGCGTGGAAGAAGGCCGGCCCGCGCCCGCTGGTGGTGCTGTCCCCGGGCACGCAGGGCATGGGCGACCCGTGCGCCCCCTCCCGCCAGCTGGCCATGGGCATGAACTACGAGGGCATCAGCCTGGCCGGTCTGGTCAACGCCGGCTACAACGTGGTGGTTCCGGACTACATCGGCCTGGGCACCGAGGGCACCCACACCTACATGAACCGCGTGGACCAGGGCCACGCCGTGCTGGACGCGGTGCGTGCCGCGCAGCGCCTCGGCGTGAAGGGCATGGACGCCACCACGCCCGTGGCCGCCGTGGGCTACTCGCAGGGTGGCGGAGCCACCGCCTCCGCCGTGGAGATGGCACCCCAGTACGCCCCCGAGCTGAAGATCAAGAGCGCGTGGGTGGGTGCCCCGCCCGCGGACCTCGTGGCCACGGGCAAGAAGATCGACTCCAGCCTGTTCACGGGCCTGTCCTTCTACGTGATGGGCGCCGCCCAGGACTCCGGGGTGGACGTGCGGAGCAAGCTCAACGCGGAGGGGCAGAAGCGCTACGACAAGGCCCAGGAGAGCTGCGTCATCGGGGGTGTCCTGGGTGAAGCCCTGGTGCCCTCCACGACCCTCACGGCGGACGGCCGCTCGTTCTCCCAGCTGCTCGAGGACCCCGAGCTGAAGGCGTACCTCAAGGCTCAGGACAACGGTGCCACGGGCCGCCACCCCGCCGTGCCGGTGCGGGTCGCGCACGGGCTCGCGGACGACGTCGTGCCCTACCAGGCGGGGCGCAACCTCGCCAAGAGCTGGTGCACCGCCGGGACGAACGTGTCCCTGCAGACACTGGTGACCCCCACCCACCTGGGCGGCTACGTGGAGGGCATCCCCTCGATGCTCGCCTACCTGGACGCCCGCTTCAACGGCATCCCGCAAACCAGCTCGTGCTGGCGGCTGTGAGGCCGTGAGCTGAGCTGCCGCGCCCCGGTACCGCAAACACGCGGGACCGGGGCGCGGTGCTGGTGCGGCGGCGTCGTGCCCGCCGCGGACCTGCAAAAAAGCATGTGACGGCGGTCGAATCATGATCCGCGCCACAGGAGCCAGGCCCCTGGTCGCCTAGACTGGGAACAGGCCTCAGGCCACGGTCCAACCGTGCATCGGGAACCCAGAAGAAGGAGCACTCCATGCCCATCGCAACCCCTGACGTTTACTCCGAGATGATCGACCGGGCCAAGGAGAAGGGCTTCGCGTACCCGGCCATCAACGTGACCTCCTCGCAGACGCTCAACGCCGCGATCCGCGGTTTCGCCGAGGCCGGTTCGGACGGCATCATCCAGGCCTCCACCGGCGGTGCGGCGTACTGGTCCGGCTCCTCCGTGAAGGACATGGTCACGGGTTCGCTGGCCATGGCCGCGTTCGCCCGGGAGGTGGCCAAGAAGTACGACGTCAACATCGCCCTGCACACCGACCACTGCCCGCAGGACAAGCTCGAGGGCTTCGTGCTTCCGCTGCTCGCCGAGTCCGAGAAGGCCGTGGCCCGCGGCGAGGACCCCATCTTCCAGTCGCACATGTGGGACGGCTCCGCGATCGCCCTGGACGAGAACCTGAAGATCGCCCAGGAGCTGCTGGAGCGCACCAACAAGGCGCACATCATCCTGGAGGTCGAGATCGGCGCCGTGGGCGGCGAGGAGGACGGCGTGGTCGGCGAGATCAACGACTCCCTCTACACCACCGTGGCGGACGGCATGAAGACCATCGAGGCGCTCGGCGCCGGCGAGAAGGGCCGCTACATCACCGCCCTGACCTTCGGCAACGTCCACGGCGTCTACAAGCCCGGCAACGTGCGCCTGCGCCCCGAGCTGCTCAAGGAGATCCAGGACGAGGTCGGGAAGAAGATCGGCAAGGACCGCCCGTTCGACCTCGTGTTCCACGGCGGCTCCGGCTCCACCGCCCAGGAGATCGCGGATGCCGTCTCCTACGGCGTGATCAAGATGAACGTGGACACCGACACCCAGTACGCGTTCACCCGCCCCGTGGCCGGCTTCATGCTGAGCAACTACGACGGTGTCCTGAAGATCGACGGCGAGGTCGGCAACAAGAAGAAGTACGACCCCCGCGTGTGGGGCGCCGAGGCCGAGACCGGCATGGCCGCCCGCGTGGTGGAGGCCTGCCAGAACCTCGGATCCGCGGGCACGTCCATCAAGTAGCCCGCACGTTTCTCTCCGGCGCCCCGCACGTCCGCGTGCGGGGCGCCGCTGTGCTGTGAGTCAGCTCACTTGGTACTGTCCTGGGCATGGCATCCCCGCACGAGC
Organism: Kocuria sp. ChxB; assembly: GCF_044359605.1. Lineage (NCBI taxonomy): Bacteria > Bacillati > Actinomycetota > Actinomycetes > Micrococcales > Micrococcaceae > Kocuria > Kocuria sp. ChxB. The sequence continues at coordinate 1,450,281 of NZ_CP121123.1, read as the reverse complement.
AACCCGCGCCCTCCGCACCACAGCCCGCCCCGAACCACGAACTGCGTGAGCCATCACACGCGTACCTGCATCAGCTGCAGCGGGACACGGAGCGCCGTAAGCAGGAGCTCACCCACCACCTGCGGGATCACCACGGTGCGGCGTCCGCGGCGCAGGAGCGCCTGCAGGCCCTGGTGGACGAGCAGTCCGAGGACCTCGTGCGCACCCTGCACGAGCTGCACCAGGACCCGGAGACGGCGTTCCAGGAGCACCGTGCCGCGCGGCGCATCACGGAGCACCTCACCCGGCACGGGATCGAGGCGCAGAGCCCCGCATTCGGGCTGGACACCGCCGTCCACGCGGAGGTTTCCTCCGAGGACTTCGACACTCGCTCCCACCGCACCATCGCGGTGATGTCCGAGTACGACGCACTGCCGGGGATCGGCCACGGCTGCGGGCACAACGTGATCGCGGTGACGGGCCTCGGGGCGTTCGTCGCGCTCGCCGAGCTGCTGCGGGAGGACCCCGGCGCGTTCTCCGGGCGCGTGGTCTACCTGGGCACCCCCGCAGAGGAGGGGGAGGGTGGCAAGGAGATCATGGCCCGCAACGGTGCGCTTGAGGGCATCGACGCCGCCGCCATGGTCCACCCCTACATGACCGATCTGGTGGACCAGGTGTGGCTCGGACGGCGCCAGTGCGAGGTGACCTTCCACGGCCGGGCCTCCCACGCGTCGTCGCACCCCTTCATGGGGCGCAATGCGCTCGACGGTGCTGTGCTCGCCTACCAGGGGCTCGGTCTGCTGCGTCAGCAGACCCCGCCCACGGACCGGATACACGCCGTGCTGCCGGACGGTGGGGAGCGGCCCAACATCATCACCGAGTCCGCCACCCTGCGGCTCTACGTGCGCTCGCAACGCCCCGAGACACTCAGTGCACTGTCGCAACGGGTGAACGAGGTGATGGAAGGGGCCGCGCTGATGGCCGGCGTGGGCGTGAGCATCGCGTGGGACACCTCCCCGGCCACGCTGCCCGTGCTCAGCAACGGCCCGCTGTCCGACCGCTGGGTCCTCGCGCAGCAGCGGCGTGGGCGGGACCCCTACCCCGCCGGCACACTGTCCGAGGTGCTGGCCGCCTCCACGGACTTCGGCAACGTCAGCTACCGAGTCCCCGGAATCCACCCGCTCATCGGCATTGCCACGGAGGACACGGGGTTGCACTCCCGCGAGTTCGCGGAGGCGGCGGGCTCCCCGCGCGCGGAGCAGGCTGGTCTCGACGGCGCGTACGGACTGGCCGCCGTGGCCCTCGACTACCTGACGGACGACGAGCTGGCCGCCGACGTCGCGGAGGACTTCCGCGCCAATGGTGGCGGGATCTCGGTGCCCGACTACTTCGGCTGAACCACCCGGCGAAACCCTTCCACCCCGACCACGTTGGAGCACGCATGAACGCCACCGCCACCAAGCACAGCCTGGGAGACCGTTTCCTCACCGGGATCGAGCGGGTGGGCAACAAACTGCCCGAGCCCTTTGCGCTGTTCACCGTCCTCTTCCTGATCACCGCCGTTGTCTCCACGGCCATGGCCTGGGCCGGCGTGGTGGTGCAGGTTCCGGGCAAGGAAGAGCCCGTGGCCATCCAGGGCCTCTTTACGGGGGATGGGGTCGCGTGGTTCACCACCACCCTGGGGGAGAACTACATCGGCTTCCCGCCGCTCGTGACGGTGGCGACCATCCTGCTGGCCATCGGCATTGCGGAGAAGTCCGGGTTCCTGGCCGCGGCCATCCGCTTCACGATCGGCAGCGCACCGCGGTGGATGCTGCCCTACACCGTGGGATTTGTGGGTGTGGTGGGTTCCATCATGGCGGACTCTGCATTCGTGGTGATCCCGCCGTTGGCGGCGCTCGCCTTCAAGGCCGCGGGTCGCCATCCGGTCGCTGGTCTGCTGGGTGGCTTCGCCGCAGCGGGCGCCGGGTACTCCACCAACATCTTTCCCACATCGTTGGACGCGCTGTTCGCGGGAATCACCAACGCAGTGATTCCCACCGTGCCGGCGCTCGCGGAGACCGCCACAGAGGTCAACCCCCTGTCCAACTACTACTTCAACATCGTCTCCGCTCTCGTACTGTCACTGGTGGCCGGGTGGGTCATCGACAAGATCGTGGAGCCCAGGGTGGAGCGCGCCGGAGTCTCCCGGGACGAGGTCAGTCCCGAGACCCAGCAGCTCATGACGGACACGCGGGCCATCCGCATCGTGGGGGACGAGCAGACGGTCGCCGAGTCGCAGGAACCCGACGTGGAAGCGGCCCTGTCACCCCGTGAGAAGAAGGCCCTGCTGTGGGGCGGAGTCACCTTCGTGCTGATCGGCGTGGTTCTCGCGGTCTTTGCCCTGGTGCCCAACTCTCCGTGGCGCAACGAGGACGGTGGGTTCCTCCCCAAGTCGCCGCTGCTGTCCTCGATCGTGTTCATCATCTTCGCGTTCTTCTCCGTGAGCGGCTACGTCTACGGGCGGGTGGCCGGCACTGTCCGTGGGTATAAGGACGTGCCCGTGATGATGGGCGCCGCGCTGAAGGACATGACCTCGTTCCTGGTGCTCGCGTTCGTGCTGGGGCAGTTCATCGCCCTGTTCAACTGGTCCGGAATCGGCTCCTGGATCGCGGTCAGCGGGGCCACGGCCCTCGAGAACGCTGGGGTGACAGGCTTCCCGGTGATCATCGGTTTCATCCTGCTGTGCTCGTTGCTGAATCTGTTCATCATCTCCGGGTCCTCCATGTGGACGCTCATGGCGGCCGTGTTCGTGCCCATGTTCGGCATCCTCGGTTTCGAGCCAGCGTTCATCCAGGCCGCGTTCCGGGTGGGGGATTCCGCCACCCAGGTGATGACACCGCTGAACCCCTACATGGTCGTGCTGCTCACGATGCTCCGGAAGTACGAGCCCTCCGCGGGTCTCGGCACGGTGATGGCCCGGATGATCCCGTTCGTCGTCCCCTTCTGGGTGGTCTGGGTGATCATTCTGGTGGTGTTCTACGTCTTCGGCCTGCCCCTCGGACCAGGCGTGGGGATCATGATCGGCGACTGAGGCCACCCCTGCAGCGAACGGCGTGGAGCGGCGTCGTGAACCGTGCGTACAGTGGCAGCGAACCCCCGCACGACCGTGGAAAGGAACCACCGTGGCACTGCTCGGCAAGAACCTGCTGGACGAACCGGAGCCCACGCACCTGGAAGAGAACGAGGCGATGATCGAGCGCTTCGAGGCCGGTGACGAGGCCGAGGACCTCGCCGCCGCTTTCCCCAAGGAGCAGCTGCCGTGGGCGATCCTCGCGGAGGAGGCGCTCGCGGACGGGCGCACCCTGGAGGGCTACGCGTACGCGCGCGTGGGCTACCACCGCGGCCTGGACTCGCTGCGCGCCCACGGCTGGAAGGGCCACGGCGCCGTGCCGTACGCGCACGAGCCCAACCGCGGGTTCCTGCGGGCGCTCGCCGCGCTCGGCCAGGCCGCCGCGGAGATCGGTGAGTCGGACGAGGCTGCCCGGATCGAGAAGTTCCTGAACGACTCGGACCCGGAGGCGGCGACGCAGATCCAGGCCCGCTGACCTCTGTCTCCGCCGCGCCGTGCGGCTCCCGAGCGCCCGTTCCCGTGTGGGGGCGGGCGCTCGGTCACATTCGGGAGGGCCCCTGCTCCCTGTCAGTCCCGTGGGACACAATGGGGACACATCAGGGGCTCAGCGCGGAGTCCGAGTACATCCCCTCGTGCTGCGCGCCGCCCATGGACTTCCCACGAGGAGCGTGCCGTCATGAGAATCTCCGTCCCCCGCGAGATCAAGCCCGAAGAAGCCCGTGTGGGCCTCACCCCAACCATGGTCACCTCGCTGACCGCCCAGGGCCACGAGGTCTTCGTGGAGAAGGGCGCCGGTCTGGGGGCCGGGTTCTCCGACGACGACTACCGCGAGGCGGGCGCGCAGCTCACCTCCCAGGAGGAGGCGTGGGCCCAGGCCGAGCTGCTCGTGAAGGTCAAGGAGCCGATCCCCGCGGAGTACGGGTTCCTGCGCTCCGACCTTACCGTGTTCACGTACCTGCACCTCGCGGCCAGCCGTGAGCTGACCGAGGCCATGCTGGACAGCGGCGTCACCGGCATCGCCTACGAGACCGTGCGCGTGGGCCGGACCCTCCCGCTGCTGCGCCCGATGTCCGAGATCGCGGGGCGCCTGGCGATCGCCAACGCCGCGCACCACCTGCAGTTCCACGCCGGCGGCTCAGGCATCCTGCTGGGCCGCGTGCCCGGTGTGGTCCCCTCCACCGTGCTGGTGATCGGCGGCGGCACCGTGGGCGAGCACGCCGCACGCGCCGCCGTGGGCGCCGGTGCGGACGTGACCATCCTGGAGGCCAACGGGGACCGCATCCGCCAGCTGGACGCCCTGTTCCCCCACGCCCGTGTCCTGATGAGCGACGCCCACCGGATCGAGGAGGAGCTGCCCCGCGCGGACGTGGTGGTCGGCTCCGTGCTGATCCCGGGTGCCGCCGCCCCCAAGCTCGTGCGCCGCGAGCACCTGTCCCTGCTCAAGCCGCACGCCCTCATGGTGGACGTGGCCGTGGACCAGGGCGGCTGCTTCGAGACCACCCACCCCACCTCCTACCACGACCCCGTGTACGAGGTGGACGGCATCCGCCACTACTGCGTGGCCAACCTCCCGGGTGCGGTGCCCGTCACCGCCACCCAGGGCCTCACGCACGCCACCACGCCGTACGTCATGCGCCTCGCCGGCGGCATCGACGCCGCCCTGGAGTCCGACGCCGCTCTGGCCACCGGGCTCTCCACGCGTGGCGGCAAGCTCCACACGCCGGGCGTGGCGGAGACCTTCCCGGACCTGCCCTCGGCGGTCTGAGCGCCGCGGCTCGGGCTGCACCACGCGCGCGGTGCGGCACCGCGCACGACGACGCGCCGGCACCGGCCGCCGCGGGGAACGTTCCCTGCGGCGGCCGGTGCCGGTGTCATGGAGGGGCGCCCACCGCGTCCACCGCCCCCCTCGCCGGCGCAAGCCGGTGCCGTGGCCGGAGGGCTCGCGCCCTGGACCGGGTCCCGCGCCGCGGTCAGGAGGTGGGTGCGGGAGCGGGCCGGGCGGCGTCGTCGTTGCGGATGAAGAGTTTGCACGCCAGGGCGATCAGACAGACCAGCACGAACGTGGCGATGAACTGGATGCGCACGGCCGGGTCCAGCAGCCCGATGACCACGATGGCCGCGAGCAGGGCCAGCGCGAAGTAGGAGAGCCACGGGAAGGCCCACATCCGCAGCGGCGAGGACTCACCAGCGCGGTCCATGCGCCGGCGCAGGATGATCTGCGAGACCAGGGCGATGCCCCACACCACCAGGCACGTGGAGCCCAGCAGGTTGAGCATCACGTTCAGCACGGTCTCCGGCCACAGGTAGTTCAGCACCACGGCGATGAAGCCGAAGACCACCGAGGCGACTACCGCCGCACGCGGCACACCGCGCGGCGTCGTGTTCGCCAGCGCGCGCGGGGCCGAGCCGCGGCGGGCCAGGGAGAACAGCATGCGGGAGCTGCCGTAGATGTTGGCGTTCAGTGCGGACAGCAGGGCCAGCACGATCACGATGTTCATGAGCACGTCCGCGCCGGGGATCCCGGCCTCGGTGAGCACGGCCACGAACGGGCTGGAGGACAGGCCCTCGTTGTCCCACGGCAGGACCAGCACCATGACGGACACGGAACCCACGTAGAAGATGAGGATGCGCACCAGGATGGTGCGGATGGCATCGGCCACGTTCTTCTGGGGGTTCTCGGTCTCCGCTGCGGCAATGGTGACCAGCTCGGTGCCACCGAAGGCGAAGACCACCACCAGCAGGGCGGAGGCCACACCCGTGAGGCCGTTGGGCATGAAGCCGCCGTGCTCGGTGAGGTTGGACAGTCCCGGGCTCGGCACGTCCAGCGCGCCGATCAGCAGCAGCACGCCCACCACCAGGAACCCGACCACGGCCGCCACCTTGAGCAGTGCGAACCAGAACTCGGCCTCGCCCAGTGTTCCGACCCGCACCAGGTTGATCACGGTGAACACCGCCATGAAGATCAGCGCCCACGCCCACTGCGGCAGGGAGGGCCACATCTCGGTGACCAGCTGCGCGGCGGCGGTGGCCTCCGCGGCCACGACCACCACGATCTGCGCCCACCACAGCCAGCCGAGCGCGCGGCCCATCGTGGGCCCGAGTGCCTTGCCGGCGTACGTGGAGAACGCCCCGGAGGAGGGGTCCGCCGCGGCCATCTCACCGAGGGCCCGCATCACCAGCACCAGCAGTGTGCACGCCACCAGGTAGGAGATCAGCACGGCGGGACCGGCCGTCTGGATCGCGGCACCCGTGCCCACGAACAGCCCCGTGCCGATGGCCGAGCCGAGCGCCATCATCACCAGGTGCCGGGGCTTGAGGTAGCTGCCGTGCTCAGGGCCCGAGGGCACGTGCGGGGTGTGCTCCCGGTTGCCCCCGTGGATCACACTGCCCGAGCCGGTTCCCGGGGACTCGGCGGGAGAATGGTGGGGAGCGCGCGGGGAGGTCATGGGAGAAAAGATTACCCGGACGCCCAGCGGGCCGTTGTCGGCCACCGGCCGGGGCAGGGCGGAGCCGTCGACGCCGGCGGGGGACAGCGTCGTCGGCACGGCGGGCGGCGCGCAACCGTGGCCCGTTGACCGCGGCGGTGTCCCGGTTCTGCGGCGCCCGGGGGAGCCCCCGGCGCAGCCGTCCGCCACGCCATCACTGCCGCCGGTCACACCGCCCTGACGTCGAGCGGAGGTTCCGGGCCGTCGGTAGTCTGCGGTCATGCGCAATCTTCTGCAGGACCACCGCCGCGTCCCTCGCACCCGCAGGCAGCCCATCTACCTGATCTCCTGGGCCGGCTACCCGAACTTCGGGGACGAGCTGATCGCCGCGGCCTGGGTCAACCACCTCGCCAGGGTGGCGCCCACCACGGACGTGTGGCTGGACGTGCGCGAACCGGGGACCGTCACCGCCCTGCTGCGAGGACTGCACCCGCGCCTGCACGTGGTCAACACGGTGTTCCGAGCCATGCACGAGAGGTTCCACGGTCTGGACCGCTCCATGCGCAGCCTGATCGAGGACCTCGGCTCCCCGAAGTACGACGCCGGTCTGCTCGCGCTGCGGGAAGCGGGCACGGTGCACCTGCTGGGTGGCGGGGTGCTGCACGCGAACTGGCCGGAGAACTTCCAGGTGGTCGACGCCATGCGCACGGTCCGCGAACTCTCCGGAGCACGGCTGTTCGCCACGGGCCAGGGCCTGATACCCTTCGCCGGCGATCCCCTCTCCGACCTGGACCACCTCAGCGTGCGGGACCGTCCCAGCGCCGACGCCGCCGGGATTCCCCTGGGGTTCGACGACGCCTTCCTCCTCGCAGAGGATCCCCGCCACGCGCGAACCCTGGGCCTGCTGGGCGACCAGGGCGGGGGCAGGGTCAGCGCCGGGGCGGACGGACCGTGGACGCCCACGGAAGTGGTGCTGTGCATCCAATCCGACACCTTGGCCGAGGGAGCACTCGAGAGGATGCTGGAATTCGCCCGCGCCCAGCTGCAGCGGTGGGATCTGCCCCGCGAATCCGTGCGCTACCTGGAGGCCATTCCCGGGGACGACTACGTGGGTTTCGACCGGCTGCGGGACGTGGTGGCACCGGACGGGTTCATCCCCTTCCAAGCCGCGTGGGACGGGGACTTCACCTTCGGCCCGCACCAGGTGTGGCTCACCACCCGGTTCCACCACCACCTGATCGCCGCCCTGCACGGCGCCCGGGGGGTTGCTCTCAGCGGCAAGCCCGGGTACTACGACGTCAAGCACCAGTCCGTGGTGGAGGCCGGCTCCCAGTGGACCGTGAGGCATGCCGGGGAGCAGCTGGACCCCGTGGGACTCGAGGCGCTTGCCGCGCCCTCCGGGTTTGCCGAGGCGGTCCGGGCCAAGCGGGACGAGGCCGCCCAGCTCTACGGGCGGTAGGCGGGGGTCACGGGGCCTGGGGCCCTGACCTTCGGGCGTCGTACGCTCGCCGCGCACCTGGTGCCACTGCCACGCCAAGGGCCCCGTGACCTCCTGGAGTGGAGGTCACGGGGCCCTTGCGGTTGACGGGGCGGATCAGCGGGGGTGCCGCAACCCGTCCCTGTGGGCTACTTCATCTGGTCGAACCGGTAGAGGAAGGCAGCCATCTGATCGCGCTTGACCGGCTCGTAGGCACGGAAGGTCCCGTCCGGCCAGCCCTTGGCGATGCCCACGCTGTTCATCCAGGAGATCTCCTTGTAGAACTCCTGGTTGGTGCGAACGTCCTTGAAGGGGGACTTCGCGGGGGCGGTGTAGGCCGGCGAACCTGCCATGCGGTAGAAGAACGCGGCCATCTGCTCGCGGCTGATCTGCTGACCGGGGCGGAACGTGCCGTCCGGCCAACCCTTGGTGATGCCCTGCTCACTCATCCAGGAGATCTCCTTGTAGAAGACGTGGCTGGTGGGCACGTCCTTGAAGGGAGACTTCGTGGGAGGGGTGTACTGAGGCGAGCCGGCCATCCGGTAGAGGAACGCGGCCATCTGATCACGCTGCACGGACTGGCCCGGGCGGAACGTGCCGTCCGGCCAGCCCTTGGTGATGCCCTTGTTGGCCAGCCAGGAGATCTCGGAGTAGAACACGTGGCTCTTCGGGACGTCCTTGAACATCGGGTTCTGGGTCTCCGGCGGTGCCGCCGGGGACTGCACGGTCTTCACCTCGGCCTTGGCGCCGTCCTGGCCCGCCTTGATGCCGGAGAGGTCCCCGGTGGCGTTGTGCAGGTGCAGGAACAGGGCCTCACCCTTGGTCGAGCTGGACGCTCGGTGCGCGGTCAGCTTCTTGCCGGGCTGGTCGTTGAACAGCGACGCATTGAACTTCTCACCGCGGAAGGAGACCTTCGGGTTGACCGGGTTGTACGTGATGGCACCTGAGCGGTCCACCGCGCCGTTGACGTTCGCAGAGTAGGTGTTCACCTGGTAGGTCAGCTTGGTGTCGGCCTTGGCGGGATCAATGCCCATCTTGGCGGCGCTGACAGGCATCACCATGGCGTTCGTGTCGAACGTGTTGGTGTCCACGTCACCCCAGGAACCGTTCAGCGGCTGGCTGTCGATCACCGTGAGCTCACCGTTGACGTAGCCGTACAGATTCACCACGGGGTAGTCCAGACCGTCCACGCGGCTCAGCGCCGCGTAGTAGTCGGGGCGGCCGTCACCGGAGGTGTCGATGGGGATCTCCACCTCCACGTCGGGCTTGATGGTGGAGGCGTTGCCCCAGCTGGAGATGCCGAAGTTGATGAGGCCGTCCTTGGCCACATCACCCTTCTCGGCCTTCAGCTGCGGGATGTTGGAGGACGTTCCCACGTACTGCAGGTCCGCGAACTGGGAGTTGCCGCCGGCAAGGTCGGTGGCGTCCATCCGAGCGGACTTCGCACCCAGCTCGAAGGCACCCACGGCCGACTTCCAGCCGCCCTGGTCCAGGCCGGTGCCGGCCAGGGAGACGCTGCTCGTGTTGTTCTTGTCCCACTGGTCCAGCTTGGCGTTGTCCACGCGCATGTCCGCGGACGGCTTCGGCGCGATCGACATGGGCAGGCGCATGTCCTTGCCGTTCTCGCTCAGCACCAGGCGGCCCGACTCGGTGGCCAGGAACTGACGCGCCTCTCCCAGCTGGGTCACGGCCTCCGAGGGGTCGTGGGTCTTCTTCATCTGGGCCCGGTCCACGGTGGCGGTCACCTTGATGGTGGCCTTGCCGCCCTTGGGGACGGTCACGGAGCTCGGAGCGGAGATGGTCACACCCGGAACGTCGGTGGAGGCGTCGAAGCGCACCTTGTAGGTGTGCGCGGCGCCGCCGGCGTTGTCCAGGACCAGCTCACGGGAGAAGCTCTGCTTGCCGTCCTTGATCTCGGTGACGCCGAAGGTCGAGGAGACCAGTGCGGGATCAGCCTTGTCGTAGACCATCACGTCCTGGTTCACGGCGCGCAGTGCATCCACACGGCCCGAACCCACGCGGTCCACCGCGGAGGTCGCACCGTTCGCGGCGTGCACGTCGTGGACGGCGGTGTTCATGATGGCGGACTTGAGCAGCTGCGGGCTGTAGTTCTGGTGCTTCTGCTGCACCAGAGCGGCGATGCCCGCCACGTGCGGGGTGGCCATCGAGGTGCCGGTCATGACCGCCACGCCGTTGCCCTGGGCCACACCGGCCGAGCCGATCGCGGTGCCGGGCGCGGCGACGTCGGGCTTGATGACGCCGTTGCTACCGTGCTGGCCGCGGGACGTGGAGTCGTTGACCTGGTCCTTGTGGCCGGTCTGCGCCTTGGCGGCACCGATCCACTCCGGGGACATCTTGATCTTGGCGCCGCCGGCCTGGGCCGCGGGCTTGATCTTGGCCACGGACTCCTTGCTCATGAGCAGACCGGGGATCTTGGCGTTGCCCGCAATGGCGGAGGGGTCCACCGAGTAGTCGGACTCCAGGACCACGCCCTTGCCGCCGGCAGCGGCCACGTTGTCGAAGCGGACCTTCGAGCCGCACGGGAACGGGCCGTTGTCCTCCCAGTCGAGCATGACCCACTTGCCCGCGAAGTCCTGCGAGAAGGGGCTGCAGCCGAACTTGTTGTCCTGAGGCGCCACGACCACGTTGCCCTCGAGCTGCTCGGGCTTGGCACCCGCGTAGTTGAAGCTGCCGCTGTACGAGCCGATCAGCTCACCCTTGGCGCTGTCCGGGGACAGGCCCTCGGCCTTGTCCTGCACGGCGGTGCTGCCCTGTGAGTTGGCCACGGTCAGGGCGGAACGCGCGCTGCCCGGTGAACCGGAGATCTCGTGGGAGTCGCCGGCGTTGCCCGCCGCGATGACGGAGAGGATGCCCTGTCGGGACAGGGCGTCGATCAGGTCGTTCTGGGGATCGTCGGCCGGGCCGAAGTCGGAGCCCAGGGACATGTTGATGATGTCCGCCTTGTCCGAGAAGTCCCCGTCCATGTTGGGATCGAGAGCACGGTCCATGGCGTCGATGACCAGGTTGGTGGAGCCCTCGCAGCCGAAGACCCGCAGACCGATCAGCTCGGCCCCGGGGGCGGTGCCCGGACCGATCCTCATCTTGCCCACCTGGTCCTTGGTGAGCTTGGTGTGGTCGCCCCGGAAGGTCTTGCCGTCCTCGCCCACACCGTAGCCGGCGGTGGTGCCGGAGACGTGCGTACCGTGACCGCCTGCTTCGCAGTCCAGCGGGTTGTTGTCCGGCTTTGCCACGCTGGTGGGGATCCGGGCGTCGTAGTCGTCACCGGCGAGGTCGTAGCCCCCCACGAACTTCTTGGGGTCGTAGAGCCCCGAGTCCTTGGACGGCAGGTCGTTCGACGCCTTGGCCTTCGCATAGGCCTCGGCGGTGCCCGGTCCGCCGAAGTCTGCGTGGGTGTAGTCGATGCCCGAGTCGATGATCGCGACCTTGACGCCCTTGCCGGTCTGCCCCGTCTGGGTCCAGGAGTCCAGGGTGGCGGTGTCCACGACCGAGCCCGCGTTGTTGCGGAACTTGGGGACGATTTTGGAGACCTTCACGACGTCGGAGCGCTTGGCGAGCTCGCGCAGCTTGGCGGCATCGCCCTGGAGGGCCACGCCCCGCATGGCGTTGGCCGTGGTGTAGAGCACCTCGGAGCCGGACTCGGAGGCCAGGGTGGTGCTGGCCTTGTCCACGGACTGGCGGATGGCCTGGACCTGGGCGGCGGCCTGGACCGGGTTCTGCCCCCCGGTGCGCACGCCTGCTGGCTGCGTGGCCTCGAAGGCGCTCTGGCCCTTGAGCTGGACGAAGACGGCTACCTGACCCTCGGCCTTCTTCAGCTCGGAGCTGATGAGGTTGTCGGGGTTCTGGGTGTTGAGGTCATCCGATTTGGGTGCCGGGGTCATGTCCACGGCGCTGGCGGGCAGCACCGTTCCCAGGGCCAGCGACAGGCCCAGGGCTGTAGCCAGGCAGGTCTTGGCGGCTCTGCCGCGACCTGCTCGTGTTTCGTGATTCATGTCTCGTCCTTTGACATTGGGGGCGATGCCGTGAGATGCATCACAGTGCCCCCAGGGTGCGCTGTTCTGCAGTGAAAAGCAACGATTTCGTAAAAATCACCTGTGTTACACCTGAAAATGAGCTGGGTACTGCGCGGTAGTAGCATCCCCGGCGCCGATCGGGTCGCGGCGCCCCGCCCACACGGGCCTCCCGGGCGCTCCGGGTAGACTGGGCCGTTGGTTCCTCCGGCCCCCGGGGCCGCACCCGCACAGAGAGTGATTCCATGCCAGCAATCGTGATCGTCGGCGCCCAGTGGGGCGATGAGGGCAAGGGTAAGGCCACGGATCTGCTCGGTGGTCGCGTGGACTACGTGGTCAAGCCGAACGGCGGCAACAACGCCGGGCACACCGTGGTGGTGGGCGGCGAGAAGTTCGAGCTCAAGCTCCTCCCCGCAGGCATCCTGAGCCCCAATGCCACGTCCGTGATCGGCAACGGCGTGGTGATCAACCCCCAGGCGCTCTTCGAGGAGATCGACGGTCTCGAGGCGCGCGGCGCGGACACCTCGCACCTGCGGATCTCCGCGAACGCGCACCTCGTGGCGCCGTACCACCAGACGCTGGACCAGGTCAGCGAGCGGTTCCTGGGCAAGCGCGCGATCGGCACCACCGGGCGCGGCATCGGCCCCACCTACATGGACAAGGTCGGGCGCCTGGGCATCCGGGTGCAGGACGTGCTGGACGAATCCATCCTGCGGCAGAAGATCGAGGGTGCGCTGCGTCAGAAGAACGAGCTGCTGGTCAAGCTCTACAACCGGCGGGCGTTCGAGGTGGACGAGATCGCGGAGTACTTCATGGGTTTCGCGGAGCGACTGTCCCCCATGATCGTGGACTCCACCCGGCTGCTCAACGAGGCCCTGGACCGCGACGAGGTGGTCCTGATGGAGGGTGGGCAGGCCACCTACCTGGACGTCGACCACGGAACCTACCCGTTCGTCACCTCCTCCAACCCCACGGCCGGCGGCGCCTCCGTGGGTTCAGGTGTGGGCCCCACGCGCATCGCCCGCGTGATCGGAATCCAGAAGGCCTACACCACCCGGGTGGGGGCAGGCCCGTTCCCCACCGAGCTTTTCGACGAGATGGGAGAGCGGCTGCGCACCACGGGCGGGGAGTTCGGCGTGAACACCGGCCGTCCCCGCCGCACCGGGTGGTACGACGCCGTCATGGCCCGCCAGGCCGCGCGGATCAACGGCTTCACGGACCTGTTCATCACCAAGCTGGACGTGCTCACCGGGATCACGGAGATCCCCGTGTGCGTCGCCTACGAGGTGGACGGTCAGCGCTTCGACGAGATGCCCATGACGCAGTCCGACTTCCACCACGCCAAGCCGGTCTACGAGACGTTCCCCGGGTGGACCGAGGACATCACGGGAGCACGGTCGCTCGAGGACCTGCCGAAGAACGCGCAGGACTACGTCCACGCGCTCGAGGCCATGTCCGGCTGCCGGATCTCGGCCATCGGCGTGGGGCCGGACCGCGACGACACCATCGTGGTGCGGGACCTGATCGCGGACTGACCCGTCCGCCCGCAGACACGGAACCGCCCCGCTCTCTCCAGAGAACGGGGCGGTTTTCCCGTTGCGGGACGGTTCCCGCGGGGCGGGTGGCCGGCCTGGGCGAGCGCGCGGGCGGCGTCGTACGACGACGCCCGCGCACCGAGCCGCGCCACGGAGCGCTGGGTGCCGAGGTCAGTGCCCGGGGGTCACGTCCGCAGTGCGCAGGTCCACCGGCTTGTCCTTGGTGACCAGCTTGTGGCCGAGCCACAGGGCCAGGAACACCGGCAGGCCCAGGTAGGAGGACAGCAGGCTCAGGGGGTTGACGTCCCCGGAGGTGAAGATGCTGTACCCCTGTCCCACGATCACGATGGCGCACATGACCAGTGCCACGATGGGCCCGATCGGGAAGAAGCGCGCCCGGTACGTGAGGTCCTTGGGATCTCCGCCCTGCAGGACGTAGGCCTTGCGGAACCGGTAGTGGCTCCACGCGATGCCCATCCACACGATGAACCCGGCCAGACCGGAGGCGTTGATCAGCCACACGTACGCCTCTCCCTCGCCGATCAGAGTGGTGAGGAAGCAGAACATGCCGATGAGCGTGGTGGCCAGCAGCGCGTACATGGGCACGCCGCGGCGGTTGACCGTGGCGAGGAAGCGCGGGGCCTTGCCGCTCTTCGCCAGGGCGTAGAGCATGCGCGTGGACGCATAGAGGCCGGAGTTGCCGGCCGAGAGGATCGCGGTGAGGATGACCGCGTTCATCACGGAGGCCGCGGCCAGAACACCCGCGTGCTCGAACACCAGCGTGAACGGGGAGATGGAGACGTCCTCCACGTCGCTCGCCAGCAGGCTGGGATCGGTGTAGGGGATCAGGAAGCCGATCACGGTGATCGCGCCGATGTAGAAGAGCAGGATGCGCAGGAACACCGTGCGGATGGCCTTGGGGACCGTCTCGCCGGGGTTCTCCGCCTCGCCGGCGGCCACGCCCACGAGCTCGGTGCCCTGGAAGGAGAAGCCGGCCACCATGAAGATGGACATGATGCCCGTGAACCCGTTCACGAAGGGCGCCTCGCCCGCGGTCCAGTTGTGGAACCCGGGGGAGGGGCCGCCCAGGATCCCCAGGATCATGAGGACGCCCAGGATCAGGAAGATCACCACGGTGATCACCTTCACCAGGGAGAACCAGAACTCGCCCTCGCCGTACGCGCGTGCGCTCAGGGCGTTGAGTGCGAACAGGATGACCAGGAAGACGGCGGACCAGATCCACGCGGGAACGTCCGGGAACCAGTAGCGCATCACCAGCGCGGCGGCCACGAGCTCTGCGGCCACCGTGATGGCCCAGTTGTACCAGTAGTTCCAGCCGATGGCGAAGCCGAACGAGCGGCTGATGTAGCGGGTGGAGTACTCCTCGAAAGAGCCTGCCACCGGCAGGTGCGTGGCCATCTCGCCCAGGGACTGCATGAGCAGGAACACCATCAGGCCGATGGCCGCGTACGCCACCAGCGCGCCGCCGGGGCCCGCGGTGTTGATGGAGTTGCCCGAGGCCACGAACAGGCCGGTGCCGATGGCACCGCCCATGGCGATCATGGTCAGGTGGCGGGACTTCAGGGTGCGCTGCAGCGAGCCGTCAGCGGGATCTCCCTGGCCGGGCTGCTGCGGATCGGGCTGGCGGTTGACAGTGGCGTGGGGTGGCGTGGTGGCCGCCCCGGCGTGTCCGCCGCCGGATGAAGATGAAGACACTGGGTCCTCCCAGGGATTGTGGATCCGGGGTCGCGCAGCGGTTCTGCGGCTGTCCGCCATTATGCGCGGCCCGTCCGGCTCGCGGGGCATTCCCACGCCCGGACCCGCCTAAGTGGTGACAACTCCTCAGAAAAACAGGATGGCCACGATACCCAGCAGTCCCAGGAGCACGCAGGCCGCGGCGGTCAGGAGGACAGAGGCGGCGTCGGGGGTGATCTCGTCAGTGGCAATACCGGTGACGGAGCGGCGATAGCGCATGCGCTGAGTGGCATAGATACCGGCCGCGAGGCTCAGGGCCACGATGAGCAGGCTGAGGACGAAGGCGCCGTGCGTCGCGAGCCACCGCAGGTGCAGAGCGGTCGCACCGCACAGTGACAGCAGCGTGCGGCCCCAGGACAGCACGGTGCGTTCGGGCTGCAGCCCCGGGTCGTCGTGCCCGCACACGTTCGCGGCCGGTGGGGAGGTCATCGCGCCAGGACCACGGCCACCAGGACGCCGGAGGCAATGGCCCCGCCGATTGCCACGAACGGGGCGATCAGCGGGAGCGGCAGGGGGGTCTTGTGCCGCATCGACCGCTCCACCTTGATCCACCGCACGGCGGCTCCGGCGCTGAGCAGCATGCCGAGCAGCAGCAGCACGATGGACAGCACCTTCCGCAGTGCCAGGTCGAAGATGTCGCCCGTGAACGCCTCCACGGCGATGCCCCCGGCCAGGAAGGCCAGGGAGGTGCGGATCCAGGCCAGGAAGGTCCGCTCGTTGGCCAGCGTGAACCGGGGGTCCGGCTCTGTCCCGCCGCGCAGCAGGCGGCGGCTCACGGGGTCACGACGGCGCGCGTCCGGGTCTTCGGGATGGCTCACGGTCCTCCTCGGGGTGCTCCTCCCCCGATGGTATGCCGTACGGCGGATCCGGAGCGGACGACCGGTGCCCAGTCCCGGCTCCTTGTTCCTGGGAGCAACCCGGGAGAGGATGGTCGCACTCGCAAATACCTACGTCCTGGAGGACGCACCATGAGTTCGAGCAACCAGCCGACCCGGGAACCCCGGAACCACGAGGACGTCCCTCGCGGCCCGCAGCGACACCACGGTTCCGTGGATCCGCAGGAAGCTCGGGGCGTGCCCGTGGACACCAACCAGTACCACCCCTACGCCCAGCCGGCGGGGCGCTGGGA
Organism: Kocuria sp. ChxB; assembly: GCF_044359605.1. Lineage (NCBI taxonomy): Bacteria > Bacillati > Actinomycetota > Actinomycetes > Micrococcales > Micrococcaceae > Kocuria > Kocuria sp. ChxB. Next base: position 1,433,841 of record NZ_CP121123.1, on the reverse strand, counting down.
GTACGTTCCCGGCTGCCCCCAGGACGCGCAGCGCTACGCGGAGGCCACCAGGAGCACGGACATGTCCCTGGTGCTCGGCATCCTGTCCGTCACCGTCCTCCCTCTCCTCGCGCCGTTCGCGCTGTGGCAGGCGAACAAGGCTGAGAAGCTGGGCGGCCGAGCCACCGCGGGCAAGGTGCTGGGCTGGGTGGGGCTGGTCATGCTGGTGCTCGTGATCCTCTGGCTCGTGTTCATCCTGGTGATGTGGGGAGTGTTCATCACCCAGATGCCGAGCGTGGCGGACTCCTCGGTCTGACGTTCCAGGGCGGAGCGCTGGGCAGGTTCGCGGCACCGCCGCACACACCCTGTCACTCGGCACCCACCCGTGAGGTGCCCCGCCTCCCGCCCGGGCGGTTTCGTGGGACACCGCAGGCCGGCTCCACGAGTCCGTGACGACGACGGCCGGTCCCCTCGAGCGCGAGGGAACCGGCCGTCGTCGTACCCGGGGAGGGTCACCAGATGGTGACGCGCTCCTCCTCGGGCAGCCACATGCCGTCGCCCTCCGTGACGTCGAACGCCTCGTAGAACGCGTCCACGTTGCGCGGGGTCTGCCCGGCGCGGAACTCGGCGGGGGAGTGGGGGTCCGTGGCGATGCGCGTGCGCAGGGCCTCGTCCCGGGACTTCTCCTGCCAGACGTAGCCCCACGAGATGAACAGCCGCTGCGCGGGGGTGTAGCCGTCGATGCTCTCCGTGTCCGGCGTCGGCCTCTTCTCCTGGGCGCGCTTCCATGCCTTGTAGGCGATGGACAGGCCCCCCAGGTCTCCGATGTTCTCGCCCAGGGTGAGCTCGCCGTTGACGTGCGGCGCGGCGTCGTCGTCACCGAACTGGGCGGGGGTGAGAGCCGCGTACTGGCCCACGAGGCGGGCGGTGCGCTCCTCGAAGGCCGCGCGGTCCTCGTCGGTCCACCAGTTGCGCAGCCGGCCCTCGCCGTCGCACGTGGAGCCCTTGTCGTCGAAGCCGTGCCCGATCTCGTGGCCGATCACCGAGCCGATGCCGCCGTAGTTCACGGCGTCGTCTGCGGTCTCGTCGAAGAACGGGGGCTGCAGGATGGCGGCGGGGAACACGATCTCGTTGCGCAGCGGGTGGTAGTAGGCGTTGACCGTCTGCGGGGTCATGAGCCACTCGTGCTTCTCCACGGGCTGCCCGGCCTTGCGCGCGAGCTCGTCCACCGCGAACTGGGTGGTGCGCACCACGTTGCCCACGAGGTCGTCCCCGCGGATCTCCAGGGCGGAGTAGTCCTTCCACTTCTCCGGGAAGCCGATCTTGGGGGTGAACCCGGAGAGCTTCTTGAGCGCCTCCGCGCGCGTGCCCTCGGTCATCCACTCGAGGTTCTCGATGGAGTCCCGGTACGCGTCCAGTAGGTTGGCCACCAGCTCGTCCATGCGGGCCTTAGCCGTGGGGGAGAAGTGCTCCGCCACGTAGAGCTTGCCCACGGCCTCGCCCAGCGCGCCGTTCACCAGCCCGACGCCGCGCTTCCACCGCTCGCGCAGCTGCGGGGTCCCGGACAGCACCGTGCCGTAGAACGCGAAGTTCTGGGCCACGAACGCCTCCGAGAGGTACGCGGCGCGGGAGGAGACCACGTGCCAGCGGGCCCAGGACTTCCACGCGTCCAGCTCGTCCGGGGTGAGCAGCTCGTCCAGGCCCGTGAAGAAGCTCGGTTGGGCGTTGACCACCGTGGCCAGGTGCTCCGGCGTGAGACCTATGCCCTCGAGGACCGCGTTCCAGTCGAGGTTCTGCGTCTGGCCCGTGAGCTCCTCGAAGCTCATGGGGTTGTACATCTTGGTGAGGTCCCGGACCGTGACCTTGTCCCAGTGGTGGGAGGCGATGCGCGTCTCCAGGTCCACAACCGCGCGAGCCTGCTGCGCGGCGTCGTCGAACCCGGCGAGCTCGAGCATGGTCTGGACGTGCGTCACGTACTGCTCACGGATCTGCGCGTACTGCTCCTCGCGGTAGTACTCCTCGTCCGGCAGGCCCAGCCCGGACTGGCCCACGAACACGAGGTTGCGCTGCGGGTCACCCGGGTCCGAGTCCAGGTCGATGTCCAGCGCTGCGCCGATGCCGCGCCGCATGGCCGTGCCGAACCAGCGCGAGAGAGCCCGCGGGGAGTCGATCGCGGCCACGGCGTCCAGGTCCTCGCGCAGCGGCTCGGTGCCCAGCGCCTCGATCCGCTCGGTGTCCATGAAGGACCGGTACAGCAGCGCGATTTTCGTCTCGGCGCTCTGCTCCCCCGCCGACGCCGCCTGCTCGCCGTCCGCGCTCGCGCCCGTGATGATCTCCCGCACCGCCTGCTCGGCCTGGTCCCGCAGCTCGACGAAGGCACCGGTGCTGGCCTTGTCGTCGGGGATCTGCGCGGTGCGCAGCCACGTGCCGTTGACGTGGCGGAAGAGGTCGTCCTGGGGACGGACCGAGCGGTCGAAGGCGTCGAGGTCGAACACAGAAGTCGTCATGGTCACACGCTAACCACCAGCGCTGAGCGGCTCCACGGGTGGCGGGTCGAATCTGCGGACGGCTAAACCCGTCCGGCGGGCCCGCCCGCCACCCGCACCCCGCTGTGCGCGAACGGCCGCCGGGGCCCCCACCCGACCAGGATTAAGTGCAGCTTTTGCCACACAGAGCGCGAAATGTGGCAAAAGCTGCACTTAACCTGGGTGCCGGGTGCCGGGTGCTGGGATCGGGTCGGCGCTGCCGGGGGTGGTCCGACCGCGGAGGTCACGAGCCGTGGCCGCGTCAGGCGTCCGCGGGCTCCGCATCCGAGATCTTCTCTCCGCGGCGTTCGGCCATGAGCAGCTCCCACGTGCGGACCAGGCGGGGCAGCGAGATGATCACGAGTCCGCCCAGCATGTTGAACGGGATGACCCACGCGAACCACCCGAGCCAGTCCAGGTAGGAGTAGTCCCAGCCGGCGTGCATGGCTCCGAAGATCACGATCGAGTTCAGGGCACCATGGAGCATGCCGAGGCCCACCACCAGGAAACCGCCGATCAGGGAGATCACGGCGGTCATCATGTCGCTGTTGGTGCCCTGCTGCATTCGCGTCATCAGGGTGATGGTGGAACCGGCCAGCAGGGCGAGGCACACGGTCTCCGTGCCGAACCCGTCCGAGACGTACCCGGTGGCCACCTCCACGAGCGTGGTGGAGAAATCGGGGAACGCGGCAACCACCACCCACATGAACGCCCACCCGCCCACCAGGTTGGTCACCAGGGTCACGACCCACAGCCGCAGCAGCGCCCACCACGAGCCGTGGCCGGCCACCACCGCGTTGATGGGCAGCAGGAAGTCCTCCGTGAACAGCTCCGAGTGGGCCAGGCGCAGGGCCAGCAGACCGATGCCGAACGCCGTTCCGGCCAGCAGCTTGGAGCCGGTGGCGTCCATGACGGCGAGCATGGCCATGATCCCGAGCCCCACGTCGATCCCGCCGAACAGCCCCGTGACGATCAGCGCCCGCCACGTGCGGTGCAACCGGTCCGTGCCCTCCTGGACGGTGTTCTTGAACTCCTCGACCAGCTCGTCCTCGAGGGGCTGGTCCGTGCGCCCCGAGGAACGCCGTGCGGTCTCACTGTCTCGGGTGGCGGCCATGGGGTTCAGCGTAGGGCACGGGGAAGACCCCGGTGCGCGCGCCCGCGCCACCGCACACGGCGTGCATCAGCGGAGCAGATGCAGAATGGGCGCTCAATGTATGCACTAACGGAGCACATGCACCGGGCGTCCAGGGGTGCCCGGGCCTGCTCCGGGGGCGTTTCGGGGGTGGCCCGCACTCAGCCCTTGCCGGTGAACTCGGGCTTCCGCTTCTCCTGGAACGCCTTGAAGCCTTCGCGGTAGTCGGCGGTGGCGCACAGCGCGGTCTGCGCGGCGTTCTCCGCGGCCATGGACTCCCACAGCCCGATCCGCTGGTCCCGGATCTGCGCCACGAGCTCCTTGGATGCCACGAACGCCTGCGTGGCCCCGTCTGCGGCACGGCGCACCCGCGTGAGCGTGAAGTCCATGAGCTCCTCCGCGGGCACCGCGCGGGAGAACAGCCCGGACGCCACGGCCTCCGCGCCGCTCATGAGCTCCGCGGTGTAGATGAGGTCCAGCGTGCGGTGGGCGCCGAGCCGCTCGGTGAACAGCGCGTGCCCGCCGGAGTCCAGCGTGGCCCCGAGATTCGCGAAGGGGGAGCCGATCTTGGCGTTCTCCGCCACGTAGACCACGTCCGTGGCGATCGCCAGGCCCAGCCCCACGCCCAGGCACGCACCCTGCACCGCGGCGAACGTGGGCGCGGGGAACGCGGACATCCGCTGCAGCAGCGGCTGGAGGGTCCCGGTGAGGTAGCCCTCGGTGTCGTCCGTGGCCGGATCCACCCCGGAGATGTCCCGGCCCGCGCAGAAACCCCTGCCCTCACCCGTGAGCAGCAGCGCCCGGACAGCGGCCGCCTCCGCCTCGGTGTAGGCATCTGTCAGCTCGCGCAGCGCGGAGACGTCCAGCGAGTTCATCTTCTCGGGTGCGTTGAGCACCACGTGGGCGATCTCGTCCTCGATGGTCAGGTCGATCACGGTGTTCTCCTCGGGGTTGGGGTCTCGGCGGGGTGCGGTGGGCGCTGGCTGACAGGGCGGCGTCGTTCCGACTCAGCGGGCCCACGCACCGGCACCGCGCCGCCGCATGCGCGCCGCGTCCGCACGGTGCGCGCCCCACGCGAGCCGGCAGGTACGGCGACGACGCCGCCTGGGGCCCAGCGCGGCGTCGTCGTCAGGGGAGTGGGTCAGGCGTCGAAGTCCACGCGCAGCTCGTCCGAGGTGGGGCGGGTCTGGCACGTGAGCACGTAGCCGGCGTCCACCTCGTCCTTCTCGAGCGCGAAGTTCTCGTCCATCTCAAACTCGCCCTTGGTGACCTTGGCGCGGCAGGTGCCGCACACCCCACCCGCGCACGCGAAGGGGACGTCCGGGCGCACGCGCAGAGCGGCGTTGAGCACGGTCTCCGCGGCGGACTTGGGGGATTCCACCTGGGCGGAGGTGCCGTCCAGGTTGAAGACGATTGTGTAGTTCTCGCCCTTGGGGTCCGCCACGACCGGGCGGCCCTGCTGGCCCTGGGGAGCGGTGGGCTTGCCCGTGGTGAACAGCTCGAAGCGGACGCGGGACTCGTCCACGCCTCGCTCCTTGAGGACGTCCCGGCACAGCTGCACGAGCTCGAACGGGCCGCACAGGAACCACTCGTCCGCGGAGTCCACCTGGATCACGCGGTCCAGCAGCTCCTCGAGCTTGTCGTGGTCGATCCGCCCGGACATCAGCGGCGAGATCCGCTGCTCGCGGGACAGCACGTGGTGCACGGCCAGGCGCGCGGGGTACTTGTCCTTGAGGTCACCCAGCTCTTCGGCGAACATCACGTCCATGGAGGAGCGGTTCGCGTAGATCACGTCCATCTGGGCGGTGTCCGAGGCGCGCAGCAGGGCGCGGGCGATCGCCATGATGGGGGTGATCCCGGAACCGGCGGCGAAGGCCACCAGGTGCACGTTGCGCTTCTTGGCCACCTCCTTCTCGGCCAGTTTCTCGGGATCGTTCATGGAGGTGATGTTGACCTTGGAGGTGAACGCGCCCTGCGGGTTCATCACGTCCAGGGTGTCACCGGCGGCCAGCTGCTCGTTGGCCCACGTGGAGAACACGCCGCCCATGTCCTTCTTGATGGCCACGCGGATCTCACCGGGGGTGGGGTCGGCGCAGATGGAGTAGGACCGGCGCACCTCGTGGCCGTTGATCTGCGCGCGGATGGCCACGTACTGACCCGGGAGGTAGTCGTAGTCCGCCACGAGGTCCTCGGGCACGTCGAACGTGACCTCCACGGAGTCGGAGGTCAGCTTGCGCACCTCGGAGACCGTGAGGGTGTTGAACACGGCACGGCGCTTGCCGCCGCCCGCGCTGGCTTCGGTGGCGTCCTCCAGCGTGGAGGTGTCCGCGGTTTCACTCATGATCAGTGCACCTTGAAGTAGTCGAAGGGTTCTTTGCAGTCGTCGCAGACCCACAGGGCCTTGCAGGACGTGGACCCGAAGCGGGTCATCTCGTGGGTGCGCAGGGACTCGCAGCGCGGGCACTTCACGGCCAGGCTCAACCGCACGGGCCCGGAGTTGTGACCGGCGGCAGTGCGCCCGGTGGGCGGTGCGATGCCGTACTCGTTGAGCTTGGCGCGGCCCTCGGCGGACATCCAGTCCGTGGTCCACGCCGGGCGCAGCACCTGCACCACGCGCACGTTCTCGTAGCCGGCGGCGGTCACGGCCGCCTCGAGGTCCGCGGCCATGGTGTCCATGGCGGGGCACCCGGAGTAGGTGGGGGTGATGACCACCACCGTCTCGTCCTCCCCGGCCACGGCGTCCCGCAGCACCCCGAGGTCCTCGAGCGTGAGCACGGGGATCTCGGGGTCGCACACGGTGGCCGCGACGTCCCACAGGGCGGCGTCGGCCGGGTCGTCCGGGCGCCGCGAGGGCCCCAGGGGGACTTCACGGGGCGCCACGCCACCGGTGGGCGGCAGGGAACGGGGCGGAACGCGGGAGAACACGGAACTCACCACGTGGCGCCGGGATGCTGGCGGGCGAGCCACTGCATCTCGGCGAGGATGTACCCGCGGTACTCGGAGTAGGCGCCGTCGCGGGGCTCCGCGGACAGCCGGGCCTGGGCCACGTTGGGGACCTCGAGCTCGGCCTCGGCCAGCAGCGCGGTCACGCGGTCCATGGTCCGCTCGCGCAGCGTGGAGGGGCGCACGGCCACGCCCTCGAGCTCGTCGTGCAGCGGCTCGTCCGCGAACAGCTCGTCCAGGTAGGGCCACATGTAGTAGAGCCCGTCCTGGATGCGCCGCTTGGACTCCTCGGTGCCGAGGCCCAGGCGGAGGATCCACTGGGCCGCGTGGTCCTGGTGGTACTCCACCTCCTTGAGGGCCTTGTCCGCGATCGCGGCCAGGGTCTGGTCCGTGGAGGACTGCAGCGCGGAGTAGAGCTCGTACTGGTAGAAGGAGAACAGCAGCTGACGCGCGATGGTCTGGCCGAAGTCCCCGTTCTCCTGCTCCACGAGGCGCACGGAGCGGAACTCCTCCTCGTTGCGGAAGTACGCGAGCTCGTCCTCGGTCTTGCCCCACGCGGAGCCCGCGTAGGTCAGCAGGAAGCGCGCGTGGCCGATGAGGTCCAGGGCGATGTTGCCCAGCGCGATGTCCTCCTCGAGCTCGGGTGCCCGCGAGATCCACCAGCCCAGACGCTGGGACAGCATCAGGGCGTCGTCGCCGAGCCGCAGCGCGTACTGGGCCACGGCCTCGGGAGCCCTGCCGCCGGTCTCCGCAATGTCCTCGGCGGTGATGGCGACGCCCGCGGACTGCTTGGTGGCGGAGTCGTGGGAGGCGAAGGCGCTCACAGGTGCTTCACCCCTTCGCTCTTGGTGTAGTACGTGGCGTGGCGGTAGCTCTTGCCCTGCGCGGACTCGAAGTAGCCGCCCTTGGAGTCCGGGTCCGAGGCGGTGATGGCGTCTGCGGGGACCACCCACACGCTCGTGCCCTCGTTGCGCCGGGTGTAGAGGTCACGCGCGTTGCGCACGGCCATGGTGGCGTCCGGGGCGTGCAGCGAGCCCGCGTGCACGTGGGACAGCCCGCGCGAGGAGCGCACGAAGACCTCCCACAGGGGCCAGTTGCCGTTCTGGTTCTCGCTCATGCTCACGCTCCGATCAGCTCGGCGGAGCCGCGCCCCGCCATGACGGTGAAGTCCTCGTTCGCCTCGGCCGACGACGCCGCTGCCGCAGCCTCCGCGGTCTCGCGGGCCTGCCGCTGGGCGTAGGCCTCGGCGGCCTCGCGCACCCACGCGCCGTTGGCGTGCGCCTCGCGGCGGCGCTTCATGCGCTGGACGTTGCAGGGCCCGGAGCCCTTGATCACAGACATGAACTCGTTCCAGTCCAGCTGGCCGTAGTCGTAGTGCCCGCGCTCCTCGTTCCACTTCAGGTCCGGGTCCGGCAGGGTCAGGCCCAGGGCCTCGGCCTGCGGGACGATCATGTCCACGAAGCGCTGGCGCAGCTCGTCGTTGGAGAAGCGCTTGATGTTCCACTCCATGGACTGCTGGGAGTTGGGGGAGTCGGCGTCCGGGGGGCCGAACATCTGGAGAGCGGGGCCGTAGAAGCGGTTCACGGCGTCCTGCGCCATCTGCTTCTGGGCCTCGGTGCCGTGGGAGAGCTCGTAGAGGATCTCCCAGCCCTGGCGCTGGTGGAAGGACTCCTCCTTGCAGATGCGCACCATCGCGCGGCCGTACGGCCCATAGGAGGCGCGGCACAGCGGGACCTGGTTGCAGATCGCGGCGCCGTCCACGAGCCAGCCGATCGCACCCATGTCGGCCCACGTGCGGGCCGGGTAGTTGAAGATCGAGGAGTACTTGGCCTTGCCGCTGAGCAGCTGCTCGTTGAGCACGGAGCGCGGGGTGCCCAGGGTCTCCGCGGCGGAGTAGAGGTACAGCCCGTGGCCGGCCTCGTCCTGGACCTTGGCCATCAGCACGGCCTTGCGCTTGAGGCTCGGGGCGCGGGTGATCCAGTTGGCCTCCGGCTGCATGCCGATGATCTCGGAGTGCGCGTGCTGGGAGACCTGGCGGGTCAGGCTCTTCCGGTAGGCCTCGGGCATCCAGTCGCGGGGCTCCACGCGGGAGTCCTCGCTGATGAGGTGGTCGAAGTGCTGCTGCTCGGCGGTGGTGGCCGCCTGGTCCGCAGTGGTGGTCTGCTCAGTCATGGTGTGTCCTCGGTTCACGGGTGAGATGGGAGCGGAGGATGAACTCTGTACGCTGCCGACGATAATAACTGACCGCTCGTTCAGAATATAGACCCCCGGTGTGGCCGTCAACACATTTTCCGCCTCCGGCCAGGGGGTGCGTCAACGGTCGAGGTGCTGCAACGAAGCGGGAACTTGTTGACACACGTCACATTTCGCGATTGTCTACTGACCGATCGTTCTGAAAATCGGAAGGAGCTCCCCCGTGCCACATCATCCGGTGCTCACGGGAGATCGTGCCTCCGAGTGGCTGGGCATCACCGTGCAGCGCGCCGACCCTGGCCACTGTGTGATCTCCATGCTCGTGCGTGACGAGATGCGCAACGGCTTCGGGATCGCCCACGGCGGCATGATCTTTGCCCTGGCCGACACGTGCTTCGCCATGACCTGCAACGACCCCACCCCGGACGGTACCTCCATGACGGTGGCACAGGGCGTGGACATCAACTTCCTCAGTTCCGCTCAACCCGGTCAGACCCTGGTGGCGGAGGGCCGCCAGATCGCCAGCACCGGGCGCAGCGGCCTGTGCGACATCACCGTCACCACCCAGGACGGGGACGTGATCGCCCAGTTCCGCGGCCGCAGCCGCACCGTGCCCCTTCGCCAGAAAGCGTGAATCCCATGACGTCGTGCTCCGTTGCCAACCCGTACCGCCCCGAGGCTTCGCAGGATCCGTCCCAGCCGGATGCCGAGGAGCTGATGAGCCGGGACCAGATCGAGGCCCTGCAGACCGAGCGGCTGAACTGGACCCTGCACTACGCGTACGAGAACGTCCCGTCCTACAAGGAGCTCTTCGACGAGCACGGAGTGCACCCGGACGACTTCCGGGAGCTCGAGGACCTCGCCAAGTTCCCGTACACGGACAAGGAGTTCCTGCGGAAGGCCTACCCGTTCAAGTCCTTCGCCACGCCCATGTCCGAGATCCGCCGGATCCACGCGTCCTCGGGCACCACCGGCCAGCCCACCGTGGTGGCCTACACCGAGGAGGACCTCCTCACGTGGGGTTCCCTGGTGGCCCGCTGCTTCCGGATGTCCGGGATCACGCCCGGGGACAAGGTGCACAACGCGTACGGCTACGGCCTGTTCACCGGCGGCCTGGGCGCCCACTACGGCGCCGAGCGCCTGGGGTGCGCCGTGATCCCGATGTCCGGCGGGCAGACCGAGAAACAGGTGCAGCTGATCCGGGACTTCGAGCCCGAGGCGATCCTCTCCACGCCCACCTACCTGCTCACGATCGCGGACGGGTTCCGCAAGCTGGGCCTCGACCCGCGGGAGACCTCGCTCAAGCACGCCGTGCTGGGGGCGGAGCCGTGGACCGAGGAGATGCGCCACGAGATCGAGAAGACCTTCGGCATCACCGCGTGCGACATCTACGGGCTCTCCGAGGTCATGGGCCCCGGTGTGGCCGGCGAGTCCTGCGAGTCCCAGGACGGCTCGCACATCTGGGAGGACCACTTCCGCCCGGAGATCATCGACCCGTTCGACGACACCGTGCTGCCCACAGGCCGCCCCGGTGAGCTGGTGTTCACGGCGCTGACCAAGCAGGCGCTGCCGATCATCCGCTACCGCACGCACGACCTCACCCGCCTGCTGCCCGGCACCGCCCGTCCGGGGCACCGGCGCATGGGCCGCATCACCGGCCGCTCGGACGACATGATCATCCTGCGCGGCGTGAACCTGTTCCCCTCGCAGATCGAGGAGCTCGCGCTGAAGATCCCCGCGCTGTCCCCGCACTTCACGCTGGAGATCACCCGGCCGAACCGCATGGACCAGATGACCATCCACATCGAGCGCCGGGAGGACGCCACGGTGGAGGAGGCCCAGGAGGCCGGCCGCGCGCTGCAGCACGAGATCAAGACCAAGATCGGTTCCAGCGCGGCCATCGACATCGCGGAGCCCGGCACGCTGGAGCGCTCCTCGGGCAAGCTGCGCCGCGTGTACGACCGCCGCGACAAGTAGCTCCCCGCCCTGCCGCCGGTCCTCCGTGGGAGCGGGAGCCAGGTGACGAGCCGGTAACCTGAACATCCCGTCCCCCGGAAGATCGAGGCCCACGCCCATGTCCCCCGAGCGCACCACCGCCACCGCCGACGACGCCGCTGCCGCACCTCGGCGCGGCCGTCCCGGCTACGACCGCGAGACCCTGCTGTCCGTGTGCGTGGACGTGTTCAACCGCTACGGCTACGACGCCACGTCCATGGGGATGCTGTCCAAGCACCTGGGGATCTCCAAGTCCGCGATCTACCACCACGTGGAGTCCAAGGAGGAGATCCTGGGGCAGGCCTTGGACCGCGCCCTGGACGCCCTCGAGGCGGTCTTCGCGGAGGTGCTCGCGAGCGACAGCGGGCCCGTGGTCAAGCTCGAGCGGATCCTTGACGGCTCCGTGCGGGTGCTCGTGGCGCAGATGCCCTACGTGACGCTGCTGCTGCGGCTGCGCGGGAACTCGGAGGTCGAGGAGGCGGCGCTGCAGCGGCGTCGTACCCTGACGCGCAACCTGGAGGACCTGGTGCGCGAGGCCCAGGAGCTGGGCGAGCTGCGCACCGACATCTCGGGGAAGTCCGCGCCGCGCCTGATGCTGGGGATGGTCAACTCGATCGTGGACTGGTACCAGCCCGGGCGCTCCGGCACGGTGGACCAGCTGGCCGCGACCGTGGTGACCATGGTCTTCGCGGGCCTGCGGGCGTAGTCGGCGCTCCCGCCGGAGCTGCGCACGAGGTGCTGGCCGAGACGTCCCGCATTCGCCAGGTCTACATCACCACGGACGACGCCGCTGGGAACAGCCATGTGGTCGCGCTCTACCGCTCCCTGGGCTTCCGCCCCACCCCGGACCTGGGCTGCACCACGCTCGCGATCATGCGCTGAACGGGCCCGGGCTCTGCACCTGCTTCTTAAAACCCACGTGGGACGGGCGGTAACCCAGACGCTCGTAGAAACGGTGGGCGTCAGGCCGTGAGGTGTCGGTGGTCAGTTGCAGCAGCGAGCACCCCGAGGCGAGCGCAACGGCCTCCGCCCAGGTGAACATCCGCTCACCCAGCCCCTGGCCACGAAGGCTGGAGGACACCCGGACGGACTCGATCTGCAGACGGCGTGCGCCCCCGCGGGACAGGCCCGGGATCACCGTGAGCTGCAGGGTGCCCACCACGTCGCCCGCGTCGTTGTGGACGGCGGTCAGGAACTGGTGCGGATCGGCGTCGATCTCCTGGAAGGCGCGCTGGTAGACGCCCATGTCCCCGCCTTCGCGCGTGCTCCCCAGCGGATCGTCCGCCAGGAGGCGCACGAGCGCGGGGACATCCTCCAGACCCGCCCGGCCGGGGCGGCACCGGGACCCGTCCGGCAGCACCCACACGGCGTCCGTCACCTGGATGGTCACGCCACGTCCTGGTCCGCTTCGCCGTCCGGCACGGGCCACTGCTTGGCCACCAGGGTCAGGACGTCGTAGGTGGCCACGATCTCGTCCTTCTGGTTGGTCAGGCGGGCATCCCACGCCACCTCGCCGTACTCGTCCGTGACGCGCGGGGTGATCTTCTTGGCGGTCAGGGTCACGCGGATGGCGTCGTCGTAGGTCACCGGGGTGATGAAGCGAAGGTTCTCCAGCCCGTAGTTGGCGAGCACGGGCCCCGGGGCGGGTTCCACGAACAGCCCGGCGGCCCAGGAGACCAGCAGGTAGCCGTGGGCCACGCGGCGCGGGAAGAACGGGTTGGCCGTGGCGGCCTCCTCGTCCGTGTGCGCGTAGAAGGTGTCACCGGTCTTCTCCGCGAACTCCAGGATGTCCTCGAGCTTCACGGTGCGCAGGTCCGAGACGAACTGGTCCCCGATCCGCAGGGTCTCAAGGGACTTGCGGAAGGGGTGCTCGCCCGTGCCGTTCTCCACGTCTTCGCGGGTCACGGTGTTGGCGGTGGCGCCCCAGTGCCACTGACCGGTGATCCCGGTGAGCAGGTCCGGGGAGCCCTGCACGGCGGTGCGCTGCATGTAGTGCTTCACGGCGCGCACGCCGCCCAGCTCCTCGCCACCGCCGGCACGGCCGGGTCCGCCGTGCACCAGGTGGGGAACGGGCGAGCCGTGACCGGTGGAGGTCTTGGCGTCGTCGCGGTCCAGGAACAGCACGCGCCCGTGGTGCGCACCGATCCCGGACGCGAACTGCGCCGCGAGCTCGGGGGAGTGGGTGCACACGGTGGCCACCAGGGAACCGCCGCCCAGGGCGGCGATCTCCACGGCGTCCGCCACGTCACCCGAGTAGCCGAGCACGGAGGTGACCGGGCCGAACGCCTCGACCTCGTGCACGGCGGGGGTGCGGGCGTCGTCGAACGAGAGCAGGGTGACGGGGAAGAACGCGCCGTCCTGGGGCACGGAGGACAGCTCCTCGGGCCCGCCCAGCTCCACCGTGGCGCCGGCGTCGATCAGGGTGCGCACGGAGCGCAGCACCTCGGAGGCCTGGTCCTCGGAAGCGAGCGGGCCCACGGTGGTGGCGGGGTCCCGGGGATCGCCCACCACGCCGCGCTGCGCGACGCGCTCCTTCAGGGCCGCGACCACGGCCGGCTTGATCTCCTGCGGCACGATCACGCGGCGGACGGCCGTGCACTTCTGGCCGGCCTTGGCGGTGATCTCCAGAACCACGGACTTCACGAACGCCTCGAACTCGGGGGAGTCCTCGGTGACGTCCGGGGCCATGATGGCGGCATTGAGGGAGTCGGTCTCCGCAGTGAAGCGCACGCCCTTCTCCTGCACGTGGCTGTGCGCGCGCAGGGACCGGGCAGTGGCGGCGGAACCGGTGAACGCCACGTGGTCCCGGGCGTCCAGATGGTCCAGCAGGTCCCGGGCGGAGCCGGAAATGAGCTGCAGGGAACCCTCCGGCAGCAGCCCGGAGTCCAGCATGAGCCGCACGCACGCCTCGGTCACGTACCCGGTGGGGGTCGCGGGCTTCACGATGGTGGGTACCCCGGCGATGAACGCGGGCGCGAACTTCTCGAGCATGCCCCACACGGGGAAGTTGAACGCGTTGATCTGCACGGCCACACCGGGCAGCCGGGTGTAGATGTGCTCGCCCAGGAACGAGCCGTCCCGGGAGAGCTGCTCCACGGCACCGTCCACGATCACGTTCGCATTGGGCAGCTCGCGGCGCCCCTTGGAGGAGAACGTGAACAGCGTGCCGATGCCGCCGTCGATGTCGATCAGGTGGTCCTTGGCCGTGGCTCCCGTGGCGTAGGAGATCGCGTACAGCTCCTCCTTGTGCTCCCCGAGGTGCTGGGCCAGCTGCTTGAGGATCAGCGCGCGGTCGTGGATCCGCAGGGTCCCCAGGGACGCCTGGCCCACGGTGCGCGCGTACTCCACGGCACCGGCGGTGTCGATCCCGTCCGTGCTCACGCGCGCCACGAGCTCGCCGGTTGCGGCGTTGCGCACGTCCGCGACCTTCTGCGGATCCTCCGGGCGCCACCACTCACCCTTCACGAAGCTGGGCAGGATCTGCGGCTGCGAGGTGTCGGTTGCCTGGTTCTGGGTGCTCACGCGGGGTCCTCCGGACTGTCGCGGCCGTTAGCCGAACGATCGGTCAGTATTGCCCCCAGGATAACCTAGGTCACACAGGCACACCATGGCCGTCACGCGAGTTTCCCGCTCACGACGCCGCCCGGCGGGCTTTCCTGCGGAGCGCACCCGGACGGCGTCGTGCCCCCCACGACACGAGGAGCAGACATGCACGAGGACCCCACCCCCGCGGACGCACGCGTGGAGAACGAGCGGCGCGCGACGTCGTCGGACGAGCAGAAGGGCAGGGCCTTCGACCCCTGGAGCATCGAGCTGGGCGAGCTGGACCGGAAGATGGGTGTGGAGGTGGAGGAGCAGTCCGCCGAGCGGATCGTGGCGACCATGCCCGTGGAGGGCAACCGGCAGTCGCTGGGGCTGCTGCACGGCGGTGCGTCCGTGGCGCTCGGGGAGATGCTGGGCTCGTGGGCCGCGGTGATCCACGGCTCCACCATGGGCAAGGTGGCCGTGGGTGTGGACATCAACGCCACCCACCACGCCTCCGCCACGAGCGGGCGGGTGCGCGGGGTGGCCACGGCCATCCGCCTGGGCCGCACCATGACCAGCCACGAGGTGGTCATCACGCACATCGACACCGGCCGCCGGCTGTGCACGGTGCGGATTACCAACTTCCTCAAGGACGCACCGAGCTCCTGAGCTGTGCCTCGGCGTGCGGGCGGGACCTGGGGCGGCCCGGTGGGTCGCCGTGGGCGCCTCCCGGTCGCAGCCGGTGAACGCCGCCGACCCGGGGTGGCGCGCCCGCACGCACAGAGCCGCCCCGGCGCCGCAGGGTTGCGGTGCCGGGGCGGTTCGTCGTCCGCGGGAGGGCTGAGGAGCCCCTCGGTGCGGACGGGGTGAACGCGGGGGTCGGGGTGCGAAGTCAAAGGCCCCAATGACCTGCTGCGACCCCCGCGGGTCCGGTTCAGTCCGTGGCCGCTGGGCGGCTCAGAACTGGGCGCTCTCGGTGGAGCCCTTGAGAGCGATGGTCGAGGAGTTCGGGTTGACCACCTGGGACACCAGGTCGAAGTAGCCGGTGCCCACCTCGCGCTGGTGCTTGGTGGCGGTGTAGCCGCGCTCCTCGGCGGCGAACTCGCGCTCCTGCAGGTCCACGTAGGCGCTCATCTGGTTGCGGGCGTAGCCGTGGGCCAGGTCGAACATGGAATAGTTCAGGGCGTGGAAGCCCGCCAGGGTGATGAACTGGAAGCGGTAGCCCATGGCGGCGAGCTCGCGCTGGAACTTGGCGATGGTGTCGTCGTCCAGGTGCTTCTTCCAGTTGAAGGACGGCGAGCAGTTGTACGCCAGCATCTGGTCCGGGAACTCCTCGTGGACGGCCTCCGCGAACTGCTTGGCGAGCTCGAGGTCGGGCGTGCCGGTCTCCATCCAGATGAGGTCCGAGTACGGGGCGTACGCCTTGGCGCGGGCGATGCAGGGCTCGATGCCGTTGCGGACCTTGTAGAAGCCCTCCGCGGTGCGCTCGCCGGTGATGAACTCGGCGTCCTGCTCGTCCACGTCCGAGGTGATCAGCGTGGCTGCCTCGGCGTCCGTGCGGGCGATGATGATGCTGGGGACGTCCTCCACGTCCGCCGCCAGGCGTGCCGCGTTGAGGGTGCGCACATGCTGCTGGGTGGGGATCAGCACCTTGCCGCCCAGGTGGCCGCACTTCTTCTCGGAGGCCAGCTGGTCCTCCCAGTGCACGCCGGCCGCGCCCGCATCGATCATGGACTTCATGAGCTCGAACGCGTTGAGCGGTCCGCCGAAGCCGGCCTCCGCGTCCGCGACGATCGGCGCCATCCAGTTCTCCACGGTGTGGACGTCCTCGGCGTGCTCGATCTGGTCCGCGCGCTTGAGCGCGTTGTTGATCCGGCGCACCACCTGCGGAACGGAGTTCGCGGGGTAGAGGGACTGGTCCGGGTAGGTCTGGCCCGCCAGGTTGGCGTCACCGGCCACCTGCCAGCCGGAGAGATAGATGGCCTTGAGCCCGGCCTTGACCTGCTGGACCGCCTGGTTGCCGGTCAGAGCGCCCAGAGCATTGATGTAATCCTCCGAGTTGAGCAGGTTCCAGAGTCGCTCCGCGCCGCGCCGGGCGTTGGTGTGCTCTTCTCGAAAGGAGCCCTGCAGACGCAGGACCTCCTCGGGGGCGTAGTCACGGGTCACGCCCGCCCAGCGGGGGTTCTCCTCCCAGTCGCGGGCCAGCTCGGCGGCGCTGCGGAGGTTGCTGTTCTCGGTGCTCATCTCGGTCTCCTTCGATCGGTCGTCCGGGCGGTACGGGGAAGTTTCGCCCGGGTAACTTGATGAGTTCTACTTTTGCCGCGATCTGCACCCCTGAAAAGGGGTTTTCCGAGTGAAGAACCGCATTTCTTCACGCCTGAGAAAATTGGTTCTAAACTCGGGGTATGACCCCGACCACAGGCCCCCGCAGGCGGCGCCGCACCGTCGACGCCGCTCCCTCCCCCTCCGCCACCGGTCGCACCCCCGCGGACACCGCCGGGGGGACGACCCCCGCCGCGCGCGGCACCGCGGGGTCGCGGACCCCCTCGGCGGCCGCTGCCGGCCGTGACGGCAGCGGTGCCGGACGCGCGGTACCCGGCGCGGCGGCGTCGTCCTCCGGGGGCCGCGACGCCCTGCGGGGCTCACGCACCGGAGCGGGAACCGGTGCGGGCGCCCGGACGCCGTCCCCGGTGCCGCCGGAGGAGGCGGGGGACCCCACGGACCCGATCGTGCTGGGGCGCCGGATCCGGTACCGCCGCAAGCGGCTGCGGATCACCCTGGAGGAGCTCGCGCGCACCGTGGGAATGGCACCCAGTGCGCTGTCCCTGATCGAGAACGGCAAGCGCGAGCCCAAGCTCAGCACCCTCTCGGCCCTGGCCGGTGCGCTGGACATGGGTGTGGAGCAGCTGCTCGGGTCCAAGGCGCCGTCCCGCCGCATGGAGCTGGAGATCCAGGTGGAGCGGGTGCAGCGCGGGCCCATGTACGCGGCCCTCGGGCTGCCCACCGTGCGCGTGGGTCCGGGGATGAGTACCGAGACCCTCGAGGCGCTCGCGGCCCTGCAGCAGCAGCTCGGCCAGCGCCTGGAGGAGCAGGCCGCCACCCCGGAGGAGGCCCGGCGCGCCAACACTCAGCTGCGCGCGCGGATGCAGGGTGTGAACAACTACTTCGAGCGCATCGAGACCATGGCTGCGGAGCTGCTGGCCGCGATCAAGCACACGGGCGGGCCGCTGTCCGAGCACCACATCTCCCGGCTCGTGGAGCACGTGGGCTTCGAGATCCACCAGGTCCCGGACCTGCCGCACTCCACGCGCTCCGTGACGGACCTGCGCAACCGGCGGTTCTACCTGCCCACCTCCGCGGGGGCGGGCTCTCCGTGGTCCGTGCTGCTGCAGGCTGTGGGGCACCACCTGCTGGAGCACCGCCGGCCCGCGGACTACGGCGAGTTCCTGGAGCAGCGCGTTGAGACCAACTACTTTGCCGCGGCGCTGATGATTCCTGAGGCCTCGGCGGTGGACCTGCTGGCCCGCGCCAAGTCCCAGCGGGAGCTGTCCGTGGACGACCTCCGGGACGCGTTCGCGGTGTCCCACGAGACCGCCGCGCACCGGATGACCAACCTGATGACCCACCACTTCGACATCCCCACGCACTTCGAGAAGGTGCACTCCTCCGGGATCATCCACAAGGCGTGGCAGAACGACGGCCTGCAGTTCCCCACGGACCACAGCGGTGCCGTGGAGGGTCAGCGCGCGTGCCGGTTCTTCTCCGCCCGCCAGGCGTTCTCGGGCACCAACAGGTTGCTGTCCCACTTCCAGTACACGGACACCCCGCACGGCACGTACTGGTGCTCGGCGCGCGTGGAGGGCTCCGAGCACGGCGAGTTCTCCATCTCCTTCGGGGTGCCCTACGAGCACGTCAAGTGGTTCCGCGGCCGCGCCACCTCCTACCGGCGCACCTCCACGTGCCCGGACCCCGCGTGCTGCCAGCAGCCCTCCCCGGCGCTCGCGGACCAGTGGGAGGGGCAGGCCTGGCCCTCGGCGCGTCCGGCCACCCACATGCTCGCGGCCATGCCCGCCGGAGCGTTCCCCGGAGTGGACGAGACGGAGGTCTTTCGGTTCCTGCAGCGCCACGCGCCCGCCGTTGAACTGGACGAAGACCTCGCGTAACCTCCATCACATTCCTACTGCCGCGTAGCCTGCCGTCCGCGGGCCCGTGCGTGTTCCGTTCCGGGGCGCCGTCGGGTCCATCGCACCCGGGCCACTCCGGGGGCGACGACGCCGCGCGGCCCCGTCCGCGACGAAAGGCCAGTCCCATGACCATCTCCACGTGCGACCTCTACGACGAGCGCGGTGACGAGCTGCAGTCCGTGACCACCCAGTTCATCTCGGTGGGCGGTGTGCACCAGTTCACCGGCCCCATCCGCACGGTGCGGTGCTTCGAGTCCAACGTGGACGTCAAGGAGCTGGTGGCCACCCCGGGTGAGGGCGCGGTGCTCGTGGTGGACGGGCAGGGCTCCATGAACTGCGCGCTGCTGGGGGACAACGTGGCACGCACCGCCATGGAGAACGGCTGGGCCGGACTGGTGATCAACGCCCCCGTGCGGGACCGTGTGGAGCTCGGCACCCTGGAGATCGGCGTCAAGGCGCTGGGCACCAACCCCCGCAAGTCCTCGCCCAACGACTTCGGAGAGACGGACGTGATCCTCAACTTCGGCGGCGTCACCTTCCGGCCCGGCAAGACCCTGTGGGCGGACGAGGACGGGATCCTCGTGGAGCGCTGAGGTGCGCGTCCCCGTGCGGGCGCAGGGGGCGGCCACCGGGGATCCGGCAGACGAGAGGAGCGGACCCGCCGCAGCGGGACCGCTCCTCTCCTGTCGCTGGTCAGGCGTTGCCTGCCAGGGGTGTGAGCGCTACTTCTGGGCCTCGAACGCGGACCCGTTCCACGTCCACTGCACCGTCTCCCCGGTGAGAACGCCGTCCGAGCCCACGACCTTCTGGGTCACAGTGGGTTCCCCGGCGGCATCGATCGTCACGCCCGCCTGCTCGAACGGGTACTGCGACTTGTCCGACCCAGGCAGCGTGCCGTGGGAGTCGTAGCCCTTCTCGGTGGGGCTGATCACCGTGACGCCCATGCTGTCCGAGAAGTAGACGTTGCCGTACTTGTCCACGGGATTCTTGGGGTCCACCTCCCACAGCTGGTCGCCGATCATGGGTTCGGCGCCGAACGAGACGGCGGTGGTCTTCTCCGGGGAGGAGGCGTATCCCACGGGCTGGCCGTTCTGGTAGACGGCATAGCTGGGCCGCTTCCCCTGGGGGGCCATGTCCGGCACGGTGGTCAGCGTGTAGGACACGATCTCCATGGGTCCGAACGCGGGGTGCTCGACCTTCACGCGGGCGGTCTCCTCGCACACCCCGGCGCACGGGTCCTTCACGGTGGGCAGCGTGGAGCCGGAGCCGGGCGCCCCGCTCGCGGAGGGCGCGGCGCTGGCGGCGGGTGAGCCGGCGGCGTCGCCCCCGCCGGTCGTGGCAGCGGGACTGGCCGGTGCGGACGACGCCGCTGCGGCCTGGGTCTGCGAGGCGGCCGGGCTGCTCGCCTCGGCGGACTCCCCACCCTGTCCGCACCCCACGAGGAGCGGGACGGCCACGGCGGCTGCGGTCACGATCTTGAGCTTCTGGCTGTTCATGGTTCTCACCTTTCGGATGGATCACCTGCGATTGCCAACACCTCCACCCTGCGACCTCGTATTTGCAATAGCAACACCTGTGATGCAATCGTGACCGGCGCCCGCCTCGCTCCTGCTCCGTGCGCCCGCACTCGATCGCCTCGGCACTCTCGGACGGGAGTTCATGGTCCGCAGCTCGGGTGTCCTGGTGGGTGGCGCAGCGCGGGCGGCCCTGGAGGTGGGCGGCCCGGAATCGAGAACGAGCGGCCCACACACTGCTGTGCGAGCCGCTCGTCTTCGTCCCCTCCGGTCCCAACCCCGGTTCTCTCCCCATCTCCCCGCGCCGGGTCCCAACCCCGGCGCCGACCCATTTCTCCCCTCCGGGTGGGGGCCCGGATCCTTCGGGTGGGACACGCTCTACCTTGAAGCAGGAGATTTGCGTGTGCAACCGTCCGTGACCGATTCGTGACAGGAAAATGCCCGCCACCCGGGGCCTCCGGGTGGCGGGCTGCAGTGCAGAACACCACTCTGACGTGCTCAGACGGTGCGCGCGGCGTCAGGAGTAGTCGTAGAAGCCCTTCCCGGACTTCTTGCCCAGTTCACCGCGCTCCACCATGTCCCGCATGAGCTGCGGGGGAGCGAAGCGGGGTCCGAGCTCCTTCTCCAGGTACTCGGCGATCCCCAGGCGGACGTCCAGGCCCACGATGTCCGTCAGCGCAAGCGGACCCACGGGGTGCTTGTAGCCGAGCACCATGGCGTTGTCGATGTCCTCGGGGGAGGCCACACCCTCCTCGACCATGCGGATGGCCTCGAGCCCCAGGGCCACACCCAGGCGGGAGGATGCGAAACCGGGGGCGTCCTTGACGGTCACGGGGGTCTTGCCGAGACCCGCGACCCACTGTGCGGTGAGGTCCTGCATGTCCTGCCCGGTGCGCTCGCCCACCACGATCTCCACGAGCTTGGAGGCCGGAACCGGGTTGAAGAAGTGCATGCCGCAGAAGCGCTCGGGGCGCTGCAGCTCGGCGGCGAGCCCGTCGATGGACAGGGAGGACGTGTTGGAGGCGAGCCACGCGTCCTCGCGCAGGTTGGCCTCCACGTTCTGCAGGGAGGAGACCTTGAGGTCCCAGAGCTCGGGGACGGCCTCAACCGCCAGGTCGCACTGTGCGAAGTCCGCGTAGTCCACGCTCACCGCGAAATTCTCGGTCCACACGTCCAGGTTGCCGTCGATCTTCCCGCGCTCCAGGGACTTGGCGAGGTCGGACTCCACGCGCTCCTTCGCCGCCTCCGCGGCGGGGGCGTCCACCTCCACCACGGTCACGCGGGATCCTGCGATCAGGAACGCGTGCGCGATGCCCGCACCCATGCGGCCACCACCCAGCACACCCACGGTGGCGGGAACAGCGGACTCGGTCTTCTTGGTCATTTTGTGGGCTCCTTCTTGCGATCCAGGAACGCTTGCATGCGGTCGAACTTGGCCTGCGACTCGAACAGGACGGCCTGCGCGAGCTCATCCACGTGGGGGTGCGCCTCGCGCGGCATGGCGAACACCCGCTTGGAGATCCGCACGGCCAGCGGGTCCTGCGCGGCGATCCGGTCCGCGAGCGCGTCCGCGGCGGTCAGCAGCTCGTCCGGCTCGTGGATCTCGGTGATCAGGCGGGCCTCCAGGGCCTCGTCCGCGGAGAGGATGCGCCCGGCCATCAGGATGTCCTTGGCCAGGGCCTCCCCCGCGAGCTCCTTGAGCCGCCACAGGGCGCCGGCCGCCGCGATGATGCCCAGCCCGGTCTCCGGCTGACCCACCTTCAGGCGCGGTGTGCCGATCCGGAAGTCCGCGGCCCACGCGAGCTCCGCGCCGCCGCCCAGGGCGTAGCCGTCCAGGGCAGCGACCACGGGCATGGGCAGCTTGGCGATCCGGTCGAAGATCTGCGAGTTCACTCCGCGCAGGGCGTCCTCACGGCGCCGCTCGCGCAGCTGGGCGATGTCCGCACCGGAGGCGAAGATCCCCTTGCCGTTCACGCGGGTGCCGCTGAGCACCATGATCTTCGGCTCGCGCTCCAGGTGCCCACACACCGTGTGCAGCTCGTCCACCATGACCTGGTCGATCGCGTTGCGCACGTCCGGGCGGTCCAGGGCCACGTGCAGGCGGTCCGGGCGCTCGCTCACACGCAGCGCCTCGAAGTCCGCGGCCCACGCGGGTGTTCCGCCCGCTGCCTGCTCCTCCGAGGTGGCTGCCGCGGGGGAGTCGCCGGTGGCCATGGTGCCGGGGGCGGCGGCCCCCGCCGTGTTCCCGTTCTCCGAGGACGACGCCGCGGCGGTGCCGTCCGCGCGGGGGTCGCGTGCGGCGTCGTCGTGCGTGGTGTTCGTGTCCGTCACGGCCGGATCACACCCGCTCGATCAGCAGGGCGGCGCCCTGGCCCACGCCGATGCACATGGTGGCCAGGCCCTTGGCGGTGCGCTCGCGCTCCATGCGGCCCATCAGGGTGATCACGATGCGCGAGCCGGAGGAGCCCAGCGGGTGACCGAGGGCAATGGCGCCGCCGTCCCGGTTGACGATCTCGGGATCCAGGCCGAGGCGGCGGATGGAGCCGAGGGACTGCGTGGCGAAGGCCTCGTTGATCTCCACGGAGCCGAGGTCCCCCACGGACCAGCCCGCGCGCTCGAGGACCTTCTCGGACGCGGGCACCGGGCCCAGGCCCATGATCTCGGGCGCGAGACCGGCGGAGGCGCCGTCCACCACCCGGGCCCGGGCGGTGAGACCGTACTTGGTCACGGCACGCTCGCTGGCCACGATCACGGCGGATGCGCCGTCGTTGAGCGAGGACGAGTTGCCGGCGGTGACCACGGAGCCGCCCTTCACCACGGGGCGCAGCTTGGCGAGCACCTCGGTGGTGGAGCCCTCGCGGGGGCCCTCGTCCGTGTCCACCACGGTGACCGCACCCTTGCGGCCCCTGACCTCCACCGGGACGATCTCGTCCGTGAAGTGCCCCGCCGCGATGGCCGCGAGCGCCTTGCGGTGGGACTCCGCCGCGAACTCGTCCGCGTCCTCGCGGGAGATGCCGTCCACACGGGCGACCTCCTCCGCGGTCTCCGGCATGGAGTAGGTCATCTTGCCGTCCCGGGAGAGCGGGCCGTCCACGAACGCGGGGTTGGGGAAACGCCAGCCGATCGAGGTGTCGTAGACCTCACCGGGCTTGGCGAACGCCGTGGTGGGCTTCTCCATGACCCACGGGGCGCGGGACATGGACTCCACGCCGCCGGCCACCACGATGTCCGCAGCACCCGACTTGATCATCTGCGAGGCGATCGTGATCGCGGACATGCCCGAGGCGCACAGCCGGTTCACCGTGATCCCGGGAACGGTGTCCGGGTAGCCGTTGAGCAGCCACGCCATGCGGGCCACGTTGCGGTTCTCCTCACCGGCGCCGTTGGCGTTGCCCAGGATGACCTCGTCCACCAGGGAGGGGTCGATCCCGGAGTCCTCCACCACGGAGCGGATGCACAGGGCGGCGAGGTCGTCCGGACGCACCGAGGACAGGGCCCCTCCGTAGCGGCCCACGGGAGTGCGGGCTCCTCCGACGAGAAAGGCGTGGGGCATCTCGGACATGGCATCTCCTCAGGTGCAATAACTGACCGTTCGTTCTAGTTCAGGTTCCCCGATCGTGTGAGCCACGTCAATCGGTGACCGTGCATGTCAGCCTCTGTCCGAACAGACCGCGGGCCCGGCATCCTGGGCGGATGCCGGGCCCGCGGTGGGGAACCGGTCAGCCCCCGAGTGCACACCGACCGGGAGCTGTGGAGCGCGAGGCTCAGTGGCGCGCGGTGTCCGTGCCCGTCTCGGGCTCGCCGGCCACCGGGGCCACGGTCTCGCCCGGGTGGGAGCGCACGTACTCCTCGTGCACCTCGGCCACGTGCAGGTCCTTGCCCTGGTCCGACTTCTTCACGAAGCACACCGCGATGAAGGACACCAGGGACAGCAGGGCGATGTAGAGCCCGATGGTCCAGGCCTGGCCCGTGCGGCCCAGCAGCAGCTCCGCGATCATGGGGGCGAACGCACCGCCGATGATCGAGCCGAGGGCGTAGCCGATCGAGACGCCCGAGTAGCGGACGCGGGCCGGGAACATCTCCGCGTACATCGCGGACTGCGGACCGTAGGACGGGCCCAGGCCCATGGTGAGGATGAAGATGGCCAGTGCGAACAGCGGCAGGGACGCCGTGTTGAGCATCCACCACATGGGGATGGCCCACAGGATGATGATGCCGTAGCCGATCTGGAACGTGAGCTTGCGCCCGATTCGGTCCGACATCCACCCGCCGAGCATGGTGAAGATGAGCCAGCCCACGCCGCCCACGATGGAGGCGATCAGCGTCTCGGGGCGGGACATGCCCAGCGCCTTGGTGCCGTAGGACGCGAAGAACGCGATCACCAGGTAGCCCGCGGCGTTGTTGCCCGCGAAGATCAGCGCGGCCAGGAGCACCTCGCGCGGGTTCTTGCGGAACAGCTGGCCCAGGGGTGCGGAGGACTCCTTGGCGCGCTGCTGCATCTCCAGGAACACCGGGGACTCGTCCACGGAGCGGCGGATGATCCAGCCCACGAAGATCAGCACGATGGAGAAGAGGAACGGCACGCGCCAGCCCCAGGTCTCGAACTGCTCGGGGGTCAGGGTGGTGGTCAGGAAGAACATGAACAGGGTGGCCATGAGCATGCCGATCGGCACGCCGATCTGCGGGTAGGCGCCGAACAGGCCGCGCTTGTTCACGGGCGCGTGCTCCACGGACATCAGGGCCGCCCCGCCCCACTCGCCGCCGGCGGAGAAGCCCTGCAGGATGCGCAGCAGGATCAGCAGGATGGGTGCCGCGATGCCGATCTGCTCGTACGTGGGCAGCAGGCCGATCAGCGTGGTGGCCGCACCCATGCCGAACAGGGTCATCACCAGGGTCACCTTGCGGCCGAACCGGTCGCCGATGTGCCCCGCCACGATGGCCCCGAGCGGGCGGAACAGGAAGCTGATGCCCAGGGACGCCCAGGAGACCACCTGCGCGAGCTGCGCGTTCTCCGCACCCAGGGGGTTGAAGAAGTGGGCGGCCAGGATGAAGGCGGCCGCCTGCGCGTAGATGAAGAAGTCGTACCACTCGATGGTGGTGCCCACGAGGGTTCCCGCAAGGACCTTGCGCTCTTCTCGTGACATGGTGCGGCCCTGAGCGGGCGCTGTGGTGGTTGCCATGTGGGGTCTCCAGGATCGTCGGACCGGAGTCCGTGGGGTGCCAGTGGCGGATGGGTCACGCATTAACCGACCAAATGGTCGTGAAGTGAGTGTAGAGCTGGATGTGAACCGCGTCACCCGCTTCGTGTATCAAATCGTATATGTTACGTCGGGTGCAAGGGGCTCGGCGTCTCGACCTCTCGCCCGGTCCTGACATGGTCGGTGGCGCGGACCGCACCGTTCCGAGCGGGGGCGGGCCTGCGTACCCTGGAGCAAAGACCACCGCGAGTGAGGACAGCCGACATGACCGAGACCACTCTCAACGACAAGAAGGCGCTCGTGACCGGCGGTGCCAGCGGCATCGGAGCCGCCGCGGTCCGGGCGCTCGCCGCGCGCGGCGCCCACATGGTGGTCGCGGACATCGACCACGACGCCGCCCAGCGCCTCGCGGACGAGGTGGGCGGTGAGGCGTGGGCCGTGGACCTCACGGACACCGCCGCGCTCGCGGAGCTGCGCCTGGACGTGGACGTGCTGGTCAACAACGCGGGCATCCAGAAGGTCTCGCCCGTCCAGGACTTCGACCCCGCGGACCTGCACCGGATCCTCACCCTCATGCTGGAGTCCCCGTTCCTGCTGATCCGCGCCGCCGTCCCCCACATGTACGAGCAGGGGTGGGGTCGGATCGTCAACGTGTCCTCGGTGCACGGGCTGCGGGCGTCCGCGTTCAAGTCCGCGTACGTGGCGGCCAAGCACGGACTCGAGGGGCTCTCCAAGGCCGTGGCCCTGGAGGGTGCGCCGCACGGTGTCACGAGCAACTGCGTGAACCCCAGCTACGTGCGCACCCCGCTGGTGGACAAGCAGATCACGGACCAGGCGGCCACGCACGGCATCCCGGAGGAGCAGGTGGTCGAGAAGATCATGCTCACCGAGTCCGCGATCAAGCGCCTCGTGGAGCCCGAGGAGGTGGGCGAGCTGATCGCCTTCCTGGCCGGGCCGTCCGCGGGTATGGTCACGGGCTCCTCCTACGCCATGGACGGCGGCTGGATGGCCTCCTGAGCCGACGACGCCGCCCGCGCGCCTGCCGCGCCACGCGTTCGGCGGCCGGGACGCGGACCGTCTACGCTGAGATGCGGATCACACGTGCACACAATGCGAAAGGGTGGCCATGTCCAAACTCAGAGACAGCGCGGCGGAGCTGCTGGCCGAGACCCTGCGGGACGGCATGACGCTCGCGGTGGGCGGTTTCGGGCTCTCCGGTGTCCCGCGGGATCTCATCGAGGCGGTGCGGGAGAGCGGGGTCAAGGACCTCACGGTGGTCTCCAACAACATGGGCGTGGACGGCAAGGGTCTGGGGCTGCTGCTCGAGAACCGCCAGGTCTCCAAGGTGCTGGCCTCCTACGTGGGGGAGAACAAGGAGTTCGCGCGCCAGTTCCTGGAGGGTGAGCTGGAGGTGGAGTTCAACCCCCAGGGCACCCTCGCGGAGCGGCTGCGGGCCGGCGGCGCGGGAATCCCCGCGTTCTACACCGCCACCGGTGTGGGCACACCCGTGGCGGAGGGCAAACCCACCGCCGAGTTCGACGGCCGCACGTACGTGCAGGAGCGCGGGATCGTGGCGGACGTGGCCCTGGTGCACGCGTGGCGCGGAGACACGGACGGAAACCTGGTCTACCGGCGCACGTCCCGCAACTTCAACCCGGTGTGCGCGGCGTCCGGGAGGGTCACCTTCGCGGAGGTCGAGGAGATCGTGGCCCCCGGCGAGCTGGACCCGGACCACATCGTGACCCCGGGGGTGTACGTGCAGCACGTGGTGCAGTACTCGGGAGCGCCCAAGGAGATCGAGCAGCGCACCACCCGGCCTCGGCCAGACGCGCAGGGCGCGGGCGGCGTCGAGGGAGGAGCGGCATGAGCTGGACACGCGACGAGATGGCGGCCATCGCGGCGTCGGAACTGGCGGACGGCGACTACGTGAACCTGGGGATCGGCATCCCCACGCTCGTGGCCAACAACCTGCCGCCGGGCGTGAGCGTGGTGCTGCAGTCCGAGAACGGCGTGCTGGGCATGGGCCCGTTCCCGTACGAGGGGGACGAGGACCCGGACCTCATCAACGCCGGGAAGCAGACCATCACGCTGCAGCCGGGGGCGGCGATCTTCGACTCCGCCACGTCCTTCGGGATGATCCGCGGCGGGCACGTGAAGATGGCCATCCTGGGCGCCATGCAGGTCTCCGAGACCGGGGACCTGGCCAACTGGATGATCCCGGGCAAGATGGTCAAGGGCATGGGCGGCGCCATGGACCTCGTGGCCGGAACCCCTCGCGTGCTGGTGCTCACCGAGCACGTGGCCAAGGACGGCTCCGCGAAGCTCAAGCGCGAGTGCGACCTCCCGCTCACCGGGGTGGGCGTGGTGGACCGCATCATCACGGACCTGTGCGTGTTCGACGTCGAGGAGGCCGGACTGGTGCTGCGCACCCTGGCCCCCGGCGTGACCGAGGCCGAGGTGGCCGAGAAGACCGAAGCGAACTACCGGGTGGATCTGGTGGACGTGACCCCCGATTCCGTACCCGTTCAGGAGGAACAGTGACAGAGAACGCCAATGACATCGTGATCGTCAACGGGGCGCGCACCCCGCAGGGCAAGCTGCTGGGGGCCCTCGCGTCCCAGAGCGCCGTGGACCTGGGGGCGCACGCCATCAAGCACGCCCTCCAGCGCGCGGGTGTGGCCCCGGAGGACGTGGACTACGTCTACATGGGCAACGTGGTGCAGGCCGGCGGCGGGCAGAACCCCGCCAAGCAGGCCGCCGTGGCCGCGGGGCTTCCCATGACCGTGCCCGCCATGAGCCTGAACAAGGTGTGCCTGTCCGGGCTGGTGGCCGTGACCGAGGCCGCGCGGATGATCCGCGCGGGCGAGGCGGACGTCGTCGTCGCCGGCGGCATGGAGTCCATGACCAACGCCCCGCACCTGGCGCTGGGGGCTCGCAAGGGGACGTCCTACGGGGACATGACCCTCGCCGACTCACTGGCCCACGACGGCCTGGTGGACGTGGAGCTGCAGATCCCCATGGGGGAGCTGACCGAGACCGGCAACTCCGAACGCTCCATCTCCCGCGAGGAGCAGGACCAGGTGGCCGCCCGCAGCCACCAGCTCGCGGGCAAGGCGCAGCAGGACGGCGTGTTCGCGGACGAGATCGCCCCGATCGAGATCCCGCAGCGCAAGGGCGATCCCGTGACGGTGTCCGAGGACCAGGGCGTGCGCCCGAACTCCACGGCCGAGGGGCTCGGCAAGCTCCGGGCCGCCTTCACCAAGGACGGCACCATCACCGCGGGCAACTCCTCCCCGATCTCCGACGGCGCGGCCGCCATGGTGCTGACCACGCGCGGCTACGCGCAGGAGCACGGCCTGGACTGGCTCGCCGTGGTGGGCAGGCCCGGGCAGGTGGCCGGGCCTGACACCTCCCTGCACTCGCAGCCCTCGCGCGCGATCGAGCACGCACTGTCCCGCGCGGAGTGGACCGCGGCGGATCTGGACTTCATCGAGATCAACGAGGCGTTCGCCGCGGTGTCCGTGCAGTCCGTCCGGGACCTCGGCGTGGACATGGACAAGGTCAACATCCACGGCGGCGCGATCGCCCTGGGCCACCCCATCGGTGCGTCCGGTGCCCGCCTGGCGCTGCACGCGGCCATGGAGCTCGCGCGCCGCGGCTCCGGCAAGGCCGCGGTCTCGCTGTGCGGCGGCGGCGGTCAGGGCGAGGCCCTGCTGCTGAGCCGCTGACACGAGTGGTGCCGCCGGGCGGCGCCGCACGACCGACGGGGTGTCCCACTCACCAGAGCGGGGCGCCCCGTTCTCGTGGCCCGGGGCATGGGCGGAGGGTCGGGCCCGGGGGTGGGTGGTGGCCCCGCAGGTCCGGGCGGACACGTCATGTCGGCCGCTGCGGGTGCGGGACCCGTGCCACGGAGCGCACGCGTCAGTAGGCTGATGAGGGCAAGCGGTCCGAGGGTGGGCGGCGGTGCGGTTCCCGCTCGGGACACGCGCGCTGCGTCCGACCACGGGCCACCGCGCGACCCGGGAGGGAACATGGCACATCCGGAATCCACACCCGCTGCCCCGTCCGCAGAATCGGGCAGGAGCGAGAGGACGGCTGACCGGGCGGCGTCGACCCCGGACGTCACCCGCACCCGGAAGCGGGCCGCGCTGTCCGGGTTCCTGTTCGGCTGCGGGATCGCGGCGGCCATGATCGACCTGTTCATCTTCCACCTGGGCCTGCAGTGGCACCACTTCTACGACCTCTCCACGCACGAGGTCGCTCTCGTGACCGACGGCTTCTTCCATGCTTTCGCATGGTTCATCACGGTGTGGGGCCTGTTCATGCTGGCCGACGTGCGACGTCGTGGCGGGGTGCAGTGGCCCCACTGGGCGGGTGCCGTGGTTCTGGGCGTGGGCTCCTTCCAGCTCTTCGACGGGATCGTGGACCACAAGCTGCTGGGCATCCACCAGATCCGCTACGGCGTGGACCTGCTGCCGTACGACCTGGTGTGGAACGGCACGGCCGTAATTCTCATGCTCGTGGGGTACCTCGTGATGCGGCGCGGCGTCCGGGCGTACCGGGCGGCGTGATGGGCCCGGGGACCCTGGTTCTCCCCGGGTGGCCGGCCCTCCTGGGGCTCCCGGCGTACGCGGTGCACGCGGAGGAGCAGGAGTCACCGGGGGAGCAGGGGCACCACCAGCGCGGGGACCACGGGCAGCACGGTGGCGGTGCCGCTGGGCACGCGGACGCCGCAGTGGCCGCTCCGTGGTCGGCCTTCGAGTGGCTGGTCCTCGTGCTCCTGCTGCTCGCCGCAGTGGCGTACTGCTGGTGCCTGTGGGCCGGGCGCGGGCGACGCGGCGTGGCCACCTGGCGCCCGGTCTGCTTCCTCGCGGGTCTGGCGTGCGTGGGTGTCGGGCTGGTGGGGCCCGTGGCCCAGGCCGGTCACGCGAGCTTCACGGTGCACATGGTGGGGCACCTGCTGGTGGGGATGATCGGGCCGTTGCTCCTGGTGCTGGGCGCCCCGGTGCGGGTGCTGCTGCGCGGGCTGCCCACGGCCGGGGCCCGGAGGGTCACGCGGGTGCTGCGGTTCCCGTGGATCCGGTGCGTGATGCACCCCGCGGTGGCCGCCGTGCTCAACGCCGGTGGACTGTGGCTGCTCTACACCACCGGGCTGTTCCACTGGATGCACGCCTCGGCGCTCGGCCACGCGGTGGTGCACACGCACATCTTCCTGGCCGGGTACGTGTTCACCGCCTCGATCGCCGGGCCGGACCCGGATCCGCACCGCTCGTCCTTCCGCGTGCGCGCGACCGTCCTGGTGCTGTTCATCGCCGCCCACTCCATCCTGGCCAAGTGGCTGTTCGTCCATCCGCCCGCGGGGGTGGCGCCCGTGGACGCGGAGGTCGGAGCGCAGCTCATGTACTACGGCGGGGACGTGGTGGACGTGGCCCTCATCGTGCTGCTGTTCCTGGGCCACCACCGGGCGACGGCGCCGGGAGAGCCCGGCGCCCGGCACCCGGAGGTCACGGCGCGCAATCGGGCGTGAGCGGGCGGGGCGGGAGCGGGGCCGCGTGGGTCTGCGCCGCGCCGTCGTGGGCACGTGGCACGAGGCGGGGGGACGGGCGGGACTGCGGATGCGCACGAGGCGGGAAGGCGCGCGGGACCGTCACACTGCGCGCACACCATGTAACGCATGTCACTTTCCTTAGGATCGGGGCGGTACCTGATCCGAACCACCCCTGAGGAACCCCCATGAGCTCCCCGCAGCACTCCCCGGCCCGAGCGGCCTCCTCCGAACCGTTCCTGGCCCGCGCCATGCGCCCCGTCAACTACGTGGTGGAGCGGTTCATCCCCTCCGCACTGATCTTCGCGATCGTGCTGACCGCGGTGGTCGGCGTCATGGCGCTGCTCCTCACGGACGCGAGCCCCGTGGCCGTGATCGAGGGGTGGGGGGCCGGGCTCTCCGGACTGCTCGCGTTCATGACCCAGATGGCCCTGGTGCTGCTGCTGGGCCACGCCCTCGCGAGCACCCGGCCCGTGCGGGCGCTGCTCGGGCGGCTCGCGGCCATGCCGCAGACCGCGCTGGCCGCGTACGTGTTCGTGTTCGTGGTGGCCGCGGTGGCGTGCCTCATCACATGGGGCTTCGGCCTGGTGGTGGGCGGGCTGCTTGCGCGCGAGGTGGCCGCCGAGTTCTCCCGGCGCGGCACCCCCGTGAGCTTCCCGATGCTCGTGGCCGCCGGCTTCTCCGGCATGGTCGTGTGGCACATGGGGTACTCCGGCTCTGGTCCGCTCACCGCGGCCACCCCCGGCTCCTTCATCGAGCAGCAGGTGGGTCACGTCATCCCCGTCTCCGAGACCACGTTCTCCTGGTGGAACATGACCGCCGCGGTGGTCACCGTGGTCCTCGTGGCGCTGGCCCTGTGGCTCGTGGCCCCGCGCTCCGTCCCCGAGTCCCACAGCATCACCGCCGAGGCGCTCGCGCAGTCCGAGCAGCGAATTCCCGAGCCCGCGATCGAGGCCCCCGCCGACCACCTGGACGCCTCCCGGATCCCCACCCTGTTCGTGGGTCTCGCGCTCGTGGCCTATCTGGTCATCCACTTCACGGGTGGCGGCAGCGTCACCCTGGACATCGTGAACTGGATGTTCCTGGCCCTGATCTTCCTGCTGTCCCGCAACGCGTTCGAGGTCATGGCTCTGGTGAAGAACGCCGCCGCGAACGTGGGCGACATCCTGCTGCAGTTCCCGCTGTACGCCGGGATCATGGGCATCATGACCGCCACGGGGCTGATCCAGGTGCTCTCCGACTCCATCGTGGCGGTCGCCACCCCGCAGACCCTGGGCCTGCTGGCCTTCCTCTCCGCAGGCCTGGTCAACTTCTTCGTCCCGTCCGGCGGTGGTCAGGTGGCCATCCAGGCACCCATCCTGCTCGACGCCGCCGCCCGCCTGGGCGTGGACCCGTCCGTGATCATCATGTCCGTGGCGTACGGCGACCAGTGGACCAACATGATCCAGCCGTTCTGGGCCCTGCCCCTGCTGGCGATCGCCGGGCTGAAGATCCGGGACATTCTCAGCTACACCACCGTGGTGCTCATCGTCTCCGGCCTGGTCTTCGGGGCCACCATGCTCGTGGTGGGCGCGGGCGCCTGAGCACGACGCCGCCGGGCCGCGCACACGAGCCGCCATCGCTGCGAATGTCCGCATGTGTCGGGCGATCGAGATGTCACCCAGGTGACGACGTTTGGGCCCGAGGTGTTGGCGGCACGCCTCAGCGCACCATGCGGATCTCGCGGAGGTCCTCCAGGGCGGGGTCGGTCAAAGAGGCCCCGTCCGCCCGAAACCGGTTGCGCTCGTAGAAGCGGATTGCGCGGGGATTGGCCTCGGCCACCCACAACTGCGCGGGCTCCTCGCCAAGAACGGCGTCGAGCAGTGCCTGCCCCGCCCCGCTGCCGTGGTGCTCGCGGAGGACGTAGAGCACGCGCAGCTCCCGCTCGCGGGCGGGGTCCGGTTCCACGGGGCGGCCATGCTCCGCGAACCCCACGATCGTCCCGTCCACCTCGGCCACCCGGATTCGTTCGCGTACGGTCGGGTCCGCGAGCAGCCCGGTCCACAGCCTCAGTCGGGCCTGCCGGGCGGCGTCCCCGAAGAAGTGCTCCGGCACGAGTCCCGTGTAGGTCTCGCGCCAGGACTGCACGTGGACCTCGGCAATCCTCGGGGCGTCCTCGGGCGAAGGCACTCGCAGGGCGAAAGGGGTCGTGGTCATGCGGGCATTCTTCCCCGTCCTGCTCGCGCGGGACAGAGGACGACGACGCCGCTGCACCAGGACCACGCGGACGTCCGCCTCTCAATGCCTGCAATAACGGAGCAAATGCAGATTCGCGGGCGCGATGCTGCATTTACTCCACCTCACAGCGTCCTGCTTGCCGGGCCACGCCTCGCACGACCCACGACGACGCCGCTACGCCAGGATCGCGCGGACGCCCGCCTCGAACTCGGCGTCCATAGTGGCGGTGGGTAGGTCCATCGACTCGCGGGTCTGCTGGGCGGTCACGGATCCCAGGGTGAAGCGGGTGAGCGTGAGGGCCACCGTCTCGGCGTCCGCCGGGCTCCTGCCCCGGTCCGTCAGCACCGTGATGAGCAGGGGAACGGGCTGCATCCCCATCGGGTCCAGGGCGTGCGCCACGCTCACCACGTCCGCGCCGTCCCGCACGGCGAGCACCGCGGAACGGAACCGGGTGATGAGCAGGAGCGCGGCGGCGTCGTGGTCCGCAGTGTGCGCGGGGCGGACCGAGGGGGTCTCGAGCGGCGCGACCATGCGCTGCGCGAGAACCGCGAGCAGCTCCTGCTTGTTGGCAACGTGCCAGTAGAGCGCCCCGGGCTGGACGCCCAGCTCCCTGGCCAGGCGGCGCATGGAGAGGTCACCGAGACCGTAGGTCTGCAGGATGTGCCACGCGGCATCCACCACCTGGCTGCGGTCCAGTGCCACGGCGTGCCTCCCTGCTCTCGTGCCCGGGTGCGGGCTCCGCGGAAACTCTACCGAGTAGGGGTGGGTGGGCTGTGTGCTGTGCGGGCGCCGTCGTTCGGGGCCCTGCCGGCCCAGGGGAGGCTCGGACGCCCGGTCTGCTCGCGATGGTGCGTTCTGCGAGGCCAGACCGTCCGCAAGGGGCGTCGTCGCCGGGGCGAGTCCTGGTGGGCGCGCGTGCTCCCGTCACGAATTGACTTTCCTGAACACCGTTCAATAATTGAACAATGTTCAAGAACCCCGCAGAGCTGGCCGAGCGCGTTCTCGCCGGCACCCCCGTGACCCCGGACGAAGCCCTCGAACTGCTGCGCACCGACGATCCCGGCATGCTGGATCTCGTGGCGGCCGCCGCGCGCCTGCGCCGCAAGCACTTCGGCATGACCGTGAAGGTGAACTACCTGGTCAACCTGAAGTCCGGGCTGTGCGCCGAGGACTGCGGCTACTGCTCCCAGCGCCTGAACGCCGGGACAGACATCCTCAAGTACTCGTGGCTGAGCCCCGAAAAGGCGGTGGAGCAGGCCGAGTACGGCATCCGCGGTGGTGCGAGCCGCGTGTGCCTCGTGGCGAGCGGTCGCGGCCCGTCCAACCGTGAGGTGAGCAACGTGAGCCGCACGGTCGAGGCGCTGAAGGAGCAGCACCCGGATGTGGAGGTCTGCGCATGCCTGGGCCTGCTCAAGGACGGCCAGGCGGAGACACTGAGCGGCGCGGGGGTGGACGCCTACAACCACAACCTCAACACCGCCGAGTCCCACTACGAGTCCATCTGCTCCACCCACACCTACCAGGACCGTGTGGACACCGTGGAGCGCGCGAAGGACGCCGGGCTCTCCCCGTGCTCCGGGCTGATCGTGGGCATGCGGGAGACGGACGAGCAGCTCGTCGAGGCGGTGTTCGCGCTGCGGGACCTGGGCTCGGACTCCGTGCCCGTGAACTTCCTCATGCCGTTCGAAGGCACGCCCCTGGCCGGCACGTGGCAGCTCAGCCCGCAGAAGTGCCTGAAGATCCTCGCCGTGGTGCGCTTCGTGTGCCCGGACAAGGAGATCCGGATGGCCGGCGGGCGCGAGATGCACCTGCGCTCGCTGCAGCCCCTCGCGCTGCACGTGGTCAACTCCCTCTTCCTGGGTGACTACCTCACCTCCGAGGGCCAGGCCGCCGAGGCGGACCTGGCCATGATCGCCGACGCCGGGTTCACCGTCCTCGGGGCCGGTCCGGATCCGTCCCGGGACCGTCACGTCGGCCCGGCGGCGGCCCAGGGGAGCGGTGCGGAGCAGGGCTCGGGGGAGCAGACGACGACGCCGTGCGGGTCCGTGTGCGGATCGGCCGCCGGTTCCTCGCCCGGTGACGTTTCCGCGCCGGGCGGTGGAAGCGCCCCCGCAGACGTGCCCCGGAGCGGACTTGCCGAGGCAGTCGGCAGTGCTCCCGAGGACGGTTCCCGAAATGCTGGCGATCCGGCCCGCAGCCGTAGTGCCGCGACGTCGTCCGCGTCGACCGGCACCGGCATGTCCCCGGCCCTCGCGGCGCTGCTGGGCTCGGGGGACGGCCCCGAGCGGGACGAGGACGAGACCCGGGTGGGACTGGAGCTGAGCCCGACCGTGCGGCGTCGTGGTGCGGGGACCTCGGTGGCGCCGAATGCCTGAGCCCGGCGCCGTGGGAAACATGCCGTCAGGGGAAAGTCTTGCCGCGCGGGACCGTGGGCTGCTGTGGCACCCGTACGCCGCGCTGGACGGTCCCGCCCCGTACACCGTGGAGGCGGCGGAGGGCGTGACCCTCACGCTCGCGAGCCCCGAGGGTGAGCGCATCGAGGCGATCGACGGCATGGCCTCGTGGTGGTGCGCGGTGCACGGATACCGGAATCCGGAGCTGGACCGCGCGGTTGTGGACCAGGTCACCGCCTTCTCTCACGTGATGTTCGGCGGGCTCACGCACCGCCCTGCCGTGGAGCTCGCCGAGCTGCTGGTGGAGGTGACGCCACCAGAGCTGCAGCACGTGTTCTTCGCGGACTCCGGATCGGTGAGCGTGGAGGTGGCCCTCAAGCTGGCTGTGCAGTACCAGGCGGCGCGGGGTCACCCGGAGCGGCGGCGCATCCTCACGGTGTGCGGCGGCTACCACGGGGACACCACTGGTGCCATGAGCGTGTGCGACCCCGAGGGCGGGATGCACGCCGAGTTCTCGGGTCTGGTGGCGGAGCAGCTGTTCGTGGCACCGCCGCCGGCGGCCACCACGCCCGACGGTTCCGTGTGGCACGCGGACGAGGGCTGCGTGACGCAGTGGATCGAGGACGTCCGGGCCACCGCGCGGAAGCACCGGGGTGAGCTCGCGGGGATCATCGTGGAACCCGTGCTGCAGGGCGCGGGTGGGATGCGCATCTACCACCCCGCGTGCCTGCGGGCGTTGCGGGAACTGGCGGACGAGCTGGACCTGGTGTTCATCGTGGACGAGATCGCCACGGGCTTCGGGCGCACCGGCAAGTGGTTCGCGAGCGAGTGGGCGGACGTGGTCCCGGACGTCATGTGTGTGGGCAAGGCCCTGACGGGCGGGTACATGACCCTGGCGGCGGTGCTCGTCTCCGCAGCCGTGGGGGAGGTGATCACCGCGTCCGAGCAGCGCGCGCTCATGCACGGGCCCACGTTCATGGCCAACCCGCTCGCGTGCGCCGTGGCCTTGCAGTCGGTGCGTATGCTCCGTGAGACATGGTCGGAGGACGTGGCACGGCTGTCCGCGGCCTTGAGCGAGATCCTCCCTGTGGCGGCGGACCTGTCGGTGGTCAAGGATGTGCGGGCGATCGGCGGGGTGGGGGTCGTGGAGTTCCACGAGGCACCGGATCCGGCACTGCTCACGCGCACGGCGCTGGAGCAGGGGGTGTGGTTCCGCCCGTTCGGCCCGCTGCTCTACACCATGCCGCCGTACGTGTGCACGGACGAGGAGGTCCGCACGATCGCCTACGCCCTGCTCCGGGCCGCCCAGCACGTGGAACTGCAGGCCGGGTCATGACTGCTGCTGCTTCCGCACGCACAGTGGATACCGCGGGACCGCTCGACGACTGGCTCCGCGAACGGCGTGAGCAGCGGGAGGAGGCGGGGCTGCGGCGTCGGCTGCGGCCCCTGCCTGCAGGCTGTGTGGACCTGGCGTCGAACGACTACCTGGGGCTCTCCCGGGACCCGCGCGTCGTGGCCGCGGCCCGCGCGGCGCTGGACGAGTTTGGAACCGGATCACGCGCCTCGCGCCTGGTCACGGGCACGCTGGGAATCCACGAGGGGCTGGAACGGGAGCTGTGTGCGCTCACCGGCCAGCCCGCGGCACTGGCGTTCTCGAGCGGGTACGCCGCCAACACCGGCGTGCTCACCGCGCTGGGGGATGCGGACACGCTCATCGTCTCGGATGCCCACGCGCACGCCTCGCTGGTGGACGGGGCCCGGCTGTCCCGCTCGCCGGTGCGGATCGCGCGTCACTCGGACGTCGCGCACGTGGCGCAGCTGCTGGCCGAGCGCTCGGAGACGCGCGCCATCGTGGTGGTGGAGTCGGTCTACTCGGTGTGGGGTGATCACGCGCCACTTCGGGACCTCGCAGAGATGTGCAAGCGGCAGAATGCCCTCCTGCTCGTGGACGAGGCGCACGGCATCGGCGTGGCCGGCGGAGGGCGGGGGCTCGTGCACAAGCTCGGGCTTGCGGGATCCCCGCACGTGGCGCTGACCCTCACACTGTCCAAGGCGCTCGGCGCGCAGGGCGGGGCGGTGCTCGGCTCACCCGCACTGCGGGAGCACCTGGTGAACACGGCGCGCCCGTTCATCTTCGACACGGCCCTGGCGCCGGCGTCCTCGGCGGCCGCGACCGAGGCCGCGCGGATCATCGGGGAGGCTCCCGAGCTGGCGGACCGGTTGCACGAGCGGGCGCGGTTCGTGGCCACCACGCTGAACGTTCCGCACGCCAGGGCGGCGGTGCAGTCCGTGCCCATGGTCACCCCGGAGTCTGCGGTTCGGGCCGCGGAGCAGCTGCGGGCCCGGGGAATCGCGGTGGGCTGTTTCCGTCCGCCGTCGGTGCCGGACGGCATCAGCCGCCTGCGCATCACGGCGCCGGGAAACATGGAATTACAGGAATTGTCGGGGGCGCTGGACCACGTTCGCGAGGTGCTGGCGGACGTGTCCGGGGGTGACCCGGTCACCCCGTGAGCGGTCCCGGGCTACGAGTCCACGCGTGCTGTTCCAGCGGTGGCTCAGGGGGAGCACGTCCCCGGGCGCGGCACGCAGGGCGTGGGCGGTCCTCGCTACGGTCCTTCGCCACTACATCAGCAACGGGCAGGAGACACCATGAAAAATCCTTTGAACGGCATCTTTTTGTCGCTCCCGCGCACCGTGGTGGTGACGGGAACGGACACCGACGTGGGCAAGACCTACGCCACGGCTGCTCTCGCGGTGGCCGGCTGGTACGCGGGGCGGCGGCGGATTGCCGTCTACAAGCCGCAGCAGACCGGCGTGCGCGGTGACGAGCCGGGGGACGTGCACGACGTCGCTCGGCTGGCCCGCGCCGCCGGCGTCCCGTCCGAGGCGCTCACCATGTCGGAGGGGCAGCGGCTGACCGAACCCATGGCGCCCCCTCCCGCCGCGGCCATCGACGGGGTGGAGCTGCTGCCGATCACGGCCCACGTGGCGAAAATCCTGGAACTACAAGAATCCCACGACCTCGTGCTGGTGGAGGGCAGCGGCGGCGTTCTCGTGGAGCTGGACGCAGACCGGCGCACGATTGCCGATCTGGCGGCGGCGTTGCAGCAGGAGGAGGCGCTCGGCGCGCAGACCGTCCTGGTGGCCCGCCCGGACCTCGGCACACTCAACCACACGCTGCTGAGCCTGGAGGCCCTGCTGCACCGTGGGGTGCGGGTGGCCGGTGTGGTGCTGGGCAGCTGGCCCCACGAACCCGACCGGTTGCAGGTCTCCAACCGGGAGTACCTGGCGGACCTCCCGGCGCTCGACGGGCAGCGCATCCCGCTGCTGGGTGCCGTCCCGCAAGGATGGGGGCACGGGAGCCGCTGATCGCTGGAAAGGCGGGGGCCGGCGTCGTCGTGCCGCTCTCAGCCCCCCGCCACCGTGGCCCCGTACAGCCGCTCGAACCGTTCGTGGACCAGGCGGTAGTGCTCCTGCGCCGCCTCGCGCGGGGAGTACGTGCCCGCGGGTTCTGGCGAGGACCGCTCGACGTCCGGCGCCAGCGACTCCAGCATCAGTAGCGCGTTGCCGCGGCACGTGGAGCGCTTCATGGTCTGGTGGATCACGGGTGTGCCCAGGTAGTCGCCCAGGATCTGCAGCCACGAGGGCAGCTCCTGGGTGACCCGCCCGGCGGCCACGATCCGCTCCACACCCGTGGAGGCGCTCTCCAGCTCGTCGGAGACGCGACGGTAGGACCCGGCGATCCCCTCGAGCATCCCGCGGGCCATGGCGGGTGCATCCGTGGCGGCGGAGACGTCCGAGAACACCGCCCGCGCGCTGCCCGCCCACCCCGTGGAGCGCTCACC
Organism: Kocuria sp. ChxB; assembly: GCF_044359605.1. Lineage (NCBI taxonomy): Bacteria > Bacillati > Actinomycetota > Actinomycetes > Micrococcales > Micrococcaceae > Kocuria > Kocuria sp. ChxB. The sequence continues at coordinate 1,394,653 of NZ_CP121123.1, read as the reverse complement.
CGTGAGGAACGGCAGCACGCCGGGGGTCTCGGCGCTCACGGGAGCGGCGGCGATCCCGTTCAGCACCTCGGTGTCCAGGGCGAAGGTGTCCTGCAACCAGCTCACGGCGCGCCCCACGTCGTTGAGCGCCCCGCCCAGCAGGCACCGGGAGGAGTCGATCCGGTAGCACCACAGCCCCGCGGGGATCTGCTGCGGCATGTGGTGCAGCAGCACCCGCATGGCGCCGGAGGTCGCGGCGGAGACCACCATGGTGTCCTCGTCCGCGCCGCCCACGCCCAGGTTCGCGCACAGCCCGTCCGCCACGGGGGCGAACCACTGCGCTCCGGTCAGTCCCCGCCAGCGTGCGGTGCGCTCCGGGTCCACACCCGGCAGCGGCTCGTGGGGTTCGAGGATCAGGGAAAGCATCTCCGCGGTGATCCCGGCGGCGCGCAGCATCCGCTGGTCCCAGTTGCCCGAGCGCCGGTTCAGCAGCCCCGTCCACGCGGCGGTCGCGGTCCCGGCTGCGGTGGTCCCGAGCAGCCGCAGCCACACGTACTCGCCAATGCTCAGCCACCGCTCCGCGGCTTCGAAGTCCTCCGGCCGGGTCTCCCGCAGCCACCGGAAGCGCGGCGCCAGGTAGCTCGTGTGCAGCCGCGCGCCCATCTTCTGCTGCACCTCGCGCTCGTCCAGCTCCTCCCGCAGCCGCGCGAGCTGCGGCGCGCACCGGGAGTCCGCGTACGTGAAGCACTCGGTCACGGCCCCGCCGTCCGCGTCCACGCCCACCAGGGAGGATGCGAAGGAGTCCAGCCCGACGCCGCCCACGCGCCCCGCGAGCTCCGGCCGGTCGCACACACGGTCCAGGATCTCCGTGATCTCCCCGACCACCTGGTCCGGGTCCATCACGGACGTGCCGTCGGACGCGGTGGTGAACTCGTGCGGCACCTTGTCCCGGTAGTGGCGCACGGGCGTGCCGGTGGCATCGTAGAGGGACCCGCGGGTCGCGGTGGAACCGATGTCCAGCGTCATCACCAGCGGATCCCGCGCGTCCGCCAGGTCCACGGCGAAGTCGGCGCCGTCGTGCGGGCGGGGAGTCTTCTTGTGCTTGCCCATGTCTCTCCTGATCCCGCGTCCGCCGCGGGCTCTCGGGTTCCGGTGGTCTGCGCCCCAGTCTAGGAACCGCCGCCGGGGGCGCCCGGGCCGAGAGCGTCTGAGGTGCAGTTCTGCCCCGGATGTCACGGAATTCCGGGGCAGAAGTGCACCTCAGGCGGTGCGGACCATGCCGCGGGGGACCGGCAGGCTCAGCGGGGCGGCTGAACGGTGGAGGGCGGAGGGGTGGGGGTGGTGACGTGAGCGGTGAGGCGGGCGGGGAAGTGGCCGTGCGGCGTCGTCGTCGGCGGGCGGGGGAGTAGGGGTGGAGGGTCCGGGATGTGAGATCCGTGACCGCGATGTGAAACCCGCCCCGGGGCCGCGCGTAGGCTGGGACGCAACACGTGTGCCGGGGCGGGGTTGGAGAGCGACGGCCCGCCCCGGCACTGTCTTTCGGGAAGGAACCACAGTGCCGCAGCTGCGTTCAGCAACGTCCACCACCGGCCGCAACATGGCGGGAGCGCGCGCCCTCTGGCGGGCCACGGGCATGGGGAGCGAGGACTTCGGGAAGCCGATCGTGGCGATTGCGAACTCGTTCACGCAGTTCGTCCCCGGCCACGTGCACCTCAAGAACATGGGTGACCTGGTGGCGTCCGCGGTCCAGGAGGCCGGGGGCGTGGCCAAGGAGTTCAACACCATCGCGGTGGACGACGGCATCGCCATGGGCCACGACGGCATGCTGTACTCGCTGCCTTCGCGGGACATCATCGCGGACTCCGTGGAGTACATGGTCAACGCCCACTGCGCGGACGCGCTGGTGTGCATCTCCAACTGCGACAAAATCACCCCGGGCATGCTCATGGCGGCGCTGCGGCTGAACATCCCCGTGGTGTTCGTCTCCGGCGGACCCATGGAGTCCGGCGAGGGTGTGGAGGGCGTGGTGGAGCACCGCGTGGACCTGGTGGATGCCATGTCCCTGGCCGTGGACGAGTCCGTCACGGACGCGCAGCTCGCGCAGATCGAGGAGAACGCGTGCCCCACGTGCGGCTCGTGCTCCGGGATGTTCACCGCCAACTCCATGAACTGCCTCACCGAGGCGCTGGGGCTCTCCCTGCCCGGCAACGGGACCACCCTGGCCACCCACGTCAACCGGAAGCGGCTGTTCCTGGAGGCCGGTCGGCGTGCGGTGGAGTCCGCCAAGAAGTACTACGAGCAGGACGACGAATCCGTGCTGCCGCGGAACATCGCCACCAAGGCCGCGTTCGAGAACGCCATGGCCCTGGACATCGCCATGGGCGGCTCCACCAACACCGTGCTGCACATCCTGGCCGCCGCGCAGGAGGCCGAGGTGGACTTCACCCTCTCGGACATCGACGCCCTCTCCCGCCGCGTGCCGTGCCTGGCCAAGGTGGCGCCGAACTCCACAAAGTTCCACATCGAGCACGTGCACCGCGCCGGCGGCATCCCCGCGATCCTCGGCGAGCTGCGCCGCGGGGGACTGCTCAACGAGGACGTCCACACCGTGCACTCCCAGACCATGGGCGAGTGGCTGGACGAGTGGGACATCCGCTCGGGCAAGGCATCCGACGCCGCCCGCGACTTCTTCCTCGCGGCTCCCGGCGGGGTGCGCACCACCCAGGCGTTCTCGCAGGCCAACGAGTACGAGGACCACGACGTGGACGCCGCCGAGGGCTGCATCCGCTCCGTGGCGCACGCCTACACCGCGGAGGGTGGGCTGTGCGTGCTGTTCGGCAACATCGCGGAGGACGGCGCGGTCATCAAGACCGCGGGCATCGACCCCGAGCTGTTCCACTTCACGGGCCGGGCGTTCGTGGTGGAGTCCCAGGACGAGGCCGTGCACGAGATCCTCTCCAAGAACGTGACGGAGGGGGACATCGTCGTCATTGCGTACGAGGGCCCCAAGGGCGGTCCCGGGATGCAGGAGATGCTCTACCCCACCAGCTACCTCAAGGGTCTGGGCCTGGGTAAGACGTGCGCGCTCATCACGGACGGCCGCTTCTCGGGCGGCACCTCCGGGCTGTCGATCGGGCACATCTCCCCGGAGGCCGCCGCGGGCGGGGCCATCGGCCTCGTGGAGCACGGGGACGAGATCGAGATCGACGTGGAGAACCGCGTGCTGCGGGTCAACGTGGACGACGCCGAGCTCGCGCGCCGTCGCCAGGAGAAGGGGGACGCCCCCTGGAAGCCCACCAAGCCGCGCGAGCGCCGGGTGTCCAAGGCGCTGAAGGCGTACGCGTCCATGGTGACCAGTGCGGACAAGGGTGCGGTGCGCGTCGTGGAGGACTGACCCCGCGCGGCACCCCGGATGGTCTCGGCCCGGGTGGGAATCGGATAATCTGTGCTGAATTGGTGTGGCAGCACACATTCTTTTCCCGCCCGGGCCCTCGCGCGACTGGAACAGTCCCACGGTCCGGGCATCCCCGAAGATCCCGGAGTTTTCCATGGAAGCACTGACCGAACTCGTCGGAACGGTGGGCGAGTACGTCTGGTACGTCGTCTTCGCCGTCCTCATCGGCGTGGGCCTGTACCTGACCGTCCGCACCAAGGCCATCCAGCTGCGCGGCATCCCCGAGATGTTCCGCGTGCTCACCGATCCGGCCGGTGAGGAGGACGGGCGCAAGGGCATCTCCTCGTTCCGCGCATTCACGGTCTCCGCAGCGGCTCGCGTGGGCACGGGCAACATCGCCGGCGTGGCCATCGCCATCACCCTGGGCGGACCCGGTGCCGTGTTCTGGATGTGGATCATCGCCGCGATCGGCGCGGCCAGCGCGTTCGTGGAGTCCCTGCTGGGCCAGCTCTACAAGGTCAAGACGTCGGACGGCTACGTGGGCGGCCCGGCGTACTACATGGAGCGCGGGCTCAACAAGCGCTGGATGGGCGTGCTCTTCGCGGTCATCATCACCGTGACCTACGGCTTCGTGTTCAACTCCGTGCAGTCCAACTCGATCGTGGACGCCGTGGCCGGCTCCTTCGACGTGGACGTCACCGAGGGCCAGAACATGTGGCTGCGCGTGGTGCTGGGCCTGGCCCTGGTGGTCATCACGGCACTGGTGATCTTCGGTGGCATCCGCTCCATCTCCGCGGTGACCCAGATCCTCGTGCCCGTGATGGCCGTGCTGTACCTGGTGCTGGGGCTGCTCGTGGTGGTCCTGAACATCACCGAGATCCCCGCCATGTTCGGCATGATCATCGAGGGGGCGTTCGGCATTCGCGAGTTCATCACGGGTGGTCTGATCGGCGTGATCATCCAGGGCATGAAGCGCGGTCTGTTCTCCAACGAGGCCGGCATGGGCTCCGCCCCGAACGCCGGCGCCACCGCGTCCATCTCCCACCCGGCAAAGCAGGGCTTCGTGCAGTCCCTGGGCGTCTTCTTCGACACCATGCTGGTGTGCTCCATCACCGCGTTCATCGTGCTGCTGTCCAACCCCACCTACGGGGACCAGCGCCAGGGTGCGTCCCTCACGCAGACCGCGCTGGGCATGCAGCTGGGCGAGTGGGCCGTGCACTTCCTGACCGTGGCGATCTTCCTCTTCGGCTGGTCCTCCGTGATCGGCAACTACTACTACGGCGAGTCCAACATCCGCTTCATGACCCGCTCCCGCGTGACCATGGGCGTCTACCGCTTCGCCGTGCTGGTGTGCGTGTTCATGGGCGCGGTGCTGGCCCTGGACCTCGTGTGGTCGCTCGCGGACCTGTTCATGGCGATCATGGCCACACTGAACCTCATTGCGCTGGTGATGCTCGCAGGTGTGGCGGCCAAGGTGCTGCAGAACTACATGGAGCAGCGCAAGGCTGGCGTGGAGCCCGTGTTCAAGGCGGGAGACATTCCCGGCATCCACGGCCTGTCCGCGTGGGACGGCACGGACACCGTGACCCTGCCGATCTTCTGGGAGCAGCGCACGCAGGAGAGGAACACCGCCCGCGGCTGAACCCTCCCGCGGGCGCACGGCGGATCCGTCCGCACCGGATCACGACGCCGCCCGCTCCCGTCCATGACGAAACCCCCGGTCGCTGCCGGGGGTTTCGTCATGTCCTGCAGGGTGTGCAGGGCGGGTTGCGGTGCTGTGGGAGGCCGCCCAGCGGCGTCGTCAGGAGGAGGACTTGTCCTCGCCGAGCTCCCGCTTGACCTGGACCTCCATGGCGCCGGTGAGGGCCTCGTTGTCCGCGGGGGACTCCTCGGTGGCGTCGCGCAGCTGGTTCTCGTTGTACTCGGTGAACTCCTTGGTCTCGTCACCGCGCTTGGTCATGAGTGCGCGGATGCGGGTGCGGCGCCCGGCTTCCACACCGATGGCCTCGCGGTTGCGGAACCACCAGATGAACATGACGACCACCAGCACCATGCCCACGTAGCCGATCACCGGGTACACCACGCTCATCAGCGTGCCGAAGCCCACCAGGCTGATCACGTAGCCCAGGACGCAGATGCCCAGGAACACCGGGACGTAGCGCTTGCGGTGGTTGACCGTCATGCGGCGGCCCAGCGCGTAGAACATGCTGATGGTGGTGTTGTAGATCATCAGGAAGGTCACGAACACCATGGCCAGGGAGGCCACCGGGTGCATGCTCTCGAAGAGCTTGAGCATGGGCACGTCCGCGTCCCCCACGGCGTCGAAGTTCACGAGCAGCGCGAACGCGTTCATCACCAGCAGGATGGTGTAGACCACGCCACCCAGCAGGCCGCCGCGCCCGGCGTCGCGCGGGTCCAGGGTGTTGCCGCCGATCATCAGGGACATGGACACGCCCAGCATCAGCGCCATGCAGGTGTAGTTGATCGCGGAGAGCCACCACGGGCTCACGGGGGAGTCGGCCTGCACGGCCAGATCGCTCATGGCACCGAGGTCCACGGGAAGCTGCATGAGGGTGTAGACGAACGCGACGATCACGGCCACGAAGATCACCGGGGTCACGGCGGAGATGATGTTGGTGACCTTGTTGACGTCCAGCAGACCGGTGAGCATCACGATGGCCACCATGATCGCGGAGCCGATCCACGCCGGGAGCCCGAACTGCTGCTCCAGGGTGGAGCCCGCGCCGGCGAGCATCACGATGCCCATGGCCAGCAGGGTGAGGGACACGGAGATGTCCAGGAAGCGGGAGACCACGGGGGCGGAGACGGAGCGGAACACCCCCAGGTGCTCGTCGGCCAGGAAGTAGCTGCCGATGTTGATGATCACCGCTCCCGCCGTGATCATCAGGATGCCCGCCACGACGGCTCCCGCGAGCCCCCAGAGGCCGAACGAGACGAAGTACTGGATGACTTCCTGGCCCGTGGCGAAGCCGGCGCCCACCATGAGGCCGATGAAGGCCAGGGCGACTTGAAGGGTTTTCTTGGCGGACACGAGAGCATCTCCTCGAGGGGTGGGTGAATGTCGTGGTGCGCACGCCGCGGCGTGACAACCTGTCGGGCCAAGCATAGAGAATGCGCCGGAGCCGGACCGCCCGGGCCCCGCGGCGGTGGGATACTCGAGGGCGGGCGACGAGTGGAGGGAGTGGCCGTGGTGCAGCAGTGGCAGTCGGATCTGGAGGCCTGGGCGGCGGGGTGGAACGCGGTCGAGGAGGACGCACCGCCGGGCGAGGTGCGGGCGTGGGACGGCGCCCTGCCCGGTGGGCGCGGTGACGGTGCGGTGCTCGTGTGCGAGCCCGGGCAGGCGGAGGAGGTTCGGGCCGCGGCGCGGGCGGCGGGCCGGGAGGTGCTGGCCACCGAGGTGCTGCTGAGCGGTGACGTCCAAGAGCTGGACCGCGGGCTGGGCTTCCCCGGGGATGCCGGGATGTTCGACGCCCCCATGGGGGACCACCTGCGCTTCGAGGTGGACGAGTGGGGCCGCCCCGTGGCGCACTCGACCCTCTCCGTGCAGGGGGAGGTGGCGTTCATGGGGCCGGTAGTCGCGGGCACCGCCGAGGACCGGGACCCCGCGGAGGTGGTGGACCCGCTGGTGTCCGCGATGGCCAACGAGGCGTTCCTGGCGGACGCGCAGCGGCTCTACGCCGTGGTGCCCGAGGACGACGTTCCCGGGCTTGAGCCCCAGGGGTGGCGGCGCGCGGCCGCCGTGCTGCGGCTCTCCTGAGCGGGTGGCGCCACCACAGCGCGCCTGAGCGGGCGCAACCACCAGTGCGCGCCTGAGCGGGCCGCACCAGCAACGCACGCGTGCGGGATGCCCGGGCACCCCGGGGCCGCGTCAGTCCTGCGTATCCCCGGGCGCGGGGTACCGGTCCGGGAAGCTGCGGTGCAGGTTCTCCCGGGCCACGGACGTGAGGTTCTCCAGCGGCAGCCCCGCGGGGCACACCTCTGTGCAGTCCCCCAGCAGGGAGCACGGGCCGAACTCCCGGTCCGCGGCGTCCAGCACCTTGGCGGCGCGCTCGTCACGCTCCTCGGGGGTCTTGGCCAGCGGCGGCAGGTGCTTGAGCATGGTGCCCACGAACAGCTGCCCGGAACCGTTGGGGCACGCGGCGATGCACGCGCCGCAGCTGATGCAGCCCGCGGTGTTCAGCGCCTTCATGGCCACCGGGAACTTGGCCTCCTTGGACACGCGCCGCAGGGACTTCTTGTCCACGGCGAGGTCCTTCGTGACGGGCAGTGCCCCGGCGCGCAGGGGCTCGATGAAGACCTCGTCCCCGTCCCGGTAGGCGTTCAGGGACTGCATGCACGAGGCCCTGTTGCGGTCCGGGCCGTGCGGCACGCCGTCCACGGTCACACCGCACTTGCCGCAGATGCCCTCGCGGCAGCCGTCGTCGAAGCTCACGGGCTCGTCCCCCTGGCGTTCGAGTGTCTCGTTGACGGCGTCCAGCAGCTCCAGGACGCTCATGTCCTCGCGGGCCTCCACGGGGTGGACGGTTTCGAAGCCCCCGGGGGTGCTGGCGTCCGCCTGGCGCCACACGTGCACGGTCAGCAGCATCAGCGCACCACCTTGAAAGATACGGCCAGGGGAATACTCGCGTTGCCCACGGCGACGACGGCGCCCACGGCCTTCGCGGCGACATCCACCCGGTGCACGCGCCGGGCCGTGGTCGTGAGCCCGGTGTCCAGTGCGGCCGTGCGCAGCCCGTGGACCATGTGCCCGGCCAGCGCGGCCATGGAGGCCGTGTAGAACACCGCCACCACGGGCCGGGAGAGGCTGCCCACCAGGTTCCCGTAGGCGTCCCCGTGCTCGAAGGACCGTGAGGCCGCCGGGCGGGTGCCCGTGGTCAGGTCCAGCACGTGGTAGGTCACGAACAAGCCGAGCACGGCGCCCGTGGACCGCATGGAGCGCGCGATCATTTGGGGGACCGAGCGGCGTCGTCCCCGAGGGCGCCTGCGGGGGGCGTCGGCGTCGAAGCGGCCCGGGAGGAGGGCACCGTCGAACGGGGCGCGACGGTAAACCTGCGCTGTGCCCGTCATCTGCCTGGGCACGCCCATGGGCCGTCCGGGCAGCGCGAGGCGGGGGCGCCGGTCCACCACCGTGGCGACCTGCCGCGTGACCTGCCGGACGGTTCCCGCCACGGTGCGTCCCTCGGCGCGCCAGGCCCGCAGGGTCAGCTCCGTGCCGGCGGCCACGTGGGTGGCCGTGCTCGCGAGCAGTCCGATCCGCGCCGCCCACAGCAGGGTGTTCGCGGGCAGGACCGGCGCGCCCGCGTGGCGCAGCAGCAGCGCGTAGCGGTTGTACCGCTCCCGCCCCAGGTAGACCTGCATGTTGCCCGCCATGTGTCCCACGGTGAACACGCTCAGCACGGTCCCGGAAGCGGCCATCGCGAGTTTCAGGTCTGCGTTCGACGCCGCTCCCACCGAGGCCTGCCACGCGCCCGTGGGCGCCGGGGCGGCGTCGTCGGCGGTGGCGGGTGCGGCCCGGCGCGTCGGCGGCGCAGCGGTCGGTGCGGTGCCCTGGCGCGAGGGAGGGGTGGCGGGGTTCATCACTGAGCCATCTTAGAAGCTCCCCGGGAGGGCCATCAGTTCCCGGGGTCACACGCGGTCATGCCCGTTCCGCCCGGGCACGGCACCCACCCCGGGGGCGCACGACGCCGCTGCAGTGCGTTCCGAGCCCATGTCCCCCCCCGGGCGTCTTGCTCAGGGGCGGCTGCGTGGCGCCGCCCTTGAGGCGCCAGCCGTGGTGTGTGAGCGTGGAGCCCATGCAACCCGGATACGACCACCTCGCCGCGGAGTACGAGCGCGCGTTTCCCGAGGCCTTCCGCTCGCCCCTGGAACGCGGAGTCGTGGCCGCGTTCGCCGAGCAGGTGAAGGAGTGCGCGGCGGAGGGCTCCGTGGTCGACGTGGGGTGCGGGACGGGTCACGTGACGGCGGCGCTCGCGGCGGCCGGTGTCCCGGTGGTGGGCGTGGACCCCTCGCAAGCCATGCTGGAGATCGCACGGGCGGCGCATCCGGAACTGCGGTTCGTGCGCGGCACCTGCGATCCCGTCACCTGGACGCAGGCCCTGGGTGCTGACGAGCCGCCGGCCGCCGTGCTGGCGCGGTTCAGCCTGATCCACGTGGCCCCGGACCGTGTGCCCGGGATCCTGCGCTCGTGGGCGGAGCGCCTGCCGATCGGCGGTGTGGTGCTGGTGGCGTTCCAGGCCGTGGACGGCGGTCGCGCCGTGGTCTCCTTCGACCACGCGGTGGCTCCCGCGTGGCGCTGGCACCCGGACGTGATGGCGGACCATCTCCTGCGCGCGGGCCTCACGGAGCGGTGGCGGACGGTGAGCCGCCCGGACGCGGACCACCGGTTCCCGGAGTGCCACCTGCTCGCGGTCAAGGAGACGTCCGAGCCACCGGCTGTGCCGGTGAGCAGGGGGTGCTCGGTGGACGGGTGCTGAGCGGTCCCGGTGGCTACGTGGGGCCAACAGGTCACCGTGAGAACCAGACGATCGATGTAGGACGTGGGAATGAGCGGCAAGGCCAAGGAGTGGGGCGTGCTGGCGGAGCTGTGCCTGGTGCTGGCGGGGATCCCGCTGGCGGTGATGGCTCCCCAGGTGCTGTGGCAGGTCTTCGGGGAGCACCAGGCCACCGGGCCGCTCACCCTGCTGGAGCAGTTCCTGGCCACGTGCGTGGTCCTGGTGGTGCTCATGCTGGTGGACACGCTGGTGGACGCCGCGTTCCTGGCCCTGACTCACAACAAGGTGGCCACCCAGATCTGCTCGGCCGTCGTGTTCGTCCTGGTGATTGCCGCGCTCTTTTCCGTGTGGGTGCCGTGGTCCGTGGGGCTCGTGCTGGTCAGCGTCGTCTCGGTCCTGCTGGTGCTGCTGTTCTCGAAGCTCACGTCCGAGCGGTACCAGGGATTGCTGGAGCGGGACGGCTGAACTCGGGGCCGTGATAGCTTCGATCTCCACACAGCGGACCCCGGGCACCAGAGGCGAGTCATAGCAACATCGCGAGCGCCCCGACGGGAGAACATCATGAAGCGGAGCACTGCCCGGAAGTGGGACCGCGCCCAAACCTATGTCGGCTGGGTTGCCATCCTCCTTCTGGGGATCAGCCTGACGGGCAGCGAACTGAACATCGGGCCGGTCAACGTCTCTCACTCGCCGTGGCTGGGCGGGCTCGTGTCCCTCGTCGCCCTCCTGCAGATCGGCGTGAACATCCGCCGGGATGTGCGGGCGGCACGGCAGGCGGCGTCCCCCTAGACGTTCCCGTCCCCCGCCAGCACCAGGGGCCGGGATGCCGTCCGCTCATTCCCCCGTGGCCGCGTCGAGCGCCTCGCGGATCAGTTCCGCGTGCCTCGACCGGCGGACGACGCCGCCCGGTCCAGGTCGTCTCGTCGGTCGCGCCAGCCCGCGGCGATGTTGCGCCCCGGTGCGGCGTCTCGGCCGCCGCGCGCGGATGTTACTCCCGAGTTGAAATGGTCCCGCGAGCCGGTGTTCTCCCCGTGTGACGCGGCCTACAGTGACAGTGCAGCCCACATGTGAAGTGCACATCCGAACACGCTGCAAAGGAGTCAGCCATGAAGGTTTTCGGTCACGCAGAACCCGGTGCGCCGGCGGAGGAGATCGAGCTGGAGAAGCCCCAGCTCACGGGTTCCGAGGTGCTGGTCCGCGTCACGAACTCGGGGGTGTGCCACTCGGACGTCCACTGCCAGGACGGGTACTTCGACCTGGGCAGCGCGGGGCGTCGCGAGCTGACCGCCTCGGGCGCACAGTACCCGGTGGTGTTGGGCCACGAGATCGTGGGAGAGGTGGTGGAAGTGGGCCCGGAGGCCACGGTGCAGCCGGGGGAGACCAAGTACATCGTCTACCCCTGGGTCGGCTGCGGTGAGTGCCAGGCCTGCCAGGAGGACCGCGAGAACTACTGCAGCGGCGCCAAGCGCAACCTCTCGGTGGCACTGAACGGCGGCTACGCGGAGGAGGTCCTGGTTCCCGGGGACCGCTACCTGGTGCCACTGGGGGACATCGACCCGTCCTTCGGCGCCACGCTGGCCTGCTCCGGGCTGACGTCCTACTCGGCCATCCAGAAGATCATGCCGGTCCCCGCGGACAAGCCGGTCGCGGTCATCGGCGCCGGTGGCGTGGGGCTCATGACCATTGCGCTGCTGAAGGCCCTGGGCCACGAGAACATCGTGGCGGTGGACATGAGCGAGAAGGCACTGGAGAACGCCACCGCAATGGGTGCCACGGCCACCGTGGTCGCGGGTGGCGAGGCACCCCACAAGGACATCGTCGCGGCCGGCGGCGAGAAGATCGCCGCGGCGATCGACCTGGTCAACAACGGGGACACCTCCAACGCCGCACTGTTCGCCATGGCCAACGGCGGCACCCTGGTGAGCGTGGGCCTGTTCGGCGGCCAGTACCAGTTCCCCACCGCGCTCGCCGCGTTCAACCTGCTGAACATCCGTGGCAACTTCGTGGGCAGTCTCCCGGAGCTCAAGGAGCTCGTGAAGCTCGCCCAGGACGTGGAGCTGCCCCGGCCGCCCATCGTGGAGGTTCCGCTCAGCGCAGAGCAGGTCAACGCGTCCCTGGACGGCCTGCGCAACCGCACGCTCAACGGCCGCGCGGTGCTCGTCGCGGACTGACCTCGGCCCCAGGCACAGAGCCGTGCCGCACGACGACGCCGTCGCCGCCCCGATCTCACGGGTCGGCGACGGCGTTCGCGCACCCGGGCGCGGAACGCGCACGCGGGCACACCCCAGCGCGGCCCGGCTTCCCCATGCCGCACCCGGGCCGCCCGGCTCCGAGTGGGCGGCACGGAGTGGGCGGCGCCGAGGGGACGGACTGTGCCCACCCGGCCGTGCGGCGTCGTCGTCCGGGGTGGTGTCAGAGCAGGCCGGAGGTGAGGCGGCAGATGTTCTCCACGTACTTGCGCCCCAGGGAGCGCTGCTCCCACGCGGCCACGTCCAGGAGCATGGAGCACGCCGTGAAGTCCTCGACCACGCGCTCCATGCGGGCGCGGAACTCCCGGTCCACGATCATCACGGAGACCTCGAGGTCCAGGGCGAAGGAACGCTCGTCCATGTTGGAGGAGCCGATCACGGAGACGATGTCGTCCACGAGCACGAACTTGGCGTGCAGCACCGTGGGGGAGCTGTAGCGGTAGATCTCCACACCGGCGCGCGCCAGCTCGGAGTAGTACGAGTTCTGGGCGTGCTGCGCGAGGAACTGGTCCGAGGTCTCTCCCACGAACAGCTGGATCTGCACCCCGGCCTGCGCCTCCGTGGTGAGGGCGTGGAGCAGGGACTCGTCCGGCACGAAGTACGGGCTGGAGATCACCACCCGGCGGTTGGCGTTGTAGATCAGGTGGTTGAACAGCCGCAGGTTGTTCTCGGTCTCGAAGCCGGGCCCGGAGGGGACCACCTGCGCGTACGCGGGCCCGGGGCTCGGCTCCAGGGCGGAGGGGGACTCGTCCAGCAGCAGGTCGTCCGTCTCGGAGTACCAGTCGGAGACGAACACGGCGTTGAGCTCCGTGACCACGGCGCCGGTGCAGCGGATCATGAGGTCACGCCACTGGCGGCCCTTCCGGATGTTCTTCCGCTTGTTGTACGAGCGGTGGATGATGTTCTGCGAGCCCGTGTGGGCCACCCGCCCGTCCACCACCAGGATCTTGCGGTGGTTGCGCAGGTCCGGGCGCTGCCACTCCCCGCGCCACGGGCGGATGGGCAGCATGCGGCGCCACGGCACACCGCAGCGGTCGAACTCCTTGACCAGCTCGGCGTAGCCCGGGTAGCCCAGGGAGCCCACGTGGTCGATGAGGATGCGCACGCGCACGCCCCGCTCGTGGGCCCGGATCAGGGCGTTGAGCAGGTCGCGGGAGACCTGGTCCACGGCCACGATGTAGAACTCGAAGTGCACGTAGTCCGTGGCGGCGTCCACGTCCGCGGCCATCCGCGCCATGTTCTCGTGGTTGTCAGGAAGGATCTCGAAGTGGTTGCCGCCCACCATGGGCAGCGCACCCAGGTTCTGGTTGAGCTCCGCCGTGGTGCGCACCCACTGGGGGTAGCGCTCCAGCTCGCGGTCCACGACCACCCCCGGGGGAGTGTTCTCCTGGATCACGTGGTTCATCCGAGCCTGCTGCTCCATGCGCTTGCGCGGCAGGCGGGCGGAGCCGAGCACCAGGAACAGCACGATCCCCGCGTACGGCACCAGGAAGATGGCCAGCAGCCACGCGAGCGCCACGGACGGGCGGCGCCGGTGGGGGATCCAGCCCAGAGCCACGATCTTGAGCAGCAGGTCCAGCCCCGCGAGGGCCACCAGGATCCACTCGGGCAGGGTGTCCGCGGGCAGCAGGTTGAAGGGTATCCAGGGGCTCACGGGAGAGGCTCAGGGGCGCGGCAGGCGGTAGGAGTCCTCCGACCCGTCGGAGGGCACCGGCTGGAAGCCGCACCGCGCGAGGACGTGGTGTGCGGGGTGCTCGCCCGTGGGCACCGAGGCCTGGACCGCTCGCACGTCGGGATCCTCGAACGCCTCCTCGAGCAGCGCGCGCAGCGCCTCGGACGCGAGCCCCTGGCCCCGCAGCTGCGGCACCAGCGAGCCCTCGACCTCGAGCTCGTGGTCCATGGCGGGACCGGCGAACCCCGCCGCACCGACGACCTGCCCCGAGGAGCGCTCCACCACGGCGCGCTGGGCGCACCGGGACTCGGTGAAGAAGTGCTCCCCGGCGGCCAGGGCGTCCCGCGCCCAGTCCTGGTTCTGAGCGGAGGGAAAACCCTGCGCGAAGTGGGGCATCCCGTTCCCTGCCGCGACGGCCTCCAGCTCGTCCCGCGTGAACGGTCGCAGCTCCAGCCGCTGCGTGACTATCGGGGCCGGGGGCTCGGCGCCCGGCAGCTCGTCCAGCATGCCCATTCCCTCCAGAGTCTCTCGTGCCGCCCGCGCACTCGCGGGGATCAGCCGAAGTGCCGCGGCAGCGTGGCCTCGTGGGCCGTCCGCAGCTCGTCCAGCGGCACCGCGAACTCGCCCTGGACGTCCAGGGAGCCGTTCTCGGTGTCCACCACGCCGATCCTTGCGAAAGGATAGTTGCGCACGGTGCACATGTCCCGGAAGCGGACCTCCTCGGAGCGCGGCACGCTCACGACGGCGCGCGCCTGGGTTTCCGAGAACAGCAGCGTGAACAGGTCCAGCCCGTCCCGCTCGGCCACCTCCCCGAGCCCGATCCGGGCGCCCACGCCGAAGCGCAGGGCCATCTCGGCGAGCGTGGCGGCGAGCCCGCCCTCGGCGACGTCGTGCGCGGCGTCGATCATGCCGTCCCGGGACATGTTGATCAGCATGTCCGCGAGCACGCGCTCCCGGTCCAGGTCCACGCGCGGGGGCGTGCCGCCCAGGTGGCCGCGGATGCGTGCCCATTCGGAGCCGTCCAGCTCGTCCGCGGTCTCTCCCATGAGGTAGATCGCCTGGCCGTCCTCGCGCCAGCCCGAGGGGGTGCGGCGCGTGACGTCGTCGAACACGCCCATCATGGCCACCACCGGGGTGGGGTTGATGGCCACACCGCCCGTCTGGTTGTAGAGGGACACGTTGCCGCCCGTGACAGGCACGCCAATGGCCTGGCAGCCGTCCGCGAGACCTCGCACGGCCTCCGCGAACTGCCACATCACGTCCGGGTCCTCGGGGGAGCCGAAGTTCAGGCAGTCGGAGACCGCCACGGGGCGGGCGCCCGCGGTGGCCACGTTGCGGTACGCCTGCGCGAGCGCGAGCTGGGCACCGTGGTACGGGTCCAGGCGGGTGTAGCGGCCGTTGGAGTCGGTGGACAGGGCCACGCCCAGGTTGCTGCGCTCGTCCACGCGGACCACGCCGGCGTCGTCGGGCATGGCCATGGCCGTGTTGCCCTGCACGTAGCGGTCGTACTGGCTGGTGACCCACTCCTTGGAGCACAGGTTGGGGGAGGCCATCAGCTCGAGCAGCGCGGGGCCGAGCTCCGCGCCGGACGGGCGCGCGGCGTCCTCGGGGGAGCCGGTGAAGTGCGCTTCCTGCAGGGCGTCCTGGGACGCGGGGCGGTCATAGGGGCGCTCGTAGACGGGGCCGTCGTGGGCCACGGTGCGCGGATCCACGTCCACGATCACCTCGCCGTGGTAGTCGATCACCAGCCGGCCGGTGTCCGTGACCTCGCCGATCCACGAGTACTCCACGTCCCACCGGTCCATGACCGCCTCGAAGGCCTCGACCTTCTCGGGGGTGACCACGGCCATCATCCGCTCCTGGGACTCGGACATGAGGATCTCACCCGGGGTCAGCGAGGGATCGCGCAGCAGCACCTCGTCCAGGTTCACCCGCATCCCGCCGTCCCCGTTGGAGGCCAGCTCGGAGGTGGCGCAGGAGATGCCCGCCGCCCCGAGGTCCTGGATGCCCTCCACCAGGGAGGACTTGAACAGCTCCAGGCAGCACTCGATGAGCACCTTCTCCGCGAAGGGGTCACCCACCTGCACGGCGGGGCGCTTGGAGGGCTTGGAGTCGTCGAAGGACTCCGACGCCAGCACGGACGCGCCGCCGATGCCGTCACCGCCGGTGCGCGCTCCGAAGAGCACCACCCTGTTGCCCGTGCCGGAGGCGTTGGCCAGGCGGATGTCCTCGTGGCGCATCACGCCCACGGCCAGCGCGTTGACCAGGGGGTTGCCCTGGTAGCAGGGGTCGAACTCCACCTCGCCACCGATGTTCGGCAGCCCCAGCGAGTTGCCGTAGCCGCCCACGCCAGCCACGATCCCGTGCACCACGCGCTGGGTGTCCGGGTGGTCGATCGCGCCGAAGCGCAGCGGGTCCATCACGGCCACGGGGCGGGCGCCCATGGAGATGATGTCCCGCACGATCCCGCCCACGCCCGTGGCCGCACCCTGGTAGGGCTCCACGTAGGACGGGTGGTTGTGGGACTCGATCTTGAACGTCACGGCCCAGCCGTCCCCGATGTCCGTGACACCGGCGTTCTCCCCGATGCCCACCATGAGGTTCTGGCGCATCTCGTCCGTGACCTTCTCGCCGAACTGGCGCAGGTGCACCTTGGAGGACTTGTAGGAGCAGTGCTCGGACCACATCACGGAGTACATGGCCAGCTCCGCCGCGGTGGGGCGGCGGCCCAGGATCTCCTTGATGCGCTCGAACTCGGCCTCGTTCAGGCCCAGCTCGGCCCAGGGCAGCTCGGTGTCCGGGGTGGAGGTGGCGTGCTCCACGGTGTCCAGGTTGAAGTGCGTTTCACTCATGACGTCTGCGGGTCCCTTACGTGAACGGGTGGGGCGTGAGGTGCGCTCACGCCGGTTCGTGGTGGCTGGTGGGTGCTGCGCGGCGGCGGTGGCCCGCTCGCGGAGGAGGGGAGGTTGGCCTGCCGTGCGCTGCGGCACGACGACGCCGCCCAGGTCCGCGGCGTCGTCGTGCGTCAGCGGGTCAGGCGCTCCAGGACGGAGACGAACACGTCCAGCCCGTCCGTGCCCTCGCGCATCCCCACGGTGCCGGCGCCGGAGAGGTCCGCGCCGAAACCGGGCTCCACGGCGTGCTCGGGGTGCGGCATGAGCCCCACCACGTTGCCCTGCGCGTTGGTGATCCCGGCGATGTCGTTGCGGGAGCCGTTGGGGTTGCCGCCCGTGTAGCGGAAAACCACGCGGTGCTCGGCCTCGAGCTCGTCCAGGGTGCGCTGGTCCGCCACGTACTGACCGTCCTGGTTCTTCAGCGGCACCACGATCTCCTGGCCGGCCGTGAAGCGACCGGTCCACGCGGTGTCCGCGTTCTCCACGCGCAGGCGCTGGTCCCGGCAGATGAACTTCAGCTGCTCGTTCTTGATCATGGACCCGGGCAGCAGGTGCGCCTCGGTGAGCACCTGGAAGCCGTTGCAGATGCCGAGCACGGGCATCCCGCCGTCCGCGCCCGACGCGTCCACGATCTTGTCCATGAGCGGGGCGAAGCGCGCGATCGCACCGGCCCGGAGGTAGTCGCCGTAGGAGAAGCCGCCGGGCAGAACCACGGCGTCCACGCCCTGCAGGTCCTCTTCCGCGTACCACAGCGGCACAGCGGTGCCGCCGGCGATCTCCACGGCGCGGGCGGCGTCGCGGTCGTCCAGGGTCCCGGGGAAGGTCACCACGCCCACGCGCACGGCCGCGAGGCGGGAGTCCGGGGCGGGCTGGGAGAGGTCCGCCACCAGGGGCGTCTGCTCGGGGCTCAGGTTCTGGGCCACGCTCAGTGCTCCTCGGGCAGTGCGCTGACGTTGACCACGTCCTCGATCACCGGGTTGGAGAGCAGCTTCTCCGCTGCCTCGCGGGCCTGCGCGAGCACCTGCTCGGTGGCCTCGCCCTCCACGGTGAGCTCGAAGCGGCGGCCCTGGCGGACCTCGGTGAAGCCGCTGAGACCGATGCGGGGCAGCTCGTTCGCAATGGCCTTGCCCTGCGGGTCGAGGATCTCCGGCTTGGGCATGACGTCGACGACGATTCGGGCCATGGAACGCTCCTGTACGCGGTGTGGGAACTGTGGGGCGCGCGGAGTCGGTGCCGTCTCACGCCGGGCGCGTCCGGGGTCCTCCCCAGGCGACGACGACGCTCCGCGAGCTTGCGCTCCCCACTTTAGTGGGTGCCCGCGACCCGCTGCGGCATCAGCGGACCGCAACTCTCGATTTCCGGCCCACCCCGGGGAGAGCCGGCGCGGGGCTCACACGTTCACCTCGACGAGACCGGCCACCTCCCGGCACGGGACCTCCGGCAGGTTCTTGGCCGGGTCCGGGGGCGCGGTGCGGCCCATGTCCAGGGCCAGCCGGGATCCCTGGAACGTGCCCGCGAGGTCGAAGACCCAGTAGTGGTTGGGGCATTCCAGCGCATCGGCGCCCTGCTCCGCCGAGCGGCACACGGTGGCGCCCTGGTGCGGGCACTCGTTCGACAGGGCCCGCAGGGTTCCGGCCGCGTCCCGTGTGAGGACCAGGGCGGCGTCCCCCACGCGCACCGGGACCGCGCTGGACGGGGCCGCGAGCGCGCTGGCGGCCGCGGCGGCGTCGGGAACCTGCTGCCAGCTCACGCGGCGGCCGCCAGAATGCGGTCCGTGGCGGCGACGAGGCGCTGCCGCAGCGCGGTGCCGCGTGCGGCGAACGCGCGCTGCCGCCGCACGTACTCGGCCTTGCCCTCGGTGGTCTCGATCCGCACGGGCTCGTAGCCCCAGTCCGCGAGGTCGTAGGGGGAGGCCTCCATGTCCGTGACGCGCACGTCCCACGCGAGCTCGAAGCAGTCCGCGAGCAGCTCCGAGTCCACCGCGGGCAGCAGCTTGTACGCCCACTTGTAGAGGTCCATGCTCGCGTGCAGGCACCCCGGCTGCTCCATGGTGCGCTGGGCCTCGCGCGTGGGCTGCAGCTCGTTGCGCTCCACGGCCTGCGGCTGGAAGAAGCGGAACGCGTCGAAGTGCGAGCACCGGATCCGGTGCCCTTCAACCACGGCATCGGTGCCGCTCGCGCCCAGGCGCAGCGCCGCGTTCTCGTGGCGCACTCCGTTCTCGTCCGCGCGGTAGGCCATGGCCCACTCGTGCAGCCCGAAGCAGTCGAACGTGCCGGTCTTCCCGGCCGTGTTCGCCAGGATCTCGCGTGTGAACTTCACCGCCGTCTCACGCTTGGCCAGGAAAGCGTCCGCATCCACGACGACGCCGCTCGCGGCCTCCCGTACAGCCACGGTGGCGGCCAGCTCCGCGGCGGTGGCGGGGCGGTAGAACTTCCAGTCCGCACGCTCCGGGGCGTCGAGCAGGACGACCCCGGGGCCCGGGTGCCAGCGGGTGAACTGCGCGGGGGAGAGCGTGTAGTAGGTGAAGAGGAAGTCCTCCACGGGGTGCTTCTCCCCGCGGGAACGGCGCTCCAGGAACGGCTCCGTCCAGCGGGAGACCCGGTCCTGGTGGGCCCGTTCCCTCCGGGTCCACTGCTCCCGGCTGAGGACCTCACGCACGGGTGCCGTCCTCCTCGTTCTCCTGTGCGGTGGCGATCAGCAGGTGCATCTCCTCGTTGAGCCGCTGCACCTGTTCCGCGGTGACCCGCAGCCGGCGCATCATCTCCTCCGGGACCTGCACGGCACGCTCCCGCAGCGCCGCGCCCTCCGGGGTGACGGTCACGGCGAGCGCCCGCTCGTTGCCCGGATCCCGCTCCCGGGTGATGAGCCCGCGGGCCTCCAGGCGCTTGAGGAGCGGGGACAGTGTGGCGGAATCCTGCATGAGGTGCTCACCCAGGTCCTTGACCGTGCGCGGGTGGCGGTCCCACAGGGTCAGCATCACCAGGTACTGCGGGTGGGTCAGACCCAGCGGCTCCAGGACCGGGCGGTAGCTGTGCACCACCATGCGCGAGGCCACGGACAGGGAGAAGCACAGCTGGTTGGACAGGGCCAGCGGGTCCTCGGCAGGCGTGGGGCGTGTGGTCATGGCAGGTGCGCAGGGGTCAGCGCCCCGTGCCCCCGTAGACGGTCGCTTCCTCGCTGGAGTCCAGGTCGAAGGCCGTGTGGACGGCGCGCACGGCCTCGTCGAGCTTGTCCACGGAGGTCACGATCGAGATGCGGACCTCGGACGTGGAGATCATGTCCACATTGATGTTCGCGTCCGCGAGCGCCTGGAAGAACTGGAAGGCCACGCCCGTGTTCGTCTTCATGCCCGCCCCCACCAGCGACAGTTTGCCCACCTCGCTGTTGTAGTCCAGGCGGGTGTAGCCGATCTTCTCCTCGGCGGCGCGCAGCAGGTTCATGGCCAGCGTGCCCTGGGACTCGTCCAGGGTGAAGGACACGTCCGTGAGCGGGTGCTCGCCGGTGGAGACGTTCTGCACGATCATGTCCACGTACACCTCGGAGTCCGCGAGCAGGCGGAAGATCCGTGAGGCGATGCCCGGGTGGTCCGGCGCGCCCACGATCGTGATCTTGGCCTGGCTGCGATCATGAGCGATACCGGCGATCAGCGGCTGTTCCAAGGGGATCTCCTTCTGGGGAGTGAGGATCTCGTCGGGGCTGGGCAGGACCCAGGTGCCCTCGTTGTGGGTGAAGGACGAGCGGACGTGCAGCGGGACGTTGAAGCGGCGGGCGTACTCCACGCAGCGCAGGTGCAGGATCTTGGCGCCGTTCGCCGCCAGTTCCAGCATCTCCTCCGAGGAGACCCGGTCCAGCTTCTGGGCCGAGGGCACGATGCGCGGATCTGCGGAGTACACGCCGTCCACGTCCGAGTAGATCTCGCACACGTCCGCCTTCAGGGCTGCGGCCAGCGCCACGGCGGTGGTGTCCGAGCCGCCACGGCCGAGCGTGGTGATGTCCTTAGAAGACCGGTTCATGCCCTGGAAACCGGCAATGATCGCCACGTTGTCGTTGTCCAGGGCCTCCCGGACCCGCAGCGGGCTGACCTCCACGAGCTTGGCCGCGCCGTGGGCGCCGTCCGTGATCATGCCCGCCTGGGAGCCCGTGAAGGACTGCGCCGGGACGCCGAGGTCCGAGATGGCCATGGCCAGCAGCGCCATGGAGATCCGCTCACCCGAGGTCAGCAGCATGTCCAGCTCGCGGGCGGGTGGCTTGCGGGCCACCTCGTTGGCGAGGTCCAGGAGGTCGTCGGTGGTGTCGCCCATGGCGGAGACGACCACGACCACCTGGTTGCCGGCGTTGCGGGTCTCGGCCACTCGCCGGGCGACCCTGCGGACGCCGTCGGCATCGGCGACCGACGAGCCGCCGAACTTCTGGACAATGAGGCTCATGCATTCCTCTCGCGGACGGGCACCTGCCCTGTGCGGGCGGGCGGTCTCGGGGATTCTGCTCCATGCTACTGGTTCGGGGGACCGCCGATCACGGGATCACGGGGCGGCTCCGGGCAGGCAGGCGCACTGTCCGGCGGGCCAGCGCGGTGCCCTACGTGGCCTCCGAGACCACCGTGCGGCCCTCGAACGCGCGGCCCAGTGTGACCTCGTCCGCGTACTCCAGGTCACCGCCCACCGGCAGCCCGGAGGCCAGACGGGTGACTCGGATGCCCAGGGTCTTCAGCAGCCGGGACAGGTACGTGGCCGTGGCCTCGCCCTCGAGGTTGGGGTCCGTGGCCAGGACGATCTCCTGCACTGTCTCGTCCGACAGCCGGGTCATCAGCTCCCGGATGCGCAGCTGGTCCGGGCCCACTCCCTGCAGCGGGGAGATGGCGCCGCCCAGTACGTGGTAGAGCCCGCGGTAGCTGCGGGTGCGCTCAATGGCCATCACGTCCTTGGACTCCTCCACCACGCAGATCACGCTGCGGTCCCTGCGGGCGTCCCGGCAGATGGCGCACTCCTCCTGCTCGGTCACGTTTCCGCAGATCACGCAGAAGGACACGGAGGTCTTCACCGTGGAGATGGCGTCCACGAGCTGCTGGACCTCGTCCTTGTCCGCGTCCAGCAGGTGGAACGCGATGCGCTGCGCGGACTTGGGGCCCACGCCGGGCAGGCGTCCCAGCTCGTCGATGAGGTCTTGGACCGGTCCTTCGTACACGGTGCTCCTTCGGGAAGATGGTGGTGGCCGGAGCCGCGGGCCGGCGGGTCACCGTACGGTGGTGCGGCGGGGCAGTGTCGCGGGAGGGCGGCTACGCGGCCCTGTGGCTCGGTGCGCGGCACTCTGTAGCGTCCTGTCGTGCCGGGCGGGCCGCCGTGGCGCGCCGGGGTCACTGGCTCGCGTCGTGCGCCCGCTCGTCGATGAGCATCCCACCCAGGATGCGTTCGATCGCGGCCTTCCCGTACAGGGACGAGTCCTCCAGGGATTCGTCGTCCGCGCCCGGGACGAAGTTCTCCTCGTCCACGCCGGGGCTGCGGGTGCTGGGCGGCGCGATCTTCGCGGATCCTCTGCTGGCCGCCGCGATGGCTGCCGCGTGGCGCTCGCGCCAGCCGCGACGCGGGGTTCCCGGGCCGCCCGTGCTGCCCGGGGAGCTCTCCGCGGCCTCGGAGGGTGCGGCAGGCGCAGACGCCGGCGACGCCGACGGGCTCGGCTCGTCGTACATGTCCGCCGGAGGTTCGTCCTCCGGTGGAGGGGGCGGTTCTTCGGGGCTCCAGTACTCGGGACCGCGATCGGCGGAGGGGCGGTGAGCAGGGGCGGTCGACGGGCCGTGGTCCTGCCAGCCCCCGCCGTGAGGGCTGGGCCGCAGTGCGTCGTCGTCCCGGGTTTCCCCTGCGGAGCCGCCGTTCCGAGGGTCGGGGACATGAGCAGACCCCACCGCGCCGCTCTTGGAACCGGTTGCCTGCTCGCTTCCCTGGGTCCCGTCCAAGGCCGCCGCGCCCGGAGCGCGGCGCCCACGAACGTCACGGGCGAGGGGCTCACCGGTGGGGGCGCCGGAGCCGTCCGGTGCCGGGTTTCCGGGCCGGGGATCGGGGCCTGTGGCGGTGCCGGGATCCTCGACTGCCCCGGACGTCGAGTCGACCGGCGGCGCCGAGGACGACACGGTGTCTGCGGGGCCGGGCTCCCGGGGTGCCTGGGTGCTCTGAGATTCGGAGCTCGTTCGGCTCTCTCCGGACTCGGTGCCCGGCTGGGGGATCGCGGCCACGGACCACGAGGTGACCGGTTCGTCGTCCTCCGGTGGTGCGGTGTCGGAGGCGCGCGACCCGCGCGGCTGCGGCTCCTGTGGGGCTGGCTGCCCACCGGCCCCCGCCCGGGACGGTGGCGCGGACGGTCCCTGCGGGGACCCGTGGCCCGCTTCATCGGAGGACGGTGCCTGCCGTCGTCGGTTGACTCCGAAGCCCTCCGGCTCCCGGAAGTAGTCCGGCTGCTCCTGGGGGGACGACGGGGCCGTGGCAGAGGGGCCGCGAGGGGCGCGGGGTGCTGGACCTCGCCCACCAGGGCCCTTCCCGGGGCCGGCGGACGGTCCGTCCGCGCCGCCGCCCTGGCCCCTCGTGTCCCCGGGACGCACAGCCTCGACCGCGCACTCCAGACCCACCACGTTCTGGATGGCAGCGCGGACGTCTGCCTCGAAGCGGGGGAAGTTCATGATGTCGCCGTCACCCTCGAAGGCGATGCGCAGCGTGGAGTTCTCGTAGGAGATGGGGGTGCCGCGCACCGTGATGGCCCAGGCCACACGCCGGATCTCCGCGAGCGCGGACACGATCTCCGGCCAGGAGGAGCGCAGCAGCTCCAGCTCGCCGCTCGTGACGTCACTGGCGGCGGCGTCGCCCCCGCCGGAGTCGTTCCCGCCGGAGTGCTCGGCGTGCTGAGAAGCAGCAGCCTGCTGCCCCTGTGCTGCTGCGGTGTCTCGACCGGCGGGACGACCCGTGGCGGATCCACCGCGTTCGCGTTCGGAACGGGGCCGGTCGGACACGTTGT
The DNA here is from genome assembly GCF_044359605.1 of Kocuria sp. ChxB. NCBI lineage: Bacteria > Bacillati > Actinomycetota > Actinomycetes > Micrococcales > Micrococcaceae > Kocuria > Kocuria sp. ChxB. Next base: position 1,370,954 of record NZ_CP121123.1, on the reverse strand, counting down.
TCTGTGCTGCGGCTTCGGGGGCGGACGTGGTGCCGTCTGCGGGCGGGTGACTTCCCTGGGGACCGCGGGCGCCCTCTGGGACCGGTTCGCCGGCGGCGGGGTGCTCGCTGCCCTGCGGATCCTCCGCCTCGTCCTCGGGGATCGAGGGCTCGGCGATGTCCGGTGTGGTCATGGCGGCGCGGCCCGGTTCCGAGCCGTCCTGCCGGACGGGCCCGGACGGCGTCGGGTCCGAGGGCTCACGGGCGGGGGCCGCAGAGGAGTCGGGGTCCGACGACGCGTCGGGGGCCACGGGTGCGATCTCGGGAGCACCGGGTGCGTGAGCTGCGGGCGCGTCGCTCTGCTCCACCGTTCCCGATGCAGCGGGCACCTCCTGGCCGCCCTGCCGGATCCCGGCGCCCCGCGGGATGCTGAGGCGCCGCTCCAGCCGGTCCACGCGGGAGGTGATGCCGCGGGTGGTGTCGTCCGCGGAGGGCAGCAGGATGCGGGCGCACAGCAGCTCCAGGTGCAGCTGCGGGGAGGTGGCCCCCGTCATCTCGTTGAGCGCCTCGTTGGTGATGTCCGCAGAGCGGGAGAGTTCTGCGGCGCCCAGCTGGGTGGCCTGGTTGCGCAGGCGGTTGATCTGGTCCGTGGGCATACCGTGCAGGATGTTGGCGGCAGAATCCGGGACGGCGTTGACCACCACGAGGTCCCGGAAGCGCTCGAGGAGGTCCTCCACGAAGCGGCGCGGGTCCTGCCCGGTCTGGATCACGCGGTCCACGGAGGAGAACACCGTGGCGGCGTCCCCGGCGGCGAAGGCGTCAACGACGTCGTCCAGCAGAGCCGCGTGGGTGTAGCCGAGCAGGGCGACCGCGAGGTCGTAGGTGAGCCCGCGCTCGTCCGAGCCCGCCATGAGCTGGTCCAGGACGGACAGCGAGTCGCGCACGGACCCGCCACCGGCGCGCACCACCAGGGAGAGCACACCGGGTTCGGTGGTGACGCCCTCCTCCTGGCACAGCTGCTCGAGGTAGCGCATGAGGGGCTCGGGCGGCACCAGCCGGAAGGGGTAGTGGTGCGTGCGGGAGCGGATGGTGGTGAGCACCTTGGAGGGTTCCGTGGTGGCGAAGATGAACTTCACGTGCTCCGGCGGCTCCTCCACGATCTTCAGCAGCGCGTTGAAGCCCTCGCGCGTGACCATGTGGGCCTCGTCGATGATGAAGATCTTGTAGCGGTCCCGTACGGGTGCGAAGGTGGCGCGCTCCCGGAGGTCACGCGCGTGGTCCACGCCGCCGTGGGAGGCGGCGTCCATCTCGATGACGTCCAGCGAGCCGGCACCGTCCCGGGCCAGGTCCTGGCAGGACTCGCACCGTCCGCACGGGGTGGCCGTGGGCCCCTCGGCGCAGTTCAGGCAGCGGGCGAGGATGCGGGCGGACGTGGTCTTGCCACAGCCCCGGGGTCCGGAGAAGAGGTAGGCGTGGTTGACCCTGTTCTTGCGCAGCGCGGTCATCAGCGGCTCGGTCACATGCTCCTGACCGATGACGTCCTCGAAGGTCTCCGGGCGGTAGCGGCGGTACAGGGCGGTAGTCACAGACAAGACTCTAGCGGGGGTCGCAGACGCCCTCAGGGGGCGCGCACGCATGGGGAGCCAGGAACGTGAAGACCCCCCGTGCACCCGCCAGAGCCCGTATACCCTTGCTGCCTTCCGGCCCTGGGGGAGTTTTACGAGATGGCGCCACACGAGGGGCTGGCCACTACTTTAGCCCAAGCGCGCGCCGAGTTCGAACCGGCCATCCTCCGCGTCCTCCACGCCCAGGCGGGTGCGGATTCGCGCGCTGGACGGGAGTTCGGCTATGCTGATTGCCGCACGTGCCCCGCGAGAGCGGAACACGTGCGTGCCTGGAGGATTCGCCTAGCGGCCTATGGCGCACGCCTGGAACGCGTGTTGGGTTAACGCCCTCGGGGGTTCAAATCCCCCATCCTCCGCAGCAGACATGAGCCGCGACAACGTTTACGTTGTCGCGGCTCATGTCATTCGGAGCCGCAGGTCCTGGTAGGACCTGCGGCCTTTTCATGCCGCCCCGGCGCCGACGTGGCGCACCCGAGGAATCGCTGTGCCGGTCCGGAAACCTCTCTGGCTGCGGCGGCCACGGGCCCCGCAGCCAGGACGGGAACTACTTGCGGCGAGGCGTGAACGAGGTGGAGCACTTCCACGTGGTCTTGCCGGAGACGGCGGTGACATCCACCCAGACCGTGCGGCCCGGGGTTGCCCCGGCGATCGGGTACTTCACTGCGGCGGTGCCGCGGGCGGAGGCCTTGGCCTGCTTGGTGTTGGTTGTGGTCTTGTACTTCGCGCGGGTGGTCACCTTGGCGTTGGCGCCCACGCGGGACACGTTCACCACCGTGGTGGTCCACTGGCGGGGGTTCTTGACGGAGACACTTGCGGTGCACGGCTTGGCGGAGCTCGCGGCTTCGGCGGGCGCGGCGTCGGCCACGGAGAGACCCGCGGCCAGGGCGAGTGCGAGGATGGTGGCGGCGACGGAACGGCGCAGGGGCGCGGTGGTGACCATGGTGGGTCCTTTGCAGAGGGGCGCACTGGGGATTCTGCAGTGCTCGGTGATCGACAGCCCGGCCGATCCGTTCCTGCGCCCGAGGGTGATCAGAACAGCAGGATCGTAGCCCCGCCCACGGCGGACCGTGGGTTCGCGAGTGAAAATTACGCATGATTGCTCATGGAAAAACCTCACGACCCGACCGTGCGGACTGCGGGGGCGTGACAGTGCCCCTGCGACCGCCAGGTGGCGGCCACAGGGGCACGTCGTCTGGGCGAGCTGCTACCGGCCCGCCCGGAACCCGGCGATGGCCGGGTCGTGGTCCGAGGAGGCGGCAGCGTCGGGGCGGTAGTAGTCCAGCGCGGTGGTGCGGTACTGGGCGTACTGCAACAGGGGCGACTGACCGGAGTTGACGTTCCACACGTCCGCGCCCGTGGTGCGCTGCTGCAGGCTTCGCGAGACCAGGAGGTGGTCCAGGGAGCCCACCTGCCCGCCGTACACGTAGGTGTGCTCGGCGGCCGCGGGTGCGGAGACGAAGCCGGCCGAGTAGAGGACCTGCATGGGGTCCTCCTGCGTGTAGGAGTTGAAGTCGCCCAGCAGGGCCACGTCCTCGGATCCGGCGCGGTCCGTGAGCTCCGGGATCCAGTCCACCAGCGCCTCGGCCTGGGCCACCCGGGCCGCGTTCCAGGCACCCTGCCCGTCCCCGGCGTCCGCGTTGGGGCCGTTCTTGGGTCCGGAGCCCTTGGACTTGAAGTGGTTGACCACCACGGTGATCGGGTCGTTGGAGCCGCGACCCTTGCCCTGCGTGGCGGTGAAGGACGCCGCCAGCGGGGTCCGGGCGTTCTCGAAGGCCCCGCCGGCGCCCGCCTCAGTGCCGAGCGCCTGGGCCTCACCCATCAGGCTCGCCTCGGCGGGCTGGTAGATGATCGCGTTGGTGATGAAGTCCTGGTCCGCCACCGGCTGCAGCTGGGAGGCGTCCACGGGGGCGATGGCCCACTTCTCGTAGCCGGCCGCACCGTTGAGCGCGCCCACCAGGGCGGCGAGCGCCTCGTTCGGTTCTTCACCCAGCTTGGCGGAGTTCTCGATCTCCATGAGACCCACCACGGAGGCGTCCAGCTGGTTGATTGCCGCCACGGTCTTGGCCTGCTGGCGCTGGAGGTCCGCCGCGTCGTAGGCGCCGCGGACGTCGCAGCCCTGGGCCACGTTGTAGGTGCCGTCGGTGGAGTAGTTGCCGCCCTTGCACTTCTTCTGCTGTCCCGTGGTGGTGAAGTAGTTCAGCACGTTGAACGAGGCCACGGAGATCTGACCTCCCACGCGCGGGGTCTTGTCGGAGGCGGTGGTGAAGCGGGCGGGCTCAGTGCCCCGGGTGATCTCGGACGTGGGCTGGAACCGCCAGGAGTCGTGCCGATAGTCCACGATCACGGGAGCGGTGATCTTCGCGCGGTCGCCCACTTCCACGGGGTTCTGGGGATCCAGGTACGGGACGGTGCGCGCCTCCTGCTGGGGGCTCGCGGCGAAGCCCCGGTTGGTGCCGTCGTCCAGGGTCACCGAGATGGCGTCGTTGCGCGCGGCCTGCGCCTCCGCTTCGGGGCTGCGGGGCAGGGCGACGTCGGTGGGCTGGGCTGGGAGCGCCGAGCCCGCCGAGAGGCCGAGCTCCCCGTAGCGACCCACACCGTAGGTGTCCGCCACCCGGAAGTTCTCCCGGGGCTGGTACACCATGGACTCCAGGTTCTCCCGGTAGGAGGTGGTGGAGGCCCAGTCGGTGGTGACCGGCTTGACGGGTGCCACCTTCTTGACGACCTTCTTGACGCTCACGTTTCCCGAGAGCTGCGTGAGGCCCTTGTACTCGCCGGCGGTTCCGGTGACCTGCACGGCATCGCCCTTCTGCACGGTCACGGGCGCCTGCCCGGTGTAGACGAACAGCCCGGTGGAGGCCGTGGTCCCGGTGATCGTCCCTCCGGAGCCCGGCGTCTGGATCACGAATCCGCCGAGGGACCCGGGTCCTGGCGGGTACACCGCGGTGACCACCGCGGGTTCCGTGGTGACGGTCTGGCCCGCCAGGGGAGTGCTCTCACCGGTCCCCTGGATGGCGGCAATGCTCGTGGTGCTCGGCGCGGCCAAGGCGGGGGCGGCACCGAGTCCCGTGGTGAGCAGCGCGGCGCTGAGCGAGATGGCCAGCGCGCCACGGCGCACGGCGCTGGCGGGGGTGGCGGAGTGGGGTGTCTGCACGGTGATCTCCTGGGCATGGGCTGTGGAAGTGGTGCCGACGGGGTGAACGATCGAGAGGGGGCGACCGGTTCTTTCGGTCCAGCACTGCTGCCAGCGAGCGTAGGAAGAGCAAGAGACCAGGTCATGACGGGAAAGTGAACTCTCCGTGAGGTGCATCACGCTGCTCCCTGGCTCCCTGGCTCCCTGGCTCCCTGGCTCCCTGGTTCCCTGGTTCCCAGGGACGGGCTGCCGCGCACGACCGGGGGCACTGGGGGAGCACCCGCTCGGCCCCTGACGCACGGGTATTCTTCGCGCATGGTGGATTCAGCTCTTCCCGTGGCCCGCGCGGCGGTGGTCAGCCTGCCCGGCAGCGGCCGCAGGCGGGGCTTCTTCGCGCAGCCGCTGGCCGGCGTGTTCGAGGTGGCGGAGGCGTTCCACGGCGCCACCCAGGACTGGACCCCGTACTTCGACGCGGCGCGGTTCGCCGAGCACTACGGGCGCGCCCCGGTTCCAGCGGAGATCGGCTGCGCCATCAGCCACGCCCGGGTGATCCGGGACTTCGCCGCCGAGGCTGGTGCGGACTCGGATGTCCTGCTCGTTGCGGAGGACGATGCCAGGTTCACCGAGGACTTCGCGCGTGTGGGGCGCACCCTTCTCCAGTCCCCCCTGGGGCACGACGTCGTGGTGCTCGGTGATGGGTGGACCCGGCACCGGCGCACCGTGGTGCGGCGTCGGATCACGGCCATGTCCCAGGTGTCCTGGCTCTCACGGGTGCTGCGCGGGAAACGGCGGCTCTACCGCGTCGGCCGGTATGCGGGCCACGGGGACTGCGCGGGGCTGTACGCGATCACGCGCCGGGCCGCGAGGGCCTTCGACGACTACGTCCGGTCCCTGCCGGGCGAGAAGCTGGAGCATGTGGCCGATGCCTGGCCCGCGTTCCAGGAGCTGTGCGGGTGGGACGTCGCTCTCACTCGTCCCAGCCTGGTCACCTGGTCCGGCGGCTCCACCATCCTCGCCCCGGAGGACCTGGAACGGGAAGCCGCCGAGCTGGCCGCTGCTCCGCCCCTCACCCTCCGGGACCGGCTGGCACTGCGGGTGGCCGCGCGCTCACGGATCCGCGGCGCACGTCTGGCGCTGAGGGCCACGGTGGACGATCTCGCGTTCCGGCGGACACGGCGCGCCAGCGTGAAAGCGCAGCGGGGGACGAGCCGCAGATCGCCGCGGGAGTGACCTGCGGCGTCGTCGTTCCGCGGGGTGGCCGATGCGCGGTTCTCCCGCAGGCCGGTACGGTCACCGGGCGGGAGCAATGAGCACGGGGCCGGTGGTCGAGGTGGCCGGATTGCGGGAAGCCCCCGCCCCGGCAGCCCGGCCACCAGCCGGAACAGGTCAGTGCTTGCCGGGGACCTTCACGTCTACCCACACGAGGTGGTGGTCGGTGGTCGCTGCGGGGTCGCTCGTGAGTTCCGAACCGGGTTCGCCGAGCTTCGGCCAGAACACCCCGCTCCGGCACGCCTGGAGGTTCTTGGAGGGCAGCACGTAGTCCGTCCGCAGGTTGCCCGGGGCGGGGGTGTCGGAGAAGTCCCCGGTGTCGTACGCGGGATCGGAGACGTGGGTGCGGTTGGCGCCACCCTGCAGAGCGGCCGCCTGCACAGCACCGGCGGAGGTGGGGCGCGGATCGCGGACCCGGGAGCTGCCCAGGAGCTGGTCGATCGCACCGGGGTAGGAGTCGCCGTCGTTCGGGTCCGAGTTGTAGTCGCCCAGGACCACGAAGCGCTCGCCGGGCTTGAGGCCGCCGCGCGCCCCGGCGTCGTCGTAGATGTAGCGCGACCGGGACGGGGAGCCCACGTAGTCGGACCAGAAGCGGATCTCGTCGTTGTTGCGGCGGCCGTTGCGGTCCTCGGGGCCGTCAAAGCTCGGCGGGGTGGGGTGAGCCGCGAGCACGTGGACGGTCTTGCCGCCCACCCGCACGGGGACGTCCCAGTGGGACTTGGAGGACAGCCGCAGCTTCTGCTGCTGCTCCGGGGTGTAGTAGGACGTGGGCATCTCGTTGCCGGGCATGTCCTGCCAGCGGAAGTTCTGGAACGTGCGCACCTGGTCCCGGTCGATCGGGTACTTGGAGTAGACGACCATGCCGTACTGCCCGGGGAACTGGCCGAAGCCCCACGCGTCACCGGGCCCGCCCACGGAGCCGTTCTGGTCCAGGTCCATTCCGGAGGGCACACCCGTGTTCACGGGGGCCGTGTAGTAGTACGGGTAGTCCTGGGGCGCCTTGCCGTTCTGGCTCACGGACAGGTAGTTGTCACGGAACGCCTCGGCGGCCCTTCCGCCCGACACGTAGTCGAACTCGTTGACCAGCACCACGTCCGGCGCGTTGATCTGGATGACCTCCGCGATGTTCTGGGCCTGCTCGTTGTCCGGCGTGCTGAGATCACGGAGCAGCTGCCCCTCCGCGCCGCGGTTCAGGGACGCGTTGTACGTGGCCACGCGCAGCGGCGAGTTCCCCTGCTGGGCCTTCTGCCCCTGCTGGCCGTTCGCGGACGACGCCGCCGCTGTCGCCGCCGCGGCCCCGGAGGTCGCCGCCCCGGAGGTCGCCGCCGTGGCGGACGCCGGCACGGCGGGGGAGGCGAGCGCGGGGGTGGCGCACGCGAGGGGGAGAACGAGGCAGGTGGCTGCCAGGGCGGTGAGTGAGTTCTTCATGACTGCTCCCTGTGTCGGAACTGGTGCGCACGAGAGTAGGAGCTGCATCGGTCCAGGTCATGACCGCAGCGTGAAGTTGCGGTGCGTGTCGAGCGTGAGACACCGGGCCCGCCACGAGGCGCAAGCACCTGCGCCGAAAGGTGGCGGCGGGGCGGTCCGTCGGGCGCCAGAACGAGTCCCGGGAGGAGCACCAACGGGGAAGGCCCCCGCACCGGTGTGGTGCGGGGCCTCTCGCAGGGGCCGGGGATCAGGACACCGCGCTCAGCCGCGGGGGCTGCTGGGGCAGCCGGACGGGGTGCATCTGGGCGTCGAACTGGGCGCCCAGGCCGCGCTGGATGAAGCGGACCGTGGCCATCGTGCGCTCCTGCTGGGCTCGAGAGCTCTCCACGGAGGTGGTGCGGTCCGCGGTGGAGGTCAGGGAGCCGTGCACCAGCTGGGACAGCTCGTGGGTGTCCCCCTCGGGCAGGTAGCCCTCGTCCATGGCGCGCCGCAGGATTCCCGCGAGCACGCCCTGCAGTTTCTGCACGTGCTCGCCGAGCTTGGCGAAGTCCTCGGGGGAGAGCACGGTGCGCATAGCCTGGCCGGGGGGCAGGTGGCGGCGGCTGAGGTCCTCGATCTGGTGCTGGATGTAGACGCCCAGCTGGTCCACGGGGTTCTCGGTGGCCGAGAGATCCCGGTTGAGGTCCGCGACGAAGCGCTCGGTCTTGTCCAGGGCGTAGGCCACGAGCAGCTCACCCATGTCTGCGAAGTAGTTGTAGACCGCGGTGCGGCCCACACCGGCGGTCTTGGCCACGCGGGTCATCGTCAGGTCCGTGAGCCCGTTGCTGTACAGCAGCTCGCCGAACGCGTCGAGGATCGCGCGCTGGGTCCGCTCGCGCTGAGCGGCGTTGCTGGGAGCTGTGATGCGGGGCATGACGACACCTTACCTTGTTCTGTCAGCAAAATCGGGTCTCGCTGACCACTCGTGCGGGTTCGATGTCCATTCCACCCCATGAGATCGGGGAATGCCCCGCAGAGCAGGGCATTCCCCGAAGGCTCCCAGGAACCTCGGTGGCGCTGTCCGGCTACGCCTCAGCGGCGTATCCGCCCTGCCACAGGGAGTCGAACGGCAGGTGCGATCCCAGGCGGTGCCGGATGCCAGCGGTGACGAAGCTCTTGGCGGTGCGGGCGGCGTCGAGCGGGGTGGCCCCCTTGGCGAGTTCCGCCGTGACGGCCGCCGCGAGCGAGCAGCCCGCGCCGGACACGGGCACCTCGCCCACCTTGGGCTCGGTGAGGACCTCGAGCGTGGAGCCGTCATAGAACACGTCCACGGCCTCCGCGCCGGCCAGTCGTACGCCGCCCTTGGCGAGCACGGCGGCCCCCGAGGAGTCGTGGATGCGCTTGGCGGCCTCCTTGAGGTCCTCCACCGAGTCGATGGACTCCATCCCGGACAGGGACAGGGACTCGAAGTGGTTGGGGGTCACGAACGTGGCCAGCGGCAGCACCTCCGCCTTCAGCGCCTGGTCCGTGTCCAGCGCGGCACCCGGCTCCTGGCCCTTGCAGATCAGCACGGGATCCAGCACCAGATGGCGGGGCTCGAGCTCCTTCATGGCCGTGGCCACGGTGCGGATGGTGTCCGGGTGGCCGAGCATCCCGATCTTCACGGCGTCCAGGTCGTAGGCCGCGGTGATGGTCTGCAGCTGGTTCGCCAGGGTCTGCTGGTCCACGGGGGTCACGCGGTGGCCCCACTCGTTCTCGGGGTCGAACGCGACGATGCACGTCAGCGCCAGGGAGCCGAAGACCCCCAGGGACGTGAAGGTCTTGATGTCCGCGAGCGCCCCGGCGCCGCCGGTGGCTTCGGAGCCCGCGACGGTCATGGCGACGGGCGGTTGGTTGCGTGTGGTTTCGCTCATGCTCCACATTGTGCTCCGAGCGGCACCGGACCCGCGAGTTTCGAACGCCGCACTACACTGGTGCGCGACGTCGGGTGGCAGGCGACGTCCCCTCACCGCACACGTCGACCCAAGGACACCCGTGTCTTCCCACGCCACCCCGCCCCGCGCCGCCACCTCTTCCACCTCACCGGACGACGCCGCCGCGCGCGCCGCGTCCCCGGCAGCCACCGCGCAGCCGGTCTTCGCCCGCCGCCCCCGCACGTACTTCGACGTGATCCTCGCGGCGTACTGCGTGATCCTGGTGCTCTCCAACATCGGCGCCACCAAGGGTGTGCAGTTCGGTCCGGTCATCACGGACGGCGGGTTCTTCCTGTTCCCCCTGGCCTACGTGCTGGGGGACGTGGTCTCCGAGGTCTACGGCTTCCGCGCGGCCCGCAAGGCGATCCTCACCTCGTTCTTCTTCGGGGCGTTCGCCTCGGTGGTGTTCTGGATCGTGATCATCCTGCCCCCGGCCCCGTTCTACGAGAACCAGGCAGCGTTCGAGGCGGTGCTGGGGCCCGTGCCGCTCATCGTGGTGGCGTCCCTGCTGGGCTACCTGGTGGGCCAGCTGCTCAACGCGTACGTGATGGTCAAGGTCAAGCAGCGCACCCAGGAGAAGCACCTGTGGGCGCGGCTGATCTCCTCCACCATGGTGGGCGAGCTGGTGGACACGGTCATCTTCTGCACGATCGCCGCGCCCATCATCGGCATCAACTCGTGGTCCGGGTTCCTCAACTACGTGCTCGTGGGCTACGTCTACAAGTGCCTCGTGGAGGTGGTGATCATGCCGGTCACCTACGCCGCGATCGCGTGGGTCAAGCGCCGCGAGCCCAGCTACGCGGAGCCCGTCCCGCTGCAGGGCTGAGCGCCCCAGGGAACGGCGCGTGCGGCGTCGTCGTGCGCTGCGCTCAGCGGTTCAGGTAGGCGAGCTGGGCGGCGATCGAGTGCTCGGCCGCGCGGCGCACCCCGGCGGGGACGTCCGCGTAGACGGCGTCCGTGACGGTCTCCACGCTCGCGGAGTCCCCCAGCTCGGCGACAACGCCGCGCACCTGCTCCAGCCGCTCCAGGCGGTGCTCCGCGAGCTCGTCGCACACGTCCTGCAGGTCTGGCAGCGGTGCGCCGTGGGCGGGCAGGCCCATGGCACCCGAGCGCTTGCCGAGCCGTTCGAGGGTGTGCAGGTAGTCGTCCAGGGTGCCGTCCGGGTGGTCGATCATGGTGGTGCCGCGGCCCAGAACGGTGTCCCCGGTGAGGACGGTCTCCGGCTCGTCGTGGTGCAGCAGGAGCGAGACGGAGTCCGAGGTGTGGCCCGGGGTGGCCAGCACGCGGATGCTCACGCCCGCGGCCAGCACGCAGTCCCCGTCCCGCAGGGGCTCGCCGCTGTCCCGGCAGAACTCGGGCAGGGCGGCGCGCACGGGGGCGCCGGTGATCTCGTGCAGGCGGTCGATGCCGTCCGTGTGGTCCCCGTGGCGGTGCGTCACCAGGATCAGCACCACCCTGCCGGTGGCGGCCACGGCCTGCAGATGGTCCTCGTCCAGGGGGCCCGGGTCCACGACGACGACGTCCGGTCCCGGCCACTCGCCCCGCCCCTGCGCGGACGGGTGCTGGCCGTAGTTCGGGTGCTCCGGCCCGGTGCCGGGCGCGGAGAGGATCCAGGTGTTGGTGCCGTCCAGGGTCATGGGCCCGGGGTTCGGCGCCAGGATCATCCCGGTGCACGCGCTCACGCGGTGCAGCACGCCGGGGACGGTGAAGTCGGGCTGCGCGCTCATGCTCGGGCGCCCCGTTGCTCGGTCTCCGCGAGAACGACGACGCCGCTGCCGCCGGCTCGCGCGGCCCGGGTCACCGTGCGCGCGGGGCGGCAGAGCGGTCCCGTGGCCGGGATGCGCCTGGTCTCGCTCAACACGTGGGGCCCTCGAACCTGCGGATCCCTGAACCCCCGCCTGTTGCGGCAGAGGACCGGGTGGACCCACCGGGGCCGTGGATCCGCGTGCAGAGGACTCCCGGCGGGTTGAAGAAGTTCACGGCAGTCTAACGCGAGGGAAGGTCGTGCCAGGTCCGGGCGCACCCGCCTCAGCGCCGTACAGGCGGATGCACCACCGCGAGTGGATCACCGGAGCCGGCCCCGCGGCGTCGTCGTCAGGCGGTGGGCTGGGCGGTGCCGTAGTAGGTGCCCAGGAACTCGTCCCGGTACTCGAAGTAGGTGTCCGCCTCGATCGCGGCGCGGGCGCCGGCCACGAGGTCCAGGACGAAGCGCTCGTTGTGGATGGACGCCAGGGTGGCGGCGTTGCGCTCCTTGGACTTGAACAGGTGCCGCAGGTACGCGCGGGTGTAGTGCGTGCATGTGTAACAAGGGCACGTGTCCGAGATGGGCGTGAAGTCCCTCTTGAAGCGGATGTTCGTGAGGTTGACCCGGCCGGTGGGGGTGTACACCGCGGAGGAGCGGGCCACGCGGGTGGGGGAGACGCAGTCGAAGGTGTCCACGCCGTTGTCGATCGCGGTGAAGATGTCGTCCGGCTCGGAGATGCCCAGCAGGTGCTTGGGGGTGTTCTCCGGCAGCTCCTCGGTGCACCAGCGCACGATCGTGCCCAGCTGCGACTTCTCCAGCGCGCCGCCGATGCCGAAGCCGTCGAAACCCATCTCCGACAGGTCCCGGCACGCCTTCCGCCGCAGGTCCTCGTACTGGGCGCCCTGGATCACGCCGAACAGCGCCTGGTAGGGCTTGTGGGCCCGCTCCTCCGTGAGCCGGCGGTGCTCCGCGACGCAGCGCAGCGCCCACTTGCGGGTGCGCTCCAGAGCGGTCTCCTGGTACTCGCGGGTGTTGTGGAGGGTGGTGAGCTCGTCGAACGCGAACATGATGTCCGCGCCGATGTTGTGCTGCACCCGCATGGAGACCTCCGGGGTGAACCGGTGCAAGTCCCCGTTGAGGTAGGAACGGAACCACACGCCGTCGTCGTCCACGCGCGCCATGCGCTTCTGGCCGGGCGCCATCTGGGAGTCCCCCAGGGGGTTGGCCACGGTGGACATGTCGATCACCTTGCCCAGCCCCGACCCCAGGGACATCACCTGGAACCCGCCGGAGTCCGTGAACGTGGGCCCGGGCCAGTTCATGAACGTGCCCAGCCCACCGGCCTCGTCCAGGACGTCGTCCCCGGGCTCGAGGAAAAGGTGGTACGCGTTGGCCAGCATGGCCTGGGCACCCTCCGCCGCCATCGACTCCGGCAGCACGGCCTTCATGGCGGCCTGGGTGGCCACGGGGATGAACGCGGGCGTCTGGATCTGCCCGTGCGGCGTGGTGATGGTGCCCGTGCGGGCCTGGAACTGTCCGCCGTTCTCGCCCACCCGCTCCTCGGGAAGGGAGGGGCTGTCACGCAGCCGGGTGTGGAGCTCGAAGCTGAACGGGGGTGTGGGATCTGAGATGGGCACCCGACCATTGTGCCGGGTCCGGCGGTTGAACTGTTCCGGAGGTTCCCGGCGGAGCCTCCGGGTGACGCCCGGCAACTGGGCCGTTCCGCCCTGGCCTCCGCTGCCGCATTAGCGCTGCATCATCTATGATGCAATTCATGCGCACTACCGTAGACCTTCCTCCGGCCGTCCACCGGAGGGCCCGGGACCTCGCGGACCAGCAGGGGCAGTCGTTGTCCGCCGTGCTGGCGGACCTCGTGGTGAGAGGTCTCGCGGAGAGGAACGAGCCAGTGACGGTCTCGGTGGATCCCGTGACGGGGCTTCCCTCCCTCTCGCTGGCCCGGACTCTCACGGACGCAGATGTCCGTGAGCTGCTGGACGAGGAGTGAGACCACATCTTCTCGACGCCAACGTGGTCATCGCGCTGGTCGTGACGGAGCACGAACACCACCACCAGGCGCGTACGTGGTTCCAGGACCAGGACCAGGAGCGGTTGCTGCTGTGCTCGGTGGTTGAGGGCGCGCTCGTACGCATGCTTCTGCGTCTGGGGGAGCGGGGTGAGGCCGTGGAGCAGGTTCTGGTCGCGCTCCACGACCACCAGAGAATCGACTTCCTGGCGGATTCGCCGTCCTACCTGGGCGTGCCGCTCGGAACGCTCACCGGCCACCGTCAGGTCACGGACGAGTACCTCGTCATGCTGGCCAGCCACGCGGGGGCGAGACTCGCCACTTTCGACCGGGCATTGAGCGTCAGGTACCCGGAGCAGGTCACGGCCCTGGCATGACATCGCCGTCCCTCCAGGACGGCGGAGACGCTCAGCGGCCCCAGCCGGCGTGGGCGATCGCCTGGCGGATGAGGTCCTCGCGCCCGCCCTCGAACTCCTCCTGGACGTCCAGGGACAGTGCCTCGTCCGGGGTCATCCATGACAGCTGCAGCGCGTCCTGGCGGGGTTCGCACTCGCCGCGCACGGGGACGATGTAGCTCAGGGCCACGGCGTGCTGGCGGTCGTCGGTCAGCCCGGTCTCGGACGGGGACGGGAAGAACTCGGACACCGCGAACGGCACGGTGGTGGAGGGCATCTGCGGCATAGCCAGCGGGCCCAGGTCCTTCTCCAGGTGGCGCAGCAGCGCGGCGCGCACGGTCTCCCGGTACATCACGCGCCCGGAGACGAACGTGCGGACCATCCGGCCCTCGTCGTTGGCAGTCAGCAGCAGCCCGATCTCAGAGAGGCAGCCCAGGGGGTCCAGGCGCACGGGAATGGCCTGGACGTACACGATGGGCAGCGTGGCGCGGGCTCGGTTGAGGTCGTCCTCGCTGAGCCAACCAGGGTTCGGGTCCGGGGTGCGTACTGAGCTCATGCCTCGTTTCTACCCCCGGCACACCCCCGCGGGCCAGAGTCCTCCCGCGTGGCGGGCCCGGTTCAGCGGTCAGCCGAACGCGCGGCAGCCTCCAGCACCGTCCACGCCTGCACCTGGGTGCTCAGCTCCACGGGGGCACCCGTGCGCTGGGCCTGGTTGGCGTGCTGCGCGGGCTCGGGGGAGAACACGGCCACGGTCTCGCCGCCGCTCGCGCCAGGATTCGAGAAGTCCTCGTCCGGGTCGAACTCGCGGCGCCCGTCCCACAGGGCGTCCGCGGTGTCGCACACCAGCGCCCGCGCCGTGCGGCGTGCCTCGGCATCCAGTTCGGACGACGCCGCCGCCTCGCCCAGGTAGCGCGCCAGGATCCCCGTGAACAGTCCGGCATCCCCGCCGCCCTGCCCCGTGAGTACGGGTGCTCCGTGCAGGCCGGGGACCGTGAACTGCTGCGCCGCCCCCTGCACGAGCTGGGAGGCGCGGGAGAGCCAGAGCTCGCTCTCGGCGGCGTCGTCCGTCACGCGGGCCAGTTCGAGCGCGGCACCCAGCACGGGGCCGCTGTTGTACGTGTACACGTGCGGGTCCACCGCCGTGATCTCCGAGCCGGAGCCGGCGGCGACCATGCGGATGCCGTCCAGGAACACGCCGCGCTCGGCGTCGAAGAGGGTGTCGAACAGCCACGTGAGCAGCGCGCGGGCCTCGTCCACCCGGTGCATCCGCAGGAACGTGAGGGCCACCGGAGCCGTGGACGCGGTGTTCTTGTAGTCGCGGGTCATGTTCCACCACGCGCCGCCGCCCAGGTTGCCGTCGCACCCCGCCTCCAGCCGCCTGGCCAGTGCCACGCCGTCGTCCTGCACCGCGCGCGTGGTGGCCCCCGTGGCGGCGACGTCCTCGTGGCGCAGTCGGCCGAGGGCGAGAGCGAGCCACGCCATGTCGTCGAAGAACACGTTGTTGGTCACCCGGCCGCCGCTGTGCACGGCCATGCCCCGCCGCAGCTGGTGGGCGCGCTCGCGGGCCTGCGCGGCGGCGTCGTCGTGGCCGGCCAGGCGCTCGCGGGCGGCGGCGTCCACGAACGCCTCCAGCAGGTGCGCCTGCCACCAGTAGTGCCACGGGCCGCGGCGCGGGTGCGGGAACGCGACCGCGCCCAGGTACGTGCCCGGAACCCGGAAGGCGCGGGAGCCGAACAGGCGGTCCACGGAGCGGGCGGCCGTGGCGGCGCGGTGGGCGGGGGACTCGGGCATTGCGGTGCTCCTGCGGGGGTTGGTGGGGTGTGGCAGAAGCCTACCGGGGGTGGGTGCGGTGGGGCCGCCCCTGGCGAGGGCGGATGGGGCGGCGCGGCCCCCAGAACCCGCCTGAGCGCGGCTCAGTCCTGCGTGAGGATCTCCTCGATGCCCTGGCGGTAGGTGGTGACCCGGAACTCGGGGAAGCGCCCCGCGAACCGCGAGGTGTCGAAGAGGTTGTCCCCGCGGTAGCGCGGCAGGAGCTCGTTGGCCTCCCGCAGCGCTGGGACGAACCGCGCG
This sequence comes from Kocuria sp. ChxB, assembly GCF_044359605.1. Lineage (NCBI taxonomy): Bacteria > Bacillati > Actinomycetota > Actinomycetes > Micrococcales > Micrococcaceae > Kocuria > Kocuria sp. ChxB. The sequence goes on along the minus strand of NZ_CP121123.1, from coordinate 1,355,340 downwards.
CCAACCTCGAAGACCACGCGCGGCAGCACTGTGTACCGGATCTTCCGCTCTGTGACTTGGGAGGCGATCTCGACCATCTGCCGGTACGTCAGCCGGTGCTGGTCGATGGGCAGGTGCCACGTCTGCCCGAAGGCGTCCGGGGTGTTGCCCAGCAGCGCGAGCGCGCGGCTCGCGTCCGGAGTCCAAATCAGCGAGCGGCGCGTGCCCGCGCTGACCGGCACGAACGGCCGCCTGCCCGCGCGGATGCGATCGAAGACGAGCACGTTGGTCCAGCTCTTGGTCTTGCCCGGCCCGTAGAACTCGGGTGCCCGGCCAATCAGCGCCTCGACCGTTCCCGCCGTCATCTCGTCCAGCAGCATGGTCGCGATCTCGGCGCGCACGGCCCCCTTGCGGCCGTTGGGCGCGAACGCGGTGTCCTCGGTCTGCGGCTCGGGGGTCCCCGCATACATGTAGGTGTTGTCGAAGAACACGAGCTTCGCGCCGTGCTCCTTCACCGCCGCGATGGTGTTGCGCATCATCACGGGGAACGTCTCCTCCCACAGCTGGGAGTCCATGGGAAGACCGACGGTGAGGTAGACGACGTCGCTGCCGGCCACCGCGCGCGAGGTCGCCTCCGCGTTCGTGAGGTCTGCCGCCACCAGCTCGTCGGTGTCATTGACCTTCGAGGGGTGGCGACTCACGAGACGGATGTCCTGCGTGAACTCGCGGTGCAGCTCTCGGGCGAGCTCGTCGGCGATGGGTCCGCCGGCTCCGAGGATGGTCTGCATGGGGTGGTCCTTTCGGGGTGGTGGTTCGTGGTGCGGCTCCACGGCCGCAACGAGGTGTGGGGAGGTCAGGGGTGGGCGGCCAGCACGGCGGAGAAGGCGCCGGCCACCCGCTCGTCCAGCTCGGACGGGGTGGCCGCGCGGAGCTGGCCGCTCAGGTGGAGGGAGGCGAGCCCGTGCGTCATGGTCCAGCCCGCGGTGGCCAGGTGGTGGGCGTCCACGCCGGGAAAGTGCTGTGCGGCGGCGCGCTGCAGCAGGTTGAAGACCTCGGCGGACGCGGGGAGGCGGGCGTCGTCGGCCCCGCAGCACCGGGAGAACATGAGGGTGTAGAGGGCGGGATTCTCCGCGGCGAAGCGAACGGTGGCCACCGCCAGGCCCGTGAGCACGGATGCGGCGGGCTCGGGGTGTGCCAGCACGTCTTCAAGCCGCCGCCGCAGCCGCACGAAACCTGTGGTGGCCATGGCGGCCTCCAGGTGGGACCTGTCGGGGAAGTGCCGGTAGGGGGCGGTCTGGGACACGCCCACCTGGCGCGCCACGGCCCGCAGCGAGAAGGCGTCCCCGGACTCCAGCAGGGCGATCCCGGCCTCCACCAGGACTTCCCGCAGGTTGCCGTGGTGGTGGGACTGCTTGTGCGTGGTCGTTGACACCGGTGCTCCTCCGCCTAAAGTTGACAGTGAACACTTTAGGGCTGGCCGACAGCTCGCGCCACCGTCACTGCACGGCAGTGCGGCTGTGGTCGGGGCCGCCGAGCCCTGGCGCCACCGTCGAGAGAGAGGACACGCACATGACCGAGGTACTTTTCGTCGTCACCGCCGCCACCGGCTGGACGCTCAAGGACGGCACGGTGCACCCCACCGGCTACTGGGCGGAGGAGCTGGCGGAACCGCACCGCATGTTCACCGAGGCGGGGTGGAACATCACCGTGGCCACGCCCGGGGGAGTCGCTCCCACGCTGGACGAGCTGAGCCTGGGGGTTGCAGGTGGTCTCCCGAAGCGCCGCAAGGAGGTCCGCGCGTACCTCGACTCCATCCAGGGGCAGCTGGAGCACCCCGTTGCCCTGGACCAGGTGAACGAGTCCGAGTACGACCTCGTGTTCTACCCCGGCGGCCACGGGCCCATGGAGGACCTCGCCTTCGACCCCGTCTCGGGCGAGCTGCTGCGGAACCGGCTGGCCTCCGGCAAGCCGCTCGCGCTGCTGTGCCACGCGCCCGTCGCCGTGCTGGCCGCGGCGGACGAGAACAGCGGCAACCCTTTCGCGGGCCGGCGGATGACGGGGCTGTCCAACGCGGAGGAGCGGCTGAACCCCTTCGGGTGGAAGGCGAAGTGGTACCTGCAGGACGCGCTCACCGAGGCCGGAATCGATTACCGCAAGGGGCTGCTGCCGCTGCGGCCCTTCGTGGAGGTGGACGGCGCGCTCTACACGGGCCAGAACCCGCAGTCCGCGCACGCGCTCGCGGAGCGGATCCTCGCGGACCTCACCTGAGGGCAGCCGTGGGGGCGAACGAGTGGTGCGGGCACGTGGCCCGGTCTGGCGGTCCGATGAAGGTGACGTTAAACGACGACGGCGTGGTGCGTCGTCGTGCCTCCTCAGCCCAGCGCCTCCCGCAGCGTGGGCTCGCGGAGCTGCTCCGCGAGCCACGGGCTGAACGCGTAGGGCGCGCTGGTCACGGCGGCCACGAGGTCCCGCGGGGCCGTCCACGCGAACTCCGCCACCTCCGTCTCAGCGGGGCGCGGATCCGCATCGGTGGCGGCCACGTACACCGGGCAGAACTCGTTCTCCACCACGCCGGTGGCGTCCGTGGCGCGGTACTGGAACTCCGGCAGCACCAGGGTGAGGTCCCGGATCTGCAGCCCGAGCTCCTGGCGGGCGCGGCGCGCAATGGCGTCCTCGAAGGATTCGTCCGGTCCGGGGTGGCCGCAGAAGCTGTTGGACCACACGCCGGGCCACGTGCGCTTGCTCAGCGCGCGCCGGGTCACGAGCACCTGACCGCCCGGGTTGAGCACGTGGCAGGAGAACGCCAGATGCAGCGGGGTGGCCTCGGTGTGGACCTCGGACTTCAGGGCGGTCCCGGCCGGCTGGTGCTGCTCGTCCAGGAGCACGACGCGCTCCGGGGTGCTGTTCTCGCTCACGGTCCCGCCTCACGGTGGTGTGTTAGGTTCCTCGCCATGGTATCGGCCGGGGCGGACACGCAGTGAGGCGCCGCGTGACCCCTCCGCTGCCCACCGTTCGCGGGGTGGGCCCCACCCGGGTGCGGATGCCCGGCCCGGGCGCCCCGGACCCCGTTCTCGACGCCCTCCCCGGTCTGCCCGCCACCGCGGTGGCCTACGTCCGGGACCGTTTTCCCGACGACGCCGCCTGGTTCCGCGAGCAGGTGGCGGCCGGTCGCGTGGTCGGGGACGGCGGCGTCGTCGTGACCCCGGAAACGCCCTACGAACCCGGGGTGTCCGTGTGGTTCCACCGCCCCGTGCCGGACGAGGACGCCCCGCCCGTCACGCTGGACGTGCTCCACGAGGACGAGTGGATCGTGGCCGTGGACAAGCCCCACGGGCTGTGCAGCACACCCAAGGGGGAGAACGTGCGGCGCTCGGTGGTGGTGGCCGCGCGGTGCCAGTTCGGCAACGACGAGATCTCCGCGCTGCACCGCCTGGACCGCTCCACCGGCGGGGTGCTGCTGCTGTGCAAGCACGCCGAGGACCGCGGTGCGTTCCACCGGATGTTCCAGGAGCGCACGGTGCGCAAGACGTACTGGGCCGTGGCCGGGGTGAACGAGCGCGTGGGGGAGCAGACCGTGCGCGTGGAGTCCCGGATCCGCAAGATCCAGGGCGTGGTGCAGGCGTTCGAGGAGCCCGGGGAGGTCAACGCGGTCACGGACGTGCGGCGCGTGGAGACCTTCCAGGACGTGGCAGGGGAGTGGGGGCTCTACGAGATCGCCCCGCTGACCGGGCGCACCCACCAGATCCGCGTGCACATGACCTCGCTCGGGCTGCCGCTGCGCGGAGACAGGCTCTACCCCGAGCCGCGCGAGGACTTCGACGTGGAGGACCCGGAGAACCCGCTGCAGCTGATCGCCCGCTCCGTCGAGTTCGTCCATCCCCGCACTGGACGTGACGTGCGGATCGACTCGCGTCTGACACCGAGCAGCCACGCGGCAGCCACCGGAGCCGTCACGTAACGATTGCGTAACATGTGACGGGTCGCACCCGAGCATGCCCCGCCGGGGTACCGTGGCCCGTGGGTCTTCCCTCCGTTTCCGGGCCCACGCCGGACATGCCGCTCACGGGGCATGAGCGGCACCAGTCGGCGCCTGCCGACGCGAGCTGTCCCCGCAGCGTGCACCGCCCCGCCGCACCCCGCGGCGGGATCCCTGCGCGCCCGAAGACGAAACGACGCCACATGCCTCCTCGCCACCTCGCTGTCCGCACCGGGCAGAGCTCCTTCCAGCGTGCCGTCACGGCGCTCACAGCATCCACCGCGGCGGCCGCCGTGGTCCTCGCCGGCGGCCTGTTCACCGCGCCCGCGGCCAACGCCTCCTCCTCGGACATCGTCTCCGTGTCCTCCGGCACCCGGAACGCGGACGCCCAGGAGATGCTCGGGCAGATCAACAGCCACCGGGCCGCCCGCGGTCTCAAGCCCGTGAAGTACTCGCCATCCCTCTCCGGGATCGCCCAGGGCCAGTCCAACCGGCTGGTGAACCAGGAAGTCATCAGCCACACCAACACGTTCCTCACCGACTCCCGGGCCGCCGGCTACGACGCCGCCGGGGAGATCCACGCGCTGTCCTGGCAGAACAACGTCACGGAGCTCACCACCTGGTGGAAGGGCTCGCCCGCGCACAACAAGGTGCTCACGGATCCTCGCATGGAGGTGGTGGGCATCGGGCTCACCTACGTGGACGGCAGCCTGGGTCGGACGGGGCAGGGCTGGCGGCTGGTCGGCACCGTGACCTCGTACGGCTACCCCGCCGGCCGGGCACCCGCCGACACCCGCACCAGCGTGACGGGTGGCCCGGTGGCGCCGCAGTCCAAGCCGTCCACGGGCGCGGCCGCCGCCAACTACCCCGTCACGGGCGGCATCCGCGCCCGGTACAACGCCCTGGGCGGTGCGGCTGTGATCGGCACCCCGGTGACGCCCGAGCGCGGCGGACTTCCCGGCGGGGGCGTGTACCAGAGCTTCCGCGCCCCCAACGGCGCACAGTGGAAGATCCTGTGGTCCCCCCGCAGCGGCGCGCACGCCGTGAAGGAGACGGGCGCGATCGGCAAGACCTGGAAGGCCCGCGGCTACGAGCGCGGCCTGGGCTATCCCGTCACGGACGAGTACCGCTCCGGCTCCGAGGTGCGCCAGCGCTTCTCCAACGGCTACACCGTGCACTGGTCCCGCACCACCGGCCGCACCTGGATCGCGCGCTGACCCGTCTCTCCACGACGACGCCGCCCCGCGGACTCCCTGCCTCGGCACGGGTCCGCGGGGCGGCGGTGTGTCAGGTCGCGGCCTGGCAGCGGGGGCACCACGCGATGGTGCGCAGGTGCTGCACCGCGGTGCGTGAGGGGGTGGGGTCCACGGTGAGCAGGGCGTCGTCGATCTCCCCGCGCTTGAGCTGCGTCCCGCAGCGGCGGCACGGCTGACCGTCCTTGCCGTACGCCCAGAACAGGGGGCGGCCCTGCGGCGCCTGGCCCACGGTGGAGCGCATGGAGCGGTCCTTGTTCAGGTGCAGCAGCTTGTGGGCGAGCGTGACGATCTCGCGCAGCTTGCCCTCCGGCAGGGAGTCCACGCGGGCCCACGGGTTGGTGCGCGTCATGAACAGGGTCTCCACGCGGTACACGTTGCCGATCCCCGCGAGGTTGCGCTGGTCCATCAGGGCGGTGCCGATCGCGCGGTCCGGCTGGGCGCTCAACCGTTCCAGCGCCTTCTCCAGATCCCAGTCCGGGCCGAGGATGTCCGGGCCCAGGTAGCCCACGAGCTCCGGCTCCTCCAGCCGGGTGGGCACCAGGCGCACGTCCTTGACGTCGAAGCCCACGGCCTCCACGTCCTTGGTGCGCAGGATCGCGCGGATGGTGTGCGAGCCCTGCCCGATGGCCACGTCCGCGCTGATGCGGGTGCGCGCCTCGGCGGCGGAACGTACGCTGCCGCCTCGGCGGGCCTGTCCGCGCGGGCGGTAGGGGCTCGCCCCGGGTCGGCTCCGTCGCCGGCCGGGGCGCGCGGCGGCGTCGTCCTGCTGCCGGTCGAAGACCCGCCAGGTGCCGTCCATCATGAGGTGCGAGTGCAGGGTGAGGGGCTCGGCGCCGGACTTCAGATCCGCCGCGTCCGGGGCGGCTGAGAGCCGGATGAGGATGTGCTTTCCGCGCGGCACCACCGCCACCACGGTGCGCCCGGACACGTCCGAGGTGGCGAGGGCGGGCACCCGGAAGTCCGAGCTCTCGATCACGGCACCCTCCAGCGCCTCGCGCAGCATCTTGCACTGGCGGTAGACGGAATCACCTTCGGGCACGGGGGCCTCCTGGGTTGCGGGTGGGGAGTTCGTCGGGGATAGGCGCTGACCGCGAAAAAGCCTGCACTGCTGGGCCCCCGGCCATCCGGCGCAGAACTTATGTTATTGCTCTCCCGTTAATCGATGCGGGTGTTCTCCGCCTCCAGACCGCTCTCATCGTCCGGGTCCGCCACCAGCGCGGCAAGATCCGCTGGGTGCAGTCGCTGCTCACGGTCGGCGCACCCGTGAGCGTCGAAAGTCACGCCTTCCTGACGCAGCAATTCAGCAGGGTCTTCTTTCTGCTCGTCGGAGGACCACCGGAAGTTCGCTGCGGGGCGGGCATCCGCTGTGAGCACACGATGTGGGTGCGGAACAGGGTGATCGCGGAGCCTGTTGCCGATGGGCTGGGCCGCGGTGCCCAGTGCTCTCGCAAGGTCGCCATAGGTGGTCCATCGTCCCGCCGGAATTTCTGCCAGCATCTGATCAAGTCTGGACCAGAGGTCACCCGGCCACCCGTCCGGAACTGTCGTGCTGGGCGCTGGCCATGCCTTGCAGACCATGGAAGCCAATTCATCTGCGCGGGTAGAGATGTCATCAGCGCCCCAGGTTTGCCTCTCGGCGATGAACTGATTCATGCGCAGGCCGCTCCGGCCTAGCTCCACGCGCTTCTCGGCGAAAGGGCGATTGCTCAGCTTCGAGTTGTATCCGCTGAGCGTCAGATTCCCGAGAGTATGAACAAGGCTCTGATGGACTTCGTCCACATCTGCCGCAGGGTTCGAGGATTCCAGTGTCCGCCGCCATTCAGAAGAGAGGGTCTGGGGCAGTACGTGCTCAATGGTGAGATTTTCCGGAGAAACAGGTTCTCTGCTGCCGTACGTTTCTTCTATCCACAGAAGAACTAGTTTGCGCTGATTAGCACGACCCTGCTGGTAGAACGGCATCGTATGGATGGACTGCAGAACTTCCTTATTGGACGCGAAATGTCGCTGTCCGCTTGAGAAGTAATTCGTCACTTCGTTGACCACATCGGCCGTCCCTGGAATCTCCGCCACCGCTTGGGCGAACATGCGGTTCAGGCTGGCTGATGTGCGACCAATCAGCACGCGACGGACGAGAAGTGATTCGATCACGAGCAGAGCACTCGCCAAGGCCTGATCATCGAACCGACCAGCGGCGCGTCCCGCGAGGAGGTGAAGGAGTAGTGGGGCGGCAGTGGCCGACCCCCAATCGGAAAGCCGTTGGAGGCGGTGTCTGACCTCTGCTGACTCCTCCTCTTCAGGGTGTTTGATAACCCGGTAGAGGCGTGCCAACTGGAGCAGTCGCGCCACTTCTGCAGCGATCTGATTCTCCGTCTGAAAGCGGTCAAAGCGGTGCTTCTGCTCCTGATAGGTGTCACCGACGGTGACCTTTGCGTTGCGTTGGACGGCATCCAGCCAGAACAGGGCATCCATGTCCTCGCGCGTCAGGAGGTCCTGGAGGGGTTTCCAGGTGGTGCGGTAGACCTCCTCGCCCAGGGTGGGCAAACGCATAAATATATGGTTTCGCAGGAGGTCGCCCTGGGACAGCTTGAGGCCGGTATTGTTGAGCGATTCAAAAATTCGATGTACGTTGTCGGACTCGGATGTGCTGATCGAGACAAGCGACAGTCCGCTGGTTACAGCCTTCTCCACGGCGTTGACGTCGATGCCCTGCCCCAGAATTTGGGCTCGAAAGAACCGATATGCCTGTCCAATAGTTCCTTCGCCGTCAGCTCCCGGGGTCCCATCGATCACGTTCGTGTACGGCGCCCTGTCAGCCTGCGTGGGTGCAAGTTTGATGCGATGGGGTTCATCGGCGTATTCATTGACGAGGAACTGGTTCATGATCCGGTTCGCCCCTCGTCGATCTTCGGGGCTAACCTCTAGAATATGATCGCGGATCGCGGCCAGGAGGATGGTCAGAGTAGTGAGCCGCTGCTGTCCATCAACCACGAGATGCCTGGTGATGCTGCCAGCCACATTCTCCGGAGACGGGGCAAGGACGAGAGATCCGATGAAATGGGTAGAAGCGGGATGGTCCTCCCTGTCCTCAGCGAGCTGAGCGACATCGTCCCACAGCACTGACCACTGCTTCTTGCTCCACTGGTACGGTCGCTGATACAGCGGGACCATGTACTGCTTCTCACCTTCGAGAATGCGCTGAAGTGATGTTTCTTGGGCTGCAACCATGCCTCATCTATACCTGATGCACGCGGGGGATCCCACTACGAGTGCTACGTTTCAGGAGGAAGAGGGCCCGTTTTGACGTCTCGGGGTTCGCCACACAGCCCCGGACGGGCAGTCACCAGTCACCCTCTGCCCCCACCCACCGGAGCCCGCATCCGCACACCCTTCGGCGTCTGGTAGAAGCCGCCCGCAAGCAGCCCGTCCCGCACCGCGGTGACCAGCTCCTCCGAGGAGAGCACCGAGTCCCCGTTGACCTTCTCCACCACCAGTGAGTCCACGGCCTTGCGCTGCACCAGACCGGCCACCGCCTCCGCCGCGAGGTGCAGCAGCGCGGGGTCCGAGACGAATGCCAGTGCCGTCTTCCCACCGCGCTCCAGGTACAGGGTCAGCGCGCCGTCCACGAGCACCACCACCGCACCGGCTTTGCGCCCCGGCCGGTGATTCGTGCTGGACTCCAGCACCACAGCCTCCGGCCAGTCCAGCGCCGCACCGTACGGGTTCGCGGGGTCCGTGGCCGCCAGGGCGAGGACCTGGGGCTCGGCCTTGCGGGCGGCGTCGTCGTCCGTGAAGCTGCGCAGCACGTCAACCGTTGCCGGTTGCGTGAACTGGGCGGCCCCGAGGCCCTCGATGAAGTAGCCGCGCCGCGCCCGCCCCGCGTCCTCCAGAGCGCGCAGCACCTTGTAGACGGTTGAGAAACCGCCCGGCACGTCCTCCACCGCCACGGGCCCGCGCGTGAGGATCCCGTAGCGGTCCAGCAGCAGCTCCGCCTGGGCCTGCGCGCGCACGGTGGGGTTCAGCGGCTCGGGGCGCAGCACGGACCACCGGCCCGCCGTCGTGCGCTCCTCGCCACCCCCGGAGGCGCGCACCACGCGCGTGCCGGACGGAGCGGCGTCGTCGGAGGAACCCGCGGGGTCGAAGCCGGCCGGACCGCGCCCCACGGCGCGCAGCCGCGCCGCACCCCGGCGCCCCGCGGAGCGGGAACGCCCCGGCCGCTTGGGCGTCTTGTGTGCGGAGTGCCCGCCGGAGATCAGCGCGCGAACCGGGGCGTACGTGTCGTTGGTGATCAGCCCCGCCCACAGCAGGTTCCACAGGGCGGTGCGCAGCTGGGCCATGTCCACGCTCACGCCCGCGGCCGCGAGGGGCTGGATCAGCTGCCACGCGAAGTACGCGCCACCGCCCTGCAGGACCGTGAGCAGCTCCCGTTCGAGCGTGGAGTCCAGGGCATCCGCTGTGGCGTCCAGCTGGGCGACGGGCGGCAGGGAGAGTTCCGCGGACTCGGCCAGGTGGAACGCCGCCCAGCCGTCCTCACCACCCAGGGACCCGGCGCCGGAGAAGACGACTTCACCCGTGGCCATGAGCTCGTCCAGCATGGCGGGCCGGTAGTCCACCACGCGCTGCGCCAGCACGAGCGGCTCCCACGCGGACGCCGGGATCGGCACCCCGGCGAGCTGGTCGATCACGGTCAGCACCCCGTCCAGCCCCCGCAGCTGGTGCCCCTTCACCGCGTGCTGCCACGCGGGCAGGAACGTGGCGTACGCCTGCGGGTCCACCGGCTCCACGTCCGCGCGCAGTGCCGCCAGCGAACGACGCCGCAGGGTCCGCAGCACCTCGATGTCGCACCACTCCGAGTCCGACGCCGCCGGGTCACCGCTCGGCCGGAACGCCCCCTCGCTCACGCGCCGCTGCTTGCCCAGGGACCGCAGCGCGGACTCCACCACGGCGGGGCCCAGGCTCAGGGCCTGTGCGGCCTCGGCCACGCTGAACGGCCCGTGCGTTCGGGCGTACCGGGAAACGAGGTCCCCCACGGGATCCGCCACCGGTTCCAGGAACGCGAGCGGCACCCCCATGGGCAGGGGCTGACCGAGGGCGTCCCGCATCCGGGCTGCGTCCTCCACCGCGCAGTACACCTCGCGCCCACCCACGCGCAGCACGATCGCGCGGTTGGTGTCCACGAGGGTGTCCAGCAGCTCGCGCGCGGCATCGGGGGAGATCGCCCGGTACGCGGGGTCCTCGGCCCGCTCCGTCTCCTCGTCGTCAGGACCGCCCGACGCCGCCGCGTCACCCGGGCCGCCCTCGTCCCCGATCAGGGCGGACACGGCGGTGCTCGCGGCCTCCGGTACCGCGGACGACGCGGCGCCCGAAGCCTCAGCGTCGGCGGCCGGGGCGTCTGGCTCCGCGGCCCCCGCCCCGGGGCCGTTGCTCCCAGCGGAAGCGGACCCCACAGCCGGCGACCCCGCCGGAACGGAACCGTCCCCGCGAAGGCGCAGGGCGGCGTCGTCGGCGGTCATGGGTCCGAGCAGGCGCAGCAGGTCCGCCGCGCCCTCTACCCCGCGCAGGCGGCGGTCCGGGGCCAGGCGCTGCAGCTGCAGGACGGTGGTCTCGATGACCTCGGGGTCCAGCAGCTCGCGTAGCTCGGCACGGCCCAGCAGCTCGTTGAGCAGGGCGGGGTCCAGGGACAGAGCGGCGGCCTTGCGCTCGGCCAGCGGGGAGTCGCCCTCGTATAGGAACTGCGCCACGTACCCGAACAGCAGGGTGCGAGCGAAGGGCGAGGGGGAGTCCGTGGTGGTCTCCACCACCCGCAGCTTCCGCCCGGCCAGGTCCCGCTGCAGCTGGAGCAGGGCGGGGACGTCGTACACGTCCTGGAGGCACTCGCGCACCGTCTCCAGAATGATGGGGAACTGCGGGTACTTCCGGGCCACGTCCAGCAGCTGGGCCGAACGCTGGCGCTGCTGCCACAGGGGCGTGCGCTTGCCGGGATCGGCGCGCGGCAGCAGCAGGGCGCGCGCGGCGTTCTCCCGGAACCGGGACGCGAACAGCGCGGAACCGCCCACCTCCTCGGTGACGATCTGCTCCAGCTCCTCCGGCTCGAAGAGGAACAGCTCCGCCCCGGGTGGCTCCTCGTCCGTGGCGGGCACGCGCAGCACGATGCCGTCGTCCGCGGCCTGGGCGCTAGCATCCAGCCCCCAGCGCTCGTCCAGCCGCGCGCGGACGGCCAGCGCCCACGGACCGTGCACGGGCGTGCCGAACGGGCTGTGCAGCACCACGCGCCAGTCCCCGAGCTCGTCCCGGAAGCGCTCGACCATGAGCGTGCGGTCGTCCGGCACGTGCTCCGTGGCCTCGCGCTGCTCCGCGAGGTACGCCAGCAGGTTGTCCTGGGCCCACTCGTCCAGCCCGGACACCGCCAGGCGCTCGCGGGCCTCGGCGTTCGCGGCACCGGCCAGCTCGCGGGTGAAGCGCCCGACGGCGCGCCCCAGCTCCACGGGCCGCCCCAGCCCGTCCCCGTGCCAGAACGGCAGCTTGCCCGGAACACCCGGCGCCGGGGCCACGACCACCCGGTTGTGGGTGATCTCCTCGATCCGCCAGCTGGAGGCGCCCAGCGCGATGATGTCCCCCACGCGGGACTCGTAGACCATCTCCTCGTCCAGCTCGCCCACGCGCTTGGGGGACTTGGAGTCCTGCTCGCCCACCAGGAACACGGGGAACAGACCGCGGTCCGGGATGGTGCCGCCGCTCGTGGTCGCCAGGCGCAGCGCACCGGGGCGGGCCTGCAGCGTTCCCGTCTCGCGGTCCCACACCAGGCGCGGGCGCAGCTGCGCGAACTCGTCCGAGGGGTACCGCCCGGCAAGCAGGTCCAGCACGGCGTCGTACGCGGAGCGCGGCAGGGAGCGGAACGGGGCGCTGCGGCGCACGGTGTCGTACCAGGCCTCCACGTCCACGTCCTCCGCGGCCACCGCGGAGACCGTCTGCTGGGCCAGGATGTCCAGGGGATTGGCGGGCACCGAGAGCGGCTCCAGGTTCCCGGCGAGCATCTGCTCCGCGATCACCGCGGCGTCCCGCACGTCCCCGCGGTGCTTGGGGTAGATCCGCCCGATCGACACCTCACCCACCTGGTGCCCGGCACGCCCCACGCGCTGCAGGCCGGAGGCCGCCGAGGGCGGGGACTCGATCTGGACCACCAGGTCCACGTGGCCCATGTCGATGCCCAGCTCCAGGGACGAGGTGGCCACCACGCACCGCAGCCGCCCGGTCTTGAGGTCCTCCTCGATCAGGCTGCGCTGGTCCTTGGACACCGAGCCGTGGTGGGCGCGCGCGAGCACCGGGGAAGCCCCCTCGTGCCGGTTGCTCTGCCGGGGGATCGCGGCGGGCTCCCGGTCGCCTGTCGCAGGGCGGGCGACGCCGCCCGGGCCGTCGGGCGCGCCAGTCCCGTCCCCGGGGGCGCCGAACGGCGCTGCGTGGTCGGGGGCTCGCCCGTGACGGCCGGGACCGTCCGAGGGTGCACCGGGGGTGCCCGGCGTGTCGTCCCCCTCGACCGCGAAACCGTTGGGACCTTCGGGCCCGGCGCCCTCCTCCCCGGCCGCGCGCCGCGCGCTCTCCGCGAAGAGGTGGTTCAGCGCGTCCCCCACGGCCACGGGGTCCCCGGAGCGCTCGCCGACCGGGGACTGCTCCGCGGCGTTCTCCATGCGGAACTCGTGGATCTCGTTGAGCCGCGCGGTGAGCTTCTCCGCGAGCCCGCGGGAGTTCGCGAACACGATCGTGGAGCGGTGGGCCTCCACGAGGTCCACGATCCGCTCCTCCACGTGCGGCCAGATGGACGCCGTGGCCTGCCCGGACCCGCCCAGGTCCCCGTCCAGGGTCGGGGAGCCGTCCGATGACGGCGACGTCGCCGCCCCGCCCAGCACGGTCATGTCCGGGACGGGCACGGAGACCGTGAGGTCCCAGTCCTTCTCGGACGGCGGGCGCACCACGTCCACGGGCTGCGAGCCGCCCAGGAAACCGGCCACGGTGTCCACGGGTTCCACGGTGGCGGAGAGCCCGATCCGCTGGGCCGGCTCCTCCAGCAGGTCGTCCAGGCGTTCGAGGCTCACCGCGAGGTGCGCGCCGCGCTTGGTCCCGGCCACCGCGTGCACCTCGTCGATGATCACGGTGTTCACGTGGCGCAGGGTCTCCCGTGCCTTGGACGTGAGCATGAGGTACAGGGACTCGGGGGTGGTGATGAGGATGTCCGGCGGGTGGGCCAGCAGGGAGCGGCGGATCGCCTGGGGGGTGTCCCCCGAGCGGACCCCCACGGAGATCCCCGGGGGCTCACCCCCGGCGGCCCTGACCGCCTGGGTGATCCCGATCAGCGGGGCCCGCAGGTTGCGCTCCACGTCCACGCCCAGGGCCTTGAGCGGGGAGATGTAGAGCACCGAGGTGCGGTCCTCGGCAGGGGCGGCCGCGGCGTCGTCGTCCCCGGAGGAGCCCGGGGCGGCGGTGCCGCCCCGTGAGCTCCCGTCAGGGGAACCCGCGGGGGACTTGACCGCGAGCAGCCGGTCGATGGACCACAGGAACGCCGCGAGGGTCTTGCCGGAACCGGTGGGGGCCACCACGAGAGCGTGGTGGCCCGCCGAGATGGCCTCCCACGCGCCGCGCTGGGCCGCCGTGGGCCCGTGGAAGGCGGCGTCGAACCACTGCGCGGTCGCGGGGGAGAAGAGGTTCAGGACCGAGTCAGGATCCAAAGCCCTTGACCTGGAGCTGGGAGACCTTGGGGTTGCCACAGGCCTGACCCGGGTAGGAGACCACGAGCGACTCGTGGCTGCCCGGCGGGTAGATGCGCAGGCCCGTGACGTCGTGCGGGTTGCACACCTGCCCGATCACGCCGGGATTGGTGATGCTCACGCTGGTGCTCGTGGACGCTCCCGGCTGCAGGGTGACCGGCGCCGTGGGGGCCTCCGTGCGGGAGGCGGGGGCGCCCACGATGGCTCCGCCCGCGTCCACGAAGGAGACCCCCGGGTAGCCGTTGAGGGTGCAGGGCGCGGAGCCCTTGTTGGTCAGGGTGAGGGTCGTGATGGTGTGCCCGGCCGCACCGTTGGAGGGGGCTGCGGTGCCGCTGAGGTTCGACGCGTTGCACACGGCACCCGCGGCCTGCTGGTCCGCCTTCTCCTTGTCGAAGGGGCTCGCGGTGGGCATGCCCACCTCCGGAGCCGACGCCATGCGGGTCTCCGTGGGCTGGGGCTTGGAGGCGTCCTCGGCCTGGGTGGTCTCGGTCGAGGCGGTGGGCGGCGCCGGCGTGGCCGATGCGGAACCGTTCGTCGCGCTCGGGGACGTGGTCGGGCTCGGGGACGCGGACGGGCTCGCCGACGTGCTCGAGCTCGCGGAGCTCGCGTCGCCGGAGGACGGTTCATCGCCGGAGGAACCGCACGCGGACAGCGCCAGCAGGGCGGTCAGGGCAGTGGCGGCGAGCAGCGGACGGGAGTGCCTGTGGGTGCCCCGGGGGTCGGGCGATGAGGTCGTCATGGTGACAGTGTCCTACGTTTCGTCGGCAATGCGGCACACATCACCTCTGCGAGGTGCACCGCGTCGGCCTGCGTGCCCTGGGCGATCTGCGTGCGGCACGAGAAACCGTCCGCCAGCACGATCGCCCCGGGTTCCGCGGCCCGGATCGCGGGGAAGAGGTTGCGCTCGCCGAGTGTCCGCGAGATCTCGTAGTGCCCCGGCTCGAAGCCCCAGTTCCCGGCCAGCCCGCAGCACCCGCCGCCCACCACGGAGGTGTCCACGCCCAGCTTCTCCAGCACGGTGAGCTCTGGGGAGTAGTCCCCCATGGCCTTCTCGTGGCAGTGCACCTGGCACACCGCGCTGCTCGGACCCTGCCGGGTCTCCAGCGGCTCGAACGGCCAGTCCCCGCCGGCCTCCAGGTGGGCCGCCGCGAACTCGCCCAGGGTCCGGGTGAGGCCCTTCACCACGTGGGCCCGGGGGTCATCGGGCAGCAGCTCGGTGATCTCGTGCTGGAGCATCACCGTGCAGGACGGCTCCAGCCCGATCACCGGGTACCCGGCCTCCAGCAGCGGTGCCATCACGTCCAGGGTCTGCCGCAGCACCTTCCGGGTCATGTCCAGCTGACCCGTGGAGTGCCACGTGAGCCCGCAGCACACGTCCCCCATGGGCATCAGCACGCGGTAGCCCATGGCCTCCAGGACCTCCACGGCGGCCTTGCCGGGTCCGTCCGCGGAGTAGGTGGTGAACGTGTCCGGCCACAGCACCACGGACGGGCGCCCGGCGGGATCGGCCCCCGCCATCCCAGTCGCTTGGGCACTGCGGACCGACGACGCCGCACGGCCGCCTCCGCGCGGAGCCGCACCGGCGGCGTCGTTCCCGGCAACGTGGCCCGCGTGCTGGGAGCGCGCGCGGAACCACGCGGTGAACGGGGTGTCGTTGAAGCGGATCATGTCGCGGCGCGGTTCGATGCCGCCGAGCTTCTTGGTGAGTGCCTCCACGGCCGGGATGCGTTCCAGGACGTTGACCGCGCGCAGGGAGCCGGGCACGCGGGCCGCGATCCGCATGAGCCACGGCATCCACCCCATGGTGAGGTGCGCCATGGGCCGGCGGTCCCGGCCGATGAACGAGCGGAGGCCCTGCCGGAAGTGGTGGTGCAGGAACTCGGCCTTGTAGGTGGCCATGTCCACGTTCACGGGGCACTCGGTGGCGCACGCCTTGCAGGACAGGCACAGGTCCAGGGCCTCGTAGGTCTCCTTGGACTTCCAGCCGTCCGTGAGGTGCTCGCCGCGCAGCATCTCCGCGAGTGAGCGCATGCGGCCTCGCGTGGAGTGCACCTCGTCCCCGGTGGCGTGGAAGGAGGGGCACATGGCCCCGGAGTCCGAGCGGCACGCTCCCACCCCCACGCAGCGGTTCACGGCCTGGCCGAACGAGCCGTTGTCGTGGGAGAAGGCGTGCACCGGGGTGAGCTCGAACGTGCGCGCACCCGGTCCGGGGCGGATGCCACGGTCCAGCGGCTCCGGATCCACCAGCACGCCGGAGTTGAACACACCCTCGGGGTCGAAGATCCGCTTGAAGCGCCCGAACGCCGCCAGTGCCTCCGGCGTGTAGATCGTGCTCAGCAGCTCGGAGCGGGCGCGTCCGTCCCCGTGCTCGCCGGAGACCGAGCCGCCGTAGCGGTGCACCAGCTCGGCGGCCCGCTCGATGAACTCCCGGTACCGCGCCACCCCGTGCTCGGAGTTGAAGTCGAAGGAGATGCGGATGTGCACGCAGCCTTCGCCGAAGTGGCCGAACGGGATGCCGCGCAGATCCATCTCCTCCAGCAGGGCGTAGAGGTCCCGCAGGTACTCGCCCAGCCGGGCCGGAGGCACCGCGGAGTCCTCCCACCCGGGCCACGCCTCGCCGCCGTCCGGCAGGCGGGTCACGATGCCCGCTCCGGCCTCACGGATGTGCCACAGGGCCCGGGCCTGCGCAGGGTCGCCGACCACCACCGAGTCCACCACTGTCTCCTCGACCAGCGCGGGGAGTCTCCGGGCGGCGTCGTACGCCTGCTCGGGGGTGTCCCCGGCGACCTCGCAGTACAGCCAGCCGCCCCCGCGCGGGAGCTCGGAACCGGCCTGCTCCTGGCCGGGGCGGGTGCGCAGGGCGGCCAGCAGGTCCGAGCCCATGCCCTCGATGGTGGTGACGCCGGAGACCCGGAGCGCGGGTGCGGCGCTCGCGGCGTCGATCGCGTCCTGGAACCCGAGGACCGCCAGCGCGGTGTGCGCGGGCTTGGCCACGAGCTTGACCGTGAGCTCCGTGATGATCCCGCACGTGCCCTCGGTGCCCGCGAAGGCCTTGGCGGTGTCGAAGCCGTTCTCGCCCAGCAGGTAGTGCAGCCCGTAGCCGGAGACCTGGCGCGGGAACTGGCCCAGCTCGGTGCGCAGCATGGCCAGGTGGTCGTTGCGCAGCCGCTCCAGCTGCGAGGTCAGGGCGGGCTCGGAGGTGCCGCCCGCGTCCAGGGTGACCAGGCGGCCGTCGGCCAGCATGACCGTGACCGAGACCAGGTTCTCCGCACTCGTGCCCCACGCAACCGAGTGGGAGCCGCACGCGTTGTTGGCCACCATGCCGCCCACCGTGCAGCGCGAGTGGGTGGAGGGGTCCGGGCCGTAGGTGAGGCCGAACTCGGAGGCGGCCTCCCGCAGCTGGTCGCAGATGACCCCGGGCTCGATCCGCGCCGTGCAGGCCTGCGGGTCGATCTCCAGGATGCGGCGGAAGTGGCGGGAGGTGTCGATCACCAGGCCCTCGCCGATCGCGTTGCCCGCCACGGACGTGCCGCCGCCGCGGGGGACCACGGACCAGCCGTTCTCCCGCGCGGTGGCGAGCAGCTCGCGGATCTCCGCGACCGAGCTCGGCTCGGCCACCGCGGCGGGGAGCCTGCGGTAGATCGAGGCGTCCGAGACGTACGCCGCGCGCGTGGTCAGATCGTCCCGCAGGACCGTCATGCTGCTCTCTCTTCCTCCGCGCGTGGCCGTGCTCGTCTCAGCGGTGGGCGCTCACCACTCCGGGGCGATCTCGATCTCCGCGCCGTCCAGGTCCTCGGACCACTCCACCTGGCAGGTCAGGCGGGAGTTGTCGTGACGGGTGTCGTCCAGCATCTCCAGGAGGTCTTCCTCCTCCTCGTTGGTGCCGCCCGTCTTCACGAACGTCTCCTGGTCAAGGTACGAGTGGCACGTGGAGCACGAGGCGTTGCCGCCGCACGTGGCCAGGATGGGGAACTTGTTGCGGGTGAGGCACTCCATGAGGGACTCGAAGTCCTTCCACTCCACACCCTCGGTGCGCACACCGTCGCGGTCGGTCACGTTGATCTGGATGCTGCTCACTCGCCTGGACCTCCTGGGGCACTCGCCCCGGCCGAATTGTTCTGGGAACCAGCCGCCATTCTACGAGCGCCCGTCAAACCCCGCGTCATCGCACGACGCCGCCCGGCCGGCTTCCGCACGCGGGTCCCGTGCCGCCCGTGCCACCCGTGCCGCCCGGGGTGCTCGGGGCGCGGCCGGGGGGGTGCATCGCACCGGGGGCGCCAGCCAGGGGCCTGGACCGCACTGCCGAACCGGCCCGCACCCGCCGGGGCGGGCGGCGTCGTTCGCGCAGCGGGGCTTCAGCCCATGCGGCGGACGGTCAGCGCCTGGGCCACCCGGCCGATCGGGCCCTGCTCGTCGAAGAGCTCCGAGTGGGTCAGGCCCACGCCGTCCCCGCCGAACTCCACGTTGGTGTCCAGGCCCACCCACGCGGAGACCGGGGCGCGGAACATGTGGATGGTGAGGTCCACGTTGGGGAACGCCCACGGGCCGATCTCCACGCGGGGCGCCAGGCCGTTGGCGGCGTCCACCGCGCTGATGAACTGGGCGGTGGGGGAGGACTCCTCGCCCTCCACCACGGCCTTGCTGATCCGCAGCCAGCCCGCGCCGCTGCCCGGGCGGGGCATGCGCGCCACGCGGGCCTCGAGGGAGCCGATGTAGCCGCCGCCCCACTGCTCGTACATGTTCAGCTCCTCGCACTGCTCCAGCGGCGTGAGCGGCTCGATCTCCCCGCCCGCCACGTCCTGGGTGTCCGAGGTCTTCAGCCGCCACATGCTCAGCCGGATGCAGTCCCGCCCGCCGCTGCTCATGGTGGCCTCCACCAGCTCGATGGTCTTGCCCGGGCGCAGCACGCGGGTGTGCACCTCGATCTCGCCGCCGGCGATGAACCCCAGGATGTCGAACGAGAAGCGCACCGGGATCATGTCCTCGCGCGGGTGGTTGCGCTCGATCTCGTGCACCAGCAGCCCGGAGGACGCCGCCATGTGCTGCTCCTGGGGGCTCCATGCACCCTGGGTGAACACGGTGGTGCGGAAACTGTGCTCACCGGTGCGGATGTAGTGGGCGTCCGGGGTGTCCTCGCCGTTCACGCCCAGGTGGCCCACGGGCTGCTCGTCGCTCATGCGCTGATCCTCTTCCTGTCCGGGCCGTGGGCGCGCGGCGCATCCCAGGGGACACCCCCATCCACGGCCAAAGTGTGTGCCGGATTACACCCTAGGGGGAGGGCCGTGTGAACGCCTACCGGCGCGTAGTGCGAGCTCGCGCCTGTCCCGCGGGAGTTCTCGGTGAGCCGAGCTCCTGCCACGGACACCGGGCGGGATCAGGGCAGGGCGAGCCGGAACACCTTGCGCCACGCCTGGAACACCTGGCGGGGCAGCGGACCGGAGGTGTAGCGGATCCCGTACTGCTGGCAGATCTCCCGCACGCGCGGTGCGATCTGGGCCAGCCGGTTGGAGGGCATGTCCGGGAACAGGTGGTGCTCGATCTGGAAGGAGAGGTTGCCGCTCATGAAGTGCATGAGGCGGGAGCCGTCGATGTTCGCGGATCCCATGGCCTGCCGCCGGTACCAGTGCCCCCGCGACTCGTTCTCCACCTCGTCCTCCGTGAAGGTCTCTGCACCGTCCGGGAAGTGGCCGCAGAAGATCACCGCGTGCGCCCAGATGTTGCGGATCACGTTCGCCGCCAGGAAGCCCTTGATCGACGCCTTCCCCGACCCGGTGAGGGACGCCAGCAGGGGCGAGACCACGAAGTCCTTCGCGGACTGCCGCCCGAGCTTCTTCATCACGCGCTTGAAGTCCTCCCAGGTGGCTCGGCCGGACTTGGTCCCGGCGCGGAACTGGTCCAGCTCCACGTCGTAGATGGCGATCCCCCACTCGAAAGCCGGGGCCAGGAGGAGGTTGATCACGGGATTGAGCAGGTTCACCGGCCGCCACGGCTGGTCCGGGTCCATGCGCAGCACGTTGTACCCCACGTCCCGGTCCTTGCCGAGCACGTTGGTCCAGGTGTGGTGGAGATCGTTGTGGGTGCGCTGCCAGCCGACGGACGGTGCCACGAAGTCCCACTCCCACGTGGTGGAGTGGATCTCCTTGTCGTTCATCCAGTCCCACTGACCGTGCAGGACGTTGTGCCCGATCTCCATGTTCTCCAGGATCTTGCCCACGCTCAGGCAGCCCACGCCGCTCCACCACAGGGGCTTGTGCCGGGAGAAGATCATGCACGCGCGCCCCGTCAGCTCCAGGCCGCGCTGCAGGGCCACCACACGGCGGATGTATCGCGCGTCCGACTGCCCGCGCTGGGAGAAGATGTCCTCCCGCACGGCGTCGAGCTGTGCCGCGAGGTCGTCGAGTTCCGCCCGCGTGAGATTCAGGGGATCACCCGGTGGACGCGGCGCTGTTCTGGTGTCCGGGGTGGGGGTGGCTGAGGTGAGCGTCATGGGGGTTCCTTTGTTCAAGGGGTGCAGGCCGGAGGGATCGGTACCGGCGGAGAGGGGAGAGTGGCGGGTGTCAGGCGTCGAATGCGGCGTAGGGGGAGGGCCTCGTCACGCAGGTCTGGATGGGCCCGGGTTCCCGGTGGAGCTCACCGGTGCGGATGTTGGTGACCGCTCCGTCCGTCATGGGAATCAGGCAGCTGTGGCAGATGCCCATCCGGCAGCCGTGGGGCAAGGGGTGCTCGGCGCGTTCGGCGGCCTCCAGGATGGTGTCGCGCTCACCCACCGCCACGGTGAGGCCGCTGCGCTGGAGACGGATCTCTCCCGGGCGCCCGCCGGTGGCTGCGCGCGCCACATCGAACCTCTCCACCACGGGGGCGTGGCCGGAAACCTCCCCCAGTGCCTCCACGGCCGTGACGAAGGAGTCTGGGCCGCACGCGTACGTCGCGCGCGCCCGGTGGTCGGGGCACAGCGCGCCCACCTCACCCGGGTCCGCGGCGTCGAGCCTGCCGCGCTCCTCGGTGAACCAGAGGACCGGGCGGAGGCCGGGGAACTGGTCGGCGAGCTCCGGGATCTCGTCGTGGAAGATGCACGACTCCCGGTTCCTGGCCACGTAGACCAGGACCACGTCGTGATCCGGTCTGCGAGGCATGAGGGTCCGCAGCATGGACATCACCGGGGTGATGCCGGAACCGGCCACCATGAAGAGCAGCTCCGTGGGCATCTCCGGGAGGATGAACTGACCCTCCGGGCGCTCCAGGTACAGCACGTCCCCGGGAGCGGCCCGGTGGACGAGGTGCTCGGACACGGTGCCCTGGGCCCTGACGGTGATCGAGGGGTCGCCGTGCTCGGGAGCGCTGAGGGAGTAGGGGCGCCAGATCCGCTTCCCGTCCACCTCCACGCCGATCCGCGCCCACTGGCCCGCGCGGTGCGGGATCCAGCCGTCGCCGGCGGTGAAGAAGGCGGTCACGGTGTCGGGCGTCTCCCGGTGGATGCGGGTGATCCGCCCGCGCGTGTAGTGGGCGCTCGAGAGTGCGCCGAAGAGTTGTGCGAAAGAGCGCGGATCCTGGGGGTAGCTCAGGATGCCGGCTGCTGTGTGGAGGAATCTCACGATCCCGGAGCGGCCCATGCCCAAGTTCTATCCGATTGATAAGCAGGCTGGCAATCCCTGCGGGCCCTTTTCATCCTTCGGGCTTCCTGGAGGCGCTGCGGCGTGGCGCACCCCTGCAACGAAGAACACCCCGAACCTGAGGTTCGGGGTGTTCTCGAAGTCCCTGATCGGGACAGTGGCGGTGACGGTGGGATTTGAACCCACGTTGGCTTTGACACCAAACATCATTTCGAGTGATGCACCTTCGGCCGCTCGGACACGTCACCAGCTCCCAGCACTTTACAGGCCGGGACGCAACCCCTCCAAACCGGAGCCGTGTGCTGGCACGGTCCGCGGCGGCGTCGGGGTGCCTGGCTGTGAGGCGGGGATCGGCCGGTGCGGTGGGAGCTGGCGCGGGCTGGCTACGGAATGCCGGGGCGCCGGAGGGTCGGGGGCGAGGCCGCGCGGGGGCGGCGTCGTGCCGCGGAGCGGTCAGCGGCGCTCAGCGGTGGGTGCGGAAGAACTCGCGCAGCAGGGCGGCGCACTCGCTCTCCCGGACGCCCCCGGTGACCTCCACCCAGTGGTTGAGGCGGGGGTCCCGCACGATGTCGAACACCGAGCCGCACGCCCCGGCCTTCGGGTCCCACGCGCCGAACACCACGGTGGGCACGCGCGCCAGCACGATGGCCCCGGCGCACATGGCGCACGGCTCCAGAGTGACGACGAGGGTGCATCCCTCCAAGCGCCACTCACCGCGCTGTGCGGCCGCCTCGCGCAGGGCCAGCACTTCCGCGTGCGCGGTGGGATCGCCGCACTCCTCGCGACGGTTGCGGCCGGTGCCGATGACCCGGCCGTCCGCGTCCAGGACGACGGCGCCGATGGGCACGTCCCCGGACCCCGCCGTGAGTGCCGCCTCGGAAAGCGCCAGGTCCATCCAGCCCGCGAGCTGGATGGACCTGGCGGTGTGCGGAAGAGACATCAGGGTCAGCGCTGGACCCGGTTCTGGTTGAACCAGGCCGAGGTGGGCGCCTTGTACGCGGTGACGATCCAGAGGATGTCCACGATCAGCTTGGCGACGACCAGCACGATGATGATGATGTTCCACGGCGCGGGGTAGATGCCCAGACCGAACACGCTGAACAGGGACGAGAGGATCGCGATGGCCGCGAACACCGTGCCCAGGATGCGGGCCCAGTTCTTGCCCTTCTTCAGGAACGTGTAGACCAGCAGGTAGAGGGCCGCGGTGACGACGAGACCCACCACTGTGCCTGCGGTGCCTCCGACACCAGCGGCCTGGTCAGCCGCCTTGGTGGCCATCTCCGTGCTCAGGCCCTTGTCCTTGAAGTACTGCAGGTAGTCGACGTTCGCCGAGGCGATCAGACCCACGATGCCGTTGAGCACGTAGATGCCCAGGGAGATCAGGGTCAGCTTCAGCAACCGGTCCACGGTGGAGGGGCGCTCCATCGTGCCGGTGTACTGGCCGGGGTTGTACTCCGCGGTGCCGTACTTCCCGCCGGCCTGACCGTACTGCTGACCGGAGGGCTGGCCGTTGGGGCCACCCTGCGGTGCGCCGTTGACCGCGCCCTGGCCGTAGGGCATGGGCTGGCCGGACTGTCCCGGGCCGGGCTGTCCGAGGGCGCCGGACTGCGGGTTCTGCGGTTCGTTCGGAGTGGTGCTCATGACTGCCGTCCTTTCATCGGGTGGTGCGAGTGGTGGTGCAGGTGTGGGGGGTCACTCGTAGCGCAGGGCGGTGATGGGATCCTGGCGGGCGGCCCGCACGGCGGGGATGGTGCCGGCCAGGAAGGCGATGAACATGACCGAGAGGATGATCAGGGCAATGTTCACGGGGTTGAACAGGAACAGGCTCAGTCCGGGCAGCGAGGACAGCAACCCGTTGGACAGCACCCCGCTGAGGATGCTTCCGGCGGCCACGGCCACGGCCGCCCCGATGGCGGAACCCAGGAAGCCGATGAAGACCGCCTCCAGGGAGAACAGCCCGAAGATCTTGCCGCCGCTCATGCCCAGCGCCTTCATGAGCCCGATCTCCCGGGTGCGCTCCTGCACGGACATCAGCAGGGTGTTCACGATGCCGAAGCCGGCGGCGAGCAGCGCGATGATCGCGAAGGAGTTGAGGATCCACACGATGCCGTTGATGACCGCGCGGAACATGCCCAGCTGGTCCTCCACGGTCTGACCCCGCATCTGCTCGTCGGCGAGCGCGGACTTGATGGAGCCCACCTTGGACATGTCGTCCACGGTGGCTGTGGCGGTGAAGTAGGAGTTCGGCACCTTCCGCGGGCTGCCCGAGGCCTGGTAGTCGTACAGCTTCTTGTTCAGGCCCGCAGAGGGGATGGGGTTGTCGGAGGAGCCGGCCAGGGATGCCTGGGACACGCCCGAGACCTTCGCCGTGAACGTCTTGTCCTGGTCCACGGCGTTGCCGATGGCGATCTTCACGGTCTTGCCCACGGCGTCCTGGTTCGATCCAAGGCCCAGCGGCTCCACCCAGGAGGCCGGGAGCAGGATCTCGTCCTTGGCGCGCTCGGGAACCTCACCGGACTCCAGCTGCAGCCCGTCCGCCTCCGGGGGCGAGCCCAGGCTCAGCTTGAACTTCTTGCCGTTGGCGGACTCCAGGTACTTGGGGGTGACCAGGTACATGGGGTCCACGGAACCCACGCCGTCGATCTTCTCGATCTTGTCGATGTCCGAATCCGTGAGCCCGCTGACGGAGCCGAAGCCCAGCCGCACGTCGGCCTCGTCGGGGTTGTACTCGGTGGGTCCGTCCTCCTCGTTCGAGCCGGGGGTGGACTGCTCGGAGACCTTCTGGACGAACAGGGCGTTCTCGTTGCCGAACGCGGCCACGGTCTTGTCGATGTAGTCGTTGACGCCGGTGCCGATCCCCGAGGTCAGGGTGAGCGTGAACGAGCCGATGAAGATCGCGATCACGGTCAGGACGGTGCGCGCCTTGGACCGGAAGGTGTTGCCGATCGCCGTGCGCAGCAGATCGATGAATTTCACGCGGTGGCTCCTGGCTGGTCGGTGGTGCTGGTGGGGGCCGCGTGCCTGCCGGGGCGCGACGGTTCCTGCGCGGCGCGGGCGATCTCGGCGGCGTCGTCCTCGGTGAGGGTCACGATCGCGCCGGTCGCGGGCTCCGTGACCTGCTGGACCCCGGCGGGCTGCTGGGCCCAGGGGTGCTCCTGCGCCCGGTCCTGCTCGGCGACGCCGCTCGTGTTCTTGCCGGGGTTCGGCACCACCTCACCGTCCACCAGGTAGATCTGACGCGAGCAGCGCTGGGCGAGGTCCTCGTCGTGCGTGACGACCACCAGGGTGATGCCCTGGTCCCGGTTGAGACCGAAGAGGATGTCCTCCACCACCTTGGAGGTGGCGGAGTCCAGGTTGCCCGTGGGCTCGTCCGCGAAGATCACGGACGGGTTGTTGATCAGAGCGCGCGCGATCACCACGCGCTGCTTCTGGCCGCCGGAGAGATCGGTGGCCTTGTTGTCCGCCTTGTCCGCCATCTCCAGCTGCTCGAGCGCCTCCAGTCCCCGGCGCTTGCGCTCGGATGCCGGGACACCGGCGATCTTCAGCGGCAGCGTGACGTTCTCCAGCACGCTCTGGTTGGGGGTCAGGAAGAACTGCTGGAACACGAAGCCGAACGCGGAGTTGCGCAGCTCGTTGAGCTCCTTGGCGCTGAGATCGCCCGTGGGCCTGCCCTCCAGCGCCACCACGCCGTGCGTGGGGCCGTCCAGCAGGGCCAGCAGGTGCATGAGGGTGGACTTGCCCGAACCGGACTTGCCCACCACGGCCACCGACTCGCCCTTGCCGATCTCCAGGTTGATGCCCTTGAGGGCGTCGAACCTGGTGTCGCCCCTGCCGTAGATCTTGACCAGGTTCTCCGTTTCGAGAACGGGAGCCGCCATGTGTGGTGCCCCTTCCGAGGGTTGCCGTGCACGGGATGTCTGTGAAGTCACACTGTGTTCCCCCCGAGAATAGAGCACGGCCTCCCGGCACCGGCGGAGGAGGGTGGGCCCGTGACGACATCGTGACGCCCCGCCGGCGGGGTCCACGGCGCCGGTGGTGTCCGGTGAACCCCCGGGCCAGCGCCTCCGGCCGCCACCTCCGGTCGACGACTCGGGCCGGCACCGCGGCAGGTGTCCCGGTGCGGCGCGACGGGAGGGGCGCCGCGGCGTCGTTCAGGTGCTCGGAGTGGCCCCGGACCGCCGCAACCCCGTCCGCTGGGCGCGACTGCTAGATTCTGGGTATGCGAGTCACCGTCTTGGATCACCCGTTGGTCGCCCACAAGCTGAGCGTGTTGCGTGAGAAGGACACGTCCTCCCCCGTGTTCCGCCAGCTGGTGGAGGAGCTGGTCACGCTGCTGGCCTACGAGGCCACCCGCGAGGTGCGCGTGGAGCCGAAGACCATCCAGACCCCGGTGGCCGAGACGCAGGGCACCGCTCTGAGCCGGCCGCGTCCGCTGGTGGTGCCGATCCTGCGCGCGGGCCTGGGGATGCTCGAGGGCATGACCCGCCTGGTCCCCACGGCCGAGGTCGGCTTCCTGGGCATGGCCCGGGACGACACCACCCTGGACATCATCACCTACGCCGAGCGGCTGCCGGACGACCTCACGGGCCGCCAGGTGTACGTGCTGGACCCCATGCTCGCCACGGGTGGCACCCTGAGCGAGGCCATCAAGTTCCTCTACCGCCGCGGCGCGGAGGAGATCACGTGCGTGTGCCTGCTGGCCGCGCCCGAGGGGCTGGAGCGTCTGGAGCGCGAGCTCGGGGACAGCCAGGTCAACGTGGTTCTCGCGTCCGTGGACGAGCGGCTGGACGAGAACGCGTACATTGTCCCGGGCCTGGGGGACGCCGGGGACCGGCTGTACGGCGTGGTGGACTGAGCCCACCCAGTTCTCCACTCGCGGGACGTCCGACCCCATCCGGGCGGGAAAAGCAAGCAGTTTTCCACTGGGAGTAACCGGGGGCGTGTCCCATCTCACGATGCGAGAAAATCGCGCGTATATTACTTGCCAGTGGAGTCGTGTGTCGCCGAACATGGACGATAACGCCGTTTTCCAGTGAATTCACGGGAACGGGGCTCAACGAGGCAGGGGTTGGAATGTCAGGCGCACCGGGTTACGTCCACATCTCGCAGCGGCACCGTGTGCCCGGCGCCCAGCCCGCCGCGCGCACTCGTGGAACCCATCGCGCCCCGATCGGGTCGGAGGACCACCGGCACCTGCGCTCCGTGGCCGCGGACTTCGCGCCCCAGGCCCGCCCCGAGGCGCAGGCGGTGCTCGAGCAGCAGCCCACGGAGGCCCGGGGCTTCGTGCTCTACGTGGGCGTGGACGAGCAGGCCGCGGCGGACCGCGGCATCAACCTGGTCCAGCTGGTGCAGGAGATCCGCCAGCACATCCGCTCCACGGTTCCCGAGTCCGACTCCTACGCGGCCGTGGCCCTCGCCCCGGTGAACGCCGAGGGCACGGACTTGGAGGTCGTGCGCAGCGCACTGGGGGACCCCACCTTCACGGACCCGGTCATCGAGCCCCTGACCCCGCTGCCGGCCTGCGGTGCCGGCAGTCGCATCGACCACCAGCGCGTGGGCGTGCTGATCGACCTGTCCCGCCGCGAGGTGTTCCTGGACGGGGACCTGCTGAACCTCACCCACCGCGAGTTCGAGCTGCTCAACTACCTGGTGGAGAACGGCACCCGCACCGTGGGCCGCACCGAGTTGCTCGACAGCCTCTGGGGGGATGCCGAGGAGATCCCCTCCGAACGCACGATCGACGTCCACGTCCGGCGGCTGCGCTCCAAGCTGGGACGCCTGGCCAACACGGTGCGCACCGTGCGCGGGCAGGGCTACCGGTTCTACGACCACCCCGAAGTGGTCGTGTGGGCCGCCCCCGAGTACTCCATCTGACGGCCTTCCGGCTCATCCGGCCGAGACTCCACGCCCCGCCGGTGCAACCACTGTGCGCACTCAGGACGCCACTGCCCATGCCGCGCGCCGCGCACGACGCCGCCCGCAACGGTGCCCGGCGGCGTCGCCAGCCGGGGTGAGCGGCCCGTGACAGACTGGCACGCATGACGCGCCACGACCTCAAGCAGCTGGTGATCATGCGCCACGGGGAAGCCGACTTCCCGCGGGACGTGCCGGACCACGACCGTCCGCTCGTGCCCCGCGGAGCGCGGGAGGCCGCGGCGGCGGGTGCGTGGCTGGCGGAGAACGCACCGCCCGAGATGATCCTGGTCTCGCCGGCCCTGCGCACCCGACAAACGGTCACGTGGGTGTGCCACAAGCTCGGGGAGAGGGCCCCCACCCCGCAGCTGTGGGACTCGCTGTACAACGGTTCGGACGCGCAGCTGCTCGCCGCGGTCAACCACGTGCCGGAATCCGTGCGCACCCTGCTGGTGGTCGCGCACATGCCCGGTGTCCTGGACGCCGTGCTGCGCCTGGCCTCACGGGACTCGGACCAGGACGCCATGATGGACGCCGCCGCGGGGTTCCCCACCGCGGGAACGGCGGTGCTGGAGGTTGCCGGGGACTGGGCCCTGCTCGACGGTGCCGACGCCCGGCTCACGCGGTTCCACGCCCCGCGGGTGTGAGGGGGCCGGCGCGCTCACTGTGCGCGTTGCTCCACGGCCCGGCGGCGGAATGACGATCTGTGCCACGGGCGGCACCCCTGGGCCTGCGCTTCGGGGGTCCCGCGCCGCGACACCATCGCCGGGCACCCGGGCCGTCCCGGGTCAGCGCCTGGGCTCGCAGGCCACCCCGTCCCCGTCCCCGTCCAGACCGGTGCGGTACCCGGGGGAGCCCGCGTACAGGGGTGCCATCCCGGCGGCGCGCGCGTCCACGCACCGGGAGAAGTAGAGGTCCCCGGAGGGGGCGTTGGCGGGTGGTGCCCCGGGTGCCGGTGCGGCGGGTGGTGCCGGCTGCGCGGGGGCCGCGGGCTGGGCAGGAACCTCCGCGACGGGCTCGTCCACGGGCTCGTCCACGGGCGCCGGCCACTGGCGCGCACGCGGCAGCTGCTGGCCGGGGCAGGCCTCCAGCACCCGGACCATCGCGTTCTTCTCCGCGTCCGTGACCCACAGCTCGTAGTTCTTCTTCACCGCGATCTGCGTGGCCACGTACTCGCAGCGCTCACCCGTGGCAGGCGGCAGCCAGGTGGCGGCGTCCCCGTCCGACTTGCGGTTGTTGCTGGGGCCGTCCACGGCCAGCAGGTTGAGGGGGTCGTTGGCGAGCTCGGTGCGCCGGGCGGCGTCGAGCTGCTGGGCGCCCTTCTGCCACGCGTCGGAGAGCGCGACCACGTGGTCGATCTGCACCTCGGAGCTGGTGTCCTGCCCCGCCGTGAAGGCCGTGGCCACCCCGGTGTACGGGCTCAGCAGGGAACCGGCCGCGACCGTGCAGCCGTGCGTCCCGGGCTTCACGTCGATCCCCGTGAGGTCCCGGCGCAGCACGTCGTTGCGGGTGTCGCAGCCGTTGTGGTCCGCGTCCGCCCAGCGCGGTCCGAACTCGTCCCGGGAGTAGCCGGTCTTGGGGGCGCGGCCCTTCACGGGTATCTCGTCCAGCGCCGCCAGCGCCGTGCCGGGCGCGGCATCGCGCGTGCGGTCCTCGGCGCGGTGCTCCCCGGCGGACGACGACGCCGCGCTCGGCCCGGGCGCCCCGGTGCGGCTCGCAGAGGTGGCGGGCGTGGTGGAGGGGGCCGGCGGCGTCGTCGTGCTCCGCGCGGTGCCGGAGCCTGTGGAGGACGCAGACGGTGTCGGAGCGCCCGGCGTGCCGCACCCGGTGAGGGCCAGGACGAGGGCGGAGGCGGCGAGGGCGAACCGTGCGGTGGGGGAGGTGCGGGGGGAAATCAGGGGGATCTCGATCCTGCCGGTGCCGCGGGGGCGGCGTTCAACGCAAGAACCCCGCATCCGGGGGATGCGGGGTTCTGAGGGAGTGCGCCCGGAGGGATTCGAACCCCCAACCTTCTGATCCGTAGTCAGATGCTCTATCCGTTGAGCTACGGGCGCCTCTGTTTCGCAACCACGGGCTGCGCAACGGGTAATAACTTACACCCGAGGGCCCCTGGGGACAAATCGTGGAACGGGCGGCCCGGGGGCACACCGCGCCGTCATGGGGGACGGCGCGCGGCCTCCCCGCGATAGACTCGGCCCACACCCCTGTGCCACCCAGGAGAGCCTGGACCCCGGCGCCGCCCCACAGCGACGTGGAGCGCTCGGACCGGAAGGGTCAGGCCCCAGGGGGCGCGGCACGCACGACGGCCTCAACGAGGAGACATGTCAATGGCTGACAACAGCACGGCAAGCATCGGGACCACGGAACTCAACCAGGAGGTCCGGCAGTCGCTGGAGAATCCCCCCACGGACTACCGCGGGCTGGTGGACTGGGTGCGGGAGATCGCGGAGCTGGCGCAGCCCGACCGCATCCACTGGGCCGACGGCTCGGACGCCGAGTGGACGCAGCTGACTGACCAGATGGTCGAGGCGGGCACCCTGGTGCGGCTGTCCGAGGAGAAGTTCCCCAACTCCTTCGCGGCGTTCTCGGATCCCGAGGACGTGGCGCGTGTGGAGGAGCGCACCTTCATCTGCACCAAGACCCAGAAGGGAGCGGGCCCCACCAACAACTGGGAGGACCCGCAGGTCATGAAGGAGACGCTGAACAAGCGCTTCTCCGGTGCCATGCGCGGGCGCACCATGTACGTGATCCCGTTCGTGATGGGCTCCCTGGACGCGCAGAAGCCCCAGTACGGCGTGGAGATCTCGGACTCCCCCTACGTGGTGTGCTCCATGCGCATCATGGCCACGATCGGCAGCGAGGTCCTGGACAAGATGTCCCGGGACAAGGCTCCGTTCGTGGAGTGCGTCCACTCCCTCGGCGCCCCGTTGGCTCCGGGCGAGCAGGACGTGCCCTGGCCCTGCAACCCCGCCAAGTACATCGTGCAGTTCCCCGAGGACCGCGCCATCTGGTCCTTCGGCTCCGGCTACGGCGGCAACGCCCTGCTGGGCAAGAAGTGCTACGCGCTGCGCATCGCCTCCGCGATCGCCCACGACGAGGGCTGGCTGGCCGAGCACATGCTCATCCTCAAGGTCACCGACCCCGAGGGCGACTCCCGCTTCATCGCCGCGGCCTTCCCGTCCGCGTGCGGCAAGACCAACTTCGCCATGCTCGAGCCCACCGTGCCCGGGTGGAAGGCCGAGATGGTGGGTGACGACATCGCCTGGATCCGCTTCGGCAAGGACCGCACCCCGCGCGTGGTCAACCCCGAGGCCGGGCTGTTCGGTGTGGCGCCGGGAACCGGCTGGTCCACCAACCCGAACGCCATGCACGCGATCGCCCGCGGCAACACCATCTTCACCAACGTGGCCCTCACGGACGACGGCGGCGTGTGGTGGGAGGGCATGACCGACGAGGTCCCCGAGCACCTCACGGACTGGAAGGGCAACGACTGGACCCCGGACGCCGGGCGTCCCGCCGCGCACCCGAACTCCCGGTTCTGCACGCCCATCAAGCAGGTGGACATGCTCGCGCCCGAGTACGACGACCCCGAGGGTGTGCCGCTGTCCGCGATCATCTTCGGTGGCCGCCGCAAGACCACGGTGCCCCTGGTGTCCGAGTCCTTCGGCTGGGAGCACGGCGTGTTCCAGGGTGCCACGCTGTCCTCCGAGACCACCGCCGCCGCCAAGGGCGCGGTGGGTGTGGTCCGTCGCGACCCCATGGCCATGCTCCCGTTCATCGGCTACAACGCCAACGACTACCTGGAGCACTGGCTGGACACCGGCGCCCGCATGGGTGAGGAGAACATGCCGCGGATCTACTACGTGAACTGGTTCCGCCGCACCCCGGACGGCGGCTTCGCGTGGCCCGGCTTCGGTGAGAACTCCCGCGTGGTCAAGTGGATCGTGGAGCGCCTCAAGGGCACCGCGGGCGGTCAGGAGACCCCCGTGGGCATCCTGCCCCGCAAGGAGGACCTGGACCTCACCGGCCTGGACATCTCGGACGAGGAACTCGACGCCGCCCTGCGCGTGGACAAGGACGAGTGGCTCGCGGAGCTGCCCGGCATCGACGAGTGGTTCGCCCGCCTGCGCGACGTCCCCGAGGTCATCCTCGAGCAGCGCGCCGGCCTGGAGGAGCGCCTGAAGAACAGCTGATGCGGGACCGGCGCCCGCCGGAGCCCACCCCTGCACGAGCACGCCGCGCGGCCGATCCGACCGCGCGGCGTGCTCGTGTCCACCGACGGACGGGTCCCTGAGGAAAGGACGACGATGCGGCTCACGGCCTTCTCCGACATCGCCCTGCGGGTGCTGCTGCTCATGGCCGGGCTGCCGGACGGCACCCGGCTGTCCACACAGCGCATCGCCGAGGGCGTGGGCGCCCCGTACCACCACGTGGCCAAGACCGTGGCGAGACTCCGCGGGATGGGCCTGCTGCGTTCCCAGCGCGGGCGGGCCGGGGGAGTCGTGCTCACCGACGAGGGGCGCGCCGCGAGCGTGGGACAGGTGCTGCGCGTGCTGGAGGCGGACACCGCGATCGTCGAGTGCGAGGCGGACGAGACGGCCTGCCCGCTCAACCACGGGTGCCGGCTGCGCAGCGCGCTCGCGGGCGCGAGGGAGGCCTTCTACCGCGAGCTGGACGCCGTACGCATCGCGGATCTGGTGAACCCGCGACAGGTGGGCCCCATCGCGGTGGAGCTGGGACTGCGTCCGCCCGGCATACGGGAGGGCCCTGTGCACCACGAGGGATCCGTGAGCTCGTGAAGTCCGCTCCTGCGGGGCGGTGTGCGCGCGGCCGGGGCACACGGCTGGGGGCACCGCCCCCGCAATAAATAGCATATGGAATGCTAAATTAGTCTCGTCAGGTCACGACGAGAGGAAACCGCCATGCTGTCCGAGAAGTCCCGCCCGGTCATCGCCCAGACCCTGGGCGTCGTCGCCGAACGGATCCCGCACATCACCCCGGAGTTCTACCGGTCGATGTTCGAGGCCCGCCCGGACCTGCTGGACGGGATGTTCAGCAGGGCGAACCAGAAGAACGGCACCCAGCCGCAGGCGCTCGCGGGATCCATCGCCATGTTCGCCTCCCACCTGCTGAACCACCCGGACTCCTACCCGGACGAGGTGCTCTCCCGCGTGGCGCACAAGCACGCCTCGCTGGGCCTGAAGCCCGAGGAGTACCCCACCGTCCACGAGCACCTGTTCAAGGCCATCGCCGCTGACCTCGGGGACGCGGCCACGCCCGAGGTGGTCGCAGCGTGGGACGAGGTCTACTGGCTCATGGCGGACGCCCTCATCAAGCTGGAGAAGGGCCTCTACGCCTCGCAGGCGAACGACGTGATGTTCGCGCCCTACCGGGTGGTCTCCAAGGACGAGGTCGCGGACGGGGTGCTCGCGTTCGACCTGGAGCCCGCGGACGGCACGCCCATGACCCCGGCCGTTGCGGGCCAGTACGTGTCCGTCCAGGTCACCGTTCCGGACGGGCTGCGCCAGCCCCGCCAGTTCACGCTGGTTCCCAGTGAGCCCGGGCACCGCCGGGTGGTCGTGCGCGAGGACCCGCAGGGGGAGGTCACCCCGGTGCTGCACCGGGACGTCGCCGTGGGGGACGTGCTGGAGGTCTCCAACCCCTACGGGGACGTGGTCCTGGACCCGGACTCCCGCGCGCCGCTGGTGCTGGTCTCGGCGGGGATCGGAGTCACCCCCGTGCTGGCCTTCCTGGAGCAGCTCGTGCGCGAGGACCCCGAGCGGGAGGTGCTGGTGCTGCACGCGGACCGCTCCGAGGCGGCGTGGCCGTGCCGGGAGCAGGTCCGGGAGTACGTCTCCCAGCTTCCGAACGCGCGCCTGGTCTCGTGGCTCGGCACCCCGGGGGAAGGGGACCACGAGGGGCGGATGGACGTCACCCAGGTGGAGATCCCCACCGGCGCCGAGGTCTTCATGTGCGGCCCGCTCCCGTTCATGCAGTCCGTGCGGTCCCAGGTGATCGACTCCGGCGTGCCCGGCCGGGCGGTCCACTACGAGATCTTCGGCCCGGACCTGTGGATGCTGCACGACGAGGCACGCGCCGCCGCCTGATCCTGCAGCGCATTCGACGACGCCGCGCGGCCCAGTGGGCTGCGCGGCGTCGTCGTACCCGCGGTGGGGCGGGGCGGGCGGTGTCCGGGGGCGCTCAGCCCTGGCGCACGATGCCCAGGACGGTGTCCCGGACGGCCTCCATGGCGGCGGTGTCCGGGGCCTCCACGTTGAGCCGCAGGAAGGGCTCGGTGTTGGAGGGGCGCAGGTTGAACCACCAGCCCTGGGTGGGGTGCGTGAACGTGGTGCCGTCCATGTCCTCGACCGTGACCGCGGGATCGGTCGAGGCGAAGTGCGCGCGCACGCGGTCTACCGCGGCGGCCTTGTCCTCGATCTCGGAGTTGATCTCGCCGGAGGCCACGTAGGGGTCGTAGCGGTCCATGAGGTCGCTGAGCGTGCCGTCCTGCTCGCCCAGGGCCGCCAGGACGTGCATGGCCGCGAGCATCCCGGTGTCCGCGTTGAAGAAGTCCTTGAAGTAGTAGTGCGCGGAGTGCTCACCGCCGAAGACCGCGTGCTCGGAGGCCATCACGGCCTTGATGAACGAGTGGCCCACACGGGTCCGCACGGCGCGGCCGCCGTTCGCCTCGATCAGCTCGGGCACGGCCTTCGAGGTGATGAGGTTGTGGATCACCGCGGGCTGCTCCTCGCCCGCGGCCCGGGCCCGGGCGATCTCGCGCTCGGCCACGATCGCGGCCACGGCGGAGGGGGAGACCGGCTCGCCGTCCTGGTCCACCACGAAGCAGCGATCGGCATCCCCGTCGAACGCGAGGCCGATGTCGGCGCCGTGCTCCCGCACGGCCTTCTGCAGGTCCACCAGGTTGGCGGGCTCCAGCGGGTTGGCCGGGTGGTTGGGGAACGTGCCGTCCAGCTCGAAGTACAGGGGCACGATCTCCAGCGGCAGCGCGTCCAGCAGGGCATCCCCCAGAACGGCGGGGGTGGTGAGACCGGCCATGCCGTTGCCGGCGTCCACCACGACCTTCAGGGGGCGGATGCCGCTCAGGTCCACGAGCGAGCGCAGGTAGTGGGCGTAGTCGCCCAGCACGTCCCGGCGCGTCACCTGGCCGCGGCGCTCGGCCGCGGGGATCTCCCCGGCGTCCAGGAAGCCCTGGGCGGTGTCCCGGATCTCGTAGAGCCCGGTGTCCGAGGACACGGGCACCGCGCCCGCCTTCGCCATCTTGATGCCGTTGTACTGGGCGGGGTTGTGGCTCGCGGTGAACGTGGCGCCCGCGCAGTCCAGGGTGCCGCACGCGAAGTACAGCTCGTCCGTGGAGATGCTGCCGATCACCGTGACGTCCGCCCCGCGCCGCGTGGCGCCGTCCGCGAAGGCCTCGATGAACTCCGGGGAGGAGGGACGCATGTCCCCGCCCACCACCACGGAGGAGCCGGTCAGGCCCAGGACGTCCACGAAGGCCGCGCCGGTGGCCCGCACGCTCTCGGCGGTGATGCTCTCGCCCACGATGCCGCGCACGTCGTAGGCCTTGAATGATGAGGAAAGGTCTGTGGTCACGGTGCACGATTCTACGGGAGCCCCGTGAGCGTCCACGGGCCGATCCGCGGTGCCACGGCATCCGTGGGCCGCTGTGGTTACATGAGAGCCATGGCCGAGTTCCTGAGGATGAGCAACCCGATCCAGCACTACGCCTGGGGGTCCTGCTCGGTGCTCGCCGAGATGCAGGGCCGCCCCGGACCCACCGAGCAGCCCGAGGCGGAGCTGTGGATGGGCGCGCACGCCAGTGCGCCGTCCCGTGTGAGTGTGGACGGGCAGCAGCGCGGGCTCGACGAGCTGGCCCCCCACCTGCCGTTCCTGCTCAAGATCCTGGCCATCGACGCGCCCCTGTCCATCCAGGTCCACCCCACGTCCGACCAGGCCCGGGAGGGGTTCGAGCGGGAGAACGCCGCGGGCATCGCCCTGGACGCCCCCCACCGCAACTACAAGGACCCCCACGCCAAGCCCGAGACCGTGGTGGCACTCACGGACATGTGGCTGCTCGCGGGCCAGCAGAGCCGAGCCCAGCTCTCGGCCGTGGCCGAGGACCTCGGCCTCTCGTGGCTCGCCACGGCGGCCGCCTCCCCCTGTCCGCTGCGCCACGCGCTCGAGCTCTCCGACGACGCCGCCGCGGCCGCCGTCCGTGAGAGCGTCAACGCGGCCGCCCCCGCACCCGACACGGCGGCGTCCGCACAAGAGGGGACCGTGTCGCTGTCCCCCGAGCAGGACGCGAACGAGCGCGCGCGCCGGCTCATCCGGCTGCTGACCCACCACTACCCGGAGGACCGGGGGCTGCTCGTGGCGCTGTGCATGAACGCGGTGCACCTCAGCCCGGGGCAGGCGCTGTTCACCCCCGCGCAGCAGGTCCACGCCTACCTCAGCGGAACGGCCGTGGAGATCATGGGCTGCTCGGACAACGTGCTGCGCGCCGGGCTCACCTCCAAGCACGTGGACGTCCCCGAGCTGCTGCGGGTCATGGCCGAGACCCAGCAGCCCGTGGCACCGCTCGAGACCCGCACCGCGGAGGACGGAGCCGTGCGGTACCCCCTGTGGGACCCGGCCGTCACCCTGCTCAGCGCGCGCGTCACTCCGCAGACGCCGCTCGTGCGGGAGATCGCGGACACGTGCCTGGTGCTCGTCACCGAGGGTTCCCTGGAGGTGGACGCTCACCGCCTGGAGGTGGGCGAGGCGGCCGCCGCGCGCACCGGTGCGGGCGGCGTCGTCGACCCGGAGAAGGAAGCTCCGGGAGCGGGGGGTGCCGCACGGACCGGAGCGGGAACCCGCGCCGGTGCGGGGGAGTCGCTCATCCGTCTGGGTGGACCGTGCACCGTGACGGCCACGGGGACCGGTCAGCTGTTCCTCGTGGAGGCCGTCACCGTCGGGCGACCGGAGGACCCCGATCTCACCCTTTAGGTTGTCGCGCATCCTCGCCGCGAGGGGTTGAATAGCTGGGCCCTGGTTTGACGATGTATGGGAGAACAGATGGACCGGCGGATCGAACGCACCCGCGCAGCGGTGGTGGCGGCCACAGTGGCACTGGTGGCCGACCGCGGTGCGCAGGTGGGGATGACCGAGATCGCCGATGCCGCGGGGGTGAGCCGCAAGGCCGTGTACGAGAACTTCGGATCCCGGGACCAGGTGCTGCGCAGCACCACCGAGTCCCTGCTCCACGAGGTGCCCCTGGAGCCGGAGGCGGCCCGGGCAGAGGGTCGCAGCCCCTGGGACGCTGTCCTGCCGCCCATCGCCCGGCACGTGGAGCAGTTCCGCTCCTTCTACCGGGCCGTCCTGTCCGGGCCGGGATGCTTCATGGTGCGTGACGCGGTGGTGGACCACGCCCTCGCTGGGCTGCGGGAGGTGCGCGAGCAGCGGGGGACCGCCGCGGGCGGGGACGAGGGCGAGTGCGACCGCTTCATCGTCCACGGTCTCGTGGGAGTGATCTCCGACAGCCTGGTCCAGCACCTCCAGGCCGACCTGCAGGGCCTGGTCCGGGAGCTGACCTCTGGTCTGGCCGCGTCCGTGAGCTGACCTCTGGTCTGGCCGCGTCCGTGAGCTGCTGAGACGCAGCTGGTCCGAACCGGCCCGCCGGGCTCGGAGGGTGGCGCGGGAACCGTGGAATATTCGCGTGCCGCGCACCGCTGTACGTGGCCCGGGGACGGACACGGTTCCCCGGAGGACTTGTTCCGACAGGAGGGACTCGAGATGACTGAGATCACGATCATCGGCGGCCACGGCAAGGTGGGGCTCCAGCTGAGCAGGCTGCTCGCCGCACAGGGGGACACGGTCAACGCCGTGATCCGCAAGGAGGAGCAGCGCCAGGACGTCCAGGACACGGGGGCGAACCCGGTGGTGGCGGACGTCCAGGACATGGACGTGGCCGCCCTCACGGAGCTGCTGTCCGGCCAGGACGCCGTGGTCTGGTCCGCGGGCGCGGGCGGAGGGTCCCCGGAGCGCACCTACGCCGTGGACCGGGACGCGGCCATCCGCTCGATGGACGCCGCGGAGGCCGCCGGGGTGAAGCACTACGTCATGGTCTCCTACATGGGGGCCGGCCAGGACCACGGGGTCCCGGAGGACAACGACTTCCACGCGTACGCCCAGTCCAAGGCGGACGCTGACGACCATCTGCGCGCCAGCTCGCTCACCTGGACGATCCTGGGCCCCGGAATGCTCACCGACGACGCCGCCACGGGCGCCATCGCGCTCGGCAGGGCCGGGGAGGGCGAGTCCAACACCACCGCCCGCGGCAACGTGGCCCTCGTGGCCGCCCGGGTGCTCGCGGATCCCCGGGGGACCGCGAAGAAGTTCATCGAGTTCGCGGACGGGGACACCC
The DNA here is from genome assembly GCF_044359605.1 of Kocuria sp. ChxB. Classification (NCBI taxonomy): domain Bacteria; kingdom Bacillati; phylum Actinomycetota; class Actinomycetes; order Micrococcales; family Micrococcaceae; genus Kocuria; species Kocuria sp. ChxB. The sequence continues at coordinate 1,317,430 of NZ_CP121123.1, read as the reverse complement.
CCGTGGCCGAGGCCGTCGACTCGCTCGACTGACCGGGGCTCCCGCCGCCGCACCGGTTCGAGCCGTGGTCGAGCGGCCGCAGCAGCTCGGACCGCGACCAGGCAGTCCGCACCGCCCGGTGGGCGACGCCCTGACAGGGGTGTCGCCCACCGGGCGTTCTTCTAGGCTGAGGGCATGCAGATGCCATCGATCCACCCCGAATCCTCCGACGGCCGCGACCAGGAGCCCCTGGACCTCAGCGAGGTCATCGCCCTCACCGCCGTGGTGCACGGCACGGTCCAGGGCGTGGGGTTCAGGTACTGGTGCTGGCGGCAGGCCGAGAAGCTGGGGCTCACGGGCACCGCGACCAACAACGAGGACGGCACCGTGGGCGTCGTCGCCGAGGGCCCGCGCTGGGCCGTGGGGGACTTCCTGCAGGCGCTGATCTCACGGGACACCCCGGGTGCTGTGATCACCGTGGACGAGCACTTCGGTCCCGCCACGGGGCAGTACACGGACTTCAGCACCCACTGAGACCGCACGGCCGGCGCTGTTCACCTCCGGTTGACCTGCGCGGCCTACGGTGGGGGCACTCGCAGTCCGCCACACGAGGAGAACCATGACCGTCACGGAGTCCGAGGAGATCCCCCCGCGGGCCGAGCGCGCCGCCCAGTGCCTGGAGCGGGTGCGCGAGCTGCTGCTGCGGATCCGTGCGGCACGCGAGGTGCGGCTCGAGGGCATCAACGGGGTGGCCCCCCGTCACCGGCACTCCGCGGTCAACCTGGTGGACTACACCGCGGTGCGCTCCGAGGATGTCCGCGACCTGCAGATTCAGCTCGCGGGCCTGGGCGTCTCCTCCCTGGGGCGCATGGAGTCGGGCGTGGCCGAGCACCTCACGGCCGTGGCCCGCACCCTCGCCGCCGTGGCGGGGCTGCCGGACCCGCAGCTGCCTGACCTCGACCCCGGGCTGCTCCCCGGGGAGGACCTGCGCCCCGGACCGGTCACACTGGCGCGGAACACCGTGCGGCTGGTGGGCCAGGCGCCGGAGGGCAGGGCCACGCGCATCATGGTCACCATGCCCTCTGAGGCGGCGCAGGACCCCGCGCTCGTCTCCCGCATGGTGGCCGCGGGCACGGACGTGGCCCGCATCAACTGCGCCCACGACGGACCGCAGGAGTGGTCCAGCATGATCGAGCACCTGCGGGCCGCGGCGTCGGACCTGGGCACGGACGTGCGCATCGCCATGGACCTGGCCGGGCCCAAGGTGCGCACCGGCCCCGTGGAGCCCGGGCCGCGCGTCGAGAAGATCAAGCCCGAGCGGGACGCCACGGGTCACGTGATCCGCCCCGCTCGCCTGTGGCTCGGGGCCCAGCACTCGGAGGACGTCCCCGCGGTGGCGGTCGCACCCGAGCAGTGGCTCGCCGAGCGCACGGTGGGCGAACGCCTCCAGCTGCGGGACGCGCGGGACTCCGGTCGCACCCTGCGGGTCGTTGAGACCCACGACGACGCCGTGCTGGTGGAGTTCTCCAAGACCGTCTACTTCGCCACGGGTCTGGTGCTGCGCACCCGGGACGGTTCCGAGGCCACCCTGGGGGAGCTGCCGGAGACCGAGCAGTACCTCCGCGTGGCCACGGGGGACACGCTGCGGCTGCTCAACAGCACGGAACCCGTCCAGGTGGGCGGGCCGTCCCCGGTGCGGATCGGGTGCACACTGCCCGAGGCGTTCCAGGACGCGGCCGCGGGCCAGCGCGTGTGGTTGGACGACGGGAAGATCGGCGGCGTGATCCGCCATGTGCACGCCGGTCACATGGACGTGGAGATCACCCACGCGAGCCCGGCGGGCAGCAAGCTCAAGGCCGAGAAGGGCATCAACTTCCCCGACACGGATCTGCGGATCCCCGCGCTGACTGCGAAGGACCGGGAGGACCTGGCGTTCGTCGTCCAGCACGCGGACATCGTCAACATGTCCTTCGTGCGCAGCGCCCAGGACGTGGCAGACCTCCTGGCCGAGCTGCAGGCGCTGGGGGCCGACTCGGTGGACATCACGCTCAAGATCGAGACCGTGGGCGGCTTCGAGCACCTGCCCATGGTGCTGCTCGAGGCCATGCGGTGGCAGGACTCCGGTGTGATGATCGCCCGCGGGGACCTGGCCGTGGAGACCGGTTTCGAGCGCATGGCGGAGGTCCAGCAGGAGATCCTGTGGCTGTGCGAGGCCGCGCACGTTCCCGTCATCTGGGCCACGCAGGTGCTGGAGACCCTCGCCAAGAAGGGGCTGCCCTCCCGTGCGGAGATCACGGACGCCGCCCAGGGCCAGCAGGCCGAGTGCGTGATGCTCAACAAGGGGCCCTTCGTGGTGGAGGCCATCCGCACCCTGTCCTCGGTGCTCGAGCGGATGTCCGGGCACGCCTCCAAGAAGACGGACCTGCTGCGACGGCTGAACGCGTGGGAGGACTTCGTGCGCGGACCCGCCCCGGAGCGTGCCGTCTGCCGGGCCCGGGGCTTGTGTGCCCTGGGCGTACGGGGTGCGCGGGCCCGCGCGCCGCCGCGAGCGCTGTGCCATAGTGAGTCCGATGTGCTCGGCCTCGGCCGCCGAGCAGCCCCTATCCGTCTCGAGGAGTGGACACAGATGCGCGTAAACCCCCTGAACAAGGCGTTCGACGAGCACGGGCAGCCGTCGCCGGGCGTGGAGAAGTTCCTGAACCACGCGCTGCGCGTCCAGCGGCCCTGGGTGGTCAAGATGATCAAGCACATGCGCAGGCAGCACCCCGACGAGACGCCCGCGCAGCTCGCCAAGCGCGCACGCAAGCTCTACGTGCGCTCGGTGACCGCGGGCGGCGGCGCGGTGGGCGCCACCGCCGCGATCCCGGGGATCGGGACCCTGACCTCCTTCGGGCTGTCCTCGGTGGCCGTCACCGGCTACCTCGAGGCGACCGCGCTCTACGCCCAGGCGGTCGCGGAGCTGCACGGGGTCGAGCCCAAGGACGAGGACCAGAACCGCACCATGGTCATGGCCCTGATGCTCGGGGACGACGGGCAGGCGCTCATGGGCCAGCTGCTCACCAGCTCCTCCACGAGCAAGAGCATCTCCAACAAGTGGGGGCTCATGATGGGCAAGTCCGGCAGCAACGCCAAGTTCTTCGACGTGGGCCGGTCCATCCGCAGCATGTTCGTCAAGCGCTTCATCGCCCGCCAGTCCGGTGCCATGCTGGGCCGCGCCCTGCCCTTCGGGATCGGCGCGTTCGTGGGCGGCGGCGCCAACCTGGCCATGGCCCGTCAGGTCATCAAGTCCGCCGACGAGGCGTCCGGGGAGTTCCCGGAGCAGTTCCCTCCCAACCTGACCCTCGGGGACCGCGCAGAGGCGTTCGAGGGCGGGACCACAGCCTCCCAGCAGGAGGCCCTGGAGACCGCCACCACCGGGCGCGAGTGACACTGCAGGCCGCGTGACGGAGCGGGCGCCCCGGGGACCACCGTCCTCGGGGCGCCTGTTCGTTCACGCGGACGTCATCCCAAGGCTACTGGCGCGTCAGTTGGTGCTCGGTCTCCCGTCGCCGCGGCTTCCTACCGTGGGGCCGTGGCTGCCTCGACCGAACGTCCTCCCGCCCGTCCTCTGATCTACGCGCACCGCGGATCCTCGCACCGCTATCCGGAGCTGACCCGGGCGGCCTACGTCCAGGCGATCGCCGACGGCGCGGACGGCGTGGAGTGCGACGTCCACCTGACACGTGACGGCCACCTGGTGCTGCACCACGACGCCCAGCTGGGCCGCACGTCCAACGGCTCCGGGCCAGTGGCCCAGCACACCCTGGCGCAGCTGCGGGAGCTGGACTTCACCTCGTGGAAGGGTGTGGAGATCCCGCCGTCCCACGGGGCGGCCCACGAGCAGCTGCTCACGCTGGACGAGCTGCTGGACCTGCTGCTGGCCGCCGGGCGTCCCATGGGCCTCGCCGTGGAGACCAAGCACCCCAGCCCGTACGGCCACGGGCTGGAGGAGGCCCTGCTCGTGCTGCTCATGCGGCGCGGCTGGAACCCGGAGACCGGGATGCTCGGAACCGTGACGGTCTCGATCATGAGCTTCCACCCGGATGCCGTGCGCCACGTGCTGGACCACGTGCCACCGCGCCACGTGTGCCAGCTGGTCTCTCAGTCCACCGTGGAGTCGGTGCGCGCCGGTCTCGGCGTGGGCACCGCCACCGCGGCCGTGTGCCGCGCGGGCATGCGCCTCGTGATGCCTCCCGGGGTGCCCCTCATCTCCCGTGGGGAGGTGGAGCTCGCGGGGCCGGGGATCCGGTTCGTGCGGGACAACCCCCGGCTGGTGGAGCAGTGGCTCCAGCGCGGAGCCGTGCTGCGGGTGTGGACGGTGGACACCTTCGCGGACACCCACGTGTGCCTGGCCCTGGGGGTCCAGCAGATCACCACCAACGTGCCCGCGCTCGTCCGCCGCTGGAGCACCGAGCACGTCGACTCTGCGCAGAACGCCTCGGCGCACGGCCGAGGCGTTCGGGAGCGTGAACTGGTTCCGGCGGCTCAGAGGCCGTAGGAGTCCACGAGCCGTTCCGCCAGCCCGGTGTACCCGCCCGGGGTCAGGGCGCTGAGGCGCTGGGCGGTCTCCTCGGACAGCCCCAGCTCCCCGATGAACTCCCGCATGCGCTGGGCGTCCACACGGTGACCGCGGGTCAGGTCCTTGAGCCGCTCGTAGGGGTTGTCCATCCCCTCGCGCCCGGCAACGGCCTCCGCCCGCATGGCGGTCTGGACGGCCTCCCCGAGCACCTCCCAGTTCTGGTCGAGGTCCTCCGCCAGGGTGGCCTCCGCGACGTCCAGGCGGTCCAGGCCCTTGACCACGTTGGAGATGGCCAGCAGCGAATGCCCGAAGGCCACGCCGATGTTGCGCTGGGAGGACGAGTCGGTGAGGTCCCGCTGCCACCGGGAGGTCACGAGCGTGGCGGCCAGGGTGTCCAGCAGGGAGCAGGAGATCTCCGCGTTGGCCTCCGCGTTCTCGAACCGGATGGGGTTGACCTTGTGCGGCATGGTGGAGGATCCCGTGGCACCCTCCACCGGGATCTGCTGGAAGTAGCCGATCGAGATGTAGGACCACACGTCCGTGCACAGGTTGTGCAGGATCCGGTTGAAGCGCGCCACGTCCGCGTAGAGCTCCGCCTGCCAGTCGTGGGACTCGATCTGGGTGGTCAGGGGATTCCACGTGAGCCCCAGGCCGGTCACGAACGAGCGGGAGATCCCCGGCCAGTCCGTGTCCGGTGCGGCGGCGGTGTGGGCCGCGAAGGTTCCGGTGGCGCCGTTGAGCTTGCCCAGGAACTCGGTGCCGGCCACGCGCTGCACCTGACGGTCCAGACGGTGCGCGAACACCGCGAGCTCCTTGCCCAGGGTGGTGGGTGTGGCGGGCTGGCCGTGCGTGCGCGAGAGCATGGGCACAGCCTTGGTCTCACGCGCCATGGCGGAGACGGCGGCCACGAGACCGTGCGCCGCGGGCAGCCAGACCTGCTCCACGGCGTCCTTGATGCCCAGCGCGTAGGAGAGGTTGTTGATGTCCTCGGAGGTGCACGCGAAGTGCACCAGGGGAGTGAGGTGCCCGAGACCCAGCTCCGGCAGGCGCCGTCCGATGAAGTACTCCACCGCCTTCACGTCGTGGACCGTCACGGCCTCGAGCTCCGCGAGTTCCGCCACGGCGGCGGCGTCGAAGCCGGTCACGATGGCGCGCAGCCCCGCTTCCTGCTCGGCCGTGAGGGGCTCCAGGCCGGCCAGGGCGCGCTGCTCGCACAGGTGGATGAACCACTCGACCTCCACGTGCACGCGCTCGCGGTTCAGTGCGGCCTCCGACAGGTGGTCCACCAGGGGGGCGGTCTGAGGGCGGTAGCGGCCGTCCAACGGCCCCAGCGCCAAGGCGGGGCTCTGCTGGCCCAGGGCCACTCGTCCGGACGGGAGGGTCTGCGCGGCGTTCGACATGGTTCCCATTCTTCCACGGGCCAGGGGGCGCCCGCCCGGTGCGAGGTGCCGCGGCGAGGGACCTGCACCGCCGGGCACCCGGGGTGGCCCGGGAGGTCCGAGTCCCCAGTCCCCGCCGGGCGGTTCTCGCTCGGCCACGCCCCTTTCTAGCCTGGTCCCGCGCGCCGGGCCCCCGTCCGCGCAGTGCGGAGAGGACACCACATGACACCCACGGCACTCGCGGCCGCGCCCGGGGCGTTCCCCGGGATCAGCGGACTGGTCCACGAGCACCTCACGGCTCTCGCGCAGCGGTACGACGACGCCGCCGAACACCTGGGTGCCCTGCGCACCCGGGTGGCCGAGGCCGGGGAGACCCATGAAACCTGGCGCGGACCAGGCGCCCGCCTCTTCACCGTCCAGGTGGAACGCGACGTGGCCGGCCTGGGGGAGGACATCGCGAGCTGCCGGGAGGCATCCCGAACGCTGCGCTGGGCCGCGACCGCGCTCGCCGACCGCCTTGCCGAGCTCGAGACCGCGGCGGGGATCGGCGCCCCGCTGCTCTCCGCCCTCGGGGCCGTCCTGGGGCCGGGTCTCCTGACCGCACCCGCGGGGCGTCGGCCATGAGCCCCGTGGACGGTGCGGGCCGCCCGACGCATCCGGTGCCACCGGCCCACGAACCCCGCCAGGCGGCGTCGCCGGGTGGGGCCGTCACGGAGGTCCGCGGTCCCGCGGAGGACCTGCAGGGTGAGCTGTACGGTGACGCGGCGGCGCCCCGCCCCGCGGCGGAGGGGTTCGAGTCCGAACAGGACGTCGCGGCCGCGGTGGATGGCGCCCGGGAGACCATGACCGTGTACGGGGGCGCGGGAGCGGCCGGCGGGACCGCGGTGGACACGGACGGGATGCGGGCCACCTCCGGGGACCTCTCACGCGTGGCGTCGGAGTGCGGGGAGGTGGCGGCCGGTCTCACGCCGCTCGCGGTCGAGACGCAGCTGTGGGCCCTGACCGGAGAACCCCTGCTGGGTGATGCGGCAGTGATGTCGGGACTGCTCGTGACGGGTCTGTTGGACCACGCGGCCGAGGTCGCGCTGACGGCCCGGAAGCTCGAGGCGGCCGCGCAGCGCTACGAGGCGGCCGAGCAGGTTGTCACCGGGTCCTTCACAGCCGAGCAGCTGGAGGCACCCTGGCCGGGAGCGGGAGTGGCGTTCCTGCGGGACATGGCAGGCACGATCGAGGATTTCGAGGTGGCCTTCACCCGCGCCGGGATCGACAGCCCCGAGTCTTTCCGGGACCGGGTCCATCTCACCCTGTTCGGGGTCCTCGTGCGCGGTGGGGGTCCCCGCGGCACGGACGCCGTGATCCGAGGTCCCGGTGTGGACGACCTCCTGGACGGGGGTCTCCAGCTGGCGTGGCCCGACGGCGCCGCGGCCGGTTCCGGGAGCACGGCGGAGGACAGCGCGGCCGAGGGGGCGTCCGGCGCGGCTGCGGGCCCCGCGGCGTCGACCACGGGGCGGCGCCCGACGATCGGCCAGCAGCTGCGGAACATCCTGGTGGAGCGGCTCTCCGCCGCGGGTCGCCGGATGACGGACGGAGCCCCTGCTCAGGAACCTCCTGCCGCGGACGGCGCGGACATCTCGGAACTGGAGGTGACCGTGGCCGCGATGGCGATGGCTGTGCCCGGGGCGGCCGGTGTGTATGCGCTGTATCGCGAAGGCCGTCGGCTGAACCCGGCGGAACGCACCGGGGCGGTTCTCAGGGGAACGGTTCGGAACCTGGAGGAGGACCATCCCCTGTACCCCGCCCGGCGGGAGGTGTTCACCGGCATCACGCCGCGCAGCGCCCGCGAGCACCACATGACGCCGTTGCCCCGCAGGCCGCTGCCCGCCGGTGTGCGCTACGACGGCGCCGTCCCCACCACCGTGGCGGGGACGGCCGCGGCGCTCAAGGACGCCAAGACCATGGTGTCGGGCGCGGACGCGGATGGCGAACCCGTGGAGAACAGCACGGTGATGGTGCAGAAGGCCACCGGTGCGGACGGGCGCACCGCGTACTCGGTGGTTCTCACCGGGACCGAGCAGTGGTCGGACGGTCCCGGCGTGCACGACATCAAAGGCATCGGCCAGGGCATGACCGCGTCCCCCGCGGACTCCCTCACTGAGCTCCCGCAGGCCCAGCGCATGGCGGTGCAGGCACTGCAGGACGCGGGCATCCGCCCGGGGGACACCGTGGTGCTCACGGGGCACAGCCTGGGTGGGATCGACGCCGCGGGGCTCGCCGCGAACCAGGAGTTCCGCAGCCGCTACGACGTCCAGGCGGTCACCACGTACGGGGCGCCCGTGGGGGACTTCGCGATTCCTGCCGAGACCTCGGTGATGGCCGTGGAGCACGTCGACGACCTGGTGCCCACCCTGGACGGCGTGCCCAACCCGGACGGCGAACACCGGTCCACGGTCCGGGTGAGCACACCCTACGCGGGCGCGTTGCGCTACAAGGACGGACCACTGGGAACCGCGGCGCACGAGATGAACCTCTACGTCGTGGGTGCCCAGGGCATCTCCGGGTCCGGAGACCCCACCGTGGAGGCGCACGAGCACCGGCTGGCCGCAGCTGTTCCCCACGGGCCGGGAGTCCGGACCGAGACCTACGTGTACGCCGGGTGGGAGGAGCATGCGGGTCTGGACGTGGAGGAGAGCCCGGCCGGCGGCGCACCGCCGGTCCGGTGAGCGGGAGGCGCCGCCGTGCGCGGCCGCCCGTCCTTCGCCCCCGCTGCCGGCACCGGCAACCCTCGGCGGCCGGGTGGCCGAGGCGGGCTGGTCGACGCGGGTCCGGGCACGCAGGGCGGGGAGTGCCGGCCTGGGCGGGAGGCCTGTCCGCCGAGGACGCCACCACGCACTCAGACGTCCGGTTGCCTGTGAGTTCTCGCAGAAGCGGGCGGATCCAACGGCGGCTCGGTCCGGTCGGCGCTCCGGGTGGGTCGTGCTGGTCGCTCGAAGGAGGGGGGGCGGCGGGCACGCGGCGCGTTCCCACGGGTCGCGCGCCGTGCACGAAGCCCGGGGGATCTCCGTGCACTCGCAAGGGCGCCGCGGAACCAGGTTCGTCCGAATTCCCGTGACGGCGGACGAGCAAACACGCCCGCAATGTGACCTGCAACACTTCATCCGGCGCCCGTGTAGGCTCTGGTGAACCCGAGGCGAACGCCCGTTTCCTGGAACTCAGCGCCACCTACCCGCACCCGCGCACCATGCCGACACCCCGGCAGTGCAACGGACGCGGAGCGCCCCCGAGGACCTGTGTTCGCAAGGCTCGACATGACCGGGGCGATCCTCCGGTCATGAAGACAGTGGAAGGACCACGACCGACCATGGAACCACGTACCCATCCGGGTGCTGTGCAGAGCACGCTCCCCCGGCACCAGCTGCTGGACGAGCGCGGCGTCGTCACGCAGAACCCGCTCCTGACCCCCTATACCGAGGACATCAGCGTCGATGACCTCAAGCACCTCTACCGCTCCATGACCATGTCGCGGCGGATCGACGAGGAAGGCACCTCGTTGCAGCGCCAGGGACAGCTGGTGCTGTGGGTGCCGCTGCGGGGCCAGGAAGCCGCGCAGATCGGCTCCGCGTGGCCCACGCGACCCACCGACAGGCTCTACCCCTCCTACCGCGAGCACGCCGTGGCCTTCGAGCGCGGCGTGGAGCCCTCCGAGCTCATGCGCTACTTCCGCGGACACACCGCGGGCGGCTGGGACCCCGAGAAGCACAACCTCAACCTCTACACCGTGGTGCTCGGCTCGCAGGCCCCCCACGCCGTGGGCTACGCCATGGGCACCATGATGGACCGCAAGGCCGCCGAGGACGCCGGCACGCCGCTGGAGACCGACCCCGAGGCCGTGGTCGCGTACTTCGGGGACGGCGCCAGCACCGAGGGTGAGGTTCACGAGTCCATGGTCTTCGCGGCGTCCTACGACGCACCGGTGCTGTTCTTCATCCAGAACAACCAGTGGGCCATCTCGGTGCCCTTCTCCACGCAGTCCCGCGTGCCGCTGGCCACGAGGGCGGCCGGCTACGGCTTCGAGGGCCTGCGGGTGGACGGCAACGACATCCTGGCCGTGGTGGCCGCAACCCGCTACGCCCTGGAGAAGATCCGCAAGGGCGAGGGCCCCGTCCTCATCGAGGCGGAGACCTACCGCATGGGCGCGCACACCACGGCGGACGATCCCACCAAGTACCGCAAGCGGGAGGAGGAGGACCAGTGGGGCCTGCTCGATCCCATCGAGCGGCTCAAGGTCCACCTGCGCACCGAGCACGGTGTGGAGGACTTGTTCTTCGACACCGTGGCGCAGGAGAACGACGACCTCGCGAACCGGATGCGCGCGGACGTCCTCGCCATGACGCCGCCCGAGTTCGTGGACCGGTTCGACAACGTCTACGCCGAACCGCACTCGCTCGTGGACGCCGAGCGCGCCGAGTACCTGGAGTACCAGGCCGGATTCGACGTCGCGGACGAAGCCCAGAACTCGGAACCGGAAGGAGCGGGCGCGTGAGCAAGCTGACCATTGCCAAGGCCATCACCGCAGGGCTCACGCGAGCCATGGAGGACAACCCCAAGGTCATGCTCATGGGGGAGGACATCGGCTCCCTGGGTGGCGTGTACCGCGTGACGGAGGGGCTCAAGGCCCGGTTCGGTGCGCACCGCGTGCTGGACAGCCCTCTGGGCGAGGCGGGGATCGTGGGCACCGCGGTGGGGCTCGCCCAGCGCGGCTACCGCCCGGTGTGCGAGATCCAGTTCGACGGGTTCACCTTCCCCGCGTTCAACCAGATCACCACGCAGGTGGCCAAGATCCACGCGCGCTCCGAGGGCAAGCTCAAGCTGCCCATGACCATCCGCATCCCGTACGGCGGTGTCATCGGCTCGGTCGAGCACCACTCCGAGTCCCCGGAGGCGCTGTACGCGCACACCGCGGGGCTGCGGATCATCACCCCGTCCAACGCGCACGACGCCTACTGGATGGAGCAGCAGGCGATCGCGAGCGACGACCCCGTCATCATCTTCGAGCCCAAGCGCCGCTACTGGCTCAAGGGCGAGGTGGACGAGACCGCCGAACCCATGGACCCGTTCTCCGCGTCCGTGATCCGCGAGGGCGAGGATGCCACCGTGGTGGCCTGGGGTCCCCTGGTACCCGTGGCACTGGCCGCGGCGAACGCCGCCGAGGAGGACGGGCGCAGCGTGGAGGTGATCGACCTGCGCAGCATCTCGCCGATCGACTTCGACTCGCTCACCGCCTCGGTCCGCAAGACCGGTCGCCTGGTGATCGCCCACGAGGCCCCCACGTTCGGCGGCCTGGGCGGAGAGATCGCCGCGCGCGTGACAGAGCAGGCCTTCTACTCGCTCGAGGCCCCGGTGCTGCGCGTGGGCGCGTTCCACATGCCGTACCCGCCGGCCGCGGTGGAGGAGCACTACGTCCCGGATCTGGACCGGGTGCTCGACGCACTCGACCGTTCCTTCACCTACTAGACATTCAGACCATCACCGCGGTCGTCGACGAGCGCGGTGTCCCCAGGAGGGAGAACAGATGTCCCAGGTTTTCACACTGCCCGATGTGGGCGAAGGGCTGACCGAGGCCGACATCCTGGCCTGGAAGGTGTCCAAGGGCGACACCGTGTCCGTCAACCAGGTGCTCGTGGAGATCGAGACCGCCAAGTCCGTGGTGGAGCTGCCTTCCCCGTACGCGGGAACGGTGCAGGAGCTCATGGTCGCCGAGGGCGACACCGTGGACGTGGGCACGCCCATCATCACGGTCAGCTCGGGTGACGACGCCCCCGCGGGCGGCACCGACCCCGGGTACACCGGTACGGTGCCGCAGAACGGACTAGCCGGTGCGGACGGTGCGGCCACGGGGGCGGAGGGCGAGGACCAGCCCCAGGGCCAGGCCCTCGTGGGCTCCGGGCCCAAGGCGGATCCCGTGCGTCGGCGGCGACGCAGCCGTCCGGCGTCCAGCGCGGTGCAGGAGCGCGAGGAGACTGCGGCGGAGAGCGCACCGCCCGCTCAGGCTCCGGCCGGTGCAGGCGGCGGGGACCCCGCCGGTGCCACGGCCCCCGCCGGTGGCGTGGTGCCACGGCGGCCCGGTCTGGCCAAGCCCCCCGTGCGCAAGGCCGCCAAGGAGATGGGCATCGACCTCGCGGACGTGCAGGCCACGGGTGAGGCCGGTCAGGTCACCAAGCGCGACCTGCTGGCCCACGCGGAGCGCGGCGGTGTCTCCGGAGTCGCGTCCGGCACCGCGGCTCCCGTGGCTGTCCGCGAGAGCGGGGAGCGTGTCGAGCGGATCAAGGTCAAGGGCGTCCGCAAGGCCACGGCCCAGAACATGGTCAAGTCCGCGTTCACCGCGCCCCACGTGTCCATCTTCGTGGAGGTGGATGCCACCCGGACCATGGAGTTCGTCAAGCGGCTCAAGCAGTCCCCGCGCATGGAGGGCGTGAAGATCTCCCCGCTGCTGATCGTGGCCAAGGCCGTGATCTGGGCTGCGGAGCGCAACCCGGACGTGAACGCCACGTGGTCGGACACCGAGATCATCGTGAAGCACTTCATGAACCTGGGGATCGCGGCGGCCACGCCGCGGGGTCTGCTGGTGCCCAACATCAAGGACGCGCAGGATCTCTCGCTGCGCGAGCTCGCCGTGGCGCTGCAGCAGCTCACCGAGACGGCACGTGCCGGACGCACGCAGCCCGCGGAGATGCAGGGCGGCACGCTGTCGATCACGAACATCGGCGTCCTGGGAGCGGACACGGGCACCCCGATCATCAATCCCGGGGAGTCGGGCATCCTGGCGTTCGGGGCCATCAAGCAGAAGCCGTGGGTGGTGGACGGGGAAGTGGTCCCCCGCTGGATCACCACCCTCTCCGGCTCGTTCGACCACCGCGTGGTGGACGGGGAGCTGGCTGCCCGCTTCATGTCGGACGTGGCCCGGATCGTGGAGGAGCCGGCACTGCTGCTGGAGTGAGTCACGGCTGACCGGGCCCTTCCGGGGCTCGGCGCAGACGCATCGAGGGGCACCCGCGGCACACGCGGGTGCCCCTCGCTGCGCCGGGCGCCCCTCCGCCGCGCCGGGCGCCCCTCCGTCGTGCCGGGCGCCGTGAACCGCGGCACCGCCCGGAGTGCCTCGCCGCAGCGGGGAACGGACGGGTCGTCCCGGGCGCGTGTCACGTGGCGCGGAAGCACCCCGCCACGTGACCGGGCGCCCGCCCGATCCGCTGCAGCCACCGGTGGGCGGTCACCGGACCCACCAGCACGATCCCGTGGGAGCGCAGGGTGAGGGACAGCCTGCGGGACGCGGCGGTGCTGTCCGGCAGGTCCAGCGCGTTCTGCGGTGGTGCCTCCGCCGGTGGCACCTGGGCTTCGGTGAGCAGCTCGTTCCACCGGGTGACGTCCCAGTCCTGGCACACCTCCGCGTTGTGGATCACCGCCTCGATCTTGGCCCGGTTGCGGATCAGGTCAGCGGTCACCAGGAGGTCCTCGACGTCGTCCTCGTCGAACAGAGCCACGCGCTCCGGGCGCAGGTGGGCCATGTGCAGGTACCAGGCCCCGTGGCGTGCGGACTGCGACCACCGGGCCAGCCCCGAGTCGACCAGTTCGAGCATGAGGGCGGCGAAGTGCTCGGCGGGGGTGCTCGGAGGGGTCCCCCACTCGTCGTCGTGGTCCGCGAGTGCGCCGGCCGTGCCGAGCGCCCAGGGGCAGCGGGACACACCGTCCCCGCACAGCACTGAGCGGAAGGCGTCGCGGGGGCTGGCGGTGGGGCGCTGATGGCTCCCGCCGGCCGCGGGGAGCGTCCCGGACGTGGGCAGCGCCGGCCCGGGAGCCGGGGGATCTGGTGCCGGGGCTGGTGGCTGCGCCGGGCAGGGGAGGGAACGTGCCGTCGTCGTCATGGCAGGAGGCTAGGACGCACGTGAGGCCCCGGTGCCGTGGGGCGGCAGCTCTGTGGAGTGCGGGATGGTGACTGCGGCTGAGGACCCGGGTGTGCAGGGCGCTCGCCGCGGGGCGCGCCCGGGCGAGCCGGAGGACGGGTGCCGCCTGGCAAGTGCGCGGTGCACGGTGCGTGGCGTCGATCACCGGCCCCGCCGGAGGACGCCCGGTCGGAGGAGGCGGCGGCATCCGGTCAGAAGGTGGACACGGCGCCCGTGACGTCCTCGATCTCCACGGCCAGGGGGTCGTCGTCGGGGTTCTGGGAGTCGTGGACGATGAACACGGCGGCGGGATCGCCCGGGGGCAGGGCGCGGACCGTGACCACTCCCGAGCGGACGTGGGCGAAGATCTCGGAGAGCTGGCGGGCGGTGGCGGAGAGCACCGCGTCGGACGGCGGGGTGCCGCGCTCGTCGAGGATGTCCACCGTGATCCCGCGAGCACGTGCCGCCCGGGTGAGCTCCAGGATGTGGGGGGTGGCGATCGCGCGGCCACGGATGCTGTCCCGCAGCTGCGCCTCCGTGAGGCGGAACTGCTGCACGTCGTAGTCGGTGACCACCGTGGACTCCTGGGCGATCTGCTCCAGGAGACCGCCGGCGAGGCGGCGCACCTCGTCCACACGGCGGCTCGAGGCGTGGCGCATGTCCTTCTCGGCCTCGTCGCCGCTGCGGGCGGCGTCGAGGATCCGCTGCGTCTCCTCCCGCCGGTTCATGAAGAAGTTGTACTGCCGCTCCACCATCCAGGTCACGATCATCACGGCCACACCCACCACGTGGTAGGCCTCGATGGGGAGGGGGACACCGTTCACCACGGGCCAGCGCAGCACGGACATGACCGTCACGCCGAGCCACACCAGCAGCGCCCACCCCGGTCTGCGACGCATGCCCAGGGCGAACAGCTCCGCGATGAACCCCAGGTGGAACCACGGGGACTGCCCGGCGTCCGTGGTCAGTGGAGTGGCCGCGTAGCCCTGCTGCGCCGCCACCAGGAACAGGGTGGCGCTCAGCGCGGTGGGGACCACGTGGAACCGGCGGCCGTCCCACGCCGGCAGGGCGATGATCAGCCCGGACACCGCGTACGCCGTGAGGGAGACGAACATCGCCCACCTGGAGGTCGCGTCCTCGAGGTGACGCAGCGCGTCCACGAACGGTGCGCCGAACGTGGCCAGGACGAGGAGCCCCATGAAGCGGTGGGCGAAGACCGGGCGGGTGACCTCGCTCATGCCACCACGTCCTTGGGCCACACGAGGTCCACCCGGGTGCCCCGGCCCGGGGCGGAGTCCAGGTGGACCACCCCGCCGATGGAGTCCACGTTCTCCATGATGGACACGCGCACACCGAGCCTGCGGTTCGGCACGTCGTGGTAGTTGAAGCCCCGGCCGTTGTCGCTGATGGTGAAGCGCAGGTAGAAGCCCTCGGGATTGATGGGGCTCGCCTCGCAGATCTCGCCCTCCATGGCCACGGTGGTGATCGCGCTGCCGGAGTGCCGTGCGCTGTTGGACACGGCCTCCGTGACGGCCTGCGTGAGCCCGTGGGCCACGTAGGCGGGGACGAACACTCGGGGCTCACCGACGGGCCGCATGGGCGCCCGCAGGTTGGTAAAGCGCACGCGGTCCCGCCACGGGGACAGGGCCTCCATCAGCTCGTCCATGAGGTCGTGCACCATCACGGTGTGCGCGCCCGAGGCACGGCTGGACTCCTCGGCCAGCACATCCTGGGCCCGCGCGGCGAGCTCGCGGGTCCTGCGGGGCAGCACCCCGTGGTTGCGGGAGGCGTCGAGCAGCGCGGCCATGACGTTGTCGTGGATCAGACGGTCGATCCGTTCCTGGTCCTCCGTCTCCGACCGGCTGCGGGTCATGGCGAGCGTCTCGGACAGCGCCTCGGCGTAGTTGCGGTCCATGCGCTCGGTGCCACGCTTGCCCACCGTGATGATCATGATGAGCGTGAGGGCAAACACCAGGCGGGAGAGTCCCCCGGCCACCCAGGACTCAGCGTTGGGGGACACGGAGACGACCAGGACGGAGACCAGGGCGTAGAGCGCCTCGATCCCCACGGTGTACAGCACCGCGGCCGCGGGACTCCACAGCACGGCCGCGGCCCCGGAGGCCAGGATGATGAACCCCGAGATCCACGGGTTCTGGGGCAGCATGCCCCCGGTGTAGGCCAGGGGCAGCGTCAGGATGGATGCGGCCACCACCGCGGTGTACGCCCGGAACACCCACGGGCGCACCGAGTGGTGCAGCCCGTAGTAGAGGGTGAGACCCGTCAGGACACCGAGCGCGGCCAGGAAGATGCTGTACCAGCCGTGCAGGTGCGACTGCTGCTGGGCGAAGATGGGCAACACCTCGATCAGGTGGGTCACCCCGAAGACCCCCACCCCGATCATCGCGAGCCAGTGGGCACGGTAGGTGTAGACCCCCAGTTTCCCCGGCGCGGTGGTGGCGAAGAACCGCTTCCACCGCAGCTGGGTGCTGACCACGCGGTAGGAGCGGGCCCTGCTCCCCGAGCTCCTGCCGCGCAGGGTCACGGGGTGCCCGGGGTGCTCGTCACAGCTTCTTCTCAGCCGTGGTGACGTCGTCCTCCGGATCCACCAGACCGTCCTCGATGGCGCGGATGCGCAGATCGATCTTGGTGGGCGCGGGGCGTCCGATGCGGGCGTACTTCTCCCGGATCCTGTCGATGTTGGTCTTCACCGCGGACTGCTTGATGCCCATGCGCCGCGCCACCTGGACCTGCGCGAACCCGGAGGCGTACAGCCGCAGGGTCTCGCGCTCGCGCGGGGACAGGGCCGCGCGCGAGAACTCCACGTCCCCGTCGATCGCCGCGGCCAGCTCCTTGGTGATCACCGGCTTGCCGTCCGCGATGGCGCGCGCCTCCTCGATGGCGTGCTCCAGCGGGTCGGACTTGCGCACCAGGCCCAGTGCGCCGGCGCGCAGGGCCTCCCTGATCAGTGCCGCGTTCTCGGCGATGCTGAAGATCAGCACCTTCATGCCCGCGCTGCGCAGCCGCTCCACGTTGCTCGCGGGGCGGGACTTGTCCGCCAGGGACAGGTCCAGCAGGACGACGTCGCACTCGATGCGCTTGGCCCCCTGCGCCGTGAGGGCGGGATTCTCCGGGTCCCGGCCCAACTGGTCCAGCAGCGTGGTCACGGAGTCCGAGGACCCCACCAGCTTGACGTCCGCCAGCGATGTCATGGACACCAGGCGGACACCTTCCCGAACCACTTCATGGTCGTCGACGATCGCGACGAGTGTTGAAGGCATGGATGTTTCCTCCGTACTCCCCTGTGGAGGCCCAGCCCAGGCCCCCGACAGTACGGAAGTCTACTGGCTCATTGCATGCGAAATGCTCCAAGCGTCCACTTTGCGGTGGTAGTACATTCCCCACAGTCCGCCGAGGACCGCGCCCACGAGACCCAGCACCAGCAGCCCGCCGATCGCCACAAGACCCACGGTTGGATTCGCCCCGATCATCTCCTGGGCCACCCAGCGGGAACCGTCCTCCACGGCGGCCTGTCCCGCCCACAGCAGCACGGCGGCGGAGGCCGCGGCCCGGGCGACGACCGACCACAGCCACACGCACACCCCCTGCGCGGCTCCCGAGAACCGGGCCATGCGCCCGGCCACGTAGCCGCCCGCCAGCATCGACAGCAGCTCGACCGCACCCAGGACGACGACGCCGCCCCACAGCTGCGCGGACCCCGGCTCGTTCCAGGCCCGCGCCAGGGCGTCTCCCGCGCTGAGCCCGGTGTCGAGGCCCACGGCGGGGCCCGCGAGGATGGCGAGGGCCGTCAGCAGCGCACCCAGCGCCGCCGCCGTGAGCAGCCCCATGAGCCCGGGGACGATCTGCAGACCCCCGAAACGCTGACGCTGCCGGGCGCGCAGGGCCTCCGCCGTGAGACGCGGGGCCGCGGAGGCGCCTCCGGGGCGGACCGCGGGTCGCATCGTGTCCCACGACGCCTCGGCGGAGATCCTCTCCTGGGGGTGGGTGAGGTGGTCGTCGCCCACCGGGTTGGCCGGGCCGGAGTGCTGGTCCCGGGGGTGCAGACGCCCGGAGGCCACGCCGGTGCGGCCCGTGGGAGGGGCGCTGGGCAGGGGGCGGGTCCGTGCGGCGTCGTCCGCCGTGGAGGCGGGAACGGCCGCGGTGCGGGCCTCCTGCGCAGCGGCGGACCCGGGCTGGCCGTCGGGACCGGACCGGTGGTCGGGACGGGGAAGGGGCCGGGTGTCCTGGGAGGCGGAGTCGGGCCGCGCCGAGCCGTGTCCGCCCGTCCAGGGCGCGTTGCCGTCGTCGAAGGGGTCGCGGGCGGAGGAGGGGGACATGCGGGGGCCTCGATTCGGCGGGGAGTCCTGTGGCGGGTCCCCCGAAGTCTATCGAGGGCGGGGCGCCCGGCAGGAGCGGTGCCCCGCCTGCCGGGGCGCCTGCCGCAGGGCGGGTAATCTCGCTGTCATGGCTGACGTGAATTCCCGTGACTTCCTGGCGACCCGACCCTGGACGGCGAGCTACGACCCCGGGGTCCCTCGGGACCTGGACCTGCCCGAGACCTCCCTGGTGCACATGCTCGAGAAGTCCGTGGCGCGGCACGGGGCCAAGACCGCGGTCGAGTTCTTCGGCGCGGGAACCACCTACGCGCAGCTCGGGGAGCAGGTGCAGAGCGTGGCCGAGGGGCTGCGGGTGCTGGGCGTGCAGGCCGGGGACCGGGTGGCGATCGTGCTGCCCAACTGCCCCCAGCACATCGTGGCGTTCTACGCCGTGCTGCGGCTCGGTGCGATCGTGGTGGAGCACAACCCCCTCTACACGACCCCCGAGCTGCGCCACCAGTTCGAGGACCACGGTGCCCGCGTGGTGATCGCGTGGGACAAGGTGGCGTCGCGGATCACCAGCATGCCCAAGGACCTGGCCGTGGAGCACGTGGTGTCCGTGGACATCACCGCCGCCATGCCCGCGGCCATGCGCCTGGGCCTGCGGCTGCCCCTCAAGAAGCTCGCGGAGCAGCGGCGCGAGCTCACGGCCGCCGCTCCGGGCACGATCGCCTGGAAGTCCCTCCTGGACTCCGCGCCCCTGCGCTCGGACCACCCCCGCCCGAGTGCCACGGACATCGCCCTGCTGCAGTACACCTCCGGCACCACGGGCCAGCCCAAGGGCGCGATGCTGAGCCACCGGAACCTGGAGTCCAACGCGCTGATGGGGCAGCACTGGCTGGACAGCTCCTCGGACGAGGTCGTCTACGGCGTGCTTCCCCTGTTCCACGCCTTCGGGCTCACACTGGGTCTCACGTTCGCCATGTCACTCGGGGCCAAGCTGGTGCTGTTCCCCACGGTGCGTGCGGATCTGATCCTGAAGGCCATGAAGAAGTCCATGCCCACCGTGCTGCCGGCGGTTCCCCCGGTGTACCAGAAGGTGCTCGACGCCGCGCGGGAGCAGGGCAAGGACATCTCGGGCATCCGTGTGGCGGTTTCCGGTGCCATGAGCCTGCCCGTGCCCCTGGTGGCCACATGGGAGCAGGCCACGGGCGGCATGCTGATCGAGGGGTACGGGCTGACCGAGTGCTCACCCCTGGTGGCGTGCAACCCCCTCAACGACCACCGCCGGGCGGGGTCGATCGGCATCCCGTTCCCCGGCACCGACATCCGCATGGTGGACCCGGAGACGGGTGAGGACGTTCCGCTGGATGGCGAGGGCGAGCTGCTGGTCAAGGGCCCGCAGACCACCCAGGGCTACTGGAAGCGCCCGGAGGAGACCGCCAAGCTCTTCACCGAGGACGGCTGGCTGCGCTCCGGGGACATCGTCACCGTGGACCAGGACGGCTTCCTGCGGGTGGTGGACCGCATCAAGGAGGTCATCATCACCGGCGGGTTCAACGTGGCCCCCACCGAGGTGGAGACCGCCCTGAAGCTGCACGACAGCGTGGCCGACGCCGCCGTGGTGGGGATCCCCAACGACGACGGCAACGAGACCGTGGTGGCCGCCGTGGTGCTGGAACCCGGGGTGAGCCTCGACGAGGCTGCCCTGCGCCAGCACTGCTACGACAAGGTCACCCGGTACAAGGTCCCCCGCCGGATCATCGCCATGGACGATCTTCCCCGCACGATGCTCGGCAAGACCCTGCGACGGGCCGTCAAGGAGGAGATCCTGGAGAAGAAGCTCCTGGACTCCTGACCGCACCGCGCACCCGGTGCCACGGGCGGCAGCGGTGTGACGCATCCGGGGAACGGCCCGGGTGGGCTGGCTGGAGCACGTTCTCGGCGGCCCGCCGGGAGGCCGTGGCTCCGGACCCGAGGAGGTGGCCCGACATGGAGATCCGGCAGCTGACCTGCTTCGTCGCGGTGGCCGAGGAACGTCACTTCGGCCGGGCCGCCGAGCGGCTGCACATGGCGCAGCCGGCGCTGTCCCTGCTGATCCGTCAGCTGGAGGAGAACCTGGGTGCCAGACTCCTGGACCGCACCACGCGCAGGGTGGACCTCACCCCCGCGGGTCAGGAGCTGCTGGACCGGGGGAGGCGGGTCCTCCACGACCTCGAGCTGCTCGAGGCCGATGTCCGGCGGGAGGGCGACGCCTCGACGGGTGTGCTCCGGCTGGGGTTCGCCGGGGCCGCGGCGTACGACGTCGTCCCGGAGCTGGCGCGCGCGGTGCGGGCGGGGCTGCCCGGCGTCACCCTGAGCCTGCGGGGTGAGCTGCCGTCACCGGCGCTGGAGTCCGGGCTGCGGGACGGGAGCCTGGACGCGGCACTGCTGCACCCGCCCGTGGCCTCGCCGGGCATCCGCCACCGCGTCGTGGGGCGTGAGCCCCTCGTGGTGGCCCTGCCCGTCGACGCACCGCTGACCGCGCGGCCGTCGGTTGGCGTGGGCGCCCTGGAGGGTCTTCCGGTGGTTGCGCACCCGCCCGGGTCACCGCTGCACCGGGCCGCCCAGGAGCTGTTCCTCGCCGCGGGGCTCCCCCTGCGCATCGGGCAGGTGGCGCAGGACACGGCGAGCATGCTGTCACTCGTGGCGGCGGGAGGCGGGGTGGCGCTGGTTCCCGCGTCCGTGCGGGCCCTGCAGCTGCGGGGGGTCGTGTACGCGGAGCTCGAGGGGTCCCCGCAGATCGACCTCGCACTCGCCTGGCGTGACGAGGACCGCTCCGCCCGGCTGCGGGCTTTCCTGGATGTTGCACTGGGGTGGGTTGACTCCGCGGGAGCCACGGGCACGAGCCCTGCGGCGCGCTGACGGGTCCGGGCCGCGCGGTTGACTCCCGCCGGGCGGCAGCTGCGCGGGCCACCGCAGCGTGTCCGCGGGCCGGATGGGCTCATCCGGGCCGTCTCCGCTCCCGGCGGGGCGCCTCGGAGCACCCGGACCCTGTGGCTCACCCGGGGGACAGGGAACGGGGGAGAAGGACGAGGCGGTCGTTGCTCCGTGGCTCGACGGTGCGAGCGACGTTCCGCAACGGTGCAGGTCAGAGGCCGGTTGCAGCGCTGTTTTGCGGGTTTACTTGCGTCTGGATGGACTTGCCGCATAAAGTGGTGATGTCGGCCGAAGTGGCCCGGGTGCATCCCCCCAAATGCGCACCCGGATGATCCCCCGGCTGGTCGGCGTCCCGATCTCCCCCAGATTCGGGATGTCCGACGGGTCCTGCCGATCCCCCAAGTGGCAGGACCCGTCCCCTGTTAACGGGCCTTTCCGGCTCCTTCCCGAACGGACCGCACCGGGTGAGGCGCGGAGTCCTCCCGCCCGGTGCGGCGCCTCAGGCCAGTTTCAGATCCCCCAGACGGGGAACCACCTTGTGGGCGATGCTCAGCAGGGCCGTGCTCTCGTCCTCGGTCAGCTGGTCCACGAAGGCGGCCCGGACCATGGCGATGTGGGCGGGGGCCGCGCGGGTGATGGAGCTGCGCCCGTGCTCGGTAATCCCCACCACCAGGCCGCGGGCATCGGTGGGGCTGGGTGAGCGTCGGATCATGTCGCGGCGCTCCATGCGGGAGAGCATGTGGGACAGCCGCGAGCGCTCCCAGCCGAGCATGCGCAGCAGCTCGCGGGAGGGCAGCTCGCCGGTGGCCGACTCCGAGAGCGGGACCAGGACCTCGTACTCGGAGCCGGACAGCTCGCTGTCGCGCTGCAGCTGCCGGTCCACGGCGCGCTCCATGCTGCGGGACAGTTCCAGGAAGGCCCGCCACACCTCCTGCTCCCGGGCGTTCAGCCAGGGTGGGGTGCGGTTGCTCGATGTGCTGTCCATGCTCTGCTGCTTCCTCGGGGAGGCACCCCGTGCCGGGAGGGGGGGTGTCTCAGGCGCGGGGGTCGCGTTTGATCCAGTCCGAATCGTAGTGGGTGCCGCCGGTGCCGCGCTCGCGCTCACGCAGCCGGTCGGCGTAGTCCGTGGGGCGCAGGGGCGAGTCGTCGTCGTCGGGGCGGGTGAAGCGGGCGGTCGCCACGAGCCCGAAACCCAGCCCGGCGCCCACGACCATGGTCATCCCTCCCACGATGAACGCGAGGACGTAGTCGTCCAGCAGGTCGGCGGGGACGGACGGGCCGAGCCACGAGGGCACCACGAACGCCATCCCCAGGCACGCGAAGCCGGGGACGAGCAGGACGGCGGGGATCAGCCAGAGCTTGGACCACGAGCGGCGCTCGGGCTCGCCGGGATCCTGGAAGACGGGCAGGGCGCGCGTCTGCACGAGCGCGTACCCCAGGACGCCGAGCACCACGAGGATCGCGCCCAGCACCCAGCCGAACCACAGGTCCATGGCCACGAGGGCCAGTCCTGCGAGCAGCCCCAGCATGATCACGGTGAAGGAGAGCCCTCGGCCCATCCTCCGGGCGGCGCGGGTCGCGGTGGTGCGGGCCTCGGAGCCGGCCGGGGCGGCGTCGTGCGCGGACCCGGTGGGCGACGCCGCCCGCGCACCGTGCGCGGGGCCGCGAGCTGCGGCGGTCCCGCTGGTGGGCGTCCTGTCCGGGCCCTGAGGTGGCGTCTGTGCGGGGTCCACGCGGATGCCGTACTGCGGGCGGTCGGCGGAGTTCCGGGCACGAGGGTTCTGGGCGTGCGGGTCCACGGCGCGAGGATCCGGCGAGTCGTGCTCGTCCCGGGGGCGCTGATCGGGGTTCATGGTGGCGATCCGAAGGTGTGGTCGGCGGTGCCGTGCGGACCGTGCCGCGAACGGGCTGGACACCGCCACTGTAGTCCGCTCGGCCCGGGACCGTCGCGGGCCAGGGGGCGGAAAAAGCGTGACGTATCATCAAGTCACACCACCGGAAGAGGACGCCATGACGGATCCCACCACGAGCACCACCCACTCCACCGCGGGGCTCTACGTCCACGCGGGGGAGGAGTACACGCGGGACACCACGTACATCGAGGACCGGATCGTGACGGAGCCGGACAGCGCCGAGCTCGCCCCCGGCGCTCGCGCGTGGCCGGTCGAGGCCGGGCGGTACCGGCTGGTCGCGGCGCGGGCGTGCCCGTGGGCCAACCGCACGCTGATCGTGCGCCGGCTGCTGGGCCTGGAGGACGCGATCTCCGTGGGGATGCCCGGACCCACGCACGACGCCCGGTCCTGGCGCTTCGACCTGGACCCCGACGGCCGGGATCCGGTGCTCGGCACGCAGCGGCTGCAGCAGAACTACCTCGCGCGGTTCCCGGACTACCCGCGCGGCATCACGGTGCCCGCGATCGTGGACGTCCCCACGGGGCAGGTGGTCACCAACGACTTCCCACAGATCACCGAGGACTTCGCCACCGAGTGGACCGCGTTCCACCGCGAGGGTGCCCCGGACCTGTGGCCCGCCGAGCTGGTTCCCGAGATGCGACGGGTGATGAAGCGCGTCTACACCGAGATCAACAACGGCGTGTACCGCTGCGGCTTCGCCGGTTCCCAGCAGGCCTACGACGCCGCGTACGAGCGGCTGTGGACCGCCCTCGACTGGGTGGAGGACCGGCTGGGCACGCGGCGTTACCTCATGGGGGAGCACATCACCGAGGCGGACGTGCGGCTGTTCACCACCCTGGTGCGCTTCGACCCCGTCTACGTGGGCCACTTCAAGGCCTCCCGCAACAAGCTCACCGAAATGCCCAACCTGTGGGGCTACGCCCGGGACCTCTTCCAGACCCCCGGCTTCGGGGACACGGTGGACTTCCAGCAGATCAAGGAGCACTACTTCGTGGTGCACCGGGACATCAACCCCTCGGGCATCGTGCCGCTCGGCCCCGATCTCTCCCCCTGGACGACGCCGCACGGCCGGGAGGCGCTCGGCGGCTCGCCGTTCGCGCCCGGCGCCACGGCCCCCGGCCCGGTGCGCGCCGAGGAGCGGGTGGCCCCGGAGCACACCCCTCTGGCCTCCTGAGCAGCGCTGGGCTGAGCCGGTCCTGGCTGAGCGGGCGGGGGCTGAGCGGACGGTGGGTTGAGCGGGCAGGGCGTTGAGCTGTTGCTGGGCTGATCCGGCGCGGCGTGCGGTGGTGGGAACCGCACAAATCCCGGGCGGGGCCTTTTGTGCCCACCCCTCGGGACCGGCCCCGCGCGGGGCCACTAGGGTTGAGCGGGTGCTCCGCGCCTGATCCCCGCGGCACTTCCGCACACCACCACCCCTGAGGCGGCTTGTGCGCGCTGTGTCCCCGCCCGGGCCGGGCGGTCCCCGGCCGCGCAGAGCACCAACCACCCCGGCGCCGCCACCGGCGTCCACCGTTCACGCACCCGATCGAGGAGATCCATGGCCCCGTACCGCAACCAGCGCGCAGCAGCACTTCCCGCACGGCTCTCCCGCACGTGGCTGCTCACCTCAGCGGCGGACACCTCTCTGTTCGCCCCCGCCATGGCCTCGGAGGCGGACTCCGTGGTCCTGGACATCGAGGACGCCGTCCCGGAGGAGGACAAGGACCGCGCTCGCGGGGAGATGGTCGCCGCCATGCAGGACGGCGTGTCCGCGTGGGTGCGCATCAACGACATCACCACCCCGCACTGGGAGAAGGACCTGGCGGCGCTGACCGAGGTCCCCAACCTGCGGGGCATCGTGCTGGCCAAGACGGAGCACCCGGACCACATCACCAAGACCGCCATGATGAGCCGCGCGGGCACCCCCGTGGTCGCGCTCATCGAGTCCGCCGTGGGTCTCATGAACGCCTACGACATCGCCCGGGCTCCCGGGGTGTTCCGTCTGGCCTTCGGCGTGGGGGACTTCCGCAAGGACACCGGCGCCTCGGGGGATCCCATGGCCCTCGCGTTCGCGCGCTCCACCCTGGTCACGGCGTCCCGCGTGGGGGAGCTGCCGGGGCCCATCGACGGGCCGAGCAACGGTGTGTCCGGGGACGAGCTCGAGGCAGCGTGCAAGGTCACCCAGTCCATGGGCATGACCGGCAAGCTGTGCTTGGACCCGGCCCAGACCGACGCGATCAACCACGCGCTGGCGCCGAGCGACCAGGAGATCCGGTGGGCGCGGGAGATGATCGAGCAGGCGAACTCGGGACACGGGGGAGCGGACGGTTCCTACCTCCCCCGCCTGGCACGCGCCAAGAAGGTGTCGGAGCTCGCGGAGACCTACGGCCTCTGGAACAGCTGAGCACCGCGCGGGGCCCGGAGCCGGGGTGGCACCCCGAGGGTCCCGCGGTGCTCAGTCGGCCAGGCCCCAGGCGCGCAGCATCGGCTGCAGTGTGGGGTCCCCGAGGGACCCCACCAGGAAGTGCGTGGCCATCGGCTCGCTGTGCCCGAGCGGTGCCCCCAGAACCCACAGGCCCGCGGTCCGGGCCGCCGTGGCCCCGGCGGGGGAGTCCTCCACGGCCAGGCTGTCCGCGGCGTCGACTCCCAGGCGGCACACCGCCTCCTCGTAGATGTCCGGTGCGGGCTTGCCGCGCGGGACGTCCTCGGCGCTGACCCAGGTCTGCAGGACGTCCGCGAGCCCCACCGCGTGCATCTTGCGGTCCAGGATCGCGCGCGTGGAGTTGCTGGCCACCGCCACCGGGACGTGGCGTGCCGCGGCGCGCACCGTCTCCACCGCTCCGGGCAGCGGGTCCATCGACGCCCCGACGACGTCCGCCTCGGTGCCCACGAGCCGGTCGTGGATCTCGTCCTCGCCGGGAGCGGACGCGCCGGCGGCCTCCCGGGCGCGCGCGGCGATGAAGGTGGCGATGTCACGCGCGGACAGGCCCATGAGGCCGGCCTCGGTGCGCTCGTCGATCGTCACGCCCACCTGCTCGGCCACCCGGTGCTGCACGCGCGCCCAGGCACGCTCGGTGTCCATGAGCACACCGTCGCAGTCGAAGACGACGGCGCGCGGACGCCATGACGGGTCGGGGCCGGGCAGGGTCGGTTGCATGACCCCAGTCAACCACGCCCCCGGGGTGCCGCCGGCCGCGGGGGAGGCGGGGCGGCGTCGTCGACCGGGCGGGTGGGCTCAGTCGGCTGACTAGAGTGGGAGCATGGCTGACGACGCAGGCAAATCAGGGGTGAGCACGGTGCAGCGACTGGCCGCCGAGTACGGTGTGGCCACCGAGTACCGGGGGTTCGAGGGGGACACCGTCACCGTTCCGGAGCAGACGCTGCGCAGTGTGCTCACCGCGCTGGGCGCGGACGTCACGGACGACGACGCCGCCGCGCGCACCCTGCGCGAGCGCGAGCTGGCACCGTGGCGCCGACTGCTGCCCCCCGTGGTGATCGCGGAGGAGGAGCAGGGCGCGCGCGTGGCCGTGACCACGGCCCAGGGCGATCCGGTGCGCGTGCGGGTGTGGCCCGAGGGCGAGCCGGAGCAGGTCCGGGAGCTGCACCCCGCTCCCGGGGTGGAGGCCGAGACACGCGAGGTGGACGGCCTCACGCGGCGGCGGACGCAGTACGAGCTGCCCCGGGAGCTGCCCCTCGGCTGGTACCGCCTGGAGGCCGTGACGGACTCGGGCGAGCAGAGTGCCGTGGACGTGGCGGTGACACCGCGCCGGTTGAGCACCACCGACCGGCTGCGCGGGCGCCGCCGCTGGGGGTACATGGCGCAGCTCTACTCGGTGATGTCCTCACGCTCGTGGGGCGTGGGGGACCTCTCGGACCTGGCCTCCCTCGCGGCCATCAGCGGTGTGCAGGGCGCGGACTACGTGCTCATCAACCCGCTGCACGCCGCGGAGCCGGAGCCGCCCGTGGAGCCTTCCCCGTACCTGCCCTCGAGCCGACGGTTCTTCAACCCCCTCTACCTGCGGGTGGCGGACGTGGCCGAGTTCCCGTACCTGCGCCCCGCGGACCGCGAGGTGGTGGACCGTCTGGCCGCCATCCAGCGCAAGGCCGTGCTGGACCCCTCCACGATCGACCGCGACGCCGCGTACGCGGCCAAGCTCAAGGCCCTGGAACTGCTCTACACCGTGCGGCGCTCGCCGTACCGCCAGCAGCAGCTCGAGGCGTTCGTGGCTCAGGCCGGGCAGCCGCTGCAGGACTTCGCCCTGTGGTGCGCCCTGCGCGAGGAGCTGGGGGAGGACTCCCCGCTGTGGCGGGACGAGGCGCGCTCCCCCGAGTCCCCCTACGCGCAGGAAGCTCGCACTCGGCTGCGTCACCGCATCAACTTCCACGTGTGGATGCAGTGGCTGCTGGACGAGCAGCTCGAGGCCGCCCAGCGTGCGGCCCACCGGGCGGGGATGGACATCGGTGTGGTGCACGATCTCGCGGTGGGCGTGCACAAGCACGGTGCGGACGCGTGGGCCCTTCAGGACGCCATGGCGCCCGGGGTGAGTGTGGGTGCCCCCGCGGACATGTACAACCAGCTGGGTCAGGACTGGAGCCAGCCCCCGTGGGATCCCGAGAAGCTCGCGGAGCTCGGCTACCGTCCCTGGCGGCAGATGATGCGCACCATCTTCCGGCACGCGGGAGGCGTGCGGATCGACCACGTGGCGGGCCTGTTCCGGCTGTGGTGGATCCCCGAGGGCAACAATGCCTCCGACGGCACATACGTCTACTACGACCACGAGGCCATGGTGGGGGTGCTGGCTCTGGAGGCCGAGCTCGCCGGCGTGGTGGTCGTGGGCGAGGACCTCGGCACCGTGGAGGACAGCGTGCGGGAGTACCTCGGGAGCAAGGGCGTGCTGGGCACGTCCATCCTGTGGTTCGAGATGGACGGGGACGTGCCGCTGGACCCGTCCCGCTACCGCGAGCTGTGCATGGCCTCGGTCAACACCCACGACCTGCCACCCACGCCGGGCTACCTGGAGGGGGTCCAGCTGCAGCTGCGGGAGGACCTCGGGCTGCTCGCACGGTCCCCGGAGGAGGAGCGGCAGGAGGCCCGCGAGCAGCTGGACACGTTCTTCGCCGCCGTCGCGGACGCGGGCTACCTCCCCGAGGGGAAGGAAGCGGAGGACCGGCGCAGGATCGAGGCGCTGTACCGCTACCTGTGCGATGCGCCCTCGCTGCTGCTCAACGTCTCCCTCGTGGATGCCGTGGGGGAGAAGCGGATCCAGAACCAGCCCGGCACGAGCGACGAGTACCCCAACTGGCGGGTGCCCCTCGCGGACGCCGAGGGACGGCCGGTGATGCTGGGCTCCCTGCCGCAGCTGGACCGGGTCAACTCCCTCGTGGACGTGGTCAACGCAGCACTCGGCACCCACCGGCGCACCGCGGACGTCAAGGCCCCCGTGCAGCCCGAGCGCCGGGACCAGGCGGACCCGTTCAGGGGCGCCTCCTGAGCCGGTGCGCCGCAGGGTTGCCTCCGACGGGCAATTAGGTAACACTGGTCTTACCTAATCTCCTGGGTGAGGGGATGGGATCGCAGGAAACACGCGGGGCGGTGGGTCGGGTCATGGACGGTCCGCCGCCCCGGGTGCCTTTTCGCCGTCGAATTGGCCGAGGGCGGGGCACCGGCTACGATCGAGGGGCGCTCAATCGCACCGTTCTGCGTTCCGCGTTTGCGAGAGAGCCCGCAGAAGCCTAGAATCTAAGGCTGTCGTGTGGTGGAGTCCATCTACCGGCGCCTTGATCTTCACCGTCTTCGTCGTAGCGAGTGCCCTGACCGGTACTGCCGCGGGGCAGAGACCCATCACGCCCGGCGCGCGAACGGTGGCATTTTCTTGAGGTGGCGGATCACTCGTGGCCACGGCTGCCGGCGGAGCACCGCTCGGCGGCCACCATGCGTGCCGTCATTTCGTCGACATTGGACATTGGAGGAGAACACTATGGCAGCGCACTGCCAGGTGACCGGGGCCCAGCCGGGCTTTGGCCACAGCATCTCGCACTCGCACCGCCGCACCAAGCGCCGGTGGAACCCGAACATCCAGAAGAAGCGCTACTGGGTGCCCTCGTTGCGTCGCAACGTCACGCTCAACCTGAGCGCCAAGGGCATCAAGGTCATCGACGCCCGCGGCATCGATGCCGTGGTCAACGAGCTCATCGCACGTGGGGAGAAGATCTGAGATGGCCAAGGACAAGGACGTACGTCCCATCATCAAGCTGAAGTCCACGGCCGGTACCGGGTTCACCTACGTCACCCGTAAGAACCGCCGCAACAACCCCGACCGCCTCGTCATGAAGAAGTACGACCCGGTGGTCCGCAAGCACGTCGATTTCCGCGAGGAGCGCTGAATCCATGGCCAAGAAGTCCAAGATCGCCAAGAACGAGCAGCGCAAGGTCATCGTCGAGCGCTATGCGGCCAAGCGCGCTGAGCTGAAGAAGACCCTCGTGGACGAGAACGCGTCCCCCGAGGCCCGCGAGGAGGCCCGCCTGGGTCTGCAGAAGCTCCCCCGTGACGCCTCCCCGATCCGCGTGCGCAACCGCGACCAGATCGACGGCCGCCCCCGCGGCACCTTCCAGCGCTTCGGGATCTCCCGCGTGCGCTTCCGCGACATGGCTCACCGCGGCGAGTTGCCCGGCATCTACAAGTCCAGCTGGTAATTTCTGCACCGGAAGCCGACCCCCCGGTCGCGCCTTCCCCAGAGAACGCCCACCAAGTCCAGGAGGACAAGCACATGGCTATGAACCGCAGCGAACTCGTCGCCGAGGTTGCCGAGAAGTCCGGCAACACCCAGGCCGCCGTCAACGGCGTGCTGGATGCCCTCTTCGAGGTCTTCGAGAGCTCCGTCTCCAAGGGCGAGAAGATCACCATCCCCGGGTGGATGGCCGTGGAGCGCACCGACCGTGCCGCTCGCCAGGGCCGCAACCCGCAGACCGGAGAGGCCATCCAGATCCCGGCCGGCCACGGTGTGAAGCTCACCGCGGGCTCCAAGCTCAAGGCTGCTGTCTCCTCCAAGTGAGGTAGCGCGGAAGCGGGTCGCAGCTACCCGCAACCGTTCGAGGGACCGCTCACGCACTGCGCGTGAGCGGTCCCTCTGCGTGTCCCCGGGTGGTCGAACTCAGGCCCCCGGTGGCGCATAATGGGAGTCCCATCCACTGTGTCTGCCCCGGAGGTGTTCGGTGTCCCGTCGTGCCCGCCGTCTTGCCCGGGGCTGGGTGGCCGCCGTCGTGGCCACCACGCTCGCCGCGGGTTCGCACGCGGCGGTGGACGGCACCTGGCCCTCCCTGATGATCGTGGCGCTGTCCACGTGTCTGGCCGCACCGCTGTGCATGCTCCTGGCCGGGCGCACGCTCTCCCGCTGGTGCGTGGCCCTGAGCGTGGTGCTGTCACAGGCGCTGCTGCACACGCTCTTCGCCCAGTCCGCCGGTGCCGTGACGGCCGTGGACCACACCCACCACCACGTGGCCGCGGTGGCCGACGGTCCCGCCGTGGTGATCTCCGTGGCCCCCGTGGCGCACCACGGCGGCAGCATGCTCGCCGCCCACGTGGTCGCGGCGCTGGCCACCTACCTCCTGCTCCGTCACGGTGAAGTGGCGGGCTTCCGGCTGCTGGGCTCGCTGTCCCTGCGCATCCAGCGCATTCTCGCACCCGTGCTGCGCCCCGTGGCCACGGTGCCGCGCCGCGTCTCCTGGACCTCGCCGCGGTCGCTGAGCGACCAGCTGCTGCTGCCCTCCGCGTGCGGCTACCGGGGGCCTCCGGTGATCGCCTAGGCATCGCCCGGGGTGCTGCACCCCGCGGATCCGGTGCCGCCGTCAGCGTTCATCGCATCCGCTTCGCCGCACCTCGCGGCACGAACGCGCCCACCGGCGCAGGAGAGCACCCCCATGACCCACCACCCCATGTCCATGCCCACCCGAACGTCGGGAGGCTCGGAGCACGGAGCCGACGCCGCGGCGTCGCCCGCGTGGTCCACGGCCACCGGCGGGGGGCTTCGCGCGGTCCTGCCGGCGCTGTGCACCGCGCTGCTCGCGCTGGCCCTCGTGCTGGCGCCGGCCGCTCCCGCTGCGGCGCACGACGAGCTGCTGCGCAGCAGCCCCGAGGCCGGGGCCACGCTGGAGAAGGCACCCACCACGCTCGAGCTGACGTTCTCCGGAGAGATCCAGGACATCGGCGGCGAGATCAGGGTCACCGACTCCCGGGGCACGGACGTCACCCGCGGCACGCTCGCGGTGCAGAACACCAAGGTGTCCCAGCCGCTGCGCGAGGGCGGGGACACGGACGAGACCTACACCGTCACGTGGCGCGTGGTCTCGCAGGACGGGCACCCCATCGAGGGCACGTACACCTACATGGTGGGTGAGGGCGCCGGGACCACCGCGTCCCCCGCGCCCGTGGCCTCGGGATCGCCGGACTCCGCCGCGGAGTCCGGCGAGGAGACCGTGACCGGAACGGGGATCCCCAGCTGGGTCCTCCCCGTGATCGGCGGGGTTGTGGCCCTGGTCCTGCTCCTCGTGATCCTGGTGTTTGCCACGCGCCCCAAGCAGCGCTGAGCCCGGTTCACCCTCCCGGTCCACACCGGGTCCACTTGTTCATACTCAGACCGGCATGTGAAACGGGCGCGAAAGCCCCGGGACGCAGCCACGGGCCGCACCGGCCGCCGGTGTCAGCCACGGAGATCGCAGGCGCCCCTGCCGCGGTGGCAGCCGTGGCGACCGCCTCGGATCCGGTGCTCGCACCGCGACCACTGACGAGGCGCAGGGTCCACCGGGCGGCAGGCGCAGAGCGTGCGGCGGGCGCCGGGGATGCTCCCCGACGGTCCGCCCACGGCCCATGGGGCGCAGCCGGCGGTGCCCACCGCACGGCGTGCTCGGCGGGACTCGACTCCGCGCCCCGTACGACGTCCGGTGGCGCCGCCCCGGGGCGCCCCGCAGACCCCGTGCACGGCCGGTCCACAGATTCACGCGAAGGACACACACCATGAACGACCCCACCACGAACAACCACACCGCCGCCACGGCCCTCACACCGGGGCAGTCCGGTCGTCCCGTCCACCGGGCCCTCGCCGCCGCGGCGGCGCTCGGCCTGGGGCTGGCGGCCCTGACGGGATGCTCCGCGCAGGGCGGTGACCAGGCGGCGTCGGACTCCGGGCAGAGCACGGCGAGCCGGAGCACGGCCGCGGGCCCCCTCGAGCTCAGCGACGGCTGGGCCAAGGCCGCCCCGTCCGGGATGACGGCGGTGTTCGGCACCGTCACGAACACCTCGGACCAGGAGGTCACGCTCAAGGGTGCCTCCGCGCACGGGATCGCGGAGGACGTGGAGCTCCACGAGACCGCGATGGACGCCTCGAGCGGGTCCACGCAGATGAAGAAGAAGGACGGCGGCTTCACGATTGCCCCGGGGCAGAGCGTGAAGCTGGAACCCGGTGCGAACCACATCATGCTCATGGGCCTCACCTGTTCGCTGCAGGCCGGCAGCGATCTCCCCCTGCAGCTCGAGACCGACGGCGGCACCCAGGACGTGACCGTGCCGGTCCGGGACTACTCGGGGGCCAAGGAGAACTACGCGCCCGGCGAGGACGCGAGCGGCTCCTCGGACGACCACAGCGCCCACGAGAACGGCTCCCACGAGCACGGCTCGGACGAGGGCCACGCCTCCCACGGCGAGGGCACGACGTCCTCGCCCGCCACGGAGGACCACGCGGGCCACACCGGCGCGGCGTCGCCGTCCTCCTCTGCCCTTCCGGAATGCCATGCCCACTGATCGCAGCCCCTCCTCGGGGTGGAGCCGGCGGTCGCTCCTCACGGGAGCGGTCGCCGGCGCCGGCGCCACGGGTCTCGGCGCGGTCTCCGCAGCGGCCCTGGGCGCCGGGGACCCCCGGTTCTCCGCAGCACAGGACGAACCCCGCCACGGAGTGAAGACCGAACCGTTCCACGGGGCGCGCCAGGCGGGGGTGGCCACGCTGCCCCAGGCGTTCTGCGCCTTCGTGGCCCTGGACCTCGACGAGGGGGCCACGCGCGACTCCCTGCGGCGCATGCTGCGGGTGCTCACGGACGACGCCGCCGCGCTCACCCAGGGGCAGGCGCCCCTCAACGACCAGGAGCCCTGGCTCGCGGAGAACCCCTCGCGGCTCACCGTGACCGTGGGCTTCGGCCCCCGGACGGTGAAGCTGATCGACCCCGCGCGCGCCCCGCGGTGGCTGCGGCCGCTGCCCGCGTTCGGTGTGGACAAGCTGCAGTCCCGGTGGAACCAGGGCGATCTGCTGCTGCAGCTGTGCTGCGACGACAAGCTCACCCTGGCCCACGCCCAGCGGGTGCTGCTCAAGGACTCGCGCTCCTTCGCGAGCGTGCGGTGGGTCCAGGACGGCTTCCGCAACACTGTGGGGGCCACCCCGGACGGCCAGACCATGCGCAACCTGTTCGGCCAGGTGGACGGCACCGCGAACCCCTACCCCGGGGAGAGCGACCACGAGAAGGTGGTCTACGGCCAGGGCGGCTTCACGCCCTGGATCCAGGACGGCACCTCCGTGGTGATCCGGCGCATCCACATGAACCTGGACACGTGGGACGAGGCGGACACGCCCGCCCGGGAGGACGCGGTGGGCCGCAGGCTCTCGGACGGCGCGCCCCTCACAGGCAGCCAGGAGCACGACGAACCGGACTTCGAGGCCAAGGGGCCCCTGGGGTTCCCGGTCATCTCCTCCTACAGCCACGTGCGCCGCTCCCGCAGCGAGAACCCGGACGAGAAGATCTTCCGCAGGGTCTACAACTATGATCTGGCGGTGAGCGACGCCTCGGGACAGAGCCGCTCCGGCGACGTGTCCGGCGGGGTGTCCAGCACGGGACTGATCTTCGCGTCCTACCAGTCGGACCCCGACCGGCAGTTCGTGCCCATCCAGAAGCGGCTGGACGAGCTGGACATGCTGAACACGTGGACCGTTCCCATCGGGTCCGCGGTGTTCGCGATCCCGCCGGGCTGCCAGCCGGGCGGGTTCATCGGGGACGCGCTGTTCACGTGAGCCGCACAGCACCGAGCACGAGCCCGGGAGCACCACGCCCCGGGAGCACCGCAGCGATCGGCCGGAAGGCCTGAGGAGCACCAGGATGAGCACCACCGCACGGAGCCGGGGCGCGGCCCCGGCCCGGAAGAGCACGCCGGCACCCCCGCAGAACCGGGGTGTCAGCGTGAGCCCGTGGACCATCTCGGTGGTCCTGGTGGCCGCGATGATCGGGATGTCGGCCGCGCTGGTGTTCGGCGGCGCGGCCGCACCCCGGCAGGTCGCGGACCCCGGGGCGCTCGTGCGGTGGGGCCTGCCCGTGGTGGAGACCGTGCACAACATCGCGATGTCGGTGGTCATGGGCGGGCTGCTGCTCGCCATCGGCGTGGTGCCGCGCTTCGCGGACACCTCGCGCAAGCGGCCCCCGCGCAACAGCAGGGGCCAGGCGGGGGAGCCGGAGCACCCGGTCTACCGGGAGGTGCTGCGGCTCGTGGAGGCCGCCTCCGTGGTGTGGACGGTGTCCGCTGTGGCGGTGCTCGTGTTCACGTACGCGGACGTCTCCGGCTCGGGCTTCGGGCGCGGTGAGAGCTACACCCAGGAGCTGCTGCACTACATCACCGGGCTGGCCACGGGCCAGTCCCAGGCCGTGATCGTGATGGTTGCCGCGGTGGTCACCACCCTGGTGTTCGGGGTGCGCTCGCTGCTGGGGCTGCTCTGCACCCTCGCGCTGTCCTTCGTGGCCCTCGTGGCCCTGGCGCTCACCGGCCACGCGGCCGGGGGCGCGGACCACATGGGTGCGGTCAACTCCCTCGGTCTGCACCTGCTGGGCGTGTGCCTGTGGGTGGGCGGGCTCATCGTGCTGATCTGGGTGGGCCCGCTGCTCTCCCGGGAGACCAGCGTGGTGAGCCGCCGCGGTGACAGCACCCGCCGCGAGCCGCTGCTCGCGGTGGTTCTGCGCCGGTACTCCGCCGTGGCGCTGGGCTGCTACGTGCTCGTGCTGCTCTCGGGGATCGTCAACGCCGCGGTGCGGATCGGCTCCTGGGATCAGCTGACGTCGTCATACGGGGTGATCGCGCTGAGCAAGCTGGGCCTGACCGTGTTGCTGGCCGCGGCCGGGTTCGCGCACCGGCAGTGGCTGATCCCCGGTGTGGCGGACGGCTCCCGGTCCCGCACGGCCTCCCTGTGGCGCGTGATCGTGGTGGAGGTGGTGCTCATGGGTCTGCTCATGGGCATCGCGACCGCCCTGAGCCGCACGGCCCCTCCCGTTCCGGAGGAGCTGGAGCCGGACGCGTCACCCGCTCGCATCCTCACGTGGTACGAGCTTCCCCCGGAGCCCACCCTGGGCAACTGGTTCACGCTGTGGCGCTGGGACTGGTTCTGGGTGGCCGTGGTGGCGTTCTTCGCGGTGGTCTACCTGTGGGCGGCCGTGAAGGTGTGGCGCCGCGGTGACACGTGGTCCCCGCTGCGCACCGCGTCCTGGTTCGTGGGCCTCGCGGCACTGCTCTACGCCACGTGCGGCGGCGTGTCCATCTACGCCCGCGTGCTGTTCTCCGCCCACATGGTGGAGCACATGACGCTGACCATGATCGTGCCGCTGTTCCTGGTCTCCGGTGCGCCCGTCACGGTGGTGCTCAAGGCGCTCGAGCCGCGCCGGGACGGCACCCGCGGACCCCGCGAGTGGATCCTGCGGCTCGTGCACTCCACGTGGGGCAGGATTGTGACCCACCCGATCTTCGCGGCCGCCAACTTCGCGTTCTCGATCGTGCTGTTCTACTTCACGGACCTGTTCAGCTTCACGCTGCGCTACCACGTGGGCCACGAGTTCATGATGGTGCACTTCCTGTTCACGGGGTACATGTTCGCCCTGGTGCTGATCGGCATCGACCCCATCCCGCGCCGCCCCACGTACCCCATGCGCCTGGTGCTGCTGCTGGCCACCATGGCCGCGCACGCGTTCATCGGCATCAGCATCATGAGCCTGACCACGGTGCTGCAGGCCTCGTGGTTCGGCAACATGGGCCGCCCGTGGGGCCCCAGCGCGCTGGAGGACCAGCAGCTGGGCGGCATGCTGATGTGGGGGATCGGCGAGTTCCCCACCTTCCTGCTGGCCGTCATCATGGCGGTGCTGTGGGCCATGGAGGGCAGCAAGGAGAATCGCCGCGTGGACCGCCAGGCGGACCGCACGGACGACGCCGAGCTGCGGGCGTACAACGAGATGATGGCCGAGCTCGCCGAGCGGGACCAGCCCCGCCGCTGAGCCGGGGCGGGGGTCCGACGACGCCGCACCCGCACCGGGTTCCCGCAGCGCCGCGGCCTGCCGCCGGCCCGACGACGCCGCACGGCCACCGGGCCGCGGAGGGGACGGGCCTCCTCGGGGTGGGCGGGCGGCGTCGTCCCCCGCCGCAGGCACGGGCCGCGCGGGCGCGGAGCGCAGCGCGGGGGTTCGGAGCGGTGGGCCGGTGTGCGGGGCGTCATGCGATGCACGGGAAGTGTGGGCGCGCGGATAGCGTTGGATCCTGAGAGACCCCCTGACCCCCGTGGAAGGACCCCCGTGACCGCTGCACGCATGAAGACCCCCGTTCGCGCCTCCGAGCTGACGGGCCGCGCCTGGCTCAACACCGGGGGCCGGGAACTGGACCTGCAGGCGCTGCGCGGGAAGATCGTGATCCTGGACTTCTGGTCCTTCTGCTGCATCAACTGCCTGCACGTGCTGGACGAGCTGCGCCCGCTCGAGGAGAAGCACTCGGACGTGGTGGTGACCGTGGGGGTGCACTCTCCCAAGTTCGAGCACGAGGCGGACCCGGACGCCCTGGCCGCCGCGGTGGACCGCTACGAGATCACCCACCCCGTCCTGGACGACCCCGAGCTGAGCACGTGGGACGCGTACACCGCCCGCGCGTGGCCCACCCTGGTGGTCGTGGACCCGGAGGGGTACATCGTGGCGCACCTCTCCGGCGAGGGCCACGTGTCGGGGCTCGAGTCCCTGGTGGCGGAGCTCGTGGCCGAGCACGAGGCCAAGGGCACGCTGCACCGAGGGGACGGGCCCTACGTGCCGCGCCCGCGCCCCGAGGGCGAGCTGCGCTTCCCGGGCAAGGTGGTCGGGCTGCCGGACGGCTCGTTCATGGTGAGCGACACGGGCCACCACCGCCTGGTGCAGCTCGAGTCGGACCTGAGCACGGTGCGCCGCGCAATCGGCGACGGCACGCGCGGCTGGGTGGACGGCCCGCGGGAGCTCGCCCGCTTCAACGAGCCCCAGGGCATCGCCACACTCCCGGCGCACGTCCGCGCCGAGGTGGGCTACGACCTCGTGGTCGCGGACACCGTGAACCACCGGCTGCGGGGTGTGGACCTGGGCTCCGGCTCCGTGCGCACCCTCGCCGGAAACGGCGTGCAGCGTCTGCTCGACGACGCCCGCGCCCGCGGCACGGACCCGAACGTCATCACGGCCACCGATCCCACCGAGGTGGCACTGTCCTCCCCGTGGGACCTCGTGTGGTCCGACGCCGCCGACACCCTGGTGGTCGCGATGGCCGGGACCCACCAGCTCTTCTCCTTCGACCCCCGCACCGGTGCGCTCGCCGTGCTGGCCGGCACCGGGGACGAGGGCCTGCGGGACGGCGCCGCCCGGGAGTCCTGGTTCGCGCAGCCCTCCGGGCTGGCCCAGGACGCCCACGGGGACCTGTGGGTCGCGGACTCGGAATCCTCCGCCCTGCGACGGGTGCGGTGCGCGGTCGGCGACGCCGCGGCGTCGCCCACCGATCCTGAGGCAACCACGGCTCCCCACGCGCCCACGACCGTGGGCGACCCGGCCGGGTCCTCCGCCGGGCCGGTCGCCGCGGGATCCGACGGGGAGGCCCCCGCGCGTCCCGACGCCGCGGCGTCGCCAACCAGCTCCGGGGCACCCGCCGCCGTGGACGCCGCTGCCGAGGTCTCGGTGGAGTCCGCCGTGGGGCTGGGGCTCTTCGACTTCGGGTTCCGGGACGGCCCCGCCGCCGAGGCGCGGCTCCAGCACTGCCTGGGCGTGACCGTGCTCCCGGACGGCTCCGTGGCCGTGGCGGACACCTACAACGGTGCCGTGCGCCGCCACGACCCCGCCACCGGTGAGGTCTCCACGCTCACGCGCGGACTCGCGGAACCCTCGGACGTGCTGCTGGACACCTCACACGAGGAGCCCGTGCTGGTGGTCGTGGAGACCAACGCGCACCGCCTCGTGCGCGTGCCCGTGCCCAAGAAGGCGCAGACCGTGGACGAGGGTGCCGCCCAGGTGCAGCGCAAGCGGACCCCGGTGGCACCCGGTGCGCTGGCGCTCGCGGTGCGCTTCTCCGCGCCGGCGGGCCAGAAGCTCGACACCCGGTGGGGGGACCCCACCCAGCTGAAGGTCTCCTCGTCCCCGGAGGACGCGCTGGTCGAGGGCGGCGGGACGTCCCAGGGCCTGACCCGCACGCTGCGCCTCGCGGACGGCGTCACCGAAGGGGTCCTGCACGTGACCGCCCGCGCGGCCGCGTGCGACGGCTCCCCGGACGGGGAGATCCCCGAGCACGCCGCGTGCCACCTCTACCAGCAGGACTGGGGCATCCCGTTCACCGTGGATCCTGCGGCCCCCGCTGAGCTGACCCTCGAGCTGCGCGGCACGGACTGATCCCGGGGCGGGACGCTACCTGGGGCTGACGCTGGCCTGGTCCCCCGTGACCTTCAAACCCGCGGAGAACGTGAAGGGGACGTCCCGGGACACCGTGGACGTCCGGCCGTCGTACAGGTCCACCGCGGTGAACTCGATGTGCGCGGTGCCCCTGCTGTCCGGCAACGACCACTGGTCCGCGTGCGGACCGGCCAGGCGCACTTCCGGCCGGGGGTAGTCCTTGATGCTCCAGGACACCTCACCCTGGATCCGCCCCGGGAAGTCGTGGGAGAACGGGCACCCCTCGGGGTAGAGACTGTCCTGCTCCGCACACCGGTCCAGGTGCGCGTGGATCTGCTCGTCCACCTGCTGCTTCATCGTCTCGGACGGGACGGCCGTGAGCTCCATGGTGGTGTGCTGGTCCTCGTCACTGACCGGCACCTCGCGGGGCTCCGCCGTGATCATGGGGGAGCTGTAGGACCCCGTGTAGACCCCGGGGTAGAACACCGCGAAGTCCCGGGAGGATTCCGGCAGCGCCACGGAGGCGCCGTTGATGTCCACCGCGGTGGAGCCGGGCATGGACACGGTCATGGTGGGCAGCGTGGACGGGTCGAAGTCCCACACCGTGAAGAACCCCCACTGGGTCTCCGCCGGGTGCAGCGTGAACTCCGAGGAGGCCGGCTTCCCGTCCAGCAGGTAGCTCGCGCGCACCACCGCGTGGTCCTTGTCCGAGGACACGGTGGACACCTCCACCTCGTCCAGGTGGCTGCCCGCCTCCGCGAGGGCGTCCCCGTCCAGCAGCGCCGCGTTCGAATCCGGCACCTGGGCGTTCAGCAGCCCCAGAGCCTTGCCGCCGTCCCCGTCCTGCAGCGCCTGGAAGTACTCGCGGACATCCGTCTCCGGACCGTACTGGTACTTGTTCACCAGGGCGATGGTGACCGCCGCCGCCGCGACCGACAGCACGATCAGGAAGAACCACGCCCCCACGGCCCTGATGATGCGATCGCTGCGTTCCATGGATCTTCACGTTAGTGGATGAGCGGGCAGGGAGCAGACCCGTGTCACCGGACGGCGGGCCCGTGGCCGGACCAGGTTGTGGCAGGGCCTTGGCCGGATCCCAGGTTCTTGGGCGGCGGGGCCGTGCCCACGGCGCAGACGGGTCCCGGGCCCCGCCGGTGGAACTAGGCTGGACCGGGCGACGCCGCGGCGTCGCCCCCACCGCAGATCCGCCCCAGGGCGGAGCCCCACACAGAACCGCCAGCGCGGAGGCAGCACATGGCAGAGACCGTCCGACAGGTGCCGCCCCGGTACGGGGAGCCCGAGCACGTGTTCCACCCGCGCATCGGATCCTACGGGCGGCGGCTGCTGGCCGCGTGCCCACCGCTGGCGCTCGTGGGTCTGGCCGTGGCCATGATCTACGTCCGCCGGGCGGGCGGTCTCGCCCTGGTGCTGCTGGTGCTGCTGGCGCTCGCGGGAGCCGTGGCCTGCTACGCCTACCTCCGCCCGGCACTCGTGGTCCTCACGGCCAGCCACGTGCTGACGTCCCGCTGGATGGGGTTCCGGGCCGTGGAACGGGAACGGGTTCCACAGGTGGTCACCGTGGAGGCGCTGCTCCCGCCGCATGCGGCGCAGGGGCGCACCAGGGGCCGGCCCCACCTGTGGTTCGTGACTGCCGCGGGACGCTGCGCCCTGTCCCTGGACGGCACGGTGTGGGATGCCCGGACCCTGCAGGAGATCGCCCGGCTCAGCGGCGCCCAGCACGTGAACTTCAGGCGGGCCACGCCCGCCCAGGTCAGCGAGCACTGGCCCCGGCTCGTCTCCTGGCGGGTGCGATTCCCCCGGGTGCGCTACGCGCTCTCCTCGGCGGCCCTCGTGGCCGTGGTGGTCGCGCTCGTGTGGTGGGCGTTCGTCCCGGGCGCGGGGTGATTCCGGGGCGACGCCGCCCCCCCCAGCTGTGCCCTGCTGCCGCGAGTTCTCCTGGTGTTGCCCCAGCACCACGGCCACCCACCACGACCGCGACCACGACGGCCACGAACTGCGACGCCGTGAGTGGCGCCGGCTGACGAGGCGGTGCCCCATCATCCGCGCACGAGAACGGCCGGTCCCCCGCGGGGACCGGCCGTTCTCGTGCGGACCGGCGTTGCCGGGTCAGTCGGAGTCAGCGTGCGGCGCTGCTGCCGCCGTCCGCGCCCTGGCCCGAGCGTGCGGGAGCGCCGGAGGCCGTGGCGGCCCCGTCGCGCTGCCGGGCCCGTGCGATCTCGGACTCGCGCTCCTCGTTGGCCTCGCGGGTCAGCTCCGCTCCCGCCTCGGCGTCGCGCGTGAGGTTCTCGCCAGTCTCCGGGTTGAAGACGTGCATGCGGCGGCTGTCCAGCCAGATCTTGGAGTTCGAGCCACCGCGGATGCGGGAGGACGCATCCAGGGACACGACCACCTGTGCGGGCATCTCGTCCGCGTCCAGCTCCTGGGCCAGCTCGTTGAGCTTGTGCTGGACCGTGTCGTCCTGCTGGTAGTGGATGTAGCCGTACTGCTGGTTGCCCAGCCACTCCGTGTGCGTGAACTCGGCATCGAACATGGTGCCGTGGCCCACCTTGGCCTCGTCCACGAACTTGGCGTCCTCGAAGTGCTCCGGGCGCAGCCCCAGCAGCACGAGCTCGGGAGCCCCGGAGAGCCTGGCCCGGACACGCTCCGGAACCTCGATGTCACCGATGGGCGTGCGGAACGTCCCACCCTCGATGCGGGCCGGGATGAAGTTCATGGACGGCGCGCCGATGAACCCGGCCACGAACAGGTTGACGGGCTGTTCGTAGAGCTCTCGCGGGGAGGCGATCTGCTGCAGCTGACCGCGCTTGAGCACGGCCACGCGGTCGCCCAGCGTCATGGCCTCCGTCTGGTCGTGGGTCACGTAGATCGACGTGATGCCCATGCGGCGCTGCAGCTGCGCGATCTCCGTGCGCATCTGGCCGCGGAGCTTGGCGTCCAGGTTGGACAGCGGCTCGTCGAAGAGGAACGCGTCCGCGTCACGCACGATCGCGCGGCCCATGGCCACACGCTGGCGCTGACCGCCCGAGAGGTTCGCCGGCTTGCGCTCGAGGTGCTCGGTGAGGTCCAGGGTCTCTGCGGCCTCGCGGACCTTCCGGTCGATCTCGTCGTTGCTGAACTGGCCCTTGGCCAGGCGCAGCGGGAACGCGATGTTCTCGTAGACGGAGAGGTGCGGGTAGAGGGCGTAGTTCTGGAACACCATCGACAGGTTGCGCTCGCGCGGCTGCCGCTCGTTGACGCGCTCCCCGTTGATCTTCAGGTCCCCGCTGGTGATGTCCTCGAGGCCCACGACCATGCGCAGCAGCGTGGACTTGCCGCAGCCCGAGGGGCCCACGAGGATGAGGAACTCGCCGTCGGCGATGTCGATGGAGATGTCGTTGACCGCAGGGAAGCCGTCGTCGTACTTCTTGACGAGGTGCTCCATGGTGATAGCTGCCATGTTGTGTCAGTCCTTACTGTGTCTGAGCGTGTGGAGGGGCCGGGCTCAGCCCTTGACGGCGCCCTGGGTCAAACCGGAGACGATCTGGCGCTGGAAGGCCAGCACGAGGATCACCACGGGAATCGTCACGATGATCGCCGCGGCCGCGATGGCACCGGCCGGGTCCTCGAACTGGGACGCACCCGTGAAGAACGCCAGGGCCGCGGGAACAGGGCGTGCCGCCGAGGTGGAGGTCAGTCCGATGCCGTAGACGAAGTCGTTCCACGCGATGAAGAAGGCGATGATGGCGGTGGTGAACACGCCCGGCAGGGTCAGCGGCACGATGACCTTGCGGAAGGCCTGCCACGTGGTGGCGCCGTCCACCTGCGCCGCGCGCTCCAGGTCCCACGGGATCTGCTGGAAGTACGCCGCGAGCGTCCAGATGGAGATCGGCAGCGTCAGCGAGAGGTAGGGGATGATCAGGCCGAGCCAGGTGTCGTAGAGCCCCACCTGGCGCCACAGGTTGAACAGCGGCGTGACGATCGAGATGACCGGGAACATGGAGACCACCAGGGCGGTGGTCAGCACGAGCTTCTTGCCCGGGAAGTCCAGGCGGGCGATCGCGTAGGCGCACAGCGTGGCCAGCACCACGGCGATGAACGTGGCGATCAGCGAGATGCCGATCGAGTTGCGCAGCGCCGGGAGGAACAGGTCCTTGGCGTCGCCCACGAAGATCTGCTCGTAGTTCTCGGTGACGAACTCGGTGGGCAGGAACTTCCCGGAGTTCAGGTCCGAGGGGGACTTGAAGGACGTCATCAGGATGGACAGCACCGGGAACAGTGCGTAGACCAGCACCACCACGGAGATGACGGCCCAACCGATCTTCTGTTTAGTGCTCAGCATGGCGGGTCACTTCCCCTTCCCAGAGCCACCGGTCAGGTCCACCTTGAAGATCTTGATCGCCACGAGCGCGATGAGCATCACGCACGCGAACAGGATCACCGAGATGGCCGAACCCAGGCCGATTTCCAGACGACCGATGGACGTGCGGTACGCGAGCAGCGAGAGCGTCTCGGTGCCGTACTGTCCCTGGGTCATGATGAAGACGTTGTCGAAGATGCGGAAGGCGTCCAGCGCGCGGAACACCACGGCCACCATGATGGCGGCCTTCATGTTCGGCAGGACCACCCGCACCAGGCGCTGCCACGCGGAGGCGCCGTCCACGCGCGCGGCCTCCGTGAGCTCACCGGGGACCTGCGCCAGCCCGGAGAGCAGCAGCAGGGAGATGAACGGCGTGGTCTTCCAGATCTCCGAGGCCATGATCACGACCAGGGCCGGGCCGGCGGAGCCAAACCAGTTGAAGTCCGGGCCGATCATGGGCAGCCACGAGAGCCAGTTGTTCACGTAGCCGGTGGTGATGTCGAAGGCGTAGAACCACGCGAATGCGGAGACCACGGTGATGATGCCGTAGGGCACCAGGATCGCGGTGCGCAGGATCCCGCGGGTGGCCTTGACCGCGCTGTGCATCACGAGGGCGAGCGCGAGACCGAGCACGAGCTCCACGACCACGGTGACCACGGTGATGAGCACGGTGACCCCGAGGTCCCGCCAGAACACGATGTCCGAGAACACCGTGGCGTAGTTGCTGAGGCCCACGAACTCCTTGTCACCCGGTGCCGTGAGGCGGAAGGAGAACAGGGAGTCCCACAGCGCCTGCACGATCGGGTAGAGCGTGACCAGGAGCATGATGACGAACGCCGGACCGGCGAGCAGCCACCCCAGCTTCCGCTCGGAGCGGGCCCGGTCCGAGAGCTGCGCCTTCTGGCGCGGCTTCCCGGTCCCGGTGGCGCGGGTGCGCGAATCGACCGTGGTGCTCACAGCAGCGCATCTCCCTTCAGGACTTCCTCGATGAATGCGGTGGTCTCACGAGGGGTGTTCTCGTCCACCTCGCTGGGCGGGGTCCAGTGCTGCTGGATCGCGGTGGAGATCTCGTTGTAGTACGGGGTCTGGGCGCGCGGCTTGGCGGCGTCCAGGGACGTGCGGATGGTGTCCGCCATGGGGAACGCCTCCTTGGCCGCGGGGTCGTCGAAGGCCTTGGCGGACGAGGGCGGGTTGCCGTTGGTGGCGAAGTACTGCGCCTGGTGCTCGGTGGAGACGATGCACTGCACCGCGTCCCATGCGAGGTCCTGGTGCTTGGACGCCGAGCCCACGCCGAGGTTGATCCCGCCCAGCGGGGGAGCGGACGGGGTGTCCGCGTCCACGCGGGGCCACGTGGTCCACTTGATGTCGTCCACCACGGACTGCTCCAGGGAGCCGTCCTCCACCGCGGCCTTGGACGCGGAGTAGATGAACGGGTAGTTGACCATGAACGAGCCCTTGTCCCCCTGGAACTGGATCATGGAGGCGTTCTCGTCCTGGGTGGCCAGGCCGGGGCCTCCCAGGCCCTCCTTGCCGATGGTCCCGATGATCTCGGCGGCCTTCTGCCCCGCCTCCGAGTCCAGGTCGACCTGGGCGTCCTGACCGGCCTCGCCGTCCGTGACGATCTGGCCGCCACCGGACTCCACGAGTCCGTTGACCCACACGGACATGGACTCGCCGCGGGTGCCCTGCACACCCAGGTACTTGTCCTGGGTCTGTGCCGCCTTGATGATCTGGTCCCAGGTGACGGGCTTGGACATGTCCAGCCCGGCGGCCTTGGCCACGGAGTCCCGGTACCACAGCAGCTGGGTGTTGGCCCAGAACGGGATGGCCACGAGCTCGTCGTTCCACGTTGCGCCCTGCAGCGGACCCTCAAGGGTGTCCTTGGTGGTGGCCTCCACGACGTCCTGCGGGGGCTTGGCCAGGAAGCCG
Source organism: Kocuria sp. ChxB (assembly GCF_044359605.1). Classification (NCBI taxonomy): domain Bacteria; kingdom Bacillati; phylum Actinomycetota; class Actinomycetes; order Micrococcales; family Micrococcaceae; genus Kocuria; species Kocuria sp. ChxB. Next base: position 1,272,503 of record NZ_CP121123.1, on the reverse strand, counting down.
GGCTCGGCGAGCTCGGGCACGAAGGGCGGGTCCAGGCTCATGATGTCCATGGAGGTGTCGCCGGCGGCCAGGCGGCGTGCGAGCTGCTCGCGCTGGGAGGACGCGTCGCGGGGCAGCAGGGAGGTCTGGATGGTGTACTTCCCGCCGGAGGCCTCGGAGCAGTCCTGCGCGATGACGGCCTGTCCGCCGTCGTCGGGGTTGATGTACCACGTGAGCGTGGGCGGGCCGGCCTCCCCGCCGCTGCACCCCGTGAGCAGCATGGCGGACGCGGCCGCGGCGGCCGCAACGCTGCGGACGGTGCGCGGTTTCCCGGCCCTGTGTGAGTGGTGAGTGGACTTCACGGTGGTTCCTCCCCTGGAGAGCGCATGGGCTGGGCGATGCGGCGCGTCCTTGCGCGGGTGTCGCGGCCGATCCAGCGTCAGTCCAGTCTACGGGTGGCCCGCATCACGTGTGACGTGTGACTCGACGTCACGAGAGAAAAACTGCCACCGCCGTCATCGTGAGCATGGAGGACACCGTGGTGAGCAGGACGGTGTCCCGGCACACGGTGGTCGCCCGGTCGTAGCGCACCGCGGCCACGTAGAGGTTCTGGGCGGTGGGGAGGGAGGCCATGACGACCGCGGCGTACAGGGCGGGACCGGTGAGACCCAGCGCCCACGCGAGGGCGAAAGCCAGCGCCGGGTGGAGCACCACCTTGGCTCCCGCGGCCAGCAGGGTGTCCACGCGCGCGCCGGGGACGGACAGGGGGCGGGCGCGCACCAGGGAGATGCCGAACGCGAGCAGCATCGCGGGCACCGCGGCGCCCGCGACGATCCGCACGGGCTCCAGGACCAGGTCGGGGAGGGTGAGACCCGTGGCCGCGCAGAGGATGCCCAGGGCGGAGCCCACGATCAGCGGGTTGGTCACGATGCTCCGCAGCACGGAGGAGACCGTGGGCCGTCGCCCGCCCGTGAGGGTGTCCATGACCGTCAGGTACAGGGGGGTGTTCAGGGTCAGCTGGAACAGCATCACCGGGGCCACCTGGGAGGCGTCCCCCAGCACGAACATGGCGATGGGGATCCCCAGGTTCGCGGCGTTGACCTGCCCTGCGGCCTGCGCTCCCATCACCACCGTGGAGGCGTCGCGGCGGAGCACGAACCGGGAGAGCAGCCCGTAGGCGAGCATCGTGAGCCACGCGGAACCGGCCGCCACGAGCAGCGGGGCGGAGAACACCCGGTGCACGTCCGCCTCGGACAGCGTCAGGAACAGCAGCGGCGGGGAGCCCACGTAGAACGCGAGCCGGGACAGCACCTGCTGGGCGTCCGCGCCGAGCACGCCCAGGCGCCCGATGCCGTAGCCCAGCCCGATCACGGCCCACACGATGAAGAACCCCGCGAGCACTCCTGTCATGACCGGCAGCTCCTCGGGTCGGGGATGGTGCGTGCACCGCTAGCCCACGGACGGGGCGCCGCAGGGGGCGGGGCGCACCACGGGCGGTCGGGTGCGCGGCGTGCTCCCTTCCGGGAGGGCGACGCCGCTGCCGCCCCGCGGCGGCGACCGGCCCGTCCTGCGGGGCGCATCAGGCGCCGGAGACGGCGGCGTCCTCCCGGGCGGCGTCGTGGTCCAGAGCGTGCGGCGGGCGCACCATGTCCCCGACGACGGCGTCCGCGGGGTCCGAGCCCAGGGCCACGATCCTGTTGTGCTCGTCCACGTGCACCACGTGGGGCTCGTAGGCCTGCGCCTCGGCGGTGTCCATGAGACCGTAGGCGATCAGGATCACGAGGTCGCCGGGGTGCACCAGGTGGGCGGCGGCGCCGTTGATGCCCAGCACCCCGCTGCCGCGCTCGCCCGCGATCGTGTAGGTCTCGAGCCGGGCGCCGCTGGTGATGTCCACGATGGCCACGAGCTCGCCGGGAAGGATGTTCGCGGCGTCGAGCAGTTCCTGGTCCACGGTCACGGAACCCACGTAGTGCAGGTCCGCCTGGGTCACGGTGGCCCGGTGGATCTTGCCGGTGAACATGGTGCGCAGCATGGTGGCTCCTGGTGCGGTGTGTGGGATCCGGTGCGTCCCGGGCCGGGAGGGTGCGGGGCGGTGGGCCGACGGAAACGCCCCGGGACCTTGGCAGGTACCCGGGGCGTTCACCGATCGGTGCGGAGCGGCTGACGGGAATCGAACCCGCGTATCAGGCTTGGGAAGCGTGCGCTCTACCATTGAGCTACAGCCGCACTGCTCTGGGAGCCGTTCGTGAACGGCCCGGACAGAACGCCCACCACTGTACAACACGTTGGGGCGCGGCGCTGTTCCCCCGCCACCGGCCCCTGCGGAACCACGGCGCCCGCCCCGGACGCCGAGGGCATCGACGCCCGCCCCGGCCGGGGGGGTCCCGACGCCGGGACGTCACCGCGTCGGGCCCGCCCGGCGGATCGTGGGCCCCGGCGTCCGGAGGCGGCCCGCGACCCGTGAGCACGGCCCGTGGACTACCGTGGATGCCGTGCTCATCTCAGACCGCGACATCCGCCGCCACCTGGACTCGGGACACGTGCGCCTGGAGCCCTGCGATCCCGCCATGATCCAGCCCGCGAGCGTGGATGTGCGCCTGGACCGCTGGTTCCGGCTGTTCGACAACCACAAGTACGCGCACATCGACCCGGAGCAGGAGCAGCCCGAGCTCACCCGTCTGGTGGAGGTGGCCCCGGACGAGCCGTTCGTGCTGCACCCGGGGGAGTTCGTGCTGGGTGCCACGTACGAGAAGGTCACGCTGCCGGAGGACGTGGCCGCCCGCCTGGAGGGCAAGTCCTCGCTCGGGCGCCTGGGTCTGCTCACCCACTCGACGGCCGGGTTCATCGACCCCGGGTTCTCGGGCCACGTGACGCTGGAGCTGTCCAACATGGCCACCCTGCCCATCAAGCTGTGGCCGGGTTCCAAGGTGGGGCAGCTGTGCTTCTTCCAGCTCTCCTCTCCCACCGAGCACCCCTACGGCAGCGGCGCGTACGGCAACCGGTACCAGGGTCAGCGCGGCCCCACGGCGTCCCGCAGCCACGTGAACTTCCACCGCACGGTCATCGAGTAGGGCGTCACACGCGGGTGGTCGTGAACCCCTCGGGCGGTTTGGGGGTCAGCAGCAGCAGGGCCAGACCCACGGCCACGACCGTGAGGATCCCCAGGATCCCGTAGATCTGGGCGCCCATCAGGGACACGAACAGGCCGAACAGCCCCGGGGCCATGAAGCTCACGGCGCGGCCGGTGGTGGCGTAGAGCCCGTAGATCTCCCCGTCGCGCCCCGGGGGGATGAGCCGCCCCAGGTACGTGCGCGACGCCGCCTGGGCCGGTCCCACGAACAGGCACAGTGCCAGTCCGCACACCCAGAACGCGGGCTTGCCGTGCCAGAACAGCAGCGCGATCCCGGCCGCCATGACCCCCACGAGCGAACCGACGATGACCCTGCGGGGGCCCAGGGCGTCGTCGAGCGAGCCGCCCACGAACGCGCCGAGCGCGGCAATGAGGTTGGCGGCCACCGCGAACACGATGACCTCGGTGAGCGAGAAGCCGAAGGAGCCGGCTGCAAGCACACCGCCGAACGTGAAGACCCCGGCCAGTCCGTCCCGGTAGACGGCGGAGGAGAGCAGGAAGAACACGGTGCCCCGCGAGACCCGCCAGAGCCCGGCGATCGTGGCGAAGAGCTCCCGGTAGGCACCCACGATCCCGCGCCGGTGCCGCGGCTCGGGCGAGGGGGCGGCGTCGGGCCCGGCGAGACCGCCGAGCGTGGGGGTCGCGGCGGGGGACGGGCCGCGCACTGCTCCGTCGTATGCGCGGAACGGCATGGAGCGCGCCGCGAAGAGCAGGGGGAGGCAGAAGACGAGGATCCACGCGGCGCTGAACAGCGCCACGGCCCGGTAGTTGAGGGCGTCCTCGGTGGGGATGCCCAGGAACCCGGGCGTGACGAAGCCGAAGAGCACGAACGCCAGGGCGAAGATCCCGCCCACGTACCCCGCGCCCCAGCCCCAGCCGGAGACCTTGCCCATGCGCACGGGACCGGCCAGGGCGGGGAGCATCGAGTTGTACCCCACGGTGGCGAACTCCTGGGCCACGCTGCCCGCGGCCACGAGCGCCACACCGAGGAACAGGTAGGAGGGCTCCGGCCGGGCGAAGAAGGCCAGCGCGGTGCAGGCCACGAGCACCACGGTGTTCCACGTGAGGAACGAGGCGCGGGAGCGGGGGGTGTCGCTGCGCTGGCCCACGATCGGGGCGGTGAGCGCGATCGCGAATCCCGCCACCGTCATGCCGATGCTCAGCACGGTGGAGGTGTGCTCGGGGGTGCCGAAGGCCGAGCTCGTGAGGTACACCGTGAACACGAACGTGAGCATCACGGAGTTGTAGGCGGAGGTGCCCGTGTCCCAGAGGCACCACATCAGCACCCTCGCGCGGGAACCTCCCGCCGCGGCGTCGACGGGGTCGGTGGGGCCGTGCGGGGCCGTGCTCGTGCGCTCAGCGGTCATGCGGCTCACCCTACGGTGCGGCGCGCGTCACGGCCCACAGCCGGAGTGGGCGGGGGAGGAGATGTTGCCGGGAGTTCACCGGGACCGGGTCGGGGACACGTCAACCACCGCCTTTGTTACGATGGGGTCTCGACAATACTCCCCGTTTCCCCTGCGTGCCTGCTGCGCCTTTCCTGGGAACCGGTGTGCTCCAACAGCGGCACGAAAGGTGGGACCCCATGATCCCGGTGCTGCTGCTCCACGCAGTCATGGCACTGTTCGCACCCGCAATCCTCAAGCGCACCGGGCGCTCCGGTTTCTACGTGGTGGCCCTCGCGCCCCTGGCGGGTCTCGTGTGGCTGGTGTCCCAGACCTCGCGCGTCTACGGCCCCGAGCACGGCTGGTCCACCACCCTGGAGTGGATCCCCCAGCTGGGGATCACCCTCTCGTTCCGCATGGACGCCCTGGCCTACATGATGTGCCTGCTGGTGCTCGGTGTGGGAACCCTGGTGCTCGCGTACTGCGCCCGCTACTTCAAGGCGGATGCGCGGGACATCGGCTCGTTCGCGGCGCAGCTCGTGGCGTTCGCCGGGGCCATGTTCGGGCTGGTCACGGCGGACGACCTCATGGTGCTGTTCGTCTTCTGGGAGATCACCTCCGTGCTCTCCTTCCTCCTCATCTCCTACTCCCGGACCAAGCTGGCCGCACGGCGTGCCGCGCTGCAGGCCCTCGTGATCACCACGGCGGGTGGGCTGGCCATGCTCGTGGGGCTCATCATGCTGGGGACCGAGGCCGGGACGTTCCGGATCTCCGGCGTGCTCGCGGCCGCCCCGGAGATGCTGGGCTCCACCACGGTGGACGTCGCCGTGGTGCTGGTGCTCGCGGGCGTGGTGACCAAGTCCGCGCTGTTCCCCACGCACTTCTGGCTGCCCGCCGCCATGGCCGCGCCCACCCCGGTCTCCGCCTATCTCCACGCCGCGGCCATGGTGAAGGCGGGCATCTACCTCGTGGCCCGGCTCGCCCCCGGGTTCGCACAGACGCAGTACTGGCTCCCGGTCACGCTGACCCTGGGGCTCGGCACCATGATCTTCGGCGGCTGGGTGGCGCTGCGGCAGTACGACCTCAAGCTCATCCTGGCCTACGGCACCGTGAGCCAGCTCGGGTTCATCACGGCTGTGGTGTCCTTCGGCACCGCGGACACGGCCATGGCGGGCATGGGCATGGTCATGGCCCACGGCCTGTTCAAGGCCACCCTGTTCCTCGCCGTGGGTGTGATCGACCACCAGGCCGGGACGCGTGACATCCGCCGGCTCTCGGGCGTGGGCCGCATGGCACCCAAGCTGTTCACGGTGTCCGTGATCGGTGCGGCCTCCATGGCGGGGATTCCGCCACTGCTGGGCTTCGTGGCCAAGGAGGCCGTGCTCACCGCGTTCTGGGGTGACGTCTCCGAACTCGCCGGGGCGGCGGCCCTGGTCTGCGCCGTGGTCGGGTCCGTGCTCACGGTCGCGTACAGCGCCCGCTTCCTGTGGGGCGGCTTCGCCCGCAAGTCCGCGTCCTTCTCGGATCTCGACGCCGCCCCCGACGGCCAGTCGGTCATCAGCGACTTCACGCCCGCGTCGTGGGCCTTCCTCATGGCGCCCATGGTCCTCGCGGGAGCCACCGTGGTGCTCGGTCTGTTCCCCGCGCCCCTGGAGGCGGGGATCAAGCCCTACCAGGAGCTGTTCCCCCACGCGGACGAGTCCCACGTGCACCTCGAACTGTGGCACGGGCTGACCCCGGCGCTGGGCTTCTCCGCGTTCATCATCGTGGCCGGGCTGCTGCTGCACAGGGCACGCAGGCCGGTGTCCCGCCTCCAGCGGCGGCTCCCCTCGCTGCCCTCGGGCGACTACGTGTACCGCTGGATCATCAACGTGCTGGACATCGTGGCGGTGTGGCTGACCGGGCGCACCCAGCGTGGTTCGCTCATGTTCTACCTGTCCGTGATCCTCGTGACGGCCGTGGTGGTGCCGCTCGTGGCCCTGTTCTGGTTCGAGACCCCACCCCTTGCGGGCTTCCGCGTGACGGACTCCCCGGCGCAGCTGGCCACCGGGATCGCCATGGTGGTGGCGGCGCTGCTCGTGCTCACCGCGGGCAAGCGGTTCCTTGCGGTGCTGCTGGTCTCCGTCACGGGCTACGGGCTGGCCCTGCTCTTCGCGCTGCACGGCGCCCCGGACCTCGCGCTCACCCAGATGCTCGTGGAGACGATCTCCCTGGTGGCCTTCGTGCTGGCGCTGCGCTCGCTGCCCGGCCCGCTGTGGAACCGGCGCAAGGCCGGGCACCGGGTCTTCCGCGCGGTCTTCGCGGTGGTCTTCGGCCTCTTCATGATGGCGCTCGCCGCCTTCTCGATGTCCTCCCGCACCGCGGAGCGGATCTCCCTGGACATGCCATCCATGGCATACGAGCTGGGCCACGGCGAGAACGTGGTGAACGTGATCCTCGTGGACATCCGGGCGTGGGACACCATGGGGGAGATCTCCGTGCTCACCGTGGCCGCCACCGGGATCGCCTCCCTGATCTTCGTGAAGGGCCGTGGCGACCGGCTGCGCAGCGAGCGCCACCAGCTGGACACCCGGCGGCTGCAGGCGTTGCGCGGCGCCGACTCCGCGGCCCACTCCACACAGGCCAGGACCCAGGAGATCGAGGTGGCCCGGCGCTTCTCGTCCCGTCCGGACGCGGACCCGTTCCTGCTGGCCGGACGCACGCTCGCCCCCGAGCGGCGCTCGATCATCTTCGAGGTCGTGGCGCGGTTGCTGTTCCACACGTTCATGCTGGTCTCCCTCTACCTCCTGCTCGCGGGGCACAACGATCCCGGCGGCGGGTTCGCCGGAGGGCTCATGGCCTCCCTGGCCCTGACGCTGCGCTACCTGGCCGGCGGCCGGTACGAGCTCGAGCGGGCCACGCCCGTCAACGCCGGGTGGATGCTCGGAGCAGGGCTCGCACTGGCCTCCCTGTACGCCCTGTCGCCCCTGTTCCTCGGCGGGGCGGTCATGGAGAGCTACACGTTCGAGTGGGACCTGCCGCTGTTCGGGCACGTGAAGTTCGTGACCGCGCTGATCTTCGACGTAGGCGTGTACCTGATCGTGGTGGGCCTGGTGCTCGACATCCTGCGCTCGCTGGGCGGGCGGATCGACGAGCGCATCGAGCGCTCTGCGGTCGAGGACGACCGCAAGCGCACGGGCCGGGGCTCCCGCATCCGCCTGACCCGCAACGGGCCCGTGATGACCGCCACCCGCTCCGAGGACCCGGACGCCCCCGAGGGCTCCATGGTCTCGGGGGACGAGACCTCGGAGGTGCGGCCGTGACCGTGAACCTGACTCTGCTCGTGGTGATGGGCGTGCTGTTCTCCGTGGGGGTGTACCTGCTCCTGGAGCGTTCCCTCACGCGCGTGCTGCTGGGCCTCATGCTGCTGACCAACGGCGCGAACCTGCTGATCCTGCACACCAGTGGGGTGCCGGGCGTGGCACCGCTCTACGACTCGTCCCTGGACCCCTCCGAGTACTCGGACCCGCTGCCCCAGGCCCTCGTGCTGACGTCCATCGTGATCTCCCTGGCCACCACGGCCTTCCTGCTGTCCATGATCTGGCGCTCCTGGATCCTGGCCCGCCGGGACGAGATCCAGGACGACCTCGAGGACCGCCGCGTGGCGCAGCAGTCCTCGTACGACGCCGAGGACGACGACGCCATCCCGCAGGACGCCTCGGAGTTCGCCACCCCGGACGCCCCCTTCACGCCCTCGCGCCACAACGCCGAGGAGGCCTCGGAGTCACCGGGCCACCACAGGGTCGAGACGCAGCTGCGCACGGACAGGAGGGATCCGCATGAGCACTGACCTGGCGCAGCTGGCACCGCTCGCGGTGCTCATCCCGTTCCTCGGTGCGGCTCTGAACTTCGTGATCGTGCACCGCAACAGGCTCCAGCGCACCGTGACCGTGGGAGCCATGGCACTGACGCTGGTCCTGGATGCCGTCATGCTCGCGGACGTGTGGAACCAGGGCCCCCAGGCCGTGCACCTGGGTGGCTGGGCGGCCCCGTACGGGATCGTCATGGTGGTCGACCAGCTCTCCGCGCTCATGCTCGTGGTGTCGGTGGTCGTGTCCCTCGCGGTGCTCGTCTACGCGGTGAGCGAGGGCGTGGCCGGAGGGGACGACGAGGGTCCCATCTCGATCTTCTACCCCACGTTCCTGCTGCTCGTGGCCGGTGTCTCCAACGCGTTCCTGGCGGGGGACCTGTTCAACCTCTACGTGGGCTTCGAGATCCTCCTGACGGCCTCCTACGTGCTGCTCACCATGGGAGGGACCGCGCAGCGCATCCGGGCGGGCGTGACCTACGTGGTGGTCTCGGTGATCTCCTCGATCCTGTTCCTCATCACCCTGGGGATGATCTACGGCGCCACCGGCACCGTGAACATGGCGGACCTCTCCGTGAAGCTCGCCGACCTCCCGCAGGGCACGCAGCTGCAGCTGCACCTCATGCTGCTGATCGCGTTCGGGGTCAAGGCCGCGGTGTTCCCGCTGTCCTTCTGGCTCCCCGACTCCTACCCCACGGCCTCCGCGCCGGTGACGGCGGTGTTCGCGGGGCTGCTGACCAAGGTGGGCGTCTACTCGATCATCCGCACCGAGACCCTGCTGTTCCCGGACCGGCAGATCAACGGGCTGCTGATGTGGGTGGCTCTGCTGACCATGCTCGTGGGCATCCTGGGTGCGCTGGCTCAGATCGACATCAAGCGCATGCTCTCCTTCACGCTCATCAGCCACATCGGCTACATGATCTTCGGGATTGCCGTGGGCACGCCCCAGGCCCTGGCGGCCGTGGTCTACTACATCGCCCACCACATCGTCATCCAGACCAGCCTGTTCCTGGTGGCGGGGCTGATCGAGCGCCGCGGCGGGTCCACCAACGTGGACCGGCTCGCGGGAATGCTGCGGATCTCCCCGCTGCTGGGAGTGCTGTACCTGATCCCCGCGCTGAACCTGGGCGGGATCCCTCCGTTCTCCGGCTTCCTGGGCAAGGTGGGGCTGCTCGAGGCGGGCATCGCGAGCGGCACCTGGCTGGACTACCTGCTGGTGGGCGTGTCCGTGCTCGTCTCGCTGCTCACGCTGCTGGCGCTGATCCGCGTGTGGAACCGCGTGTTCCTGCGCCGCGTGGAGGACGCCGAGTACCCGGATCCCGTGCTGCGGGCCACCACGGCCCAGGGACACCACCCGCACAGCTCGCGCGTGGTGACCGGCAACCCGGGCAGCGTGCTGGCCGGCAGCTCCGAGGTGGTGCTGCTGCCGCGGACCATGGTGGGGGCCACCACCGCACTCGTGGTGGTGGGGGTGGCGCTCACGGTCTTCGCGGGCCCGCTCTTCGACCTCGCGGGCAGCGCCGCGGACAACCAGGTGCACCCGGACCGCTACGTCGACGCCGTGCTGGCCCCCGTGGGCGAGGGCGGCGTGAGCGAGGAGGCACCATGAGCACATCCGCCGTCCGTCGCCAGGCCCGCAACTCCCTGCGGGCCGAGCTGCCGCTGATCCTGTGGCTCGTGGTGGTGTGGGGAGCGCTGTGGGGGGACTGGAGCCCCGGCAACCTGGTCTTCGGGCTGCTGCTGGCCCTGCTGGTCACGCGCACCCTGGTGCTGCCCCCGGTCCGACTGTCCGGGCGCTTCAACGTGGTGCACTTCGTGCTGTTCGTGGTCACGTTCGTGTGGCAGGTGGCCAAGGCGAGCATCCACGTGTTCCGAGTGGCGCTGGTGCAGGGACCGCGCGTGCACAACGCCGTGCTGCGGGTGCCGCTGCGTCAGAACAACGATCTGCTGATGACCGCCGTGGGGCACACCATGGCGCTGATCCCCGGGTCACTGGTGGTCGAGGTGGACCGGGGGAACGGGATCCTCTACTTCCACGTCCTGGACATCGCCACGCCGGAGCAGGCCGAGGCGTTCCGGCGCTCGGTGCTGGACACCGAGGCCGCCTGGATCCGCATCATGGGCTCGCGGGAGGACCTGGCGCTGCTGCCGGTCAAGGGTGACCCCGACCGCACGGAGGCCACTGGCGCCGTCGAGTCCCCCACCGAAGACATGGACGAGGCCGGGAGCGGGCCCGGAGAGGAACGGTCATGACCCTGTTCGACGTCGCCGTGTGGGTGTGCGGTGCGATCCTCGCGCTCGCGGCCGCGGGCACCATCTACCGCCTGGCCAAAGGGCCGTCCCTGCTGGACCGGGTGATCGCCACGGACGTCCTCCTGGCCATCGTGGGCGCCGCGCTGGCCGTGGAGATGGTGTACCACCGCCACACGGACAACCTGGTGCTGCTCGTGATCGTCTCCCTCGTGGGGTTCCTGGGATCCGTCACGGTGGCGCGCAACGTGGGGCTGGACCGCTCATGAACTGGCACACGGTGACGGACGTGGCAGCAGTGGTGTGCCTGGTCGCGGGGACGTTCATGTCGCTCGCGGCCGCGGTGGGTCTCGTGCGCTTCCCCGATCTGCTCTCCCGCATGCACGCGGGCACCAAGCCCCAGGTCTTCGGGCTGCTCCTGCTGCTCACCGCCCTCGCGCTCGCCAGCGGGGAGCCCCGGATGGTCCCCCTGCTGGTCCTCGCGTGGATCTTCCAGCTGCTCACGGTCCCGGTCTCCGCGCACATGGTGGGCCGTGCGGCCTACCGTTCCAAGCACCTGCACGAGGAGAACCTCGTGACGGACGAGCTGCGTGACGTGGTGGCCCGCGCCGGCGAGGACCGTCCCGACTGACGACACACGCGGTGGTGCCACCCGGGCAGGTGGCGCCACCCCGGCTCACGGGTTCGTATGCTGGGGTGGGAGCACGACGCCGCCGGCCACCACGCGCCGGCGGCACTTTCGAAAACCGAGGAGAATCCCATGAACAAGGCGATGGACATTTTCGGCACGGTGGCCTCTCTGGGCGGCGTGGCCGTGGCCAACAAGGCTCTGACCGTGGCGTGGAAGCAGGTCACGGGCAACGAGCCCCCCGCCAAGAACCCGGACGAGGACGAGGCCTGGCGCGACATCATCATCTGGGCCATGATCACCGGTGTGGTGGGCACGGTCATCAAGGTGGGTATCGCCCGCCAGGTGTCCAAGATGCAGTCCGACGACAACGACTCCACGAAGTCCTCGCAGACCGAGGTCTGAGTCCTGCTCCCGCGGCTCGCCCGCCGGTGAGGACCACGCGTCACTGGACGCGTCCTCGCGGCGGGAGTGCGCGGGACCGGGGTGCGGCGCGCACCTCGCACCACGGCGGTCGGCCGGGGCGCCTCGAGCACCCCGGCCGACCGCCGTGGTGGTCTAGACTGGTGGCTCAACGACAGGGGAGCGCCACCGCGGCGCTGAGAGTGCGCGCGAGCGCAGACCCTCGAACCTGATCCGGTTCATACCGGCGCTAGGGAGTCGAGCATCTCAAGAGCCCGTCCGCGGTGCGCGGGGGCTCTTCCCCTCCTGGAACCTTCAGGAGGAGTTCTCATGACACAGCTCAGCAGCACCCCCACCGGAACCGCACGGGGTACCGCCCGCACGCAGTCCTGGCGGGTCGTGGACATCGTGGTGGCGGCGGTCCTCGCCGCGGCGTGCGCGGTGATCTTCTGGATGTGGTCCAACCTGCTGTACCCCGTGGTGTCCACGGCCGCGGTGGCGTATCCGCCCTCGGCGGGGCTGATCTCGGGCGGCTGGCTCGTGGCGGGCACCCTGGGCGCGCTCATCATCCGCAAGCCCGGCGCGGCCCTGTTCTGCGAGCTGCTCGCGGCGGTGCTGGAGGGCTTCCTGGGAACCCACTTCGGGTGGACCGTGGTGATCTCCGGTCTCGTCCAGGGTCTCGGAGTGGAGCTCGTGTTCCTCCTGACGCGCTACCGCCGCTTCGGCCTGGCCGTGGCCACCGCGGCCGGTGCGCTCTCGGGACTCTTCCTCGGGGTGAGCGAGGACATCATGTACAACTACGAGTGGGCGCTGGACCAGAAGGTCGTCTACGCCGCCCTCACCACCCTCTCGGGTGCGGTGATCGCCGGTGCCCTGATGTGGCTCGTGGTGCGTGCACTGCAGGCCACCGGGGTGCTGGGGGCCCTGGCCTCCGGCGCCACGCGCCGTCGATGACGGAACCGGCGGGGTCTGCGCCCACCGGCGCGGCCGTGCGGCTGGAGCGGTTCGGGTGGCACTACCCCGGCCGTCAGGATCCGAGCCTGCGTGACGTCACCGCCGTGGTCGAACCCGGGGAGCGCGTGTTGCTGCTGGGGCCGTCCGGCGCCGGGAAGTCCACGCTGCTGCAGGCCCTCGCGGGGGTGGAACAGGATCCGGACGGGCAGTCCCGCTCCGGCGGGCTGAGCGTGGACGGCGTGGACCCACGGGAGGCGCGCGGGGCCGTGGGCTTCATGCACCAGGACCCCGAGACCCAGGTGATCCTTTCCCGCGTGGGGGACGACGTCGCGTTCGGGCTGGAGAACATCTCGGTGCCCCTCGAGCAGATCTGGCCCCGCGTGGACGAGGCGCTCGCGCGGGTGGGGCTGACGCTGCCCCTCGCGCACTCCACCACGGCCCTGTCCGGCGGGCAGAAGCAGCGTCTCGCGCTCGCGGGCGTCATGGCCATGCGGCCTCGGCTGCTGCTGCTGGACGAGCCCACCGCGAGCGTGGACCAGGAGGGCGCGGAGCAGCTGTGCCGGGCCGTCTCCGAGGCGGTGTCGCGGGACGGCATCACGCTCGTGGTCGTGGAGCACCGGGTGGCCCTGTGGGAACCCGTGGTGGACCGGGTCATCGTGCTGGACGAGCACGGCCGGGTGGCCTTCGACGGTCCCACGCGCGAGACCCTCCACGACGCCCGCCACCTGCTCCAGGAGCAGGGCACGTGGGTGCCCGGCTGGGTTCCGACCACGCGCGCACCCGCCCCGGCGGACACCCGCGGCCCGGACGCCGGGGAGGTGCTGCTGAGCGCCCGGGACCTCGCCGTCTCCCGCGTGCAGCCGACGCGGCGCGAGATCGCCCGCAGGCGGCGTCGTGCCCGGAAGGCCTGGCGGCACGGCACGGACGCGGCTGTGGACCCCCTGGACGGCTGGGACGCGCCCGTGGCCGCCGAGGGCATCAGCCTGGACGTCCGCGCGGGCCGTGCGCTCGCCGTGACCGGCGTGAACGGGGCGGGCAAGTCCACCCTGGCGCTGACGCTGGCGGGTCTGCTCGTGCCCGTGCGCGGCACGGTGCGGGCCTCCGCGGCGCTCGCGGACGGCGCGCCGCAGGACCCCTCGCTGTGGGACGGCGGGGAGCTGATCCCGCGCGTGGGCACGGTCTTCCAGCACCCCGAGCACCAGTTCCTGCGTCCCACCGTGCGCGCCGAGCTCGAGTTCGGACCGCGTCAGCTGCTGCACCGCGCCGGAGCCTCGAAGGACGAGCTGCCGGAGCACGACGCCGCCCGGGTGGAGGACCTGCTGCGTCGCCTGCGCCTCGAGGACCTCGCGGACGCCAACCCCTTCACGCTCTCAGGTGGTCAGAAGCGCCGGCTGTCGGTGGCCACCGTGCTCGCGGCGGCCCCGCGCGTGCTGATCCTGGACGAACCCACGTTCGGCCAGGACGCCCAGACCTGGAGGGAGCTCGTGGACCTGCTCGTGGCGGAGATGGACCGGGGCACGGGGGTGGTCGCCGTGACCCACGACCGCGACCTCGTGGCGGCGCTGGAGGCGCAGGACGTGAGGCTCGGCTCATGAGCACGCCCGTGGCGCCGTCCATGTTCGGTCCCCGCACGGGGCTGCTGTCCCGCGCCAACCCGGTGGTCAAGCTGCTGGGGGCGCTGCTGATCACGCTCGTGATCGTGGTGAGCGCGGACCCCGTGACCAACGCCGTGGCCCTCGCGGGGCAGCTCGTGCTCCTCGCGGGGGTGGGGCTCGGCCCGTGGCGGCTGCTGCGGCTGCTGTGGCCCCTGGTGGTGGCGGCGCTGATCAGCGGCTGGGGCACCGCGATGCTCTCGCCCGCGGGCGGCACGGTCCTCGTGGAGGTCGGCTGGCTCACGATCACCACCGGGTCCCTGGCCGCGGGCGGCGCGATCGCCCTGCGCGGACTCGCGATCGCCCTGCCCGGGATCACCGTGCTGCTGACCACCGACCCCACGGATCTCGCGGACGGGCTCGCCCAGACCCTCAGACTGCCGGCGCGGTTCGTGCTCGCGGCGCTCGCGGCCATGCGGCTGGTCGAGGTCATGGTCACCGAGTGGAGCGTGCTCGCATCCGCCCGCCGGGCACGCGGCGCGGGGGGCCGGAGCGGCCCGGTGGGGGCCGCGCAGGAGTTTGGCGGTCAGGCGTTCGCCCTGCTCGTCCAGTCCCTGCGCCGGGCCACGCGGCTGGCCATGACCATGGAGGCGCGTGGCTTCGGCGCCGGGCCGCGCACGTGGGCGCGGAGTCTGCACTGCAGCCGCGTGGACGTTCTCGTGGGCACCGCCGTGGTGCTCGCCGCGGTGGGTGCCCTGGTGGTCTCCCTGGCGCTGGGCACGCACCGCTTCATCTGGCAGTGAGGCCGCCGCCGACGCCGCCCGGCGTGACGGCTCTCTGCGCGCCGGAGGTGGCCAGTGGGGGGAAGTGCGCACTTGCGCCGGGCGCTGGCCCGGGCCGGGTCAGCCCACCAGGAAGCCGGTGAGCGTGCGCGTGAGCTCCGGGTCCGTGGGCACCGGGTGCCCGTCCACGGCGGTCACGGGGACGGCCAGGCGGACCGAGGACGTCAACCACACGGCATCCGCTCGCAGCAGGTCCCGTGGGTACAGGGGGCGGTGCTCCGCCGCCCAGCCGTGGGCGCGGGCGGTCTCGAAGATCCGCGCCTGGGAGGTCCCGGGAAGGATCCCGCGGGACGGTTCGGGCGTGACGAGGGTGGGCTGGGCGCCCGGCGCGGTGCGCGCGCAGATCACCGAGGACGTGGCCCCCTCCAGGATGCGGTGGTCGGAGGATGTCATGAACACGGCGTCCTGCGCCCCGTGCTCCCGCGCGTGGCGCACCGCGGCCATGTTCACCGCGTAGGACAGCGTCTTCACCCCGGGCAGCAGCCACGGCAGGTCGGTGTCCTCGGCGGGATCGTGACCGCGTTCCAGCAGCAGGACGCGCAACCCGTCCCGGCGTGCCGCGAACGTGGCGGCGGGAACCGGGGAGGCGGTGAGCCATGCCCAGGGTTCTCCGCCCGGGACGCCCCGAGAGATGCTGAGCTTCACCGCGTGCTCCGCCCCGAGGCCCAGGAGCTCGTCCCGGGAACCGGGCCCGGCGGCGTCGAGCGCCATGCGCAGAGCGGTGCGGCACGTGGCGGCGGAGGGAGCGGGCAGTGCGGCGCTGCGCGCCGAGGAGCACAGCCGATCGTGGTGGGCGGCGAACTTGTAGGCGTCCCCGTCCAGGACGTGCATGGTCTCGAACACGCCGTCCCCGCGGGTCAGTGCCTGGTCCTCGAGGACCACGTGCGGACGCTCAGGGTCCACGAGCCGCGGTTCACCCGCGGGTGAGATGACCACGGCCGCGCCGCCGCGTGGGGTCATGAGGGGTCCCGGTCCTCCGGGGCGGGCTCCCCCGAGGACGGGCCGGGGTGGATGATGTCCGCGCACTCCCACACGGGATCCTCCGCGAGGTACTCCTCCTCCTGGGCGGCCCACTGGTCCCAGTGGCCCTCGTAGGCTGCGCCGTCACGCTCCAGGGCGCGCCGTCGCCGCTGGGAGGTGGGCAGCTCCACCCACACGGACGTGTCCAGGAGCACCCGGGCCTCGCGGTGGCACGCGCCCACGCCCTCCAGCAGGACGATCTCGGCGGTGCGGGTGAGCCGCGGGGTGCCCGGCTCACTCGTCAGCCAGTCCCACGCCGTCCAGTGCGCGTCCTGGCCGTGGCGCAGGGGCTCGAGGATCTCCGTGCGGTACGCGGCCATGCCCTCCAGCAGGCCGTCCCACCCGGGATAGAGGTCCTCCAGGCGGAAGACCACGACGTCGTGCGAGCGGCGCAGCACGGCGGCGAGCTGGTCCGTGAGCGTGGTCTTGCCAGCCCCGGAACGCCCGTCGATGCCCACCAGGCAGGGCCTGCGCGTGGCCGCCGGGAGCAGCCGCGCCAGGTTGACCCCGTCCGGGAAGTTCTCGATCTCCTCCGGCTGGAACACCTCGTCGGGGGCGATCACGAGGCGGACACCCGTTCGCCCAGCCACGAGACCACCCCGGGCACGGCCGCGCTGATCTGCTCCCACGCGGTGTTGAAGTCCTCGGACCCGCCGTACCAGGGGTCGGCAATGTCCAGGTCCGTGTGCTCGGGATCCACGGCCGGGTCGAAGCTGCGCATCAGGCGCACGGTGTCCGGGTGGCCCTCGGGCAGCCGCTGACGCAGCCTGCGGGCGTGCTCGGCGGTCATGGCGAGCAGCAGATCCGCCTCCGCGAGCTCGCGGTCCGTGACGCGGTGCGCGCTGTGCTCCCGCAGCTCCAGCCCGTTGTCCGCGAGGACGGCGCCGGCGCGGGGGTCCACGGGGTTGCCGTGCTCCTCGTCGCTCACGCCGGCAGAGCCCACGGTGACGGCGTCACCGAGCCCGGCGCGCTCGATCTCACGGCGAAGCAGGGCCTCGGCCATGGGGGGAGCGGCAGATGTTGCCGGTGCACACCGTGACGATTTCGATCATGGCCACCACTGTACGAAAAATCCGTCGGCGGCGAGTGCGTCACCGTGCCGGGCGTCCCGCCCACGTCTGGCGCTCGATGCCCGAGAGCAGCAGGTCGAGACCCGCCGCGTACTCGGCGCGGTCGTCGTGGCGGCGGAACTCGCCCAGCACCGAGTGCACGAACGGGAAGTCCTGCGCGCTCGCGTGGTCCCAGCGTTCGAGCTGCTCGCGGAACATCTGCTCGGCGTCCTGCTCGTGGCGCTGGGCCTGGCGCTGGGAGATCTCCGCGCCCATCCCGGAGGCGTAGTTGCTCACGGCCATGGAGGCGTGGAACTGCTGCGAGGTGCTCAGCTCCATGCGCTGCAGGATCTGCCCGGTGCACTCCCACGTGCGCAGGGCGTTCTCCTCGTCCGGGCCCGCGTGCACCAGCTGCTCCGCGAGCCAGAGGTGCTCCAGCATCTGGGCGAACAGGCACAGGGAGAGCCGGCGCAGGTCTACGAGGGCTTCCCGGGTGCGGGCGCTCGTGCGGGGGTCCGGTTCCGGGGCCCGCAGCTGCGCGAACTGCTCGGGCGCGCTCTGCCCCGCCGCCCGCAGCGTCTCGAACTGCGCGAGCGCGCGGCCCAGCACCTCGTCCGCGACCATGGCCATGAGCTCGTCCTTGCCCGAGGCGTACCAGTAGAGGCTCGCCACGCCGCTTCTGAGCTCGGCGGCCAGCCCCCGCAGGGTCAGTCGCGCCGCGCCGTCCCGGTCCAGCATGGCGATCGCGGTGTCCACGATCGACTCCACGGACAGGCTCGCACGACGCCGCCCGCCCGCCCTGGTACTCGCGCCGCGAGTCCGCGGAGCGGGGCTGCCATCCTGCGGCTCCCGCGGCGGCACTCGTGCGTGCGGGTCGGGGGAGGGCTCTGCTGCGGGTCCGCGGGCGGCTGTCATGGGGATCACGGTACGCAGGGTGTTGCGTGGAATCAAACACCGTTCTATTCTCGAACACAATTCGATTATCGAACGTTGTTCGACCTTTCCGGAAGGACCTGTCATGACCCAACTCGTCGTCGGCGGCGCACGGCACCGCGCCGCCACCGCACCCCAGAGCCTGCGTGCCGCGTGGCCCGCACTGCTGGGCCTGTGCCTCACCCAGCTCGTGGAGATGGTGGACAACTCCATCCTCAACGTGGCCGTGCCCGTGATCGGGCGGGACCTCAACGCCAGCCCCACGGACCTGCAGTGGATCGTGGGTGCCTACTCCCTCACCTTCGGCGGGCTGCTCATGGTCGGGGGCACTCTGGGGGACCGTCTCGGGAGGCGCCGCACCATCTCGTGGGGTCTCGCGCTCTTCGGACTCGCGGGACTCGCCGTGCTGCTCGTCCAGACCCCCGCGCAGCTCATCGCGGTGCGCGCCGTCTCCGGAGCCTTCGCGGCGCTGATCGCGCCCATCACCATGTCCCTGCTGTTCCGGCTCTTCGACCGGGACGACCTCCGGGTCCGCGCCATCGGCCTGGTCATGACCGTCTCCCTCATCGGCTTCGCCCTGGGGCCCACCCTGGCGGGACTCGCGCTCGAGCACATGCCGTGGCAGATGCTGCTGGTGCTCAACGCCCCCGTGGCGCTCTTCGCGTGGATCGGCGTGCGCGCGGGGCTCTCCCCGGACCGGGATGAGGACCGTCGCGGCGGCGGCACGGACGTTCCCGGGGCCGTGCTCTCGGTGGCGGCGCTGGGGCTGCTGCTCTACACCTTCACCGCGGGAGTGGAGTACGGGTGGCTGGACCTCCGCACCCTGGGCATCCTGGCGGGAGGGCTGCTCGCGCTCGCCGGGTTCGTGTGGCGGGAGCGCACCGCGGTGGACCCGATGCTGGACCTGTCCCTGCTGAGCATCCCCACGGTGCGGGGGTCCGCGATCCTGCAGACCTCAGTGATGACCGCGATGGCCGGCGTGATGTTCGTGTCCACCCAGCTCTACCAGTTCGCCTGGGGGTGGAGCCCCCTGCAGGCCGGGCTCGCCAACCTGCCGTTCGTGGTGGGCATGCTGGGGGCGGGGCCCTTCGTGGACCGCGCGGTGGCGGCCTGGGGGCACCGGCGGACCTCCACCGGTGCGGTCCTGCTGCTGCTCGCGAGCCTCGGGGTGTGGGTCTACGCCGTGGGCCACGGGTTCGTGTGGTGCGCGCTGGGGATGCTCATGATGACGGCCGCCATGCGGACCATCATGACCACGGGGGCCGTGGCACTCATGGGGGCGTTGCCCGAGAGCCACACCTCCATGGGATCGGCCATGAACGACACCGCCCAGGAGGTGGGCAATGCCGTGGGGCTCGCGCTGGTGGGCACCGTGATGGCATCCGTGGTGGGCACCGCCCTGCCCACTGGCGCGTGGGACCCCGCTACCGTCCTCGCGTTCGTGCACTCGCAGCAGATCTCGTTCGCGCTGCTCGCGGTGCTGGTGGTGGCCGCCGTGGGTCTGCGCACGCCGGACTCCCGGCAGACGGGGGAGCACTGACGGGTGCCGCCGCCCATGAGCAACGGGGTGCACGTCCGTGGACGTGCACCCCGTTGGTCGGTGCTTCTCAGGAGGGCGTCACCGCCCCCGCACTACTTCTGGTTGGCGTTGTGGGGGGTGGTCTGTTCCCACGGCGCCTCGTCCTGGGGCGTCTGATCCACGATGTCGTCCACCGCGGAGGAGACCCAGCGGGACTTGTACTGGAAGTCCGTCTCGTCCCCGTTCTCGTCCGTCTGGCGGTACCACTCGGTGATGGCCGGATCGTGCGAGTCGAAGGAGTCGCCGGCGGCACGGTGGCCCTCGGCGTGCTCCACCTGCAGCGCGAAGTTGTCGCCGTGCTCGGCCAGGCCCGTGGACACGGCCTTCTCCACCGCGGACAGCGCGAAGCGCGTACGCAGGGTGGCGGGATCGTTGCGCAGGTCGCGGTAGAGCGCCACCATCATGAACGCCAGGATGAACGCGAACGGCAGCGCGGAGACGATCACCAGGTTCTGCATCCCGGCCAGGGCGTCGTCGCCGCCCACCAGCAGCATCACGATGGCGATGCCGGAGAGGCACACGCCCCAGAAGACCACGATCCACTTGCTGGGCTCGGGGCGCCCGCGCTGGGTCATGGTGCCCATGACCACGGAGGCGGAGTCCGCGCTGGTGATGAAGAAGATGCCGATCACGACCATGGCGAGCACGGACGTGACCCCGGTCAGCGGCAGCTGGTCGAAGAGGCCGAACAGCATGGACTCCGCGCCGTCCTCCACGGAGAGGTCCGCGCCGTTCTTGGCGAAGTACATGGCCGATCCGCCGAAGACGATGAACCACAGCACGCACACGGAAGCCGGGACCACGAGCACCACGGTCACGAACTGGCGGATGGAGCGCCCGCGGGAGATCTTGGCGATGAACATGCCCACGAACGGGGACCAGGAGAGCCACCAGGCCCAGTAGTACACGGTCCAGGTGTTGGAGAACTCGGCGCTCTCAGGTCCCCACGCCGCGGACTGGCCGGTCATGAAGAGGAATTCGGAGATGTAGGTCGAGAACGTGGAGGGGATCAGCGTCAGCAGGTAGACGGTGGGTCCCACGAAGAACACGAACAGCGCCAGGACGAACGCGAGCGTCAGGTTGATGTTGGAGAGGTAGCGGATGCCGCGGGAGACGCCCGAGACCGCCGAGATGATGAAGCCCACGGACAGCAGTGCGATGAGCAGGATCAGGACGTTGTTGCCCAGCTCGCCGATGCCGCCCACGATCGAGATGCCGGAGCCGATCTGCATGGCGCCCATGCCCAGGGAGGCCGCGGTGCCGAACAGGGTGGCGAAGATGGCGAAGACGTCGATGAGCTTGCCCAGGGGCCCGTCCACGCGCTTGTGACCCAGCAGCGCGGTGAACACGCGGGAGATCAGGGGTGCGCGGCCGCGGCGGTAGGCGCCGTAGGCCACGGAGACGCCGACCACGGCGTAGATGGCCCACGGGTTCAGTGCCCAGTGGAAGGCGGACTGCACGAGGGCGTACACCGCCATGGACTCCTCCCCGGCTTCGGCCACGTGGGAGAAGCCGGGAATTCCGCTCTCGAAGTAGGTCATGGGCTCGAAGGCCCCGTAGAACATGAGCCCGATGCCCATCCCGGCGGCGAAGAGCATGGCGAGCCAGGAGAAGAAGGAGTACTCGGGCTCCTCGTCGTCACGGCCGAGCTTGATGCGCCCGGTGCGGGTGAAGCCGATGAAGAGCATGAAGAACACGGCTGCGGTGGAGAGCAGGATGAAGAACCACCCCGTGTTCTCCGTGACCCAGGCCAGCGCGGTGGAGGAGACGGCGGAGAGGCTCTCGGTCCCCAGCACACCCCAGGCGATGAAGCCCACGATCAGCAGGGCGGTGATGATGAACACCGCCTTGTCCGTGGAGAACCGCACCTTGCGGTCCTCCACACCCACGCCCGGAACCAGTGCCGGGTGGATGCCGTGGGGGTACGTCAGCTCGTCGAAGATCTGCCGCGGCCTGCTGCGGGTCGTGGATCCGGCGGAGGAGCCGTGGTGGGCGGGGGGTTGCTGCGGTTCCGATTCCGGGGAATGCGGTGGCGTGCTCAAGACAGTTCTCCTGACTGCGGCGGGGGAGTGTGCGATCTCGTGAAGGTGTGTGGTCTCCCGTGGACGTGGTGGGCGCGCGCCCGGAAGCGGGCAGTATTTCGCCCTGGGCGTACAAACCCACGATTGTAACGTCGAATCGGTAGTCGCCCTAACTCATCCGCAGAATTCCGGGGACCGCCGACTCCGCAGTCTTGAGTGAAGCGGACTCAACTTAGGTTGACACCGCCGACTCAATGAGTAAACTTGAGTCTCGAAAGCTCAAGGATTGACGGTCCGGATCAGGAGCCCTACGGGGAGCCCCGGACCGCCCCGCTCCAACGAAAGGACAGAGAATGTCTCGTGCAGTAGGAATCGACCTCGGCACCACCAACTCCGTGGTTGCAGTGCTGGAGGGCGGCGAGCCCGTCGTCATCGCCAACGCCGAGGGTGCGCGCACCACCCCGTCCGTCGTCGCGTTCTCCAAGGACGGCGAGACCCTCGTGGGTGACGTGGCCAAGCGCCAGGCCGTGACCAACGTGGATCGCACCGTGGCCTCCGTGAAGCGCCACATGGGCACCGACTGGACCACCGAGATCGACGGCAAGAAGTACACCCCGCAGGAGATCTCCGCCCGCACGCTCATGAAGCTCAAGGCGGACGCGGAGTCCTACCTGGGTGACAAGGTCACGGACGCCGTGATCACCGTCCCCGCGTACTTCAACGACGCCGAGCGCCAGGCGACCAAGGAGGCCGGCGAGGTCGCGGGCATGAACGTGCTGCGCATCGTCAACGAGCCCACCGCCGCGGCCCTGGCCTACGGCCTGGAGAAGGGCAAGGAGGACGAGCTCATCCTGGTCTTCGACCTCGGTGGCGGCACCTTCGACGTCTCCCTGCTGGAGGTCGGCAAGGACGAGGACGACTTCTCCACCATCCAGGTCCGCGCCACCGCCGGCGACAACCGCCTCGGCGGCGACGACTGGGACCAGCGGATCGTGGACTGGCTGCTGGAGCAGGTGAAGTCCAAGACCGGTGCGGACCTGTCCAAGGACAAGATCGCCCTGCAGCGCCTGAAGGAGTCCGCGGAGCAGGCCAAGAAGGAGCTCTCCTCGGCCACCTCCACCACCATCTCCCTGCAGTACCTGTCCGTGACCCCCGAGGGTCCGGTGCACCTGGACGAGAAGCTCTCCCGCGCCAAGTTCGAGGACCTCACCAAGGACCTGCTGGCCCGCACGGAGAAGCCGTTCAAGGACGTCATCACCGAGGCCGGGATCAACGTCTCCGACATCGACCACGTGGTGCTCGTGGGTGGTTCCACCCGCATGCCCGCCGTGGCCGAGAAGGTCACGGAGATGGCCGGCAAGGCTCCCAACAAGGGCGTGAACCCGGACGAGGTCGTGGCCATCGGCGCCGCCATCCAGGCCGGTGTGCTCAAGGGCGACCGCAAGGACGTGCTGCTGATCGACGTGACCCCGCTGTCGCTGGGCATCGAGACCAAGGGCGGCGTGATGACCAAGCTCATCGAGCGCAACACGGCCATCCCCACCAAGCGTTCCGAGACCTTCACCACGGCGGAGGACAACCAGCCGTCCGTGTCCATCCAGGTCTTCCAGGGTGAGCGCGAGTTCACCCGGGACAACAAGAACCTGGGCACGTTCGAGCTGACCGGCATCGCGCCGGCCCCGCGCGGCATGCCGCAGATCGAGGTCACCTTCGACATCGACGCCAACGGCATCGTGCACGTGTCCGCCAAGGACAAGGGCACCGGCAAGGAGCAGTCGATGACCATCACGGGCGGCACCTCGCTGTCCAAGGAGGACATCGACCGCATGGTCAAGGACGCCGAGGCGAACGCGGACGCCGACAAGCAGCGCCGCGAGGCCGCGGACCGCCGCAACAACGCGGAGCAGACCGCGTACTCGGTGGAGAAGCTGATCAAGGACGACGAGGGCGCCATCCCCGAGGACGTCAAGACCGAGGTCCAGGCGGACGTGGACGCCGTCAAGGCCGCGCTCGAGGGCGATGACGACGACGCCGTGAAGACCGCGTTCGAGAAGCTGCAGACCTCGCAGACCAAGATCGGCGAGGCCCTGTACGCCCAGTCCCAGGCCGAGGGTGCCGCGGGCGCCGAGGCTGGCGCCGCCGGTGCCGAGGGCGCCCAGGCATCGGACGACGACATCGTCGACGCCGAGGTCGTGGACGACGACAACGACGGGAAGAAGTGAGCATGAGCGATTCCGAGAACACCGAGGGCCACGGCCAGTCCGTGCCGGAGGATCCGGAGCAGCCCGCTCAGCACCAGCAGGACGCATCCCAGAACGGGGGGCTCACCGTGGACGACATCCTCGACACCCCCCAGTCCCAGGACGCGGAGTCCGCGGACGCGGCGTCGTCGACCGGCGACGCCGCCCCGGAGGGCGACTCCGAGGCCCAGCGGCTCGCGGACGAGCGGCTCGAGGACCTGCGGCGCCTGCAGGCGGAGTTCGTGAACTACAAGAACCGCACGGTGCGGGAGAAGGACCAGCTGCGGGACTTCGTCTCGGGCGAGCTGGTCTCCGCGCTGCTGCCGGTGCTGGACGACATCGACGCCGCCCGCAAGGCGGGCGACCTCGAGGACGGCCCGTTCGCGGCGATCGCCACCAAGCTCGAGGACGCCCTGGGCAAGAAGGGTCTCACCCGCATCGGTGAGGTGGGGGAGAGCTTCGACCCCAACGTCCACGAAGCCGTGATGCAGCAGCCCACCGACGAGGTGGAGCCAGACCACGTGTCCATGGTGCTGCGTTCGGGCTTCAAGGTGGGCAACCGGGTGGTCCGGGCGGCCCAGGTGGCCGTGGCGGCGCAGCCGTAGAGCACACCAACACCTCGGGGCGGGTCCACATGACGGGACCCGCCCCGAGTCCTACTGAGGAAGATTTCACAGGAAGGAGGCGTCATGGCCAGTCAGGACTGGATCGACAAGGATTTCTACAGCGTCCTGGGCGTCTCCAAGGACGCATCCCCGGAAGACGTCAAGAAGGCGTACCGCAAACTGGCCCGCAAGTACCACCCGGACCAGAACCCGGGGGACGCGGCCGCGGAGAAGAAGTTCAAGGACATCACCGAGGCGAACTCCGTGCTCTCCGACCCGGAGGAGCGTGAGCAGTACGACGCCATCCGGGCCATGGGCTCGGGTGCACGCTTCACGGCCGGTGGGCCCGCGGGCGGCACCGGGGGTGCAGGTTTCGAGGACATCTTCGGGGACCTGTTCAACGGCGGTGGCGGCGGCCGCAGGCGCTACACCACGTCCAGCGGCGGCGGGTTCGAGGACCTGTTCGCGCAGTTCGGCGGTGCCCAGGGTGGGGACACCCGTTTCAGCACCGGTGGTGGCTTCGGCGGCCAGGGTGGTTTCGGCGGCTACCAGGCCCCGCCCACCAAGGGCGAGGACATCCACACGACCACCACCATCCCGCTGCGCTCCGCGTACCACGGCACCACCGTGAAGCTGCGCCGGGGCAACGGGCAGACCACCACGGTGCGCGTGCCCAAGGGCGTGAAGGACGGCCAGCGGCTCAAGATCGCGGGCAAGGGCCACACCGGCCCGGGCGGCAACGGGGACCTGTTCGTGACCGTCAAGGTCAAGGAGCACCCGTTCTTCACCCGGGAAGGCCAGGACGTCCACGTCACGGTCCCGGTGACCGTGAGCGAGGCCGGTCTGGGTGCCACCGTTCAGGTGCCCACCCTGGACGAGGGCCACGTGAACCTCAAGGTCCCGGCGGGCACGTCCTCCGGGCACCGCATGCGCGTGAAGGGCAAGGGATTCACGTCCGGGTCCACCACGGGCAACATGATCGTCACCGTCCAGGTCCAGCTCCCCGCGGATCTCGACGACGCCGCGCAGGAGGCCCTGCGCGAGTTCGCCCGGGCCACGGAGGGCTTCGATCCCCGTGCGTCCCTGAGCGAGGAGGCGGCGGTCTGAGATGCCCATCGACTTCACCCAGCCCGTCTTCGTGATCTCGGTGGCGGCCGAGCTCGCGGACATGCACCCGCAGACGCTGCGACAGTACGACCGCATGGGGCTCGTGACACCGTCCCGCGCCTCCGGCAGGGCACGGCGCTACTCCCAGATGGACGTGCAGAAGCTGCGCCAGATCCAGGAGCTCTCCCAGGAGGGGGTGTCCCTGGAGGGGATCAAGCGCATCATGCAGCTGGAGAACCAGGTGCAGGCGCTGCAGTCCCGGGTCACCGAGCTGAGCGAGGAGCTCGACCGGGAGCGCGAGGCACGGCGCGAGCGGGACATGATCTTCACCGCGGGCTCCGAGGGGGACGTGGTGCGGATCGCCCGCGGCACCCGCCGGGCGCCCCGCAAGGTCTCGCAGGCGCTCATGCTCTACCGCCCGGCCCGGCCGGAGCACGGTGGCCGCGAGACCGCCGCCACTGATGCCCCGTCCGCACGCGGGACGAAGCGCAGCCGCAGCGCGTCCTGAGTGGAGCGAGGTGCCACGGCACGACGGAACCCCGCACCACGAGCTGGTGCGGGGTTCCTGCGCATCTGCCCACTCCGTGGCATCCCGGGCGGAGGGTCACGGGGTCACATCCGTGGTCTCAGCGGCCGAACCGCCCGGGTCGGCATTCTTCTCGCCGCCGGGTCAGCGACGCCGGTAGGTCAGGTCCCGGGGGACGCGCCCGGCCTCGGTGGCCTTGCGCTCGAAGCTCGTGAGGATCCGGCCGTCCCAGCGCGGTGCCCACCCGGTGTCGGGGTGCTCGTCGTCCGCGGCCGGGCCGGGGTGGACGTTCTCGAACTCGGCCTCTGCGGCGTCCAGGACCTCGCGCATGACCACGGCGTACTCCTGCCAGTCCGTGGCCAGCCGCCACAGTCCGCCCGGTTCGAGCACGCGCGCGGCGAGCTCCGCGAAACCGGGGGAGACCAGGCGGCGCTTGTGGTGGCGGGTCTTGTGCCACGGGTCCGGGAAGAACACCCACAGCTCGCGGACCGATGCCGGTTCGAGCATGTGCTCCAGGACCTCGGGGGCATTGGCCTGCGCCACACGCACGTTGGTCACCCCCGCCTGGGCGGCCTTCATGAGCAGGTCCGCCACGCCGGGCTTGTAGACCTCCACGGCCAGGTGGTCCAGCTCCGGGTGCGCGGCGGCGTGCGCGACGATCGCCTCACCCAGCCCCGAGCCGATCTCCACCACGAGCGGTGCCGTCCGTCCGAAGACCGCCTCGTGGTCGAGCCGGTAGGAGGGATCCACGGAGGTGTCGGTCATGACGCGGGGAATGTCCAGGACCCACTCACCGGCGTGCTCGTCCCACGACTTCTGGCGCTTGGGGGAGAGCCGGTCGCCGCGGCGCACGAAGGAGTACGGCTGGCGGTGGAAGGCCGCGGGCGTGGCGGTGCCCTCGGGAGCGTCGGCGGGGGAGGCCGGCAGGGCGGCGTCGTTCTGGGGAGCCTGGGGTGTCTGGTCGCTGGATTCCATCGAGGAACATCCTAGGCGGGCCGTCACGGGAGGTCACGGCGTGGCGGGCGGACCCTACGATGGAGGGCCACCCGCCACCCGCGCCGCGCAGGAGAACCGCATGCCCCAGGACCACGAGCCGCACGCCTCCGCGCCCGGCAGGCCCGGGGCCGTCCGCAGCCGGCTGGGGCTGCCGCCGCGCTGGGACCGGATCGCGCTCGTGGGCTCGCTGGGTGTGCTCTCGGCGGTGAGCCCCATGGCCACGGACATGTACCTCGCGTCCATGCCGGAGATGGCGCAGTGGTTCGGCACGCCCGTGAGCCTGGTCCAGCTGAGTCTGACCGCCTACATGGTGGGCATGGCGGGCGGGCAGTTCCTGCTCGGCCCGCTCTCGGACGTGGTGGGGCGCCACCGGCTGATGGTGGCCGGCAACCTGGTGTTCCTGCTGTCGTCGGTGGGGATCATCCTGGCGCCGGGAATCGGGGTGGTGCTCGCGCTGCGGCTGCTGCAGGGGATCTCCGGGGCGGCCGGTGTGGTGATCGCCCGCGCGGTGGTCTCGGACATCGCCCGCGGACACCGGGCCGCACAGATGTACTCCGTGCTCTCGCTCATCACCTCCCTGGCGCCCGTGGTGGCCCCGCTCGCGGGAGGGGTGATCGCCACCGTGGCGGACTGGCGCACCGCCTTCGCGGTGCTCGCGGTCTTCGGGGCGGTGATGCTCGCGTGCTCGGTGCTCGTGATCCCGGAGACGCTGCCGCGTCACGCGCGCGCCGCGGGAGGGGTGGGGCGGATCCTGCGCAACGCCGTGCGGGTGGTGGGGGACCGGCGGTTCACCCTCCACGCCCTGGGGTTCGCCTTCGCGTTCGGAGCGCTGTTCTCCTACATTTCCGCGTCCTCGTTCGTGGTTCAGAACGTGCTGGGGTTCAGTGCGCTGGGCTACTCCGTGATCTTCGCGGTGAACGCGTGCGGGTCGATCGCCACGGGAATCCTCAACACACGGCTCGTGGGGTCCCGCGCGCCGCAGCCCCTGCTGCTCGCGGGAGTCTGCGGGCTCGCGGTGTTCTCCACGCTCAACCTCGTGCTCGCACTGCTGGGCGTGGTGGGCACTGCGACCCTCGTGCTGATCTTCCTCGCGCAGTCCTGCATGGGCTTTGTGCTGGGCAACTCCGTGGCCCTGGCGCAGCGCCGGGCGCAGTCCCGGGGGCTCTCCGGCACGGGTGCCGCCGTGGTGGGCACGGCACAGTTTGCGATGGCGGGAGCGGTCACGCCGCTCACGGGGCTCGGGGGAGAGTTCACCGCTGTCCCCATGCTCGTGTGCATGGCGGTGTGCGCCGTGGTCTCGTTGGGGCTGGTGCTCGCGGCCCGGCGGTAGCTGCTGCGTGGCCGGGGGCCGGCCGCGCGGCGTCTTCGTGCCCGTTCCGTGACACCCGTGGCCCAACACCGTCGCAACGAAGCCGAATGGGCGGTGGGACAGGCGTGCGATGTGGTTCACTGTGCCCAGCAGTGACCTGCTTCACAGTTGATCCGTGGCTCCGCGCCTCCCGCTCGAACGAGGGACACCTCCATGCTCGATTCGCTCCAGACCAT
The DNA here is from genome assembly GCF_044359605.1 of Kocuria sp. ChxB. Lineage (NCBI taxonomy): Bacteria > Bacillati > Actinomycetota > Actinomycetes > Micrococcales > Micrococcaceae > Kocuria > Kocuria sp. ChxB. The sequence goes on along the minus strand of NZ_CP121123.1, from coordinate 1,243,873 downwards.
CCTCGACACGATCGACGGCGTCGTGTGGGGGCCGTTCGTCCTGATGCCGCTGCTGCTCGGGACGGGCATCCTGCTGACCGCCCGGCTGGCGGGGCTGCAGGTCACCAAGCTGATTCCTGCCCTGCGGCTCGCCCTGTTCGAGCGCAAGGACAAGGACGCCCCCGGCGGTGACGTCTCCCAGTTCCAGGCCCTGACCACCGCGCTCGCGGCCACCGTGGGCACCGGCAACATCGTGGGTGTGGCCACGGCCATCTCGATCGGCGGCCCCGGCGCCCTGTTCTGGATGTGGGTCACCGGTGTGCTGGGCATGGCGTCCAAGTACTCGGAGGCGTTCCTGGGCGTGCGCTTCCGCGCCCGGGACGCCAAGGGGGAGATCTCCGGCGGCCCGCAGTACTACCTGTTCCGCGGCATTCCCAATGGCTTCGGGAAGTTCCTCTCCCTGTTCTTCGCGATCGCCGCGGTGCTCGCGTCCTTCGGGATCGGCAACATGACCCAGGGCAACTCGATCTCCGCGAACGTGGAGTCGTCCTTCGGCGTGCCCGTGTGGATCACGGGTCTCGTGCTCGCGGTCATGACCCTGCTGGTGCTCGTGGGCGGCATCAAGTCCATCGGCAAGGTGACCTCCGCGCTGGTGCCCGTGATGATCCTGTTCTACGTGCTGGGCGCCCTGTTCATCCTGGTGGTCAACATCGAGGCCGTGCCCGCCGCGTTCGCCACCATCTTCACCTCCGCCTTCACCGGCCACGCGGCCGTGGGCGGGTTCACCGGCTCGGCCATCATGGTGGTGGTGCAGATGGGCGTGGCACGCGGCATCTTCTCCAACGAGTCCGGCATGGGCTCCGCGGCCATTGCGGCCGCAGCGGCGCAGACCACCCACCCGGTGCGCCAGGGCCTGGTCTCCATGACCCAGACCTTCATCGACACCATCGTGGTGGTGACCTGCACGGGCCTCGTGATCGTGACCACCGGGGTGTGGGAGCAGGGCGAGGATTTCGCGGCCACCATGACCGGCGACGCCTTCAGCCACGGCCTCCCCGGGGCGTGGGGGCACCTGATCGTGACCCTCGGGCTCGTCCTGTTCGCGTACTCCACCATCCTGGGCTGGGCCTACTACGGCGAGCGGTGCATGGAGCGGCTCTTCGGGCGCGGCTCGGTAATGCCCTACCGCGTGTTCTTCTCGGCCGTGGTGTTCGTGGGCTGCAGCGTGCCCCTGGCGATCGTGTGGTCCTTCGCGGACCTGATGAACGGTCTCATGGCCATCCCCAACCTGATCGGTCTGGTGATCCTCTCCGGTCTGGTGGCCCGCGAGACCAAGCACTACCTGCGCAACGACCCGCAGCTGCGCGCCTCCAAGCTGCAGATCGACGGCTTCATGGACGGCCACCCGGGCGCGATCGACAGCTACGTGCTGCCGGGGACCGCGAGCTCGGCCCGCGTGCGCTGACGGCAGCACCTCGGCGTGGCGCCGCCGGAAGCCTCCCCGGAACGGGGTGCTCCGCACGGTGACCCCGCCCGGCACCAGGGCCCCGTGCCCCCGGAGTCTCCGGGTGGCACGGGGCCCTTGGCGTTCCCACGGCGCGCGTCCACACCCGGTGGCAGGCACCGCGGCGCGGTGTGCCCCAGGCCACGACGTCCAGGAATGCCCGTGTACCCTCGTGAGCCATGACCAACAGCTCCACCGCGGTGTCGCCGCCCCACTCCCACTCCGGACCCGCCCGAGGTCTGAGCAACCGCCACATCCAGCTGATCGCGATCGGCGGTGCCATCGGCACCGGGCTGTTCATGGGCTCGGGCCGCACGATCTCCCTGGCGGGCCCCGCCGTGGTGTTCGTCTACATGGCCATCGGCTTCTTCCTCTTCTTCGTGATGCGGGCCATGGGTGAGCTGCTGCTGTCCAACCTGCACTACAAGACGTTCGCGGACTTCGCGGCGGACCTGATCGGCCCCTGGGCAGGGTTCTTCGTGGGCTGGTCCTACTGGTTCTGCTGGATCGTCACCGCGATCGCGGAGCTCGTGGCCATCACCGGGTACGTGCAGTTCTGGTGGCCCACCGTGCCGCTGTGGCTGCCCACGGTGGCGGTGCTGGTCATCGTGTTCCTGCTCAACGCCATGAGCGTGAAGAGCTTCGGGGAGATGGAGTTCTGGTTCGCGCTCATCAAGATCGTGGCCATCCTCGCGCTGATCGTGGTGGGGGCCGTCATGGCCCTCACGCACTTCACGTCCCCGGACGGGCACGTGGCGCAGGTGTCCAACCTGTGGAACGACGGCGGCTGGTTCCCGAACGGGGCCATGGGCGTGGTCGCGGGCTTCCAGATCGCGGTGTTCGCCTTCGTGGGCGTGGAGCTCGTGGGCACCACCGCGGCCGAGGCGCGCGATCCCCGTACCACGCTGCCCCGGGCCATCAACTCCGTGCCCCTGCGCATCCTGATCTTCTACGTGGGCTCCCTGCTGGCCATCCTGGTGGTCACCCCGTGGCGTTCGATCGACCCGGAGCAGTCGCCCTTCGTGGCCATGTTCTCCCTGGCCGGGCTCGGAGCGGCGGCCTCCGTGGTGAACTTCGTGGTGCTGACCTCCGCGATGTCCTCCTCCAACTCGGGGGTGTTCTCCACGTCCCGCATGCTGTTCGGGCTCTCCGCCGAGGGCAGTGCGCCGCGGTTCTTCCGGGGGCTGAACAAGGTGGGTGTCCCCGTGCGCGCCCTGTTCCTCACGGCCCTGGTGCTGCTGCTGACCATCCCGGTGCTCTACGCCGGGGACTCGATCATCGAGGCGTTCACGCTGATCACGTCCGTGGCCTCCACCTTGTTCATTTTCGTGTGGACCATGATCCTGATCTCCTACATCAGCTTCCGCCGGAAGTTCCCGCAGCGCCACGCCGCCTCCGAGTACAAGATGCCGGGCGGTGTGCCCATGTGCTTCGTGGTGATGGCGTTCTTCGCCTTCGTGGTGTGGGCGCTGAGCACGGACAGCGAGACGGCCGCCGGTCTCGTCGCGGTGCCCGTGTGGCTCGCGGTGCTGGGGGTCTCCTGGTTCTTCGTGCGCCGCACGGAGTCCCACCAGCAGGCCTTCGAGTGGTTCAAGCAGGAGGTGTCGGAGCCGGAGACGGCGGCGCCCAGCGATTCGTAACCCGGCGGTAACCTGCCGTGGTGCTCCTCGGCAACGACCGGGGAGCGTGCTTAGGTGGAGGCATGACACGACTGCCCGAACCCCTGACCCTGTCCGGCCCCAACGGCCACGGAGCGGTGCTGAGCTACGGAGCCCACGCACTGTCCTGGGCCCCGGAGGGGCACGAGCCCGTGCTGTGGGTGTCCTCCCGCGCGTACAACGAGACGGGCCGCGCCATCCGGGGCGGCGTGCCCCTGTGCTTCCCGTGGTTCGGCCCCGGCCGCACCGGGGACATGGAGCCCGCCCACGGCTTCGCGCGCATCACGGAGTGGACGCTCGCCGAGCAGGGCGAGGACGAGCAGGGCGACCCGTTCGCCGAGTTCGCCCTCACCTCCGAGGACGTCGCACCGGAGCTGCGCGAGGTGTTCCCCCACGACTTCTCCGCGCGCTTCCGGATGACCGCCGGGCACACGCTCCGCCTGGAGCTCACCGTGACCAACACCGGCTCGGAGACCTTCGAGGTCGAGGAGGCCCTGCACACCTACCTGCACGTGGGGGACTCCGAGCGGGTCACGGTGTCCGGGCTGGAGGGCGCCTCCTACTACGACAAGGTGGCCAAGGAGCAGCGCGTCCAGCAGGGCGAGCTGCGTCTCACGGGGGAGACCGACGCCGTGTTCGCCCACCGCGGCGAGGTGCGCGTGGCGGATCCCGCGCTCGGCCGTGAGCTCGTGATCGGCAAGGAGGGCTCGGACAGCACCGTGGTGTGGAACCCGTGGGCGGACAAGGCCGTGGGCATGAGCGACTTCGCGGACGACGAGTGGAAGACCATGCTGTGTGTCGAGGCCGGCAACGTCATGGGTTCCCCGGTGCGCCTGGCGGCGGGGGAGACCCACACCATCGCCCAGGTGGTCGAGGTGCGGGAGCTCCCCGCCGAGCAGTAGGCGACGCCGCGGCTCAGCGGCCCGTGGTGGCCGCGGGGCCCGGCGCGGAACCGGTCTCGGACAGCGCCGGGTTCGGGGAGCTGAGGTCCACCGTGTGGTGCAGCTGCGCGTCCAGCGCCCCGGGGTGGGTGCCCATGAACTCGTTGATCTGCTCCGTGGTGGCGTTGAACGTCGGGTCGTGGTCCAGGTACAGCTTGGTCTCCCGCACCACCAGCCCGGACAGCAGCACCAGTCCGATCAGGTTGGGGATGGCCATGAGCCCGTTCATGATGTCCGAGAACGTCCACACGAGCGCCAGGGGTGCCAGGGCACCCAGGCCGGCCGCGACCGAGAAGATCACCCGGTACACGATGGCCGCGCGGGCGCCCGCGAGCCGCTCCACGTTGCGCTCTCCGTAGTAGGCCCAGCCGAGCACCGTGGAGTAGCCGAGCAGCACCAGGCAGATCGTCACGATCGTGCCGCCCCACTCGCCGGGCAGCCCGGTGGCGAACGCGCGGGAGGTCATGGTCGCGGGATCCCCCTCGGTCCACATCCCGGTGGTCAGGATCACGAAGCCCGTGATGGAGATGACCACCAGAGTGTCCACGAACGTCTGCGTCATGGACACCAGGCCCTGGCGCACGGGGTGGCTGGTCTGCGCGATGGACGCAGCGATCGAGGCCGTGCCCATCCCGGACTCGTTGGAGAACAGGGACCGGGCCGCACCCATCTGGATGGCCACGAGCACCGTGGACCCCACGAAGCCCCCGGCCGCCCCCATGGGGGTGAACGCACCGGAGAGGATCAGCCCCACGGCCTCGGGGATGCCCTGGTAGTTCACGCCGATGATGTAGAGCCCGAAGCCGATGTACAGCACGATCATGAGCGGCACCATGAACGTGGTGACCTTGGCGATCGACTTGATGCCGCCCACCAGTGCCAGGCCGGTGCCCACGCCCAGGACGACCGCGGTGGCCACGGGCGGGACGCTGAACGAGTGCTCCAGGTTGGAGGCGATCGCGTTGCCCTGGGTCATGTTGCCGATCCCGAACGTGGCCACCACGCAGCACACCGCGAACATCACGGACAGGAACCGGCCGAACTTGTTGGGGATGCCGCGCGCCAGGTAGACCTGCGGGCCGCCCGTGAGCTGGCCCGCGGTGTCACGGGTGCGGAAGCGCACGCCCAGGAAGCACTCCGCGTACTTGGAGGCCATGCCGAACAGCGCGGTGATCCACATCCAGAAGAGCGCGCCGGGCCCGCCGATCGAGATGGCGGCGGCCACACCCACGATGTTGCCGGTGCCCACGGTCGCGGCCAGCGCGGTGGACATGGCCGCGAACGAGGAGATGTCCCCCTTCTCGCCGCTCGCGCGGGAGCGGCGCCCGAACCCCAGGCTCATGGCCTTGGTGAACAGGCGGAGCTGGATGCCGCGCAGGCGGATGGTCATGAAGACGCCCGTGCCGAAGAGCAGGGGCAGGAGCAGCCACGGCCCCCAGATCAGGTCGCGAACGGTGTCCAAGCTGCTTTGCAGGGATTCCATGGGGGTACGGAACTTTCCGTGAGAGGCACGTCGAATTGGTGACCAACCTAGCAGTCGCCTTCCGTTCCGCGGCGTACAGGCCGCGTGGCCCACGGGAAACGACGACGCCGCCCGGTGACCTTCTGTGCGAAGGCCCTCGGGCGGCGTCGTGGTGGAACGGGGTGGGACTACTTCTTCTGCATCATCAGCGCGGCGCCGATGGCGGAGAGGAAGACGTCCTTGGAGAGGGAGATGCCGGCCTCGGAGGGGCGGATGCCGTCCTCCTGGGTCATCTGCGGGTTGCGGAAGTACATGGACAGCAGCCCGGCGCTGAACGCGAGCAGCCCCGCGCCGGCCAGGCGCTTGGACACGAACGGGGTGAGCAGCGCACCGCCGATGGCGAGCTCCGAGCCCGCGACGAACGTGGCGAAGGTCTTGGGGTCCCACTCCGCGAACTGCGGCACGCCCGTGGCGGCGAACTGCTGGAGGCCCTCGGCGGACTGGGCGTCCATGCTGAGCTTGCCGTAGCCGGACTGGAGCAGGTAGGCGCCGGGGACACCGCGCAGGATGGCGTTGGAGATGCGCATGATCGAGCCTTTCGTCGTGGAGCGGCGGGGGTCTCGCGGGGGCGTGAGCACCTCCACCGGGGATCGCTGAACATGCTAACAGCGGGGACTTTCCGGGGGTCGGGGCAGGCGCCATGCCCACAGCGAACGACCGGCGCGGGTCCGCGCGGCGCTGTCTAGGGTGGTGCCACGCTGCGCGCACCGCGCGCTCACGAAAGGAGAACCCGTGGACATCACCACCATGAAGAAGATCCTCCTGGTCCTGACCAGCCAGGACACCCTGGGCGAGACGGGCGAGGCCACCGGCTACAACGTGGCGGAGGCGGCCCACCCGTGGAAGGTGTTCCGGGACGCCGGCTATTTCGTGGACTTCGCCTCCATCGCGGGCGGTCAGCCACCGCGGGACGCCGTGCAGGAGGACGATCCCGTCCAGGTGGAGTTCACGCAGGACGAGACCGCCAAGGCCTCCCTCTACAACACCCCCAAGGTCTCCGTGGTGGATCCCTCCCAGTACGACGCCGTGTACCTGGTGGGCGGGCACGGCACCATGTGGGACTTCACCGGCCACGAGGGGCTGCAGAAGCTCGTGGCCGCCGTCTACGACTCCGGCGGAGTGGTGGGCGCCGTGTGCCACGGCCCGTCCGGGCTGGTGGACGTGGAGCTCTCCAACGGCGTGAACCTGCTCTCCGGGCGGAAGGTGGCCGCGTTCACCACCGCCGAGGAGGAGGAAGTGGGCAAGAAGGACACGGTGCCCTACCTGCTGCAGGACAAGCTCGAGGAGCAGGGCGCCACGGTCGAGGTGGCGGATAACTGGGAGGAGAACGTCCAGGTGGACGAGCGCCTCGTCACCGGGCAGAACCCGCAGTCCGCGGCCGGTGTGGCCAAGGAGATGACCAAGCTGCTCACCGAGGTGGTGCGCGAGCAGAAGGCCGAGGAGGAGCAGGCCGCACAGGACCTGCGCGCCGAGCACGACGCCGAGAAGGCCGCCGCGGAGGACGAGGACTGAGCGTCCCGGGCACGGTCCGCAGCGGGGCCGGGGGCGACGGCCGCGGCGTCGCCCCCGGCCCTGACTCATTCGTGAACCCCCTGGCCGGGGGTGGCCGCCCCGGGTGAGACTGGGGGCGTCCGCACGGAGATCGACGCCCAGGAGTCCCCATGTCAGAGTTCACCTCACGAACAGCGCTGGTCACCGGAGCGGCCTCCGGGATCGGGGCGGCAATCGCCATGCACCTGGCCCGGCAGGGCGCCAAGGTGGTGGTCACGGACGTGGACTCCACGGGGATCGACGACGTGGTGCAGGCCATCATGGCCGCCGGCGGGGACGCCGCCGGGATCCGGCAGGACGTCTCCAGCAGGGACGACGCCGCCGCGGCCGTGGACTTCGCGGTGCAGACCTACGGCGGGCTGCACTACGCCGTGAACAACGCCGGTGTGGGCGGGCAGACCGAGGCGCTCGGGGAGACCGACCTCGAGGCGTGGGAGCGCACGGTGGCGATCGACCTGCACGGTGTGGCCTACGGGATGCACGCCCAGCTGCCGGTGATCGAGCAGCACGGGGGCGGGGCGATCGTGAACGTGGGCTCCATCCACTCCACGGTGGCCACCACCGTGGGCAACAGCGCCTACACCACCGCCAAGCACGGGCTGGTGGGGCTCACCAGGCAGACCGGCGTGGACTACGCGCAGCGTGGAATCCGCGTGAACGCGGTGGGGCCGGCGTACATCGACACCCCGCTGCTGAAGAACCTCCCGCCGCAGGTGCTCGCGGAGCTGATCGCCAAGCACCCCATGGGCCGGCTGGGAACGCCCGAGGAGGTGGCGCAGCTGACGGTGTTCCTGCTCTCGGACGCGGCCTCCTTCATCACCGGCTCCTACTACCTGGTGGACGGCGGGTACACCGCGGTGTGAGCCGAGCTGTCGTGGCGGGTGTGAGGCGGCTCGCGCGTGCGGGCACCGCGTGGGGTGTAGACTCGAGCAGTTCCCCCGTGCACAGCGCGGGGTAGAAGGCGCGCCGGTCCTAGGCGCGCAGACCGCGCCCCGTGTGGCGCGTGCGCGTGAAATCGTTTTGCGCGGACCAACCCTGAAAGACGTTCCTTGTCTCATTCTTTCGAAGACCTCGGTGTGCCCGAGGCGCTTTCCTCTGATCTCGCCCGCGTGGGCATCACGGAAGCTTTCCCCATCCAAGAGAAGACCCTCCCCGATTCCCTGGCCGGGCGGGACGTGCTCGGCCGTGGCCGCACGGGCTCCGGCAAGACGGTGGCGTTCGCGCTGCCGCTGGTCTCCCGCCTCGCGGGTCTCGCCCCCGGCTCCAGCCGGGTGTCCCGCCGCGCGAACCGCCCCACTGGCCTGGTGCTGGCCCCCACGCGGGAGCTCGCCACCCAGATCGACCGCACCGTGGCCCCGCTCGCCAAGGCCGCGGGTCTGAACACCACCGTGATCTTCGGCGGCGTCTCCCAGAAGCACCAGGAGAAGGCGCTCGCCAACGGCGTGGACATCGTGGTGGCCTGCCCCGGGCGTCTCGAGGACCTCATCAAGCAGGGCCTGCTCACGCTCGACGACGTCCGCGTCACCGTGCTGGACGAGGCCGACCACATGGCCGACATGGGCTTCCTGCCCGTGGTCACCCGCATCCTCTCCAAGACCCCGCAGGGCTCGCAGCGGCTGCTGTTCTCCGCCACGCTGGACAACGGCGTGGACGTGCTGGTCAAGAAGTTCCTCAGGGACCCCGTGCTGCACTCGGCGGACAATGCCCAGGCCGCGGTGACCACCATGGACCACCAGGTGCTGGTGACCCACGCGGACGACAAGCAGGCCCTCATCGAGGCGCTCGCCTCCGGCACGGGCCGGCGCATGATGTTCACGCGCACCAAGTACCGCGCCAAAAAGATGGCCAAGAAGCTCAGCCAGGCCGGCATCCCCGCCGTGGACCTGCAGGGCAACCTGTCCCAGGGTGCCCGCGACCGCAACCTCGGGGCGTTCTCCGACGGTGACGTGCGCGTGCTCGTGGCCACGGACGTCGCCGCCCGCGGCGTGCACGTGGACGACGTCGAGCTCGTGGTCCACATCGACCCGCCCGCCGAACACAAGTCCTACCTCCACCGCTCCGGGCGCACCGCGCGCGCCGGTGCCTCCGGTGCCGTGATCACGATCGCCACCACCGAGGAGCGCTCGGACGTCAACAAGCTCATGAAGAAGGCCGGCGTCACGCCCCGCGTGGACGAGGTGGCACCGGACTCCGAGATCGTCAGGGAGCTCGTGGGCGAGCGGGCCGAGCTCGTGGCCTACGCACCGGCTCCCACTCAGCAGAACGGCGGCGGCAACCGTTCGGGCGGCCGCTCCACCGGACGCTCGGGTGGCCGCTCCGGCGGCTCCCGTCAGGGCGGTGGCCGCTCCGGTGGTGGACGTGGCAGTGCCCAGCGTTCCGGCCAGGGCTCCGCCCAGCGCTCCGAGCAGGGCGCGGGTCAGGGTTCCGGTCGCAGCGGTGGACGCTCGGGCGGCGGTCGCACCGACTCCGCCCGCGGCGGGGCTCCCGCGCGCAACGGCGGCGGCCGGTCCTCGTCCCCGCGTCGCGGTTCCGGCGACGCCGCCGGGTCCGGTTCCGGGCGCACGGCATCCTCCCGTTCCTCCCGCGGTGGCTCCGCCCAGCGTGGCCAGTCGGCGGGTCAGGTGCCGGACCGTGCGATGGCCGCGGCGCAGCGGCGTCGTGCGAACAACCGTTCGGGGCAGTCGGCGCGCTGACACCCCGGTGCACCACAGCAGAACCCCCGGCTCGACGTCATCGAGCCGGGGGTTCTCTGCTGCCGGGGTCCGTGCTTCCGGGGCGGAACGCACGGTTGTCTCCCTGACGTGACGGGGGGCGTGCGTGGCGTCCCGCGCCGTCGTCGCCCTGGCGGCGCATGGCGCGCGTGCGCCCGGTGAGCTCTGGCGCCGGTCGGGCGCGTGCGGGTCAGGCCGGCGGCGTGAGCGAGCGAAGGAACTCGAGCGTGACGTCCTCGTGGGAGTCCACGAACACGCGGTGCGGGCCGTCCGGGACGGGCTTGTCGCCCGGGACCACCACCACGGTCATGCCCGCGGCCACCGCGGCGCGGACGCCCGGTTCCGAGTCCTCCACGGCCACGCAGTTGCGCGGCTCCACCCCGAGCAGCTCCGCGCCGCGCAGGTACGGCTCGGGGTCCGGCTTCGCGTGGGTGACGTCGTCGTGGGAGACGATCCGCGTGAGCACCTCCGGGGCACCCTCGGCGGTGTGACGGGCGATCACGGTGAGCGCATTGGTGACGATCGCGGCGGGGATCCCCGCGTCCCGCAGCTCGACCAGCAGGGCGCGGACGCCGGGCAGGAAGGGGATCTCGTCGCCCATGCTCTCGAGCACGTGCTGGGCGAGCCGCTCGGTGATCTCCTCCACGGAGTCGGGGGCGCCCCGGTCCACGAACGTGCGCGCGGCGTCCTGCACGGTGCCGCCGAGTGTGGCGTGGTCGTCCGTCACGCTCCAGCTCTGGCCGTAGTGCTCGGCCACGGCCCGCTTGGCCTGGGCCCACTGGGGCTCGGTGTCCACCAGGGTGCCGTCGTGGTCGAAGAGAACGGCCTGGGGGTACGTCATGGCTGCCTTTCGGTGCGGTGCTGCGGGAATGGCGTTCTGCGGCGGAGCAGCGGGTGCGGCTCGCGGGTCGTGCGGTGCCCGCGGGGGCTCAGCTCGGCCGGGCGGAGCCGCACTGTGCCGGTGCGGTCCGGCGTGCTGGAACGCGGCCAGTCTAGTGGCGGCGGGGCGCGGGTACCCAGGCCACCAGAGGCGGGGCCCCGGGCCATGGTGCGCGGGGCCCGGGGCGTCAGGGGCGAGGGCGCAGAGAGCGCAGGAACTCAAAGGTCACGTGTGCGTGCTCGCGGACGTGCACCACGCCCGGCCCCTCCGGAACCTGCTGCACACCGGGCACCACCACCGTGGTGATGCCGGCGGCCACTCCCGCGGCGGCTCCCGAGGGGGAGTCCTCGAGCACCACGCAGTCCTCGGGGTTCACGCCGAGACGCCGGGCGGCCTCGAGATAGGCATCCGGATCCGGCTTGGCCTTCACGCCCTGCGCCACCTCCTCGTCCCCGATGATCACCCGGAACAGGTTGTCCGGCGCGAGTCCCGCGGTGTAGCGCGCCACCTCGGACGTGGCGTTGGTGACGATCGCGGCGGGGATGCCCGCGCAGTCCAGCTCGTCCAGCAGCGGCCGGATGCCGGGGATGAACGTGGGCGGGTTCTGCTCCAAGACCTCCGCCAGGACACCGAAGAGATCCCGGAAGACCTGCTCCGGGGTGCCGGGCACCCCGAGCTCGGCGAGGCGCTGCACCGTGGCGGCCAGCGGTCGGCCCAGGGTGTCCTGCGTGTCCTGCTCCGTCCACTGCCCGCCGTGGGCGGCCACCAGGCGCTGCTTGCCCAGCTCCCACAGGGGCTCGGTGTCCACCAGGGTTCCGTCGTGATCGAAGAGCACTGCGCGGGGGAAGTCTGTGGTGGTCATGCTCTCCACGCTACGCGCCGGTGCCGACATCCCCACCGTCCTACGATGGGTCCATGAGCTCCCCGGATCGCCCGTCCGCCGTCCCGTCCAGGCCGGGGTCCGCGTTCTCGCGCGGCTTCCCCGTGGTCATGGTGGTCATGGCCGTGCTGCTGGCACTCTGGGTGGGCTTCGGGCGTGGGATCGTGGGGCTGCTGGGCGCCCTCACCCCCGTGTACGCGGTGGCGCTCGCCCTTCCCATCCTGGTGCTGCACGTGGTCGCGGCCGCCCTGTTCCGCCGGGACAGCCTGAACTACCCCTCGCACGCGGTCACCGGGCGGACGATCGCCACGGCCGTGGCCTCCTGGGTCATCACGTGGGGCCTCGGCTTCTTCCTCCCGGACTCCACGCCGGAGGGCATGCGCTCCGTGTTCACCCACGTGGCGGGGGACGAGTACCTCGAACTGGGATACGGGTTCGTGAACATCCTCGGGGTGCTCTCGGTGGCCACGGCGGTGGCCCTGGTGCTGCTGGCGGTCACGGAGCTGCGGGTCACGGCGCGCAGACTGCGGGGCGAGCCGCTCACGGAGGACGAGCGCCTGGACCGGCTCGAGCGCGACCAGGAGCAGGACGCCCCAGGCCCTGCCACGACACATGATTCCGGGGCCGTTGCCGCTTCCCGTGCGCGCACCACGCCGCGGGGCCCCGCGAGCGGGACCGGGGACGAGGCGCGGGCGGACCGGGCGGCGTCGTCGGGGGAGCAGCCGTGACCGCCGCGCTGCGCACCGAGCGGCTGACCCTGCGGGGCTACGACGCCGCGGACGCCCCCTTCGTCCTGGACCTCTACTCCCGTGCGGAGGTGCAGCGGTGGCTCGGAGACGGCACCCAGCGGGTGCGGACCCTGGCCGCGGCGGGGGAGAAGATCGAGCGCTGGAACGAGCTGCACGGCAGCCACCCCGTGCACGGCGTGTGGCTCGTGAGCACCCACGAGGGTGAGCCCCTGGGGACCCTGCTGCTCAAGCCCATTCCGGACTCGGGCGCGGACACCGCCCACGACATCGAGATCGGGTGGCACCTCCACCCCCGGGCGTGGGGTCACGGGTACGCCACCGAGGCAGCGCGGGGCGTGCTGGAGCACGCCTTCTCAGCGGGAGTCACACGCGTGGTCGCCGTGACCCACCCCGGCAACCAGGCTTCACAGGCGGTCTGTCGGCGGCTGGGCATGCGGTCGCTCGGACTCAGCCGCGCCTACTACGACGCCGAGTGCGCGCTCTTCGAGATCACTGCCCCGGCCGACGCCATCGCCCCTGCAACGGGCCGCACGTCGTCGGGCCCCGGGGCTCCCGGAGACCACGGGCCCGCGGGGCGCACGGCTGCAGACGCAGAACCCCTGGGCCGGGACGCGGGACGTCGGTGCGGGAGCGACGGGCTGGGCGGCGTCGTCGTCGGGTCGCGGGACAGCTGGGGCATCTCGTGAACGGGAACCCGGACCTGGTGACCGGCGAGGACGGCCTCGCCCGGCCGGTGTGGGCCGCGACCGACCCGCTGCTGCGCGAGTACTACGACACCGAGTGGGGCATGCCGGTGCGGGACGAGGCCGGGCTGTACGAGCGGATCGTGCTGGAGGGGTTCCAGGCCGGGCTCTCGTGGCGCACGGTGCTCGCCAAGCGGCCCGCGTTCCGCGAGGTGTTCCACGGCTTCGACCCGGATGCCGTGGCCGCGATGACCGAGGCGGACGTGGCACGGCTCATGGGGGACGCCCGGATCATCCGCAACGAGCGCAAGATCCGCGCGGCCGTGACCAACGCCTGTGCGACCGTGGCGCTGCGGGAGCACGAGGGACTCGTGGCGCTCGTGTGGTCGTACCAGCCAGGGCGCACGCCCGAACCGGTGCGCTTCGCGGAGGTGCCCACCACCTCGGAGGAGAGCACTGCGCTGTCTAGGGAGCTGAAGCGGCGGTGGTTCGCGTTCGTGGGGCCCACCACCGCGTACGCACTCATGGAGGCGATCGGCATGGTGGACACGCACCTGCTGGGCAGCCACCGCAGGGGGTCCTCCGGGGTCTGGGCGGGATAGCCGACCAAGGAACAACCTGTGGAAAACTCTTCCCTTCTGAGGTTGAGCGGGGTAGACTCAAGGCAAGTGACAAACCTTTAGTCAAGCAAAGGAGATGCCGTGGACACCAAGTTCACCACCAAGTCTCAAGAGGCCCTGAACGCCGCGGCCACGAACGCCGCCACGGCGGGCAACCCCACCATTGAACCCGCCCACCTGCTCAAGGCCCTGATGGACCAGCGTGACGGTGTGGCCGTCGCCGTCCTGCAGGCCACGGGAGCGAACGCCGACTCCGTGTCCCTCAAGGCCAGCTCGCTCATCAAGGCGTTGCCGAGTGCCTCCGGGGCTTCCACCGCCCAGCCGCAGCTGGGCCGCGGTGCCCTGCAGGCGCTGCAGGCCGCGGAGAACTACGCGCGCGAGCTGCAGGACGAGTACGTCTCCACGGAGCACATCCTCTACGGACTCGCGGCCGGCCAGGAGAAGACCGCGGAGGCCCTCTCGAGCGCCGGAGTCACGGCCGAGGCGCTCGCGGAGGCCATTCCTCAGGTGCGCGGAGACCGCCGGGTGACCAGCCCGGATCCCGAGGGCACCTTCCAGTCGCTCGAGAAGTACGGCACGGACCTCACCGCGATCGCCCGGGACGGCAAGCTGGACCCCGTGATCGGCCGTGACTCGGAGATCCGCCGCGTGGTGCAGGTGCTCTCACGCCGCACCAAGAACAACCCCGTGCTGATCGGTGAGCCCGGCGTGGGCAAGACCGCCGTGGTCGAGGGTCTCGCGCAGCGCATGGTGGCCGGGGACGTCCCCGAGTCCCTGCGCGGGAAGACCCTGATCTCCCTGGACCTCGGGTCCATGGTGGCGGGTGCCAAGTACCGCGGTGAGTTCGAGGAGCGGCTCAAGGCCGTCCTGGACGAGATCAAGAAATCCGAGGGGCAGATCGTCACGTTCATCGACGAGATCCACACCGTGGTCGGTGCGGGCGCGTCCGAGGGCTCCATGGACGCCGGCAACATGCTCAAGCCCATGCTGGCCCGCGGTGAGCTGCGCCTGATCGGTGCCACCACGCTGGACGAGTACCGCGAGAACATCGAGAAGGACGCCGCCCTGGAGCGCCGCTTCCAGCAGGTCTACGTGGGGGAGCCCTCGGTGGAGGACACCGTGGCCATCCTGCGCGGGCTCAAGGAGCGCTACGAGGCGCACCACAAGGTGCAGATCGCGGACTCCGCGCTGGTGGCCGCGGCCCAGCTGTCCACCCGGTACATCCCCAGCCGCCAGCTGCCGGACAAGGCCATCGACCTGATCGACGAGGCCGCGTCCCGGCTGCGCATGGAGATCGACTCCGCCCCGGAGGAGATCGACGAGCTGCGCCGCGCTGTGGACCGCCTCACCATGGAGGAGCTCGCGCTGGACGGCGAGAGCGACCCCGCCTCCGTGGAGCGCCTGGCCGCCCTGCGCCAGGACAAGGCGGACAAGCAGGCCGAGCTGGACGCGCTGAACGCCCGCTGGGAGTCGGAGAAGGCCGGTCTGAACCAGGTGGGCGAACTCAAGGCCCGGATCGACGACCTGCGCTCGCAGGCCGAGCGCGCCCAGCGCAACGGCGACCTCGGCGAGGCCTCCCGCCTGCTCTACGGCGAGATCCCCGCCGCTCAGAAGGAGCTCGACGCCGCCCAGGCCCAGGAGGACGCGAGCGGACTGAGCGAGGACACCATGGTGTCCGAGGAGGTCACCGCGGACGACATCGCCGAGGTAATCTCCGCGTGGACGGGCATTCCCGCGGGCAAGATGCTGCAGGGCGAGTCCGAGAAGCTGCTGCACATGGAGGACGTCCTGGGCAAGCGGCTGATCGGGCAGCGCAAGGCCGTGACCGCCGTGGCGGACGCGGTGCGCCGCTCCCGGGCAGGCATCTCCGACCCGGACCGGCCCATCGGCTCGTTCATGTTCCTGGGTCCCACGGGCGTGGGCAAGACCGAGCTGGCCAAGTCCCTGGCGGAGTTCCAGTTCGACGACGAGCGCGCCCTGATCCGCATCGACATGTCCGAGTACTCGGAGAAGCACTCCGTCTCCCGGCTGGTCGGTGCCCCTCCCGGATACGTGGGCTACGACGAGGGTGGTCAGCTCACCGAGGCCGTGCGGCGCCGCCCGTACTCCGTGGTGCTGCTGGACGAGGTGGAGAAGGCCCACCCCGAGGTCTTCGACATCCTGCTGCAGGTGCTGGACGACGGCCGCCTGACCGACGGCCAGGGCCGCACCGTGGACTTCCGCAACGTGATCCTGATCCTCACCTCCAACATGGGCAGCCAGTTCCTGGTGGACCCCACCCTGGAGGACAAGGCCAAGAACGACGCCGTGATGGGCGTGGTGAACGCGTCCTTCAAGCCGGAATTCCTCAACCGGCTGGACGACATCATCATGTTCGAGCCGCTGAGCACCGAGGACCTCGCGAAGATCGTGGACATCCAGGTGGCCCAGCTGGCCACGCGTCTCGCGCAGCGCCGCCTGGCCCTGGTGGTCACGCCCGCGGCGAGCGAGTGGCTGGGCATGACCGGCTACGACCCCGCCTACGGCGCCCGCCCGCTGCGCCGGCTCGTGCAGCGCGAGATCGGCGACCGCCTGGCCAAGGGCCTGCTGTCCGGGGCCATCCTGGACGGCGACACCGTGGTGGTGGACGTGGACCCGGACGTCGCCGAGGACGGCCTCACGGTCACGACCGAACGGGGCGGCTCAGCGGCCTCCCGGGACATGGGGGACGACGACATCGTGGATGCGGAGATCGTGGACGAGTGACCGTTGCGCCCACCCGGTGACCGGTTGCCGGGCACGGGGCGCCGGTGAGGAATCCCTCCGCGCCGGCGCCCTCCTCCCGGCCCACCCAGGGCCGCCGTGCGACGCAGCGGGGGAACCGCCCGGCGCCCGTTCTCCGGCCCCCTGTGGCAGCCCGGGGATGGGCCGAAGCGGGGTCGAATCCGGGCCCGTCCACGGCGGCGGCACGCCCCTGAGCCGCCCCGGACCGGCCGGGGGTGAACGCACAGGTGGCCGGTACGCGAGAAGCGTTCAAAACATGTACCCTGGACTCACGAAAAACTGACAAGACACTCCGGGGCCGTACTGTGTGCTCAACACGGCACCGCCCACCGGACACGAGACGCAGAGGGGGTCACGCCATGGGGCGCGGCCGTCAAAAGGCGAAGGCGACACGACAGGCGCGGGAGATCAAGTACTTCAGCCCGCAGACCGACTACTCGGCCCTGCAGCGCGAGCTGCGAGGCACGACACCGTCCTCCCGAGCCGTGGACCACGAGGAACGACCCGAGGACGAGGACGACTACTCGACCTACGTGGAGAAGTACTCCGACTACGACTGACCCGGCGTCCGGCGCGGTGAGCGCGCCGCTCGACTTCAGCACAGCAACGAACCGCCCACACTGCCGTGTGGGCGGTTCGTTGCGTACCGTCGGTCAGTCGGCGTAGTCGCCGGTCATCAGCACGCCGCCACCGGCCACGCCCTTGGCGCCCTGCACCCAGTCGGTGCCGTGCCGGGCGGCGTCCGGGTCCACGGGGCCCACGCGGCCCATGACCCACGAGGGGAGACCGCGCTCGTTGAGGTGGGCCACGGCGGCGTCGGCCACTGCCGGGTCCACGATCGCGACCATGCCCACCCCGAGGTTCAGGGTGCGCTCCAGGTCCGGCTGCGGCACGTTGCCCAGCTCCGCCACCAGGCGGAAGACCGGCGGCAGGGACCACGTGGAACGGTCCACGGTGGCCTGCAGGTCCGCGGGGAGCACGCGGGCGAGGTTGGCCGCCAGGCCTCCGCCGGTCACGTGGGAGAAGCCGCGCACGCCGTGGCCCGTGGCACCCTCCTCCCCGTTGACGGGGAAGGTTCGGGCGAGGTCCAGGACGTCGGCGGCGTAGACGCGGGTGGGCTCCAGCAGCTCCTCGCCCAGGGAGCGGCCCAGCTCGCTGACCTGCCGGTCCAGCTGCCAGCCGGCCACGTTGATGACCCGGCGCACCAGGGAGTAGCCGTTGGAGTGCAGGCCGGAGGAGGCCATGCCGATGATGACGTCCCCGTCCTTCACGCGCTGCGGGCCGAGCAGCTCGTCGGCCTCGACCACGCCGGTGGCGGCCCCGGCGACGTCGTACTCGTCCACTCCGAGAAGGCCGGGGTGCTCCGCGGTCTCCCCGCCGACCAGCGCGGTGCCGGCGGCCTCGCAGGCGGCGGCGATGCCCCGCACGATGCCGGCGATGCGCTCGGGGACCACCTTGCCGGTGGCGATGTAGTCGGTCATGAACAGGGGCCTGGCGCCCACCACCACGATGTCGTCCACGACCATGCCCACGAGGTCCCACCCGATGGTGTCGTGGATGTCCAGGGACTGGGCGATGGCCACCTTGGTGCCCACTCCGTCCGTGGACGTGGCCAGGTACGGCTTGCGGTAGGCGGTGAGCTCCGAGACGTCGAAGAGACCCGCGAACCCGCCCACGCCGCCCACCACGCCGGGCGTGTGGGTGGCCTTCACCGCGGCCTTCATGAGCTCGACGGCACGGTCCCCGGCGTCCACGTCCACGCCGGCACTCGCGTACGTGACGGACTGGGGCTCGTGGGGCTGCTGGCTCATGCGCGGGTCTCCTGGGTGGCGGCGTCGTCGGGTCGGTCGGTGAGGGGCTCCACTAGGTCCGCGGAGGGCGCCGCGTGGGCACCGGTAGCCTCGAGGACGGCCTTGCCCAGGCGGTCCGCCTTGGGCAGCGCCGTGGGGTACTCGCCGGAGAAGCACGCCGTGCACAGGTTGCCGCGGGACTGCGCGGTGGCCTCGATCATGGCGTCCTCGGAGATGTAGCCCAGGGAGTCCGCTCCCAGGGAGGCGCGGACGTCCTCCACGGTGAGGCCGTTGGCGATCAGCTCGGCCGGGGAGGCGAAGTCGATGCCGTAGAAGCACGGCCACTTGATGGGCGGAGAGGAGATCCGCACGTGGATCTCCGCGGCTCCGGCCTCCCGCAGCATCCGCACCAGGGCGCGCTGGGTGTTGCCGCGCACGATCGAGTCGTCCACGACCACCAGGCGCTTGCCCGCCACGATCGAGCGCAGGGGGTTGAGCTTGAGCCGGATGCCGAGCTGGCGGATGGTGTCCGAGGGCTCGATGAACGTGCGCCCCACGTAGGAGTTTTTCACCAGGCCGTGGCCGAAGGGGATCCCGGCGGCCTCCGCGTAGCCGATCGCGGCCGGGGTGCCGGACTCCGGGGTGGGCATCACGAGGTCAGCGTCCACCGCGTGCTCCTGCGCGAGCCGGCGCCCCATCTCCACGCGGGACTCGTACACCGAGCGGCCGTTGATGGTGGTGTCCGGGCGCGCGAGGTACACGTACTCGAAGACGCACCCGGCGGGCGTGGGCTCCGCGAAACGGCTCGAGCGCAGCCCGTTCTCGTCGATCGCGATGAACTCGCCGGGCTCGACCTCGCGCACCAGGGAGGCGCCCACGATGTCCAGCGCGGCGGTCTCGGAGGCCACCACCCAGCCGCGTTCGAGGCGGCCCAGCACGAGCGGACGCACGCCCAGCGGATCGCGGGCGGCGTAGAGCGTGCTCTCGTCCATGAACGTGAGGCAGAACGAGCCCACGAGCTGGGGGAGCAGCTTCATGGCTGCTTCCTCGAGCGAGTTGAGGGGGTGCTCGGCCAGCAGGGCTGTGATCAGGGCGGTGTCCGTGGTGTTGCCGCGCGCCATCTCACCCCGGGAGGGGAACCCGGACTTGTCCAGCAGCAGGTCGTAGAGCTCCGCGGAGTTCGTCAGGTTGCCGTTGTGCGCGAGCGCCAGGGTGCCGTGCGGCGTGGCCCCCAGGGTGGGCTGCGCATTGGCCCAGTGGGAGGCGCCCGTGGTGGAGTACCGGGCGTGGCCCACGGCCAGGTGCCCCTTGAGGGTGTTGAGGGTGGTCTCGTCGAAGACCTGGGACACGAGCCCCATGTCCTTGTAGACCGAGATCCGCTCGCCGTCCGAGGTGGCGATGCCCGCGGACTCCTGCCCGCGGTGCTGCAGGGCGTAGAGACCGTAGTAGGTCAGCTTGGCGACGTCCTCGCCGGGAGCCCACACGCCGAACACGCCGCACGCGTCCTGGGGGCCTTTCTCACCGGGAAGAAGGTCATGGGAGAGTTTTCCGTCAGCTCGAACCACGAGAGACAGTGTCTCACGAGTGCGTGCGGTGCCCGCCTTCGTGAACGTCCTCGACCTCGGCGGACGCGTTCCGTGAGCGCTTCAACGAGACCCGGTCCAGCAGCAGGCCCACCACGGCACCCAGGGTGGCACCCAGGATCAGGAACATCATGAGGAAAAAGCCGATGATTGCCGCGCGGGTATAGGCGATCGAGCCGGGGCCGAGCGCCCCCACGAGGAGCCCCACGAGGGCGCCGACCGCGGCGCCGGTGGCCACGAACGCCAGGAGGTTGGGGGCGCGGCGCACCGTCACTTCCTGCGTCCGGGACACGGACTGCGGCTGTCGGTCGGGGGTTTCGGGGCTCGCGGAACTCATGGTCTCCAGGCTATCGCGCGTTCCGGGGACCGCGCGCCGAGCCCGCTGAGGGCGGGCTGGCGATCCGCTGGGAGTTGGTGTCACCCGAACAGCGGCAGCCACGCACTGAGGTCCGTGCGGGTTCCCGACGCCGCCACGGTCCCCTCCGCGACCGCGTGCGCCCAGGTCTCGGCGCCCGTGGCGAGGGCCAGCCAGGTGGCCGCGTCCGTCTCCACCACGTTGGGAGGGGTGCCGCGGGTGTGCCGTGGCCCGGGGACGCACTGGGTCACGCCGAAGGGCGGCACACGCACCTCCACGGAGTTGCCCTCGGCCCGGGAGCCGAGCTCCTCGAGGCAGTAGCGCACCGCGGTGGCGGTGGTGCGCCGGTTCGCGTTCTCGGGGTCCCGGCGCCAGCGCGCGAGCGCGAGGGAGCCGTCCGCGGGGTCGATCCTGCGTCGCATGCCAGGGCTGTCCTCAGGCCATGAGGTCGAGCAGCGGCTGGGCGAGCTCGATGGCGCCCACCGGCTGCCCGGCCGCGGTGACGGGGTGCGTGACGCGCGCGAGGACGCGGTCGGCGTCGGCCCGGGAGATGGCGCCCGCGTGGACGAGCAGGTTGAGGCCCACCAGGGAGTTGGCGCGGGAGGAGCCGTCGAGCATCTTGATGGCCACGGACCACCCGGAGCGGGTGCCGAGGCCCAGCACGCCCTCGGCGCCCAGCTTGGTGATCACGTCCAGCTCCTCCATGACCACGGTGTTGGAGCGGCCCGGGCCCTGGACGTACTCGGGGTAGTCGAGCATGGAGGTGGCCACGGTGGCGGCGCGGGCGTCCGCCTGGATGTTGCGCGCGGCGCGGCCCAGCGTGGAGTACATGCGCGCCAGACCGGTCAGGGAGATGGCCGTGAGCGGCGCTCCGCAGCCGTCCGCCCCCAGGTGCGCCACCGTCTCGCCGGAGAACTCCTCGATGGTCTCCACCACGAGCTGCTGCAGCGGGTGGGCCGGGTCCAGGTAGGAGTCCGTGGGCCAGCCGTTGGTCACGCACGCGAGCAGGAAGGCCGCGTGCTTTCCGGAGCAGTTCATGCACATCCGGTTCTTGCCGCGCTCGGTGCGGATCAGCCACGCGCGGGTGTCCTCGTCCTCGGGCCAGTCCGGCGGGCACTGCAGGGCCTCGGGGCCCAGGTCCGCGGCCTTCAGGATCGAGCTCACGGCATCCAGGTGGTCGAACGTGCCGGTGTGCGACGCCGCCGCGATCGCCACCTGCTCGCCCCGCAGCGCCGCCCCGGCCTTCATGGAGGCGATGGCCTGGAACGGCTTGAGCGTGGAGCGGGGGAAGATCGTCTCCTCCGGGGCGCCCACGGAGAACGCCACGGACCCGTCCGGGGCGAGCACCACGGCGGAACCGCTGTGGCGGGACTCCACGTATCCGCTGCGCTGCACCACCGCGAGTTCGACGGCCTGGTCCGAGCTGAAAGTCTGCATGGCCCCAGTATGACAGCGGGGCGCGCACCCCCGTTGCCCTCGTCAGGGCCCCTGCCGATACGCTGAGCGCGTGAAGGTTTTGGTGGTGGGCCCAGGCGGCCGCGAGCACGCGATGATCATGTCCCTGCTGCGGGACCCGCACGTCAGCGAGGTCCACGCTGCCCCCGGCAACGCCGGGATCGCCCAGGACGTCCCCGTGCACCCCCTCAACGCCCAGGACCCTGAGGCCGTGGTGGCGCTCGCGCGGGACCTGGCCGCGGACCTCGTGGTGGTCGGTCCGGAAGCGCCGCTCGTGGCCGGTGCCGCGGACGCCCTCACCGAGGCGGGGATCCCGGTCTTCGGCCCGTCCCGCGAGGCCGCCCGCATCGAGGGCTCCAAGGCGTTCGCCAAGGAGGTCATGGCCGCCGCCGGTGTCCCGACCGCGCGCGCCGTCGCCACCTCGGACCTCGCCCGGGTGCGCGAGGCGTTCGAGGAGTTCGGCGCGCCCTACGTGGTCAAGGACGACGGGCTGGCCGCGGGCAAGGGCGTGGTGGTCACGGAGGACCGGGACCGCGCCGAGGCGCACGCCCGGGAGTGCCTGGACGCCGGCGGATCGGTGCTCGTGGAGGAGTTCCTGGACGGCCCCGAGGTCTCGCTCTTCGTGCTCAGCGACGGCACCCACGTGGTGCCCCTGCAGCCCGCGCAGGACTTCAAGCGCGTGCGGGACGGGGACCAGGGCCCCAACACCGGCGGCATGGGCGCCTACACGCCGCTGGACTGGCTGCCCGAGGGGTTCACCCAGGAGGTCGTGGACCGCGTGGCCCGCCCCGTGGTGGACGAGCTGCGACGCCGCGGCACCCCGTTCACGGGCGTGCTCTACTGCGGTCTGGCCGTGACCTCCCGGGGCACACGGGTCATCGAGTTCAACGCGCGCTTCGGGGACCCCGAGACCCAGTCCGTCCTGGCCGTGCTGCAGACGCCGCTGGGTCAGCTGCTGCTCGACGCCGCCCGGGGACGCCTCGACGAGGACCGGGCCCTCGAGTGGGCGCCCGGGGCGTCCGTGACGATCGTGCTCGCCGCGCACAACTACCCCGGTGCCCCGCGCAAGGGGGACGTGATCACCGGACTGGAGGACGCCGCCCATGAAGCGGACACCTGGGTGGTCCACGCCGGCACGGATCGCAACGAGGCCGGTGAGCTGGTCTCCGCCGGTGGCCGGGTGCTCGCCGTGGTGTCCCGCGGTGCGGACCTGCGGCAGGCGCGGGAGCGCGGTTATCGTGGGATGGAGCACATCACCCTGGACGGATCGCACTACCGCACGGACATCGCGCTCGCGGCGTCCGAGGGGCGGATCGAGACCCCGGTGACCCCGGCGGCGTCGTCCCCCGGGGCGGAGCACGCACCAGCGGTGGACGGACGGCCCGCGGCGGACGCGGCAGAGGAGCAGGCATGAGCGAGCACGGCACACCCCGCGAGATCCCCGGCTGGAAGCACGTCTACTCGGGCAAGGTCCGGGAGCTGTACGTCCCGGACGAGTCCCGCCTGGCGGCCACGGGGGCAGCCATCCACGACGACGCCGAGTACCGCGCGGGCGCCGTGCTGGTGGTCGCGAGCGACCGGATCTCCGCGTTCGACCAGGTGTTGCCCACCGAGATCCCCGACAAGGGCACGATCCTCACGCAGCTGTCCCTGTGGTGGTTCCAGCAGCTGGACGGGATCCCCAACCACATCCTCTCCACGGACGTCCACGAGTCCGTGCGCGGGCGCGCCGTGGTGTGCAAGAACCTCTCGATGTTCCCCGTGGAGAACATCGTGCGCGGCTACCTCACCGGCTCCGGGCTCAAGGACTACCGGGCCACGGGCGCGGTGTGCGGGATCGAGCTGCCGGAGGGGCTGCAGGACGGCGACCGCCTGGAGCAGCCCATTTTCACGCCCACGGGCAAGGCCGAGCTGGGTGAGCACGACGAGCCCATCACCTACCGGGAGATGGCCAACGTGGTGGGCAACTCCGTGGCGGACCGGCTGAGGGAGCTCTCCCTGAAGATCTACACGCGTGCCGAGCGGATCGCCCGTGAACGGGGAATCATCGTGGCGGACACCAAGGTGGAGTTCGGCCTGGACTCCTACCGCGGGGCCATCACCCTGGGGGACGAGGTGCTGACCCCGGACTCCTCGCGGTTCTGGGACATGGAGACCTACAAGCCGGGCCGCTCCCAGCCGTCCTTCGACAAGCAGTACATGCGTGACTGGCTGCGTTCGGACGCCTCCGGCTGGGACGGCCACGGGCCGGTCCCCGCGCTGCCCGAGGACGTGGTGGCCAAGACGCGCGAACGCTACGTGGAGGCCTACGAACGGCTCACGGGTCGGGCGTTCGACCCCCGCGGCGGCTTCTTCGAGGTGACGGGCCCCGCCGACGCCTGAGCCCCGCGCGCAGGCAGGGAGAGCGGCGTCGGTCTCTCGGGCCTCGGCGTCAGCCGTTCCAGCGGCCGCGGGCCATGTCCACCTGCACCCAGTGCGCGCAGGTGGTTCTGAGGGCCGTTCCCTCGCTCTCGTAGTGCTCCCGCGCGGCGATCTGCAGCCGGTCCGGCAGAGTGCCGTCGGCCCGCACCACGCGCCACCACGGCACGTCCTCGCCGGCCTGGCCCAGGCTCATGATGCGCGCCGCCAGCCGGGGGCTTCCGAGCTGCGCCAGCTCGGCCACGTCCCCGTAGCTGAGCACGGTCCCGGACGGGATGCCCAGCACGACGCTGCGCACCGCCTCGACCGCAGCCTCACCGCGGCGGGTCTGCTCCGCGCCTGGTCCGCTCACGCGGCGGGGATCCGCACGTCCAGGTGCCACACGTGGTTCTGCGGGCCGTAGTCCACCTGGCCGTTCAGCAGGGCCACGCGTTCCCGGATGCCCCGCAGACCGAAGCCGGAGGCCAGTTCGTGGCGCTGCGGGTCCACGGCACCCTGGGACACCCGGTTCTCGGTGTGGATGCACACGGCAGAGTCCTGCACGCCCAGCCGCACCAGGCAGGGTGACCCCGCGGGCGCGTACTTGATCATGTTGGTGGATGCCTCCTGCAGCACCCGGGCCGCGGTGCCGCGGATGGATGTGGGGATATCGTCCACGCCCTCTCCCACCTCGAACTCCGGCACCAGTCCCGCCTGGTTCAGGCTCGACTCGAGGGTCCGGACCACGCCGTGCAGGGAACCGGTGGTCAGGCCCGAGGCGCTGCCCCGCTCCTCGGTGGCCTCCCCGGCGTCATCCGCGCCGGGGGAGTCCCGCAGGATGTGCAGCAGCGTCCGCAGCTCGGTCAGCCCGGAGCGGGCCGCGGCGTCCATGGTGTCGATGGTGCGGTGCAGCTCGGCGGGGTCCGTCTGCCGCTGGGAGCCTGCCGCCTGCATGGTCACCAGGGTGAGCTCGTGGGCCACCACGTCGTGCAGGTCGCGCGCCAGGGCCAGCCGCTCCTGCTCGCGCAGGCGCTGGTGCGTGGCCTCCATGACGGCGAGCCGGCGGGCGTTGAGCCGGTACTGCCCCAGGAAGAAGCGCACGGCCACGCCGATCAGCGCGGCGATGCCCAGGGGGATGCCCAGCGCCCAGAAGAAGTCCGTGCTCTCCAGCACCCAGGCCGTGACCGCCACCCAGGCAGCGTTCACGACAAGGTGGGCGACCAGCGCTGCGCGGCCGAGCATGGCCACGGCGCCGACCATCACCACGCAGCCGCACAGCAGGGCCACGGAGTACTCGTCCAGCACCAGGCACAGGGCGTAGGAGGGGACGATGGCCAGGGCGCTCGCCGCGGCGGACCACGCGAGCAGCGCAACCGCGCCGTAGCTCAGGACGATCCACGCCGAGATCAGGGCGGCCGTCGTGGGAGGCAACGCCGACCACTCCAGGAGGTGGAGGTCGTCGAAGGCCGCCACGGCGGCGAACAGCACCAGGGCGATGCGCAGCCAGCTGGGCAGCCCCCCGGTCCGTACGGTGTGAACCCCGTCCGTCACGGCGGGGGCGGAACTCACCGGGGGTTGCAGTAAATGGGGAAGAAGCGGCAGAGCGCGTGGCCCGGTCCGCGCACCGAGTCACCGGAGGAGACCGCCAGGGCGGGGCCGGCGGAGGCGAAGAGCATGGAGAACACGAGGGCGGCGGCAGCGGCCGCGCGGAGAGGAGAGGTGCGGCGGGCAGGTGAGGCCGCGGCGTCGAGATCCTGCGAATGCTGAGTCATGTGCGCAAGTTTATGATCGTTTCATGGATTTGTGCAGGCTTCTTCTGGTGGACGACCATCCGCTCATGCGGGACGCCCTCGCGAACCTCTTCCGCGCCGAGCCGGGGTTCGAGGTCGTGGGGGAAGCCTCCGAGGGCGCCGAGGCGGTCGCGGAGAGTCTGCGGCTGTCCCCCGACGTGGTGCTCATGGACATCCGCATGCCCGGGATGGACGGGATCGAGGCCACACGCCAGATCGTGGCGCAGTGCCCGGACACCCGGGTGCTGGCACTGACCACGTTCTCCACCCTCGAGTACGTGGTTCCGGCGCTGCGCGCGGGCGCTTCCGGCTACCTGGTCAAGGACGCCCGGCACGACGACATCGTCTCGGCCGTGACCCTCATCCGCGACGACGAGCTGGCCCTGTCCCCGTCCGTGGCGAACTCCCTGGCCAACAACGTGCTGGGCGACGTCCCCGTGCCCTCCGTGCGGCGGGGACGCGGCCGTGGGGCCCTGACCCAGGCGGCCATGTCCCCGCCGCCGGGCCCGCACCCCGGGGCGCCCAAGCTCACCCCGCGCGAGCAGGAGACGCTGGAGTGGATCGCCAAGGGTCTCAACAACGCGGAGATCGCGGAGCGGATGACCGTGTCCCACGGCAGCGTGAAGTCCTACGTGTCCCACCTGTGCGAGAAGCTCGCCGTGCGGGACCGGGTGCAGGTGCTGATCTCCGGCATCCAGTGGGGTCTCGTGCACCCCGAGCTGGACGCGGACTCCACCCCGGGGCCGCGCTGACTCACAGTCCCTGCCCAGTTTCGGTTCACAAGTCTGGCCGAATGGCCATGGTGGTTCGGGGTCCTCGTACGGCAGAGTGGTTCGTGGACATCGGATGAGATGTCCACGCGCTCCGGAGGG
Organism: Kocuria sp. ChxB; assembly: GCF_044359605.1. Classification (NCBI taxonomy): domain Bacteria; kingdom Bacillati; phylum Actinomycetota; class Actinomycetes; order Micrococcales; family Micrococcaceae; genus Kocuria; species Kocuria sp. ChxB. The sequence goes on along the minus strand of NZ_CP121123.1, from coordinate 1,217,190 downwards.
GCGGACGGTTGTACGGCGTTCGCATCCCCGACGGAGCGGGCCGCTGGGTTCGCAGCGGGGGTCCCCGTGTCCCCTGTGTGACCGAACGAGTTCCGTGAGGCCTGGATCACCTCACGTGCAGCTCCGAGGATCCCCGCTGCGTCAGCGGTCCAGGGCAGACACGAGCCTGGCCCCGGCGTCCTCCGACCAGGGGGCGTCGGGGTTCTTCTGTGCCCTGCTCCCTCCGGTTCAGCGACCGTGGCCCGCTGGCTGCTCCGTGGCTCGGCCCGCATCCGGCGCGTGGCCGTAGAACCACATGATGTGCTCGCGCAGCAGCCGTGCAGCACGCTCCCCGTCCCGGGCTCGCGTGGCCCGGTGGATCTCCCGGTGCTGCTCCTGCAAACGCGCTCGAATGCTCGGCCAGTCGGAGGTGGCCGCCACGGTCTCCTGGACGTAGCCGATCGTGGCCTCCCGCAGTGACGCCATGATCGTCTCGAGCACCACGTTGCCGCCCAGCGAGGCGAGTTGCAGGTGGAACTGGGCGTCCAGGGCATGGAACTCCTCGTCCCCCACCTCCGGGTCCTCCATGCGGTCCAGCATCTGCTCGGCCTCCGCAAGCACGCGGTCCCGTTCCCCGGTCTCCGACGACGCCGCGTCCAGGCTCGACTGCGTCTCCAGCAGGATGCGGGTGCTCACCACGTCTGCCACCGGCAGGGAGCGGGTGGCGATGTGCATCCGCAGCGCCCAGCCCAGGGCCGCCGAGGGATCCGAGATGACAGTGGCGCCGGACTGCGGACCCGATCCGGTGGCGGTGCGCACCAGCCCCATGGCCGCGAGGATTCGCACGGCCTCCCGCACCGACGCCCGCGAGATGCCGAAGTCCTCGGCCAGGGCGCGCTCGGCGGGCAGCTTGTCGCCCACGCGCAGACCTCCCGAGCGCAGCTGCTGCTCGAGCCAGTCCAGCACCACCGTGTAGGCGGGTGCAGTGCTCATGGTTCCTCCCCGGATCCTGACGTGCGATGGCCCGCCACCGCGAGCTGCGGTGGCGGGCCGAGGCTGTTCACTGTACCCGGCCGTCTCAGGCCGCCGGCAGCATCCACGCGAGCACGTTGGACTGCAGGAACACCAGGCAGCACAGCGCCAGCAGCATGCCCAGGGACCACGGGAGCACGGAGCGGAAGATCTGCGACTCCTTGCCCTGCATCCCCACGGCCGAGGACGCGATGGCCAGGGACTGGGGGGAGATCATCTTGCCCACCACACCGCCGGACGTGTTCGCCGCGGTCATCAGGTACGGGTCCAGCCCGGAGCCCAGGGCCGCGGTCTTCTGCAGGTTGGCGAACAGGGCGTTGGCGGAGGTGTCCGATCCGGTCACGGCCGTGCCCACCCAGCCGAGCACGGGGGAGAAGAAGGCGAACGCCCCGCCGAGTCCCGCGACGAACGTGCCGATCGCCAGGGTCTGGCCGGAGAAGTTCATGACGTAGGCCAGGGCCAGGACCGACATGATGGTCAGGGCGGAGAAGCGCATCTTCCAGAAGCAGCGGCCAATCTCCGCCAGGGCGTCGCCGATGTTCAGGCGGAACGTGCCGTGGTGGTTGAACACGGCGTAGACCACAGCCACCACCAGGCCGGTGAACAGCAGCAGCGTTCCGGGGCTCGAGAGCCACTGGAACGTGTAGACGGTGCCGGAGATGGGGTCCCCCTGGGCGTTGACCAGGTGGCCGTGCAGGCCGGGCCAGGGGATCTTCACGTCAGTGGAGGCCAGGGCCTTGGGGATGCTGACCCCCGCGGTCCACAGCTTGGCGATCCCGAAGACCACCACCACGAGCACGTAGGGCAGCACGGCCATCCACACGCGTGCCGGCGTGAGCACCGCCGCGTTCTCGGGGCGGGTGACGCCCAGGTCCGCGCGCACCTCCTCCGCGCCCTTGGGCCGCCAGAAGCGCATGAGGACCACGATGGCCGCGAGGCCCACCAGCGAGGCCACCACGTCCGTGAGCTCGTAGGAGAAGTGGGTGGCGCACCACCACTGGGCCACGGCGAAGCTGCCGCCCACCACCAGCGCGGCGGGCCAGGCCTGCTTGAGGCCCCGGGCGCCGTCGACGATCATCAGCAGGAAGAACGGAACCACGAACGCGAAGAACGGGGCCTGGTGTCCCACGACCGCGCCGATGTGCGCGGGGTCCAGGTCCGTCAGGGTGCCGGCCGTGGTGATGGGGATGGCGATGGCGCCGAAGGCCACGGGGGCGGTGTTGGCGATCAGGACCAGGGTGGCCGTCTTGAGGGGCTTGAGACCCAGGGCCAGGATCATGGTGGCGGTGATGGCCACGGGGGCACCGAATCCGGCGAGGGCCTCCAGCAGCCCGCCGAAGCAGAAGGCGATCAGCATGGCCTGGATGCGCAGGTCGCCGCCGCCGATGGTGTCGAAGATGGTGCGCAGGTCCTCGAAGCGTCCGGACAGCACGGTCACCTGGTAGAACCACAGGGCCATGACCACGATCCACACGATGGGGAACAGGCCGTAGACGGCGCCCTGGGTGGCCGTCAGCGCGGCGAGGTGGGCCGGCATGCCGAAGCCGAAGACCGCCACGAGCAGGGCCACGGCGAGCGAGGTCAGACCCGCCACGTAGGCGCTCGCCTTGAAGGCGAGCAGCATCACGAAGAAGGTCAGCAGGGGCAGGCAGCCGACCAGGGCTGACCAGCCCACGCTGCCCGCCACGGCATCGGTGGCGGCGGTGAATGTGTTCACGGGTTCTCCAAGGGGTGGGGCCGGATCGGAACCGTGGTTCCCGGATCGAGGGGGCGGTCCCGGCGGGGCGGTGTGCGCCGTGTCCGGGACGGGTCGTACGATAAGTGGTCAGACCATAGTGGTCCGACCACACAGCGTACATGATCCATGTCACACGGTGAAGGAGTCGCGCACCCGCGGGCGTGGGCCCCATGCGCCCCTCCGGCGAAGTGTCCCGGGGTGGGTTGCGCGTTGTTGTGACCGGACTCACGGGCGTAGCCTGGTCTGGCCACAGAGATGGACCGGGGCACAGCATGACCGGCGCAGACGGTTGGGAGACCACACACATGAGAATCGCGCTCTTCGCCACGTGCATCGTGGACGCCATGTACCCCAAGGTGGCGCTGGCCACCGTGCGGATCCTGGAGCGGCTGGGGCACGAGGTCGTGTTCCCCCAGGGGCAGGGCTGCTGCTCGCAGATGCACGTCAACAGCGGGTACTTCCAGGACGCCGTGCCGGTCATCCGCAACCACGTGCGCGCCTTCACCAGCGTGGACTACGACGTCGCCGTGGCACCGTCCGGATCGTGCGTGGCCTCCCTGGGCCACCAGCAGCCCATGGTCGCCCGCGAGTGCGGTGAGGACGCCCTGGCGGAGGACGCCGAGATGGTCGCCGGGAACACGTACGAGCTCTCCGAGCTGCTCGTGGACGTGCTGGGTGTGACCGACGCCGCCGAGCAGCTGGGCTCCTACTTCCCGCACCCCGTGACGTACCACCCCTCGTGCCACGGCATGCGGCTGCTGGGTCTCGGGGACCGCCAGAAGGATCTCGTGCGCTCCGTGGCGGACATCGAGTTCCACGAGCTGCCGGACGCCGAGGAGTGCTGCGGCTTCGGCGGCACCTTCTCCTTCAAAAACCCGGACGTCTCCGGTGCCATGGCGGACGCCAAGCTCCACAACATCCGCGGCTCCGGCGCCTCCCTGTGCACCGGCGGGGACGCCTCCTGCCTGATGCACCTGGGCGGAGCCGCCTCCAAGCGCAAGGTGGACATCCAGACCGTCCACTTCGCGGAGATCCTCGCGTCCACCCGGTCCAACCCGCTGCACGTGGAGGGCCCCGTGGAGCTGTCCATCCCCCAGCCCGGCCGTCGTTCGACGAGCGCGGCCACCACCGCAGGAGCAACTCGATGAGCGTCACGTCCCTCGGCATGCCGTCCGTGCGCCCCGTGCACGGGCAGGGCAACCTGCACGCGCAGGTGGCGTTCCCCAAGGCCGCCAAGAAGGAGCTGCAGAACGAGCAGATGCGGGCCAACATCCGGCACGCCACCCACACCATCCGCGCCAAGCGCGCCGGCGTGGTGGGGGAGGTTCCGGACTGGAGCGAGCTGCGCGACGCCGGCTCCGCCATCAAGGAGACCGTGATGGCGCGGCTGCCGGAGCTGCTCGAGCAGTTCGAGGCGAACGTGACGGCACGCGGCGGCGTCGTCCACTGGGCCCGGGACGCGGACGAGGCGAACGCCATCGTGACCCGCCTGGTCCAGGAGCAGGACACCACCGACGTCATCAAGGTGAAGTCCATGGCCACCCAGGAGATCGGGCTGGACGAGCACCTCTCCGAGCACGGGATCACCGCCACGGAGACGGACCTGGCCGAGCTCATCGTGCAGCTGGGGCGGGACAAGCCCTCGCACATCCTGGTGCCCGCGATCCACAAGAACCGCGAGGAGATTCGCGAGATCTTCAGCCGCGAGATGCCCGGTGTCACGGACGAGCTCACGAGCGAGCCCCGAGTCCTCGCGGAGGCGGCGCGGCAGCACCTGCGGGAGAAGTTCCTGACCACCAAGGTGGCCATCAGCGGTGCGAACTTCGGCATCGCGGACACCGGCACCCTGTCCGTGGTGGAGTCCGAGGGCAACGGCCGCATGTGCCTCACCCTCCCCGAGACGCTCATCACCGTGATGGGCATCGAGAAGCTGCTGCCCACCTACCAGGACCTCGAGGTGTTCTTCCAGCTCCTCCCGCGCTCCTCCACGGGTGAGCGCATGAACCCGTACACCTCCCTGTGGACGGGCGTGACCCCGGGGGACGGCCCCAAGAACTTCCACGTGGTGCTGCTGGACAACGGCCGCTCCGCCGTGCTCTCGGACCCCAAGGGGCGCTCCGCGCTGCACTGCATCCGCTGCTCCGCGTGCCTGAACGTGTGCCCGGTGTACGAGCACGCGGGTGGCCACTCCTACGGCTCCACCTACCCCGGTCCCATCGGGGCGATCCTCTCGCCGCAGCTCACGGGCATCACGTCCGAGAAGAACGCCTCCCTGCCCTACGCGTCCTCGCTGTGCGGTGCGTGCTACCAGGTGTGTCCCGTGAAGATCAACATCCCGGACATCCTGGTGCACCTGCGGGACGAGGACATCCGCACCCAGCACGGTCAGCGCGTGGACCGGGCCGAACCGGCTCCCGCCACCGAGGACCCGGCCGTGGGTGGCGCCGATGACTGGCGCGAGGAGAAGTCCCTCACCGCGGACGAGGGTCAGGGCGGTCAGGACTCTGCGCCCTCCGAGGGATCCCTGTCCCAGCTGGGCTCGCGGGCGCGCCGCGCCGGGCGCCGGATGCGCCGGGCCCTCCTCTCCCGAGGACTGCCCACGCAGATGGACGCCATGATGAAGGGCGCGTCCTTCGTGATGTCCTCCGGTCAGCGGATGTCCCTCGCCGAGCGCGGGCTGCCCATGGGCCGACTGGTGGCGGGCCGCGACCACGCCATCGGCTGGCTGCCCGGCATGGTGGGCGGCTGGACCGACGAGCGGGACATCCCCGAACCGCCCAAGGAGTCCTTCCGCAACTGGTGGAAGAAGCACGAGGGGGAGACCGACGAGCGCCTCGCACGCGACGGTGTCCCGGCGGGGTCCGGCCTGCAGCGCAGCGGTGACGAACGCGCGGAGGACAGCGCGGCGGCGTCGGCCATCCCGGGCGCTCCCGCGGCCGAGGACGCGGCCAAGGCCTCGCGCGTGGCGGAGACCGCCGCCGGCACGGGCGACGACGCCGCCACCCCGGGTGCCGGTCCCGATGCCGCAGCCGGGGGCCAGCGGGAGGCCACGGGCGATCCGCACGAGGACAACATCGACGCCCCCAACGGCCACGCCGAGCGCGGGGACCAGAACGGAGAGCAGGCATGAGCGCGGACGCCAAGACCGAGATCCTGGAGCGGCTGCACGGTGCGCTCTCCGACCACCCGCAGGCGCCCGAGGTCCCCCGGGACTACCGGCACACCTCGGAGCTCTCGCGGGACGAGATCGTGGACATGCTCGAGGACCGGCTGCTGGACTACAAGGCCAATGTGTACCGGGAGACGGCTCAGACGGTGGCGCAGCGGATTGCCACGCAGCTGGGGGCGTCCGCGCGCTACGTGATCCCCGAGGGGCTGGACACCGCGCTGCTGCCGGAGGAGACCGCGGCGCGCCGGGCCATCGTGGATCCCAACGACGGCCGCAAGGCCTCCGCACTGACCGTGCGGGACCTCAACCGGGTGGATGCCGTGGTGACCTCCTCCACGGTGTCCTGCGCGCAGACGGGCACCATCTTCCTGTCCGGGCGCCCGGACGAGGGGCGCCGCGCCATCACGCTGGTGCCGGACCACCACATCTGCATCGTGCCGCTGGACTCCGTGGTGGAGCTGATCCCCGAGGCCATGGCCCGGGTGGAACCCACCGCGCCCACCACCATGATCTCGGGACCGTCCGCCACGTCGGACATCGAGCTCGAGCGCGTGGAGGGTGTCCACGGGCCGCGCACGCTGGACGTGATCCTGCTGGGCTGAGGGTCTGACCGCTCGACGGGCCCGCGCAGCGGCGCCCCGGGGACCCGCCTCGGAGACCACCCACCCACGGGCTGATGCCCAGGTTCACCCCTGAGGGATTAAGTGCAGATATTGCCATCTACCAACCGGTAGATGGCAATATCTGCACTTTTTTCTGCGTGGAGGAGGGCGGTGCTGACGGTGCGCCAGGCGGGTGAGGTGCGGGAGGGGCTCGAGGCGCTCGCGGCGCGTGGCTCTTGCACTGCTCAGTAGCGCGGCTGCGAGGGGTCCACGTCCTCGATCCACGCGAGGATGCCACCGTCCAGGTGCTTGAGGTTGTCCTCCCGCAGGGCGTAGTCGGCGCGCAGGGCCGCGAGGGCCTGCGCGGAGCGCACCCCGGCCTTGCAGTGCAGGACCACGTCCCCCTCGGTGCCCGCGGGCAGCGCCCGCACGCCGTCGGTGAGCAGCCGGTCCAGGGGCACCGGCACGGATCCGGGGATGGACACGAGCTGCCGCTCCCAGTCCTCGCGCACGTCCACGAGCGTGAAGGCGGTCTCGCCGCGCTCGCGGGCCTCCAGCAGCCGGGCGAGTTCGGTGGCGTCCACGGTCTCGACGGCGCTCGGTCCGGCCGGCGGGGTGCCCACCCCGGCCTCGGGGGCAGCGGGCGAGACGTCCCCGCGGTCCGCCGCGCCGTCGCCGGGGGAGGGAAGGCCGCACGCCACGAAGACTTGCGAGAGGTCGGTGACGGGCTTGCGCTCCGGGTCCGGCAGGACGGTGAGGGTGCGCCACGTCTGGGCGAGCGCGTTGTGGACGAGGACCCGGCCCACGAGGGGCGTGCCCAGGCCGGTGAGGAGTTTCAGGGCCTCGGTGGCCATCACGGAGCCGATGGTCGCGGGCAGCACGCCCAGCACCCCGCCCTCCGCGCACGAGGGCACGGAGCCCGCCGGGGGAGCCTCGGGGTAGAGGTCCCGGTACACCGGTCCGTGGCCCGCCCAGAACACCGAGACCTGGCCGTCGAAGCGCAGGATGGAGCCCCACACCACGGGGATGCCGGTGAGCTCGGCGGCGTCCGCCACGAGGTAGCGCGTGGCGAAGTTGTCCGCGCCGTCCAGCACCAGGTCGTACTGCCCGAGGATCTCCAGGGCGTTCTCGGTGCTGAGCCGGGTGTCGTGGGTCCGCACGGTGACCAGCGGGTTGAGACGGGCTACGGCGTCCGCGGCGGAGTCCACCTTGGGCCGTCCCACGTCCCCCACAGTGTGGATCACCTGGCGCTGCAGGTTGGAGACGGACACGACGTCGTCGTCCACGACGCCCAGGGTTCCCACACCGGCGGCCGCAAGGTACTGCAGTGCGGGTGCGCCCAGGCCGCCGGCGCCGACCACGAGCACGCGCGCGTTCTTGAGCCGACGCTGTCCCTCCGGGCCGAACTGCGTGAGCGTGAGGTGGCGCGAGTACCGTTCGAGCTCCTCGCGGGTGAGATCTGCGGCCGGTTCCACCAGGGGGTCGAACGGGGAGGGAGCACTCATCGGGTGACGTCCCCCGCGGCCTCGGCCACGGACCGGGCGGGCCAGTCCCCGCGGGGAGCGTCCTCGCCCGCGCCGATCCGCCCGGCCATGGGCGAGGACGCCAGAGCGTGGGTGCGACGTGCGATCCGTCCCGCGCCGCGCGCGAGCAGACCAGCCTGCACGGCGTGCTTCATGGCGTGGGCCATGGCCACCGGGTCCTGGGCGCGGGTCACCGCAGAGGCGAGCAGCACGGCGTCGCACCCGAGCTCCATGGCCAGCGCCGCCTCGGACGCCGTGCCGATGCCGGCGTCCAGCACCACGGGCACGCCGGCACGCGAGGCGATCAGCTCGATGTTGTGGGGGTTCAGGACGCCTAGTCCCGTGCCGATCGGCGCACCCAGGGGCATCACGGCGCTGGCCCCGGCGTCCTCGAGGCGCAGCGCGAGCACGGGGTCGTCGGACGTGTACGCGAAAACCTTGAAGCCGCGCCGCACGAGCTTCTCGGTGGCGTCCAGCAGCTCCACGCCGTCCGGCAGCAGGGTGTCCTCGTCGGAGATGATCTCCAGCTTGACCCAGTCCGTCTCCAGCGCTTCGCGTCCGAGCTCTGCGGTCAGCAGCGCGTCCCGGGCCGTGTAGCACCCGGCGGTGTTCGGCAGCACCCGGATGCCGTGGCGGCGCAGGATTCCGTACAGGCTGTCCTGCGGGGCCCCCGACGACGACGCCGCCGCACCCGTCCCACCGGTGGCTCCCGTTCCGCGCGGGCCGCCTCCGTCCACCCCCGCTCCGGAGCCACCGGGAACGGAGGCGGCACCCGGCCGCGACGGGCCGGGGGAGAAGCGACGCAGGGCCACCGTGGTCAGCTCGGTGCCGGAGGCCAGCAGGGCGCGCTCGAGCATGGCGAGGTCCGTGAGACCGCCGGTGCCCATGATGAGCCGTGAGGTCAGCTCCACCCCGGCCACCGTCAGCGGCGCTGTGCCCAGATCCTTGTCCGTCATGCTCAGCCTCCCTGCACCGCGGTGACGACCTCCACGGACTGCCCCGGTGCCACGGAGGTGGTGGCCCACAGGGAGCGGGGGACCACGGTGTCGTCCACGGCCACGGCGATCCCCAGGGGGTGCCCGTCCGCGGCGGTGCCCTGCGGGGTGATCTCTCGGCCGGTCAGCTGGGCCACCGCATCGGTGAGGGTAAACCCCTCTCCAACTTCCACAGGGGAGCCGTTGATGCTCGCGGTGCCCGGACCGGCGTGGTGCCGCGGTGCGGGGGGCTCGCCAGTGGCGGGCACCGGTCCTCCGGTGTCCGGGGAACCGGGCTCGGCGCCGGCCTCTGGTGTGTGCGGTGCAGGGGCGCTCATGCGAGTCCTCCCGAGAAGTCGGTGGTGTCGTGCAGGTCGTGGTTCGGGCGGGAGTGCCGCCCCGGATCCGTGGCGGCGAGAAACTCCACGTCCCGCTGGTGGTCCACGGCGGGGTCCAGGATCCCGGTCACGAGTTCCGCCGCGAGGCGGGAGGCCACCGGGGTCAGCAGGATGCCGTGGCGGAAGTGCCCGGTGCTGATCACCAGCCCGGCCACGGAGGTGGTCCCGAGGTAGGGAAGGTCGTCCGGGGTGCCCGGGCGGGCCCGGGCCATCATCTCCAGGACGTCGCAGTCGTCGATCGCGGGAACCACCGCGCGGGCGTCCCGCAGGAGCTGGTGGACGCCTCCGGCCAGCACCGACTCCCGGCCGTCCTCGCGGTTGGTGGCACCGACCACCAGGGTGCGGTCCACGCGCGGGACCATGTAGACCGGGCGGCCCATGACCTGGGCGCGCACCGTGCGGGTCAGCAGGTGCTCCTCACCGGGTCCCAGCACGGAGTCGGGGACGCGCAGCCGCAGGATGTCACCGAACACGGGTCGCAGCCGCAGCTCCAGGTCCTCGGGCAGCCCGCCCATCGTGTTGGCCGTGAGCCCCGAGGCCACCACCACCGCGTCCGCGGGGATCCGCTCGCCGTTGTCCAGGAGCGCACCCTCCACCCTGCGGGGGCCCTTGCGGGGGACCTGCACCGACTCCACCCGGTGGGTCAGCCAGGTGACCGGGCCGGCATCCGCGGCGCCCTCGAGCGTCTCGGCGTGCGGTGCGTTGAGGGCCTCGACCATGGCGGCGGCCAGCATCCGCGGGTCCACCTGACGGTCGGAGACGATGCGCACGGCACCCCCGAGCCTGGGGGCGAGCGCGGGTTCCATGGAGCGGGCCTCGCGCGTGGAGATCTCCTCCACGTCCATGCCCGAGGCGATCTGGTGGGAGGCGAGGTCGGAGAGGGACCGGGCGCCCGCGGCGTCGGCGGCGACCACCAGCGTCTCCTCGGTGCGGTATCCCGTGCCGAGTCCCGTGGCCGCGGCCACGCGCTCCACAAAGCCGGGGTACTCCTCGGCGGACGCGCGCATCAGGGGGTAGAGCCGCTCCTGGCCGTACTGGGTCTCCGCGACGGGCGCCAGCATCCCCGCGGCGGCGCGTGTGGCGCCCCACGCGGGCTGGGGATCGGCCACGGTGACGGCGGCCCCGCGGCGTCGCAGTTCGAGCGCTGTGGCCAGGCCGATCAGACCGGCCCCGGCCACCACCACGTGGGCGGGTGTGTTCTCGGGCATCTCTTCCTCCCTCCGGCGGCATGATCCGCATCAGGTGACCGGTCGGCGGCTCACGCCCTCTCAGCCCGCTGCGGTGGTCCGTGCGGACGGGTGCGGGCTCCCGTGGAGCTCGTCGGACGGCGCGGTGGGTGGCGGCCGGACGACGCGGCCAGTCTAGTCCTCCCCGTGGCCCCCGTCCCCGGGGAATTCGCGGGGAGCAGATCGCTCGCCGCGCGCCCAGTGCCGGTTCGTGCCACTATGGCGGCATGGCACACATCGAGGACCAGGGACGACGACGCCGCGAGAAGCTGCGGGACGCACGGCTCTACGTGTGCGTGACCGCACGACGGGAACGCGGTGACCTGCGGGAGTTCCTGCACGCCGCGTACGAGGGTGGGACGGACATCATCCAGCTGCGGGACAAGACGCTTGAGGCGGCCGCGGAGATCGAGGCCATCGAGGTGCTCGCGGAGGTCGCCCGTGAGCACGGCAAGCTCTTCGCGGTGAACGACCGCGCGGACGTGGCCCTGCTGACCGGCGCGGACGTGTTCCACGTGGGCCAGGGGGATCTCACCACGCAGCAGGCCCGCACGGTGCTGGGCCCTGACGTGGTGCTCGGCCGCTCGTGCCACTCGCCCGCCCAGGTGGACGCCGCGCTCGCGGATCCCGGGCTCGACTACTTCTGCACCGGACCGGTCTGGGAGACCCCCACCAAACCGGGACGGGCCGCGGTGGGCCTGGAGCTGCCCCGCTACGCCGCGGAGCACGCCGGGGACACGCCGTTCTTCGCGATCGGGGGTGTCGACGCCGCCCGGCTCCCCGCCGTGCTCGGCACCGGGGCCTCGCGCATCGTGGTGGTGCGGGCGGTCACCGAGGCCACCGACGTCACCGCCGCCGCACGCGCGCTGCGGGACGCGCTGCCCGCCTGACGGGGGAGGCGCCGGTCAGCGAACGGCACCGCACTGCCCGGGATGCTGCTCGCACCACGGGGTGACGCCCGGAAAGCGTCCTCGGTGAGCGGCCACCCAGCGGTAGACGGTCTCCTGGGTGCGGGCCACCAGCGGCAGCCCGTAGAGCGCGCTGAAGAAGCGTGTGCCCAGGGCTGTGTCAAGGATGCTCGCAACTGCTCGGGCACCGCTCACCGCGTGCCCGCCGTCGCCCTGCGGGTCCCCGGGCCCGGCGGGCACCGCCCAGACCGAGGCGTCGCATTGCTGCGGGGTCAGGCCGAAGCGCTCCGGCACGCCCGGGTGCTGCCACGCGTGCAGCTCGATCCGTCCGTGGCGGTCCAGGCGTTGCACCCAGCCCACCGTGCGGGTGCAGAAACCGCACCGGCCGTCGAAGACCACGTGCAGCCGGGTGCTCACAGGACCACGCTCCCCGAGACGCACACCGTGCAGTGCCCACCCACGCGCACGGCACCCCTGGCATCCGCGCTCACGCGGACCAGCCCTCGACGACCCATCCGGGTGCCCTGACGTGCGGTGTAGTCCTGCGGGGCGCGGCCGGTCCGCACGAGCCACTGCGCGAGACCCGCGTTGAGGCTGCCGGTCACGGGGTCCTCGTACCCGGTGGCCCCGGGCACGAACGCGCGCACCTCGAAGCGGTGCTCCGCGCTGTCGGGGGCGGGGCCGAGCACTCCCACCTTGTGCGCCCCGAGTGCGGCGAAGGTGGGTTCCAGTGCGAGCACCTCGTCCGCGGAGCTGAGCAGCAGCGCGGCCCACCCCGGGCCGTTGTCCACCCACTGGTGCGCCACCACCTGGTCCGGGTGAAGGCCCAGCCCGGTGGTGATCGGCTCCAGCACGTCCGGCGTGAGGTCCCCCGAGCGGAGGGTGGGCGGGGCCTCGAAGGCGAGGGCGGCGTCGTCGTCCGTGGGGTGGACGCGGACCAGGCCCGTGGCGCACTCCTGGACGATGACGTCACCGCGCGGCGTGTTTCCCGCCGCGAGCCACGCGCGGGCCGAGCCCAGGGTGGGGTGGCCCGCGAACGGCAGCTCGCGGTCGGGCGTGAAGATGCGCAGCCGGTAGTCCGCGTCGGGGGAGGTGGGCGGCAGCACGAACGTGGTCTCGGAGAGGTTGGTCCAGTTCGCGAACCGTGCCATCTGCTCGTCCGTGAGGTCCGCGCCGTCCAGGACGACGGCCACGGGATTGCCCCGGAAGGGCTCGGCGGAGAACACGTCCACCTGGGCGAACGGGCGGGAACGGGGTGCGGAGGTCATGCCCCGATTCCACCACGGAGCCCCGACGCGCGGGGGGCGGGCATGAAAAAAATCCCCTTGCTCCGGTTGCGGAGGAGCAAGGGGATTTCGGTCGGGATGACAGGATTTGAACCTGCGACCTCGTCGTCCCGAACGACGCGCGCTACCAAGCTGCGCCACATCCCGGAAGTTGCACGGGCGAACCCGCGAACAACTGCTTCAGCATAGCGTCAGGGTCCGGAGAATGTGAAATTTCCCCGCGCCGCCCCGGTAGCCTCGCTGGTATGGAGAACCCCGCCGTGACGGCCGTCACCCCTCGCACGTGGTGGCGCGTGGGCACGGCCATGTTCACCGTGGGGTTCGGTGCCAACCTTTTCGCCCCGATGCTCGAGGTCTACCGCTCGCAGGACGGGCTCAGCGAGTCCTTCGTGACCGGGATGCTCGGGATCTACGCGGCGGGCCTCGTGCCTGCGCTGCTCGTGCTCGGCCCGGTCTCCGACCACCGGGGCCGGCGCGCCGTGATGCGCCCCGCGCTCGCGGTGGTCCTCGTGGCGTCCCTGGTGCTCGCGGCGGCGTCCCACACCACGGACTGGCTGCTGTACCCGGGCCGCTGGATCATGGGCTTCGGCGTGGGGATGGCCATGGCGTCCGGGTCCGCGTGGGTCAAGCAGCTGAGCACCGACCGCCCGGGTGCCGGACCCCGGCGGGCCACCGTGGTGCTCTCCGCGGGCTTCGGTGCCGGGCCGCTCGCGGCCGGGCTGCTCGCGCAGTTCCTGCCCGCGCCGCAGGTCACCCCGTTCGTGGTGCACGTGGTCCTCACCGTGGTGGCCGCGGTGCTCGTGTGGAACGTCCCCGAGACGCAGCCACCCGCGAGCGGCCCGCGCCCGTCACGGCCCCTGGTTCCTGCCGTGGCGCGCACGTCCCGGTTCTTCTGGGTGGTCGCGGCATGGGCGCCGTGGGTGTTCGGCACGGCGACGATTGCCTTTGCGAGCATCCCGTCCTTCCTGCTCAGCACCGTGCGCTGGCCCGTGGCCTACCTGGGCGTCGTGGCCGCTGCCGTGATGTTCACGGGCGTGCTGGTGCAGCCGCTCGCGGCGCGGCTCGCGCGCCACGGGTGGCTCCCGCTGTCCGTCACCGGGCTCGGCGCGGCGAGCGTGGGCCTGGTCCTCGGCGCGCTGACGGTGACCTGGCACTCGAGCTGGCTCGCGGTTCCCACGGCCGTGGTGCTGGGCGTGAGCTACGGGTTCATGATGGTGGCCGGGCTGCGCGAGGTGGAGCTCATGGCCCGCCCGCACGAGCTTGGGGCGCTCATCGGCGTGTTCTACACCCTCACCTACACGGGTTTCGCGGTGCCGTTCGTGCTGTCGCTCGTGGCGCCGGCCGTGGCCCGCTGGGCCGGGGTGGAGCCCACCACGGGCTTCGTGTGGTGCCTGCTCTTCGGCGTGCTGGTGTGCGCGGCCTCCGCGGTCCCGGTGGCGCGCGCCGCGGCACGGGGTGTCCCGGATCCGGGCACGACGCCGCCGCGGGGCTGAGCCGCGTCCGTCCGGCTCAGCGGGTGACTCGCTCCAGGACCTGCAGCACGTGCTCGTAGGGCCGGCCCGTGGCCTCCGTGAGGGCCTGCTCGCACGTCCGGTTCAACGATGCATATGCATCGAAATCACCGGCCCGCACCTCCGCGGCCTCGCGCCGCGTGGCGGACGCCGTGAGCTCCGGGTGCAGCATCCCGCGGTCCCCGGCGTAGCCGCAGCAGCCCCAGTCCACGGGCACGGTGACCTCCCGGGCGCACGCCCGGGCCACCCGCATGAGGTCTTCGGTGGCGCCCAGGTGCACGGACGAGCACGTGGGGTGCACGGCCAGGGTCTCCAGGCGTGCTTTTCGGTCCAGGCCGGGCAGCACGTGCTCGGCGGTGAAGGTCACGGCGTCCACGAAGCGGAGCTCGCGGTACACGGGATGGTCCGTGGCCAGCTCCCGCATGGTCTCGAGCCCCTCGGTGCAGGACGCCGCATCGCACACCACCGGCAGCCGCCCCTGCTCGGAGGCTTCCCACAGCATCCCGAGGGTCCGCTCGGTCATCGTGGCGTAGCCGGTGGGCAGGCCCTTGGACTTCCACGGGGTGCCGCAGCAGGCCGAGTCGATGCCCTCCGGGATCCGCACGGCCACACCGGCGCGCTCGCACAGCCGCAGGAACGCCTCGGAGGCCGAGGGGCCCTCCCCGGTCACCGTGCCGAACATCGCCCCGATGCACGCGGGGAAGAACACGGCTCGGACGGGATGGTGCTGCGCGGAGGCCGACGCCGCGGTGTCACCGCGGGCAGCCGTCGCCCCCGGTTCCGCCGCACCCGTTCCCACGGCACTCGTGCCCGGGGTGCCCGCAGCCCCTCGGGACGGTCGCTCGGCAGGGGAGGGCGCGGGCGGCGTCGTCAACCGGGAGCGGTTGCCGCCACCCGCCGGGAGCGTGGCGTTGTAGCGGGGGACCGTGTCCGCGCCGAGCACGGCGCGGGCCGCGCGGGTCGCAGAGGCGGGCAGCGCGGCGGGCATGCGCGAGGCCAGCGTGAGGGCGAAGGACGCCCCCGCAGAGGTCGCGGCCCACGAGCGCGCGGCGGCCCCCCACGCGAGGTCCGCGACCGTGGAGTGGTTCTCCGCGCGCAGCCGGCGCACCAGGTCACCCGTGTTGATGTGCACGGGGCACGCCGTGACGCACATGCCGTCCACCGCGCACGTCTGCAGCCCGGCGTAGTCGTACTCGCGGCGCAGCCGTGCGGCCAGGGCGGTGTCCCCGCGCTCCTCGGCCCGGGCGATCTCCCTGCGGCCCACGATGCGCTGGCGCGGCGTGAGCGTGAGGTCCTGGGACGGGCACACCGGCTCGCAGTAGCCGCACTCCACGCAGCGGTCCACCTCGGACTCCACGGGCGGGGCGGTCTTGAGGTCCCGCAGGTACGCACGCGGGTCCTCGGTGAGGATCACGCCGGGGTTGAAGCGGTTCCCGGGGTCGATCAGGGCCTTGAGCTCCACCATCACGGAGTGCAGCTCGTCCCCGTACTGCCGCCGCACGAACGGCGCCATGATGCGCCCGGTGCCGTGCTCCGCCTTCAGCGAGCCCCCGCGGCCGAGCACCAGGTCCACCATCTCCTCGGTGAAGCGCTCGTAGCGCTCCAGCTGGGCGGGGTCGTCGAACTGCTCGTTGAGCATGAAGTGGACGTTGCCGTCCTTGGCATGGCCGAAGATCACGGAGTCCCGGTAGCCGTGGGCGTCGAAGAGCCCGGTGAGCTGCTCGCACGTGCCGCCCAGCTGGTCCACGGGCACCACCACGTCCTCGAGCAGCGCGTTGGTGCCCTGCGGCCGGTTGCCCGCCACGGTGGTGTAGAGCCCCTTGCGCACGGTCCACAGGCTCGCGCGCTCGCGGGGGTCCGTGGTCAGGGACACGGGCCCGGTCAGCTCCAGCGCATCGAAGGTGGACGACGCCGCCTGCGCCAGCTCCCGCACACCGTCCGGGGTGTCGTGCTGGTACTCCACGAGCAGCGCGGCCTGCTGGTCCACGGGGATGTCCATGATCGCGGGCGGGGCGAGCCCCGTGCGCTGCGAGACCGCCAGGGACGTGGCGTCCAGCAGCTCCAGGGTGGCGCAGTGCGAGCCCACCAGCTCCGGCACCGCGCTCGTGGCGGCCACCACGGTGGGGAACACCAGCAGGCCGGTGGCCACGTGCGGGTGCACGGGCACGGTGCGCAGGGTCGCGCTCGCCACGAACCCCAGCGTGCCCTCGGAGCCGATCATGAGGTGCTCCAGGATCGCCACGGGGTCCTCGTGGTCCAGGAAAGAGTTCAGCCCGTAGCCCATGGTGTTCTTCATGGCGAACAGCCGCTCCACGGTCCGCACGGACTCCGGGTTGCCCCGCACGCGGTCCCGCAGCCGGAGCAGGCCCTCGAACAGCTCGGGCTCGCGCGCCCGCAACGTCTCGGCGGCGTCCGGGGCGGCGGTGTCCAGGACCGTGCCGGAGGGCAGCACGAGCACCATGGACTCCAGGGTGCGGTACGTGTTGAACTCCGTGCCGCACGCCATCCCGGAGGAGTTGTTGGCCACCACTCCGCCCAGCGTGCACGCCGACTCGCTCGCCGGATCCGGGCCCAGCGACCGCCCGTGCGGGGCCAGCCGGGCATTGACCTGGCGCACGGTGACGCCCGGCTGGACGCGCACGCGGGCGCCCTGGTCCAGGACCTCCACGGCCTTGAAGTGCCGGCGCACGTCCACGAGCAGCTGGTCCGTGACGGCCTGCCCGGACAGGGACGTGCCGCCCGAGCGCAGCGTCAGCCCCGCGCCCGCCTCCGCGGCGGCCGCGAAGATGCGCCCCACCTCGGACTCGTCCCGCGGACGCAGCACCGCGCGGGGCTGCAGCAGGTAGTGAGAGGCGTCGTGGGCCACGGCCCGCCGCTCCAGCTCCCCGCTGACGACGACGCCGCTGCCGCACTCCCGCTCGATCCTGGCCACCGCGCGGTCCAGCGGGGAGGCAGGGGTGGCAGGGGCGGCGTCGTCGGGCCGGCGGGTGGGGAGGGGGAGGCGGATCGGTGCCATGGGAAGTACCTCAGTCCGTGAGAGTGACCAGAACGGCTTGCGGCGGGCAGAAGAGCCGCACCGGGGCGAAGCGGGATTCCCCGAGTCCCTGGGAGATGTTCACGGGGACGCCCCGGTGCTCGATGAGCCCCTTGCAGATCGCCGGGTCCAGGTCGCAGTTGCTGACCAGCGCGCGACCCCCGGGCAGGCAGACCTGGCCGCCGTGGGTGTGTCCCGCGAAGACGATGTCCGCGCGGTCCGCGGCGAAGCGGTCCAGGGTCCGGAGGTACGGCGCGTGGGCCACCCCGATCCGCACGTCCGCGGGTGCCGGCTCGCCCTCGGGGAAACCGGGGTGGCGGTCGTAGTTCAGGTGGGGGTCGTCCACGCCGGAGAAGTCGAGGACCGCGCCGGCCACCTCCAGTCGCTGGGAGCGGTTGATGAGCCCCACCCAGCCGTGGGCGTCGAAGGCCCGGTGCATGTCCTCGGTGGGCAGCCGCGGCGCCTCGTCCTTCTTCTCGCTGGCCGTGGTGCGCCACAGGTAGCGCGCGGGGTTCTTGGGGCGCGGCGCGAAGTAGCAGTTGGACCCCGGGACGTACACGCCGGGGAAGCGGAACAGGGGCTCGAGGATCTCCAGCAGGTACGGCAGAGCCTTCATGTGGGAGAGGTTGTCCCCGGTGTCGACCACCAGGTCCGGCTCCAGTGCGGCCAGGGAGTGCACGAAGCGCTTCTTGGCCTCCTGCCCCGGAACGGTGTGCAGGTCAGAGATGTGCAGCACGCGCAGCGGCCGTGCGCCCCGCGGGAGGACGCGCACCGTCTCCTGCCGCAGCTGGAAGCGCCGACGCTCCACCAGGGAGGCCCAGGCCAGTGTGCCCGCTCCCGCGGCGAACAGGCCCGCCCCGGCCGCGGCGACGAATCGCGCGGCCGAGGCGGTGCCGGTCTCGGGTGTTGCGGTCACTTCGTGGTGGAGAGGACGCTGGCGGGCGGGTCCGAGAAGGGCGCCGTGCTGTAGCTGGGGGCCACGGCCTTCATGTAGTTCTGCCACTGGGCACCCGCGTAGGTGGCGCCGTCCACCCAGTCGGTGCCCGAGCCGCCGGTCTTGCCACCGATGTTCAGACCGTTGAGGGAGCGCGAGCCGTACTCGTAGTTGCCCACCCAGGACGCGGTGGACAGGCCCTTGGTGTAGCCGAGCATCCACGTCTGGGTGGAGTTGTCGGTGGTGCCCGTCTTGGCGGCGGACGCGTTCGGCAGCCCGATCCCGCGCTGGTACGCGGAGCCCTTCACGATCACCTGTTCCAGGACGTAGTTCACGCCCTGCGCCACTTCCTTCTTGATCACCTGCTCGCACTTGGTGGCCGGGACCTCGTAGTTCTTCCCGGTGCTGTCCGTGACCTTGGTGATGGCGCGCGGCTCGCACATCACGCCGTCGTTGGCGAACGCGGAGAACGCCCGGGCCATGGTCATGGGGGAGATGTCCGCAGAACCGCCCAGCAGGGAGGAGAGCACCGTGGTGTCCACGGGGTCCCCGGTCTTGCCGTCGTGGATGCCCAGGGCCTTGGTGATCTCACCGATCGCGCACAGGTCCAGGTCCGCGGCCATGGCGTACAGGGCGGAGTTGATGGAGTTGTAGATGCCGTAGTCCACGTCCATCACCTTGTTGTAGCCCGGTGTGGCGTTCTGGAAGGTCAGGCCCTCGCCGTTCGTCCCGGGCTCGATCTTGTACCCGTTGGGCAGGCACGAGGCCTTCCACTTGTAGTCCGCGGGGTAGTTCAGCTTCCGGGCGTCGATGCTGGCCTTGACGCCCTTGCCCGAGTTGATCCACTCGGCCAGGGTGAACGGCTTGAACGTGGAGCCCACCTGGAACCCGCCGGCGCCACCCATGGAACTGTCCACGTTGAAGTTGTACGTGGTGTTGGAGTCACCCTCCGCCGCGGAGTAGTTGGTGTTCTGCGCCATGGACACCACGTGGCCGTTGCTGGGCTCCAGGGAGACCAGGGCCGTGGAGACGTTGTCCGGGTTGTTGTCCTTGGGCTGGGTGGCGTTGACCTGCTCCTCCGCGGCCTTCTGGGCCTTGGGGTCCAGGGTGGTCTGGATGGTCAGTCCGCCGCGCTGCAGGGTGGCCAGTCGCTCGTCCGGGGTGGCCCCGTAGACGTCCGACTGCATGATCTCGTTCTCCACGTAGTCGCAGAAGTACGGTGCGGACTTCGCCGCGGAGCAGCCCGAGTTGGTGGGGTGCACGTCCAGGGTCATCGGCTCCTTGGCCGCCTTCTCACCCTCCGCCTGCGTGATGGCGCCGGTCTGCACCATGGTGTCCAGCACCACGTTGCGCCGCTGGGTGGAGGCCTCCGGGTTCACCTGGGGGTCGTAGTAGTTGGGGGACTGCACCATGCCGGCCAGGGTGGCGGACTGCGCAATGCTGAGCTTGGACGCGGGGATGCCCCAGTAGTACTGGGCGGCCGCCTCCACGCCGTAGTTGGAGCCGCCGAAGAGCACGATGTTCAGGTAGCCCTCGAGGATCTCGTCCTTGGACTTCTCCTGCTCCATGGACAGGGCGAGCTTGATCTCCTTGACCTTGTCCACCACGCCCTTGTCGGCGCCGATGGTGCTGGTCTCCTCGCCGTTGCGCACCTGCTGGTCGATGATGAGGTTGTTCACGTACTGCTGCGTGATGGTGGAGGCACCCTGCCGGGCGCTCGGGTTGACCAGGTTGTTGGCCATGGCACGGGCGATGCCCCACGGGTCCACGCCGCCGTGCTCGTAGAAGTCGCGGTCCTCGATGGAGATCAGCGCATCCACCATGTGCGGGGAGATCTCCTCCAGCGGCACGGGGTCACGGTTCTGGGCGAAGAACTTGGCCACCTCGGTGCCGTCCTTGGCCACCACGGTGGACGCCTGGGACACCGGGCCCGATTCCATCTCGGCGGGCAGGGACTTGAACCAGCCGATGGAGGCGTTGGCGGCCATTCCGGCGGCCGCGGCGGGGGGGATCAGGAGCCCGGCCACGACCACTCCGGCAACCACGGCAACCGCGATGAACGCGATGACGTTGCCCAGGACCGAGGTGGGCTCAGGGCCCGATGTGTTGCGTGATGCCATTGCGCCAGTCTACAAGCCGGGTCCGACCGCGGCGGTCCACCCGAGGTGCGGTTCGGCTGTGATGTCCCCGGCAGGCAGACCCGCGCGCGAGCACGTCCCGGCAAGTAGTGTGGTGGCCATGACCACTTGGGAATACGCAACCGTTCCGCTCATGATCCACGCCACCAAGCAGATCCTGGACAACTGGGGGGAGGACGGGTGGGAGCTCGTGACCGTGCTGCCCGGCACTCAGGCCGCGGACACGCCCGCGGGCAACATGACGGCGCCCGTGCAGACCAACCCGATCGCCTACTTCAAGCGTCCCAAGAACTGAGCGCGGGGAGGATCACACCATGAGTGAGGAAGTCGAAGCCAGGATCGCGCGGCTCGGACTCCAGCTGCCCGAGGTGGCCAAGCCCCTGGCGGCCTACGCCCCGGCCGTGGTGAGCGGCAACCACGTCTACACCGCGGGGCAGCTGCCCCTGGTGTCCGGTTCGCTGCCGGCCACCGGCGTGGTGAGCGACTCCGGCGCGGAGGGCACCGTGTCCCCCGAGCGCGCCGCGGAGCTCGCCGAGCGCTGCGCGCTCAACGCCATCGCGGCCGTGAAGTCGCAGATCGAGGACCTGGACCGGGTCCAGCGCATCGTGAAGGTCACGGGCTTCGTGGCCAGCGCCCCGGACTTCTACGGTCAGCCGGCCGTGGTGGACGGCGCCTCCACCCTGCTGGGCCGGGTCTTCGCCGGTGCCGGTGTGCACGCCCGCTCCGCCGTGGGTGTCAGCGTCCTGCCGCTGAACTCCCCGGTGGAGGTCGAGCTGATCGTCGAGTTCGCCTGAGCATGTCCGGGCACCGCGGCGGGGAGCGCATCTTCACCGTGCCCCCCGCCCACGCCAAGGCGGCCCGGGCGTGGCTGGACCGCGGGATCGGGCTCAACGGCTCCTCACCGCGGCACGGCGCGGCCACCGTCTTCGTGAGGGACGGAGACCGCGGGGTGGAGACCCTCATGCTGCACCGCCCCGGGCGGCAGGCCATGGGCACGCTGTCCTTCCCCGGCGGCATCACCGAGACCAGCGACGACGAACCCCTGGACTGGCGTGGGCCGTCCTCGGCGCAGTGGGCCCACAAGCTGCTCTCCGAGGACATCGGCCTGGCCCGGCGCAGCCTCGTGACGGCGGCACGCAAGACGTTCGTGGAGGCGGGAATCCTGTTCGCGGGCACACCCATGCACGGGGTGGCGGAGAACGTGGAGGGCGTGGACTGGATGCGCTCGCGCGAGCTGCTGGCCACGGAGGACATCTCGTTCGCGGACCTGCTGGCCAAGCGCAGCATGGCGTTCCACAGCGAGTGCCTGCGCCCCCTGTCCCACTGGGCCACCTCGGACTTCGTGCACCAGCGGCTGGACCTGCTGTTCTTCGCGGCCGCGGTGCCCGTGGGGCAGCGCCACTGCGCACTGGCCACCCAGCGCGGTCGGGCCTGGCTGGGATGGGTGGATGCCCGCGCACTGCTCGAGGACCCCTGGTCCACGGACGTGCCCGAGACGTTCCGGCAGCAGGCGGAGGACTCCGCGCGCAGCGACGACCCCTGGCACTTCGACCTGGAGGAGCTCACCACGCCGGGCGTGCGGTGCGCGGTGGAGGCCGTGGCCGAGGCGTCCTCCGCGGTGGCCTTCCTGGCGGCCCGGCGGGACATGCGCGTCAAGCGGCCGCGGCTGGACCTGCGGGACGGCGAACCCGTCCTCGTGCTCGACGGCTGAGACCCGTCCGCACACCGGGAACGGCGCAGAACGTGAGACGCCCGCGGCAGGTGCCGCGGGCGTCGTCGTGCTCCGGGGAACGGATCAGCGCGAGCGCTGCTTGAGGCGCTGCAGGTCCAGAATGACCACGGCGCGGGCTTCGAGACGGATCCAGCCGCGCTGGACGAACTCGGCCAGGGCCTTGTTCACGGTCTCGCGGGAGGCGCCGACCAGCTGGGCGAGCTCCTCCTGGGTGAGCTCGTGGGCCACCAGGATGCCGTCCGTGGCGGGGCGGCCGAAACGGTCCGCGAGGTCCAGCAGCGCCTTGGCCACGCGGCCGGGGACGTCCGAGAACACGAGGTCCGCGAGGTTCTCGTTGGTGCGGCGCAGCCGGCGGGCCAGCGCCTGGAGCAGCTGGGCGGAGACCTCGGGGGAGTGCTGGATGACCTTGCGCAGGTTCTCGTGCTTGAGCCCGGCCAGGCGGGTCTCGGAGACCGCGGTGGCGGACGTGGAACGGGGGCTGGGATCGAACAGCGCCATCTCGCCGAAGATCTCGCCCGGGCCCATCACGGCCACGAGGTTCTCGCGGCCGTCGCTCGCGGTGCGGCCGAGCTTGATCTTGCCGGAGACGATGAAGTAGAGCTGGTCGCCGGGATCGCCCTCGTGGAACAAGGTGGCGCCGCGGGAGAGATCCACCTCGGTGATCTCCTTGGTCAGAGCGGCGAACGCCTCGTCGTCCAGGGAAGCGAAAAGCGGAGCGCGGCGCAGGACGTCGGTATCCAAGGTAGATCTCCTCACGAAGAAGGGTGAGCCCGTGTGGGGGCCACGTGCTAGATGACGTTCCATCGTAACGAATTTCACACGGTCCGGGTCCAGCCCTCGGGTGGTGCTCAGAGTGAACGTTCAGGGAATTGTCGGGTTTCCGTCCCGGGCCCATTGCGCGGCGCCCGGATTCATGGTCTGCCCCGTCACCCACCGTATGCTCGACCCGACACGCACCAGCTCCCCGCGTGGCCCCCCCACCTTTGAGGACCTTCATGACCCTGGCCCTGAACCTTCTGGACGTGCTGCTGATCGTCGTGCTCCTGGCGTACCTGATGGCCGGATACCGCCGGGGGTTCTTCCGGTCACTTGCCGCCATCCTCGGGCTGGTCCTGGGCGCCGTGCTCGCGTTCTGGGCCGGCCCCGTGGTGGCCTCGTACGTGGACCCGCAGTGGCAGATCCCCGCCGTGCTGCTCACGGTGCTCGTGCTGCTCGCGCTCGGGGAGTACCTGGGCACCGTGCTGGGCCGGACGCTGTCGGGGCTGCTGGAGAAATCCGGCGTGGGGCTGCTGGACCGGCTCGGGGGCGCGGTGCTCAACGTGGCGGTGGCGGCGCTGGTCATCTCCCTGCTCGGTTCTCTGGTGGGCCAGTTCGGCCTGCCCGCGCTGTCCCAGCAGGTGGCGTCCTCGCAGGTGCTGCGGGGCATCGAGCGGCTCACGCCGGACGCGGTGCGCCACGCCATGACCCAGACCCGCAACGCCGTCAGCGGTGCGCAGGGCATCCGCCAGCTGGACGAGCTGCTCTTCCCCACGGAGGCGGCGCCGGATCCCCAGGACACCCCCGACTCCCAGGTGGTCGCGGATGCCGGGCAGTCCGTGGTGCAGGTCTACGGCACGGCCGCCCAGTGCGCGCAGAACCAGACGGGCTCCGGGTTCGTGGCTCAGTCCGGCACCGTGGTCACCAACGCGCACGTGGTGGCCGGGGTGGACCAGCCGGTGGTGGAGACGCGCGACGGTCGCGTCTACCCGGCCCAGACGGTGCAGTACGACGCCGCCTCGGACCTCGCCGTGCTGCGCGTCCCCGACCTGCCGGAGGCCCCGCTCCCCATGCACAGGGAGGTGAGCCCGGGGGAGACCGTGTCCTTCGCGGGGTACCCCCTGGGTGGCCCCTACACCCTGCGCCCGGCCACCATCCAGGGTGAGGCGGTGGCTCCCGTGCAGAACGTGACCACGGGCGAGACGCAGACGCGCAGCATCATCCAGATCGCCGGCAACGTGGAGCAGGGCAACTCGGGTGGTCCGCTGCTCGACGCCGACGGTCAGGTGGTGGGCGTCGTGTTCGCCAAGGCCGTGGAGGGCGAGGCCGGGTACGCCATTCCCGTGGACCGGGTCACCGAGATCCTCGCCTCGGCGGGTGACTCCACCGCTCCGGTGCCCACGGGTCAGTGCGTGGCGGGCTGAGTCCCTCCCCGGGGACGCGGGTCGATCGGGCGCAGTGAGCACGCCGCCGCCGGTGGAGCGGGCGCGCTGAGCACGCCGTGGCAGGGCGGGGCTGCGGTGCCCTCAGCCGATCCCGAGGTTGCGGGCCACCACGTCCACGGCCAGCTCGTACCCGAGCACCCCGGCCCCGGCGATCACCGCAGTGGCCTGCGGTGAGACGAACGAGGTGTGCCGGAACGCCTCCCGACGGTGCACGTTGGAGATGTGCACCTCCACGACCGGCATCTCGCACATCTCCAGCGCGTCGTGGACGGCCACGGAGTAGTGGGTCAGAGCGGCGGGGTTGATCACGATGCCGCAGGCCTCCGTGCGCGCCCGCTGGATCCAGTCCACGAGCTGGCCCTCCCAGTTGGACTGCTCGAACACGACCTCCAGGCCGTAGCTCTGCGCCCTGGCGCGCACGTTCGTCTCCACGTCCGCGAGCGTGGTGCTCCCGTAGATCTCGGGCTTTCGCGTCCCCAGTGTGTTCAGGTTGGGGCCGTTGAGGACGTGGATCGGCAGCTCGCTCATGCCCCCATTCAAGCGCATCGGCCCCGCACACCTCGCCACGGACGCACGACGCCGCGGTGCCTCTTCCGGGCAGATCGCGCGGGCCGTTCCTCTGGCGGGCGCCGCCCGGGCGTCCGGCGGTCTCCGCCGCGGGGCCCGCGCCATGGACGACGCCGCCGCAGTGCCTCCCGTGGGGAAGGCGCCGCGGCGGCGTCGTGAACGCGGTGGTGCCGGTGGGCTACTTGGTGCCCAGCGAGTCCACGATCTGCTGCATGACCGTCTGGTCCGCGAGCGTGGAGACGTCCCCCACGGGGCGGTCCTCGGCGACGTCCTTGAGCAGGCGGCGCATGATCTTGCCCGAGCGGGTCTTGGGCAGCTCGGGGACTATCAGCACCTTCTTGGGCTTGGCGATCGGGGAGATCTCCCGGCCCACGTGCGCGCGGATCTCCTCGGCGAGCTCGGCGGCGTCCCGGTTCTCGGCGGTGGCCTGGTCCGAGAGGATCACGAAGGCGAAGACCGCCTGGCCCGTGGTCTCGTCCTTGGCACCCACCACGGCGGCCTCGGCCACGGACGGGTGGGAGACCAGCGCGGACTCGATCTCGGGGGTGGACAGGCGGTGGCCGGAGACGTTCATGACGTCGTCCACGCGGCCCAGGATCCACACGTCCCCGTCCGCGTCCCGCTTGGCGCCGTCACCGGCGAAGTACTTGTCCCCGAACTGACCCCAGTAGGTGTTCACGAAGCGCTCGTCGTCGCCCCAGATGGTGCGCAGCATGGACGGCCACGGCTTGCGGACCACCAGGAAGCCGTCCGTCTCGTTGGGGAGCGAGGTGCCGGCGTCGTCCACCACGTCCACGGCGATGCCCGGCAGCGGCACCTGCGCGGAGCCCGGCTTGGCGTGGGTGACGCCGGGCAGCGGGGAGATCATCATGGCGCCGGTCTCGGTCTGCCACCAGGTGTCCACGATGGGGCAGCGCCCGCCGCCGATCACACGGTGGAACCAGGTCCACGCCTCGGGGTTGATGGCCTCGCCCACGGTGCCCAGCAGGCGCAGGGAGCTGAGGTCCCACTCGCCGGGGATGTCCTCGCCCCACTTCATCATGGTGCGGATGGCGGTGGGGGACGTGTAGAGGATGCTCACGCCGTACTTCTGCACGATCTCCCAGAAGCGGCCGCGGTGCGGGGAGTCCGGGGTGCCCTCGTAGATCACCTGGGTGGCGCCGTTCACGAGCGGCGCGTAGGTGATGTAGGTGTGGCCGGTGACCCACCCGACGTCCGCGGTGCACCAGTAGACGTCCGTCTCCGGCTTGAGGTCGAACACGTTCTTGTGGGTGAACGCCGCCTGGGTGAGGTAGCCGCCGGTGGTGTGCAGGATGCCCTTGGGCTTGCCGGTGGTGCCGGAGGTGTAGAGGATGAACAGCGGGTCCTCGGCGTTCTGCTCCGAGGGCGTGTGCTCGGGGGAGGCGTTCTCGGTGACCTCGTGCCACCACACGTCACGGCCGTCCCGGAACGCGACGTCCTCGCCGTTGCGCTTGACCACCACCACGTGCTGGACGGAGCTCCCGCCCTTCTCCAGGGCGGCGTCCACGGCGGGCTTGAGCGTGGTGGGCTTGCCGCGGCGGTAGGAGCCGTCCGCGGTGACCACGAGCTTGGCCTCGCCGTCCTCGATGCGCGAGCGCAGGGCGTCCGCGGAGAAGCCGCCGAAGACCACCGAGTGGATCGCGCCGATGCGCGCGCACGCGAGCATGGTGATCACGGCCTCCGCGATCATGGGCAGGTACACGGCCACGCGGTCGCCCTTGCCCACGCCGAGCGCCTCGAACGCGTTCGCGGCCCTGGAGACCTCGTCCTTGAGCTGCGCGTACGTGTAGGACGCGCTGTCCCCGGGCTCGCCCTCGAAGTACAGGGCCACGCGGTCACCGTTGCCGGCCTCCACGTGGCGGTCCACGGCGTTGTACGCGGCGTTGAGGGTGCCGTCCTGGAACCACTTGGCGAACGGCGGGTTGGACCAGTCCAGCACCTCGGTGAACGGGGTGGACCACGTGAGCAGCTCACGGGCCTGGTCCGCCCAGAACTCCTCGCCCTGCTCCTCGGCCCGCGTGTACAGCTCCGCGGTGGCGTTGGCCTGGGCGGCGAACTCCTCGCTCGGGGCGAAGGTCTTCGGCTGGGCTGCGGGATCCGGGGTCATGGTGCTCCTTCACTGGGGCCGGTGCGCGCCGCTCGCGCGGACGCGTGGTGCAGTTCACATTCTCCCGCTCAGCCTAGTGGAACCGCGCGGGCCCGCTCCATCATGCGCGGGCGCATGTCGAGCGCGTTCCGTGCTGTTCGGGCGGGTTTGACCCCCGTCACGGGGCACAGCATGATCGAGGGCATGGAGACCCCCGCCGCAGCCGAGCACGTGCGTTTCGTCCCGGCGCGGCAGGCGGAGCAGGCGGCCGCGCGGCGTCGTCGTGCCGGGAGTGAGACGGCCCTGTCCAGGACGCGGCGCGCACGGCGCATCCAGCGGATCCTCGCGCAGACGTACCCCTACGCCGTGGCGGAGCTGGACTACGACGACGCCTGGCAGCTGCTCGTGGCCACAGTCCTGTCCGCGCAGACCACCGACATCCGGGTCAACGCGGTCACGCCGGGGCTCCTTGCCGCGTACCCCGGCCCGCGCGAGCTGGCCGAGGCCCCCGCCGAGGACGTCCAGGAGATGGTGCGCTCCCTCGGTTTCTACCGCTCCAAGGCACGCTCGATCCAGGCCCTGGCCGCGCGCATCGTGGACGAGTACGACGGCGCCGTGCCCGGCACGCTCGAGCAGCTCGTGACCCTGCCCGGCGTGGGGCGCAAGACGGCGAACGTGGTGCTCGGCAACGCGTTCAGGGTGCCCGGGATCACCGTGGACACCCACTTCGGACGGCTCGCGCGCAGGCTGGGATGGAGCACCCAGGACGATCCGGTCAAGGTCGAGGCGGACGTGGCCGCGCTGTTCCCGCCCGCGCTGTGGACGGAGCTGTCCCACGAGCTGATCTACCACGGGCGGCGGATCTGCCACTCCCGTCGGCCCGCGTGCGGGGTGTGTCCCGTGGCGGACCTGTGCCCCTCCTACGGCGAGGGCCCCACGGACCCGGAGGCGGCACGAACGCTGCTCGGCTACGAATTGAAACCCGGCCGCGAGGACCTGCTGGCCGGGTTCATGGCAGGGCGCACCCGGCGGCAGCTGCGCGCCGAGGGACACACGCTCAGCGCGTGAGAGGACGGACGATGACCACTTCCCAGGCTCAGCCGGGCAGCCCGCGCGAGCAGCTCGTGGAGCTCGCGCGCCACGGCGACTCCGTGGTCATGCACGACCGCGAGCCGTGGCGGATCGGGCAGCTGGACGAGAACTTCAGGCACTCGGCGGTGCTCATCCTGTTCGGTGCGCTGGACAGTGTGCCCTCCGCCTATGCCGAGCACGCGGAGGGCCCCGGGCGGGACCTGGACGTGCTGCTGGTGCAGCGCGCCTCCACGCTGCGGGCGCATCCCGGCCAGGTGGCCTTCCCTGGCGGGCGCCTCGACCCACCCGACGGCGAGCCGGGAACCACCCTGGAGACCCCCGGAGGAACCGTGAGCGCCCCGCACGTGCGCGCGGCGCTGCGCGAGGCCCAGGAAGAGACCGGTGTGGACCCGGCCGGCGTGGAGGTGCTCGGGGCACTGCACGAGGTGCCGCTGCCCGTGAGCAACCACCTGGTGACCCCCGTGATCGGGTGGTGGCGCAGCCAGTCGCCCGTGGACGTGGTGGACCACGCCGAGTCCTCCCTGGTGTTCCGCGTGCCGGTGCTGGACCTCATCAACCCCGCCCACCGCTACTACGCGACCGTGACCCGGGGGAACCAGACCTACAAGTCCCCGGCGTTCGACGTCTCCGTGGCCGGGGTCCCCGAGACCGTGACCGTGTGGGGCTTCACGGGCGTGGTGCTGGACCGCGTGCTCGAGTGGCTCGGGTGGTCCGTGGACTGGGACCGCTCGGTGAAGCGGCCGGCGCCGGGGATGGGGCCGAGGAAGTAGGGCCGGGCCGGGCGGAGTGAGTTCGTCACGTGGGGTGACCCGGTTGCGGAGGCCGCGTCTGGGTGGCCTCTCCGTCGGGTCGGTGAGGCAGCGCCTCTACTTCGCGTCCGCGTAGGACGTCACCACGGTCGTGGCCACCGGTACCTCCACCGGCACCGTGCCGAACACCGTACGCACCGCCTGCTCCGCGGCATGCTCCACGATCTGCTGGACCCGGTCCGCGTGCTGCTCGGCGCAGTGCACCATGACCTCGTCGTGGAGGAAGAACACGAGTTCCGCGTCCACGTCCGCGCTGTGCAGGCCCTGACGGATGTGGCCGAGCCACGCGAGCGCCCACTCCGCCGCCGAGCCCTGGACCACGAAGTTGCGGGAGAACCGGCCGTGGCTGCGGGATGCCTGCGCGGCGCGGCGCTCGCCGGCCTGCGTGTCCGTGGCGCGCTGCACCTCGAACCACTCCGGGCCCGGCGCGGGGGACCAGCGGCCCAGGTAGGTGCACACCTGCTGGCCGAGCTCGCCCACGCGCGCGGCATGCTCCACGTAGCCCACGGCCCGCGGGAACATGCGGGTCAGCTGCGGCATGAACCGCCCGCCCGCCCCGGACGTCGCGCCGTACATGGCCCCCAGCAGCGCGAGCTTCGCGTGGGAGCGCTCGGTGAGCTCGGAACCGCGGGCCTGGCCCTGCTCCGCGATGGCGGTGTAGAGGTCGCGGCCGCGCGAGGCCTCGGCCAGGGCGTCGTCGCGAGCGAGGATGGCGAGCACGCGGGGCTCCAGCTGAGCGGCGTCCGCGACGACGAGCGCGTGCCCGGGGTCCGCGCGCACCGCGTCCCGGATGTACTTGGGGATCTGCAGGGCACCCCCGCCGCGCGCCGCCCACCGGCCGGTGACGACGCCGCCCACCACGTACTCGGGGTGGAAGCGGCCCTCGTGGACCCAGGTGTCCAGCCAGTGCCACCCGGTGGCGGAGAAGACGCGGGAGAGCTTCTTGTACTCGAGCACCGGGGCCACGGTGGCCACGCGCTGCTCCTGCGGCTGACCGTTGACGAGCGTCCAGTCCTGGAGCTTGAACGCGCGGGTGGTGTCCACGTCCACCCCGGCGTTGCGCAGGGCCTTGAGCAGCTCCACGGGCGAGTCCGGGTTCAGGGTGGGCGCGGCCAGTGCGGTGCGGACCTCCTGTGCGAGCTCCTGCATCCGGGCGGGGCGCTCCTCACCCGCCGGACGCGGGCCGAGCATGTCCTCCAGGATCTGCTGGTGCACCGTGGGGCTCCACGGGATGCCCCGGTGGCGCATGTCCGCGGCCACGAGCGCCCCCTGGGACTCGAGGCTCAGCAGCCGTTCGAGACGCTGCGGGTTCCGGGCCGTGGTACATGCGCTGGTCTGGGCCGCGAGTTCGGCGATCAGCTCCGTGACGCCCGGTCCGTGCTCCTCGGCCACGGCGAACAGCGATCCCTGGTTGCTCGCCGGCGCCAGTGGCCGGGGCCCGGGAACGTGCCGCGGGTCTGCCGGTTCGAGGACGGGACGGTAGGTGAGGGGGCGGGGTTCCCCGGCGTCGTCGGGCGCGCCCGAGCCCGGGGCGGTGGAGGCCGTGGCCAGGATGGTGGCGCACAGCCCCAGGTCCCGGCACCGCGTGACCCACACCCCCGCGGCGCACAGCAGCGCGGCGGGCACGGAGGTGTCCTGCCAGGTCCACACCGGGGGCTGGACGCCTGCGCGGGCGGCCGCCTCCTCCTGCTGGGCGACGACGCCGGGCAGCTCCGCGTCCGAGACCGTGAGCTCCTGCCCCGCGCGCTCGCCGTTGGCGGAGACCACCTGCAGGACCCAGGTCCCGGGCTCGGAGGCGGCCACCACAATGTGCATGGGGTTCATTATGGGCCGGGGTTCCGACAGCGGCGGCCCGCTGCGCCGAGCTTCCGCCCCGCCGGGTCTCTGCGGGGGGCAGGTGTTTATGCGTTCGGCGGCGAACGGGGGGAGGAACAGGCGGACCCGCCACGGTTCGCCGGAGGACTCACCCGGCGGCGAGCACCTCACCCGGCGGCGAGCACCTCACCCGGCCGCAAGCACCTCCCGGGCGTGGGCGTACTTGCGGGCCAGGCGGGCACGGGTGTCCTCGTCCAGGAGGGCCGTGCGGGCGGGGTCCGTGTTGTCGTCCAGGTCTGCCTGCTTCACGGCGCGCGCCAGGGGGTGGGCAGCCACCCGCCGGTAGTAGTCGTCGCCGTCCTCACCTGGCCGCCGGGTCATGGCGTCCACTCCGGCGACGACATTCGCTGGGAAGTCCTCGCGGAGGTCGTCGAGGGTCACCCCGGTGTCCTCCACGACGTCGTGCAGCCACGCCACCACCTGGGCTGCCTCCTGCTGGTCCGCGGCCGCGTACTGGCGCACCCGCTCAGCGACGCGGCGCGGGTGGTCGATGTAGTCCGCGCCGGTCTTGTCCGTCTGGCCCCGGTGCGCCCGGGTGGCGATGTCCCTGGCGCGGTCCGTGAGAGTGCTCATGGCTCCTCCTGCATGCCGGGCGGGCGCGGTGAGTGCTGCGTCGTGGCCGGGGAACCGCCCACGCGTTCTTTCTGCCAGCACGTCCCGTCCCGCTGATGCCTCCAGGTCTACCGGATGGCCAGGACACGCATAAGCGACCGCGGCCGCTCCTGAACCCGGGACGCGCAGGCCAGGGGGAGCGGGCGGCGTCGTGCTCCGCGGGGCCGGTGGAAGACTGGTCGGCATGACGAGCGAGGCGAACGAGGAGCAGGACGTGCCGTGGGCCATGCAGCTGGTCGTGCACCGGGACAAGGCCCATCCGGCACGCGAGGTGGACGTGGCGGAGGCGGCCGCGAGCGCCGTCGTCACCCTGCTGGCCGACGAGCGCAGCGCCCCCGGCGGGCCCTGGCACGAGGCCGTGCGGACCTGGCGGGACGTGCAGATCCGCAAGCTCGTGCGCCGCGCGGACGGCAAGCGCTGGGAGGACGTCCAGTCCCTGCCCGGCGTCACGGTGGTTCGCACCGGCTTGGACGACGACGCCGCGGCCGCCGTGCGCGCGTTCGTCCCGGCCCCGGTGCGCCCCCTGCCGAGAGAACTGCACAAGCTGCAGGTGTCCGGAACGCAGTTCCCGGCGGGAGGCGCGTCACGGACCGAGGACGCCGTGGTGACCGTGGAGGTGGCGCCGGGGCTGGGGATTTCCAGCGGCAAGCTCGCGGCCCAGTGTGGTCACGCCGCGCAGCTCGCGTGGGAGGACATGCCCGCCGACGTGCGGGAACGTTGGCGGGCGGATGACTACCGCGTGAGGGTGGTGTTCCCCTCGGAGCGGGAGTGGACCGGGACGCGACGGCCGGTGACGGTCACGGACTCCGGGCTGACCGAGCTGGACGGGCCCACGGACACCACGCGGGCGTGGTGGTGAGCAGAGTCGCCCTCGCCCTGTGAGGCGGACGCCCCTCTAGAGGGTGTGTGTCGGCCCGGCGGTGTGGGACGGGGCCTGTGTCTGGAGGGATTCCTGGTGCAGATCGTTCAGGAACTCGCGGAGGATCCGTTCGCTGCGACCCCAGTCCGAGACCACGAACGGCACGACCGGACGGCACGTGGCCTCCACCTCGGAGCCTCCGTCGGAGGACGGGCGGATGGCGAAGCGCAGGCGCTCGCCCCACGTCCGGAACGAGGGCCCCGTTGTTGCCGTGCCGCCGTGAGCCGCGAGTGTCCGCAGCCCCAGCTCTTCATTGCGCTGGCACACCCGCTCCACCAGTCCCGGCACGTCCTCGGCAGGGACATCCAGATGGGCCCGGCCCTGGCAGCGGGCACCGTGGACCGTGAGTTCCCACCCCTCGTCCCGGCGAACGCCGGGGCGCCAGGACACCACGCTGAAGATGGCCGCAGACACGCCCGCCACCACGGCCGCGGCCACGAGGATCGGGGCGAACTCGCCGCTCGCCCAGCGGAAGAGGAGCACCACGAGCCCCACGTAGGCGAACCAGAGGGCCAGGGCGCCGACGACTGACGCACGGGTGACGGGCTTGATGTCCATCACCTCATGGTTGCCGTCCGAGCCAGCGGAGGCAATGGACCTTCGGCCAGAGCTCTCGGCGCGCGGCGGGGTCACTGCACAGCCCGTCCCGCCCTGACCGGCAGTTGGCGACGCTCCCCAATCGGGAGGCGGCCCGGTCGGTGGGTGTGGCGGGAACGCCACCGTGGGGGCATGACCACCGCACACATGACCGCCCCGGGCGCTCCCACCGCAGCCAGTCCGCGCCGAGCTCGTCGCGCCGCCGGCGCGGCTCCGGAGGCCGTCGGACCGCCCCGGGGAGCCGCCGGATCGACGTCGGTGGACCGGTTCACCGGGGACGAGCGAGTGGGCCACGGGCCCGCCTCGTGGGACGGGCCCATCGCGCCCCGCCAGTGGGGGCGCACCCGGTCGGCCCCTGCCCCGTCACGGCAGGATCGCGGGCGCGGCGTCCGCCTGCTCACCAGCTGCCCGGACCTCGCGGAGGCCGTGGAGGCGGTGTGCATCGGCGCCGCGGTACCTCTCACGGTCGAGGGCGGGGAGACGGGGGTGCGAGCGTCGTCGGACGTGGTGCTCGTGGACGCCTGCTGGGAGGGGGAGGCCGTGCCACCGGGAGTGGTGGTCGTGGCGCTCGCCGAGCACGGCGACGCGTGGGACGTCGCGGCACGGCGCGGGGCGTCCGCCGTGGTGGTGCTGCCGCAGGCCGCCGCGTGGCTGGCCGAACTGATCTCCCGCTCCGTGGACGCGGAGGTGCCGCGGGCGCTCGGGCGGGTGTACGGCGTCGTCGGGGCCACCGGAGGGGTCGGCGCGTCCACCGTGGCGAGCTGGCTCGCGGGGCACTTCGCCGCGCAGGGCCACGGGACCGCCCTGGTGGACGGGGATCCGCTGGGTGCGGGACTGGACCTCGTGCTCGGTGAGGAGGGCACGGACGGGCTGCGCTGGCCCGAGCTGAACCAGTTCTCCGGCGCCGTGGCCGCGGACCAGCTGTGGGCCGCCATGCCGCGTGTGGAGTCGCTGCGCTACCTCTCGTGGGACCGCCGCGCCACGCACGCGGAGACGGTGCCCGCGGCCACGGTCGTCGCGGCACTGCGCGGGGCCGCGGCGGTGCAGGTCGTGGACCTCTCCCGCGCGGACCTCGAACGCCAGGCCCGCTGGTGCGACGCCGTGCTGGTGCTGACCCCGCGCACGGTGCGCGGTGTGCTTGCGGCCGAGCACACCGTGGCCCGCTGCGGTGCGGTGCCCGCGCTCACCGCGCTCACGGGCATCAACGTCGCGGACCTCGAACCGCGCGTCCTAGCCGACGCCACCGGGGTGCCGTGCGCCGCCACGATCGCCTTCGATGCGCGCGTGCCCCAGCACCTGGACGACGGCACCGTGCTGCGCCGCGGCCGGACCGCCAAGCACGCCAAGACGGTTGCGGCGCTCGCCCGGGCCCTGGAGGAGCTGTCGTGACCGCGGTGTCCAGCCGCACGAGCCACGACCGTGCCAGGGCCGCCGACGCCGCCGGGAGCGCCACCGAGCTCGACGACGCGTTCGTGGAGCAGGTGCGTGAACGGCTGCTCGCCGAGGGCGGCGCCATCACGGACACCCGGATCGCCACCGCCGTGCGGGAGACCGGGCGGGTGCTCGGCGCCGTGGGCTCGGTTCGCGCGGCCCAACACGTCAAGGCGCAGCTGACCGGCCTGGGCCCGCTCGAACCCCTGCTGCCCGCCTCCGGGCTGAGCGATCTCTACGTCAACGGCCACGAGAACGTGTTCGTGGAGACCCTGGAGGGGATCCGGCGAGTGACCTCCCCGTTCACGGGCGAGGCGCAGCTGCGGGCGCTCGCCGTGCGGCTCGTGACGGCCGCCGGGCGGCGGCTGGACGACGGCCACCCCTGCGTGGACGTGCAGACCTCAGCCGGCCTGCGCGTGCATGCCGTGATCCCGCCCGTGTCCACCGGCGGAACGCTGCTGTCCATCCGGTTCCGGGCGCTGCAGCGGCTGTCCCTGGCGGATCTCGTGGCCTCCGGCACGGTGCACCCCTTCGTCGCGGACGTGCTCACCGACGCCATGGCGGCCGGGGCGAACCTCATGATCAGCGGAGCCACCGGCTCCGGGAAGACCACGGTGCTCTCCGCGTTGCTGTCCCAGTGCCCGTCCGAGCAGCGGATCGTGCTGGTGGAGGACGCCGCCGAGCTGAACCCGGAGCACCCGCACGTGGTGGGTCTGCAGGCCCGCCAGGAGAACGTGGAGGGCGCCGGGTCCGTGGACCTCTCCGAGCTCGTGCGCCAGGCCCTGCGGATGCGCCCGGACTGGCTCGTGGTGGGCGAGTGCCGCGGTGCGGAGGTGCGGGACCTGCTGACGGCGCTGAACACCGGGCACCGCGGAGCGGGCACGGTCCACTCGAACTCGGCCCGGTCGGTGCCCGCGCGGCTCGCCGCGCTCGGATCCCTGGCGGGGCTCAGCCGCGAGGCCGTGGACCTGCAGGCGGCCAGTGCCCTGGACCTCGTGGCCCACGTGGACCGCACACCCGCCGGTCGACGATTGACCGAGGTGTGCGTCCTGGCACTGGGAGACGGTGTGCTGCGCACCCTGCCCGCGCTGACCACCACGGACGGCCACCCGGTGCAGGGCCCCGGGTGGCCCCGACTGGCGCAGCTGCTGGCCCGCGGACGGGAGCTGTCGTGACGGCCGCCGTGCTCGCGGGCGCTCTGGTGCTCGCCGCCCTGCTCCTCGGCACAGGTACTGCCGCACCCGCCGGTCGGCTGAGGTCGGCAGGCGTTCTGTCCCCGTCGCGCGCGGGCGCGACGCCGCGCCCGCGGCTGCTCGCAAGGTGGCGGCGCCGGGACCGTGCCACCGAGGCCATGCGCTGGGTCACCACGGTGCGCCGCCTGGCCGCGCTGCTGCACGCCGGGCGGGCGCCGTCCACGGTCTTCGCGGAGATCGCTCCCGGCGCCACCGCAGCCGATCCCACATCCCGGTGGATCACCCGGGTGTGCCAGGAGGTGCACGCCGCGGCTCTCGTGGGCATTCCGGTCTCGACGACGCTCGGTCAGTTCGCCCGCAGGCCCGCCCCCGTGGGGGACCGCATGCTCGGCGCCACGGCCCGCTCGGTGTGCGCCCAGCTCGCGGCGTGCTGGGAGATCTCGGAACGCTCCGGCTCCTCACTCGCCCAGACCCTCTCCGGGGTCGCGGAGTCCCTCGAGTCGCAGCTGGACGCCCAGGCCGCCCGCGAGAGCGCCCTGGCCGGGCCCCGCGTCACCGTCCGCACCCTGTCCTGGTTGCCCGTCCTCGCCCTGGGGCTCGGCGTGCTCATGGGCACGGACCCCGTGACCACCCTGCTCACCACCGTGTGGGGGCGGATCGCGCTCGCCGCCGGGGCCGGACTGAGCATCGCGGGCCGGCTGTGGACGCGCAGCCTCATGCACCGCGCCGAGGCGGTGAACGGGTCGTGATCGCCGCAGTCCTCGCGGGCCTGCTCGCCGCCGGTGCCCTGCTGCTGTGGGCGTCACCGGGCGCGTTCGGTCTCCGCTCACACGGGCCGGGCCGACGACGCCGCGCGGCCGACGGTTCCGCCCCGCGCCGTGCTCGTCCGGGGCCGGGGGACCACTCGTTTCCCGCTCTGCCCGCCGCCGCT
Organism: Kocuria sp. ChxB; assembly: GCF_044359605.1. Classification (NCBI taxonomy): domain Bacteria; kingdom Bacillati; phylum Actinomycetota; class Actinomycetes; order Micrococcales; family Micrococcaceae; genus Kocuria; species Kocuria sp. ChxB. Next base: position 1,180,672 of record NZ_CP121123.1, on the reverse strand, counting down.
CTCGTCGAGCTCACGGCGTGCCAGCTGGACGCTGGGCTGCCGCTCGCCGAGGCCGTGGGGGTCCTGGCGGACAGCAGCGCGGGACGCCCGTACCCGGCACTGTCCCGGGCGGCCGCCGCCCTGCGGCTCGGTCTCTCGTGGGAGACGGCGTGGCCGCACGAGAAGACGCTGCCCCAGGAGATCCACGACTACCGCGACGCCCTGGAGTTCACGGCCACCTCGGCCACAGCGTCCGCCTCCGTGCTGCGCGGGCAGGCGGAGCTGGTGCGCCGCGCCGAGTACCGCCGGGCGGAGCGCGCCGCCGAAGCCCTCGCGGTGAAGCTCGTGCTTCCCCTGGGCCTGTGCTTCCTGCCCGCGTTCATGTGCTGGGGCGTGGTGCCCGTGCTCATGAGCCTGCTGCCCAGGGCGTTCGGCTCATGACCGCCCGGCACATCCACCGGGTTTCTCGGGCGCGGGGCCCGCCCGCTCGCGTGCGTGCGCGGCCCATTGCGCGCGCCCACCACACCCCTTTTCACATCCTGCACTGCACACCACCGTTCCACCCACCGAAGGAGACCCACATGTCCACGCTCACCTGCTCTTCCGCCACTCCCGCCAGCTCGACCCCCGAGCACGACGACGCCGCCCACCTCGCTGACGTGCCGCCCCGGGCCGTGCCGGTCACCGAGCCGACGTTCGGGCCGGACACCGAGGCCCCTGCCGAGGTCACGGACCCGTCGCAGCACCCGGTCGAGGACGCGGGGGACGACACGAACCCCGGCGTCTCCGAGCTCGCCTGCCTGGACCGGGACGACCCCGACCTCGGGGCGTCCACCGCGGAGTACGCGGTCATCGTGCTGGCCGCCGCCGCGTTCGGCGGGGTCATGGCCGCGGTGCTCTCCTCGGACTCCGTGTCCGGGATGCTGCTCGGGATCATTCAGAAGGCCCTGGCCATCTGAGATGCCGCCGACGCCACGGAGCGCGGGGTGCTCGTCGCAACGGGCGGACGCCCCGCGCTCCGGTGGGTCGGTGCAACGGAGACCGGGCTGCCGAGTCACCCACCACCCGTCAGGAGGAACCATGATCGACCGGAGCAGAGCTCGTCCAGACCACACCGACCCGGACCGGGGTGCGGTGACCGTGGAGACCGCAGTCATCATGCCCGCCCTCGTGCTGCTGCTCGCGGTCCTGCTCGCGGCGGCCGCCGCGGGGATGACCACCGTCCGCTACGAGGAAGCGGCGCGGGCGTCCGCCCGTGCTGCCGCGCGCGGTGAGAATACGGCGGTGGTCGAGCGCACCGCGCGGGAGATCGCCGGTGAGTCGGCCAACGTTGTCGTGGGCGGGGCAGCCGGTCGCGTGACGGTGGCCGTGAGCGGTCCAGCCCCCGGGATCTTGGGTCAGTGGAGCAACTGGCGCCTCGACGCGAACGCGAGTGCCGCGGTGGAGAGTGGCGCGGGAGCGCGGTCGAACGACGGGCAGAGAGAGGCCGAGGAGCTCAAGCAAAAGGGCGCCACGAAAGAATCCGGTGGCAACGAGCCCGCCACGGACCAGGACGGAGCGGGTGATGGAGGACCGTGACGAGGGTTCCGGGACGGTGCACGGGCTCACCCTCGCGGCGGTGCTGTGCACGCTGCTGATCGCGCTGCTTCTCGTGGCGCAGGCGGGGATCGCCACCCACCGGGCCGCCAAGGCCGCGGACCTGGCGGCGCTCGCGGCCGCGGACGTCGCCCGCGGACTCAGCACTGGCATCCCGTGCGAGACCGCCCAGGCGGTGGCCCGGGAGAACGGTGCGGACGCCGTCGAGTGCGCGGTGCTGGCCCCGGAGAACACCACGGTGGACGTCACCGCGACCATTGACCTGCCGTCGCCGCTGACTCCGCTTGGCCCGGCGCGCGGGGTGTCCCGCGCCGGGCCGCCGCCGGGGGAGCCGTGATGGTCACGACCCGGGGGAAGCGCCCAGGGTCTCCGGGGCCGGGCGGACACGGATGGAACTGGTCGGCGTCGCGGGAGGAGGGCCACCGGCGGCAGGAGTCCCCGTCCGCCCTCGCCCGCACGGAGACCGCACGGGGCGCCGACTCCGTGGAGGGTGGGCACCTCGCCCGCCCTTGCCCGCGCGGAGGCCGCTCAGGGTGCGAAGCGCAGCACCCCGTGGAGCAGCTTCAGGGCTCCGGCCTTGTCCAGCGGGTTGTTGCGGTTGCCGCACTTGGGGGACTGCACGCAGGACGGGCAGCCGGACTCGCACTCGCACTGGGCGATCGCGTCCCGGGTGGCGGCCACCCACGTGCGGAACATGTCGTAGCCGCGTTCAGCGAAGCCCGCGCCGCCGGGGTGGCCGTCGTGCACGAAGATCGTGGGCAGCTCGGTGTCCACGTGCAGCGCGGTGGACAGCCCGCCCACGTCCCACCGGTCGCACGAGGCCAGCAGCGGCAGCAGCCCGATCATGGCGTGCTCCGCGGCGTGCAGGGCTCCGGGGATGTCCGGCTCCTCGATGCCCATGGCGGCCAGCTGAGGCCCGGACACCGTGAACCACGTGGCCACCGTGGACAGCTGCCGCGGTGGCAGCTCCAGGGGTTCTTCGCCCGCCACCTCGTTGGAGGCCACAAGCTTGCGCTGGTAGCTGATCACCTGCGTGGTCACGTCCACGGCACCGCGGTGGACGGTCACGGGACCCCACTGCATGGAGTCCGCCACCGAGTCCACCCGCACCTCGGTCACGTCCCGCGCCACCGTGTAGAAATCCGGGAACGCCCGTCGCACGGCCGCCACGTGCAGCTCCTCGTCCAGCTCGTCCACCAGGTAGGTCCTGCCCTGGTGCACGTACACCGCCCCGGGGTGTGCCTGGTAGTGGGACTGCGGCGCGCCCATCGTGCCCAGCACGGTTCCCGTGTCCGAGTCGATGATCTGCACCGGTCCGCCGTCCCCGGAACGGATCGAGACCATGCCCGCGGGCTGCTCAGAGCGGGTCCAGAACCAGCCGGACGGGCGGCGCCGCAGGTGGCCCGCCGCGGTGAGGGAGTCCACCACGTCCCGGGCCGTGGGCCCGAAGCGCTCCAGCTCCTCGGGGCGCAGCGGCAGCTCGGCGGCCGCCGCGCACAGATGGGGTGCCAGCACGTACGGGTTGGACGCCTCGAACACCGTGGCCTCCACGGGGACGTCGAAGATCGCCTCGGGGTGGTTCACCAGGTACCCGTCCAGGGGGTCGTCCCCGGCGATCAGCGCCGCGAGCGCCTGCTGCCCGGACCGCCCGGCCCGGCCGATCTGCTGCAGGAACGAGGCCCGGGTGCCCGGCCACCCGGCCACGAGCACGGCGTCCAGGCCCGCGATGTCGATCCCCAGCTCCAGCGCGGAGGTGCTGGCCACCCCGAGCAGCCGCCCGTCCCGCAGCTGCTGCTCCAGCTCTCGCCGCTCCTCCGGGAGGAAACCGGAGCGGTACGCCGCCACCCGGTGGCCGAGGGAGGGGTCCACCTCTTCCAGCTGCCGGTGGGCGGCCTGCGCGATCGTCTCCGCGCCGCGCCGGGAGCGGATGAACGCGATGGTGCGCACCTGGCGCAGCACCAGATCGGTGAGCATGTCCGAGGCCTCGGCGGTGACCGTGCGGCGTCGTGGGGCGCCATTGTCCGAGCCCCCGGGAGACTGCTCGGGCTCCCACAGCACCACCGTGCGGGAGCCGTGGGGAGAGGTGTCCTCGGTGACCGCCGTGACGTCCTCGGGAGGGCAGCCGATGAGCTTGGCGAAGGACTCCTGCGGGGAGGCACTCGTCGCGGACGCCCCGATGAACCGCGGGGACGCCCCGTAGTGCGCCGCGATCCGCGCGAGCCGGCGCAGCACCACCGCCACGTGGGAGCCGAAGACACCGCGGTAGGAGTGGGCCTCGTCGATGATCACGTAGCGCAGCCGCCGCAGGAACCGGGACCACCCGGCGTGGTTCGGAAGGACCCCGTGGTGGAGCATGTCCGGGTTGCACAGGATCACGTCCGCGTGCTCGCGGATCCAGCGGCGCTCGCCGGGATCGGTGTCCCCGTCGTACGTGGCGGCCCGGAGGTCGTCGAACCCCAGGGAGCGCAGGGACGTGAGCTGGTCCGCGGCGAGCGCCTTGGTGGGGGAGAGGTAGAGGGCGGTGGCCTCGTCCGGGTGGTGGAGCATCCCGGGGCGCTCGGCCACGGCCAGGCGGCCGCGGTGCACGGCGTCCACCACGAGGGACTGGTAGACGAGCGACTTGCCGGAGGCGGTGCCGGTGGCCACGATCGCGTGCCGCGGGGCGGTCAGCGCGGCCACCTGGTGTGCGTAGGGCTCGTGGATGCCCAGCCGCTCGTAGGCGGCCACCACGTCCGGGTGCAGCCAGTCCGGCCACGGGGCGTGGACCGGGGCGCGCTCGGGAATCTCCCGGACGTGGCGCACCTGCTCGGGGCGCGGTCCGCGGCCGAGCAGGTCCACCATCTCCTGGGAGGTCGTCATCCCGTCATTGTCACTCACCCGGTGAGGGGCCACGAACGAGCTGCCCCGCTCCCGGGGGCGGCTGGCGGCCCGCACCGCCGCCGCACCGAACTGCCGCCGCCCCACACCCCGGCCGTACCGCGCGCCGGCCACACCGCACCTCGGCCGCGCGGCGCATCGGCGGCGCCGCCCGCCCCGGCCCTGCTGCTCGCCCCACGGCCCGCTCCCCGCCCGGGGTGCCGACGACGTGTCCGGCCACCCTCACCCACCGCGCCCACCTGCGTGGAATCATGGGGGCATGAGCAACGACGCACATCCCCACCCCATGAACATCTCCGGCGAGCACGAGGACGCCCCGCAGGGCTCGCCCGTCACGGAGCTCAGCGAGGAGCAGAGCTGGGAGCTGCTCCGCCAGGCCCGCTTCGCCCGGCTGGCCACCCGCGACGGGGACGAGATCGACATCACGCCCCTGAACATCGTGGCCGACGGCGAGAAGATCTACTTCCGCTCCGCCAAGGGCACCAAGGTGCTGCACCTGCAGCTGAACCCGAACGTGGCCCTGGAGATCGACCGCACCGCCGGTTCCGAGGCGCACTCCGTGGTGGTCCGCGGCACCGCGGCCATGATCACGGACGCGGACGAGATCAAGCGCGTGGAGGGGCTCGGGCTGCGGCCGTGGCTGAACACGGAGAAGATCGAGTTCGTGGAGATCACCCCCACGCGCATCACCGGCCGCGCGTTCCGGCTGGGTCACTGAGCGTGGCCCAGGCCGCCTCCGGTCCCGCCCGGTTCAGCACCGTCCCGGACGCACCCCGTTCCGACGACGCCGCCCTGGTCGCCGCCCTGCGCGCGGACCTCGCCGCGGCGGGCTTCACGGTGGACCGTGTCACGGACCTGGTGGGCCCGGAGGCCATGTCCGCGTGGTCTCGCGACCAGGCCGTGCCCGCCCGGCGTGCCCTGCGCGAGCGCGGGTCACAGGATCCTGCGCTGAGCGCCCTGACGGCGTTCTTCCTCCTGGGCGACCCTGTTCGGTCCTCCGCGCTCGACGCCGCCCTTCCCACCGTGGGTGCCGCCGGACTGGTGCGTCTCGGGCTGGTGGAGGGAACCTCCGAGCCCACGAGCACCGGCGGGGGCACCGGCGCAGACTCCGGCGCGGGCACCGGCGCAGGCGCCGACCCGCTGCTGAGCGCCGCGATGGACCTGCGCCCCTACGCCACGGACTCCTCCGAGGAGCTCTGGGTCGCGAGCGACCTGGGGGCCTTCCAGCGCCCGGGCGTGCTGCGCCACGACCACGTGCTGGGCATCGGTGGCGCCTCCACCACCCTGGTGCAGTCCACCCCGCGCCGCCCGGTGGCCACGGCCCTGGACCTCGGCACGGGCTGCGGCATCCAGACGTTCCACCTGCTGGCCCACGCGGAGCACGTCACCGCCACGGACATTTCCGAGCGTGCCCTGGCCACCACGCGCTTCAACCTGGTGCTCAACGCCCCGGCCCTGGGCCTGGACCCGGAGCACCTGGAGAACCGTGTGCGCCTGGAACTGGGCAGCATGCTGGAGCCGGTGGCCGGGCAGCACTTCGACATGGTGGTGTCCAACCCGCCGTTCGTGATCACCCCGCGCACCCCGCAGGAGACGGACACCGAACGCTTCACCTACCGGGACGGCGGCCTGCCCGGGGACCGGATCGTGCGGGACCTGCTCGCGGAGCTGCCCTCGGTGCTGGCCCCGGGCGGCACCGCGCACCTGCTCGCCAACTGGGAGATCCCGCGCGATCCCCAGGGCGAGCCCGAGTCCACGTGGTCCCGCGGCCCGGAGTCCTGGATCCCCACGGGCACCGGGGCGTGGGTCATCCAGCGCGAGCTGCAGGACCCGTGCGAGTACGCCGAGACCTGGCTGCAGGACGCCTCCCAGCAGCGCGATCCGCAGGCGTTCGACCGCGCCTACGCCGCCTACCTGGACGACTTCGCCTCCCGGGACGTGGCCGCGATCGGCTTCGGCATGGTGTGGCTGCAGCGCCCCGAGGACACCGAGCGCACGGTGAGCGGGACCGTGGAACCCGGCCGTGCGGCGTCGTCGTCCCTGCCGCGGATCTTCGAGACCGTCCCGCACCCGATCCAGCAGCCGATCGCCCCAGCCCTGGCCGCGGAGTGGGAGCGGACCGTGCGCCTGGGCCGGGAGGCGGCGGACGCCCAGAGCGGTGCCGCCGGGCAGCCCGCGTGGCTGGAGCGTCGTCTCACCGTGGCGCCGGACGTCACCGAGGAGCGCCACGGCACCCCGGGCGCGGAGGACCCGTCCCTGATCCTGCTGCGGCAGGGCGCAGGACTGCGGCGCACCGTGATCCTGTCCAGCGAGGCCGCGGGCTTCGCCGGGGTGTGCGACGGCGAGCTCAGCGCCCAGCAGATCCTCACGGCCCTGGGCGTGCTGCTGGGGTGGGAGGAGGGCCCGTCCGAGCAGCTGGTGGCCGAGATCGCAGGTCTCATCGCCCACGGGTTCCTGCTGGAGGTGTCAGACTGACCCCGTGGGCGAGCGCGTGATCCTGATCCGGACCACGGCCGCCCACCGGGTGTGAACGTCTGCACAGTCGCGAGACACAGCGGGGCCGGTGAGCCGCGTGACGTACGCTGACGTCTCAGACGCGGGACGAGACACCCCACGAGCACCAGACCGGGCGCCGTCGCCTACGCTGAACGGCGACCACCAGCAACAGACCCGCCCCGCAACCACGGGTCACGACGAGGAGCACCTTTGGCACCGAAGGCCACCAAGACCGCCGGCACGGGCAAGAGCCTGCTGATCGTGGAGTCACCGTCCAAGGTGAAGACGATCGCGGGCTACCTGGGGGACGCCTACGAGGTGGAGTCCTCCATGGGCCACATCCGTGACCTGCCGCAGCCCTCCGAGCTGCCCACGGACATGAAGAAGGGCCCGTACGGCAAGTTCGCGGTGGACGTGGAGCACGAGTTCGACCCGTACTACGTGGTGAACCCGGACAAGAAGAAGAAGGTCACCGAGCTCAAGCGCAAGCTGAAGGACGCGGACGCCCTCTACCTCGCCACCGATGGGGACCGCGAGGGCGAGGCCATCGCGTGGCACCTGCTGCAGGTGCTCAAGCCCAAGGTGCCCGTCTACCGCCTGACGTTCCCCGAGATCACCAAGGAGGCCATCGAGCGCGGCTTCGGCCAGCTGCGGGACATCGACCAGGACCTCGTGGACGCCCAGGAGACCCGCCGGATCCTGGACCGGCTCTACGGCTACGAGATCTCGCCGGTGCTGTGGCGCAAGGTGGCCGCGGGCCTGTCCGCGGGGCGTGTGCAGTCCGTGGCCACCCGTCTGGTGGTCCAGCGCGAGCGTGAGCGGATCGCGTTCGTGCCCGCCGACTACTGGGACCTCACGGGCCAGTTTTCCCGCCCCGAGGGCCAGGACGCCGGGCGCGCGTTCTCCGCGCGGCTGAGCTCCGTGGACGGCCGCCGGGTGGCCACGGGCAAGGACTTCGACGACCGCGGCCAGCTCAAGTCCCCGTCCTCCGGCAACGCCCCGGTCACGCTGGACGAAGCGGTGGCGACGGCGCTCGCGGCCGGCCTGCAGGACGCGCGCTTCTCGGTCCGTTCGCTGGAGACCAAGCCCTACACACGCCGCCCCGCGGCACCGTTCACCACCTCCACGCTGCAGCAGGAGGCCGCGCGCAAGCTGCGCTTCACGTCCCGCACCACCATGCGCGTGGCGCAGCGGCTGTACGAGAACGGCTACATCACGTACATGCGAACGGACTCGGTGGCCCTGTCCGACCAGGCCGTCAACGCCGCCCGCGCGCAGGCCAAGGAGCTCTACGGCCCGGAGTTCGTGCCGTCCTCCAAGCGCGTGTACGCCTCCAAGTCCAAGAACGCGCAGGAGGCCCACGAGGCCGTGCGCCCCGCCGGGGACACCTTCCGCACGCCCTCCCAGGTGCGCTCGCAGCTGTCCGTGGACGAGTACAAGCTCTACGAGCTGATCTGGAAGCGCACCGTGGCCTCCCAGATGCAGGACGCCAAGGGCGACACCGCCACGGTGCGCCTGGGCGCCACGGCCACCTCCGCCGCCGGTGAGCACGCCGGGGCCGACGCCGAGTTCTCGGCCTCCGGAACCGTCATCACCTTCCGGGGGTTCCTGGCCGCGTACGAGGAGGGCCGGGACGTGAACCCGGACCTCACCGCGGACTCCGGCAAGAAGGGCGCGAAGGACGAGGACAAACGCCTGCCCGTGATGGCCGAGGGCGACGCCCTGGACGCCTCCGAGGTCACCGCGGACGGGCACACCACCACCCCGCCGGCCCGATACACCGAGGCCTCGCTGGTGAAGACCCTGGACGAGCTGGGCATCGGACGCCCCTCCACGTACGCCGCCACGATCTCCACGATCATGGACCGCGGCTACGTGCAGGTGCGCGGTTCCGCCCTCATCCCGTCCTGGCTCGCGTTCTCCGTGGTGCGCCTGCTGGAGGAGCACTTCTCCGACTACGTGGACTACGACTTCACGGCGGAGCTCGAGGACGACCTTGACCGGATCGCCCGCGGCGAGGCCGAGCGCGTGAAGTGGCTCTCGGGCTTCTACTTCGGGGAGAACCCGTCCGAGCCCGGGCTCAAGCCCATCGTGGAAGACCTCGGGGAGATCGACGCCCGCGCGGTGAACTCCATCCCGATCACGGACGAGATCACCCTGCGCGTGGGCAAGTACGGCCCCTACCTGGAGTCCGGCGGCACCGTGGACCCGGAGACCGGGGAGATCACGGATCCCGTGCGCGCGAACGTCCCCCTGGACCTCGCCCCGGACGAGCTCACGCCGGAGAAGGCGCAGGAGCTCATGGAGATCGGCAAGGCGGACGGCCGGGAGCTCGGCGTGAACCCGGAGAACGGGCGCACCATCGTGGCCAAGGACGGCCGCTACGGCCCCTACGTCACCGAGATCGTGCCCGAGCCCACGCAGGAGGAGCTCGACGCGATCCCCACCGAGTACTACAAGAACGGCAACCCCAAGCCCAAGAAGATCGAGAAGCCCAAGCCGAACACGGCCTCGCTGTTCTCGTCCATGAACCTGCAGGACATCACGCTCGACGACGCCCTGAAGCTGCTGTCCCTGCCGCGTGAACTCGGCCAGGACACGGACGGTGAGACCATCACGGTGCAGAACGGGCGCTACGGGCCGTACCTGAAGAAGGGCTCGGACTCCCGCTCGATCTCCTCCGAGGACCAGATCTTCACGATCACCCTGGAGGAGGCCAAGACCATCTACGCGCAGCCCAAGCAGCGCGGCCGGCAGGCCGCGCGACCGCCGCTCGCGGACCTGGGCGCGGATCCCCTCACGGAGAAGCGCATGGTCATCAAGGAGGGCCGCTTCGGCGCGTACATCACTGACGGCGAGACCAACGTGACCGTGCCGCGTGCAGAGGCGATCGAGCAGATCACCGCGGCCCGGGCCTCCCAGCTGCTCGCGGAGAAGCGCGCCAAGGGCCCCGCCCCGGCCAAGGCCCCGGCGCGCTCGCGGGCCAAGAGCTCGACCGCCAAGAGCTCCACCGCGAAGAAGCCCGCGGTCAGGAAGCCGGCGGCGAAGAAGCCCGCCGCCAAGAAACCGGCCGCCCGGAAGACGGCCGCCACCAAGTCCGCCGCGAAGTAGCGTCCACCGTCCGCCCGGCATTCTTGGGGCCAACCGTCTGGTTCGCGCTCCGAGCTGGGCCGGGCACCGCACGTCTGCGAAAGTAAGGAACACCCATGAGGCTCTCCGTCCTGGACGTCGGCTCCAACACGGTGCACCTGCTCCTGCTGGACGTCTACCCCGGCTCCCGCCCGGAGCCTTACGCGTCCCACAAGGTGGCACTGCGGCTGGTGGACTACCAGGACGAGGACGGGCGGATCACGGACGAGGGCCGGGACCTGCTCACGTCCTTCGTGGTGGAGGCCCGGGACTTCGCGGTGGAGCACCGCGCGGAGGACCTGCTGGCGTTCGCCACCTCGGCCATCCGTGAGGCCACGAACGGCAACGACGTGCTGGAGCACGTGCAGTCCACCTCGGGGGTGACGCTCACGGAGCTGTCCGGGGACCAGGAGGCCGCCATCACGTTCTCCGCGGTGCGCCGCTGGTTCGGGTGGAGCGCGGGGCGCATCCTGGACTTCGACATCGGGGGCGGCTCGTTCGAGATGGCGATCGGCACCAATGCGCTGCCCACGGTGGCCACCTCCGTGCCGCTGGGCGCGGGTCGGCTGTACCGGGCGTACCTGGCAGGGTCCGACGTCGCCTCGCCCGCCCAGTTCAAGGCCCTGCGCAAGCACGTGCGCACCACCCTGCGCCCTGCCGTGGACCGGATCGCAGGGGGTGGGCACCCGAACCTCGTGGCGGGAACCTCCAAGACCTTCCGCTCCCTCGCCCGGATCTGCGGTGCGGCACCGTCTGCCCAGGGGCCGTACGTGGAGCGGCTCATGCACCTGGAGGACCTGCGGCTGTGGACCCGTCGCATGGAGGCCATGACCGTGGGTGAGCGTGCGGATCTGCCGGGAGTTTCCGAGCACCGCGCTGCCCAGGTGGTGGCCGGGGCGATCGTCGCGGAGACCGCGATGGACATGCTGGCCGTGGACACCGTGCAGATCTCCCCGTGGGCACTGCGGGAGGGTCTGATCCTGCGCCGCATGGACCGCCTGGCCCGGGACGCCACGAGCGAGACCGTCAACCCGAAGGACCTGGTGAACCGCCGATGAGCGAGACCCCCGCCGTCTACCGCCCGCACGTGGCGCTGTCCACGAGCTCGTTGTACCCCCAGGGCGTCCCGGAGACCTTCGAGGCCGCCACACGCCTGGGCTACGACAGCGTGGAGGTGCTGGTGACCCACGAGCGCATGAGCCAGCTGACCCACCAGCTGCTGGACAGCGTGCAGAAGTACCAGATCCCCATCTCCACCATCCACGCGCCCACGCTGCTGTTCACCCAGCAGGTGTGGGGCAAGTCCTGGACCAAGATCCAGATGGCCGCGAAGCTCACCCACCAGGTGGGCGCAGAGGTGGTGGTGGCCCACCCGCCGTTCCGGTGGCAGCGCAAGTACGCCAAGAACTTCGTGGCCGGGGCCCGGGAGGTCTCCCGCATGACGGACACCAAGATCTCCGTGGAGAACATGTACCCGTGGCGCGTGGCCGGGCGGGAGGCAGTGGTCTACTCCCCGCACTACAGCCCGCTGGGCCAGGACTACGATTGGGTCACGTGGGACTTCTCCCACGCCGCCACCGCCAAGATGGACTCCCTCGCGGCCGTGAAGGAGCTCGGGTCCCGGCTGGGCCACGTGCACCTCACGGACGGGTCCGGGGAGACGCTCGCGGACGAGCACCTTCTCCCGGGCCACGGTGTGCAGCCGGTCGCGCAGACCCTCGAATACCTGCGCGACCAGCGCTGGCAGGGCGTGGTGGGTGTGGAGGTCTCCACGCGCAAGTGCGAGACCCCGGAGCAGCGCGACGAGTGGCTTGCGGAGTCCCTGGACTTCGCCCGCCGTCACATGACGGTCCAGGGCTGAGGTGTCCGCCCGGAACGGGCACTGTCATTTGGCGAACCGCGCGCTCGCACCGGCAGCGCGGCCGTGGACGCAGCCGGGCGACGTCGCTGGGCCGGCACCGCGCGCGGGGACGGCCCCGCGGTTGCGAACCTACCCCTGCAGGCGCTCCCCGATCCGCCGGGAGATGGCGGAGACGAGGAACGTCAGGAAGACCACGTGGAACCCCATGGCCACGACCACCAGCGCGCGGGCCGTCTGCCCCACGGGGTGGATGTCCCCGTAGCCGATCGTGGCCAGGGTGACCACCGTGAAGTACAGCGCGTCGGTGCGCGTCTCCAGCCCCTCGAACTGGCCGGGAATCATGGACACCGCATGGAACGACAGGGCGATCACGGCCACGGCCACCATGAGCAGCAGGAACAGCCGGCCCACGGGGTCGTCCCCGCGGCGCAGGTGGCGGATGATCACCGCACCCACCACGGCCAGCCCCAGCAGTGAGGCGATGATGCGTCCCACCAGGTCGCGGTCCGGGTCCAGGGGGATCGCGTAGTACGTGGCGGTCACCGCCAGCAGCCCGATCACGGCCCGGACGGGGCGGATGGAACTGGTCAGACCGCGCCCGTGGGAACCACGCCGCGGGTGGGACGGGGGCTGCGTCTCAGACTGCTCCGAGGACATCGCGCACCTCCTGCCTCACCGGCGGACACGGAGCCGGCACGAGCAGACGCGGCGCGGCATCCGCGGACGCGGCGGAGCGGCGCTGCCCGACGCTCTGGTCGGCGCTGCACCCCCGCGAGGCACGGTGGAGGGAAGAGGACACACGGACTCCTGACTCGATGCGTGGTGTGCTGGGCCCAACCCTAATCGGGCCAACCCGCGAACGCCCCCGGTGCGTCTGCAGCTCCGCGGACTCCGTCAACGCCTCCGGTGTGCCCCGCGAACGCCCCCGGTGTGCCCCGCGCGGAAGGGACCGTCCGAGGTGGCCAGCGCGGCGACCTCGGGGACCGCCGGTGTGCCCCGTGCGGAACGGGCCGTCCTCCCTGGGTCCCGGAACTCTCACGGGCCACGGAGCACCCCCGCTCGCGGGCCCCCGGCGCGGCGCGGTACCGTCGAGGGAGCTTCCCGACCACCACAGCCCGTGAACGGCGCCACCCGGCGTGCCCGCGGGGCCCGAGAGGATGAGACACCATGGCTGAGCTGACACTGACGTTCCTCGGAGCCGGTTCCATGAACGGCTCCATCCTGCGCGGCGTGCTGGCCGCGGGCACGGAGGCGGGCGGCGTGCGCGCGACGACCCGTTCGGCGGCGTCGGCGGAGGCCCTGCACCGGGAGACCGGCGTGGAGGTCTTCGCTGGCGAGTCGGACCCGGAGGCCAACCGGAAGGCCGTGGCGGGCGCGGACATTGTGCTGCTGGGCGTGAAGCCCTACGCCATCCTCGACCTGGCCCGTGAGGTCGCGCCCGCGCTGGACCCCTCCACGGTGGTGGTCTCCGTGGCCGCGGGCGTCACCCTCGACGCGCTGCAGCGGGCTCTGCCGGACGGCCAGCCCGTGGTGCGCTGCATGCCCAACACGCCGTCCAGCGTGGGCCGCGGCGCGCTGTCCGTGACGCCGGGGGAGCACACCTCGGCGGAGCAGCTCGCGCAGGTCAAGGACGTCCTCTCCACGGTGGGCACCGTGGTGGAGGTCCCCGAGCACCTGATCCGCGCGGTCACCGGCGTCTCCGGCTCGGGCCCCGCGTACGTGTTCTACCTGGCCGAGGCCATGCAGCAGGCGGGCGAGAAGCTCGGCCTGGACCCGGAGACCGCGCGCGTGCTGGCCAAGGAGACGGTCTCGGGCGCGGGTGAGCTGCTCGCCCCGGAGGACGCCGATCCCGCGGCCCTGCGCCGGGCCGTCACCAGCCCGGGCGGCACCACCGAGCAGGCCATCACCACGTTCGACGAGAAGGGCCTGCGGGACATCGTCGCCGCAGGGGCGGAGGCCTCCGCGACCAAGGGCGACGAGATGGAGAAGGAGTACGACGGGCAGTGACGCCCGCTCCCACGCCCACCCCACGAGACCAGCAAGGCGGTACACCATGAGCACGTTCGGCATCGAGGAGGAGTTCCTCCTGATCGACCGCGGGGACAGGCTTCCCGCCCGCCCCACCCCCGAGCAGTCCGCGCAGCTGGTCTCCCTGGAGGCGGGCGGCGGCGCGGCCACACCCGAGTGGCTCTCGTGCCAGGTGGAGGAGACCTCCCCGATCTTCCACGACGCCGCCGGGGCCGTGGCCTCGCTCGTGGACTTCCGCACCGCGCTGCACGAGGCCACGGACGCCATGGGCATGGACGTGGTGGGCGTGGCCGCCGCACCGGACATCCGCCCCGAGCCCGCGGACATCACGGTGAACGAGCGCTACCAGCGCCTCGCCGGGTACACGCCCGCGATCGCCGCGGACCAGTACATCAGTGGCATGCACGTGCACCTGGGCTTCCCGGACATGGAGGACGCCGTGCGGGCACTGAACGGGCTGCGCGGCTGGCTGCCCGCCCTCGTGGCGATCGGCGCCAACTCGCCCTTGTGGCGGGGCACGGAGTCCGGCTTCGAGTCCTGGCGCTCCATCCACTACCGCCGCTGGATCGCCAACGACATCCCGCCGCACTTCAAGGACCTCGCGGACCACGAGCAGCGCGTGGCCGTGCTCAGCGCGTTCGACGTGATGGAGAGCCCCTCCACCCTGAGCTGGCTGGCCCGGCTCTCCCACAAGCACGGCACCCTGGAGATCCGGGCGTGCGACGTTCAGCTGGAGGCGCAGGACTCCGTGGCCATCGCGGTGCTGATCCGCGCGCTCGCGGACTACGCCGTGGACGTGCCGCCCACCGTGGAGCTGAGCCAGGAGTACCTGGACATCGCCCTGTGGCAGGCGGCCCGGTGGGGTCTGAGCGGTCGCGTCCTGGACCCTGTGGCCGCGGAGCTCGTCCCCGGGGAGACCCTCGTGGACACGCTGCTGGAACGGGCGCGGGACTACCACCCCACGGCCGCGGACCGGGAGTTCGCGGAGACCGGCGTGCGCCGGATCGTGGCGCGCGGCAACGGCGCCATCCGGCAGCGCCGCGCGTTCGCCCGCGCCGGGATCCCCGGGCTCATGGACATGGCCACGCAGGCGATGACGGCGGACCCGCGCGCCTGAGCCGGGGAACCGCGCACGGTTGCGCTGCGGCGTTCACGCGTGTGCGGGCCGGTACGACGCCGCCGCACCCGCGGGTGCCGTTGCGCGTCTTCTCCCGCGGGCCGGGACGGCCGCCGACCTCCGGCGGGTGAAGGACGCCCGGGAGGCGACCGTGCGGCGTCGTGCTACGGGCGGGCGGCGAAGCGCTCGATGAGGTCCACGTGCCCGGAGACGATCAGCAGGTCCCGCGAGGAGACCGTGGTCTCGGGGCGGGCGTAGGTGAAGTCCTCGCCGGGGGACTTCACGCCCACCACGGTCACGCCGTACTTGGAGCGGATGTCGGACTCGCCCAGCGTGAAGCCCTGGGTCTCGCGGGGCGGGTACATCTTGACGATCGCGAAGTCGTCGTCGAACTCGATGTAGTCCAGCAGGCGCCCGGAGACCAGGTGGGCGGTGCGCCGTCCGGCGTCCGCCTCCGGGAAGATCACGTGGTGCGCGCCGATGCGCGCCAGGATCTTGCCGTGGGCGGGGGAGATGGCCTTGGCCCAGATCCGGTCGATGCCCAGGTCCACCAGGTTGGCGGTGATCAGCACCGAGGACTCGATGGACGTGCCCACGCCCACCACCGCGGAGGAGAACTCCGCGGCACCGATCTGGCGCAGGGCGTCCATGTCCGTGGCCTCGGCCTCCACCACGTGGGTGAGCTGCCCGGCCATCTTCTGCACGAGGCTCGCATCGCGCTCCACGCCGAGCACCTCGCGGCCCTGCTGGATGAGCTGCAGCGCCGTGGCGGCACCGAACCGGCCTAGCCCGACCACCAGGACGGGGGCGGCGTGGGAGGAGTTCTTAGCCAATGATCGGCCTCTCTTCCGGGTAGGAGTACAGACGACGGCGGGAGCGCAGCGCCAGGGCGGTGGCCACCGTGGTGGTGCCGATGCGCCCCACCAGCATGATGACGGACAGCACGTACTTCCCGGCGTCCGGGGACGCCGCCGAGACACCCGTGCTCAGCCCGCACGTGGCGTACGCGGAGATGACCTCGAACAGCACGTGGTCCAGGGGCAGGTGCGTGAGCGCCACCATCACGGCGGAGCCCGCGAGCACCACGGAGGCCCCCATCATGATCACGGAGATCGCGATGCGCAGCACGGAGTCCGGGATGGTGCGGAAGAACGCGATCACGGACTGGTCGCCGCGCGCCTCCGCGAGGATCGCCAGGAACACGACGGCGAGCGTGGTCACCTTGATCCCGCCCGCGGTGGACGCGGAACCGCCCCCGGCGAACATCATGGCGTCCGTGAGCAGCAGGGTAACCTGGGAGGTGTCCGGCATGTCCACCAGGTTGAACCCTCCGGAGCGCATCATCACGGACGCGAAGAACCCCTGGAAGATCCGTTCCGGGACGGACTTGCCCCCCAGTGTGTCCGGGTTGTTCCACTCCACGGCCAGGAACAGCACCCACGCGAGCAGCAGCAGGATGGCGGTGGTCACCACGGTGAGCTTGGCGTTGAGGTTCCAGCGGTTGAAGCGGAAGCCCACCTGGCGCAGCACCAGGATCACGGGGAAGCCCAGGGAGCCCATGATCACGCCCACGCACACCGGGAGCAGGATGAGCCACACCGTGGGCCCGGCGTGGTCGTAGGGGACCAGCCCGTCCGTGTGCGGGGTGAAGCCGGCGTTGTTGAAGCTGGAGACCGCGTAGAAAATGCCGTGCCACAGGGCGGTGCCCAGGGGCTCGCCCTCGGCCAGGAAGCCCACGGAGAGCACCACGGCCAGCGCGGCCTCGATGGTGATGGAGGTGATCACGATGATCTGCAGCAGCGAGCCCACCTCGCCCAGGCGGCCGATGTTCAGCGCCTCCTGCGTGATGAGCTTGGACTTCAGCCCCAGTTTCCGCCCGATGGCCAGGGCCAGGATGGAAGTCATGGTCAGGGTGCCCAGACCGCCCACCTGGATGGCCACCAGGATGACCACCTGCCCGAACAGGGACCACTGCGCGGCGGTGGACACGGTGGTCAGCCCCGTGACGGTCACGGCGGAGGTGGCGGTGAACACGGCGTCCGCGAAGTTCGTGTGCCGCCCGGGCTGCGCAGAGACCGGCAGCCACAGCAGCAGCGCGAAGCCGAGGTCCACGATCACGAAGACGATCACGGCCAGCCGCGCGGGGGAGGAGTCCGCGATCCGGTCCACGAAGTCGCGGATCCCGCGCGCGGTGCGCGTGGTCAGGGGTTCTGAGGTGGAGGCGTCGGTGTCCGGCTCCTCCACGGCACTGGGCTGCTCGAGCTCGCTCACGGCACCTCCTCGGGGCGGCCACGGATGATCCGGGGTGCGCGGAGCGGATCCCGGGGGTTGCTGGGCGCAACGTCCCCCAGTATTCCCTGTCCCGGTGCGGTGCGGCGACAGCCCCGCAACCCGAGTGGTCTAATGGGTTTGTGAGCTCCGCGACAAAGGGCAACGACGCCCAGCACCCCACCAGCGTCTACTGGGACCCGCAGCTGCTGCAGTACAACTTCGGGGACTACCACCCCATGAGTCCCACGCGGCTGGACGCGACCATGCGCCTGGTGCAGGACCTCGGCCTGGACACGGCGGAGAACGTGCGGGTCACGGTGCCGGAGGTCCCGGAGGACAGCGTCCTGGAGCTCGTGCACACCCCGGAGTACGTGCAGTCCGTGCGCGCTGTCTCCGAGGACCCCACCCGCGAGATCCCGGAGTGCGGCCTGGGCACGGAGGACACCCCCGGCTACGCGGGCATCCACGAGTCCAGTGCGCGGCTGGTGGGTGGCAGCTACCAGGGAGCCGTGGAGCTGCTGAGCGGAAAGGTGGTCCACGCCGTCAACTTCAGCGGCGGCATGCACCACGCGGCCGCGGACAAGGCCTCGGGCTTCTGCGTCTACAACGACTGCGCCGTGGCCATCCAGCACCTGCTGGACAACGGTGTGCAGCGCGTGCTCTACCTGGACGTGGACGGCCACCACGGGGACGGTACACAGTCGATCTTCTACGACGAGCCCCGCGTCATGACCATCTCCCTGCACGAGACGGGGCTCTCCCTGTTCCCGGGCTCGGGCTTCGCCAACGAGATCGGCGAGGGCGAGGCCGCCGGAACAGTGGTCAACGTGGCCATGCCCACGCGCTCCGACGACGCCCAGTGGCTGCGCGCGTTCGACGCCGTGGTCCCCCCGATCACGCGGGAGTTCGCTCCCGAGGTGATCGTCTCCCAGCACGGCTGCGACTCCCACTTCCAGGACGAGCTGACCCATCTGCGCGTGAGCGTGGACGGTCAGCGTCAGGTGGCGCTCGCCGTGCGCGACCTCGCGCAGGAGGTCTGCGAGGGCCGCTGGCTCGCCACGGGCGGCGGCGGCTACGACGTCCACGATGCCGTGCCGCGTTCCTGGGCGCACCTGGTGGGTGTCGCGTCGGGGCACCCCGTGGCCGTGACCACCAGGGTGCCGCAGTCCTGGCGGGACTACATGAGCGAGACGTACGGCGGCCGGCCCCCCGAGGTCATGGGTGACGACGTGGACCTGTGGTGGCGGTCCTGGGAGATCGGCTACGACCCCAACGACGAGACCGACCGCAGCATCATGGCCACCCGCAAGGAGGTCTTCCCCCACTGGGGGCTGGACCCCTGGTACGACTGACGCATCTGCCGGTCGGGGCGCACCGGGCGGCGGATTGGGGCGGACGCGCGCGCTCCCACTAGGCTGTTTCCCATGTCCCACGATGCATATTCCGCGCTCTCCGATCCCACACGACGCCGCATCCTCGCGGCCCTGCAGGACGGCGCGCGGCCGGTGGGCGAGCTCGTGACCGAGCTGGAGGTCTCCCAGCCCACGGTGTCCAAGCACCTCAAGGTGCTGCGTGACGCCCGCATGGTGAGCACCCGGGCACAGGGTCAGAAGCGCTTCTACAGCATCGCCCCCGAACCCCTGGAGGAGGTCGTGGCCTGGCTGGGCGAGCTCGTCGCCGCCGCCGGTGCCGCGGATCCTGCTGAGGGGACGACGCCGCCCGCGCCGGCCCCGGCGCCCGTTCCGCCCGTCCCGCCGGTGTCGTCGGACGATGCCGCAGCGCAGGACGGCCACCCCGCTGAGCCGGAGGACGCCGCCGCCGTTGATGCCGCGCACTCGGAGGGGCCCACCGCAGCAGAGGCCGCGGAGCCCGGTGAAGCCGTCGAGGAGACTGCCGCCGCAGACATCGACGCCGCGATCGAGCTTCCCGATCCGGACGGGTCGGCACCAGAGCTCGCCCCCGTCGTTCAGGAGTCTGTACCGTCCTCGGAGGAGGACCGCTCCCCGGCCGCCGAATCCGCCCCCGAGCGGTCCGTGCCGTGGTTCACCGCGGAGGTCACCGAGGTGACGGAGGAGGAGGAGGCCGGGACCGGCGTCGTACCGGCTTCCGTGGAGGACGCGCCCGGGGCCGGGATGGCGGGCCACGAGCCCGGGATGGCGGAGCGCGAGTCCGGGACGCCCGCCCTGCCTGACGCCGAGGACGAGGCCGCGGAGCACCGCACAGGGTTCGCAGAGACGGACCCCGCCGCCGACCGCGAGAGCGAGGACCTCGAAACCACCGCGGAGCACTCGGCCGAGCCCCTTCCCGACGCGGAGACCCCGGTCACACCGGCTAGTGTGGAGCACGATGTCCCCGCCGACGCACGCGCGCAGTCCGATGCCGCGCGCGAGACCGGCCCCCGCGATCCTGCGGGGTCCGACCCGTCCGAGAGCGCGGAGCTGCTGCGTCCGCGCGGTGGGGCGCATCGTCGTCAGAGCGGTCTGCTGTCCACTCTGACAGGGTTCCGGCGCCGTGGCCGCGGCACACGCCGCGACTGAGGGCCCCACCCACCGACACCACGAGACGGCAGGAGAGCCATGCACGAGAAACTGATCCCCATCCGGCAGATCATCACGGCACGCAACCCGGGAGAGTCCGAGTTCCACCAGGCCGTGGACGAGGTCTTCGAGTCCCTGGGACCCGTGGTGGCGCGCCACCCGGAGGTGCTGGACTCCGCGATCGTGGAGCGGATCTGCGAGCCCGAGCGGCAGATCATCTTCCGCGTGCCCTGGGTGGACGACCAGGGCGAGGTGCACATCAACCGCGGTTTCCGCGTGGAGTTCAACTCCGCCCTGGGCCCGTACAAGGGCGGGCTGCGCTTCCACCCCTCGGTGTACCTGGGCATCGTCAAGTTCCTGGGCTTCGAGCAGATCTTCAAGAACGCGCTCACGGGCATGCCCATCGGCGGCGGCAAGGGCGGCTCGGACTTCGACCCCTCCGGGCGCAGCGACGCCGAGATCATGCGCTTCTGCCAGTCCTTCATGACCGAGCTGTACCGCCACATCGGCGAGTACACGGACGTTCCCGCCGGTGACATCGGCGTGGGCGGCCGGGAGATCGGCTACCTGTTCGGCCAGTACAAGCGGATCACCAACCGCTACGAGTCCGGGGTGCTCACGGGCAAGGGCCTGTCCTGGGGCGGCTCCCTCGTGCGCACGGAGGCCACCGGCTACGGCGCGGTGATGTTCGCCGAGGAGATGCTCAAGACGCAGGGCAAGAGCTTCGACGGCCGGGACGTGATCGTCTCCGGTTCCGGCAACGTGGCCATCTACGCGATCGAGCGCGCCCAGTCCCTCGGGGCCAAGGCCCTCACCGCCTCGGACTCGGGCGGCTACGTGGTGGACAAGGACGGCATCGACCTGGAGCTGCTCAAGCAGGTCAAGGAGGTGGAGCGTGGGCGCATGAGCGACTACGCCGAGCGCCGCGGCTCCTCCGCCACCTACGTGGCCGGTGGTTCCGTGTGGGACGTCCCGGGATCCGTGGCCCTGCCGTGCGCCACCCAGAACGAGCTCAACGGCCGCCAGGCCAAGACCCTGCTGGAGAACGGCGTGGTGGCCGTGGCCGAGGGCGCGAACATGCCCTGCACCACGGACGCCGTACACCTCTTCCAGGAGTCGGACGTGCTGTTCGCACCGGGCAAGGCCGCGAACGCCGGCGGCGTGGCCACCTCCGCGCTGGAGATGCAGCAGAACGCCTCGCGGGACTCGTGGAGCTTCGAGCACACGCAGGACCGGCTGCAGGAGATCATGCGCGGCATCCACGAGACCTGCGCCGCGACCGCCGACGAGTACGGCATGCCCGGCAACTACGTGGCCGGCGCGAACATCTCCGGGTTCATCAAGGTGGCACGCGCCATGGTGGCCCAGGGCATCATCTGAGACCGCGCACGAGAGCACGAGGGCTCGCGAAGGTGACCGACCGCCGCATCCAGCGGTTGGTCACCCGTCGAGTCTAGGGTGGAGACTATGGCAACGCATCGAGAGGTTCTGCAGTGGCTCGAGAACGAGCTGTTCGACGGACACCTGGTGCTGGGGCAGCGACTGCCCACTGACAAGGACATGGCCGCGATCTTCCGCGTGTCCCGCAACTCCATGCGAGAGGCCCTGAAGATCCTGGAGGCGCAGGGCATCGTCAGGCTCTTCGAGGG
Organism: Kocuria sp. ChxB; assembly: GCF_044359605.1. Lineage (NCBI taxonomy): Bacteria > Bacillati > Actinomycetota > Actinomycetes > Micrococcales > Micrococcaceae > Kocuria > Kocuria sp. ChxB. Next base: position 1,159,132 of record NZ_CP121123.1, on the reverse strand, counting down.
CCCCCACCGGGCCATCCTGCCCATCCTGGTCCGGGAGCCCGCGGCGTCCGCCGGTCCGGCGCTGCAGCTGCACATGGCCACCTCCGAGCACCCCCTGCGGGACATCGTCCAGACCCGGGTGCTGCTGGAGACCGCCGCCCTGCACGCCTCGGAGCAGCGCTGGATCCCCCGGGACGAGCTGCGGGGGATCATGACGGAGATGGACCGGGAGGACCTGGGGCTCAAGCGGTTCCACGACCTCTACGTGAGCTTCCACATCGCCCTGGTGAAGTCCTGCGGCAACGCGGTCAGCACGGCCCTGTTCACCGCGCTGCGCGACTCGATCTACGAGTACACGATGGCCCTGGTGGGTCACGTCCCGCTGTGGTCCACCACCTCCAGCCGCATCCGCGCCGAGCACCGGGCGATCGTCGGGGCCCTGGACGCCGGTGACCGCACCCTCGCGGCCCGGCTGGTGCGTGAGCACATCGAGTACCAGTACGAGGAGGCCGGCGTGGACCCGGACCAGGCCCGCGCCACCGCGGCGGACCCGCACGCCCTGGGCGACGCCGCGGCGTCGCCGGAGCCGGCCGCCGAGGACGACGAGTTCTCCGCCGCGCCCCGCGCGAGCGCGTGAGCCCCGCCCCCGTTTTCAGGCGGGGCGGGGTCACGCGGTAGGCTATGGCATAGTTTGCCGTTAATCGGATGTTGCCCCTGAGTTCGATGGGGCGGGGTGGCGTTGACTCGCAGCCCCCAGCAAACACACTGTCCAGAGAATTGTGAGGGATCCTATGGGTTCGGTCATCAAGAAGCGCCGCAAGCGCATGTCCAAGAAAAAGCACCGCAAGCTGCTTCGCAAGACCCGTCACCAGCGCCGCAACAAGAAGTAGGCAGCGCCCGTGCCAGGCCCCGTTCCCCGTGGGGGAGCGGGGCCTTGCCGTGTGCGTAGCATGGTCGCCATGACCGATCAGCCCCGTTCCCCGCAGGCACCCGCAGGCACCGGCCCGGGCTCGTCCGGGCGCACGGGTGGGCTACTGTCCGGTGTGGACTGGACCCGTACGCGTCCGCGGCACGAGGTCACGCTGCTGACCAAGCCTGGGTGCCACCTGTGCGACGACGCCCGGGACGTCGTGGAACGGGTCTGCGCACAGACCGGCACCGAGCTGCGCGAGCAGGACATCACCGGGGACCCCGCCCTCGTCCGGGACTACGCCGAGTTCGTGCCCGTGGTGTTCGTGGACGGCGCGGCCTGGGACCGCTGGCGGATCGACGGCGAGCGGCTGCGCGCGGTGCTCGCCTGAACCTCGGAGCCTGGACCTCGGATTGGGGCCTCCCGGCGGGGTTTGAGACACTGGGGCCATGCCTTCAGCTACCGTTCACCTCCTGCGCCACGGCGAGGTCCACAACCCCGAGCACGTGGTCTACGGTCGCCTGCCGGACTACCACCTCTCCGAGAAGGGCGCCCGCATGGCGGAGGCCGCCGCGGCGGACCTCGCGCAGCGCGTGCAGGACGGGGAGAACATCGTGCTCCTCGCGTCCTCCCCGCTGACCCGCACCCGGGAGACGGCCGCACCGGTGGCCCGTGAGCTTGGCCTGGACGTCCGCACGGACGAGCGGCTGATCGAGCCCGCCAACCACTTCGAGGGCCTGCACGTGTCCGGCCGAGAGCTGGCCAAGCCCAAGCACTGGCCGCACCTGCTCAACCCCCTGCACCCCTCGTGGGGCGAGCCGTACCGCCATCAGGTGGAGCGCATGGCGCAGGCTGTGCGGGAGCTCGCCCGGGAAGCCGTGCGGATCGGGGGCGACGGCGCTCAGGCCGTGGCCGTGTCCCACCAGCTGCCCATCTGGCTGACCCGCCTCTCGGTGGAGGGACGCCCCCTGCCGCACGATCCGCGGCGCCGCCAGTGCAACCTCGCGTCGCTGACCTCCCTGACGTTCCGGGACGTTGATGCCGCCGAGGTCCCGCAGCTGCACTACCGGGAACCGGCCGCCCACCTCTATCCAGGTGTCAACCAGCTTCCCGGCTCATAATCGATGTCCCACTCCACCCCCTCACGTCTTCAGGTGATGACTCCGTGACCCCACAGCCCTCCTCCGCCCGGCGTCCGCGCGCCCGCACGCGTGTGCGCACGGGGCTGATCGCCGTGGTGGCCGCGGCGGGCCTCGCGCTCACGGGCTGCTCGGCGTCCTCCGACGACCTCGCGGACCAGGCGAACTCCGGCGGGGACAAGGGGTACGTGGCCGGGGACGGCTCCGTGAGCGAGTACGCACCGGAGCAGCGCGGCGAGCCGGTGTCCTTCAACGCCGCCATGTACGACGGCTCCACCGTCTCTGCGGAGAGCCTGCGCGGCAAGCCCGTGGTGCTCAACTTCTGGTACGCCGGGTGCGCCCCGTGCCGTGCGGAGGCCCCGGACCTCGTGGCGCTGCACGAGGAGTACGGGGACCAGGCCCAGTTCATGGGCGTGAACCTGCGGGACCAGCAGGCCACCGCCGAGGCGTTCGAGCGCACCTTCGGCGTGGAGTACCCCTCCGCCACGGACCTCAACGGTGAGATGCTGCTGGCCCTGAGCGAGTACGTGCCCCCGCAGGCGGTGCCCACCACCCTGGTGCTGGACTCGGAGGGCCGGGTGGCCGCCCGGATCCTCGGCAAGGCGGACAAGTCCACACTGGACGCGCTCATCAAGGACACGGTGGCCGAGTCCGCATGAACGGCAATCCCTTCGCCGAGGTCATCCTCGACGGCTCACTGATTGCCGCGCTGCCCGTGGCTCTGCTGGCGGGCTTCGTCTCCTTCGCCTCCCCGTGCGTGCTGCCGCTGATCCCGGGCTACCTGGGGTACATCACCGGCCTCACCGGAGCGGACCTGCGCGAGCAGCGCCGCGGCCGCATCTTCTGGGGGGTCCTGCTCTTCGTCCTGGGCTTCTCCCTGGTGTTCGTGGTGATGTCCGTGGTGCTCGCCCAGCTCGGGGCCTTCGCGTGGTTCCGGGGCCAGGAGTGGATCATGGTGGTGCTGGGGATCCTGGTGATGGTCATGGGCGTGGTCTTCCTGGGCGGGCTCTCGTGGTTCCAGCGTGACCGCAAGATCGAACGCCGGCCACCTCCCGGTCTGTGGGGCGCGCCCGTGCTGGGCATGACCTTCGGGCTCGGGTGGGCACCGTGCATCGGCCCCACCTTCGCGGCCGTGCAGGCGCTGGCCTACGTGGACGGTGCCTCCACGGGCAAGGCCGTGGTGCTGACCACCGCCTACTGCCTGGGACTCGGGGTCCCGTTCATCCTCATCGCCCTGGCCATGCGCCGGGGGATGGGTGCCATGTCCTTCTTCCGCCGCCACCGCCTCACCCTGCAGCGTGTGGGCGGCGTGGTGCTCGTGCTCATCGGCCTGGCCATGGCCACGGGCGTCTGGTCCGCGCTGGTCTCCTGGATCCAGTCCGAATTCGTAACCGATTGGGTGATGCCGATATGACGACAGCGCGCACTCCGCGTGAGCGGAAGCCGAAGCGCCCCGACGTGGAGGTCCCGGCCCTCGGGTTCGTCGGGATGCTGCGCTGGGCGTGGCGGCAGCTCACCAAGATGTCCACGGCCCTGGTGCTGCTGCTGCTCCTGGCGATCGCCGCGGTGCCAGGGTCCCTGTTCCCGCAGCGGGTGCAGGACCCTGAGGCCGTCACCAGCTACATCGAGGCCAATCCCACGATCGGCCCGGTGCTGGACACCCTGCAGCTGTTCGACGTCTACCAGTCCTACTGGTTCTCGGCGATCTACATCCTGCTCTTCATCTCGCTCGTTGGCTGCGTGATCCCGCGTGCCATCCAGCACTTCAAGGCCTGGCGCTCCAAGCCGCCCCGCACTCCCAGGCGGCTCACCCGGATGCCCCAGTACCGCAAGGTCATGCTGGGCGGACGGGACGGCGGCGAGGGCCCCACCCCGAACGAGGCGGTCGAGCAGGCGGCGGCGGCGCTGAGGAAGCGCGGCTACCGTGTGCAGGTGCAGGACCTGGGCTCCGCGGCTCCGTCGGTGGCGGCCGAGCGGGGCATGCTCAAGGAAGTGGGCAACATCCTCTTCCACGTGGCGCTGCTGGCCGTGCTGATCTCCGTGGCCATCGGATCCCTGTACGGGTACAAGGGGCAGAAGGTGGTCGTGGAGGGCGAGTCGTTCGTGAACACCCTGGTGGACTACGACTCCTTCGAGCCGGGCAGCAACTTCGACGAGGACTCCCTCAACCCGTTCTCCCTGCAGCTGGACTCGTTCGAGGCCACCTTCAGCCGTGACACCTCGGACCCCGAGCACTACGGCCAGCCCACGGACTTCAACGCGGACCTCACCGTCACGGAGGAGCCCGGGGCCGCGCCGGAGGACGTGAAGCTGGAGGTCAACAAGCCGCTGAACGTGGACGGCACCAAGGTGTACCTGGTGGGCAACGGCTACGCCCCCGTGCTGCGTGTGAAGGACGGCGAGGGCAACGTGGCCTACGAGGGGCCCGTGGTCACGGTGCCCTCCGACTCGGTCTACACGTCCTCCCTGACCCTCAAGGTGCCCGACGCCGCTCCGGACCAGCTGGGCTTCGTGGGCCTCCTGCTGCCCACGGCGGTCTCCCAGGACGGGAAGATCCCACAGTCCGTGGACCCGGCGCTGAACAACCCCGCGCTGCTGCTCTCCTCGTTCAGCGGCGACCTGGGACTGAACAGCGGCCAGCCGCAGAACGTGTACGTGCTGGACACCCAGAACCTCGAGGAACTCAACTCCATGAGCTCTGCCAACGGGCCCATCGTGCTGGACGGCCAGCACCGCACGGCCACGCTGCCCGAGGGCAAGGGCAGCGTGGAGTTCGTGGACGTCAAGCGCTACGTGGGCCTGGACGTGCACTACGACCCGGGGCGGATCCCGGCCTTCATCTCCTTCCTGGTGGCGTTCACCGGGCTCATCATGAGCCTGTTCATTGCGCGCCGCCGGGCGTGGGTGCGGGCCGTGGAGACCGAGGACGCCCACGGGGTGCGGTGTACTGTTCTGGAGTACGGCCTGCTGGCGCGTGGCGAGGACCACCGCCTGGGTGCGGAAGCCGAAAAACTGACAGCTCTGTGGACGTCATTGTGGGAGGACCGCGGCGTGCGGGAGTTCCACCTGGATTCGTCGGATAAGGCGCAAAACAATGGGTAGCGACATCAATGTGACTTTGGGCAACTGGAGCGAGTGGTTCATGCTCCTGGCCGCCATGACCTACATGGTGGCGTTCGTGGCCTTCGTGTGGGACATGGCCACCCACTCCAAGACCCTCGCGGTCAAGGAGCGCTCACGGGCCGCCAAGCAGGCCGCCGCGGAGCGGAAGTCCGAGCAGCTCGTGGGCGCCGGCGCGGGGGTCGCGGGCGGTTCCTCCGCGGCGGGTTCCGCGGGTGCGGTCGCCGGCCCGGCGGCGTCGGGCGCGAGCGGCGAGGCCACCCCGGCGGCGGACGCGGGCGGGACGGTCTCCGACGAGTTCCGCACCTCCGCGCAGAACACCACCAAGGGTGCCGGCGAGTTCGAGGCGCTGAACTACCAGCACAACACCCGCCGCCCGGCGGCGCGCGTGGCCGTGGCCCTCATGGTCATCGCGTTCGTGCTCCACGCCTTCGCCGTGGTCTCCCGCGGGATCGCCGCGGACCGTGTGCCGTGGGCCAACATGTACGAGTTCTGCAGCACGGGTGCCCTGGTGGTCTCCGGCGTGTACCTGGTCACCCTGATCTTCAAGGACCTGCGCTTCGTGGGTCCCATGGTCTCCGGCCTGGTGCTCACCATGCTGTGCCTGGCCACCATCGCGTTCCCCACCCCGGTGTCCCCGCTGCAGCCTGCCCTGCAGTCCTACTGGCTGATCATCCACGTGTCCATCGCGGTGGCGGCGTCCGGCGTCTTCACCATCACGTTCGCCATGGCCGTGCTGCAGCTCATGCAGTCCCGCCGCGAGCGGCTGCTGGCCTCCGGGCAGGAGTCCCGCATGGGCTTCCTGCGCGCGGTGCCGGACTCCGTCACGCTGGAGAACTTCGCGTTCCGCCTGAACTCGGTGGGCTTCGTGTTCTGGACCTTCACCCTGGCCGCGGGAGCCATCTGGGCGGACCAGGCGTGGGGCCGCTTCTGGGGCTGGGACACCAAGGAGGTCTGGACCTTCGTGGTGTGGACGGTCTACGCCGCCTACATGCACGCCCGCGTGACCCGCGGCTGGAACGGCAACCGCTCCGCGTGGCTGTCGATCGCCGGCTACATGTGCGTGGTCTTCAACTTCACCGTGGTCAACACGCTGTTCCCGGGTCTGCACTCCTACTCCGGCCTGTGACGCGCGGGGCGGCGTCCGCACACACTACGACGCCGCCCGCACCCTTCCGCGAACGAGCCCGCCTCCGCTGCTGCGGGGGCGGGCTCTGTCGTGCGGTGCTGGGTACTTCAGAGCCCCGACGCGAGCGGGGTGCCCGTGGTGCTGGGGGACGCCGAGCGCGCGCGGTGGCCGGGCGCCAGGAGAAACCGCGTGGGGCCGTTCATCGACCGAGTCGCGGACGCGGGTCAGTCGTGGCGAGGAGGCTCACCCTCGGGGTTTTCGGGGTGTTGGCGACCGGTTCCGTCGGCTGCGCTCGGGTTCTCGTCGGTGGGCTGCTCACGGCCGGTGCTCCGCCCGCTGCCCGGGTTCGCGCCCGTGCCGCCGAGCGAGTCGTCCGCGGCGTGCGACCCCGTGGTGGGGTCCGTCCAGCGCGGGTCGGAGGGGTCCAGCGGCTCATTTACCTGCGGCTTGGCCCCCGGGGCCTGACCGGTGCGCTTGAGCTCGTTCTCCCACTCCTGCAGCTTGCGCGCCTGCTCCTGCTGCTTGCGGCGCTCCTCGAGATTGCGCAGGAACTGGGGGTCGTCGTCCGGGCCGCGGCCACGGGCGGCGTCCCGGGCGGCGTCGTCCGTGCGGGGACGGCCGAAGAAGAGCCACAGCACGGCCCCGACCACGGGCAGCAGGAGGATGATGAGCAGCCACGCGCCCTTGGGGACGGCACGCACGCGGTACCTCTCCGACTGTGCGCACTCGATGAGCGCGTAGATGACGAGGCCCACTGCCAGTGCGCCGGACCCGATGATGAGGATGGCTCTGCCCATGCCGATCATCCTAGGGGAGTGCGCCGGGGCCACCGCGTTCATGGCCGTGGCTGTGCAGCGCCGCGCCCGGGGTGCACACAGCGAGACCACCTAGAATGGGCCCGTGAACTTCTTGAAGTACTCCCTGCTGCGCCTGGGCATCCTGGTGGTCCTGTTCCTGCTGTTCATGCTCCTGGGACTGGGACTGGTGTTCTCCGGGATCGCGGCCGTGGTGGCCGCGTTCGCGATCTGCTACATCTTCTTCCCCACGCTGCACTACGCCGCGGGCCAGGACTTCCACCGTTTCATCGCGCGCTCGCCCAAGCCCACCAACCGTGTGGAGCTCGAGGATCAGGAGATCGAGGACTCGTACACGGACGCCGAGGCCCGCAAGGAGCTCTGAGCGGACTCAGCCCACGTACTGCTGCACGAACACCGCCACCGCGTAGAGCACGGTGACGCCCAGGTTGATGAACCCGCACATCTTGAGCACGGGGATCAGCTCGCGCCGCTCGGGGGTCTTGAGCACCGTGGAGGCCGCGTTCGCGGCCAGCGGGGTCATGGCGTAGACCAGCAGCACCCACGGGTTGCCGGGGACCAGCAGCAGGGGCAGGACCATGCCCACGAACAGCTCCGCGGTGAACGTGAGCCGGGCCTTGGGGTCCCCGAGCCGCACGGCCAGGGTCTGCTTGCCCACCTCGCGGTCCCCGGGGATGTCCCGGATGTTGTTGGCCATGAGCAGGGCGCACGCGAAGAGCCCGGTGGAGACCGCCATGACCCAGGCGTCCATGTTCAGGCGGCCGGCCTGGGTGATCGTGGTGCCCAGGGTGGCCACCAGGCCGAAGAAGAGGAACACGAACAGGTCCCCGAGGCCCATGTAGCCGTACGGCTTCTTCCCACCCGTGTAGCCCCAGGCGGCGGCAATGGCCAGCAGCCCCACCACGGCGAGCCACCACTGCTGCGAGAGCACCACGAGGGCGGCACCCGCCACGGCGGCAATGCCGAAGCACGCGAACGCGGCCGTCTTGACCTCCCGCGGGGTGGCGGCGCCGGAACCGGTCAGGCGCAAGGGGCCCACGCGCTCGTCGTCCGTGCCGCGCACGCCGTCCGAGTAGTCGTTGGCGTAGTTCACGCCGATCTGCAGCGCGAGCGCGACCACCAGGGCCAGCAGCGCGGGCACCACACGGGCTTCGTACATGGTCTGCGCGGCGGCCGTGCCGGCGATCACCGGGGCCGCGGCCATGGGCAGCGTGCGCAGGCGTGCCCCTTCGACCCACTGAGCTGGTGTGGCCACGGTGCAACCTTTCGTGAACGGACGAGGACGTCCCGTCATTGTTTCATGCCCTGTGCAGGTGCACATGCCGTGCGGGCGGCGCTGGCGCGTGCGACCTCGGAGCGCTTCGGGCGCGGAGCGGGGCTCAAGGCACCTCCACCGTGACCTCTCGCGCGTCAGGATCCCAGCGCCGCAGCGCGGTGACGTCCAGCGAGCGGGGTGGCGCGACGTCGCTCAGCACCTCCAGCGCCCGGCCCACGGCAGGGGCGTCCAGGCGCGTGCCGAGGGTGACGTGGGGAACCCACGGGCCGGCCGGGGTGCGCTGCTCCGGCAGCAGGGCCCGCAGCTCGGCCACGGCGCCGAGGACAGCGGGCGGAACCGCGAGCGACTCGGCCAGCACGTACGGCCCCCTGCCCAGGACCGTGAGCCCGGTGACGGGCACGACGAACGGCAGCAGGGGGCCGAACAGCTCCCGGGCCCGCTGCAGCACTGCCTCGGAGAAGCCCGGGGCCGAGACCACCGTGAGATGCGGGGCGTTGGAGGAGCTGCGGTGGCGGGCCTGGCTCGGAAGTCCGGCACGGTCCAGGGCATCCCACCGGGCGCGGACGAGGGCGTCGTCGCCCGGAGCGAGAACGAGGTCCAGGGAGTACAGGGGCACAGTTTCTCCGTTCCGCCGTTCAGCGTTCGCCGGGGCGCGCGCTGGGTTCCGCGGCGGTGCCGGCATGCGGCCCCACGCCCGGACCCGCACCAGGGCTCGCTCCCGGTTCCGCGGTGAACAGCGCGGCGGCTGCGCGGCGGTCGGGCTTACCCGTGGCGAGAAGGGGGAGGCGGTCCACCCGGCACCAGCGTTTGGGCACGGCGGGGGCTCCCAGTCGTTCGCGCACCGACTGGGCCAGCTCTCGTTCGAGGCCGGGGTCGAGGTCTCCCTCGAAACCGCCGTCGGGATGGTGGTCGTCCGGGACGGACCCACTGTGCAGGGGCCGCCGCACGGCCACCACCGCGGCCACCACCTGGCCCCACTCCGAGTGGGCCACGGGGAGCACGAGCGCCTGCCGCACCCGGTCGTGGTCCAGGAGCACATCGGCCACCCGAGCCGCAGAGACCTTCACGCCGCCGGTGTTGATCACGTCGTCGGTGCGGCCCAGCACCGTGAGGCGGCCGTTCTCGTCCAGCGATCCGAGGTCGTCGGTGCGGTACCAGCGCCGCCCCTCGCAGACACGGAAGTGGGCGGCGGTCTGCTCGGGGTCATTCAGGTAGCCCGAGGCGACCACCTCGCCGCCCAGCCAGATCCGGCCCTCGAGCGGTGACGCCGGGCCCTGGTCAACGGCGGGCAGTGCCGCGGCGGAGGGAGCCTCCGCGGACCCCGCCGCTCCGGAGGAGGTCCCTCCGGGCCCCGCCTCGGCAGACCGGGTTTCGGCGGACGCCTCCTCGGTGGGAGGAACGCTCAGTGCGGGGGCGTGCGCGAGGTAGGGATCGGCGTCGTCGGGCAGGATGCGGACCGTGACCGTGTCCAGCGGCTCGCCGTTGTAGACGCAGCCCCCGCACGTCTCCGACATGCCGTACGTGCGGACCACGCGCACCCCGGCGGCGCCGGCCAGATGCGCCAGCGCCGGGGACAGGGGAGAGCCGCCCACGAGCACGGCGTCGAAACGCGCGAGCGCCTCCACCGAGCGGGGGTCGGGGGAGCCGTCGGCCGGGTCCAAGATGCGCTGCAGCTGGGTGGGCACCACGGACACGTACCGCACGGGGTGGTTCATGCCCTCCGCGGCATCGGCGAACGCCCGGGGTGTGAAGTGCTCGCCGGTCATGACCACGGGGGTGGTGCCCGCGAGGACGGAGCGGGCGAGCACCTGCACCCCGGCCACGTAGTGCGCGGGCAGGCACAGCAGCCACTGGCCGGGCCCGGAGGTCGCCCGCTCGGTCGCGCGCCCGGAGGCCGTGAGCGTCTCGGCGCTGAGCACGGTCTTCTTGGGTCGTCCCGTGGATCCCGAGGTGGCCACGACCACCGCGGCCCCCGGGCGGGACAGCACTGCCCGCAGCCGGGGGAGCAACGCCGTCGGGTTGCCCTCCACGGGGCCGTCCAGCACCACGACGTCGCTCGGCAGCTCCGCGGCCAGCGGCGCGTCGAGCGGGTGGCCGGGCTCTTGTCCGGACGCGGAAGTGCCCGGCCTGGACATGGAGGTGCCCGGCCCGCAGTGGGCCACCAGAGCGGATGCTGCATGGGCCGCCGGGGCAGGGGATTCCGGGACGGCGGGGGAGGCCGCAGAGCCCGGCCCCGCCGCGGAGGTGCCGGGCCCGCGGTGGGCGGGCACGGCGTCGTCGTGGGCCGGTGAGGGGCCGTGGGGACTCACGTGGCGGCTCAGAAGTAGTAGGGGAACGCGGACCAGTCCGGGTCCCGCTTCTGCAGGAACGCGTCGCGGCCCTCCACGGCCTCGTCCGTCATGTACCCCATGCGGGTGGCCTCGCCGGCGAAGACCTGCTGGCCGACCATGCCGTCGTCCGGGAGGTTGAACGCGTACTTGAGCATGCGCACGGCCTGCGGGGACTGTGCCGTGATCTTGCGCGCCCACTCCAGGGCGGTGGACTCCAGTTCGGCGTGGGGGACCACGCGGTTCACGGCGCCCATGCGGTGCATGTCCTCGGCGGAATACTCATCGGCGAGGAAGAAGATCTCTCGGGCGAACTTCTGGCCCACCTGGCGGGCGAGAAGTGCGGAGCCGTAGCCGGCGTCGAACGAGCCCACGGTGGCGTCCGTCTGCTTGAACTTCCCGTGCTCGGCGGAGGCGATGGTCAGGTCGCACACCACGTGCAGCGAGTGCCCGCCGCCCGCGGCCCACCCGGAGACCGCCGCGATCACGACCTTGGGCATGGTGCGGATCAGGCGCTGCACCTCCAGGATGTGCAGGCGTCCGGCGCGGGCGGGGTCGATGGAGTCCGCGGTCTCGCCCTCCGCGTAGTGGTAGCCGTCCCGGCCGCGGATGCGCTGGTCCCCGCCGGAGCAGAACGCCCAGCCGCCGTCCTTGGCGGAGGGTCCGTTGCCGGTGAGGATCACGGCGCCCACGTCCGAGGACATGCGGGCGTGGTCCAGCGTGCGGTAGAGCTCGTCCACGGTGCCCGGGCGGAAGGCGTTGCGAACCTCCGGGCGGTCGAACGCGATGCGCACCCACGGGAGGTCCTTCACCACGGCACCACTGGCATCCCGCTCCACCCCGCGGTGGTAGGTGATGTCCTGCAGATCGGTGAAGCCCTCCACGGGTCGCCACTGCTGGGGGTCGAAGATCTCGGACACTCGGTCGGGAAGCTGCGCGTTGGTCATGGGTACCACTGTAGGACGGGGTGGGCGGTGCCCTCGCGGTCCGCACCATCCACTTCTGCCCGGGCGCCTGCATGTGCTCCGTTAGTGCAGATTCCGGGCCGCTGGGCTGTCTTTGCTCCACTAGATTGTGCGGGGCGCCGGGGAAGTTCTCCGCCCGTCACGCGGAAAGGACCTCCCATGACCCTGCTCCCGGATCTGAGCACCCTCGCCTGGGCCGCCCTGGCGGTGAGCGCGGTGCTCGTGGGGTTCTCCAAGACGGCTCTGCCTGGGATCAACACCCTGGCCGTCGCGATCTTCGCCGCGGTGCTCCCCGCCAAGCCCTCCACCGGCGCGCTGCTCCTGCTGCTGATCGTGGGGGACATGTTCGCGCTGTGGACCTACCGCAAGCACGCGCACTGGCCCACGCTGATTCGTATGCTCCCGGCCGTTCTGGTGGGCCTCGGGCTGGGCGCCGTGTTCCTCGCGTTCGCGGGGGACTCGCTCGTCCGTCGCGTGATCGGCGTGATGCTGCTGATGCTCATGGCGCTCACGCTCTGGCAGCGTCACCGGGACGCGGCACCCCGGGACGACGACGCCGCTCCTCCCGCCCCTGCCTCTCGCGCCGTGGCCGCGGGGTACGGCTCGCTGGGCGGGTTCACCACCATGGTCGCCAATGCCGGGGGCCCGGTGATGTCCATGTACTTCCTGGCCGCGCGCTTCCCCAAGCACGCGTTCCTGGGCACGGCAGCATGGTTCTTCGCGGTGATGAACCTGCTGAAGGTTCCGGTCTCCGTGGGGCTCGGGCTCATCACCACCCAGACCCTCGTGCTCGACGCCCTGCTGGTTCCGGGCGTGGTGCTCGGCGCGTTCGCGGGGCGGTGGGCGATCACCCGCATCCGGCAGCGGGTCTTCGACACCGCAGTCATCGTGGTCACGGTGCTGGGGGCGCTGTACCTGCTCGTGTGAACCACGGGGGGAGGGCTCCGCGATACTGGACACCATGCTCATCCCCTTCGACCTGGACCACATCGGCGCGGGGCTCCCGTTCGCGGAGTCCGTCCCCGAGCTGGAGCGCGCCCTGTCCGGGGGAGTGGCCGTGGTCCAGGCCCCTCCGGGCACGGGCAAGACCACGGTGGTCCCGCCGCTTGTGGCCAACCTGGTGCATGGCACCACTGCGGGGGAGGTTGCCCGCGTCGTCGTCGTCCAGCCCCGTCGGGTCGCGGCGCGGGCGGCCGCGCGCCGGCTGGCCGCGCTCACGGGAACGGAGCCGGGCGGCGTCGTCGGCTGGAGCGTGCGGGGCGAGCGGAAGACGTCGAAGGCAACCCGCGTGGAGTTCGTGACCCCCGGGATCCTGCTGCGCCGCCTGCTGCGTGACCCGGAACTGACCGGGACCGCCGCGGTGGTGCTGGACGAGGTGCACGAGCGCGGCGTGGAGTCGGACCTGCTCGTGGGGATGCTCGCGGAGCTGCGGCAGCTGCGGGAGGACCTCGTGCTCGTAGCCATGTCCGCCACGGTGGAGGCGGAGCGGTTTGCGGCTCTGCTGGGCGGGGACGTGCCCGCCCCGGTGGTGGACTGCCCGTCGGCCCTGCACCCGCTGGGGGTCGAGTGGGCGCCGGGCCCGCAGCGTCTCGACGAGCGCGGAGTCACCCCCGCGTTCCTTTCCTACACGGCCCGCACAGCGGCCGACGCGCATCGCAAGGCTCTGGCACAGGACCCGTCCGTGGACGCCCTCGTGTTCCTCCCCGGCGCCCGGGAGGTCTCCCGCGTGGCGGCCGAGCTGCGCGGCCTGACCGACGCCGAGGTCCTCGAGCTGCACGGCCAGCTGCCTCCGCGCGAACAGGATCGCGCTGTGGCGGGCCGCGCGACGGGGGAGCGCCCGCGCATCGTGGTCACCACGTCCCTCGCGGAGTCCTCGCTCACGGTCCACGGCGCGCGCCTCGTGGTGGACTCCGGCCTGGCCCGCCAGCCCCGCCGGGACGCCGGACGCGGGATCTCCGGGCTCGTCACGGTCTCCGCGTCCAAAGCGTCCGCCGAGCAACGCGCGGGCCGCGCCGCCCGCCAGGGCCCGGGCACCGTGGTGCGCTGCTACGACGACGCCGCCTGGGGCGCCATGCCCGCCCACACCGTCCCCGAGGTGCGCACCGCGGACCTCACCGCCGCGTGCCTCGCGCTCGCCGTGTGGGGCTCCCCGGGTGGCGAGGGCATGGCCCTGCCGGACCCGCTGCCGCCCCGGGCCCGCGCGGACGCCAAAGCCGAGCTGACCCGGCTGAGTGCGGTGGCCGAGGACGGCCGCGCCACCGACCTCGGCCGCCTGCTGGTCTCCCTGCCCGTGGAACCCCGCTGGGGCCGCGCCCTGCTGGACGGTGCGGACCTCGTGGGTGCCAGAACGGCCGCGGAGGTCATCGCCACGGTCTCCGACGGCGCCCGCGTGCCCGCCGCAGACATCCCCGCCTTCGTGCGCGGACTGCGCTCCTCCCGCGGCGGCGAGTCCGCCCGGTGGCGCCAGGAGGTGCAGCGGTTGGAGCGGATGGCGGCGCACCCCGCGCCCACGGGCGACGGTGCGGCGGACGAGGGCAACGAGAACACGGACGCGCCGCTCCGCGGGCCGCAACCGGACGTGCCTGCCGGCGTCCGGGAGGGCGTCGTCGTGGGCCTGGCGCGGCCCGAGTGGGTGGCCCGGCGGATGGACGCCCACGGGGACCAGTGGCTGCTCGCCTCCGGAACGCGCGCGGGGCTGGAGGCCGGGAGCCCGCTGCGTCACCACGAGTGGCTCGCGGTCGCTGACCTCAGCCGCGCCGCGGGACGGGCCGCCGCGGGCACGGGCGCGGTGATCCGGGCGGCGGCACCGCTGGACCTCGAGCACGCGCAGCTCGTGGCGGGCCCGCTCGCCCGCACCGAGACGCGCGCGAGCTTCTCGAACGGCCGCGTGAGCACCCGGGAGGTGCGTGCGGTGGGCGCGATCGAGCTCTCCGCCACGCCCGTCCGTGCGGACCCGGACACCGCCGTGCCTGCCATCCGCGCCGCGCTCGCCGCCGAGGGCCTGGACCTGCTGCCCTGGGACGACGCCGCCCGCGGGCTGCGCGCGCGCCTTGCCCTGCTGCGTCGTCACCTGGGGCAGCCGTGGCCAGCGGTGGACGACGCCGCCCTGCTCGCCCGCGCGGACGAGTGGCTGGGCACGGAGCTGCGGGACGTGGCCCGCGGCGGATCGCTGCGCTCGGTGCGCGTGGCGGACGCGCTGCGCCGGCTGCTGCCCTGGCCCGAGGCCGCCCGCCTGGACGAGCTGGTCCCGCGGCGGCTCGAGGTGCCCAGCGGGAACACCGCGCGGATCGACTACCCGGAGGTCTGGGACGAGGCGGAACCCGCGCGGCCGCCCGTGGTGGCCGTGAAGCTGCAGGAGTGCTTCGGCTGGGCGGAGACCCCGCGCGTGGCAGACGGGTGCGTGCCCGTGCAGTTCCACCTGCTGTCCCCGGGGAAGGCCACGCTGGCCATCACCGAGGACCTTGCCTCGTTCTGGTCAGGGCCCTACACCCAGGTGCGCGCGGAGATGCGCGGGCGCTACCCCAAGCACCCTTGGCCCGAGGACCCGTGGAACGCGGTGGCCACCGCCAAGACCTCGCGCGCCCTGCGGCGGGACGGCTGAGCAAGGGTCCGGGCGCGGGCGGCCATCGCGGGCCCGGTGTGCGCACGCGGCGGGGGCGCTGGGGTCTGGACGGTTGCCCCGGTTCGGGGCGGGACGGTGCGGGTGGACGCAGGCTGCCGACCCGTGACCGCAGAGGGGGTGCGGTGCGGCCGGGACCGCCCGTGGACACCCCGGTTGAGATGGGATGTGACCTGGGTTACTGTGAAGTTTCGCCCGATCCCCCGGGGCGCACCACCACGTGCGTCGCGGGCCTGCCCGTTCACCTCACGGGCGGGGCCCGGGCAGCACGACTGGCAGACGACCCGCACCAGCCGCCTCATCATCCAGGCTGGTTCGAGTGCTCGGCTGACCCGCGCCATCCCGCCTCACCCGTTCCGTCGCGCGGACGGGCCGGTGAGCGACCACGGAGCATCCGCTCGGTGCCGCACACCGGTTGCACCCGCAGCGGGGCCCGAGGCGCGAGGGGGCGTGTCCGTTCTCAGACACAGATCGCGAAGTGACTCTCATGACCACCACCACAGCGGAAACCGCCATGACCATCGACCCCACCGAGATCCCCGCCGTGGGCCCCGAGCTCGCCCGTTCGTGGCTGCTCGTCAACGGCTCGCACGTCTCCCGCTTCGACCAGGCCGCCCAGAGCGCCGCGGACGCCGTGGTGCTGGACGTCGAGGACTCCGTGGCACCCGCGGACAAGGCCCAGGCCCGTGAGAACGTGATCGCGTGGCTCGGCTCCCGCAACCAGGACGGCCAGGTCAACCGCGCGTGGGTGCGCATCAACGGCTTCGGCACCGCGTGGTGGGAGGAGGACCTCCAGGCCCTGCGTGACGTCCCCGGCCTGGACGGCGTGATGCTTGCCATGACCGAGTCCCCCGAGCACGTCACCCGCACCGCGGAGCTGCTGCGCGGCACCCGGATCGTGGCCCTGGTGGAGACCGCCCGCGGGGTGCAGAACCTGCAGGACATCGCCACCGCGCGCTCCACGTACCGCCTGGCGTTCGGCATCGGCGACTACCGCCGAGACACCGGCTTCGGCGAGAACCCCATGGCGCTCGCGTACACGCGCTCGCAGTTCACCATCGCCTCCCGCGCGGCGAACCTCCCGGGTCCCATCGACGGCCCCGCGGTCGGGGCGCTCGGCGCCAAGCTCGCCGAGGCCACCGGTGTCACGGACGAGTTCGGCATGACCGGCAAGCTGTGCCTGATGCCCGAGCAGACCGCCACGGTCAACGAGGGCCTGTCCCCGTCCCTGAGCGAGCTGTCCTGGGCCACCGAGTTCCTGCAGGAGTTCGAGGAGGACGGCGGCCAGATCCGCAACGGCTCCGACCTCCCGCGCCTGGCCCGCGCCCGCAAGGTGCTGGGCCTGGCCACAGCGTTCGGCATGCGCCTGCCCGAGGGCTACGACATGCACTTCGAGGCCCCCACGGACACCTACCACTGCTGAGCGCGCGGCGCCCCACCCGGGCGTTCGTGCGGAACCCGGCGCGGCGGCGTCGTCATCCCCGGATGGCGACGCCGCCGCGCCGTCGTGCGCGCGCCGGCCCCTCGAGCACGGCGTCCCGGCCGGCGCCCCGTTCCCGCGTGTGTGCCCCGGCCTGGCGCCGGGCACCGTGGGCGACGACGCCGCGCACGTCCACCTGCGCGGGCCCCGGCCTGCGCCGTCCCGGTGGAGGCGCCTCCCGTGGGTCCCCACCCCTCGAGGCAGCCCCGGCGGAGACACGCCGCCGGGGAGTGGGCTGCGTCATTGCCCGGGACGGGGCGACGGCGGAAGATGGTGGTGGGAACGCATTTCGGTGCCACCTGTATCCGGCCTCGGCCGGGCGCGGAACGCGGAACCGGGAGGTGTTCCCGCCAACCGGACCGTGTCCGTGCCGCCCAGGCGGCCGGGCGTGGCCGGACAGTCCGCGTCGAATGGAGCAGTGACACCGTGAGCCCGTCCAACGAAACCACCGTCCGCCGTACCAAGATCGGAATCGTGGGAGCGGGGTCCGTGGGCACCTCGCTGGCCTATGCCGCGATGATCCGCGGCACGTCCACGGACATCGCGCTCTACGACCTGCAGACCGCCAAGGTGCAGGCCGAGGCACTGGACCTCTCCCACGGGCAGATGTTCGCCCCGGGGGTCCGGGTGGAGGGCTCGGACGACGTCGCCGTGCTCAAGGACGCGGACATCGTGTTCGTGACCGCCGGCGCCAAGCAGAAGCCCGGGCAGACCCGCCTGGACCTGGCCGGTGCCAACACCGCGATCCTGAAGTCCCTCATGCCGCAGCTGCTGGAGCAGGCCCCGCAGGCGGTCTTCGTGCTGGTCACCAACCCGTGCGACGTGCTCACCGTGGTGGCCCAGCAGATCACCGGGCTGCCGTACCAGCGGATCATGAGCTCCGGCACCGTGCTGGACACCTCCCGCCTGCGCTGGCTGATCGGCAACGAGGCGCAGGTCAACACCAGCAGCGTGCACGCCTACATCATCGGTGAGCACGGGGACAGCGAGTTCCCCGTGTGGTCCTCCGCGAGCATCGGCCAGGTGCCGGTCAGCGAGTGGGAGGTGGACGGGCGCCGTCCCTTCACCCCGGAGCGCCTGGTGGAGCTCAAGGACCAGGTGGTCAACGCCGCGTACCGCGTGATCGAGGGCAAGGGCGCCACCAACTACGCGATCGGCCTGGCCGGTGTGCGGATCGCCGAGGCCGTGCTGAAGGACCAGCAGGCCGTGCTGTCCGTGTCCACGGTGCTGGACGACTACTACGGCGTGAACGGCGTGGCCCTGTCCGTGCCGTCCGTGGTGGGCGGCACCGGTGTGGGCCAGCGCCTGCGGATCCCCATGGGTGAGCCCGAGAAGGAGCAGCTGCGCGCCTCCGCCGAGACCATGCGCGGGTCCCTGCGCGACCTGGGGTTCTGAGCCGGTTCGTGGCGGAACCGCCACGGCCGTGGACGTGAGAACGCCCTCGCACCGTACGGTGCGAGGGCGTTCTCACGTGTCAGCGCCGGGGCGCCGGGTCTGCTCAGACGGCCCCGGCGGGGGCCTCACCGGCAGCGGCCTTGGCGGCGGCAGCGGGGTCAGCCTCCTCGGGGTGGTTGACCAGGCGCAGGGTCTCGTCGAACTCGCGGTCGATCTCCGGGTTGTCCCGGTGGGTGATCAGGGAGACGACGACGCCCACCAGGCCACCCAGGATGAAGCCGGGGATGATCTCGTAGAGGTCGCTCCACGGGGTGTACTGCCACAGGAACACCGTGGCGGCGCCCACCACCATGGCGGAGATGGCCCCCGCGTTGGTGAGCTTGCGCCAGAACAGGCTCATGAGCACCACGGGACCGAAGGCGGCGCCGAAGCCGGCCCACGCGAAGCCCACGAGGTCCAGGATGGTGGAGTTCTGCTCCCACGCCAGCGCGGCGGCCACCACGGCCACGAGCAGCACGCCGCCGCGGCCGAGCCACACCTGCGCCCTGGGGGACGGGGTGCGCTTGGCGGCCAGGTTGTAGAGGTCCTCCACCAGGGCGGAGGAGGAGACGATCAGCTGCGAGGAGATCGTGGACATGATCGCGGCGAGCACCGCGGCCAGCACGAACCCGGCCACCAGGGGGTGGAACAGCACCTGGGACATGTCCAGGAAGATGGCCTCGGGGTCGGTGGGCTCCTCGCCGGGGCGGTTGCCGTAGTACGCCAGGCCCACCAGGGCGGTGCCGATCGCACCCAGCACCGTGAGCAGCATCCAGCCGATGCCGATCCGGCGCCCGGCCTTCGCATCCGCGGGGGTGCGCAGCGCCATGAAGCGCACGATGATGTGGGGCTGGCCGAAGTAGCCCAGGCCCCACGCGAGGGACGAGATGATGCCCACGGCGGTGCCGCCCGCGAAGAGCGAGAGCGCGTCCGGGTTCACGGCCTCGATGCGGTTGACCATCTCACCGGGCCCACCCACCAGGAAGACGCCCACGATGGGCACCAGCAGCAGCGCGATCAGCATGAGCAGGCCCTGGAAGAGGTCCGTGTAGGACGCGCCCAGGAACCCGCCGAAGAACGTGTACAGGACGGTCACGCCGGCCACCAGGAGCATGCCCGTGAGGTAGCTGGTGCCGAACGAGGACTGGAAGAACACGCCGCCGGCCACCATGCCGGAGGACACGTAGAACGTGAAGAACACCAGGATGATCACGCCGGAGATCACGCGCAGCACCCGGGTGTTGCCCTTGAGCCGGTTGTCCAGGAAGGACGGGATGGTGATGGAGTTGTGGGAGACCTCCGTGTACGCGCGCAGCCGCGGCGCCACGATCTTCCAGTTCACCCACGCACCCGCGGTCAGGCCGATCGCGAGCCACGCCTCCACCAGACCGGAGAGGTACACCGCACCGGGCAGACCCATGAGCAGCCACCCGGACATGTCCGACGCCCCCGCGGAGAGCGCGGCCACGCCGGGCTTGAGGTTGCGCCCGCCCAGCATGTAGTCGTCGAGGTTCTTGGTCTTGCTGTTGGCCCACAGGCCGATGCAGATCATGACGATGAAGTACGCCAGGATCGCCATGAATTGGTACGCCTGATCGGACATGCGCGTGCCTTCCGGTACGGGGTCGTTGGACTGCGCCCACTGTATAGGGGGATGAAATGGTTCCCGGTTGCATGAAGTGAGGCAGAGCACAAGGGTACGCCGCCCGGGTGGACTCCGCGGTTCAGTCCTGCGCCGCATCCCACGGCTCGAACACCGTGGGCTCCCTGGTCCAGCTCGCGGGGTCCCAGTGATCCATGACATCCGCGGCCGTGCGCACCGGGTGGGTGATCCCCAGCGAGCGGGCCAGCCACCCCACCACGTCCTGCGCCGTGTGCCCGAGCTCCTGCAGCTCCCGCAGGGTCACGGCGCCGTCCCGTTTGGCCAGCCGGTCCCCGGAGGGGCCCATCACCAGGGGCACGTGCGCGTACTCGGGGACGCCGTGGCCCATGAGTCCAGCCAGGTAGGCCTGCCGGGGAGCGGAGGGCAGCAGGTCGTCCCCGCGCACCACCTGGTCCACGCCCTGCTCGGCGTCGTCCACCACCACGGCCAGGTTGTACGCGGGGGTGCCGTCGTTGCGCACGAGCACCATGTCGTCCACGGCACCCGTGAACTCGCCCGCGAAGTGGTCGTGCACCGTGAACTCACGCACCCCCGCGCGCAGCCGCACGGCGGGAGGACGTTGCGTGCGGCGTCGTGCCCGCTGCTCCTCGGTCAGGTTCCGGCACGTGCCCGGGTAGGCACCCGGGATGCCGTGGGGTGCGGAGGCCGCGGCGTGGATCTCCCGGCGCGTGCAGAAGCACTCGTAGGTGAGCCCGGCGTCCGTGAGGGTGCGCACGCGCTCCAAGAACAGGGGGATGCGCTCGGACTGCAGGTCCACGGGCCCGTCCCAGTCCAGACCGATGGCCCGCAGGTCCTCGACGTTGCGCTCGGCGGCGCCCCGCTTCACCCGGTCCAGGTCCTCCACGCGCAGCAGGAACCGGCGACGGGTGGCGCGCGCGAAACCCCACGCGGCCAGGGCCGTGCGCAGGTTGCCCAGGTGCAGGTCCCCGGAGGGCGACGGCGCGAAGCGGCCCGCGGGGGCGGGGGCGGTCTCGGTGTGGCGGGGCATCACGCGAGAGACAGTAGCACCGGAGCCCGGCGCACCGGAGGGGTGCGTGCGGTCTGGGAAGGCTGCGCTCCCGCCCCCGCCCGGACCAGCGCGTGGCTCGCACCACGCCCGCTGCGCCCCCGTCCCGCGGGCTCCGCGGGCCCTTCCCGATGCGGGGCCGGTAGTGCGTTACGGATAGAGTGAAGCGCATGGCACGCACCCAGGAGCTGCGCCCCGGCGTCTACGTGATCGGCACCGACAACTGGAGACTGAACTCCGGTCTGGTGCTGGGCACTCAGCGCGCCCTGGTGGTGGACACGGGTGCTGGGCCGCGTCAGGGCCGGGAGATCCTGGCCGCCGTCCGTGAGATCACGGACCTGCCGCTGACCGTGGTGAACACCCACGCGCACTACGACCACTTCATGGGCAACGCGGTGTTCGCGCGCGCCGGCGCCACCGAGTTCTGGGCGCACAAGGCCTGCGCGAGCGCGATGGCCGAGGTGGGGGAGTACCAGCGCAGCTTCGTGAGCACGCAGGAGCCGGAGATGGGCGCGGGCGAGGGGATCGACACCCGCCTGGTGCTGCCCACCAACACCCTGCCCGGCACGGGCCTGCGCCCGTCCCTCACACGCATCGACCTGGGCGAGCGGCCCGTGACCCTGTTCTTCCTGGGCCCCGGCCACACGGACAACGACGTCTGCGTGGGCGTGGACGACGTCGTGTTCTGCGGGGACCTCGTGGAGGAGGGCGCGGACCCCAACTTCGAGGACGCCTTCCCGCAGCGGTGGGTGGAGTCCCTGCGCGCGCTGGCCACCCTGGAGCGCTACACCGCGTTCGTGCCCGGCCACGGCACGCCCGTGACCGTCAACTTCGTCACGCAGCAGGCGGACACCATGGAGCTGGCCCTGCGCCGCGCCCGCGAGGTGCAGGTCACGGAGGACGGCCCCTCCACCGCGGCGATGTACCGCCTGCCCTACCAGGCCGGTGTGGCCCGGGTGTTCCTGGACCGCTGGGCGCTCATCGAGTCGCAGAGCGCAGCCGACGTGCCACCATCGACCATCCCAGAGCAGCTGCGGCCGCAATCCCCAGATACCCCGCCGTCAGCGTGACGCGCCCGCCAAACGTGCCCGCCAGCGCGGGATAGGGCCACCAGATGGCCACGGCCAGCAGTGCGCCGGTGACCACGGTCAGCGTGACGGCGGTGCCCAGCCGCGGCCTCGCGGGAACGGTCATGAGGGCGCCCCGGTACCCGTACGGCCGGGGATCCCAGGCCCCGCGCTGGGCCCGCGGCCGGTTCCGCCGCTCCGCATCCCTCGCCGCCGACGCCGCCCGCTCCAGTTCCCGCGCCTGCCGCTCGTGCGCGGGCGGCAAGTAGGCGCTGTCCCCGCGGTCCTCGCTCCATGCGCGCTCCTGGCGGCGGTGGGAGCGCTCGTCCATGAACCGGCGGTAGCTCCCGGCCGGGGTGCCCCCGGTGCGGAGACGGCTGCGTGCCACGGCGGCGTCGATCAGCTGGGTGGCCAGGGCCGCCAGGACACCCCAGCCGCCCACGATGAGCAGGGCGGCCACGGCATCCGTGGGGCGGTGCCAGCCGTTGAGCACGGTGGTCATGCCCACCACGGCCGCGAGGAACGCCCCCCACCGTCCGGCGCGGGCCCGACGGTGCGGCGGGGCCACGAGCAGCGCGGCCATGAGCAGGGAGGCGGCCGCGGTGGTGTGCCCGGACGGGAACGAGTTGGAGGCGATCTGCTGCACCCCCAGGTCCGGTTTGTCGAAGACCCCGTGCTTGAGGACCTGGGTGCTCACATTGGCGGCGACCACGGCCACCGCTGCGCACGGGGCGGCCACCCACCGGCGGTAGCGCACGGCCCACACCAGCGCCAGTGCCCCGGCGAGCACCGCCACCACCTCGGGCAGGAACTGGGCGGCCACGAGCACGAAGGACGGGAAGAAGGTGTTGCGGTCCGCCTTGGCCTGCTGCAGGGCGGTCTCGTCCAGGGCCTGACCGGTCACCGTGTTCAGCCCGGCATGGGCCACCAGCAGCACGAGCCCCCACAGCAGGGCCACGGACAGCGCCGCGGCCACCACGGTGCCCGCACTCAGGGGCCGGGCCGGGGACACGGGAACAGGACCCGGGGAGCCGGGAACCGCAGCGGGGGCGCCGTAGCCGCCGCCGTAGACCGGTGCGGGGTACTGGCCACCGCGGTACGGATCACCGTGCTGGGGGCCGGAGCGGTAGGGGTCGGGGCCTGGGGGGTACGGGGTGTGGGACACGGACGGCGGACCTCATCGGAAGACAGCGGACGGGTCCCCTCGGAGATGGTGGACCCGGCCCTCCATGGTGGCACGACCCGCCGGGTTCCGGCTGTGAGCCGCACGTCATCGTGCTGGATGCCCGCTCGGAGCGAACCGGCCCCGGGCATCGGGGTGGGCGCGGGGATCAGCCGCGGGCGCGCACTCCGGAGAGCCCGGCCCTGAGCTCGGCCGCGGGCGCGCGGCCCGGAGACCCGGGTACGGGGAAGCGGAGACGGGGCGTGCTCCGCGGATGCACGGCCCGGATCAGCGGCGGGAGCGCGTGAACGCGGAGACGCCGGTGATGGCCCGGCCCACGATCAGCGCCTGGACGGAGTCCGTGCCCTCGTAGGTGGAGACCACCTCCATGTCCGTGAGGTGGCGGCCGATGTGGTTCTCCAGCAGCAGCCCGTTGCCGCCCAGCATGTCTCGGGCGGTGCGGCACATGTCCAGGGCCTTGCGGGACGTGGTCATCTTCACCAGGGAGGCCATGGCGTCCGTGAGCTGGTCGCTCTCCTGCAACTGGGCCATGCGGGTGCACATCAGCTGCAGGGAGGTCAGGTCCGAGAGCATGGTGGCCAGGCGCTCCTGCACCAGCTGGTAGTTGGCGATCGGCATGCCGAACTGCTCGCGCTCCAGGGCGTAGTTCGCCGCGATCTCGAACGCCGCCATGCCGTGGCCCACGGCCTCCCAGGACGCACCGCCGCGCGTGGCCTTGAGGACCTTGTTGACGTCCTTGAAGCTGTGGCAGTTCTCCAGCCGGTTCTCGTCCGCGATCCGCAGGTCCTCGATCACGATGTCCGCCTGGTTGATGGCGCGCTTGCCGATCTTGCCGGCAATGACCTCGGGGCGGTAGCCCTGCGGGTACTCGCCGTCCTCCTGCTTCTCCACCACGAAGCACTTGACCTGCCCGTCCGCCTCGTCCCGGGCGTAGAGCACGATGACGTCCGCGGCGTGGCCGTTGCCGATCCAGCGCTTGTGCCCGTTGAGCACCCAGTGGTCCCCGTCCCGGCGAGCGGAGGTCTCCAGGGACACGGAGTCCGAGCCGTGGGTGGGCTCGGTGAGCGCGAACGCCCCGGTCTTCTCGATCCTCGCCATGGTGGGCAGCCACCGCTGGCGCTGCTCCTCGTTGCCGAGCATGTAGATGCTGCCCATGCACAGGTTGGAGTGCACGCCGAAGAACGTGTTCACGGAGCCGTCGATCCGGCCCATCTCCCGGGCCACCAGCCCGGCCGCCTGGCGGGAGAGCCCCGGACAGCCGTAGCCCTCGATGAACGTGCCCACGATGCCCAGGTCCGCGAGGCCCTTGAACACGGGCAGGGGGTGCTCGCCGGCCTCCCACGCCTCGTTGATGGTGGGCAGCACGTGCTCCCGGCCGTAGGTCCGCACGCGGTCACGCAGGGCGGTCTCCTCGGCGGAGAGCTCCTGGTCCAGGAGGAAGAAGTCGGGGTTCTCGAGCAGTTCGCTCATGACGGGTCCTTTCGGTGGGAGCGGAGCCAGTTCATGACCTCGGTGCCGTCCGCGCCGAGGGCTGGCGGGGCCTTGTCGTAGCGCACCGGGGTGCGGCTGAAGGTCACGGGGTTCTTGATCAGGGGCACGGCCTCCTCGCCCTCGCCCACCTCGACCACGGGCTCCAGGCCCAGGGAGGCGGCGTACTCCACGCCCTCGGGGATGCTGAGGATGGGGGCGCACGGCAGGCCCTCGGCCTGCAGCCGGGAGGCCCATGCCTCGGCGGTGTCCGAGGAGAGCGCCTCGTTGAGCAGCGGGCGCAGCTCGTCCCGGTGGTTGTTGCGCTTCTCCACGGTGTCGAAGCGGGGGTCCTCGCCGAGCTCGGGCAGGCCCAGCACCGTGACGAGACGCCGGAACTGGGGGTTGTTGCCCACCGTGATGATGAGGTCCTTGTCCGCGGTGGGGAAGGGGCCGTAGGGGAACAGGCTGGGGTGGTCGTTGCCCATGCGCTGGGGGTCGTTGCCGCACGCGGCGTAGCCCGTGGTCTGGTTGACCAGGGAGGACAGCGCGGAGGAGAGCAGGTCCAGGTGGATGTGCTGGCCCTTCCCGGAGGCGTCCCGCTCGTGCAGGGCCCCGAGGACCGCCACGGCGGCGTGCAGCCCGGTGAGGACGTCGAACATCGCCACACCCGCGCGCTGCGGCGGGCCGTCCGCGGAGCCGGTCACGGACATGAAGCCCGATACCCCCTGGACCAGCAGGTCGTAGCCGGGCAGGTGAGCGCCGCCCGCCGTGCCGAAGCCCGTGATGCTCGTGTGGATGAGCCCGGGCCACCGCTCGGCCACGGACTCCGGGTCCAGACCGAAGCGGGCCAGCCCGCCGGGCTTGAAGTTCTCGATGAACACGTCCGCGGCGTCGATGATCTCGTACGCGGTCTCCAGGTCCGCGGGCTCGCCCAGGTCCAGCACGATCGAGTGCTTGTTGCGGTTCACGGACAGGTAGTAGGTCCCCACCCCGTCCCGGCTGGGCGGTTTGAACCCGCGGGTGTCGTCCCCGGCCGGGCCCTCCACCTTGATCACGGTGGCACCCATGTCCGCGAGCAGCATGGTGCAGTACGGGCCCGCCAGCACGCGGGAGAAGTCCGCGACGACGATGCCGCTGAGCGGCCCGGGGGTCGACTCCTGAATGGGGGACATGAACGCTCCACTGTGCCGGTGACTGTGTTTCACCACACACAACCACCGGCATTGGGTTCTGTCCAATACACGAAGGGACGCTCAGTAATGCTCCTGTGGCAACAATCACGTAGGCTCCGGGCATGGAAGTCCACGAGGCCAAGGCATTCCTGGCCGTTGCCGAGGAACTGCACTTCGGCCGCGCCGCCGCCACCCTGCGCATCGCGCAGCCACCCCTGAGCCGGCTCATCAAGAGCATCGAGAAGTCCCTGGGGGCTCAGCTGTTCGAGCGCAGCACCCGGCAGGTCTCGCTCACCCCGGCCGGGCAGGCCCTGCTGGATCCCGCGCGCGAGCTGGTGGCGGCGTCCGAGAACGCGCGCCGCGCCGTCGCCAAGTCCGTCACCGGGGAGACCGGGCGGGTGCGCCTGGGATTCGCGGGCGCCTCGATCAACCGCAAGGTCGCGGAGCTGGCGCGTCACGTGCGCACCCACCGCCCCGGGGTCCACCTGGAGCTGCACGGCTCGCAGTTCTCCCACACCGCCATGCAGAAAGTCCTGGACGGATCCCTGGACGTGGCCATCGGGCGGTGGGACTTCATCCCCTCGGAGCTGCGCTGCTCCGTGGTCGGGCACGAAGAAGTCATGGTGGTGCTGCCCAGCAACCACCCGCTGGCCGATTCCGCCCGCGTGGACATGGCCCAGCTGTCCGAGGAGTCGTGGGTGGTGCTGCCCGCGGGTCCGGGGGCCGCGCTGCAGAACCGGCTGACCTCCCTGGCCACCGGGGCGGGCTTCGTGCCTCGCGTGGCGCAGGTGGCGCCGGACTCGTGGACCCTGGTGGTGCTCGTGGCCGCCCAGATCGGCTGCGCTCTGAGCCTGGACAGCGTGCGGGACAACGTGTCCTCGGACGGCGTGGTGTTCCTGCCCCTCGTTCAGCCGCAGCGGCCGCTGGACGTCCAGCTCGTGTGGCGCGCGGCAGACCCCAACCCCGCCCTGCGCGCGGTGGTGCGCCTGGCCCAGAACCTCTACGGGGACCCCCGCGGCCAGGCCGCAGGGGTCCCCGGGAGCTAGCAGGTCCTATTCGTAGTCGTACCAGCCGTGGCCGGTCTTGCGGCCGTAGTCACCGGCCTCGTACTTCTCCGTGACGGACTTCGCGGGCAGGGAGGCGGGGTCACCGGTCTGCTCGTACTCGGCCAGGCGGATCAGGTAGACCACGTCGATGCCCACCATGTCCATGAGCTCGAACGGACCCATGGGGTGGTTCAGGGCGGTCTTGGCCGCGACGTCGATGTCCTTGTAGTCCGCCACTCCGTCCTCGTAGAGCTTCAGCGCCTCGGAGCGCAGCGCGCCCAGCAGGCGGTTGGCCACGAAGCCCGGGACCTCCTTCTTGAGCTCCACGGGGGCCTTGCCGATCGCGCGGGCCAGCTCCATGGCGGTCTCCACGGTCTCGCGCGAGGTGCCCTGGTGCGGGACCACCTCCACGCACTTCATCACCAGCGCGGGGTTGAAGAAGTGCACGTTGCACACCTTCTCCGGGCGGTTGGTGGCGTCCGCCACCCGCGAGGACACGATGTTCGAGGAGTTGGTGGCCAGGATGGTGTGCTCGGGGCACACCGCGTCCAGCTCCGCGAAGACCTGGCGCTTGATGGTGAGGTCCTCCACCGCGGCCTCGATCACGAAGTCCGCCTGCGCGGCGCACGCGTCCCGGTCCGTGGAGAACGTCAGGCGCTCGAACGCGGCGTCCACGTCCTGCTGGGTGCGCCGGCCCTTGCTGACGTCCCGGTCCATGCGGGAGTGCAGCTGCTCGGAGGCCTTGTCCACGGCCTCCTGCTTGATGTCCACCACGTCCGTGTCGTACCCGGCCAGGGCGCACACCATGGCGATCTGGGAGCCCATGGCCCCGGCGCCGATCACGGTGATGTGCTGGATGTCCTTCAGGGGGTTCTCGCTCACTTGCTCACGTCCTTCTGTGCGTTCTGCGGGGCGTCCTGCTGTGCTGCCGTGCGGAAATCGGGGGTGCGCTTCTCCAGGAACGCGGTGGTTCCCTCGGCCTTCTCGGCGCTGCTGTAGAGCACGGACTGGGCCAGGCGCTCCAGCAGGATCCCGGTCTGGTGGTCCACGTCGAAGCCGTGGCGGATCACGGTCTTGGCCAGCTGGATGGCCAGCGGGCCCTTGGCCATGATGGCCTGCGCCGTCTCGCGGGCGGTGTCCAGCAGCTCGTCCGGCTCCACCACCTGGGTCACGAGCCCCATGGCGAGGGCGTCCTCGGCCTTCACCCGGCGCCCGGTCAGCACGATCTCGGTGGCCCGGCCCAGGCCCACGAGCTTGGCCAGGCGCTGCGTGCCGCCCGCGGCGGGCATGATGCCCAGCCCGGTCTCGGGCAGCGCGAACTGCGCGTTCGTGGACGCAATGCGGATGTCGCACGCCAGGGCGAGCTCGTGCCCACCGCCGAACGCGTAGCCGTTCACCGCCGCGATGGTGGGCTTGGGGAACTGCTCCACCTTCTCGTACACGCCCTGCATGGTGGCTCTCAGCCCGTCCTTGGGCGTGCGCACGGCGAGCTCGTTGATGTCCGCGCCCGCCACGAACGCCTTGTCCCCGGCGCCGGTGAAGACCAGCACCTGCACGTCCTCGTTCTCGGCCAGCTCCGCGAGGGTCTCGGTGATGGCCCGCAGCACGGTGGCGTTGATCGCGTTGCGCACCTCTGGCCGGTTCACGGTGACCAGGGCGATCCCGTCCGTGACGTCCACGGTCAGGACGTCGGTGTTCTGTGTGCTCATGGGGCGTTCTCCTTCGGTGTGCTCGTACGGAGCCTTGCGGCCCGCGCTCGTCGTCACCTTCTTTCATACCGCCTGACGGTGACGCGGGTCGCACTCGCCGGGCATTCATTCCGATCCGGCATCAATCCGTTGCGGTGCGGGCAACGCGCCCGGGGGTTGCGCTCGGCGGTGGGTCACGCGCCCTGGGGGACCCGGGTGATCTCCCCGGTCTCGGGGTCGACGACGGCGCGGGGCTTCCTGAGGCGCGCCAGCGCGGCCGCGGCGACCACGAGGGCCAGCCCGATGACCGTGACGAGCACGCCGGGCAGGAACATCATGAATCCGCCCACCGCGAGAACGACCCGCAGGTACACGGGCAGCTGCCGTTCCACGAAGGTCAGCCAGCCGCCCATGGCCGCGGCGATCGCGTAGACCGCCACGAGGCTGGAGAGGAAGGCCAGCACGATGTGCACTGGCTCGCCCTGGGCCACCAGTGCGGGGTTGAGCGCGAAGCCGAACGGCACCACGTACTTCACGGCGCCGAGCTTCATGGCGGAGAAGCACGTGGCCATGGGGGAGGCCTTGGAGATGCCGGCCGCGGCGAAGGCCGCGAGCCCCACGGGCGGGGTGATGTAGGAGACCGATGCCCAGTAGATGACGAACAGGTGCGCGGCGATCGGGTCCACCCCCAGGGCCGTGACGGCCGGGACCATCACGATGGCCAGGAACACGTACGCGGCGGAGATGGTCAGGCCCATGCCCAGAATGAAGCACACCACGGCGCCGGCGATGAGGATGAGCACCACGTTGTCGCCCACCAGGGCCACCAGGTCGCGGGACAGGGACAGCGCCACGCCCGTGGCGGTCAGGCCACCCAGGATCAGGCCCACCCCGGCGATGATGCCCACGATCTGCGCGAGCGTCTTGCCCACGTCCACGCCCATGTCCACCCACTGGCGGGGACCGAACGTCACGCTGGGCTTGGCCAGGGCGATCATCAGCAGGATGGCCACCACCCAGTAGGGCACCTGGGCCTCGGAGTCCGTGGTGAACAGCAGCACGGTGAGCACGGCCAGCGCACCCAGGTACGGCCAGCCCATGGCCAGGGCGTGACGGGCGCGCGGCAGCAGGTTCTTGGGCGTTCCGCGCAGGCCGCGCTGGGCGGCGTAGCCGTCGATCTGCAGGAAGATGCCCAGGTAGTAGAGGATCGCGGGAATGGTGGCCGCCACCAGGATGGTCGTGTACGGCACGCCCACGAAGGAGACCATGAGGAACGCCGCGGTGCCCATGATGGGCGGGGTGATGGAGCCGCCGGAGGACGCGGTGGCCTCCACGGCCCCGGCCACCCGGGCGCTGAACCCGGAGCGCTTCATGGCCGGGATGGTCATGGGCCCCGTGGTCAGCACGTTGGACACCGCCGAGCCGCTCATCATGCCCATGGCCGCGGAGCTGGCCACGGCCACCTTGGCGGAGCCGCCGCGGTAGCGGCCGAACACGGCCATGGACAGCTCGTGGAAGAAGTCCGCGCCCCCGGTGTGCTGCAGCACCACGCCGAAGAGCAGGAAGCCCACCAGGATGGTGCCCGCGGTCTGCAGGGGCAGGCCCAGCACACTGTCCACGCCCATGGTGTGCACCTGGGCCAGGGTGGGCAGGTCGTAGGAGATGCCCTGCAGGAAGGACAGCGGGATGATCCCCGCGAACAGCGGGTACACGGAGAACAGGAACGCGATCACGAGCACCACCAGACCGGCGGCCCGGCGCAGGGTCTCCAGGATTAGGGCCCAGAACACGAAGCTCAGCACGGTGGCCAGGGTGGGTGCCATGTACTGCCAGCCGTACTCCTGGATCTCGATGCCGTGCACCGCGAAGTACACGCACGTGCCCACCACGGCCAGCAGCAGCAGGACGTCGTACCACGGCACACCCCGCCGCTGCCGAGCCGCGGCCCCGGGGGCGTGCTTGCGGATGGGGGTCACGATGAACACGATCGGCACGAACACCGCGATCAGCAGGTACAGGAACGAGTTGGTGGGGATGGTCACCCCGCCCACGTTCCAGAAGAACACCTGGTTCATGGTCAGCAGCACGCCCACCACGGTCAGCACGATCACCAGGCTGCGCCAGAACGGCGTCAGCCGCGGGCTCGCGTCGTGCAGGGAGACGTCCGAGGGCATGGTGGGCTGGGCGGCGTCGCCCCCGGAGGGAGCGGCGGACGCGGAGCTGCCGGTGCCCGCGGCGTGCGGGTGCAGGCGCGTGGCGGTGATCTCAGCGCCGGTGCGGGGGTCGATGGCCGGTCCGGGGGCGGTGATGGGGCCAACGGTGCCAGCGGCAGCCGAGGCACTGGCGGTGCCGGCGGCGTCGCCGGACTGGTACGGGGTGCTCATGCGTGGCCTCCGGAGGGTGCGGTGGTGGACGAGGCGCCGGGCAGGGTGCCGGGGGTGTCCGGGAGCTCGGGGAGGTTGGCCTTCTTCCAGTCCACCCACTCCTTGCGCGCGGACTTGGGGTCGTCGCGGTCCTTGTGGTCCTGCCAGAACGCGGGCCAGGCCTCGTGCATGCGGCGCTCGCGCTCCAGCAGGGCGTCCTGGCGGGTCTGCAGGTCCTTGCTCCAGCGGCCCTTGCGGGTGAGGAACTCCACCATGGCGTCGTGGAACGGGATCACCAGGGGCGTGAGCTGGATCTGCTCCGCGCCGAAGCGGTGGGCGTCCGGGGTGGTGTCCTTGTAGTCGGGGTAGTAGTGGTCCATGTCAGCCACCAGCGACGCAACTTCCTCGTGGGGCCGGTCCGCACGGGCGACCACCGGGATGGTGTACTGCATGTTCACCGCCGTCTCGCCCTTGGCCAGGCCCGCGCCCTTGGAGAACTCGCCGGGCTTGACCATGGGGGCCAGCTCCTTCCACGTGGCGTACTGGGCGGGTGTGCCGCCGCCCAGGTTCAACCAGCGGATGGGGTACTGGGACGCCAGCTCGGACACGTTGGCGCCCACCACGTTCTGGTACAGGGTGTCGATCTGCCCGGTCTTCAGCGCCTCGATCTGGCCGCTGTAGGTCACGTCCACCATCTGGACGTCCTTGCCGGTGAGGCCGCCGAAGTTGAGGATCGCCTCCATCTTGCGGTTGATGGACGTGCTTGCGATCAGCTTGGGGAACTTCTTCCCCTTGAGGTCCGCCACGGTCTCGATGCCGCTGTCCTTGCGCACCAGCACCCCGTAGTTGCCCGGGGGCGTCCACACCAGGCGCAGCGCCTGCGGTCCCCACTGCTCCGAGCAGTACTCGTCGTTGCCCTCGAACGCGTAGTAGTACTCGTCCCCGGTGCGCGAGTACTGCGCCGTCCCGTTGATCAGCGGCGCCAGGCGCCCGATGCCGGTGTCCGAGGTCATCAGCCGGATCTGCCGGCCCGTCTCCTGGGTCAGCGTGTTGGCCACCGCAGCGAGGTCGTTGTACGTGCCCGTGCCCACGCCGAACGTGGACCACACGAGCTGCTGGGTGCCCCCGGCGGCCGTCGAGCCGCCCGAGCACCCGGCCACACCGGCCAGCACGGGCAACGACGCCGCTGCGGCCAGGAGCGCGCGGCGGTTGAGGGTACGCGGCATGGTGCCTCCACTGAACTGGTCCGACGGATCGACCGGGTCCTGCGTCCCGCCCCAGTGGGCGCGGCCAGGGGAACCGGAGGTTCTCATTCATACAGCCATGAAGTGATCTACGACACTTACTCGCGAGTTTTATGCGTAACGGGTATCAGCGGTGGTTGGGGCGGGCAACGCCGGGCCGGGTTGCGACACGGGTGGGTGCCGTTGGCGGTCTCAGGAAGGGCGCTCGGGGCGCAGTGCGAAAGGGTCGGGCCCAGTAGCTGAGGTGGGCCTCAGGAACCCCCTCCGTACATTCATCTGCGGGGAGGGGTCGGAGAGCCTCAACCTTCGGTGGGCCGCTCGACGGGTTCTTCGTCATCGAGCCACTCCACGGGGGCGTTGCGAAGACCGGCGGCCAGGGCGGTGGCCGTTTCCTTCCACGAGGTGAGCTCGGCGACGGCCAGGTGCGGCTGCTTGGTGGAGAACGACGCACGGGCGGCCTGCAGGATTGCCCGGGCGCAGTCGTCCCTGCCCTGCGGCGACAGTGCGAACATCCAGGGGAAGACCTCACTCATGCGTTCCGTGAGCGTGCCCCTGGTGTCGGTGGCAATCGCGATCAGCTGAGCAGCCAGATCGAGCAGTTCACGGCGCGCGCGGTCCTCGCTGTCGGTCATCATCACGAGGGTTTCGCCGTCCCGCCGGGTGACGGTCACGGGGTGCTCGGTCGCAGCGGCAAAGACCTCAGCGGATGACCGACTGAGGTCTGACGACTTGAACTCGTGCGGGAGGGCCTGGGCGGTGCTCATGGAGTAACTGTAGTTCTGAACTTATTCTGAAAACAAGCGGAGGTCTCGGTGCCAGGCGGCAGGGCCCGCTCCGCCCGTCGCGTGTCCTCGGTTGGGCCCCGACCCGGGCGTCCGCGGGACTCAGCGCGACGCCGCCGGGCCCCCTCCGTGGGCCACGTTGCGCTGGTGCGCCTGCACGTCCGCCAGCAGACGACGCCGCTGGTCCCGGACCCTGCGCTCCTCACGGTTTCGTGCGGCCTCCTGAGCCGCCCGCTTGCGGGCCGCCGTGCCCGGTCGTCAGGTGGGGCATGGAAAGGCCACGCTACCCCGCCTGTCCCCGCAACCGCTCGTAGAACCCCGCCGCCATGGCCAGGGACACCAGCTCCTCGGTGGGCATGTCCTGCAGCAGCTTCGCGAACTTCTCCGAGAGGTCGTTGTGCCGCCACACGCTGTCCTCCAGCACCACCCGCAGCTCGGGGGATCGGGCAAAGTCCGCAGGGGTGTTGTTGCGGGCCTGCTGCCGGAGGTTCTCGTTCTCCTGGGCCGGGGTGAGCCACAGGTCCACGGACGTCACCTTGTACTCGTCCGAGGCATCCAGCCCGCCCAGGTACTTGTTGACCTTCTCCACCAGCTCGGCCTTGGCGGCACGTTCGCGCTCCGCCTGTTTGCTCATGCCCACCTCGGTGAGCCCGCGCAGCCCCTCGGCCTGGTCTTCTTGTAATTTCAAGTCTTCTTCGCGCTGCTTCTCCAGGTGGTAGTGCGTGAGCACCACGTCCTCCGCGGTCACCGTCTCGGGGATCTCGGTGTCCAGCCTGGCGTTGAGCTGGCGCCCCAGCAGGTCCGCGAACACGGAGAGCTTGATGAACTCCGGGTCCCCGAAATTGAGGATCTGCGAGAAGAACGCGTAGGACGTCACGTACTGGCCCAGCAGGGAACGGAACTCCTCGAGCGTGTCCCGCTCCGCGGCGTCGTCGTCCGCGCGGTCCCAGCGCTCCATGAAACGGGAGACGGCGGGGTCCAGGCCCGGGAGCAGCGCGGTGTGCCGGCCGTGGACGTGGTTCCACGCGTCCCACACCTGGTCCACCTCCGCGTCGGTGAAGATGGCGGCGGCCTTGAGCTTCTCCAGCTGCTTGATCACCAGGTCCAGGTCCGAGGGCGTCTTGATCTCGGCGTCCTCGTAGTACTCCTGGAACGCGGCGAGGATCTGGTCCGGATCGTTCACGAAGTCCAGGACGTACGTGTCCGTCTTGCCGTCCATGCGGCGGTTGAGCCGGGACAGCGTCTGCACGGCGGCGATGCCGGAGAGCTGCTTGTCCACGTACATGCCAACCAGCAGGGGTTGATCGAAGCCAGTCTGGTACTTGTTCGCGACGATCAGGATGTTCTGGTCGTCCTGGTTGAACACCGCCGCGAGGTCCCGCCCGCGCACGTCCGGGTTCATGGACGCCTCGGTCACCTCGGGGCGCTCGCCGTCCCCGATCACCGCCACGTCCGGGTCCGGCAGGGTGCCGGAGAACGCCACCAGGGTCTTCAGCGGCAGGTTCTCGCGCTCGATGTGGCGCTGGAACGCGCGCTGGTACTGCACCGCGGCCGCGCGCGAGCCGGTGACCACCATGGCCTTGCCGCGCCCGTTCAGTGCGGGCTGCACCGTGGTGAGGTAGTGCTTGACGATCACGTCCACCTTGGAGCTCACGTTCGTGGGGTGCAGCTCCACGAACCCGATGTACGCGCGCGTGCCCCGGCGCACGTCCACCTCGCCGCTCTCCGCACTCTGCCCGGACGACGACGCCGCTCCCGCCCCCTCCCTGCCGTTCGTCCCGTTTCCGCCGGGCACGTTCGCGGGGTCCGAACCCCGCAGCGCGATCTTGGCCACGCGCTCGTAGGTGGTGTAGTTCTTCAGCACGTCCAGGATGAAGCCCTCCTGGATGGCCTGCTTCATGGAGTAGAGGTCGAACGGCTCCTTCTTGCCCGCCTCGTTGGGGGTGCCGAAGAGCTCGATGGTCTTGGCCTTGGGAGTCGCGGTGAACGCGAAGTAGCTGATTCTGTGACCGTCGTCCGCCTGGGCGGCCATGCGGACCAGGGCGTCCTGGTCGGCGCCCGGTTCCAGGTCCCCGTTCTCGTCCACCGCGGGGGAGTCCGAGCCCGTGGCGGCGGTGGGGTCGTTGAGGTACAGCAGCTCCTTGACCGCACTGGCCGCGTTGCCGGACTGCGAGGAGTGGGCCTCGTCCGCGATGACCGCAAAGCGCTTGCCCTCGAACGAGCCGCCCTTCTCCCGGATCTGGGACAGCGCATAGGGGAAGGTCTGCAGGGTCACGCCGATGATGGGCACCCCCGCCGAGAGCGCCTCGATGAGCTGCCCGGTCTTGGAACCCTCCGAGCCCGAGGTGATGGGCTGGAACTGTCCCGTGCTGTTGACCAGCTGGTCCACGGCGTCCTGGAGCTGACGGTCCAATACCTGGCGGTCCGCGATCACGAAGACGGTGTCGAACACCTTCTCGCCCGCGGCCGTGTGGAGTGTGGCCATGCGGTGGGCGGTCCACGCAATGGAATCCGTCTTGCCGGAACCTGCGGAGTGCTGGATGAGGTACTTGTGACCCGGGCCGTCCTCCCGGGCGGCGGCGGTGAGCCGGCTGACCGCGCGCCACTGGTGGTAGCGGGGGAAGCGGATCTGCGCGCGGTCGATCTCCGCACCCGTACGCGGATCCACCTTCTTCTGGTGGTTCACGTACACGAACTTGGTGAGGATGCTCAGCCACGTGTCCCGCTGCAGGGTCTCCCCCCAGAAGTACGAGGACCGTGCGCCGTTGGGGTTGGGCGGGTTGCCCGCGCCGTTGTGGTGACCGCGGTTGAAGGGCAGGAACGACGTGCCCGGGCCCTTCAGCTCGGTGGTCATGTAGACGTCGTGGTCCGTGAGTGCGAAGTGCACCAGCGCGCCCCGGAACGGGGTCAGCAGGGGCTCGCCGGCGGGCGTGCGGTCGTTCTCGTACTGCTTGATCGCGGCTTGGAGCGACTGGGTGAAGTCGGTCTTGATCTCCACGGTGGCCACCGGCAGGCCGTTGAGGAAGAACACCAGGTCGATCCGGTCCGCCTTGCGGGTGGAGTAGACGACCTCCTGGACCACGCGCAGCCGGTTCTGCGCGTAGCGGGCGGCAATCTGAGGGTTGCGGTCGTCCGCAGGCGGCATCTGCAGCATCTTGAAGCGCCGGGCGCCGGGCACCAGGAATCCCTTGCGGAGTACGTTCAGCACGCCACCGCCGTCCCGCTCGGGTTGGGAGAGCTGACTGGCGATCCGGTCCAGGATGCGACGCTCACCCTTGGCCCGGGCGGCATCGTCACCGTGGGGCGGGACGACCTTCGCGAAGTTCTCCGGGTCCGTGTCCTCGAGCCAGCCCAGGACGTCCTCCGGGAAGATGGCGCGCTCCTTGTCGTACCCCTCCGAGCTGGGGGAGTGGAGCCACCCGTGCTCGGAGAGGTAGGTGGCGATCTCCTGCTGGAGCTTCTTCTCCTGGTGCTGCTGACTCATGGGCTCTCCCTAGTTCTCCCTGTGCAGACCCTGCGCGATGTCGTCTTCCAGCTGCTCCGCGGCCGGCTTGTGTCGAGCGGTGACGTCGATCTGACCCGTGACCGCCGCCGTGATGAGGGCGGCGCGGCGCTCGCGAGCGAGGGTGATGGCTCGCTTCCCCTCGTCCCGCACTGAGTCCACGCGCTGCCACATGGCATCAAGTTCGTCGGCGATTTCGGTCTGCCGTGCGAGGTTCATGAGAGGGATCGGTGTGTTGGCAAGTTTGTCCACAGTGAAATGTGGCATGGACGTCACTGACGCCGCCATCTTCATGTATCCCCGGTGACGTAGAAGAAGAAGTGCATATGTGATGAATCTGCCATCTGCGTGGGCATGGGGCCGTAGGCGGAGGATCGAGTTTTGAAAGCCAGTCTCAGGAATATCCCCAGAAACATACGCAGCCCGACCGTAACCACCGACGCCACCCTCTACGACAAGTACGTCCCCACCTTTGATAGTCAAATGCGCAGCCTCGCGATGGGTGAATCGCATGTGCTTGATGTCTTCAAGGGCCAGCTTCCCCATTGGCTGCACGTTGGCTGCTCGCAAATAGGGGTGCGTGGTGGAATCCGCGTCTTCCTGCCGCGCGTCGAGCATCTTCCCCAGGGCGATGCCCCCCAGGTACTTAGCTTTCACGATGCCGGAGGCGCACGCGTGGGAAGTGCTGAGATCAGCCGGGTATGCAATGAGGGAGGAAACCTGCGCCATTTGCCGCTCTGTGTAAATGGTGTCGAATGACTGAAGGTCCCCGATGAGTTTGTCGATTTCGGTGGTCTCGTGGTCGAGGTAGTCCGCGATGTCGCGTTGAGTTGCCCGAGGGGGAAGGGGGATTTCGATGGAGCCGATGTGGTCAAGGTTCAGGCCATCTCGCAAGTCGCCGCCGGCCAAATTGCGGATATTTTGGTAGTTTGACTGAACCCAGTAGTGCAAATAGCGGTAATCTAAATTGCCATCTGGTTCAATGGCGGCCAAGGATTGATTAAATGTTGATCTGATTTCTGTCCTTGCGGACATACCCTTGGTTTTACCTTGACCCGCCAGTGCAATTAATACGCTTTTGGGTGCCACCCATCGAGTCGCACCATTCATGGTGGCTTGCTTGGTAATGAAAGTCGTGGGCTGCGTGATGACCCCCTGGTTAACGGCACCAGAGTTCAGCCACGGAACATCGCCACCTGACCAATAGAATTCGTTTTTTCGGTCTGGAGTGCCTCCGGCGAAAATCCTCCCCATTCGCCGGAGCGTGGTCTTCTGCCACCCGTCTGGCAACGGGGGGACCCATGAGTTGGCGGTCACCGCTTCACCTCCTCCAACCGCGCGCGGATGCGGCCCAGCACCTCGTCCAGGTCGCGGTCGATCTCCTCCAGCGGGCGGGGTGGGACGTACTCGTAGAAGTGGCGGGTGAAGGGGATCTCCGCGCCCTCCTTGGTCTTGGACTCGTCGATCCACGCGTCCGGAACAAAGGGCTTGACCTCGCGCTCCAAGTACTCGTGAATGTCCTCGTCCCAGGGGACGTTCTCGGTGTCCCGCAGTGTCGAATCAGCTTCGGGCTGGTTGAGGCGGCCGGTCTGCAGCTCGCCCTCCTCGTCCCGCTCGCTCAGCTCGTTCACGATCACCTTCACCAGCGCCGGCTTCAACCGCAGCCCTGCCTCCGTTGCGGCTTCCATGAACTCGTTGGTGAACCGCGCGCGGTTGGTGCTGACACTGCCGTCTCCACGCTGGGACAGGCCGGTGAGTGCGGAACGGAGCGCAGCGGCGTCGTCGTCAGGGAGCTTGGAGACCTGCTTGGCGGCCATGACGCGCTCGATGCGCTCGGGCGTGCACGCGAAGTTGAGTTTGAGCGGGCGCTCCACCGTGATGGTGCGGTAGAAGAAGTCCTCGGTGCGGAAGATCTTGGAGCGTTTGGTCTGCGCGAAGTCCCGGTAGAGCTGGGCGATCTCCGCGATGTTCTCCGCCGAGAGCTGCTTGCGCTTGGAACCCACCGATTTGCGCATCTTCACGAACATGTCCGTGGCGTCGATCAGCTGAACCTTGCCGCGGCGCTCCTCGGGCTTGTCCTTGGCCAGCAGCCACACGTACGTGGAGATGCCCGTGTTGTAGAACATGTCCGTGGGCAGGCCGATGATGGCCTCCAGGTAGTCGTTCTCCAGGACCCACTTGCGGATGTTCGACTCACCGGAGCCCGCACCGCCCGTGAACAGCGGGGAGCCGTTGAGCACGATGGCCGCGCGGCCGGCCGCCTGGTTCTCGTCCGCGGAGCCCGGCTCGCGCATCTTGGAGATCATGTGCATCAGGAACAGCAGCGAGCCGTCCGAGACGCGGGGCAGGCCCGGGCCGAAACGGCCGCCGAAGCCCGCGACCGTGTGCTCGCGCTCCACCTCCTTGCGGTTCTGCTTCCAGTCCACGCCGAACGGCGGGTTGGAGAGGCAGTAGTGGAACGTGCGGCCCCGGAACGCCGGTTCCGTGAGGGTGTTGCCGAGCACGATGTTGTCGATCGGCTGGCCCTTGACCACCATGTCCGCCTTGCAGATCGCATAGGACGCGGGGTTGATCTCCTGGCCCAGCAGGTTCACCTGCGCGGACGGGTTCATGGCGGTGATCTTGTCGTCCGCCGCGGAGAGCATGCCGCCGGTGCCGGCCGTGGGGTCGTACACCTCGCGGATCAGGCCGGGGACGGTGAGGTCCGCATCATCCGTGAGCAGCAGGGTGACCATGAGGTCGATGACCTCGCGCGGGGTGAAGTGCTCACCCGCGGTCTCGTTGGAGGCCTCCGCGAACTTGCGGATCAGCTCCTCGAAGATGTGGCCCATCTGGTCGTTGCTGACGGCGTCCGGGTGGAGGTTGGCCTTGGAGAAGTGCTGGAGGATCTGCAGCAGCAGGTCGTGGTTGGCGAGGTCCACGATGGTGTCTTCAAAGCGGTACTTCTGGAAGATCTCCCGCACGTTGGGGGAGAACGCGTTGACGTAGTCCCGGAGGTTCTCCTCCAAGTTGTCCGGATCGCCCTGCATGGACTTGAGGTCGTGCTGGGAGCGGTTGAAGAAGCTGTAGGTGTGGCCAGCGCGGTTGCGGAGCATGGCAATGGGCGGCTCCACCCCCACGTACATGGGACCGATGGCGTCCAGCACCGCGTCCTTGGTGGGGGCCAGCACCGCATCCAGGCGGAAGAGGACCGTGAACGGCAGGATCACATCCCCGTACTCGTGCTGCTTGTAGGTGCCGCGGAGGATGTCCGCGGCACCCCAGATGAAGGATGCGTGGTTGAACACTTGTGGGGCCTTACGTGGTGATCGGGAGGGTACTGCGAGTGTAGGGCGCGGGGGTGCCGGGGGCGTGGAAGCAGGTGCAGCGGCGTCGTGCGGGCATGGGCTGGAGGTGCCGAGGCGTCCAATGGACCGGGCGGCGGGCAGCACCGAACTCATAACGCGTGGGGCAATTTTTATGAGAAACTCAGTTACTCATAACTTTGGGAGGCGATCTTCTGAGCAAGCCCACCTGGCCGACCATCTCGTCCGAGGAACTGACATGGGTGCCGAGTGCCCAAGCATCCTGGGGCGTGGGCGCTACCCGTGGCGGCCGAGCCGACACGTACCGGGCCGCCGTGGTCCCCCTCATTGCCGGACGCAGGCCGGGGGTCAGCGAGAGTACGCGGCTGATCGCTGAGGAAGCTGCCCACGAACTCACGCGGTTCGACGCCGAGCTGGGGGAGCGCGTGGCGTCCTTCGCGCCGGTGCTGCTGCGTTCGGAGGCGGCGTCGTCCTCGCAGATTGAGAACCTCACGGCGTCCGCCAGGGCGATCTTCAGTGCAGAACTAGGCGTGCGCCGCAGCCGGAACGCCGACGAGATCGCCGCCAACGCCCGGGCCATGCAGTCGGCGCTGGCGCTCGCGGACCACCTCTCCATTGAGGCCGTTCTGCACATGCACCGCGTGCTCATGGCCGATCAGCCGAGGCACACCCCAGGGCAGTGGCGTGATGAGCCCGTGTGGATCGGCACGCGGTCCGACTCCCCTGTGGGGGCGGCATACGTGGCGCCGAGGCACGAACGCATCCCAGCGCTCATGGCGGACCTGGTGCAGTTCATGGGTGAGAGCACCGCCACCCCTCTGGTGACGGTGGCCGTGGCCCACGCCCAGTTCGAGACCATCCACCCCTTCAGCGACGGCAACGGACGAACCGGCAGAGCCCTGGCCCAGGCGATGCTGCGCCACTGGGGCATCACGCGCAACGTGGCGGTGCCAGTGTCTGCGGGACTGCTCGCCGACGTGTCTGGGTACCACGCGGCACTGGAGGCGTACCGAACGGGGGACCTGGAACCGATTGTGCGGCAGTTCTCCGACGCCTCCCTCCGCGCGGTGGCCAACGCCCGACAGCTTGTCTCGGAGATCGACCACATCCGCGAATCGTGGAACACCCGGCTCACAGCACGGAAGAACTCCAACGCCTGGAAGCTCCTGGACGTCCTGGCCCGCCGCCCCGTGCTCGACAGCGCCACCGCGGCCTCGGAGTTGGGGGTCCAGCAACCGAACGTGTATCCGCCCCTGCGGAGGCTCACCGAGGCGGGGATCGTGAAGTCCAAGGCAGAGCACCAACTGGGGCCGTTCTGGCGCAGTGATGAGGTGCTCGCGGCGATCGACGCTTTTGCGGAGCGGGCGGGGCGGCGTTCCGCAGGATGAGGAATGGCGAGCGGAGCCAGCGCACCACATGGTCGCGGGCCACCTCACCGGTGAGCGCCATCTCCTACTTCAACTCCGTCACAACCTGGAACTCATACCCCAGCTCCTTGATCCCCGTGACCGTCTTCTTGAGGTACTCCAGGTCCAGGTACGGGTGGAAGAAGAAGCTGGCCGTGGACTCCCGGACGGTCAGGTTCGCCTCCGCCCGGGACACCAGGAACTCGGGGGTGCGGGCGGCGTGGTTGTTCTGCTCGCCCTCGGTGATGTTGCCCAGGTTCTCGGGGAGCACGGTGCCGCCGTAGATGTCGTGCACGGTGTAGGGGAACTGCTGGCTGTAGGACTTCCCGGCCTCGGAGGGTGTGCCGGTGAGGATGCTCGCGTAGTAGTCGCCCTGCTCGTAGCGGGCGTCGTAGGTGCGGGCCATGGCCACGTAGGAGTTCACGGACCCGCCGTAGTGCGGGGTCTCGAAGATGGTGGTCTCTCCCAGCCCGGCTTCCACCATGACCTCTCGTCCGGCTTCCAGGCGTTCCTGCCACTGCGCCACGTCGTCCTGCGCCACCCGCGCCACGGGGGTGATGTAGGAGTCGTTGGTGCACTCCTCGAACGTGTAGGGCGCGGTGTCCGTGGTGGTGCACCCGTACCGGTAGAACTCGTAGTCCTCCCCGGAGCGGCCACTGTAGGGGTTGGTGCCCGTGCCCATCTGGTGGGTCGTGCCGTGCTGGATCAGTGTTCCGCCCTTCTCCTGCATGTACTGCAGGGCTTTCACCACCTCGGGCCGGTCCTTGAGGCTGAGCCCGTACCAGTCGGATCCGTCCTTGTTCTTGCCCAGCTGGATGGGGATCACGGCCACCTGGAAGGGGACGTTCTCAGAGGCCAGGTAGTCGGCCACCCGGCGCAGGTCCTCGGGGTCGGACTCCGGGCCCACGTCCTCGAGCCGCACGGCGGCCTGCTTGGTGGCGCGGGCCTCAGAGCCCACCAGGTCGTAGAACAGGTCAGCGTAGACCAGGTACACGTCGTTGGAGTCGATGTAGTCCAGCGGCACCTCGGCCAGGTACGTCAGGTTGCCGGAGCGGACGGCCCAGGGGACCTCGGTGGGCCCGCTGCGCGCGCCGGTGCAGGACGCGGGCTTGCCGCCCTCGGTGCACT
Source organism: Kocuria sp. ChxB (assembly GCF_044359605.1). Lineage (NCBI taxonomy): Bacteria > Bacillati > Actinomycetota > Actinomycetes > Micrococcales > Micrococcaceae > Kocuria > Kocuria sp. ChxB. The sequence goes on along the minus strand of NZ_CP121123.1, from coordinate 1,116,914 downwards.
GGGACGTGGCGAGCACCTCCACTCCATCCCTGGTTCCGGTGAACGGGACGGTCAGCTCCTGCGCCCCTGCGCTCTCTCGGTGCACGGACCTCGTGCCGTACGCCACGGTGGTGACCCGGGAGCTGCCCACCGTGGTGGTGGCCGCAGGGTCCCATCCGTACCGCTGCTGGAACCGTGCCTTCTGCGCCTGGTCCTGTCCGGCGAGCTCGTCCACGTTCTGGTCCAGCCACATCACGGGCCGCTCGGTGGAGCGGACGTCCGCCAGAAACTCCTCCGGCAGGGTGGCCGCGTAGTCGGTGCCGATGTACACGGTGGCGTCGTGGGCCTCCACCGTGCCCGCCGTGTACTCGGCCACGGGCTTGAGCTCCGTACGCCCGAAGTGCGAGAGCAGGTTGCCCGTGGCGATCGCGTACATGGCCGCGTCCTCCGCGTACTTCCCGGAGGCGTCGTAGAGCACGAGCGTGGACTTCCCGCCCTCGCGTCCGTAGCTCGCCGGCAGCTGCTCCTCCGGTGCGGTGGAGCTCTCACCGTCCAGCGCCGGGTCCGTGTACTGCTTGGCCAGGGATGACCCCTGACCCTCCACCAGGGTGCTGCTCGTCAGCCCGAACACCACCACCAGCGCGATCGTCAGCGCCACGGTCAGCCCTGCCAGCCACGCGAACCGCGCGCGCCGTGTCAGTCGGAAATTCTCGTCCATCGTCTTCTCTCTCCCCTCGGCTCCGCATCTCCCGCGGGCACGGACGTCCTTCGCTTCCTGGTGCGAGCGGGCCGGCCAGGTTTCCCGTTGCCTGGCCGATGCCATTCGCCGTGTCTGTTCTCCCAGCCCGCCCCGAGCTGGCTGCTCAGTCCTCTCCGGAGATCCGGAAGTCGTGGAAGAGCACCGCTGCGTCCTCCGTGTACAGCCCGATGGAGCCTCCGCGGTACGGGTTCTCCTCATCAGTGACCGTGGCCAGCTCGGTGCCGTCCACGGTGACGGTCATCCGGGGCCACTCCTGGGTGATCTCCACCCGGTGGTCGCCCCCCACGGGGAACGTCCGCTCGGTCCCGGTGGCCAGGAACCGCTGCGCCCCGGGGTAGGCGGGGTCCTGCTTGGAGATCTCCCAGCCGTTGGGCTTCAGAGCCACTGCGTAGAAGTGGTCGTTGTCCCGCAGGTTCCACTGCACCCAGCCCACTTCCCAGGCATTGGGCTGGTCGTTGCGGCGCAGCTGCTCCTCGGTGCGCACCGTGACCGCGAACGAGGCGTCCTGGTAGGTGTCCGTGGTGTGCACGAGCGCACCGTGGGTGATGTTCGCGGCCTCTGCGGTGTGCGGTTCGAGCCGCACCTGCTGGTCGTTGCCCGTGACGGTTCCGTAGCCGGTGTACATGACCTGCCACCGCCCGTGCGTGGATCCGTCCGCCCAGGGCTGCACCCGCCACAGGTTATTCATGGCGGTCACCACGAGCAGTGCAACGCCCAGCACCACCAGGGTCACGACGACGCCGCGTCGCCTCATGCATGGGCCTCGGCCGTCAGCGCGTCTGCAGAGGAGTCCACCTGTTCCTGGTTCTCCACGGTGCGCTCCGTCTTGGCCCAGCCGTTCTTCCCGCGCGCCGCCCGCCAGGCGGCCTTCCACCCGGCCACGTACCACAGCACCGCGTACAGCACGTAGAGATGGATCAGGCCCACCGCGGCCAGTGCGGAGAGGCCGCTGTGGCGCTCCTGCGACCAGTAGACCAGCCCGTAGAGCAGGGCCGGGCCAAAGGCGATGAGGTAGGAGGACAGCCACCACCCGGAGACCACGGCGTGACCGGTCACGATGCCCACCGCGAGGTCCAGCACCCAGAACGCGAAGGCCAGGGACAGGAAGGACGTGAGCAGCAGCAGGAACGGGCTGGTCAGGTGGTACACGAGGTCCGCGCGGCGCGCCCCGGAGAGGTCGCGCAGCACCCACGGCACCAGGCTCCAGGACTGCAGGTGGCCCTGGAACCACCGGGTGCGCTGCTTGACCCACCGCTTGACGTCCACCAGGCCCTGCTGGTGCACGGAGGCGGTGGAGACGAACTCGGTCTGCCAGCCGTCCATGAGCAGCCGCACGCCCAGGTCCAGGTCCTCGGTGAGGCTGCGGGACCACGGGGAGACACCCAGACCGTTGAGGGCAGAAAGCCGCACGAACTGGCCGTTGCCGCCCAGGCCCACGCTGCCCAGGTGGCGGCGGCCGCGCTGGAACACGTGCGTGTAGAGCACGAACTCGAGGTCCTGCATGCGCGCGAGCAGGTTCTGGGCGCGGTTGTTGATGCGCACGCCGATCTGCACGGCACCCAGGCGGCGGTCCCGGAACAGCGGCATGACGTCCTGCAGCGCATGCGGGTCCAGGCGGCCGTCCGCGTCCATCACGCACACGACCACGTCCGAGTGCGACGTGCCGGCGATCAGTTCGCTCGTGCGCAGGTGCTGGATCGCGGCGTTGAGCGCTTCACCCTTGCCCTCCCGGGCGTGCGGCAGGGTGCGCTGGAACAGGTGGACCCTGGGATCGGGGAAGGAACGGACGATCTCCGCCGTCCCGTCGTCGGAGCCGTCGTCGATCACGATGATCTCCACGCCGGGGTGGTCGAGACCGGCGAGGCGCTGCAGGCTTGCGCCGAGCACTCGCTCCTCGTTGAGGCACGGGACCACGAAGACCACCTTGAGGTGGTCCTCCAGCGAGGCGATACGGACGCGGCGGTCCTGGCAGCTTCTGGGCTCGAATCGCGAGAGCACCAGGATGAAGAGACCGTACAGCACGCTCACGACCACGAGGACCACGGCGAGCAGGAGGACGAGGTCCACCCGGTGGCCGAAGAGCAGGATCACGCGCGGCCTCCGTGGTGCACGGCGCGGCGGCCGTGGGCCGGCAGCTGCTGGTGTGCCAGCTCCTCCGCGGGCACCACCGGGGCCATGGCCCGCGGGTGCGCGGCCTGCCGGGGGTGGCGGCGGAGCTGGTGCCACGTGGTGACGGCGCTAGCAATGGAGACGGTGGCCAGGAAGAAGATCATGTAGGCCAGGAACAGCGCCATGGCGATCATGAGCAGGACACGGCTGCCGCCCTGCAGGAACGTCTGCAACGACTCCCCGACTGTGGCGGCCTGGGTCAGCATGGGTGTTGGCATGTGGAATCCCCCGATTCACGCCGGTCGTCGCGCGCATCCCCCCGGAGGCGCGACGTGTGTGGAGAGCCACTGGGGGTGGCTCTGCTCCTGAGTGTGGCCCCGAGAAATAGCAATGGCAAACACCTCGGTTGAGCTTCCGCGGGCGCAACTGTGGGGCGTTGTGGGGGCATGTACTCCCCGGGCGGAGGTCTGGGATGCGGCGGCCTCCGAAGTGCCATTGCAAACGCATTCAACAAGGGGGTGAAGAGTCGTTCGACATTCATGGATTGTTACGGCGCAGCTCCCTCGCGGCCTCGGGCACGGCGGAGGGCGACGAGCGGCGGTCCCGACCGCTGCGGGGCCGGGAGAGGCGCGGCGTCGAGCGCGGGGCAGGGTGTCGATCCGCGAACGGGACGTGGTGGTCCTCGCGAGCCCGTCCGTCGGCGCGCGCGGCACGTAGCCTGGGCCGGTGACCACTTCCTCCCTGTTCGTTCCCCCGCTCCCGGACCTCCTGGCCTCCGCCCACGTGGTCTCCCTCCCCATGCGCGTGACCTTCCGCGGCGTCACCGAGCGCGAGACCGTCGTCTTCCGCGGCCCCGCCGGGTGGGGCGAGTTCGGCCCATTCCCGGAGTACGGGGACACCGAGGCCGCCGCATGGCTGCGCGCGGGGATCGAGGCCGCGTGGCAGGGCTTCCCGGAGCCCGTTCGTGACCGCGTCCCGGTCAACGCCACCGTCCCCGCGGTCCCGGCCGAGCGCGTCGCGGACGTTCTCGGCGGCTACTCCGGGCGGGTTCACGCCGTGAAGATCAAGGTGGCCGAGCGCGGCCAGGGTCTCGCGGACGACGTCGCGCGCGTCGCCGCCGTCCGCCACCTCCTCCCGGACGCCGAACTGCGCGTGGACGCCAACATGGGCTGGGACGAGGACACCGCCGTGGCCGCATTGGGTGCGCTGAGCGAGTTCGACCTCGCCTACGCCGAGCAGCCCGTGGCGAGCGTCGAGGGCCTGGCGAGCGTGCGGCGTCGGCTGCGGGAGAAGGGCGTGGGCACGCTGATCGCCGCGGACGAGTCCGTGCGCAAGGCCGAGGACCCGCTGGCCGTTGCCCGGGCCGGGGCGGCGGACCTGATCGTCGTGAAGGTCGCGCCGCTCGGGGGAGTGCGCCGCGCCCTGGAGATCGTGGCGCAGGCGGGACTGCCCGCCGTCGTCAGCTCGGCCATCGACTCCTCCGTGGGGATCCGCGCGGGCGTGGCCCTGGCCGCCGCGCTGCCCGAGCTGCCGTACGCGTGCGGACTGGGCACCCTCTCCCTCATGGCGGCGGACGTGACGGCCGAGCCCCTGCGCCCCGTGGACGGGTTCCTGCCCGTGCGGGACGTCGCCGTGGACGAGGCGCTGCTCACCGAGCACGCCGTCACCGGTGAGCGCCGGGACTGGTGGCTGGACCGGGTGCGCCGCACGCACGCGCTGCTGGCGGGGCTGTAGCTCTACCCATGGCCTCGCCGCAGGTGACGAACCTCTGTGCGTGTGCATGCACCTGCCGGTGGCGCAGTCCCGGGTTAACCCGCAGTTCGCTTCCAGGTCGCGTGATGATCACGCCCGGGTGGTGAGGTGGACCACGGAATCACTCGCTGACATGCACGGACGCATGTCTCACCCAGGGAGCCACTCCATGACCCAAGCACCCGAACGCCGTCGTCTCCTGCCCATGCTGGGCCACGTGAACGGCAAGCGCAGCCCGCTCACGTGCGAGCTCAAGTGCGGCAGCCAGTGCACCACCCCGGACACCAACACCTCCCGCAACGAGTACGTGCAGGACGTCATCTCCGCCGCGATGAGCCGCCGTGCCGCTCTCGGGCTCGGTGCCGCCGGCGCCGTCACGGTGGGTCTGGTGGCTGCCACCGCCCAGCCCGCGGAGGCCACCTACGGCTACTGGGGCAAGGGCAAGTCCCGCCTGGACTTCACCCCCATCAAGCCGGTGAACATGACGGTGGACGATCTCAACGTCCCCAAGGGCTACGACTGGTCGCCCATCATCCGCTGGGGTGACCCCCTGTTCTACGACTCCCCGGAGTTCGACCCCAAGAACCAGACCCCGGAGGCGCAGGCCAAGCAGTTCGGCTACAACTCCGACTACCTGGACATCATCCCGGACCCGAACGGTCTCACAGGCGTGTTGGTGAACAACCACGAGTACACCAACGAGAACACCATGTTCCCCACGGGGTACGAGAAGACCAACCTGACCAACATGGTCAAGACGGCCATCCAGGCCCACGGCATGGCGGTCGTGGAGATCACCCGCACCAAGGTGGGGGAGCCCTGGACGTACGTGCGCGGCGGCGCCCGCAACCGGCGCATCACCCTCACCACCCCGTTCGTGGTGGACGGCCCCGCGGCCGGCTCGGACCTGCTCAAGACGCAGGACGACTCCACGGGCAAGCGCGTGCTGGGCACCCAGAACAACTGCTCGGGCGGCGTGACCCCGTGGGGCACCGTGCTCTCCGGCGAGGAGAACATCCACCAGTACTTCATCACCTCCGGCACCGCCGAGGAGAAGCGCTACGGGTTCCCCACCACCATGCCCTCCCGCCGCTGGCCCGAGGTGGAGAAGCGCTTCGACGCCCGTATCCCCGGGTACAAGAACGAGCCCAACCGCTTCGGCTGGGTGGTGGAGATCGACCCCCAGAACCCGAACTCCGCCCCGCTCAAGCACACCGCCATGGGCCGCTTCAAGCACGAGGGTGCGAACGTGCGCGTGGGCGACGACGGCACCGTGGTGGCCTACTCCGGTGACGACGAGAAGTTCGAGTACATCTACAAGTTCGTCTCCGCCAAGAAGTACAAGAAGGGCGACAAGAAGCACAACATGACCCTGCTGTCCGAGGGTGATCTCTACGTGGCCCGGCTCAAGGGCAACTCGCCCAAGAAGCAGATCACCGGTGACGGCACCCTGCCCAAGGACGGCGAGTTCGACGGCTCCGGCGAGTGGCTCCCGCTGGTCAAGGACGGCAAGTCCAAGATCAAGGGCATGTCCGTGGAGGAGGTGCTCGTCTACACCCGCCTGGCCGCGGACAAGGCCGGCGCCACCAAGATGGACCGCCCGGAGGACGTGGAGCCCAGCCCCCACACCGGCAAGGTGTACGCGGCGCTGACCAACAACTCGGACCGCGGTTCCAAGGGCAAGGCCGGCGTGGACGAGGCCAACCCGAAGACCGGCAACCGGGACGGCTACGTCCTGGAGCTCACCGAGTGCCACAACCTCCCGCAGGCCACGCGCTTCGACTGGAACCTGCTGCTGGTGTGCGGCGACCCCACCAAGGACTCCGGCACGTACTTCGGCGGGTTCCCCAAGGAGAAGGTCTCCCCGATCTCCTGCCCGGACAACGTGGCGTTCGACAAGGCCGGCAACCTGTGGATCTCCACGGACGGCGCGCCCTCCAAGATCGGCTACAACGACGGTCTGTTCAAGGTGACCCTCAACGGCTCCGAGCGCGGCCGCGTGCAGCAGTTCCTGTCCGTCCCGCAGGACGCCGAGACCTGCGGCCCGGTGATCCACGACACCGAGGGCATGGTCTACATCTCCGTGCAGCACCCGGGTGAGGACGGCACGTTCGAGCAGCCCCGCTCGTACTTCCCGGACTACGCCCTGCCCACGCGGGTCAAGCCCGGCGAGTTCTCCATGCCGCGCCCTGCGGTGGTGCAGGTCTTCCGCAAGAACAAGAAGAACCAGCCCCAGTTCCCGGGCGGCGTGAGCGATCAGCCCGGCCAGACCGCCAACCAGGACAAGAAGCGCAAGAACGGCGCCACCGGTCCGCAGTACCGCGGCTACGACGAGAAGCCCACCCAGGAGCTGCAGCAGCGCGCACAGCAGGCCCCCAAGAGCTACGAGAGCTGAGACTCTCCGGCTCGGCCTGAGCAGGCGGGCGGGATCGCGGACAGCCGCGGTCCCGCCCGCTTTTCCATGCCCGGTTGGCGACGCCGCCCGCGCGCCTTCCGTGGCCTGGTGCGGCCGGGCGCAGAACCGGGCGCAGCGGCGTCGTCGTTCCGTCGAAACCGGGTGTGACGTGGGAGGACGCCGGGTATGTGACGTGTTTGTGACGGGGGTTCGTGGGGGTTACCGCGCGGTCTGTACGTTGGAACGACTCGCCTCCCTCTCACCCAAGGAGCACCCCATGACCACCTCCGCAGACACCGGGACCGCGCCCCCCAAGAGCGCGTCCGGACGCGTGCGCGGACCTCGCAAGGGCACCGATCTGGGCCAGTGGAAGGTCAGCGGGCGCACGCCCCTGAACCACAACGAGGAGTTCAAGGCGGAGGAGAACTCGCTCAACGTGCAGCGGCGGATCATCGAGGAGTACTCGAAAACCGGCTACGCCTCGATCCCCACGGACGACGTCCACGGCCGGTTCCGCTGGCTGGGCCTGTACACGCAGCGCAAGCAGGGTGTGGAGGGTGCCAGCACCTCCAAGCTGGACGCCGAGTCCCTCTCGGATGAGTACTTCATGCAGCGCATCCGCCTGGACGGCGGGCAGCTCAGCACCGAGCAGGCGCGCGTGCTGGGGGAGATCTCCCGGGAGTTCGCGCGCGGCACCGCGGACGTCTCGGACCGGCAGAACATCCAGCTGCACTGGATCCGCATCGAGGACGTCCCCGAGATCTGGCAGCGCCTGGAGGCCGTGGGCCTGACCACCCTGGAGGCGTGCGGGGACACCCCGCGCGTGTTCTTGGGCAGCCCCGTGGCGGGCGTGGAGAAGAACGCCGTCATCGACCCCAGCGAGGAGCTGGCCGCGCTGCGCGAGGAGTTCATCGGCAACCCCGAGTACGTGAACCTGCCGCGCAAGTTCAAGACCGCGATCACCGGCAGCCCCACGCTGGACGTGGTGCACGAGATCAACGACGTCAGCTTCGTGGGCGTGAACCACCCCGAGCTGGGCCCCGGCTACGACCTGTGGGTGGGCGGCGCGCTGTCCGTGGCCCCGCGGCTCGGCGAGCGCCTGGGCGCGTTCGTCTCCCGCGAGAACGTGGTGCCCGTGTGGGCCGGGGTGTGCGGGATCTTCCGCGACTATGGCTACCGCAAGCAGCGCACCAAGGCCCGCCTGAAGTTCCTGCTGGCCGAGTGGGGCCCCTCAACGTTCCGGCAGGTGCTGCAGGACGAGTACCTGGGCTTCGAGCTGCCGGACGGCCCCGCCCCCGAGCGCGCGGTGGGCCACTCGGACCACGTGGGCGTGCACGAGCAGGTGGACGGCAACCGGTACGTGGGCTTCGCGCTGACCGCGGGCCGGCTCTCCGGGGACGCGCTCGTGGCCCTGGCCGACGCCGCCGAGGCCGCCGGTTCCCAGCGCATCCGCCTGACCCCGCACCAGAAGGTGCTGGTGCTGGACGTGCCCGAGGACACCGTGGACGGGCTGATCGAGGCCGTGCAGCCCCTGGGACTGCACGCGAAGCCCAGCCCGTTCCGCCGCTCGACCATTGCGTGCACCGGCATCGAGTTCTGCAAGCTCGCGTTCGTGGAGACCAAGGGCCTGGCCGCCCGGGTGATCGACGACATGGAGGACCGCCTGGCGGACGTGGAAATCCCCACGCCCATCTCCCTGCACATCAACGGCTGCCCGAACTCGTGCGCCCGCATCCAGACCGCGGACATCGGGCTCAAGGGCCAGTACATCGGGGAAGAGTACGTGTTCCAGGTGCACCTGGGCGGCGGGCTGGCCTCCACCGACCGCGAGGAGGGCGGCCTGGGTCGCACCGTGCGCGGGCTCAAGGTCACAGCGGACGACCTCTCCGACTACGTGGAGCGCGTGACCCGCACCTTCCTGCGGGAGCGCGGCCCCGAACAGTCTTTCGCCGAGTGGGCGCTGAGCGCCGAGGAGGATTCCCTGCGATGACAGCCACCGACATCCAGCTCACCACGCACCCGCTCGCGGCGGGGCAGGGCGGGGACCCGGCGGCGCGGTCCGCCGCGGCCCTGGACGCCCGTGGTACGACGACGCCGCCCGCGGGCTCCGCGGCACCGGCCACCTCCCAGGGGGTCTCACCCGGGCGCACCCGCTCCGCCGAGGAGCTCAAGGCCCTCGTGGAGGAGGCGCGTGAGCGCTTCGGCGAGCGGGACGCGGACCCGGACGAGGTGCTCGCGTGGGCCGCGGAGACCTTCGGGCCCCGCCTGGCGGTGGCGTGCTCCATGGCCTCGGACACCGTGGTGCCCGCCCTGGTCAGCACGCACCTCAAGGGCGTGGACGTGCTGTTCCTGGAGACCGGCTACCACTTCCCGGAGACCCTGCAGACCCGCGACGAGTTCGCCCGGGACTGGCCCGTGAACGTGCGCACCCTGCTGCCCGAGCTCACCGTGCCCGAGCAGGACGAGAAGTACGGTGCCCAGCTCCACGACCGTGACCCGGGGCTGTGCTGCGGGATGCGCAAGGTGGCTCCGCTGGACAAGGCCCTGGCGGGCTACGAGGCGTGGGTGACCGGGCTGCGTCGTGAAGAGACGCCGCACCGCGCGAACGCCGCGCCCGTGGAGTGGGATGAGCACCACCAGATGGTCAAGATCAACGCCATTGTGGACTGGACCTTCGACCACGTGGTCGCGTACGCCGAGGAGAACCTGGTGGTGGTCAACCCGCTGCTGAGCCAGGGCTACCCGTCCATCGGGTGCGCCCCGTGCACGCGGAAGGTTGCCCCCGGAGAAGACCCCCGTGCCGGACGCTGGTCCGGTGTGGGCAAGACAGAATGCGGGATCCACCTGTGAGCACCACCACTGCCCCCACTGAGACGGCGCTGAGCCAGCTGCAACGCCTCGAGGCCGAGTCCATCCACATCTTCCGGGAGACCGCGGCGGAGGGCGAGCGCCCCGTGCTGCTGTTCTCCGGCGGCAAGGACTCGGTGGTCATGCTGCACCTGGCCGCCAAGGCCTTCTGGCCGGCACCCATCCCGTTCCCCGTGCTGCACGTGGACACCGGGCACAACTTCCCGGAGGTCCTGGAGTTCCGGGACCGCACGGTGGAGCAGCTGCACATCCGCCTGGAGGTCGCGAAGGTGCAGGACTACCTCGACGACGGCCGCCTCACCGAGCGCCCGGACGGCACCCGCAACCAGCTGCAGACCGTGCCCCTGCTGGACGCCATCACCGAGGGCCGCCATGACGTGGTCTACGGCGGCGCCCGGCGGGACGAGGAGAAGGCCCGCGCCAAGGAGCGGATCATCAGCCTGCGGGACGAGTTCGGCCAGTGGGACCCCCGCAACCAGCGCCCGGAGCTGTGGAGCCTGTACAACACGCGCCACCGCCCCGGGGAGCACGTGCGGGTGTTCCCGCTGTCCAACTGGACCGAGCTGGACATCTGGTCCTACATCACCGAGCAGGGCATCGAGCTGCCCTCCCTCTACTACGCCCACGAGCGGGACGTGGTGAGCCGGGACGGCATGTGGCTGGCCGTGGGCGAGCACGTGAGCCCGCGCGAGAACGAGACCGTGCAGACCCGCACCGTGCGCTACCGGACGGTGGGGGACATGAGCTGCACGGGCGCCGTCGAGTCCCCGGCCGCGACCGCACAGGAGGTGCTGGCCGAGGTCAGGACCAGCACGCTCACCGAGCGCGGGGCCACCCGCGCGGACGACCGCGTGTCCGAGGCCGCCATGGAGGACCGCAAGCGAGAGGGCTACTTCTAGAGATGAGCACCGAGAACCAAGCGAGCCTGCTGCGCATCGCCACGGCCGGCAGCGTGGACGACGGCAAGTCCACCCTGGTGGGGCGGCTGCTGCACGACACCAAGAACATCCTGGTGGACCAGCTGGAGGCCATCGAGCGGGTCAGCGAATCCCGCGGGCTGAGCTCCGCGGACCTGGCCCTGCTGACCGACGGGCTGCGGGCCGAGCGCGAGCAGGGCATCACGATCGACGTGGCCTACCGCTACTTCGCGACCCCCGCGCGCAGCTTCATCCTGGCCGACTGCCCCGGGCACGTGCAGTACACCCGCAACACCGTGACCGGCGCCTCCACGGCGGACGCGCTGATCGTGCTGGTGGACGTGACCCACGGGATCGTGGAGCAGACCCGCCGCCACCTGGCCGTGGCCGCGCTGCTGGGTGTGCCGCACCTGATCGTGGCAGTCAACAAGATCGACCTGGTGGCGGACGCCCAGGACGCCTTCGAGGCGCTGGAGCGGGATCTGCACGCGCTCGCGGACGAGCTGGGCGTGCTGGACCTGCAGAGCATCCCGGTCTCCGCGCTGCGCGGGGACAACGTGGTGGAGACCTCCGAGGCCACCCCGTGGTACTCGGGGCCCTCCCTGCTGGGATGGCTGGAGAACCTCCCGGACTCCTCGCAGCTCACGCGTTCCGAGCCCTTCGCGCTGCCCGTGCAGACCGTGATCCGCCCGCAGTCCGCGGCGGTGTCCCCGGAGTTCACGGACTACCGCGGCTACGCGGGTCAGATTGCCTCCGGGTCCGTGGCCGTGGGCGATGCTGTGGCGGTCCAGCCCGCGGGGCGCACCACCACGGTGACCCGCATCGACGTCGCCGGCGCCCCCGCCGAGCACGCCGTGGCGGGGCAGTCCGTCACACTGAGTCTCGCGGACCAGATCGACATCAGCCGCGGTGACCTGCTCGCCGCCCCTGCCGATGCGCCGCGGGGCTCCAAGACGGTGGACGCCGTGGTGTGCTGGCTGGACGATGAGAACCCCCTGCGCGAGGGCCAGCGCGTGCTGCTCAAGCACACCACGCGCGTGGTCCGCGGCATCGTCGGCTCGCTGGACGGGCGGCTCAACCTGGAGAGCCTCGCGGCGGAGTCCGTGGGCGCGTTCGAGCTCAACGACATCGGGCGCGTGAGCATCCGCGTGGCCGAACCCCTGTTCACCACCGCGTACACGGCCTCCCACGCGCTCGGCTCGTTCCTGCTGATCGACCCGCAGTCCGGGCGCACCCAGGCCGCGGGCATGGTCCAGGACGACAGCGTGCGCACCCCCGGCGTGCTCGGCAGCCTCCGCGCGGACGCGGGGGAGTGGGCCATCTGAGCCCCGGCTGACGACGCCGCCCGGTCCGGTTCCACGGTGCCGCCGGGTGCGTGCCGTGCCCGGCGCCGTCGACCGGTCCGCCTGCGTCGGTGCGGCTGAGTACCCTCGGGAGGGTGATCACCCCCAGCATCCTCACGGCCACCACGGTTCTGCGCGCGCTCGCGGAGCGCGGGATGCGGCACCTGGTGGTGTCCCCCGGCTCGCGCTCTGCGCCGCTGGCCTACGCCGCGGCGGCCGCCCACGCGAGCGGTGCGCTGAGTGTGCACGTGCGGATCGACGAGCGGGACGCCGCGTTCACCGCCCTCGGGGTCGCGCGTTCCACGGGCCACCCGTGCGCCGTGCTCACCACGAGCGGCACCGCCGTGGGGGAGCTGCTGCCCGCCGTGATGGAGGCCTCCCACGCGGGAGTGCCCGTGGTGGTGCTCAGCGCGGACCGCCCGCCCGAGCTGCGCGGCACCGGCGCCAATCAGACCACGCGCCAGCCCGGGTTGTTCAGCACCTTCGTGCGTGCGGAGGTGGACGTTCTGCCCCCGGACGGCACCGGCACCGAGGTCGAGCAGCGCGCCGAGATCGACGCCGCCCTGCACGCCCCGCTCGCCGCGCTTGCCGGGAGTTGGGACGCCGCGCCGGGCCCGGTGCAGCTCAACATCGCCCTCCGGGACCCTCTCTATCCCGTCTCGGACGAGGACCACGAGCACCTGAAGGACTGGGCCCGGGAACTGGCCGGACAGTTGCGCCGAACCCGGTCCGACGGCCCCTCCGATCTCACGGCCCACCCGTGGTCGGTGCTGCCCGAGCCGTTCCTGCCCGAGCCGTTCTTGCCCGCTGGGGCCCCCACCGATGAGGCCCCGACGGATGGCGCGCCGACCAACGCCCCGTCCACACCGCTTCCCGGTTCGGGCACGGCCTCGGTGCCCTCCCATCCGGTGGTCTTCGCGGGCGACGGCGCCGGGCGGGCCGCAGCTCGATTCGCCCGGAAGCACGGCTTTCCCCTGCTCGCGGAACCCTCCTCGAACGCCCGCGAGGGGGAGGCGATCGCCTCCTACGAGAGCCTCCTGGACACCACCCTCGGGCGGCAGATCGACACCGTGGTGCTCGTGGGACGGCCCACGCTGAGCCGCGCGGTCTCCGCCCTGCTCAAGCGTTCCGGGGTCAGGGTCGTCGCAGTGCGCCCGGACCTTGCACCGTGGTTCGAGCCGGGGCGCCGTTCCGAGACCGAGGTGCCCAGTTTCGAGGAGGCCGCGAGCGCCGTCGGGACCGTGACCGAGGGGTGGCTCGGTGCGTGGCGCGAGGCCGGGGACGCCGCCGACGCCGCCGTGCTGCGCTTCGCGGACACCCGGGAGGAGCTGACCCGGCTGCACGTGGCGCGCGCGGTGTGGGACGCGAGCTGCCGGGACGGTTCCGTGCTGGTGGTGGGTTCCTCCACGGTGGTGCGGGACGTGGACCTCGTGGCGCGAGCGGACTCGCCCGTGCCCGTGATCGCGAACCGGGGCCTTGCCGGGATCGACGGCACGGTCGCCACCGCCCACGGCGTGGGGCTGGGCACCGGGCGCCCGGTGCGCGCCGTCATGGGAGACCTCACGTTCCTGCACGACGCCGGGGGGCTGCTCGTGGGCCCGGGGGAGCAGGTTCCGGACGTGCACCTGGTGGTGGTCAATGACGCAGGCGGGGGCATCTTCCAGACCCTGGAGCACGGGGGGCTGGGCCTGGACGAGCGCTACACCGCAGCGGTGGAGCGGTTCTTCGGGACCCCGCACCGGGCGGGGATCGCGGACCTGTGCGCGGCCCACGGCGTGGAGCACGTGCGGGCGGAGACGGCCGTGGAACTGGCCGCCGCGCTCGCGGCACCCGTGGTGGGCCGCAGGGTCATCGAGGTGCCGGTGTCCCGGGAGACCCTGCGGGACGTCAACGCGGCTGCGCGGCGGGCGGGAGCGCGGGCCGCGCAGGAGCACCTCGCGCGCGGCTGAGCCGAGCACCAACCGAGCTGAACCCGGGAGGCCGCCCGCACCGGGCGGCGTCGTGCTGCCGAGAGCTGCGGAGGGCCGCACCGTCACCGTGGTCGCGGCGGTGTGTCCGCCGTCCGCCGCGTGCCCCCGCTGGCCCGGGGTGCGGGCCCGCTCGTTAGCATGGCGTCATGAGTGAACAGACCGCACCGCAGAGCACCCCTCGCACCGCCCTGGTTACGGGCGCGACCCGCGGCATCGGCCGCGCGATCGCCCGGGACCTCGCCGCCGACCACGTGGTGTTCGTGGGAGGCCGCTCGGCCGAGGACGTCGAGCGCCTGCGCGCCGAGCTCGCCGGCGTGGGCCCCGGGACCCGCCCGTTCGTGGCGGACGTGACCGACGACGAGCAGGTGGCCGCCGCGTGGGCGCCCCTGCGCGAGGAGTTCGGGGCCCTGAACGTCCTGGTGCACTCGGCGGGCATCGCCCCGCAGTCCCTCGTGGCGGACGCACCCCGTGATATGTGGGAGCAGATCTTCGACGTCAACGTGATCTCCGTGGCGCAGCTGACCCGGCTCACCCTGCCCGAGCTGCGCGCGGCGCAGGGGGACGTGGTGGCCATCAACTCCGGCTCGGGGTTCACGTCCCGCGCGTCCTCCGCGCTGTACTCCGGCACCAAGTTCGCGCTGCGGGCCCTCACGGACGCACTGCGTGAGGAGGAGCGCGAGCACGGTGTGCGCGTGGCCTCGGTGCACCCGGGCCGCGTGGCCACGGACATGCAGGAGCAGCTGCACGAGTACATGGGCCAGGAGTACCGCCCGGAGGAGTGGATCCAACCCGAGCAGATCGCCGCGGCGGTCCGCATGGCGGTGGACGCCGAGCGCACCTCCGAGGTTGAGGTCATTTCCGTGCGCCCCTCCGGGATGCGCTGAGCACCACCAGGACGGGGATTCGGGCGGTCAGGAGCGGCGTTCGGGGTCCGCGTCATGTCCGGGGCCGCGGGGCCCGGGTTCTCCACCCTGTGCCCGCGGGACCGACCGCAGGGTGGGCCTCCCCGACCCAACCAGCCTCGTCACCCGCGCCCGTCCCTCCGGGCCTCAGGCGTGGGCGGGCGGAGCCTCCGGTGCCTCCACCGTGGTGGGGTTCAGCACGCGGGAGAGGAACGAGCGGGTGCGCTGGTGCTGCGGCGAGCCGATCACGTCACGCGACGGTCCCTGCTCCACGACCACGCCGCCGTCCATGAAGACCACGCGGTCGGCGACGTCGCGCGCGAAGGACATCTCGTGGGTCACCACGAGCATGGTCATCCCGTCCGCCGCGAGCCCGCGCATGATGGCGAGCACGTCTCCCACGGTCTCCGGGTCCAGGGCGGAGGTGGGCTCGTCGAAGAGCATCAGGTCCGGGTCCATGGACAGGGCCCGGGCGATCGCCACGCGCTGCTGCTGACCGCCCGAGAGCTGGGCGGGGCGGTTGTCCGCCTTGTTCCCCAGCCCCACGCGCTCCAGGTTGGCCAGGGCTACGCGCTGGGCCTCGGCCTTGGAGCGCTTGAGCACCTTGACCTGGGACACGGTGCAGTTCTCCAGCACGCTCAGGTGCGGGAACAGGTTGAACTGCTGGAACACCATGCCCACGCGCCGGCGCATGGCGTCCACCTCGAGGTCCGGGTCCATCACGTCGAAGCCGTCCACGGTGATGCTCCCGGACTGCGGGGTCTCCAGGAGGTTGAGGCAGCGCAGCAGGGTGGACTTGCCCGAGCCCGAGGGCCCGATCAGGCAGACGACCTCGCCGGTCTCCACGTCCAGGTCGATCCCGCGCAGCACCTCCAGGTCCCCGTAGGACTTGTGCAGCTCCCGCACGCGCACGGCGGTGCCGCTGCGCTCGGGGGAGGCGGTGCCCTGGGCGGGAGCGGCGGACGACGCCGCGGCACGGTCCGCTCCGGTGGACGCACCGGGAACGGGGCCACCGGGACCGGGCGTGGGGGATGCTGCGGAAGTGGACACGGAAGCTCCTAGGACTGTGCGACCCGGTCGGTCTTGTGTTCGAAGTGGCGGGACAGCAGCCCCAGCGGCACCGTGATGATCAGGTAGCAGACGCCCGCGGCCACGAGCGGGGTGAGCCCGGCGCCGGCGTCGGAGATGCCCTCACGGCCGTACTTGGTGAGCTCGTACTGCTCCACGCTCATGCCCAGCAGGTACACCAGGGAGGAGTCCTTGGTGAGCAGGATGACCTCGTTGGTCAGCGGCGGGAGCACGATCCGCAGCGCCTGCGGGATCACGATGGTGACCATGGCCCTGCTGTGGGACATGCCCAGGGAGCGGGCGGCCTCGTACTGGCCCGGGGGCACGGCCTGCAGACCGGCGCGCAGGGACTCGGCGATGTACGCCGCGGCCACCAGGCCCAGCGCAATCATCACGGTCACGTAGTGGTTGAAGCGGAAGCCGAACGCCAGCGGGATGCCGTAGCCGAGCGCCAGGAACACCAGCAGCGCGGGGACCCCGCGGAAGAACTCGATGTAGAGGGTGGCCAGCCACCGGTACGGCGCCACGGACGAGAGCTTCATGAGGGCGAGCAGCACGCCCAGGGTCAGGCCCACCACGAAGCCCAGCACCGTGTAGATCAGGGTGTTCTTCAGCGCCACCGTGATGATCTCCGGGAACTGGGCCAGCGCCACCTCCGGGTTGAAGACCTTCTGGTAGAGCACCTCCCAGTCCGCGAGCACCACGAAGGCGATCAGCGCGATCACGAGCACGGCGTACTGGATGCCGCGCGACAGCCTGGCCCGCTGCCTGGTGGTCATGGCCATGGGTGTCTCCCTGTCCGTGGGTTCTCCACAAGTGCGTGCCGGGCGGTGGTCACCGCCCGGCACGGGTGTTCATCGGCGGGGCCTACAGCCCCATCCACTCTTCCTTCATCTTGTCCACGGTGCCGTCGCTGGTGACCCGGTCCAGGGTCTTGTTCACCGAGTCCAGCAGCTCCGTGTTGCCCTTCTTCACGGCCACCCCGAGGTTCTCGTTGGTGTCCACGGACTGCACGACCTTCAGGTCCGGGTTCTCGCTCGCGCGCTTGGACAGGGTGGAGATGTTGCCGGACACGGCCTGCACGCCGCCGGACTCGAGGGCCTGGAACATGAGCTCCACGTCCTCGAACTGCTGGGTCTTGAGACCCTTGTCCTTGGCGTACTGCTCACCGGAGGTGGCCTGCTGCACGCCCACGGTCTTGCCCCCCACGGAGTCGAAGCCGGAGATCCCGGAGTCCTTGGTGGTCAGCAGGGCGATCTGGTCGTTGAAGTACGGCTTGGAGAAGTCCACGGACTCCTTGCGGGCGTCCGTGATGGTGATCCCGGAGATCGCGGCGTCGCACTGGCCGGTGTCCAGGGCGGCCCCGGACTCCAGGGTCTCGAAGTTGGCCTGGACCACCTTCTTCTCCTTGCCCATGTCATTGGCGATCTCGTCCGCGAGCGACATGTCGAAGCCCACGATCTCGCCGTCCTTCTCGAACTCGAACGGGGCGTAGGGGGAGTTGGTGCACACGGTGAAGGTGCCGGATCCGCCACTGGCCTCGGAGTCCCCGCCGGAGGTGGACTCGCACCCGGTCAGGGCCAGTCCCGCCACGGAGATGACGGCGAGCGCGGGGACGAGCTGGCGCAGGGAAGGCATGGGGACTCCTCATCGAGTGGGGCGGATCGGGTGGTGCTTGCTGGCGATCGTACTATGCCGCACATCACATCCGGCCCGTTGCGCGCCCCGTGACCATCCCTCAGCGGTCCCGGTGACGGATCGTGGACGGCCCTGCGGCGGCCTCGGAGATCGCAGCACCGCGACCTCGCTGGGGCCTCTCCGTGCTCTCGAAGAGAGACCCGGAGCAACCCTCTGGCGTGCCCCGTCACGGACCCCGGTGCGCCCTGCGATGCACCCCGGCGCGCCGGCCGGTCCGGGTCAGGGTGTCTGCCGCGCGGGCAGCGACTCCAGCATGGGACGCAGCTTGGCCCACGTCTCGGCGAGCTCGGCCCGCGGATCGGACTCCGCCACGATCCCGCAGCCCGCGCTCACGCGCGCCCGGTGGCCGTCCAGCTGGACCGCCCCGCGCAGGGCGATGCCCCACTCGCCGTTGCCGGCGCCGTCGAGCCAGCCCACGGGTCCCGCGTAGAGGCCGCGGTCCATGCGCTCGAGGTCCTCGATGACCGCGCCCGCGGTGACTGTGGGGGTCCCGCACACCGCAGCGGTGGGATGCACGGCCTCCGCAAGCTCCAGCGCGGAGGGCAGGGTGCCGTCCACACCGATGCGCAGCTGCGCGGTGACGTCCGAGGCCAGGTGCCACACGTTGGGCAGGGCCAGGATGAACGGGTGCTCGCCGCCGGAGACCTCGTCCGCGTACGGGGACAGCCCCGCCACCAGGGAGTCCACGGCAAAGCGGTGCTCGCGCTGCTGCTTCTCGGACCCGCCCAGCTCGGTGCCCGCGAAGTCCTCCGGGTTCGCACCCTCCGGGAGGTCCTGCCGGTCCAGCGTCCCCGCGAGCACACGGGCCGTCGCGGTGCCGCGGTGCACGCGGATCAGCATCTCCGGGGTGGCGCCGAGCAGGCGCCCCGCGCACGGCGAGCCCTCCTCGCCCAGACGCACGCAGTACGTCCAGCACGTGTCGAAGCGCTCGCTCAGCCGCCCGAGCACCCCGCCCAGGTCGATGTCCGCGCCGGTGTCCACCACCACGTCCCGCGCGAGCACGAGCTTGTCCAGCTCCCCGGCGCGGATCATGCCCACGCCGTCCGCCACGGCGGCCATCCAGCGTTCCTCGTCCAGCGCACCGGGCACCGCCGTGGGGTGCGACGACGCCGCACGGTCGCCGTCCGTGCGGGGCGGCGCTGCGGCGTCGTGCCCGGCGGGGGCAGCGTGCCCGGTGGGGGCCAGGCGTGCGAGGCGGCGCCAGGCGGCGTCGAGGTCCGAGACCGTGGGGGAGGGGTCAGTGGTGACGAGCGTGAGCCACGCGGTGTCCCCGCTGGTGCCGACCACGAGCTCGGGGACCATCAGTCCCGAGTCCACGGTGGAGGACGGGGCGAACGCGAACGCGCCGAAGGCCAGCAGCCCGGTGCCCGGCAGCCGCACCTCGTCCGTGACGTGGGCGGCCTCCCGCACGGCGTCCCACCACACGCGCGCGGACGTGAACCGCGTGCCGCCGCGCACCCGGTAGGCGGCCGTGCGCCCGAGGCCCACGAGGCCCTGGCCGCGCACGATCCACGTGGCGGGGTCCTCGCTGCCGAGCAGGCGGCGGACGTCCGGGTCGCGCGCGAAGTCCGAGGCGGCGGGGACGTCCGAGAGGGGGAGGGTGAGCGCGCTCAGACGGGGCGCGGGGAACTCTGGTGTCATCGCCCACCAGCATAGGACGCGCGGGGTGCCGGTGCTGCCGCTCGGCAGCCCGCCCCTGGGCCCTGCCCTCTCGCGGGATCCCGGCCCCGGTGGTGCGCAATGGCGGGCTCGCGGCCCGCACCGGAGCCCGAGCGCAAGGCTGAGCCGGGACGCCGGGTGGGCGGGCGGCGTCGGCGGGCAGTGACACAATGGTCCGTGGATTCCAGGGGGTCACGCGCGCCGGCCGGCGCACACCCCGGGTGCACGAGGACGCGGAGGGCTGCGGCGCAGTGAAGGTTCTGATCAGCGGGGGCGGTCCCGCCGGCGCCACGGCGGCGTACTGGCTCGCGAGCCAGGGCATCCCCGTGACCGTCCTGGAGAAGACGGGCTACCCACGGGAGAAGGTCTGCGGGGACGGACTCACCCCGCGCGCCGTGCAGCAGATGCGGCTGATGGGACTGCCCCACGGCGAGGCCGAGGGCTACACGCGCAACCGCGGGCTGCGGCTCGTCGCGGCCGGGCGCACCGTGGAGTTCCCCTGGCCCGAGCTCACCGACTTCCCCTCCTACGGCCTGGTTCGCACCCGCGCGGGCTTCGACGAGGACCTCATCCGCCACGCGCAGCGGGCCGGCGCGCACGTGGTCGAGCACCGCGCCGTGAAGGACGTGCTGCGGGACGGCACCGGCCGCGTGGTGGGCGTGCGCGCCACCGTGATGGACCCCGCCACCGGCCGCCGCACCGCGGAGACCGAGGATCACACCGCGGACCTCGTGCTCGCCGCGGACGGCAACTCCACCCGCACCGCCGTGGCCGCGGGTCTGCACCGGCGCACGGACCGGCCCATGGGCGTGGCCGTGCGCACGTACTACCGCTCCCCGCGCTCCGAGCTGGACTGGATGGAGGGCTGGCTGGAGCTGCAGGACGGCACCTCCCCGCAGCGCTCGCTGCTGCCCGGCTACGGCTGGGTGTTCGGCGTGGGGGACGGCACCGCGAACGTGGGCCTCGGCATCCTGGACACGTCCCCCGCCTTCGGCACCCTGGACTACCGCGCGGTGCTGCGCGACTGGGTGGCCTCCATGCCCGCGGACTGGACGTTCGACCCCGAGCACCAGGTGGGGCGCATCGGCTCCGCGGCCCTGCCCATGGCCGGCAACCGCACCCCCCACTACGTTCCCGGTCTGATGCTCCTGGGCGACGCCGCCGGGCTCGTCTCCCCGTTCAACGGCGAGGGGATCTCCAACGCCATGGAGTCCGGGCTCTTCGCCGCGTCCTGCATCCTCGACGCCGCCGGCGCGAACGGCGCCCAGCAGCGCGAGAACGCCCTGGCCCGCTACCCGCAGCTCGTGCGCGACGAGTGGGGATCGCACTTCACGCAGGGCAGGGCGCTCGCCGAGCTCATCGGCCACCCCGCGGTGCTCTCGGCCGCGGTGCGCGCCGGGATGCACGTGCCCGCGCTGATGCGCTTCGCCGTGCAGGTGATGACCGAGCTCTCGGACCACCCCGCCCGGACCCTGACGGACCGCGCCATCGCGGTGCTGGACGCGCTGACGCCCGCGCGCTGAATTGTCGATAGAGTGGTGCACCGTGACTGATCCCAGCCGCCCCGAGGCCTCCCCGCGCCTGCCCGCGGGGTTCGAACTCATCGCCCAGGACCCTCGCCTGGGTCCCCTCATGCTGCGCTCGCTCGAGCGCGTGGAGGAGCGCCTGGGCGAATCGGTGCGCTCCACGGACCAGCTGGCGGACGTCACCGCGCGCCACCTGCTCAATGCAGGCGGCAAGCGCATCCGGCCCCTGCTCGCGCTGCTCGCGGCGGAAGTGGCCGGGTCCGTGAACGAGGACGTCGTCGAGGCCGCGGTGGTGGTGGAACTGACCCACCTGGCCTCTCTCTACCACGACGACGTCATGGACTCCGCCCCCATGCGCCGGGGCGTGGAGACCGCGCACACCGTGTGGGGCAACACGGTGGCCATCCTCACCGGGGACATGATCTTCGCGCGGGCCTCGTCCATGGTGTCCGAGCTCGGCCAGGAGTCCCTCATGATCCAGGCCCGCACCTTCGAGCGGCTGGTCATCGGTCAGCTGCGCGAGACGGCCGGGCCGGCCGAGGGCGAGGACCCCGTGGAGCACTACCTGGACGTGATCGCGGGCAAGACCGGCTCGCTGATCGCCGCGAGCGGCCAGTACGGCGCCCTGCTCGGTGGTGCCCCCGCCTCCGTGGTGGATCTCATGGTGGTCTACGGCGAGAAGCTGGGGCTCGCCTTCCAGCTCGCGGACGACATCATCGACCTCACCGGCCACCCGGACGTCTCCGGCAAGACCCGCGGCACGGACCTGCGCGAGGGCGTGGACACGCTGCCCGTGCTGCTGCTGCGCCGCGAGGCGGCGGGAACCGACACGCAGGCCGCCGCCACGGCACGCGAGGTGCTCGCCCTCGTGGACGGTGACCTCTCCGAGGACGAGGCGCTCGCCCGCGCCGTGGACGCCGTGTCCGAGCACCCGGTCTCCGCGGAGGCCTGGCGGATCGCGAACCAGTGGGCGGACGAGGCCGTCGAGGCGCTCGCGCCCCTGCCCGGTTCCGTGGCCAAGTCCGCACTCTGTGAATTCGCTCACGCCGTGGTCCACAGAACCGGCTGAGTTGTCAGTATCCTTGGGGCATTCACGATCCGCTTGCGTGCCCCGGGACCCCGGTGGCCGCGTCTATGGGACGAATTCCCCCGTGAGGTTCACACATGACCACTGACACGAAACAGGGTGGCGCCGCGAAGGAAGCCTTCTCCGGCCGCACCATGTTCATCCTCGCCGCCATCGGCTCGGCCGTGGGCCTGGGCAACATCTGGCGCTTCCCGTACGTCGCGTACGAGAACGGCGGCGGCGCCTTCATCATCCCCTACCTGGTGGCACTGCTCACCGCGGGGATCCCCCTGCTCATGCTGGACTACGCGATCGGGCACCGCTACCGCGGTTCCGCCCCGCTGTCCTTCCGGCGGCTGCACCCCAAGCTCGAGACCATCGGCTGGTGGCAGCTCGGGATCTGCGTGGTCATCGCGGTCTACTACGCGCTGATCATCGGCTGGGCCATGCAGTACACGGTGTTCTCCTTCACCAAGGCGTGGGGGGACGATCCCGCCACGTTCTTCATGTCGGACTACATGCAGGTCTCGGACGAGGTGACCATCGGCTTCGACTACATCTGGCCCGTGTTCCTCGTGACCGCGATCGCCTGGGTCGTGCTGCTCGTGGTGCTGATGATGGGCGTGCAGAACGGCATCGGCAAGCTCAACGTGGTGCTCCTGCCGCTGCTCGTGGTCATGTTCCTCATCATGGTGGTCATGGCCGTCACGCTGCCCGGCGCCTCCGCGGGGCTCAACGCGCTGTTCACTCCCAACTGGGAGGCCCTGGGCGATTCCTCCGTGTGGGTGGCCGCCTACGGGCAGATCTTCTTCTCCCTCTCCGTGGGTTTCGGCATCATGGTCACCTACGCGTCCTACCTCAAGCCCCGCTCGGACCTCTCCGGCTCGGCCCTGGTGGTGGGCTTCGCGAACTCCTCGTTCGAGATCCTCGCCGGCATCGGCGTGTTCGCCGCCCTGGGCTTCATGGCCACGGCCTCCGGCGTGGGCGTGGACGAGGTGGCCACGTCCGGCATCGGCCTGGCGTTCATCGCCTTCCCGGCCATCATCTCCGAGGCGCCGTTCGGCACCGTTCTGGGCGTGCTGTTCTTCGGCGCCCTGTCCTTCGCGGGCTTCACGTCCCTGATCTCCATCGTGGAGGTCATCGTGGCCGGCGTGCGCGACAAGCTCGGGCTCTCCCGCAAGGCGGCCGTGGCCACCGTGGTCCTGCCGCTCGCGGCCGTGTCCCTGCTCTTCTTCCCCACCACCACGGGGCTGAACCTGCTGGACGTGGTGGACGCGTTCGTGAACAACTTCGGCATCGTCACGGCCGCGCTGGTCTCGGTGCTGCTGCTCACCTCTGGGTTCACCGCGCTGCCCACGCTGCGCGACCACATCAACTCGGTCTCGTCCTTCAAGCTGGGGCGCACCTGGATGATCATGGCCGGCGGTGTGACCCCGGTGATCCTGGGCTACATCCTCATCGACCAGCTCACCCAGACCGTGGCCGAGGGCTACAACGACATGCCGCAGTGGTTCGTGAACGTGTTCGGCTGGGGCATGGCGGTCGGGCTCATCGTGATCTCCTTCCTGATCTCCCGGCTGCCCTGGAGCAGACGCACGTCGGAGGCCTTCACGAGCCCTGCACCCTCGGTGCAGGACGCCTACCTGGACCGCAAGGCGCTGGAGAACCAGGAGTCCCTGACCCACTACCCGGACACTGCCGGGCGCACCCCGGCACTGGGCCAGGACTTCTCCCTGCGCGCCATCTACCGCGGCACCGTGGTCAGGCGCAGGATGCCGTGGTCACGCTCGAACGCCGAGCGCGGCACCCGTGAGACCACCCCCGCGGGCACCGCGTCCCGCCACAGCGAAGGAGAGAACCGATGAACGGCAGCGCAATCGTCATGATGGTCGTGGCCATGACCCTGGTGTGGGGCGGGCTCGTGCTGGCGCTGATCAACATCAAGCGCTCTCCCGAGCTGGAGGACGAGATCGACACGCCCGCCGAGGACGAGGACGAGCCCTTGGAGGCGCACCACGGGGGCGTCGACGACGCTGCAGGCGGGGCGAGCACCCCGGCCGGGGGTCCGCGCGACCTGCGTGGTGGGCCGCACCCCGCGGGTGAGGGTGCCCAGGCTCCCGAGCAGACCGCGGGCCGCCACCTCTGACCCGACCCTCCCACGAGCGAAGGCCACTCCCGGAGATCTCCGGCAGTGGCCTTCGTCGTCCCCGGGGGCGGTTCGGCCGCGGGCTCGCCGCGACGGGGTGCCGCAGCGTCTTCCGGCGAGAGCTCAGCGGCGGGGCAGCCGCGGGGCACGCGGTGCGCGAACGGCGTCGAGCACGAGCAGCACCACCGCGATCCACACGAGCACGAAACCGGCCCACCGCTCCGGCGGCATGGCCTCGTGGAACACCGCCGTGGCCAGGATGAACTGCCCGATGGGGGCCACGTACTGGATCATGCCCACGGTGCTCAGGGGCAGACGGGAGGCGGCAGCGCCGAACAGCAGCAGGGGCACCGCGGTGATCACGCCGGCGGAGAGCAGCAGCAGGAAGTGCCCGGCGCCCTCCGAGACGAGCGTGATCTGCCCCTGCACCCCGAGCACGGCCACGGCCACGAGGGCCAGCGGGGTGATCATGGTGGTCTCCGCGGCGAGCGTGACGAGGGCGGGGTACCGCGACCCCAGCCGGGACTTCACGAGCCCGTAGAAGCCGAAGGAGAACGCGAGTCCCAGGGACAGCCACGGCACGGAGCCGTAGAACACGGACATCACGAGCACGGCGACCACTCCCACGGCGATCGCGGCCCACTGCAGGGGCCGCAGCTTCTCGTGCAGCACGAGCACACCCAGCAGGATGGCCACGATGGGGTTGATGAAGTACCCCAGGGACGCCTCGAGCGTGTGCCCGGTGGTGGCGGCAACGGTGTAGAGCAGCCAGTTCCCGGCGATCAGCACACCCGCCACGCTCAGGGCCAGGACGGCGGGGCGGTCGCGGAAGACCCGCAGGTACTGCCGCAGCCCGCCCGTCACCGTGAGCAGGACCAGGCAGAAGAGCAACGAGAAGACCACCCGCATGGCCACGATCTCGAAGGGCGTGGCGGGCGCCAGCAGCACGAAGTACAGCGGCAGCAGCCCCCAGATCGCGTAGGCGCCGAACCCGTAGCCGACTCCGGCCCGGGCCCGACCGTGCTGGTCGGGTCCCGGGCCGGGTGTCATCTCATCACTCACCGGAGCATCCTACCGCCGGTGGACGGGCGCGCAGGACGCGCCGGGAGGGCCTACAGGTCGAAGAAACGGCTGAGGAAGCCGCGCTTCTTCTTGCCCTTGCGCTCCGCCTGCTCGTTGGTCTCGACCTCTTCGCCGTCCACCACAGCGGGGGCGGAGATGTCGTCGTCCGCGGCCTCGGGTCCGGCCACGGTCTCGCGGGCCACCACGGCCTCGCGCTCCACGTGGGCCTCACGCGTGCCGGCAGGGGAGACGTCCTCGCGCACCACGCGCTCCTCGGAGACGGTGACGCTCTCGCGCTCGGTGCGCACGTCCTCCTCGCGGGCGAGCCCGGCGCGGGTCTCCTCCTCGGCGGTCCCGGGCTGGCCGGCCGCGAGATCGGGATCCGGGATCCGGGACATGGCGGTGGTGTCCGGGTGCGGGGAGGCCTGCGGTCCGGCGGTGAGGGTCTCCTCATGGTGGCCGGGCAGCACGGTGGTCTCCACGCGTCCGGGCTCGGCGGGCCCGGTGGGCTCCTGGTCGAACGGGGCGTCCGCGTCCCGCACCTGGCTCGCGGGCACGGCCACGTCCCCGGCGGGCTGCTCGGGCTCCGGCGCCTCGATGTCCTCGGGGGACAGCTCGGTGGGCAGCGGTTCCTCGTCCGTGGGCTGGGCCGCGGGGGCGGACGACGCCGCCGCGGCGGCCTCCTCCCGCTCGCGCCGCTTGCGCTCCGCGGCCTCCGCGCGCTGCTGCTCACCCAGACGCTCCGCCTGGGCCACGGCGGCCTGACGGTCCTGGACCAGAGCCTCGCGGTGGGTCTGTGCCTGACGCTCGAGCTCGCGAAGCTCGTCCTCCCCCACGGAGGGCTCGGCCGGTTCCACACCGGTGATCTGGTGGTCGTCGAACCAGAAGCGCTGGGCGCCGTCGTGGACCGTGACCACGCAGGTGGCGTCCGTGTCCCATGCCACGTGGGCGCCACGCAGCTTGGCGTAGCTGGCCACGGCCAGGTTGTGGTCCACGGCGGTGTCCGTGGTGAGGGACTCCCCGATCACCTGCATCATCCGCTGCTCGGTGAGACGCGGGAGCTCGAACTGCTGGCCGTCCAGCAGCAGCCACGCGGTGATGTTCCCGCCGGCGCGCGCGGGGTAGTGGGCGTAGAGACCGGTCACAGCCTTGGCCGCCAGGGTCACCCGACGAGCGAGTCCCTCCTGCAGCGGCAGCTCCGCCGTGCTCAGCTCCGCGACCTCGTGGCGCTCCCCGGCCTGCTTGGCCTGCACCGCGGCGGAGACCACCTGCGGGTTGAAGTGGCCCAGTTCCTGCCAGCACCACACGAAGGACCCGCGGGACGCGGACTCGGTGCCCAGCAGGTAGGGCGTGAGGGTGACCGGCGGGGTGGTCTGCAGGGTGAACGACGGCGCGGAGAAGTCCACGTCCCAATCCGCACCCTGCGACAGCTCGGCCAGCACTGCCTGGTACTCGGTGGAGATGAAGATCGACTCGTCGATCAGCTCCTGCAAAGTTTTCGTCATGGGTCCAGGCTAACAACTGGTGCGGGGTCCCACCGTCCGGTCCGTCCTGCCGGAACGCTGGGCGCGGGCCGGGCGGGGTCGCACGGGGACCGGGGCGCCCGGACCGCACGGGCGGGGCGCGCGCCGGGCGCGGCGGCGTCGTCGTGCGGCGGGGCCACCTGTGGGCCGGGGCTCGGGGGGCACGGGGACGCGCCGCCCGGACGCACCGGGGGACGCGGCACACGACGCCGCCGGGGTGACGCCGCGCACGTTGGCTAGGCTGGGGGCCACGCGGCCCGGACCACCGACCGGGAGCTCCGCGCACGCCCGTGACGAGACTGGCCCGGGGACACCCGGCCGAAGGGACACTGACGAGAACATGAGCTCCGCACCCGAGTCCGGCCCGACCCCTCCGACCCGCACCGAGCGCGAGCTCGTGGCCCAGGTGGGCGAGTGGGTGATGTCCGTGCTGCGCACCGATCCGGGCTGGGACTCCATGCTCGTGGAGTTCAAGCCGCAGGGTGGGCGCGTGCACCTGCGGGTCATCGAGAACCGGGAGGGCGCCGTGATCCCCGGCGCCGCTGGGCCCATCAAGGAGCAGAGCCCCGTGCTGGAGCTGCTCTCGGAGCTGCAGCGCAGCTGCTGGGTGGCCGGGCGCGGCAGCTGGCTCACCATGTCCCTCATGATCGCCGCGCAGGGCTGGCCCGAACCCACCCTGCGCACGAACGCGACCTACGACTTCGGGCAGATGCCCGCCACGTACGCGCAGGAGGGCTCCTACACCGCCCAGGACGTCCTCACCCAGCTCACGCAGTTCCCCCGCACCCAGGAGCACGTGCCGCTGTGGGCCGTGGAGCTCGCGGACGCCGCGGGTCTCAGTCTCCCGTTCGCCGATCCAGGGGAGGACGAGAGCCACGGGGACGTGCACCCCCGGCTGCGGGCGGCGGCGCAGGCGCACGCGGAGGCACCGGGGGACCGGTCGCTCGCGGGAGTGCTGCGGGAGGCGCTGGCGGGCACGGTGCTGCTGGACGTCTCCGGGTCCGACATGGTCCCGGGGGAGGACGGTCAGCCCATCGGCCCGGACTCCCACATCCGCGTGCAGACCGTGAACCAGCCGGACGGCTCCCGGGCGCTGGCCGTCTACACCAGCGCGGACCAGGCGCGCGAGATGTTCACGCGCAGCAACCGGAACCAGGAGCTGCAGGAACCGGTGCTGCTGCGCCAGCGGGCCAGCGCCATGGTGCAGATGGTGGTCCAGGACGGGCAGTACGACGAGATCGTGGTGGACCCGGCCTCCGCTCACGCCACCCGGATCTCCCGGCAGCAGGTGGAGTGGGTGGGCAGCTCCCCGCACAACGATCCCCTCAAGCAGGCCCTGATCAGCGGCAACATGGCCAACGTGCTGGGCGCGCTGTTCAACCCCGACGCCCACCTGATGCTCGGCACCCGGGACCACGGCGAGGACGCCGTGCCCGTGATGGTGCAGCCCGAGCAGGCGGGCGCGGCACCCGACACCCTCCTGGTCTTCACCTCCGCAGCGGAGGTCGCCGCGCTGGACCCCGCCCTGACGGTGCGTTCCGCACCCGCCCGCCAGATTCTGCAGTTCGCCGTGGACTGCGGTGCCGCGGCCGTGTGCCTCAACGCCATGGCGCCCGTGGCCACCCTGCCCACCGAGCAGCTGAAGGAGATGCTCGAGCTCGTCACGCAGCGCGAGGAGGAGCGCGCCGGGGCCCAGGACACCGAGTAGAACCCGGACACGCAACAGGCCCCGTCCCCGCCGGAGCGGGAACGGGGCCTGTGGGTCACCGGCGACGCGGCGCCGGGTCACCGGGACGGATCAGATGCCGTAGGCGTCCGAACCGGAGTTGCGGGCCTCGGCCTCGCGGACACGGCGGCCCAGCTCGGGATCGACCTTCTCCCAGTACTGGAACGCGGCCTCCTTGATGGTCTCGTCCATCACGTCACCCACGTGACCGGCGATGTTCTCCACCGTCTCCGCCTTCTCCTCGTCGGAGAAGACCTCACGGTAGAGGGTGCCGGCCTGGCCGAAGTCGTCGTCCTCGGAGTGCAGGGTGGCGGCGGTGCGCAGCAGGTCGCCGTCGGACTCCCAGCGCATGTTGTCCGCCACGGCGGAACCGGCACCGGCCACGGGGCCGCCCTGGGTGTTGGGCGCGTACACCGGCTGGTTCGGGTGCTTGAACGTGTACCGCATGGGGCCGTCGTGCGAGTACGAGTTCTGCTCCGAGCGGTACGGGAAGTTCACGGGAAGGTCCGCGAAGTTCGCGCCGATGCGGTGACGGTGCGTGTCCGGGTAGGAGAACACGCGGGTCATCAGCATCTTGTCCGGGGAGATCTCCACACCGGGCACGGTGTTGCCGGGGGAGAACGCCGCCTGCTCGATCTGCGCGAAGTAGTTCAGCGGGTTCTGGTTCAGCGTGAACTTGCCCACCTTGATGCGCGGGTAGTCCTTCTTGGAGATCGTCTTGGTGACGTCGAACGGGTTGAAGCGGTACGTCTTGGCGTCCTCGTACGGCATGACCTGCACGTACATGGTCCAGGACGGGAAGTCGCCCTTCTCGATCGAGTCGTAGAGGTCGCGGCGGTGCGCATCCGCGTCCTTGCCCGCGATCTCCTCGGCCTCCGGGCCGGTCAGGCCCTCGGTGCCCTGGTCGGAGATGAAGTGGTACTTGATCCAGAAGCGCTCGCCGGCCTCGTTGCTCCACTGGTAGGTGTGGGAGCCGTAGCCGTTCATGTGGCGGTAGGTCTTCGGGA
Organism: Kocuria sp. ChxB; assembly: GCF_044359605.1. NCBI lineage: Bacteria > Bacillati > Actinomycetota > Actinomycetes > Micrococcales > Micrococcaceae > Kocuria > Kocuria sp. ChxB. The sequence continues at coordinate 1,087,438 of NZ_CP121123.1, read as the reverse complement.
TGCCGCGGGGGCCCATGAGGTAGGTCACCTGGTGGGCGGACTCCGGGGACTGGGTCCAGAAGTCCCACTGCATGGTGTTGTCACGCATGCCCGAGCCGGGAAGGCGCTTCTGCGAGTGGATGAAGTCCGGGAACTTGATGCCGTCGCGCACGAAGAAGATCGGGGTGTTGTTGCCCACGATGTCCAGGTTGCCCTCGGTGGTGTAGAACTTCAGCGCGAAACCGCGGGGGTCGCGCCAGGTGTCCGGGGAGCCCTGCTCGCCGGCCACGGTGGAGAAGCGCGCCAGCATGGGGGTCTTGGTGCCCTTCTGGAACACGGCGGCCTTGGTGTACTGGGACACGTCCTCGGTGACCTCGAGCTCACCGAAGGCACCGGCGCCCTTGGCGTGCACCACGCGCTCCGGCACGCGCTCGCGGTCGAACGCGGCGAGCTTCTCGACGAGGTAGGAATCGTGCAGGACGATCGGGCCGTCCGCGCCGACGCTCAGCGAGTGGGCGTCAGCGTTCGTGGGGACCGGCAGGCCCTCCTGGGTGGTGGTGAACGAACCGGTCTTGCGCAGTCCGCGTTCGTGGGGAGTGGTGTCAGACATGATTCCTCCTGGGTGATGGATGGGATCCGACGGGAAGTGGTGACGTGCTACGCCTCGCGGTCCGCCGCCGCAGCAGCCTGCTGGCACTGCGGGCAGATGCCCCGGTACACCACCTCGGCGGACAGCAGCTCGAAGCCGTGGTCCTGCGAGGGCGTGAGGCACGGCGCGTGCCCCACGGCGCACGGCACGTCGCGGATGACTCCGCAGCGGATGCAGTACGCGTGGTGGTGGTTGTCCCCGGTGCGGATCTCGTACCGCGCCGGGGAACCGGGCGGTTCGAACTTGGACACCATGCCGATGGCCGCGAGGTCCGCGAGGACCACGTACACGGACTGGACGGACATGTTCGGCAGGACCGAACGGACCTGCCTGACCGTCTCCTCCGCGGTGGCGTGCGGCACGGCGTCCACGGCGTCGAGCACCGCGAGACGCTGCTTGGTGACCCTGCGCCCGTGCGAGCGCAGATGCGAGGTCCACGCGTCCCGTGAGGGATGCGGTGCGATCTCGGCGGTGGTCTCCATGGGCATGACTCTAACCTTATTCTGAGCTATTCACAATAGTTAGTGCACCCTTACCCGTGGCCCGCCGCGCCACGGCGGGGATGCGCCACCCCTGTGCGCAGGCCGACGAAGCGCGGGCAGTGCGGACTCGGGGGAGGCGTACGGCGCCCCCAGTGAGGGCCGGAAAAATTTTTTCGGGTTCTCGCGTCACGATCCGTGGAACCGGGTGTCTACACAGTGAATCCGGTGCGGGCTGTGCCGGATTCCGGACGGTCCGATCGCTCTGGGACCGACGAGCCGGTGCCACGGTCAGTACGGGGACGCATTACGTGGCACGCGGCGGGCGAGAGCGTCTCTTCGCCGGGTGGGCTGCCCGGCACCGGGGGAAAGAGAGCGGTGCTAGGAGACGGGGGCGGGACCGGCGGGGGGCTGGTCCCGCCCCCGACCGCGGCACCGCATGGAGCCCACCTGTCATGCAGGCGACGGTCTGACGCTTCCCAGCGGCGGCTGTCACAATGGTGGGGATCCCACCGCGCGTCGTCAGAGAGAATCATGCCCCACAGAGCAGACCCGGATTCCGGACGTCCCTCGGCCCAGGCCACCGGCCCCGCGAGCGACGAGCAGCTGCTCCGTGCCGTGCGCGAGGGGGACACCGCGGCCTTCGGCGAGCTCTACGAACGCCACCGCGGGGCCGCACTGGCCGTCGCCCGCATGCACTCCCGCAACGACGCCGACGCCCAGGACCTGGTCTCCGAGGCCTTCACGCGGGTGCTGGCGCTCCTTCGAGAGGGGAAGGGTCCGCGCGAGTTCCTCCGGGCCTACGTGGTCACGGCGGTGTCGCGGCTGGCCGCGGACCGCGCCAACGACCTCACCCGCACGCGTCCGGAGGACCCGAAGCCGGACGGACCGCTGGACCGTGTGGAGCTCTTCGACGACTCCGTGGTGCGCCAGGTGGATGCCGCCGTGGTGGCCCGGGCCTTCGCCTCCCTCCCCGAGCGGTGGCAGGAGGTGCTGTGGTACCTCGAGGTGGAGCAGCGCCGGCCCCGTCAGGTGGCTCCGGTGGTGGGCGTGCAGCCGAACGCCGTGTCCGCGCTGGGCAAGCGTGCCCGTGAAGGACTGCGCGCCGCGTACGTGCAGGAGCACGTCTCCGCACAGGCACTCGAGGACTGCCACCAGTACTCATCGCAGCTGGGCGCCTTCACCCGGGGCTCCTTGACGCCCGCGCGCACGCGCGCCGTCCAGCAGCACCTGGACCAGTGCTGCCGCTGCACCGCCGAGTACCTGCAGCTGCAGGACCTGGGACTGGGGATGCGGGCCTGGGTGCTTCCCGTGCTCGCCGCGCTGCCGCTGTGGAGCGGCGCGGGAAGCCGCCTCGCGGACTCACTGGGCGCGCTTCCCCTGCTCGGAGCGTTCTCGGGTGCGGCCACTCAGCTCGGCGCCCCCTCGGACGGTACCGCGCAGTTCGGCTCGCACGACGCCGCCGCCGCGGCTTCCGGAGCGGTCGCACCCGTCGCGGCGGAGCTCGGTGCGGTCGGTGGATCCACGGCAGCCCCGGCAACGGTGGCGGCGAGCGGTTCCACGGGTGGCGCCACGGGCGCCGGGGGAGGTGTGGCCGCGTTCGTGGGCTCCGGCACGGGGCTCGTCGTCGCGGTGGGATCGGCCCTCGTGCTCGCGGCGTCGGCGGTGGGTCTGTTGGCCTGGACGAGCACCTCCCAGGAGGCTGACCCGGTGGCCGCGAGTGCCTCGGTGTCGGAGGATGCCGGTCGCAGCGCCCGTCCCCCCGCCGCGACCGGCTCCGCCGGCACCGCGGCGGACGAGCCCTCCCAGGGCGCCCCGGGGCCGGTGGGGGCTTCCGGACCGGCGGGAGCCGTGGAGCCCGAGGGCGAGGCGCAGGACGATCCGCAGCCTGGAACGGCTGCCGAGCCCGGCGCTCCAGAGGCGGCGGCGCCGCGTCCCGAGAGCCCGGTGGCCCCTGCCCCCTTCCTGCCCGGTCAGGAGCCCGCACTGCCCGGCCCCGTGCGCAGCCTGCCGATGATCGACCCCACGAGCGAGCCCACGCCCGAGGGTTCCCAGGGAACCGTGGATCCCAGCCCCAGCCCCAGTCCCGAGGCGACCGCGGACCCCACACCGTCCGCCGGGGACACGGCCCCGCCGGCCACACCGTCCCCCTCACCCACTGACCAGTGCGACTGGGTGCTGGGACTGAACGGCGAGTGGATCTGCTTCCCGTGGGTCACCTACTGACCCGGCCCCACGAGAAGCTGAACCACCGGACAGACTCCCGATCCCGCAGACCCCTGATCCCCCAGACCCCCGATCCGGCCGCGATCCGCAGCTCCACCATCCACGGCCTCATGATCCAGAGACCCCCGACACTGAGGAGAACCACCTGATGCACCGTCACTTCAACGGCCTGAAAACCGTCCTGCTCCTGGGCGGGATGTGGGCGGTCCTGCTGGGAATCGGCTGGGCCATCTCCGGGGCCACCCGCAACTCCGTGTTCATCATGGTCTTCGCGGTCATGGGTCTGATCGGCACCGCCGTGAGCTACTGGAACTCCGACAAGCTCGCGATCCGCTCCATGCGCGCAGTGCCTGTGACTCCGCAGCAGGCCCCGGCCATGTACCGGATCGTGCACGAGCTGTCCCAGAAGGCGGGGCAGCCCATGCCCCGGCTGTACATCGCCCCGACCATGAGCCCCAACGCCTTTGCCACGGGCCGCAACCCCGAGAACGCCGCCGTGTGCTGCACGGAGGGCATTCTGCAGCTGCTGGACGAGCGCGAGCTGCGCGGCGTGCTGGGCCACGAGCTGATGCACGTCTACAACCGGGACATCCTGACCTCGTCGGTGGCGGCCGCGGTGGCCGGTCTGATCACGTCCGCGGCCCAGATGCTCCAGTTCGCCGCCATCTTCGGCGGGCGCGGCGGCGACAACCGCGGCAATCCCCTGGTGGGTCTGCTCATGGCGTTCCTGGCACCGCTGGCCGCCACCGTGATCCAGCTGGCCATCTCCCGGACCCGCGAGTACGACGCGGACGAGGACGGTTCCAAGCTCACCGGGGACCCCCTGGCGCTCGCCTCCGCACTGCGCAAGATCGAGGGCGGGGCCTCGCAGCGGCCCATGAACCCGGCCGACCAGAAGGTGGTCAACACGTCCCACCTGATGATCGCGAACCCGTTCCGCGGCGGCTCGGTCACCGGGCTCTTCCGCACCCACCCGGCCACGGACGACCGCGTGGCGCGGCTCGAGAACATGGCCCGCAACGGCGGGCGCCCGGGCGGACGCTGAGCCGGCGCGCCCCGGGGGCGGTGCGGCGGCGTCGTCGTGAACCGGCGGACGGCGCGCACCGAACCAGGCGGCGTCGGACAGGGCCCGCCCAGGGGAGCGGAGATGCCGGTGAGCACCGCTGCCCGGAACGCACGAGGGGCCGGGACGGAGGAATCCGTCCCGGCCCCTAACGCGTGAGCTCAGCGGTAGTTCACGAACTGCAGGTCGACCTCGAGGTCCGAGCCCTTGAGCAGGGAGATGATGTCCTGCAGGTCGTCGCGGGACTTGGACGAGACGCGCAGCTCGTCGCCCTGGATGGTGGCCTTGACGCCCTTGGGACCCTCGTCCCGGATGAGCTTGGTGATCTTCTTGGCCTGGTCCTGGGCAATGCCCTCCTTGATGGAGGCCTCGATCCGGTACTCCTTGCCGGAGGCGTACGGGTCACCCGCGTCCAGGGACTTCAGGGAGATCCCGCGCTTGACCAGCTTGGACTGGAACACGTCCAGCACCGCCTGGGCACGCTCCTCGGAGTTGGCCTTGATGAGGAGCTTCTCGCCCGAGAAGTCGATGTCCGCGCCCACACCGCGGAAGTCGTAGCGCTGGGCCACTTCCTTCTGCGCCTGGTTCAGGGCGTTCGCCACTTCCTGCTTGTCCACCTTGCTGACCACGTCGAACGACGACTCTGATGCCATGCTCTTGCTCCTCGGCTGTTCCGGTGCGATCGGCGGAGCGCGCGAGGCCGTGTGCTCACGCGTTCCAGAACTCTGTGACCCGGTCCGCGAGCTGACGCGCCTGCGCGAGACCGGCCTCGAACGAGGGTATCCGACGCGCCGGATCCAGCGGATTCATCCCGAACGCCCGGTGGCTGGCCTCGTCCGCCGTGACGTGCAGAGCGGCACCGGTCTCCTCGATCAACCGCAGGGACTCGTCGAGGGTGGGGCCGAACGGGCTCGTGGGCGGCTCGGGGTTGCACGAGACCACGAGCACCCGGTCGAAGCCAGCGGCCAGGTCCGCGTTGGTGGCCGAGCGCATGCCTCCGTCCATGAGGGCGCGGTCCCCCGCGTGCACGAGCGGGAAGACCGTGGGAACGGCGCAGCTCGCGGCCACGGCCCGCTCGAGCGGCACACCGCTGTCCGCGTTGAACACCACGAACTCCCCGGTGCCGGCATCCACCGCGGTCAGCGCGAGGCGCCCCGCCGGCCACTGCTCGGGCAGCATGCCCCCGATGCGCGCGAGCCACGCCTCCTCGGTCATCGCGGGGGTGGCCGACGCCGCCCGGGCCCCGATCGTCGCGCGTCCCGCCTCGGGCGTGGTGGCGCGCTGCGCGGCCTCGCCCATCAGCTGTATGAACTGTTCGGCGTCGAAGGCCGGTGCGGCGTCGTCGGGAGTGGACCGCCCGCTGCTGGCACCGGGGCCCATCTCGGCGCGCAGGGCGTCGAGCTGGAGACCGCCGGCGCGCAGCTGCACGGCCACCGCGGAGCCCGCGGAGGTGCCGACCACGAGGTCTGCCGCTCCCAGATCCGCTCCGGCCTCCAGCAGTCCGGCGAGCAGTCCGCTCTCCCACGCGATGCCGGCGGAGCCGCCGCCGCCCAGGACGATGGCACGAGAGGGGGAGGTTGTGGTGTTCATGGTGTTTCGCCTTCCTGTCCCGGGTCCGTCACCCTCCTCTGGAGGGGGTCGGGCCCGGGTGTGGTTGTCTGCTCGTCCATGATCAGGCTGCTGATCAGTTGTGGTCAACCGTTTGGGTCCCTGGCATCTGGGTGGTGCCCGTGCTACTCGGCGGCGGGTCCTCCCGTGGCGCCCTTCGTGGGCGTGGTTCGCGCGGCGTCCGCCGGGCGGGCATCCGTGGCCGCATCCGGTGCGCGGCAGCCGCTCGCTCTGGCCGGGAGGCTGACCGGGAACCGGGCACGGTGCGCCGACGGGGCCACCACCCGCGATTTTGGGCCCGCACCGCTCCCCGTGTACTGTTGAGGTGCTTCGCCGCGCGGTATCGCCGCGTGCGCAGGGCGTCTCGGCAGGTTACCCGAGCGGCCAAAGGGGGCTGACTGTAAATCAGCTGGCAATGCCTACGGGGGTTCGAATCCCTCACCTGCCACCGAGGACATGTCCTGGACATCACGAAGGGGCTTCCCGGATCACTGGATCCGGGGAGCCCCTTCGTCGTGCCGGGGGCGTTCCAGGAGTATCGGCGGGTGGTGGGTGGGGCCGTGAGCTCGGGTGGGCCGCGCCACCGGTGGTGCGCACCGCCGCGTCTGCCGCACGAGCCGCCAGGGTCAGGTGCGTGCCCCTGCAACACGCCCGGGAGGCGTTCCTTGTGCCACCAGTGAACGGTCTGGAGACCCTCGGGGGCGGCTCCTATGGTGGAGACCATGGCTACCGTTGACATCACCCAGGACACTCTGGGCCAGACCATTTCCGACAACGACATCGTGTTGCTGGACTGGTGGGCAGACTGGTGCGGCCCCTGCAAGCAGTTCGCACCCACCTACGAGTCCGCCTCCGAGAAGAACCCGGAGATCGTGTTCGGCAAGGTGGACACCGAGGCCGAGCAGGGCCTGGCCGCCGCCGCCCAGATCTCCTCCATCCCCACCCTCATGGCGTTCCGCGAGGGCATCCTCGTGTTCTCCCAGCCGGGAGCGCTCCCCGCCTCCTCGCTGGAGGAGGTCATCACGGCCGTCAAGAACCTCGACATGAACGAGGTCCGGGCAGAGGTCGAGAAGCAGGCGGCACAGGCTGAGTCCGCGGCCGAGCCCGAGGCTCCGCAGAACTGATCCTGGCCCGCGCAGCACTGCGCGGATCCGGCCCCGCGGACGCGGGGCACAGACACGGCGAGGGCGGTTCCCCAGCACGGGGAACCGCCCTCGTCGTGCGCCGGGGCGCTGCGGGCCCGGGCGGCGTCGTGCAGCGCGGCGTGTCAGGCCGCCGAGACCCCCAGCAGGGAGCCGATCAGGAACGTGGCACCCAGGGCGAGGGCGCCACCCACGACCACGCGGACGGCGGCGCGCGCCACGTGCGGTGTCTTGCCGAGCCGGGCGCCCAGCGTGCCCGTGAGGCCCAGCGCCACGAGGACCGCGGCGAACGTGATGGGGATCCGCAGCTCCGGCGGCGGAAGCAGGATCGCGAGCATCGGCAGCAGCGACCCCAGGAAGAACGCCAGGGCGGAGGAGATCGCGGCGGACCACGGGTTCACGATGTCATCCGGGTCGATGCCCAGCTCCGCATCCAGGTGTGCCCGCAGGACGTCCTTCTCCGAGAGCTCGATCGCCACCTGCTTGGCGGTGGCCTCGCTCAGGCCCCGCTCCCGGTAGAGCTCCGCGAGCTCCTCGAGCTCCGCTTCCGGCATCTCCTGGAGCTCCCACTTCTCCTTCTCGATGAGTGCTTCCTCGGAGTCCTTCTGGCTGGACACGGAGACGTACTCGCCCAGCGCCATGGACAGGGCGCCGCCGATCACGGCCGCCGAGCCCGCGATCAGGATGGGGCCGGTGGCCGCGGTGGCGCCGGCCACGCCCACCACGGTGGCGGCCACGGACACGATGCCGTCGTTGGCGCCCAGGACGGCGGCGCGGAGCTTGTTGAGTCGGTCCCCGGACTTCTCGGCATGGGGTTCTGCCATGGTGTGCTGTGACATGCCAGCAAGTGTGCTCCGGATTCGGGGGAACTTCTACGCAGGCCAGGCATACCTCAACGGCGTGCCACGGCGTGCGGTGCCGGCTGTCCCCCGGCAGGGGCGGCACGGGTGCCGTCGTGCCGTGACCACGCACGGTCACCCGCGTGGAAGGCGTCCTCCCTGTCAGACCTGCCGGTGGTTCCCGTCGCACCAGTCGCCCCAGGGCGCTCGCAGCGCCGGTGCCGCCTCGCATGACTCCGGTTCCCGCCGTTCCCGCGGTTCAGTGGTGCCGGTGGTCCTGCGGACTCAACCGCGGCCCGAACGACGGCTTGCGGTGGCCGCTGGCCTTGATGAGCCGCACCACGCGCTGGCGGTGGCCACGCCAGGGTTCCAGAAGCTCGAGCATCCGCTGGTCCGAGCCCGGTGCGCGGTCGAAGAACCAGCACACGTAGTTCGCCAGGTGGTAGTCGTAGACGCTCACCCCGTCAGGGTCCCCGTGGGTGCACTGCGTGATCTCCGCGGCCGTCCACGGACCGATCCCCTGGATGCTCTGCAGCGCCGTGCGCACCCGCGCAGGATCGGGATCCAGGGCGAGGCGTTCGAGTGCGGCGGCCCGGTGCACCGTGCGCATGACGGTGGCCGAGCGCGCCGGATCCACCCCGGCGCGGTGCCACTGCCAGGACGGTGTGCGCCGCCACTGCTCCGGTGTGGGCGGAACACGCATTCCGTGCGGAGCGGGCCCGGGGGCGGACTCGGCGTTCCAGCGCAGCAGCGCCCGGTACGCACGGACGGCCTCGATCGCGGTCACCCGCTGCTCGAGGATCGCCACCACGGCCCGCTCCAGCAGGTTCCCGGCGGACGGGAGCCGCAGGCCGGGGTGCTCGTGCCGGGCCCGGACCAGTGCATGCGGCAGCTCGGAGAACGCGGCCGAGGAGTCGAAGTCCTCCCACGAGTCCTCGTGGCCCACCCAGCGGGGAGCGGTGGACAGCCACCCCTCGCCACCGGGACCCCAGGCCTCCACCAGGACGTCGCGGTCCAGGGGATTCGTTCCGGTCGCACCGGCGGGCCGGGTGAAGCGCGCGCTCACGGGCAGACGGTTCCACCGGGTGGTGATCCACACGCAGTCCTCGCCGAGGACCCGGCACGTGGGATCCTCCGCACCGCGACCGAGCACGCGCAGCGTCTGCCCCAGGTGGAGCGGTCCCCGCGGGGTCCAGCGCCACCGGGCGGGCGCGTGTTCCGTCCCCGCGCCGCGCGTGGTCACCTCCGTGGTCATGGGGGCGATGATGCCACCGGGTTCCGACACCGTGCGCGGTCCCGCTCTCCGGGAGAAGACTGCCTCCGGCGTCCGCGCCGGGCCGACGTCTGGCCGCGGTCTCCCCACCGGTTCCGCCGATCACGTCGCAGACGCGGCACGAGTCCGGCACGGCCCGGTCGTCACGGCGACTGCGTTCACCGAGCGGCGCTCCGGCTGCCGGTAGTCTGCGTGGCAGGCGCCGACAACCGCCGTTCCCGGCCGATGGCGCTCGTCCGGGGCCGCGCGCTGAGAGCACGGCCCCGTTCCACTCGGCTCGGCCCAGCGACGGCGGGCCGGCCGTGCCATGGCCCCGCCTGTCCCGTCCCCCACGGGCCGGCGCCCTCGACCCCCGGACGGAGGACCGTTGGACCGCCAGAATCCCGCAGTCCCGGCGGTAGCACCGCCCGTTCGCGGCACGCGGGGCGCCCACTGGGCGTGGCTGCTCCCCGTTCTGGTGGGCTCCCTGGCCACGGCCCTGTACTGCGCGCTGTCCTGGAGCCAGTGGATCCGCTGGGACGTGCCCTCGTGGGACAACGCGATCTTCACGCAGCTGCTGTCCTCCTACGCGGCAGGCGAGGGGCCCGTGGTGGATATCAAGGGGGACGGCTTCAACCTGCTGGGGGACCACTTCCACCCGCTGCTGATCGTCCTGACCCCCGTGTACGCGCTGTTCCCCTCCGCGCTGACCCCCATGATTGTTCAGAACGTCCTGTTCGGGGCGTCCGCAGCCGTCATCACGCGCTGCGCCGCGCGGGCGATGCACCCGGCTCCCGCAGCCGCCATCGGTGTGGCGTACGCGCTGAGCTTCGGCCTGCAGAACGCGGTGGCGGTGCAGTTCCACGAGATCGCGCTCGCCGTGCCCCTGCTCGCCACGGGTCTCTGGGCCCTGCGCGAGCGTCGCTGGCTCGCCGCCACCCTGTGGTGCGCGCCGGTGGCGCTGGTCAAGGAGGACCTGGGGTTCACAGTGGCCGCCGTGGGAGCGCTCATGCTCGGTCACGCCGCACGCCCTGCGGTGCGGCACCGGCTCCCCGGACTACGACGCCGCTGGGACGCCTTCTGCGCGCGGCCCTCCCGCCCGACGGCGCCCACCACCTCAGCGGACGGGGGTGGGCCGAGCTGGGAGGTTGCGGCTTCCCGTCGTGACCTGGTGGGGGCACGACACGAACCGGACCGGGCGGCGTCGTCCCCGGTGCGCCGGGAGCGGGGGAGCGGGGCGCGGATGTCGCTGCGGGACCCGGCCGTGGTGGGTGGAGCGGCGCTCGTGGTGTGGGGTGTGCTGGTGTCGGCGCTCGCGGTGGGCGTGGTGCTGCCCGCGCTGAACCCCGCGGGCGAGTTCGCGTACGCGGACAAGCTGGACCTGGCGGGCCTGCTGCGGGACCCCGCGAGCGCGGTGATCCTGCAGGTGGTGCCCGCGCAGAAGCTCGGCACCTGGGTGCTGCTGCTGCTCGCGGGTGCGGTGGTGGCGGTGCGCTCGCCCATTGCGCTCGTGGCGCTGCCCACCCTGGCGTGGCGCATGCTCTCGCCGAACGACGGCTACTGGGGCGCGGGGTGGCACTACAGCGCGGTCCTGATGCCCGTGGTGTTCGTGTCGCTCGTGGACGCCGTGGTCCGGCTGCGCGGGGACTCCGTGCGGGCGCAGCAGCGCCTGGTCTCGCGGGCCGCACGGTCGCAACGCCGGGGCCGGGCGGAGGCCACCGCGCTGTGGGCCGTGGCCGCGGCTGCCCCGTGGTGCGCCCTGCTCGTCGCGCTCGCGGTCGGGACGCAGCTGCCGCTCGCGCGGCTGGCCTCTCCCGAGGCGTGGCGGCCCGACCCCCGCGCGGACGCGAAGACCACGGCGGTGGCCGAGATCCCCGCCGGCGCGAGCGTGGCCACGGACCTCTCCCTCATGAACGCCCTCGTGAGCCGCGCGGACGTGCACTGGATAGGCAACGGGCAGGATCCCGACCCCCAGTACGTGGTCCTGGACCGCTCCAGCGAGACCTGGGGGAGCACACCCCCGGAGGACGTGGCGGCGTACGCGGGCCAGGTCTACGGCGCCCGGTACACCGTGGTGAGTGACGAGCAGAACATCGTGGTGGCCCGCCTGGAGGGCTGATCCGGGGACGCCGTGCGGTAGGCTGGAGTGTCATCATCCCGGTCTCATGTCCTCAATCCACCGTTTCGCCGCTCCGGCATGTCGGTCCAGGACTTCAGCGGAGGTTCCGCTCGCACCGGTGTCAGTCACTCCATTCCACCCAAGCGAGGTTCTTCCGTGCCCACTGAATCCACCCCCGAAGACCACACGACCGCCCAGACCGTCGCCCCCGCAAGCGCGCCCGGGGAGACCGAGGTCGTCGCCGACGACGCCGCCGCGGCCCAGGACGCAACGCCCGCCACCGAGCCGGGCGGCGTCGACAGCCCCGCCGCCCAGGCGGCGCAGGCGCCCACCGAGGAGCCCCAGCTGCCCACGTTCGCCGAGCTCGGCGTGGACGGGCGTGTGCTGGCGGCCCTGGACGAGGTGGGCTACGAGTACCCCTCGCCCATCCAGGCCGCCACCATCCCCGCACTGCTCAGCGGCCGGGACGTCGTGGGCCTGGCCCAGACCGGCACCGGCAAGACCGCCGCGTTCGCGGTGCCCGCGCTGTCCAAGCTCGCGGAGCTCTCCGACCTGCACGGTCCGCAGCGCAGCACCCGCGTGCTCGTGCTGGCCCCCACCCGTGAGCTCGCGCTGCAGGTGGCCGAGGCGTTCGGCTCTTACGCCACGCACCTGGAGGACTTCACCGTCCTGCCCGTGTACGGCGGCTCCTCCTACGGCCCGCAGCTGGCCGGGCTCAAGCGCGGCGCGCAGGTGGTCGTGGGCACGCCCGGTCGCGTGATCGACCACCTCTCCAAGGGCTCGCTGAAGCTCGACGACATCGCGTACGTGGTGCTGGACGAGGCCGACGAGATGCTGCGCATGGGCTTCTCCGAGGACGTGGAGAAGATCCTGGCCCAGACCCCGGAGGAGAAGCAGGTCGCGCTGTTCTCCGCGACCATGCCCAAGGCAATCCGCCGGATCGCGCAGCAGTACCTGCGGGACCCCAAGGAGATCACGGTCAAGGCCAAGACCACCACGGGCACCAACACCCGCCAGCGCTACATGCAGGTCATGGGCCCCCACAAGCTGGACGCCATGACCCGCGTGCTCGAGGTCGAGGACTACGACGGCGTCATCGTCTTCGTGCGCACCAAGGCCGCCACGGAGGAGATCGCGGACAAGCTCAAGGCCCGCGGCTACACCGCCGCCGCGATCAACGGCGACATCCCGCAGAACCTGCGCGAGCGCACCGTGGACTCCCTGCGCGACGGCAAGATCGACATCCTCGTGGCCACGGACGTGGCCGCGCGCGGCCTGGACGTCGAGCGGATCTCCCTGGTGGTCAACTACGACATCCCCCACGACACCGAGTCCTACGTGCACCGCATCGGGCGCACCGGCCGTGCCGGGCGCAAGGGCGAGGCCATCCTCTTCATGACGCCGCGCGAGAAGTACCTGCTGCGCGCCATCGAGAAGGCCACCCGTCAGCCCGTGGAGCAGATGCGCGTGCCCACCACGGACGAGGTCAACCAGACCCGCAAGGACAACTTCGCGCAGCAGATCGAGGAGACCATCGAGTCCGAGGACCTCGGGCTGTTCCGCGAGATGGTCGAGCGCTACGAGGCCGAGCACGACGTGGACGCCGTGGAGATCGCCGCGGCCCTGGCCGTGATCGCGCAGAACGGCCGCCCCTTCCTCGTGGAGGACCTCCCCGAGGTGCCGCAGCGCAAGCGCGACCGCGAGCGCAAGGACGGGGACGGCCCCCGCAACCGGCGCTCCCCGGGTGACGAGGCTGGCATGAAGACCTACAAGCTGGCCGTGGGCCACCGCGACCGCGTGGTCCCCGGTGCCGTGGTGGGTGCGCTCACGCACGAGGGCGGACTCAACGGCTCGCAGATCGGTGCGATCGACATCCGCCCCACCTTCACCCTGGTCGGCCTGCCCGAGAACCTGCCCGCGGGCACGCTCGACAAGCTCTCCAACACTCAGATCAACGGCGCGCCCATCCGCATCCAGGAGGACCGCGGACCGGGTGGTGCCCGCAGTGGTGGCGGCAACCGGTTCCGCGGCGGGGACCGTGACCGCGGACCCCGCAACGACCGTGGCGACCGCGGCGGGTACCGGGACGACCGTGGAGGCTACCGGGACGACCGCGGAGGCGGCTACCGGGATGACCGTGGTGACCGTGGCGGCTACCGCGACGACCGCGGTGGTTACCGGGACGACCGCGGTGGTTACCGGGACGACCGCGGTGGCGGGCGTCCCCGCGGCAGTGGCTCCTCCTACCAGGACCGCCCCCGCAAGAAGAGCTACGGCCGCACCAACGGCGGCTACTCCGGACGCTGATCCGACCACCACTGACGCGCGGCCTCTCACACCCCGGCGGATTCTCGGAGGATCCCCGGTGGGGTGAGGGGCCGCGCGTCTTTCGGGGGACTGGGTGGTGGGGGTCCACCCGGCCCTCGGTGCTGGGCGGTCAGCCGTCCACCCACCCGGGGTGTGCATTTGCTCCGTTAGTGCAGAAATCGGAGCCCTGTGCTGCGTTTACTCCACCTCACAGCATCCGCCCCGGCGCCCCCGCTCTGATCGCCCCCCTGCGCCTACCGGCGAGCCCGTCCTGCGCGGGCCCGATTCCCCGGCGCCGGGGCGGGCGCCCCGTCGCGTGATTCAGGGGCCAGAGCCGTTTTGTGCATCGCGATGAGATGCTGTTAGAGTATTCCGCGTTGCCCCGATAGCTCAGTGGTAGAGCGCCATCTTGGTAAGATGGAGGTCCCGGGATCGATTCCCGGTCGGGGCTCTCATGATGACAACCTGCGGAACCTTGTGAACCGCGGGTTTCATCCATGATGTGGCGGTGTAGCTCAGCTGGTTAGAGCGCACGACTCATAATCGTGAGGTCGACGGATCGAGCCCGTCCACCGCTACCGTTCAGGCGCCGTTCCCCTCGGGGAGCGGCGCCTTTTCCGTGTCCGGCTCCGCCGCTGGTCCCGCGCCGTGGATGGCCGGTGCATTCGTGCACGCGGGAGGTTGCGGGGCCGGGTTACCACCCCCGGTGGCCGGGGCCCGCGCTACCACCCCCGGTGCCCGGGCCTCGGTGACGAGTACCCGGTGCGCCGTCGTCGGCCAAGTCCCGCACCTGACGAGCGCGAGTGCACCGTCCCCGGCCACGCGTCGTCGGCGGACCGGGGAGCGGAGGGGCCGATAGGCTGGGCGGAAAGCCGTCCGTCGAATCGAGGAGACCATGGCCGTATCCCCTGACGTGGTGGGCACCACCTACCCGTCCATCCCCGCGTACCAGGTGGGCCGCGAGAAGATCCGCGAGTTCGCCACCGCTGTGAAGGCCACGGATCCCGTGCACCACGACGTCGCCGCCGCGCAGGCGGCCGGCTACCCGGACCTCGTGGCCCCGCCCACCTTCGCGATCGTCGTGTCCCAGCGGGCCGACGCCGCCCTGGTCAACGACCCCGAGGCCGGGATCGACTTCTCGCGCGTGGTCCACGCGGACCAGCGTTTCACGCACCACCGGCCCGTCGTGGCGGGGGACGAGCTGACGGCGGCGGTCACGGTGGATGCCGTGCGACCGCTGGGAACAGGGGCCATGGTGACGTCACGCGTGGAGGTCACCACGGTGGACGGGGAGAAAGTGGCGACCACCGTGTCGTCGCTGCTCGTACGAGGAGAGGACCAGTGAGCGTGGAGTTCGAGAGCCTGGAGAAGGGCCAGAAGATCGGCGAGCGGCGCATCGAGGTGTCCCGCGCGGACCTCGTGGCCTACGCGGGAGCCTCGGGGGACATGAACCCCATCCACTGGAACGAGGACTTCGCCCGGTCGGTGGGTCTGCCGAACGTGATCGCCCACGGGATGTTCACCATGGGCGTGGCCGTGGGGCTGGTGACCGAGTGGGCCGGTGACCCGGGTGCCGTGGTGGACTACCAGACCCGCTTCACCAAGCCCGTGGTGGTTCCCAACGCGTACGGCACGGCGGTCGAGCCGAGCACCGCGCTGTCGGTCAGCGGTGTGGTCGGGGCCGTGGATCCGCAGGCGCGCACCGCGCGCGTGGACCTCACGGTGACCGCCCCGGACCTCTCGGACCCCGATGCGAAGCCGGAGACCGCCACGGCGCTCAAGGTGCTCGTCAAGGCCCAGGCCGTCGTGAGGTTCCCGCACTAGGATTGACCACCATGAATGCACCGCGACTCTCCCAGCTCACGTCCACGGCCGTGGGCGGCCCCGTCTCCCGCTGCGTGGAGGCCAGCACGGAGGAGGAGCTCGTGGCGGCGGTCTCGCGCGCCGACCAGGCGGGGGAGCGCGTGCTGATCGTGGGCGGGGGGTCCAACATCCTCGCCTCGGACGAGCCGTTCGAGGGCACGGTGGTGCTCGTGGGCACCCGGGGTTTCACGGTCACGGACCCGCGCCGCACGGCGGGCAGTGCACCGTCTGACGACGTCGCCCGCGAGCCGGCCGGAGCATCTCCCCACGGCGGGGCCCACCACGGCGCCGCCCAGCATCTGCCCCCGGCCCACGGTGGCGCCGAGACCGAGACCGGGACCGAGACCGGTGGCGACGCCGCGGACGAGCGCTCCGTGCTCGTGGAGGCCGCGGCCGGACACCCGTGGGACGACCTCGTGCGGGACACCGTGGAGCGCGGGCTCGCCGGGCTGGAGACGCTCGCCGGGATCCCCGGGACCACGGGCGCCACCCCGGTGCAGAACGTGGGCGCCTACGGCTCGGAGGTCTCGCAGAACATCGTGCGGGTGCGCGTGTGGGACCGGCAGGAGCAGCGGAGCCGCACGTTCTCGTTCGAGGACCTCGAGTTCTCCTACCGTGACTCCCTGCTCAAGCGCAGCACGGACCACGGCTCACCGCGGTACGTGGTGCTCTCCGTGACGTTCCGGTTGGAGCGGCGTGAGGACTCCACGCCCGTGCGCTATGCGCAGCTGGCCACCGCTCTGGGTGTCGAGGTGGGGGAGCGTGCCCCGTTGACCACCGTGCGGGACACCGTCCTGCGGCTGCGGGCAGGCAAGGGCATGGTGCTGGATCCCGAGGACCGGGACACCTTCAGCACGGGCTCCTTCTTCACGAACCCCGTGGTGCCCGAGCACGAGCTCACGGACCGGATTCCGGCGGACGCCCCCCGGTACCCGGTCCTGGATGCACGAGGCCGCACCGTGGAGGGCGCCGTGAAGTTCTCCGCCGCGTGGCTGATCGACCACGCGGGCTTCGGCAAGGGCTTCGGGCTGCCCGGCACACGCAACGAGCTGCTGGACCTGGCCGGGGAGGACGTTGCCGGGGGCCGGGCGTCCCTGTCCAGCAAGCACACCCTGGCCATGACCAACCGCGGGGAGGCGACCGGGGAGGACGTCGCAGCAGTGGCCCGCGCGGTGCAGCGCGGTGTGGAGCAGGTGTTCGGGGTGCGCCTGGAACCCGAACCGGTGCTGCTGGGGCTGTCCCTGTGAGATGCGCGCGCCCCGCGGCGGCGTCGTTCTCCGAGCCCCGGGCGGTGCTGTCGTGAGCTCCGAGCTCCACGAGGAGATCGAGCGCGGTGAACGTGGCGGGCGGGTGCACGACGCCGTCCTGCGGCTGCGAGCCTTCTCCGAACGGCACCCCGTGCTGCGGGTGCTGCACAAGGGCATCGTGATCGTGCTCGGCGGGGTGTTCGCGCTCGCGGGGCTCGTGATGCTCGTGACCCCGGGGCCCGGGTGGCTGTTCATCTTCCTGGGGCTGGGCATCTGGAGCACGGAGTTCGAGTGGGCGCACCGGCTCAACATGCGCATCAAGCGGGCGGCACTGCGGATGTGGCGCTGGTGGTCCAACCTCGTGGCCGAGTGGCGCTACCGGCGGGCACGGGACAAGCCGCACGGGTGGGAGCAGGGGCCGCGGCACATGCGTGCCACGGACCCCTCGACAGGCCAGTGACCAGGGCAGCCGCGGCACTGACGAGGGGCCGCCGTCGTGACGGCCACGCAGCCGGACGGAACCCCGCTGTCTCAGAGTGTCCCGAGGGCGATCTTGAGCATCCGGCGCACGGGTTCGGCCGCGCCCCACAGCAGCTGGTCCCCCACGGTGAACGCGGAGACGTGCTGCGGTCCCATGGACAGGGTGCGGATGCGACCCACGGGGATCTGCAGCGAACCGGAGGCGGCCACGGGGGTGAGGTCCCTCATGGTGTCCTCCTTGATGTTGGGCACCACGGTGGCCCACTCGTTGTCCTCGTCCAGGAGCCGCTCAATCTCGGGCACGGGGATCTCCTCGCGCAGCTTGAGGGTGAGCGCCTGGGAGTGGGAGCGCATGGCGGCGATCCGCACGCACAGCCCGTCCACGGGGATGGTGGCGTCCCCGGAGCGGCCCAGGATCTTGTTGGTCTCCGCCTGGGCCTTCCACTCCTCGCGGGACTGGCCGTTGCCGAGGTCCGCGTCGATCCAGGGGATGAGCGAACCCGCCAGGGGCACTCCGAACTGGGTGGTGTCCAGCTCCCCGCCGCGCTGGGCGGCCAGCACGGCGCGGTCGATCTCCAGGATCGCGGACGCCGGATCGGACAGCTGCTCGGCCACGGTGCCGTTGAGGTCCCCGAACTGCCGCAGCACCTCGCGCATGTGGCGGGCGCCGCCGCCGGAGGCCGCCTGGTAGGTCATGGAGGTGGCCCACTCCACCAGCCCGTTGCGGAACAGCCCGCCCAGGCCCATGAGCATGCACGAGACGGTGCAGTTGCCGCCCACGAAGTCCTTCGCACCGCGGTCCAGGGCGGCGTCGATGACGTCCCGGTTGACGGGATCCAGCACGATCACGGCGTCGTCGTCCATGCGCAGCGTGGAGGCGGCGTCGATCCAGATGCCGTCCCAGCCGGCGGCTCGCAGGGCTCCGTGGACGGCCGTGGTGTAGTCCCCGCCCTGCGTGGTCACGAGCACCGGGAGCTTGGCGAGCGCCTCGAGGTCGTGGGCGTCCTGCAGGGTGCCGGTGTCTCCGAGACCGTCGATCTCCGGTGCCGGCTCCCCAGCGGCGGAGGTGGAGAAGAACACGGGGTCCAGCTCCGCGAAGTCGTTCTCGGCGCGCAGGCGGTCCATGAGCACGGAGCCGACCATGCCGCGCCAACCGATGAAACCTACGGCGGCGGGGTGTGAAGTCATGCCGCCCAGTCTAGCCAGGAGGCGTGGGCCCGGTCCGGGGCTGGGACGAGGGTCGACGCCTCGTCCCCGGCCACGAGTGAGCAACCCACCACGGCGCCGCTCGCCCCCGCCCCGTCCGCACACCTCTGCTCCGCGCGCACCCGGCCACGACCTCCCGGCCCGCCACGCCACGGGGCCGGGCTCAGCCCTCGGCGCGCGGGTCCGGCGTGGTGGCCAGCAGGTCCCGGTAGGACGGAAAGCGGTCCATGAAGTCCCGCACGTAGCTGCACGTGGCCCGCACCTTCGTGCCGCGCTCGCGGTACTCGTCCAGCACGCGGGTCACGAGCGTGCGGGCGTAGCCCTGTCGGCCGAAGGCTTCGGAGATGATGGTGTGCTGCAGGTCCACGGTGCCGTCCGGGAGCACCTCCACGCCCAGGAAGCCGATGTACTGCCCGCCGTCCCACAGCTCGTAGCGGGAGTCGTCGTGGTTGGGCACGATCTTCAGCTCAGGGCTCGTGACGGTGCTCGGTGTGCTCTCGTCGCTCACGGGGGACTCCTCCGCTCGGTGTGTGTGGGACATCACGCTATCCCACGGGGGTGTGCGTCCACTCGTCGATCCGGAACCGGGTGCCGTTGCGGGACTCGGCCCAGTCCGCGACCTCCCGGCGGGACCAGGAGCCCTCCAGCGCGGGAGCGTGGGTGTCCCCGGTGACGTCCAGGTCCACGGTGGTCACCAGGGCACGGGTGAGCGGCAGCGGCCGGTGGGACACGGCCTCGTGCCACACTCCCGGCCCGCCGATCACCCACACCTCACGGGCGGTGTCCTCGTGCTCCGGCCCGGAAGCCGGGAGCAGGGACACGGCGAGGTCGAGGGCCTCGGTGTAGGAGCCCACGGCCCACACGCGCTCGCCGTCCGCGGGCACGGACTCCGGACGGGACGTGATCACGATGTTCGGCCGTCCCGGCAGCGGACGGAACTTCTCCGGGAAGGACTCCCACGTGCGCCGGCCCATGACCACGGGGTGCCCGATGGTGGTGCGCGCGAAGAACTTCAGGTCCTCGGACAGGTGCCACGGGATACCGCCGTCCACCCCGATCACACCACTCGGGCTCTGCGCCCAGATGGCCCCCACGACGACGCCGCTCGTGCCGCTCGCGGACGGGGCGTGAGCGGCGTCGTCGTCCGCCGGGGGCTGGGTCCGGGATGGGGCGGGGAAACGGTCCGCGCTCACACCGCCACCGGTGCCTTGATGCCGGGGTGGTGCTGGTAGCCCTCCACCGCGAAGTCCTCGAACGCGTAGTCGAAGATGGTCTCCGGGCGACGCGTGAGCCGCAGCGTGGGGTACGGGTAGGGCTCGCGCGCGAGCTGCGTGCGTACCTGCTCCAGGTGGTTGGTGTAGATGTGGCAGTCCCCGCCGGTCCACACGAACTCGCCGGGCACCAGGTCGCACTGCTGGGCCACCATCACGGTGAGCAGCGCGTAGGAGGCGATGTTGAACGGCACGCCCAGGAACAGGTCCGCCGAGCGCTGGTAGAGCTGGCAGCTCAGGGCGTCCGGGCCGTCCTCGCGCGGCTGCACGTAGAACTGGAACAGCGCGTGGCACGGGGGCAGCGCCATCCGGTCCACCTCCGCGGGATTCCACGCGGTGACCATGTGCCGCCGGGAGTCCGGGGTGGTGCGGATGGACTCGACCACGCGCGCGATCTGGTCGATCGTCTCCCCGTGCCCGGCGGGCCAGCTGCGCCACTGCACGCCGTACACCGGACCCAGGTCCCCGTTCTCGTCCGCCCACTCGTCCCAGATGCTCACCCCGCGCTCCTGCAGCCAGCGCACGTTGGAGGAGCCGGAGAGGAACCACAGCAGCTCGAGCGCCACGGAGCGGAAGTGCACACGCTTGGTGGTCAGCAGGGGGAAGGAGGAGCTGAGGTCGTAGCGGATCTGGCGCCCGAACACCGACAGCGTCCCGGTCCCGGTGCGGTCCGTCTTGGGCGTCCCGTTCTCCAGGACGTCCCGCAGCAGGTCCTCGTACGGTGTGGGGATCTCGCTCATGGCTCTCCTCTCACGACGCCGCACGCTCGCGTCGCGCTCTCTGCTGGCGGGGGCCGCGGGGGCGCCACCGCGGGGTGGTCAGTCGTCGAACGGGGAGATGATCTCGAACGCCACGGCGCGGGAGCGCTGGGAGCCGCGCGGCATGTGCATCACGATCATCTGACCCGGGCTCAGGTAGGGGTCAGAGTCCGGCAGCTCCTTGGCCATCCTGGAGGGCATGTGGGACGCGAGCACCTTGAGAACGGTGGGGAGCACGGGGCGGTGGGTGCACAGCACCACGGGGCGCTCGCTGTCGAAGAGCTGCTCCGTGACCTGGGCGGCGCGCTTGGGGTGGCGCTTGTGGGTGGCCTCGGTGAGCTGCGGACGCTCCTTGACCTTCACGTTGTGCTTGGTGGCGTAGGGCACCACCGTGGACATGCAGCGTAGCCAGGGGGAAGTAACCACGCGCTCGGGCTGCCACGCCGCGAGCAGCCGGGTCACGGCCAGGGCCTGCCGCTTGCCGGTGGCCGCGAGAGGGCGGTCCCCCTCGGCCCGCTGCCAGGACGAACGCGGCTTGGCCTTGGCGTGGCGGATCACGATCACGGGGCGGGTGGGCAGCAGGCCCTGGGAGTAGAGCCGGGTGAGCCGCTCCAGTGGCGCGCGGTCGTCCTTGTTGCTGAGCATCTCGTGGGCGCGGGCGGGGGTGACCCACCGCATCTCGTCCACCTCGTCGTCCTCCGGGGCCGTCTGCGCGGTGGGGGAGACCTCGGCCGCCCAGTAGCGCACGAGCTTGTCGTTGCCGCGGACCTTGTACTCGGAGTCGCCCAGGTGGACCCCCAGGGTGATGCGCAGCCCTGTCTCCTCGCGCAGCTCGCGCACGGCGGTCTCCGGCAGCGTCTCGCCGTCGTCCTGCTTGCCCTTGGGCCAGGACCAGTCGTCGTAGCGGGGACGGTGGATCACCAGCACCTGGAGCTCGTTGTCCACCACCCGCCAGCAGAGACACCCCGCGGCGAGGATGTCGTACGTGCTCAGGGTGCTGTTCTTCGCCATGCTCTGCTCTCCGTGCTCCGAAACTCGCGTGCCGCCCGCAGGGAGGGGGCGGGGATCCCGTACCGATGGTAGCGGGGCTCAGCCCCGGTACATGACGTCCACGTGCCAGCGCTCGAAGCCCAGGGACTCGTAGAGGGACACGGCCGCCGTGTTGTCGGCGTCCACGTAGAGCATGACCTCCTCGAGTCCCTCCTCGGCCAGGTGGTTGATGCCCGCGGCCGTGAGCGCGCGGCCCAGGCCGCCGCCCTGCTGCTCGGGGTCCACGCCCACGGCGTAGACCTCGCCCAGGTCGGCGGCGCCCTCGCCGCCCGTGTGCACCTTGGTCCAGTGGAAGCCCACCACCCGGTCCGGGTCCTCGGTGGTCACCGCCAGGAGGAAACCGGCGGGGTCGAACCAGGACTCGCCCTCGCGCTGCTGCAGGTCGGACAGCGTCAGACGGCCCTGCTCGGGGTGCTGGGCGAAGGCGCGGGAGTTGACCCGCAGCCAGGACTGCTCGTCCCGGCCCACCTCGAACGCGCGGATCTCCACGCCCTCCGGCAGCGACACCTCGAGGGGCACGTCCTGGGCGCCGGCGACCGTGCGCTTGAGCTGCAGCAGGTCACGCACAGCGGTGAGTCCGTGCAGCTCGGCGAGCCGGCGCGCCGCGGGCTGGTTACCGTGCGCCCAGGCCTCCACGGTGCCGTCCACGAGACCGCGCAGCTGGCCCGCGATGGCCGTGGCCACGCCCCGGTTGCGGTGCTCCGGGTCCACGGTGAGCTCCACGGTGAACGTGGAGGCGGCGTCAGGCTGGGGCATCACCACGGCGGCTCCCACGAGGTCCTCGCCGTCGGTGGCGACCACGCATGTGACCCCCGCCCGGCCGGAGCGCAGCTCAACGAGCGTCTGGTCCGAGAACGGCGGCTCGCCGTCGTGCGCGCGGGAGTGCTCCGCGAGGGCCACGAGGTCCTCGGGGAACGGGATGCTGTCGTACGGGGTCACGGTGACGGACATGGCGGTGCCTCCTCGGCGGTCGTCGGCGCGGTGCTCAGGCAGAGGTCTCCCTGCCTGCCGCAAAGCTGTACCCCACGTTACGCACCGTGGTGATCAGGTGCTCGTGGTCCGAGCCGAGCTTGGCGCGCAGCCGCCGGATGTGCACGTCCACGGTGCGGGTGCCGCCGTAGTAGTCGTAGCCCCACACCTCGGACAGCAGCTGGCTGCGGGTGAAGACCCGGCCCACGTGCTGGACCAGGAACCGCAGCAGCTCGAACTCCTTGAACGTGAGGTTCAGGGCCCGTCCCGCGAGTTTCACCGTGTAGGAGTCCTCGTCGATGCTGAGCGAGCCCGCGCGCAGCACGCTCCCCTCGGGTTCCGGCTCCGGCGCGGCACCTCCCGCGCTCGCGAGCCGCAGCCTGGCCTCCACCTCGGCGGGCCCCGCGGTGCTCAGCACCACGTCGTCCACGCACCACGACGCCGCCACGGCCGCCATTCCGCCCTCCGTCACGCTCAGCAGCACGGGCAGCGGGCGCTGGGCGGCGGAGAGCGCCTGCGCCGCGTTGCGGGCGCCCACGAGATCGGCGGTTCCGTCCAGCACCACGACATCCGGGCGACTCGGTCCGGTGAGCGCTCCGGTCGCCGTCAGCGGGTGCACCGAGACCGTGTGGGGGAGCAGCTCGAGGGCGGGCAGCGCGGTGTCCACCGCACCGGGGGCGGGGCTGAGCAGGGCGATGTGGGACACGGTGTGCTCCGCTCGCAGGCGTGGGGACCGGCCCCGAGCGGGCCCGGCCGATGACCGGGCCAGTATAGGCGGGGGTGTGCCGACGCCGCGGGGCACCCCACCGGGGCCCGGCCCCTGGGCAGCGCGGTCCCGACCACCGCCCCGGCCGCGCCCGGCGGGTGGTCGGGGCCCGGCGGGGGACGCATGGCGGTTACCCTGGCACCAGGGCGCGGAACAGATCACCGCCCGCAGGCCGGCCCGGAGGAACCTCCCCATGAAGTACGCGCGCATCATCATCGCCGCCGTGGTGGCGCTGGTCCTCGCGCTCACGGCCGGCCTCCTGGGGGGCTGGGCGCCGTTCGTGGTCTCCGTGGGCATGGCGGTCACGATCGGCGTGGGGTGGCCCGCCGCGGCAGGCATCCAGGCCCGGCGCCGCCACAACGTGCTCATCGCCTCGGCCGGCGCCCTGGCGTGCCTGCTGGTGCAGCTGGTGCCGTCGCAGCGTCTCGTGTGGCTGCCCGCCGTCATCGGTGTCTCGTTCATGGCGGTGTGCGTGGCCGAGCTCGTGCGCGGTGAGGGTGCGAAGTACCGGCTGGAGTCCACTCTGGCGTCCGTCACGGGGGTGCTCGCGGCCGTGGCCGCCTCCGGGTGGATCGCGTTCTCCACCGTGGCCCACGAGCAGGGTCTCAGCGGGTGGCTCACCGTGGCCGGTGTGGGCGCCCCGTTGACCGTAATCCTCGTGGTCGCGGGTGCCCGCGTGATCTCTGCGGCCCCCGAGAACCTGGCGCGGCGGGGAATGATCACGCTCGGTGTGACGCCCGTGGCGCTGCTGGGAATGGTGGCAGTTTTCACGGGTCAGGTACTGGCCGCCGTGGTAGCGTGAAGCCATGCTTGCACTCGAAATCTTCTACCTGGTCCTCCTGGGTCTCGCGACCCTCGCCATCCTCGGAATTGGCGCGAAGGTCGTGTTCAGCCTCTTCAAGGGGCAGATGTAGCTCGTGCCCATCGAGATCCCCTCTGACCTGACCCCCGAACTCGTCCCTTTCGCGTGGCTCCTG
Source organism: Kocuria sp. ChxB (assembly GCF_044359605.1). Taxonomy (NCBI): domain Bacteria; kingdom Bacillati; phylum Actinomycetota; class Actinomycetes; order Micrococcales; family Micrococcaceae; genus Kocuria; species Kocuria sp. ChxB. The sequence continues at coordinate 1,063,188 of NZ_CP121123.1, read as the reverse complement.
GGCACGTGGGAGGGCAACGGCTTCATGGGGTACGGCGACGCCGAGCAGCGCGCTTTTCGCCAGCGCGTCTCGTTCGAGCAGACCGGGCTCCCGTTCGTGATCTACCGCGCGCAGACCACGCTCCTCGACGAAGAGGGCGAGCCGCAGCGCGAGGCCACGTACGAGCAGGGCTTCTGGGAGCTCGCGCGTCCCCGTGAGGACGGTGACATCGGCCCCGGCATGCTGCCCCCCGATCCCGTCCCCGTGCTCACCTCTGCGGAGGACGTCGAGAAGCTGCGCAACGCGAACGGTGGCTTCGACATCTCCGTGAGCATCCTCCAGCCCGGTGGGGTGGCGGAGCTGTACCTCGGACAGATCAAGGGCCCGCGCGTGGACCTGCGCACCGACGCCGTGATCCGCGCCCAGGGTGCCAAGGAGTACCAGTCCGGCACTCGCCTCTACGGACTCGTGAACAACCACCTCATGTGGGCCTGGGACATGGCCGCCCAGGGGCGGGAGCTGGCCACGCACGCCTCCGCCGAGCTCACCAAGGTCGAGCCCACGGCAGATCCGCGGTCGTGAGCACGGCGGATTCCGTGTTCCCCTCCGTGCTGCTGGGGCGTCACGGAGCGGTGCCCGCCCAGGGCCTCGACGCCGGGGTGGCCGCCCACTACGGTGACCCCGTCCCGGAGCAGCGGGCCCTCGCCCGCGGACGAGCCGTGGTGGACCAGTCCCAGCGCGGCGTCGTGACCGTGAGCGGCCCGGACCGTCTGAGCTGGCTCACCACGCTCTCCTCCCAGGTGCTGACCTCCCTGGAACCCGGCCGCAGCACCGAGGCCCTGTTCCTCAGCGTGCAGGGACGCGTGGAGTACGCGCCCCACGTCATCGACGACGGCACCACCACGTGGCTCATCACCGAGGCCGGGGAAACCTCCGGTCTGACGGACTGGCTGACCTCCATGCGTTTTGCCCTGCGGGTGGATGTGCAGGATGTCTCCGCGCAGTGGGCCGTCCTGGCGGCCACGCAGGACCTCTCCGCACGGATCCCCGCGCTGCTCCCGGACCGCTCGGGCCCCGCCGTGGGCCCGGTGTGGCAGGACCCCTGGCCCGGGATCGCCGCGGGCGGTCACGGGTACGCCGCTGAGCAGGACCACCCCGGCAGCGCTCGCACCTGGTTCGAGCACCTCGTGCCGCGGGACGCTCTGGCGCCCGTGGTCGAGGGCCTTGAACGGGAAGGTTTCCAGCTCGCGGGATCGTGGGCCGCAGAGGCCCTGAGGATCGAGTCCTGGCGCCCCCGCTGGGGCGCGGACACGGACGAGAAGACCATTCCCCACGAGCTGGACTGGATGCGCACGGCCGTCCACCTGTCCAAGGGTTGCTACCGCGGTCAGGAGACCGTGGCGCGCGTGCACAACCTGGGGCATCCGCCCCGCAGGCTCACCTTCCTGGACCTCGACGGCTCCCAGCACACCCTGCCGGAGGCGGGGGCGGCGGTGGAGCTGTCCGGGCGGGTCGTGGGTCGTGTGACAGCGGCCCAGCTGCACCACGAGGCAGGGCCCATCGCCCTCGCCGTGCTCAAGCGCTCGGTGGATCCGGAGGCGGTGCTCACCGTGCGGGAGATGCCTCACGCCGTGGGCCAGGAGGAGTCCGACGGCTCCGCTCCCGCACCGGAGCAGTGGGCGGCGTCGCAGACCGTGGTGGTGCCGCCGGAGGCCGGCTCGGTGGTCGGCCGAGCAGGTGGACTCATGCGCGGACCGCGCGGCGGAGGCATGCGGATCTGAGCCGTGCGGCGTCGTCGCCCCAGGCCACAGGTGGACGCGACGGGTGACGGCGGCACCAGGACGACGTGGGCCCTCGGAGGCAGTCCCTCCGAGGGCCCACGTCGTGGAGCAGGGCTCAGCGGCCGAAGAGTTCCTTGGCCTCGTCGTAGCGGTCCTGGGGGACGGCCTTGAGACCGTCGAGGGCCGCGGAGAAGTCCACGCGGACCACGTCGGTGCCGTGCAGGGCGCACATCTTGCCCCACTCCTGGTCCGTCACCATGGTCACGGCGGCGATCCCCAGGCGCGTGGCCAGCACCCGGTCGAAGCCCGTGGGGGCGCCGCCACGCTGGATGTGGCCCAGGATCGTGTTGCGGGTCTCGATGCCCGTGATGCGCTCGATCTCCTGGGTGACGAACTCGCCGATGCCGCCCAGGCGCGGTCGGCCGGAGGCCTCCACGCCCTTGCCCGCGATGGCCTCCTCGCGGTCGTCGGGGATGAAGCCCTCGGCCACGACCACCAGCGGAGACCGGCCGCGGTCGTGGACCTCGCGCACCCACTCGGAGACCTGCTCCATGGACTCACGGAACTCGGGGATGAGAATCGCGTGGGCGCCGGCGGCCATGCCGGAGTGCAGTGCGATCCAGCCCACGTGGCGGCCCATCACCTCGGCCACCATGCAGCGGTGGTGGGACTCGCCGGTGGTGCGGATCCGGTCCATGGCGTCCGTGGCGATGGACACCGCGGTGTCGAAGCCGAAGGTGTAGTCCGTGGCCTGGAGGTCGTTGTCGATGGTCTTGGGCACGCCCACCACCGGAAGCCCGGCGTCCGCGAGACGCTTGGCCCCGGCCAGGGTGCCCTCGCCGCCGATCGCGATCACGGCGTCGATGCTGTTGCTCTCCAGGACCTTGGCGATGTTCTCGGGCCCGCCGTGGGGGCCGTCGAACGGGTTGGTCCGGGAGGTGCCCAGGATGGTGCCGCCCTCACGGGCGAGGCCGCGCACGCTCTGGCGGGGCAGCTCCATGATGTCGCCCTCCACCACGCCGCGCCAGCCGTCACGGAAGCCCACGAACTCGTGGCCGAAGGATTTGATGCCGTGCAGCACCGCCCCGCGGATCACCGCGTTGAGCCCGGGGCAGTCGCCGCCGCTGGTCATAAGCCCGATTCGCATGATGGGGTCAGTGCTCCTCTGTGGTGTCGTGGTCGTTCTGACACCCTCCATCCTAGTGACCGGGGGTTCGTGCGGGGCGGGCGACGCCCCCGCGCACGGACGGGTTCCGTGAACGTTCCCGCCACGGCACGCCCCGGACATTCACCCGGGGTTAATGCGGGGAACTAAGATCGGAGCCGAGAACTGTGAACACGCCGTTCGCGACGCCAGGCCACCAGGAGGACCAGATGACCGCCCAGCAAGAACCGGCCCGTGAGAACCTGCGCGAGTTCATCGACAAGCTCGTGGATCAGGGGTACACGGTGCGGGACGGGCAGTCCCCGGACCCGGACCTGATCGACCCGGGGGGAAGCGCCGTGGAGACGTGGCGCGAGGGCTACCCGTACGACGAGCGGATGTCCCGGGAGGACTACGAGCTGGAGAAGTACCAGCTGCAGATCGAGCTGCTGAAGTTCCAGTACTGGGGCCAGGACAACGACCTCAAGCACGTGGTGGTCTTCGAGGGCCGGGACGCCGCGGGCAAGGGCGGCACCATCAAGCGCTTCACGGAGCACCTGAACCCGCGCGCCGCCCGCGTGGTGGCGCTGAACAAGCCCTCGGACCGTGAGCAGGGGCAGTGGTACTTCCAGCGCTACATCCAGCACCTGCCCACCAATGGCGAGATCGTGCTGTTCGACCGCTCCTGGTACAACCGCGGCAACGTGGAGCGCGTCATGGGGTTCTGCACGGACGAGCAGTACGAGGAGTTCATGCTGCAGGCGCCGGTGTTCGAGAAGATGCTCGTGGACTCCGGGATCCACCTCACCAAGTTCTGGTTCTCCGTGACGCAGCACGAGCAGCGCACCCGCTTCGCGATCCGCCAGATCGACCCCGTGCGCCGCTGGAAGCTCTCCCCCATGGACCTCGCGTCGCTGGACCGCTGGGAGGACTACACGGTGGCCAAGGAGGAGACGTTCCGGCGCACGGACACGGACCACGCCCCGTGGATCACCATCAAGTCCAACGACAAGAAGCGTGCCCGGCTCAACGCCATCCGCTTCTTCCTCAACCAGTTCGACTACGAGGACAAGGACACCTCGGTGGTGTACCCGCCGGACCCGCTGATCGTGCGCCGCGGCCGGGACGCCGTGGACGACTGAGCCGCACTCCGCAGCACCTGCCCCACCTGCCCCAGGCCACCCGATGGATTCCAGCGCGCCCGTGAGCCGCCCCGCCCGGTTCCTCCGAGGCTGGGCGGCCGCTGGCATCAGCATCCTCTGCGCGGCCACGTCCCACTACGCGATCGATCCCAGCCCGCCCAGCGCGCTCCTGCTCGGGGTCGCGTTCACGCTGGCGGGGATGGCCTGCGTGCTGCTCGCCGGGCACCGCATGGGCGCGCTGCGCACAGGGTTCGCAGTACTGCTGAGCCAGGTGCCGTTCCACGTGATGTTCTCGGCAGGTGGTCACTCGGGCTCCCCGGCATCCACCCGCCACGCCGCCGGGGTGAGCTCCCACGCGCACCACGACCCGTCCGTGCTGCACTCCCTGGCCGGTCACGGCGGCGCCGGTCTGACGGAGGCCGCGGCCGCGAGCCCGGTCCCGGGGATGTCCCACGGCGCGGAGATGCTCCACGGCCCCATGATCTGGGCCCACCTGGCGGCCGCGGCCGTGACCTTCGTGCTGCTGCGCCACGCCGAGGACGGCTGGTGGCGCCTGCTGCACGCCGCCGTCCAGCTCCTCTTCTCGGCCGTGGTGCTGCTGCGCCCGGTGCTCGTGCCGTGCCACGGGCTGCGCCCGGTCCCGCTGGCCTACCTCCTGCCACCGCGCACGTGGTCGCCCGTGCGCGTGATCTCGCGGCGCGGGCCGCCCCTCCTCTCGATCTGAGCAGTCCACCACCGACCACACCCCGTCAGGCACGGGGTGCCGTCGGCCTGTCTTTCATCGAGAGGTACTTCACCATGTCCACAGCACTGGATGCATCGTCGTCCGAACGCGCCCGCACCGGCGCACCCATCATGTCCGTGTGGCTGCTGCCGCTGCTGCGACGGCTGCACTTCTACGCGGGGCTCCTCGTGGGCCCCTTCCTGGTGGTCGCCGCGGTCACCGGGGCCCTGTACGTGTTCACGCCCCAGCTGGAGCGGGTGGTCTACGCGAATGCGCTCACCGGCACCGCCTCGACACAGCCCCTGAGCCTGGACGATCAGGTCGACGCCGCCCGGCGCTCGATCGGCTCACCCGACTCGCCGGTGAACGTCCGGCCCGCGTCCGACGGCGGGACCACGCGGGTAATGTTCGCGGATCCCGCACTGGAACGGGGCGAGTCCCGTGCGGTGTTCGTGGATCCCGGCACGGGACGCGTCACGGGGGACATGACCGTGTACGGCACCAGCGGGGCCCTGCCGCTGCGCACCACCATCGACCGGCTCCACCGGGACCTGCTCCTCGGCGAGCCCGGTCGGCTCTACAGCGAACTGGCGGCCTCGTGGCTGTGGGTCCTCGCCCTGAGCGGTCTCTGCATGGTGGTTCTGCACCGGCGTCGTGTGGCGCGGGGCCGCCGCGCCCGGGTGACGCTGGTGCCCCGGCCCGCAGAGGCGAACGCCTACCGGCGGACCCGCTCCTGGCACACCGCCACCGGCGTGTGGCTCGCGGTGGGCTTCCTGTTCCTCGCGGCGTCGGGCCTCACGTGGTCCGCGCACGCGGGGGAGAACGTGGCGCAGCTGCGCACCGCGCTGAACTGGACCACGCCCAAGGTCTCCACCGACCTCGGCGGGGCCTCCGGCGGCGGGGCCGAGGACGAGCACGCCGGTCACCACGGTCACGACGGGCACCAGGGTCACCAGGGACCCGACGACGCCGGGGCGCAGGGCTCCTTCGACGCGGTGCTGGCCACCGCCCGGGAGGCGGGTCTGGACTCGCGGATCGTGGAGCTCAAGCCCGCCTCCGCGGACGGGGCGGCGTGGACGGTCTCCGAGAACGAGCGCTCCTGGCCCACCCAGGTGGACAGCGTGGCGGTGGACCCGCAGCGGTTGCACGTCACCGACCAGGTGCGGTTCTCCGAGTGGGGCCTTCCCGCGAAGCTCACCCAGTGGGCCATCGCCGCGCACATGGGGCTGCTGTTCGGGCTGCCCAACCAGCTCGTGCTGCTCGCACTTGCCGCGGCGATCGTGGTGCTGGTGGTGAGCGGGTACACCATGTGGTGGCGGCGCCGCCCCACCCGGGCCGCGGGCGTGCAGTTCGGGCCGCTGCCACCGCGCGGGGCCCTGCGCGCCACCCCGGTGTGGGCGTGGCTCGCGCTGGGGCTGGGAACGGTCGCCGTGGGGCTGTTCGTCCCGCTGCTGGGTCTCTCGCTGCTGGGTTTCCTGGCCGTGGACCTGCTGCTGGGGCTCCGGGCACGACGCCGCTCGGACGGCACCGCGGCCCGGGCCGCCTCACAGGAGTGAGGGCGCGGGGGCATCGCAGGCGCTGACCCGGGAGAGGACGGTGCTCCGCTTCCGGCACCCCACCGGAGGGGACGGACCGGGGGTCGGGTCCCGACGCCCGGCCCGTCACCCGGCCCCGGCCCGTCCCCGCCACCCGCGCACGGGGTGACGAAGGCCGTGGGCCCCACCGTTCGGTGGGGCCCACGGCCGTGGTGCGCTTCAGCGCGGTGCCAGGTGGTGCGCGCGGTGCGGCGCGCCGGGAACGGTCTCAGGCGGCGTCGGGCCCGAAGTTGTGACGGTCCACGAGCGCCCAGGAGGCCGCGGCGTTGACCGCGGCCACCGTGAGCACCGAGGGCCACGCGCCCATCTTCTTGGCCAGCGGGTGGGACGCGCCGAAGCTCCCGCCGTAGAGCATCCCGAGGGTCGTGGCGGTCGAGGGCCCGGCGGACGCGAGCCACGTGCGGCCCGCTGCGGCGCCGCACGCCGCGAGGACCACGCCGCCCAGGGCGCGCACGCCGGTGAGGCGGGCGATGCCGTAGCCGCCGATCAGTCCGGCGCCCACGAGGAGCGAACTCGGCACGGCCACGGGGGACGGCAGGTGCGCGTCCAGGTTCTTCACGGTGTCGGTGGCTGCCATGTCAGTTCTTCCCTCCCAGGAACGCCTGCAGCCGGGAGAGCCCCTCGGCGAGGTCGTCGTCACCCAGCGCGTAGGACAGCCTCAGGTAGCCGGACGGGCCGAACGCCTCGCCCGGGACCACGGCCACCTCGGCCTTCTCGAGGATCAGCTCCGCGAGTTCGGCGGAGGTCTGCGGCGTGACGCCGTCGACCTCGCGTCCGAGCAGGGCGGTCACGTCCGGGTACGCGTAGAAGGCGCCCGTGGGCACGGGGCAGTTCACGCCCTCGATCGCGTTCAGCCCGTCCACGATCGTCCGACGGCGCCGGTCGAACGCCTCCCGCATCTCGGCCACCTTGTCCATGGGGCCCTCCAGGGCGGCGAGTGCGGCGGCCTGCGCCACGTTGTTCACGTTGGACGTGAGGTGGGACTGCAGGTTGGTGGCGGCCTTGACCACGTCCTCGGGACCGACCATCCAGCCCACGCGCCACCCCGTCATGGCGTAGGTCTTGGCCACACCGTTGAGCAGGATCAGGTGCTCGTGCAGCGCGGGAACGGCCTGGGCCATGGACACGAACTGCACGTCGTCGTAGGTGAGGTGCTGGTAGATCTCGTCGCTGATGACGAAGATGCCCTTGGCCGCGGCCCACTCGCCGATCGCCCGGGTCTCCTCCTCGGTGTACACCGAGCCCGTGGGGTTGGACGGGGAGCAGAACAGCAGCGCCTTGGTGGCGGGGGTGCAGGCGGCCTCGAGCTGCTCGGGGGTGACCTTGTAGTCGTTCTCCGCGCCCGCGAAGACCTCCACGGGGTTGCCGCCGGCCAGGCGGATGGCCTCGGGGTAGGTGGTCCAGTACGGGGCGGGGAGCAGGACGTCGTCGCCGTCGTCCACCACGGTCTGGAAGGCCTGGTACACGGCCTGCTTGCCGCCGTTCGTCACGAGCACCTGCGAGCTCTTGACGTCCCAGCCGCTGTCGCGCGCGGTGGCCCGGGCGATCGCCTCGCGCAGCTTCGGCTGACCGGCGGCGGGGGAGTAGCGGAAGTTCGCCGGGTCCTGCAGGGCCTCGGCCGCGGCCGCCACGATGTCCTCGGGTGTGGAGAAGTCCGGTTCGCCCGCACCGAACCCGATCACGGGACGACCCTCGGCCTTGAGGGCCTTGGCCTTCGCGTCCACCGCAAGGGTCGCGGACTCCGCGATCGCCGCGATCCGGTGCGAGATGCGCTGCTGCGCTGGTGACATGGGGATCATCTCTCCTGGGCTGGCTGGCGTCGCCCGCGGCGGAACCCGGGCGCTGGTCTCCCAGCTTAGGTGCCCCGCCCCCGGCTTTGCACGGAACGAGGCGGCCGCGTACCATAGTTGGTTGGTGCCGCCACCCGGGACCCCGTTGCCCCACGGCGGAACGGATCCGGGTGACACGAGCCGGTGATAGGCTCGGGCACCGTTGCCGCGGTCGTGGTTCCCACGACGCGACAGATGAAGGGCAGTGGCGCAATTGGTAGCGCAGCGGTCTCCAAAACCGCAGGTTGCAGGTTCGAGTCCTGTCTGCCCTGCTTCACGACCCACAACGGCACGAACACCACCGCCGAGAAGCTGCTTGACGCAGGGGAGAGCCGATGTCGCACACCGTCACAGGACAGACCCCGGGTCAACCCGCCGGTTCGGAGCGCAAGCGCGGCTTCTTCGGACGGATCTGGCTGTTCATCCGCCAGGTCGTGGGGGAGCTCAAGAAGGTCGTCACCCCGTCCCGGCGGGAACTCGTCAACTACGTCCTGGTCGTGCTGGTGTTCGTCGCTTTCATGATGGTGCTGATCTCCCTGCTGGACCTGGCCTTCGGGCAGCTGGCCCTCTGGCTCTTCGGTAACGGCGACCAGGCCCAGTAAGACCGCGCAGCACGTCCAGCCGTCCACAGAAAGCAGGAGAAGCCAGTGACCGATCACGAGCTCGAGAACGACGACACTCAGCCCGCGCAGCTCGACACCCCGTCCGGGGACGCTGCGCGCGAGGAGTCGGCGGAGAGCGTGTCCGACACTGTCGCGTCCGCCGAGCCCACGGACTCGCAGGACGTCACCGACGGGAAGGCCGTCCAGGAGGCGGACCTCGACGTCGCCGAGGGCAACGGCCAGGCCACTCCGGTGCCGCTCGTGGAGGTCGAGGTCTCCGAGGAGGCGGCCGAGGACCAGGTGGATCCCGTGGCCGAGTTCAAGGCCAACCTGCGCCGCCAGGAGGGCGACTGGTTCGTCATCCACACCTACGCCGGTTACGAGAACCGCGTGAAGACCAACCTCGAGACCCGCATCCAGTCCCTCAACATGGAAGAGGACATCTTCCAGATCGAGGTGCCCATGGAAGAGGTCGTGGAGATCAAGAACTCCCAGCGCAAGACCGTGCGCCGCGTGCGCATCCCCGGGTACGTGCTGGTCCGCATGAACCTCACCGACGCCTCCTGGGGCGCGGTGCGCCACACCCCGGGCGTCACGGGCTTCGTGGGCCAGGACGCCTACAACCCCGCGCCGCTGCGCCTCGACGAGGTGTTCGACATGCTGGCCCCCACGTTCGAGACCCCGGAGAAGGCCAAGGGCCTCGGCGAGACCGCCGGCTCCGGTGCGGGCGCCCAGGGTGGCGCCGCCCCGCAGGTCACGGTGGACTTCGAGGTGGGCGAGTCCGTGATCGTGAAGGAGGGCCCGTTCGAGACCCTCCCGGCCACGATCTCCGAGATCAAGGTGGAATCCCAGCAGCTCGTGGTGCTGGTCTCCATCTTCGAGCGCGAGACCCCCGTGACCCTGGGCTTCAACCAGGTCACCAAGATCTAGCACCCCAGACTTCGGAGTTCCCCGGATGCGCTTTGGTCCGGGGCTTCTCCGTCCGGTCGCCGCGCCACGGCGACCACCCGCCGTCGTACGCTCCTGTGCGGCGGTACGCACAGCCAGAAAGAGGACCATCACATGGCTCCCAAGAAGAAGAAGGTCGCAGGCCTGATCAAGCTGCAGATCCAGGCAGGCGCCGCCAACCCGGCTCCTCCCGTGGGTCCGGCGCTGGGTCAGCACGGCGTCAACATCATGGAGTTCTGCAAGGCCTACAACGCGGCCACGGAATCCCAGCGCGGCAACATCGTGCCGGTGGAGATCACCGTCTACGAGGACCGCTCGTTCTCGTTCGTCACCAAGACCCCGCCCGCCGCGCAGCTGATCAAGAAGGCCGCCGGCGTCGCCAAGGGTTCCGGCGTCCCCCACACCACCAAGGTGGGCAAGATCACCATGGACCAGGTCCGTGAGATCGCCGAGACCAAGAAGGAAGACCTCAACGCCAACGACATCGACGCCGCCGCGAAGATCATCGCCGGCACCGCCCGCTCCATGGGCATCGAGGTCAACTGAGTCCTCCCGACTCACCAGCAACACACTTCATCGTGGCAGGGCCGAGCGCGGTCCGCAGACCACAACTGCACAAGGAGAAGAAGCAGATGGCACAGCGCAGCAAGGCATACCGGGCAGCTGCCGAGAAGATCGAGGCGGGCAAGTTCTACGCTCCCGCCGAGGCGGTCGCCCTGGCCAAGGAACTGGCCGAGGGCAGCAAGTCCGATCCCACCGTGGAGGTCTCCATGCGTCTCGGCGTGGATCCCCGCAAGGCGGACCAGATGGTCCGCGGCACCGTGAACCTGCCCAACGGCACCGGCAAGACCGCCCGCGTGGTCGTCTTCGCCACCGGTGACAAGGCCGCCGCGGCCGAGGCCGCCGGCGCCGACTTCGTGGGCAACGACGACCTGATTGCCAAGATCCAGGGCGGCTGGACGGACTTCGACGCCGCCGTGGCCACCCCGGACATGATGGGCAAGGTGGGTCGCCTGGGCAAGATCCTGGGTCCCCGCAACCTCATGCCGAACCCCAAGACCGGCACCGTGACCATGGACGTGGCCAAGGCCGTCAACGACATCAAGGGCGGCAAGATCGACTTCCGCGTCGACAAGCACTCCAACCTGCACTTCATCATCGGCAAGGCGTCCTTCGACGCGCAGAAGCTCGCCGAGAACTACGGTGCAGCCCTGGAGGAGGTGCTTCGTCTGAAGCCCTCCGCCTCCAAGGGTCGCTACATCACCAAGGCCACCGTGGCCACCACGTTCGGCCCGGGCATCCCCGTGGACCCGAACGCCACCGAGGTGAACGCCCAGGCGTGATCCCGGCTCGCCGTGGGGCCCCGCAGGGTGCCACGGTGCAGCAGTGACAGTAGGGTCCGTGCCGTCCCAGGCCGGGCCCTACTGCCATGTTCGGGGCCGGATCGCGATGGGCGTTCCATGATGTACTGGAGGTTGGATCCCGGCGCGGATCCGCCACCGGGTGCCGTCCGGGCTGTGGACGGCACGGAAGGAGAACACAGTGACGCAGTCGTCACCGGTACGTATCGAGCTCTTGCGCATCCCCGAGGCGTTCGACGCGGACGCCCAGCGGCTGCTGGGGGACGTCGCCTCCCTGGTGCAGTCCTCCCGACGCCACGTGTGGGGCACGGACCAGCTGAGCAACGAGGCCCATGACATCTTCCGGGACCTCAAGGACCCCTACGAGCGCGTCAACATCCTGTGCGCCTTCCTGGAGGACCGGCTGGTGGGGCGCGCCGAGGTGCGGATGCCGCTCATCGCGGACACCGGGATGGCGCAGATCGTGGTGCACGTGGACCCGGACGAGACGTCGGAGGGCATTGGACGCGGCCTTCTGGGGGCCGCTGAGCAGCTGGCGCACGGCGAGTCACGCCGCGTGGTCCGGCTCGTCACCGAGCACCCCGCGTCGGAGGCCCGGGATCCGGCGGGCCCGGGGGACGGCAGCGTGGACGGCAGCTCGGACGGCGAGGAGCCCTCCGGCGGTGCCGGTGCGCCGGTGGCGTGGCTGGATGCCGCGGACGGCTCCGGCCGGCTGCCGGCGAGCCACCGTCAGACCCGTTTCGCCCAGCACGCCGGGTACGGCCTGCGCACGGTGAGCAGCTTCGCCCTGCTGCCCGTTCCCCTGGCGGAGACCCGGCTGCAGCGCATCCAGGAGTCCCTGAGCTCGAGCCCGTTCGCCGAGCACTACCGCATGCACACGTGGGTGGGAGAGGCCCCCGAGGAGCTGCTCGCCCCGCTCGCGCAGCTGCACGCGAAGATCCCCACGGACTCGTTCGTGCGCCCCATCGTGGCGGATCCGGATCCCTGGGACGGGGACCGGGTGCGCCGCACCGAGCAGCTGCGCCAGGAGGACGGCGACCGTTCGCTCATGGCCGTGGTCCAGGACCTGCGCACCGGTGAGCTCGTGGGCATGACGGAGCTGATCCTCGCGCAGCACCGCCCCGTGCTGGCGCTGCAGGACGAGACGCTCGTGGTGCGGGAGCACCGAGGCCACCGGTTGGGCATGCGCCTCAAGCTGGCGAATCTGGAGCAGCTCACGGCCGTGGCCCCGGAGGTCACCACCGTGTACTCGTGGACCCACAGCGGCAACGACCGCATGAACTGGGTGAACGCGCAGCTCGGGTTCCAGGAGGCCGGGCAGTCCGCGATCTGGGAGCAGGACTTCAGCGTCGTCTGACCCCTCGGGGGACGTGCCGCCCGCGCGGGGCGGTCCACCGGAGGTCACCAGGGCAGCGGCAGCACCACAGAGCGGTCTCCGGGCACGAGGCCCGCGCGCGGAATGCTCAGCAGCCCCTCCGCCTCGCTCAGACCCCGCAGCATGTTGGGGCCGACGGCGCGGCACGGCTCCCACGCGTCCCCGCGGCGTCGTGCGGGCACGAGTTTCTCCCGGCGTCCGCCCGCGGCGTCGACGCCCACGGTGACGGGAACGAGGCCCGGCGCGGCGCGCCCCGAGAACCCGGCGAGCAACGGGCCACCCACGAGGAGCACGACCACGAGCGCGGCCAGCGGATTGCCGGGAAGAGCCAGCACGGCGCTGCGCCGCGCGGCACCCAGCAGGGCGGGGTGCCCCGGCTGCAGGTCGAGCTGGTCCACGAGCACCCGGGTCTCCCGTTCGAGCATGGGGCGGACGTGGTCCACACCGGAGCGGGACGTTCCCCCGGTGGTGAGCACCACGTCGTGCTCTGCGCACACCTCCCGGAAGGCCGTGCTCAGGGATGCGGGATCGTCGTGCACCCGGTGCACCGTGCCCGGCACGCCTCCGTATGCGGTGACCGCGTGGGGCACGGACATGCTGAACGCGTCGCGCACCAGACCGGGCGCGGGCACACCGCTCGTGCGCACCTCGGAGCCCGTGAGCAGCAGGGCAACCCGGGGTGCCCGCCGGACGGGGAGGTGGTCCAGCCCGGCCACGGCGGCGAAGGCGGCGTCCGCGGGGGACAGCACCCGGCCGGCGTGGAACAGCACCTCGTGGACCTGGCACTCCGTGCCCGTCGCGCGGATGTGGCGGCCCTCCAGCTCGGAGGGAGGGGCGCCCGGCGCCAGGCGCACGATGGAGCCGGAGCGGCACGAGAACTCCTCCCGGACCACGCTCGTGGTGCCCTCGGGGATCACGCCACCCGTGACCACCGGGACGGCAGTGCCCGGTGCGAGGGCCACCGCCGACGCCGCGCTGGGAAGAGGCACCGGGGCGTCGGGCCCCGAGGGGGCTGACGGCGAGTCACCGCCCACCAGCTCCCACGGTCCGGGACCGCGGACCGCGTAGCCGTCCATGGCGCTGGAGACGTAGTGCGGCACGGCGCAGGCGGCCTCGACGTCCTCGGCCAGGACCCGGCCGGTGACCCGTGGCAGCGGCACGTGCTCGGTGGGGGCACCTCCGGGGCCACGGGGTGCCCCACGCGGCTCGGTGGCAGGATCAGCTCCGGCGCGGTGGGCGAGCGCCGCTCCGACGCGGTGGGCGAGGTCCCGGGCGTCGTCGCGTCCCGCGTGACGTCGTACCGGGAGGCCGCGGGCCCACGGGGGATCAGCTGGGGTGGGCACGGGCTCAGCCACCGGCAAAGGGCGGCAGGACGTCCACGGTGGCGCCGGGAGCCACGGGCGAGAGCGGATCCTTGGCGGCCACGCCGTCCACGAGCCACGAGCAGCGGGGGAGCACCTGCGCGAGGGCGGGCTCACCGGGCGGAGCCACGGGGTGCAGGCTCACGAGCAGCTGCGCCAGGTCGGTACGGCTCAGCGCCAACGGCGTGGCCACGTGCTCCTCGTCGGTGCCGGCGGCGGCGGCCGCCGCGGCGAAATACCTCACGCGCACCGCGTCAGCCCCCGATCGCGCTCATGCTGCGGTCCGGCTGGATGTAGTCCCCGGAGTCCAGGCCGGTGTGCTCCATCCCGTGCGCCCTGGGTTTGACCCACATGGCCTCGCGCCAGCGCTGGGTCACCTGGGCGTCGGTGGCGCCGGAGCGCAGGAGGTGCATCAGGTCGGTCTCGTGTTGGGAGAACAGGCACGAGCGCACGTGGCCCTCGGCGGTGATGCGGGTGCGCGTGCAGTCCTCGCAGAACGGCTCGGTCACCGAGGCGATGATGCCCACGGTGCCCACCACCCGGTCCTCGGCCCTCCGGCGCACGAGGTACTTCTCGGCGGGCGCACCGGCCCGGGGTGCGGTGTCCGGGGTGAGGTCGAAGTCCCGGGAGAGGCTCTCGCGGATCTGCGCGGCGCTCACCATGTTCTCCCGGGTCCAGCCGTGGTCCGCGTCCAGGGGCATCTGCTCTATGAAGCGCAGGTCGCACGCGTTCTCGAGCGCCCAGTGCAGCAGCTCGGGCGCCTCGTGCTCGTTGACGCCCCGCATGAGCACCGCGTTGATCTTCACGGGGCTCATCCCCGCGCGTCGGGCCGCGGCGACGCCGTCCAGCGCCTCGGTGAGCCGCCCACGGCGAGCGAGACGTTCGTAGGTCTCCGCGCACAGGGTGTCCAGGGAGATGTTGATCCGCGTCATTCCGGCGTCCGCGAGCCCCTGTGCCCGGGCGGCCAGGCCGATCCCGTTGCTCGTCATGGACACGGGCACGCCCGGCAGTGCGGTGTACAGGGCCTGCACCAGCTGCTCGAGATCCGGCCTGATGAGAGGTTCACCCCCGGTGAGGCGGATCTCCCGCACTGCGAACTCGGTCACGGCGATGCGTGCGAGCCGCACGATCTCCTCGACCGTCAGCAGGGACTCCCGGGGGAGCCACTGCATGCCCTCCGCGGGCATGCAGTAGGTGCACCGCAGGTTGCACTTGTCGGTGATGGAGATGCGCAGGTCCGTGGCGGTTCGTCCGAAACGGTCCGTCAGCGGTCCCTGCGTGGGCACTCCCCGCGTGGGAAGCACTTGGGGGTTGCCGAGGAAAACGGACATGCGCCCCAGTGTAGGTCTCCACCCCGACACCCTCGCCGCCCCCGGGAGGGTGACTACCCTGGACCCATGTCCCGCACCCCGTCCGCGCACCGCACCATCTCCGAGCACCGGGAGGCGGTCCGGGCCCTGCTCCGCTGCGCCCGCGCCCGGGGCCGCGAGGACGACGCCGCACGGCCGGTTCCACTGGCGGCGGCTCGCGGGCGCGTGCTTGCGGAGGATCTCGTGGCTCCTCTGGACCTGCCACCCCACACGAACTCGCAGATGGACGGCTTCGCGGTGCGGGTCGCGGACCTCGCCCCCGCGCACAGGGCAGGGCAGGTCACGCTCCCCGTGCACGGCACCCGCGCCGCCGGGGCCGCCCCGGCGCCCCACGTCCCCGGCACCGCGACCGCCGTGATGACCGGGGCAGTGCTCCCCGAGGGAGCCGATGCCGTGATCCCCGTGGAGCGCGTCCTGCCCCCGCGCTTCGACACCCCCACCGTCACGGTCGCCGCCGCCGACGTCCCGCGGGAGGGCAGCTTCGTGCGGGAGGCCGGCAGCGACGTCGCCCGGGGGGAGGTGGCACTGCCCGCCGGAACGGTGCTCGGAGCCGCCGCGCTGGGGGCGTGCGCGGCGCTCGGGCTCACGGGGGAGGACCCGGTGACGGTGCAGCACGGTCCGCGTGTGCTCGTGGTCAGTGGCGGGGACGAGGTGGTGCCCGCCGGCAGACCGCTGCCCGCGGGGTCCGTGCACGACGCGAACGGGCCGCTGCTCGAAGCGTGGCTGACAGGCCACGGTGCCGAGCACGTGAGCCGGCTGCGCGTGGACGACGACCCCCACGCGTTCCTCACGGCCCTCCGCGAGGGACTGGAGGAGTCACGCGCGGACCTCGTGGTCACGAGCGGAGGCATCAGCGCGGGCGCCTTCGAGGTGGTGCGTCAGGGCCTCGAACGGGCGGGCACGCAGATGTGGTTCGGTCACGTGGACATGCAGCCCGGAGGTCCGCAGGGCTGCGGGCTGCTCTGGGGGACACCCGTGCTGTGCCTGCCGGGCAATCCCGTGAGCACGTGGGTCTCGTGCGAGGTGTTCGTGCGCGCCGCGCTCGCGGACGTGTGGGCCTGCTGCCCGCCCGCGCGCTGGGCTTCTGCCCGGCTGGACGCCCCGGTGGAGCCCCTGGAGTCCCGCACCCAGCTGCGTCGGGCCACGCTGCTGCCCAGCGCGCCGCCGCGGGTCGCGCTGGTGGGTGGCGCGTCCTCCCACCTGCTGACCGCGGCCGCCCGGGCGGACGTGCTCGTCCGCGTCCCGCCCGGCACCGGTACCCTGCCCCGGGGGACCGAGGTGGACGTGCTCGTCCTCGACGGCGGGGTGGTGGCCCGGTGCTCGGAGACCTCGTACGAGGCGGCCGGAGCGATGGCCTGTCGCTCGGAGACCTCGGATGCGGCGACCGGAGCACCTCGCGGAGCCTGGAACGGCCCCTGAACCCGGAAAGCCTGCCCGCACGCACACCCGCCCGCACGCACACCCGCCCGCACCACGCCCGCCCGCACCACGCCCCACCACGCACGGCGCCCCACGGCCCACGACCCCAAGGAGAACAGTGAGCGATCAGCCCGAGGACAGGACGCCGCAGCGTCTCACGCACGTGCGCGAGGACGGCACGGCGCACATGGTGGATGTCAGCGAGAAGGCCGTGACGTCCCGGGAGGCCACGGCCCAGGCCGTGCTCGTCACGCGCCCGGACGTGGTCGAGCTGCTCGCGAACGGGGACCTGCCCAAGGGCGACGCCCTGGCCGTGGCTCGGATCGCGGGCATCATGGCGGCCAAGCGCACGCCGGAGCTGGTGCCCCTGTGCCATCCGTTGCCGTTGAGCAAGGTGACCGTGGACCTCGAGCCGCAGCGGGACAGGGTGGTCGTGCAGGCCACCGTGCGCACCCGCGGTGTCACCGGTGTGGAGATGGAGGCGCTGACCGCCGCGAGCGTGGCAGCTCTCACGCTGTACGACATGGTCAAGGCCGTCGACAAGGCCGCCAGCATCGAGGACACCCGGGTGCTGGCCAAGTCGGGCGGCAAGAGCGGTGACTGGAGCGCATCGTGAGCGGACACGGCGAGCGGAACGTGGGCGCCCAGCGTCCCGCCCACCGGGACGAGATCGGCGACTTCCACCTGGTGGGACGCCGGGCGGAGGTCGTGATCGTCTCCAGTTCCGCGGCCGCGGGAACGGCGCAGGACCTGTGCGGACCTGTGCTGCGGGACTGGCTCGAGGGCAGGGGTCTGCGGACCAGGGTGCACGTGGTTCCGGACGGACCGGAGGTGCTTACCGCACTGCGGCGTCTCACTGCGCACTCCCACACGGAGGAGGGGCCGCGGTTCGTGGTCACCTCTGGGGGAACGGGGCTGAACTCGGACGACGTGACTCCCGAGGCCACTGCCGCGGTGCTGGAACGTCAGTCCCCGGGCATCGTGCACGCGCTGTGGGCGCAGGGACTTCAGAAGACTCCCACCGCCGCGATGAGCCGCGGCGTGGCCGGTCACGTGGGGCGGACGTTCGTGGTGAACCTCCCGGGCTCCCGCGGCGGGGTCAAGGACGGGATGGCGGTGCTGGATCCCCTCATCGACCACATCAGCGCGCAGCTGGAGGACGTCCACGGCCACGGGGAGGACCGCTCGGTGACCCGCTCCGGTGACGAGGTGCTCCCCGCGGCCGAGGACGACTCCCACCCGGACGACGCGGACGCCAGGGTGGTCGCCGGCACCACTGCCACCTGCGGGCCGGGGCCGGCACACGACGCCGCCCGGGCCGCGGTCCCGGACGCGGCGGCGTCGTCCCCGGGCGGTGACCCGCGCTACGCGCCCGCGGCGGAAGACCCCGTGCTCCGGGCTCGGATCACGGAGGAACCGCTCGACGGGGACCTCGCCCGGCGCGAGGTGGCCGACCCCGGCTGCGGTGCGGTGGTCGGCTTCAGCGGGGTGATCCGGGACCACGACGGCGGCAGGAGCGGTGTGACGGGGCTCGAGTACAGTGCGCACCCCGCGGCCCAGCAGGTCATGACGGACACGGTGCGGGAGGTCGCCCGTGAGCACCCGGGGGTCCGGCTGTGGGCCGAGCACCGCATCGGGGCGCTCGCCGTGGGGGACAGCGCCCTGGAGGTGGCCGTGGCCGCGGCCCACCGAGCGGAGGCCTTCGCGGCGTGCTCCCGGCTCGTGGACCGCATCAAGGAGTGCGTGCCCATCTGGAAGCGGGAGAGCTTCGAGGACGGGCGGCACACCTGGGTGGGACTGGACGCCTGAGATGGTGGCGCGCAGAATCGTCCCCGCCCGTGTGCGGAGCTTCGACGCCACCGGAGTGCTCGCCGCGGGGCCGGACCGGCTCGCGGGGGAGGAGCCGCTGGAGATCCGCCTGGACGGTGAGCCGTTCACCGTGACCATGCGCACTCCCGGGGACGACTTCGAACTCGTGACCGGCCTGCTGCTGAGCGAGGCCGTGATCACGGAGATCTCCCACGTGCTCAAGATGGACTACCGCTCGGGGGTGGACCAGGACGGGCACCGCACGTACAACGTGGTGGACGTGCGGCTCTCCCCCCGTGCTCCAGGCCCGGACCGCGGCGCGCGGCGCCAGGTGTTCACGAGCTCCTCGTGCGGGGTGTGCGGCACGCCGTCCCTGGACTCCGTGGTGAAACCGAGTGCGCACCTGGTGGCCCCGCCCCGGCCCCTCGTGAGTGCGGCACGGCTCGTCTCCCTGCCCGACGAGCTGCGCGGGCACCAGCGGATCTTCGACGCCACGGGGGGAGTCCACGCCGCCGCTCTCTTCCCCGTGGGGCAGGACGAGCCGCTCGTGGTGCGGGAGGACGTGGGCCGCCACAACGCCGTGGACAAGGTGGTCGGGTGGGCCGTTCAACGAGAGCTGCTCCCGCTGGACGAGGTGGTGCTGCAGGTCTCCGCGCGAGCATCCTTCGAGCTCGTGGGAAAGGCGGCCATGGCCGGGATCCCCGTGCTCTCGGCGGTCAGCGCGCCCTCGGCGCTCGCGGTGAGCGCGGGGCGGGAGCGCGGCGTGACCGTGGTGGGCTTCAACCGACGGGGCCGGTGCAACGTCTACAGCTTCCCGGAGCGCATCACGGGGCGGTGACCCGCGCGACCGTGGTGCCGCGCGGCCCCCTTGCTGAGCGGCACCCCGCTGCACAGGCGTGCCGTGCAGCGCGGGCGGGACAGTTCGTGGCTGCCCGCACCCACGGCCACCGCACCGGGTGCAGGGGCGGGCAAAGGCACATTGCACGGTGGCACACCCGTGGGGTACGGTGGTGGCACCAAAGACCGCCGGTCATCATGCGCACTTCGGTGTGCGTGGTCTAAGAGGTTCTCGGCATCGAGAACCGTCCAGCGCAGGTGAACCAGCACGAACCCTTCATCGGAGCACGTACTCACATGTGCGCATCCGAGCATGGTCGAGCCCCGGGCATCTGCGCGGGGCTTTTGTCGTGTCAGCCTCCGGCGGACACGGAGCCGGCATCCACATGTAAGGAAGGAGCACCATGGCGAATCCTGAAAAGGCTGCCGCGGTTGCAGAGTTGAAGGACTTGTTCTCCAACTCGCACGCTGCCGTCCTGACGGAGTACCGCGGGCTCACCGTGGCTCAGCTGAAGACGCTGCGCCGTGCACTCGGTGAGAACGCCGAATACGCCGTGGTGAAGAACACGCTCACCGCCATTGCCGCGCGTGAATCGGGCATCGAGGCGTTCGAGGGCCAGCTCACCGGCCCCTCGGCCATCGCCTTCGTGTCCGGTGACGCCGTCGAGGCCGCCAAGAGCCTGCGTGACTTCGCCAAGGACAACCCCCAGCTGGTCGTCAAGGGCGGTTACCTGGACGGCGTCGCAATGGACGAGAACGAGATCAAGAAGCTTGCGGACCTCGAGTCCCGCGAGGTTCTGCTGGCCAAGGTCGCCGGTGCCGCGAAGGCGTCGATGTCCAAGGCCGCCGCGCTGTTCCAGGCCCCGCTGTCCAAGACCGTGCGCACCGCGGATGCGCTGCGCGCCAAGCTGGACGAGCAGGGCGAGAGCGCTGCCTGATCCCCTTCGGGGAACCCCAGGTTCCGGGTGGTCGGGCCCCGTCCCGCACAGACCCGTGTTCTTCCCACGCACACCTCGTCGGAGCCACCCGCTCCGGCACCACGTACAAGTAAGGAGCCAACACCATGGCTAAGCTGACCACCGAAGAGCTCATCGAGGCCTTCAAGGAACTGTCCCTCATCGAGCTGTCCGACTTCGTGAAGGCCTTCGAGGAGACCTTCGACGTCACCGCTGCCGCCCCCGTGGCCGTGGCCGGTGCGGCCCCCGCCGGCGGCGACGCCGGTGCCGCTGAGGAGGAGAAGACCGAGTTCGACGTCATCCTCGAGTCCGCCGGTGACAAGAAGATCCAGGTCATCAAGGAAGTTCGTGGCCTGACCTCCCTGGGCCTGAAGGAAGCCAAGGACCTCGTGGACAGCGCCCCCAAGGCCGTCCTCGAAGGCGCCACCAAGGAAGCCGCTGACAAGGCGAAGGAAGCCCTCGAGGGCGCCGGCGCCACCGTCACCGTCAAGTGATCCGGGGCGCCTCGCGCGCCTGCCGAGCCCGAGTGAGCGTGCTCTGACGCCGCTCGACCGGCTCACCCCAGAACCCCGCACCGCACGGTGCGGGGTTCTGCGCATCCCGGGCCTCGTGCGTCGCCCCCGGACGGGGGCATTCACGTCGTCGGTGTGATGTGCGAAACTGTCTCCTGACCATTCGGCCGTCACAGTGCGGCGGGAGAGCGTGGTGGGTCAGGGGCGGGGAACCGTCCAGGACCGCGCCACCGCCGAAGGAGCAAACCCTCCCCGGGAATCTCTCAGGCACCCGTACCGCCGCACCAGGCCACTCTGAAGAGCTCACCGTCCTGCGGGACGGGGAGCACCGGCGGGGCAGGTCGGTGGCACGCCGCGGGCGGCCCCGGCGAAATCTCTCAGGTCATGGAACAGAGCGGGGAGGACTCATCGGGCACGCCGTGCCCACGAGCAGCCCAGGAGACTTTCGCATGTCCTTCCTGTCACGCCACATCGGCCCCGACGCCGATGACCTCACCACCATGCTCGGCGCCGTGGGCGCCGAGAGCCTGGACCAGCTGATCGACCGAGCCGTCCCGGAGAGCATCCGGATGCGCGAGTCCCTCGACCTGCCGGAGCCCCTGGACGAGCCCGAGGCGCTGTCCGCGCTGCGCCGGATCGCCTCCCGCAACACCGTGATGCGCCAGATGATCGGCCAGGGCTACCACGACACCGTGACGCCCGCCGCGATCCGCCGCAACATCCTGGAGAACCCGGGCTTCTACACGTCCTACACCCCGTACCAGCCGGAGATCTCCCAGGGCCGCCTGGAGCTGCTGCTGACCTTCCAGAACGCCGTCATCGACCTCACCGGTCTGGAGGTCGCGAACGCGTCGCTGCTGGACGAGTCCTCCGCCGTGGCCGAGGCGGTGCTCATGATGCGCCGCGCCAACCGCCGTTCCAAGAGCATGCGTGTTCTGGTGGACAGCCGCAGCCTGCCGCAGACGCTGGCCGTGCTCACCGGACGCACGCGCGCCGCGGGCATCGAGCTGGTGCTCGCGGACCTCGGCGATCCCGACGCCGCCGCGCAGGCGATCTCGGACGGTGACTTCTTCGGCGTCGTCGTCGCCCAGATCGGCGCGGACGGGGACGTCACCGATCCCACCGCCGTGATCGAGGCCGCCCACGAGGCCGGAGCGCTCGTGAGCGTGAGCACTGACCTGCTCGCCCTGACCATGCTGCGCAGCCCGGGGGAGATGGGTGCGGACATCGCGGTGGGCTCCGCCCAGCGCTTCGGTGTGCCCCTGTTCTTCGGCGGGCCCCACGCCGCGTTCCTGGCGTCCCGCAAGGGTACGGAGCGCTCCCTGCCCGGGCGCATCGTGGGCGTGTCCACGGACTCCTCCGGCGCCCCCGCCTACCGCCTGGCGCTGCAGACCCGCGAGCAGCACATCCGCCGTGAGAAGGCCACCTCCAACATCTGCACCGCCCAGGCGCTGCTGGCCATCGTGGCCGCGGCGTACGCCGTGCACCACGGGCCGGTGGCCCTGCGTGCCCTGGCCGAGCGGCTGCACGGCATGGCCGCGGACCTCGCCGCCGGGCTGCGCGCCCGGGGCGTCGAGGTGGCCCACGAGCAGTTCTTCGACACCGTGACCTTCTCGGTGCCGGGCCAGGCCGACACCGTGGTGGCCGCCGCGGCGGACCGCGGCTACAACCTGCGCCGCGTGGACGGGGACACCGTGGGCGTGAGCTTCGGCGAGCCCCACACGGACCGGGACGTCGTGGAGGTCCTCTCCGCCGTGGCCGAGGCGTGCGGCGCCGCCGAGGGCGAGTCCGAGCCGGACGGCTCCGCGTTCGAGCTGCCGGAGGCGCTGCTGCGCACGGACGAGTACCTGACCCACCCGGTGTTCCACACCCACCGCTCGGAGACCTCGCTCATGCGCTGGCTGCGCGAGCTCTCCGACAAGGACCTCGCGCTGGACCGCACCATGATCCCGCTGGGCTCGTGCACCATGAAGCTCAATGCGGCCGCGGAGATGGAGCCCATCTCGTGGCCCGAGTTCGCGAGCATCCACCCCCTGGCCCCCGAGGACCAGACCCGCGGGTGGACCGATCTCATCGAGCAGCTGCAGGGCTGGCTCGCGGAGATCACCGGCTACGCCGCGGTCTCCGTTCAGCCGAACGCGGGTTCCCAGGGCGAGCTGGCCGGTCTGCTGGCCATCCGCCGCTACCAGGTGGACCGCGGCGAGCACCAGCGCAAGACCATCCTGATCCCCTCCTCGGCCCACGGCACCAACGCGGCGTCCGCGGTGCTCGCGGACCTCAAGGTCGTGGTGGTGGCCACCGCCCAGGACGGCACGATCGACCAGGACGACCTCCGGGCGAAGATCGACTCCGTGGGGGACGAGCTGGCCGGCATCATGGTCACCTACCCCTCCACCCACGGCGTGTACGACACCGACATCACCGAGGTCTGCGCCGCGGTGCACGACGCCGGCGGGCAGGTCTACGTGGACGGTGCCAACCTGAACGCGCTCATGGGCCTCGCACGTCCCGGCCGCTTCGGCGGGGACGTCTCCCACCTGAACCTGCACAAGACGTTCTGCATCCCGCACGGTGGCGGCGGGCCTGGCGTGGGCCCCGTGGCCGTGGCCGAGCACCTCGTGCCGTACCTGCCCGGCAACCCCGCCACGGCGGACCTCGACGAGCGCGGCGCGGGCTTCCCCGTGGCCCAGGCGCCCCACGGCTCCGCAGGCGTGCTGCCCATCACGTGGATGTACATCGCCATGACCGGCGCGCAGGGGCTCACCGAGTCCTCCCGCACGGCCGTGCTGGGTGCGAACTACATCTCCCGCCGCCTCTCGGACGTGTTCCCCACGCTCTACACGGGGGACGGCGGGCTGGTGGCCCACGAGTGCATCCTGGACCTGCGCCCCATGACCAAGGCCTCGGGCGTCACGGCCGAGGACGTGTGCAAGCGGCTCGTGGACTTCGGCTTCCACGCGCCCACGCTCGCGTTCCCCGTGGCGGGCACCCTCATGGTGGAGCCCACCGAGTCCGAGGGGATCGAGGAGCTGGACCGCTTCATCGAGGCCATGCGGACCATCCACGCGGAGATGCAGGAGATCGCGGACGGGAAGGTCTCCCTGGAAGAGTCCGTGATCCGCCACGCGCCGCACACCGCCCAGGTGCTCACCGCGGACGAGTGGGACCGGTCCTACTCCCGCAGCCAGGCCGGCTACCCCGTGTCCGGGCTGCGCCGCGTGAAGTACTGGCCCCCCGTGGGGCGCATCGACAACGCCGCCGGTGACAGGAACCTGGTGTGCGAGTGCCCGCCGATCGAAGCGTTCGACGCCGCGCACGCCGCCGCGTCCGGAGAGGAGAAGTGATGAGCGAGCGTCAGACCGCACTGCACGCGGCCCACGAGCGCCTGGAGGCCCGGTTCACCGACTTCGGCGGCTGGTCCATGCCCGTGCGCTACGCGAGTGACACCGCCGAGCACCATGCCGTGCGCCGTGGCGCCGGGATCTTCGACCTCTCCCACATGGGCGAGGTGGAGGTGACCGGGCCGCAGGCCGGGGCCTTCCTGGACCACGCCCTCGTGGGTGTGCTGTCCGGCATCGGCGTGGGCCGGGCCAAGTACTCGGTGATCGTGGACGAGGACGGCCGCGTGCTGGACGACCTCATCACCTACCGCCTGGGCGAGGACCGCTACCTCGTGGTGCCGAACGCCGGCAACCAGGACACGGTGGTCGAGGCGCTGCAGCAGCGGGCCGAGGGCTTCGACGTCACGGTGCAGAACCAGGGCCCTGAGACGTCCCTGATCGCTGTGCAGGGACCCCGGGCGCTCGAGGTGCTCCGGGCCACCGGACTGGACCCCGCCGAGGAGGTGGCGGGCCTGAAGTACTACGCGTGCGCCGTCGCCCGCTGCGGCGGTGCGGACGTGCTGGCCGCCCGCACGGGCTACACCGGTGAGGACGGCTTCGAGCTGTACTGCGCGAACGCGGATGCCGGGACGCTGTGGAACGCCCTGCTCGCGACCGCCGAGGAGCTCGGCACCGAGGACGCACCCGTGCAGCCCGCGGGACTGGCGGCACGGGACTCCCTGCGCCTGGAGGCGGGCATGCCGCTCTACGGTCACGAGCTCTCGACCGAGATCACGCCCGTGGAGGCGGGACTGGGCAAGCTCGTGGAGGTCGCCCTGCGCAAGAAGGACGAGGCCGGGACCCGCACCGTGGGCCACGACGCCCTGGCTGCCATGCTGCAGAACGCTCCCGAGCGCACCCTGATCGGGCTGGAGGGTCTCGGGCGCAAGCCCATCCGTGCCGGGTACACGGTGCTCGCGGGGGAGCGGACCGTCGGTGAGGTCACCAGTGGCCTGCCCTCGCCCACCCTCGGCAAGCCCGTGGCCATGGCCCTCGTGGCCACGGACGCCCTGGAGGAGATCGCCGCCGGGAACGTGAGTGTCCAGGACGCCCGCGGCCGCGGCGTCGAGGTGGCGCAGACCGCGATGCCGTTCTACAAGCGGGGCTGAGCGCACCACGCACGACCCCCAGGGGTGGTGCCACGAGCGGGCCTGTCGGGAGTAGCCTCCTGGCAGGCCCGCTCCGTCGTACGACACCCGACCACCGTGCGGGCCGGGACAGGCCCACCGCGCGGGAGCGGGGTGGGCGGAGAAGGAGACACCGTGTTCCTGCGAGACGTCGCCCCCGGGATCCACATGATCCAGAACCACCACGTCAACTGCTACCTGCTGGAGGACTCGCGCGGGCTGACGCTCGTGGACGCGGGGCTGCCGCGGGTGTGGAACGAGCTGGGGTGGGCGGTGCGCGAGCTCGGGCGGGCACCGCAGGACATTCGGGCTCTCGTGCTGACCCACGCGCACTTCGACCACGTGGGAGTCGCGGCCAAGCTCGTGCGACGCCTGGGGATCCCCGTCTACGCCCACGAGAAGGAGCGCCACCTCGCGGCGCACCCCTACTCCTACGCCCACGAACGCCCCACGGCGGTGTACCCGCTGCGCCACCCCCGGGCCGTCCCCGTCCTGGGATCCATGCTGGCGGGCGGGGCCGCCGCCGTGCGCGGGGTGGACGTCACCCGGGAGCTCACCGCGGGACAGACGGTGCCCGTCCCGGGAAGCCCCCGGGTGGTGGCCACCGCGGGGCACACCTGGGGGCACTGCGCGCTGCACCTTCCGGACGCCGACGCCGTGATCACGGGGGACGCCCTCGTGACCCTCGACCCCTACACCGGTCTGACCGGGCCGCGCATCGTGGCCGGCGCGGCCACCGCGGATGCGGACATGGCCCTGGCTTCCCTCGCGGCGATCGCGGACACCGGGGCGGGGCTGGTGCTGCCCGGTCACGGAGATCCGTGGCGCCTCGGTGCGGTCCGGGCGGCGTCGGAGGCGCGCGCGAACGGCGTCGCCTGAGCGCCGACCGGGCATCTTACGGCCCGGGCGGGGTTTCGTCCAGCAAGGGTGTGGACAAGCCCCGGTGGTTCGCCTAAGCTAGTGCTTTGCGTTGTCCCTTATACATGCGTGCCTTCATATAGCGGTGGGCGCCGCAGGGGCGGTCCGCGACACTCGTCGTCACCGGCCCCTTTCTCTCTCCCCGGGAACCTCGCGTATTCACTGCATGTCTGTGGAAGGATCACATCTTGGTCGCCTCGAGCACCGATACGAACGTCTCCGCCAACCACCCCACGAGCGACAACATTCCGCGTCGCATCTCCTTCGCGAAGATCCACGAACCGCTGGACGTCCCCAACCTGCTCGCGCTGCAGACCGACAGCTTCGACCGCCTGGTGGGCAACGAGCGCTGGCAGACCCGCGTGGTCGAGGCCCAGGAGACCGGTGACACCAGCGTGTCCACCACGTCCGGGCTCTCGGACATCTTCGAGGAGATCTCCCCGATCGAGGACTTCCAGGGGACCATGTCCCTCTCGTTCTCCGAGCCGGAGTTCTACGACCCGAAGTACACCATGGACGAGTGCAAGGACCGCGACGCCACCTACTCGGCGCCGCTGTACGTCAAGGCCGAGTTCATGAACAACAACACGGGCGAGATCAAGCAGCAGACCGTGTTCATGGGAGACTTCCCGCTGATGACGGAGAAGGGCACGTTCGTGATCAACGGGTCCGAGCGCGTCGTGGTGTCGCAGCTGGTGCGCTCCCCGGGTGCCTACTTCGAGAAGGGCCAGGACCGGACGTCCGACAAGGACATCTACTCCGCCAAGATCATCCCCTCCCGCGGTGCGTGGTTCGAGCTCGAGATCGACAAGCGCGACCAGGTGGGCGTCCGCCTGGACCGCAAGCGCAAGCAGTCCGTCACGGTGCTGCTCAAGGCGCTGGGCTGGAGCGAGGCCAAGATCCTGGAGGAGTTCGGCGAGTTCGACTCCATCCGCGCAACCCTGGAGAAGGACACCACGGAGTCCCGCGAGGACGCCCTGCTGGACATCTACCGCAAGCTGCGCCCGGGGGAGCCGCCCACGGTCGACGCCGCGCAGTCCCTGCTGGACAACATGTACTTCAACCCCAAGCGCTACGACCTCGCCAAGGTGGGCCGCTACAAGCTCAACCGCAAGCTGGGCCTGGACAAGCCGTTCTCGGACCCGGACGCCTCCGTGCTGTCCCTGGACGACATCGTGGCCATGATCCGCTACCTCGTCACCCTGCACGACGGCGGTTCCACCATGCCCGGCACCCGTGACGGCGAGGCCCGCGAGATCCACGTGGACGTGGACGACATCGACCACTTCGGCAACCGTCGCATCCGCGCCGTGGGCGAGCTGATCGAGAACCAGATCCGCACCGGCCTC
Source organism: Kocuria sp. ChxB (assembly GCF_044359605.1). NCBI lineage: Bacteria > Bacillati > Actinomycetota > Actinomycetes > Micrococcales > Micrococcaceae > Kocuria > Kocuria sp. ChxB. The sequence continues at coordinate 1,035,670 of NZ_CP121123.1, read as the reverse complement.
TCCCGCATGGAGCGCGTGGTGCGCGAGCGGATGACCACCCAGGACGTCGAGGCGATCACGCCCCAGACCCTGATCAACATCCGTCCCGTGGTGGCCGCGATCAAGGAGTTCTTCGGAACCTCCCAGCTGTCCCAGTTCATGGACCAGAACAACCCGCTCGCGGGTCTGACCCACAAGCGCCGCCTCTCCGCGCTGGGCCCCGGCGGCCTCTCGCGCGACCGCGCGGGCATGGAGGTCCGTGACGTCCACCCCTCGCACTACGGCCGCATGTGCCCGATCGAGACCCCTGAGGGCTCCAACATCGGTCTGATCGGCTCGCTCGCGACCTACGCGCGCATCAACCCGTTCGGGTTCATCGAGACGCCCTACCGCAAGGTCGTGGACGGCACCGTCACCGACGACGTCGTCTACCTCACCGCGGACGACGAGCGCGGGCTCACCATCGCGCAGGCCAACGCGCCCCTGACCGACGACGGCCACTTCGCCGAGGACGCCGTCCTCGCCCGTGCCTCCGACGGCTCCGGCGAGGCCGTGCTCGTGGACCCGACCGACATCGAGTTCATGGACGTCTCCCCGCGCCAGATGGTGTCGGTGGCCACCGCCCTGATCCCGTACCTCGAGCACGACGACGCCAACCGCGCGCTCATGGGCGCCAACATGCAGCGTCAGGCCGTGCCGCTGCTCACCTCCGAGGCGCCCCTCGTGGGCACCGGCATGGAGCGCTACGCCGCACTGGACGCCGGGGACTCCGTCCTGGCCACCAAGCCGGGTGTGGTCGAGGAGGTCTCTGCGGACCTCGTCACGGTGCTCAACGACGACGGCACCACCAAGCTCTACCCGATCAACAAGTTCGTGCGCTCCAACCCGGGCAACACGTACAACCAGCGCGTGATCGTGTCCGAGGGCCAGCGTGTGGAGCCCCGTACGGTGATCGCCGACGGTCCCTCCACGGACCACGGTGAGCTCGCACTGGGCAAGAACCTGCTGATCGCGTACATGTCCTGGGAGGGCCTCAACTACGAGGACGCCATCATCCTCTCCCAGCGCATGGTCTCCGAGGACGTCCTTACGTCCATTCACATCGAGGAGCACGAGATCGACGCCCGCGACACCAAGCTCGGTGCCGAGGAGATCACGCGTGACATCCCGAACGTGTCGGAGGAGGTGCTCTCCGCTCTGGACGAGCGCGGCATCATCCACATCGGCGCCGAGGTCCAGGCCGGCGACATCCTCGTGGGCAAGGTCACGCCCAAGGGCGAGACCGAGCTGACCCCCGAGGAGCGCCTGCTGCGCGCCATCTTCGGCGAGAAGTCCCGCGAGGTGCGCGACACCTCCCTCAAGGTGCCCCACGGCGAGTCCGGCACCGTGATCGGCGTGCGCGTCTTCGACCGCGAGGACGAGGACGACGACCTGCCCGCCGGCGTCAACCAGGTGGTGCGCGTCTACGTGGCGCAGAAGCGCAAGATCACGGACGGCGACAAGCTCGCCGGACGCCACGGCAACAAGGGCGTCATCTCCAAGATCCTGCCCGTCGAGGACATGCCGTTCATGGAGGACGGCACCCCGGTGGACGTCATCCTGAACCCGCTGGGCGTGCCCGGCCGCATGAACCTGGGCCAGGTGCTCGAGGTCCACACCGGCTGGCTGGCCAAGCAGGGCTGGAACATCGAGGGCGACCCCGAGTGGCTCAAGGGGCTCAGCAACTTCCCCAAGAGCTCCGGACCCACCAACGTGGCCACCCCGGTGTTCGACGGCGCCCGCGAGGACGAGATCTTCGACCTGCTGGACCACACCAACCCCACGCGGGACGGTCAGCGCCTGATCGGGCGCTCCGGCAAGGCCCGGCTGTTCGACGGCCGATCCGGCCAGCCGTTCCCGGACCCGGTCTCCGTGGGCTACCAGTACATCTTGAAGCTCCACCACCTGGTGGACGACAAGATCCACGCCCGCTCCACCGGTCCGTACTCCATGATCACCCAGCAGCCGCTGGGCGGTAAGGCGCAGTTCGGCGGTCAGCGCTTCGGTGAGATGGAGGTGTGGGCGCTCGAGGCGTACGGCGCCGCCTACACCCTGCAGGAGCTGCTCACCGTGAAGTCCGACGACGTCCACGGCCGCGTGAAGGTGTACGAGGCCATCGTCAAGGGCGAGAACATCCCCGAACCGGGTGTGCCCGAGTCCTTCAAGGTGCTCATCAAGGAGATGCAGTCCCTGTGCCTGAACGTGGAGGTCCTCTCCGCGGACGGCAACGCAGTGGAAATGCGTGATTCCGAGGACGACAGCTTCCGGGCTGCCGACGAGCTCGGCATCGACCTCTCCCACTCCGAGCCCAGCTCGGTCGAAGAGGTCTGAGACCCCGCTCGTCCACAGATCAGCTCGTCACACTTCAGGATTTTACGAAAGAGGGACAGGACCTTATGTCCAACGATTCTTCACTGGGTCTCATGCAGATCGGCCTGGCCACCGCGGATCAGATCCGCGGCTGGTCCTACGGCGAGGTCAAGAAGCCGGAAACCATCAACTACCGCACGCTCAAGCCCGAGAAGGACGGCTTGTTCTGCGAGAAGATCTTCGGTCCCACCCGGGACTGGGAGTGCTACTGCGGCAAGTACAAGCGCGTGCGCTACAAGGGCATCATCTGCGAGCGCTGCGGCGTGGAGGTCACGCGTGCCAAGGTGCGTCGTGAGCGCATGGGCCACATCGAGCTCGCCGCTCCCGTGACCCACATCTGGTACTTCAAGGGCGTTCCCTCGCGCTTGGGCTACCTGCTGGACCTCGCGCCCAAGGACCTCGAGAAGGTCATCTACTTCGCGGCGTACATGATCACGTCCGTGGACGAGCAGGCACGTCACGACGACCTGCCCAACCTGCAGGCCGCGATCGACCGCGAGAAGAAGCAGCTCGAGGACACCCGGGACGCGGACATCAACGCGATCGCCCGCGATCTCGAGACCGACCTCGCACGCGTCGAGGAGGAGGGCGGCAAGGCCGCCGAGAAGCGCAAGCTGCGCGATTCCGCCGACCGCCAGATGGCGAACGTGCGCAAGCGCGCCGACCGCGAGATCGACTACCTGGAGAAGGTCTGGGACCGCTTCAAGAACCTCAAAGTCAACGACCTCGAGGGCGACGAGTCCCTGTACCGCCAGATGGTGGACCGCTACGGCATGTACTTCGAGGGCTCCATGGGCGCCGAGTCCATCAAGAAGCGCCTCGAGACGTTCGACCTCGCGGCCGAGGCCGAGGCGCTGCGCGAGACCATCGCCACGGGCAAGGGCCAGCGCAAGACCCGCGCCCTGAAGCGCCTCAAGGTGGTCAACGCGTTCCTCACCACGGACAACTCGCCGCTCGGCATGGTCCTGGACGCCGTCCCGGTGATCCCGCCGGAGCTGCGCCCCATGGTGCAGCTGGACGGTGGCCGGTTCGCGACCTCCGACCTCAACGACCTCTACCGTCGTGTGATCAACCGCAACAACCGCCTGAAGCGTCTGCTGGACCTCGGTGCCCCCGAGATCATCGTGAACAACGAGAAGCGCATGCTGCAGGAGGCCGTGGACTCGCTGTTCGACAACGGTCGCCGCGGCCGTCCCGTCACGGGTCCGGGCAACCGTGCCCTGAAGTCCCTGTCCGACATGCTCAAGGGCAAGCAGGGACGCTTCCGTCAGAACCTGCTGGGCAAGCGTGTGGACTACTCCGGTCGTTCCGTGATCGTGGTGGGCCCGCAGCTGAAGCTGCACCAGTGCGGTCTGCCCAAGCAGATGGCGCTGGAGCTGTTCAAGCCGTTCGTGATGAAGCGTCTGGTGGACCTGAACCACGCGCAGAACATCAAGTCCGCCAAGCGCATGGTGGAGCGCTACCGCCCGCAGGTCTGGGACGTGCTGGAAGAGGTCATCACCGAGCACCCCGTGCTGCTGAACCGTGCGCCCACCCTGCACCGTCTGGGCATCCAGGCGTTCGAGCCGCAGCTTGTGGAGGGCAAGGCCATCCAGCTGCACCCGCTCGTGTGCGGTGCGTTCAACGCCGACTTCGACGGTGACCAGATGGCGGTGCACCTGCCGCTGTCCCCGGAGGCCCAGGCCGAGGCGCGCGTGCTGATGCTGTCCTCGAACAACATCCTCAAGCCCTCGGACGGCAAGCCGATCGCCCTGCCCTCGCAGGACATGATCATCGGCCTGTACCACCTCACCACCGTGCGTGAGGGATGGGCGGGGGAGGGCAACAGCTACTCCTCCGTGGCCGAGGCCATCATGGCCAACGACTCCGGTGAGCTGCACCTCAATGCCAAGTGCAAGATCCGCCTCGAGGACTTCGTGCCCTACGCGGGCTGGGAGGCCCCGGAGGGCTGGGAGCCGGGTCAGCCCGCCGTCGTGGAGACCACCCTGGGGCGCGTGCTGTTCAACGAGACGCTGCCCGAGGACTACCCCTGGGACGAGAACGTCGCGGACAAGAAGCACCTGTCCGCGCTCGTGAACGACCTCGCGGAGCGCTACCCGATGACCCGCGTGGCCAAGACGCTGGACAACCTCAAGGACGCCGGCTTCCACTGGGCCTCGCGCTCGGGCGTCACCGTGGCCATCTCGGACATCGCGACCCCGCCGGAGAAGCCCGCCATCATGGAGGGCTACGAGGCGCAGGCCGCGCGCATCCAGGGTCAGTACGACAAGGGTCTGATCGACGACGACGAGCGCCGCTCGGAGCTCATCGACATCTGGTCCAAGGCCACCGACGAGGTTGCGCAGGCCATGCGCGACAACCTGGAGCCCACCAACACCATCAACCGCATGGTGTCCTCGGGCGCTCGAGGCAACTGGATGCAGGTCCGCCAGATCGCCGGCATCCGTGGTCTCGTGGCCAACCCCAAGGGCGAGATCATGCCCCGTCCGATCAAGTCCTCCTACCGTGAGGGCCTGTCGGTGCTGGAGTACTTCATCGCGACCCACGGTGCCCGAAAGGGTCTCGCGGACACCGCGCTGCGTACCGCCAACTCGGGCTACCTGACCCGTCGTCTGGTGGACGTCTCGCAGGACGTGATCGTGCGCGAGTCGGACTGCCAGACCGTGCGCGGTCTGACGCTGCCGCTGGCGGACATCACGGACACCGGCGTGCGCACGCTCGGCGAGGACGTGGAGAACACGGTGCACGGCCGCGTGCTGGCCAGCGCCGTGGCGGACGAGAACGGCGAGGTGCTGGCCGAGGCCGGCGCGGACATGTCCGACGCCATGATCGAGAAGCTCTACAACGCCGGTGTGGACCAGGTGCGCGTGCGCTCGGTCCTGACGTGCGAGTCCGCCGTGGGCGTGTGCGCCGCGTGCTACGGCCGGTCGCTGGCCACCAACCAGCTGGTGGACATCGGCGAGGCCGTGGGCATTGTGGCCGCGCAGTCCATCGGCGAGCCCGGTACCCAGCTGACCATGCGCACCTTCCACACCGGTGGTGTGGCGTCCTCGGACGGTGACATCACGCAGGGTCTGCCCCGAATCCAGGAGCTCTTCGAGGCCCGCACCCCCAAGGGCGTGGCCCCGATCTCCGAGGTGGCCGGTCGGATCCGCATCGAGGACACCGACAAGTCCCTCAAGATCGTGGTGGTCCCGGACAACGGCGACGAGGAGTTCGCCTACCCGGTGCTGCGCCGCGCCAAGCTGCTCGTGGCGGACGGCGACCACGTCGACGTCGGCCGGCAGCTCGTCACCGGTGCGGTGGATCCCAAGGAGGTGTTGCGCATCCGCGGTCCCCGCGAAGCGCAGAAGCACCTCGTGGACGAGGTCCAGGGCGTGTACCGCTCGCAGGGCGTGGGCATCCACGACAAGCACGTGGAGGTCATCGTCCGGCAGATGCTGCGTCGCGTGACCATCATCGAGTCCGGTGACACCGCGCTGCTGCCGGGTGAGCTGGTGGACAACGTGCGCTTCCTCGAGGCCAACCGCGGTGCGGTGGCCGAGGGCAACCGTCCCGCCGCCGGGCGTCCGGAGCTCATGGGCATCACCAAGGCCTCGCTGGCCACGGACTCGTGGCTGTCCGCCGCGTCCTTCCAGGAGACCACGCGTGTGCTCACGCAGGCCGCCATGGAGGGCAAGTCGGATCCGCTGCTGGGTCTCAAGGAGAACGTCATCATCGGCAAGCTCATCCCCGCGGGTACCGGTCTGGACCGGTACAACAGCGTGGACGTGGAGCCCACCGAGGAGGCGAAGGCCCAGATGTTCACGGACCCGTCCGCATTCGCCGACTTCAGCTACGCCGAGGAGAACGCCGGCGGACTGGGCTCCGAGTTCCAGGCCATCCCGCTGGACGACTACGACTTCGGCAACTGAGTCGCCCGCACTGCCGGTCCCGTGCCACGGGCGCGGTGACTGCGTGGTGAAGAGCGACTGAGTTCCGACCCGGCCCGGGTGGGTCTCCCGCACGAGGGAGGTCCACCCGGGCTTCGTCGTGTCCGGGCTCCTGTCGTTGATCCAGACGCGGACGGCCGCAGGGGGAAGGGGCGCAGATTGGTGAGAGCCGAGATCAAAGAACAAACGCATGCAGTTGACCGCGCACGAAGATTCCATTGCCAGCCCACAAGACAAACGAAAACAGTTGTCCAGACCGGGCCGGCGCGTGGTGGAAGGGTGGCCGCACGGGTTGCTGTCCGGCGGGTGGCCCGCACGTGAGACCGCGACGGCTCGCGGGGATTCCCAGGACGGCCCCTCCCCGGTTCCCCGGACCGGACGGGTCTGATACGGTGGGGAAGAATTGCTCGATTCCGGGCATTCTGCAATGAGATGGCAAATCGGACCCTGTCCTGTGGTACGCACCCTGTACCTAGATGCCATCTTTCGTCATGCTCAGGGGTAGATCCGCGGCGCGGAACCTGCCCGCGAGCACCCCGGGATCAATGTTCCGTCACCGGCGGGCCCGGCAATCACCGGACTCCGCTCCAACAGGAGGCACTGTGCCAACTATCCAGCAACTGGTCCGCAAGGGCCGGCACTCCAAGGTCGTGAAGACCAAGGCTCCCGCGCTCAAGGGGAACCCCATGAAGCGCGGCGTCTGCACCCGCGTGTTCACCACCACGCCCAAGAAGCCGAACTCGGCGCTGCGCAAGGTGGCCCGTGTGAAGCTCAACGGCGGCGTGGAAGTCACCGCCTACATCCCCGGCGAGGGCCACAACCTGCAGGAGCACTCCATCGTGCTCGTGCGCGGCGGTCGTGTGAAGGACCTCCCCGGTGTCCGCTACAAGATCGTGCGCGGCGCGCTCGACACCCAGGGTGTCAAGGGTCGCCAGCAGGCCCGCTCCCGCTACGGCGCCAAGAAGGAGAAGAAGTAATGCCTCGTAAAGGTCCCGCTCCCAAGCGCCCCCTCGTTGTCGATCCCGTCTACGGCTCGCCCGTGGTCACGCAGCTGATCAACAAGGTCCTGCAGGACGGCAAGAAGTCCACCGCCGAGCGCATCGTTTACGGTGCCCTCGAGGGTGTGCGCAACAAGACCAACTCCGATCCGGTGGCCACCCTGAAGAAGGCCCTGGAGAACGTGAAGCCGGCCCTCGAGGTCCGCTCCCGTCGCGTCGGCGGCGCCACCTACCAGGTGCCCGTCGAGGTCAAGGCCGGTCGCGCCCAGGCGCTCTCCCTGCGCTGGCTCGTGGGCTACTCCAAGGCCCGTCGTGAGAACACCATGACCGAGCGCCTGCAGAACGAGATCCTCGATGCCTCCAACGGCCTCGGTGCCGCTGTCAAGCGCCGCGAGGACACCCACAAGATGGCCGAGTCCAACAAGGCCTTCGCCCACTACCGCTGGTAAAATTCGGTAGTCCTGTCGGCCCCGCGGATCCGCGGGGCCGACTTCCAGGGCCCGGCACCACCTTTTACGAAGGGAACCATCGTGGCACTCGACGTGCTTACCGACCTCAACAAGGTCCGCAATATCGGCATCATGGCTCACATCGATGCCGGTAAGACCACGACCACCGAACGCATCCTGTTCTACACGGGCATCAACCACAAGCTCGGCGAGACGCACGACGGTGCCTCCACGATGGACTGGATGGCCCAGGAGCAGGAACGCGGCATCACCATCACCTCCGCCGCGACGTCGTGCTACTGGCACGACTACCAGATCAACATCATCGACACCCCGGGTCACGTGGACTTCACGGTCGAGGTCGAGCGCTCCCTGCGCGTGCTCGACGGCGCCGTGGCGGTCTTCGACGGCAAGGAGGGCGTGGAGCCCCAGTCCGAGACTGTGTGGCGCCAGGCCGACAAGTACGAAGTGCCCCGCATCTGCTTCGTCAACAAGATGGACAAGCTGGGCGCCGACTTCTACTTCACCGTGGACACCATCAAGTCCCGTCTGGGTGCCACCCCGCTCGTGCTGCAGCTGCCGATCGGCGCGGAGAACGACTTCGTGGGCGTGGTCGACCTCATCACCATGAAGGCCCTGGTCTGGGAGGGCGACTCCAAGGGTGACGTCTCCCTGGGTGCCAAGTACGAGACCCGTGAGATCCCCGAGGACCTCCAGGACCGCGCCGCGGAGTACCGCAACCAGCTGGTCGAGGCCGTGGCCGAGGCCGACGACGACCTCATGGAGAAGTACCTCGGCGGCGAGGAGCTGACGGAGGACGAGATCAAGCTCGGCATCCGCAAGCTCACCATCTCCTCCGCCGCGTACCCCGTGCTGTGCGGCTCCGCGTTCAAGAACCGCGGCGTGCAGCCCATGCTCGACGCCGTGGTGGACTACCTGCCCTCCCCGCTCGACGTGGAGGACGTGCAGGGTCACGCCGTGAACGACGAGGAAGAGGTGCTCACCCGCACCGCAGACGCCAACGGCCCGTTCGCCGCGCTGGCGTTCAAGGTCGCGTCGCACCCGTTCTACGGCCAGCTCACGTACATCCGTGTGTACTCCGGCAAGGCCAAGGCCGGCGAGCAGGTCCTGAACTCCACCAAGGGCAAGCGCGAGCGCATCGGCAAGCTCTTCCAGATGCACTCCAACAAGGAGAACCCGGTGGAGGAGATCTCCGCCGGTCACATCTACGCGGCCATCGGTCTGAAGGACACCACCACGGGTGACACCCTGTGCGACTCCTCCAGCCCGATCGTGCTGGAGTCCATGAGCTTCCCCAAGCCCGTGATCTTCGTGGCCATCGAGCCCAAGACCAAGGGCGACCAGGAGAAGCTCTCCACCGCCATCCAGAAGCTCTCCGCCGAGGACCCCACCTTCACGGTGTCCCTCAACGACGAGACCGGCCAGACCGAGATCGGCGGCATGGGCGAGCTGCACCTGGACATCCTGGTGGACCGCATGAAGCGCGAGTTCCGCGTGGAGGCCAACGTGGGCAAGCCCCAGGTGGCCTACCGCGAGACCATCAAGAAGCCTGTCGAGAAGGTCGACTACACCCACAAGAAGCAGACGGGTGGCTCCGGCCAGTTCGCCAAGGTTCAGGTCTCCTTCGAGCCGCTGCCCCTGGACGCTGAGGAACTGTACGAGTTCGACAACGCCGTGACCGGTGGTCGCGTGCCGCGCGAGTACATCCCCTCCGTGGACCACGGCATCCAGGACGCCATGCAGCTCGGCATCCTCGCCGGCTACCCGGTCGTGGGCGTCAAGGCCACGCTGGTCGACGGCGCCTACCACGACGTCGACTCCTCCGAGATGGCGTTCAAGATCGCCGGCTCCATGGTGTTCAAGGAGGGCGCGCGCCGTGCCAACCCGGTGCTGCTCGAGCCGCTCATGGCCGTCGAGGTCCGCACGCCCGAGGAGTACATGGGCGACGTCATCGGCGACCTGAACTCCCGCCGTGGCCAGATCCAGTCCATGGAGGACGTCACGGGTGTCAAGCTCGTGCAGGCTCTGGTGCCGCTGTCCGAGATGTTCGGCTACATCGGCGACCTGCGTTCCAAGACGCAGGGTCGCGCCGTGTACTCCATGCAGTTCGACAGCTACTCAGAGGTTCCCAAGGCCGTGGCCGAGGAGATCATCCAGAAGAACCGCGGCGAGTGAGCCATCGGGGTTCGCCCCGAGATTTCAGTAAATTCGTAATCCAGAAGTAGACTTGCACAGGTTTCGACACGCTCAGCGCCGATGCGCTGTGGTCACACGCTCCGGTGCCCGGAGCAGTCGAGCAAGTCTCACCTCAATGTTCTAGGAGGAACACATCATGGCGAAGGCCAAGTTCGAGCGCACCAAGCCGCACCTCAACATTGGCACCATTGGCCACGTTGACCACGGCAAGACCACGCTCACCGCTGCAATCTCCAAGGTCCTGGCTGACAAGTATCCGGACGTCAACGAGCAGCGCGACTTCGGTGCCATCGACTCCGCCCCGGAGGAGAAGCAGCGCGGCATCACGATCAACATCGCGCACATCGAGTACCAGACCGACAAGCGTCACTACGCCCACGTGGACGCCCCGGGTCACGCCGACTACGTGAAGAACATGATCACCGGTGCGGCTCAGATGGACGGCGCGATCCTCGTGGTCGCCGCCACCGACGGCCCCATGGCGCAGACCCGCGAGCACGTGCTGCTCGCCCGCCAGGTGGGCGTGCCCTACCTGCTGGTCGCGCTGAACAAGTCCGACATGGTGGACGACGAAGAGCTGCTCGACCTCGTCGAGATGGAGGTTCGCGAGCTGCTGTCGGACCAGGGCTTCGACGGTGACAACGCCCCCGTGGTGCGCGTCTCCGCTCTGAAGGCTCTCGAGGGCGACGCCCAGTGGGTCAAGTCCGTCGAGGACCTCATGGAGGCCGTGGACGAGAACGTGCCGGATCCCATCCGCGACACCGACAAGCCCTTCCTCATGCCCATCGAGGACGTCTTCACCATCACCGGTCGTGGCACCGTGGTGACGGGTCGCGCCGAGCGCGGCACCCTGCCGATCAACTCCGAGGTCGAGATCGTGGGCATCCGCCCCGTGCAGAAGACCACGGTCACCGGCATCGAGATGTTCCACAAGCAGATGGACGAGGCCATGGCGGGCGAGAACTGCGGCCTGCTGCTGCGCGGTCTCAAGCGTGACGACGTCGAGCGCGGCCAGGTCGTGTGCAAGCCGGGTTCCATCACCCCGCACACCGACTTCGAGGCCAACGTCTACATCCTGTCCAAGGAAGAGGGCGGGCGTCACAACCCGTTCTACTCGAACTACCGTCCGCAGTTCTACTTCCGCACCACCGACGTCACCGGCGTCATCACGCTGCCCGAGGGCACCGAGATGGTCATGCCCGGCGACAACACCGAGATGACGGTCGAGCTGATTCAGCCGATCGCCATGGAGGACGGCCTCGGCTTCGCCATCCGCGAGGGTGGCCGCACCGTTGGCTCGGGTCGTGTGACCAAGATCATCAAGTGATCATGCTGATGATCGGGGAGAGGTTCTGAACTGATCCCTCTCGAAGCCCCGTGGTTCCCCGGAACCACGGGGCTTCGTCGTACCCGCGAGCTACGCCGAGGTTTCCGCGTCCCCGGGTCCCCGGGTCCCCGGGTCCCCGGGTCCCCAGGTCCCCAGGTCCCCAGGTGACCCGGTGCCGCGGGTCGACGCCGCCGGCGGCCGGCGATCGCTGTGGCAGCGGTGCGCCCCCGGTGCATGACGAATGGGCCTAGCGGTTGCGGCCACCTGACCTCGCGTTCCCGAGTGGGACGGGGCGGCGTCGTTCGGCCCGGGGAAGCGTCCCAGGTGCGGTCTCGCAGGTTGCGCCGCTGCTGTTCTCTCTGGCAGAATGGTCGCTGTTGTTCGCTCAGCGGCGCGTGCTTCACGCGCGGTGGCACCAACGCCTCGTCCGTCGCAGGAACCGGGTGCAATGCAGTTGTGCAGCCGAAGCACTCGTGACGCACGCAGCACCGCGCGGCCGCGCCGCGGACAACCACTCATCACCGGCACCATGTCATTGTGCGAGTTCGGAAGCGTCGTCCACCGCGACACGCCCGAGTTCGGGTGCCGGAGCCCCGGCAGGGTGAGGAACCCGGAATCGTCCGGATTCAGTCTGTGCGGGGTGGCGGCAGAGGCCGCCGAACACAAGGAGCCCTGGGCTCCATACAGGGAAGTACTTGAAGAAAGAGAGTCACGACGCCATGGCGGGACAGAAAATCCGCATCCGGCTGAAGTCCTATGACCACGAGGTCATCGACGTCTCGGCCCGGAAGATCGTTGAGACGGTGACGCGCGCAGGCGCCACGGTGGTGGGACCCGTCCCGCTGCCCACCGAGAAGAATGTGTACTGCGTCATCCGGTCGCCGCACAAGTACAAGGACAGCCGCGAGCACTTCGAGATGCGCACGCACAAGCGGCTGATCGACATCATCGACCCCACGCCCAAGGCTGTCGACTCGCTCATGCGTCTCGACCTGCCCGCTGACGTGAACATCGAAATCAAGCTGTAAAAAGGATCGCACCCCAATGACTACCACTTTCGAACGCCAGGTGAAGGGCCTGCTGGGCACGAAGCTCGGCATGACCCAGGTCTGGGACGAGAACGGGAAGTTCGTGCCGGTGACCGTGGTCAAGGCCGACTCCAACGTCGTGACGCAGCTGCGCAACGAGGACAAGGACGGCTACAACGCCGTGCAGATCGGCTTCGGTGCGATCGATCCCCGCAAGGTGACCAAGCCGCTGGCCGGTCACTTCGCCGCTGCAGGCGTAACGCCCCGTCGCCACGTCGTCGAACTCCGTACTTCCGACGCCGCCGAGTACGAGCTGGGACAGGAACTGTCCGTCGAGCTCTTCGAGGCCGGCGCCAAGGTCGACGTGGTCGGCACCACCAAGGGCAAGGGCACGGCCGGTGTGATGAAGCGTCACGGCTTCTCCGGTGTCGGCGCCTCCCACGGTGCGCACAAGAACCACCGCAAGCCGGGCTCCATCGGCGGCGCGTCGTACCCCGCACGCGTGTTCAAGGGCATGCGCATGGCCGGTCGGATGGGCAACGCCCGTCACACCACCATGAACCTGACCGTGCACGCGGTTGACGCCGAGAACTCCCTGCTGCTCATCAAAGGCGCCCTGCCGGGCCCCAAGGGATCGGTCGTCCTCGTCCGTTCCACCGTGAAGGGAGCTTGATATCCATGGCAACTGAAACCGTCAACGTCGAGCTGCCCGCTGAGATCTTCGACGCACAGACCAATGTGGCGCTGCTGCACCAGGTCGTCGTCGCCCAGCTGGCCGCCGCGCGTCAGGGCACGCACAAGACCAAGACCCGCGCCGAGGTCTCCGGCGCCGGCCGCAAGCCGTTCAAGCAGAAGGGCACCGGCCGCGCCCGTCAGGGCTCCATCCGCGCCCCGCACATGACCGGTGGTGGCGTGGTCCACGGTCCGACGCCGCGTGACTACTCCCAGCGCACCCCCAAGAAGATGAAGGCCGCCGCCCTGCGCGGAGCCCTCTCCGACCGGGCCCGCAACGGCCGCATCCACGTGGTTGCGGATCTGGTGAGCGGTGCCGAGCCGTCCACGAAGGCCGCCAAGCAGGCGCTGCGCTCGATCTCCGAGCGCAAGAACCTGCTGGTCGTGCTGGGCCGCGGCGAGGACACCGCCGCGCTGTCCGTGCGCAACCTGGTCAACGTGCACGCCGTGTACGCCGATCAGCTCAACACGTACGACGTGCTCGTCTCGGACGACGTGGTCTTCACCAAGGCCGCCTACGAGTCGTTCGTGGCAGCCGCGTCCGGTAGCAAGCAGGAGGACGCCAAGTGAGCGCCATCTACAACAAGGACCCGCGCGACGTCATCATCCGTCCCGTGGTCTCCGAGAAGTCCTACGGTCTGATCGACGAGGGCAAGTACACCTTCCAGGTGGACCCCTCAGCCAACAAGACCGAGATCAAGTACGCAATCGAGCAGATCTTCGGTGTGAAGGTTGCGTCCATCAACACCCTCAACCGTCCCGGCAAGCGCAAGCGCACTCGCTTCGGCTGGGGACAGCGAAAGGCCACCAAGCGTGCCGTCGTGTCCCTTCGGGAAGGCTCCATCGACATCTTCGGCGGTCCGCTCTCCTGAGCGGAGACCACTTTAACGAGGAACTCAAAACATGGCTATCCGTAAGCACAAGCCGACAACCCCGGGCCGTCGTGGCTCGTCGGTTGCGGACTTCGTAGAAATCACGCGCACCACGCCCGAGAAGTCCCTGGTGCGTCCGCTGCCCAAGAAGGGCGGTCGCAACAACACGGGCCGCATCACCACCCGCCACAAGGGTGGTGGCCACAAGCGCCAGTACCGCGTGATCGACTTCCGTCGTCACGACAAGGACGGCGTGGACGCCAAGGTCGCGCACATCGAGTACGACCCGAACCGCACGGCTCGCATCGCCCTGCTGCACTACGTGGACGGCACCAAGCGCTACATCATCGCGCCGAACCGCCTCAAGCAGGGTGACGTCGTGGAGTCCGGCCCCACCGCGGACATCAAGCCCGGCAACAACCTGCCGCTGCGCAACATCCCCGTGGGCACCGTCCTGCACGCCGTGGAGCTGCGTCCGGGTGGGGGAGCCAAGCTCGCCCGCTCCGCCGGCGCCTCGGTCCAGCTGGTCGCCCGTGAGGGCAAGTACGGCCAGCTGCGCCTGCCCTCCGGCGAGATCCGCAACGTGGACGTGCGTTGCCGCGCGACCATCGGCGAGGTCGGCAACGCCGAGCAGTCGAACATCAACTGGGGCAAGGCCGGCCGCAACCGCTGGAAGGGCATCCGCCCGACCGTCCGCGGTGTGGTCATGAACCCGGTGGACCACCCCCACGGTGGTGGCGAGGGCAAGACCTCCGGTGGTCGTCACCCGGTCAACCCCAACGGCAAGCCCGAGGGACGCACCCGTCGCCCCAACAAGGAAAGCGACAAGCTCATCGTGCGTCGTCGTCGTACCGGCAAGAACAAGCGCTAAGGAGCCTGAACAATGCCACGCAGTCTCAAAAAGGGCCCTTTCGTTGATCAGCACCTCTTCGTGAAGGTCGCCAAGGAGAACGAGAAGGGCACCAAGAACGTCATCAAGACGTGGTCCCGCCGTTCCATGATCATCCCCGACATGCTCGGCCACACCATTGCCGTGCACGACGGGCGCAAGCACGTTCCCGTGTTCGTCACGGAGTCGATGGTCGGGCACAAGCTCGGCGAGTTCGCTCCCACCCGCACGTTCCGCGGCCATGTGAAGGACGACAAGAAGGGCAAGCGTCGCTGACCCCAGGGGTCAGCACGCTGCACTTCTTCGACAAGACGAGAGAAGGAAAGCAATGGAAGCCAAGGCATCTGCGCGCTACATCCGCGTGACGCCTATGAAGGCCCGGCGCGTCGTCAACCTGATTCGTGGCCAGCAGGCGAATGAGGCATTGGCGATTCTGAAGTTTGCCCCCCAGGCAGCTTCCGAGCCGGTGTTCAAGGTTCTCGAATCCGCCGTGGCGAACGCCCGGCAGAAGGCCGACCGCGAGGGACTCGCGTTCAAGCCGGAAGACCTCGTGGTCTCCGCGGCCTTCGTGGACGAGGGCCCCACCATGAAGCGGTTCCAGCCGCGTGCCCAGGGCCGTGCGTTCCGCATCAACAAGCGCACGAGCCACGTGACCGTGGTCGTGGCGACCCCGGAGAAGGAGGAGGTCCGCTAAGTGGGACAGAAAATCAACCCCAACGGATTCCGTCTGGGCATCACCACCGACCACGTCTCGCACTGGTACGCCGACTCCAACCAGCCGGGTCAGCGCTACAAGGACTACATCCGCGAGGACGTCAAGATCCGCGAGCTCATGTCGAAGGGCATGGACCGCGCCGGCATCTCCAAGGTCGAGATCGAGCGCACCCGTGACCGCGTCCGCGTGGACATCCACACGGCACGTCCGGGCATCGTGATCGGCCGCCGCGGCGCCGAGGCGGACCGCATCCGCGGCGAGCTCGAGAAGCTCACCGGCAAGCAGATCCAGCTCAACATCCTCGAGGTGAAGAACCCGGAGATCGACGCGCAGCTCGTCGCCCAGGGTGTTGCCGAGCAGCTGGCCTCCCGTGTCGCGTTCCGCCGCGCCATGAAGAAGGCCATCCAGTCCGCGCAGCGCGCTGGTGCCAAGGGCATCCGGATCCAGTGCGCCGGCCGTCTGGGCGGTGCGGAGATGTCCCGTTCGGAGTTCTACCGCGAAGGCCGTGTGCCCCTGCACACCCTGCGCGCGAACATCGACTACGGCTTCTTCGAGGCGAAGACCACCTTCGGCCGCATCGGCGTGAAGGTCTGGATCTACAAGGGCGACCTGACCGACAAGGAACTGGCTGCCCAGCAGGCGGCTGCTCCGTCCTCGCGCGGTCGCAACGACCGTCGCGGAGGCGGCGGTGGCGAGCGGCGTCGTCGTCCGAATGACCGTAACGACCGTGGCGGGCGCCGTGAGCGCGACTCCGCCGCAGCCCCCCAGCAGAACAGCGCTGCGGAGGCCAACAACGCAGAGGGTGGTAAGTAATGCTTATCCCACGTCGTGTGAAGTTCCGCAAGCAGCACCACCCGCGTCGTCGGGGACAGGCCAAGGGCGGAACCCAGGTCACGTTCGGCGAGTGGGGCATCCAGGCGATGAGCCCGGCGTACGTCACGAACCGTCAGATCGAGGCCGCGCGTATCGCCATGACCCGTCACATCAAGCGTGGCGGCAAGGTCTGGATCAACATCTACCCGGACCGTCCCCTGACCAAGAAGCCCGCCGAGACCCGCATGGGTTCCGGTAAGGGTTCCCCCGAGTGGTGGGTCGCCAACGTCAAGCCCGGACGCGTCATGTTCGAGATCTCGGGCGTGAGCGAAGAGGTGGCGCGTGAGGCGCTGCGTCTGGCAATCCACAAGCTCCCGATGAAGGCACGCATCGTGCGTCGCGAAGGCGGTGAATGATCAATGGCTATTGGATCCAAGGATCTGAACATGGACAACCTCGCGGCTCTTGACACCGGTGCCCTCACCGACCAGCTGCGCAAGTCCAAGGAAGAGCTGTTCAACCTGCGCTTCCAGGCTGCAACCGGTCAGCTCGAGAGCAACTCGCGTCTGAAGTCCGTCAAGCGCGACATCGCGCGGATCTACACCGTGCTGCGTGAGCGCGAGCTCGGTATCCGCGAGGACGTGGCGCCGGCCGCAGCGAAGACCGAGAAGAAGGCCTCGAAGAAGGCTGCCAAGTCTGAGGATGATGCCAAGTGAGCGAGCAGGTCAACAACGAGACGGCCACGGCCGAGCGCGGTGACCGCAAGTCCCGCCAGGGCTACGTGGTCTCCGACAAGATGGACAAGACCGTGGTGGTCCAGGTCGAGGACCGCGTGAAGCACGCGCTCTACGGCAAGGTGCTGCGCAAGTCCAAGCGTGTGAAGGCGCACGACGAGCAGAACTCCTGCGGCGTCGGCGACCTCGTGCGCATCGTCGAGACGCGTCCGCTGTCCGCCAACAAGAACTGGCGGATCGTGGAGATCATCGAGAAGGCTAAGTAGGTCCTTCCCACCGGGTCTCGATGGCAGGCCCCCGTCCGGTGCTCCGGGCGGGGGCCTGCTGCATGTGCGCGCACCGGCGATTGGCGATCGACGTACCGACGCGGTAGAGTAGGCCGGTACGCGTGTCGACACACGTGTGCCCTCTGGCTTCGACCCTGCTGAGCCGGAATCCACAGCCGACCCTCGTGCCCCCGCGGTACGTTCACGGGCCGGCGGCAAGTCCCGCGGTCCGCCGCGGAAGGCGACCCACCCGTTCGGTGGGCGCGCTGCGAGAACTTGCCCGTTGATTCTGCGCTCAGTCATGAATCCGGGCAGGGCAGCAGGACGAGTTCCCTCGTCCACACGTGCGAGATCACCGCGTGCAAACTTCGCGCAGCGCCCCGGGCCCCTCCTACGGCCTCGGGGGAGACCGTGGCGCGAAGCGTTCACACGACCACCGTTCCGCAAGGCTCGACATTCAGCAGGTTTGGATGAGAACCGGCGCGACGACAGGAGTATTCAGTGATTCAGCAGGAATCGCGGCTGCGGGTTGCCGACAACACGGGTGCGAAGGAAATTCTCACCATCCGTGTGCTCGGTGGATCCGGACGCCGTTACGCAGGCATTGGTGACGTCATCGTCGCCACCGTCAAGGACGCCATCCCCGGCGGCAACGTCAAGAAGGGTGACGTCGTCAAGGCGGTTGTGGTCCGTACCAAGAAGCAGAGGCGCCGTCCCGACGGTTCCTACATCCGTTTCGACGAGAACGCCGCAGTGATCTTGAAGAACGACGGGGACCCCCGCGGCACGCGCATCTTCGGCCCGGTGGGCCGCGAGCTGCGCGACAAGAAGTTCATGAAGATCGTCTCGCTGGCTCCGGAGGTGCTCTGACATGGCTAAATTCAAGATCAAGACCGGCGACCTCGTGCAGGTCATCACCGGCAAGAACAAGGGCGAGCAGGGCAAGGTTCTGCGCGTGATCACCGAGACCTCCCGCGTGGTGGTCGAGGGCGTGAACGTCGTGACCAAGCACAAGCGCGCCAACGCCCAGGGCGAAGCCGGCGGCCTCGTCAAGTCCGAGGCTCCCATCCACATCTCCAACGTGATGCTCGTGGACCCGGAGACCGGCAAGCCGACCCGTGTGGGCTACCGCACCGAGACCGTGGAGCGTGACGGCAAGCAGAAGACCGTCCGCGTTCGCGTGTCCAAGAGCACCGGCAAGGATCTGTGATGAGCGAAACGACCGAAACCAAGTTCACCCCCCGGTTCAAGACCAAGTACCAGGAGACCGTTGCTCCGGCTCTGCAGGAGCAGTTCGGCTACGCGAACGTCATGGAGATGCCGCGCGTGGTCAAGGTCGTGGTCAACATGGGTCTGGGCGAGGCGGCCAAGGACTCCAAGCTGGTGGACAACGCCATCAAGGACCTCACCGCCATCACCGGCCAGAAGCCCGTGATCAACCGAGCCAAGAAGTCCATCGCGCAGTTCAAGCTGCGTGAGGGCATGCCGATCGGCGCGCACGTCACCATGCGCGGCGACCGCATGTGGGAGTTCCTGGACCGCCTGGTCACCCTGGCGCTGCCCCGTATCCGTGACTTCCGTGGTCTGTCCGACCGCCACTTCGACGGCAACGGCAACTACACGTTCGGCCTGACCGAGCAGTCCATGTTCCACGAGATCGACCAGGACAAGATCGATCGCGTGCGCGGCATGGACATCACCGTGGTCACCACCGCCAAGACCGACGACGAAGGCCGTGCCCTGCTCAAGGCGCTCGGCTTCCCGTTCAAGACCAACTGATTCCATCGACGTCAAAAGGTCCCTGCGGGCTGCAACCGGCAGGGAAACCGTGACGAGGAAGGGCTGAAGCCCACATGACAATGACAGATCCCGTCGCAGACATGCTGACGCGTCTGCGCAACGCGAACTCCGCCTACCACGACACCGTGAGCATGCCGTACTCGAAGCTGAAGGCCCGCATCGCGGAGATCCTGAAGGCCGAGGGCTACATCGCGGACTGGTCCGAGGAGCCGGCCCGGGTCGGCAAGACCCTGACCATGTCGCTGAAGTACGGCTCCAACCGTGAGCGCTCCATCGCTGGTGTCCGCCGCATCTCCAAGCCGGGCCTTCGCGTGTACGCGAAGTCCACCAACCTCCCCAAGGTGTTCGGTGGCCTCGGCATCGCGATCCTCTCCACGTCCTCCGGGCTGCTCACTGACAAGCAGGCCGGCAAGAAGGGCGTGGGCGGGGAAGTCCTCGCGTACGTCTGGTAACCGGTAGCACAGAAGAAGAAAGGAAGAAGACATGTCACGTATTGGACGTCTCCCGATCTCTGTGCCCGCCGGTGTGGAGGTTTCCGTGGACGGTTCCGCAGTGTCGGTCAAGGGCCCCAAGGGCACGCTGACCCACACCGTCGCGGCACCCATCACGGTGGTCGTCGAGGACGGCACCGTGCAGGTGTCCCGTCCCAACGACGAGCGCGAGTCCCGCTCCTTGCACGGTCTCACGCGTTCCCTGATCGCCAACATGATCCAGGGTGTGTCCGAGGGATACACCAAGCAGCTGGAGATCGTGGGCACGGGTTACCGCGTGCAGGCCA
Organism: Kocuria sp. ChxB; assembly: GCF_044359605.1. Lineage (NCBI taxonomy): Bacteria > Bacillati > Actinomycetota > Actinomycetes > Micrococcales > Micrococcaceae > Kocuria > Kocuria sp. ChxB. Next base: position 1,015,732 of record NZ_CP121123.1, on the reverse strand, counting down.
AGGGGGCCAACCTGGAGTTCGCTCTGGGCTACAGCCACCCGGTTCCCTTCAACGCGCCGGACGGCATCACGCTGTCCGTCGAGGGGAACAACAAGGTCACCGTTTCCGGTATCGACAAGCAGCAGGTTGGCCAGGTCGCCGCGAAGATCCGCTCCCTGCGTCTGCCCGACCCCTACAAGGGCAAGGGCGTCCGCTACGCGGGCGAGCAGATCCGCCGCAAGGCCGGAAAGGCTGGTAAGTAATCATGGCTCTCGTAATCAAGGGAAAGTCGAAGGCTGCTCAGCGCGCACGGCGTCACCGCCGCGTCCGCAAGCACATCGCCGGAACCGCGCTGCGCCCCCGCCTGGTGGTCACGCGTTCCACCCGCCACATGGTCGCCCAGGTGATCGACGACGACAAGGGCTTCACCCTGGTCTCCGCGTCCACCATGGAGAACGACCTGCGTGCGTCGTCCGACGACAAGACCGCCAAGGCCAAGCGCATCGGTGAGCTGATCGCCGAGCGTGCCAAGGCTGCGGGGATCGAGACCGTCGTGTTCGACCGCGGCGGCAACAAGTACCACGGCCGTGTGGCCGCGGTGGCCGAGGGTGCCCGTGAAGGAGGTCTGGCGCTGTGAGCGAGCAGAAGAACGAGAAGGAAACTCAGGTGAGCGAAGCCACCAACGGTTCCAACGAGACGGCTGAGGCGAACGCCTCGCAGCGTGGTTCCGACGAGAACCGCGGTGGCCGCGGCGGTCGCAACGACCGCGGTGGGCGCAACGAGCGCGGCTCCCGCAACGACCGTGGCGGCCGTGGTGGCCGCGGCGGCCGTGACGAGGAGAAGGACAAGTTCCTCGAGCGTGTCGTGACCATCAACCGCGTCTCCAAGGTCGTGAAGGGTGGTCGTCGCTTCAGCTTCACCGCTCTCGTGGTCGTCGGCGACGGCAACGGCATGGTCGGTGTGGGCTACGGCAAGGCCAAGGAAGTTCCCGCGGCCATCTCCAAGGGTGTCGAGGAGGCCAAGAAGAACTTCTTCCGGGTTCCCCGCGTGGAGGACCGCACCATCCCGCACCGTGTGCAGGGTGAGGCCGCGGCCGGCGTCGTCATGCTGCGCCCGGCCACCCCGGGTACCGGCGTGATCGCCGGTGGTCCGGTGCGTGCGGTCCTGGAGTGCGCGGGCATCCACGACGTGCTCTCCAAGTCCCTCGGTTCCTCCAACCAGATCAACATCGTGCACGCGACCATCCAGGCGCTGCGTGAGCTCGAGGAGCCCGCGTCCGTGGCGGCCCGCCGTGGCCTGCCCATGGACGAGGTCGTCCCGGCGCCGTTGCTGCGTGACATCCAGAAGGCAGGTGCCTGATGAACGGAAAGCGCATCCAGGCCACCGGCGCGACCCTGCGCGTGAAGCAGGTCCGCTCCGTGGTCGGTCAGAAGCAGAACATGCGCGACACGCTGCGTTCGCTGGGTCTCAAGCGCCCCGGCCAGGTCGTGGAGCGCAAGGCCGATGCGGCCACCGTGGGCATGATCAACACGGTGACCCATCTCGTAGAGGTTGAGGAGGCTTGAGCATGGCTGAGAACACCCAGAACAAGCGCCACGCTCTGAAGGTTCACCACCTGCGTCCGGCTCCCGGATCGCACCAGGCCAAGACCCGTCTTGGCCGCGGTGAGGCCTCCAAGGGCAAGACGGCGGGCCGCGGTACCAAGGGCACCAAGGCGCGCTACCAGGTCAAGGCCGGTTTCGCGGGCGGGCAGCTGCCGCTGCACATGCGTCTGCCGAAGCTGCGCGGGTTCAAGAACCCGTTCCGCGTGGAGTACCAGGTCGTGAACCTGGACCGTCTCGCGGAGCTGTTCCCCGAGGGTGGCACCGTCACCGTCGCGGACCTCGTGTCCAAGGGTGCAGTGCGCAAGAACCAGCCGGTGAAGGTGCTGGGCAGCGGGGAGATCTCCGTGGCCCTGAACATCACCGCGGACAAGTTCTCGGCCTCCGCGGCCGAGAAGATTGCCGCGGCTGGCGGTTCCACGCAGAACGCGTGAGAAGTTTCCAGCATTCGGTTGTAGGGTGAATCCCTGAACTGGAAGCGGGCCCCGTGCCGGATCACCGGCACGGGGCCCGCTGTTTTTGCCGGGATGTGCGGACGCGGGCCGGGAGGGTCGCGGCACATCCTTCGCTAGACTTGCCCGGGGTCGGAACCCACCGGGCCACCACGTTTTGGAGGAGGACCAGTGCTCAGTGCTTTCGCGCGGGCGTTCACCACGCCGGAGCTGCGCAACAAGCTGCTGTTCACGCTCGCGATCATCGTGATCTACCGGTTGGGGACCTTCATCCCCGCGCCGGGCGTGGACTACGGCAACGTGCAGCAGTGTCTCGCCATGGGAAACACCACGGGCGGGGCGTACGACCTGGTCAACCTGTTCAGCGGAGGTGCGCTGCTCCAGCTGTCGATCTTCGCCCTGGGCGTGATGCCCTACATCACGGCGAGCATCATCGTGCAGCTGCTGCGCGTGGTGATCCCGCGCTTCCAGGAGCTCCACGACGAGGGCGCGCAGGGGCAGACCAAGCTGACCCAGTACACTCGGTACCTCACGATCGGGCTGGCCGCACTGAACGCCACCACGGTGGTGTCCCTGGCCCGTTCCGGAAGCCTGCTGGGCAACTGCCCCCTGCCGGTGATTCCCGACGACTCCATCATGGTCATCATCATCATGATCATCACCATGACGGCGGGCACCACCGTGATCATGTGGCTGGGCGAGCGCATCACGGACCGCGGCGTGGGCAACGGCATGTCGCTGCTGATCTTCACCTCCATCGCGGCCACCTTCCCCTCGGCTCTCGGCGACATCCTCAAGTCCCGCGGCTGGGGAGTGTTCCTGGGTGTGTGCGCGATCGGCCTCGTGGTGATCACGTGCGTGGTCTTCGTGGAGCAGTCGCAGCGGCGGATCCCCGTGCAGTACGCCAAGCGCATGGTGGGCCGGCGGACGATCGGCGGCACGAGCACCTACATCCCGCTCAAGGTCAACATGGCTGGCGTGATCCCCATCATCTTCGCCTCCTCCATGCTCACGCTGCCCACGATGCTCGCGCAGTTCGCCATGCCGGACGACGGCAGCCCCGCCCCCGGGTGGGTGGACTGGATCAACACGTACCTGGCCGGCGGTGACCACCCGGTCTACATGGTCACGTACTTCCTGCTGATCGTGGCGTTCACGTACTTCTACGTGTCCATCACGTTCAACCCGGAGGAGGTCTCCAACAACATGAAGCGCTACGGAGGCTTCATCCCCGGGATCCGTGCGGGTCGCCCCACGGAGAACTACCTGCGCTACGTGCTCACGCGCATCACGCTTCCCGGCGCGCTGTACCTGGGCATCCTGTCGATGATCCCGCTGATCGCCCTGGTGCTTTTCGACGCCAACCAGAACTTCCCGTTCGGCGGCCCCTCCCTGCTGATCGTGGTGGGCGTGGGCCTGGACACCGTCAAGCAGATCGACGCGCAGCTGCAGCAGCGCCACTACGAGGGGCTCCTGCGCACCTGAGCCGGTCGTTGACAGACCGGGGCCGCGTGTTGGCGGGCCGTTAGACTGGAGTCCACGTTCACGACGACGCAAGGAGAGAACATGACCCGCATGTTGATCATCGGACCGCCCGGTGCAGGCAAGGGCACGCAGGCCGCCCGGATCTGCGAGCGGCTGGGCGTTCCCGCCATCTCCACCGGGGACATCTTCCGTGCGAACATCAAGGACCAGACGGAGCTGGGCCGTGAGGCGCAGCGCTACACAGACGCGGGCAACCTGGTGCCGGACTCCGTGACCAACGACATGGTGCGGGATCGCCTGTCCCAGCCGGACACCGCAGCGGGGTTCCTGCTGGACGGCTACCCCCGCAACACGGCACAGGTCGAAGAACTGGACAGGATCCTCGAGGCGAGCCAGGTGTCCTTGGACGTGGTGCTCCTGCTCACGGCGGACAACGACGAGCTCGTGTCCCGTCTGCTGGGCCGGGCCCAGGAGCAGGGGCGCACCGACGACACCGAGGACGTCATCCGGCACCGGCTGGACGTCTACGACGAGCAGACCGCTCCCGTGGTGGGCGTCTACGAGGACCGCGGCATCGTGGTCCGTGTGGACGGCCTGGGCAGCATCGACGAGGTCACCGAGCGCATCATGGCGGCGCTGCCCCGCTGACACGGCGGTGCGGCGTCGAGTGCCGCTCACCGGACCGGCGCTGCCGCGCAGTCCACAAAAAATCTTCACCATGACCGGGCCCCCGAGGCGGTGCGCGAGCACCGGTTCGGGGGCCCGTCCGCCCACCGCACCGGGGTTCCGGGGTCGGTGCCATCGACAACACACGGGAGGAGCCGAGCACTGTGTTCGGACGCCGCAGGATCCAGTTGAAGTCCGACGCCGAGCTGGCGGCCATGTCACGCGCGGGCGTGGTGACGTCTCTGGCGCTCGACGCCGCCGTGGCGGCCGCCGTGCCCGGGGCCACCACCGCGGACCTGGACACGGCGTTCCGTGCCGTCCTGGACGAGCACGGGGCGAGCTCCAACTTCCTCGGCTACCACGGGTATCCCGCTACTGTGTGCACCTCCGTGAACGACGAGGTGGTCCACGGGATCCCGGGGGAGCGGGTGCTGCGGGACGGGGACATCGTCTCGATCGACGGCGGCGCCGTGGTCGGGGGCTGGCACGGTGACTCCGCCCGCACGGTCCTGGTGGGCACCACGCACGATCCCGCGGACCAGCAGCTCTCCGACGTGACCCGGGCCGCCATGTGGCGGGGCATCGCCGCGATGGCCACGGGTACGCACGTGGGGGACATCGGCCTCGCCGTGGAGAACCACGTGCGGGCGGCGGTGGGGGCCCGGCTGGGCATCCTCGAGGACTACGTGGGCCACGGCATCGGCACGGAGATGCACATGGCGCCGGACGTCCCGAACTTCGCGATCAAGCACCGGGGGCCACGCCTGACCACCGGGATGGCACTGGCGATCGAGCCGATGCTCGTGCGCGGGGACATCGAGACCCGCGTGCTCGACGACGACTGGACCGTGGTCACGGTGGACGGTTCCCGCGCGAGCCAGTGGGAGCACAGCGTGTGCCTGCACAGCCAGGGGCTCTGGGTGCTGACCGCCGAGGACGGCGGAGCGGCGGAGCTCGCACCACTGGGAGTCCACCCGGTGCCCATCCCCGGCACCTGAGACCGGCAACCACCACGACCCTGGGACACTCGCAGGGAGAGGACAGCAATGACCACGCAACCCGTTGAGATCACCCCGCGGCCGGAAGCCGGCCAGCTCGTGTTCAAGCCCGCCCGTCGAGGCAAACCCCCGCTGCACATAGCGGACTTCGACATGGCCGGGCGCAAGGCGTTCCTGAAGGACGCGGGCTACCCCGCCTTCCGGGCGTCCCAGCTGTCCAAGCACTACTTCGAGAGGTTCGAGGCGGACCCCGAGGCCATGACGGACCTGCCGGCGGACCAGCGCGAGGATCTGGTGGCCAAGGCCATGCCCCCGCTGCTGCGGACCGTGCGGCAGCTGCGTGCGGACGAGGGAATGACGGTCAAGTCCGTCCACCGCCTGTACGACAACGCCATGGTCGAGTCCGTGCTGATGCGCTACGACAAGCGGGTCACCATGTGCATCTCCTCCCAGGCGGGCTGCGGCATGAACTGTCCGTTCTGCGCCACGGGCCAGTCCGGCCTCACCCGCAACCTCTCCGCCGCGGAGATCGTGGACCAGGTGGTCCAAGGTGTTCGAGCGCTGCGGGACGGCGCCGTGGGAGACCCCGAAGAAGCGCCGCAACGGGTGTCGAACATCGTGTTCATGGGCATGGGGGAGGCCCTGGCCAACTACAAGGCCACCATGGGGGCGGTCCACCGCATCATCGACCCCTCACCGGACGGGCTGGGCATCTCGGCGCGCGGTCTCACCATGTCCACGGTGGGGCTGGTTCCCGGGATCCGGAAGTTCACGCTCGAGAAGCTGCCCATCACGCTCGCGCTCTCCCTGCACGCCCCGGACGACGAGCTGCGTGACGAGCTCATTCCGATCAACACACGCTGGAAGGTGGACGAGGCCCTCGACGCCGCCCGGGACTACTACGACGCCACGGGCCGGCGCGTGTCCATCGAGTACGCCCTGATCCGGGACATCAACGACCAGGGCTGGCGCGCGGACCTGCTGGGGGAGAAGCTCAACAAGCGCGGCGGCGGCTGGGTGCACGTCAACCCCATCCCGCTCAACCCCACACCGGGCTCCAAGTGGACGGCGTCCCGTCCGGGCGTGGAGCAGAACTTCGTGGAGCGCCTGCGCGCCCACGGGATCCCCACCACGGTGCGCGACACCCGCGGGTCGGACATCGACGGCGCGTGCGGGCAGCTGGCCACGGACGTCTGACGGTCGCTGCGGAACCACCCCGCCGTCGCTTGCGCCAACACGCAGAACCGGGTAGTGTCGTCGGTTGGTTGTTTGTGCTCGCAGATCGAGTCATGCCCGGAACCCACCCCCTCGTTGCCACGTGCGGCGCGGGGTTGTTCGTCTGGGCAGCTGGAAGCGGGCACCGCCGTCCGGATAGACACCCGGACCCCTCGAGAAGTTAGCGGAGGATATGGCCAAGAAAGACGGAGTCATCGAGATCGAAGGCACTGTGGTCGAGGCACTGCCCAATGCGTCGTTCCGTGTGGAGCTGACCAACGGGCACAAGGTGCTCGCCCACATCTCTGGCAAGATGCGCCAGCACTACATCCGGATCCTCCCCGAGGACCGCGTGGTGGTGGAGCTCAGCCCCTACGACCTCTCCCGAGGCCGGATCGTCTACCGCTACAAGTAGCATCCAGGCCCCGTGCTCGCGCAGACAGCGTCCGCACGGCAGGGGTCGGAGTGCACACGCCATTACGAGTACGCGAAGGAATGCGATGAAGGTCCAACCGAGCGTCAAGCAGATCTGCGACAAGTGCAAGGTGATCCGCCGCAACGGGCGGGTCATGGTGATCTGCGAGAACCCCCGGCACAAGCAGCGCCAGGGCTGACGGGAACGCTCCCGCCCACGCAAGTGGATTGACAAGAACGGACACCGCAGCCGCCGCCCCAGGGCGCGGCAACCCCCGGCACGGAGGCCGGAGACCGGTCGCAGCACGATCGGGACGCGGTGTTCAAGACCTCCGGAACATCAAGGAGAACCGCCACTATGGCTCGTCTCGCAGGCGTTGATCTTCCCCGTGAAAAGCGGCTGGAAGTTGCGCTGACCTACATCTACGGCGTGGGCCGCACCCGCGCACTCGAAACTCTGGAAGCCACGGGCATCTCCGGGGACGTGCGCGTCAAGGATCTCACCGATCCGCAGCTCGTGGAGCTGCGTGACTACATCGAAGGCAACTACAAGGTCGAAGGCGATCTTCGCCGTGAGGTGGCCGCCGACATCCGCCGCAAGGTCGAGATCGGCAGCTACCAGGGCCTGCGTCACCGTCGGGGTCTGCCCGTCCACGGCCAGCGCACCAAGACCAACGCGCGCACCCGCAAGGGTCCCAAGCGCACGGTCGCCGGTAAGAAGAAGTAATCGCGGCCGCCGTCCAGTGGGCGGCTGACCGACGTCGAAGATCTTTGTAGGAGAATCCATGGCCCAGAAAACTCGCGCGACGGCCGCTCGCAAGCCGCGTCGCAAGGTGAACAAGAATGTGACCCAAGGTCAGGCTCACATCAAGTCCACGTTCAACAACACCATCGTGTCCATTACCGACCCCTCGGGTGCGGTCCTGTCGTGGGCCTCGGCCGGCGGCATGGGCTTCAAGGGCTCGCGCAAGTCCACTCCGTTCGCCGCGCAGCAGGCCGCCGAGGCCGCGGCCAAGGGCGCCCAGGAGCACGGCATGCGCAAGGTGGATGTGTTCGTCAAGGGACCGGGCTCGGGGCGCGAGACCGCGATCCGCGCTCTGCAGGCCACCGGGCTGGAGGTCGGCTCCATCCAGGACGTGACCCCGTCAGCGCACAACGGCTGCCGTCCCCCCAAGCGCCGCCGCGTCTGACTCGTGTCGCGTGGTCACCGGGCTCCCAGGAGCCCGGTGACCACGCATCGACGCGGTGACCTCGCCTGCTCACCGCGGCATCCACCCATTTTGTTTTCCACCACCTGCGTGCGTCATATGGCGGAGGCACGCTGAAAGGAAACATCAGTGCTCATCGCACAGCGCCCCACCCTCACGGAAGAGGCTGTGGCCGAGAACCGCTCCCGGTTCGTGATCGAACCCCTCGAGCCGGGTTTCGGGTACACCCTCGGCAACTCCCTGCGCCGCACGCTCCTGTCCTCCATCCCCGGGGCCTCCGTGACCAGCATCCGCATCGACGGCGTGCTGCACGAGTTCTCCACCGTGGAGGGCGTCAAGGAGGACGTCACCGAGCTCATCCTGAACATCAAGAAGCTCTCGCTGTCCTCCGAGGAGGACGAGCCCGTCACCGCGTGGCTGCGCAAGCAGGGCCCGGGCGAGGTCACCGCGGCTGACATCTCGGCTCCGGCCGGTGTCGAGGTGCACAACCCCGAGCTGCACATCGCGACCCTTAACTCGAAGGGCCAGCTCGAGATCGAGCTGACCATCGAGCGCGGCCGCGGCTACGTCTCGGCGTCCCAGAACAAGTCCGGTGACGCGGAGGTCGGTCGGATCCCCGTGGACTCGATCTACTCTCCCGTGCTCAAGGTGACCTTCCGCGTGGAGGCCACCCGTGTGGAGCAGCGCACCGACTTCGACAAGCTCATCCTCGACGTGGAGACCAAGGAGGCCATCTCTCCGCGCGACGCGGTGGCTTCGGCCGGCACCACGCTGGTGGAGCTGTTCGGGCTGGCCCGCGAGCTGAACTCCGCGGCGGAAGGCATCGAGATCGGTCCTTCGCCCACGGACGCGGCCGCCGCCGCGGACATGGCGCTGCCCATCGAGGACCTCGAGCTGTCGGTCCGGTCCTACAACTGCCTCAAGCGCGAGGGCATCCACAGCGTGGGTGAGCTCGTGGGTCGTTCCGAGGCCGACCTGATGGACATCCGCAACTTCGGTGCCAAGTCCATCGACGAGGTCAAGGACAAGCTCGGCGAGCTCGGTCTGGCCCTCAAGGACTCCCCTCCGGGCTACGACCTCGCCGCCCACGCGGCGTCGCTCGAGGACGAGGACGACAACAACAACCCGTTCGACGTCGATCTCGACTGACGCCCACACCACTTTCCGTGCCCCGCGGGCGATGAGTTGCCCGCGCGGGACCGATCACCAGGAGATCTACTATGCCTACCCCTACCAAGGGACCCCGTCTCGGCGCCGGGCCGACCCACGAGCGCATGATCCTCTCGAACATGTCCCAGCAGCTGTTCGAGCACAAGCGGATCACCACCACCGTGACCAAGGCCAAGCGCCTGCGTCCGGTGGCGGAGCGGCTCATCACCTTCGCCAAGCGCGGTGACCTGGCCTCCCGCCGTCGGGTCATGCGTCAGCTGACCGACAAGTCCGTGGTGCACGAGCTGTTCACCAGCATCGCGCCGGCCATGGAGGGTCGCGAAGGCGGCTACACCCGCATCACCAAGATCGGCAACCGCAAGGGCGACAACGCCCCCATGGCCGTCATCGAGCTCGTGATGGAGCCCGTGGCCTCCAAGGCGACCGTGTCCGAGGCCGAGCGCGCCACGGCCAAGGCTGCCCCGGCTCCCGCCGCTCCCGTGGACACCCCCGCCGGTTCCACCACCGCGGACGTCCAGGAGAAGGAGATCCCGGCCGACGAGCAGGCTCCTGCCGTGGGCTCGGAGGAGGCCGCTGAGGTCGCCGCCGAGAACTCGGAGGCCGAGTTCCCGGGTTCGCACGCTCCGCTCGAGTCCGGTGAGGCCCCCGAGGGCTTCTCGGTCAAGGGCAACCGCAACTCCATGAAGTACCACGTGCCCGGTTCGCGCTGGTACTCCGGCACCACCGCGGAGATCTGGTTCGACTCTCCGGCCAACGCCGAGGCCGCCGGCTTCCAGCCCGCGGGCGGCGCCGCCGCGCAGAAGATCTCCGAGTAGTCTCGGGTTCTTCGGTCGAACGGACACCGGAGACGACGCCGCCGCAGGTTGCCTGCGGCGGCGTCGTCGTCTCCGAGAACGAGAGGGAGACCTGTGGGGCAGGAGCAGATCAGACTGCGGATCGACCTGGCGTACGACGGTGCGCCGTTCAAGGGGTGGGCGCGGCAACCGGGTCTGCCGAGCGTCCAGGCGGCCCTGGAGGACGCGCTCTCCCTCATCTTCCGCGAGGCGTGTCCCACCGTGGTGGCCGGACGCACGGACACGGGGGTGCACGCCCGGCACCAGACCGTGCACGTGGATGTGCCCCGGCAGCGCTGGCAGCAGCAGAGCAGGCGGCGTGGCATGTCACGCGACGTCGTGCGCGGCGGCGTGCCCACGCAGCATGGTGACGGGGAGACGGGGGCGGGCGCGCCCGTGCCGGAGCTGACGCGGCGGCTGAACGGGGCGCTGAACAGGGTGCTCGGCAAGGATCGGGCCGCGGAGGGATGGGCGCCCGCCGTGGGCGCCGTGGTGGTGCGGGACGTGTCCGTGGCCGAGGTGGGCTTCGACGCGCGCTTCTCGGCGCTGTCCCGCGGCTACCTCTACCGCGTGGCCGATGCCGTGACGGGCCACGACCCGCTGGCGCGCACGTACTCCTGGTGGGTGGACGAGAGGCTCGACGTGGCCGCCATGGACCGGGCGGTGCGAGACCTCCTGGGTCTGCACGACTTCCTGAGCTTCTGCAAGCCTCGCGAGGGTGCGACCACGGTGCGCGAGCTGCAGCGGGCGTCCGTCACGCGCGGGGCGGACGGCATGATCACGGCGGCGCTCACCGCCGATGCCTTCTGCCACCACATGGTGCGCTCGATCGTGGGCGCGGTGGTGCGCGTGGGGCAGGGGCGGCACGACGCCGCGTGGCCCGCTCAGCGGCTCGAGGCACGGGTCCGGGACGCCGCCGTGGCGATGGCCCCGGCCCACGGCCTGGTCCTGGACGCGGTGCACTATCCCGACGCGCAGGAACTCGCCGAGCGTGCGCGCGTGACCCGAGCCCGGCGAGACGACGACTGACGGCCGGGGAGCGCACGGGTGCTCCCCGGGGCAGTCCTGGCCGTGAGTGGCGGGCGGAGCGGGGATCCGGTATCATCGAACGCTGTTGTGCGTGTTCTGCCCCGGTTCACGTGTACCCGCAGCGGTCGCTCATGTTGCAGAGCGCAGGGCCGTGCGGTGCACCGGGTTGCGGACGCACGGATGCCGCCCGGATCTCACCCGGGCCCCGAAGCACAGCAGAACCGATCGACACGAGTAATCGTGTCTTCACCAGACAAACGAAGGCAGATCAACGTGCGTACGTACACTCCGAAGCCCGGTGACGTCCAGCGTCAGTGGCACGTCATCGACGCCACCGACGTCGTCCTGGGTCGTCTTGCCAGCCAGACCGCAACGCTGCTGCGCGGGAAGCACAAGCCGACCTTCGCTCCCCACGTGGACACCGGCGATTTCGTCATCATCATCAACGCGGAGAAGGTGGCCCTCACCGGCTCCAAGCTCCAGAAGAAGCGCGCCTACCGCCACTCCGGCTACCCGGGCGGACTCAAGTCCACCAGCTACGCCGAGCTGCTCGAGAAGAACCCCACGCGCGCCGTGGAGAAGGCCGTCAAGGGGATGCTGCCCAAGAACAAGCTGGCAGCCCAGCAGCTGTCCAAGCTCAAGGTCTACGCCGGTGCCGAGCACCCGCACCAGGCGCAGCAGCCCAAGCCCTACGAATTCACGCAGGTCGCCCAGTAATTCGGGCCAACGAAGAACACATAAGGAGAATCGTGGCTCAGAACACTGAAGAGCAGATCACCGAGGACGTGGAGCTGACCAGCTACACCTCCGAGTCCACCGAGTCCGTGGCCGGTGGCGCCGCCATGTCGGAGCGCCCCGCCCTGACCGTTCCCGGCCAGGCCGTGGGCCGCCGCAAGCAGGCCGTTGCCCGCGTGCGCCTCATCCCCGGCTCCGGCAAGTGGACCGTCAACGGCCGCAGCCTGGAGGAGTACTTCCCCAACAAGCTGCACCAGCAGGAGGTGAACGATCCGTTCACCCTCCTCGAGCTGCAGGGCGGCTACGACGTCATCGCCCGCATCTCCGGCGGCGGCCCCTCCGGCCAGGCCGGTGCACTGCGCCTGGGCGTGGCTCGCGCGCTCAACGAGATCGACGCCGAGCACAACCGTCCCGCCCTCAAGAAGGCAGGCTTCCTGACCCGTGACGCCCGCGTCATCGAGCGCAAGAAGGCCGGCCTCAAGAAGGCGCGCAAGGCTCCGCAGTACTCCAAGCGCTAAACGACGCCACCCAGGCCTCGGCCGGGTTTCGTCTCGCAGGGTCCCGTTCCTCGGTTTCGGCCGAGGCCCGGGGCCCTGCGTCGTTTGGCGCTTGGCTCCCCTCGCGCTGTGCGAGGCCGTCCAGGCCTCGGCCGGGTTTCGTCTCGCAGGGTCCCGTTCCTCGGTTTCGGCCGAGGCCCGGGGCCCTGCGTCGTTTCGCGCTTGGCTCCCCTCGCGCTGTGCGAGGCCGTCCAGGCCTCGGCCGGGTTTCGTCTTGCAGGGTCCCGTTCCTCGGTTTCGGCCGAGGCCCGGGGCCCTGCGTTTTTGCGTCCTGGGCTGCGTGGCCGGGGGGAGGGGAGGGGCGCGCGGGCGGGCGCGGCGTCGTCGTGCCCGGTGTTGCGCGGGTAACCGGCGCGTGACGCGGGCGTAAAGTGTGAAGTGGAGCACCGCCGCTCCCACCGCACCGTCACGAGAGGGCCCGCATGAGCAAGCAACCGGAGCAGCAGCAGGAGAACGCGATCATCGCGAAGGCAGAGAACGAGGCGGCGAGGCACGCCGAGCAGGACAGCGCGGTGGACGAGGCGCTCAAGAAGGAGCAGCACCGGGTGTCGGTGGTGGAGGACTACGCGGCCGAACTGGACGAGATCTCCGAGCTGGACAGGAAGCTCCACAAGACGACCGGCGCGGGGGATTCCCAGGCCTGGAAGATCGGCTACCCGTACGACGAAAAGCTCTCCCGCAAGGACTACGAGCGCACCAAGCGCGCGCTGCAGATCGAGCTCCTCAAGCTCCAGCTCTGGATCAAGGAGACCGGGCAGAAGCTGCTCATCATCTTCGAGGGGCGCGACGCCGCGGGCAAGGGCGGCGCGATCAAGCGCTTCACGGAGCACCTGAACCCCCGCGGGGCGCGGGTGGTGGCGCTCGAGAAGCCCACGGACATCGAGCAGACGCAGTGGTACTTCCAGCGCTACGTGCAGCACCTGCCCTCCGGTGGGGAGATCGTGCTCATGGACCGCTCCTGGTACAACCGCGCGGGCGTGGAGCGCGTCATGGGCTACTGCACCTCCCAGGAGTACTACGAGTTCATGCGCCAGGCCCCCGAGTTCGAGCGCATGCTCGTGAACTCCGGAACGCACCTGATCAAGTTCTGGTTCTCCGTGACCCGGGCCGAGCAGCTCGCACGGTTCCAGTCCCGCCGCACGGACCCCGTGCGCCAGTGGAAGCTCTCGCCCACGGATGTGGCCTCCCTGGACAAGTGGGACGACTACACCGAGGCGAAAGAAGCCATGTTCTTCTACACGGACACCGGCGACGCGCCCTGGACCGTGATCAAGTCCAACGACAAGAAGCGGGCCCGCCTGGAGGCCATGCGTCACGTCCTGACGCAGTTCGACTACCCCAACAAGGACCGCGCGCTCGTGGGGGACGTGGACTCCAAGATCGTGGGCGGGGCCACGGACTTCACCGACGACAACGGCACCAACCCCGACGGCTTTCCCGTGGTTCGCCCCGGGAAGGACTGACGGGGTGCGGCTGCAACCGGCCGGATGGCCGTAGGATGATCTGCGATGTCTAGAATCTTTGGAACGGACGGCGTCCGCGGTCTCGCGAACGGCCTCCTCACAGCTGAACTGGCCATGGAACTGTCGCAGGCCGCGGCAATCGTCCTGGGACACCGCCACGCACCCGAGGGCAGACGGCCCACCGCGGTGGTGGCACGGGACGGTCGCGCGAGCGGCGAGTTCATCGGCGCCGCCGTCACCGCAGGGCTCGCGAGCTCCGGCGTGGACGTGTACGACGCCGGGGTGCTGCCCACCCCGGCTGCGGCCTACCTGGTGGGCGACATCGACGCCGACTTCGGTGTGATGATCTCCGCGTCCCACAATCCGGCGCCGGACAACGGCATCAAGTTCCTGGCCCACGGGGGCAAGAAGTTGCCGGATGCCGTGGAGGACACCATCCAGCAGGTCTACGAGGCCAAGGACTTCGTGCGCCCCACAGGTGCCGACGTGGGCCGCGTGACACGGCTGTCCGACGCCGAGGACCGCTACATCCTGCACCTGGTGGGAGCCATTCCCCACCGGCTGGACGGGCTCTCGATCGTGCTGGACTGCGCGCACGGCGCGGCGTCTGGGGCGTCCCCGGACGCCTTCCGCGACGCGGGCGCCACGGTGCACGTGATCGGTGCGGAACCGGACGGGCTGAACATCAACGACGGTGTGGGTTCCACCCACCTCGGTCCGCTGAAGCAGGCGGTTCGTGAACTCGGGGCGGACCTCGGCATCGCGCACGACGGCGACGCCGACCGCTGCCTCGCGGTGGACCACACGGGCACGGAGGTGGACGGCGACCAGATCATGTGCATCCTGGCGATTGCCATGAAGGAGGCCGGGCGGCTGAACCAGGACACGCTGGTGGCCACGGTCATGAGCAACCTGGGTCTGCAGCTGGCCCTGGACGAGGCCGGGATCACCCTGGTGCGGGCCTCGGTGGGGGACAGGTACGTCCTGGAGTCCATGGTGGCCAACGGCTACAACCTGGGTGGCGAGCAGTCCGGCCACGTGATCATGGCGGACTACGCCACCACGGGTGACGGTCTGCTCACGGGGCTCATGCTGGCCTCCCGCGTGGCGCAGACGGGCATGCCGCTGCAGGAGCTCGCCACCACCATGACGCGGATGCCGCAGGTGATGATCAACGTGAAGAACGTGGACAAGGCCGCGGCCAAGACCAGTGAGCCGGTCCTCGAGGCCGTGGCCCGCACCGAGGAGCGGCTCGGGGCGGAGGGGCGTGTTCTGCTGCGTCCGTCCGGCACCGAGCCTGTGGTCCGGGTGATGGTGGAGGCCGCCACCCACGACGACGCCCAGCGCGAGGCGGAGCAGCTGGTGGCCGTGGTCGAGGAGCACCTGAGCCTCCAGGGCTGAGCGCCCCGCACGGCGTGTGCCGAGATGAACGAGGGCCCCGCATCCGTCACGGATGCGGGGCCCTCGTTCTCAGAAGGGACGGGTGGGTCAGACGGCGGGACCGGAGTGGCGGCCCTCGGTGCCCGCGGTGCCGGGCTTGGCAGCCAGGGCGTCGCGGATCTCGGTGAGCAGCACGGTGTTGGGATCGGCCGGTTCCGCGGCGGGCTCGATGCCCAGACGGCGGTTGCGGCGCTCGATCATCTTGTTCATGGGCATCACGATGCAGAAGTACACTGCGGCGGCGATGAGCAGGAAGTTGACGACGGCGGTGAGCAGCACACCGAACTTGAGGTCGTTGCCGTTGAGCGTGACCACGGCGAAGTCGTCGAAGTTGGGGGACCCGACGAGGGCGGAGATGGCGGGCATGAGCACGCTCTCCACGAGGGCGTTGACGATCTGGGAGAAGGCCGCGCCGATGATGACGGCAACGGCGAGATCCATCACGTTGCCCTTCATGATGAATTCCTTGAAACCATTGAACATGCCGCTCAGCGTACACACAGGTTTCGGAAAGGAAGAAATCGATAGGTGACAAGCGGTGACCATCACGGTCGCACAACGGTGGGCGGGTGAACCGGGTTCCGACGCGAGGCGGTCAGTTCTTGCGCAGCAGCACCCGTCGGATCTTGTGGTCGTGGTCCTTGGACAGGATCAGGCGGGCCCGCCCCCGGGTGGGGCGCACGTTCTGCTCCAGGTTGGGCTCGTTGATCCGGTGCCAGATGTCCGTGGCCACGTCCCGTGCCTCGTCGTCGGTGAGGTTCGCGTAGCGGTGGAAGTAGGAGTCGGGATCGGCGAACGCCGAGGACTGCAGGGCCTGGAAGCGCTCCACGTACCAGCGCTCGATGTCACTGGTGCGGGCGTCCACGTAGATGCTGAAGTCGAAGAAGTCGCTCAGGGCCAGGGCGGTGCGGTTGCCGCTCTCCAGCTTGGCGGGTGCGAGCACATTGAGGCCCTCCACGATCACGACGTCCGGGCGGGTCACCACCACCTCCTCGTCCGGGAGGATGTCGTAGGTGACGTGGGAGTACTTGGGTGCGCGGACCTCGGCCGCGCCCGACTTGATCTCGGCCACGAAACGCAGCAGCGCTCGCCGGTCGTAGGACTCGGGGAACCCCTTGCGGTCCATCAGCCCTCGGCGCCGCAGCTCGGCGTTGGGGTGGAGGAAGCCGTCGGTGGTGACCAGCTGCACGTTGGGGGTGGAGGGCCACCGGGAGAGCATCTCGCGCAGCAGGCGGGCGGTGGTGGACTTCCCCGCGGCCACGGAGCCGGCGATCCCGATCACGAAGGGTGTTCGTGCGTGGTGCTCACCCAGGAACGAGTTCGTCGCGGCGTTGAGCTGCGTGGAGGACATGTCGTAGAGCGTGAGCAGGCGGGAGAGGGGGAGGTAGACCTCCCGCACCTCGTCCACGTCCAGGCGGTCGCCGAGACCGCGCAGGTTCTCGATCTCCTGCGCGGTGAGGGGGACGTCGATCTCGTGCGAGAGTCTGGACCACGTCTGTCGGTCCAGCTCCACGAAGGGAGAGACGCGCTGGGTGGTGGGCTGGGTGCTCATGCTCGGACCAGTGTAGGCCCGAGGCCGTGGTGCCACGCACATGCGGGATGGCGTTTCCGGTAGAATGCATCTTCATGTGTGGAATTGTGGGATATGTGGGCTCAAAGGGCGTTGACGGTCGGTCGCACGGCGCACTGGACGTCATTCTCGAGGGGCTCCGCCGCCTCGAGTACCGCGGGTACGACTCCGCCGGGGTCGCCGTGATCGCGGATCACGACGTGGAGTACCGCAAGAAGGCGGGCAAGCTCAGCAACCTGATCGGCGAGCTCGAGGCGGATCCTCTGCCCGAGTCCACGATCGGGATCGGGCACACCCGGTGGGCCACCCACGGCGGCCCCTCGGACGTCAACGCGCACCCCCACGTGGTAGACGGCGGCAAGCTCGCCATGATCCACAACGGCATCATCGAGAACTTCAGCGAGATCAAGCGCGAGCTGGCCGCCCAGGGCGAGACCTTCGTGTCCGAGACGGACACCGAGGTGGCCGCCGTGCTGCTGGCCCGCACCTACGACGCGCAGGACCCCGAGCACAAGGACCTCACGGTCGCCATGCAGGACACCTGCCGTCGGCTGGAGGGTGCCTTCACCCTGCTGGCCGTCCACGCGGACGTCCCGGACCGCGTGGTCGCGGCCCGCCGCAACTCCCCGCTCGTGATCGGCCTGGGCGAGCACGAGAACTTCCTGGGCTCGGACGTCTCCGGCTTCATCGACTACACCAAGCGTGCGGTGGAGATGGGCCAGGACCAGATCGTCACCATCACCGCCGAGGACTACGCGATCGTCGACTTCCACGGCAACCCCGCCGAGGGCAAGCCCTTCGACATCGAGTGGGACGCCGCCGCCGCCGAGAAGGACGGCTACCCCTCCTTCATGGAGAAGGAGATCCACGACCAGCCCTCCGCCGTGGCGGACACCCTCCTCGGGCGCCTGGACGAGAACGGCCGTCTCACGCTGGACGAGATCAAGATCGACGAGTCCCTGCTGCGCTCGATCGACAAGATCGTGGTGATCGCGTGCGGCACGGCGGCCTACGCCGGCCAGGTGGCGCGCTACGCCATCGAGCACTGGTGCCGGATCCCCACCGAGGTGGAGCTGGCCCACGAGTTCCGCTACCGCGACCCGATCGTGAACGAGAAGACCCTGGTGGTCGCCGTGTCCCAGTCCGGGGAGACCATGGACACCCTCATGGCGGTGCGCCACGCGCAGGAGCAGGGCGCCAAGGTAGTGGCCATCTGCAACACCAACGGCTCCACGATCCCGCGTGAGGCCGACGCCGTGCTCTACACGCACGCCGGCCCCGAGATCGCCGTGGCCTCCACCAAGGCATTCCTGGCCCAGATCACGGCCGCCTACCTGCTGGGCCTGTACCTCGCACAGCTGCGGGGCAACAAGTTCAAGGACGAGATCGCCACGCTGCTGTCCGAGCTGGAGGCCATGCCGGGGAAGATCCAGCGGGTGCTGGACGAGGTGGAGCCGCAGGTCAAGGAGCTCGCCACGAGCATGAAGGACGCCGAGTCCGTGCTGTTCCTGGGGCGCCACGTGGGCTTCCCGGTGGCCATGGAGGGCGCCCTCAAGCTCAAGGAGATCGCCTACATCCACGCGGAGGGCTTTGCCGCGGGTGAGCTCAAGCACGGGCCCATCGCCCTGATCGACCAGGGCCAGCCCGTCATCGTGATCGTCCCCTCGCCGAACGGGCGGGACTCGCTGCACGCCAAGGTGGTCTCCAACATCCAGGAGATCCGCGCCCGCGGCGCCGAGACCATCGTGATCGCCGAGGAGGGTGACGACGCCGTGCGCGAGTTCGCCAACCACGTGTTCTACGTCCCCGAGGCCCCCACGCTCATGCAGCCGCTCGTGGCCACGGTGCCGCTGCAGATCTTCGCGTGCGAGCTCGCGGGAGCCAAGGGCTACGACGTGGACCAGCCGCGCAACCTGGCCAAGTCCGTCACGGTCGAGTAGCCGCACCCGGCTGCAGTGCACGGCGGGTCGTGCCCCTTCCCAGGGGGGGGCGCCACCCGCCGTCGTCGTCTCCGGGCGCTGGTCGCGGGCCCGCGTTCCGCTGCCGGGCGGCCTCCAGAGCTCCGGGGACCAGGACGCGGCGTGCTGAGGGCGGCAGGTCGAAGGACGGGGGCGTGGAGCGGCCGCCGGGGTCCCGGCACGACGACGCCGCGCAGCCGCCGAGCGGAGGCGTCCCGCCCCATGCGTGGGGGTTCCACGGTCCACGGGCCCGCAGCATCCGCGACGTCTGCGGGCCGCCCGTGCGGAACGGGCACGGCGGCGTTCGGCACCTTCAGGGGGTCGGAGCGCGCCGCTAGGCTGGCGGCATGATCGTGGGCACCGGCGTGGACATCGTGGACATCGAGCGTTTCGAGCGGCAGCTCGAGCGCACTCCCCGCTTGCGGGAACGGCTGTTCGTGCCGCACGAGCGGGAGCTCGCCCCGCGGTCCCTCGCGGCGAGGTTCGCCGTCAAGGAGGCTGCGGCCAAGGCGCTGAACGCGCCGCCCGGCATGATCTGGCAGGACTGCTGGGTCACCAACGACCCCCACGGAGCGCCCCGGCTGCACACCACGGGCACCGTGGAACGGGAGCAGCGCGCACGCGGTGTGCAGACCTGGCACGTGAGCATCTCCCACGACGGCGGCATGGCCGTGGCGTTCGTCGTGGCGGAGGGGCAGGGAGGGACGAACCATGATTGACGGATTTTCCGGCGCCGCCGTCCGCGCGGCGGAGCAGCCGCTGCTGGACGAGGGGTGGGGGGACGAGCTGATGCGCCGCGCGGCGCTGGGCCTGGCGCGCGAGTGCGAGCAGCAGCTGCGCGGGCACACCCGCCGGGGCACACTCGCGGGACGCAGGGCCGTGGTGCTCGTGGGCACCGGCAACAACGGCGGGGACGGACTGTGGGCGGGGACGTTCCTGCGTCGTCGCGGGGTGTCGGTGGTGGCCGTGCTCACGGGCTCGCGCGCTCACGAGGCGGGACTGGCGGCCTTCACCCGGGCGGGCGGCGTCGTCATGCGGCTGGCCGGGGACGACCCGCAGGGCAGGGCCGAATCAACCGGAGGCACGGAGGCGGCGGATCCCCTCCACGTGACCGAAGCGGCGGCCCTGCTGCACTCGGTGGACCTCGTGCTGGATGCGGTTCTCGGCACCGGTGCGAGCGGCGGGCTCCGCGGACCGGTCGCGGATCTGGTGCGGGCGTTCGAGGAGCAACGGGACGCGGACGCGCGCGGGGAGCGCAGCGGCCCCCGGGTGGTGGCGTGCGACATCGTCTCGGGCGTCTCGGCGGACACCGGTGAGACGCCGGAGCCCGTGCTGGGTGCGGACGCCACCGTCACGTTCGGGGGCGCGAAGACCGGGCACGTGGTCTCCCCGGGCGAACAGGCCGCCGGATCGCTCACGGTGGTGCCGATCGGCATCGAGGACCAGATGGGCTCTGCGGCGGTGCACCGGCTCGAGGCCCGCGACGTCCTCGCCGCGTGGCCGCGGCCCGGGGCCACCGACACCAAGTACACGCGCGGGGTGCTGGGCGTCGTGGCCGGCGCGCCGAGCTATCCGGGCGCGGCCATCATGTGCACCCAGGCCGCGGTGAATGCCGGCGCGGGCATGGTCCGCTTCCTGGGGGACTCCACGGCGCGCGCCATGGTGCTCGCCCGCAGCCCCGAGGTTGTGTGCTCCGACGACCAGCCGTGGGACGTGCACGTCCAGGCGTGGCTCGCGGGCCCCGGCGTGGTGGGGGACGAGGCCCAGGCGGCCCGTGTCGAGGCCGTGATCGAGGCCGCGGAGCCCGCCGTGCTGGACGCCGGGGCGCTCGACGCCGCCGCCCGCTCGGTCGCGGACGCCCGCCTGGGCCCGCACAAGATCCTCACCCCGCACGCGGGGGAGCTGTCCCAGATCTTCGAGTGGCTGCACGGCTTCGGGCTGTGCGAGTCGGGGGTCGAGCGCACGGCCATCGAGGCAAACCCTCTGCGCTGGGCCAGGGAGGCCGCCCGCCTGACCGGGGCCACCGTGCTGCTCAAGGGCGCCACCACGGTGATCGCCTCACCGGTGGGTGCCACGGGATCCCCGGAGAATTCTGAGTGCCTGTGCCTCAGCGTGGGCGGGGCCAGCCCGTGGCTCGCGACCGCCGGGTCCGGGGACACGCTCGCGGGAATCCTGGGCACCGTGCTCGCCCACGTGGCCGAGCACCCGGATGCCCTGGCGGGTCTGGGACCGTGGGCGTGCGGTGACGGCCGGTGGGCCACGGCCGCTGCGCTGGGAGCCGGGCTGCACGCGCTCGCATCGCGTGCCCACGGGGAGGGCCCCGTGCCCCCGTCCGTGCTCGCCGAGAATGCGCGCACGGTCCTCACGCGTCCCTGAGCAGGCCCCGGAGCGACTAAGGTGGGAGGTTGGCCGAGGGCGGGGGACCCGCGCTCGGCCCCACCACACCTTGAGGAGAACCACATGGAAGTTTGGCCCGGACACCCGTATCCACTGGGCGCCACGTTCGACGGCACGGGGACCAATTTCGCGATCTTCTCCGAGGTCGCGGACCGCGTGGAGCTGTGCCTGTTCGACGAGGACGGCACGGAGACCCGCGTGGAGGTCACCGCCGTGGACAGCTACGTGTGGCACTGCTACCTCCCGGCGGTCCAGCCCGGCCAGCGCTACGGCTACCGCGTGCACGGCCCGTGGGACCCCGCCCAGGGGCTGCGCTGCAACCCCGACAAGCTGCTGCTGGACCCCTACGCCAAGGCCGTGGAAGGCGGGATCGACTGGGACGAGTCCCTGTTCTCCTACAACTTCGGCGACGAGGACTCCGAGAACCACCAGGACTCCGCACCGCACATGATGAAGGCCGTGGTGATCAACCCGTTCTTCGACTGGGAGGGCGACCGCACCCCCCACACGCCCTACCACAAGTCCGTGATCTACGAGGCGCACGTCAAGGGGCTCACGGAGCAGCACCCCGAGGTCCCCGAGGAGCAGCGCGGCACCTACGCGGGGGTCTCCCACCCGTCCGTGATCGCCCACCTCAAGAAGCTGGGCGTCACCGCGGTGGAGCTCATGCCCGTGCACCAGTTCGTGCAGGACTCCACGCTGCTGGAGAAGGACCTGCGCAACTACTGGGGCTACAACACCATCGCGTTCTTCGCCCCGCACAACGAGTACAGCGCCGCCTCCCACCTGGGCAGCCAGGTGCAGGAGTTCAAGGCCATGGTCCGGGCCCTGCACCAGGCGGACATCGAGGTCATCCTGGACGTGGTCTACAACCACACGGCCGAGGGCAACCACATGGGCCCCACGCTGTCCATGAAGGGCATCGACAACAACGCGTACTACCGCACCGTGGACGACGACCACAAGTTCTACATGGACTACACGGGCACGGGGAACTCGCTCAACGTGCGCCACCCGCACTCGTTGCAGCTCATCATGGACTCGCTGCGCTACTGGGTCACCGAGATGCACGTGGACGGCTTCCGCTTCGACCTCGCGGCCACGCTCGCGCGGGAGTTCTACGACGTGGACAAGCTCTCCACGTTCTTCGAGCTCGTGCAGCAGGACCCGATCGTCTCGCAGGTCAAGCTCATCGCGGAGCCCTGGGACATCGGTCCCGGCGGCTACCAGGTGGGCAACTTCCCGCCGCAGTGGACCGAGTGGAACGGCAAGTACCGGGACACCGTGCGCGACTTCTGGCGCGGCGAGCCCGCCACGCTGGGGGAGTTCGCGTCCCGCGTCACCGGCTCCGCGGACCTCTACGAGAACAGTGGCCGCCGCCCGTTCGCCTCCGTGAACTTCGTGACCGCCCACGACGGCTTCACGCTGCGGGACCTGGTCTCCTACAACGAGAAGCACAACGAGGCCAACGGCGAGGACAACAACGACGGCGAGTCCCACAACCGCTCGTGGAACTGCGGCGAGGAGGGCCCCACGGACGACGCCGCGGTGCTGGCCCTGCGCGCCCGCCAGCAGCGCAACTTCCTGGCCACCCTGATGCTCTCCCAGGGCACCCCCATGCTGTTGCACGGGGACGAGCTGGGGCGCACCCAAAAGGGCAACAACAACACGTACTGCCAGGACAACGAGCTCACGTGGATCAACTGGGAGAAGGTGGACGCGCCCCTCGTGGAGTTCACCGCGGCCATCACCCGGCTGCGCCACGAGCACCCCACGTTCCGGCGCTCGCAGTTCTTCGACGGCCGCCCCGTGGACATGGGGGAGCTGGGCGAGGGCGATGCCATGCCGGACATCGCGTGGCTCAACACCGACGGCACGCCCATGGTCCCGGCCGACTGGGACGAGCCCCTGGCCCGCGCCGTGGGCATGTGGCTCAACGGTGAGGGCATCGCGGGCGTGGACATGCGCGGCCGCCGGATCACGGACGACAACTTCATCGTGTACTTCAACTCGAACCCGGAGCCCGTGGACGTGACCCTGCCCCCGGCCGAGTACGGCATGAAGTGGGAGGAGATCCTGGACACCGCCGGCCGGCACTCGGACGGTGACGTGCGGGAGCACTCCAGCGTGCTGCAGATGGACGGCAAGTCCACCGTGCTGCTGCGCGCGTGGGAGGAGCCCGAGGAGGAACCGGACGCCTCGGTGGCCGCGTCCGTGGCGGCGTCGGCGGCGGTGTACGCCGAGACCCCGGACCTGCCCTGACACTGCCCAGGACCGCCGCCCGCTCCGAATCCCCGGGCGGCGACCGGCAGTGAGTGTGCCGAACGCGTCACCCCGTGCGGGGTGGCGCGTTCGTCGTCCCGGGTGCCGGCGTGCCTCGCTCCCGGGGACGGCGTGCCACACGCCGGATGCCGGGGTCCCACGTCCCGGGGATCCCGAGCACCGGGACCCCGGCCCCGGGGTCCTCGGCACTGTGGTTGCGGCGGGGTGCCCCCGACGACGTCGTGGCCATCGGGTCCGGGCAGTCTTGCCCTGGGCGGATGGACTGGCACGAGCGCGCGCACTCCGCGAGACTGGAGGGGTGCTGACTCCCACTTCCACGTACCGCCTCCAGATCACGTCCCAGCAGGACCTCCACCGCGTGGCGGGGCTTGTCCCGTACATCCGGCGCCTCGGGGCGGACTGGGTGTACCTCTCACCGATCCTCCGGGCCACGAGCGGCTCCGACCACGGCTACGACGTGGTGGACCCCACCGAGGTGGACCCCGAGCGCGGTGGTTCCGCGGGTCTCACGGCGCTGTCCGAGGCCGCGCACGCCGCGGGCCTGGGCGTGGTGGTGGACATCGTCCCCAACCACCAGGGCGTGGCCGAGCCGCAGCAGAACCCGTGGTGGTGGTCGCTGCTCGCCGAGGGGCGTGAGAGCCGCTACGCGGACGCGTTCGACGTGGACTGGGAGGCCGGGCACGGCAAGGTGCTGATCCCGGTGCTGGGCGACGGCGACGAGGACCTCTCCGCACTCACCGTCCAGGACGGCACGCTGCGCTACTACGACAACGTCTACCCGCTCGCGGACGGCACCTGGTCCGAGGGCGACGACCCCGCCGAGGTGCACGGGCGCCAGCACTACGAGCTGGTCAACTGGCGCCGGGGGGACTCCGAACTGAACTACCGCCGGTTCTTCACCGTGGCCACGCTGGCCGGCGTGCGCGTGGAGGACCGGGTGGTCTTCGACGAGTCCCACGCGGAGGTCTCCCGCTGGTTCCGCGAGGGCCTCGTGGACGGGCTGCGGATCGACCACCCGGACGGGGTGCGGGACCCGCGTGGCTACCTGGAGATGCTCGGCGACGTCACGGGCGGCGCATGGACCGTGGTGGAGAAGATCCTGGAACCGGGGGAGCACCTGCCTTCGGACTGGCGCTCGGCGGGCACCACGGGCTACGACTCCCTGGGCTGGATCGACCGGGTGCTGACCGATGCCCGGGGCCACTACGAACTCGCCTCGCTGGACACGCAGCTGCGCGGCGGCACACCCGTGCGCTGGGACGAGCTGATCCACGAGACCAAGCGCCGCATGGCGGATCATGGCCTGGCCGCTGAGATCCACCGACTGGTGCGCGAGCTGCCCGAGGACTTCCCGCACGGCGCGGAGGCGTCGTACGACGGGCTGGCGGAGATCGCCGCCAACTTCCCCGTGTACCGCACCTACCTGCCCGAGGGTGCGGAGCACCTCCGTGAGGCCGTGGCCGCGGCACGGGAGCGGCGCGCGGACCTCGACGGCGTGCTCACGGACCTCGCCCGCGTCCTGGGCGCTGATGCCACCCGGGAGGCGGACCTGGCGGAGGTGGCCCGGCGGTTCCAGCAGACCTCCGGAATGATCATGGCCAAGGGCGTGGAGGACACCGCGTTCTACCGCTGGACCCAGCTCACGTCCCTCACGGAGGTGGGCGGCGACCCCTCGGTCTTCTCCCTGACCCCGGAGCAGTTCCACACCGAGGCCGCGCGGCGCCAGCGGGAGTCCCCGGCCACCATGAACGCGCTGACGACCCACGACACCAAGCGCTCCGCTTCGGTCCGCGCGCGGATCACGGTGCTCTCCGAGCTGCCGCGCGTGTGGGCCGAGACCGTCTCCACGCTCGTGGGCCGCGCGGAGGACGCCGGGATCTCGCTCACGGACGGCCCCGCCGTGAACCTCGTGCTGCAGGCCGTGGTGGGTGCGTGGCCCCTGGAGCGGGACCGCGCCGTCGACTATGCGATGAAGGCCGTGCGCGAGGCGTCCGTGTCCACCGCGTGGGTGGACGGGGACGAGGACTTCGAGCGGGAGCTGACCCGCTTCATCGACTTCCTGTTCACGAACCCGCGCGCCCGCGGCGTCGTGGAGGGCTGCGTGGCCCGGGTGAGCGAGCCGGGCTGGGCGAACGCCCTGGCCGCCACCGCCCTGCAGCTGACCCTGCCGGGTGTCCCGGACGTCTACCAGGGACAGGAGCTGTGGGAACCCTCCCTCGTGGACCCGGACAACCGCCGCCCCGTGGACTTCACCGCGCGCGACGCCATGCTCTGCGAGCTCGACGCCGCCGCGCCGGGTTCCGCCGCGGCCACCCCCGCGGTGGACGAGACCGGGGCGGCCCGGATGCTGCTGACCTCCCGCGCCCTGCGGCTGCGCCGCGAGCACCCCGAGCTGTTCGGGGACTACACCCCTCTGGAGACCACGGGTGCGCTCGCGGGGCACGCCCTGGGCTTCGACCGCGGCGGCGCGGCCACCGTGGTCACCCGCTTCCCCGCCACGCTCGCCGCCGAGGGCGGTTTCACGGACGAGACCGTGGCCCTGGCCCCCGGCACGTGGCAGGACGTCCTGACACACCGCGAGTTCACGGCCGCCCAGGATGCGCCCGTGGCCCTTGCCGAACTCCTCGACACCTACCCCGTGGCGATCCTGCGCCGGAAGGACAGCTGAACCATGAGCACCGACCACCGCTTCGATGTCTGGGCGCCCCACGCCCGCAAGGTCACCGTCCGCATCGAGGGCGAGGACCACCCCATGGAGGGCCTCGAGGGTCGCCCCGGCTGGTGGACGCTTCCCGCCGCCGACGCCGCCCCGCAGGGCACCGTGCGCTACGGCTACATCCTGACCAAGACCTTCGACGAGGGCACGCCGAAGGAGCGCGAGCAGGTCTCGGACGTGCTCCCGGACCCGCGCTCGCGCCGCCAGCCGCAGGGCGTCCATGAGCTCTCGTGCACGTTCGACGCCGACGCCTTCGAGTGGCACGACGCCGATTTTCGCCCCCGCCCGCTGCAGGACTCCGTGTTGTACGAGCTGCACCCCGGGACCTTCACCCCGGAAGGAACGCTGGACGCCGCCATCGGCAGGCTGGACCACCTGGTGGACCTGGGCGTCACCGCGGTGGAGCTGCTGCCGGTCAACGGCTTCAACGGCGAGCACAACTGGGGCTACGACGGCGTGGCGTGGTACACCGTGGCCGAGCCCTACGGTGGCCCCGAGGCGTACCAGCGTTTCGTGGATGCGTGCCACACCAGGGGCCTGTCCGTGATCCAGGACGTGGTGTACAACCACCTGGGACCCAGCGGGAACTACCTGCCCCTGTTCGCGGACTACTTCAAGCCCGGCGCCTCCAGCTGGGGAGACCTCATCAACCTGGACGGCTGGGGCGCGGACGGGGTGCGCGAGTACATCCTGGACAACGTCACCATGTGGCTGCGTGAGTACCACGTGGACGGCTTCCGCCTGGACGCCGTGCACGCGCTCGCGGACTCCCGTGCCACGCACATCCTGGAGGAGATCGCCGAGCGCGTGGCCGAGGAGTCCGCCCGCACGGGCAAGGACCTGGTGACCATCGCGGAGTCCGACCTCAATGACCCCCGCATGATTGCCGCCACGGACCGCCACGGCCTGGGCATGGACGCGCAGTGGCTGGACGACGTCCACCACGCCGCGCACACGGCCTTCACGGGTGAGACCCACGGCTACTACGGGGACTTCGCGTCCCTGCACGCCCTGGAGAAGACCATGCACACCGCGTACTTCCACAACGGGACGTACTCCACGTTCCGGGGCCGCTCGCACGGCCGGGAGATCGACGCCGCCGAGCAGCGCCCGTTCCAGTTCGTCACGTTCCTGCAGAACCACGACCAGGTGGGCAACCGCGCGGCCGGTGACCGGATGAACCAGTCCATGAGCGTGGACCGGGCGATCGCCGCCGCCACGTGGCTCATGACCCAGCCCTTCACTCCCATGCTGTTCATGGGGGAGGAGTACGGCGCCAGCACGCCGTGGCAGTTCTTCACCGCGCACCCCGAGCCCGAGCTGGGTGAGGCGGTGGCGAAGGGCCGCAAGGCAGAGTTCGCGCAGATGGACTGGGACCACGCCACCGTGCCGGATCCCCAGGACCCGCAGACGTTCGAGGGCTCCAAGCTCAACTGGTCCGAGGTCCACGAGGGTGACCACGAGCGGATCTACCGGGCCTACCGGGACCTCATCGCTCTGCGCCGGGGCACCCCCGAGCTCACCGACCAGCGCTGGGACACCGTGGCCACCCAGGCCAGCGACGACGAGCAGTGGTTCGTGCTCAAGCGGATGAGCGAGCCCGAGTCCGTGCACGGCGTGGTCGTGGCCATCAACCTGGGCAACGAGCCCCGCAACCTGCCACTCATGGGCGGGGATGAGCCCCAGCTGCTGTTCGCCAGCGGCGCGGCCCCCGAGCCGGGCTCCGAGGGCACCGTGCGCGTGGCCCCGGAGACCGCCGTGGTGCTGCGCGTCTGAGACCGCCCGCTGGGCAACCGAACCCGCACGACGCCGCCTGGCACGCGAACGGGCCCGGCGGCGTCGTGCGCGAAGGGACCCGGGCGGCGTCGTGCGCCGTCATGCGGTGCGGTGTGCGGAGCCGAGCGGTGGCAGACTGGTGCCCATGCTGATCTATGGCGACGACACCGTGTGGACCCCTGCCGAGAACCGCTACGAGACCATGCCGTACCGGCGTGTGGGGGAGTCCGGGCTCAAGCTGCCCGCCGTCTCCCTGGGGCTGTGGCACAACTTCGGGGACGACAAGCCCGTGGCCGGGATGCGCGCCACGCTGCGCCGCGCATTCGACCTGGGCATCACCCACTTCGACCTGGCCAACAACTACGGCCCGCCCGCGGGCTCGGCGGAGCTCAACTTCGGCCGGATCCTCAAGGAGGACTTCGCGGGGCACCGCCACGAGCTCGTGATCTCCACCAAGGCCGGGTGGGACATGTGGCCCGGCCCGTACGGTGACGTGGGCGGCTCCCGCCAGTACCTGGTCACCTCCCTGGACCAGTCCCTGGAACGCATGGGCCTGGACCACGTGGACGTGTTCTACCACCACCGACCGGACCCCGAGACGCCGCTCGAGGAGACCATGCGGGCACTGGACCACATCGTGCGCTCCGGTCGCGCCACGTACGTGGGCGTCTCCTCCTACGGTGCGGACCTCACACTCGAGGCGCAGCGGATCATGCGCGAGCTGGGCACCCCGCTGGTGATCCACCAGCCCTCCTACTCGATGCTCAACCGCTGGATCGAGCAGCCCAACGAGCGCGCGGGCGGGAAGAACCTGCTGGGCGCGCTGACCGAGACCGGCATGGGCTCCATCTGCTTCACCCCGCTCGCGCAGGGCATGCTCACCGACAAGTACCTCAACGGCGTGCCGGAGGGCTCCCGCGCCGCGGAGAACAAGTCCCTGGACCCGTCCTGGCTCAGCGAGCAGACGCTGGACCAGATTCGTGAGCTCAACACCATGGCACAGGAGCGCGGCCAGACCCTGGCCCAGATGGCGATCGCGTGGACCCTGCGCCCGCAGGACTCCGGGCAGGTCACCTCCGCGCTGGTGGGGGCCTCCTCCGCTCAGCAGATCGAGGACTCCGCCCGGGCCGTGGCCAACCTGGAGTTCTCCGCGGACGAGCTGCGCCGGATCGACGAGCTCGTCACGGACGCCGGCGTGAACATCTGGGGTGCGGCCACCGAGTCCAAGCACGCATGACCTCAGCGCAGTACGCGGCGCTGCTGGGACTGTGGATCGCGGGGATCGTGGTCCCCGGTCCGGACATCTTCGTGATCCTGCGCAACGCGTTCCTGTCCTCGCGGCCCAGCGCCGTGTTCACCGCCCTGGGCGTGATGGTCGGGAACTTCGCCTGGATCGCGCTGTCCCTCATGGGCGTCACGGTGTTCATCAGCGACAACCACGTGCTGAAGCTCGCGGTGCAGATCGGCGGCGCCCTGTTCCTGCTGCGCATGGGCTACGGCTCCCTGCGCTCGGGACTCGACGGCCGAGCGGCCCGCCGGAGCAGCACCCTGGGCCCCGTGCTCCACGAGCCGCAGGACCCAGGCGGCGCGCACCCGGTCCAGGGCGGCGCCCCCGGGCGCGGTCCTGGCGGCACGGGGTCCGCCGCGCAGCACCCCGTGGCGCACGACGTCGCCGCGGAACCCGCCCGCACGGGCCTCGCCACGGATCCGCTGCGCTCCGACGACGCCGCGGTCGTCGCGGAGCTCTCCGCCGGTTCCCGCCGCGGCCGGTTCCTGGGCCCGGAGGGTCTCACCCCCTGGCGGGCGCTGGCCCAGGGCACCGTCACCAACCTCGCCAACGCGAAGGCCGTGGTGTTCTTCGTGGCGCTGTTCGGCTCGGTGGTTCCCGCCGGGATCCTCTGGTGGGAGGCCCTCGCGGTGCTGGGGATGATGGTGGCCGTGGGCCTCGCTTGGTTCCTCGCGGTGGCCTGGGCGGGGTCCATTCCCGCCCTTGCGCGCCGGTTCCAGGCCCGCACCGCCGAGGTCGAGATCGTCTCCGGCGTGGTGTTCGCCCTCGTGGCCGTGGGGCTGCTCGTGGAGGCCCTGCTGACGATCTGACACCTCGCCGCTGCGCCGGGGACGGAGGGAGCCACCGGGCGGGAGGCTGCACCCTGGCTGCGGGGCAGGCGCTGGGCCGGGCGTCGTCGTCCGCGCACGGGAAGGAAAGGGTGGTGAGCCTGGTTACACTGTGAAGTCGGTCGAGTGCGGCGTGGCACGGTGGTGACTCCGTGGCCGCACGAACGCGCGCGAGACGTGCGTGGGCCGTCATCCGCCGAGTCGAGGAGAACCGTGTCCGAACATCCCATCCGCGTGGCCGTTGCCGGTGTGGGCAACTGCGCCACATCGCTCATCCAGGGCGTGCACTTCTACCGTGACGCCGATCCCTCCGACTCCGTGCCCGGGCTCATGCACGTGCAGTTCGGGGACTACCACGTGCGGGACGTGCAGTTCGTCGCCGCGTTCGACGTGGACGCCGCCAAGGTGGGCCTGGACCTGTCCCAGGCCATCCTGGCCGGTGAGAACAACACGATGGAGATCGCCAAGGTCCCGCCGCTGGACGTGACCGTGGACCGCGGGCCCACCCTGGACGGGCTGGGCCAGTACTACCGCGAGACCATCACGGAGTCCGACGCCGAGCCCGTGGACGTGGCGCAGGTGCTGCGGGAGCGTCAGGTGGACGTCCTCGTGTCCTACCTGCCCGTGGGCTCCGAGGAGGCGGACCGCTTCTACGCGCAGGCCGCGATCGACGCCGGGGTCGCGTTCGTCAACGCCCTGCCCGTGTTCATCGCGGGCACGGACGAGTGGGCGCAGAAGTTCACGGACGCGGGTCTGCCGATCGTGGGCGACGACATCAAGTCCCAGGTGGGCGCCACCATCACCCACCGCGTGCTCGCCAAGCTGCTGGAGGACCGCGGCTACGTACTGGACCGCACCTACCAGCTCAACGTGGGCGGCAACATGGACTTTAAGAACATGCTGGAGCGCTCCCGGCTGGAGTCCAAGAAGATCTCCAAGACCCAGGCGGTGACCTCCAACGTGCCGCACGAGATGCGCGCCAAGGACGTCCACATCGGTCCGTCCGACTACGTGGGCTGGCTGGACGACCGCAAGTTCGCATTCGTGCGCCTGGAGGGCCACGGCTTCGGCAACGCCCCCATCTCCCTGGAGTACAAGCTCGAGGTGTGGGACTCGCCGAACTCCGCGGGCGTGATCATCGACGCCATCCGTGCGGCGAAGATCGGCCTGGACCGGGGCATCGGCGGGCCGCTGACCTCGGCGTCCTCCTACTTCATGAAGTCCCCGCCCGAGCAGTTCGACGACGACACCGCCCGCGAGAACGTGGAGAAGTTCATCCGCGGCGAGGTGGAGCGCTGAGCGACTGACATCCCCGGCACCCATCGCGGCGCCCGGCACCGAGAAGTTCGGTGCCGGGCGCCGTGGTGCGTCCGGACGCCCGTGGGCGGGACGGGCGACTCAGGGGCGGTCCTGCCCCGCGAGTCCCGCGCGGGAGATGACGTAGTCCACCAGGGGGTCGTAGAGGTGCGGGGCCACGTTGTCGTCCAGGGGCACCACCACGTCCACCTGGTTCTGGGCCTCCGCCACGAAGATCCCGGGGTCGTTGCAGTCGCCCATCGCAATGGTGGGCAGCCCCGCACGGGACCCGGCCCAGCCGGCCATTCCGTGGTCCGAGACCACGAGATCCGGTGCCTGCCTGCCCTGCTCGGCCAGGTGCTCGAGCACGAGCCGCATGGGGTCGGGGAAGTGGGTGTGGCGCAGCCCGCCGTACTGCTCGACCATCACCACGTCCTCGATCTGGCGGACGTCCCCGTCCTCGAAGGGCAGGGCCTCGTCGAAGCGGATCACCCGGGCCCCGGAAGCGCGGGCCACCCGGGCCAGGCGCGCGTACACGGGCGCGAGCCCGGAGGGGTGGCCCGTGGCGAAGAGCAGGCGCTTGCGGCCCCGCACCGCCCTGCTGAAGATCTCCGCGTACTCGTCCAGCCTGGCCACGCACAGCTGTGCGGAGATCGAGTCCTGACCGCTCACGTAGGCGGGGTCGTCGTTGATGCCCACGCGGTCCCGCATGAGCTCGAAGACGGAGTCGAAGTCCCACTCGCGGGTCCGTTCGACCCCCATGTGCTGGTGCTGGTCCCCGTCCAGGAAGCCCTGGATGTTGCGGAGGTTGGCCTCGCGCGGGGTGGCGACGGCTCCGGTGATCCGGGAGCGGTCCAGGTATCGGGCGAGGGAGTCACGGCTCAGGTACGCGGTGGTCACAGTCGCGAGTTTAGGTGGTGGGCCCGCCACCCGCACACGCGAGGTAGGCGCGGACGTGCTGCCCGGCGACGTCGTCCCACGTCAGTTCGCGCGCCCGCCGGGCCGCGGCCTGTGACATCGCTCTCCACGCGGTGGGATCGGCGGCCGCGCGGTGCAGGGCCTCGGCCCACACCGCCGGATCCCTGCCGGGCACGAGCCGGCCGGTCTCCCCGTCGCGCACGGCGTGGCGCAGCCCGTCCACGTCCGTGGCGAGCACGGGGGTTCCGCACGCCTGGGCCTCCACGGCCACGAGCCCGAAGGTCTCCGACGAGGACGGCACGGCCACCGCGTCCACCGAGCCCATGAGCCGGGCGAGCTCGGGGCGGGGCAGGGACCCGCAGAACACGACGTCGCCCGCGACCCCCTCCGCGCCGGCCAGCTCGCGCAGGCCGTCCAGGAAGTCCGGGGAACCCGTTCCGGCCAGGACCAGCCGCACGGGAATCTCCGGGTGGGTGCGGCGCAGCTGACCGAGCGCCCGCACGAGCACCTGCTGACCTTTGAGCGGCTGCATCCGACCCGCGCACAGCACGGTGAAGGGCTCCGGGCGGCCCGGTGGCTCCGCAGAGGTGGGACTCGCAGCGTCCGGACCACTGCCGGGACGCACGGTCGTGTGCCCCCCGGCGCGGGGCACGGCCACGGGCTGGATGGACTGAGAGGTCGGATCCTGTGGCGCGGGATGGAACTCGGTGGGGTCCACCCCGGGCGGGATCACCGCGATCCGTGCCGGGTCCGCGGCATACAGCTCCACGAGCTGGCGGCCCTCCACCGGGGTGTTGACCACGGTGCGGCACGCGCGGGAGATGATGCGCCGCTCCGCGTCTTCGCGCTCACGAGGTTCGGGGGCCTCGTCCGCGCCGGCGCGCAGGTTCTTGGCGGCCGCGGACGTGTGCAGGGTCAGCACCAGGGGGGCGTGCAGGTGTTCGGCGAGCTCCAGCCCCGCCACCGCGGACAGCCAGTAGTGGGCGTGCAGCACGCGCGGAGCGGCGTCGTCGCCGTTGTAGAAGTGCGCGAGGGTGCGGCCGAAGGGCTCGGTGAAGCGCGGCAGGTCCTGCTTGGGGGCCGTGGCCGCGCCGGGCAGCGACACGGTGAGCAGCCGGATGCCCGGTGCGAGGTCCGAGGGGTGCACGCCCTCGGCGTGGGAGGGGTCGCGGTCGAGCGTGGCCATGTCCACGAGCCACCCGGCCTGGGCGAGTGCGCGCGCGAGGTGCCACACGTAGACGTTCATGCCCCCGGCGTCCCCGGAGCCCGGCTGGTCCACGGGGGAGGTGTGCATGCTGAGCAGCAGCACGCGGTCGGGGCAGGCGGGAGGCACGCGCCCAGCCTACCGGCGCGCGCGGACGGCGGCGGGGACAGGCTCCGGACGAACGCGCCGCGGACCCGCCGCGGCCCGGCCCTGCCCCGGAAGAATACGCGGGCCTGCCCTGCCGAACCCCTCGGGCGGTTCGCCACCGCTCTTTCCGCGCCCCGCACGCGCTGTTGCCGTGGCCGGGCGGCACCTCCGGCGCCGGACGCGCACCGCGTCGACCGCGCGGTCGGGGAGGCCAGGCCGCCACCTCGGGTGTGCGGCGGAGTCGGGGCACAATGGGGGCGTGAGTGAGATGACCTCGGAGCAGAACCGGCCGGCAGACGGACCCAGCGAACGCAGCGCAGTGGTGGACCTCGCCGCGGTGGAGCACAACGTGGGGCGGCTGCTCGATCTCGCCCGGGGCCGCACCCTGATCGCGGTGGTCAAGGCGGACGCGTACGGCCACGGTGCACCCCGGGTGGCGCGAGCGGCGCTCGCGGCCGGGGCCCACATGCTCGGCACGGCCCACGTGGCGGAAGCGCTGGCTCTGCGCGCAGAGGGCATCACGGCCCCCGTGCTGGCGTGGCTGCACACCGCGGCCACGGACTTCCCTGCTGCGGTGCGCCAGGACGTGCGCCTGGGTCTCAGCGGCGGGGAGCTGGACCTCGTGCTGGACGCCGCCCGGGCGGTCGGCAGGCCCGCGGTGGTCCACCTCAAGTTCGACTCCGGGCTGGGGCGCAACGGGGCAACCCCCGCGCAGTGGCCGGAGCTGCTGGAACGGGTGCGCCAGGCCGAGGGCCAGGGGCTGCTCACGGTGGAGGGCATCTTCACGCACCTCGCCGTCGCGGACGAACCGTCCCGCCCGGAGACGGCCCAGCAGCTGGCCGCGTTCCGGGACGCGGTGCGTGCCGCCCGCGACGCGGGTCTGAACCCCACGATGGTCCACGCCGCCAACACCCCGGGGCTGCTGTCCGCGGCGGACCTCCCGGACCCGGACACCATGCTGCTCGACGCCGTGCGCGTGGGGCTGGGGCTGTACGGCCTGAGCCCGTTCGCGGAGCGCACCCCGCAGGAGTTCGGGCTGATCCCGGCGATGACCCTGCGGACCCGGGTGGCCAACGTCAAGGACGTGCCGGCCGGTGCCGGGGTGTCCTACGGGCTCACCTACCGCACCGAGGGGCCCACCCGGCTCGCGCTGATCCCGCTGGGCTACGCCGACGGGGTCCCGCGCGTGGCCACGGGAGCGCCCGTGCGGATCGGGGACCGGGTCTACCCGGTGGTGGGTCGGATCGCGATGGACCAGTGCGTCGTGGACCTGTCCCTGGGACGGCCAGTGGGCGCCGGCTCGCAGGAGCAGTCCGTGCGGATCGGGGACGAGGCCGTGCTCTTCGGCGCCGGGGAGGACCCCTCCGTGGTGGAGTGGGCCGACGCCGCCGGGAGCATCAACTACGAGATCGTCACCCGGATCTCGCCGCGCGTCCCCCGCGAGTACGTGGGGGTGGAGCCGGGCTCCACCCACGGCCAGAACCGGAACGCCCAGCGCAGTGGGCACCCCGGTGCGGACACCGGCGAGGAGCCCGCCGCGGATTCGCTGGAGGCACCCGGCGCGGACCGCGACCGTGGGCCGGGAACCGGACCGGGCGGCGTCGTGCCCGGGCAGGACGCGCAGGAGGGCTCCGGGGAGAGTGACGCGGCGGGGGAGAACTGGAGTCTCACCCGGGAGCTCGGGACGGCGGAGGAGACCCGCGAGCTGGCGCGCGCCCTGGCACCGCACCTGCGAGCGGGTGACCTGGTGCTGCTCAACGGCGAGCTGGGCGCGGGCAAGACAACCTTCACCCAGGGGCTCGGCGAGGGGCTGGGCGTGCGAGAGGGGATCATCTCGCCCACGTTCGTGCTCGCGCGCCGCCACCCCAACCAGG
This sequence comes from Kocuria sp. ChxB, assembly GCF_044359605.1. Lineage (NCBI taxonomy): Bacteria > Bacillati > Actinomycetota > Actinomycetes > Micrococcales > Micrococcaceae > Kocuria > Kocuria sp. ChxB. The sequence continues at coordinate 980,233 of NZ_CP121123.1, read as the reverse complement.
CGGACGGTCCCCGCCCGGGCGGACCGGACCTCGTGCACGTGGACGCGTACCGCCTCACGTCGGCGGAGGACATCGAGAGCATCGACCTGGAGGACACGCTGGACACGTGCGTGACCGTGGTGGAGTGGGGCACCGGCAAGGTGGAGCACCTGAGCGCCTCTCGGCTCGTGGTCGACATCGAGCGGGCCCGCGGGGCCGAGGCCGCCCCCGAGCAGCAGGGCGCAGACCTGGCCGGGGTGCTCGCGGACCTGGGTGCCCAGTGGCAGGACGAGGACACGGCCAACGAGACGCGCCGGGTGACGCTGCGGGGAATCGGCTCGCGCTGGGCACAGTGCCCGCGGGTGTGACGGGGCCGCCACGACCAAAGCGTGGGCGGGGCCAGAACCGGTTCCCGCGACCGCCCCGGGGCACCGGTCCGAGGGGTCAGGATGCGTCGCGGATCACGCCCGGTCAGACCGGGACGGGGCCCCTCTGCGTGACACAATGAGGGCGGACACCTGCACGTCCACCGCAGACGGTGAGACCCCAGGGGGACCCCGACGGCGTCGTCGTTCCATGGGCACTCGGCCGCCTGCGCGCACCGACCCGAGGAGAACCGCATGCCGCGGACATCGACACCCCACATCAAACCCGATGGCGCACCCATCGCCGAAACCATCCTGCTGCCCGGCGACCCGCTGCGCGCCCGGTACATCGCGGAGACGTTCCTCGAGGACGCCGTGCAGTTCAACTCCGTGCGCAACATGCTCGGCTACACCGGCACCTTCAACGGCCGCGAGCTGTCCGTCATGGGCACCGGGATGGGGATCCCGTCCATGGCGCTCTACAGCTGGGAGCTGATCCACGAGTTCGGCTGCCGCAAGCTCGTGCGCATCGGCTCCTGCGGTGGACTGACCCCCGAGCTGGGCCTCAACGACATCGTGCTCGCCCAGGCCGCCTCCACGGACTCCAACTACCTGGCGCAGTTCGACCTGCCCGGCACGTGGGCGCCCACCGGTTCCTTCCGGCTGCTGGACCACGTGTACCGCGGTGCCGCCGAGCGCGGGATCACCGCCCACGCCGGCAACGTGGTGTCCTCGGACACCTTCTACCACGCGCAGGACGACACCACGCAGCGCTGGGCCCGGATGGGCGTGCTCGCCGTGGAGATGGAGACCGTGGGGCTCTACGCCAACGCCGCGGCCGCCGGGGTGGAGGCACTGGCCATGTTCACGGTCTCCGACAACCTGGTGACCCACGAGGAGATGAGCCCCGAGCAGCGCCAGACGGGGTTCGCGCAGATGATCGAGCTGGCCGCAACCGTGACGGAGCTGTGAACCACATGAACCCCGAGAACCAGAACCCCGTCCCAGCCTCCGAGGCGGGGCCCCAGAGCGCGGCGTCCACGCCCGCGGCCGCCGTGCCCGCCACGGCCACCGGTGCCGCCGGGGCCCGCACCACGAGCGGTGTGAACCCCCGCCGTGCCGTGCCCGTGCTGCTGTTCCTCTTCATCTTCTGCCTGGTGATCGACCAGGGCTTCAAGTTCACGTCCCAGCCCATGGCCGAGGCGCTGAACCTCAGCGAGTCCACCGTGAGCCTGCAGGCCACGCTCACGGGTGTGCTCATCGGCATCGGCGCCGTGGTGTACTCCGCGCTCGCGGACTCCGTGGCCATCCGCAAGCTGCTGTACCTGAGCATCGGGCTGATCGTGGTGGGCTCCGTGATCGGCTTCGTGGGCTCCGCGTCCTTCCCCGTGGTGCTCGTGGGCCGCGTGGTCCAGACGGCCGGCCTGGCCGCTGCGGAAACCCTCTACGTGGTGTACGTGACCAAGCACTTCGAGGGCGTGGAGCTGAAGAAGTACCTGGGCTTCTCCAACATGTCCTTCCAGCTGGCCTCGCTGATCGGCACCCTGATCTCCGGCTTCCTGGCCACGTACGTGTCCTGGACCTGGATGTTCCTGATCCCGCTGATCATCCTGCTGTCCCTGCCGTTCATCAAGACCCGCGTGCCGGACGAGGTCCAGCAGACCAGTTCCGGGGTGGACGTCTACGGGCTGTTCCTCGTGGGCGTGATCGCCACCGGACTGATCATGTTCATGCAGGAGTTCGTGTGGTGGTGGTGGATCCCCGTGGTCGTGGCCACCGTGCTGTTCGTGATCCACGTGCGCACCAACCCCAAGGCCCTGGTGGACGCGTCCTTCTTCACCAACCGCCCCTACATCAGCGCGCTGGTGGTCGTGTTCATCATCTACTCGGTCAACCTGGCGTTCGTCTTCCTGTTCCCGTTCGCGATCCACGGTGTGCACGACATGGCCATGGACAAGGTCTCCCTGCTCACCATCCCCGGCTACATCCTGGGTGCCTCCACGGCGGCCATGTCCGGTCGGGTCAGCAAGCGGCTGGACTCCAAGCAGGCCGTGACGCTGGCGCTGTGCCTGCTGGCACTGTCCCTGGCGGTCGCGGGCGTGTTCATCAACGTCTCCGTGGTGGCCATGGTGATCGCCATGGCCATGTTCTCGGTGGGCTTCGGCCTGCTGTACGCGCCGCTGATGTCCAGCGCGCTGCTGCTCATGCCGGCCTCCAAGTCCGGCGTGGCCGTGGGCTTCTACAACCTGGTGATCAACGTGGCCTCCCCGATCGGCGTGGCGTACACGGCCACGCTGATGTCCGGCAGGCCCACCTGGTTCAGCGGCCTCAGCGTGGGCACCACGCCCGAGGGCGACTACTTCTCCACGATCCTGTGGCTGCTCGTGGGCATCACCCTGCTGGGCCTGGTGGCCTACCGCGTGCTGTTCGGGCTGATCGAGCGCGGCAACGCCAAGGCGGCCCAGCAGCTGACCACGCAGGCGTAGCCTCCCGCGCCGCGGCTCGCAGCCCCTCCGTGCCCTTCCCCTCGGGGATCCGGCACGGAGGGGCTGCTGCTTGGCGGGCTTAGACTGTGCGGGTGCTTGTGCTGAGTCTGGATTCCTCCTCGATCGCCTCCGTGGCGCTGTCCCGTGACGGTGAGGTGCTGCGGGAGTTCGCCACCTCGGACACGCGTTCCCACGCGGAGGCGCTGGCTCCGGCGGTGCGTGGTCTGATGTCCGCGCAGGGGGTCACGGGCGCGGAGCTGGACGCGCTGCTCGTGGGCACGGGCCCCGGCCCGTTCACGGGTCTGCGCGCGGGTCTTGCCACGGCGCGGGCGCTGGGCTTCGCGTGGGAGCTGCCCGTGCACGGGCTGTGCTCCCTGGACGCCGTGGCCCACCGCGTGGCCCCGACCGTCCGCACCGCCGGGCACCCGGAGTTCCTCGTGGCCATCGACGCCCGCCGCAAGGAGCTCTACTGGCGCCACTACCGCGTGGACGACGACGCCGCCGGCACCTCGGCCACGCCCGTGTCCGCCCCGCAGGTGGGCGCCCCGGAGGAGCTCCCGGACCTGCCGTGCGCGGGACCCGGCGCGGGCCTGTACCCCGACCGGCTCGCGCACCCCCTGCGCGGCACCGAGGAACTGCACCCCACGGCCGCGGACCTCGCCCGCGCGGGCTGGGCGCTGACCAGCCGCGGCACACCCCTGAGCACGGACACCTCCCCGCTGTACCTGCGCGACTCCGACGCCAAGGTGCCCGCATCGCTCAAGCGGGTGACCTCGTGAACGGCGCCGAGAACCCCGCTGAGCATCCCGGCGAGCACCTCGCCGCTGGACCCGCCGCCGGACCCGGTGGGAACCACTTCTCCGCAGGCCCGCAGGGGAGGGGCGCAGAAACGACCGCGCACCCGCGGGAGGGGCACGGCGCGGCGAGCGCGGCGGCGTCGTCCCTCCCCGCGGGGCACGCCCTGCGGCACATGCAGCCCGGGGACCTGGACGCCGTGCACGCCCTGGAGACCGTGCTGTTCCCCGAGGACGCGTGGCCCCGGCCCATGTTCGACGAGGAGCTGGCGCACCCCACCCGGCAGTACTGGGTGGTCACCCGGGACGAGGAGATCGTGGCGTACGCGGGGATGATGTGCATCCCGCCGGTGGGGGACGTCCAGACGATCGCCGTGGCCGCGGCCCACGAGGGCAAGGGTCTGGGAAGCACCCTGCTGCGCGTGCTGCACGAGGCGGCCGTGCGCGCCGGGGCCACCGAGATGATGCTCGAGGTGCGCGCGGACAACCCACGCGCCCAGGCCCTGTACCGACGCTTCGGCTACGAGCACATCCACACCCGGGCCCACTACTACGGTCCGGGACACGACGCACTCATCATGCGCTGCGAACTGGTCCCACCCGGACCGCAGGAGCGCAGCGCGGACGGAAGGACCATCCATGAGCACCGCTGAGCCCCTCGTGCTGGGCATCGAGTCCTCGTGCGACGAGACCGGCGTGGGCATCGTGCGCGGCACCGAGCTGCTGACCAACACGGTGTCCTCGTCCATGGAGCAGCACGTGCGCTTCGGCGGGGTGATCCCCGAGATCGCCTCCCGCGCGCACCTCGAGGCGTTCGTGCCCACGGTGCGCGAGGCGCTCGCCGCGGCGGACGTGACGCTCGCGGACGTGGACGCGATCGCCGTGACCTCCGGGCCCGGACTCGCGGGCGCGCTCATGGTGGGCGTCGCGGCGGCCAAGGCGCTCGCGGTGGCCACGGGCACGCCCCTGTACGCGATCAACCACCTCGTGGCCCACGTGGGCGTGGGCCTGCTGGACGGGGACGGCAGCCTGCCCGAGGACCTGGGGGCGCTGCTCGTCTCCGGCGGGCACACCGAGATCCTCGCGGTGGGAGAGATCACCGAGGACGTCCGCCTGCTCGGTGCCACGATCGACGACGCCGCCGGGGAGGCCTACGACAAGGTGGCCCGCCTGCTCGGACTCGCCTACCCCGGTGGGCCGGCCATCGACCGGGCCGCGAAGGGCGGCAATCCCGAGGCGTTCCGGTTCCCGCGCGGGCTGACCGCGGGCAAGTACATGGGCTCGGCGGAGCATCCCGGCCGGCACCGCTACGACATGTCGTTCTCGGGGCTCAAGACCGCCGTGGCCCGCGTGGTGGAGGCGTTCGAGGCCGCCGGTCAGCCCGTGCCCGTGGCGGACGTGGCCGCGAGCTTCCAGGAGTCGGTGGTGGACGTGATCTCCCGCAAGACCGTGCTGGCCTGCACCGAGCACGGGATCACCACGCTGCTCATGGGCGGGGGAGTGGCCGCGAACTCCCGGCTGCGGGAGGTCGTCACGGCGCGCTGCGCGCAGCGCGGGATCCGCGTGGTGGTCCCGCCGCTGTCCCTGTGCACGGACAACGGGGCCATGGTGGCGGCCCTCGGTGCCCGCCTCGTCACGCGCGGCGTGGCACCCACGGGCATCGAGTTCACCGCGGATCCGGGACTGCCCGTGACCACGGTGTCGGTGCCCGCTCCGGCCTGAGTCCGCGCCACCCGGACTGCGCCGGTGCGACCTGCCCGGACCGGCCCCGGGGTCAGCGGATCTCGCGGTTCTGCGCCACGATGTCCCGCACCACGGCCCGCAGGTCCCCGCCGTTCTCCTGGGCGATCCGGCGCTGGCGCAGGTAGCCGGCTTCACCGCTCATCATGGTCTCCACGTAGGCCAGCTCTTGGGCGCACCCGAGCTCCGCGGCGAGCGGCTCCAGGCGGTTCAGCACGTCGGTGAGGTCCTCGGTGAGCGGTGTCTGGTGGTTCTGCGCGTCCTTGATGACCACGGCGTCCAGGCCGTAGCGGGCGGCACGCCACTTGTTCTCCTGGTGGTGCCACGGGGGCATCACGGGGATGCTGCCGCCCTCGTCCAGCGTGCGGGAGAAGGACTCCACGAGGCACTGGGTCAGGGCCGTCAGCGCACCCACCTCACGCAGGTTGGAGGGACCGTCGCACACGCGCATCTCCACCGTGCCGAAGCGTGGGACGGGGCGGATGTCCCAGCGGTTCTCGGAGGTCTCCTCGATCACGTCCGTGGCGATCAGGTCCGCCACGTAGGCCTCGTACTCGTCCCACGAGTCGAAGTGGAAGGGCAGCCCGGCCGTGGAGAGCTGCTGGAACAGCTGCGCGCGCTGCGAGGCGTAGCCGGTGTCGTGGCCGCACCAGTACGGCGAGTTGGCGGACAGCGCCAGCAGGTGCGGGTAGTAGTTCATGAGCCCGTCCAGCACGGGCAGCGCCTTGTCCCGGTGGTCGACCCCCACGTGCACGTGCAGCCCGAAGATCACCATCTGACGGCCCCAGTACTGCGCGCGGTCCAGCACCTTGTAGTAGCGCTCCGCGTCCACCACCGGCTGGTCCGCCCAGTCCGAGAACGGGTGGGTTCCCGCCGCGAAGATCTCGAGCCCGCGCGGGTCCGTGACCTCCCGGATCCGGTCCTGGGTCTGCGAGAGGTGCTCGAGGGCCTCGGGGACGTTCTGGCACACGCCCGTGACCATCTCCACGGTGTTCTGCAGGAACTCGCCCGTGACCTGGGGGTGGTCCCCCTCCTCGCCGAGCTCCGGGTACTCGGACACCACGGCCTCGAGGACCTCCTGCGCCCGCTGCGCGAGCTCTCCGGAGTCCCGGTCCACCAGGGCGACCTCCCACTCGACACCCAGGGTGGAGTTGTCGGAGATCTCGAAGTCAATGTGCACGGCGTGGTCCTCTCATGGGTTCGCCGGGAGCGGCTGCTGCGTCCTGGAGCGTGGCCGCGGCTCGCGGTCCGAACGCAGGGGCTCTCAGTGTAGGGGGTTAACGGCCAGCACCACACGACGTTCCCCGCCGGGCTCGGCCACGCGTGTCATCACCAGGGTGGCGCGCTGCGTGCCGCGCGGCGCGAGCTGCTTCCGCAGCTGCTCAGGGGTCACGTCCGTGCCGCGCTTCTTCACGTCCAGGGTGCCCACGTCGTGCTCCCGCACCCACCGGCGCAGCACCTTGACCGTGTGCGGCAGCACCTCGCGCACCTCGTACGCGCGGGCCAGCGGGGTCTCCACCAGGGTCTCCGAGGAGAGGTATGCGATGTCCGGGTGCACCAGGTGCGCCTCGAGGCGCCGCGCGAGGTCGGTGACGAGCCCCGCGCGGATCACGGCGCCGTCGGGCTCGTAGAGGTAGCGGCCCACGGGGCCCAGCAGGGGGCCCTCGGGGGCCGGGGAGTCCCAGGAGCCGGAGGTCAGTTCCGCCGCCGACGACGCCGCGGAGCCGGGTTCCGCGCCCCCGCCCAGCACGAGCGCGGAGCGCACCACGTCCGGGCGGCGCACCGCCCCGAACCACAGGACGGCCTCCACCACGTCCCCGCGGTCGGAGATCCACTGGGCCTCCGCGCCCTCGGGCACGTGCTCGTGGGGGATCCCGGGTCCGATCTTCGCGCCCACGGCGAGTCCGGCCTCCGCGAGCGACGTGACGAAGGACAGCGGAGGGGAGAATGCCTCGGGGTCGAAGATCCTGCGGGTGCGGCCACCGCCCGTGACGCGGCGAGCCGGATCCAGCCACACCCCGTGGACGGGGCCGTTCTCCAGCGCGGAGAGATCCAGTTCCTGCGCGTCCGCGCACAGCACGCGGGCCCGGGGCCAGCCCGTGAGGTTCACGGTGGCCGCCGCGGCGGTGAGGGGATCCCGCTCGACCGCGGTGACCGTACGGTCCAGGGCCGCGAGCGCCAGCGAGTCTGCGCCGATGCCGCAGCCGAGGTCCACCACGTGCTCCGCGCCCGCCTGGGCGAAGCGCTGGGCGTGCAGGGCGGCCACGGACCACCGGGTGGCCTGCTCCACGCCGTCGCGCGTGAAGACCAGCTGCCGCGCGAAGTCCCCGAACTTCGTCCGGGCCTTCTCCCTCAGTCGGGACTGGGTGAGGGCCGCGGCCACGAGCTCGGGGTCGTGGCCCTGGTCGCGCAGGGACTTGTTCAGCGCGAGCGAGGCCGAGGCGTCGTACGGGGGGAGGGCGTCGAGCAGGTGGCGGCCCTCGGGAGTGAGGAGGCGGGCCAGGCCGCGGGCCTCGGCGTCGTCCGGAGCGGTGGGTGCAGTCACCCGACCATCACATCACGCCCCGGAGGCGGAGCGGGCGCCGCGGCCGTGACGCGCGGCAGGAGGGCTCCCGAGCGGCGTCGGCCGGGCCCGTTCAGCCCACAGGGGAGTGGCACGGGCGCGTCTTGACCGGGCGCGGCCCGCGTCCCTACAGTGCTATTAGCACTCTCCCCTGGAGGGTGCTAAAGGCCAGGCGCTCAATCGGCACCGCGACGACGGTTGGCACGCCAACTGGCCTGTGGCGCTCGCCGTCATGGGACCCCATGGCACGCGGCGGACGCACACCGTCTCACACGCCTAGAAGAAAGGGAGAGATCGTGTCGGTCTCCATCAAGCCCCTCGAGGATCGCATCGTGGTTCAGCCGCTGGCCGCTGAACAGACCACCGCCTCCGGTCTGGTCATCCCGGACACCGCCAAGGAGAAGCCCCAGGAGGGCACCGTCCTGGCCGTGGGCCCGGGCCGCGTGGACGACAAGGGCAACCGCATCCCCGTGGACGTCAACGAGGGTGACCTGGTCATCTTCTCCAAGTACGGCGGGACCGAGGTCAAGTACAACGGCGAGGAGTACCTGGTGCTCCCGGCGCGCGACGTGCTGGCCGTCATCGAGAAGTAGCTTCTCCACACCCTTTTCGTACGCGGTGCCCGCCCGCCCGGGAACGGGCCGCGGGCACCGCGTGCGTCGTCTCCGCAGTCTTCCCGGTTCCCTAAGGAGCAACTCACATGCCCAAGCAGTTGGTGTTCGACGACACCGCTCGCAAAGCGCTCGAGGCCGGCGTGAACCGCCTGGCCGACACCGTCAAGGTCACCCTCGGCCCCCGCGGCCGCAACGTGGTCCTGGACAAGAAGTGGGGCGCGCCCACCATCACCAACGACGGCGTGACCATCGCCCGTGAGGTGGAGCTCGAGGACCCGTACGAGAACCTCGGCGCCCAGCTGGCCAAGGAAGTGGCCACCAAGACCAACGACGTCGCCGGTGACGGCACCACCACCGCCACCGTGCTCGCGCAGGCCATCGTGAAGGAGGGCCTGCGCAACGTGGCCGCCGGTGCCGCCCCCAGCGACATCAAGCGCGGTGTCGAGGCCGCCGTGGCCACCGTGTCCCAGCGCCTGCTGGACAACGCCCGCCCCGTGGAGGGCAAGGACGTGGCCCACGTGGCCGCGATCTCCGCCCAGTCCGAGGAGATCGGCGAGCTGATCGCCCGGGCCTTCGAGACCGTGGGCACGGACGGCGTCATCACCATCGAGGACGGCTCCTCCACCGAGGTGGAGCTGGACGTCACCGAGGGCATGCAGTTCGACAAGGGCTACCTGTCCCCGTCCTTCATCACGGACCAGGAGCGCCAGGAGGCCGTCCTGGACGACACCTACGTGCTGCTGTTCCAGGGCAAGATCTCCGCCATCCAGGACCTCATGCCCGTGCTGGAGAAGGTGCTGCAGGCCAAGAAGCCGCTGACCATCATCGCCGAGGACGTCGAGGGCGAGGCCCTGTCCACCCTCGTGGTCAACAAGCTGCGCGGCACGCTGGACGTCGTGGCACTGAAGGCCCCCGGCTTCGGCGACCGCCGCAAGGCGATCATGCAGGACCTCGCGGTGCTCACGGACGCCACCGTGATCACCCCGGAGCTCGGCATCTCCCTGGAGGGCGTGGAGCTCTCCCAGCTGGGTCGCGCCCGCCGCATCACGGTGACCAAGAACCAGACCACCCTGGTGGACGGCGCGGGCTCCTCCGACGCCGTGGCCGAGCGCGTGGCGGAGATCCGCTCCGAGATCGCGCGCACGGACTCCGAGTGGGACCGCGAGAAGCTGCAGGAGCGCCTCGCGCGCCTCGCCGGCGGCATCTCCGTGATCAAGGTCGGCGCCGCCACCGAGGTGGAGCAGAAGGAGCGCAAGCACCGCATCGAGGACGCCGTGTCCTCCACGCGTGCCGCGCTCGAGGAGGGCATCGTGGCCGGCGGCGGCTCCGCCCTGGTCCACGCCTCGAAGTCCCTGGACGGCACGGACCTCGGCCTGGACGGCGACGCCGCCACGGCCGTGAACATCGTGCGCCGCGCCCTCACGCAGCCCCTGCGCTGGATCGCGGAGAACGCGGGCCAGGACGGCAACGTGGTGGCCTCCCGCGTGGCCGAGATGGAGCCCGGCAACGGGTACAACGCCCTGACCGGCGAGTACGAGAACCTGCTCTCGGCGGGCATCATCGACCCCGTGAAGGTCACCCGTTCCGCTCTGCAGAACGCGGCCTCCATCGCGGCCCTCGTGCTCACCACCGAGACCCTGGTGGCCGAGAAGAAGGACCAGGACGAGGACTGATCACCCCTCGTCGCTCCAGTGAGCGCCCCGCCCTCTGCGGCACGCGCCACGTGGTGAGCGGTTGATCGGCACGGCGGCCCCCTCCTGCGGGAGGGGGCCGCCGTCGTGCTGTGCGCAGGCCAGCACGCGGCCCACCGGGGGTCCGCGCGAGCGGAGCCGTGGTTGGACCTGCCTGCGCCCCCGGCCTAACCTGATGCGATGCACTTCTCCACGGTCCCGTCTCCCGAGTCCGCGAGGACCCCTCCCTGGGGTGCGGGGAGCGGCGGCGCCGGGGGATCGAGACCCTCCGACCGGGTGTCCCGGTACTCGGGGTTCCGTCCCGAGGTGCAGGGTCTGCGCGCGGTGGCCGTGCTGCTCGTGGTGGTCTACCACGTGTTCATGGGCCGGGTCTCCGGTGGTGTGGACATCTTCCTGTTCATCTCCGCCTTCTTCATGACCTCGTCCTTCGTGCGCAAGATCGAGGGCGGGCGTCCGCTCGCACTGGGGCGGTACTGGCTGCACACGTTCAAACGTCTGCTGCCCCTGGCCACGCTGGTGGTCCTGGGCACCTTCGTGCTGCTGTGGCTGTTCTACCCGGTGCAGGACGCAGCCGCTTTCCGCTCCCAAGGTGTGGCGTCGATCCTGTACGTGGAGAACTGGTCGCTGGCGTTCAACGCCGTGGACTACTACGCGGCGGACCACTCCAGCGCGTCCCCGTTCCAGCACTTCTGGTCGCTGTCGGTGCAGGGTCAGGTGTTCCTGGTCTGGCCGTTGATCTTCGCACTCGCGTGGCTGGTCAAGCGGCGCACGGGGCGCAGCAGCGTGCCCGTGCTCGCGGTGTGCTTCGGGGCGGTCTTCGCGGTCTCGCTGGCGTTCTCGGTGATCACCACGCACACCCAGCAGGCGTTCGCGTACTTCGACACCCGCGCCCGGCTGTGGGAGTTCGCGCTGGGGTCCCTGGTGGCTCTGGCCATTCCGTACCTGCGGCCGAACCGTGGGCTGCGGGTGCTTCTGGGATGGGCTGGTTTCGTGAGCATGGTGTCCGTGGGCATCCTCGTGGACGTGCAGGGCGCGTTCCCGGGGTGGATCGCACTGTGGCCCCTGCTCTCTGCCGCGGCGATCATCGTGGCCGGGCAGTCGGGTTCGCGGTGGGGATTCGACCGTTTCCTCTCGTGGGGTCCGGTGGTGCGGATGGGTGACTCGGCCTACGCCCTCTACCTGGTGCACTGGCCCCTGCTGATCACCTACCTGGTGGTCCGTGACCGCCCCGTGGCGGGGCCGCGCTCCGGCGTGGCGATCGTGGTGGTCTCGGTGCTCCTGGCGCTGCTGCTGACCCGTCTGGTGGAGACGCCCCTGAAGAACTGGGCGTGGCCGGAGGCGAAGAACTGGCGGCTGGGGCTGGTGATCGCGGTGTGCATGAGCCTGGTGCTGGCCGTGGCGGGTTCCTGGGCAGCCGTGGAGGAACGACGGGAGACGAAGCTCGAGGCGCAGGCGGAGCTCAACAACCCCGGCGCCCGGGTGCTGGAGCCCGGCTTCGAGTTCGAGGGGGACCCCGACGCTCCGGCGCTGCCCGCCTCGACGACGGACCAGTGGGTGGGGCTGCCCGAGCGCTGCAGCGGCGAGTTCACCTCCCAGAACTCGGTGGCGCAGGGCTTCTGCCGCCAGACCGAGCCGGTGGAGAATCCCACCAAGGTGGTCGCCGTGGTGGGCAACTCCCACATGGAGCAGTACATGGGTGCCGTGATCCCGGTGGCCGAGGAGGAGAACTGGCAGCTGGTCTCCGTGCTGCAGCCCGGGTGCGGACTGGGCGTGGAGGGCCAGACCCCGGAGTGCCGGAAGGGCAACGAGGCGGTCCTGGAATACCTCGACCAGCTGCAGCCCGATGCCGTTCTGACCACCTCCACGCGGGCCGAACTCATGGACGGGGCAGCCGAGCACACCGTGGCCGGACTGGAGCCGATCGTCCGGGACCTCACTGCGGACGGCACCACGGTGGTGGGGTTCCGGGACAACCCCCGTCTGGGCTACGACCCCACCCGGTGCGTCGCGGAGAAGGGACGCGAGGACCCGTCCTGCACCACGGAGAAGGACGAGGTGCTCGCCGCGGAGAACCCCGCGCGGTCCCTGGAGTCCATCCCGGGCTACACGGGCATCGACCCCACCCCCCTGATCTGCCCGCAGGACGTGTGCGCTCCCGTGATCGGCAACGTGAACGTGTGGCTGGACTTCCACCACCTCACGTGGGACTACGCGCGCAGCATGGCGCCCCTGCTGCGGGAGGACCTCGTGGCGGCCGTGGAGTCCGAGGGCTGAGGCGAGCTCGCGGGGCGCGGCAGCGGCGTCGTCGCACGCACCCGTGACGACGAGGGCTGTGGGGCGGGGGGAGCGCGCGGCCCGGCCCGTAGACTGGGGGCGACATTCTCGCGTGGAAGGGACTACCCGTGTCTGACAACGTGCCCACGGCACTCATGGACGATCCGTTCGGCTTCACCGGACTGACCTACGACGACGTCCTGTTGCTCCCCGGCAACACGGACGTGATCCCCTCGGAGGCCTCCACCAGCACGCGCCTCTCGCGCCGGATCACGCTGCAGGCGCCCGTGCTCTCCGCCGCCATGGACACCGTGACCGAGTCCGCCATGGCCATCTCCATGGCCCGTCAGGGCGGCATGGGTGTGATCCACCGCAACCTGTCCATCCAGGACCAGGCGGACCACGTGGACCGTGTGAAGCGCAGCGAGTCCGGGATGATCACCAACCCCGTGACGGTGTCCCCGGACGCCACGCTCGCCGAGCTGGACCGGCTGTGCGGCTACTTCAAGGTCTCCGGGCTGCCCGTGGTGGACGAGGACCAGCGGCTGCTGGGCATCATCACCAACCGCGACACCCGCTACCTGCCGGAGAGCGACTTCGACACCCGCCTGGTGCGCGACGTGATGACCCCCATGCCGCTCGTCACGGGCAAGGTGGGCATGGGCAAGGACGAGGCCCACGCGCTGCTCGCGAAGCACAAGATCGAGAAGCTGCCGCTGGTGGACGAGCAGGACCGGCTCACCGGGCTCATCACCGTCAAGGACTTCACCAAGGCGGAGCAGTACCCCCTGGCCACCAAGGACGACGAGGGGCGGCTGCGCGTGGGCGCCGCCGTGGGCTTCTTCGGCGACGGCTGGGAGCGCGCGATGACCCTGGTGGAAGCCGGGGTGGACGCGCTGTTCATCGACACCGCCAACGGCCACTCCCAGGGCGTGCTGGAGATGATCGCCCGGCTCAAGAAGGAGTCCGCGGCGGCGCACGTGGACGTGATCGGCGGCCAGGCGGCCACGCGCGCCGGTGCGCAGGCGATCGTGGACGCCGGCGCAGACGCCGTGAAGGTGGGCGTGGGTCCGGGCTCCATCTGCACCACCCGCATCATCGCGGGCGTGGGCGTCCCGCAGATCACCGCGATCAACGAGGCCGCCCAGGTCACGATTCCCGCCGGTGTGCCGCTCATCGCGGACGGTGGCCTGCAGTTCTCCGGCGACATCGGCAAGGCGCTCGTGGCCGGCGCGGACTCCGTGATGCTCGGCTCGCTGCTCGCGGGCTGCGACGAGTCCCCGGGGGAGCTCGTGTTCGTGCAGGGCAAGCAGTTCAAGGCCTACCGGGGCATGGGCTCGCTGGGCGCCATGCAGTCCCGCGGCAAGAACACCTCCTACTCCAAGGACCGCTACTTCCAGGCGGACGTCTCCGACGACGAAAAGCTGATCCCCGAGGGCATCGAGGGTCAGGTGCCCTACCGCGGGCCGCTGTCCTCCGTGCTGCACCAGCTGGACGGCGGGCTGCGTCAGACCATGTTCTACGTGGGCGCGCACAGCGTGGACGAGCTCAAGCACAAGGGTCGCTTCGTGCGGATCACCCCGGCCGGGCTCAAGGAGTCCCACCCGCACGACATCACCATGACGGTGGAAGCCCCCAACTACAAGCGCTGACCCGCACCGCACATCCCCCGTGCGCCCTGCGCGGTGAAAGGACCCCACGTGAGCTACGACATCGAAATCGGGCGATCCAAACGCGCCCGCCGCACGTTCAGCCTGGACGAGATCGCCCTGGTGCCCTCCCGGCGCACGCGCGATCCCCGGGACGTGAGCACGGCGTGGCAGATCGACGCCTACCAGTTCGACATCCCCGTGGTGGGCGCACCCATGGACTCGGTGATGTCCCCGGCCACCGCGATCGACCTGGGCCGCGCCGGTGGGCTGGGCGTGCTGGACCTCGAGGGCCTCTGGACGCGCTACGAGGACCCGCAGCCGGTCCTGGACGAGATCGCCGACCTCAGCTCGGAGAACCTTCCGCAGGCCACGCGCCGCATGCAGGAGCTCTACTCCGCGCCCGTCCAGCCCGGGCTGATCACCGCCCGGCTGGCGGAGATCCGCGAGGCCGGGGTGATCGTCTCCGGTTCGCTGTCCCCGCAGCGTGTGGTGGAGCACTACCGCACGGTGCTCGAGGCGGGCGTGGACCTCTTCGTGATCCGCGGCACCACAGTCTCCGCGGAGCACGTGTCCAAGACGCAGGATCCGCTGGACCTCAAGCAGTTCATCTACGACCTCGACGTCCCCGTGATCGTGGGCGGTGCCGCGGGCTACACCCCGGCACTGCACCTCATGCGCACGGGCGCGGCCGGCGTGCTCGTGGGCTTCGGCGGGGGAGCGTCCCTGCGCACCGAGTCCATCCTGGGCATCCACGCCGCCATGGCCTCGGCCATCTCGGACGTCGCCGCGGCCCGCCGCGACTACCTCGACGAGTCCGGCGGGCGCTACGTCCACGTGATCGCCGACGGCGGTCTGGGCACCTCGGGCGACATCGTCAAGGCCATTGCCATGGGCGCCGACGCCGTGATGCTCGGCACGCTGCTGGCCCGTGCGGAGGAGGCCCCCGGGCAGGGCTGGCTGTGGGGCGCGGAGGCGCACAACCCGCACTCGCCCCGCGGCGTGCGCACCCACGTGGGCACGGTGGGTCCCCTGGACGAGCTGCTCAACGGGCCCTCGCGCCACGTGGACGGCTCCTCCAACGTGATGGGCGCGCTGCGCCGGGCCATGGCCACCACCGGATACTCGGACCTCAAGGAGTTCCAGCGGGCCGAGGTGGTCATCCGCAGCTGAGCGGACGCCGGGGGTTTGGAGAACGCCCAGGGCGGGCCAGTAGTGTTGGGTCGTGCTCAAAACCGCGCTGCGCCCCCGTTCACTGGCCTTCCTGGCCGTGGCGCTGCTCGTGGCGTCCCTGTTCGTGGGGCTGAGCGCGTGGCAGCTGAACGCGTCCCGCAGTGCGACCACGGTGGCGGACCCTGCCAAGGACCGTGTCTCCGCGCTCGAGACCGTCACCACCCCCGGCGAGCCGACCTCGGCCCAGCAGGCGGACCACGTGGTCTCCGTGACGGGGCGCTACGCCCCCGACTCCACGGTCCTGGTGCCCGGACGTCTGCACGACGGCAACTCGGGGTACTGGGTGGTCTCGCAGCTGGTGATCCCCGGTTCGCAGGACCGCTGGGACGCCGCGGACGAGGACCTCTCCATCGCCGTGGCCCGCGGGTGGGTGGCCTCCCCGGACGAGGTGCCCGCCGCGCCGTCGGGCGAGGTCCGGGTGATCGGCAGGCTCATGCCCACGGAGTCGCCCCTGCCGAGCGAGGCCCTGCCCGCCGACCAGGTGAGCACCGTGGCCTCGGCGCAGCTGAGCAACCTGTGGGACGCTCCGGTGTACGCCGGGTACGTGGCCTCGTTCTCGGAGAACCCGGCCGCGCAGCCCGCGCCCGTGACGCCGGAAGGGACCCTGGCGGCGTCGGCGGCTCCCATGGGGGAGGGGCTCGCAGAGCTGCAGATCGACCAGCAGCCCACGGACACGTCCGTCCACGCGCTGAACCTCTTCTACGCCGTGGAGTGGGTGGTGTTCGCGGGCTTCGCGGTTTTCCTGTGGTGGCGTTTCGTGCGGGACGACTACCTGCGCCGTCAGAACCCCGAGCAGTACTTCTACTTCGACGGCGACTACTTCTGGGACGAGTCCGAGCAGTCCTACTACTACTGGGACGCCCAGGACCAGCGCTACTACTACTTCGACGACCAGCCCGCGGTGGCCGGGGCGGACCGCTCCGCCGGGCCCCGCGCCACCCCGCGATCCGACAACGGAGCCTCTGATGACTGACCCCACGCCGCACTCCGATCCGCAGCCCCGCCCGGTCCGCCGCACCGACGGCGTGCGGGTGAGCGCCCCCGAGGACGCGAGCCCCGAGCGGGCCACCGTGCCGGACAGCGTGCGTGCCAAGGCCGCGGCGCTCAAGCCCCGGCGCCGCTTCGGCGGCACCGAGGCGCAGATCCGCGGCGCGCTGACGATCTACAAGGTGTTCGCGTGGATCTCCGGCACCTTCCTGCTGCTGCTCGTGGTCGAGATGATCACCCGCTACGGATTTGGCTACGATTTGATTGCCGGCGGCACCGACAAGGTGACGGGCGAGACCGTCGCGCTGGGGTGGCAGAACCTGGAGCTGGAGAACCTGGCCGGCGGCGTGAACATCTCCACGTGGATCCTGATCGTCCACGGCTGGTTCTACGTGTTCTACCTCCTCTCGTGCCTGCGCGTGTGGTCCCTCATGCGGTGGCCCTTCGCCCAGCTCGTCGTCATGGCCCTGGGCGGCGTGGTGCCGTTCCTCTCCTTCATCGTGGAGCGCAAGATCCACCGCTCCACCGAGGCAGAGCTCGCGGCCAACCCCAAGGCGGCCAAGCGCTACTGAGCCCCGCCGGGGGAGGCCCGTGCGTGTTCTAGACTTGAGGGCGTGACTGAAACCCCTGACACCCTGAGCGAACTGGAGCAGCGCCCGGTCCTCGTGGTCGATTACGGTGCGCAGTACGCGCAGCTGATCGCCCGCCGGGTCCGCGAGGCGAACGTGTACTCCGAGATCGTCCCGCACACCTGGTCCACCGAGCAGATCCTCGCGCGCAACCCTGCCGCGCTGATCCTCTCCGGCGGTCCCGCCTCCGTGTACGCGCCCGGTGCGCCGCAGCGCGACGCCGAGCTGTTCGAGGCCGGGGTGCCCGTGCTGGGCATCTGCTACGGGTTCCAGGTCATGGCCAACGCCCTGGGCGGCACCGTGGAGCGCACCGGTGTGCGCGAGTACGGCGCCACCACCGCCACGTGCCCGGACACCGCCGTGGGCACCCTGCTGGACGGCACCCCGGACGTGCAGACCGTGTGGATGAGCCACGGAGACTCCGTCACGGCCGCCCCCGAGGGGTTCACCACGCTGGCCACCACCGAGGGTGCCCCCGTGGCCGCCTTCGAGAACCGCGAGCGCCGCCTCTACGGCGTGCAGTGGCACCCCGAGGTCAAGCACTCCGCGTTCGGCCAGAAGGTGCTGGAGAACTTCCTCTTCAACGGCGCGCAGCTGACCCCCACGTGGTCCACCGGCAACATCATCGAGGAGCAGGTGGCCGCGATCCGTGCCCAGGTGGGCGACGGCAAGGCGCTGTGCGGGCTCTCCGGCGGCGTCGACTCCGCGGTGGCCGCGGCCCTCGTGCAGCGCGCCATCGGCGATCGCCTCACGTGCGTCCTGGTCGACCACGGGCTGATGCGTCAGGACGAGGTCGAGCAGGTGGAGAAGGACTACGTGGCCGCCACGGGCGTCAAGCTCCACATCGCCCGCGAGCAGGACCGTTTCCTGGACGCGCTCAAGGGCGTCACGGACCCCGAGACCAAGCGCAAGGCCATCGGCCGGGAGTTCATCCGCGCGTTCGAGGCCGCCGAGGAGAAGGTGCTGCGCGAGGAGGCCCAGGACGGCCAGCCCGTGCGGTTCCTGGTCCAGGGCACCCTCTACCCGGACGTCGTCGAGTCCGGCGGTGGCGAGGGCGCGGCCAACATCAAGAGCCACCACAACGTGGGCGGACTCCCCGAGGACCTGCAGTTCGAGCTCGTGGAGCCGCTGCGGGCCCTGTTCAAGGACGAGGTGCGCGCGGTGGGCCGCGAGCTCGGGCTTCCCGAGAACATCGTGGGCCGCCAGCCCTTCCCGGGTCCGGGCCTGGGCATCCGCATCATCGGCGAGGTCACGCAGGAGCGCCTGGACGTGCTGCGCCGCGCTGACGCGATCGCCCGTGAAGAGCTCACCCGGGCGGGCCTGGACGACGAGGTCTGGCAGATGCCCGTGGTCCTGCTCGCGGACGTCCGCTCGGTGGGCGTGCAGGGTGATGGCCGCACGTACGGCCACCCGATCGTGCTGCGCCCGGTCAGCTCCGAGGACGCCATGACCGCCGACTGGTCCCGGCTACCCTCCGAGCTGCTGGCCCGAGTGTCCAACCGCATCACCAACGAGGTCGAGGAGATCAACCGCGTGGTCCTGGACGTGACGTCCAAGCCGCCGGGAACCATCGAGTGGGAGTGATCCCCGCCCTCTGAGAGCCATCGTCAGTCCCGGTGCGCCGGTCGGCCCCACGTCCCCCGTGGCGCGCGGACCGGCGCACTCGTGAGTAGGAGCACCATGCCGACACCCCAGGACAGCCCGCGACCCACCCCCCAGGACACGGACGCCACGCCGGGGCCCCAGGAGCACCCCCGCGTGTCCCTGCGCGCGTGGACCCAGCAGATGGACGCGTACACGGGGCCGGACACTCTCCTGGACTTCAACCAGGTGGACAACGTGTGCATCGACCTCACGGAGGCCAACTCCTCGGGGCAGGCGCAGCTGCTGATGCAGCGGCCCACGCGGCTGTCCACGATGATCCACCAGAACACCCCCGCGTACGACCGCGCGGTGCGCTCCGCCCGTGCGCTGCGCACCAAGATCCACGAGCTGTCCGTGGGTCACGGGCTGGACGCAGCATACCTCGCGGCGGGCACCGCCTCCTGGCTCGCGGACCCCGTGGCGGACGGGCTGCGGCGCTTCATCGCCCCGGTCCTGCTGGCGCCGGTGACCGTGAAGCTGCGCCCGGACCACAAGGACTTCGAGCTGCACATCGTGGGACCGGCGCACCTGAACCCCGCGCTGGTGCGCAGGCTCCGGGAGGACCACGGTGTGGAGCTGGCCACCGCGGAGATGTCCCGGCTGGCGTACGGCACGCGCAAGCTGGACCCCGCCCCTGTGCTCGAGACCCTGCGGCAACTCGCTGTGGAGGTCCCCGGGATGCACGTGGAGCACCAGCTGGTGGTCTCCACGTTCGCGGACCTGCACGAGCGTCCGGCGGACGAGCACGTGGTGGCCCGCACCCGCCTGGTGCAGGACCTGGCGCGCCTGAAGAACTCCGAGGTGGGCAAGCTGCCCGTGGTGCACGCCCTCACCAACGACGCCCCCGCCCTGGACCAGCGGGATCCCGCGGACGAGCTGCTGCTCACGGACCTGGACGCGAACCAGCAGGAGGTTGTGGACCTCGCGGAGCAGGGCAAGAGCTTCGTGGTGGGCACCCCGGTGGGAACCGCCGCGGTGGACACCGTGGTCTCCACCGTGGGCGCCCTGGTGCACCGCGGGCGCAGTGTGCTGGTGCTGGGCGAGTCCCGCACCACGCTGGCCGCCTTCAACCGCGCCTGGAACCGCACGGGACTGGACTCGCTCGTGCTCCCGCTGGGCTCCCACCTGAGCCCGGACGACGTCGCCGAGCGGCTCGTGCGCGCGGTGGCCCGCAACGAGCGCACCCAGGAACCGCACACCGAGCCGATCCGGGAGGCGCTGCAGCGCACCCGGGAGCAGCTGCGCGTGCACGAGGAGTCGCTGCACACCCGCCGGCCGCGCTGGCAGGCGTCCCCCTACGAGGCCATGCAGGCCCTCGCGGAGCTGACCGCTCGGGATCCCGGGCCCCAGACCACGGTGCGCTTCCGGCGCTCCGTGCTCGACGCCGTGTCCCACCGCGGCGAGGTGCGGCGCCAGCTGCAGCGCGCCGCCGCCCTGGGGGCCTTCGACCCGGCCACGCTCGCGGGCCCGTGGCACGGTGCCCGCCTGGTCAACGACGACGAGGCCCGCCAGGCCCACGACCTCGCGAAGTCCCTCCTGCTGGAGCTGACCACGCTGTCCACCGCCATGCGCCACGTCCTGGGCGTGTCCGGGCTGCGGGTGGGCTCCACGATCGCGGAGTGGGAGCAGCAGCTCGAGCTGGTGATCGACGTGGGCAACTCGCTGCGCCACCTCACCCCGGACATCTACGACCGCCCCGTCACGGACCTGATTGCCGCCACGGCCTCCGCGTCCTGGCGCCGCGACCACGAGATCGAGCTCAGCGGACTGCAGCGCTCCCGGCTGCGCAAGGCGGCCAAGGAGTACATCCGCCCGGGCGTGCACCTGTCCGACCTGCACGCCGCGCTGGTGAAGGTGCAGTCCGAGCGGGACCGCTGGCGGCAGTGGGCCACCACCCTGGAGCAGCCGGCCGTGTCCGACCGCGCGGAGGAGACCCTGCGCACCCACCGCCGCTTCCGGGAGGACCTCGAGGGCCTGGCCATCGCCCTGGAGGGCTCGGTCACCGCGGCCCGGCTGGAGACCGCCACCGTGGACGAGCTCCAGGTGATCCTGGACGAACTGATCAACGACGAGGCCCACCTGAGCACCCTTCCCGAGCGGACCGTGCTGCTCGAGGACCTGCGGGCCCGTGGTCTGGGGGAGTTCCTCGCGGACCTCGAGTCCCGGGGCGTGCCCGCCGAGCAGGTGGACGACGAGCTCGAGCTGGCGTGGTGGCAGTCCGTCCTCGAAGCCATGATCAGCGGAGACGACTTCGTGGCCATGCCGGACGGTTCCCAGCTGCGCAGGACGGAGTCCGCCTTCCGGCGTGCCGACTCCGCGCACATCGCCGCGGCCCCGGCTCGGCTGGAGCACGAGCTGGCCACACGGTGGGCCCGTGATGCCAAGCGGTTCCCGCGGGAGGCACGCACCCTGCGCGACATGCTGCGCAGCGGACGGGCCCGCACCGAGGAGCTGGACCGGGTCCAGCGCCTCACGCCCTCCCTGGTGCCCGTGTGGACGGCCAGTCCGCTCGTGCTCACGGCGACCCTCGGTGACGAGCAGGCCGTGGACGCCGTCGTGATCCTGGACGCCGAGTCCACGCCGCTGGCGGCAACGCTCCCGGCGGTGGTCAAGGCGGAGCAGGTGATCGCCTTCGGCGACCCCCACGCGGGAGGTCCGCAGCCGTTCACGGTGGCTCCCCGCGTGAGCGCGCGGGACACCCCGCAGCCCGTGACCGAGGTGGACTCCGCGTTCGAGACGCTGTCCCGCGTGGTGGACTCCCGCTCACTGACCTCGGTGCGCCGTCCCATGGACCCCCGCCTGTTCTCCTACCTCAACGAGGCCTTCTACGACGGCGCGCTGACCCGGGTGCCCTACGCCTCGGAGCTCATGGGCGCCACCACGGGTCTCTCCGCGGAGTACGTGGTGGACGGTGTGGGTGTGCTCACGGCCGGGAGCGAGGGCGTCCAGGCCCCGGCGGCAGAGGTCCAGCGCACCGTGGACCTGGTCTTCGCCCACGCGGCGCGCCACCCGGAGCGCTCGCTGGCCGTGGTGACCGCGAGCGCGATGCACGCCGCCCGCGTGGCGCAGGCGGTGCAGCGCAGGCTGCGCGAGTCCGGGGAGTCCGCGGAGTTCTTCGCGCCGGGCCACGAGTCCTTCCGGGTGGTGGAGCTGCACCGGGCGGCCGGCATCGAACGGGACACCGTGATCTTCTCGCTGGGCTTCGGACGGACCACCTCCGGGCGCAGCACCCCCCAGCTGGGATCGCTCTCCGAGCGGGACGGCCGCCAGGCGTTCGTGCGGGGGATGACCCGCTCGCGTCGCCACACCCACATCGTGACGTCCATCCACCCCAAGGACACCGAGCTGCGGCGGCTGCAGCACGGTGCCAAGGACATGTACCACATGCTCGAGGTGCTGTTCGGGGAGGAGACCACGTCCGAGCGCGCCCCGGCACCCGTGGACGACCCCGGGGCCGCGACCGATGCGCTCGTGGCAGACCTCGCGCGGCGGCTGCGTGCCGCCGGAGCCACCGTGCACACCGGCTACGCGCACGCCGTGGACATGGCGGCGCACGCGGATGCCGAGTCGCTCTCCGCCGGCGCGGTCCTGCACCGCGGGGACGACGACGCTCCCGTCCGGATTCCCGTGGCCCTGCAGTCGGACGGCTCCGACCGCAGCCGTGCCCTGAGCGTGCGCGAACGTTCCCGGCTGATCCCGCAGCACCTGGAGCGCGCGGGGTGGAACTACGTGAGCCTGTGGTCCGTGGAGGTCTTCACCGATCCGCAGACGGTGGCCGGACTCGTGCAGCGCTACCTGGGACTCCCGGGTGGTGAGGCCGGGTCAGCTGCCGCCCAGGCGCCGGGCGCTGGGCAGGGGAGCGCGGACCGTGTCGGCTGAGACCTCGGGTGGCCGGCGGCGCGGGTCGCACCGGCGCGTGACCGGAGGGACCGCCCCCGACCAGGAGCGAGCCCTGGGCAGCTCCGTGTGGGGCGAGGCCACGCCGTCGCTCGGCTCGGACGCCCCGGACCCCCGGGAGGCCGGGACCTCGGACGGGCACGAGCAGTGGCTGCGCGAGCAGCGGCCCCCGCACTGGGGCTGACCGTCCGGGCCGGCCGCGCCACGGGTTCCGTCCCGCCGCACTGCGTGGGGCGCTCCCGGTCCGAGCGGGGCGCTGTCACCGTCCAGCGGGTCACGGTGCCACAAGGACGAGTGACACCCGGCCGGAACCCTCGAGCGCGGCAAGACTCGCTGCCGTCTCCCGTGGAGCGGCCAGCACCACCAGGCCGGAGTCCGTGTCCGTCCCGGCCGGGGCGAGCAGGGATGTGTCGCCTCCGGACGTGGACGCCGCGGCCCACAGCACCGTGACCGAGCGGGCGACCGGGCGGCCGCGCGCGGCCGAGGCGTCGTCCGCATGGTGCACGACGTCCACGGCGTCCCCGGGACGGATGTGACGCAGCACCGCGGGATCGCTCACCCGCACGGTGGCGGCGGTCGTCCCCGGGGGCTGGCCGGTCAGTACCCCGGGCCCCAGCACGCTGGTGGAGGTCACCGGCTGACCGGGTGAGAGCGCCACGGTGGTGGTCTGCCCGCCCGCCTCGGGAATGTCGGTGAAGGCCGCTGCCGGCGCGATGTCCACGGGGAATTCGGACACGGTGAGGTCTTCGGCGGTCAGGGCGGTGCCCGCGGGAACGTCGTGGGCGGCCGTCACCACGGGGGTGGTCCGGTCACCGGGCGGGGCGAGCCGGAGGAACACAATCGTGAGGGCCAGCGCGCAGAGCGCGGCGGCCACGAGCCGGTGGCGCCGGCGCACCGCGGTGCGCAGCCTCAGACCCAGGGGATAGTGCGGACGGGGCGGTGAGCTCATACCGGGACGCTAGGGCGGCACGGAGCATCTCCGGGCCTGCGCTCCACGAGCGGTGCACTGCGCCACGCTCTGCCGCACCCGGTCCGGGACTGTGCAGGGCGCTCGCCGCGGGCGGAGCGTGGGATCAGCGGGCGGGGAGCGTCACCGGGAGCTCGCGGAACCGCCCGACGTCGTGGTCGCGGAGCCCGATCCAGTGGTGGGCGCGGCCGAAGGGGTCGAGGCGCTGCTTCCCGAGGAACCGGAGCCGCTGCCGGTGGCCGCGGTGTCCCCGGAGGTTCCAGAACCACCGGAGGCCCCCGACCCGCCGGCGGATCCCGAGCCGGAGGCCGTGTCGGCATCTCCGGAGGCCCCGGCGCGGGAATCGGTGCGGTAGAAGCCGGAGCCCTTGAACACCACGCCCACGGAGTTGAACTTCTTGCGCAGCACGCCCCCGCACTCGGGGCACACGGTCAGGGCGTCGTCGGAGAAGGACTGGCGGATGTCGAAAGCATGGCCGCAGTCTTTGCAGGCGTAGGCGTAAACGGGCACGGATGATTCCTTCGAGAGCGGGAGGGACGGTGGTTCACCGACGTCACATCCTACTCGCGGGCTCCCGCTCGACCGCGCCAGCTCGGGCCGCGCACACGGGTGCGCTCAGGCGGACCCGCCCAGCGCCACGACACCGTGCTCGGTGAGCACCTCGGCCAGGACCGCGTCGTGGGGCTCCGACGGGACCTCTCCGGCGGGGAGCACCTCGTCCGCGAAGCAGCACGCCACGGTCCGGGGCCGGTGTCCGGCGGTCTCGAGGGCCTCCAGGAACCGGTCGTAGTAGCCGCCACCGAAGCCCAGTCGCACGCCGCTGCGGTCCACGGCCACCACGGGAACCACCAGGACGCGGACGGCCGCGAACACTTCCAGGCCGTGCCGCGGGCCGGCGGGTTCGCGCAGACCGGGCAGGGCGCCGTCCACCAGCGCGGCCCCGGGACGCCACTGCACCCAGGCCAGCGTCCGCCGCGGGGCCACGACCGGCAGCCACACGCGCCGCCCCCGCCGGTGGGCGTCCTCGAGCGCCGGCAGCAGCGGCGGTTCGTCGGGCAGCGGCAGGAAGCCGGCGACGTCGCCCGCTCCGGTCTCTGCGAGAAGCCGGGTGAGGTGCGTCCCCAGGCCCGCCTGCGCCTCGCGGCGCACCCCGGCACTGCGGTGACGACGCCGTTCGATCACGTGCGCGCGCAGGGCTGCCTTGGCGGCGCGGTCCCCTGAGGGCTGTTCCATGGGCACGCTCCTGGGTGACTGTCCGCTCTTGGGAGTACACGGAGTGCATTACCGGCCGGATTCCGGGGTTGGAACCGGGGCGCGGATGCCTCGTCGTTTACCCTAAGTCCATGAGCCCTCACGAAACCAAGCGCGTACACAAGGCCGTCATCCCCGCCGCGGGACTGGGCACCCGCTTCCTGCCCGCCACCAAGGCGATGCCCAAGGAGATGCTGCCGGTCGTGGACCGTCCGGCCATCCAGTACGTGGTCCAGGAGGCCGTGGACGCCGGCCTGGACGACGTCCTCATGATCACGGGCCGCTCCAAGCGGGCCCTGGAGGACCACTTCGACCGCGTTCCCGCCCTCGAAGCCCAGCTGAAGGAGTCGGGCAAGGACGCCCTGCTCTCCGAGGTGGAGCACGCGTCGGACCTCGGGGAGATCCACTACCTGCGCCAGCAGGACCCCCAGGGCCTCGGCCACGCCGTGCTGCGCGCCAAGATCCACGTGGGGGAGGACCCCTTCGCGGTGCTGCTCGGAGACGACCTGATCGACGAGAAGGAGGACCTGCTCTCCCGGATGATCGAGGTGCAGGAGCGCACGGGTGGCTCCGTGGTGGCCCTCATGGAGGTGCCGCGCGAGAGCATCAGCGCCTACGGCTGCGCCGACGTCACCGCCGTGGAGGGCGAGGACTACGTGAAGGTCAACGGACTGGTGGAGAAGCCGGCCCCGGAGGACGCCCCCTCCAACCTGGCGATCATCGGCCGCTACGTGCTGCACCCGGAGATCTTCGAGATCCTCGAGAGCACCGCACCGGGCCGCGGCGGCGAGATCCAGCTGACGGACGCCATGCAGACCGTGGCGGACCGCGGTGAGGACGCCCACGGCATGTACGGCGTGGTGTTCAAGGGACGCCGTTTCGACACCGGCGACAAGCTCTCCTACCTCAAGGCCAACATCGAGCTCGCGTGCGAGCGCGACGACCTCGGCCCGGGTCTGCGGTCCTGGATCGCGGACTACGCCAAGACCCTCGAGGTCTGAGGACCCGCACCGGGTGAGCACGGCAGCCGAGTGGCCCGTCACCGTCCAGTGGGCGCGGCTGATGCTGCGCCCACTGGTCATGAGTGACCGCGGTGAGTGGGACCGGGTGCGCTACCGCAACCGGGAGTGGCTCGAGCCGTGGGAGGCGAGCAACCCCGAGGCGGCGGGGACGGCCCCGTCGTACCGCAGCTTCGTGCGGCAGATGCGGCAGCAGGCGCGGGCCGGGCAGTCCCTGCCGTGGCTGATCACGGAGCTGGACCCGGTGAGCTGGCGGCAGGAGCTCGTGGGGCAGCTGACCGTCTCGGGCATCACCCTGGGCTCGTTCCGCTCGGCCAGCCTGGGGTACTGGGTGGACGGCGCGCAGGCGGGCCGGGGGATCGCTCCGATGGCCGTGGCCATGGCCACCGACTACTGCTTCCACCACCTGAGGCTGCACCGCATGGAGATCAACATCCGTCCCGAGAACGCCAAGTCCCTGCGGGTCGTGGAGAAACTGGGCTTCCGGGACGAGGGCCTGCGGGAGCGTTTCCTGCACATCGCCGGCCGGTGGGCGGACCACCGCAGCTTCGCGCTCACGGCCGAGGAGGTTCCCGAAGGCCTCGTGCGCCGGTTCACGGGCGAGGACGAGGGCATCACCGTGCGGCGCGGGCTGCGCTGACCCACCGCTCGGCGCGCGGGTGCGCGCCGAGCGGCCGGACCCAGGGCTGTGCCCGTCGCGCGACCGGCCCCGGGCGTCCACCGGTCGGGCCTGAAACCGGACGACGTGCGGCTGACGGGCACCCGAACTCCGCCCCAGGACCATCGAATGACATTGATGTGAGCAACACGCTCATTCCACCCCGGGAATCTTTCTCACCTGCCCTACCCTGAAACGGTGGGTTTGTCATGGGTGAGCAGTTCAGCGGTCCTGGCCGCTATCATCGTGCTGTGCGTGATGTGGTTCGCACCGCACGTGTCCAGGCGCACCAGTGTTCCGGTCCGTGCCCAGGTGGAGGCCCCGGATTTGCTGCTCCACCCGTCGGACCGTCCCCGCGAGCACGCGCGCAGCGCGCCCAGTAGAGTGGGGGCCACGGCCTCAGTACAGCTTCATGAACGGGAGACGACAGCCATGGACACTTCGGCACATGCGCCGTCCGCCATCACCGTCCGCCGCGGATCCGTGGCGGGTCTCCGGATCAAGTGGGACCGCACCATCGTGTTCCTGACCGGTGCCGCGCTCGTCCTGGCCGCCGTGCTCACCGGAATCGCTGCGCCCTTCACCGCCGTCACGTGGGCCGTGCCCGTGGTGCTGCTCCTGCTGGGGGCCGGCTGCGTGGCGGGTCTGCGCTACCTGGCCGTCACCGACCGCGCCGGCGTGTCGGCCCAGGCCGCCACGCGTCAGACAGCCCCCGCCCAGCACGCCATCTTCGACAACGAGGACCAGGCCCGTCAGGACCGCGAGGAGCAGGAGCTGCAGGCGGACGCCGCCCTGGACCTGCCCGCCGAGGGGCAGCTGCCCGAGACGGTGGAGCCCGAGCGCCCCGCGGCGGAGAAGACCTACAGCGTGGCGGAGCTGCGCGCGGAGGCCCTCAAGGTGGCCCGCAGCTCGGCCGCCGCGGGATCCACCGCGGCCACGTGGGAGCCGGTCCCGGTGCCCAAGCCGCTCTACACCCAGGCGCCCGTGGTGCAGCGCCGCGCACCGGAACCGCTGCGGGTGCCGCTGCGCCCGGCGGCCACCACCACGTCCCTCAAGGACGCGGTCCGCGCGGGGGAGCAGGAGAGCGCGGCGCTGAACCTGGACGACGTCCTGAAGCGACGCCGGGCCTGACGCCTCCAGCACCTACCGATTTGACGACAGCAGCGCGCCGCGGATCCCGAACAGGGCCGCGGCGCGTTCTACACAGGGAGCACCATGGTCACGCATCAGGTTGAGATCGAGCGCAAGTACGACGTCGCGGGGAAGAAGAAGCCCAAGCTCAAGCTGCACAAGCTGGAGCACTTCACCGTGGGCGATCCCGTGGAGCACGACATGAGCGCCACGTACTACGACACCGCCGATCTGCTGCTCGCGCGCTCCGCGGTGGCCGTGCGGCGTCGTACCGGCGGCAGCGACGACGGCTGGCACGTGAAGTACGAGGCCGGTGCGGTGCGCGGCGAGCTGCACTACGAGCCCCTCAAGACCGCCCCCGACCGGCTTCCGGCGGCATTGCGCAAGGTGCTGCTGGGTCTCACCCTGGGCGAGGACCTCCAGCCCGTGGCCACCGTGGACACGCGGCGCACGCTGTACCCGGTGCTCGCGGAGGACGGGCAGTACGCCGAGCTGTGCCTGGACGCCGTCTCTGCGCGGGACGAGCGCGCTGGGGTCACCCGGGAGTGGACCGAGTGCGAGGTCGAGCTCACGCGCGACGACCTCACCGAGAAGCAGGCCAAGGCCGTGTTCGAGGCCGTGGAGACCGTCCTGTTCGCCGCGGGGGCGGAGCCGTCCTCCTCGGTGGCCAAGATCGCCCGGGCCCTCGGCCAGGACGGCGGGGACGTGGTGCGCGTGGTCTCGCCGGAGCACGCCGCCGTCACGTCCGACGACGCCGCTGACGCCGCCTCCGCGGGGTCCGCGCCGGGTGCCGGGGAACCCGAGGGGGAGCAGTCTCCCGGGAAGGGCTCGTCGAAGGACAAGAGCTCTTCGAAGGACAAGGGCTCGGGGAGGAAGAAGGACAAGGGCTCCTCCAAGGACAAGGTGTCCAAGGGCGGCAAGGACACGAAGAACGGCAAGAGCTCGGCGGGCAGTGGGGGCGGGCGTGCGAAGGGCAACGACCCGGCGTCGTCGTCCGACACCGGGGACCGGGGGGAACGCACGGGGGCCGACGTCCTCGCGGAGATGATCTCCCACCTGACCTCGCAGCTGCAGCGCTGGGACTTCGCCGTGCGCATTGAGGCCGAGGACTCGGTGCACCAGATGCGCGTGCGCTCGCGGGCGCTGCGCAGCGTGCTCCAGGCGTCCCGGGGCTTCGTGGCCGAGGACGTGGTGGCGGACATGGAGCAGCGGCTCAAGGACCTGGCGCGTGTGCTCGGCGACGCCCGGGACCAGGAGGTCGCCCTGGAGCGGCTGGACGTGCTGCTCGACGGCCAGCCGGCGGGTGTGCTGAGCGGTGCCGCCAAGGAGGAGCTGCGCGAGGCGGCCAGTCACCTGGGCACCGGCACCGGGCGGGCGGTCCGGCGGGAGCTGGACAGTCAGGACTACCTCCAGCTGGTCCGGGACCTGCACGCGCTCGGTCGTGGAGAGGGGTTCACGGAGGAGGCCGCGGCGCTGTCCGACAGGAAGTTCGCCAAGGCGGTGCTCGGCGCGGCGCTGAACCGCGTGGTCGTCACGGCCAGCACCACCCCGCCCGAGCCGGGGGCCGAGGTCTCGCTGAGCGAGATGGCCATGGACGTGGGGGAGCGGATCGCCCTGCCCGGCAAGGACGCTCTGCAGACCGCGGCGGCGTTCGAGGTGCTGCACGAGACCCGCAAGGCCGCGAAGTCCGCGCGCTACGTCTCCGAGGCGCTGGGACGGGCGCACGCCAAGGCGGGGAAGAAGCGGATCCGCGCCGCCGCAGTGGCCAAGGACTACCAGGACGACCTCGGGGTGATCACGGACGCCGCGGTCATGGAGGAGTGGCTCGCGCGCGCCGCCCGCTCGTTCCAGCGCACCGGCAAGGACCGCTACGCGGTGGGCGTGCTCCACGGGATGGAGCTCACCGAGCTGCGCAACGGGATGCTGGAGGCCGCCGAGATCCTGGAGGACCTCGTGGAGGACCTGAGGGACGAGCTGCCCTCGCAGGACTGACCCGCGCGGGTGCCCCGGTCCGTGAACCGGGGCCACGGGAGACGGGAGCGCCCCGTCGACGAGTGGTCGTCGACGGGGCGCTCCTTCGTGGGGGCCGCTCCGCGGATGGTCTCAGGCGCGGTGTCGCGGTGCCCGGCGGCCTGACCTGCGGGTTCGCTGGGCAGGTCCCTCACCCGAGGAAACGGCGGTGGTGCTGGCGTCCGCGCCACCGGTGGCGGGCCGGGCCGCAACGGGCTCGGCCTCACGCTCGGTGGCATCGTGATCCGCGGGGTCTGCGGACATGTGCGCGTCCGCCACGCGGTCAGAGGGGCCAGTGGACGTGGTGGCCCCGGACCCCGCGGCGGTGGCCTGCACAGTGGAGATCTCGCCGGTCCCGGTGCGGTCCACACGCGTGGCCAGGGGCTTCTCCTCCACGAACAGCAGCAGCAGGAACGCCACCACGGCCAGCGGGATCATGGCCAGGAAGATGGGCAGCAGCGCGTCGTTGTAGGACTGGACCACAGGGTCCTGGATCATCTGCGGCAGCTCGTGCACGGTCTCCGGCGTGAAGGAGTTGGCGTCCACGGAGCCGGAGGCCTGGGGAGGCAGCGGGGGCAGGTTCTCCGCCAGCAGGTCCTTCAGGCGGGAGATGAACAGCGAACCCACCACGGCGGAGCCCACGGTGGCACCCACCTGGCGGAAGAAGTTGCTGGAGGCGGTGGCCGTGCCCACGATCCGGTTGGGCACGGAGTTCTGCACGATCAGCACCAGGATCTGCATGGTGAGACCGATGCCGATGCCGAACACGGCGAGGAACACGCACATCTTCCACGTGGGGTCGGAGACCTCCAGGGTGGACATGAGCCACAGACCCACAGCCATGATGGTCATGCCCACCAGGGGGAACAGCTTGTAGCGGCCCGTGCGGGAGACGATCTGCCCGGACACGATGGACGCAACCAGCAGGGAGCCCATCATGGGGGTCATGAGCAGACCGGCCTGTGTGGCGTCCACGCCCTTGACCATCTGGATGTAGGTGGGCATGTAGCCGATCGCACCGAACATGGCCACGCCCACGGCCAGGCCGGTGAGGGTGGTCAGGGTGAAGTTGCGGTCCTTGAACAGAGCCAGCGGGATCACGGGGCTCGTGGCGCGGGTCTCGGCCACCACGAACGCGATGGCACCCGCCACGCTGGTGGCGCTCAGCAGCAGGATCTGGGGGGAGGTCCAGTCGTACTGGGTGCCTCCCCACGTGCACACCAGGATCAGGCAGGTGGTTGTGGCGGCAAGCAGCGCCATGCCCAGGAAGTCGATGCGCGTGTTCTCCTCGCGGGGACGCGGCGGCACACGGAGGAACACGGCCACGGCGGCGATCGCGAGCAGACCGAGGGGGATGTTCAGGGAGAAGGCCCAGCGCCAGCCGGGGCCCTCCGTGAGCCAGCCGCCCAGCAGCGGGCCGGCCACCGAGGAGACGGCGAACACGGCGCCCATGACGCCCATGTACTTGCCGCGCTCACGGGCGGGAACCACGTCCGCAATGGAGGTCTGGGCGAGGATGATGAGTCCGCCACCGCCCAGGCCCTGCACCACGCGCGCGGCGATGAGCCAGCCCATGGTTCCGGCCGCAGCGCCCATGCCGGAGCCGATAAGGAACAGCACCAGGGCGGCGATCAGGACGGGCTTGCGGCCCAGGAGGTCGGAGATGCGCCCGTAGACGGGCATCATCACCGTGGAGGCCAGGATGTAGCCGGTGATGACCCAGCTCATGTGGTCCACGCCGCCCAGCTCGCCCACGATGGTGGGCAGGGCGGTGGAGAGGATGGTCTGGTCCAGGGACGCGAGCAGCATGACGATCATGAGGCTCGCGAACAGCAGTCCCAGGTGTGGGGTTTTCTCTTCCGTCGCGGGGCCGGCGGCGGCCCGGGAAGCGGTGGCGGTCATGTAATCTCCTTGAAAGCGGTGCGGAAGACGCCGATGGCGTGGTCGAGAGCGTGCTGTACGGCGGCGTCGTCGGAGACGGTGGCCAGGTGGGTGTCGGTGCGGAAGGCGAACTTGATCACCGAGCCGGCCAGCAGGACGTAGGCGTGGGTGGTCTCCTCGGAGCGGGGCATGGCGCCCTGCCCGGCCTGTTCGGCCACCGTGGAGACCACGAGGTTCTCGGCGGCGTTGACGTGGATGCCGATCCGCCGCTTGAGCTCGGGGTACTGGTCCACGAGCTCCCGGCGGCGGGACACGAACTCGGGCGGCCCGGTGGACTCCCGCAGGACGTCCATGAACAGCCGCACGGTCCGGGCGAACTCGTCCCCGGCGCTGCGGTCCATGTAGCGGGCGTGCGCGCACTCGGAGATCTGCGGCGGGGTGATGCCCAGCACCGCGTCCTCCTTGCTCGCGTAGTAGTTGAAGAACGTGCGCCGGGAGATGCCCGCGTTCTCCGCGATCGCGTCCACCGTGGTGTCGGAGAAGCTGCCACTGGCGGCCAGCTCGAGCGCGGCCTGGTGGATCTCCGTGAGGGTGCGCGCGCGGTGCCGTTCACGCAACGAAGGTTGTGGATGTGTCACGCGCCAACTTTATGCACTCGTGCAAACTTGCACAAGTGCAGAGTTTGCCCGGAGTGTATGATCCCGCTCACGGCACCTCAGCGCTCCAGCCCCCACGGAGCAGGGCCGCGGGCCCCGATACAGTGGGCGTGTGACAGCACCCTTACTGGCCTGCGTGGGGCCCGCCCAGCACGGTGTGCGGATGCACGCGGAGAACCTCGCGGCCCACACGCCGCACGCGCCCACGGTCATGGGCCCCCTCGACCGCGTGCGCACGGAACTGCTCGCCGGGCGGTCCCCGGTGCACCTGCACTTCACGGACCGCATCTACGGGTCCACGCCCGCCAGCGCCGCGGACACGGTGGTCCAGATCGCACGCGTCCGCCCGGTCACCGTGACGCTCCACGACCTCCCGCAGCCCGCCAACGGCCACGCGTTCGAGGCCCGCCGCGCGTGCTACGCACGGGTGGCCGACGCCGCCCGCACCGTCATCGTGAGCAGCGACTCCGAGCGGGCACAGTTGGCGCGGCACGTCCCGATCACGGGCAGTGCTCCCGTGCTCGTGGCGCCCCTGCCGGTCGATCCGCCGGAGCGCGGGGCGTGGGACGCCGCTCGACGGCACGCCGCTGCGCGCGAGCACCCCACCGAGGGGAAGCGGCCCACCGTGGGGATGCTGGGCTTCCTCTACCCCGGCAAGGGCCACGACCGTGTGCTGGATGCCCTGGCTGACGTGCCGTTCCCCGTGGACGTGCTCGCGCTCGGCCGCGCGTCCGACGGTCACGAGGACCTCGTGGAACAGCTGGACCGTGCCGCCCGCCGCGCCGGTCACACCTTCCGTGCCACGGGCTTCCTGGACGACGCCGCCCTGACCCGCGCCGCGCAGCAGGTCACCGTCCCGGTGGTCGCCCCCGCCCACGTCTCGGCCTCCGGGTCCGTGGGGCGCTGGATCAGTGCCGGGCGCCGCCCGCTGGTCACGCCCCATCCGTTCTTCGAGGAGCTTGCCGCACGGGCTCCGTGGGCGCTCACCCTCACCGATGATCTGCCCGGTGCACTGTGCCGCGCCCTCGCGGATCCGGCGGGCACGTGGATCGCGCCGGACGGGTGGCGCACCACCGACCTGCCGTCCAGTGCGGTGGCCGCGGCCGTGCAGTGGGAGCAGATCACCGGCGGCGGGGAGCTGTCATGACGGTCGAGCACGCCGCCCCGCCTCGCCTCAGCGTGGTGATCCCCTACTTCGAGAACCAACGCGGTCTGGACCGGCTGCTCGCCGCCCTCGCCCGCCAGGACATGACCGCCCGGGAGTTCGAGGTCGTCATCGCCGACGACGGCTCCGCCACCCCGCCCGTCCTTCCCGCCACGCCGTTCACGTGCTCGGTGGTGCGCCAGGAAAACCTGGGCTTCCGAGCCGGTGCCGCGCGCAACCTGGGGGCGCGGGCGTCGTCGGGAACGGTGCTCGTGTTCCTGGACGGGGACATGATCCCCGAGCCGGGTTTCCTCACCGCGCTGCTCGCGGGCCGCGACGCCGCGGACGACGGCCACGGGGCGCTCGCCGTGGGAGCGCGTCACCACGCGGAGCTGTCGGAGCTGGACGTCCCGGACGTGCTGCGCTGGGTGGCGGGGGAGGACGTGCCCGGGGCGCGGCGTCTGGAGGATCCCGCGTGGCTCGCGGAGGGCTACGCGCGCACCGCGAATCTGCGCGAGGCGGGCGTGGAGGACTTCCGGCTGGTCATCAGTGCGCTGCTGGCCGTGGACCGGGAGCTCTTCGAGCGCTGCGGCGGTTTCGACGAGTCCCTCGTGGGCTACGGCGGCGAGGACTGGGACCTCGCCCACCGGTGCCGCCAGCTCGGGGCGAACCTCGCCCACGTGCCCGGGGCCGGGGCGTGGCACGACGGCCCGGACCTCGGTGGGCGGGCGGACACACGCGCTGTGAAGGACGCGGAGACCCTCGCGCTTGCGCAGCGCATTCCCCTGCCGAGCACGCGCGGGATCGGCGTGGTCTTCGAGCAGCCCTGGGCGGTGGTGCGCGTGCACGGCCACCGCGAGGACGCCGAGGCGTATCTCACCGCGTGCCACCTGCTGCGGGACACGGACGCCGGGCTGTGGTTCGTGGACCGCCAGGACGTTCCGGCCGCGCTGGCCGCGGACCCGCGCGTGCGCACGGGAGAGCCGCCGGCCGGGGTGCTGGAGCGCGCCGTGGTGCTCGCGGACGCCCACGCTGCGCTGACGCTGGACGAGCCCCTGCGCGTGTGGTGCGAGCGCGGAGAGAGCGAGGTGCCGGGAGTGCTCACGGTGCGCTCGGTGCGCGCCGTCCACCGCGCGGAGTCTTCTCCGCGGCGCATGCCCCGTGACCACGCCGGCTGCGCGGTGCACCCCGCAGACACTGCCCGACGACTCGAGGACAGGGTGGGCCACCATGGCTGAGCTGGGATTCGACCCGCAGGACGAGGGCCGCCGCGCCCACTACGGGGACTTCTACGGGCTGAGCGAGCTCCCGGACAAGCCCCTGTTCGCCGTGCACGGCAACTGCCAGGCGGAGTCCCTGCGCGTGCTGCTGCACGGCGCGCTCGCCGGTGACTGGCACGGGGTGCGGATGCCCCCGGTGCACGAGCTGCTGGAGCAGGACCTGCCGCACCTGCACGCCCTGCTGCCCCGGCTGTGCCTGCTGGTCACGCAGCCGATCGCGGAGGGCTACCGGGGGCTGCCGCTGGGCACCGACGACGTCCTGGCGCGGCTGTCCCCGGACGCCCGGGTGGTGCGGGTGCCCGTGATGCGATGGACCGCGCTCATGCCCACGCTCGCGATCGTGCGCGCTCCCGGGGTCGGAGATCCGCCGATCGCGCCGTACCACGACCTCCGGGTGCTCAGCGCAGCCGCCCGTGGAGAGCGGCGCGTGGACCTCACCCCGCCGTCCGCCGACGCCGCCCGGGCCGCCCGTGAGGAGTCCCTCGCCCAGCTCCGGCTGCGTCAGGACGCCCACCGCACGCTCGACGCCGCCTCCCTGCTGGACGCCGCTGGACCCAACGCGGTGCACGTGATCAACCACCCGGGCAACGGGGTGCTGCGGGCGGTGGCCTCGGCGGTGCTGGACGATGCGGGGCTGTCCGCGCCGGTCCCGGATCCGGGCCGGGTGCTGCTGGGCGGCATCCGGGCACCCATCCTGACGAGCACCCTCGAGGCCCTCGGGTACGACCCCACCGAGCTCGAGGGTGGGCCGCACGAGGACTGGGTCATCCACGGGGAGCACGTTCCCGCGCAGGACATCGCCGCCGAGCACCTGCGCTGGTACGCACAGCACCCGTCCGTGGTGGCCGCGGGGCTGCGGCGCCACGAGCACCTGATTCAACGACTGGGATTGAGCGCATGAGCACGGACAAGGCACGCGGGAATGGGCCTGCGGAACCGGGCGAGGACAGCGCGAACGGGCCTGCGGAACCGGGCGAGGACCGCTCGAACGGGTCGGCGGGACCCGGCAAGGATCGCGGGAACGGGTCCGTGGAACCGGGCCAGGGCCGCAGGAACGGGCCCGCGGGACAGGGCGAGAACGGGCAGGAAGGCGGCGCAGCGGCGTCGTCGGGCCCGGAACGCACCCCGGACGGGCACCACATCGTGGTCAAGGGCCGGAAGTGGCGGGCCACGGACACCGGGATCCCCGAGACGTTCCGGAAGGAGTTGGTCGCCGAGCTGATGAGCGCGCGCCGCGCCGTGAAGTCCAGGGACGAGCACGCGCGGGACCGCGTGCAGGACGCGAAGGTGGCGCTGGGCGAGCGCGGGGAGCCGTGGTGGGAGGAGCCCACCGAGGACGGGCTGCGCGCACGGGAGGCCGCGACCATCCGGGCGCTGCTGCGGCACCGGGCGGGGAAGACCATCTGCCCGTCGGACGTGGCCCGCACCCTGGGCGGGGAGCACTGGCGGGACCTCATGCCGCAGATTCGGGACGTGGCGGGGGAGATGGCCGGTGTGGGAGAAGTCACAGTCACCCAAAAAGGTGAGACAGTGGACCCTTGTACAGCCCGCGGTCCCATCCGGCTGGCACCGGGACCGGACCTCGCGGGGATGCCCGCGGACGGGGAGTGAACCCGCCCGCCGAGACCGAGGAGTCCGCACGTGAGCTTCCTGGACGACGCCCACCGGATGCACGACGAGCTGGTGGCGCTGCGCCGCACACTGCACACCAACCCCGAACTGGGCACCGACCTGCCGTGGACGCAGCAGCAGGTCCTCGCCGCGCTGGACGGGTGCGGGTTGGAGCTCACGAAGGGCGAGTCGCTCACGTCGGTGACCGCGGTGCTGCGCGGTGCGAGGCCCGGGCCCACGGTGCTGCTGCGCGGTGACATGGACGGGCTGCCCGTGGTGGAGCAGACCGGGCTGGAGTACGCCTCGACCAACGGGGCGATGCACGCGTGCGGTCACGACCTCCACACCGCTGCCCTCGTGGGTGCGGCCAGGCTGCTGAGCGCGCGCCGGGACGAGCTCGCCGGGAACATCGTGTTCATGTTCCAGCCGGGGGAGGAGGGTCCGGGCGGCGCCAGGCCCATGATCGAGGAGGGCGTGCTGGACATCGCCGGGGAGCGCGTGGTGGCGGCCTACGGCATCCACGTGAACCCCGGGCCGCTGGGGCAGTTCAGCTACCGGCCCGGGACCGCGATGGCCGGGGCCAACAACCTCACCGTGACCTTCCACGGACGCGGCGGGCACGGCTCGCAGCCCCACACCGCGCTGGACCCCGTGACGGCCGTGTGCGAGTTCGGCACCGCGCTGCAGACCATGGTCACCCGCCGGTTCGGCGTGTTCGACCCCGTGGTGGCCACCATGACCCGGCTCTCCGCCGGCGAGGTGAACAACGTGATCCCCGAGAGCGCCTGGATCTCCGGGGACGTGCGCACCCTGTCCCCGGAGACGTCCGCACGGTTCCCGCGGCTCGTGACGGAGCTCGCGGACGGGATCGCCGCGGCCCACGGGCTCACCGCGCAGGTGGACTGGTCCCCGCTGTACCCGCCCACGGTCAACGACGCCGCCGAGGCCGCCTTCGTGAGCGACACGCTCGCCCGCGTGTTCGGCCCGGAGCGCGTGTCCCGGAACCCGGACCCCCGCATGGGCTCGGAGGACTTCTCGTTCGTGCTGCGCGAGGTCCCCGGGTGCTACTTCTTCCTGCACTGCACCCCGCCCGAGGTGGATCCCGCGGACGCCGGCTGGAACCACTCGCCCACGGTGCTCTTCGACGACTCCGTCCTGGGGGACCAGGCCGCCGCGCTTGCCGAGGTGGCGTGGGAGCGAGTGGCGCGGGGCTGAGCCGCCCACCGATGTCCCGGCCGGCCTCGTGCGGGGCCGCTTCCTGGGCCCTGTGAGCCGGGACCTGTGCGCCATCGACTGGGCCGCCACGTTCCCCTTGGGGGTCGCCGTGTGGTCTGGCGGCCCACCGACCACCACCCACCCGTTCCCGTTGTGAAGGAGTTCCACCATGTCGTTCCTCGACCATGCCACGTCCCTGCAGCCGGAGCTCGTTGCCCTGCGCCGCTCCCTGCACGCCCACCCGGAGGTGGGCAACGACCTCCCGTGGACCCAGCAGCGGATCGTCGAGGCCCTGGACGGGCTGGACCTGGAGGTCACCCTGGGGCGCTCGGTGTCCTCGGTGGTCGCGGTGCTGCGTGGCGCAAGGCCCGGGCCCACGGTCCTGCTGCGCGGTGACATGGACGGGCTGCCGGTGGCCGAGCAGACCGGGTTGGAGTACGCCTCGACCACCGGCACGATGCACGCGTGCGGCCACGACCTGCACATGGCCGGGCTGGTGGGAGCGGCGCACCTGCTGAGCGCGCGGCGGGACGAGCTCGCCGGGAGCGTGGTGTTCATGTTCCAGCCGGGGGAGGAGGGCCCGGGCGGCGCCAAGCCCATGATCGAGGAAGGGCTGCTGGAGGTCACGGGCGAGAAGCCGGTGGCCGCGTACGGGATCCACGTGTTCCCCGGAGAACGCGGGCTGTTCACGTACCGCCCCGGCACCGCGATGGCGGGCGCCAACTACCTCCACGTCACGTTCCACGGCGAGGGGGGACACGGGTCCCAGCCGCACACCGCCAAGGACCCCGTTCCCGCGCTGCTCGAGTTCGGCACGGCCCTGCAGACCATGATCACGCGGCGGTTCAGCGTGTTCGACCCCGTGGTCGCCTCCATCACGCAGCTCTCCGCGGGCGAGGCGATCAACGTGATCCCGGACCGTGCGAGCCTGGGCGCGAGCGTTCGCACGCTGTCCGCGGCCAGCGACGAGGCGTTCCCCGCCGCCGTGCGCGAGCTGGCCCACGGCATCGCCGCCGCCCACGGTGTGCGCGCCGAGGTGGAGTGGACCGTGCTGTACCCGCTCACCCGCAACGACGACGCGGAGACGGCGTTCGTGTCGCGCACCCTGGCAGAGCTGGTGGGGGAGGAGCACGTGCGTCAGGACGCGGACCCGCTCATGGGCTCCGAGGACTTCTCGTTCGTGCTCCAGGAGGTCCCGGGCTGCTTCTTCTTCCTGGAGTGCAGCCCGCCGGAGCTGGCCCAGGAGAACCCCGGCTGGAACCACTCGCCCACGGTGCTGTTCGACGACGCCGTGCTGGGCACCCAGGCCGCGGCGCTCGCCGAGCTCGCGTGGCGGCGCCTGCAGCGGGACTGATCAGCCGGTCACTCCCGGGGCAGTGGGATCCGGCTCAGGCGTGCAGGACCTCGTGGGACTCGGAGTCGCGGATCTCCACGGTCTCGATCTGGAACGTGGAGTGGTGGACCGAGACGTCGAAGTGCTCGGCCACGCACGTCTTGACGTCCTTGAGCAGGTCGGCGGCGTGGCCGTCCCGGAAGCACTCGTCCTCCACCACCACGTGGGCGCTGATGGTGGGCAGGCCCGTGGCGACCGTGGAGGCGTGGACGTCGTGCACGTCCACCACGTGGTGCAGCCCCATGATGTGCTCGCGGAACAGGTCCAGGTCGAGACCCCGGGGCGTGAACTCCATGAGCACCGCCGCGGTCTCGCGCATGATGGTGACCGCCCGCGGCAGGATCAGCGCGGCGATGAACAGGGCGGCCACGGTGTCCGCCTGCTGGAAGCCGGTGGTGGCGATGACCACGGCGGCCACGATGACGCCGAGGGACCCCAGGGCGTCGTTGGCCACCTCCAGGAACGCGGCGCGCATGTTGAAGTTGGCGCCGCGCCCGGAGGCGAGCACCAGGATGGCGACCACGTTGCACGCCAGGCCGATCGCACCGAACACGAGCAGCTCGGTGGGTGGCACAACCCGGGGCTCCAGCAGCCGCCTGATGCCCTCGACCACGGCGAAGATCCCCACGCCCAGCAGGAGGGTGGCCTGCGCGAGGGCGGCGATGACCTCCACACGTCGGAACCCCCACGTGTGCTTGGAACTCGCAGGGCGGCGCATCAGGTGGGCCGCCACCAGGGCGACCAGCAGGCCGAGGGCGTCCGTGAGGGCGTGCACGGTGTCCGTGAGCAGGGCGAGGCTGCCCGTGAGCACGGAGCCCACCGCCTGGGCGAGGACCATTCCGGCGGTCAGCCCGAACGCGATCCACAGCCGGCCGCGGTGGTCGCCCGCGCCAGCGCCGTGGTCGTGCGCGTGGCCGGCGCCCATCAGAGGGACTCCTGCCGCGGCGTCGTCGGCGCAGCTGCGGCCCCGGTGAGCGGGGCGCCCGTGGCCGAGTTCCCGGAAAGGACCCCGGAGGGGTGGCCGTCCGGGAAGGGCTCCTGGTTGGCGGGAGGGTGGTGCAGGTGCGTGCACAGCACCGCGCGGGTGCCCGTTGCGCCCAGCAGCTGCTCGGCCGCCGCGATGAGTCCCGTCAGCTCGTGGGGGTGCGTGAGGGAGTACCACGTGGCGCGGCCCTCGGGGCGGGAACGGATGAGCCCGCACTGCGCCAGAAAGCTCAGGTGCTTGCTCACCGTGGACTGCGCAAGCCCCATGTGGGCCACGAGATCCCGCACGCGGTGCTCGCCGGAGGCCAGATGCTGCAGGACCGCCAGGCGGGTGGGCTCGCTCAGGGCCTGGAAGAGGTGCGCGTACGCGTGGGTGGCCTGCTCATCGAGTGCAGGGAGGTCGGTAGGACAGATCGCCATGCAACGATGATATCGCTGACAAGGCGGATGTGTCTGCCTAGAGGAGACCTCTGCGGCGGACGAGACGAGCTCACCGGACGCGAGGAACCTGCCGCCGGAGGGTGGCCCGGTCCCGGTGCAGTCCACCGCGTCAGTGCCGCGAGCGGAGTGCTCCGGCCCGAGCTGCACAGTGAACGGTGGCCGCTCACTGAGGCGCTCAAGAGTGATGAGGTCGTAGCTGCCGCGCGGCGGCGCCCACCGCCGTGGCCAGGGCGTGGGTGATGTCGTTGAAGTTCAGCGCGGACTCCGCGCGGGCATTCTCCGGGTCGGTCTCGGCGCCGATGCTCGCGGTTCCCTGTGACCTGACCGCGGGCACGTGGATGAACGTGGCGGGCAGGTCTGTTCGGTGCAGGGCGGTCCAGAAGACGGCGTTGCACAGGAATGCACCAGCGTCCTCGGACACCTCCGCGGGAACTCCCGCGTCCTGAATGGCCCGGGTCAGAGCCGCAGGATCGAGGCGGGACTCGAGGCGTGCGGGCCCGGGGGCCAGGGGAGCGGCATCCCGCACCACACCGTCGTTGTCCGGGATGCGCCCGTGCCCCAGGTTCCTGGCCCAGCGCTCCGGAGTGACGACCGCGCGGCCACCCGCTTCTCCCACCGCGATGATCGCGTCCGGCTGGTGGGTCTCGACAGCCCGCAGCAGCGCCGGACCGGCGCCGGACCACGTCACCGGGAGGATCGCCGTGGCGAGGTTCACGCCGTCCGGACCAGGGATCTCGCCGAGCCGCTGGACGGCGGTGCCGCTCGCGTTCTCCGTTTCACCGCCGAAGGGCTCGAAGCCTGTCACGAGGATCTTCATGGGCCCACCGTATCGCCGCTCGGCGCACCGGCCGATGCTCGCGGAATGCGCGGTGTCCCTGGGGCAGGAGCCACCGGAGGCAGCAAGAAGGCCCCGGAACGGTGCGTTCCAGGGCCTTCTCGGCGTTCCCTCGATCCTTCGTGCGAAAGCACGTGACCGTGGACGTGGTGTGGAGCCTAGGGGAATCGAACCCCTGACCTTTTCATTGCGAACGAAACGCTCTACCAACTGAGCTAAGGCCCCGAACAACAGGAGTCACTGTAGTCCTCCCGGACGGATTTCGCACATTCGCGGGGCGCCGGGTGCCCCGGGGCGGTGATCGCCGCGGCTGCACTGGCCCTAGGGTGGGTCCATGACCGCAGCGGACCCCACGCCTTCCTCGCCCCAGCTCTCCTCCGCAGATCCCGCAGACGGCCCCGATGACGTTCGCGGCACCGCTGCGCCCGCCCCGGGCCACGACGACGCCGCGCCTGCCCCGGGCCACGACGACGCCGCTCCCGCATCGGCCCACGACGACGCTCCTGCTCACGAGGACGCCCTGCACCCTGGGGACCCCGAGGCCGCCGGGCCGTTCCTCACCGTCGGCTACGTCCCCGGGGTCATGCCGGGGAAGTGGCTCGGCCGGTGGCGCCAGCGCCGCATGCGGCCGGTCCTCCGGGACGAGCTGCTGACGGCCGCCGGGTGGCGGCAGGCCCTGGACTCCGGGGAGGTCACCGCGTGCTTCGTCCGCCTCGACTGGTCGCCCGAGGACCCCGACCCGGACCACCTCCGCACCACTCACCACGCGGTGCACCTCTACGACGAGCTCCAGGTGGCCGTGCTGAGCACCGACGACGTCCTGGGGGTCCTGGACAGCCTCACCACGGCACAGCTCGCGGAGGAGTCCACGCCCCAGGCACACGCGGACATCGACGACGCCGCCATGGCCGTGGAACTCGCGGCCGCCGGTGTGGGTCCCGTGGTGCTGCCGATGTCCGTGGCACGGCTGCACGCCCGCAAGGACGTCACCCACCGCGAACTCACGGACGCCCCGACCGTCCCCGTCTTCCTCGTGTGGCCCCGGGGTCTGGACGAGGACATGGAGGGCGCGGTGCAGCGCTTCGTGGGCATCGTGCGTGGGCGCAAGGAGTCCAGCGGGCGGGACGACGGCGCGGCGCCCGGCCAGGCGGCGTCGTCCGGGGTAGAGGGGCGGCCGTCACGGGCGATGAAGCCTGCGGCCTCAGAGAAGTCGCAGGAGAAGCAGCCGGCAACGCGCAGCGTCAAGCCCCAGTCCGGTGGGTGGGCCAAGGCCGGGGCGAGCACGAAGCCGGGGCTGCGCCGCAAGCCCGGGCGCAAGGTCAAGAACAGCCGGTCCAAGAAGCGGCGCTGAGCCGGGGCCTGCCTCCCGGGACGAGTCGAGCCGGACGGGAAGGGCTCCGAGCGGCGTCGGGCGAGGGTCTGTTGCGGAAAGAGTGGCAGCGGAGGCCGAGCCTGTGGCTCAGCCGTCCCCGCGGCGTTCCGAGGATGTGGTGCCCTCGCCGGTCTCGTCCCGGCTGGGGGTGCGGCCGTCCGGTGTGTGGCTGTCCGCGGCCGAGCCGTGGGGGTGCAGCGGGGTGGTGCGCACCTGGCCCGTGGTGGGCACACGCGGCACGGGGAAGGACGTGGTGGGCATGTCCGCGCTGGTCTCCGGCTCGGAGCCGGTGCGCACCGTGACCTGGTTGGTCAGGGGGATGCGCAGACCGTCCCGGTCCAGCATCTTCTTGATCCGCACGCGCATCACCCGGGCCACGTCCCACTGCTCCAGGGGAGCGGTCTTGACGGCCAGGCGGATGGTGATGCTCTCCCCGGAGATGTTCTCCACGCCCCACACCTCGGGGTCGTCCACGATGCTGGGGCCCACGTCCGGGTCGTGGCGCACCAGCAGGGCCTCATGCTCGATCATGTCCGCCACCAGGTCGATGTTCGTGTCGTAGGGCACGGGGATGTCCAGCACGCAGCGGGCCCAGCCCTGGGACTGGTTGCCCACCCGCAGGATCTCGCCGTTGCGCACGTGCCACAGGGTGCCCTTGACGTCCCGCACCTGGGTGACGCGCAGTCCCACGTTCTCCACGGTGCCGATCGCCTCCCCGAGGTCCACGGAGTCGCCGATGCCCAGCTGGTCCTCCGCGACCATGAAGATCCCGGACAGGTAGTCCTTCACCAGGGACTGCGCGCCGAAGGACAGGGCCACACCGGCGATGCCGGCGGAGGCGATCACCGGGGCGATGTTGAAGCCCAGTTCCGAGATGATCATGAGGATCGCGATGGCCCACACGATGATGGTGGCCACCGAAGCCAGCACCGCACCGATGGCGCGGGCCCGCAGCGCCTGCCGCTCCGAGGCCACCCCGGCGTCCTGCACCCAGCGGGACTGGCCGTGGTCGAGGCGCTTGACGATCCGGGATTGCGTGCCGCGCGCGATGCCGCGGGTGACCTTGCGGATCAGCAGGCGCACCACGGCGGAGACCACCACAGCCCCGATCAGCACCAGGAGCACGCGGAAGGGTTTGTCGAGCCAGAATTCGAGGTTGTGCATCGGCTTCAGCGTATCCGCAGCCCGTGGGTGTGCGCTTGGCGCGGCCGGGGCGGGAGCTGGGGGAGCGGCGTCGTCGGTCGGCAGGCGGGTCCCGCGGACCCGACGCAGACCCGGGGCGGCTCAGACGCTCAGAGCCAGTCCTTGACCTTGAACACCACGTACAGCGCCACGCCCACGAGCACCATGAGCACGAGCGCCATGGGGTAGCCGAAAGCCCACTCCAGTTCCGGCATGGCCTGGAAGTTCATGCCGTAGATGGAGCCCACGATGGACGGCGCGAACAGGATGGCCGCCCAGGAGGAGATCTTCTTCATCTGCTCGTTCTGCACCATCGCGGCCTCGTTCTGCCGTGCCGTGGTGAGCGTGGAGTCCAGGCTCATGGCGTCGGTCAGCGAGGAGCGCATGGACTCGAGCTTGCCGGTCACCGCGATCACGTGGTCCAGGACGTCCCGCAGGCGGTGCTGCAGCTCCTCGTGGGTGCCGTACTTGGTGAAGCCCGCGAAGTACCGCTGCATCACGGTGCTCAGGGGTGCCACGCCGCGGTGGAAGTCGTTGATCTCCCGGGCGAGCTCGTAGATCCGCTGGGACACGTTCGGTTCCCCGGCGAACAGGGCGTCCTCGATCTCGTCGATGTCGTTCTCCAGCCCGGAGAGCACCGGGAAGTAGTCGTCCACGATCTGGTCCAGCAGCGCGTAGAGCACCCCGTCCGGGCCGAAGCACAGCAGCTCCTGGTCCGCCTCCACGCGCTTGCGCACCCGGCTCACGCCACGGGACTCGGAGTGACGGATGGTGATCACGAAGTTGGGGCCGGTGAAGATGTGGATCTCCCCGATCTCCACGGTCTCGGTCTCGTCCTGGTAGACGGCCGGGCGGATCACGGTGAACAGCGTGTCCCCGTAGCGCTCCATCTTGGGCCGCTGGTGGGCCTGCACGGTGTCCTCCACGGCGAGCTCGTGCAGCTGGAAGTGCTC
The DNA here is from genome assembly GCF_044359605.1 of Kocuria sp. ChxB. NCBI lineage: Bacteria > Bacillati > Actinomycetota > Actinomycetes > Micrococcales > Micrococcaceae > Kocuria > Kocuria sp. ChxB. The sequence goes on along the minus strand of NZ_CP121123.1, from coordinate 935,705 downwards.
GGCGAGCGAGCGGATCTCCTCCGCCTCGGGGCGGTACAGCCCGATCCACGCCAGCACGGTGTCCTCGCCGCTGCCCGACTCGTCCGGCTGGTCCATGACCCGCCGCAGCAGGCTGTACGTCTCCTCCAGGGAGCGCGGGGACTCGACCTTGCGGCCGTTGCGATAGATGGCGTTCTCCACGATGCTCACCCGCCCATTATGGGGGTCCGCCACTAGACTGGCCGCCATGAGCCAGCCGTTCGATTCCCGCGTGGGCGCCTACGCCCTGATCACCCGCGACGAGCACCTCCTGCTCACGCACTGGAACCCCCGCCACCCCGATTTCGAGGGCGCGTGGACGCTTCCCGGCGGCGGCATGGAACCGGGGGAGCAGCCCGAGGAGACCATGGTGCGGGAGGTCTTCGAGGAGACCGGGTTCCACGTGGCCTCGGACGGACTCGTGGGCGTGCACAGCTACTGGATGAGCGCGGAGCAGCGCCTGGACCCCACCACGCGCGGCAACCACGCGTGCCGCGTGCTCTACACCGCGCACATCACCGGCGGTGATCTCGCGGTGGAGCAGGACGGTTCCTCGGACGACGCCGCCTGGGTCCCGTTCTCGCAGCTCGGCTCGATCAAGCGGCTGGACCTCGTGGACCAGGGGCTTCGCCTCGCGGGGCTCAGCGACGTGGTGGACGCGGCGGCCACACCGCCGGAGAACGTGGCCGAGCAGGACGTCTCCACCGAGCCCGGCGGGGACCGGTGACCCACCCCGGGCGGCTCCGGGCCGTGGCCGTGCTCGCCACGGGTGCCCTGCTGCTGAGCGGCTGCTCCGCGGGGGACGGGCAGAACGGGGCCGACGGCGGGGAACCCAGCGCGGCGGCGTCGTCCACCGGGCCCGAGACCGTGAAGATCGCCGCGGGCGTGGACACCCAGACCCGCGTGCTCGCGCACCTGTACCAGCAGCGGCTCAGCGCGGACGGTGTGCCCGCCACCGTGGTGGACGTGGGATCCACCCGCGAGGAGATCTTCGACGCGCTGCAGGACGGGCGGGCCACCATGGTCCCGGACTTCACGGGCGACCTCTACGTCTACGCGCGGCAGCACGAAGTGCCGGCCTCGCAGGCGACCGGCGCGAGCCCCACACCGGCGCCCAGCGCATCCGCGGACACCGACGCCCCGCGCGGGCTCCTGGACTCCCTCGGGCAGCTGCTGGGGATCACGGGGGAGACCGGGCCGTCCGGGGACGACGTCTACCGGGCCCTGCCGGACGTGATGCCCAGCGGTCTGGAGGTGCTGGACTCCTCCGGCGCCCAGCGCACGGACCAGGTGGTGGTCACCGCCGCCACGGACGCGCAGTACGACCTCAAGAGCCTGGACGGCGCGGGCAAGCAGTGCGGCAAGCTCGCCGTGGGGATGCCCACCGACTATGCGGACAGCGCCCAGGGGGAGCCCGGCCTGAAGGCGTACTACGACTGCGACCCCAAGGCCGCGCCCGAGTACAAGACCACCGACGAGCTCGTGAACGCGCTGCTCACCGATCAGGTGCAGGCCGCCGTGCTGCGGTCCTCGGAACCGGTGATTCAGGACGACGGGCTCGTGGCCCTGGAGGACCCCAACCGGCTCTTCCGCCCGGAGCACGCCGTGGTGGTGGGATCGGAGAAGCTGAGCGACCAGGCAGTGTCCAGCGTCAATGCCGTGACCGCGGAGCTCACCACCGAGGACCTCACCACCATCACCCGGCTCACCGGCGGTGAGGATCCGGCCATGAGCCCCGAGAAGGCGGCCACCTACCTCCGGGAGCAGCCCCGCTGATCCCGCTGTGCGTTCCGCGGGGCACCGCGCGTGCTGCGGACCGACCCGGGGACCCCGGACAGGTGCGTCGCACCGCTGAACCGCAGGGGACCCGCGAGTAGTCTGGCCCCATGGCAAAGGTGAAGCAGTCCGACAAACTGAAGAACGTCCTCTACGACATCCGCGGCCCCGTGCTGGAGCAGGCGGAGAAGATGGAGGCGGCGGGTCAGCGCATCCTGCGCCTGAACATCGGCAACCCCGCACCCTTCGGCTTCGAGGCACCGGACGCCATCCTGGTGGACATGATCAAGAACCTGCCCAACGCGCAGGGCTACTCGGACTCCCGGGGCATCTACTCAGCCCGCACCGCGGTGGTGCAGTACTACCAGACGCGCGGGATCATGAACCTGGACACCGACGACGTCTACCTGGGCAACGGCGTCTCCGAGCTGATCACCATGGCCCTGCAGGCACTGTGCAACCCTGGTGACGAGCTGCTCATCCCCTCCCCGGACTACCCGCTGTGGACCGCGTCCGTGGCGCTGTCCGGCGGCACCCCCGTGCACTACGAGTGCGACGAGGAGAACGGGTGGAACCCTGACCTCGAGGACATGGCCTCAAAGATCACGGAGCGCACCAAGGGCATCGTGGTCATCAACCCCAACAACCCCACGGGGGCGGTGTACTCCAAGGAGACCCTGCAGAAGATCGTGGACCTGGCCAAGGAGCACGACCTCATCCTGTTCTCGGACGAGATCTACGAGAAGATCACGTACGACGACGCCGAGATGATCAACACCGCGAGCCTCACCGGTGAGGACGTGCTGTGCCTGACGTTCTCCGGGCTCTCCAAGGCCTACCGCGTGGCGGGCTACCGCTCCGGGTGGCTCGCGATCACCGGGCCCAACTGGCGTGCGGAGTCCTACCTGGAGGGCATCAAGCTGCTCGCCAACATGCGCATGTGCGCGAACGTTCCGGCGCAGCACGCCATCCAGACCGCCCTGGGCGGCTACCAGTCGATCAACGACCTCATCCTCCCCGGCGGCCGGCTCAAGGCGCAGCGGGACATCGCCCACCGCAAGCTCAACGAGATCGACGGCGTCACGTGCGAGCAGGCCCGCGGCGCGCTCTACCTGTTCCCCAAGCTGGACGTGGAGAAGTTCGGGATCGTGGACGACGAGCGCTTCGCCCTGGACCTGCTCAAGGAGCAGAAGATCCTGCTCAGCCACGGCACCGCGTTCAACTGGGGCAAGCCGGACCACTTCCGGCTGGTCACCCTGCCCGCGGTGGACATGCTGGACACCGCCCTGGACCGCCTGGGCGAGTTCCTCTCGACCTACCAGCAATAGGCCAGTCCCGCTCCTACTCGGCGTCCGACGCCGCCTGGTCCCGGCTCTCCCGCCGGGCGCGGGCGGCGTCGAGCCGTTCCCGGGCGCCGTCGAGCCACTGCTCGCAACGGGTGGCCAGGGCCTCGCCGCGCTCCCACAGCCGCAGGGACTCCTCGAGGGAGGCGCCGCCCGTCTCGAGCTGGGAGACGATCTGCACGAGCTGCTCGCGGGCCTGCTCGTAGCCGAGCTGGTCCACGTCGGAGAGGTCCGGCGCGCCCTGCTGGGGGCTCTGCTGGGAGTCGGTGCTCTGGTTCTGCTGTGCCACGGTGTTCCTTCCGGTGGTGGTGCCTGGTGATGCGTGGTGTGCGGGTGCTGTGCGACCCGGGTCGGATGCCCTGTCCGGTCGCTGGTGGGACGGGCGAACGCCTCAGCGCTCGCCCGGCTGACGGGTACTGGCGGCGGTGACGTCCACGCCCAGCTCTCCGGCGGCCAGCCGCACGGTGAGGGACTGGCCCGTCTCCGCGCGGGCGGCGTCCGTGAGCACGGAGCCGTCCGCGGTCTGCACCACGGCGTAGCCGCGGTCCAGGGTCTGCTGCGGGGACAGGGCACGGACCCGGGCGCGCAGCTGGACCACGGAGTCCTGGGCCCGCAGGGCCAGGGAGTTCGCGGCAGACCAGGCGCGGGAGCGCAGCCGGTCCACGTCCTCCTCGCGCACCAGGATCATGCCCTCCGGCTGTGCGAGCACGGGACGTGAGCGCACGGTGTCCAGGCCGTGCTGCTCGCGGTCGAGCATCGAACCCACGGCGCGGTCCAGTGCGGCGCGGGCCTGGCCGAGGCGCAGCCGTTCGTCCTGGACGTCCGGCACGATGCGCTTGCCCGCGTCCGTGGGGGTCGAGGCCCGAACGTCGGCCACGTGGTCCAGCAGGGGCTGGTCGTTCTCGTGGCCGATCGCACTGACCACCGGCGTCCGGGCCGCGAAGACCGCCCGCAGCAGGGATTCGTCACTGAACGAGAGCAGGTCCTCGAAGGCACCGCCACCGCGGGCGATCACGATGACGTCCACCTCGTCCAGGGCGTCGAGCTCCTGGAGGGCCCCGATGACGGCGCGTGCCGAGCCCGAGCCCTGGACGGGGACCTCGCGGATCTCGAAATGCACACCCGGCCACCGGTTGGTGGCGTTGCGCACCACGTCCTTCTCCGCGTCCGAGTTGCGCCCGGTGATCAGCCCCACGCGGTGGGGGAGCACCGGCAGGGGCTTCTTGTGGGTCTGGTCGAACAGTCCCTCGTCCGCGAGGGACCGGCGCAGCCTCTCCAGGCGCTCCAGGAGGTCGCCGAGGCCCACGGGGCGGATGTCTCGGCCCAGCATGGAGAGCCGCCCGGTCTTGACGTAGAAGTCCGCCTTGAGGCTCACGACCACGCGCGAGCCCCGTTCCAGGGGACGCTCCAGCCGGGCCATCTCGTTCTTGAACAGGGTCACGTTCACCGAGACCTCCTCCTGGAGGTCCCGCAGGGTCACGTAGCAGACCCGGGCGCGCTCGTTGACCTCGATCACCTGGCCCTCGACCCACGCGTCCGGGGCCTTCTGGACCCAGCCGTGCAGGGAGTGGGAGAGCTTGCTCAGCGGCCAGGGGTTCTCGGGGGTGGTGTCCCGTGCCAGCCGGGGGAGCTCGGCCGGAGCACCCGCCGGCGCGGCGGAGCGCTCGGCGTCCGGGGGGAACGCGGCGCTGGGAGACGACGAGGTGTCCATGGGACATAAGTATCACCCGTCGGGGACACGCACAGCCGCTGCTCCCTAGAGTGGAGCGGTGAGCTCCTCGCCGTTCCCCCACCCCTCCGATGCCTTCCGCAGCGTGGCCGCCGCTGCGCTGGCCCTGCTGGCCGGCGCAGGCTTCGCCCTGTGGCTGGGGGTGTCCTGGCTGCAGGACCACCTGCTCTCGCCCTCCGGGTTCCAGGACACCGCCGCGTCCGTGATCACGGAGACGAGCTTCCAGGACGAGCTGGTCCGCACCCTGCTGGACCGGGCTACTTTCAGCGCCCTGGAGGACAAAGCCACCGGCATCGACGCCGTGGACCGGACGATCGAGTCCATCCGCGAGACGGTGGTGGACTCCGCCCAGTCCTGGCTGACCGCGCCCGAGCAGGAGGGCGCGTGGCTCGCGGTGCTCAACGACACCCACGACGCGAACATCCCCCTGACCCCCTCCGCCGGGCACGCGCCGGACGAGCTCGTGGTGGACGTCAGCGCGCTCGGGGAGGCCGTGAACCGCCAGGTGGAGGACGCCGTGGGCTTCTCCCCGGGCATCGACGAGCAGAACTTCACGGTGACCGTCCCGGGCGTGCACACGGGAGCGGTGGTGGACGCCCTCGTTCAGCTGGCCCAGTGGCGCTACGTCCTGCCGTGGCTCGCGGGCGCGGCCGGGATCGCCGCCGTGGTGGTGTCCCCGCGCCGCTGGCTCGCGCTCGCGGGAGTGGGAGTCGCGGGGGTGGTGTGCACGGGGATCGTGCTCGCCCTGGCGCTCGCGGGCGGACGCGCGGTGGTGGGCGCCGCCACCGTGGACCCGGTGGCGCACCTCGTGACCGAGCAGATCGTCTCGCTGCTGCAGGAGTCCTTCACGCAACGCGGCGTCACCGGCATGATCTGGGCGGGGGTCGTGGCGCTGGCGGGTGTGATCGGCGCCGTGGTGCGTGTCCGTACGGTCACTTACGATAGTGGTCATGTCCACCGTGGTTGACCTCTCCATGCCCACCGTCCCCCGGGTGCGTCGCACTCCCCAGGAGATTGCCGACGCCGCTCCGGTCACCGGGCGCAAGGTGCTCCTGGCAGCGCCGCGCGGCTACTGCGCGGGCGTGGACCGGGCCGTGATCGCCGTGGAGAAGGCCCTGGAGCACTACGGCGCCCCGGTGTACGTGCGCAAGGAGATCGTGCACAACAAGCACGTGGTGCAGACGCTGGAGGAACGCGGAGCCGTGTTCGTGGAGGAGACCGACGAGGTCCCGGAGGGATCGCTCGTGGTGTTCTCCGCCCACGGGGTGTCCCCGGCCGTGGTGCAGTCCGCGCAGGACCGCAACCTCAACACCATCGACGCCACCTGCCCCCTGGTCACCAAGGTGCACCGCGAGGCCGTGCGCTTCGCCAAGAACGACTACGAGATCCTGCTGATCGGCCACGTGGGCCACGAAGAGGTCGAGGGCACGTTCGGGGAGGCCCCCGAGCACATCCAGATCGTGAACTCCCCGGAGGACGTGGACACCCTGGAGGTGCACGACCCCGACAAGGTCGTGTGGCTCTCCCAGACCACCCTGAGCGTGGACGAGACCATGGAGACGGTGAACCGGCTGCGCGCCAAGTTCCCCAACATGATCGACCCGCCCAGCGACGACATCTGCTACGCCACCTCCAACCGCCAGGCTGCGATCAAGGAGATCGCCCCGCAGGCGGACCTGGTGCTGGTCGTCGGTTCGGCGAACTCCTCCAACTCGGTGCGCCTCAAGGAAGTGGCCCTGGAGTACGGGGCCCGGCGCGCAGAGCGTGTGGACTTCGCCAACCAGGTGGACGAGTCCTGGTTCGAGGGCGTGGCCACCGTGGGGCTGACCTCCGGAGCCTCCGTCCCCGAGGTGCTCGTGCAGCAGGTCCTGGACCTGCTCGCGGAGTACGGCTACGGGGAGGTCGAAGAAGTGGTGACCGCCCAGGAGGACATTCTGTTCTCACTGCCCAAGGAGCTGCGCGCCAAGCTCGCGAAGGACGGGGACACCACCCGCGGCCTGGGTGGCCGCGGCACCAAGCCCTCGCGCTGAGACCTGACGCCAAGACCTCGTGCTGAGCGCTGGATCCAGGCCCTCGCGCTGAGCCTGCGCTCCGGGTCCTCTCGCTGAGTCCTGGCACCGCCTCGTCCCCCCGAGCCCTGGCGTCAGGACCTTGCCCTGGGCCGCCGTGCCAGGCCCTTGCCCTGGGCAGCGGTCAGTCGTTCACGAACTCCGTGGCCGTGACTGGTCGCGGCACGGACTCCACGGTTCTCGTCTCCAGCGCCTCGGAGTCGGTGGCCGTGGGGTCCAGCTCGGCAATCCTCCGCGCCGAGGGCAGGACCCGGGACTCGAGGGAACCCACCAGCTTGTTGTAGCCGTCCACCGAGCGCCGCAGTGAACCGCCCATGTCGGAGAGGTGCTTGCCCACGGCGCCCATGCGGTCGTAGAGCTCCCGGGACAGCCGGTACAGCTCTCGTGCGTTGTCCGTGAGGGTGGCCTGACGCCAGCTGAACGCCACGGCCTTGAGCGAGGCGAGCAGGGACACCGGGGACACCAGGGCCACGTTCGCACGCGCCGCGTGATCCAGCAGGGAGGCATCCGCATCCAGCGCGGCGGCCAGGGCGGACTCGACCGGCACGAAGCACATCACCAGCTCGGGGGAGTTCTCCTCCGCGGACCAGTACTTCTTGGTGCCCAGGGTGTTCACGTGCGCCCGCAGGGCCTTGGCGTGTGCGGCGAGCAGCTGGGCGCGGCGCTGCTCGTTCTCGGGGGAGCCGTCCGCGGGGACGGCCTGGGCGTCCAGGTAGGAGGACATGGGGGCCTTCGCATCCACCACCACGGTCTGCGCCCCGGGCAGGTTGATCACCATGTCCGGGCGCTGGGTGCCGGACTCCGTGGAGCGCACCGTCTGCTCCGTGAAGTCCACGTGGCGGGTCATGCCGGCGGCCTCCACCACGCGGCGCAGCTGCATCTCACCCCAGGCACCGCGCGCCGTGGTGGAGCGCAGGGAGCCCTCCAGGGAGGTGGTGGCGTGCAACAGCTGCTGGTCCGTGGTGCGGGCCGCCTCCAGGGCCTGGGCCACGGCCCCGAACTGCTGCGCACGGTCCCGCTCCAGCTGGTTCACGTGCCGGCCCACGGAGGAGAGCTGGTCGTTCAGCGGTGCCAGCGCGCGCATGACGTCCTGGTCCTGCACGGCCCGCGCTTCGAGGGACTCCACACGCTGCTCGAGCTGCTCGGCGGCCGCCCGGGCGGAGGCGGCGTCCTGCAGGGCGGCGAGCCGCTGCCCCTGTGCCTCCTCCAGCTCGGTCTCCAGCGCCGTCGACTTCTGGTGGGCCAGCACGTACCCCAGCACCATGCCCACCACGAGGGCGAACAGCGCCCACAACCACCACACCTGAGCCATCACCGAAGCATCCATGCGCTCACCATGACAATTCCGTCCGACACGCATAAGCGTCCCGGTGGAGCTCATCAACGGGTCCGGAAGGCTACAGCCACCCGTTGCGCGCGGCGACGGCCGCCGCCTCGGTCCGGTTGGCGGTTCCGGTCTTGCCGATCGCGGAGGACAGGTGGTTGCGCACCGTGCCCGCGGTGAGGTGCAGGGCCCGCCCGATCTGTCCCGCCGAGGCCCCGTGGGACGCCTCGCGCAGCACGTCCTGCTCCCGCGGGGTCAGGGGATTGGGCCCCGCCAGCAGGGACTTCTCGGCCAGGGCCGGGTCAACCACCCGCAGCCCGGCGTGCACCTTCCGGATGGCCTCCGCGAGCTCCGTAGCGGGGGTGTCTTTGACCACGAAACCGGACGCCCCGGCGTCGAACGCGCGCCGCAGGTAGCCGGGACGGTCGAACGTGGTGACCATCAGGCAGCGCGTCTCACGCCCAGCGGCGACGATCCGCTCGGTGGCCTCCAGGCCCGTGAGCCCCGGCATCTCGATGTCCAGCAGGGCCACGTCCACGGGGAGGTTCCCGGCAAGAGCGACCGCCTCGGCGCCGTCCGCTGCCTGGGCCACCACGGTGATGTCCGGTTCCAGGTCCAGCAGGGCGGCCAGCCCGGCGCGCACGAGGGCCTGGTCGTCCGCGATCAGCACTCGGATCTCGGTCATGCCCGCCTCACCTCCACGATCGTGCCGCCCCGGGGATCCCGCGCGACCGTCACGTCACATCCTGCCGCTCGTGCCCGCTCCTTCATGCCGCGGATGCCGTTGCCCTCTCGCAGCGCCGGCTCGGCGGCACCGGCCCCGGTGCTCTCCTCGGTTCCGGAGCACGACGACGGCGCCTCACCGCGGTCCCCGGCACGCACCGGCCGCTCCGTGTCCAGGCCGACGTGCGCCACCTTGTCCTGGGTGGGTGCATCCGCCGCAGCGTCGTCGGTGCGCGGACAGCTGGTCGAGGGCGCCGCGTCATCCGGACGAGCGCCGGTCCCGGTCCGGGCTGAGTGGTGAGTGGAGGCACCCGCGGCCCGTGCGCCGTCGTCCGCGATGCGCAGCGACGAACTGGTGACCGTGACGCGGCAGTGCGCGGCGCCCGAGTGGCGGACCACGTTGGTCACGGCCTCCCGCAGGATCCACGCGAAGGCCGAGCGTGTGGCGGCGTCCAGGGGCGGGACCGAGGACGGCAGGTGCGGGGTGATCCCGGCGGCGCGCAGGGCCGCGCGTGCCTGGACGAGCTCGACGCCCAGGTCCAGGTCCCGCAGCTTGCCGACCGTGGAGCGCACGTCCGTGAGGGCTTCGCGGGACAGTGCCAGGACGTCGTCGAGCTCGGCGACGGCGCGCTGCGGGTCCGTCTCCACGAGCCGCTGGGCGAGCTGGGTCTTGACGGTGATGACCGTGAGGGAGTGGCCCAGGATGTCGTGGACGTCCCGGCCCACTGCCTCGCGCTGCCGGGAGACCTCGAGCTCGCGGGCCAGGCGTTCGTGGGTCTCGGAGCGCTCCACGGCAAAGCGGGAGAGCAGGATGATCAGCCCGGACGGGACCAGGCCGAACAGCGGCCAGAACCACTGCTCCCGGGGGAGCAGCAGGAGCAGCGGCACCAGGGCTGCCACCTCGATCAGGAGCGAGGCCAGGATCCCCTGGCGCAGGGGCAGCCGGAACGCGCACACGGCCACGAAGAACGGCGCCATGTAGGTCATGCCCCACGGGGAGGCTGGGAGCAGAAAGGCCAGCGGCACGAGAAGGACCACGCACCACAGCACGGCGTTGCCCAGCACGCTCAGGCGCGGGACCAGGATGTGCCGGATCCAGGAGAGCGTGTAGAGCCCGGCGAAGAGCACCAGTCCGAGCAGTCCCAGGGCGGTGGCCCAGACCGGCTCGTCGCTCTGCAGCAGTGCCGCGGCGGGGATCACGAGGAACACGAGCCAGACGGTGGCGAACAGCAGGTCGGACCAGTCGTGCTCGGGCTCCTCGGTGCGTGGGCGCGGGGCGGTCCTCGTGGGGGTGCTCATCGGCGGGCCGTGGAGGGCCGGGCGGCCAGCAGCGCGATGATCCCGAACACGGCGGCCCAGGCCACGGCGTTGACCACGAGCCACAGCAGGCTGTCGGTCTGCGGGGCACCGCCCATGGTGGCCACCTCACCTTCGGTCACGGGATAGCGGGCGATCCCCACGATTCCATACATGGGGGTGAAGCGGGCGACGGCCAGCATCCCGCCGGAGAGCGGCATGAACACGTTGCCGAAGAACGCGAACACCACCAGCGCGCCGGAGGCGGCCCCCACGGCGGTGTCCGAGCGGAAGATCAGGCCCGCGGCAAGCCCGTAGAACGCGAAGACCACCGAGACCACCACGCACAGCACGGCGGCCAGCGCCCAGCGCCAGAGACCATCCATAGAGGCGTTGGTGAACGCCCCCACCAGGAACACGATGACCACGGGCAGCACGGCGATCAGCAGGGCCACCGCCACCTTGGTGGCCGCGTAGCCGCCCGTGCCCATGGGGGTCAGCGCGAGCTGCCGGCCCCAGCCCTGCAGCCGTTCCACGGCCGCGCCGGCGGAGATGGCGGTGGTGGCGGTGACGGCCCCGTAGACGGCCATCGACACCATCACGTACGCGGAGACGTTGCCCCCGGGCAGGCGGGCGTCGGACCAGCCCTGCGCCGCGCCGAACAGGATGAACAGCACGGCGGGCAGCAGGGCCACGAACACCAGGTTGGGGATCGCGCGGACGTTCCGCAGGACGTCGTGGGCGGTGTAGGTCAGGGACATGATGGTCTCCTCGGGGTCGGGATGCGGTTCAGGGGTGTGAGCTGCGGGCGCGCGGGCGGGGCAGTGTGGCGTTGGTTCCTCCCCGCCCACGGTGCGCCGCGCGCGGGCTCACGCGGCGGCGTCGTCGTGCCGGACCAGCGCGGCGAACGCCTCGTCGAGGCCGCCGCGGGAGATCTCCAGGGCGCTCGCGGGGGTGCGGGTCAGCAGCTCGCGGGCGAGGGCGTCGGCGTCCTCCGTGCGCAGGTGCACGCGGGACTCCGAGCGGCGCGAGACGGTGGCGCCTGCGAACTCGGGCAGCGGTTCGCCGGTCGGCCACACGAAGGAGACGGTGTGGTGCCGGGACGTGGAGCGCAGCTCGTCCACGGAGCCGTCGAACGTGACGCGTCCGGCGTCCATCAGGACGATCCGCTCGGCGACGTCCTCCGCCTCCTGGAGGTAGTGCGTGGCGAACACGACCGTGAGCCCGCGCTCGGTCTCGGCGCGCATCGCGTCCCAGAACTCGGTGCGGGACTGCACATCCATGCCCGCGGTCGGCTCGTCCAGCACGAGCAGCTCGGGGCGCGGGAGCAGGGCCAGGGCAAAGCGGACGCGCTGCTGCTGCCCACCCGAGCACTTGGCCACCTTCCGGCGCGCGAACGACGCCGCACCCGCCCGTTCCAGCGCCTCGTCCACGGGCAGTGGGTCCGGGTAGAGGGACGCGATCATGGTCACGGTCTCGCGCACGCTCAGGTCCGCGAGCAGCCCACCCACCTGCTGCACCGCGCCCACCTTCCCGTGGGCCACGGCCGCGCGCGGGCGCTCGCCGCACACGCTCACCGCCCCGGAGGTGGGCTCGCTCATGCCGAGCACCATGTCCAGCAGGGTCGTCTTCCCGGCGCCGTTCGGCCCCAGCAGGGCGACGACGCCGCCGCGCGGGATCTCCAGCGAGACACCCTGCACGGCGCGGACCGTCTCGGAGCGGGTGCGGAAGGTCTTGACGGCGTCCTGCACCTGGATGGCGGGGGAGTGGGGCTGCGGTGGGTGTGTGGTGTTCATGGGTCCAGATTCCCGTGCGGCGGGTCGCCGCTGAACTGCTGATTGTCACGAGTGGGGCGTGACATGTGTCAGGGGTGGGGTGGGCCGCGGAGTCGCGTGGCGGCGTCGTCGGGCGGCCCCGGTAAGATGGCGGACCGTGGCTCTTACTATTGGAATCGTCGGTCTGCCGAACGTCGGAAAATCAACCCTGTTCAACGCGCTCACGCGCAACACGGTGCTCGCCGCGAACTATCCGTTCGCGACCATCGAGCCGAACGTGGGCGTGGTGAACCTGCCGGACGAGCGGCTGGACAAGCTCGCGGAGCTGTTCGACTCGCAGAAGATCGTGCCGGCCACGGTGTCCTTCGTGGACATCGCGGGCATCGTGAAGGGCGCGTCCGAGGGGGAGGGGCTGGGCAACCAGTTCCTGGCCAACATTCGTGAGGCGCACGCGATCGCCCAGGTGATCCGCGTGTTCGACGATCCGGACGTGATCCACGTGGACGGCAAGATCGACCCGGCCTCGGACCGCGAAACCATCAACACGGAGCTGATCCTCGCGGACCTGCAGACGCTGGAGAACGCGATCCCCAAGCTGGAGAAGCAGGTCAAGATCAAGAAGGGCTCGCCCGAGCAGTTGGCCGCCTACCAAGCCGCGGAGAAGGTGCTGGCGGAGGGGCGCACGATCTTCGAGGCCGCCGGGCCCGAGAAGCTCGACACCGACAACCTGCGTGAGCTGAACCTGCTCACCGCCAAGCCGTTCATCTACGTGTTCAACGCGGACGAGGGCGTGCTGTCCTCACCCGAGCGTCAGGCTGAGCTGGAGGCGCTGGTGGCGCCCGCGCAGTGCGTGTTCCTGGACGCGAAGCTCGAGGCTGACCTCGTGGAGCTCTCCGAGGAGGAGGCCCGCGAGATGCTGGAGATGGAGGGCCAGGACGAGTCCGGCCTGGACAAGCTGGCCCGCGTGGGCTTCTCCACCCTGGGCCTGCAGACCTACCTCACCGCCGGCCCCAAGGAGGCCCGCGCGTGGACCATCAACCAGGGCGACACCGCACCCAAGGCCGCCGGAGTGATCCACTCGGACTTCGAGCGGGGCTTCATCAAGGCGGAGATCGTCTCCTACGACGACCTCATGGCCGCCGGGTCCATGGCCGACGCGAAGGCCGCGGGCAAGGTGCGCATGGAGGGCAAGGAGTATGTGATGCAGGATGGGGATGTGGTGGAGTTCCGTAGCGGATTAACATCTGGGGGCAGGAAGTGACATCTGACCGGACCTTCGAACGCGAACAACGACTTCGGGCGATCGCGCGATGGGCCGAAGTGGGGGTGCTTGAGCCTCGGTCGCTGCTACCCATTGAGAAGGCGTTCTTGGAGCGAGTCGAGGCGAATTCCGATTCGTTCTTCAAGCCAGTCGCCGTGAACAATCTTGAAGGCGTCGAGTTTCATCGTGAACTGAGTTACCTGCTTGACGCATTCGATTCCCTCCCAGGCCGGGTCGACCAGGCGTTCGACTCAACCTGGAAAGCCCTCGAACTTGAGACGAGTCAACTTCATGGCGGGCATGTTACTGGTCGTTTAGAATCTGCGGCACTTAAAGTGGATCCGCTCATAGTCGCCGAGATATGTGCTGGCGTTCCAGTTCAGACTTGTGAGTACGCGTACAAGCGGCTCATTGTCGAATTTTTAGATGGGGAAGCCCAGTTCGGTCTCGTGAATCGAGTGAGAGAACGGGCAACGCCAGCAATTCTTGAACTCCTGGACTTCATGAAGATTACTTATGGGATCGACCCACCGGAAGCTCGCCGGAAGGGCGCTTTGCTTTTGCGTCGTGCGCTAAGGGGGGAAGTGCTCAAGATAGGTCCAAACCCGACCTTTCAACTGGACGAAACGTCTCGAGCTCGATTCTTGGTGCTGCTGGTTCTATACACGGCGCGCAATGAGCGTTTTCATGGGTCATCCTTCTCACCGTTTGTCAGTAGCGACGCGAGTTTACGAACGTACACTCACCCGTTCTTCGCGTTCCTAGCTTCGTATTACTTGCTTCTGGCCCTGTGGTTTGAGACGCGATCGGACGCGGTAATCGCCTCGCGGGATGAAGTTCTCGAATCTCTCCGGGCTAATCTTCAAGTAGCCCGGTCTGTGTTCGGAAACCATTGGGAGAAATGATGGGCAATAATCTTGACCGAGGCTTACGGTGGGTCGGCTACGTGGTGGAGTTCCGTAGCGGATTAACCTCTGGTGGTAAGAAGTAGACACGCGAGGTCATCAGTGCGGGCGAGGAAGGCACACCATTGTCGAGACTGACGGAACTGCTTCGGCAGGCGCGCAAGGCCGATCCGCAACTCGGTGCTGATCTGGAAGCAGAGATCGCCGCGCTCACTAAGCGTCGCACCTTCGGCCTCGTCTTCGAGCAGCATCAGCCCGAGGCCGTCGAGCTGCCCGGCAGGCCAGTGCGACGCGGCGACAAGGTGCGCGTGCTTCCGCCTCGTGGGGAGACGAAGACCGGCGACCAGCGGCTGTGGCGCGTCACGCGGATCGAACGGGTCGACGGGCAGCGCCTGGCCCATCTCGCGGAGCTGGACGCCGAGGAGCCCGAGGCTTGCTCTGTGCCCGCAGACGACGTGGTGGTCGTCGCGGAGTTCCGGGATCGCATCTACCCCGGCCTGGTGGAGACGGGCAGGGTCGAGCCAGGCGGCGACAAGCCGTTCCACACGGTCATCAACGCGGAGAATTACCACGCGCTGGAGATGCTGACGTACACCCACCGGCACTCCATCGACGCCATCTACATCGATCCGCCGTACAACACTGGCGCCAAGGACTGGAAGTACAACAACGACTACGTGGAGTCAGACGACGACTACCGGCACTCGAAGTGGCTTGCCTTCATTGAGCGGCGCCTGAAGATCGCTCGCGAGTTGCTGAAGCCCGATGACTCGGTACTCATCGTCACGATTGACGAGAAGGAGTACCTGCGGTTGGGCCTGCTGCTGGAGCAGACGTTCCCGGAAGCGCGGGTCACTATGGTGACAAGTTCCATCAACGCCGCTGGAGCAACCCGGAAAGGTACCTTCGCCCGCTCGGCTGAGTATCTCTACTTCGTCCAGTTCGGAGAGAGTCGCCCAGTTGCACTTCCGCTTGAAGATGAGTGGAATCCGGTCCGCACGAAGAACAAGCAGGACATCTACTGGAGCCGTCTCATCCGTAGCGGTGCGGACTCCTCGCGGGCGGACAGCCCCAACCAGTTCTACCCGATCTTCGTGCGGGACACCGCCGAGGGGCCCGTTTTCGAGGGAGTGGGGGACGCCGTCATCGGTACGGAGCGCGGCGATGTTCCAGTCCCGGACGGTTGTGTTGCAGTGTGGCCTATCCGTAAGGACGGAACCGAAGGCCGCTGGCGTGTCGGTCCCGCTGTCCTGCGAGGTCTGGTCGAGGCCGGACATGCTCGCCTTGGTGGTTGGCGCGGGGAGAGCACGACGGTCTACTACCTCAAGCAGGGCGAAGCCAAGAAGGTGCTCGATGGCACCTTCCCGGTACTCGGGCATCGCCCAGATGGCTCGGTGGTGACCGACTCCTCCGACTACCGTCCGCGATTCGTACCAACCGACCTCTGGCGTATCACCAGCCACGACGCGGGCAACAGCGGTACGCGACTCCTTGCCAACCTATTGCCAGGCCGCAGGTTTCCCTTCCCGAAGTCCTTGTACGCGGTCGAGGACGCCCTGCGATTCTTCGTGGCCGAGAAGCCTGGAGCGAAGGTACTGGACTTCTTCTCGGGCTCGGGTACCACGGCCCACGCGGTGATCCGCCTGAACCGGGAGGATGGCGGGCGTCGTCAGTGCATCTCGGTCACCAACAACGAGGTCTCGGCTGACGAACAGACGAGACTCCGTAGGCAAGGCTTGCGCCCTGGTGATGCGGACTGGGAGGCGTTGGGCATCTGCGACCACATCACGAAGCCCCGACTCACGGCGGCGATCAGTGGTAAGACGCCGGAAGATGCGCCAATCAACGGCGAGTACAGGTTCAACGACGAGTTCCCCATGTCGGAGGGTTTCGTGGAGAACGCGGCCTTCTTCACGCTCACGTATGAGGCACCGTTGTCGGTACGGCATAACCGGGCGTTTGAGCGCGTGGCTCCGATGCTGTGGCTGCGTGCGGGCTCACGCGGTCGGATCATCTACGACCTGGGCGAGGACGGCTGGGACGTGTCCGAGTCCTATGGCGTGCTGGAGAACCTGGACCAGGCGGATGAGTTCGTGGCCGCGGCGAGTGCTCGGGAAGGCATCGAGATCGCGTACGTCGCCACGGATGACGACAGCGCCTTCCAGATAGTGTGCCGCGAACTGCCCGGCAAGGTCGTCCCGGTGCGGCTGTACGAGTCCTACCTCCAGAACTTCGAGATCAACTCCGGGCGGAGCCTGTAGATGCGATACACGCTGAAGGACTACCAGGCCGACGCCGTGCGTGACGTGCTGCGAAACCTGGACCGCGCCCGCGATTCTTACCACCGCTACGGCGCGAAGTCGCAGTTCTCCCTCGCAGCGACAACGGGTGCGGGCAAGACCGTGATG
This sequence comes from Kocuria sp. ChxB, assembly GCF_044359605.1. Lineage (NCBI taxonomy): Bacteria > Bacillati > Actinomycetota > Actinomycetes > Micrococcales > Micrococcaceae > Kocuria > Kocuria sp. ChxB. The sequence goes on along the minus strand of NZ_CP121123.1, from coordinate 919,078 downwards.
GCGGCTGCGGTGATCGAGGCGCTGTTCTTCGGCAGCGATGAGTTTGACGTGGCACCTGATCCTGGCGCGGTCGTGCTGTGGTTCTCTGACGACCCGGCGCTGAACGAGCAGTCGCGTGCTCGCATCCAGGCCGCGGCAAGCGAGTTGGACCACCGCCTGCGCGTGGTTCCGACGACGTTCTCCGAGCCCTCGTTCCGTCCCGGCAACGTCTACTTCCTCAACACACAGAAGTTGAGCAAGAACTCCCGCCTGGTCAAGGGCGCGCCGGATGTCAACGGTGACGAGACGCTGCCCGGTCTGGAGCGCCGTCCCGACGAGGTCCAGTCGTCCATCTACGACACGATCACAAACACCATCGCCAACGAGGACCTGACCCTCTACCTCGTGCTGGACGAGGCGCACCGCGGCATGGGGACGCGCGCACGCGAACGGTCCACCATCGTGCAGCGACTCATCAACGGCCAGGGCAGCGTGCCTGCAATGCCGGTCGTCTTCGGCATCTCCGCCACGGTTGAGCGGTTCGAGAGCGCGATGAAGGACGCCAAGGGCCGTGACGCCCTCCCGTCGGTGCAGGTGGACTCCGCGCTAGTCCAGGCCTCGGGACTCCTGAAGGACGACATCGCCCTGTCGATCCCTGCCGAGGACGGCGCGTTCGAGACCGTGCTCCTGACCAAAGCCGTCGAGAAGATCAAGGCCTCCGAGAGCGCGTGGCAGGACTATGCACGCGAGCAGGGCGAGTCCAAAGCCGTTCGCCCACTGCTGGTGGTCCAGGTCGGGGACAAGCCCTCGCAGGAGACGCTCACCCGCACGCTGGACACGATCTACGAGGCGTGGCCGGAGCTGCCTTTCGACGCCGTGGCGAACGTCTTCGGAGAGCACACGGACCTGACCATCGGACAGCAGGTCGTGCCGTACATCGAACCGCAGCGGGTCCAGGACGCCACGCACGTACGTGTGCTGCTGGCCAAGAGCGCGATCTCGACCGGCTGGGATTGCCCACGCGCCGAGGTGCTCGTGTCCTTCCGGCCAGCCAAGGACCGCACCCACATCACGCAGCTGCTCGGACGGATGATGCGCACACCGCTCGCCAGGCGCATCCCCGGCAACGAGCTGCTCAACTCGGTGGACTGCCTGCTGCCGCTCTTCGATCGCAAGACCGCGACGGGAGTCGCGGAACTGCTGATGAAGGGCGCGACGAGCAAGGACGCCGACGAGGGAGAGGACGGCGGCGGTGGCCTCGGGCGCCGGGTGCTGTTCGACCCGATCCCGCTGCACCCGAACCCGGCGATCGCTCAGGCCGTGTGGGATCGGTTCGCGGTCATCACCTCGGTGACGATCCCGAAGAAGAACGTCAAGCCCATCCGTAGACTCACCGCACTGGCGACGGCGATGTCGAAGGACCACCTTGTGAACGAGGCCGTGGAACAGGCGCACAAGCACCTCCACGCCGCGCTCGACGGGCGCGCGGTGCAGTACAAGGAGAAGATCGCGAAGGCACGCGAGGATGTGCTCACGATGGAAGGCGAAGAGGTCCGAGGCCGGATCGGCGGCGGGTTCTCCCACCGCGCGTTCTCCGTCAGCGCTGACCCCCGCGCCATCGAAGACTACTACCGAACTGCCACCCGTGTGTTGAGCCCGGCGTTGTGCGCTTCCTACGTCGATCACCTGGTCGGGCCAGACGGTGACGAGGACGAACTCCTCGAAGCGCACATCACCGTCGCCTCGCTCGGGCGTGTGCCCGAGATCGCGCAGGCGGTCGAGGCCGAGGCAGATGCGCTGGCCCGTGACTGGCTCACGCAGACCCGCGTGGCTCGGAAGGGGTTGAGTGACGAGCGCCAGGCCGAGTACGACGGTCTGGAGTCGATGTCCACGACGCCAGAACCGATCAGCCTAGCTACGCCGAAGAACGGCCAGGCCGATACTAAGGTGCGCCACCCGGACGGCTCCGAGGAGGACCTGCCCACCCGTGAAATGCACCTGCTCGCATCCGCGGACGGGACTGTCCCGATTACCTTGAACGAGTGGGAGCGCAAGGTCCTCGACTCCGAAGCCGCGCAGCCCGGCTTCCAGGGCTGGTACCGCAACCCCGACCGCACGGCGAAGGAATCCCTCGCCGTGGCCTACAAGGACGAGGTGGGCGACTGGAAGGCGCTGCGCCCGGACTTCATCTTCTTCGGCACCAACCACGACGGCAGCGTCGCCGTGGACCTCGTAGACCCACACGGCCACCACCTCTCCGACGCCCTGCCAAAACTGCGAGGACTGGCCGACTTCGCGGAGCGGTTTGCGAACGACTTCCGCCGCGTCGAGTCCGTGGCTGAGACGGGTGGCGTGCTGCGCGTCCTCGACATCACCAAGCCTCGCGTGCGGGAGGCGATCCGCGATGCCCAGAGCGCCAAAGCCCTGTACGAGTCGGATTTGGCCAGTGACTACTGACCTGCTCACCCAACCCGCGCCCGTTCCCAGCGTGCGGGCCGGTATTCGCCGCGCAGGGAGGCAGTGATGATGGGAGAGTCGCAGCGGGCGGCCATCCAAGCGGAGGTGGCTCGCGTTCACGAGAGCGCGGTCTTCTCGGCGCAGGGCCAGTTCGAGGCGGCCAAAGCGTGGAGGGCGCTCCATTGGACGCTCGGTGTCCTTACCGCGGCGCTGAGCACGCTGGCTGCGGTGCTGACGTTCGCTGCCGATGCTCAGGTCGCGTCAGGAATCCTGGCGGTGGTCGCGGCCATTGCTGCCGCGGTACTGACGAGCAGCCGTCCCGACAAACTTGCTGAGCGGGCCGTGGCTCGGGGCAACGACTACACGACATTGCGGAACGACGCACGGCGTGTGCTGCATGTGCAGGTTCCCAACGATGAGGTCGGTGTTCTTCGGGAAGCGCTCGACGGACTTGCCGGACGTGCTTCCGATCTCGATCACACGTCAGACCCGATTCCTCGCTTTGCCTACAATAGGGCCAAGCGGAACATCGAGCGGGACGGTGGGCAGCAGTTCGAGGTTGATGCCTCGTGAGTGCGACAGCACTCTCCACGTTGGAGTCGCTGATCCGCACGATGACTCCAGACGAGGCAGCGCGCACTGCGGCTGCGAAGCACCGCAAGGAGATCGAGGACTGGCTCACGTCCGACCTGGGCATCATCCGCATGCGCGAGACAGGCTCATGGCATCACGGGACTGCGCTCGACAGGTTCAGCGACGTGGACTACTTCGTCTCGATGCGCGACAGTCGTCCCTCTGGCTCCTCTACGGCCCTCGAAGACCTGCGCGCATCGCTGTCGCGCGGCATACAGGGCGCGTTCGTCTCAATCGACCGTCCAGCCGTGCGCCTGCGCTACTTCGATGACGGCCCCGATGTGGAGATCACGCCCGCCTACTACCAGGACACCGACGATTACGACATTCCCGATCCTGACAGCACCGGATGGATACGCAGCAACCCGGCAGTCCACCTGGAGTACGTAGATCGGGCGCAGAAGGAGACTGACGGTCGCGCCAAGGGGCTCATCCGTCTCGTGAAGACCTGGAAGTCCTGGAACAACGTCCCGCTCTCGTCGTTCTATCTTGAGATGCGCACTGCGCAGTATGCGCTCGGCAACAAGCCGATCATCTACGACTGGGACCTTCGCGACATCTTCAAGAGTCTCGCCAACAACGGACTCCGGGAGATGAACGATCCGACCAACTACGGGCGGCGGATCACGACAGGCACGAGCAACCTCGCAGAGTCGATCACCGCGAAGTACGCGGTCGAAGAGGCCGCGCGCCTGGCGCGGCTCGCGCGCGAAGCCGCGGAGGCCGACGACCATTCCACCGCCATCCGTCATCTGCTCACCCTGTTCAACTGCGAAGCGTGATCGTGTCACGCAGGCATTGCATTGGCGGAAAATGGCGCTGCGCTGTCATCTCGCCACGCGTTGCCAAGGGCCTTAGAAGGGCGGTGGAGCAAGGTGTTCCAGCAACTCTCGAAGCGCGGCTTGCTCGGCGGCTGGGCGAACAGACTCGCGGTGCCGGAGCCACTCGGCTGTCTCGCGTACGGATTCCTGATCGGCGTCAGGGAGCGAGGGTCGGGTGGACTCTCGCACACGCGCTACTTGCTCATGCAAAGCGTCCGCGGCATCGGGCATTGGGTCGATTACTTCGAGCCCGTCCCTGATCGACCGAGGCGTTATTGTCGGGTGGCCGTCGGGTGCGAACCACAACCCGCGTAGCAGCCCGATTCGATAGCCAGCAGGCCAGACGCTCAGGTCATCGGATTCCAGACAGGGGTCGAGACCGTCCCACTTCACAACGAACGTCTGTCGCATCACACGCTGCCCCACTGCGACCCCAAGTTCCTGCTGATGGTGTGTCTCAATAGCGGACAGGTTTGCGGCCTCCAAGCGGCGGCGCAGGTCGCCCGAGTGGAACGTTGCGGGCTGCTCAACGAGGTCCCGAATCAGCAGGGATGGCCGTCCTTCAGAGAACAGGCCCAGACGGCGCACGGCCCATCGGGCCCAAGTCAATCCTCCGTCTAACGCCAGGTCCACCATTTCGTCGCGTATGTCCGGCATGCCGGCACGGCCGTGGCCGCCGCCAAACTGGTTCCTAACGAGGCCGAGGCTAGCAGCAATCTTTCGAGCCTGGGAAGCAGCTCTAGTGAATTCGCCGCCCCGTGCAAGAGCATGGCCAGGTTGTTCCGCAAGGAGGTCGTGGGCACGTCCGATGCTCTTTTCGTACGAGTCGTTCGGCTGTGCAGGTTCGCCTGCGATGTCAAGCGCGACTCGGGCTGTCGCTTCGACGACGCACTTGATATCGCTTAGTGCCTGACCGTCGTCAGCTGCGTCCAGTGAGCGATGCAGTCGTTCCAGTTCGATGGTGATGCACGACCAGTGCTCGTCACCCAGGAATTGCGGGCGCTGAATCTGGAACCGGTCATATCTTTCCGCTGGCACGCTGCCTCCTAGGCCTTCAGTCTTGTCCCTGAGTCTGCCAGCGGACAACCGCTGACGTCAGTCTGGGGTGGTGCTAGTCGAGTCGGAACAAGCCCTCCCGGACACCAGCACAGTCGCAGAAGCCGTCTGCCACAGAAGGGGTCTGCACACACGCAGCGCGAGGCTAGGCGTGTGTCCAATACTTGCAGGAATCCTATGCGGTCAGCGAGCAGTTGGGACTGCCGCACATTTAGGTGACAGTTGGGGGTGTCAGGCCGCGAGGCTCACGGCCGGGTTCATGATGGTCTCGTATTCGATGGGGGTCAATCGGCCCAGACGGGCCTGTCGGCGGCGTCGGTGATACGTCCTTTCGATCCAGGTGATGATTGCGATTCGGAGCTCTTCTCGGGTCCGCCAACGCTTACGGTCCAGGACGTTCTTCTGTAGCAGCGCGAAGAAGGACTCCATGGCGGCGTTATCGCCGGCAGCACCGACCTGGCCCATGGATCCGATGAGGTGGTGACGGTTCAGGGCGTGCACGAACTTCCGTGACCGGAACTGACCGGATTCAACTGGTCGTTGCAACACCGGCTTCTTGGAGAGACTTTAGCTGCTCGTTCAGTGCCTCGGCAGGTGTCTTCCACCCCAGGCTCTTGCGTGGACGAGTGTTCAGCGTGTGCGCCACGGCGTTGATCTCGTGTGCCGACCAGCGTGACAGGTCAGTGCCCTTGGGGAAGTACTGACGAAGCAGGCCGTTCGTGTTCTCGTTGGTGCCGCGCTGCCACGGTGAGTGCGGATCGGCGAAGAACACCGGGATGCCTGTCTCGACACGAAACGCTATGTGCGCGGACATTTCCTTGCCGCGGTCCCACGTCAGTGAACGCGTCAACTCCACCGGCAGACGTGTCATCGTCGTCGACAACGCGTTCTTCATCGTGATCGCGCCGTACCCGGCCAGGGCCGGCCCATTTTTCACTGATTCCTTGTGCCGATAGCCTTCCTCGCGGGGCAGGTGAACGAGCATCGTGTAGCGGGTGGTGCGCTCCACGAGCGTGCCGATCGCGGAGCGTTCCAGCCCGATGATCAAGTCGCCCTCCCAATGGCCCGGCACTGCACGGTCGTCGGCTTCAGCAGGCCGTTCACTGATGAGCGCTTCGGGCGTGACGTGCGCCCACGTCGTGCGCTGCGCGCGCGCCCGCGGGGCGCGCAGCGCACGCCCGGTGCGCAGGCACAAGATGAGTTCACGTTTCAACGCTCCTCGGCCTTGGATGTAGAGGGATTGATAGATCGCCTCGTGGCTGATGCGCATGGACTCATCATCGGGGAAATCGAGGGGCAGGCGCCTACTGATCTGCTCCGGGCTCCACGCGCGCACCCACGCCCGGTCCTTGCGGCGTGGCTTGTTACGGCCCGTCCATTTCTCTACCGGCGGCCCGGCCACGACGTTTCCGTCCTCGTCGACGATGTGGCCGCTGAGTCGTTGCTCAACGTACTCGCGCAACCGCGGGTTCGCCACGAGCTTGGCTTCCTTCGGCCGCCGCGCTGCCATGTCGGCCTTCCACTGCGCGACCGACGCGCGATAGTCACGCGTGAGGCCCCGTGTCGCGGCGTTTCGGCGTAACTCGCGCGAGATCGTTCCTGGGTCGCGGCCGATCGTGCGCGCGATCTGCCGCACACCATGACCTTTCGCGACAAGAATCGCGATCTCTTCACGCTCGGTGAAGCTGAGGTAACGCCCTGACGGCGTCGGCGGCATGAACGGGCGCATCCCACCATGCTGGCGGTACCAGCGCGTCGCGACCGCAGGGGCCACGCCGATGACACGAGCCGCTTCCTCTGCCAGCAATCCCAGCGCTATCTGATCCCAGAACGCTGACTCGACATCCCGGCGGTACTTCGGATGCCCCGGCGACCGCAGCTTCGGTCTGATCGCCCGATCCGCTTGCCACTGTCGACGCGCACCCGTCGGCACCGCTGATTCCTCTGGATCTCGTCCCACCACACACCCTCACGATCAGGGTGTTGCGACAACCAGTTGAATCCGCCCTGAGAGCCTCTATCCGAATGCACGATGCAACCGGCGGCGTCACGGCGTCGAGATACCGCGTTGTCCAGGGCATTCACCGCGAGACAAGCCTTCATCCGGTCGCTCATCGAGTAGCCCACGATCCGGCCGGAGAACACGTCCTTGATCGCGCAGAGATAGAGCTTGCCCTCGTCGGTCCAGTGCTCGGTGATGTCGGTCAGCCACAGCTCGTTGACGTCATCGGCGGAGAAGTCCCGCTTCACAAGGTCGTCATGGACGGGCGGTCCAGGGCGCTTCCCGTTCTTGCCGCGCTTCTTTCCGAACACGGACCACCACTGGTTGTCCCGGCAGATCCTCCACGCCGTCCGCTCACACATCACCTCGCCGGACTCTGCGGCTTCACTGACGAGGAACCGGTAGCCGAACTCGGGGTCGTCGCGGTGGGCGTCCAACAGTGCGTTTGCTCGGTAGGCCTCGGTCAGCTCGGCTGTGGTGACCTGCTGGTGCCGCCAGCGATAGTAGGGCTGACGGGAGAGCTTCAAGACCCGCAGGGACACCGCGACGGGAATGTTGTCAGCGGCGAGCTCGCTCACGAGCGGGTACCACCTTTTCCCGGCAGGTTCGCCTGGGACAGGTAGGCGGCAGCACGACGCAGGACCTCGTTCTCCTGCTCCAGCAGCCGGTTCCGGCGGCGTAGCTCGCGTAGTTCCGTTGAGTCTTCACGGGTCTTCCCGGGGCGATTGCCGTCGTCGATGTCTGCTTGGCGGATCCATTTGTGGAGCGTCATCTTGTGGACGCCGAAGTCCTTCGCGATCTGCGCGATGGTGACGCCGTCCTCGCGGGACCGGGCGACTCGCACGACGTCCTCGCGGAACTCCTGGGGGTAGGGAGCGGGCATGGTGCACATCCTTCCAGGCCGCCCAGTGGGCAAGCCAGATCAGAGGTCACCTATCGGTGCGGCAGTCCCTATTGCCTGACGGGTCGCTTCATTCATAGTCGCCTCCTTGCGGAGGCATGGAGGAGTTTTCGGCAACTGCTTTCATGAGCGCGGCTTGGCCGTCGCTTCCGACAGTGCCAGGGATCGCGCGTATTGCATCGATTGCGCGTTCCACGGCGAATCGCGTTCGCAGTGCCGACACAGTTTCATCGCTCAGTCCGCTTTTCACGGCGTTAGCGAGTCGAGACTGTGCTATGCGAGCAGCATGGGAGGGGGGCATGGAAATGAGCCCTTTCATCATCGCCATTGTGGCGACATAGAAACCAGTAGTCGTGTGTGGCGACGTGGCCTCTCTCTCCCTCTTGCCCTTTCAGGGTACCCCTTCCTGAGGGGTGGAGCAAGCATTACTCCAGGTCAGAGGCTTGTTTGGGCTACGGGCGGGGTGTGTTACTTTCGAACTCACCAGGGAAGTTTCTGCGTTGGCGGTGCGCAAAAAAATTCTGGGACACGCGCCGTTGCGTGTCCCAGGTGGAGGTGGGGTGAGGCACCGAAGAGTCAGTCCAGGACTCTCGCTGTCGGTGTAATCGTTACTGTGCTGGAGTCGAACCCCTTGCGTCCTCGGGGATGAGGGTGGATGTGCACCGTGCAGAGAGCCCGTATCACCGATCGCTTTGTCGCGAGGTCGGCATCATCGAACGCTGCGACTGGGTCGTCTGCGTCCAGGACGGAATGAGGCCCGGTGCCCGTTGATAGACGAGACCGTTCAGCGTCGAGTGCAGCGATGGACACCTCGGCCTTGTCGCGGATGCGCTTGAGGTCGCGGCCCTCGATGATCTCATCGTCGTAGTCGGCCTGCGCCCTAGCGATCCGTCCGCGATGCATTGTGATCTCGTCGGAGATGGCTCGAAGGCGCGGGTGATCCGGTGTGGGAACGATGTTCTTGAGGTCCGGACGAGCAAGACGAGCGCGGATCGTCTCGACCACATACGTGTCGATGTGCTCGCGCAGCCGCATCACATGCCCTTCGCAGCGATACCGCATACTGTGCGCGCGCACCGGTTTGCCGCACACCTCGCCGGTGTCGGGCTCTTGCCAGCCGCAGAGGTACAGGCCGGACCCGAGGTGACGGCGGTCAGTGCCCACTCGGTTCGTCGCTCGGTTCGGATCGTCGAGGCGATCTTGAACCGCCCACCAGGTGGCCTCTGGGACCAGAGAGTCCCACTGACTGCGGATGGGGTCACCGGAGTCGGAGCGCAAGATCGTGGCGCGCCACGAACGTCGCTTCCCGCCATCAGGTTGGATGGTGGGTGGAGAGTACGTTGAGTAACCGGCGTACCGCGGGTTCCGGAGGATGCCGAGAACGGTCGACGGAGCCCATGGTCCATCGTCTGGCACGGGTCGGGGTGGGAGCCCGTCCGCCGCCCTCCTCTCGTTGCGCTGCAGTGCGAGAGTCCGTGAGTGTCGGGGGAGTGGTGGCACGCTGGGAATGTCGGGGCCGCTCTTCCCGGATAGTGCCGCTGCGATGGCTCGCAAAGAAGCGCCAGCAGTGAATGCCTGGTAGATGGCCTCCACTGCCCGCGCCTCGTGAGGGATGACCTCTCCCTTGAGGGTGTATCCGAGCGGACGCACGCCCTTCGGGGGACGCCCCTGCTCTGCCCGCTGCCGTTGGGCACGACTCTGTCGCTCGGCTTTGACCTCGATCTCGTTGCGCGCAATCGCGGAGAAGAGATCTGCGCTGAGACGTCCAGCAGCGGTCGTGCAGTCGATGTCGCTTCCCTTGGCGAAGGTCAAGAGTATCTCGTGACGCTGTGCTGCCTCGATGATGCGCACCCCGTCCGCACGATTGCGCTCCAGACGGGGCCACTCCTGAGCGACGACGACGTTGATGAGCCCACGTTCGATGTCGGTGAGGAGGCGCTCGAACTCGGGACGCCGCAGCTTGCCGACGCCAGAGATGTCGTTGTCCTCATAGACCCCGGCAGGGCTCCATCGCCTAGCCTTGATGAGAGCCTCGGCGTCCTCCCTGTGGCGGTCTACCCCCAGGCGAGTGTTCTCGCGGTCCTGGGAGACCCGCAGGTAGATGGCAGCCCGCCGAGGCTCAATGCTCATGGGGCCAGTCTACGCCAAAGGTTATTCGGCTACGGAACGCGGGTCAGCTGTCGTTTCACAACCTCGCATATATTGGTCTGTTGGTCGAGCGATTCGCGATGTCGCACTGTCCTCCAATTACAGCAGAGCCGGTCATCCGTTCTGCTCAGGTGGGTGTCCCTGGTCATTCTGGAGGGCTTCCGTTGGGACAAAGTCGTTGAGTCTCGCAAGGCTAGGTGCCGCGAGAGGCGCGAGGGCTCGCTGAACTACAGCCTTCGGTCCCCGAAACTCGTGGACCGCAATAACCATCTCTTCCCACACGTGCGAGTGGTACTCAACTCGCGCCTCGCCCTCCCACTCGAAGCTCGCGACGACTTCAAAGCTACGGTGGTCTCGGCCTGTCTTGTCGGGGATGACCGTCAACCCCGCCTCGGAAAGTAGCTTCTCCATCCAACCTGAGTTGTAAGTCGCCACGATGACAAGACGCTGCCGCAAAATGTCGCGAATGGCTCTCCGGGGAACTTCCCACAAGTAGAAGGGGAGTGTTTTGGAACTGTAGACGTCCGCTTTGTCGTCGGGCAAAGACGTCAGCGAAATACTGTTTCGGTCGCCTATCTCCTCATGGATAAGGCCCTGGACTCTTTCGATCAGCGGGGCGGACTGAATGCTTTCTTTCGAGACTCCGGTACTGTCATATATGACGGAGTAACCGACAAATCCGCCGAGTTCGAAATATGCGTATCCCTCACGCCTGGCGTTTCGGATCGCATGCCGCAATGCCTGCCAATGAGGCTGTTCTTCGTCCGGAAGCGAGAGCGAAAAAACGTGGCGATCGGCGATCTTGGTTGACTTGTTGAGGGGGGCGTTTTTGCTCGCGGTCGCTATATCCGGCTCTTCAGAGTTGAGTGTGGGCGCGCCGGTGATGCGGGGTAGCTGGGGATAGACGTCGAGGTCCCCGATGATGAGCGGACTCTTACCTCTGCTCGCACCAAGGACCTCGACGATGCCCAACCATAGTTGCGTATGCCCTGACGCGCTTGATCGCTGCGTCCGATGCGACGTTCTCCTGGACTTCCCTGGCCTTCATCTGGTGGCCGTCTCGAAGGCCCGAGCCGGACTGTTGCTTGAGGTTGAGTCCTGCGATCCAGTGACCGGATGCCCTGGCTGCGGTGTCATCGCCACTGGTCACGGCCGAGTGGTGGTCGAGATGATCGACGCGCCATGGGCTGGCCGACCGGTGCGGATTCGGTGGCGCAAGCGCCGCTGGATCTGCCTCGAGAGCGTTTGCGCGGTGACGACCTTCGTCGAGCAGGACCCGGAGGTCTGTGCACCGCGTGGCCTGCTGAGCACGCGCGCGATCCGCTGGGCGATCGGCCAACTCCGGCGCGAGGGAGCGACGATCCAGGGCCTGGCCCGCCAGCTCGGCACGACCTGGAACACGCTCTGGTCCCAGGTCCGACCAGTCCTGATCGAGGCCGCGAACGACCCGTCCCGGTTCGAGGGCGTTCAGGTCCTGGGCGTGGACGAACACATCTGGCACCACCGGGACCCGCGCCGGCGCGGACCGAAGGAGCTCACCGGGATGGTCGATCTGACTCGCGGCACCCACCCCACCGCCAGACTCCTCGACCTCGTCCCCGGCCGATCCGGCAAGGCCTACCGAGACTGGCTCGACGAGCGCGGCGACGAGTTCCGCAAGCGGGTCGCGATCGCGACGCTGGACCCGTTCCAGGGCTACAAGAACGCGATCGATGACCAACTCGAGGACGCCACCTGCGTGCTGGATGCGTTCCACATCGTGAAGCTCGCCGGGGCTGCAGTCGATGACGTCCGCCGCCGGATCCAGCAGGAGACCCTCGGCCACCGAGGCCGCAAGGGCGACCCCCTCTACGGGATCCGTCATGTTCTCCGCGCCGGACGGGAACGCCTCACGCCGCGCCAGCAGACACGTCTGGCCAGCGCATTCGCGGCCCACCCCGATCACGTCGCAGTCGAGGTCGCCTACCAGTGCGCCCAGGACCTCCGAGACGTATTCCACCAGCCCACGCCCGCCCAGGGACGCCGCCTCGCCGAGCAGCTGATCGCTGCGCTGCCGTCCTGCCCGATCCCAGAGATCGCCAGGCTCGGGAAGACCCTACGCCGCTGGCGGACAGCGTTCCTTGCCTACTTCGACACCGCTGGCGCGAGCAACGGCGGCACAGAGGCCATCAACGGGATCATCGAACTCGGCCGCCGCATCGCCCGCGGCTTCCGGAACTTCGAACACTATCGCCTCCGAATGCTCCTCATCACCGGAGGCCTCGACGCCTCACCCCACACTCAACTCTGAAGAGCCCTATATCCATTCGTGCAAGCTGGCGCTCGACCCGTCGATCGGCGCGAAACCGGCGAGCCGGCTGCTGGTCTCGCCCCGCTTCGCTCGCTCTGGCTTCCGCGCCAAGAACCGGAAACGGCTCATTTCCGATTGCGGTGACATTCAGCGTCACGATGTTGTCGCCATCTTCATTGATGCTTTCATCGACCCGTGTAGCCTTGATTTTTACAGTTCGGTAGTCCGCCTCGGCATCCTGGCCGGTCGGTCTGACAAATGTGATGTCTCCGACGCGGAGTACGTTAGTGACGTCGTGTACGACGGGGATTCCCCACTCAGAACTTGTCATCCCGCGGGCGAATTGGAAGGTCCCTCTGTGTCCGTCTGACCATGATAGCGGGATCGGAACCGGCTCGTTTTTGGCTAGTGCGTATATGACTTGCCGATTGAAGAGCAGTCCGCTCCACGCAATGGCGTCTCCCAGGCGTCGTGACTGCCAGCGAAGCCATCTCAATTGATTTAGATGGTCTAAGTTGACCGTGCCCTTAGTGTTTCGTTGCTTGGCTTTTCGGATGGCTCCTTGCAGCTCGATTTGCAGGTCGAACAGACTTTCTTGCAAATCGAGATGGCCCTCCAGTCCGTCGGCTAGGAAGTTCTTTACTCCAATTTTGTCTGCCAACTTCTCTAGGTTCGTAACGTAGCCGATTATAGCTTTTTCATCTTTGTTCATGGCTGCAATTCCCTCAGGGGTGCGTGGTGGTGAGGCGTTTGGGCGGCGTCTGTGCGCAGTCAAACATCGAGTTCAACTTCCAGCCGTCGTCCACTAGGCATACTTCTTGATAATGTGCGGCTCGCCGCGCCCTGGCTCCCAGATCTCCCAGCCGATCTTCTCGTCCAGGTCGCCGAAGTAGCCCTGGACGCCGAGGCGGTGGACGCAGAACCACCAGGCTTCCAGCTCGTCCGCGATGCGGCCCCGCAGTCGGGCCTCGTGCTCGTTCAGCGCCTGATTGTCTCCATAGGGGACTTCGGCGAACTCTCGCTCTGTGGTCCTCACGTGGAACTCGACTCGCTCCCAGTACTCGGACGGTGGATCGTCCGAGCCGAGCTCGTTGGTGGCGAGGACGTCCAAGTGGTGGAAGCGCCCCGACTTCCCGTACCGAGCGAACGTCGCGAAGAGAAGCGGGAGCGTGGTGCTCCCGCTGATCCGATCAGCGAGAGTCTCTGCGTGTCCGGTGTGGGTGGACCGCGCCAGGCCGCGTTCGATCGCCGTGTCGAGCAGCTGACTTAACCTCTGGATGTCATGGCCCCAGTCGTCCTTCAGCGTCTTCTTGGAAGGCCATGAGCCCGAGGCCTCGACCTCGTTGCAGCCGAGCATGACCTTTATGGCCTTCTCCACGCCGATGCTACCCAGCGTGAATACGCCATCACCGTGCAGGGAGACGAAGCGAAGGCTTCGGATCGCCTCCACGGAGTCGCGCAGGAGGTTGCGCACTGACCCGGCCTCCTCAAGGAGCGCGAACCCCTGACGCGTCGACAACGCCGGGTGCAGTCCCGGTCGGCGCCCCTGCGACGGGCTCAATGCCATTCCCTCGGTCCTCCTCGCGCGCCTGTGGTCGTCCTCTTGCTCAGGATAGGCGTGTGACGGCGCATCATGAGCGACGTACGCTCGTCAAAGCGCGAGACGCTGTCGCCAAAGGTTATTCGGCTACGGAACGCGGTGGAATTTCGTTTCGCCGTATAACCTCTGGCGTCGATTGAGTGGTCTGACCTGCCGATGCGATGACTAAAATAGGTCAGCAGTCACTGTATAGTTCAGTGCATGTTGACCATTGCTTCACGCCTCGACGTCATGCACCGGCTCGGCCGAGCCATGGCGGACCCGACGCGATCCCGGATCCTGATGACCCTGCTCGACGGCCCGAGCTATCCGGCGGTGCTGTCGCGCGAGCTGGAGCTGACCCGGTCGAACGTGTCGAACCACCTGACCTGTCTGCGCGACTGTGGCATCGTGGCCGCCGAGCCCGAGGGACGGCAGACGCGCTACGAGATCGCCGACCCGCACCTCGCTGCGGCGCTCACGGCGCTCGTGGATGTGACGCTGGCCGTCGACGAGCACGCGCCATGCGTTGATGACCAGTGCCCGGTGCCGGGCTGCTGCGGGACGGGGGCAAGCGCATGAGCGCGGCGTGCGGCTGCGACGAGCCCGAGACCACGGTCGGCGAAGCAGTTGAGGAGGTGCAGGAGCGACCCTGGTGGCGGGACCGCGGGATCATGGTCCCGGTCCTCTCCGGCGTCGCTTTCCTGACCGGTCTCGTCCTGGAGTGGTCCGGGCTCGAGATCCTGGCGCTGGTGCTGTTCTGGCTCGGTCTGCTGTTGGGAGCATCGACGTTCACCCCGGGCGCGATCCGCAAACTGTTCAAGCGCAAGCTCGGCATCAGCCTGCTGATGACGATCAGCGCCATTGGCGCGGTGATCCTCGGCTACGTCGAGGAGGCCGCGGCCCTGGCGTTCCTGTACTCGATCGCTGAGGCGCTGGAGGACAAGGCGATGGACCGCGCCCGCGGCGGGCTCCGGTCGCTGCTCAAGCTCGTCCCTGAGACAGCGACCATCCGCCGCGACGGCGCGTCGGTCGAGGTCGCCGCGAAAGACCTCCAGGTGGGCCAGCTGATGCTGGTGCGGCCGGGCGAACGGATCGCGACCGACGGCGTCGTGGTCACGGGTCGTTCGAGTTTGGATACGTCTGCGATCACTGGAGAGTCGATCCCGGTCGAGGTCGAGCTGGGAGATGCAGTCTCGGCCGGTGCAATCAACTCCGCCGGCGCGCTGGAAGTCGAGACGACCGCGGCGGGCACCGACAACTCGCTGACCACGATCGTGGAGCTCGTTGAGCAGGCGCAGGCCGAGAAGGGAGACCGCGCCCGCCTCGCCGACCGCATCGCCCGACCCCTCGTCCCTGGTGTGCTCGTCCTCGCCGTCCTGGTGGCGCTGATCGGTTCGCTGTTCGGCGACCCCGAGCTGTGGGTCACTCGCGCCCTGGTCGTCCTCGTGGCGGCGTCGCCGTGCGCGCTGGCGATCTCCGTGCCGCTGACCGTGGTCGCCGCGATCGGCTCGGCGAGCAAGTTCGGCGTGATCATCAAGTCCGGTGCCGCGTTCGAGCGCTTCGGCGTGATCCGCCACGTCGCCGTCGACAAGACCGGCACCCTCACCCGAAACGAGCCCCTCGTCACCGCCGTTCTCACCGCCGACGGGACCACCGAGGCGCAGGCGCTGGCGTGGGCGGCCGCGCTGGAGCAACACAGCACCCACCCGCTCGCGGCCGCGATCACCGCCGCCGCGCCGGGGGCCTCAGTAGCCGAGGACGTGACCGAGCAGGCCGGGCACGGCATCGAGGGCAAGCTCGACGGCGCGCGGATCACGGTCGGCAGCCCCCGCTGGCTGGACGCCGGGACGCTCGGCGACCGGGTCGCAGGGCTGGAGGAGCAGGGCATGACGGTCGTCATCGTGCACCGCGACGGCGAGCCGGTCGCTGCGATCGGCGTCCGCGACGAGCTGCGCCTGGAGGTCCCGGAGGTCGTCCGCACGCTCGCCGCGCAGTGCATCGGGGTC
Source organism: Kocuria sp. ChxB (assembly GCF_044359605.1). NCBI lineage: Bacteria > Bacillati > Actinomycetota > Actinomycetes > Micrococcales > Micrococcaceae > Kocuria > Kocuria sp. ChxB. Next base: position 903,203 of record NZ_CP121123.1, on the reverse strand, counting down.
ACGATGCTCACCGGCGACAACGCCCGCACCGCCCGCGCTCTCGCGGCGCAGGCCGGGATCGAGGACGTGCGCGCCGAGCTGCGCCCCGAGGACAAGGCCGCTGCGATCGCTGAGCTCGGCCAGCATGGTTCGGTGGCGATGATCGGCGACGGCATCAACGACGCCCCCGCCCTCGCCGCCGCGGACATCGGGATCGCGATGGGCGCGACCGGGTCGGATGCCGCGATCGAGTCGGCCGATGTCGCGTTCACCGGGCACGACCTGCGGCTGCTGCCGCGCGCGTTCGACCATGCCCGGCGCGGACGGCACATCATCAACCAGAACATCATCCTGTCGCTGCTGATCATCATCGCCCTGCTCCCGCTCGCCCTCTTCGGCGTCCTGGGACTCGCTGCCGTGGTGCTCGTGCACGAGATCGCGGAGGTCATCGTGATCCTCAATGGCTTGCGCGCGGCCCGGACCCGGAAGGAGCAGATCGTATGAAGGTCGAACTGCTGCACATCGTCGACTGCCCGAACACGGCCATCGCCGAAGCAAACGCGCGCGCCGCGCTGGATGCCGCCGAGCTCGCGGAAGTGCCCATCGAGCTGGTAACGATCCACACCGAGACCGAAGCGGCGAACACCCGATTCGGAGGCTCGCCCACGATCCTCGTCGACGGCGTCGACCTGTTTCCGACGCAACCGGTTCGCTCGCTCGCGTGCCGGGTCTACGCGACTGAGCGCGGGTACGCCGGTGCACCGACTCCGTCTCAGATCGAGGAGGCGTTGCACGAGACCTATCGTTGACGTCGAACGCAAGCTGTCGGTCCCGGACGCGGGGCCGAGCGCTTCACTGCACACCTCAAGAGGGTGGTATGTACCGGAAATCGGTGGAGTGGAGATTCGCGCTGTAGGGATTGGTCGCCGCGCGGAGCATCGTAGTGAGCGCGGGTTAGTCGGCTGACGCGCCTCGGGCAAGCAATAGCCGTAAGTGCTTCAGGAACTGCTTCTTGTAGTGGCAGGATCGAGCCATGGATGTCCTCGCGCTGGTGATCTCGGCCCTGTCGCTGCTGATCGCCGGAGTCGGCACTTACCAAGCGAACAAGCGCGCGAACGAGGCACTCGCCGAGTCGCGCAAGGCGGCCGAGGACGCACGCTGGTTCGCGGTGCAGGAAGCCGTGCAGCGCCTAATCGGGTTCGATCCGACGGCCGAGCCGGTGGGGGAGCGGCTCGCCAACCTGCGCATCACGTCGATCGCGCTCGTCGACCAGCTCGACGGCTGGGATGGTATCGACTCGTGGCTGGAGGCCGAGCGCACGCTGGGCGCGACCATCGGCCGCCAGGTGATGGAGGCCGCCAAGCCCGGCGACACCGTGGAACGGCGGCTGGAGAACCTCGACCCGCTGATGACCTGGGCACACGTGCTGAGCAGCAACCTGCGCCACTTCAGATCGGTCGGCCACGACGCGGTTGCTCTTGCCAAGCTCAAGGCCAATGCCGAGGGGCAAGTCGTGACCATCCATGAACGCCACGGCTGGGATCTGCCGCCGCAGACCAACCCCCGGATCCAGCCGCTGGAGTAGGCGGCGGGAGGCGACCAGGTCTTAAGGGTTGCTCAGCACGGTGAACGACGTCGCCGTGTACTTGGGCTTCACCTCTCCACCGGGACCAGTTGCCTCTGTTACTGCCACATCGACTGAAACTGACATGCCAGTGCGGAGCGTTGCGGTGTTCGCCGTTGGGATCTTCTTTGCGTCGATCTTGACGATCTCGCCGTCCTCGACTTCCAGCTGCCAAGCGCTGATCTCGCTAACGGTCCGCAGGATGCCGCGGATCGTGGTCGGTTCGAGTTCGAGCTCCCGCGACGCGATGAGCTCGCCAATATGGGCTAGTTCGGCCGTGGAGAGGCGCGTACGAGGGCGCGGCTGGCGCGGCTGGGACCAAGTGAGGTCCGGCTCGAAACCAGATTTCACCAGTCCTGTCGAGAAGTCACGCAAAGTTGTGGCGACGCGCGGTCCGTACTCGCGGATGCGGGTCAAGAAGTCGCTGGTGTCGGCATCTGGGCCGAGGCGACGTCCGTCTTCGAGCAAGCCCAGCGCTCGCTTTAGGGCGGTGTCGACTAGCTGAGGTTCTGCATTGTCGTCACCGAACAGACCGACCTGGCCATCGGGCGAGATCTCGTCCGCGGGGGAAGTCGCCGGCACGATCTGCAGGATGAGACTTCCCGGCCGTGGTGAACCGTTGAGGTTCAATCGGGTCTTCGAGACAACGTCCGCGGGCGGTTGCCCACGCAACGACTTGTGCCCCTTCACCGCGAGGCCTGTCGCAAGCACCAGGCGCTGAAAATTGCGAAGCGTGTCAGCAATCCCGTCGATCGCTCCCGAGTGGATCGTGATTCCTGGCCCAGTCAGGCGCAGAGACCCTGAAGAAGCGTCGCGCCGCAGCAAGCCGTGCTCAGCGCGCAGAGTCTCGATGCTCATGCGCGCAAGATCATCTGCGTCCTGCCACTCAGCTTCGCCTTGGACGTTGGCCTTGAACTGCTCCCAGTCAAACGCCATGGAAACCGTCCAGAGTCACTTCGAAGTAGCCGCGCTGCGGTAGGGCATCCGGCCGTTGCGGAGGATCTTCCTTCGCGCCGTTGCGCTTGCGCATCCAGAAGTCATCCCAGTAGCCACGATTCAACGCATATGACTGGTGCTCGACTGAGTGGGCGCGGTCCGCCTCGGGGAACACGTGCCATAGGCAGTATCGAGTATCAACGCGCAGGCCCGTCGCTGGCCGGACCTGGTTCATCCCGAACATCTGCAGGATGTACCGATCCTTGGGGTCGGTCACCTGGTCAACGAGCACGTCTTCGCCCCAGTAGACGAGGTCGATGTCGTCAGGATCGATCTTGTCGGTAAGGAAGCTGCCACCCACCCATACGCACACCACGGGGACGACAGAGCGGATGCCGTCGGTAGCGGACTCGAAGTGCTGCCAGATCTCGGCGCGGGTCGCCGACTTCGCGAACCGGGGATCGTCAACGTAGTGGGATTTGATCTCTTCCAACGACGCGCCGAATCGGCCCAGCGGAAGCAGGCCCGTCTGCTCGTCAAGTGCAGGCAGCACCAAGTCACCTCCCTGTGGGTCGCAGTCACCTGTCATTATGTCCTATCAGGGGCTGCCGACAGAGGCGGACGCGAGATCGGGTCGCGTGCCCCCGCTGCCCCACCTTCTGCGTCTCCGGAAGGGGCGAGGTGGGGGCCGAGGCGATGCCAGCCAGACACGCAACCACAGGTTGGTATGTGCCGGAATGCGGTGGAGTTCCGCTTCAACGTGTAGGCTCTATGCCAGAGGCGGAGGCGTAGCGGAGTTACTGCATTGATCGAATTAGATACTTTAACTCTCGTCAATTCTACTCTGCGCGAATAGTTAAGGAGACCCCGTGCCGCTTCCAGAGGGTATTCGCTCACAGGCGGTGGAGTATGCTCGAAAGGACTTGCCGGGTGACCTGGCATGGCATGTCGACTATTTTAACTTCATCGGTGACCTCGAGCTTCGCAAAAGGCTCGGGCAGGAGTTTTACGCGGCCAGGTATTTGTATAAGCTCTGGGAAGGCCTTCGGGTCGACGAGCCATGGGCGATTCAAGCTCAGGTTCAATTGCAGGTTCAACAGTACGCATCGATTTATGAAGCCGCAATTCACTACCTTCTCTTCGTTGAGGCGTCTGGCGAGCCTGTCGTTAAGGCCTTACCTGAATACCGCGCGCTCGTGAAGCGGGAGCTCCCGGGGCATATTATGGATCGAATTCGCAAACTTCCTCAGGCTGATGCTACGGATGTCATTGGTGCCGTGTATGCAACGCGCCGCACCCAGGAGTCGAAGATTCGATTCGACAGCAAGGTTGCTGCCGCCGTGACGCTAGGCATGATTAGTGATGGCCTCGGTCATGAGATCGCAGGCTACTACACGGCTCGCAACTACATTCACATCCATGCGGAACTCCGTCAAGAGGATTTTGATTGGCAGATTGAGTTTGCGCGCGATGCTTACAGGCGCCTTGGGCCGTTTAGGGAAGAGGTCTCAGCTTGGCTCTCAACCCGCAAAGAGCGTGTTTGAGGATTGGGCCCAGTGAATACGTCGAGACCCTGTATGGGGTCGCGCTCTTGGGCTGGGGGTCGTGACGTAGTGGTCATCTCATCGGGGTGAAGGGGCGGGCAACTGGGTGCATGGTGGAGCATTCAAAATGCTATCTCGCAGCCAGAGACTCCATGCGTGTCTTGATCCGTCAGCTGTCAAGGTTGTGCCAGGCATCCCCCAGCACCCAGCGAATAGCGGAGATCCGCCCTGAGAGGTAGCCCCATGCCCAGTCCGACTCCACATCCTTCGCCAGCTCTTCCACGCCGTACTGTTCCTCGACTCGGCGCTTTGCTGCGAGTATTCCAGCCTTGATGTCATCGGGCCAATCGTAGAGATCCACGTCCTCGTCCGCCGGTTTACGTCCGTACCAGAGTCGATCCATGAGCGCTGACTCAACCTCTAGGATCTCTGACACCCGTCGCAGCGTGCTTGTCCCAACATCGTGCTTGAACGCTAGATCTAGATTCTGCTCAACGAGCCGAAGGAGCTGTGGCTTCTCCCAGATGCGGATCCTGAAGGGCGGATTGTTTGAGCGTTGATAGTCCGCGATCCAATCCTTAGCCCCGTTGGTTAGATAGCCGGATGCAATGAAGAGGAGCGCTGACGGGCGCTCAGCGCTGGCCCAGGCGATTGCCCCCTGAAGCGCTTCCGGAGGAACGCCGCGCTTGTAGTGCTTGCAATCGACGAACCAGCGCTCCTCGTACTCGTGCCCGTCAATGTCCCTCATAGACCGGCGGGCGACGATATCTCGACCACGGTCGGACGGCGACGCAGCGAGCGGGGTCCCCTTTCTCCAATCCACATTGGAAAAGCCACTCTCGGCCATGAGGTCGAAGCAGAACTCTTCAAAGTCCGTGGGCGATAGTGCTTCGAAGTCGAGGGAGCCGAGGGTGAAGTCGTGCTCGGACTCGGCGACGGCCATCGCATCATCGTCGAGTGGCTGCTCGGGCACCTTTTCCATACGGCCAGTATATGAAGCGCCACACGCGAGGGAAGCCCGACGTCGACTCGGCTTGCTACTGGCAGTCGTCTGCGATTACCCGGTGGTCGTGACGTTGGGCTAGTTCCTCACGATCGGCGGTTCGGGACGCCCTGGCTCCCAAATCTCCCAGCCGATCTTCCTGCCCAGGTCGCCGAAGCAGCCCTGGACGCCGAGGCGGTGGACGCAGTACCACCAGGCCTCCAGCTCGTCCGCGATGCGGTCCCGAAGTCGGACCTCGTACTCGTCCAGCGCTTGGTTGTCTCCGTAGGGGACTTCGGCGAGCTCGGGCTCTGTGCTCCTAACGTGGAACTCGACTCGCTCCCAGTACTCAGATGGTGACTCATCCGAGCCAGGCTCGTTGGTCGCGAGGATGCCTAGGTGGTGGAAGCGCCCCGACTTCCCGTACCGAGCGAACGTCGCGAAGAGAAGCGGGAGTGTGGTGCTCCCGCTGATCCGATCAGCGAGAGTCTCGGCATACCCGGTGTGGGTGGATCGCGCCTGGCCGCGTTCAATCGCCGTGTTGAGCAGCTGGCTCATCTTCTGGATGTCGTGGCCCCAGTCGTACCTCAAGGTCGCCTTGGAGGGCCAGGAGCCCGAAGCCTCGATCTCGTTGCAGCCGAGCATGACCTTCATGGCCTTCTCCACGCCGATGCTGCCCAGCATAAACACGCCATCGCCGTGCAGCGAGACAAAGCGAAGGGTTCGGATTACCTCCACGGAGTCGCGCAGGAGGTTGCGCACTGCCCCGGCCTCCTCCAGCAGCGCGAACCCCTGGTGCGTCGACAACGCCGGGTGCAGTCCCGGCGGCGGGCTCGATGCCATTCCCTCGGTCCTCCTCGTGCCCCTCTGGTCGCCCTCCTATCCAGAAGGGGCGCATGATGGCGCTCCATGAGCGGGGTGCCTTTGCCGCTGCGCGAGTCGCTGTGACCAAAGGTTACTCGGCTACGGAACGTGGTCAAATTTAGATTTAATGTCTAATAAGGGCCTCTGACCAGGGATTTTATCTTCTCGGCCTCCGGTTGGGTTCGATGGACAGGTTCCGCTTTACCATCAGGTGCTAAGCGTTTGTCCCGCTGACCTGGGACTTTGATCGGTCTCTGCGGAGCTCTCGCAGAGGCCGATTCTCGTTGTCGCATTGCGGTAGCGTCTCTGGCGAGTGGCTTCGGCTGGGCAGTTCTGCGGCGGGTTCAAGTTGTTCGACCCGCGATCTCGCGGAAGGTGCGCTGACTCAAAAATCTGTCTGACTCATAAGTCGGTTATCCAACAACGCTTTGGTTCACTGGGGCAGGTCTCGTTCCGCCAGAGTGCGAGTGATTTCGTCCCGCTAGCAGCTCGCTCCCATGAGCCGCTGGTGGCGGTGCGATAGGTATTCTGGGGTGTGTGTCCCTTGGTCGTTCTTTTCGTGTCCTGTGGGGAGCGAACGCTGCGTCGAACCTGGCTGACGGTTTAGCGTTCGTCTCGATCCCGCTGCTGGCAACCTCACTTACGGACGATCCGCGCTGGATCGCCGGGCTTTCGACGCTCTACGCGCTCGTCCGGTTGCTCGTGGCTCTGCCGATCGGCGTATGGGTCGATCGTGTGGACCGCCGTTTAATCCTGATCGTCGCAAATATTCTGCGGGGAGTTGCCGTTCTCGCCCTTGCGATCTGCGTGCACCTGGGCATCGGAGGTCTTGTCCTCCTCTACGCCGCTTACGCGGTCATCGGCACGCTCGAGAGCGCAGCTGATAACGCCGCGGTCTCTCTCGTTCCCGGCCTTGTCCAGAAGGGCAAGCTGGACACGGCAAATGGTCGGATCTCGGCCGCGCAACTCATAGCCGACGAATTCGCTGGTCCGCCACTCGGCGGGTTCCTCTTCGCGATCGCTGCAGCTGCCCCCGTCTACGCAATGGGCGGGCTTTGGGCAGCTGCGGGCTTGATCGCGCTTGCACTACCCGTGCATCGGGGCAGACCATCTGAGGCGGTTGCGCCCAGGGCGCGCGCCTCGGTATGGCGAGAAGCCGTGGCGGGAGCAACGTGGCTCGCGCACCACCGCCTCGTCGGGGGAATGGCATTGATTGGAGCCTTGGCGAGCATCGGCTACATGCTTCCGTTCTCCATCCTCGTCATTTTCGCTCAGGAGCAGCTGGGGGTCGATGGCGTTGGGTACGGGCTCATCCTGGCCGTGTCCGCGCTCGGTGGGCTCGTCGGCTCCTTCGCGACAGCTCGTATCCGCTCACGGATCGGCTACCGCTGGACGATCGTTGCAAGTTTGCTCACCGGGGCCGCCTCATTGCTGGCCCTCGCTGTAACTGGCAATGCAGTGGTTGCCTCGGTGCTACTGGCGATCTATATTCTCCACGCCGTGGTGTGGGGGATCTGTGCGACGTCGCTTCGCCAGCGTCTCGTGCCAGATGCGCTCCTCGGGCGGGTCAATGCCGCGTCGCGCGTCCTTGGGTTGATCGGCCTTGCCCTTGGATCATTAATCGGCGGGCTTCTCGCTGGCGTGCATCTCGCGTTGCCCGTGGCGATGGGTGGTGCGGTGTTCGTGATCTGCGCCGGCTTTGCTCTCGCCGTCGTCCGGACCATCGATACCGACTGAACCGTATGGTTGTGCGTGGTGTGGTCTAGCGCGCGGAGGCTTCTCTGCCGCCGCTGCGAAACCGGTGCAATCAGAGGTTGCTATTTGCGGCGACGTGGTGGAGTTCCGCTTCAACGTCTAAGCCTTTAGCTCAAGCGCCCTCGGTTTCTTTTGAAGCCGGGGGCGTTTTTGCTTGGGGGGGGGGGTGCAGCTCGCTAGTGTGCTGCACCATGAACGATCGCTGTTAGATTGATCTTGACGTCAAGATTATGAGGAGTCGGAGATGAAGCTCCACCATGTTCAGATTTCCATGCCTGCTGGTGCGGAGGATGAAGCGCGTCGCTTCTATGATCAAGCCCTCGGGCTGCAAGAGGTTCAGAAACCACCTTCCCTGCTCGGCCGGGGCGGTTGTTGGTTCCGCGCCTACGACGGTGATGACATCGTTGCTGAGATCCATCTGGGTGTCGAAAGTCCGTTCCAGCCTGCCAGCAAGGCTCACCCTGGTCTGGTCTGCGCGTCCTTGGATGAGCTGGAAGCGACGGCCGAACGTATCAAGCGAGGAAACTACGAGGTGTCGTGGACGGAGCGAGACACTTTTGAGGGGTACATCCGATTCCATGCGCGCGACGGCTTCGGCAATCGCATCGAAGTGATGACGCCGGCGCAGTGATCGAAAGATGCTGAGTTGTCGAGGATAAACCAGAAGTTAGTTTGCGTAGCTTCGTCGTCGAGTTCCGGTTCGACGACTGCCCTGACGGAGGCTTTTTGACCTGATGAGATCAAGCGAACAGGGAGTACCGTTGGAAGTACGACGCATAACGCAAGGCCAGTGCGCAGCCCTTCAGCGCATGATGGAATCGAATCTGGAGTATTCGCGCCGAGTCGGCGGAACGGAGCTGGCTCCCGAAGCTGCAAGTGAAGCCCTTTCGGCCCTACCGCCGGGCGTGCTGAACTCTCAGAAAGTTGATCTTGGCCTGTGGGACGGTCAAGAACTCGTCGCCTTTGCTGACGTGATTCTTGGCTGGCCCGCCGAGTCTGTCGCTCATGTCGGTCTGCTGATGACGCACGGTGCTCGTCAGGGTGGAGGCCTCGGCCGAGTAATGCATGACGCCGTGATCGACTTGGTTGGTCGGACGCCAAACATTCAATCGTTGCGGTTGTCGATAGTTGATACTAATGCCGATCTCGCGGAGCCATTTTGGGCCAAGCTTGGCTATGAGCCCACCGGAGAATCGGTGCCTTACGTTTCAGGAAGCGTGGAGTCGACAGCCCGCATCTGGACGCGACCAGTCGTTATCGCGTAGATATTCGGGACTGCCGCACATTTAGGTGACAGTTGGGGGTGTCAGGCCGCGAGGCTCACGGCCGGGTTCATGATGGTCTCGTATTCGATGGGGGTCAATCGGCCCAGACGGGCCTGTCGGCGGCGTCGGTGATACGTCCTTTCGATCCAGGTGATGATTGCGATTCGGAGCTCTTCTCGGGTCCGCCAACGCTTACGGTCCAGGACGTTCTTCTGTAGCAGCGCGAAGAAGGACTCCATGGCGGCGTTATCGCCGGCAGCACCGACCTGGCCCATGGATCCGATGAGGTGGTGACGGTTCAGGGCGTGCACGAACTTCCGTGACCGGAACTGACCGGATTCAACTGGTCGTTGCAACACCGGCTTCTTGGAGAGACTTTAGCTGCTCGTTCAGTGCCTCGGCAGGTGTCTTCCACCCCAGGCTCTTGCGTGGACGAGTGTTCAGCGTGTGCGCCACGGCGTTGATCTCGTGTGCCGACCAGCGTGACAGGTCAGTGCCCTTGGGGAAGTACTGACGAAGCAGGCCGTTCGTGTTCTCGTTGGTGCCGCGCTGCCACGGTGAGTGCGGATCGGCGAAGAACACCGGGATGCCTGTCTCGACACGAAACGCTATGTGCGCGGACATTTCCTTGCCGCGGTCCCACGTCAGTGAACGCGTCAACTCCACCGGCAGACGTGTCATCGTCGTCGACAACGCGTTCTTCATCGTGATCGCGCCGTACCCGGCCAGGGCCGGCCCATTTTTCACTGATTCCTTGTGCCGATAGCCTTCCTCGCGGGGCAGGTGAACGAGCATCGTGTAGCGGGTGGTGCGCTCCACGAGCGTGCCGATCGCGGAGCGTTCCAGCCCGATGATCAAGTCGCCCTCCCAATGGCCCGGCACTGCACGGTCGTCGGCTTCAGCAGGCCGTTCACTGATGAGCGCTTCGGGCGTGACGTGCGCCCACGTCGTGCGCTGCGCGCGCGCCCGCGGGGCGCGCAGCGCACGCCCGGTGCGCAGGCACAAGATGAGTTCACGTTTCAACGCTCCTCGGCCTTGGATGTAGAGGGATTGATAGATCGCCTCGTGGCTGATGCGCATGGACTCATCATCGGGGAAATCGAGGGGCAGGCGCCTACTGATCTGCTCCGGGCTCCACGCGCGCACCCACGCCCGGTCCTTGCGGCGTGGCTTGTTACGGCCCGTCCATTTCTCTACCGGCGGCCCGGCCACGACGTTTCCGTCCTCGTCGACGATGTGGCCGCTGAGTCGTTGCTCAACGTACTCGCGCAACCGCGGGTTCGCCACGAGCTTGGCTTCCTTCGGCCGCCGCGCTGCCATGTCGGCCTTCCACTGCGCGACCGACGCGCGATAGTCACGCGTGAGGCCCCGTGTCGCGGCGTTTCGGCGTAACTCGCGCGAGATCGTTCCTGGGTCGCGGCCGATCGTGCGCGCGATCTGCCGCACACCATGACCTTTCGCGACAAGAATCGCGATCTCTTCACGCTCGGTGAAGCTGAGGTAACGCCCTGACGGCGTCGGCGGCATGAACGGGCGCATCCCACCATGCTGGCGGTACCAGCGCGTCGCGACCGCAGGGGCCACGCCGATGACACGAGCCGCTTCCTCTGCCAGCAATCCCAGCGCTATCTGATCCCAGAACGCTGACTCGACATCCCGGCGGTACTTCGGATGCCCCGGCGACCGCAGCTTCGGTCTGATCGCCCGATCCGCTTGCCACTGTCGACGCGCACCCGTCGGCACCGCTGATTCCTCTGGATCTCGTCCCACCACACACCCTCACGATCAGGGTGTTGCGACAACCAGTTGAATCCGCCCTGAGAGCCTCTATCCGAATGCACGATGCAACCGGCGGCGTCACGGCGTCGAGATACCGCGTTGTCCAGGGCATTCACCGCGAGACAAGCCTTCATCCGGTCGCTCATCGAGTAGCCCACGATCCGGCCGGAGAACACGTCCTTGATCGCGCAGAGATAGAGCTTGCCCTCGTCGGTCCAGTGCTCGGTGATGTCGGTCAGCCACAGCTCGTTGACGTCATCGGCGGAGAAGTCCCGCTTCACAAGGTCGTCATGGACGGGCGGTCCAGGGCGCTTCCCGTTCTTGCCGCGCTTCTTTCCGAACACGGACCACCACTGGTTGTCCCGGCAGATCCTCCACGCCGTCCGCTCACACATCACCTCGCCGGACTCTGCGGCTTCACTGACGAGGAACCGGTAGCCGAACTCGGGGTCGTCGCGGTGGGCGTCCAACAGTGCGTTTGCTCGGTAGGCCTCGGTCAGCTCGGCTGTGGTGACCTGCTGGTGCCGCCAGCGATAGTAGGGCTGACGGGAGAGCTTCAAGACCCGCAGGGACACCGCGACGGGAATGTTGTCAGCGGCGAGCTCGCTCACGAGCGGGTACCACCTTTTCCCGGCAGGTTCGCCTGGGACAGGTAGGCGGCAGCACGACGCAGGACCTCGTTCTCCTGCTCCAGCAGCCGGTTCCGGCGGCGTAGCTCGCGTAGTTCCGTTGAGTCTTCACGGGTCTTCCCGGGGCGATTGCCGTCGTCGATGTCTGCTTGGCGGATCCATTTGTGGAGCGTCATCTTGTGGACGCCGAAGTCCTTCGCGATCTGCGCGATGGTGACGCCGTCCTCGCGGGACCGGGCGACTCGCACGACGTCCTCGCGGAACTCCTGGGGGTAGGGAGCGGGCATGGTGCACATCCTTCCAGGCCGCCCAGTGGGCAAGCCAGATCAGAGGTCACCTATCGGTGCGGCAGTCCCTTCCGTACGTGGCGGATTGTGCTGGAGTTCCGTTTAAACGTATAGCGTTATCGGCGGACGTCGTTATAGCCTGGTCGCATCTGGCATGAGCACAACGTGAAGTGCGTCGACCGAGTGGCCCACCGGGCAATCACTTGGAACGGCTCGGCGGCGACCGCCTAGGTCAACACAGTGTCCGTGTGAACAAGCAGTGGCGTATCTGTTTCGTCTGGAACGAACAAGGAGCTGAAAATGTCGAACTCGTCGACTATCACTGAGACAGAGAGTGACCTCATTGATCCGATCCACCCAGGGGAGATCCTGATGGAGGATTTCATCAAGGGCTTCGGAGCAACACCGAACAAGTTGGCTGTGTCTATCGGTGTGCCACTGCGCCGGATCAACGAGATCGTGCACGGGAAAAGAGGCATCACGGCAGACACCGCGATTCGCCTGGCGCGGTATTTCGGGACATCCGAGGAGCTCTGGATGAACTTGCAGTCGAACTATGAGCTGCGGATCGAGCGCAGGACTTTGCGTGACAAGGTCGCTGCGATCACGCCTCTGAAGGTCGCATGAGCAGCACCGAATGGATTGCTGCGCTCGACCGGCAGGTACCTGAGGACGTCGCGAGGTTGCTCGGCACGGTCCCCGAATGGTTCGCGCAGCCGGAGTCCAACGAGGAGTACATCGAAGCCGCTCGTTCCAAAGAGACATGGACAGTCCGTGACGCCGAGGGGATGGTTGTTGGCGTAACGCTGATCGATCGCCACTTTCCGCATGTCGCCGAAGTGCACCTGACCGTCGTTGACCGATCGGTCCATGGGGCCGGTGTCGGTACGGCAATGCTCAGGGCCGTCGAAGATGATGCTGTTCGCCGTGGGGTGCGGCTGTTGCAGGTGAAGACCCTGGGAGCCTCGCACCCGGATCTTGGATATGCGCGCACTCGTCACTTCTATGAACGGTGGGGCTTCCTTGCGCTAGAGGAGACTGCGCTCTGGGGCGAAGGTACCCCCTGTCTGATCATGGTGAAGCCGCTGCCTGAACCTCGCGCGACATGCACGTCCTGACAGTCTCTGCCGCGTAGAAGTCTTCGGGGGCTGCGGGCAGAAATGTGGTGCAATTTCTACCCAGAGGTTGCTCGGTACCGGAACTCGGTTGAATTTAGGTTCAACGTGTAGTCGAGGCCTTGTCGACGAACTGCCGCGGACGGTGATCGCTGTGTCCGAGACCAGGTGATTTGTACCGTGGTGGTGTGAATTGACCCGTGCTTCATGATATTGATCAGGTGGCCGCCCATGGGCATCATCCCGCTGCCAGTCCTTTCGACAAGTGCATCAGCGAAATCCTTAGAGTGAGTGCGTTCGAGTTGCGCAAGGTGGAGTTTCCGGCACTGTGCCGAATGATCATCGTCACGGCAAGATGGAGGATGTCGACTCGATTGCTGGGGGTTCGGCTAGCTAGTAGCCGATGGCGCAGAGATTCAGATTACTGCGGGCACTTGATCGCGATCACCCGGTAATTCATGCGGTTCGTGAAGGCTGGATGCGACGACGGCGGTATCGTGGCCGTGCGCGTCTGGTCGCTGGTCTATCCCGAAGGCTATTCGGTTATGGATGTGCTGAGCTTTCGAATCGCCGCCTAACATCTCGAAATGGGAGCCAAACAATGAAGTTTCTGGGTGTCGCATCAGTTGTATATCCTAGAGAATATGCCTTGGAGTTCCTGCACTACATCGTCAGCATCTTCGGCATGGAGTTCGCGTAGAGCTTCAAGATTTGTGGTTCTCTCACAGAACTCAATTGCCGTGGCGACCTTGTCTCTGCCCGCGTTCGTCCGGCAGTAGGTCTCGAGGTCGCCCCGGCGCAGAACGAATACATTCTCTTCGGCGAGAGACGAGATTACGGTGTCGCGTGCAGAAGAGATCTCCCTCGAGGACGGATTTGCGAGTTCGTTCAACTTGGCATCACCATTGCCAGCGTCGAAGAGCTCGCTCAGCGTCTCATCCAGGAGTCGGGCGGTGTTATCGCTAGGAGCGTCGCGCCAATTAGACAGGTGGGACTGCGCGGCAGACCACAGCTCTCTGTTATTTCGGCGACTGGTGATGCTTCGCACTGTCTTGCTATTAGGCTCGCTAGTATCAGAGATCATTTCGCTGATCAGTCCCATCAGCCTCGAGTGCGCGGATCGGGTCTCCGCATCTCGGGTCAGTTGCTCAAAGCCGCGCACGAGGGCATCCAAGTCGGTGATGACATGGATCGGGATCTTGAAGCTGGAGAAGAACTCCCTGTAGCGGTTGATGTTCCCCTTGCCGTCGATCTTGACGAACATGATGTTCTTGTCGATGTCGTCCCAGTCCTGATTGATCAGTCGCGCCAGATGTGGATAGGTGAAAGTGTCGCTGTCACCTTCGACCAGGACGACGCGCTGCGCAAAGAATGCGGCTTCGTTGTTCTCGTGTTGCACGATCTGGTAGGCGTCCCGATGACCGATCGTGAGGTCAACGGGGTGCGCGGTTACCCCATCATCGGTCTTCTGGAGCCGGGCGAAGCCCTCCGTCCCAGGGCGGAAGAACCCTGGAGAATGGGTCGTGACCAGCACCTGGTGCTCGTTCGAGAAGGTGCCCAGGGCCGCCATAAGCTGGCGCTGAGCACGGGGGTGCAGGTAGAGCTCCGGCTCTTCGAAGAGCAGGACATAAGAGGGGCGCGGGGATTCTGATCGCGTATCGTCGCTCAGGCCGGTGCTCCGAATGCTTGCGTACGCTCGGAGCAGGGCAAATAGGACAGTCCGTTTGAGGCCATCGCCCTTGCTGGAAATGGAGCCCTCGTGCCCGTCGTCGATGCGTAGCTCGGCACCGGATAGCAGCATGGATAGCGTCGGTGCGGGCACGTCCATGCGGAGTGAGACGCCGGGAAAGCTCGCGCGGACGAACTCTTCGATCGTCGATTCAATGCGTTGGACGGCCTCAAGTCGGGCGTCGACTTCCAAGCCGTCGTCATTCAGAGAACGGTTGAGTTTCTGATACACGGAGCGGAACTGATCGTTGATGTCGCTGAACTGGTCCGCTACTTCATCGAAGAGCAGTTCGAGAAGCTTGCTAAAGGCTGACGACCCGGTAGATTTCGCCTCCACGGAGGCATCCTTCACGGCTTCGATGTAGATCACGGACGGGAGGAGCGGCTTGACGGACTGTGCGATGCCCGTGGGGTATGCGGTGGGTCTCTCTTCTAGTTCCTCGGGTGGAAGCTGCTCGACCAGTTTAGTCCACGCGTCTTTGACCTGCTGCTGAGACGGCGCTGGGGGTAGTGCGTCTTCCATCGGGGGCAGTAATTCGACGGCCGCTTGACGGAGCTGAGCACCCTTCTTTCCTTTGATGGTCGAAGCCAGTGATTCTTGGCTCCATGACGGGTCTCTCGGGCCAGGCTTCAAGTACCTAGATTCGGCTTTCCCGTCGATTTCCTGCGTGCGAACGATCGTGAGCACACCGTCCTTGAGCATTTCGCGTACCCGGTCTCGATGCGTCTCGTTCACCCTTCGAAGATCTTCCTCGTCGATCCCCTCGATGCTTAGTTCGACGCTCGCCGGAAGTTCTGGGTTCCGGAAATCCTCGGCGCTGAGCTTCCTGTCTTCTAGGACGTACTGGATCGCATGGAGCACGGACGACTTCCCTGCGTTATTCTCGCCAATGAGGCACCCGAGCTGGGGTAAGGGGAGCTCGGTGTTACTATGGGCGCGAAAATTCTTGATTCTGACATGGGTGAGGCGCACGGGAAGCTCCTAGTTTCGGGTCTGCTGGCGGTATCGAAAAGATGTGCGTCCGGCTCGCGTCTTCAGCCGCATCATCAATGACAGGGAGTAATCCAGCCTACCAAGCGAGGGGAGCGACGATCAGGCACCGACGCCTCGCACGCCATTCGACCGGCGGGGGCGAACAACTGGCCGATGGGGCCTAGGGGTAGTCACCGATCGGGGACGAAGGAATGGGCCTCTAAACTGCACGATGGGTGGTGTCTAAGCAACTGGGGCCTACCCCCGTGTCCACGAACCGGGGGTAGGCCCCAGTGTCTACTGGCGTACCTGCGGTCAACTTTCGTCCAGAGTGGGTGTGCGAGGCAGTTTCATGGACGGCGCACTCTGAACTCCTGGCAGATCGCTGGGTCCAGAGGTTATTCGGCTGCGGAACGCGGTGGAGTTCAGGTTCAACGTGTGAGCTGAACTGTCTTTGGAGCGTAAACGACTTCCGTTCCAGCGTGAGGACTGTCCCCCGCTGGAGCGTTGCGGGGCTTGCCCCATCCTTGGCCGGGCGAGTGATGTTGGAGCAGCGGAGCCTGGGTCTGAATTGCTCGAACGACGGATGTGTGAGCCTCGCACCCGGCGGGCCAGGGCGCGATGTCCGTTAAGGCGGCCAGTTCAGTGCCAACCTGGCGGCGTTCTGTTGAGTTCAGGCCATGCGTTTTGTCTAGTTCGACACCTGCTAATGGTATAATTAAGCCGCGTCGTACACCCGTCGCGTCGTGGACCTCGAGCTGGATGATCTCTTTGCCAGGTGGCGGCCCTCGCGCTGGACGGCCCCAAGGCCATAGGCAAGACCACGACGGCGGAACAACGGGCGGCTGGGCTGGTGAAGCTGGACTCTAAAGCCGTTCGCGAGCCTGTCGCAGCGGATCCGCAGATCATTCTCCGCCGCCCGCGTCCGCTCCTCGTCGATTAGTGGCAGAAGGTACCGGAGGTGTGGGACGTTGTTCGCCGTGCTGTGGATGAGGACGCCGCAGGCGGACAGTTTCTTCTGACCGGCAGCGCGAGTCCGCAGGACGGGACCGTGCAGCACTCGGGAGCCGGTCGGATCGGCCGCCTGCGCATGCGTCCCATGACGCTCGCGGAGCGTGGTCTGGTTACACCGACCGTGAGCCTTGCTGCTGTTCTGGCCGGACGTGATGCCATCCAGGGTGAGTCCACAATGGGGCTGCCCGAATACGTGGAGGAAATCGTCGCCTCGGGTTTTCCGGGGATGCGCGGCTTGAGCTCCCGCGCCCGGAGCTTTCAGCTCGACTCCTACCTGCGCAATGCTGTGGAGCGCGACGTGCCAGAGCAGGGCCTGGCGGTCCGTCGCCCGGGGGCCATGATGGCCTGGCTGCGAGCGTATGCTTCCGCCACTTCGACGACGGCGAGCTACTCCCAGATTCTCGATGCGGCGACCCCTGGTCACAGCGACAAGCCGGCACGGGCGACCACCGAGTCCTACCGCCAGGTGCTCGCCTCGTTGTGGCTTCTCGACCCTGTGCCGGCCTGGACCCCGACCGGCAGTCCGATGACTCGCCTCGGGCAGGCTCCGAAGCACCACCTGGCCGATCCTGCTCTGGCAGCTCGCCTCCTCGGCCTGGGCGCCGACGCACTGCTGGGCGGCAAAGGGGAGCCACTTCGTCCCCAGGCGGGTTCCATGCTGGGAATGCTTTTTGAGTCGCTGGCTACACTGTGCGTTCGTGTCGCCGCGCAGGCAGCGGAGGCCGACATTGCACACCTGCGGACGCGCAACGGCGACCACGAGGTGGACCTCGTGGTCGTGCGGGCCGACGGCGGAGTCGTCGGCATTGAGGTAAAACTCGCGGCAGCTGTTAGTGACTCCGACGGCAAGCACCTGCGCTGGTTGCGCGACCAGCTGGGATCACGTTTTGTGGATGGTCTGATCATCACGACAGGTCCAACTGCTTATCGGCGGAGGGACGGTATCGCCGTGGTGCCCCTGGCCCTGTTTGGCCCCTGAGGAACGAAGCAGCCTGAGCCGAATTGTCTGAGGGCGTCGGCAACGTCCCCAGTGAAGGAAGCCCATGCCTGATCGTCGTCATGCGGACCACGCCAGGATGTGGACTGGTACCATAAACTGGTACCAGTCGACGTAGGGAAGGTACTCCATGTCCATCAGCGCAAGCGAGGCCCGCAAGACTCTCTTCCCGCTCATCGAGCGCGTGAACGAGGACCAAGAAGCCATCGAGATCGTCTCTCGGAAGGGCAACGCGGTGCTCATGCCCGCCGACGAGTACGCGGCGTGGCAGGAGACCGCCTACCTGTTCCGGTCGCCGTCGAACGCCCGCAGGCTTCTCGACGCCTACGATCGTGCCCGTGTCGGGAAGACCCAGGTCCACGAGCTCGACCGTTCCGACGAGTCGGTCAGCCAGGCTCGGGACGTCTGAATGCGGCTGGTCTGGGACGAGGCCGCCTGGGAGGACTACACGTACTGGCAGACCGCCGACCGGAGAATCCTCAAGCGGATCAACCTGCTCATCGATGCCTGCCTGCGCGAGCCGTTCGAGGGCATCGGCAAGCCGGAGCAGTTGAAGTACGGGGCGCGGGGCTCGTGGTCGCGGCGCATCAACGAAGAGCACCGGCTCGTCTACCTCGTGACTGGTGAGGATCTCGTGATCTTGCAGGCTCGATACCACTACTGAGCCGGGCTGAACGGTCGTTGTTCGGATCGACTGTGCCAGGTGACTTTACTGCCGTCGTCCAAGGAGCATCTCTGGGAAGCCCGCGAGGCTTGTCCGACCATTGACTGGTGAGGAATGTTGCCGTGCCCGATGAAGCCCTGTTCCTTCGCAGATTGCGACAGGCGGACGCCCCTGCTGTTCACCAGGCTTTCGCCTCCAACCCCGATATGGCCCGTCAAGGCGTGGTCACTTCGGTCGAGGAAGCGTCGGCGTACGTCGCCCGCCTTGTGAGCACAGACTCTTCCCATGAACCGTGGGCCATCGTGGACTCGGATGCACTGATCGGCCTCGTCTGCGTCACGGTGGACGAGGACAACAGGAACGGCTGGTTCTGGTACTGGATGACCGACCGGGCGCGCGGCAGGGGAGTCATGAGCCGTGCCGCGGCCGCGATCGCCGAGTGGGCCCTCGCGGAGCGCAGACTGGAGCGCCTCGAACTCGGCCACCGCGTCAACAACCCGGCCTCCGGCGTCGTCGCGAGAAGAGCTGGTTTCGTCAAGGAAGGCACCCAGCGCCAGAAATTCCTGGTGGACGGAGAACGTCTCGACGTCGACACCTACGGGCGGTTGAAAACCGACCCGCATCCGGCCTTTGACCCCCTGCCTATGGTCACCCGATGAATGGTGACGTGAATCACCAGACCGGTCGCCTCCACATGACCGGGGAGCCGTATTTTCGCTGGCCACGGGCCTAAAATTGAGGGGAGAAGAGTCTCATACCGGAGCGACACTCGGAGGCAGAAATGTCCGGCCATCAGGTTGATTCCACCCACGAATCCAGAACCATGAGTCGGGGTACCGTCTCCATGCTCTGGAAGTTCGGGCTCATGCTCCTCGTGGGGGCGGTGATCTTCTTCATCCCCGCGCCGGAGGGCGTGGACCCCCGCGGCATGCACATGCTCGGCATCTTCGTCGCAACCATCCTGGGGCTTATCCTGCAGCCCCTGCCCACCCCGTCGGTGGCGCTCATCGGTCTGGCCACGGCCATGATCACCGGCGCCATGGATGTCAAGAGCGGGGAGGCACTGAGCGGCTTCTCCAACTCTGCCGTGCTGCTCATCGTCGCGGCGTTCTTCATCGCGGACGGATTCCTGCTCACCGGGCTGGGCCGCCGGATCGCCCTGATGTTTCTGTCCGTGCTGGGCAAGTCGCCCCTGGGCATCGCCTACGGCATGGCCGTCACGGACCTTCTGCTCGCACCGGCAACGCCGTCCAACACGGCCCGCGCCGGCGGCGTGATCTACCCGATCGTCCGCTCCGTCGCGGAGGTACAGGGCTCCACCCCGGACACCGACGAGTCCCGCAGGAAGCTCGGCTCCTACCTCACGTTCACCGCCGCCCACGTCAACGTGATCACCAGCGCCATGTTCATCACCGCCATGGCCGGCAACCCGCTGGCCGTGGCCTCCGCCGAGAAGCTCGGCGTTCACATCTCCTGGGGCCAGTGGGCCCTGGCCGCGCTGATCCCCGGCCTCGTGAGCCTGGCGGTGGTCCCGTGGCTGCTCATGAAGGTCTACCCGCCCACGCTCAAGAGCACGCCGGAAGCACCCACCATGGCCCGCAGCGAGCTGCAGAAGATGGGGTCCATGACTCGCGGTGAGATCATCATGGCGGCCACGTTCGTGCTGCTCCTGCTGCTGTGGGTCTTCGGCACGGCCATCGGTGTCAACGCCACCACGGCGGCCTTTGTCGGCATCGCGGTGCTGCTGGTGACCAAGGTGCTCACCTGGAACGACATGGCCAAGAACGGCTCCGCCTGGAACACCCTGATCTTCTTCGCGGTCCTGGTGGGCATGGCGGAGAACCTGAACAACCTGGGCGTCATCACCTGGATCGGCTCGGTGGTCTCCGGCGCTGTCGGCGGCATGCCCTGGGCTGTTGCCTTTGCCATCCTGGCGCTCGTCTACTTCTACGCGCACTACATGTTCGCCTCCAACACCGCGCAGATCGTCGCCATGTACGGCGTGTTCCTGGGCGCGGCCATCACCGCCGGCGCGCCGCCGATGTTCGCGGCCCTCGCCCTCGGCTACATCGGCAACCTCTTCGGCGCCATCAGCCACTACGCCTCGGGCCCGTCCGGGGTGGTCTACGGCTCCGGGTACGTCAAGGTCTCCGAGTGGTTCAAGGTCGCCTTCATCATGTCCGTGGCCATCATCATCATCTGGACCGTGGTGGGCAGCGGCTGGATGTGGATCCTCGGCGACCTCGCCATGTAGTCCGCCCCGCAAACCCGCCCAGCACGACGACGCTCGGTGCCCTCCCGGCGGTTTCTAGGGGTCCTCGCAACACCTGATGGTTATGTGGTTGTCAGTAGATCACGCAGACGCTCGGCTGGGGTATCCCAGTTGAGCGTTTTGCGTGGGCGTGCGTTGAGTTCCTGTGAGACGTGCTCGAGGTCCTGCGGGCTGTAAGGCCGAAGGTCGGTGCTCTTGGGGAAGTACTGACGCAACAGGCCGTTGGTGTTCTCGTTGCTACCGCGCTGCCATGGTGAGTGGGGGTCGCAGAAGTACACCGGCACCCCTGTCGCGACCGTGAATTGTTTGTGCCGTGCCATCTCGCATCCCTGGTCCCAGGTCAGTGAGCCCCGCAGGTGTGCGGGCAACGTGGTGATCAGCGCTGTGAGCACATCTCGGACTTCCTCGGCGCTGTGGCCACCGGGCAGGTGCCCCAGCAGAACGTAGCGAGTGGAACGCTCGACCAAGGTGAGGATCGCCGAGGCGCTGCCGGGGCCCACGATGAGATCGCCTTCCCAGTGCCCGGGCACGGCCCGGTCCTCGACCTGCGGTGGGCGGTCGGAGATCATCACCATGTGATCAACGAACCGCGAGGTGCGTTGATCAGGATGTTTGTGGGGCTTGCGGCGGGTCCGGCCGGTGCGCAGCGCGGCTGCGACCTCCCGTTTCAGACCGCCACGGGCCTGGAGGTAGAGGGCCTGATAGATAGTCTCGGGACTCACTCGCATGCTCTCATCGTCGTGGAACTCTTTGACCAGAGTGTGACTGATCTGCTCCGGAGACCACCGCAGCATGAGCTTGTCCTGGACGTAGTCCCGCAGCCGGGAAGGCAGGCAGAGCTTGGGTTTCTTCGGCCGGGGCCGAGATGCTGCCCAGCCACGCTGAGCGGCATACGGCTGGTACGCCCCGTCCACTGAACGGGCATCGAGCTCGCGTTTGATCGTCGAGGCCGGCCTGCCCAACGCTCGGCCGATCGCACGCAAGCTGTGGCCAGCACGGTGCAGGTCAGCGATCACTTCCCGGTCCTTCAGCGTGAGGAAGCGGGGATCTAGTTGGGCTTCCAGAGCTGGTAGCGCAGGACCCGCGAGGAGTGTGGTCATACCGGTGTTGTAGTCCACCCGGCGGCCATCTGGATAGATGCGGACATGGCCCGTGTGTTTGATGCCGCGGTCCCATTCCTGCGCGGTGCGCTCATGGACTCCGACGATGGCTACCGCTTCACGCCGCGAGAGGCCTCCGGCCCTGAGCTGAAAGTACTCGTCCTTCCGCGGGTGCGGCCCGGTGCTGGGGATCCCGCGACCACGGATCCCTGCTTTACGTGCCCAGCCGTATGCGGTATTCCGGTTCACACCAACATCGCGAGCAGCCACTGTGATGCTGCCATCCCCACGTTCCAGCGCCTGGAAAAACGCCACCTTCAACTCATCTGACAACACGATCCCCGCAACTCCCTGAAATTCAGGGTGTTGCGGGGATCGCTAGAACCCACCCCCAGGGGCACCGAGCGTCGTCGTCTGTTGGGGAAAGCGGCCGGGTCAGTCGTCCTTGTTTCGCAGCACCTGCCGCAGCTTCTCCCGGTTGAGCCCCGCGATCGCGGTGATCGGGATGCCCGCGGGGCACACCTCCGCGCACTCGCCGTAGACCGAGCACGGGCCGAACTCCTCCTCGGCGGCGCGCGTGATGCCCTTGGCCCGGCGGCTGCGCTCCTTCTGGCTGGAGGGCAGCGTGGCCAGGTGCATGGTCTTGGATCCGGCGAACAGCTGGGCGGAGCCGTTGGGGCACGCCGCCACGCACGCACCGCAGCCGATGCACGCGGCCAGGTCCAGGGCCCACTCCGCGGATTCGTGGGTCACGGGAATGGCGTCCGCGTCCGGGGCGGTGCCCACGGAGGTGGACACGAAACCACCGGCCTCGATCACCCGGTCCAGCGCGCTGCGGTCCACTGCGAGGTCCTTGACCACGGGGAACGCGCCGCTGCGGAACGGTTCGAGCTGCACGGTGGCGCCGTCCTCGAAGGAGCGCAGGTGCTGCCGGCAGGACGGCGTCTTCTCCTGGGGGCCGTGGGGCCTGCCGTCCACGGTGACGCCGCACGCACCGCAGATGCCCTCGCGGCAGTCCGAGTCGAACGCCACAGGGTCCTCGCCGCGGGCCACGAGGTCGTCGTTGAGCTTGTCGAGCGCCTCGAGCAGCGAGAACTCGGGCCCCACGTCCTCCAGCGGGTACTCCTCGAAGTGCCCGCCCTCGGCGCCGGACTCCTGCCGCCAGACTTTCAGCGTGAGTTTCATGAGGATGGTCCTCTCATCGGTAGTCGCGGGTCTCGGGCGGGACGCTCGGGAACTCCAGGTGCTCCTGGTGCCGCACGTAGCGCGGACCGGGCGCAGCGGCGCGGCCGGACACGGTACGTTCCCACGCCGAGGCGAAGAGCCAGTGGGCGTCGTCGCGCTGGGCCTCGCCGCCCTCGGTCTGGTGCTCGTCCCGGAAGTGCGCCCCGCAGGACTCGTCCCGGTCCAGCGCGTCCAGGCACATGAGCTCGGCCATGTCCAGGTAGTCGGCCACCCGGCCGGCCCGTTCGAGCTCCTGGTTGAAGCCGTCCGGGCGGCCCTGGACGCGCAGGTCCGTCCAGAACTCCTCGCGCAGCGCGCGGATGCCCTCCAGGCCCTCGGCGAGGCCCTCAGCGGAGCGCGTGACCCCGCACTTCGCGTAGAGCAGGTCGCCCAGGCGGCGGTGGAAGCGCTCCGGGCCCTGGGTGCCGCCGATGTCGATCAGCGCCTGCACGCCCGCCTCGGCCTCGGCCACCGCGGCCCGCACGACGTCGTCGTCCACCGACAGCTTCTCCTGGCCCAGCAGCGGGGCCAGGTAGTTCGGCACCGAGTAGGGGAGCGTGAACCAGCCGTCCACGCACGCCGAGAGCAGCGAGTTGGCGCCCAGGCGGTTGGCCCCGTGGTAGCCCCAGCCGGCCTCGCCGCCCACGAACAGGCCGGGGACCGACGTCATCATGTCGTAGTCGCTCCACAGTCCGCCCATGGCGAAGTGCGCGCCGGGTGCAATGCGCATGGGCTGCTCGTACGGGTCCTCGCCGGTGGCGTCCGAGTACATCTCGAAGAGGTTGCCGTAGCGCTCGGCAATCACCTTCTTTCCGAGCCGCTCGATCGCGTCCCGGAAGTCCAGGTACACGGAGTTCTTCAGGGGCCCGACGCCGCGGCCCGCGTCGATCTCGGTGCGCGCCGCCCGGCTGGCGACGTCGCGGGGCGTGAGGTTGCCGTAGGCCGGGTACCGGCGTTCCAGGTAGTAGTCGCGCTCGTCCTCGGGGATGTCTTTGGGCGCGCGCTCGTCCCCGGGCTGCACGGGCACCCAGATGCGGCCGTCGTTGCGCAGGGACTCGCTCATCAGCGTGGTCTTGGACTGCCACTCGCTGGAGACGGGAAGTGCCGTGGGGTGGAACTGGATGAAGCACGGGTTGGCGAACAGCGCCCCGCGCCGGTGGGCCCGGAACGCGGCCGTCACGTTCGAGTTCTTGGCCAGCGTGGAGCGGTAGTACACGTTGCCGTAGCCGCCGGTGGCCAGCACCACGGCGTCGCCGGTGACCGCGGAGATCTTTCCCGTGATGAGATCGCGCACCACGATGCCCTGGGCGCGGCCGTCCGCGACGATCAGGTCCAGCATCTCCGTGCGGGTGTGCAGGTTCACCTGCCCCGTGGAGACCTGCCGCAGCAGTGCCTGGGCGGCGGCCACCTGCAGCTGCTGGCCGGTCTGCCCCCGGGTGTAGTACGTGCGGGAGACCTGCACGCCACCGAACGAGCGGGTGGCCAGCTGGCCGCCGTACTCGCGGGCGAACGGGGCGCCGATCGCGTTCATGTGGTCGATCACCCGCACGCTCTCCTCGGCCAGGCGCCAGGCATCCGCCTCGCGGCCCCGGAAGTCACCGCCCTTGACGGTGTCCTTCACGAACCGGGCCACGGAGTCGTTGTCCACCTTGCGGGCGCGGGCCGCGTTGATGCCGCCCTGGGCCGCCACCGAGTGCGCTCGCCGCGGGGCGTCGTGGAACGTGAAGGACTCCACGTTGTACCCGAGCTCCCCGAGGGCCGCGGCGGCGCCCGCCCCCGCGAGACCGGTGCCCACCACGATGACCGTGAACTTGCGGCGGTTCAGCGGGGAGACCAGGCGGTAGTGCAGCCGCCGGTCCGCCCAGATCTGGGACGCGGGGACCTCCGCCTGCAGCCCTGGCAGGTCCGAACCCACCGTGCGGAGCTCGTCGAGCAGGGCCTGGGCCTGCGTGGATGCCGTCATCACTGAATCACTCCCAGCAGAACCATGAGGGGGATGGTCACGTTGCCCACGCAGATGGCGATCGCCACCAGCCCGGCCACCCAGGCGGCGACCTGGCGCAGCCGCCTGCCCGTGGCACCGAGGTCGTTGGCGGCGGTCCACGTGCCGTGGGCCACGTGGGCGGTGAGCACCAGCATCGTGAGCATGTAGAACGCCGCGACCACGGGGCGCTGGAAGCTGGCGACGAGGTTGGCGTACGCCGAGCCGGCCTCGAACGAGCCGGTGGCGGCCGGTGGCGCCCCCAGGGTGAGGTCGAGGATGTGGAAGATCACGAACAGCAGGATGACGATGCCGGTGCCCAGCATGTAGCGCGCCATCAGTGCGTCCGGACGCCGGAGGCCCTTGCGGGGGAACGCCCCACGGGCGCGGCGGGCGCGGGTCCACAGCAGCAGGCCGCACCCGAGGTGCAGCGCCAGGCTGACCAGCAGGACCACCCGCAGGATCCACAGCATGCCCGAGTAGGGCAGCAGCGGCATGGCGATCTCGCGCAGCCAGTGCGCGTAGTGGTCGAATTCTTCCTGCCCGCGGTAGATGTGCAGGTTGCCGTACATGTGGACGAACACGAATCCCACAAAAATGAGTCCGGTGACGGCCATCGTGGTTTTCGCCGCGAAGTTCGACACCGGCAGGCGTCTGCCCGGTGTGGAAGATGTCCGGTGGTCTCGGTGCACAGTTGCCGTCATGATCGCCCCTCGTCAGTGCCTGAACCGCAGTCTTTGAAGTCGTCAGGTACGTGTTTCACGCTACTCCTGGGAGCTGCGAAAGACGGCGAATGGGGCGGGCGGGTCAGCGTATTTCCCGCGTAATTGTCGACGCGTCAATGGTCAGTGCACTGCGCCTGTTTATCAGCAGTCTGAGCAATTCTCGGGATCGTTTTCGGTCGTCGATTCAGTCGCACTGGAGAAGCTGAACCGCTTCAGGGGACAGGGCCCACACGTCGAGGTATGGAACCACCACGTGACCGTCCACCTGCTCGTGCAGCCAGCGGGAGAGCGTGCGCAGCCCAGTGCTGTCACCGGGCGGCAGCTGCACCATGCGGCGGCCCAGGTTGTCGTGGACGAGAAGCGTGCGACCGCTCGCAGCCAGGGCCCGGATCAGGCGCTCGTCGTCGGCGCGGTCACCCAGGGTGCGCGGTGAGTCGTACTCGAACCACAGGACGTCGCAGCGGGAGTCGATGGCGTCCCAGTGGTGCACCAACACGTGGATGTCGAAGCCGTCGATGTCGCTCTTCCACACCACCAGGTCCTCGGGGGCGGGCATGGCCAGCAGCGATGCGGGGGAGACCCAGTCCTCGACGGCGTGCCCGCCGGCGCCCTCCTCCGGCTGGAACCCGCCCGTGGAGCCGGCGCGGCTGAAGGACACCCGCGTGCCCACCGGTCCCACGAACCCCTCCACCACGGTGGCGCGCTCGGCGTGCGCAGCCAGGTTGCGGGCCAGGTAGCCGAGGAACATTGGATCACCTTCGACGCTGATCACCGAGCTCCGTGGGTCCGAAGCGAGGACGGCGGCCGCGGTGTCTCCCACGTTCGCCCCCACGTCGATGACCGCGACGTGCCGGTTCCCGGCCGCGAGCCGGGCGAGCAGGTCGATGGCGTACGCGTCGTACGTGGGATCCCGGCGCTGGTAGTAGGGGAGATTGTGCTCCGGTGGCAGCACGATCTCCACGCCACCGATGGTGTGACGCTGCTCCTGACGGCGCCAGGTCCGCCAGTGCACCCGCACCGGGTTGGTGGCGTGCCCGATCATGCGCCCGATGAAGCGCTTCTTGCGGACGGTCAGGGCCATGGGGGACAAGCCTTTGGTCAGGGGGATGCTGAGGCACGGGCAGGACGGCGCGATCAGGACCGCACGACCCGCCTCGCGCGCCACGATACTGCCACGGGCGTGGCGGCGCCGTGGACGGGCCGCGATCACGGCGGCAAGAGGCCAGCCAAGGGAATGCTGCGGGGTCGCCCTCTCACCGCCGGATGTGTGCTAGACATGTGACCGTCCACACGGGAGCCCCAGACGCGGGGGCTGAGATCGGGCCAGTGCTGCCCGGGACCGTCGAACCTGAACCGGCTCGTACCGGCGTAGGAAGTGAGGAACGGCCTTGCCTTCGCACACCCCCAGCACATCTGCCCCCGAGACCTCTGCGACGTCCGAGACCTCCACGGAGAACGGCCTACAGGACGCCCCCGGGGACAAGACCATCCAGCAGACCGAGCAGCACGAGTCCCACCGCCTGGCGTGGCTGGAGGACACGGAGCACGGCATCCAGGTGCCCGTCACGGAGATCCACCAGCTGGACGCCCCGGACGGCACACCCAACCACCCGCTGCAGGTGTACCGCACGATGGGCCCGGGCAGCGTCCCGGAGGAGGGGCTGGAGCCCTGGCGGGCGCCGTGGATCGAGGAGCGGGACGACACCGAGGTCTACGAGGCCCGCGGCCTCAAGCTCGAGGACGACGGCCGCAGCGCCGTGCGCCGCGGTGTACCGTCCCAGCAGTGGCGGGGGAGGAAGCCGGAGCCCCGGCGGGCCCGGCCCGGCAGGTGCGTGACCCAGATGCACTACGCGCGCCGCGGCGTCGTGACCCCGGAGATGCGTTTCGTGGCGCTGCGGGAGCAGTGCGACGTGGAACTGGTGCGCCAGGAGGTGGCCGCCGGGCGCGCGGTGATCCCGCTGAACGTGAACCACCCGGAGTCCGAGCCCATGGTCATCGGGCGGAAGTTCCTGGTGAAGGTGAACGCGAACATCGGCAACTCGGCGGTGACCAGCTCCATCAGCGAGGAGGTGGCCAAGCTGGAGTGGGCCGCCAAGTGGGGCGCGGACACGCTCATGGACCTCTCCACGGGCAACGACATCCACACCACGCGCGAGTGGATCCTGCGCAACTCCCCGATACCCATCGGCACCGTGCCCATCTACCAGGCGCTCGAGAAGGTGGACGGGGACGCCAACGCGCTCACGTGGGAGATCTACCGGGACACCGTGATCGAGCAGTGCGAGCAGGGCGTGGACTACATGACGGTCCACGCGGGCGTGCTGCTGCGCTACGTGCCGCTGACCGCCGAGCGCGTCACCGGGATCGTCTCGCGCGGCGGGTCGATCATGGCCGGCTGGTGCCTGGCGCACCACCGGGAGAACTTCCTCTACACGCACTTCGACGAGCTGTGCGAGATCTTCGCGCAGTACGACGTCGCGTTCTCCCTGGGCGACGGCCTGCGCCCCGGCTCCATCGCGGACGCCAACGACGCCGCCCAGTTCGCCGAGCTGGACACCCTCGCCGAGCTGACCAAGCGCGCGTGGGAGCACGACGTGCAGGTGATGGTGGAGGGTCCCGGCCACATCCCGCTGCACAAGATCCGCGAGAACGTGGAGCGCCAGCAGGAGCTGTGCGACGGCGCCCCGTTCTACACCCTGGGCCCGCTCGCCACGGACATCGCTCCCGGCTACGACCACATCACTTCCGCGATCGGTGCCACGGAGATCGCTCGCTACGGCACCGCGATGCTGTGCTACGTGACCCCCAAGGAGCACCTGGGCCTGCCCAACCGAGACGACGTCAAGACCGGCGTGATCACCTACAAGATCGCCGCCCACGCCGCGGACATCGCCAAGGGCCACCCGGGCGCCACGGAACGCGACGACGCGCTGTCCAAGGCACGCTTCGAGTTCCGCTGGCGGGACCAGTTCGGGCTGGGGCTGGACCCGGTGACCGCGCAGGAGTACCACGACGAGACCCTGCCCGCCGAGCCCGCCAAGACCGCCCACTTCTGCTCGATGTGCGGGCCCAAGTTCTGCTCCATGCGCATCTCCCAGGACATCCGGGACACCTACGGCAGCGCGGAGAACCAGGCCGCGATCGCCGGGATGCAGCGCAAGAGCCAGGAGTTCCTCGCCGCCGGGGGACAGGTGTACCTCCCGGAACCCACGGTCCGGGGCGAGGAGCCCGTGCGTCCCTGATCTCACCGGCGGGTGTATTGCCTCACACTTGGCGATTTTCTCGGGGTGGCCAGGCATCAAACGGCCCCCGCAGGACTAGCGTTGAGCCCGTGATCAAGGCGTTGTGGTAGGGCGCCGTGGACGGTGGGGCAGGAGTCTGCGCGGCTCCCGATCCACCCCGCGGCGCGCCTGCCCGACCGTGAGCGACCGGGGGTGCCCAGCGGCGTCGTCGGCGGCCTGGGTCTCAACCCGCCCACTCGCCGGACGTCGTGGAGGACGCCATGTGGACCCAATCGCTCGACACCCTGGGCAGCCTGCCCCTGACCGCCCTGGTGGCCGCCATTCCCATTGTCGTGTTCCTCGCGTGCATGATGCTCTTCAAGCTCACGGGCCTGAAGTCGGGTGTCATCGCCCTGGTGGTGCAGGTGCTTGTGGCGCTGTTCGTGTTCCACATGCCCGTGACCGCCGTGGCGGGGGCCGGTCTGCTGGGCCTGCTCACCGCGCTGTGGCCCATCGCGTACATCATCGTGATGGCCGTGTGGCTGTACCGGCTGAGCGTGCGCTCGGGGCGTTTCGACATCATCCGCTCCTCGATCGCGGGGGTGTCCGCTGACCAGCGGATCCAGGTGCTGCTCATCGCCTTCGCGTTCGGCGCGTTCCTGGAGGGCGTGGCCGGGTTCGGCGTGCCCATTGCGATCTGCGCCGCGCTGCTCGTGCAGCTGGGCTTCCCGCCCGTCCGCGCCGCGGTGCTGTGCCTCGTGGCCAACGTGGCGGCGGGTGCCTACGGAGCGATCGGTGTCCCCGTGCTCGTGGGCGCCCAGGTCACCGGCATGGAGGTGCAGGACCTCTCCCGGGCCATGGTGATCCTGCTGCAGCCGCTCACGTTCCTGGTGCCGTTCCTGCTGGTGTGGATGGTGGACGGCCTGCGCGGCCTGCGCGAGACCTGGCTCCCGGCGCTCGTGTCCTCCGCGGTGTTCTGCCTGGTGCAGGGCGGACTGCTGTGGTTCATGGGCCCCGAGCTCGCGGACCTCGCCGCCGGTCTGCTGGCCATGGTGTCCCTGTTCGCGCTGTGCCACGTGTGGTCCCCGCGCCGGGTGTCCCGCGCGCCTGAGGCCCCCGAGACCGCGGAGGCCAGCCACCCCCTCGGAGAGGTGGTGCGCGCCTGGAGCCCGTTCTACATCCTCACCGGCGTGATCCTCGTGTGGTCCATTCCCGCCGTGCAGCACCTGTTCACCAAGGGTGCCCTCGGGTTCACCACCCTCAAGGTGCCCATGCCCGGACTGACCGGCCACGTGACCACCGCCGCGGGCACCGTGGTGAACGCCACCTGGACCTTCTCCATCCTGGGCGCCACCGGCACCGCCATCCTGATCGCGGTTCTCATCACCTTCTTCACCACCCCGCAGCTGCACGTGAAGGAGCTCGTGGAGGAGCTGCGCGGCGCGCTCAAGGCGCTGGGCCCGGCCATCGTGCTGATCGCCGTGATCCTCATGCTCGCGAACATCGCCAACTACTCCGGCGGCTCCACCGCCATGGGCACCGCGCTCGCCGCTGCCGGGCCGATCTTCCCGCTGTTCGCGCCCATCATCGGCTGGATCGGGGTGTTCCTCACCGGCTCCGTGGTCAACAACAACACGCTGTTCGCGCCGCTGCAGGTGGCCACCGCGGAGGGCATCGGGGCCAGCCCGGCCCTGCTGGTGGGCACCAACACGGCCGGCGGCACCACTGCCAAGGTGATCTCCCCGCAGTCCATCGCGATCGCGGCGGGTGCCGTGGGCCTCAACGGCCGCGAGGCGGAGATCATGCGCGGTTCGCTCATGTACAGCCTGGGCATGCTTGCGGTGATGTGCGTGTGGACGTTCGGGCTCACCATGGTCTGAGCCACCCACACGCCACACCGGCCTCGCGGCGCCCACCCTGTTGCAGGGTGGGCGCCGCGCGCCATACTGGCTCCGCACACCTCGAGCCACGCTGGCTCATGTGCAGAAGGAGCCGGACGTGCTGCGCCCGGGGGACGACGACGCCGCACCGCCGGTCCCGCACCTGCGTCCCCTCGCGGAGACGGATGCCTCCGCGCCCACCGGGTGACCCGGTGTCACCGCCTCACGAACGAGGCGCGGTGAGCCAGTCCAGGAGCTCGGGCCACACGGCCTCGCCCACTGCGCGGCGGAGCAGGCCGTGGTGGCCGATCCGCGCGACCCCCAGCTGCTCGGGAGCGTACGTGCGGTGCTCCACGGTCGCGGACGTGAGCCGTGCGGTCAGCGCCGTCATCTGCGCCGGGCTCGCCCAGGAGTCATCCGAGGCGCCCAGGGCCAGGACGTGTTGCGTCACCGACGCGGCCCGGGCCGGGGCGTCCATGGACGGGTCGTCGAAGAAGTAGCCCCGGTGGCGAGCCCACGTGCCCCACTCGATCATGGCTGCCGCGGGAATGTCCTCGCCGATCCCGAGCTTCCTACCGGGCATGTACCCCAGAGTTCGGCTGATCGCGGGACCCACCACGTGGAGCATCGCAGCCACGCGCAGCTTCTCCTTCGCGGGGGTCACCGTGCGGGTGTCCGCCACGTGGGAGGACACGATGGCGAACCTGTCGAGCGCCTCGAGGCCCTGTCCCAGCACCATGGCGTGCCCACCGATGCTGTGGCCCACCGCCGTCACCGGCAGGTCCGGGAACCGGGCACGCGCCCAGGCGGCGACCGCGGGCACGTCACCGCCCATCCAATCCCGCATGCGCAGGTGCCTGTGCTCACGGGGATCGCCCGAGCGCCCGGTGCCGCGGTAGTCGTAGGTCACGGCGGCGAGTCCGCGCCCCACCACGTACTCGGCGAACGCCCTGTAGAACCGTTCCGGGGTCGCGGTGGCCGGGTGCACCACGACGACGCCGCTAGGTTCCTCCGCGGGCAGCCACACCGTGCCGACCACGGTCTCGGATCCCACGGGGACGGACAGGCTCTCGATGCGCACGGGGGTGCTCTGGGCGTCTCGCATGAAAGTTACTTTAGGGTACGAAGCATGCGCCGCCACGGGCTCCAGCACCGGTCGTAGCCCTGTGACGGGAGCGGTCGGCGCGCAGCGCTGGTGCCTGGACCTACTCCGCCCGGTGGCCACCGGTGCCCGAGCCCAGGTAGAACCGGGCCGCGTTGGCCCAGAACACGTTCTCCACGTGCTCCGCAGGAACAGCCCCCTCGATCACCCGAAGATCCTCGTCCCGGAACGGCCGCTCCGCCCGGGTGGAGGGCAGATCCGTGCCGACCATGAGCGCGGTGGGGTCCACGTCCACGATCGCGCGCACCACCGCGGCGGGATCCAGGTGGGCACGGCCGAAGCCGGTGGCCTTGACCTTCACGCTGCGCTCCACGAGCCGCAGCAGCGCGGGCAGCCCGTCCTCGTGCATCCCCAGGTGGTCGATGCTCGCCGCGGGCAGCGCGGCAATGCGCCGTGAGAGCGTCTCGTCGATGCTGCGCGCGTCGATGTAGAACTCCGCGTGCCAGCCGGCCAGCTCGTGAACGCGCCGGGCCAGCCGTTCGAGGTCGTCCAGGTCAGCAGACCCGCCGCGGGCCACGTTGAACCGCACCGCCCGCACTCCCGCGCGGTCGAGATCGAGGATCCGGGCGTCGTCGGCGTCCGCGGGGAGCTGGGTGACGCCCACGAACCCGGGGCCGAGCGCGCGCAGCGCCTCGATCAGGTACCCCTGGTCGAAGCCCTGGAACGCCCCCGAGACCACCGCCCCGCCCGCGATCCCGAGACCGCTGACGCGCCGCCGGTAGTCCGCCACGGTGAACGGCTCGGGCAGGTACCCGCGGTTCTCCACCAGGGGATGGGCAGGGTCGATGATGTGCAGGTGCGAGTCGAACACGCGCTGTTCCATGGGCTCCCTCTCTCGTGCCGTGGTGCGCTTGAGTCGGCCGGAACGACGCCGCCCGCTGGCCTCGCGCACGATTCGTGCGGTCTCGTGCGAGCTCCGTCCCGGCCACCGTTCCATGGGCCGTGCGGTGCTCACCGCACCGGTCGAGGCCACGCACCCCTGAGCACCCGCACCGCGGCGCCGGAGAGCGCGAGCGCCCCGGAGAGTCCGAGGGCCAGGACGCCGTGCTCGACACCGAACGCGCCACCTGCCGCGTACCCGGTGACCAGGCAGAGTGTCACGATCCAACGGTACGCGGCCCAGCACCGTGCCTGCTCCGTGACCGGGACGGCGTCCAGGATGGTGCGGGACACGGCCGCGTTGAAGGCCCCGTTGGCGGCACCGCCCGCCAGGAACAGGGGCACGCCCCACGGCGCACCGGGCAGGAACACGGCGAGCGCGAGGAACACGGCACCCATGGTGGCGGCGCCGGTGACGAGCAGCGGCGTCGTCGTGCCGGGTGCGCGGCCCGCGAGCTGCCCACCGAGAACGACTCCGAGCCCCCACAGTCCCCACGCGAGACCTACCGCCGCGGCGGTCCACCCCGCGGGGCCGGTGAGGGCGAACACCCCGGCCACCCCTTCGAGCGATGTGGCGAACACGGTCCATCTCAGCAGCACCAGTCCGGCGATCCCGAACGCCCCGGGGGCCGCGAGGCGTCGGAAGCCGAGCCACACGCCGCGTTCGCGGGAAGTGTCCAGGGGGACGGGGGTGCGGCCGGTGACGCCGAGGGCGACGGCGGCCAGGGCCAGGAACGTGGCGGCGTTGACCAGCAGCAGTGGCGCGATCCCGCCGACCCCGAACGCCACACCCCCGAGTGCCGCACCGAGGGCCTGGGACAGCCCGTTGACGGTGGCCAGGTGCCCGCCCGTGCGCTGGTGGTCCCGGCTGTGCACCGCGATGAGCTTGTTCGCCACGGGTCCGGTGAGAGCCGCGACCGAACTGGCCGCCGCAACGCATCCCACGACCACGACATCCTGCCGGGCCACGGCCATGAGGCCGAACAGTCCCGCCTGGACCACCAGGGAGGCGGGCCACCACCACCAGCGCAGTGAGCGGTCCGCAAGCACGCCGCCGAACAGTCCCAGGGCGAGGGACGGAATGGCCTGCGCCAGCAGGATCGCGGAGAGCAGCTGCGGGGAACCCGCCTGGGCGGCGCGCAGGGAGAAGGCGACCGCGGCGACGTCGTCCCCGCACGAGGACAGCAGCAGGCCCGCCAGCAGCACCGTGAGTCGGAGGCCGTGGCGTGTGGGCGCGCCCGTCACGCGCGGCGGTCCCCCAGGTGCGTGGGCAGCCACAGGGCCTCCCACGCGGGGGCCTCCTGCTGCATGTTGGCCGTGCGCTCGGGCACCTCCTCCGGGAGCCAGTAGCGCCCGGCGTCACGCTGCAGGTAGCCGTACTCCACGAGTTCGCGGCGCCAGAACGCCCAGTCCTCGACCACGGGGCGGAGGACGTCGTTCACCTCGGGTTCCGTGTACGTGTGCCCCGCGGAGAACAGCGAGAGCAGGTGCAGCAGCACGTGCACGCGGGCCTTGCGGCGGGCCGGGACGGAGACCACCCGGCCGTCGTGGAGGAACCGGCCGAGGGCCCTGCGGTGCTCGGCCTCGGCACGCTGCCACTGCTCGGATGCTGCGTCCGGAACCGACGGCGCGGAGCTGGGAGGCAGCGCGGGGCTGGGAGGTGGGGCGGCGGCGTCGTTCTTTCGCAGGAGGTCGGCGCGGGCCGCGGTGTAGGGCTGACCGGTGGCGCGCATGCGGGCGCGGACCAGTTGTTTGAAGTCGCTGTGGTGAGTCATCTCGTACCTGGACCGGGCCATGCACCCCCAGCGTGATCGCCCGGCGGGACGAGGACGGACAGCAGTTCGAGGAACCGAGGATCTTCTCCCCTTCGCCGGGGCGCCGGAGCTGGGGTCCGTGCGCGGGCTGGGCGTCGGTTCACGCCGTCTGGACGTGAGTATGCCACATCACATGCGGGTGCTCGGTGGCAGCGGAGATGGTTGTGCGAACCGGAGCCGAGGTCTGTCCTGGGCGGAGTGCGTTGAATAAACTGGAGGTGCGGCGCGAGGACGGCCGTTTCGGGGATCGCCGAAGTGTGCCGGAGCTGCACCGCGGACAGTGCAGGGAGAACTCAAGGAGGAGTTTGTCATGGCACGCATGAACGCAGCAGAGGTCGAGGCCTTCGGTGAGGATCTGGTCGTCGGCGAGCACGCGATCCCCGAACCCGGACCCCACCAGGCCCTCGTGAAGCTCATTGCTTCCGGGGTGTGCCACACGGATCTGCACGCCGCGGGAGGTGACTGGCCCGTCAAGCCCAAGCTGCCCCTGATCCCCGGCCACGAGGGCGTGGGCGTTGTGGAGAAGCTCGGCCCGGAGGTCACCGAGCTCGAGGTCGGGCAGATGGTCGGCAACGCGTGGCTGTGGTCCGCGTGCGGCAACTGCGACCACTGCCGCACCGGCTGGGAGACGCTGTGCGAGCAGCAGGTCAACGGCGGCTACGGCATCGACGGCTCCTTCGGGGAGTACATGCTGGTGGACGCCCGCTACGCCGCCGTCATCCCGGAGGGGGCGGACCCCTACGAGATCGCGCCTGTGCTGTGCGCGGGGGTGACCGTGTACAAGGGACTCAAGCAGACCGAGGTCAAGCCGGGACAGTGGGTGGTGATCTCCGGCATCGGCGGACTCGGGCACCTCGCCGTGCAGTACGCGGTGGCCATGGGCATGCGCGTGGTGGCCGTGGACGTCTCCGACGACAAGCTGGCACTCGCCACCAAGCACGGCGCGGAAATCACGGTCAACGCGTTCGCCGAGGACCCCGCAGACGTCATCCAGGAGAGGATCGGGGGCAGCCACGGTGTGCTCGTCACGGCGGTGCACCCCCAGGCCTTCGGCCAGGCCATCGGCATGACCCGCCGCGGCGGCACGATCGTGTTCAACGGTCTGCCCCCGGGGGACTTCCCCGCTCCGATCTTCGACATCGTCCTCAAGGGGCTCACCATCCGCGGGTCGATCGTGGGCACCCGTCAGGACATGATCGAGGCCCTGGAGTTCTATGCCGCCGGCAAGATCCACCCCACGTTCAGCAAGCGACCGCTCGAGGACATCAACGCGATCTTCGACGAGATGCAGCACGGCAAGATCGACGGCCGCGTGGTGATCGAGTACTGATCCGGGCGGTGCCGCGGCCCTGTCCACCGGGAAGGAAGCCACCACACCGCGCGCGCCACGACGACGCCGCCCCGGGGGAGCAGTTCCCCAGGGCGGCGTCGTCGCCGTCTACCCTGCGAGATCGAGTTCCGCGAATCCCGTGGCCGCCATCCAGAACCCCACGAGACCGGCAACCCACAGGAGCGTGATCTTTGCTTCCCGCTCGAGGACGGGGACGAGTTTCTCCAGGCGGGGCCAGATCCGGTCGCCCAGGACACGGGCGCCGATGAGCAGGATCACGGCGGGCAGCACCATCACCAGGCAGTACCCCGCGAGCAGGGCAAGACGTGTGGGCCAGCCGATGGGCATTGCCGTAATGATCCCGTTCGCGGCGAGGTACGGCACCATCGTGGCCGCTTCCGTGAGCGCGGCTCCGCCGCCCAGGGCGATCATCGCTCCGGGGTTCAGGGAACGCGGGGCCTGGCGGGGTGTCTCCCGCGTGGTCGGATCGGGTGCCAGGATTCCGAACGCGAGCAGGCCCACGCCCGCAATCAGCTTGAACCACTGGGCGGGTTCGCTGTCCCAGACTCTGCCGGCCACGTCGGAGACCAGATCGAAACCCAGTGTGATGGCCAAGCCGAGCGCGAAGTAGATCAGCACCACGGTGGCGAAGTAGATCACCAGGGGCACCACGTCGACGCGCCGTCGGGAGAGCACCAAGACGATGGGGATTACCAGCGTTCCCAGGCTCATGCTGTCCAGCAGGGCCAGTCCGGTCAGAGCCAGGAGATCACCCATGTGCGACCCTCTCGTACGATCGTATGAACTGCCCTGACCATACACTTGTACGAGAGGTGGTGGGAAGATGCCGGAGCAGCAGATGTCGGGTGACGGTGCACCGAGTCGCCAGCGCATTGCGGAGGCGGCGATCACAGTCATCGCCCACCGTGGATTCGACGTGGTGAGTGTGCGCAGCGTGGCACAGGAGTCCGGGCTGTCCGCGGGGACCGTGCAGTACCACTACAGAACACGTAAGGACCTCCTGGTCGCGGCCCTGGAGCGTTCCGTGGAGCGGCAGACGCAGCGCGTCATGGCTGCTCGCGGTCAGTCGGGTCACCGCGCGTCACTCACGCGCACCCTGCGCGAGCTGCTGCCGGGGGAGGGGGTGCGCGATGAGGATGCGGCCGTCTGGGTCAGTTTTGGCGCCGCGGCCTCCACGCGGGACTGGCTGGCCGAGCTGTACTGGGACGAGATGCGCACCTTCCAGACGCTGGTGCGCCAGGCACTGACCCGCGCGCAGGAGGACGGCGTGCTCCGCGACGGACTGAGCCCGGAGACCGCCGCGCCTCTGGTCACAGCCCTGGTGAACGGGCTGACGCTGGACTGCCTCAACGCGCCGGATCCCGTGCGTCGCGGCGTCGAGGACGCTCTGGATCGTGGGCTCTCGCTGCTCCTCTCGGACTGAGGCGGGTCGGACGCGGGCGGAGTCAGGCCGAGCAATGCCACCGGGGTCGAACCGTTCCCGGGGGCGGCCCGGGCGAGACCGCCCGCGCCTGGGCGCCATCCCGGGGAGGACGGGCCAGGGCTCAGCGCGCGAACGTGTCCTGCAGGGCGCCCCGGGGTGACCACAGGGCCACGGAGTCGCCCACGTGGTCCGGCAGATCTGCGTCCGGCTGCTGATCGGAGGTGTCCGCGCCGTCTACAGCGGGTTCCGTGTGGAGGTGCAGCTGCTGGCCCGGCGCCAGGACGCACCCCCTACCCACGGTCATGCTGTGGCCCCGGGAAGCCCGGATGCTGTAGCCGGAGGCGTCCACCGGGTGCGGCGAGGTGTTGTGGAGGACCACGTGCCCGCGGGTGCACGAACGCGGCTCCGGGTCCTGGCCGGTCGCGCCCACCACGCGCAGACCCTCGTTGTCGGGGAACGGTTCGGACCCCTGCACGTGGCGGGCCAGCTGCACGGGGAAGTCCCCAGTGATCCGGTCCACCCCGAGTGCCACCATCCGGTCGTAGGCGTCCGGAGAGTCCACGGTGTACACGCCCACGCTGAGGCCCGCGGCCCTGACCCGTTGCACGGCCGCGGCGTCCAGCGGTCGGTACTCGGTGCCCACCGCGTGCGCGTAGCCGGCAATCTCGCCCAGCTCCGCGGCCGCGGGCACCACGTCCGCCAGCTGCTGCAGGGGGATCTCCGGGACCAGCGCCGCGAACGTCCGGTTGGAGGCGGCGTCGTAGCCCAGGACCTCCACCCGGCCGTTCCGCACCAGCGACTGCCACTCGGGCCTGCGCTGCAGCGAGTCGGCGAGGACCTGCTCGATGCCCGGCGAGTTCTGGGGCGACTTGACCTCGATGAACACCCCGATCCGGTCACCGGCGACCGCGGCGGCGTCGTCCAGGTGCGGGATCCGCTCGCCGTGGAACGCGGTGGAGAAGTGCGAGCCCACCTCGAGCCGCTGCAGCTCCGCCCACGTGAAGGAGGTGATCGGGTCGCGCTCGCGGCCGGGGAAGACCCTGGCCGCGTCGGTCGTGCGGGCGGGGGTGTCGTCGTGGAACGCGAACGGCACTCCGTCCGCGGAGAGCTGGACGTCCAGTTCGAAGAAGTCCGCGCGGGAAGAACGGGCCTGCCGGAATGCGCACACGGTGTTCTCGGGGGCGGTGCCGGCCGCGCCGCGGTGGCCGACCAGCAGGGGAGTGTGCATGGGCTGGGCCGGGCGGGGCACGGTGGGATCCGGGACGGTCAACGGGGCGGCAGGGCAGGCTTCCGCGCGGTGGGGACGGCGGTCAGGGCACGCGGGTGCCGGAGCGGTGTGGGGTGAGGAGCAGGACACGGTGCGGTGGCCTTTCGGAGGGATCTGCAGAGGGGCGTGCGAGCAGACCGTGGCCTATCCCAACGGGTCGCCCTTCGTGCGGTCCAGGGCCACTCGCACCAGTGCGGAGGCCAGGACGGGCAGCTGCTCGGGGTCCACGAGGTCCGCCAGCGCGGCGGCGTCCTCCGGCAGGCCGACGCGGCGGGCACCGGCGAGCGCCTTCTTGTCGACGTGCGGAGCCAGCATCGGCCACACGCCCTGTGCTTCACGCGCGAAGATGGACGCGCCGGTGGGCCCGATGCCGGGGAAATCCTGCAGCCGGCGGAGAATCCCCGAGGCGTCGTCGGAGGCGTCCCGCAGCGCTCGCAGGTCACCGCCCCAGGTGTCCAGGATCAGGTCCGCGCCGTTGCCCAGCATGGTGGAGGTGCGCTCGTCGTAGCGCTTGTACCCGCCACGGCCCAGGGCGGCCACCCGCTGGCGCCAGGAGGAGTTTCGCATCGCCTCGGGGGTGCGGAACCCGGCGTCGAACAGCGCGCGGGCAGAGGCCACCGCCGCGGGTGCCCCGATCCGGGCGGAGAGCAGATTGGCCAGCACGAGCAACTGGTAGAGAGGAGCGGGAGCGTCCCGCAGCTCGATCCCCGCCTCCTGCGCGTATGTGCGGCCGTGCCGCTCCAGCAGCGCGTCCACGGTCTGCGCAGGGGTTCGGGCCACGGCGGCGGTCCTCTCGGTGCGGCTCGGCGGGTTCCGGCCCCCGGAGGACGACGACGCCGCGCGGCTCGCGGGGGTCGGCGTCACTGGTCGGCAGGCCGTTCGTCCAGCCTAGAACCGCTGAGCCCGGGAGGTCGAGCGGCCCGTGAGCACGTGCCGTGGGACGCCGTGGGCTGAGCGGGCGGCGGAAAGGCGGCCGATCGGCGTCGTGATGCGGCGGAGGATGGCGAGCAGGAGGGAAAGGATTCCGCTGGCGGCCAACTCCTCGTGGGGAAGGTCACTGATCAATAGACTGATGACCAACGCCGCCCCGTTCTGTGCGAGCAATCGAGCACCCTGCGGGCGGCGGTCCAACTGATCGGTCACGACGGAAGGCAGTGCCATGGCAGAGAGCAACGAGAACATCCAGAAGGTCCGCGACATCATCAAGGGCACGCGCGTCGCCATGCTCACCCACGTGGACGAGGACGGCCGCCTGGTCTCCAAGCCCATGGCCACGCAGGAGGTCGACTTCGACGGCACAGTGCGCTTCATCGCGGAGCGCGCCTCCGACCAGGGCATGGACATCCAGAAGAACCCGAACGTGAACGTGGCCTACTCGGGCAACGGTGCCTGGGTGTCGCTGAGCGGCACGGCGCGCATCGTCAACGACACGGACAAGCTGCGTGAGCTGTGGAGCTCCTTCACCGGTTCCTGGCTGGAGGGCGGCCCCGAGAACCCCAACAACGTGCTCATCGAGATTGACGCGGACACCGCCGAGTACTGGGACACTCCGGGTGGCAGCAAGGTCACCCAGGTGGCCAACCTGATCAAGGCCAAGGTCACCGGCAACACCGTGGACGGTGAGAACGAGGTCGTGGATCTCTGATCGCAGCGACGTCGTTGCGGACCTGACCGGGCCGTGCTCGCACCGTGCGGGCGCGGCCCGTTGCCGTTCCACGGTTCGCCGCACCACCAGGTGGCATCCAGCTGGCCACCAGGTGCCGTGGCGGCTCCCGTGGGACGATTCCCATGAGGGCGAGCCACAGGACCCGCTCACCCCGACCGCACCAGTGACCGGCCCCGAACGGGCCGAGAAGAGGAGCCCGATCATCATGGAGACGACCCCGAACAGTGTGTGGACCTTCCTCTCCCACGTGGAGTTCCCCGCCGAGATGGCCCCGTTCCTGGTGGCCGGTGAGGTCCCCGTGGCCTCCTTCAAGACCGTGCGGGACACCGCCACGTTCACCAACCGCCGTCTGATCGTGCGGGACGCCCAGGGGCTGCGCGGCAAGAAGATCGAGACGGTGTCCATTCCCTACTCCAGCATCAGCATGTGGTCCACGGAGAACGCCGGGACCCTGGACTTCAACGCGGAGATCCAGCTCTGGACGCGCGCCGGCGTCATGAAGATCAACGTGGGCCGCGGCATCGACGTCGTTGCACTGGACCAGCTCATCGCCCACTCCGTCCTCGGCTGAGCACGTGGGGCCCGTCGACCTCGGCGGGTGACCAGTTCACCGTGTGCCCCGTGCAGATGCGCGGGGCACACTGCGTTGTCCGGCTCGCGCGCCGGGGGGTGCTGATGCGTCCCGGTGATCAGGGGCGGTCACGTGGCGGCGTTGGTGTGTCCGTCGGCAGCCACACCCACCCTTCGCGGGCGACGACGGACGCCAGCTCAGGTGGCGAGGGCTCGCAACTGCCGAGATCCACCTCTCGTGCCACCAGGGCGGCGACGACGGCGTCCAGCACGTTGTCGTCCGCCCGGCACATCGACTCGTGCCCCGACCACTCGAACCACGGCAGGTGCTTCACCAGGCGCGTTACCAGGTCGTGACGGTGGATCGCGTTCTTGCTCCCCTTGTAGCCACGGTGCGGGAGTCCCCAACGGGCCAGCGCGGCCGCCGGGTACACCTCGCACGCGCGCCCCGAACCGTCCCGGGGGACGTCGAGTCCGGCATCGAGAAGGCGGCTCTCCAGAGCGGCCCAGCGCAGCGCGGGATACGCAATCCGGTCCGTGGAGACGCTCAGGGGGATCAGGCCTGTGCGAGAGCGCACGTGGAGATCCGTGGTGCGCTGGGCCATGCTGCGGCGCCACGCCGAATCGGTCGAGGGCGGAGCGGTCACCTGCCCGGCGGCCTGGGCACAGATGTAGTCCACGAACGGTGAGGGCCAGCCGAAGGGAACGTCGATCCCTGCTCGGTGCGCGTCGCGGACCACGGCCAGCACGTCGTCATCCGTCGCACCGAGGTCCACCCGTTCCACCACCACCCGGCCGGGTTCCTCCCGGATCACGGCGATGCCCGTGCGCGCGGGGTCCGCCGCGAGGTCCACTCCTGCGTATCGGCGGCACGTCCGCGTCTGCGCATCGGGCCCGACGCGCTGAGCGGAAGCGTGGGAGGGGGACACGGGCTCACCAGTCATGGGGCCACCCTAGGCCGCAGGGCCTGAGCGGTGCCTACCATGGTGCATGACTGTTCGCATGCTGTCGATCGAGACCGTGGTCCCCGAGACCGTCATCCGGCAGGAGGACGTCACCCGGCTGTTCGCGGGGCAGCCGGGTATGACGCGCCTGGGCTCGCGGCTCGTACGCTCCGCGTTCGACGGCGCCGGGGTGGCCACGCGCCACACCGTGCTCCCCGAGCTGGCGGAGGCCACCGCCCGCGCGTCGCACGCTCCCACCGCTGGCCCGGAGGACGACCGGGAGCGGGGGCAGTTGACGCCCCCGCGGACGCCGCACGGGGAACCCCCGGGTGACGACGCCGCGGCGTCGCCGTTCGTGGATCCCGTCACCGGTCACCTGCTCTCACCCGGCACCCACGCCAGGAACCAGATCTACACGCGGAACGCCCGGGAGCTGTTCGTGGCCGCGGGCAGGGCGGCGCTGAGCGGCGTCGGCCCCGGGATCACCGCGGCGGACGTGACCCACGTGGTCACGGTGTCCTGCACCGGGTTCTTCGCGCCGGGCCCGGACGTGCGTGTGGCCAAGGACCTGGGGCTGCCCGCGGACGTCAAACGTGTGCACCTGGGATTCATGGGGTGCAACGCGGCCTTCCCCGCGCTGCAGACGGCGGCGACCGCGTGCCGCGCGGACCCGGACGCCGTGGTGCTCGTGGTGTGCGTGGAACTGTGCACCCTGCACCTGCACGTGCGCAACGATCCCGACACCGTGATGGGCAACGCCCTGTTCGCGGACGGCGCGGCCGCTGCTGTGGTGACCGCGCGCGACGTCGCCGTCCCCGGCGCCGCACTCGAGCTCGTGGACTTCGAGACCACCCTGGCGCCCGTGGGCGAGGACGAGCTCGCGTGGAGCGTGGGGGACGAGGGCTTCGAGATGATCCTGGGGACCTACGTGCCCCGCATCATCGACGACCACGTGACGGACGCCCTCGCGCCCCTGCTCCGGCGCACGGGTCTCGCTGTGGAGGACATCCCGCAGTGGGCCGTTCACCCGGGCGGGCGCAGCATCCTGGACAAGGTGGAGTCCCGGCTGGGGCTGAGCGCCGAGCAGATGGCGCCCTCGCGTGCGGTGCTCCGCGATGCGGGGAACATGAGCAGTGTGACCATCCTCTTCGTCCTGGCCCGCCTGCTGCACACCGGAATGTCCGGGCACGTGGCGGCCATGGCGTTCGGGCCGGGCCTGAGCATCGAGTCCGCCCTGCTCCGGTTGCTCCCCGCCGCGCAGCGCTGATGGATCTCCTCCTGCGCCGCCGGTCCGTGGGCGAGCCCGAGCTCATGGACGACCCCGCGTGCGATCCCGTGGCCCTGGACAACACCTACCGGTTGTTCGGGGTGATCAATCCGCTCGTAGCGTCCTGGCGGCCGGTGTACCGCCGGCACCTGCGACCCGCTCTGCGGGCGGCCGCGCGACAGGGGCGCCCGGCCACGGTGCTGGACGTGGGGTGCGGGGGCGGGGACGTCGCCCGGGCCGTTGCGCGCTGGGCTCATCGGGACGGACTCGACGTGCGGGTCACGGGCATCGACCCCGATGAGCGGGCCACCCGGTGGGCCGCGGCCCACGACCGCGGGGCCGGGATCACCTACCGCACGGTGGCCAGTGGCGCGCTGGTGGAGGCGGGGGAGAGCTACGACGCGGTGATCTCCAACCACATGCTGCATCACCTCACCCCCGGGGAACTGGCCGGGGTGCTCTCCGACTCCGAGGCACTGGCCCGCGGGGTGGCGGTGCACAACGACCTGCGCCGCAGCCGTACGGCGTGGCTCATCTACTGGGTGGCCACGCTGCCCCTGGCCCGCGCCCGCACCTTCGTGCGCTTCGACGGGCTGCTCTCGATCCGGCGCAGCCACACTCCCGCCGAGCTGGCCACGGCTCTACCCCCTGGCTGGCAGGCCGTGGGGCAGCGATTCTTCCGGCTGCTCGCGGTGCACCGCGCACCGGAGACGATGCCGCCCCGGACGGGCCGGGGCCGCGCGTAGCCGGTGCCACCGGGCAGGACTCAGGCGGAGCCGGGCCGGACGTCCTGGTCCCAGCCCTGCTGCGGGGTGTCGCAGGTCTCACGGAACACGAACTGGGAGGGGCGCTTGCGCTCGCGGCTGGACCAGTCGATCGCGGGGCGGTGCGTGCGCTCGGGCACGTAGCCCAGCCGGTACACGGCCATGAGCTCCAGGTCGTCCGGGACGTGCAGCATGTCCACGATCCGCTGCCACTGGTGCGGGGCCTCCATGGGGAAGGACACGAACTGGATGCCCATGCCCAGCTCCACCGTGGTCAGCCACAGGTTCTCCATGGCCGCGCCCATGCTGAACACGGAGTAGAACCCCGAGAGCTCCTCCGGGCGGTACTCGCCGCGTTCGAGCATCACCCCGATCAGCAGGGGTGAGCCCGCCACG
The DNA here is from genome assembly GCF_044359605.1 of Kocuria sp. ChxB. NCBI lineage: Bacteria > Bacillati > Actinomycetota > Actinomycetes > Micrococcales > Micrococcaceae > Kocuria > Kocuria sp. ChxB. The sequence continues at coordinate 859,162 of NZ_CP121123.1, read as the reverse complement.
AGCTTGCGGTTCTCCTCACCCAGGGTCTGCGGGACGCGCAGCCTGTTCATGAGGGCCTGCCCGGACGGTGTGAACGCCCGGGAGGTGAACGGGCGCAGCAGGGCGGGCAGCTTGTCGAAGAGCATGCCGCTGCGCAGGGTGTCCATCTCCTTCTGGCTGAACCGGAAGTACTTCTTGTACCGGTCGAAGAACGTGCCCGCGCCCATCACCTCGGTCATGCTCTCGCCACTGATGCGGGCGACCGTCTCAATGGTGTCCCGGTCCTCGATCAGCACGAACCGCCACGGCTGGCTGTTGAACTGGGACGGTGCGGCGGCGGCCGCACGGATCAGCAGCTGCTGGTGCCCGGGGCTCACCGGGTCTGGTCGGAACGGACCGTTGGTGGTCCGCCGGTTGAACACGACATCCAGGAATTCCACGATTCACCTCCAGGCCAGCACGAGACCGGCCACGTAGCAGGGGGCCGCCGCGATGGCGTCCCGGGTGTGTCGCCGCAGCGGACGGGCGCCGTGGCGCTGCAGCAGGAACAGGGGAGCCAGGGCAGGGGCCAGCGCGAGCGGCGTCGTCGAACGCGCCCTCAGCCCGGCGGCGCACGCGGCCGCAGTGAGCGACGAGGTGGCGATGTACAGGCCGTGGTGGACCCAGCGCACGTTCGAGGTGTCGAGCAGGCCGAGGGCCACCGAGCCGCCCAGGGCGCAGTTCGCCGTGTACGACGCCGCCGCGGCCGTGACGAGCGTTCTCACCGGGTCCATGGCTCTCCTTCACGACGGCGTGCTCCTTCTGGCCATCGTGTCACAGGTCACGGCGCCGCCCGGGGACGCAGTGACCCGGAGCCCGGGGACTTGGGGCCACCGTGTGGGAGCGGTCGCGGCGCGCCTCACGGCGCTACGAGCCTCGGGGTTGCGGGAAGCAAGCACTACGATCGGGGCGTGGCCCCCGCACAGATCTTCTCCGTGATCATTCCCACCCTGCAGCGTTCGCGAGAGCTGCCCGAGTTGGTGGAGCTGTGCGCCGTGCATCCCACGGTCCTCGAGGTGATCGTGGTCAACAACCACCCGGACCCGCTGGACTTCGGCCGGGAGAATGTGCGCGTGCTGCAGCAGGAACGGAACATCTACGTGAACCCGGCCTGGAACCTGGGGGTGCGGGAAGCGCGGGCGGAGTATCTGGCGATCATCAACGACGATGTCTTGTTCGACCCGGCGCTCCTGGACCTTGCGGCTCGAGCCGTGACAGCGCCGTTCACCGGCCTCGTGGGCATCGATCCACTGCACATGAACCGGGCCGAGTCCCTCCCGCCCAAGATCCGCCTCGCCTCGCACCATCTGATCTGCTCGGGATTTGGCATGTTCATGTGCATGCCCAAGAGCAACTACGTGCCGATCCCGGAGGAGATGAAGATCTGGGGCGGGGACGACGTCCTCTACATGAGTCAGCGCTGGCCGAACAAGGTGATCATGGGCCCGTGGATCCGCTCCGAGGTGGGGACCACATCGTCCGACGCGACCTTTTCGCCGTTCCTGGAGCACGACGGGCGGATCTGTGAGCGCTATCTGCGTGACGAGGTGGGATGGCGGTGGTGGCACCGCCCTGAGGAGTGGGTGCTGGCCATCCGCAGGCTGCGACATCGTCTTGCGGGTCGTGGTGGTCGAGTTCGACACCTGGATCCGGCCGGCGGGGAGCAGGCACCCGGCACTGAGGTGGGATGAGTGGCCCCCGCACAGATCTTCTCCGTGATCATTCCCACCCTGCAGCGTTCGCGAGAGCTGCACGAGTTGGTGGCGTTGTGTGCCACGCACCCCACGGTCCGTGAGGTGATCGTGGTCAACAACCACCCGGACCCGTTGGACTTCAGGTACGAGAACGTGCGGGTGCTGCAGCAGGAGCGGAACATCTACGTGAACCCAGCGTGGAACCTGGGGGCGCGGGAGGCGCGGGCGGAGTTCCTGGCGATCATCAACGACGACGTCCTGTTCGACCCCGTGGTCCTCGACGTCGCCGCCGAATTCGTGGTGAAGCCGCGCCGGGGGATCCTGGCCCTGGAGGGGACCTTCCTCAACCGCGAGCACGCCACGCGCCCCAGGCTGCGGGTGGCCGGGAGCAACCTAATCGGCAACAGCTTCGGCATGTTCATGTGCCTGCGCAGGGAGAACTACGTGCCCATCCCCGAGGACCTCAAGGTGTGGGGCGGGGACGACTGGCTCTTCTTCCACCAGCCGTGGCCCAACTGGGCGCTCATGGGACCCCGAGTGCGCAGCGAGGTGAGTGTGACCAGCTCTGAGGGGCAGTTCCAGCAGATGCTGGGTGAAGAGAGCTCACGCGCACAGGAGTACGTGCGGGACATGTATGGCTCCCGGTGGTGGCACCGCCCCGTGGACGCTCTGGTGGCCCTGAGGGTGGCGCGAGGGCGCGTGAAAGAAGCCGCAGCCCGTTGGCGAACCCGCACCCGCCCGGGAGGGTGAACTTCCCCTCCACACGTGTGCAGGGCCGCCCACCGGTGGGGTGGGCGGCCCTGCACGCGTGAGAGCGGCTCGCCCGTCGCCCCAGGGGGCCCGGGTGCGTGACTGGCACGCGCCTTCTTGGAGTTACTGCGGCGGAACTCGCCGGTGTGCACCACGGTGCCGGATTCCTCGTCGTAGTAGAACTCTGAGACAGCCTGGCCCCGGGGCGCCGCGCTGGCGTCTCCCTCGAGCGGGTACCGGTAGGTGACCCTGAGGTTGGCGTCGTCCACGCGTGCCACCTTCGGCTCGAATTCCGCACTGGGAGTTCGGCGCTGGATGTGCAATAGCAAACGCCAAGACCGGGGGGTCTTCGTCTGTCCGCCACGGGGCGGGATCTGTGTCGCCGCACGTCAGGCGGCGGTTCCAGTCGAGATCACGGTTGGATCACACTTCTGGACGGTGGCCCGTCACCGGGCGTCAGCCGATGCCCGGGGGCCACTCGCCGGCGTGGTCGATGGACTCGGTGTCCGGGTTCCAGGTGTAGGTGGAGACGGCTCGGCCGCGGGCCTCTGCGTTGCTCTCGTCCCCCTCCACGTACGTGTAGGTGACCTGGATGGAGGAGTCGGTGAGCCGCTGAGTGGCGGGGTGGAAGCCGATGGGCTTGGACGTGGTGGTGCCCAGGTAGTCGCCCTGGTGGAAGAGCATCTGCTGCCGCGGGGACGAGCCCGTTCCGCCGCCGATCAGGGTGATCCAGGAGAGATCTGCGCACGGATCGTAGCCATCGCTGTCCTCAACGGTCCAGGACGAGGGATCGGCGACGCCCGGCACATCCGCCAGATGCGCGCTCACGGCGGCCTCGGCGCCGCTCGCACCGCACGTTTCCTGACCGGCCGGAGCGCTTGCCGAGGCGCTCTTCGCGCCAGACTCCTTGGTCGGCTCTGGCGCGGATTCCGTGGTGCGCTCCGGGGTCGGCTGCCCGGCTGGTTCCGACGACTCCTCGGGTGCTGGCGACGCCGCCTGCGAACGAATGCCCGACGTCGGGCCTGCCACCTGTGCGCTGGTGGCAGCAGACTGCGGCTCGTTCGACGAGTCGGACCCGCACGCGGTGAGTGAACCGACCCCGAGAATCAGCAGCGCCGATGCCGCGGTGAGTGTCCGAAATCGTTGCATGGTGGCCCCTTGAGCAGTCCTGGACCCGTGTTCTCACGGTCAGGATCAGGGTGCCCGCTTTCGTTCGCTTGTGCAATCTCCACATGTCATTGCATGGAATTATGTCGGCCCCGCGGGGTCACCGCGCCGTGCCAGCGCGGTCCTGGAATATCCCGGGGCCCTTCCCGCGCTTCCATCAGTAGTCTGATGATCCGGCGGGTGCCGGGTCCACCACCGTCGAGAGGGGAGCCGTGCCATGGGGACGTGCGGGGTGCACGGCCGGACCGTTGCGGAGCTGACGGCCTGTGCGGGTGCCGAGCTGCGTGCGGGCGACAGTGCCGCGGAGCAGGCCGGGAACGTCAGAATCCTCGGCGTCTCGGAAGTCCACACGGAGGTCCGCCCGGGGGATCTCTTCGTGGCGCTGCAGGGACGCCACCACCACGGGGCAAGCAAGGTCGCGGAGGCAGTGGCCGCAGGAGCGGGCGCGGTGCTCACCGACGCCGCAGGGGCGCGGTCCATCGGCCGCGACCCGGGGGTTCCGCTGCTGGTCGCCGAGCATCCCCGTGCCGTGCTGGGACCACTCGCCTCGCTCCTGAACGGCCACCCCTCCCACCACCTGCCCGTCTTCGGTGTCACGGGAACCAACGGCAAGACCACCACGGCCTACATCCTCGAAGCTGCCCTGCGACGTCTGGAGCAGCATCCCGGGCTCGTGAGCACCCCGGAGACCGTGGTGGGCACGCAGCGAGGGCCCAGTCGCATGACGACACCCTCGGCGCCGCACGTCCAGGACCTGCTGGCCAGGATGCGTGCGGCGGGCAACCGGTCGGCCGTGATGGAGGTCAGCAGCCACGCCCTGGACCAGGAGCGCGTCAACGGCGTGCGCTTCGACACTGTGGCCTTCACCAACCTGACCCATGAGCACCTGGACTACCACGGGGACATGGAGTCCTACTTCAACGCGAAGGCGAGGCTGTTCACGCCGGAGTTCGCGGCACGCGCGGTGATCGTGGTGGACGACGACGCCGGGCGGCGCCTCGACCGCCTGGCCCGCCGGAGAGGACTGCCCACCGTGACCCTGGGTACCCGGCCCGGGGGCGCCGCCACCTGGCACCTCGCCGGCGTCGAGGGCGCGGACGGGTTCGAGCTGCACGGTCCACGGGGCCCCATGCGGCTGCGTGCACCCCTGCCCGGGGAGCACAACCGCGTGAACACCGCGCTGGCCGCGCTGATGCTCCTGGGTGCCGGGCACCCGCTGCAGGAGGTGGCCCGTGCGCTCGACGGACCGGTGAGCGTGCCCGGCCGCATGGAACGGGTGGACCTGGGGCCTGGATGGCCCACGGTGCTGGTGGACTTCGCGCACACGCCCGATGCCACCGCCAAGTCCGTGTCCGCGCTGCGCGCCAGGACCCGGGGCCGCCTCGTGGTCACCGCCAGCAGCGGCGGGGACCGGGACACGTCCAAGCGCGAACTCACCGGGCGAGCGGTGGTCGAGTCCGGCGCGGACGTCGTCGTGGTCACGGACGACAACCCCCGCTCCGAGGATCCCGCAGCGATCCGTGCGGCCGTGATGCGGGGCGTCGACGCCGCAGTGCAACGGCTGCGTGCCGCGGGGAAGCCCGTACCGTACGTCGTGGAGGCGCCCACCCGTCGGGACGCGATTCGGACGGCTCTGGAACTCACGGGCCCGCAGGACACCGTGGCCCTGTACGGGAAGGGCCACGAGCGCTGGATGGAGATCGGCCCGCCCGGTGCACGGGTTCCGTTCGTGGACAGCGACGAGGTCCGGGCGGCTGCCGGGCAGATCGGCCACCGAGCGGCGTCGCCGGCCCAGGCAGGCCCACCCCCGGGGCGGGGCGGCAGCGGGTGGAGCGCGGCCCCGGTGGCGCCGTAGTCTGACGGTGCGCGTGACAGCGCGTCGGACGAGAACCTGGCAAGGAGCACCGCATGACGCAGCCCATCCCGGATCCCAATCCTCTGGACAACCCGGAGGCCGCAGGGGACACGTTCCGCGAGGACGACCTGATCGAGACCACGGGTGCCGAGGACTCCGCATGGGAGGAGGACGACGCCCAGTGGGGTGAGGACGCGGATCCCCTGAAGCACCCCGAAGAGGCGGACATCGAGCAGATCGCCGTGGGGGACTCCGACCCCGGGGCCGCGCTCGGGACGGAAGACCCGGAGGTGGAGGCCCTCGTGGCGGACCCCCAGGCGGACCGCGAGGTCGAGCGCTCGTTGCAGGACGGTGCCCAGGATCCCACCGATCCCATGGAGTAGATGCCCGCCGGCTCCACCCCGGGAGGACGCCGCCGCGGGCCCCGAACGGGACGGCCGTGGTGGCCGGGACGACCCCCGGCCGCCACGGGTGTGCACCGTGGGACAGGCAGTGGCCGGGGTACGCGCCGGGGGCGTTTTGACCATGGCACACACGTGGTACCTGTGACTGTCGGACCACGGGTCTATCCTGGGCGCATGTCCAGATTCAGCCCGCTGGAGTGGCCGGTCATCCGCCAGCTCCGCACCGGGGACCACTCAGGCCGCAGCAGTGCGGTGCAGTCCCGCAGGACCCAGGAGATCACCGCGCGCACCGCCACGGCGGACCGCGTGGTGCAGAGCATCTGCCCGTACTGCGCCGTGGGTTGCGGACAGAAGGTCTACGTCAAGGACGAGCGCGTCATCCAGATCGAGGGTGACCCGGACTCGCCGATCTCGCGTGGTCGCCTGTGCCCCAAGGGCTCCGCGAGTGAGCAGCTCGTGAACTCCCCGGGCCGCCAGACACAGGTCCTCTACCGTGCGCCCGGCGCCGCCGACTGGCAGCCCCTGGACCGGGACACGGCCATCGACATGATCGCCGACCGCTTCCTGGAGTCCCGACGCCGCGGCTGGCAGGACGCGGACGAGCAGGGGCGGCCGTTGCGGCGCACCATGGGCATCGCGTCCCTGGGCGGCGCCACCCTGGACAACGAAGAGAACTACCTGATCAAGAAGCTGTTCACCGCGGCGGGGGCCGTGCAGATCGAGAACCAGGCCCGGATTTGACACTCCGCCACGGTTCCCAGTCTGGGAACCTCCTTCGGGCGCGGCGGCGCCACCCAGTCCCTGCAGGACATGGCCAACGCGGACTGCATCGTCATCCAGGGCTCCAACATGGCCGAGTGCCACCCCGTGGGCTTCCAGTGGGTCACTGAGGCCAAGGCACGCGGCGCCCGCGTGATCCACGTGGACCCGCGGTTCACGCGCACCTCTGCCGTGTCGGACAAGCACCTGCCCATCCGTGCGGGCTCGGACATCGTGCTGCTCGGGGCGCTGATCAACCACGTCCTGAGCAACGACCTCTGGTTCCACGAGTACGTGCTGCACTACACCAACGCCGCCACCCTCGTCAGCGAGGACTTCGAGGACGCCGAGGACCTCGACGGCATCTTCTCGGGCTACGACCCCGAGACCGGCACCTACCACCTGAAGTCCTGGGGCTACGAGACCGAGGGCGAGGACCACGGGGAGCGGGCCGACGAGGAGGGCAACCAGGGGGGTCAGGAGCGCGCGGAGGCCGGCGGTCAGCAGTACGGCAGCGGCGGCGCCCCCGTGGGCTCCGGCACGCCGGTGCGGGACGAGACCCTGCAGCACCCGCGCACGGTGTTCCAGATCCTCAAGCGCCACTTCTCCCGGTACACCCCGGAGATGGTGCGGGAGACCTGCGGCATCTCGGAGGAGGACTTCGACTACCTCGCCCGCTCCGTCACGGAGAACTCCGGGCGGGAGCGCACCACGTGCTTCGCGTACGCGGTGGGCTGGACACAGCACACGCTGGGTGCGCAGTTCATCCGCACGGCCTCGATCCTGCAGCTGCTGCTGGGCAACATGGGCCGCCCGGGCGGCGGCATCATGGCGCTGCGCGGGCACGCGACCATCCAGGGCTCCACGGACATCCCCACCCTGTTCAACCTGCTGCCCGGGTACCTGCCCATGCCCTCGGTCACCGCGCAGAGCTTCTCGGAGTACGTGGACGGCATCCGCACCACCAGCCAGAAGGGCTACTGGGCGAATGCTGAGGCGTACTCGGTCAACCTCCTGAAGGCCTGGTGGGGGGATGCCGCCACCGCCAAGAACGACTGGGCCTACGACTACATTCCGCGGATCAACGGGGCCCACGGCACCTACCAGACGCTGATGTCCATGCTCAAGGACCAGGTGGAGGGGTACTTCCTGCTGGGGCAGAACCCCGCGGTGGGTTCGGCCAACGGGCGGCTGCAACGCATGGGGATGTCCCACCTCAAATGGCTCGTGGTGCGGGACCTCAACATGATCGAGTCCGCCACGTGGTGGAAGGACGGTCCGGAGATCGCCTCGGGCGAGCTGAAGACCGAGGACATCGACACCGAGGTCTTCTTCATGCCCGCGGCCACGCACGTGGAGAAGTCCGGCTCCTTCACCCAGACCCAGCGTCTGGTGCAGTGGCGCCACCAGGCCGTGGCACCGCCGGGGGACGCCCAGAGCGAGCTCGAGTTCTTCTTCGAGCTCGGCAACCGGATCCGCGAACGCCTCGCGGACTCCACGGACCCCCGGGACCGGCCCTTGCTGGACCTCACGTGGGACTACCCGCTGGACGAGCAGGGTGAGGTGGACCCGGTGTCCGTGCTGGCCGAGATCAACGGCCGCTTCGAGACCGGGGAGCAGGCGGGTGAGCCGCTCAGCAACTACGGCCAGATGCGCACGGACGGCTCCACGTCCGGTGGCTGCTGGATCTACACGGGCATCTACGCGGACCGCGTCAACCGGGCGGCCATGCGCGTGCCCGGGTGGCAGCAGGACGAGATCGCCTCGCAGTGGGCGTGGGCGTGGCCCGCGAACCGCCGCATCCTCTACAACCGCGCCTCGGCGGACCCCGAGGGCAAGCCGTGGAGCGAGCGCAAGAAGCTCGTGTGGTGGGACCAGGAGCAGGGGCTGTGGACCGGCAAGGACAATCCGGACTTCCCGCTGGATCGTGAGCCCTCCGCGCGGCCGGGCCCGGAGGCAACCGGGCCGGACGCCCTTGCCGGTGACGACCCCTTCATCATGCAGGCGGACGGCAAGGCCTGGCTCTTCGCGCCCAAGGGCATGATGGACGGGCCCCTGCCCACGCACTACGAGCCGCAGGAGTCCCCGGTGGACAACCCGCTGTACGCGCAGCAGCAGAATCCCGCGCGGATCATGTTCCCGCGGGAGGACAACCTGTCCGCGCCCAGCGGGGAGGCGCCGGGCACCGGGGTCTACCCGTTCGTGTTCACCACCTACCGGCTCACGGAGCACCACACGGCCGGTGGCATGAGCCGGTGGCTGCCGTACCTGTCCGAGCTGCAGCCCGAGATGTTCTGCGAGATCTCCCCGGAGCTCGCTGAGCTCAAGGGGCTGGAACCGTACGGGTGGGCCACCATCATCTCGCCGCGCTCCGCGATCGAGGTCAAGGTGCTGGTCACGGACCGCATGACACCGCTCACCGTGGCGGGCAGGACCATCCACCAGATCGGTCTGCCGTACCACTGGGGGGCGGGCTCCGACGCGGTGGTCACGGGTGACGGTGCGAACGACTTGCTGGGCATCACGCTGGACCCCAACGTGCAGATCCAGAACTTCAAGACGGGCTCGTGCGACATCGTCCCGGGCCGTCGGCCGCGCGGTGCGGCGCGGATGGAACTGGTGCGCGAGTACCAGGAGCGGGCCGGGCTCACCGTGCGCACGGGAATGGAACGCATCACGGATCCGGAGCGCGAGCTCGACCAGGATCCGCTGCGAGGACGCGACAGCGGGGACATCGCGGGGCAGTCCACCGCCTGGCGGCCGGGCGCCCCCGCGACGGACCAGGAAGAAGAGCAGTGAGCACGGACAACCTGACACCCACCCCCAGTTTCGCGGACGACACCTACTGGGAGCACCCGCACCACCGGCGCGGGTTCTTCACGGACACGTCCATCTGCATCGGCTGCAAAGCCTGCGAGGTGGCGTGCAAGGAGTGGAATCGCAACCCGGTGGACTCGGACTACGAGATCCTGGGCTCCTCCTACGACAACACCGGTGGTCTGGGTGCGGACACCTGGCGCCACGTGGCGTTCATCGAGCAGTCCCAGGAGCGCATCGAGCAGGCCCGCGAGTCCGGCCGCGCCCTCGTGAGCCTGGGCATGCCGCGCGTGGGTCCGCCGGCGGCGTCGCCGGCTCCTGCCGCGGGCGGGTGCGCGTGCGGCTCCGCCCCCGCTGCGGCGGACTCCGCCGCCGTTCCCGTTCCGGATTCGGGCGGGCGTGCGTGCGGGGCGCCCCCGGTGAACGACGCCGCTGGGCCCGGTTGCGCGTGCTCGTCCCAGTCCACACCGGGCGTCACCGCGCCGGCGGGCTGCGGATCGGCGGGCGGTTGCGGCTGCTCTGCGGAGGGTGGGGCGGCCCCTGTGGCGGCCACCGGTGGGGACGACTCCCCGGTGCTGGACACCCCCGACTTCCGCTGGCTCATGTCCTCGGACGTGTGCAAGCACTGCACCCATGCCGGGTGCCTGGACGTGTGCCCCACGGGTGCGCTGTTCCGCACCGAGTTCGGCACCGTGGTGGTGCAGGAGGACATCTGCAACGGCTGCGGCACGTGCGTGGCCGGGTGCCCGTTCGGGGTGATCGAGCGCCGCAACGACGGGCTGGTGGAGCCGAAGACCCAGCGGGGCGCCCCGCCCATGCCGGACACCGTGAAGGTCCCGCAGGACGGCATCGCCCAGAAGTGCACGCTGTGCTACGACCGCATGAAGAACGACCAGACCCCCGCGTGCGCGCAGGCGTGCCCCACCACGTCCATCAAGTACGGGGAACGGGAGAGCATGCTCGCCACGGCGCAGCAGCGGGTGGCCCAGCTGCACGAGCAGGGCAGGACCGAGGCGCGGCTGTACGGCGCCAATCCCCAGGACGGCGTGGGTGGCACGGGCTCGATCTTCCTGCTGCTCGACGAGCCGGAGGTCTACGGGCTGCCGCCGGACCCGCAGGTTCCCACCAAGGACCTGCACCGCATGTACAAGCGCGCGGGCATGGCCGTGATGGGCATGCTGGCCCTCGGCGCGGCGGCGTTCACGGTGGGTGAGCGCTCATGAGCCTCTCCCCGTACGACAGCTACCGGCCGCCCGAGGAACCGCGGCGCAAGCGGCGTCGCCGGAACCGTGGACCGGGCGGCGGAGCGTTCCGCCGCGGCGGGGACGGTTCCCGCGAGATGCCCATGGTGCCGGACACCGAGTTCACGTCCTACTACGGCCGCCCGATCGTCAAGGCGCCGCCGTGGGACTCCAAGATCGCCACCTACCTGTTCCTGGGCGGGCTGTCCGGGGGCTCGGCGATCCTCGCCCTCGGCGGGTACCTGACCGGGAAGCCCGCGCTGCGCCGCAACGCCCGGCTGTCCGCGCTCACGGCGGCGGGTCTCGGCGGAGTTCTCCTCGTGGCGGATCTCGGCCGCCCGGAGCGCTTCCTCCACATGATGCGCACGTTCAAGCCCACCTCGCCCATGAGCATCGGTTCGTGGGTATTGGCGACGTTCTCCACGAACGCGGGGGTTGCCGCGGCGGTGGAAGTGGACCGGATGACGGGGGAGCGGTTGCCGCTCGGCCCGCTGCGTCCCGTGCTGCACGCTGCGGAGCTGCCCACGAGCGTGGCCGCAGGTGTGCTCGGGGCGCCGATGGCCACCTACACCGCCATGCTGCTCAGCGACACGGCCGTGCCCACGTGGCACGAGATGCACGGGCACCTGGCGTTCGTGTTCGCGAGCTCGGCGTCCCTGGCCTCCGGTGGGCTGGCGATGCTCACCACGCCGGTGGAGCAGGCCGGGCCCGCCCGCTTCTTCGCGGTCGCGGGCGTTGCCGGGGAACTCGTGGCCATGCGCGTGATGAAGGACGCCATGGACCCCGTGACCGTGGAGCCCCTCGAACAGGGCAGGCCCGGCCAGTGGCTCGAGTGGAGCGAGCGCCTCTCGATCGCCGGCGGGCTGGGCGCGCTGCTCGGCGGGCGACGCCGCTGGGTCGCCGCGGCCTCCGGACTCGCCCTGGTCTCGTCCTCGGCCCTCACCCGCTTCGGCGTGTTCTGGGGCGGCAAGGAGTCCGTGAAGGACCCCAAGTACACGGTGATCCCGCAGCGCAACCGGCTCGAGAAGCGCCGCGCGGCGGGCATCACGGACGACTCGATCACCACAGCGGGCTGACCCACTGGGCCACACTGTCGAGGCGTGATCCGGGGTGGCCGCGCACGGCCGCCCCGGTCATGCCGTGAAAAGGACCGGCTCAGCGCACGGTGACCAGGGTGTCCGCGGTCTCCGGGAGCGCGGTGGTCTCGCCGATCACCGGGTAGCCCGGGACCTCGCCCACCACGAGCAGCCCGCCCGAGGTCTGGGCGTCCGCGAGCAGAAGCAGGGTGTCCTCCGTGACGCCCGGGCCCGCTGCCAGGTGGGGTCGCACCCAGTCCAGGTTGCGCCGCGTGCCGCCCGAGACGAATCCGTCCCGCAACGCGTCGGCCGCTCCGTCCACGAGGGGTACGGCGGCGGCGTCGATCGTGGCGCCCACGCCCGAGGCGCGGCACATCTTGTAGAGGTGGCCCAGCAGGCCGAATCCCGTCACGTCCGTGGCCGCCTCGACCCCTGCCGCCAGTGCGGCCCGAGAGGCGTCCCTGTTGAGAGCCGTCATCGTCTCGATCGCCGCGGGGAAGACCTCGCCCGTGGACTTGTGCCGGTTGTTGAGCAGCCCCACGCCGATCGGCTTGGTGAGGGTGATCGGCAGACCGGGCCGGGCGGCGTCGTTGCGCAGCAGGCGCTGCGGGTCCGCGGTGCCCGTGACCGCCATGCCGTACGTGGGCTCGGGGGCGTCGATCGAGTGCCCGCCGATCACCGGGCAGCCCGCCTGCGCGGCGACGTCCAGCCCGCCCTGCAGCACCTCGGACATCAGCTCCATGGGCAGCAGCTCGCGCGGCCAGCCCACCAGGTTGATGGCCACCACGGGGGTGCCGCCCATGGCGTAGACGTCCGAGAGGGCGTTGGCCGCGGCGATCCGGCCCCAGTCGCGGGCGCTGTCCACCACGGGGGTGAAAAAGTCCGCCGTGGACACCACCGCGAGGTCCGGGCGCACGAGCACGGCCGCGGCGTCGTCGCCGTCGTCCAGGCCCACCAGGACGTCCGGCGCGTTCTGGCCCGTGAGACCGCGGACCGCGTCCTCCAGCTCTCCCGGGGGGATCTTGCACGCGCAGCCTCCGCCGTGGGCGTAGCTCGTGAGGCGGCCGAGATCGGCCGCGGGGTCCTGGGCGGGGGAGTCCGCGGGGCGTTCACTCATGGGGCCAGTGTAGGAACGCGCTCCGACAGCCTGCTGAGCATGCGGGTCCCCGGGCGGTGATACATTCGGCCGCGGAGGCGTACGTGTCCTGGTGGGCGCCCCGGTCTTCAAAACCGGTGAGACCGAGCACCTCGGTCTGGCGGGTTCGATTCCCGTCCGCCTCCGCCAACCATCCGAGGAGCACCGTGAGCACAGAGGACCCCCGCCGTCGCATCCCCCGCACGGACCGCGTGCTTGCGGACCCGCGGGTCCGCGCGGCGGCCGGAGGACTGGGCGACGCCGCCGTGCAGGCCGCCGTCGTCTCCGCCCAGGACCGCGCGCGGGGCGGGGAGATCGCTCCGGAGGCCGTGGTGGACACGGTGGTCGCGAGCCTGAGCGCGCGCGGCGCGAGCTCCCTGACCCCGGTGCTCAACGCGACCGGCGTGGTGGTGCACACCAACCTGGGCCGGGCTCCGCTGTCCGACGCCGCGCGGCAGGCTCTGCTCGGCGCCGCCGGCTACGTGGACGTGGAGCTGGACCTGGCCACCGGGCAGCGCTCCGCGCGCGGCGCGGGTGCCCGGCAGGCGCTGCTGGAGGCGTGCCCTGCGGCGGAGGACGCGCTGGTCGTCACCAACGGCGCCGCCGCGCTGGTGCTCGCCACCACGGCCCTGGCCGGTGCCCGGGAGGTGGTCATCAGCCGCGGTGAGTTCGTGGAGATCGGCGCCGGATTCCGGCTCTCGGACCTCATGGAGTCCACGGGGGCGCGGCTGCGCGAGGTGGGCACCACCAACCGCACCCACCTGGGCGACTACGAGGCCGCTCTGGGCCCGGAGACGGGCTGCATTCTTAAGGTCCACCCCAGCAACTTCCGGGTGGATGGATTCACCTCCTCGGTGCCGCTGCGCGAGCTGCGGTCCCTCGCGGACGAGCACGGCGTGCCGCTCGTCGTGGACGTGGGCAGCGGTCTGCTGAGCCCGGACCCCGCACTGCCGGACGAGCCCAGTCTCGCTGAGGCCCTGGAGGCCGGGGCGGACGCGGTGATCGCGAGTGGGGACAAGCTGCTCGGCGGCCCCCAGGCGGGCCTGCTGCTCGGGCGCACCGAGACGGTTCGGCGTCTGGCGCGATTCCCCCTGGCCCGGGCCGTGCGCGCGGACAAGCTCACGCTCGCGGCCCTCGAGGCGACCCTGCGCGGGGGCAGACCGCCGGTCGACGTCGCCCTGCACGCGGAACCCGGTCGCCTGCGGGAACGCGCGGAGGCCCTGGCCGCCGCGGTGGACGCGGAGGTCGTGCCCCACGACGGTCGTGTGGGTGGCGGCGGCGCCCCGGGGGTCCCGCTGCACGGATGGGCCGTGCGGCTGCCCGAGGCCGTCGCCCGCCCCCTGCGCCTCGGGCGCCCGGCCGTGCTGCCCCGGGTGCACGACGGCGCGTGCCTCGTGGACCTGCGCTGCGTGCCCGAGTCCCGGGACCACGAGCTGACCGACGCCGTGGCGGCAGCGCTCGAGGAGATCCGCTGATGCACGTGGTGGCGACGGCCGGTCACGTGGACCACGGCAAGAGCACTCTGGTCCGGGCGCTCACCGGCATCGAACCGGACCGCTGGGACGAGGAGAAGCAGCGCGGGCTGACCATCGACCTCGGCTTCGCGTGGACCGAGCTGCCCTCGGGCACGCACGTGGCGTTCGTGGATGTCCCAGGCCACGAGAGGTTCCTGGGCAACATGCTCGCGGGGGTGGGGCCCGCGCCGGTGGTGTGCTTCGTGGTGGCCGCGGACGAGGGCTGGCAGGAGCAGTCCGGCGACCACCGGGACGCCGTGGCCGCCCTCGGGATCACCCACGGGCTGATCGTGGTGACCAAGGCGGACCGTGCCCCGGAACGGGTCGACGCCGTCATCTCCCGTGCCCGCTCCGAACTTGCCGGCACGGGCCTCGCGGAGGCACCCGCCGTCGTCGTCTCCGCGCAGCGGGGCACGGGACTGGAGGCGTTCCGCGACGCGCTGGACGCCGTGCTGCGCGACGTGCCGGAGCCGGGCCCGACGGCGCGCGTGCGGCTGTGGATCGACCGCGCCTTCACCATCTCGGGGGCCGGGACCGTGGTCACCGGCACGCTCACGGCGGGGACGCTGCGCACGGGGGACCGGATGGTGCTGCGCGGGGTGGAGGGGGAGCAGGCCGTCACCGTGCGCTCGCTGCAGAGCCAGAACCGCTCCGTGACGCAGATCGGGCCCACGGCCCGGGTGGCCGTGAACCTGCGCGGGGCCGGCCGGGACGCGATCCACCGCGGTGACGTGCTCCTGACCCCCGAGTCCTGGCCCGCCACGGAGGTCCTGGAGGTGCGCCGGGACCGCGGGGCGCCGTTCACCGAGGTCCCCGAGGAGCTCGTGGTCCACGCGGGCACCGCGGGCGTGGGCGCGAGGATCCGGCCGCTGGACGCGGACCACGCCCGGCTGCAGCTGGACCACTGCTTGACCCTGGTGCCGGGCGACAGGCTCGTGCTGCGCTACCCGGGTGCCCGCGTGGTCGTGGGCGGTGCCCGGGTGCTGGACGTGGACCCGCCCGCGCTGACCCGCCGCGGCGACGGCGCCCGCGAGGCCGCCCGGCTCGCCCGGATCCCCGATCTCGGGGACCCGGCGGCGGAGACGGTCAAGCACGGGGCGGTCCCGCTGCACCGGTTGCGGCTGCTCGGGTTCCCCACGGACGGGGCCTCGCCGGCTGACGTGGTGTCCACCGGGCAGTGGTGGATCCACGCCCCGCGCCTGGACGAGTGGGCCACCCGGTTGCGCGCGGCGGTGGAGGCCAGCCACGAGCGGGAGCCGCTGGCGCCGGGGCTGTCCCGCGGGGCCGCGCGCACGGTGCTCGGTGAGCCCGGGGCGAGCGTCCTGGCCGCCGTGGTCGACCGCGCGGGGCTCGACGAGCGAGACGGGTACCTTGCGGTGCCCGGCCGGCAGGGCGGACTCGGCGCCGCGGAGCAGGGTGTGGCCGCCCTGGAGGCCCGGTTGCGCGCCCAGCCCTTCGCGGCCCCCGAGGCCCACGACCTCGACACCCTGCGGCTCGGTCCGCGTGAACTCGCCGCGGCGCAGCGGCTCGGTCGGCTGCTGCGGCTGCCGGGCGACGTCGTGCTGCTGCCCACCGCGCCCGCGCTCGCGATGCGCGAGCTCGCCCGCCTCCCGCAGCCTTTCACCGCGAGCCAGGCGAGGCAGGCGTGGGGGACCACGCGCCGGGTGGCGATCCCGCTGCTCGAGCACCTCGATGCGAAGGGGTGGACCCGTCGGGAGGACGGCAACCGCCGGAGCATCGTGCGCTGAACGGTGCGGATCGTCGGACGGGCCCGGGCTGCGCGCCGTGAGCGAAACCCCCTCCCCGGGGTGGCCGCGGAGCACTAACCTCGGGGACACGACAACGGGCGACGCAGAGCCGGACGTGCCCGCGCGGCACCGTGCGGCACCGTCCGCGGCGCGTTCCCGTGAGACCGGGACCGGAGCAGACCGGCCCAGGAGACGATGGAGGAGCACCATGACCGACACCCCCGCCCAGGACCCCCAGATGCAGAACGAGCAGCCCCCGCTCGAGAACGGCACCCCGGACGGCTCCGTGCCGCAGGGCGGTGCCGCTCAGAACGGCGCGCCGCAGAACCAGGCACCCCAGGACGCCACCCCGCAGAACGGTGCACCGCGGGGCGAGACCATTGGCGCCACTGGTGACGCCCAGGACTCCACGCTGGAGAAGGACCCCTCGGACTGGGTCAGCGGCGACGAACCCATGACCGGCGCGCAGAAGTCCTACCTGGACACCCTCGCCAAGCAGGCCGGCGAGGAGCTGCCCGCGGACCTCACCAAGGCCCAGGCCTCGGAGCACATCGAGCGGCTCAAGGGCTCCTCGAACTGACCCCGCTCCCGGGAACCACGCCCCGTGTGCGCCTGATGTCCAGGCTGCCGCGGGGCGTTTCCCATGCAGTTAACGGCCTCACCCGGACTGGACGGCCAACCTGGACGTTCACCGAGACAGGAAAGCCTCAACTTGCTTGTGGGCAACCGGTTCCGGGCCGATGATGTTCGCGTGTTCACATCGATCGCGGGACTGCCCGCCCATCCGCTCCTCGTCCACCTGTCCGTCGTCGCTGCTCCCGTGGGTGCGATCCTTCTCCTCCTCTGGGCCACCGTGCCGCGCTGGCGTGCCCGGCTCGGGGCCGTCACGGTGGGGGTCAGCACCGTGGCCTTCGCCGCCTCCCTGCTTGCCAAGAGCACGGGCGAGGCTCTGCTGCCCGCCATGGGTCTGAGTGAGCACGCCCCCGGTCAGGTGGGTCCGCACGCGCAGTACGCGGACCTGCTGGTGGTGGCGGTGGGGCTGTGCCTCGGGATCTCGGTGCTGCTCTACGCGGCGCAGCGCTGGCTCACCACTGACCGGTTCACCCGCCGGGAGACCCTCCTGCTGGCGCTGCGGGCGCTCGCGGTGCTCGCCGCGGTCTTCTCCCTGGTCATGGTGGCGCTCACGGGCCACGCCGGTGCGCAGCTGGTGTGGGGGAACTTCCCCAACTGACCCGCACGTGTCCGCGCCGGCGCCGCCGCCCGTTCTGTCTCCGCGCCGCCCACGCCCTGTTCTACTCCGCCCCGAGCCCCGAGCCCCGAGCCCCGAGCCCCGAGCCCCGACCTGGGTACCGGGGTCCGGGCCAGGGGAGGCCCGGGCGTGCGACGGCGGGGCGGGCCGGGCGGCGTCGGCGGCTTTGGTGCGGGTTGGCGCGGCGCAGTAGATTGACGCCCGTGCCTCAGGATTCCAAGCCCACACTGAAGACCACGCTGATCGGCTCCGGGGAGCACCGCGTGGTGTTCCTGCACGGGCTGTTCGGACGCGGCAAGAACTTCACGAACATCGCCAAGGGGCTGCAGCCCGAGTTCAGCTGCCTGCTCGTGGACCTGCCCAACCACGGGGACTCCGCGTGGACGGAGTCCTTCGGCTACGCCGCTATGGCGGACACCGTGGCCGAGCAGCTGCGCGCGGACTTCGCCGCCGCGGGCCCCGTGGACGTGGTGGGGCACTCGATGGGCGGGAAGGTGGCCATGGTGCTCGCCCTGCGGCACCCGGAGCTGGTGCACCGGCTCGTGGTCGAGGACATCGCCCCCGTGGACTCCCAGGAGGCGGACACCACCTCTTCGCGCGGCAACTTCGAGCACCTGCTCGGTTCCCTCAAGCGCCTGGACCTCACCGGCATCACCCACCGCTCCCAGGCCGACGCCGCCCTGCGCGCCGACATCCCGGACGACACCGTCCGCGGGTTCCTCCTGCAGAATCTCCGCCACCGGGACGGCGGGTTCGGCTGGCAGCCCAACCTGGACCTGCTGCACTCCGAGCTCGGGGACATCGGGGCGTGGCCGGCGGATGACGTCGCGGGGCGCACCTACACGGGGCCCGTGCTGTGGGTTGCGGGGGAGAACTCGCCCTACATCCGGGCTGAGGACGCGCCCGCCATGCGCGCGCTGTTTCCCCGGACCGTGCGGATCACCGTGCGCGGCGCCAGCCACTGGGTGCACGCGGACCGCCCGGAGGAGTTCATCATGGCCCTGCGGACCTTCCTCCTCAAGGACCGCTAGCCGTGGCCGGCCCGGACGGCTCCCCACGGCCTGACGGCACGGGGCAGGGCGTGGCCCTGGTGGTGGCGGCGGCCTTCGTCACCCAGACGGGTGCGGCCATCGCCGTGGGGCTGTTCGACGAGGTCGGTGCCCTGGGGGCGGTCTTCCTGCGACTGGCGCTGGCCGCGGTGCTGCTGTGCGCCGTCGTGCGCCCGCCACTGCGTGCCGTGACCCGGCAGAACGTGGGTGTGGTGCTCGGATTCGGGGTGGCGCTGGGTGGGATGAACATGCTCATCTACCAGGCCATCGCCCGGCTGCCGCTGGGGGTGGCGGTCACCATCGAGCTGCTCGGGCCGCTGGTGCTTTCCGTGGTGCTGTCCCGCAGGCTCAGTGGCCTGCTGTGGGCGGGGCTCGCGCTCGCGGGGGTGCTGCTGCTCAGCGGTGTGGGCCCGGGAACGGAGATCCCCGATCTTGCGGGAGTGCTGTTCGCGCTCGCCGCGGCGGGGATGTGGGCGTGCTACATCCTCCTGTCCCGGCAGGCGGGGCGGTCCTTCCCCGGCATCCAGGGACTGGCCCTGGCCATGGTGGTGGGGGCGGTGCTCGCGGCACCGTTCGGGATCGTGAGCGGCGGTGCGGCACTGCTGCAGCCACGCGTGCTGCTCGTGGGCGTGGCCGTGGCGCTCATGTCCTCGGCGCTGCCGTACGCGCTTGAACTCGCGGCACTGCGGCGGCTTCCCGCGGAGACCTTCTCGATCCTCGTGAGCATGGCGCCCGCGGTGGCCGCGCTCGTGGGGTGGCTGATCCTCGGGCAGGGCATGGGACCGGGGGAGATCGCGGGCATGGGGCTCGTGATCGTGGCGAGCGCCGCCACCGTACGGTCCGGGCGCAGGCCGCCGTCCCGTCAGCCCGAGGCCCTCGCTCCGCCCGCGCCGTGAACCCGGCAGCCGTAGAAGCTCGTGTCCGCGCCGGGCCCTATCCTCGGATGCCATGGGCTTCACACGCGCAGAACTGGACTCCTACCGGGACCGCACCGTGCCGGACCTGATCCCGCACCCCTTGCGGCTGCTGTTCGTGGGGATCAACCCGGGGCTGTGGACCGCGGCCACCGGGGCGCACTTCGCCCGCCCCGGCAACCGGTTCTACCCCGCGCTGCACCGGGCGGGCATCACGAGCACCCGGATCGACGCCGCAGACGGGTACGACCCCGCGGAGCTCGCTCAGCTGACGGACCGGGGCATCGGGATCAGCAACGTGTGTCCGCGTGCCACGGCTCGGGCGGATGAGCTCACCACGGAGGAGCTGCACGAGGGGGCGAAACGCCTGGACCGGCTCATCCGGCGGGAGCGTCCCGCCGTGGTTGCGGTGCTGGGGATCACCGCCTACCGGGCGGCCTTCGACCGTCCGAAGGCCACGGTGGGGTGGCAGGAGTCACCGTGGCCGGGCACCGAGCTGTTCGTGGCGCCCAATCCGAGCGGACTCAACGCCCACTCGTCCCTCGACGATCTGGCCCGGGTGTACGGGGAGATCGCGCGAGCCGCCGGAGTGGTGGACGCCCAGCGCGACTGACCAGGCAGCGGGTGCACCGACTGCGCCGGCGTTACTCCAGCGGGAAGACCCTCAGCCCGGCCTGCGGATCGCTGTCCGGGGCCTGACCGCGCGCGAAGTCCGCCCACGCGCGGCGCAAGCGGGCGCCGTCGTGCACCACCCGGGCCCAGGTGTGGCCGTCCACCAGCGGCGTGTGCTCCCACACGTCGTGACCGGGGAACAGCAGGGGCAGCTCGGAGATGTGCGCGGCGGCCACGGGGTTGCGGCCCACGCCCCACGAGAACTCGTAGCGCCGACCCATGCCGCCGGCCTCTGCGTGGCGCCGCGCGAAGCGCACGGCGCCCTTCCCGTAGAGGCGCTGGGTGAACGGTGAGATCAGCAGCCGTTCCACGCGCCCGGCCCTGCGCGGATGCTGCATGCGGGAGAGCAGGGGCGGAATGCGGGCCGTGAACAGGGCGGCCTCACGGGTGGTGCTGCCCACCAGGACCTCGACGTCCGGTGCGGCCGTCCGCCACGCCGCGTCGAGCTCATTCTCCGGGGGCAGGGGATCGTGACCGTACTGCAGCCCGAAGGGCATCTGGCCCTTGAGGCCGTGGCGCACGGCGGCCTGGGCCACCCGCCGCTGCATGGCGCGCACCTCCTCCAGTGGGGCATCGCGTGCCAGGGGTGCTGCCGTGGTGGCCATCAGGGCGCTCATCTTCGCGCGGCCGGCCAGCAGCCCGAAGGGCGCGCTCTGGATGATCGCCCGCCGGAACAGGCCCCGGGCCTGCGGAACGAGCATGAGGTGCGCCACGGCGTCGCCGCCAGCGGACTGTCCGAACAGGGTGACGTTCTCGGGATCCCCTCCGAACGCGCTGATGTTCTCGCCGGTCCACCGCAACGCCGCGACCATGTCCAGCAGCCCCAGGTTGGCCGGGATCTCCTTGCCGTCGCCCAGGAACCCCAGCAGTCCCAGCCGGTACGTCACGGCCACCACCACCACGTTCTGCTCGGCCACGAGCGCACCGGGGTCGTAGAAGGGTGCGTCCCCGCCGCCGGCCGCATAGGAGCCGCCGTGGATCCAGATCATCACGGGCAGCCGCGCGTCCACCGGCGTGTCGGCGGGAACGGTCACCGACACCCGCAGGCAGTCCTCGTCCTGGGGCAGGTCCCCGATGTTGCTGCCCACGATGTCGTCCAGGAACGGCATGGGCGGCTGGGGGCACGCGGGTGCGGGCTCGGTGGCCAGGACCGGGGCCGACGCCGCCGCCACCGGCCGCGGCCGTTCGTAGCGGTCCGCATGGGCGTACCGGATGCCGGTGGCCCGGTCCACGGCGTCGTCCCGCCGCCCGATGATGGTGCCGCAGGGAGCATCCCAGCGAGGTGCCTGTGCGCCCGTTGGTCTGGCGGTCCCGGAGGTGTCAGCCACGGGGGCCCTCCAGGCGCAGACTCATGCCGATGGTGTGCGGCGCCCTGTCCTGGAATCCGTGGCGGGCGTAGAGGGCCTGGCCCGGGCCGTCCGCCATGAGGCTCACGTAGGCGCCCGGGGGAGCGTCCGCGCGGATGGTGTCCAGCAACCGCTGCAGCACCGCGCTGCCCAGCCCCTGCCCCTGGTGCTCGGGCAGCACCGCCATGTCGATCACGTGGAAGTACCATCCACCGTCACCGATCACTCGGCCCATGCCCACCGTTGCGCCGGTCTCCTCGTGGCGGACGTGGACGGCCGCCCACGCCCCGTGGATCCCGGCCTCCGCCTGCTCCTCGGTCTTGGGGTGCATGCCGCTGTCCCGGCGCAGAGCGAGGTAGTCGGCCACGGAGGGTGGGGAGTCCACCAGGGTGTATCCCGGACGCACGTCTGTCATGTGACCAGTCTGACGGCTCCGTCCGACATGTGCAGGGGGGCCGACCCGCATCTGCGGACCCTATGCTTGTTCCCGGACTTTCGGCGGACACGGCACAGGAGGAGGCACCCGGTGGACATCCAGGCTGAGGTGGTCTTCGACCTCGTGGACCTGCTGGGGGTGCTCACCAACGGCATCCTGGGCGGTGTGGTGGCGCGGCAGCTGCGCATGGACCTCGTGGGCTTCGTGGTCCTGGCAATCGTCTCCGGTCTGGGCGGGGGCATGCTCCGGGACACGCTCCTGCAGCAGGGCTTTCCCGTGGCACTGACCAATCCGGCGTACCTCACCTCCGCGCTCGCCGGTGCCCTGATCGCCTACCTCCTGGTGTTCGACAGCAAGTGGACCTTCCGGGCGCTGTTCGTGGCGGACTGTCTCTCGGTGGGCTGCTGGGCCGCCACGGGCACCGTCAAGGCGCTCGGCTCGGGTCTCGCGTGGCCACCGGCCATCCTGCTCGGGGTGGTCACCGCGGTGGGCGGCGGCATGATCCGCGACATCGCCGTGGGCCGGCTGCCCGCCATCTTCGGCGGGAACACGCTCTACGCCACGAGCGCCCTGCTGGCCAGCGCGCTGATGGCCCTGCTCTCCGAGCTCGGGCACCCCACGTGGGGCATGGCCGGGGCGATCGTGCTCAGCGCCGTGGTCAGCGTGTCCGCGCGGCGCTTCGGCTGGCGCCTTCCGGGTCCGGCGAACCTCAGCCCCAGTGCCCTGAAGAAGCTGCGCCTGCGTCCGGTCCTGGGCAGGCGCACGCGGCGCGAGTGACGGCTGGTTCCCAGCACCGCGGTTCTCTTCCGACATGCCGCACACCGTTCGCCGGGTCCGGTGGCCGGGCACGACGCCGCTGGGTCCCGTTCCCGGGGTGGAGGTGCCGTGCGCGGGGCCGCGCCGTGACTCCGACCCCGGGTGGCAGGCCGTGGCAGGGAGGCGCCGCGACGGTGAGGTGCCCTGGGTGCGGTGCCGGACCGTGCGGCGTCGTGCGGTCTCGATACGCGGCCCTGTGGTCACCTCACTGCGGACTTGAGCCGCAGGGTGGGCTTCTCCACGAGATGCCACGAGAGCCACGCGAGGACCAGGGTGACAAGCAGCGCCACCGTGGCGAACCCCCAGTAGCCCAGCACGGTGTGGGCTCCTGCCACGGCGAGCAGCTGCTGGACGGGGAACGCGTAGATGTACGTGCCGTAGGAGAGGTCGTTGACCGAACCCAGGCGCACGGGCAGCACCGCGCCCAGCCACAGCAGGCCGTAGGCGAACGGGATGGCCACCGCGAACCACCCGAACGGTTCCGGCCAGGTCTGGGACGCGTACGTCAGCAGGAGTGAGGGGACGGCCAGCCACCACCGCAGCGGGACACGGTTGCGGGCGGCCCACAGCAGCATGCCGGCCAGGAAGAAGCCGCCCAGGCGGAACCCCTGGAAGAGCTTGGTGGCACTGAGGTCCACGGGGTCGAAGGTGGCAAACTGCAGGAGCGACACGATGACGAACGCCAGCGAGATCCAGGCGAGTGGGCGGCGTCGTGCCCACGGGAGGGTGAGGAGCAGCCCCGCGGCAATGTAGGCGGCGGCCTCGTACCAGAGGGTCCACAGCGAGCCGTTCCAGACGTCGGGGTACGGCACACCCGTGAGCAGGTGCTGGATGTCCCACTGCGTGATGTAGAGCGTGGCATTGGCCACCACGTAGGCCAGGGCGCTGCCCGGTACGACCGTCTCCCCGCTGAGGAGCGCGCTCACCGGGGCGATCACGGCGGCCGTGATGGCCAGGGACACCCAGAACGCGGGGTAGAGGCGCAGGGCCCGGCGCCACAGGAACGCGCGCAGGGACAGGCGCATCCGGGATCCCGCGATCAGGTACCCAGAGATCGCGAAGAACCCGTTCACGGCGGTGCCGCTCGCGTTCTGCCACGCGCTCTCCGGGTAGCCGCCCACGGGAACCGTGTGACCCAGGATCACCGCGGCCGCCAGGAGGAGGCGGATGGCGTTGAGGGCGTTGGCGTGCGAGGACAGGCGGGAGCCCAGGGTGGCGCGCTGGCAGCCCTCAGTGGACCGGTCGCCGCGGGTGGAACCCCCGGGGGGACGAGCCGTCACCGGACCAGCCCCTTGAGGCTCAACGCCGGCCTCTCGATCAGGGTCCACGAGAGCCAGGCGACGGGCAGGGTCACCGCCACGGACACCGCACAGTATCCCCAGTACCCGAGAACCGACGTGGCACCCGAGACCACCAGCAGCTGCTGCAGGGGGAAGGCGTAGATGTAGACGCCGTAGGAGAGGTCGTTGCGCGCGCCGATGCGGAGGGGGAGCACCGATCCCAGCCAGAGCACCGCGTACGCCAGCGGCAGAGCGGTCAGGGTCCAGCCCCAGGGCTCAGCCATCCAGCGACCGGCACACACGATGACCATGGCCGGCAAGGCCAGCCACCATGTCACGCGGACGTGGTGGCGGGCGGCCCACAGGACCATGCCAGCCAGGAAGAACCCGGCCAGGCGCAGACCCAGGAGGTAGTGCGAGGAGCCGATGTCCAGCGGCCCGAAGGCCAGCACCTGCAGGCAGAGAACCGCGAGCAGGAGTGCGGCGAGCCAGGGGAGAGGCCGGCGGCGGACCACGGCCACTCCGAGCAGGAGCCCGGCCGCGATGTAGGCGAGTCCCTCGAACTCGAGAGACCACAGTGAACCGTTCCACGCCTCCGGATAGGGAACGCTGCGCAGCAGGTCGTCGATGTGCCACTGGTGGATGCGCAGGGCGGCGTTGTCCACCACGTAGCTGACCGCGCTGCCACCGTCCCACCGTTCGTGATCCACGGCCCCGGCCACAGGTGCGATGACGAAGGCTGTGAGCACCAGCGTGGTCCAGTAGGCGGGAAAGATCCGCAGCAGCCTCCGCCACACGAACGCGGGCAGAGAGGTCCGGACGCGTGATCCCGCGATGAAGAACCCGGAGATGGCGAAGAATCCGTCGACCGCCGTGCCGCTGAGGAAGTGCCACGGCAGGTCGGGGAACCCGCCGAGGGGTGCGGCGTGCACGATGATCACGACGACGGCGAGCAGCAGCCGGACGAAGGTCAGGGCGTTGTCGTGGTTTCCGAGCTCGTCTCCGAGCGTGGCCCGTGCCGGACGGGGGAGGGCCTGGACGGTGCGCGCTCGGGCACCGGGGGGAGGTGGGGACACGGTCGAAGACTAGCCGGGCCTGTGGGCGAGATGGGAGACAACACCCCGCGTTGCGCACATGGTGCGCGCGCCTCCCCGTGCCGGCCCCGGTGGGGTCCGTGGGGTGCACACCACGCGGCCCGCCGCAAGGACCCCTACTACGCTGGACCCATGTCCCTCCCCAAGATCGTGCTGTTCTACGTGTTCACCCCTCTGGCGGACCCGGAGGCCGTGAAGCTGTGGCAGCTGAACCTCGCGCGGCGCACCGGGGTCAAGGGCCGGATCATCGTCTCGGAGCAGGGCATCAACGCCACCGTGGGCGGGGACATCCAGGACGTGAAGGCGTACGTCCGCGGGCTCAAGGAGTATGCCCCGTTCAAGCACGCGGACGTCAAGTGGTCCGACGGCGCGGGGGACGACTTCCCGCGGCTGAGCGTGAAGGTCCGCCCGGAGCTCGTGACCTTCGACGCCCCGGACGTCATCCGGGTCTCGGAGAACGGCGTGGAGGGTGGGGGCGCGCACCTGAAGCCCCACGAGGTGCACGAGCTCGTGGAGCAACGCGGTGAGGACGTGGTGTTCTTCGACGGCCGCAACCAGCTGGAGGCGGAGATCGGGAGGTTCCGCAGCGCCGTCGTGCCCCGCACCGAGACCACGCGGGACTTCCTGCGGGAACTCGATTCCGGCGCCTACGACCACCTCAAGGACAAGGCCCTGGTGACGTACTGCACCGGTGGGATCCGCTGCGAGGTGCTGAGCGTGCTGCTGCGCAACCGCGGCTTCCAGGACGTGTACCAGCTGGACGGCGGGATCGTGCGCTACGGGGAGGCCTACGGGGACCGCGGTCTGTGGCACGGGTCCCTCTACGTCTTCGACGAGCGCCGGCACATGGAGTTCTCTCCCGGGGCCAGGTCCCTGGGGCGGTGCGTGCAGTGCGGGGAGGCCACACCCCGGTACGTGAACTGCGCCAACCAGCAGTGCCGGCGGCTGTTCCTGTGCTGCGAGACGTGCACGGACACCGCGGCCCGGACCCGGTGCACGGACTGTGTTCCCGTGACCGTCTGACCCACCAGCCGCTCGCAACACCCCGTGGCGGCGTCCGGCGCCGCCCACCTCGAGAGCAGGAGACCACCGTGGAAAACCCTCAGCCCACCGTCACCGACGCCGCGGTGACCGCCCTGCACACCGGCGAGGTGCGCCGTCATCGTTGGGACGGCCGGGAGCTGGAGACTGCGGCGGAGAAGTCACCGTGCGCCGGAAAGGTTTTTCTGAGCGGCACCGGGTTCATCGGGGACGAGCAGGGCGATCTGAAGAACCACGGCGGCCCGGACAAGGCGGTGTGCTGCTACGCGGCCGAGAACTACGACGCGTGGCGTGCAGAGGGGCGGGACCTCGGCCCCGGGGCGTTCTCGGAGAACCTCACCCTGCGCGGCGCTACGGAGGACCGCGTGTTCCTGGGCGACACGTTCCAGGTGGGCACCGCGCTGGTCCAGGTGACCCAGCCGCGCACCCCCTGCAACACCATTTCCCGCCGCTGGTCGGACTGGGACCTGCCGCGGGACATGGAGCGGACCGCCCGCACCGGCTTCTACCTGCGGGTCCTGCGCGAGGGCCACGTGGGCGCCGGGGACACGTTCGAGTTCGTGAGCCGACCCTCGGGCGCGGTGTCCGTGGGCGACGTCGTGCGCATCATGGCCGCCGGACCCGCGGACCGGGAGGCGTACCGCGGTCTGGCGTCCGCGCCCGAGTTCCCGGAGCAGTGGCGCCGCAAGATCCTGCGCCGGCTGGGGGAGGACGGTCTGCTGTGAGCGCACGACGCCGCAGCCGTCCGGGCCCGCAGGCGACGGCAACCCGGTGAGCAACCACCGAGTCACGACACTGAATCCCGAGGATGACGCCACATGAGCCATGACCACGCATCCCAGCTGCCGCACCCCCTCACCGGGCAGCCGTTCCCGTCCCCGGTCCCACCCGGCTCGGGGTGGCCGGAGGACCCCGCACCGGCGGACGCCCCCGTGGCCCACGACGCCGCCGCGGTGCGTGAGCTCGCGGCCACTGCCTCGGACGTGGACCAGCTCAACGGGATGGCCAGCGTGTGCCGTGCGTGCGAGCGCCTCGTGGAGTGGCGTGAGGACGTGGCGCAGACCAAGCGCGCGTCCTTTGCGGGCGAGCCGTACTGGGGCAGGCCCGTGCCGTCCTACGGGGACCCGCGGGCGCGCATCGCCATCATCGGGCTGGCCCCCGCCGCCAACGGAGGCAACCGCACCGGGCGCATGTTCACCGGGGACCGCGCGGGCGACTGGATCTACGCGGCGCTGCACCGCGCCGGATTCGCCGAGCACGAGACCGTGAGCACCGCGGGTGACGGCCAGGCCCTGCACGGGGTCCGCATGGTCGCCCCCGTGCGCTGCGCCCCGCCCGCCAACAAGCCCACCCCCGACGAGAAGGCGGCGTGCGGTGGCTGGTTCGACCGCGAGATCGCCCTGCTCACCGAGCTCCGCGGCGTCCTGGCCCTTGGCGGCATCGCGTGGCAGACGGTGCTCGCCGCGGCCGTGCGGATGGGCTGGGAGGTGCCCCGGCCGCGCCCCAAGTTCGGGCACGGCGTCGTCGTGCCCCTGCGCACCTCCGACGGCCGGGACGTGCGGCTCGTGGGCTGCTACCACGTGAGCCAGCGCAACACCTTCACGGGCCTGCTCACCGAGCAGATGCTCGACGACGCCCTGGCGCTGGCCGCCGCGCCGCCTGCCTGAGCACGGGCCCCACCGGTGTCGCCCACCGCTGGCCCCGACGGGGCGGTCGTGCTCCGGCGTGTGGACCCGCCCGAGGCGCGACCACGGGAACTCGACTGCCCGGTGGGATGCCCCGCCGGCCGGTCCGTGCCCGGCGGCAACGGTCGCTCTGCGCAGGAAGCGGGTGGGGGTACTCTCGGGGACCATGAACGTGTGTCCCTGCGGTGGCCTGCCTGCCGGTGCGTCCCTGAACGAGTGCTGCGGTCCTGCGCTGAGCAACGAGACGTGGCCGGAGACAGCTGAGGCGCTGATGCGCTCGCGGTACACGGCCTACGCCATGGGTGCGAAGGACCATCTGTTCCGCACGTGGCACCCTCTGACCCGCCCGGCGGAGATCTCCATCGACCCCGAGACCCGGTGGATGGGTCTGCGGGTGGACAGCACCGTGGACGGCGGGCCGGAGGACGAGCACGGGATCGTGGAGTTCACCGCGGCCCACGTGAGCGAGGGGCGGTCGCTGGAGCTGCACGAGGTCTCCGAGTTCGCCAGGCGCGCGAAGCGCTGGATGTACGTGGGCCCCGCGTACGAGTGAGCGGCGTCGTGGCGGGGAGCAGCCGTCCTCGTGCGCAGTAGGGTTGGCCCATGAACATCGAGATCCGCAAGGGCGACATCACCACGGTGGAGACGGACGCGATCGTCAACGCCGCCAACTCCAAGCTGCTCGGCGGCGGGGGAGTGGACGGCGCGATCCACCGGGCGGCGGGCAAGCAGCTGCTGGCGGAGTGCCGGCACCTGCGGGAGACCACGCTCAAGGACGGTCTGCCCGCGGGTCAGGCCGTGGCCACGGACGGCTACGACCTCCCCGCGCGCTGGGTCATCCACACGGTGGGCCCGGTCTACGCCAAGACGAAGGACAAGAGCGACATCCTCGCGTCCTGCTACCGGGAGTCGCTGCGCGTGGCGGACGAGATCGGCGCAACGTCCGTGGCGTTCCCCGCCATCTCCGCGGGCATCTACGGCTGGCCCATGGACAGTGCCACGCAGATCGCGGTGAACACGGTGCTGGACACGGACACGAAGGTGGAGACCGTGGTTTTCGTGCCGTTCTCGGCTGACGCGGAAACCGCCTTCCGAGCAGCCCTCGACGCCGCACAGGCCTGACCCGCCGCGCGAGCCTGACCCGCCGCGCGGAACAGACGCGCCGCGGCACGACTGACCCGCCGCTACACCCTCACGCCCGCACCACCCAGGATTAAGTGCAGCTTTCGCCGAAACTCGACCCCGTTTCGACAGAATCTGCACTTTTTTCTAGGGCCGCTGGCGGCAAGAAAGGCTGAGCGGTGCCGGTACCGTGGACTCCTCCGTTTCAGAGCCGATTCCCGCCGGTGACCGAGACGAAGGAGGTGTCGCTCCGGGTTCCGCAATGCACCGAGCGTCAGGACATCTCGCGCGCGAAGCTCACCTGACAAGGGCGGGGATATCCACTCAGGAGATGCCAGCTCTACAGGGCAGGGAGCGGGATTCTCAACCGACGAATTCCGTGGGAAGACCCCGCAATGACCGCGCGAGCCGCAGGTCATCCGCGCCCGGTCGTTGCCTGAAGCTCCCTCGGGTCCTTGAGAGTTCCACGAAGCCGAGGGACAAGTACAGCCGGATGGCGGGGACATTGGTGGACAGCACCTTCAGCCACACCTGGTGGCCGTCGTGCCGTGCGGCCCGATCCATCGCACTGCGCACGAGCTGGCGAGCCACTCCCTCTCTGCGTGCTGCCGGAGCCACCGCCAGTCCGGCGATGTACCAGTCGCCGAACGGCCCCGACTCGGGGCGAATCTTGATGTAGCCCACGATGCTCCCGGACCGGCAGGCCACCAGCACGTCCTGCACCGTGGTTCCCGTGGGCGCTCCGAAGAACGGCCGGTCGGCACACCAGTGCTCACCGGGATCGGTGCGCGGAGACCATCCGGCATGGTCGATATGGGCCAGAATCCTGTCGTCCGTTGGACACGCAGGCCGGATGAATATCTCATCGGGCTCCGGCTCCAGCTCTGGCTGCTCGGCGCGCTTCATGCTGTGGTCACTCACCTGGCACCCCTCCGGTGGCTTGCTCGGTCCACGACATCATGCAGGACAGATGGTGGCGTGGGCGGTCATGAACGGGTCGACCAGCTCTCGTGTGGAGTAAATGCGGATGGGCGAGCCCACATCAGCATTGGCGGAGTTATTGCGCTGGGAGGACGACGGAGGGAAGCAGTAGGGGACTGCTGCAAGGCCCCCGCGCCCGCACCACACAGGCTTAAGTGCAGCTTGTGCCCAAATTCGACCCAGTTTCGGCACAATCTGCACTTTTTCCTGGGAGGATGCGGCGTCCACGAGCGGTGCGGCCCCGGCGGCGCGGCTAATCAGATCAGGCCCAGTTTCTGCACCGCGGCGCGCTCCGACTCCAGCTCCGCCACGGAGGCGTCGATGCGCGCACGCGAGAACTCGGAGATCTCCAGGCCCTGCACGATGGACCAGTCCCCACCGGACGTGGTCACCGGGAAGGAGCTGACCAGCCCCTCCGGCACACCGTAGGAGCCGTCCGAGACCACGGACATCGAGGTCCAGTCTCCGCGGTGGTTGCCCAGCATCAGGTCCCGGGCGTGGTCGATCGTGGCATTCGCCGCAGATGCTGCCGACGACGCCCCGCGGGCTTCCAGGATCGCCGCACCGCGCGTGGCCACCGTGGGGATGAACGTGTCCTCGACCCACTCGCGGGAGACCAGGTCCAGGGCCGGGCGACCGGCCACCCTGGCGTGGTCCAGGTCCGGGTACTGCGTGGCGGAGTGGTTGCCCCACACGGACAGGTGCTTGACGTCGTTCACCGCAGCCCCGGTCTTCGCCGCGAGCATGGCCACGGCCCGGTTGTGGTCCAGCCGGGTGAGCGCGCTGAACCGGGACGCGGGAATGTCCGGGGCGTTGCGCTGGGCGATCAGCGCGTTGGTGTTGGCGGGGTTGCCGGTGACCACCACGCGCACGTCGTGGTCCGCCACGTCGTTCAGGGCCCTGCCCTGCTCGGTGAAGATCGCGCCGTTGGCCTCCAGGAGGTCACCCCGCTCCATGCCTTTCGCACGCGGGCGGGCGCCGACGAGCAGGGCCAGCTGGGCGCCGTCGAACACCTTTCGGGGGTCCGAGCCGATCTCCACGTCTGCGAGCAGCGGGAACGCGCAGTCCTGCAGCTCCATGACCGTGCCCTCCAGAGCGGGCAGTGCGGACGGGATCTCGAGCAGCCGCAGCCGGACGGGGCGCTCACGGCCCAGGAGGTCTCCGTGCGCGATCCGGAAGAGCAGGCTGTAGCCGATCTGGCCGGCGGCTCCGGTGACGGCCACGGTGACGGGTGTGAGGCTCACGGGTTTTCCTCCTGGAACGGGTGACGCCTGTGTGGTGCGTCACACGGGGGTGCGGTGGCTCCGAGGCTACCAACCGCACCTGTTCAGCGCACGGCGGAAGCTCCTGTCGGCGTGTGCCGCGCCCGGTCAGAATGGGGTCATGGCTGAAACCGCAATGCAAGGAAATCCCGTGCACACCGTGGGCGAGCTGCCCGCCGAGGGCACGTCCGTCCGCTCCTTCGACCTGGTCGGCGCCGATCTGGGGCCCGTGGCCTCGGACGAGTTCACCGGCCAGCGCATGGTGCTCAACATCTTCCCGTCCCTGGACACTGGCGTGTGCGCCCAGTCCGTGCGGGAGTTCAACCAGCGCGCGTCCGAGCTGCAGAACACCACCGTGCTGTGCGTGTCCAAGGACCTCCCGTTCGCCCAGGCGCGCTTCTGCGGCGCCGAGGGCCTGGACAACGTGGTCACCGCCTCCGCGTTCCGCTCGTCCTTCGGTGAGGACTACGGCGTGACCATGAAGGACGGCCCGCTGCAGGGTCTGCTCGCCCGCGCCGTGGTGGTCGTGGACGAGAACGGTCAGGTGGTCCACAGCCAGCTCGTCCCGGAGATCTCGCAGGAGCCGGACTACGACGCCGCCGTGGCCGCCCTGTCCTGACCCGCGCCTTTCACACCGACTGACGAACGACGCCGCCGCGCCCCCGGGAAGGGGACGCGGCGGCGTCGTCGTGTGCGGAGCGGATCAGGCCGTGAGGGAGTCCACGATCCGGTTCAGCGTGGCGGACGGGCGCATGACGCCCGCGACCAGCTCCGGCTTGGGCCAGTAGTAGCCGCCCAGGTCCGCGGGGGAGCCCTGCACGCCGAGCAGCTCGGCGTTGATGGTCTCCTCGTTGGCGCGCAGCTCGGAGGCGACCTGCTGGAAGGCCTGGGCCAGCTCGGCGTCCTCGGTCTGCTGGGCGAGCTCCTCGGCCCAGTACATGGCCAGGTAGAAGTGCGAACCGCGGTTGTCCAGCTCGTTGACCTTGCGGGACGGGGACTTGTTCTCGTTCAGGAACGTGCCCGTGGCCCGGTCCAGGGTGTCCGCGAGGACCTGTGCCTTGGCGTTGTCGAAGCGCGTGGCCAGGTGCTCGAAGGACGCCGCGAGCGCCAGGAACTCACCGAGGGAGTCCCAGCGCAGGTGGTTCTCCGCCTGCAGCTGCTGCACGTGCTTGGGGGCGGAGCCACCGGCACCGGTCTCGAAGAGGCCGCCGCCGTTCATGAGCGGCACGATCGACAGCATCTTGGCGGAGGTGCCCAGTTCCAGGATGGGGAACAGGTCAGTGAGGTAGTCACGCAGCACGTTGCCGGTCACCGAGATGGTGTCCTCGCCGCGGCGGATGCGCTCGATGGTGAACTTGGTGGCCTCCACGGGGCAGAGGACGCGGATGTCCAGCCCGTCGGTGTCCTCCTGCGCGAGGTACGTGTTCACCTTCTCGATCAGGTTGCGGTCGTGCGCGCGGGACTCGTCCAGCCAGAACACCGCGGGCATCCCGGACTCGCGGGAGCGGCGCACGGCCAGCTGCACCCAGTCCTTGATGGGGGCGTCCTTGGCCTGGCACGCACGCCAGATGTCACCCGGCTGGACGTCGTGGGACATGAGCACGTCCCCGGCGGAGTTGACCACCTGCACGGTACCGGCCTCGGTGATCTCGAAGGTCTTGTCGTGGGAGCCGTACTCCTCGGCCTTCTGCGCCATGAGACCCACGTTCGGCACGGTGCCCATGGTGGTGGGGTCGTACGCGCCGTTCTCGCGGCAGTCGTCGATCACGGTCTGGTACACACCGGCGTAGGAGGAGTCCGGCAGCACGGCGAGGGTGTCCTTCTGCTCCCCCTCGCGGCCCCACATCTGGCCGGAGGTGCGGATCATGGCGGGCATGGAGGCGTCCACGATCACGTCCGAGGGCACGTGCAGGTTGGTGATGCCCTTGTCCGAGTTCACGTAGGCCAGCTCGGGGCCGTTGTCGATGGCCTCCTGGAACGCGGCCTTGATCTCGGCGCCGTTCTCGAGGGCGTCCAGGCCCGAGAGGATCCCGGCCAGTCCGTCGTTGGGGGAGAGCCCGGCCTTGGCCAGGTCCGCGCCGTAGCGCTCCATGACGTCCTGGAAGAACGCGCTGACCACGTGGCCGAAGATGATGGGGTCCGAGACCTTCATCATGGTGGCCTTGAGGTGGGCGGAGAACAGGATGCCCTCCTCCTTGGCGCGGGCCACCTGGGCCTTCAGGAACTCGTCCAGGGCGGTGGCGCTCATGAACGTGGCGTCCACCACCTCACCGGCGAGCACGGGCACCGACTGCTTCAGCACGGTGGTTTTACCGTCGCCGACCAGCTGGATGGTGAGGGTGTCGTCCGCCGGCATCACCACAGACTGCTCGTTGGTGCGGAAGTCGTCGTGGCCCAGGGTGGCCACGTTGGTCCTGGAGTCCTTGGACCACGCGCCCATGGTGTGCGGGTGCTTCTTGGCGTACTCCTTGACGGCCTTGGGCGCCCGGCGGTCCGAGTTGCCCTCGCGCAGCACGGGGTTCACGGCGGAGCCCTTGACGCGGTCGTAGCGGGCACGGATGTCCTTGGCCTCGTCCGAGGAGGCGTCCTCCGGGTAGTCCGGCAGGTCGTAGCCGTCCGCCTGCAGCTCCTTGATGGTGGCCTTGAGCTGCGGGATGGAGGCGGAGATGTTGGGAAGCTTCACGATGTTGGCTTCCGGGGTCTTCGCGAGCTCACCGAGCTCCGCGAGGGTGTCCGGGACGCGCTGCTCGTCCGTGAGCCGGTCGGGGAACTGCGCGAGGATGCGGGCGGCCAGGGAGATGTCCCGGGTCTCGACCTCCACCCCGGCGGTGGACGCGAACGCCTCGACCATGGGCTTGAACGAGTACGTGGCCAGCATGGGCGCTTCGTCGGTCTCGGTGTAGATGATCTTGGGCATGGACAATGACTCCTTGCATCGACGGTCACTGGGGCTGCCCTCCAGCCTACCCGCAGTGGGGCCCCGCAAACCCTGCCGGGACGGGCCGTGATCGGCTGGCGGGCCCACGCTGCCGGGCGCCGCCGTGCCGCTGCGGTGCCCGCCGCCGGGATGACGACGGCGCACGGCACCGCCCCGGGGGTCGGTCGCCGTGCGCCGTGGTCGGCAGTGGCCGCCGCGCGGGGTCAGCCCTGCAGGGCGTGCTTGATCCGCTCGCGCTCCCGTTCGAGCTTGCGCAGCCGGTGGCTCAGCGTGAACATCCGCACGGAGCCCACGAGCGCCATGATGAGCGCGCCCGCAATGGCCGAGAGCAGCATGGCCACCCCCAGGGGCAGGGAGAAGCTCCAGGCGAGGAACTCGAACTGGGTGGCCACGTTGTTCTGGATGATGAAGACCAGCAGCAGGATCAGCACGACCACGCCCACGATCAGCGCGGCCCACACCGTCCCGGAGACGCCGCGCTTGGCGGGGGTGTCCAGGGCGGGGTCCACCACGGGGTCGTAGGTGCCCGCGTACTCGCTCGTGCCCGTCTCCTCGCCACGCGCGGTGCCTCCGGTGGGCGACGCCGCCCGCCCGGCTCCCGTGGGCGCGGCACCCGCGGTTCCCGTCTGGTGTGCGCCGGACCCCGTGACCGCATGCTGGTCGAGGGCACCGTCCGCGTGGTCGCCGCGCACCGGCCCGGGGCTCTGCGGAGGCAGCCCGCCGGGGACGGGACCGCCGCCGGCGGGGACGGCAGCGGCGTCGTCGGCGGTGACGCGGGGTGCGGCGGAACGTTCGTGCGGGGTGTTGCTCACTGGGTGCCTCCCGGGGGTCGCGTGGTGGTGGGTCCAGCGTAGGCCAGGTGCGCTCCGAGCACAGGGGCGGGGCGGAGCGGCACGACACGCCCGGAAAATCACGACACGCTTGCAATCTGCTGACATGTCGCACGGAATCGGTTATCGCTGGGTAACCTTTCGTTCATTGTGAGACGCACCACAATCAACGGTGACGCCAGTCACGGCTCGGGGTGACCACTTCCGAGGGTGCAACGCACATTCCATGGGCACCACATCAGGAGGAAACGACATGGGCAAGTACACCTTCAAGGGCAAGGCCGCCGTCTCCGTCGCGGCGATCGCAGCACTCACCCTGACCGGCTGCGCCAGCGTGGGCGGCGGCGGGGACCAGGGCGGCGGTGAGAGCAGCGCGGCAGGCCAGGAGGGCGGCGTCGTGACCGTCGCGGAGACCAACGCGTTCTCCGGCGCCAACCCGAGCTACACCAAGACCAACCTGGACATCAACAACAAGATCGCCCAGATGACCCGCGAGGGCTTCTACACCGTGGACACGGAGCAGAAGATCCAGCCCAACGAGGGCTTCGGCACCTACAAGAAGATCTCGGACGACCCGCTCACGGTGGAGTACGAGCTCAAGGACCCGCAGTGGTCGGACGGCAACAAGATCGACAAGGCGGACCTGCTGCTCGAGTGGAGCATGCTCTCCGGCTACGCCAACGACTCCAGCGAGGACGGCAAGACCGGCAAGGACTACTTCTCGATCGCCGGCTCCACGGACATCCTGGGCACCACCGAGATGCCCACGTTCTCCGAGGACGGCAAGAAGATGACCCTCACGTGGGGCAAGCCCAACGCGGACTGGGAGATCGGCTTCGGAGGCGTGACCGAGCCCGCCCACGTGGTCGCCAAGAAGGCCGGCATGACCGAGGACGAGCTGCTCAAGGTGCTCGAGAACCAGAAGAAGGGCGATCCCAAGAAGCCCCAGAAGCAGCCGGAGCTGGAGAAGATCGGCAAGGCCTGGGACACCGCCTTCAACTTCACTTCCATGCCGGACGACAAGGACCTCCTGGTCTCCAGCGGCCCGTTCAAGATCGAGAACATCGTGGAGAACAACTCCGTCACGGTGAAGAAGAACGAGAACTACACGGGCGAGATGCCCGGCAAGCTGGACGAGATCACGGTGCGCACCATTTCCGATCCCACCGCCCAGATCCAGGCGCTGCGCAACGGCGAAGTGGACATCATGCAGCCGGGCAACGTCAACAAGGACACCCTGGACCAGGTCCAGCAGATCGAGAACGTGAACGTGCAGAAGGGCGACCAGCTCGCGTACGACCACCTGGACCTGAACTTCGGCTCGGACGTGTTCAAGGACCAGAAGGTGCGCGAGGCGTTCCTGAAGACGATTCCGCGCCAGCAGATCGTGGACCAGCTCATCAAGCCGGTCAAGGACGACGCCTCCGTGCTGAACTCCCAGATGTACGTGTCCAGCCAGAAGGACGAGTACGGCAAGGCCGTGGAGAAGAACGAGGCCGAGTCCATGTACGGGGACGTGGACATCGAGGGCGCCAAGGAGCTGCTCGGCGGCAAGACGCCCACCGTGCGGATCCTCTACAACAACCAGAACCCCCAGCGCGTGGACACCTTCCAGCTCATCAAGGAGTCCGCAGAGAAGGCCGGCTTCAAGGTCTCGGACATGGGCGACCCCAACTGGTCCGAGAAGCTCGCGGACGGCGACTACGACGCCTCCCTGTTCGGCTGGGTCTCCCCGGGCGTGGGCACCGAGATGCTCTCGCAGATCTTCAAGACCGGCGGCGGTGGCAACTACACCAAGTACTCGAACAAGGACGTCGACAAGCTCGTGGACGAGGCCCGCACGAACCTGGACGAGAACTCGCGCGTGGACCAGATCGTGGACATCGACAAGCACACCTTCGAGGACGGGTACGGTCTGCCGCTGTTCCAGTCCGTGGGCTACGTGGCCACCTCGGACAAGATCGCCGGCGTGGACACCTACCAGCCCAACCAGACCGGTGTGTTCTGGAACGTCTCCGAGTGGAGCCGCAAGTAGGACTGCCGAGCTCCTGTTGACCGAGGCACTCCCCTCATGAGCACTGCGCGGGCGCGGATCTGCTGCGCCCGCGCAGTGTCGTGACCACCACTCGTACAGAGGCTGCGACATGATTTCTTACATTCTCAGACGGCTCGTCACCGCCGTCCTCATCCTGCTGGGCGCATCGTTCATCGTGTACCTCATGACAGCGGCGTCCGGAGATCCCCTGTGGGACCTCTACGGCAACCCCAACGCCCAGCAGCTGATCCCCGCGCGCGTGGAGGCCCTGAACCTGGACACCCCGCCCGTGCTGCGCTACTTCACGTGGCTCGGCGGCGCGGCCGGGTGCCTGGTGCCCTTCGCGGACACCTGCTCCCTGGGCGTGAGCCGGGACGGCCAGGAGGTCACGGACCTGCTGGCCTTCGCCATGACCCAGACCATCATGCTGGTCACGGTGGGCACCATCCTGGCCATCGTGGTGGGCATCACCCTGGGCATCGTCTCCGCCCTGCGCCAGTACTCCGGGCTGGACTACGGCATCACGTTCTTCACCTTCCTGTGCTTCTCACTGCCGAGCTTCTGGCTCGCGGTGCTGCTCAAGGAGATCGTGGCCATCCAGTTCAACGACTTCCTGCAGGACCCCGTGATGTCCATGGGCACGATCGCGCTGATATCGCTCGTGGCGGGAGCCATCTGGTTCCTCGTCTCGTTCGGGCAGATGCGCACCCGCCTGCTCATGGGCCTGCTCGGGTTCGCGGTGACCTTCGGGATCATCTACTTCGTGCTGGCCACCAACTGGCTCAACCACCCGTTCCTGGGCATCCCGCTGATCGCCCTCACGGGCATCCTGGTGGCGGTGATCGCCACCGTGCTGATCTCGGGGCTGCGCAACAAGCGCGCCCTCTACGCGGCACTGGGCACCGTGGTGGTGGGCCTGATCATCTACTTCCCGGTGCAGTACCTGTTCGCGGACGGCGGGCTGCTGACCGTGCTGCTCCTCACCGTGGTGATGATCGGCGTGGGTGTGGGAGCCGGCTTCCTGGCCGGTGGCTACGACCGCGGCCAGGGCGCTCGGGTGGCCGGTGTCACCGGCTTCTTCGTGGCGCTGCTGATCGTCCTGGACCGGTTCATGCAGTCCTGGCCGGACTACGTGAACTCGAGCCACATCCGCGGCCGTCCGATCGCCACGGCCAACTCGGCCACCCCGGGCTTCACCGGTGACTTCTGGACCACCGGACTGGACCGGTTCACCCACCTGCTGCTGCCCACCATCTGTCTGACGCTGCTGGCGCTGGCCTCCTACTCCCGGTACTCCCGGGCCTCGATGCTCGAGATCATGGGCCAGGACTACATCCGCACGGCACGTGCCAAGGGTCTGTCCGAGCGCACCGTGGTCATGCGCCACGCCTTCCGCAACGCGCTGATCCCGCTGGCCACCCTGGTGGCCTTCGACATCGGCGGTCTGATCGGCGGCGCGATCATCACGGAAACCGTGTTCGCGTTCACCGGCATGGGGCAGCTGTTCGTCCATGCGGTGCGCAACGTGGATCCCAACCCGGTGATGGGCGTCTTCCTCGTCACCGGCATCGTCGCCATGGTCTTCAACCTGATTGCCGACCTGGTGTACTCCGTACTCGACCCGCGCGTGAGGGTGAAATCATGAGCCAGCCCCAACCCATCGACATCCCGCAGACCGTGGAGCAGCATCCCGAGGCGGGTCAGAAGCCCCAGGACGTGCGCGGCAAGAGCCAGGGTCAGCTGGTGCGCGGACGCTTCTTCGGCAACACCGGCGCGGTCATCTCACTGGTGGTCCTGCTGTTCATCGTGCTGCTGTCCGTCACGTCCATCGGCATCGGTCCCATCCCGGGCTGGTGGAAGTGGGACCCGGACACCACGGGGCCCGTGGTGGACGGCGGCGAGCCCACCCTGAGCCTGCTGCCTCCGAGCATGGGGGACCACCCCTTCGGTCAGGACAACCTGGGCCGCGACCTCTTCGCCATGGTCATGCAGGGCACGCAGTACTCGCTCATCGTGATGCTCGTGGTGGGCCTCATCACCGGCATCGTGGGCACCGTGATCGGCGGCCTGGCCGGGTACTTCCGCGGCTGGGTCGAGGCCGTGCTGATGCGCCTGACGGACGTCATCATCATCATCCCGCTGGTCATCATGGCCGCCCTGCTGGGCCGCATGGCCATCTCCTGGGTCCGCGCCCACGGCCTGCCGTCCTTCGCCACGGTCATCGCGCTGGGTCTGCTGATCGGCCTGGCGGCGTGGCCGGGCCTTGCCCGCCTGGTGCGCGGCGAGTTCCTGTCCCTGCGCGAGCGCGAGTTCGTGGACGCCGCCCGCCTCGCGGGGGCCTCAAGCGGCCGGATCATCTTCAAGCACATCCTGCCCAACACCGTGGGCGTGATCACCGTGAACATCACGCTGCTGATGTCCTCGGCGATCCTGCTGGAGACCTCGCTGTCCTACCTGGGCCTGGGCATCCAGGCCCCGGACTGGTCCCTGGGCCGGCTGATCAACGAGAACCAGACGGCGTTCGCCACCCGGCCGTGGCTGTTCTGGTGGCCGGGTGTGTTCATCGTGGCCATCGCGCTGACCATCAACTTCATCGGTGACGGTCTGCGTGACGCCTTCGACCCGCGCCAGCGCAAGTTCAACCCCAAGCGGGCCCGTGAGACGGGTGCGGCCCGCGGCGCAGCTCCCGCGGCGTCACCGCAGGCGGCGCAGTGACCCGCGTGCGCTCACACCGAGTACAGGACCACGCTCGCGGCGGTCAGCACCACGACCGCCGCGAGCGGGCCTGGTACGAGGTGGGTGGTCACCGGCTCGGGCTCGCCCTGCCGGGTGAAGACGTCCAGCTCGCCGGAGTCCACGCGGCGCTGCCACTGGATGCGGACGCGGTGGGCCGCCGCACCGGACGCGGTGGACGTCAGGTCACCCACGCGCACCGCCCCCTCGGGGCGGGCGATGGGGTGGTTGCGGTTCACGGCGTCGGCGTCGGAGCGGAACGCCGCCCCAGCACCGGCGGAGGGCAGCGCGAAGCTGGAGTACGAGCCCTGGTCCGTCACCACGGTCACCGCGAACCGGGTGCGCACGTCCACGATGCGCGCCCACGGGATGCCCACGGTGCGCGCGGGGTTGACCAGCCGCACCCCGCTCTCGTGGACCTCCAGCCGGGGTCGCCAGTACAGGGCGTGGGCGAGCGCCACCAGCGCGAGACCACCGCACACCGCTCCCGCGTGCTGGGCGGCGGTGTGGCCCCAGCCGCCCACGAGCACCAGGACTCCCAGGACCACCAGGAATCCCGTCAGCCACGGCGTCGACGACGCGCGGAAGGTCTCGTGGTCAGGGGCGGGTCCGTCGCTTTCAGGCATGGCCACCATGCTAGGCAATGCGCGCGAGCCACGGCCGCGCGCCCAGTTCTCGACACGATGGAGCACACACGATGAGCACCTCGCACCAGCCCGACGGCATCCCCGAGGGCACTCCCGAGCCGCACGGCACCCCCGAGAACCCTGCGGCCTCCGGGCACGACGACGCCCGGACCGCGGGCGCGCAGGCCGGCCCGGCGGCGTCGTCCACCGGTGGCGCCGAGTCCACGCCCGGTGGCGCCGAGTCCACGCCCGGTGACGTCACCGCGGCACAGCACAACGCACCCTGGAACGATGCGCAGGCCGGGGACGGCCGTGTGGCGTCCCCGGACGCCGCCCCTGTCACGGGGCAGAGCGCGGTCGTGGCCGGTGCGACTGCGGCGGGTGCCGAGAAGAAGCGGGGCCGGCGTGCCCAGCGCAGCGAGCCCGGAACGCGGCGGAGCAGGTCGAGGACGACCGTGGCGCGCGGTGAGCCCGTGCTGAGCGTGCGCGGTCTGTCCGTGGACTTCGGCGTGGACCGTGAATGGGTTCCCGCGGCGGTCGACCTCACGTACGACGTGGCCGCAGGCGAGGTGCTCGCGATCGTGGGCGAGTCCGGCTCCGGAAAGTCCGCGAGCTCGATGTCCATGCTCGGGCTGCTGCCCTCCAACGCCCGCGTGAGCGGCTCCGCGAAGCTCGGTGGCACGGAGCTGATCGGACTGCGTGGCAGCGGGCTGCGGCGTGTGCGCGGCGAGGAGATCGCCGTGATCTTCCAGGAGCCCATGACCGCGCTGAACCCCGTGTACACGGTGGGGCAGCAGATCGTGGAGACCATCCGGCTGCACCGGGACCTCTCGCCGTCGGAGGCCACCGAGCGCGCGATGCAGATGCTGACCATGGTGGAGCTGCCGGATCCGGAGAAGGCCTTCCGCTCCTACCCGCACCAGCTCTCGGGCGGTCAGCGCCAGCGCGCGATGATCGCGCAGTCGCTGTCCTGCGATCCCAAGCTGCTGATCGCGGACGAGCCCACCACCGCCCTGGACGTGACCGTGCAGGCCGAGATCCTGGACCTCATCCGCAACCTCAAGGACCAGCTGGACTCCGCGGTCATCCTCATCACCCACGACATGGGCGTGGTGGCGGACCTCGCGGACAAGATCGCCGTGATGCAGAAGGGCGTGATCGTGGAGCAGGGCTCGGCGGAGCAGATCTTCAGCTCCCCCCAGCACCCCTACACGATCTCCCTGCTCGAGTCGGTGCCGCACCTGGGCGAGGGCGGCGAGTCGGACGAGTCCGTGGACCTGGCGGCCGTGCTCGAGCAGTCCATTGCGTCCCCCACCATCGTGGACCGCAGCACCGCGGAGGAAGCTTCCATGGACACCCTCGCGCAGCGGGTGGTCGCCCCGGTGCTGCAGCTCAAGGACGTGGCCATCGAGTACCCCAAGCAGGGGCGCAACCCTGCGTTCCGCGCGGTGGAAGGCGTGAGCATCACCGTGGCCTCGGGTGAGACCGTGGGGCTGGTGGGCGAGTCCGGTTCGGGCAAGACCACGATCGGCCGCGCGGCCGTGGGGCTGCTGCCCGTGGTCGAGGGCTCGCTGATCGTGGACGGCGTGGAGCTGGCCGGTGCGTCGCGCTCGACCCTCAACAAGGTGCGCAAGGACGTGGGCATGGTGTTCCAGGACCCGTCCTCGTCCCTGAACCCGCGCCTGCCCATCGGCGAGTCCATCGGCGAGCCCATGTACCTGGCCGGCGTGGCCAAGGGTGCGCAGCTGCAGACCAGGATCGAGCAGCTGCTGGACCAGGTGCGCCTGCCGCGCAACTACCGCAACCGCTACCCCCACGAGCTCTCGGGCGGTCAGAAGCAGCGCGTGGGCATCGCCCGGGCCCTGTCCCTCAAGCCCAAGCTGCTCGTGGCGGACGAGCCCACGTCCGCGCTGGACGTGTCCGTGCAGGCCACGGTGCTGGACCTCTTCGAGGAGCTGCAGGCGGAGATGGGCTTCGCGTGCCTGTTCGTGACCCACGACCTCGCGGTCATCGACCGGCTGGCCAATCGGATCGTGGTCATGCAGCACGGGCACATCGTGGAGCAGGGCTCGCGTGAGGCCGTGCTGCGCCACCCGGAGCAGGAGTACACCAAGCGGCTGCTCGCGGCCGTCCCGGTGCCCTCGCCCGAGGCGCAGCGTGTGCGCCGCGAGCTGCGGCAGCAGATGGCACACCACGTGTCCTGAGCACCGCAGGTTCCCGCGGCCCGGTCCGTGCCCCCAGGGGTGGACCGGGCCGCGTCGTGCCGTGGCCCTGCCTGCCTGCTCGGCCGGCCCGGCGGGGGCCCAGTGTGCACCGCGCCAGGACACCCACGCGGCTCCCTGCCGCGGCACCTAGACTGCCCAGCATGACTGACACCACACGTCTGACCGCCGTCCTCGACCGCCTGCTCCGCGAGCGGGACTCCTTCCTGGCGTCCGCGCAGGCGCTCTCGCCCGAGCAGCTGCGCGGCCCGTCCGCGTGCGAGGACTGGGACCGGGCGCACGTGGTCGCCCACCTGGCCTCCAACTCCCGGGCCCTCGTGAACCTGGTGGACTGGGCCACCTCGGGAGAGCCCAAGCCCATCTACTCGTCGCGGGACGAGCGCAACCGCGAGACCGACGAGCTCGCGCAGCTGCCCCCGGAGCAGCTGCTGCGGACCTTCGTGGAGAACAGCCAGTACCTGGCCGAGCAGTGCGAGCGGCTCAGGGACCCCCTCGAGGTGGAAGAGCTGGACCTCAACGGCAAGACCGTTCCCTCCGTGGGGATTCCCACCGTGTGGATCTCGGAGCTCGTGCTGCACCACCAGGACCTGAACACCGGGTGGACCGTGGCGCAGGCGGAGCCCGAGTCCCAGCTCAACGCCCTGGAGGGCGCGGTCCGTGCCATGCGCGCCAAGGGCGCACCGGGCATGACGCTGCGCACCACCGAGCACGACGAGTGGATCCTCGGTGACGGCGGTCAGCTCGTGACCGGTGACCGGGTGGGCATGGTCATGTGGCTGGCCCGCGGCGACGCGCAGGGTGTCTCCTCCGAGGGACCGCTCCCGGAGCTGCCCGAGTGGTGAACCGTCCCCGGACCGGGTCCGCTCAGGAGAACAGCGTGAGCACGTAGACCGAGAACAGCACCAGGTGGGCCGCCCCGTGCACGGCCGTGACCCGGGGTGCTGCGAACGTGAGGGCGGAGAGCAGCAGGCTGAGCCCCAGCAGCATGAGGTTCACGGGACTCTCGGCGAGCACCACGGGCTGGCCCGTGAGCAGGCCGATGACGAGCACCGCCGGGATCGTCAGCCCCAGGGTGGAGACCAGCGCCCCGTGGCACAGGTTGCTGACCCGCTGCATCTGACCGGCCCGCGCCGCGCGCACCGAGGTGATGGACTCGGGCAGGAACACGATGGCGGCGATCAGCACCCCGGCCAGGGCGGGCGGGGCACCCAGCCGGCCCAGACCGTCGTCGAGCAGGGCGGCCATCTCGTGCGAGAGCAGCACCACCGGCAGGGCGGTCGCCACCAGGAGCACGAGCCGCACGGCCACCTCGCCGCGCGGCCCCGTGTCGGAGCCCGTGCGGTCCGTCTCCCGCGCAGCCGGGACCGGCTCCGAGCGGAAACGGGGGTCCACCTCCGTGAAGTCCGCCGCCTGCGCGCCGGTCTGGCGGACCAGGAAGAACGCGTAGGTCCCGACGGTGAGCGCGACCACCGGGATCTCCTGCCAGGTGCGGTAGGCACCGTCCGTGCCGATGGCCGCGGGCAGCGCGAAGGCGAGCGCGCCCAGCACCGTGAGCAGGCTCAGGTAGACGGAGACCCCCGCGCGGTGGTGCTCCAGGTGGCCGTGCCGCAGTCCTCCCACCAGCAGGCACACGCCGATCACGAGGTTCAGGATGATCATGGACACGGCCATGACGGAGTCCCGGGCGATCGTGGCGTGCTCGCCGGGGCCGAGCATGACCGCGCAGATCAGCACCACTTCGATCACCACGATCGACAGGGTGAGCACCAGGGAGCCGTACGGGTCACCCAGCCGGTCCGCGAGCCGCTCGGCCTGGTGGACCACGCCGCCGGCGGCCACGAGGATCACGCCCACGATCAGCACGAGAGCGGTGACCAGCCGCCCGGCGGGGACGGGCGGGGTCAGGAGGTCCCCGACGAGCTGCAGGACCAGGACGGCGCCCCACCCGGTGAGCAGGCGCGCAATGGCCGTGG
This sequence comes from Kocuria sp. ChxB, assembly GCF_044359605.1. Lineage (NCBI taxonomy): Bacteria > Bacillati > Actinomycetota > Actinomycetes > Micrococcales > Micrococcaceae > Kocuria > Kocuria sp. ChxB. Next base: position 814,680 of record NZ_CP121123.1, on the reverse strand, counting down.
GAGCCAGGACGTGGTGCAGGGTGGTCTTCACGAGGGACCTCGTTCCTCGGGCCCGCGTGGGCGGGCCCGGTCGCGGGGTCGTCCCCAGGTGGTGTCAGACAGTGCGGGGTACGGGTCGTCCCGTGTCCCGGCGTGCGAGTGCGCTCAGTCGCGCACGCCGAACAGCCAGGGCTCGGCGCGGTCCGTGTGGGGGTCGTCGAAGTTCACGAACGTGCGGCCCTTGGCCTCCACGGCCTTGTACTCCTGCACGACTTCCAGGCTCAGGCGCTCGCGGTGCTCGACCTCGGCGATCACGGCCGAGGCGCCGGAGCGGTCGGGGAGGGTGGCCGGGTAGGCCAGTGCGGCCACCAGAGTGGTCGGGGCCTTCTCCCGGGCGGTGGCCCGCAGGGAGTCCAGGATCTCCTCGGGAGACAGGCCCTCGGGGTCCACGGAGTCGAGCTCGAACTCGCCGTCCTTGCCGCCCGTGACCAGGAAGGCCGGGAACCCGCCGAACTGGGAGACCTGGTCCTCCACGACCGCCTGCACGTGGCTCAGCGCGGTGTCCACCGACTCCACGGCGGAGTCCGAGACCCACTGCCGCCAGGCGTTGTCGTGATCGGCCCGGGCGCGGGCGGCCTCCGCCTTGGTCATCCGGGACGTGCCCCGGGACGGCGTGGAGCGGCGTCGTGAAGAGTGTGCGGAGGACTGGGCCACGGAGGAGGACTCCTTCGGAAGACAGGGGTGTGCTCAGTCCAGGGTAGGCGCTCGCTAGACTGGATCGGAACCGCTGAAGCCAATCCCAGGAGCATGCATGTCTGCGATCGATCGCGAACAGGTGGCGCACCTGGCGGAGCTTGCACGGATCGAGATGACGGACGAGGAACTGGCCCGGGTGGCCGGGGAACTCGAACTCATCGTCTCGTCCGTGGCCTCCGTCAGCCAGGCCGCCGGACCCGACGTCCCCGCCACGAGCCACCCCCTGCCGCTGCAGAACGTCTTCCGCGAGGACGTGGTGGGGCAGACGCTCACCCAGGAGGAGGCCCTCCTGAACGCCCCGGACGGCCAGGACGGCAAGTTCCGTGTTCCCGCGATCCTGGACGGTGAGTGAGCATGAGCGAGCAGATCATCGAACTCTCCGCCGCTGAGCTGGCGGGCAGGCTCGCTGCCGGCGAGGTCTCCTCCGTGGACGCCGTGCAGGCGCACCTGGACCAGATCGAGGCCACGGACGGCGCGGCGCTGGACGCCTCCGACCGCTCGCGCGGCACGGACGGGCTGAACGCCTTCCTGCACCGCAACACCGAGGAGGCGCTGCGCGTCGCCCGCGAGGTGGACGAGGCCCGCGCCCGGGGCGAGGAACTGCCCGAGCTGGCCGGTGTGCCGGTCGCGGTCAAGGACCTCATCGTCACCAAGGGCCAGCCCACCACGGCGGCGTCCCGGATGCTCGAGGGCTTCATGAGCCCCTACGACGGCACCGTGACCCGCAAGCTGCGCGCGGCGCGGATGCCCATCCTGGGCAAGACCAACCTGGACGAGTTCGCCATGGGCTCCTCCACGGAGCACTCCGCGTTCGGTCCCACCCGCAACCCGTGGGACCTCACCAAGATCCCCGGCGGCTCCGGCGGCGGCTCGGCCGCGGCGGTCTCCGCGTTCCAGGCCCCGCTGGCCCTGGGCACGGACACCGGCGGCTCCATCCGCCAGCCCGCGGCCGTGACCGGCACCGTGGGCGTGAAGCCCACCTACGGCTCGGTGTCCCGCTACGGCGTGATCGCCATGGCGTCCTCGCTGGACCAGGTGGGCCCGTGCTCGCGCACGGTGCTCGACGCCGCCCTGCTGCACGAGGTCGTGGGTGGCCACGACCCCGCGGACTCCACCTCCCTCACGGATCCCGTGGGCGGCTACGCACAGGCCGCGCGGGCCGGCGCCGCGGACGGCGGGCTCAAGGGCCTGCGCGTGGGCGTGGTCAAGCAGCTCACCGGAGAGGGCTTCCAGGCCGGTGTGCAGCAGCGCTTCGAGGAGTCCCTCGAGCTGCTGCGCGCGGCCGGTGCGGAGATCGTGGAGGTGGAGACCCCCAACTTCCAGTACGCGCTGGGCGCCTACTACCTGATCATGTCCTCCGAGGTCTCCTCCAACCTGGCCAAGTACGACGGCGTCCGCTTCGGTCTGCGGGTCACGCCCGAGGGCACCCCGACCATCGAGAAGGTCATGGGCGCCTCGCGCGCCGCGGGCTTCGGGGACGAGGTCAAGCGCCGCATCATCCTGGGCACGTACGCCCTGTCCGCCGGGTACTACGACGCCTACTACGGCTCCGCCCAGCAGGTGCGCACGCTCGTGCAGCGTGACTTCGCCGCGGCGTTCGAGAAGGCCGACGTGCTGATCTCGCCCACCGCCCCCACCACCGCGTTCGACATCGGCGGCGTGGACGAGTCCGCGGACCCCATGCAGATGTACCTCAACGACATCGCCACGATCCCCACCAACCTGGCGGGCATCCCCGCGATCTCGCTGCCCGGTGGACTGGCACCCGAGGACGGGCTGCCCGTGGGCATCCAGTTCATGGCACCGGCCCGCGAGGACGCCCGCGTGTACCGCGCCGGAGCCGGGCTGGAGCGGCTGCTCGCCGAGCAGTGGGGCGGCCCGCTGTGGCAGCACCGCGGGGACGTGGCCGGGACCGTTCGTGACTTTGCGGCCACCGCCGCGCAGGGAGGCAAGTGATGAGCCAGGACGTGCTGTCCTTCGAGGAGGCCCTCGAGCGCTTCGACCCCGTGCTGGGGTTCGAGGTGCACGTGGAACTGAACACGAAGACCAAGATGTTCGACGCCGCGCCCAACGTGTTCGGGGACGAGCCCAACACCAACGTCACCCCGGTGTCCCTGGGGCTGCCGGGTGTGCTGCCCGTGGTCAACGGCAAGGCCGTGGAGTCCGCGATCAAGCTGGGGCTCGCGCTGAACTGCTCGATCGCGGACAAGTGCCACTTCGCCCGGAAGAACTACTTCTACCCGGACACGCCCAAGAACTTCCAGACCTCGCAGTTCGACGAGCCCATCGCGTTCGACGGGCACCTGGACCTGGAGCTGGAGGACGGCACCGAGTTCCGTGTGGAGATCGAGCGCGCGCACATGGAGGAGGACGCCGGGAAGCTCACCCACATGGGCGGTGACGCCGGGCGCATCCAGAACGCGCAGTACTCCCTGGTGGACTACAACCGGGCGGGTGTGCCGCTCATCGAGATCGTCACCAAGCCCATCGTGGGGGCGGGGGAGCGGGCTCCCGAGCTGGCGCGCGCCTACGTGGCGGCCATCCGCGAGATCGTGAAGAACCTGGGCATCTCGGACGCCCGCATGGAGCGCGGCAACGTGCGCTGCGATGCGAACGTGTCCCTGATGCCCAAGGGCGCCACGCAGTTCGGCACGCGCTCGGAGACCAAGAACGTGAACTCGCTGCGCGCCGTCGAGCGCACCGTGCGCTACGAGATCCAGCGCCACGCCGCGGTGCTCTCCGCCGGGGAGAAGGTCACGCAGGAGACCCGCTTCTGGCACGAGGACACCCGCTCCACCACGGCGGGCCGCCCCAAGTCGGACGCGGACGACTACCGCTACTTCCCCGAGCCGGACCTCGTGCCCGTAGTGACCACCGCGGAGTGGATCGAGGAGATCCGGGCCACGCTGCCCGAGCCCCCCGCCGAGCGCCGCAAGCGGCTCAAGGCGGACTGGGGCTACTCGGACGAGGAGTTCCGGGACGTCGTGAACGCCGGCGTGCTGGACGAGATCGAGCGCACGATTGCCGCGGGCGCCTCGCCGGCCACCGCGCGCAAGTGGTGGATGGGCGAGATCGCCCGCCTCGCCAAGCAGCGCGAGGTCGAGATCGCGGAGCTGCCCGTGACCGCGGAGCACGTGGTGGAGCTGGACGGGCTGATCTCCGAGGGCAAGATCAACGACAAGCTCGCCAAGAAGGTCCTGGGCTTCGTGGTCGAGGGTGAGGGCACCCCGGCGGAGATCGTCGAGGCCCGCGGTCTCGCGGTCGTCTCCGACGACGGCGCGCTCTCCACGGCCGTGGACGACGCCATGGCCCAGATGCCGGACGTCGTGGAGAAGATCAAGGGCGGCAAGGTGCAGGCCGTGGGCGCCCTGATCGGCCCCGTCATGAAGGCCACGCGCGGTCAGGCGGATGCGGCTCGCGTGCGGCAGATCATCCTGGAGAAGCTGGGCGTGCAGGGCTGACGCCCTCGCGCTTCTGTCGGCAACGGCCCGGCTCCCCGAACGGGGGGCCGGGCCGTTGCGGTCTCGCGAGCGCCACGCATCCCCTGCCGACCGGCGGGGACCGCGCCGATGGTGTGCAGTGCTCGGGGGCGGACCCAAAGGTGCATGGCCAGCGAACCAGCGGGTGCTGGTGGGGCCCGGACACCGCCCGACGGGGCCCAGGGTGCCCGGGGCTCAGCCCGTGCGGTCCTCGCTGAGTCTCCACTCGTGCAGCCCGCTCTGCTTCGCGGAGTCCGTGCTCACGATCCCGTCGATGCGCTCGCGGATGGCACGGTCCTCCGCGTCCGAGCGGCACACACCGGCGGGGGCGTCCGAGGCCACGGGGCACCACGTGTACGCCCCGCCCCGGGTGTTGGAGCTCGGCGCCCACGCCAGGTCACTCACCCGCCACTGCCCGTCTGCTCCGCAGGCGAACTGGAAGCGGGCCACGATCCCCTGGTTGTTGCTCTCGGTCGAGGGCGGTGCGGACTCGGTGACGTTGTTGCCCACTCCGTAGACGATCCACGTGCCGTGGTAGTTCTCGATGGGCTGCACGCTGTGGGAACCGTGGCCGTACACGGCGTCGAAGGCCCCGGACTCCGCGAGGGCGTGAGCGGTGCGCTGCTGGTAGGCGTCCGCGGTGTCCGTGTACTCCGTGATGGAGTGCATTGCGGCGACCACCACGTCCGCACCCTGCTCGCGGGCCTTCTCCGCCTGCGCCACGGCGTGCGCCACGTCCTGGGCTGCGGTGTCCTCGCCCACGCGCGGGTCCGCGCCGTCCCGCAGGCGGTCGATCCGCCACGGGGTGTCCTGGGGCTTCTCGTTGAGACTGTTGGTGCCCGTGACGATCGCCATCCGCCCGGTGGGGGTGTCCACGATCATGGGCTGCCCGGCGTCCTGCTCGTTCGCGTAGGTCCCGGTGTGCTGCAGCCCGGCGGCATCCAGCGCGGAGACGGTGCGCTCCACTCCCGCCACCCCCTGGTCCACCGCGTGGTTGCTCGCAGAGGTGCAGGCGTCGTATCCCGCGTCCTTCGCGGCCCGCAGGATCTCCGGGGGCACGTTGAACTCCGGGTAGGCCGAGTACGGCCCGCCGGCTTCTGCCACGGGGGTCTCGGCCTGGCACACGGCCACGTCCGCCTCGTCCAGGTAGGGCTTCTGCTGCGCGAACAGGGGAGCGAAGTCGAAGTTCGCGCCGCCGTGCGTGGCGGGGTCCACGGCGAACCGGCTCCACAGCCCCTCGTGGAGCAGCAGGTCACCGGAGACCGCCAGGCTCATGCAGGTGTCCTCCGGGCACTCGGGTCCCTTGCCGGGTCCGGTGGCCCGTGACGTGGTCTCCTCGGGGGTCGACGACGCCGCGGGGCCGCCGCTCTGCCCGGGGTCCGGGGTCGTCCGGGGCGCGGAGCACCCCGTCAGCAGGAGCGCCCCCGCGCAGAGGACCGCAACGCCGGTCCGCAGGGCGAGCCGCGGCGATGAACGGGGGCGGGAGAGATCGGCCATCCGGCGATGCTATCGCGAACGCGGGTGACGGGGACCACCCCTGAGGGGTCGCACACGGACACGACAGCATTTAGGTCATGCACATCTGACGAAATTGCTGTTTCGGCTTCCGTTTCGGCTCCTCAAGAGGTTAGGCTTCCCTAAGTTCTGAAGTCGAGTGAGCGGGGACGGTCGTGGATCGAAGCACCAGCGGGCGGCACCACGGGATGGCCTGCGTGGCGGACCGCGCGGTGTCCCTGGCCCACCGGATGCTGTCCGGTGCCGGGCAGGCCACTGTGGTGGCATACCGGATGCCCGGTCAGCCGGTGCTGACCTCCGTGGCGCACGGCCTCACGGCCAGCGGGGAGCTGGTGCTGGCCGCCACCGTGGACCCCGCATCGGTGGAGCCGGAGCTGCTGGTCACGGGGGAGTCCCTGGACGTGCGGATGGACATCACCAAGGTGGCTCCCGAGCCGGGGGTCCGGATCGTCGCCGCCACCGCCCACATGCTGGCCCGCCTGGAGTGGCTGGACCCCCTGGACGCCGAGCTCCTGGTGGGCACCGGCGAGGTGCCGGAGCTGGTGGCCGCCGTGGCCGCGGCACCGCGCGGGATGCTCGCCGTCCTGGACGTGGAGCGGGTGCTGCTGCACGACGGCTCGGGCGTGACGCCCATCGGGTACGGCGCCCTGCTGGAGCACCACGGCAGCGGGTGCGCCGGGACCGCGCAGGAGATCGAGGCCGCGGGTTTCGACGTGGTGGTGGACGTGGACCGGCTGGACCTGGCCAGCGTGTGCGACGCCGCGGAGCAGGGCTGGGTGCCGTCCCACCTGCTCACCCGCAAGCCGTCCGAGGGTGGGTGCGCGCACACGGTCGAGCGCGACTTCGTGGTGGACGTGGACCTCACGGGGGTCACCATCCTTCGCCACGGGGCGCGGCTCACGAGCGTCTACTTCGTCCCGTTCGTCTCGGAGTGCACCGGAGCGGCGGATCTCACCGACAATCTGCGCGAGCTGCTGGGGGCGCGTGTCGCGGCCTGAGCCGCCAGCGGGTGCCGGCCCCGCAGCGAATGACGAAGACCGCGAGTCGGGTGACTCGCGGTCTTCGTCATGGGTGAGGGTTCGGGCCGGACGCGGTGCACGTGCTCCGGTGGGTGGGCCGCGGTGCCCGCTGGAACGGCCCGGGAATCGCTGCGGTGGCCGATGGGCCGCCGCAGAGGGGGGCTTACGCAGCCTCGTAGCTGCTGCAGTCCGCGTCCGCGGTGACCTCGATGGAGGATGCCGTGCACATCAGGTCCTTGTTGTGCGTGCACTCGAGGCGCTGGCACGCACCCACCTGGCCGTTGGCCGTGGGGAGCCCGCCGCGGGCGTCCAGGGAGATGAACGTGGTGCAGGACGCAGCGGCGCCCTGGCCGCCCACCGTGATGGCGGGGGCGGTGCAGCCGTTGTCGTTGAAGGCGCAGCCGGCGGCGGTGCAGGTGGAAACAGCGGTGAGAGTTGCCATGATCTTCTCCTTCTGGTGCGGGTGGGCGGTGCCCGTCCCGGTGGTCGTGAAAGAAGAATATGGGCATTCCAAGAATTCGGCTAGTAAGCAAAACCTTAGGGTACGGCATTGTTTTCTAATACCGCCGTGGGTTGCCCCAGTAAATTCAGGCAGGACTCAGCAGATTAGGAAAACGCATTGTTTCTTAATCAGGTCAGCACCAGACCGGACAGGGAGTACGCCGCGAAACCCGCGATGAAGCCGATCAGGAAGTTGCGCGAGGCCAGGTTAACCAGCACGGACACCGCCGCTGCGAGCACCAGACGGGACAGCTGCACCCCGGAATCCGCCTCCAGCAGCGTGTAGGCCACCAGGATGAGCATGAGTCCCGCCGGAAGCAGCGCGGACAATTCCTGCAGGTCCTCGCGGTCGCGGTATCTGTGCGCCAGCTGCACGGGAATGAATCGCAGCGCAAAGGTGACGGCGGCGCACACTGCGATGGCGGCGAGCATCTCACACCCCGCTCTCGGGGGTGGGCACACCGTGGCCGGAGCGCGGTCTCTTCACCATGAGCACGCACAGCAGGGCGTAGCAGAGCATGGCGCCGAGCAGGAACAGGTCCCGGGGGAGCAGCAGACCCACGCCGATGGAGGCGAGGGCGGCCGCCAAGATCCTGGTCCGCTGCGCGGCCGCGGTGATGGCGCCCATGAACAGCAGGGAGAAGAGTCCGGTGAGGGCGAAGTCGAATCCGTCCCACGAGGCGGGGACGAGCCCGCCGGCCACAGCGCCCACGGCCGCGCCGAGCACCCAGTACAGGTGGGAGACGCCCTGGATCAGCATCAGCTCGCGCTCGGTGGTGGGGCGCACGCCGCTGGTGATGAGCGCGTAGGCCTCGTCGGTCAACGCGTAGGGGCCGTAGAACCTGGCGAACGGTGTGCGCAGCAGGTGTGTGGGGTAGGAAAAGCCGTAGAACACGTGGCGGGCGTTGACCAAAAGGGTGGTCACGGCGATCTGTGCGAGTCCCGCGCCGGCGGCCACGAGGCCCACGAGCAGGAACTCGATGGACCCTGCGAAGACCACCAGGGCGGTGAGGGGTGCGAGGTAGGGCGCGAAACCCAGGGACACCGAGTAGGCGCCGAAGGCCATGCCCAGGGGCAGGTACCCCATGGCCACGGGCACGGTGACCCGCAGGGCCCAGGCGAGGCTGCCCTTCGCGGAGGTCATGCGGGCACTCCTTGCTGCTGACCGGTGGGGATCCTGGGTCACGGTAGCGCGGACGGCGCCCTGTCACGGACCCGGGGTGGCCGAGGCCGTCTGTAATGTACGACACATGACTTCCGGTTACTCGATTCCCGAACAGCTCGTGACCGTCCCGCGGCTCTCCGGTCTGGCCACCCACCGCGCGGGGCCCGTGGTGGCCCTGCGGCAGGAGCTCTCCTCCGACGCCAAGCGCTACGTGAAGCACGCGTGGGCCGTGCCCCGTCACGGAGAGCCGGTGCAGCTCACCCACGGGGACCACGGAGTCCAGGAGGTCCGCCCCACGTCCTCGGGATCCGTGTGGTTCACCTCAGGCCGGCCCGTGGCCGGGGACGACGCCAAGCGCACCCGGCTGTGGCTGCTCCCCGAGCACGGCGAGGCGCGCATGGTCCTGGACGCCCCGGAGGGGGTGTCGAACCTCGAGCTCGGCGGTGACCGGCTGTTCTTCGTCTCCGGCCTGTTTCCCGCGGCCCGCGGGGCCCGGGAAGAGTTCGCGCGCAACCGCGAGATCCACGACCGCCGCGACGAGACGGGGGTCAGCGGGATCCTCTACGACAGCGCGCCCATGCGCTTCTGGGACCACGACCTCCCCGCCGCGCAGGACGCGCTGTGGTTCCTGGACACCGCCGCCGTGGCGGGCGGCGTCGACCCCGTGGAGGCCGTGCGGCGGGTGGAGCTGCCCGAGGGCCGGCTGGGCCAGTACACCGTGGCCCCGGACGGCACGTGGCTGCTGGCCACCGTGTCCACCCTGCTGCCGGAGGGCACGCAGCGTTCGCAGCTGTGGCGGCTGCCGGTGGCCGCGGAGCACGGTGACGAGGCCGTGCTGCTGCACGACACGGACGAGGCGCAGATGTGGGCTCCCGCCGAGATCAGCCCCGACGGCACCCGGGCGCTGCTCGGGCGCCAGCTGCTGTGGCGCGAGGGCGTGAGCATGGCCGTGTCCGTGTGGGTGCACGACCTCGCGAGCGGCGAGGAGACCGAGGTGGTCCCCGCGGACGAGCACTGGGCGCAGGACCCGCACTGGGTGGACGACGAGACCTTCGTGTGCACCGCCGACCACCGCGGCCGCGGCATCGTGCTGCGCGTGCGCTGCCCGCGTGGCGGAGCGAGCGTGGTCGAGACCGCCGCCGGCGGCCCGGACCAGGACGAGACCTACTCCTCGGTGCAGGTCGCGGGCGACCAGCTGGTGGGGCTGCGCGCGAGCTACGCCCACCCCTTCGAGCTCGTCCGGTGGCCTGTGACGGCCGCGACCGGCTCGGCCGAGCCGGCACCCGTGGCGGGCCTCGTCCCGGAGCACGAGGTCCCCGGTCGCCTGGAGGAGGTCACCACCACGGCGGAGGACGGCACGGAGATCCGGGCGTGGCTCGCCCTGCCGCACCCCGCCGACGACGCCGCGCGGCACCCCCTGCTCGTGTCCGTCCACGGCGGGCCGTGGGGCTCCAACAACCAGTGGAGCTGGCGCTGGAGCCCGTGGCCGTTCGTGGCCCAGGGCTACGCGGTGCTGCTGCCGGACCCAGCGATCTCCACGGGCTACGGACAGACGATGATCGACCGCGGTCAGCAGGAACTGGGTGGCGCGCCGTTCACGGACGTCATGGCCCTGACGGAGGCCGCCACCGCGCGCCCGGACATCGACCGGCAGCGGCAGGCCCTGATGGGCGGGTCCTACGGCGGGTACATGGCCAACTGGGTGGCCACCCACACGGGGGACCGGTTCCGGTGCATCGTCACGCACGCGTCCCTGTGGAACCTGGACACCATGGGCGCCACCACGGACAACACCCTGTGGCGCGAGGCCATGGGGCCCTCCCAGGCGGGCACCTACTCCCCGCACCGGTTCGCGGAGGACATCGAGGTGCCGCTGCTGGTGATCCACGGGGACAAGGACTACCGCGTGCCCATCTCCCAGGGCATCGAGCTGTGGGCGGACCTGCAGCAGCGCACGGGGGTGGAGGGGCACCGCTTCCTGTACTACCCGGACGAGGGGCACTGGATCCTCAAGCCAGCCAACGCGCGCACGTGGTACGAGACCGTGCTCGCGTTCGTGGGTGAGCACGTGCTGGGGCAGGAGAAGGAGCGGCCCGAGCTGCTGGGCTGAGCGGAGAGATCCGTCACGCGTGTGCGGGTGCGTGGGCGGAGGGGAGTAGAATCGCTACGATTCCCCTCTGCCTCTACCTGCGAAGAGAGACTCGTGTATGTCTGAAAACACCGCCCAGCGCGCCGATCTGCGCAACGTGGCCATCGTGGCCCACGTTGACCACGGCAAGACCACCATCGTCGACGCCATGCTCCAGCAGACGCACGCGTTCTCCAGCCACGGAGAGGTCGAGGAGCGGGTCATGGACTCCGGCGACCTGGAGCGCGAGAAGGGCATCACGATCCTCGCCAAGAACACCACGGTGTTCTACGACGGGCCCGCCGCGAACGGCGAGACCATCACCATCAACGTGATCGACACCCCGGGCCACGCGGACTTCGGCGGCGAGGTGGAGCGCGGGCTGTCCATGGTGGACGGCGTGGTGCTGCTCGTGGACGCCTCCGAGGGCCCCCTGCCCCAGACCCGCTTCGTGCTGCGCAAGGCCCTCGAGGCCAAGCTGCCCGTGATCGTGGTCGTCAACAAGGTGGACCGCCCCGATGCCCGCATCGAAGAGGTCGTCTCTGACACCATGGACCTGCTGCTGGGCCTGGCCTCGGACATCGCCGAGGACAACCCGGACCTGGACCTGGACGCCGTGCTGGACGTCCCCGTGGTCTACGCCTCCGGCAAGGCCGGGCGCGCCTCCACGGACCAGCCCGCCAACGGCGAGCTGCCGGACAACGAGGACCTCGAGCCGCTGTTCAAGACCATCATCGAGCACATCCCAGCGCCGTCCTACAACCCCGAGGGCGTGCTGCAGGCCCACGTGACCAACCTGGACGCCTCCCCGTTCCTGGGCCGTCTCGCGCTGCTGCGCATCTTCAACGGCACCCTCAAGAAGGGCCAGACCGTGGCCTGGGCGCGCCAGGACGGCACCATCAAGAGCGTGCGGATCTCCGAGCTGCTCGCCACCAAAGGCCTGGACCGCGTGCCCGCGGAGAGCGCCGGCCCCGGTGAGATCGTGGCCGTGGCGGGCATCGAGGACATAACCATCGGCGAGACCCTCACGGACCTGGAGAACCCGGAGCCGCTGCCCCTGATCACCGTGGACGATCCCGCGATCTCCATGACCATTGGCATCAACACCTCCCCGCTGGCCGGGCGCGTCAAGGGTGCCAAGGTCACCGCGCGCCAGGTCAAGGACCGCCTGGACAAGGAGCTGATCGGCAACGTCTCGCTGAAGATCCTCCCCACCCAGCGTCCGGACGCGTGGGAGGTCCAGGGCCGCGGCGAGCTGGCCCTGGCCATCCTGGTGGAGCAGATGCGCCGCGAGGGCTTCGAGCTCACCGCGGGCAAGCCCCAGGTGGTCACCAAGACCGTGGACGGCAAGGTCCACGAGCCCTACGAGCACATGACCATCGACGTCCCCGAGGAGTACCTGGGTGCGGTCACGCAGCTGATGGCCGGGCGCAAGGGCCGCATGGAGGGCATGAGCAACCACGGCACCGGCTGGGTGCGCATGGAGTTCAAGGTCCCCTCCCGCGGTCTGATCGGCTTCCGTACCAAGTTCCTCACGGACACCCGCGGCGCGGGCATCGCCTCCTCCTACGCGGACGGCTACGAGCCGTGGGCCGGGGAGATCGAGTACCGCACCAACGGCTCCATGGTCGCGGACCGCGCCGGCGTGGTGACCCCGTTCGCCATGATCAACCTGCAGGAGCGCGGCTCGTTCTTCGTGGAGCCCACCTCCGAGGTCTACGAGGGCATGATCGTGGGCGAGAACTCGCGCGCGGACGACATGGACGTGAACATCACCAAGGAGAAGAAGCTCACCAACATGCGTGCGGCCTCCTCGGAGACGTTCGAGAACCTCACCCCGCCGCGCAAGCTCACGCTCGAGGAGTGCCTCGAGTTCGCCCGCGAGGACGAGTGCGTGGAGGTCACCCCGGAGGCCATCCGCATCCGCAAGGTGGTCCTGGACGCCAACGAGCGGCTCAAGGTCGCCCGTCAGCGGGCCCGCGCCTGATCGTGGTCGACCCGAAGTACCCGGGCGGGGGACACGCCATCGCGGGCGCGGCGAACACGCTGCTGCCCGCGGGTGTGGACCCCGCCCGGGCGCGTCTGCTGTTCGTGCACGCCCACCCGGACGACGAGGCGATCAACACCGCCGCGTCCATGGGCCACTACAGCGGCCTGGGCGCCACCACGGTGCTGCTGACCATGACGCGCGGTGAGCGCGGGGAGGTCATCCCGCCCGCGCTGCGCCACCTCGAGGTGGGCCAGCCGGGCTGCCCGGACACGGACGGCACCGCCCTGGGGCTGTACCGGATCTCCGAGCTCGACGCCGCCGCGGCCGCCATGGGTCTCACGGACCGGTTCTACGCGGGGGAGCCTCCCGCCCTGGACGCCTCCGTGGGCTTCGCCAACGGTGCGGGGAAGTACGTGGACTCCGGCATGAGCTGGGGCCCCGACGGCTTCGCCCAGCCGACAGCGGACGTCTCCCCGGCCGCGCTGACGGCTGCGGACCCGGACGAGGCCGCGGCCCACGTAGCCGCCGCGATCCGTGCGCTGCGCCCGCACGCCGTGGTCACGTACGCGGACGACGGTGGCTACGGCCACCCCGACCACGTGGCCACGCACCGGATCACCGTGCGCGCGGTCGAGGCGGCCGCCGCGTCCGACGACGCCGAGGACCCCGCGTGGGACGTGCCCCTGACGTGGGGCATCGAGTCCGAGGTGGACCCGACGGATACGCGTCCCCAGGCCGCGATCCACGGGGACCTCGCGGTCAAGCGCGCCGCCATGGCCGCGCACGCCACGCAGATCGTGCTCGCGGAGGACCCCGCCGATCCCTCGTACACGATGTCCAACGGCGTGCCGCAGTCGATCCACTCCACGGAGACCTTCCGGCTGCTCCGAGGGGACCGGGGATGAGCGGGCAGGACACCCCGCGCCGCGCTGCCCCCTGGGCGGCCGGCTCCTCCGTCCCGGGCACCGGGTCCACTGACGAGGCGCCCGCCGGGTCCTCGGAGCGTGCCGCCACGGGGCCCGTGGACGGCGTGGCATCCGTGTCCAGGCACGACACCTCCGCCGAGCGCACTTCCGGGGTCGGCTCCGACGCGGAAACCGTCGCGCACGGTGACACCGCAGAGACCGTCGCGGCCCGCGAGCGGCCGGGAACGGCGTCGTCGGTGCTGACCGCCGTGCTCACGGGGCTGCTGGTCGGCGCGGTGGCCACGGCCATGCACGGGAACATCTGGTACCTGGACGGCTGGTGGCTGCCGTGGGGTCTCGTGTTCTCCGGTGCGCTGCTGCTGAGTGCCAGCGTGTGGTGCGGCACGTCCACTGAGCGTGTGTGGGCGGCGGCGGTGCCCGGACTCGTGACCTACGTGATCGCGTGGGCCGGGGCGTACCTGCGAGAGGGCTCCGCACTGGTGGTCACCACGTGGCAGGCCCCGATCGGCGTGGTGGGGATCCTGTGGTTCGTGGTGGTCTTCGCGGCCGTCATGTGCTCCGTGATTGTGACGGGCCGTTGGCTCGTGCGCCTGCGGGCGCGGTAGCGTCGGGAGCCCGTCGCTAGAATGAACGACAACTTGGGAACTGAAGGAAAGGTCCGTCACCCGTGACTTACGTGATTGCTCAGCCCTGCGTGGACGTCAAGGACAAGGCGTGCGTGGAGGAGTGCCCCGTGGACTGCATCTACGAGGGTGAGCGCACGCTCTACATCCACCCGGACGAGTGCGTGGACTGCGGTGCGTGCGAGCCGGTGTGCCCCGTGGAGGCCATCTACTACGAGGACGACACCCCCGAGGAGTGGGCGGACTACTACAAGGCCAACGTGGAGTTCTTCGACGACCTCGGCTCCCCGGGCGGTGCCGCGAAGCTCGGCAACACCCACAAGGACCACCCGCTGATCGCCGCTCTGCCCCCGCAGAACCAGGACTGATCGGGTGAGCGAGCGGCGCGGCTTCGGCCTGGACCTGCCCGACTACCCGTGGAACGCGCTGGCCCCGTACCGGGAGCTCGCGCAGCAGCACCCGGACGGTGTGGTGGACCTGTCCATCGGCACCCCCGTGGACCCCACGCCGCTGGTGGTCCAGGACGCCCTCGCGGCCGCTGCGGACGCCCCCGGCTACCCCACCACGCACGGCACGCCCGCGCTGCGGGAGGCCGTGGTCGCGTGGTACGCCGAGCGGCGCGGTGTTCCCGGACTGGACCCGGAGGCCGTGATGCCCACCGTGGGTTCCAAGGAGCTCGTGGCGTGGCTGCCCCTGCTGCTGGGGCTCGGTCCCGGCGACGTGGTGGTGCGCCCCGTGGTGGCGTACCCCACCTACGACATCGGGGCGCGGCTCGCGGGTGCCGAGTCCGTGGCCGCCGACTCCCTGGATGAGCTGGAACCGTCCGTGCGCGCACGCGTGCGCATGGTCTGGGTCAACTCCCCGGGCAACCCCACGGGCATCGTGCGCGACGCCGCCTCCCTGCGTGAACTGGTGGACCAGGCCCGCGCGCAGGGTGCCGTGGTGGTCTCCGACGAGTGCTACGCCGAGCTGGGCTGGGGAGCGTGGGATCCCGCCGAGGGCGGGGAGCCCGTGCCCTCGGTGCTGGACCCACGGGTCAGCGGCGGGGACATGTCCCTGCTGCTCAGTGCCTACTCTCTGTCCAAGCAGTCCAACCTGGCGGGCTACCGCGCGGCGTTCCTCGCCGGGGACCCCGCGCTCATGCCGTCCCTGATCAACTCCCGCAAGCACGCGGGGATGATCGTGGCCTACCCCGTGCAGGAGGCCATGCGCGTGGCCCTGGGGGACACCGCCCACGTGGCCGCGCAGAAGAGCCTGTACCGGCAGCGTCGTGCCGCCCTGAAGCCCGCGGTGGAGGCCTTCGGGCTGAGCATCGAGCACTCCGAGGCGGGGCTGTACCTGTGGGGCGCGGCGGGGGAGGACACCTGGACCACCGTGGAGCGCTTCGCCCGCCTGGGCATCGTGGTGGGCCCCGGGACGTTCTACGGCGAGGCCGGGCACGGCTTCGTCCGGCTGTCCCTGACCGCCACGGACGAGCGCATGGCCGCGGCCGTGCAGCGCCTGGAAGGGGCGGTCTGACAGCACCCCGTGCACCGGGGCAAGTGGAATCACGCTCGCACTAGCGAGTAGGTTGGTGCAGGATCACACCGTGTCCCGCCCGGTGCCCGTGCCCTCCCGCCGCCACGACGGTGTGGCGGCATGCGAGGACGCACCGATCAGCGGAACACCCGAGAAAACCGTGAAGGACTCACCATGGCAGAGGCCAAGAAGAACACCGGCAAGGTGGAACTGAGCTACGACAAGGACAAGACCCTGGACCTCCCCGTGCTGGAGGTGACCGAGGGCAACAAGGGCTACGGGATCGGCTCGCTGCTCAAGGAGACCGGCAACGTCAGCTTCGACCCCGGTTTCGTCAACACCGCGAACACCCGCTCCTCGGTGACGTACATCGACGGCGCCCAGGGCATCCTGCGCTACCGCGGCTACCCGATCGAGGAGCTCGCGGAGCACTCCAACTTCCTGGAGACCGCCTACCTGCTGATCTACGGCGAGCTGCCCACGCGTGAGCAGTACGAGGACTTCCAGCACCGGATCACCACGCACACCATGGTGCACGAGGACATCAAGCTGTTCTTCAACGGCTTCCCGCGCTCCGCGCACCCCATGCCCGTGCTCTCCTCGGCCGTGTCCGCGCTGTCCACGTTCTACTCGGACTCCCTGGACCCGTTCAACAAGGAGCACGTGGAGATCTCCACCATTCGCCTACTCGCCAAGGTCCCCACCCTGGCCGCGTACGCGTACAAGAAGTCCGTGGGCGAGCCGCAGCTCTACCCCCACAACAACCTCAACTACGCGGAGAACTTCCTGCGCATGTGCTTCGGCGTGCCCGCCGAGGAGTACGAGGTGGACCCGGTGGTCGCCAAGACCCTGGACATCCTGTTCATGCTGCACGCGGACCACGAGCAGAACTGCTCCACCTCCACCGTGCGCCTGGTGGGCTCCTCCCACGCGAACATGTTCGCGTCCGTCTCCGCGGGCATCAACGCCCTCTACGGCCCGCTGCACGGCGGCGCCAACGAGGCCGTGCTGGCCATGCTGGACCAGATCCAGAACCGTGGGCTCTCCGCGGACGAGTTCATGGAGAAGGTCAAGAACAAGGAGGACGGCGTCCGCCTCATGGGCTTCGGGCACCGTGTCTACAAGAACTACGACCCCCGCGCCCGCATCATCAAGGGCTACGCGCACGACGTCCTGGCCAAGATGGGCGGCAACAACGAGCTGCTGGACCTGGCCATCGGCCTGGAGGAGAAGGCGCTCGCGGACGACTACTTCGTGGAGCGCAAGCTCTACCCGAACGTGGACTTCTACACGGGCCTGATCTACAAGGCCATGGGCTTCCCGGAGAAGATGTTCACGGTGCTCTTCGCGATCGGACGCCTGCCCGGCTGGATCGCCCAGTGGCGCGAGATGATCGAGGACCCCGAGACCAAGATCGGCCGTCCCCGCCAGCTCTACGTGGGCGAGGGCGAGCGCCACTACCCCACGGCCAACTGAGCCGGCCGGCACTGCCGGTACGACGCCGCCCCGGTCACCTTCTCGGTGACCGGGGCGGCGTTCTCGTGGGGCCCGGCGCGGACGCCGGGACGGAGGCGGTCGCAGGGGTGCCGTGCGGCTCTGCTGCGCGTCCAGGCGCCCCTGACCCGGGCCGGCGCGCGGGCGGCGTCGGGCCCGGGACCGGGGGAGGGTCTCAGCCCTCGTAGCCGTTGGGGTTGTTCTTCTGCCATTTCCAGTGGTCCCGGCACATGGTGTCGATGTCCCGGTCCGCGGACCAGCCCAGCTCCGCGAGGGCGGACGCGGGATCCGCGTAGGACACGGCGGCGTCGCCGGGGCGGCGCGGGGCGATCTCGTAGGGGATCTCCCGGCCGGAGGCATTCTGGAACGCCTCCCGGACCTCCAGGACCGAGTAGCCGCGGCCGGTGCCCAGGTTCCACACGTGCACCCCGGGGTCCTCGCTGATGCGGTCCAGGGCCCTCAGATGCCCGTCCGCGAGGTCCACCACGTGGATGTAGTCACGCACGCCGGTGCCGTCCGGGGTGGGGTAGTCGTCCCCGAAGACCATGAGCTTCTCGCGCCGCCCCACGGCCACCTGGGCGACGAACGGCATGAGGTTGTTGGGGATGCCCGAGGGGTCCTCGCCGATCCGACCGGACTCGTGGGCGCCCACGGGGTTGAAGTAGCGCAGCAGCGCCACGGACCAGCGCTCGTCCGAGGCCGCGAGGTCCGTGAGCATGTCCTCGATGTGCTCCTTGGTGCGCCCGTAGGGGTTCTGGGCGTCCATGGACAGCTTCTCGGTCAGCGGCATGGTCTCCGGCGCGCCGTACACGGTGGCGGAGGACGAGAACACGATGCTGCGGCAGTCGTTCTCCTCCATGGCCCACAGCAGGTTCACGGTGCCGGAGACGTTGTTGGTGTAGTACCACAGGGGCTTCTGTGCGGACTCGCCCACGGCCTTGAGCCCGGCGAAGTGGATCACCGCGTCCGGGTGGTGGTCGCGGAACACCGTGTCCAGGCCGGAGCGGTCCAGCAGGTCCACCTGCTCGAACGCCGCCACGTCACGACCGGCCAGTTCGGCCACGCGGTCCAGGGACGCGCGGGAGGAGTTGGAGAGGTTGTCCAGAACGACCACGTCGTGGCCGGCCTCCAGCAGGGCGAGGACGGTGTGCGAGCCGATGTAGCCGGTTCCCCCGGTGACAAGAATCTTCATGGGCTCCACCCTATCCAGTGCACCCGGGAAACACGGGTGGCCGGGCTCCCCGTCTCCCGGGAACCCGGCCACCTGCCGGCGGACGACGCCGCCCGCGTCAGTTCGCGTGCAGCTGCGCGTTCAGCTCCACGGTGCCGTTGCGGCGGGGCAGGGCCTCCACCGCGCCCGTGGTGGAGTTGCGGCGGAACAGCAGATTGGAGACGCCCGAGAGCTCCGAGGCCTTGACCACGCGGGGTTCCGCGGCGGCGTCGAGCAGGGAGACCCGGGTGCCCGCGGTGACGTAGAGCCCGGCCTCGACCACGCAGTCGTCTCCCAGGGAGATACCCACGCCCGCGTTCGCGCCCAGCAGGCAGCGCTCGCCCAGGGTGATGCGCTGCTTCCCGCCCCCGGAGAGGGTGCCCATGATGGACGCGCCGCCGCCGATGTCCGTGTGGTCGTGGACCACCACGCCCGCGGAGATCCGGCCCTCGACCATGGCAGCGCCCAGGGTGCCAGCGTTGAAGTTCACGAAGCCCTCGTGCATCACCGTGGTGCCCTCGCCCAGGTGCGCCCCCAGGCGCACGCGGTCCGCGTCCCCGATGCGGACACCGGAGGGGACCACGTAGTCCACCATGCGCGGGAACTTGTCCACGCCGAACACCGTGACGGCCCCGCCGGCGCGCAACCGCAGCAACGACCGGGTCAGCTCCTCGGCGAGCACCGGACCGCGGCTCGTCCACGCCACGTTGGCGAGCAGGCCGAACACCCCGTCCAGGTTGAGCGTGTTGGGCTGCGCGAGCCGGTGGGAGAGCAGGTGCAGCCGCAGGTAGGCGTCGGCGGTGTCGCGGGGGGCCTCGTCGAGGTCGATCACCGTGGTCACGATCTCGGAGCGCACGTTGCGGTCCGGGTCCGTGGTCGCGGCCACGCGCAGGTCCGCCTCGTAGCTGGAATCGGGGTTCGCGCTCAGGGCCGGGGCGGGGTAGAAGACGTCCAGGACGGTCCCCGCGCGCTCGCCGGCGTCCACCACGGTGGCCAGGCCCACGCCCGAGGCGACGCGGGAGTTGACGGTGCTCTTGCTCGTTGAAGTCATGGCTCCATCCTAAGCGGGTAGGCGTGCCGCACCTTCCTGCCAGGGCCTCTGTGCCCGACGCCGCCGCACCAGCCTGCCGGGCGGTAGCCGGGTCGTTCGCGGTGGGCCCCAGGGCCCCGGTGACTAAGCTGGCCGCCATGGCAGCCGATCAGCAGACACCCGTACTCGACCTCAGCATGGACCCCGCGGACCTCACGGCCGCGCTCGTGGACGTGGAGTCCGTCTCGGACCATGAGGGGCCGCTCGCCGACGCCGTGGAGGCGGCCCTGCGCGAGCTGCCGCACCTCACGGTGCACCGGGACGGGGACACCGTGGTGGCCCGCACCGAGCTGGGGCGTGCGGAACGGGTGATCCTGGCCGGGCACCTGGACACCGTGCCCCTGCCCAC
This sequence comes from Kocuria sp. ChxB, assembly GCF_044359605.1. Classification (NCBI taxonomy): domain Bacteria; kingdom Bacillati; phylum Actinomycetota; class Actinomycetes; order Micrococcales; family Micrococcaceae; genus Kocuria; species Kocuria sp. ChxB. The sequence continues at coordinate 794,938 of NZ_CP121123.1, read as the reverse complement.
CGTGGAGGGTGCCCTGGGCGCGGTGCCGTCCGTGCGGCGTCGTGAAGGAGACCGGGACGTGATCTACGGCCGCGGCACCACGGACATGAAGGGCGGGGTGGCCGTGCAGCTCGCGCTGGCCCACGAGCTGAGGGAGCCGAACCGGGACGTCACGTACGTGTTCTACGACCACGAGGAGGTCTCCAGCGACGCCAGCGGTCTGGGGCGCGTGATGCGCAACGCGCCGCAGCTGCTCGAGGCGGACTTCGCGGTGCTGCTGGAACCCACCAACGGCACGGTGGAGGGCGGGTGCAACGGCACCATGCGCTTGCGGATCACCACCCACGGCAAGGCCTCGCACTCGGGGCGCGCGTGGATCGGGGACAACGCGATCCACAAGCAGGCGGAGCTGCTGGAGCGGCTGGCGCGCTACGAACCGCGGACCATCACCGTGGAGGGGCTGGACTACCGCGAGGGGCTCAACGCCATCCGGATCGGCGGGGGAGTGGCCGGCAACGTCATCCCGGACACCGCGTGGGTGGAGGTCAACTACCGCTTCGCCCCGGACAAGACGCTGGAGCAGGCGCAGCAGCACGTCCGTGAGGTGTTCGAGGGGTACGAGATCGAGTGGCAGGACCTCTCCCCGGCGGCGCGGCCCGGACTGGACCGCCCGGCAGCCGCGCAGTTCGTGGCGGCGGTGGGCCAGGAGCCCATGCCCAAGTACGGCTGGACGGACGTGGCCCGGTTCTCCGAGGCCGGGGTGCCCGCCGTGAACTTCGGTCCCGGGGACGCCCTGCTGGCCCACACGGACGACGAGCACGTGGTCGACGACGCCGTGCGCGCGTGCCACCGTGCCCTGTCCCAGTGGTTGTCCTGATCCGCCACGTAGCCTGAGCCCATGACTTCCCAGCACACGACCACCGATCCCCAGACGCCGTCCGCCGGTCCCGCCGAGCGCCACAAGGGCCCCGTGGTGCTGCGCCGCGGCCAGCTGCAGCGCCGCACCTCCGACCAGCGCTTCCTGGACCAGCGCCCCGCGGAGCCGGACGACTTCACCCGCACGGACCCGTGGCGCGTGCTGCGCATCCAGGCGGAGTTCGTGGAGGGCTTCGACGCGCTCGCGAACCTCGGCCCCGCGATCACCGTGTTCGGCTCCGCGCGCACCGCCCCCGGGCACCCCGAGTACGAGCTGGGCCGCGAGCTCGGGCGGCAGATCGGCGCCGCGGGCTACGCCGTGATCACGGGTGGTGGCCCCGGTGTCATGGAGGCCGCGAACCGTGGTGCCGTGGACGTGGGCGCCCACTCCGTGGGCATCGGCATCGAGCTGCCCCACGAGCAGCACCTGAACCACTGGGTGGACCTGGGCATCAACTTCCGGTACTTCTTCGCGCGCAAGACCATGTTCATGAAGTACAGCCAGGGCTTCGTGGCGCTGCCCGGTGGCTTCGGCACCCTGGACGAGCTGTTCGAGGCGCTGACCCTGGTGCAGACCGGCAAGATCACCCGCTTCCCCGTCATCCTGGTGGGCACCGAGTACTGGGGTCCGCTGCTGGACTGGATCACGGGCACCCTCGTGGCCGGCGGCAAGGTGGGCGAGGCGGACCTCGACCTGCTGCGCGTGGTGGACACCGCCGAGGAGGTCCTGGAGATCCTCACGTCCGTCCACGCCGAGGACCCCGGGATTCCGGTGGACGACGCCGCCGCACCCCGTTCTGCGGCCCGCCCCGGTTCCCCCGACGTCACCCCGGACCACGACCTCCCAGGGGAAACCGCTCCCGGATCCGAGGCATGAGCCGGTCCCGGGACACGGGGCGGAGGCATTCGGGGGATCGGGACCGCAGGGACGCGGCCGCGCCCGGCGGCGTGGCCCCCGGGTCCGGCGCCGCCGCAGGATCGGACGACGCGCGGCGCCCCGCGGACGCGGAGCACCGGGCGGGCCCCGGGCACCCCTCCACCGTGAACGACGGGGCGCTCGGCGCATCGCGCGCCGCCGGAACGGTGACCGCCGAGGACGCCCTCACCGCGCGGCGTCGTCCGTGGCGGGCTGCCCTGAGTGGCGCGTGGGCCCGGAGCCCGTGGTGGCTCGCGGTGCTCGCGATCTACGGACTCTCCCGCGTGTGGGGGTGGGCGGTCTTCAGCGTGGTCGGCGGCCAGCAGGGCCCGGGGCCGTGGGGCGACGGCGCCCTGGGCTACCTGGACTTCGTGGCCACGTGGGACTCCGACTGGTACCGCACCATCTTCGAGCAGGGGTATCCCACGGAGCTGCCCCGGGACTCCCTGGGCACGGTGAGCGAGAACCCCTGGGCGTTCTACCCGGTCCACCCCCTGCTGGTGCGCGGGATCGCGGAGGTCACCGGGACCGGGTGGGCGGTCACTGCGGCCACGGTGTCCCTGCTGGCGGGGTTCGGGGCGGCGCTGGTGCTGTACCGCCTCACGTGCACGGCCCCGGTGATGAGCACCCCGCGCACGCGCGGGGGAGCGGCGGTGCCCGCCCTGTGGACGGTGGCGGTGTTCGCGTTCAACCCCGTGGCGCCCGTGCTGCAGACCCCGTACGCGGAGGCCCTGAGCATGCTGATCCTGCTCAGCGCGATCCTGTGCGTGGTGCGTGAGCGGCCCGCCTGGGCCGTGGTGTTCACCGTGCTGCAGGCCCTGACCCGTCCCACCGGGGTGGCCCTCGCGGCGGCCCTCGGCGTGTGGTGGCTGTGGCGCAGCGTAGCGGACGTGCGCGCGCGGCGTCGTCCCTGGTACCGCTGCGTTGACCGGTGGCTCGCCGTGGCGCTGACCGCGTGCGCCGCGGCCCTCGCGTGGCCGGCAATCGCGTGGGCCGTCACGGGGGAGCCCACGGCGTACACCGAAACCGAGGCCGCGTGGCGCGGTGCCTCGGACGTGATTCCCGTGCTCCCGTGGTTCCACCAGGCCACCGTGCTGCTCGGCCCGGTCGTGGGGCTGCTCGCTCCCGTGGCGCTCGTGGTCGCGGTGGTGCTCATGCTGCGTTCGGCTCCCGTGCGCCGGGCCCTGCCGTTCTTCGTGCGCGTGTGGATCGCCGCCTACGGGTGCTACCTGCTGCTCGTGCTCAACCCGCAGACCTCCACGTTCCGGCTGCTGCTGCCGTGGGCGCCACTGGCCGCGGCCCTCGTGCACGTGAGCGGGTCCAGGGCGTACCGCACGCTGCTCGTGGTCACGGGAGCCGTCCTGCAGATCGTGTGGGTGGGGTGGCTGTGGCACTGGAAGCAACTGCCCGGTGGTGGGGACTTCCCGCCGTGAGTCCGGGGGCGTGGGCGGGGTCACGGCCGGGGGTTGTGGTTCGGTAAGATGGTGCGGTCAGCACACACGAAGAGGAGCTCTTAAATGGCGGCCATGAAGCCGAGAACGGGTGACGGACCCATGGAGGTCACCAAAGAAGGACGCAGCCTGATCATGCGGGTCCCCCTGGAAGGCGGCGGACGCCTCGTGGTCGAGCTCAAGGCGGACGAGGCCGCCGAGCTGCGGGAATGCCTCGCGGGCGTGACCCAGTAGTTGCCGGTCCCCGCACCACCAGCGCGAGAGCCCTTCACTCCGGTGAGGGGCTCTCGCGCCGTTCCGGGATGAGGTCGTGGCCCGTGACCCGAGTGCTAGGAGGCCCAGTTCGCTGCGAGCGTCATGCCCGCGGCAACCGCCAGCAGGCTCCAGAGCAGCGTGCCCAGCACCACCGCCGCGGCGGCTCCGCCGCGGTGCTCGCGGGCGAGGCGCACCGCGTCCACCATGGCCGTGGAGAACGTGGTGAAGCCGCCGAACAGGCCGGTCCCCAGGGCGAGGGTCCACTCCGGGCCCAGGAGGATCCCCAGCCCGCTCACCACTCCCAGGCCGAAAGAACCCACCACGTTGACGAGGACCGTTCCCAGGGGGAGCGAGCTCCGCTGGTGCGAGGTCACGAACCGGTCCACCAAGAACCTCAGGGCGGCGCCCAGCCCGCCGCCCACCGCCACCGCGAGAGCCGCGATCACTATTGCGCGCCTTCCACCACGCCGCGTGCGTGCGACGACGCGCGGTGGCCCAGGCGCGTTCCGAGCGCCATACCGGCCGCGGCCGCGAGCAGACCCGCCACCAGGGTAACGGCCGCGTAGGCGAGGGCCTGGGTGGTGTCCCCAGAGCGCACCTGCTCCCACAGCTCCTGGGCGAAGGTGGAGTAGGTGGTGAAGCCCCCCAGCAGCCCGGTGCCCAGCAGCAACCGTGCCGTGTGCGTACGGCGGGACTCGACCCCCGGGCGGGTGAGGGCCTCGAGCAGCAGGCCCAGCAGGAGGGCACCGACCACGTTGACGGTCAGCGTGGACCAGTGCCACACGGAACCGGAGGGCAGCACGTGCCCCAGACCCCAGCGCAGAAGACTGCCAGCGGCACCACCCACGGCGACGAGCAGCACGTCAGTGACGACCGAGCGCGTCATCGCCGCACGGCCAGCAGCATCCCCGTGCCGGTGGGGAGCAGCGCGGTGGACAGTCGCGGCTCGTCCCGCAGGGTGCGCACGACCTCCCGCATGATCACGGTCTCCTCCTGGCGCTGCGCGGGCTGGGGGACGAGGTCCTGGTGCAGGGCGTCGTTGACCACGAGCATGCCCCCGCGGCGCAGCAGCCGGGCGCCCTCGATCACGTAGTCCGCCGTGTTCTCGATGTCCGCGTCCACGAACACCATGTCGTAGGCGTTCTCCGTGAGCCGGGGCAGCACGAGACCTGCCGCGCCGGAGATGGTGCGGGTGCGCTTGGTCTCGAAGCCCGCCTCGCGGAAGGTGTCCCGCGCCGCCCGCAGTGCGCGGATGTCGGTGTCGATCGTGGTCAGCACGGAGTCCGAGGGCATCCCGCGCAGCAGGGCCAGGCCCGAGACGCCTGCACCGGTGCCCACCTCCACCACGGTGGCCGGGCGGGCCGCGGAGACCAGCACCGTGAGCAGCGCGGCGGCCGCGGGCGTCACGGGGTCCAGCCGCAGGGCCAGGGAGCGCTCGCGGGCACGCAGAGCCGTCTCGTCCTCCGTGGCGTAGGCCTCGCAGTAGGCCCAGCTCGTGGTCTTGTCCGTGGTCATGGACGCGGGGTGTCCTTCGCTGCCGTGCGCTCCGGGGACCGGTGGTCCCCGGGACGTCGTTCTGACGGGTCCGGCGCGGTGCCGGTCGTTTCCGGGCCCAGCCTATCGCGGTCCGTGAGGGGGCCGGGGGAAACGCCCTGTGGCCGCCCAGAGCGCTGTCAGGCTCCTGTCCCAGAATGGAGCCGACAGCGGCACCGCACCCCCTGGTGCGCCCGCGGAACCGGACCGACGAGGAGAGGACTCAGGGTGTCCACACGGGTGTCTGAGCACCGCGCGCGGCGGACGCGGCGACCGGGCCGACGCACCATCGGGCTCGTCTCGGCGTTCACGGCGTGCCTGTGCGTGGCCGCGCTGACGACCACCGCGTGGAGTGTGGGGCGGCAGACGCAGTACGAGCACCGGGCCGGTGCGCAGGCGGAGGCCACGTGGAACCCGGGGCCACGGGCGATGATGGACACGGCCTCGCGGGCCGACATCCACGCCCTGCACGCCCAGGGCTGGACTGTGCCCGTCCTGGCGGCGGAGGGCTACCGGGTGGTGGACGTCCGTCAGGCGGTCTCGGCGGGCCAGCCCACCGTGACGGTCACGCTGCGCAACGACCACGGCACCGTGGAGATCGTGGAGCAGCGCGGCCAGGTCAACCCCGACAATCCCGTGGACGGCGTCTCCCAGCTTCCCGTGAGCGCCGAGGGGATGCACGAGTCCGCGGTCTCCGGCTCACGGCTGTGGGTGGAGCGCGGAGAGCCCTGGCGCGCGGTCATGGTGCGCCCGGACGCCGTGTACACCGTCACCTCCGACACCCCTCCCGCCACGATGGCCCAGACCGTGAGCGCGATCTTGGCCGAGGACCGCGGCCGGGTCAGCCTGCCCTCCGAGACCGACGACAGCTTCGGGGCCACCGTGCAGGACGGGCTTCGGGTGATGTTCGGGTGACACCCCGCCCGGGTGCCCTCCGACGTTGGTAGGCTCGACCCGTGTTCGGGATTACTGGCGGGGAAGCCATCATCATTCTCATCGTGGCTCTGGTGATCATCGGCCCCGAGCGGGTTCCCGAGTACGCACAGAAGTTCAAGGAACTGGTCAAGACCATCCGGGGCTACGCCACGGGCGCCACGGAGGACCTGAAGGAGACCCTCGGTCCGGAGTTCTCCGACATGGACTGGCGCAAGCTGGATCCCCGGCAGTACGACCCCCGCGTGATCGTGCGCGAGGCCCTCATGGAGGACGACCAGGAGCGGGCCGGCGGCTCGACCACCTCGACCGCGGTGACCTCCGTGGCGGCGCCCACCGTGCGTCGCCTGGCCCGCGGGGAACGGGCGCCCTTCGACACCGAGGCCACCTGAGCGGCGTCGCCGTCACGGGCGCGAGCACGCGCCGTCCACGGAGCGCAGCAGCCGACCCCGCGTCCCTGCCCCGCCCGACGACGCCGCTCGGCCGGCTCCCGCCCCGCCGCGCGCCTCAGCCCCGGGGCGTGATGCCTAGGGACTTCCCGGCGAGACCGCGGCCCTGCCGGTCCAGCTCCCGGGCGATCCGCCACAGCTGCGCGGCCGCGGGGGACTCCGGGTGGGCCCACACCGCGGGCACACCGCGGTCCGAGGCCTCGCGCACCGTGACGTCCAGGGGCACGCTGCCGAGCAGCGGGACGTCGTAGCCCAGCCGTTCGGTGAGGGAGGCCGCGATGGTCTCCCCGCCGCCCGCGCCGAAGACCTCCAGGGTGGAGCCGTCCGGCATGACCATGGCGGACATGTTCTCCACCACGCCCGTGACCCTCTGCTCCGTCTGCTCTGCCAGGGTTCCGGAGCGCTGGGCCACGCTGACCGCGGCGTGCTGCGGGGTGGAGACCACCACCACGCCGGAGCGGGGCAGCAGCTGGCCCACCGAGATGGCGATGTCCCCGGTGCCCGGCGGCAGGTCCAGGAGAAGGTGGTCGAGGTCCCCGAAGTGGACGTCCGTGAGGAACTGCTCCACCGCGCGGTGCAGCATGGGGCCACGCCACGCCACGGGCTGGGCGGGATCCACGAACATGCCGATCGAGATCACCTTGACCACCCCGCGGGAGCGGTGACCGACCCCGGCCGCACCGTCGCCGGAGGCGTGGTCCACACCCTCCGGAACCTCCACCACGGGAGGCAGGATCATGTCTCCCACGCGGGTGGGGGACTGCGTGATGCCCAGCAGCCCGGGGACCGAGAAGCCGTGCACGTCCGCGTCCACGATGCCCACGGTGCGGCCCATGGCGGCCAGCGCCGCCGCGAGGTTCACGGTCACGCTGGACTTGCCCACCCCTCCCTTGCCGCTCGTGATCGCGTGCACGCGTGTCAGCGAGTTCGGATCCGCGAAGGGGTTGCTGCGGTGGTGGCCCAGCCGCTCCTGCAGCTCCTGGCGCTGCGCGGGCGTCATGACCCCCAGGTCCACCACCACGTCCGAGACCTCCGGGAGCGCTCCCAGCGCCGTGCGCAGATCCGCCTCGATGGTTCCGCGCAACGGGCAGCCGGAGATCGTGAGCAGCACGGACACCCGGGCGGTGCCGCCCTCCAGGGAGGCCTCGGGGATCATGCCGAGCTCCGTGACGGGGCGGCGCAGCTCGGGGTCGATCACGCTGTCCAGCGCGCCGCGCAGCCGCGGGTCGATGGTGCGGTCCATTCGGTTCTCGCTCACCGTCGCTGGTCCTTTCCGCCCTCGGTCCGCCTGCCACTCTCCGACCGCCTGCCACCGTCGGAGCGTCTGGTCTCGGGGCCGGGTTCGGAGGTCTCGTCGCGGCGGTCCTGGGCCTCGAGGATCTCCTCGAGCAGGCTGCGCAGCTCGGAGCGGACGTAGTCGCGCGTGGCTACCTCGCGCAGGGCGATGCGCAGGGACGCGATCTCCCGGGTGAGGTACTCCGTGTCCGCGAGGTTCTGCTGGCCGCGCTTGCGGTCCTCCTCGGCGACCACGCGGTCACGGTCGTCCTGCCGGTTCTGCGCGAGCAGCAGCAGGGGCGCGGCGTAGGAGGCCTGCAGGGACAGCATCAGCGTCAGCAGGGTGAAGTTCAGGGCCCGTGGATCGAACTGGATCTCCTCCGGGGCCAGGGTGTTCCAGCCGAGCCACAGCGCCACGAACACGGTCATCCACAGCAGGAACTGCGGTGTGCCCATCCACCGGGCGATCGCCTCGGTGGACTGCCCGAAGGCGTCCGGGTTGGGGCGGAACCTGGTGAGGTACCCCTGTCGCTTCTCCCGCGGCTGGTCCAGTGGACCGGGGGAGTACTGCGAGGAGGGGTTCTGCCGGGGGCTACTCATAACGCTTGCCCACCTTCCGCACCGGGGTGCCGTCGTCGTACGTGCGCCAGTCCTCGGGCAGCAGGGCGTCCAGGACGTCGTCGATGGTCACGGCGCCCACGAGCCGGTCCTGGTCGTTGACCACGGGCAGGATGGTGAGGTCGTACGTGGCCAGCTCGCGTGCGACGTCCGCCAGGGATGCCTGGTCCGAGACCGGCTCGATGGAGCGGTCGATCAGGTTGCCGATGGCCTCGGGCGGGGGATACCGCAGCAGCCGCTGCGTGTGCACGAAGCCCAGGTACTTGCCCGTGGGGGTCTCCAGCGGAGGGCGGCACACCAGCACGGCGGAGGCTGCGGCGGGGATGATCTCCTCCTGCCGGATGTGGGCCAGCGCCTCCGCCACGGTCGCCTCGGGGGAGAGCACGATGGGGACGGGGGTCATGAGAGAGCCCGCGGTGCCCTCCTCGTACTCGCGCAGCCGCCGGACGTCCTCCGCGTCCTCGGGCTCCATCATGGTGATCAGCCGCTCGGCCTCCGCCTCGGGCAGCTCGTTGAGCAGGTCCGTGGCGTCGTCCGGGTCCATCTCCTCGAGCAGCGCCACCGCGCGCTCGTTGTCCAGGTGCGTGAGGATGAACACCTGGTCGTCCTCGGGCAGCTCCTCGAGCACGTCCGCGAGCCGTTCGTCCTGGAGCTCGGCGGCGATCTCCAGCTTGCGCTTGTCCGGCATGTCCCGCAGCTCGTCCGCGAGGTCTGCCGCCTGGTCCTCCTCGTGCCGCGCGATCCACTGCGTGGCCGGTTGGTGGCCCGCACTGGAGGGGTCGTCGGTGTCCTCCCAGTCCACGATGAGCGTCTGGTTGCGGCGCCGGATCAGTCCGCCGGTGGACTGGGAGCGGCGCACGAACAGCTGCGAGATCACCCAGTCCCCCCGGTTGTTGGACTTCTCCATGGCCACGTCCTCGATGGTCGCCGTGCCGGAGCCGTCCAGCAGCACCACCGTGCGGTCGAACAGCTCACCCACCGCGAGGGTCTCCGCGCCGCGCTGCTCGAAGCGGCGCAGGTTCACGAGCCCCGTGGAGATGATCTGGTCCGCGTCGATGCTCGTCACCCGGGTCATGGGCACGAACACGCGCTTCTTTCCGAGGACCTCCACCACGAGCCCCACCACGAGGGGACGGGTCTTCAACGACGGTCGGCTGCCGGGGCGCAGCAGCACCACGACGTCGCGCAGCCGCCCCAGGCGGTCGCCCAGGGGGTCGAAGACGTCCAGGCCGATCAGCCGGGCCACGAAGATCTTGGAAAGGTTTGTGCTCACCCGCCCAGCCTAGTGACCCGGGGTCAATGGGCCCACTCGGTGCGGACCGGACGCCCCGTCGCCCGCGGCGATGGTCACCGCAGCCACCGTGTTCACCCGCTGCGATGATTCAGGATCCTCCCTGGGAGCTTGCGGGTGGGTGGGGAACAATGGGGCGCATGAGCACCCCGAATCGCGCCCCGTCCCAGTTGTCCATCGCACCGGAGATGCCACGCGGCGAAGTGGTGGGCCGCTACCGCACGTACGCCGAGGCCCAGAAGGCCGTGGACTACATGTCCGACGAGCACTTCCCCGTGGCCATGGTGTCCATCATCGGCAGCGACCTGAAGTCCGTGGAGCAGGTGACCGGGCGGCTGTCCTACCCCCGGGTGGCCCTGCAGGGTGCGCTCAACGGCATCTTCTTCGGCGCGTTCCTGGGCCTGATCCTGACCATGTTCGGCGGCCCGGAGATGGCCGCCTCCATCGTGCCCACCATGCTGCTGGGTGGCGCGTTCTTCATGCTGATGGCCACCATCACCTACGCCATGTCCCGCGGCAAGCGGGACTTCACGTCCACCAGCAGGATCGTGGCGGGCAGCTACGAGGTGCTCGCGGCACCGGAGGTGGCCGGTCAGGCCCGCCAGGTGCTCGGTGGCATGCAGGGTGGCCCGGGCCCCCGTCCGCAGGGGCCCGGCCAGTACGGCGGTGCACCCGTGGGTGCGCGTGGCCAGGGTGGGGCCCCGCAGGCCCAGCAGTGGGGTCCGGGCCACGGCCAGAACCCGGGTGCCGCCCACCCACAGGGAGGCCCGCAGCAGACCGGCCCGCAGCAGGGCCCGGCGGGCGGTCGGCCCCACCCCGCGGCCCAGGGCGGCAGCAGCGCCCAGGGAGCCGATCCCTCGCAGGCGGCCCCGCAGCAGGAGAGCACCCGCTCGGCGGCGTTCCCGGACCTGCCGGACGGACGTCCCCAGTACGGCATCCGCGTGGAGCCGGAGCAGAACGAGCGCTCCGCGCCGTGGACGCAGACCGGTGGGCCCACGGGCCAGACCTCCGCGGCGGGCCAGGACTCCGCGGCGAGCCAGGACACGCACGGTGCCCCGGGCCCGGCCGCTCCGGAGGACCGCCGGTAGCCGTCAGCCGCTCACGAGAAACGCCCCGCACTGCAGTGCGGGGCGTTCTCACGCGCGGGGTCGGGTCAGGACGCCGGGCCGGCCGAGGGGCCCACGTTCTCGTCCCGGTTCCAGATGCCCTGGATCCAGGCCTCCACGTCCTCCGGGCGCCGCGGCAGGGCGGCGGAGAGGTTCTCGTTGCCCTGCTCGGTGATCAGCACGTCGTCCTCGATGCGCACACCGATCCCGCGGTACTCCTCCGGGACCGCGAGGTCCTCGTCCTTGAAGTACAGCCCGGGCTCGATGGTGAACACCATGCCCGGCTCGATCACGGCGTCCAGGTACAGCTCACGCTTGGCCTGCGCGCAGTCGTGCACGTCCAGCCCCAGGTGGTGGCTCGTGCCGTGGGGCATCCAGCGGCGGTGGTGCTGACCGGACTCGGACAGGGACACCTCCGCGGACACGGGCAGCAGCCCCCACTCGTCCAGGCGCTGGGCCAGGACCTTCATGGCGGCCGCGTGGACGTCCCGGAAACGGTTGCCCGGCACGGCCACCTCGAAGGCGGCGTCCGCGGCGTCGAGCACGGCCTGGTAGATCCGGCGCTGGACCTCGGTGTAGGTGCCGTCCACGGGCAGGGTGCGGGTGAGGTCCGCGGTGTAGAGCGAGTCCGCCTCCACGCCCGCGTCCACGAGGATCAGCTCGCCCGGCTTCACCGAGCCGTTGTTGCGGATCCAGTGCAGCACGGTGGCGTTGTTGCCGGACGCGGCGATCGTGTCGTAGCCCAGGTCGTTGCCCTCCAGGCGGGCGCGGGAGAAGAACGCACCCTCGACCACGCGCTCACCGCGCTCGCCGCCGATCGCCCGCGGCAGCACGGAGACGATGTCCTCGAAGCCGCGGATGGTGGCGTCCACCGCCACGCGCAGCTGACCGATCTCGTACTCGTCCTTGACCAGGCGCAGCTCGCTGAGCGCCTCGGTGAGCGTGGCGTCCTTGCTGTCCGACTGCTCCAGGTCCACGCCCGTGTTGATCCGGGAGGTGTCCACGAGGGCGTCCATGTTCAGGTCCACGTCCCGCACCAGGCGGATGCTCAGCCCGCCCAGGGCGGCGTTGCCGGCATCCTTGGTCACGGCCGTCTCCAGCGCGGAGAGGTCCTGCGTGGGCAGTCCGAACTCGTCCCGCAGCTGCTGGAGCGTGGGGCGGGAACCCACCCAGAACTCGCCGTTCTTGGCGTCCGCGTAGAACTCGTCCGTGTCCCGCCCCGCCATGGGGTGGAAGTACAGCGTGGCCACGTGGTCGCTGCCGTCGTCCCCCTGGCCCGGCTCGGTGGGCTCCATGACCAGCACGGCCTCGGGCTCGTGGTCCACGCCCATGCCCGTGACGTGGGCGAACGCGGAGTGCGGGCGGAAGCGGTAGTCGGTGTCGTTGGAGCGCACCTTGGGGGCACCGGCCGGGATCACCAGGCGCTCACCCGGGAACAGGCGCGACAGCCGGGCACGGCGCGCGGCGGCGAACTCCGCGACCTCGGCGCGCGGCGTCGTCGTGTGCTCCGGCTGGGCCCAGCCCGAGGCCATGAACTCGCGGAACTGGTCGCTGTCCGGGCGCTGGGAGCGGTTGTCCACCCGCTCGTCCATGGGCTGCGCGGCGTCCTCGCTCGCGTGGTGGGAAACGGCGGTGTGTTCTGAGCCCTGGCTCATGGGCGCGGTCATCTCCTTCGCGGCGCGATCGCTCGCGCTCGGTGGGGTCGGGATCTGTCCTGTCCATGGTGTCACGCCGGTCAACCGCGCGGACGCCCGCGGGTATCGTGGGGGCGGTGAGAATCGACCTGCACACCCACTCGATCGCCTCGGACGGCACGGAGACCCCCGCCGACGTCGCCCGCTCGGCCCACGCGGCCGGGCTCAGCGTCTTCGCGCTCACCGACCACGACACCACGGCCGGGTGGCAGGAGGCCGGGGACACCGCGGTGGGGCTGGGGGTGGCGTTCGTGCCGGGCATGGAGATCACCTGCACCACCCCGGACGGCATCTCCGTGCACATGCTGAGCTACCTGCACGATCCCACGCACCAGCCGCTCGTGGACCGGATCGAGGAGTGCCGCCGCAACCGGCTCACCCGGGCCCGGCGCATGGTGGAGCTGCTGGGGGAGGACTACGACATCACGTGGCAGGACGTCACCGCCCAGGTGGGCCCCGGCGCCACGGTGGGCCGCCCGCACATCGCGGACGCGCTCGTGGCGCTGGGCGTGGTTCCCACGCGCTCGGACGCGTTCTCGGACCTGCTGTCCGGGCGTTCCAAGTACTACGTGCGCCACGACGCCCTGGACCCCGTGGAGGCCATCAAGCTGGTGCGCGCGGCAGGCGGGGTTCCGGTCTGCGCGCACCCCATGGCACCGCTGCGGGGCCGTGTGGCCAGTGCCGCGGACTTCGGGGCCATGATCGACGCCGGGCTGGGCGGGCTGGAAGTGGCCCACCGGGACAACCCGGACGAGTCCCGCGCGATCCTCATGACCATGGCCGCCGAGCACGACCTGATCGTGACCGGCTCCAGCGACTACCACGGGGAGGGCAAGCCCAACCGGCTGGGGGAGAACTCCACGTCCGCGCGGTCACTGACCCGGATCTGCGAGCAGGCCACCTCCGGCGTGGAGGTGCGCTGGCCCTGAGCCGGGTGCTCAGACGGTGCGCACGGGCACGTCCGGCAGACGCAGCCGCATGACCTCCACGGCCTCGGGATTGCTGTCCACGCACACGAACCGGCGGCCCAGCTCGGCGCTGACCGCTCCCGTGGTGCCCGATCCCGCGAAGAAGTCCAGCACCCAGTCCCCGGGCCGCGAGGACGCCGTGACGATCCGCCGCAGCACGCCCGCGGGCTTCTGGGTGGGGTAGCCGGTCTTCTCCCGCCCGGTGGGCGAGACGATCGTGTGCCACCACACGTCCGTGGGCAGCTTGCCGCGCGCGGCCTTCTCCGGACCCACGAGCCCCGGGGCCATGTAGGGCTCGCGGTCCACGTCCTGCGAGTTGAAGTGGTACGCGGTGGGATCCTTCACGTAAACGAGGATGGTGTCGTGCTTGGCGGGCCAGCGCCGGGTGGTGCGCCCGCCGAAGTCGTAGGCCCAGACGATCTCGTTGAGGAAGCACTCGCGGCCGAACATGGCGTCCAGCAGCACCTTGACGTAGTGCACCTCGCGGTAGTCCAGGTGCACGTACAGGGTGCCGTGGCGGGCCAGCACGCGCCGGGCGTGCGCCAGCCGGGGCTCCAGGAACCCCAGGTAGTCCGCGAACGAGTCCTCGTAGCGGCGCAGCGAGCCCATGATCGTCTCGTAGGAACGGCCCGCGAACCCCACCCGGTCCCCCTCGCCGTGGGCCACGGGAACCGAGCGGGTGGTGCGGCGCACCTGGTCCCTGCCCGTGTTGAACGGCGGGTCCAGGTACACCAGGGAGAACGCCTCGTCCGGCAGGGACTCCAGGACGGTGAGGTTCTCACCGTGCACGATGGCGCTGGTGCCCTCCGGGTCGAACACGAAGGGCTCCCGCGCGCCCACCGCCCCTACTCTCCCGCGGCGGGGGACTGCTGGCCGTTCTGCCCGCTGCCGCCCTTGTTCTGCCCCGAGGGACGACGACGCCGCCTGCGCCGCTTGGCGCCGCCCTCACCCGAGGTCTCCACGGACTTCTCACGCGGGGCGTGCGCGGTCTTCTCGCGGCCGTTCTCCCGGCTCTCGGAGGACTGCCCCGAGCGCTCGCGGGAGCCGGAACCACCGGAACGGCGGCCGTCGGAGCCCGAGGCCCCCGAGCGGCGTCGTCCGCCGGAGTTGTTGCGGGACCCGCCCGAGGATCGCTTGTCGTCGCGGCGGGGACGGGCGTCCCCGAGGTCCTCCATCTCCTCGGCGTCCAGGCCCTCGAGCGTGCGCTGGGCCCTGGGCAGCTTGCCCTTGGCGGTGCGCGGGATGTTGAGGTCCGAGTACAGGTGGTCGGAGGAGGAGTAGGTCTCCACGGGCTCGGGGATGCCGAGCTCCAGGGCCTTGTCGATCAGGCGCCAGCGCGGGACGTCGTCCCAGTCCACGAACGTGATGGCGGTGCCCTTGTTGCCCGCGCGGCCGGTGCGCCCGGTGCGGTGCAGGTAGGTCTTCTCGTCCTCGGGGCACTGGAAGTTGATCACGTGGGTGACGTCCTCCACGTCGATGCCGCGGGCCGCGACGTCCGTGGCCACGAGCACGTCCACCTTGGAGTTGCGGAACGCGCGCAGCGCCTGCTCGCGCGCGCCCTGGCCGAGGTCGCCGTGCAGGGGAGCGGCCGCGAAGCCGCGGTGGATTAGCTCGTCCGCGAGCTTGGCGGCGGCGCGCTTGGTGCGCGTGAAGATGATGCTGCGTCCGCGGCCCTCGGCCTGCAGGATGCGCGCGACCACCTCGTCCTTGTCCAGGTGGTGGGCGCGGTAGATGACCTGGCGGATGTCCTTCTTGGTGGTGCCCTCGTCCGGAGCGGCCGCGCGGATGTGCATGGGCCGGGTCATGTAGCGCCGGGCCATCGCGACCACGGGGCCGGGCATGGTGGCGGAGAACAGCATGGTCTGGCGCACGGCCGGAACCGTGGAGAGCAGCTTCTCCACGTCCGGGAGGAAGCCCAGGTCCAGCATCTCGTCCGCCTCGTCCAGCACGACCATGCGCACGTGGCTCAGGTCCAGGAAGTGCTGGCGGTTGAGGTCGATCAGGCGCCCGGGGGTGCCCACCACGACCTCCACGCCCTTCTCGAGCTCGGCGATCTGGGACTCGTACGGGCGTCCGCCGTAGATGGTGGCCACGCGTGCGTTGCGAGTCCTGGCGGCGATCGAGAGGTCGCTGCCCACCTGCACCGCGAGCTCGCGGGTGGGGACCACGATCAGGGCCTGCGGGGCGCCCGGCTTCTTGAGCTGCGCCCAGCCCTCGTCGTCCCGGCCCACCGCGCGCTGCAGCGCGGGGATGCCGAAGCCCAGGGTCTTGCCGGTGCCGGTCTTGGCCTGGCCGATGATGTCCTGCCCGGACAGGGCGATGGGCAGGGTCATGGCCTGGATGGGGAACGGGGAGGTGATGCCGTGGGCGGCGAGGGCGTCCACGATGTCCTGGCGGACCCCGAAGTCCGCGAACGAGGACTCCTCCACCGGCTCGGCGGTCTCGATGGCCTGCGCGCCAGATTCGTCGAGCTCCGGGGCGTCCTGCTCGGGTGTTGCGGTGATGTCTGTCAAAACGGTCCTTCACGGGTGTCGGCGCGGGGCACCGTCACCGGCGCCCGTGCCGGGATCGCCGCGGTGGGGCGCTCTCGACGCGGGCCGGGGGCCACCGCGCGGGTGTGAGGAAGCCGATCGTGGAACGTACCCACCCGGGCGCTCATCGGAACGGTGCACGACCATCCGGGCGCGGTGCCGGAGCGGGTGAAGACTGAACGTGACGGTGTCCTGGGACGACCGGTCATCCTGCTGAAACACCCCCAGTGTACCCGCAAACGCACCGACGCCCCCGGGCGTGTGCTCCGGGGACGTCGGCGCGGGTGGGCGGGAGTGCCGGTGGCGGTCCCGCCCAGAGGGGCTCAGCCCAGCGGCAGGGGAGTGAAGCCGACCTTGCGCTTGGTCTCCTGCCCGGTCTCCACGTAGCCGATGCTCGCGGCCGGAACCACGGCCGTGCCGCCCTTGGAGTCCTGCAGCACGAGGGGAGCGCCGGAGCTCAGTGCCTCGGCCACCTTGGCCTGCACCTCGTCGGCGGTCATCTCGGCGTGGACCACGAGCTCACGGGCCACGTTCTGGATGCCGATCTTGATTTCCATGGGTACCTCCTGCGGGGGTGGTCTCCCCGCGGTGCTCGCGGGTCGAACGCTGTGCGGCGGACCGGTCGCGCGGGGTGTCCGCGTCCGGCGGGTCAGTCCTGGTCGTCGCCGCTCAGTCTAGGAGCCGCCTCCGCGTGCTCCTCGTTGAGGGACTTGATTCCGCCCCAGGCTAAACGGAACAGCCGGTCCTGGACCTCCTCGCGCGTGCCGGCCTCGGGGTGCCGGGTCCAGAAGACCGCGGAGGTCTCCACCAGGTGCACCAGACCCCGGGACAGCAGCATGGCCTGGGCCGGGGGCGCGCCGGTCCGCGGACCGAGGAACGCCGCCACGGTCTGGGCGACCTCCTGGTAGAACTCGTCCAGCTGCGCGGCGACCTCGGGGAAGGACATCAGGTCCGCGCTGAACACCAGGCGGTGGGCCTGGGGGCACGAGTGCACGAACTCGAAGTGCGTGTCGATCACGTTGCGCACCTGCGCGCGGTTGGAGTCCGCGGTGGCCAGGGAGTCGCCGATGCGCTGCGAGAGATCCGCGAGCGTGTGCTCGACAAGGGCGAGGAACAGCTCCCGCTTCCCCGGGAAGTGCTGGTACAGCACGGGTTTGGACACACCGGCCGCGGCCGCGATCTCGTCCATGGACGTGGCGTGGTAGCCGCCGTCGGAGAACACCCGCAGTGCCGTGTCCAGCAGCTGCTCGCGGCGCTGGTCCCGACTCATGCGCCGGGCGCGGACGTGAGCGGGGCGCGCGGGAGCGCCGGCGGCGTCGGAAGCTGTCATGTGGCCCTCCTCCGAGGACGAGCGGTCGGACATGGTCTCAGCCGACCGCGCGCGGGCGCGGGGCGTCCGAGGGGGACTGTTCGGCGGGAGGCTCCTGCGCGGCGTCGGAGGCCTCCGGAACGGCGACCTCCAGGCCGTAGAGAGCCTCCAGGCCGGTGATGTACTCGTCCGCGCGGCCCTCCGCCGCGAGCTGGCGGGCCCGGACCGTGGGGGTGTGCAGCAGCGAACGGACCATCCGGCGCATGGCCATTTCGATCTGCTCCTCGGCGCCGGTGCAGCCGTGGTGGGCGCGGACCTTGTCCAGCTCGGAGTCCAGCACCGCCATGGTGTGCTTGCGCAGGGCCACGATCGCCTGGTCCATGCTGCGCGCGTTCTGGGACGTCTCGAACCCGCGGGCGGCGCGCTCCACGATCTCGCGCGCGGCGCTCACGGACTCACTGGTTTCCTCGGGCGCGGCCACGCGCACGGACTCCAGGGTGATCAGCTCCACGCCCGGCAGGTCCGCCACGGCGGGGTCGAAGTCTCGGGCCAGCGCGAGGTCCACCACGGTGCGAGGCCCGTCCGGGAAGGCGGCCGCGGGCATGGGAGCGGAGCCGCCGGAGCACCCGATGATCACGTCCGCCCGGCGCAGGGCCGCAGGAAGGCCCGCGTCCGTCACGGGGGAGCCTCCGCGCTGGTCCGTGAACTGCTCGGCACGTCCGGAGCCGGAGTAGACCTCGATGTCCGCGCACCCGCGGTCCCGCAGGGCGGCCATGGTGGCACCCGCGTACGCCCCGGTGCCGAACACGAGGGCGTGGCGTCCGGGCCAGTCGCCCGGGGTGATGTCGTCGGCGAGGTCCAGCGCCACCGACACGATGGAGCGTCCGCGTTCGCCGAGCCCCGTGCGGGCGCCCACCTCGCGGGCGGTGCGGGCCGCGGCCTCGAACAGCTGCACGAGGTGACCCGAGGCGGTGCCCGACTGGCGGGCCTGGGTGAGGGCCCGGCGGACCTGGCCCGTGATCTCGCGCTCGCCCACCACGGCGGACTCCAGCCCGGAGACCACGGTGAACAGGTGACGGGGGACCTCGGGCCCCTGGTACGCGTCCATGGTCTCGAGCACGAACCGCTCGTCCAGGCCGGCACGCTCCGCGATCCTCTCCGCAAGCTCCTGCTGGGCGCGGGCCACGTTGCGCGGGTCGTGCTCGGACAGCTCACCGTAGAGCTCGAGCCTGTTGCACGTGGAGAGGGTGATGGCTCCCGCCAGCGCACCGCGGGACACGGCGTCCTCGGCCACGCCGAGGGCCCCGGTGCTCAACCTGGCCACAGTGTTGAGGTCAACGGTGCGGTGCGATGCGACAAGACAGAAAAGAACCACAATCCCGCCATCCTAGACGAAGTCGTTCTGCTCCGCCCAGCATAGCCACCAGCGCGCGGCACGGTTCAGGTCCCACCCGTGCGGACGGATCGTCACCAAAACGCGTCGGAGTCCTTTGGCATGATGGGACCATCATGGCTTCCCAGAACGCGCGCATCCCCGAGTCCTCCGAGCCCCGTCCGGCAGGGTCCGCCGCCACGGCCCACGAGGCGGCCCGACCGGACCTGGATCCCCAGGCCGAGGCCGCCGCGTGGCAGCGCCGCCTCGGCGCTCTGCCCGAAGCCCACCCGCTGCGCGTCGGCACCGCCGAGTCGCCGCTCGTGCGCACCCTGCGCGGGCTGCCCGCCGAGCACCGCCCCGTGTGGTTCATGCGCCAGGCCGGCCGATCCCTGCCCGAGTACCGGGCGGCCCGGGAGGGCACCGGGATGCTGGAGGCGTGCCTGACCCCGGCGCTCGCCGCGGAGATCACGCTGCAGCCGGTGCGCCGCCACGGTGTGGACGCCGCCATCTTCTTCTCCGACATCGTGGTGCCCATGAAGCTCGCGGGAGTCGGAGTGGACATCGTGGCAGGGCGCGGACCGGTGCTGGAGCACCCCGTGCGCTCGGCCGCGGACGTCGCCGCTCTGCCAGAGCTTCCCGACGCCGCCCTGGACCCCATCCGTGAGGCCGTGCAGCGCACGGTCGCGGAGCTGGGGGACACGCCGCTCATCGGCTTCGCCGGGGCACCGTTCACCATTGCCGCCTACGCGGTGGAGGGCGGTCCCTCCCGCGACCACCTGCGTCCGCGCACCATGATGCACGCGGACCCGGCGTCCTGGGACGCGCTCGCCCAGTGGGCCGCCCGCACCTCCGGCGCCTTCCTCCGGGCGCAGGTCGAGGCGGGGGCGTCCGCCGTGCAGCTCTTCGACTCCTGGGCGGGCTCGCTCTCGCTCGGGGACTACGAGGCCCACGTGCAGCGCCACTCCGCGGAGGCGCTCGGGGCGGTGGCGGACCTCGGGGTGCCCCGCATCCACTTCGGCACGGGCACGGGGGAGCTGCTCGCCGCCATGCGGGACGCCGGCGCGGACGCCGTGGGCGTCGACTACCGCATTCCTCTCGACGTGGCCTCGCACCGCCTCGGCGGGCGTACCGTGGTGCAGGGCAACATCGATCCCGCTCTGCTCTGCGCGCCACGGGACGTGCTGCACGAGCACGCCCGTGACGTCCTGCGCCGGGGCGAGAGCGCTCCTGGCCACGTGGTCAACCTGGGCCACGGTGTCCCGCCGGACACGGACCCGGACGTGCTGAGCGACCTGGTGACTTTCATCCACGAGGAGACCCGGTGACACCCTCCCCCCGAGACACACGGCCGTCCTCTTCCCGGCGTCCTCGCACCGCGCTGGTGGTGGGCGGGGGAGTGGCTGGCCTCACGGCGGCGCGGGACCTGGCCGCCGCCGGGCTGCGCGTCACGCTCGTGGAGGCCTCGGACCACTTCGGAGGCGCCGTGGGCGCCCACGAGGTCGCGGGGCTCGTGCTGGACTCCGGCGCGGAGTCCTTCGCGACCCGCTCCACGGCCGTGCCCGAGCTGATGTCGGAGCTCGGTCTCTCGGAGCGGATGGTCACCCCAAATCCCGCGGGTTCCTGGCTGCACCTGCCCGAGGGTGCGGTGCCGGCACCGCGTTCCGGGGTGCTCGGAATCCCGGCCGATCCCACCGCGCCGGAGCTGCGCGCGGCGCTCGGGCGCTCCGGCGTGTCACGCGCGCGGATGGACAAGGTGCTTCCCTCCCGCATGGGTGCGGGTGAACGCACCGTGGGTGCCCTCGTGCGGGCCCGCATGGGCCAGCGCGTGGTGGATCGGCTGGTGGCACCGTTCGTCTCCGGCGTCTACTCCACCCACCCCGACCAGCTGGACGTGGACGCCGTGGCCCCGGGCCTGCGCGCACGCATGCGCGAGCTCGGCAGCCTGGGTGCCGCCGCGGGCGCACTGCGGGAGGCGAGCCCAGCGGGGGCGAACGTCGCCGGGATCGACGGCGGGATGAATCTGCTGAGCGAGCGGCTCGTGGACGACGCCGAGCGGCTGGGCGTCAAGCTGGTGGCCCGCTACGACGTGATCGCCCTGGACCGTGATCCCCGCCGACCGGGGTGGATGGTCATCCAGCGACAGCCCACGGACGGGGACAAGACCGCGGTGGCCCGCGGCGAGCTGCTCGTGCTGGCCGCGGACGGCCCCACGTCCGTGCGGCTCATGGGCTCGCACATCACGGACGCACAGAACTTCACACCGCGCTCCGGTCCGCGGATCGCGCTCGCGACCCTCGTGCTGGACTGCCCCGCCCTGGACGACGCGCCGCGCGGCACGGGCGTGCTCGTGAGCGACGACGTCCGCGAGGTCCGTGCCAAGGCCCTCACCCACTCGAGTGCCAAGTGGGCGTGGGTGGCTCGGGAGGCGGGGGAGCACCGCCACGTGGTGCGGCTCTCCTACGGGCGCACGACCCCCAAGGGCACCGGCGCCTCGCCGGAGGTCGCCCTCGAGGACCGGCATTTGATCTCGCTGGCCCTCGGGGACGCGAGCACGCTGCTGGGCGTGCCCATCGAGCCCGCCCAGCTGGTGGGCGCGGACGTGGTCCGCTGGCACGCGGCACTGCCCCGCACCGACGCGGGGCACAGCGCCCGGGCCGCGGGCTTCCGCCGCGCGCTGAAGGACGTCCCGGACGCGGTGGCGGTCGGCGCGTGGCTGTCGGGGACGGGGCTCGCAGCGGTGGTCACGGACACGCGGCAACAGGTCAGGAACCTGCTCGCCCGCCACGGGTACGACGTCGCCACGTGACGTCGCCCACGGGAGCGGCACGGGCGGCGTCGTGGACGCCGTGGCCGGTGACCGGGAGCCGCGCGGGTGCAGCGAACGAGAAGAGAAGACGGCGAGAGGAAGTGCACGATGACTGAGCACGGAGCAACAGACGCACAGGGCGCCGCGGGAGAGGGCGGCGAGACCCTGTACTGGGCCGGCTACACGGTGCTGGAGCGCACGGGGCAACGGCCGCAGGACGCCGATTCACCGGCCAACCGGGAGGCGTTCGACGCCCTCGTGGCGGACCTCGAGCAACGGGACGTGACCGTACGCGGCGTGTACGACGTTTCCGGGATGCGCGACGGGGCGGACCTCATGGTGTGGCTCACCGGCAAGGAGCCGGAGGTGCTGCAGGCCGCGATCCGCGAGCTGCGGCGCCAGCCCCTGCTGGCCGGGACCCGGCAGGCATGGAACGCGATGGGCGTGCACCGCGAGGCGGAGTTCACGTCCAACCACTCGCCCGCGTTCGCACGTGGTGCCGAGGCCCAGAAGTGGGTGTGCGTCTACCCGTTCGTGCGCTCCTACGAGTGGTACTACATGAACCCGCAGCGCCGCGGGGAGATGCTCAAGAACCACGGCATGAAGGCCCGCGAGTACCCGCAGGTGCTCGCCAACACCATCGCGTGCTTCGGGCTCAACGACTTCGAGTGGCTGCTGGCACTGGAGGCCCCGGAGCTCGTGGACCTGGTGGACATCATGCGCCACTTCCGCAACACCGAGGCACGCCTGCACGTGCGCGAGGAGACCCCGTTCTACACGGGGCGCCGGATCACCACCCACGAGATTGCCGAGGTGCTCGACTGAGATGACTGACACCCGAGAGACCAATGCCTTGAGCGCCGAGCGCGCCAACGCGCCGCACACTTTCGACGCCCTGATCCTCTCGTCGTTCGGTGGGCCGGAGGGTCAGGAGGACGTGATCCCGTTCCTGCGCAACGTAACGCGCGGCCGCGGCATCCCGGACGAGCGGCTCGAGGAGGTGGCCACCCACTACCGTGCGAACGGCGGCGTGAGCCCCATCAACGCCCAGAACCGGGCGCTGCGCGATGCGCTCGAGGCCGAGCTGCGGCGCCGTGGTGTGGAGCTGCCGGTGCTGCTCGCCAACCGCAACTGGGACCCGTACGTGGCGGACGTGCTGCGCGAGAGCCACGAGCGCGGGTACCGGGACCTGCTGGTGCTCGCCACGAGCGCGTACTCCGGGTACTCCAGCTGCCGCCAGTACCGGGAGGACTACGGCGTGGGCCTGGAGGAGACGGGGCTGCAGGACGAGCTGCACGTGGAGAAGATCCGGCAGTACTACGACTCCGAGGGCTTCCTGCGCCCGTACGCCACCAAGCTGCGGGACTCGCTGCTCGCCCTGCGCGAGCGTACTGACGGACCCGTGCGCGTGCTGTTCACCACCCACTCCGTGCCCATGACGGACGCCAACGCGGCCGGCTCCCAGCGGATGAGCTTCGAGGGGAACTCCGCCTACGTGGCGCAGCACCTCGCGGCCGCGCGCTGGATCGTGGAGCAGGTGGGCGAGCCCATGAACGGGGTGGAGTGGGAGCTCGTGTACCAGTCCCGCTCCGGGCCCCCGCAGGTCCCGTGGCTCGAACCGGACATCTGCGACGTCATCGAGGAGCTGCCCGGCAAGGGGGTCACCGGCGTGGCTGTGGTGCCCCTGGGCTTCGTCTCGGACCACATGGAGGTGCTCTGGGACCTCGACACCGAGGCCCGTGACGCCGCGGCCGAGGCCGGTCTGGAGTTCGAGCGCATCCCCACCGCCGGCACCGATCCCAAGTTCGTGGCCGCGCTCGCGGACCTCGTGGAGCAGCGGCTGGGCACGCCCACCGCGCCCCCGCGGGTCTCCGCGTGCGCCCAGGGCACGTGGTTCGACACGTGCGCTCCGGACTGCTGCGTGAAGGTGTTGCGCGGCCAGAGCGAACCCCGCCCCACGATCGCCCAGCGGCCCGTCGGCGAGCCCATCCCCGTGGGCCTCGACGAGAACGGCGAGGTGATCCACCGGTGAGTGGACCCGTGTTCAGGGTGGGCACCCGTGGCTCGCAGCTGGCCATGACCCAGAGCCGGTGGGCGGCCGAGGCCGTCTCCCGTGCCGGGGGCATCGACCACGAGCTCGTCACGGTGCGCACCGAGGGGGACGTCCTCACGGGGCCGCTGTCCCAGATGGGCGGTACCGGGGTGTTCGCCACCGCGCTGCGGGCACAGGTGCTCGACGGGCGGGTGGACCTCGCGGTGCACTCGCTCAAGGACCTCCCCACGGCCCCCGTGGAGGGTCTGCGGATCGTTGCCCTGCCCGAGCGTGAGGACCCGCGGGACGCCCTGTGCGCCCGGGACGGCCTCACGCTCGCCGAGCTGCCCGAGGGTGCGGCCGTGGGCACGGGCTCACCCCGGCGCGTGGCCCAGCTGCGGGCCCTGCGCCCGGACCTGCGCATCGTGGACATCCGCGGCAACGTGGGCACCCGCCTGAACCGGGTGGCTCCCGGTGATCCGGGGGACCTGGACGCCGTGGTGCTCGCGGCCTCCGGTCTCAAGCGGCTGGGGCTCGAGGGCAGCATCACGGAGTACCTGGACCCCCACATGATGCTGCCCGCGCCCGGTCAGGGCGCGCTCGCACTCGAGGTCAGTGCCCAGATGGACCCCGCCGGGCCGCTCATGAGGGGTCTCGAGGCCGTCGACCACCTGCCCACCCGGCTCGCGGTCACCGCGGAGCGGGCCGTGCTCGCCCAGCTCGAGGCTGGCTGCGCCGCGCCCGTGGGCACGTTCGCCCGCGTGGCCGGGGACGTCCTGGAGCTCGACGTGGTCGTGGCCAACCCGGACGGTTCCGAGGTGATGCGCCGCAGCGAGTCCGTGCCCGCGCCGTCCGTCGAGGAGGCCGAGGCCTTCGGGCGCCGGGTCGCGGACGACCTGCTCTCCCAGGGCGCCGACCGGTTGGCGCGGCTGAGCCTGTGACACCCCGTCGCGTGCTCGTGACCCGCGATCCCGCCGCCGCGCGCCCTCTGGCCGCGCTGCTGCGGGAGCGCGGGTACGAGCCGTGCACCGTCCGGTTGCTGGAGGCCTCCCTGCCCCTCGACACCGAGCCCCTGCGCGAGATGCTGCGCGAGGCGGCTCGACCCGCTGTTCCCACGTGGCTGTGCCTGACCTCGGCCACCGCGGTCCACGCCCTCGCGGCGGTCGCGGACTCCCCGGACTGGAGCGCGCATCTCGACGCCGCCCGGCCCGCCCCGCTGCGGATCGCCGCCGTGGGTGCCGCGACCGCGCGGGCCCTCGCCGAGCACGGTGTGGGCGTGGATTTCGTGCCCGCCGAGACCTCCAGCGCCGTCGGCATGCTCGAGGAGTGGCCGGAGCGCATCGAGGAGCCGGGGCTCGAGGGCAGGCAGTCCCCCGCCGCGTCCGGTGCACCACGGGCCCTGCTGCCCGTGTCCGCGCTGGCCTCCACCACTCTCGAGGAGGGCCTGCGGGCCAAGGGGTACCGTGTCTGGCGGACTTGCGCCTACGACATGGTGCCCGCCCCCGCCCCGCGGCCGCTGAGCAGGATCGCGTCCGAGCCGGACGACGCCCCGGAGCTCGATCGCACGGCCGCCCGGGCAGCGTGCGCCTCGGGTGAGCTGGCGGCCGTGGTGGTCACGGCGCCGTCGCGGGCGGCGGAGCTGCTGGACGGCAACCGTCCGTCGGCGGGCACCGCGTGGATCGCGATCGGTGAGCCCACTGCCCGCGCACTGCGTGAACGCGGCCTGACCCCCGTGACCGCCGGGCAGCCCACCCCCGAGGCGCTCGCCGACGCAGTGGTGCATGCGCTCGGAACGCCCGGCACGGCCGGGCGCAACGACTTCTCATGACGCAACGATTCGATGAACCAGGAGACCTGCAGATGAACGACGACGTCTCGTACGACCTCGTGTCCCGCCCCCGGCGGCTGCGCAGCACCCCGGCCATGCGCCGGTTCGTGGCCGAGACCCGGGTGGACCCCTCCGACCTGATCCTGCCGGTGTTCGTCAAGGAGGGGATCGGCGAACCGCAGCCCCTGTCCTCGATGCCCGGTGTGGTGCAGCACAGCATGGACTCGCTCCGGCGCGCCGCCGCGGAGGCCGTGGAGCTCGGTCTGGGTGGCTTCATGATCTTCGGCGTGCCCGAGTCCCGGGACGCCGAGGGCTCCGCCGCGCTGGACCCGGACGGGATCCTG
The DNA here is from genome assembly GCF_044359605.1 of Kocuria sp. ChxB. NCBI lineage: Bacteria > Bacillati > Actinomycetota > Actinomycetes > Micrococcales > Micrococcaceae > Kocuria > Kocuria sp. ChxB. The sequence continues at coordinate 769,330 of NZ_CP121123.1, read as the reverse complement.
AACCGCGGCATCCGTGCGGTGCGCGAGGAGGTGGGGGACGGCGTCGTCGTGATGGCGGACCTGTGCCTGGACGAGTTCACCGACCACGGCCACTGCGGCGTGCTGGACGCCCAGGGCCGCGTGGACAACGACCGCACGCTGGAGATCTATGGCCGGATGGCCGTGGCCCAGGCGGAGGCCGGGGCGCACATGCTGGGCCCGTCCGGGATGATGGACGGGCAGGTGGGTGTGATCCGCGCCGCGCTGGACGCCGCAGGCCGCGAGGACGTCTCCGTGCTCGCGTACACCGCCAAGTACTCCTCGGCGTTCTACGGTCCGTTCCGCGAGGCCGTGGACTCCACGCTCACCGGGGACCGCAAGACCTACCAGATGGACCCCGCCAACCGGCGCGAGGCCCTGCTGGAGCTGCAGACGGACCTCGCCGAGGGTGCGGACATGGTCATGGTCAAGCCCGCGATGAGCTACCTGGACATCCTGCGCGAGGTCGCGGACGCCTCCCCGGTGCCGGTGTCCGCGTACCAGATCTCGGGGGAGTACGCGATGATCGAGGCCGCGTCCGCCAACGGGTGGATCGACCGCGAGGCCGCGATCCGCGAGTCCGTGCTCTCCATCAAGCGCGCCGGCGCCGACTCGATCCTGACCTACTACGCCGCTGAACTCGCCCGCCGCCTCCGCCAGGAGAACGGCCGGTAACTGCCCACCCGCCGCGCCCGCGCGGTGCCCGGGACCCGGTCCCGGCGAAAGGAATGACGTGATCTCATGAGTGTTTCGCAAGAACTGTTCGACCGTGCCCGCCGCGTGATGCCCGGGGGTGTGAACTCGCCCGTGCGCGCGTTCAACTCCGTGGGCGGCACCCCGCCGTTCATCGCGGCCGCCAAGGGCCCGTACCTCACGGACGTGGACGGCCGCGAGTACGTGGACCTCGTGTGCTCGTGGGGCCCCGCCCTGATCGGGCACGCGCACCCCGTGGTCACCGAGGCCGTGCACGAGGCCGTGGAGCGCGGCCTGGGCTTCGGCGCCACCACGCGCGGCGAGACCGAGCTCGCGGAGCTCGTGGTGGACCGCGTGGCACCGCTCGAGGAGATCCGCATGGTCTCCACGGGCACCGAGGCCACCATGACCTCCCTGCGCCTGGCTCGCGGCTTCACCGGCCGTGACCTCGTGGTGAAGTTCGCCGGCTGCTACCACGGCCACGTGGACTCGCTGCTGTCCGAGGCCGGCTCGGGTCTCGCCACGCTCGCGCTGCCGGGCTCCGCGGGTGTCACCGAGGCGACCGCCGCACAGACCCTGGTGCTGCCCTACAACGACGTCGCCGCGCTCGAGACCGCGTTCGCCGAGCACCCCGGCCAGATCGCCGCGGTGATCACCGAGTCCGCACCGTGCAACATGGGCGTGGTCACCCCCGAGGACGGCTTCAACGCCGCGATCCGCCGCATCACGCAGGCGGACGGCGCGCTCATGATCCTGGACGAGGTGCTCACCGGCTTCCGCGTCCACGAGGCCGGGTACTGGGGTCTCAGCAACGCGGCGGGCGAGAGCTGGGCGCCGGACCTCTTCACGTTCGGCAAGGTCATCGGCGGCGGGCTGCCCACCGCGGCCCTCGGCGGCCGCCGGGACATCATGGAGCACCTGGCCCCCAACGGGCCGGTCTACCAGGCGGGCACGCTGTCCGGGAACCCGGTGGCGATGGCCGCGGGTCTCGCCACTCTCAAGTGCGCGGACGCGGTGGCCTACCAGACCATCGACCGCCGTTCCGAGCAGCTGCGCGCCGGACTGCGTGAGGCCCTCGACGCCGCCGGGGTGGACTACTCCATCCAGGAGGCCGGCAACCTGTTCTCGGTGGCGTTCGGAACCCGCGCCACGGGCGTGCACGACTATGCGGACGCCAAGGGCCAGGAGGCCTTCCGGTACACCCCGTTCTTCCACGCGATGCTGGACGCCGGCGTCTACCTTCCGCCCTCCGTGTTCGAGGCGTGGTTCCTCTCTGCGGCGCACGACGACTCCGCGATGGACCGGATCCTCTCGGCGCTGCCGGCCGCGGCGCGGGCCGCCGCGGAGGCACAGCCCCCGCAGGCCTGACCCGGTCCTGCATTTCCGGTTGTGCCCGGACCGGGTGTCCGGGGCGGGCACGCACGCGCGGGACGACGACGGCGCGGCACCCTGAGAGGGGTGCCGCGCCGTCGTTCCGGGGGAGTGGTCTACGGGCGCGGGTGGACGGGCCACGTGCCGTCCACGACCGCGGCGGGATCCTTGCGGCGGAAGTACTCCTGCAGGGACGCGGCCTGTTCGGCCGCCCACCCGATCTGCGCCCCGTGCAGCGCGGCGGCGGGCTGACGGAGCTCCGCGAAACGATCGGCCAGGGCGGCGGCGAGCCGCTCGGTGGCCAGGGCGTCCGCGGCGGAGGTGTGAGCGGCGTCGAGCACCACGCCGTACTCCTCGCAGAGCGCACCCAGGGTGCGCTTGCCGCGGCGGTAGCGGTGCACCTGCTTGTTGAGCACGAACGGGTCCAGCACGGGGAACGGCTCGGGGGCGGGCAGGCCGTGGCGCTCGGTCTCGCGCGTGAGCACCGTGAGGTCGTACGCGGCGTTGAATGCCAGCACGGGGATCCCGGCACGCCAGAAACCGGCCAGCACCGCGCCCAGTTCGGAGGTGACCTCGGCCGCCGGGCGGCCCTCCGCCCGCGCTCGTTCCGTGCTGACCCCGTGCACGGCCGCGGCCTCCTCCGGGATCTCAATGCCGGGGTCGGCGAGCCACTCCCACTCCTGCTGCACCTCTCCCGCGGGGGAGACCAGCACCACGGAGGCCGTCACGATGCGCGCCTGCTGGGGATCACGCCCGGTGGTCTCCAGGTCGAAGCACGCGCGGGGGCCCTCGTGCCACGGGCCGCCCGCCGCCACGACGCCGCTCGCGACCGCACCGTTCGCGACCGTACCGTTCGCGACCCTAACGTTCGCGGAGTTTGGTGCCTGGGCCCCTGTGGAGGGGGCGCCGGGAACGGACCACCGCGGAGCAGGTGCCGCTCGCGTCACCATCCCCGCGGACGTGGGCGTCTCCAAAGATGCGGGGGCCGCACCCGGCTTTGACGGGCCCGGCCCGGTTGATCCCGACCCGTGTGGTGCTGGCCCGGTCGATCCGTCACGGGGATCCTCGGTGGTTCCGGGGACCGGATCGAAGAGCGAGGGCTGCTCGGGCGCCGGTTCGGCGCCAGCGGCGGCACCCGGGGCGGCGGGCGGCTCCGGGGCGTCGAAGAGGGCGGGCTGGGCGGCGTCGTCGGAGTGGTTCGGGGAGGACATGGCACCACGGTACTGGGTGTGACCCACGCCCTTATGCGTGTCGGAGGCACGTGGTGGGATGAGCCCATGCGAACGCAGCGAGAAGCCTCCTGGCGTGTCCTCCCGCCACGCGGCACGGACACCGCCCAGGTGCCCGTGGAGCTGGACCCCGCGCAGCGGACGGTGGTGGACCTGTCGGCCGGGCACGGCCCCGTGCTGGTGCTCGGAGCGCCCGGAACGGGGCGCAGCACCGTGGTCGTCGAGGGGGTGGCGCGTCGGATCGCCGCGGGCACGGACCCCCAGCGGATCCTCGTGCTGACTCCCTCCCGCGAGTCCGCGGCCACGCTGCGGGACCTCGTGAGCCGCCGGGCCGCGGCCACCATCAGCACCCCGCTGGTTCGGGCCTGGCAGGCGTACGCCTTCGACGTCCTGCGTCGCGCGCAGTCGGAGGGGCTCATGCCGGGCATCGACCTCCCCCCGGTGCTGCTGTCCGGGCCGGAGCAGGACGCTTTCCTCGCGGACATGATGCGCGGTCACGCCGCTGGTCTCGGCGGCTCCGTGGTGTGGCCCGCGGACCTTCAGGACGCGCTCGGCACGCGGGGATTCCGCGGTCAGCTGCGGGAGCTGTTCGACCGCATGAACGAGTACCGCGTGGAACCCGAGCAGCTCGCCGCGTGGGCCGAGCCCCTCGGCCACCCGGAGTGGCGCACCGCGGCCGCGTTCCGCACCGAGTACCAGCAGGTCCGGGCGCTGCGCATGCCCAACGTCTTCGACCCCTCCGAACTGGTGGACCGCGCCGCCCGTGTCCTCGAGGAGAACCCCGAGTTCCTTGCGCGGGAGCAGCAGCGCCTGGACGTGGTCGTGGTGGACGACCTGCAGGAGGCCACCCGCTCCGTGCACCGGCTGATCGGCGTGCTGTGCCGCGGTCAGGACGCGGTGCTCACCGCCAATCCGGACACCACGGTGCAGGGGTTCCGCGGGGCACGCCCCGAGGCGCTGCGCACCCTGGAGGACCGCGTGGGGACACCCGCTCGCCCCGTCCAGCGCCTGCACCTGCACACGAGCCACCGCATGTCCCGTGCCGTCAATGAGGCGTGGCAGCGCGTGGCGCGGGCCGTTCCCGTTGTGGCGGGAGCACGCACCGACAGAGCACCGGAGCAACCGGCCGACCCGGAAGCCGAACCCTCAGCTGATCCCCCCGCCGGTCCTCCGGACGAGCACGCCGCCGGCGTCGCCGCATCCGTGGCCCCCGCGGCTACGGCCGCACGCGCGGTCGCACCGGACGGGGTGCGGGTGGCCACGTTCGAGTCGCCCACGGCCCAGTCGCGCTGGTGCGCGGACCACTTCCTGCGGCTCCACGTGCTGCACGGCGTCCCCTACCGGGACATGGCGGTGATTGTGCGCAGCGGCCCGCAGCTGTCCGCGCTCACCCGGCAGCTCTCGTCCCTGGGTGTTCCCACCACCACGTCCGCCGCGGAGACCCCGTTGCGTGACGAGCCCGCGGTGATTCCGCTGCTGGACGCCCTCCGGCTGCTCCTGGCGGCGCAGGAGCTGCCCGGCGACCATCACCAGGTTGAGGGCCCATCCCCGTCCGGTGGGGCGGACGACTCACCACCGCGGGAGACGGACCAGACCGGGGACGCAGACACGCCGCACGAGGAGTCAGCCGCCCGCGACGAGCAGACGAGCCCGCGCACCGTGCTCACCGCTGCCACGGCGGTCTCCCTGCTGACCTCGCGGATCGGTGGCGCCTCCCCCATGGAGGTGCGCCGCATCCGGCAGCGGCTGCGCGGCTACGAGCTGCGCACGGGCGGGGGGCGCACGAGCGACGACCTCCTCGTCCAGGCCCTCGGGGACGGCGTCCTGCTGGAGCTCGCCGAGGTCCGTTCCGACGCCGCCGCTCGGGTCGCCGACATGCTCGAGGCCGGGCAGGCCGCGCTGGACGCTCCCGGTGCCACCGCGGAGTCCGTGCTGTGGGCGCTGTGGGAGGCCTCGGGAGTGGGGCCGCGCTGGCGGCGTCGTGCGCTGGCCGGGGGAGCGGAGGCCGTGCGGGCGGACCGGGACCTGGACGCGGTGGTCGGGCTGTTCGAGGCCGCCGAGCGCTTCGTGGACCAGGTTCCCGGGGCCACCGCTCGGGCGTTCATGGACTACATGGACCACCAGGAGCTGCCCATGGACACCCTCGCGGCCAGGGCACCCGCGGAGGACAACGTGTCCGTCACCACCCCCGCCGGGGCCGCGGGAAGGGAATGGGCGCACGTGGTCGTGGCCGGCGTCCAGCAGGGGGTGTGGCCCAACACCGCCCTGCGCGGGCAGCTGCTCGGCACGGAGGTCCTCACGGACGCGCTGGACCACGGCCCCGAGCAGGCCACGCGGCTCGGTGCCGTGGACCGGTTGCGCCAGGTGCGCTTCGACGAGCTGCGCCAGTTCGCCACGGCCGTCTCCCGCGCCCGCACGAGTCTCACCGTCACGGCGGTGGCCACCCAGGACGAGCAGCCGTCCGAGTTCGTGGATCTCGTGGCACTGGGCCGCGGTGAGGAGACGGGCATCGCCGTCGAGGCGCTCGACGCTCCGGAACCGCTCACCCTGCGCCAGCTGACCGGCACCCTGCGGCGGACCCTCCACGCGGAGGACGTGCCCAAGATCCACCGGGAGGCGGCCGCGCGGCTGCTCCACGAGTTCGCCACGGCCGAGGACCCCGTGGCGGGCGCCGCACCCGAGCAGTGGTGGGGAGTGAACCCCCTGACCACGGAAGATGCGCTGTTCGACCCCGAGGAGGCCGTCCGGGTGTCACCCTCCAAGATCGAGACCGTGCACCGCTCGCCCCTGGACTGGTTCGTGAGCGAGGCCCGCGCCACGGAGACCACGGACCTCAAACGCGGGTTGGGCACTCTCGTGCACGACATCGCCGAGCACATGCCGGACGCGGACGCCGTGGAGCTGATCGCGGAACTGCGTCGCCGGTGGCCCTCCCTCGGGATGCCCGAGGGGTGGACCGGTGCGCAGGAGCTCGAACGCGCCGAGACCATGCTGCGGAAGTTCGCGCAGTACGCCCGGGAGATGCGCACGCAGCACGAGCGCGAGCTGGTCGCGGTGGAGGGGAGCTTCCAAGTTCTCGTGCGCAACCCCGCGCGGGACGCGCTGCTCACGGGGCGGGTGGACCGCCTGGAGGTGGACGCCCACGGCCGCCACGTGGTGGTGGACCTGAAGACCGGCAAGCACAAGCCCACCAAGGACGACATCCCCGAGCACCCGCAGCTCGCCGCCTACCAGGTGGCACTCCAGGCCGGTGCCGGGCAGGCCATGCAGGACAGCGTTCAGAGCGAGGACCTGCACGGCACGGACCGTCCCGAGCGGATCGAGCTGCCCGAGGGCACGGTGCTCACGCAGCCGGGAGGAGCGCTGCTCGTCCAGCTCGGTGACGCCGCCGCCAGGCCCGGCGTCCAGCAGCAGGACCCGCTGGACGAGGACCACCAGTGGGCCCGGGAACTCATCGCCCAGGCGGCGCTGCTGATGGCCGGGACCCAGTTCGAGGCCCGCCACACCGCGGAGCAGGAGAACGGCGGCCACGGCAGATCGTGCGCGGTGCCGTGGTTGTGCCCGTTGTGCGCGCAGGGCAGACAGGTGACGGAGAAATGACCATGCAGGACTTCACCCCGGGGGACATCAGGTTCTCCCCGCAGGACATCGCCGAGGCCCTCGGGGAGCACCCGCCCACGGAGCAGCAGGCCGAGGTCATCGCCTCGCCCCTCACACCGCGGCTCGTGGTGGCCGGTGCCGGTTCCGGCAAGACCACCACCATGTCCGACCGCGTCACCTGGCTGGTGGCCAACGGGCTGGTGCGTCCCGAGGAGATCCTGGGCGTCACCTTCACCCGAAAGGCCGCCGGTGAGCTCTCGCAGCGGATTGCCACGAAGATCCGCAGGCTGCGCAGCACGGGTCTGCTCGCAGAGCCCGAGGAGGACGAGGACGCTCCGGGGGCCGTGCAGGAGCCCACCGTGAGCACCTACCACTCCTACGCGAACTCCCTGGTGCGCAGCTACGGGCTGCGGCTGGGCATCGAGTCGGACACGGTGCTGCTCGGGCAGGCCCAGACGTGGCAGCTGGCGAGCGATCTGGTGCGCGGCTGGGACGGTCCCCTGCCCGAGTCGGTCCCCGCCGTGGACACCCTGACCGGGGGACTCATCACCCTGTCGTCGGAGGCCTCCGAGCACCTGGTGGAGGCCCGCCGGATCCGCGAGTTCGTCCAGCGCTTCCGGGTGGCGTGCCAGGACGTCCCGCCGGACGGCCGCAAGAAGTCCCCGGGGGACAAGGTGGTGAAGGCCTTGTCCCGCATGGAGCAGACGGATGTCCTCGCGCAGCTGGTGGAACGCTTCCACGCCGTCAAGCGTCAGGAGTCGGCGCTGGACTACGGCGACCTGCTGTCCCTGGCGGCGCGCATCGTCCGGGTGGACCCGCACGCGCGGACCGTGGAGCGGGACCGCTTCAAGGTCGTGCTGCTGGACGAGTTCCAGGACACCTCGCACGCCCAGCTGGCGCTGTTCTCCGGTCTCTACGGGGACGGGCACTGCGTCATGGCCGTGGGCGATCCGCAGCAGTCGATCTACGGCTTCCGCGGCGCCTCGTCCGGGCAGCTGTTCAGTTTCGTGGAGAACTTCCCGCTCCGCGGGGCGGACGGTCACTCCCGGTACGCCCCCACGAGCTTCCTCACCACCGCGTGGCGCAACAGCCTGGCCGTCCTGGACGTGGCCAACGCCGTGGCCGCCCCGCTGCGCACGGCACCGTCCTGGAGCCGGTCCGCCGCGTCCGTGGAGGTGCCCCCGTTGGATCCCGCCCCCGGCGCGGTCCGCGGACGCGTGCGGGTGAGCCGCTACCTCACGGACACGGAGGAGGCCCAGGCCACCGCCGGGCTGATCCACGAGCAGCGGGCCGCCCACGAGGGCCAGCCTCTCGAGGAGATGCCCACCATGGCCGTGCTGTGCCGCCGCAGGGCGCAGTTCGAGCCCCTGAGGCTGGAGCTCGAGGCTCTCGACATCCCCTACGAGGTCGTGGGGCTGGGCGGGCTGCTGCACACGCCGGAGGTCAGCGACGTCGTGGCCATGCTGCACGTGCTCACGGACCCGGGCCGTTCGGACGCCCTGGCCAGACTGCTCGCGGGGGCGCGCTGGCGTCTCGGCGCGCGGGACCTCGCCGCGCTGGGGGACTGGGCGGCCGAGCTGGAACGGCGGCACGAACGCGCCGCGCGAGGCGAGGAGCCCACCCCCTCGGAGACCGGGGCCCCAGGAACCCGGGACACCCCCACGGGCGAGGACGCCGGCGACGTGGTGATGGCCGATGCCGTGGACGGCTCCAGCCTGATCGAGGCGCTCGAGACCCTCCCGCGTGACGGCTGGGTGTCCTCGCGGGGCCGCAGCATCACCCCGGAGGGCATGCGTCGGCTCCGGTCGCTGCTTGCGGACGTCAAGGCCCTGCGGGAGGTGCTCGGGGACGAGCTGACCACCGTGATCCACGAGGTGGAGACGGTGCTCGGGCTGGACATCGAGCTGGCCGCGCTGCCCGGGGAGGATCCCGCGACCGCGCGGCGCAACCTGGACGCCTTCACGGACCAGGCGGTGCAGTTCTCGGCCACCACGCGCACCCACGACGTCGCGGCGTTCCTCGCCTGGCTCGAGGCCGCGTCCCGGGAGGAGAACGGTCTGGACCTGCCGCCCTCCCACACCCGGCACGACGCCGTCCAGCTGCTCACGGTCCACGCCTCCAAGGGCCTGGAGTGGGACCACGTCTACGTTCCGGGGCTGAACCAGGACGACTTCCCGTCCAAGAACTCCTCCGCGTGGACGGGGGACGCCGCCAAGCTCCCCTGGCCGCTGCGCGGCGACGCGTCGCAGCTGCCGGAGTGGGCACCGCGGGTGGATGACGTGCGGGAGCTCGAGGCGTCGTTCGCGGAGTTCACCGAGGACGTGGCCGAGCACGACCTGGGGGAGGAACGCCGCCTGGCCTACGTGGCCTTCACCCGCGCCAAGACGCTGCTGGAACTCTCCGGTTCGGTGTACCGCGGCACCGGCAAGAAGCCCAAGGCGGTCTCGCCGTTCCTGGAGGAGGCCAGGGACATGGCGGAGGCCGCCACCCCGGGGTTCGAGGAAGGACCGTGGGCTGACGGTTCCGAGGCGGACGGCAACCCCCAGCTCGACACCCGGGTCAGCGCCCTCTGGCCCTACGACCCCCTGGAGGGCCCCACAATCACCCGCACCTCACGGGACGCGGACGGCAGGCTCACCGAAACGGTTCTGCCACCGGCACACGCGGGCCGCCGCGCACGGGCGGAGGCGGCCGCGCAGGCCGTGCGGGAGGGAGGCTTCCCGGAGCTGCGCGAGCTCTCGGACGAGGAGCTTGCCTCTGGACCCGAGGGCGCCACCGTGCGGCGGTGGCGGCACGAGGCCGAGCTGCTGCTCGCGCGACGCGCCGACCCCGACCGCCCGCGCACCGTGCACATGCCCTCGCACGTCTCGGCATCCGCACTCGTGGCCATGGACAGCGATCCCGAGGGGTTCGTCAGCGGGCTGCGCCGTCCAATGCCCCGGAAACCGGGATCAGCGGCCCGGGCGGGGACCGCGTTCCACACGTGGGTGGAGAACTTCTACGGGGACGCCGCCATCTTCGACCTGGACGAGCTGCCCGGCGCGGACGACCACGTGGACGAGGACCTCGACCTTCCACGACTGACGGAGACGTTCCGGGCGAGCCCGTGGGCCACGCTGCAGCCCTTCGCGATCGAGCTGCCGGTGGAGACGCCGGTGGGTTCGCTCACGGTGCGAGGGCGGATCGACGCCGTGTTCCGCACCCAGGACGGGTGGGAACTCGTGGACTGGAAGACCGGGCGGGTCCCGCACGGCCGGGACCTGCGGCAGAAGTCCGACCAGCTCGCCCTCTACCGGCTCGCGTTCGCACGGTGGCAGGACGTCCCGGTGGAACGGGTCTCGGCAGCGTTCTACTACGTGGCGGAGGACCGTGTGGTGCGCCCCCACGACCTCGCGGACGAGGAGCAGCTCGAGCGCATCGTGGCGTCCATCTACCGTCGGGGAGGAGCGCCCGCGTCAGACGAGTCGCCCGATATTCCGTGACCGTCACCGTGACCGAGGGCTGAGCCCTCCACCTCAGGGGCACCCTCGCAGGTGGCCTCCGCGCCCTTGGTCTCCTCACCGGTGGCTTCCTCGCCGGGCCCGGACTCGTCCGCGGGGACGTGCGTGCCGGTCTGCGGCGGGTCCAGGGCGCTCGAGCCGGCCCCGGACGGGATTGGTTCGTCGAGCGGACCGGGAACCCCCGGGGAGGGGGACTCGCTGGCCCGCACGTCGCGCGCCAGCGTGTCCAGCATGCGGCGCGCGTTGTCCACCATGGACGGGATGTCCCGGTCCACGCCGCGCACCAGCCACTCGGCCAGTGCGAACTCGGCCTTGAGGTGCGCGCGGCGCAGCAGGTGGCGGTCGGGCGGCTGGACGGCGGCCACGGAGTAGGCCTCCAGCACGGTGTCCGCGAACGTGGAGTCGCTCATGCCCACGAGCCACGAGAAGTCCTCGGCGGGATCTCCCACGTGCAGGTCGCTCCACCCGGTGAAAGAGGCCAGGGACCCGTGGTTCACCGTGATGTTGTCCTCGTGCAGGTCCCCGTGCACCACGCGGGTGGAGAACTGCCACAGGGTGGTGTCCTCCATGGCCTCCTCCCAGCGGCGCAGCAGCTGGCCGGGGATCTGACCGGTGGTGGCGGCGCGGTCGAGGTCGTGGAGCATGCGCTTGCGGCACTGCTCGGCGCTGTAGGCGGGCAGGTCCGCGTCCATCACGAGCGCGCGGGGCAACGAGTGCAACGCGCCCAGGGCCCGGCCGATCTGCACGGCGATCGGCGCGCGCGGCGTGGCACTCGGGGACGGAGCGTGCAGGGGCGGCTCAGGGTGGGTGTTCTGCCGCTGCAGCTCCGCCAGGCTGAGCGTGGCACCGGGCAGGTGGGAGTACACGAAGGTGCGCAGCTCGCCCCGGGCCACGGACCCGGCCACGGAGGGCAGGTGGAACGGCAGGTGGCAGCGGATGGAGGGCGTGAAGGCCTGCAGCACCAGGTGCTCGGTCTCCAGGCGCATGCTCGCCTCGGTGGTCAGGGGACTGCGGACGCGCCAGCGCTTCCCGGCGGCGTCCTGGACCACGCAGGACCGGAAGTCCGCGGCGTCGTCGGGAGAAGGACCGGTGGCCACGGGGGCCACTCCGGGCACGGCTGCGGCGGCAATGGCGGCTAGCAATTCGGGGGTCGTTCTCACCCCGTCCACCCTACCGTCCGAGCCCTCGGCGGAGGCTGTCCACACGGCCCGTGTGGGTGTCCGGGGCCGGGTCTACAGTGGTGCGGTGATCTCATCCCAGGACCCTGCCACCCCGCCCGCGCCGCCGCTCGGCCCCGAGGACCTGCCCTTCGCCGGCCGGCCGTTCGACCGTGATGCGGTGGAGCGCGAGCACCGGGACCTCGTGGCCGCGGCAGAGGAGTCGGGCTGCGCACGGGTTCTGGTGCTCCGGGGGTCCTACGTGCCCACGACGCCGCACGGGCCGTTCCTGCCGCTGCTCACCGAGGCGCCGGCCGCCACCGGGGACCCGGCGCGTCCGGATGTGTACCTGGGCCGCACCGCGGACGGGACCCGGGTGGTTCTGCGGACCTTCCCGGAGGACGCCCAGCTGCCCGGGTTCGAGGCCGTGGCCTGGCAGGGGCTGCGCAGCCTGGCCACCACCGTGGCCCCGGAGCTGACGGCGCTGCTGGTCACGGGCCAGGCCATCGCCCTGTGGCACCGCGACCACCCCCGGTGCCCCCGGTGCGGTGCGCTCACGGAGGTGGTGCGCTCGGGCTGGGCCCGCCGCTGCCCCGAGGACGACTCCCTGCACTTCCCCCGCACGGATCCCGCGATCATCGTGGCCGTGGTGGACGACCACCCGGACCCCGCTCAGCAGCGGATCCTGCTGGGACGCTCGTCCCTGTGGAGCGGCAACAGGTACTCCACGTTTGCCGGTTTCGTGGAACCCGGCGAGTCCGCAGAACAGGCCGTGGTGCGGGAGGTGGATGAGGAGGCCGGGGTCGTCGTGGACACCGTGCAGTACCAGGGCTCGCAGCCGTGGCCGTTTCCCCGTTCGCTCATGCTGGGCTACCGCGCGGTGGCCCACACCGCGCGGGTGCACGCGGACGGCGAGGAGATCCTGGACGTGCAGTGGTTCACCCGCGAGCAGCTGCTCCACGCGGCCCGCCGGGGTGATGTCATTCTGCCGAGCCGGGTGTCCATCGCCCACGCGCTCATCGCCAGCTGGCTGGGCCAGGAGCTGCCGGAGACCGCGTGGTGAGCGCGGACGCGGTGGGGGAGCAGACCGCGGAGGAGCGGATCCTCGGGGGACTGGACCCCGAGCAGCGGGTGGTGGCCACCACGCTGCGCGGCCCGGTGTGCGTGCGGGCCGGTGCGGGCACCGGCAAGACCCGGGCCATCACCCACCGCATCGCGTGGGGGATCGCCTCGGGGGTCTACACCCCGCAGAAGACGCTCGCGCTGACCTTCACCGCGCGTGCCGCCAACGAGATGCGCCAGCGGCTTCGCGCGCTCGGTGCCCCCGGCGTGCAGGCGCGGACCTTCCACTCCGCAGCCCTTCGCCAGCTGCAGTACTTCTGGCCGCAGGCCGTGGGCGGGCCCCCGCCCGGGCTGGTGAACCACAAGGCGCGGCTGATCACGGAGGCGGGCCAGGCCATGCGCCTGTCCACGGACCGGGCCACGGTCCGGGACGTGGCCGCCGAGATCGAGTGGGCCAAGGTCTCCATGCTCACCCCGGACACCTACGGCCAGGCCGCGGAGAAGCGGGACATGCCCGCGGGCTGGGACGCGCGCACCATGCAGCGGCTCTACCAGTCCTACGAGGACCTCAAGGCGGACCGGCACCTGATCGACTTCGAGGACGTCCTGCTCATCACCGTGGGCATCCTGGAGGAGGACGAGCGGATCGCGGCGGCGGTCCACGCCCAGTACCGGCACTTCGTGGTGGACGAGTACCAGGACGTCTCGCCCCTGCAGCAGCGGCTGCTGGATGCGTGGCTCGGCTCGCGGGACGATCTCTGCGTGGTCGGGGACGCCTCCCAGACCATCTACTCCTTCACGGGCGCCACGTCCCGGCACCTGCTGGACTTCCCCGCGCGCTACCCGGGGGCCTCGGTGGTCGAGCTGATCCGCGACTACCGCTCCACCCCGCAGGTGGTGAACACCGCCAACAAGCTGCTGGCCGCGCGCCGCCCCTCCCTCGGCTCCACCCCGGACACCTGGGCCACCCCGTTGCGGCTGGTCTCCCAGCGGCCCGCTGGCCCGGAGCCCGCCTGGAACGAGTACCCGGACGACGAGGCCGAGGCCGCGGGTGTGGCCGTACGCATCCAGGACCTCATCGACGACGGTGTGGCCCCGCACGAGATCGCCGTCCTGTTCCGCACCAACGGACAGTCGCAGGCCTTCGAGGCGGCGCTCGCGGACGCGAACATCGGCTTCCAGCTGCGCGGCTCGGAGCGGTTCTTCAACCGGCCGGAGATCCGCCAGGCCATCGTGCAGATCCGCTCCGCCGCGCGCACGGCGGGCGCGGACCGCGCGGACGTGCCCCGGCAGGTGCGGGACATGCTCGGCTCCCTGGGCTATATCGAGCGGGCCCCGCGCTCCGACAGCGCCACCCGCGCCAAGTGGGAGTCCCTGCGCGCGCTCGTCTCCCTCGCGGACACCATGGCCCGCCGCGCGGCGGAGGACGGCGAGACGCTCTCACTCGCGGGGTTCGCCCAGGAGATCGAGCGCCGCGCCGCCACCCAGGAGGCGCCGGTGGTGGACGGCGTCACCCTGGCGTCCCTGCACTCGGCCAAGGGCCTGGAGTGGGACGCCGTGTTCCTGGTGGGGCTGTCCGAGGGGCTCATGCCCATCTCCTTCGCGGACACCCCGGACGCCATGGACGAGGAGCGGCGCCTGCTCTACGTGGGGATCACCCGCGCGCGGGAGCACCTCGTGTTCTCGTGGTCGCTCTCGCGCACGCCGGGCGGGCGCCCCAACCGCTCGCGCTCGCGGTTCCTCGACGCCGTCCTGCCACCGGAGCCGCGCACCCCGGCACGACGCCGCGGCGGCCGCTGAACGGGTCGGCCGCCTCCCTGCGTCGCTGGCTCGTCCGGCCCCGTTGCACCTCCCGGCGCGTCCCGCGGTCGAGGTGCGCCCGGTGATCGTGGGCCGGGACCGGCCCGGGCGGCGTCGTCAGGCGCGGTCCACGTCCGCCCAGAACTCGGTGGCCAGGCGCGCGAACTCGTCCGCCCGCTCGATCATGGGCCCGTGACCCGTGTTCCGGAAGCGGTGGGTGCGGGCCCCGAGGGCCTTCGCCCCACGGGCGAGGTGACGGAAGGGCAGCACCGTGTCCTTGTCGCCCCACACGATGAACACCGGCAGTCCCGTGGCACGCACACGAGGCACCAGGGCCGCGCGCCACCCGATCCTGACCCCCGCGGGCGTGCCCACGGAGCGCAGCATCTCGAGCATGGCCTCGGAGCCCCCGGGCCGCTGCGAGAGCCGGTGGTTGTGCGCTACCCGTTCGGGGGTCGCGAAGCGCGGGTCGTGGTACATGGCCCGTTCGGAGCGCAGGGCGCCCTTGCGGCTGGGCGCGAGGGCCCGCTCGCCCACTCCGGGGATGCTCGCGAGCCGCAGGGCGGGACTCACGCCGCGGCCGAAGCCCGCCGAGTCGACCAGCAGGAGGCTGCGGACGAGGTCGGGGCGGTCCGCGGTGAGCTGCATGGTCACCGCCCCTCCCAGCGAGTTGCCGACCACGTGCGCCGGTGCGATCCCGAGGGTCTCCACGAGCCCGGCCACCCGGGCGGCCAGGTGCTCCAGCCGCATCCCCTCGGGCGGGACCTCGGAGCCGCCGAAGCCCGGGAGGTCCACGCTCACCACGCGGTGCCCGGCGCTCAGCAGCTCGTGCTGCTCGTTCCAGTCCTTCAGGCTGCGGCCGATGCCGTGGATCAGCAGCACGGGGGTTCCCGCGCCGGTGTCCCGGTACTGCAGCCCGTTCCAGTGCTGCAGGTCGGTCTGCTCGCCGTCCGCGGCGGGGGCGAACGTGAACTCCAGCTGGTCGTCCCGCTCGGTGCCGGGGCGGAACAGGACCTTGTCCCGCAGGTAGTTCTGCCGCACGTTCCAGGCGCCGTCGGCACCTTGGCGGGGGAGCAGGTGCGCGCCGCGCTGGATGTACCCCGAGGCGAGGTCGATGAGCGGTCGCAGCCCGCTCCGGGGCCCCGAGTACCGGGGCGTCACGGCCACTGCGCCCGCGCGGTCCATGCGGTCCAGCACGCGGTGGAAGTACTCGGTCACGAGGTCCACGCGCAGCGTCCACGAGGAGTTGGTGTAGCCGATCGCGAAGGCCATGTTGGGCACTGCGTCCAGCATCATGCCCCGGTAGCTCACGTGCTGGGCCGGATCCACGGTCTCGCCGTCCACCACGAGCTCCGTGTTCCCCAGGAACTGCACGTTGAGCCCCGTGGCGGTCACGACCACGTCCGCGTCCAGGTGGCGCCCGGACGCCAGCTGGATCCCGTCCGGTGTGAAGCGCTCGATGGTGTCCGTCACGACCTCCGCGTCCTCCCCGCGCACGGCGCGGAAGAAGTCCCCGTCCGGTGCGGCGCACAGCCGCTGGTCCCACGGGTCGTACTCCGGCGTGAAGTGCTCGTCCACCGGGAAGGTGGGGCCCAGGTGCTTCACCGCACCGCGGTGCAGCAGCTCGCGCATGGCCTGCGGGCGGCGTCGGCTGAACTCGTAGACCGCCATGCCGCGGGCGATGTTGCGCCAGCGGTTGGCCGCGCCGGCCAGGCGGGGAGGCAGGCGGCGCCGCAGCCTGATGCCCGCCTCGTCCCGGCCCGGCACCGAGGCCACGTAGGAGGGGGAGCGCTGGAGCATGCTCACCCGGGCACCGCGGTCCACGAGCGAGGGGACCAGGGTGATGGCCGTGGCGCCGCTGCCGATGACCACCACGCGCCTGCCCGCCACATCCAGGTCCTCGGGCCAGTGCTGCGGGTGGACGACCGTGCCCCGGAACTCAGGGAGGGTGGGCCAGTCCGGTGTGAAGCCCTCGTCGTAGCGGTAGTAGCCGGTGGCCATGAACAGCCACCGCCCGCGCAGCCGGGAGATCTCGCCCGTGTGGACGTCCTCGTGCGTCACGGTCCAGGTGTGGGTGTCGGAGGACCACTCGGCCCGCCGCGCACGCTGCCCGAACCGGATGTCCTCCAGGACGCCGGCCTCCTCGGCGGCGGCACGGACGTACTCCAGGATGGTGTCTCCCGTGGCCAGGCTGCGCTCGCCGGTCCACGGGCGGCTGCGGTAGCCGAACGTGGCCATGTCCGAGTCCGAGCGGATACCGGGGTAGCGGAAGAGGTCCCAGGTCCCGCCGATGTCGTCCCGTGCCTCCCGGACGGCCACGGTGCGGCCCGTCCCGGCCAGTTCCCGCGCGGCCCCGATGCCGGAGATCCCCGCGCCGACGATGATGACGTCGACCTCGTGCGTGCTCATGCCGTCCTCCAACTGCCTGTGCTGTGGTGTGGCACGACGCCGCGGCGCGTGGGCCCCGCCCCGCGGCTCCGGGGTGGCCTCGTCGAGCACCGGCCGGTGACCCGCTCCCGCCCGCCGGGCCGGAGCCTCACGATGGGTACTAACGCGCGTTAGTGTCGTGGACGTCGAGTGTAACAGCTCACATCCCCGGCCTGGCAGGGCCGGTGCCAACCGGCCGGCCACTAGCATGTGGGCATCGACACCCACGGAGAGCACATCAGCATGGACGGCGGCAGCACCCCCGCACGGCGGGCCACGAGCGCGGACGTGGCGCGTCTCGCCGGGGTCTCGCGGACCACCGTGAGCTTCGTGCTCAACGACACTCCAGCGCAGTCCATCTCCGCCGAGACCCGGCGTCGCGTCCTCGACGCCGCCCACAGCCTCTTCTACGCACCGTCCGCGGAGGCCCGCGCACTGAGCAGCGGGCGCTCCACGTCCGTGCTCCTGTACCTGCCACCCGCGGGTTCCCTGTCCGAGGACATCGGGGACATCATCGAGCGGCTGTCCGTGCTGTTCGAGGAGGCGGGCCTGTCCATGGTGATCCACGCGTGGACCCGCCGCCCCGCCACGCACGTGTGGTCCTCCGTGACCCCGGCGGCCGTGCTCGCGTGGGACCTCGCGGACGACGACGCGCAGCGGATGCGCCGCAACGGCGTCCGCGGGGTGGTCTCCTGGACCGGTTCGGACAGCATGGGCCGGTGGATCACGGGTCCGCGCGAGGAGGACATCGCCCGGGCCCAGGTCGGTCGCCTCAGGGCCGCCGGCCATGAGCACCTGGGGTACGCGGTGACCGGCGGGGACCACATGCACGGTGTCTCCCAGTGGCGCTACGCCGTGCTGCGCCGTGAGTGCGAGGCCCAGGGGCTGCCCGGACCGCGGCTTCTCCCCGTTCCGCCCGATCCCCGGGGCGCCGCCGAGGTCCTGCGCGCCTGGCGGGCCGAGGATCCCGGGGCCTCCGGGGTGTGCGCGCACGACACCACCGCCGCACTCGCCGTCCTGGCCGGGATGCGCGCGCTGGGCTGGTCCGCGCCCCGGGACCTGGGGATCGTGGGGGTCAACGACTCCCCGGCCGCCGCCCTCGCGGATCCGCCGCTCACCATGGTGGCCCTGGACACGGACGTCACGGCCCGGCACATCGTGGCCGTGATCACCGCGCTGGTCCGGGGAGAGCCGGAGCCTCCCGCACCACCCACGGGCGGGGCGTCGATCGTGGACCGCGAGTCGGTCTGACAACGTCCGCGGACACGGGCGGGTGCGATGCTCCGGGCCGGCCGGCGGCCTGCAACTCAGTCGCCCGTGGGCGCGTGGGGACGTGGCGCTCGGGTGGGGGTGTTGCGGCCGTGTGCCCCGCGGTGGGCTGAGCCACTGCTGAACGCGTGCGGACCGGAGCGGCGGAGTGGTCTCAGCCACCCGTGAACGCGAGGGCGCACAGGCACCCGGGGTCGGGCGCCAGACGGGTCCGAGCGAGGCCTCTGCGGAGCACGAGCATGTCCGACGGGTGGCCGTCCGCCGCCAGGGAGGGTGCGGCTGCGGCGTCGCCCGCGAGGGCCAGACCAAGCAGCTGCCCGGCGACCTCGCCGGCCACCACGGTGCGCGTGATCGCCGCCAGGGCCGAGCTCGCCCCCGGCGGGATCGGATCCGCACCCTCGGGTGCGGCACGACGGACCAGACGCCGTGACTCGCGGGCCGCCGCCACCAGGCACCCGCGGCACGGGCGGTGGGCCCAGTCCGTGGCCGGCCACGTCACGGCGCTCGCGCCGTCCGTCACGAGGTGCAGGGAGGTCAGGGCGCCGTCGAGAGGGGGATCCTCCGGCTCCACGAGGTCGGTCACGAGGTCACCGGCCACGGCGCCCGCGCGCAGCACGACGGCGGCGGGGACAGCCGCGGAGGGGAAGAGCTCCGGTGCGCTGAGCGGCACGCAGCGGGCGGCTCGGCGGCGCAGCTCCCGGCGCAGCACCAGCTCGCGCGGCTGCCCCTCCGACTCTGCGGGATACGGACCGTGGCGGATGTCCGCGACGGACACGGGTGCGGGGTCGTGAATGTTGAGCAGGCATACGCCCGCCTCCGCGAGCCGGAGGCACACGGCAGCTGCCAGGGGGTCCAGACCGGAGACGAAGACGTGCACCTCGTCGACAGCCGGAGGGGAGCAGAGCTCCGGCGGGTGCTCACGTCCTGCCGGCCGCCGGCCAGTGGTGGGGGACCCGGAAGCGCCCCGCACGCGGAGCGCAGGCGCGCGCCCCGGCCCGGGGGGAGCGCTCGGTGCTGCGGCCGGGACGACGGTCTGAACGGGTGGACGGGTCATCCTCCCAGGGTGCTCGTGGCGGCCGCCGTCCGCCGGGCGGTCCACGGAATCCACAGCGCGGGTGCCGGTTCGCCCGCCGCGGGACCACAGTGGTGAACTGGGAGCATGCCCCGACCACGAGCCAGAGCGAGTCAGCCCCCTGAGGACCTGCCGGAGATCATCGTGCAGCGCAGCAGCCGCCGCACCAAGACCGTGAACGCGCACTTCAGCGGGGACGCCGTGGTCCTCGCCGTGCCCCAACGGGCCACCCGCGCCCAGATCGCGCACTGGAGCGCGACCCTGGTGCCCCGCGTGGTGGCCAAGCGCCGGGCGGCGGAGGCGGCCGCACGCACCCGGCACTCGGACGAGGCGCTCGCCCAGATGGCCGAGCGGCTGTCCCGCACCCACCTGGAGGGCCGCGCCCGGCCCACGAGCATCACGTGGTCCACGCGTCAACACACCCGCTGGGGATCGGCCACCCCGAGCACCGGGAGCATCCGGATCTCCCGCCGCCTCGCGGACGCGCCCGAGTGGGTCCTGGAGACCGTGGTGCTCCACGAGCTCGTCCACCTCCTCGAGGCGCACCACAACGACCGCTTCTGGGAGATGGCCCGACGGCACCCGCGAGCGCACGACGCCGCCCAGTTCCTGGACGGCGTCGCATGGGCGGAGCGCCACCCCGCAGAGGATCCCGACCGGGGGTGAGGCGCCCCGTGGGCGGGCCCCGTGGGGGTCAGGACCTCCTGACCGGGGTCAGTTCTCGTCCGGGGTGGTGCCGGGGTCGTCCTGGTCGTCGTCACCCGCGTGGCCGGCGCTCCCGTCCGCGTCCGGATTCCGGGAGGTTCCCCGCGGATCGTCGTCGCCCTGGGCGGGGGAGTCCGTG
The DNA here is from genome assembly GCF_044359605.1 of Kocuria sp. ChxB. Classification (NCBI taxonomy): domain Bacteria; kingdom Bacillati; phylum Actinomycetota; class Actinomycetes; order Micrococcales; family Micrococcaceae; genus Kocuria; species Kocuria sp. ChxB. The sequence goes on along the minus strand of NZ_CP121123.1, from coordinate 749,288 downwards.
CCGGGTTCCTGGCCGGCCTCGTAGCCGCCGGCCAGCAGCTTCTCGAGCGCGGCGTCCATCTCCTCGTCACTGGCGGTGAGCAGGCCGCGGCGCTCCTCGAAGCCCTGGGGGTCGTCGAGGTCCTCATTGGTGGGCAGCAGCTCGGGGGACTCCCAGAGGCTGTCCCGCTCGGTGATCCCGCGCTGCTCGGCCACGTAGTCCCAGAACGTGGCAGCCTCGCGCATCCGGCGGGGCCGCAGCTCGAGACCCACCAGGGAGCCGAAGGTGCGCTCGGCGGGCCCGCCCTCCGCGCGGCGTCGGGCCATCATCTCGGTGAGCGCCGGGGCGGACGGGATGTTCACGGTGGAGGCCACCGTGACCCTGTTGACCCAGCCCTCCACGAGGGCGAGCACCGTCTCCAGCCGGGCGAGCGTGGCCTCCTGCTGCGGGGTCATCTCGGGGCTGAACACACCGGAGGCGAGCGCGTCCTGGACGCCGGAGGGGTCGGTGGGGTCCAAATCCCTGGCGATGGACTCGATGCGCTCCATGTCGATGTGGATCTCGGAGGCGAACGCCGTGATGAGATCCAGCACGTGCTGGCGCAGCCACGGGACGCCGTGGAACAGGCGGGCGTGCGCCGCCTCACGGATGGCCAGGTAGAGCAGGACGTCCGAGGCGGGCAGGTCCAGCCCCTCACTGAACTCGGCGATGTTGGAGGGGACCAGAGCGGTGCGCTTCGCCGCGAGCGGGATGCCCACGTCCGAGGAGGAGAGCACCTCGCAGGACAGCCCGCCCACGGCCTGCCCCAGCTGCATGCCGAACATCATGGATCCGGCCCCGGAGAGCATCCCGGACAGGTCCGCCCCGCCCATGGCCTGGGAGAGCTCGGGCGGCAGCTGCTGGGTGAGCGCCTCGGACATGGCCTGGGAGACGGAGGCGGCCACGGGTGCGGACATCTCCTTCCAGGTCTCCCACGTGGCCTCGATCCACTCGGCGCGCGCCCACGCGGCGGGCATCACGGGGGCCTCGTCGAACGCGGTGTTGTCCTTGAGCCACAGGTCAGCAAGCTTCATGGCGTCGCTCACGGCGCCCTTCTGCTTCTCAGTCACGGAGGGGTCGCCCTTCTGGGATGCCACCTGCCGTGCGTGCTGGTTGGCCAGATCCCAGTTCACGGGCTCGTCGGAGGACGAGGAGCTCATCATGGACTGGATCTGCTGGAACATCATGGACATGGTCTGCGGGTCCACGGGCATCCCGGCCGGCATGTCGCCGGGCTTCATGGCCCCGGACCCCAGCAGACGCTCGAACATCTCCTGGAACGGGTCCTTGGGGTTCTCGCCGTTCTCGTCGTTCGGAGGATTCGAGGGCATGGGACCGCCAATCGTCGTGAAGAAAGGAGTGCTGGAACTGCCGTCCAGGATATCGGGCGGCCCCTGGGCCCCACCATCCCGCCGACCCACAGTTCGCTGATGGCTCAGGTTCCTGCGCCCGGGGCACGACGACGCCCGGGCGCGGCGGCGTCGTCGTGGGCCGGCCACGGGACGGGTACGCTGGGCCCTCGTGAAGCGCACGCAGAGCACCGGGAAGACCACGGCCGGAACCACGGCGGCCCGGGGACGGCCACGCCGGTGGTCCCTGCCCACGGTCTCGCTCGTGGCCACCTCCGCCCTGCTCGTGACGGGGGTCGTGCTGCCCGCGCCCTACGTGATCGAGGCCGCCGGGCCCACCTTCAACACCGTGGGTGCGCACCAGGACAAGCAGCTCGTGGAGATCCAGGGCGCCCCCACGTATCCCAGCGACGGCGAGCTGGACCTCACCACCGTGTACGTCACAGGTGGGCCGTCCGGGCGGATCAACTCCATCAACGCCCTGCTCGGCTGGCTGGACCCCTCCGATGCCGTGATCCCCGAGGACACCCTGTACCCGCCCGAGACCACGGGTCAGGAGGTGGACGACTCCAACGCCGCGGCCATGGCCTCGTCCCAGGACGAGTCGGTCGCGGCCGCCCTGGACTACCTGGGCACCCCGTACACCACCACGCTCAGCGTCCACGCCGTGGTCGAGGGCGGGCCCGCGCAGGGCAAGCTCCGGGCGGGGGACGAGCTGGTGTCCGTGGACGGCAGCCCGGTGACCTCCCTGGGGCAGCTGCGCTCGCACCTGGACGAGGCGGGCTCCGAGGGGGCGGACGTCACCGTGCGCCGGGACGGGGCCACCACCACGGAGCACGTGGAGCTGACCCGCGGCGAGGACGGCACGAGCTGGCAGCTGGGTGTGTACCTCGTCCCGAGCTACGACTTCCCCGTGGACGTGGAGTTCCAGCTGGAGCAGGTGGGCGGGCCCAGCGCGGGCATGATGTTCGCCCTCGGGATCATCGAGGAGCTGACCCCGGGATCCATGGCGGGGGACGAGCACATCGCAGGGACCGGCACCATCACCGCGGACGGCGCCGTGGGACCCATCGGCGGGATCCGCCAGAAGCTCGAAGGAGCGGCCGACTCCGGAGCCTCGTACTTCCTGGCACCCACCGAGAACTGCTCCGAGGTCACGGGGCACGTCCCGGAGGGACTCACGGTGGTCGAGGTCGCCACGCTCGGCGAGGCGGTGAACGCGGTGGAGCAGGCGGCGGCGGGCAACGTCTCCGGGCTCCCCAGCTGCGGAACGCGGTGACACCCCGGCCCTGAAATGTCCGCCCGCGGGGTCCACGACACCATAAGGTTGACTGTGATCATCCTCAGGTGATCGTCCGCGCCCAGGGAATTCAGAGGTAAGCAGTGACCGCCGGATCCACGTCTCCCCGCCCGTCCGAGAGGTCCGCAGCGGGCCGCCCCAAGCGCGGGGCCCTGCTGCCCACCGTGATCGCGGTGGTGGTCCTCATCGCGCTGTTCGTGGCCGCCACCCAGGTCTACACCAACGTGCTGTGGTTCGAGCAGCTCGGGTACCTGAAGGTGTTCATCACCCAGAACCTCGCCGCCATCGGCCTGTTCGTGGTCTCCGCCCTGATCGTGGCGGGTCTCATGTTCCTCAGCCTGTGGCTCGCGTACCGTCACCGCCCCCGGGGCGGTGAGGTCACGGACACCATGCGCAAGTACCAGCAGGCCCTGGACCCGGTGCGCAAGGTCGTGATGATCGCGGTGCCCGTGATCTTCGGCCTCTTCGCTGCCTCCACGGTCGCCACGCAGTGGCAGACCGTCCTGCTGTTCTTCAACCAGGAGCCCTTCGGCCAGACCGATCCCGAGTTCAACCTGGACCTCGCGTTCTACGTGTTCACGCTGCCGTTCCTGCGGCTGCTCATCGGGTTCCTGGTCACGGCGCTGCTGCTCGCCGGCGTGGCCGGTCTGCTGATGCACTACGTCTACGGCGGGATCCGCATCCACGAGCGCGGGATCAGCACCACGCGCGCCGCCCGCGTCCACCTGGGCTCGATCGTCGCGGCGTTCCTCGCCCTGCAGGCGGTGAACTTCTGGCTGGACCGCTACTCCACCCTGATCTCCGACTCCGGCAAGTGGACCGGCGCGCTCTACACGGACGTCAACGCCGTGATCCCCACCAAGGGCATCCTGGCCGTGGCCGCGCTGCTCGTGGCCATCCTCTTCGTGGTGGCCGGGATCATCGGCCGCTGGAAGCTTCCCCTGATCGGGCTGGCCATGCTGGTGGTCGTGGCCGTGGTGGCCGGTGGTCTCTACCCGTGGGCCATCCAGCGCTTCCAGGTGACCCCCACCGAGCAGGCGCTCGAGAACGAGTACATCCAGCGCAACATCGACATGACCCGCCAGGCCTACGGCCTGGACGAGACCGAGGTCACCCCGTACGACGCCACCACCCAGACGGAGAAGGGCGCACTGCGCCAGGACACGGAGACCACCTCCAACATCCGTCTGCTGGACCCCAACGTGGTCTCACCCGCGTTCGCCCAGCTGCAGCAGTTCCGCCCGTACTACCAGTTCCCCGAGATGCTCGCTGTGGACCGGTACAAGATCGAGGGCCAGATGCAGGACACGGTGATCGCTCCGCGTGAGCTGAATCCGGACCAGATCCAGGGCTGGTACAACCAGTCCGTGGTCTACACCCACGGCTACGGCGTGGTGGCCGCATACGGCTCCCGTGTGCAGGAGGACGGCAAGCCGCAGTTCATGCAGTCCGGCATCCCGTCCAAGGGCGAGATCTCCGACGACTACGAGCCCCGCATCTACTTCGGCGAGAACTCCCCGAACTACTCCATCGTGGGCGGCTCCCCGGAGGACGAGCCCCTCGAGCTGGACCGCCCCCAGACCAACGAGGGGGACGCCGCGGACGCGAAGACCACCTTCACCGGGGACGGCGGGCCCAACGTGGGCAACTGGTTCAACAAGCTGGCCTACTCGATCAAGTTCCAGTCCACGGACATGCTGCTCTCGGACGCGGTGCGCCCCGAGTCGCAGATCCTCTACGACCGCAACCCCCGTGAGCGCGTGGAGAAGGTCGCACCGTACCTCACGGTGGACGGCAAGCCCTACCCGGCGATCGTGGACAACAAGGTCGTGTGGATCGTGGACGCCTACACCACCGCCGCGTCCTACCCGTACTCCTCGCCCTCCGTGCTCCAGGAGGCCACGCAGGACACGCAGACGGCGCAGGGCACGGCCGCAGCACTTCCCAACGAGCGCGTGAACTACATCCGCAACTCGGTCAAGGCCACGGTCAACGCGTACGACGGTTCCGTGGACCTCTACGCGTGGGACGACAAGGACCCTGTCCTGAAGGCGTGGCAGAAGGTCTTCCCGGAGACCGTGAAGCCCTACTCGGAGATGTCCGCGGACCTCATGGCCCACGTGCGCTACCCCGAGGACATGTTCAAGGTCCAGCGCGAGCTGCTCAACCGCTACCACGTGACGGACGCGAACAGCTTCTACGCGAGCGACGACGTGTGGTCCGTGCCGAACGATCCCACCCAGCAGAACCAGGACGTCCCGCAGCCGCCGTACTACCTCTCCATGCGCATGCCGGGGGAGAAGGAGGCGAACTTCTCGCTCACGTCCTCCTTCATCCCGCAGCAGAACGAGACGGGCAACACCCGCAACGTGATGTACGGCTACCTCTCCGCGAACGCGGACGCCGGCACGGGCAAGGACGGTCAGAAGAGCGACGAGTACGGCAAGCTCCGGCTGCTGGAGCTGCCGCGCTCCTCCGTGGTGCCGGGCCCGGGCCAGGCGCAGAACCAGTTCAACTCGGACACGGACGTGTCCCAGGAGCTGAACCTGCTGCGCCAGGGCGCGTCCGAGGTCATCAACGGCAACCTGCTGACCCTCCCGGCCGGCGGGGGCATGCTCTACGTCCAGCCGGTCTACGTGCAGTCCTCGGGCGACGCCGCGTACCCCACGCTGCGCCGCGTGCTCGTGGGCTTCGGCGAGCAGGTCGGCTTCGCTCCCACGCTCGACGGCGCCCTGGACGAGGTCTTCGGGGGCAACTCCGGTGCCACCACGGACACCGGCGCCGGTGTGAGCGAGAAGGCGGCGGAGGCCGCCCAGGGCGGTGGCGGGGCCGGGAAGAAGGACGACTCCTCGTCGCCGAGCCCCTCGCCGTCCGGCACCCCGGCGCCGCGCTCATCCTCCCTCCAGGAGGCGCTGGACTCGGCGAACAAGGCCATGCAGGACTCGGACCAGGCCATGAAGGACGGGGACTGGGCCAAGTACGGCGAGGCCCAGGACCGGCTGCAGCGGGCCATCGAGGACGCCATGGCCCAGGACGGCGCCACGCAGTAGCACGGCCGGCACCGCACGCGAGGGGCGGCCCCCGGGAGCAGTTCCCGGGGGCCGCCCCTCGATTTGCACGACCCCCACGGCCTGCGTATAGTTGTCGATGTCGCCGCGGGGTGGAGCAGTTCGGTAGCTCGCTGGGCTCATAACCCAGAGGTCGCAAGTTCAAATCTTGCCCCCGCAACCACGAAGAAACCCGGTCCCGCAAGGAACCGGGTTTCTTGCTGTCCGGACATCTTCGCGTGCCCCGGGTGACACGCCGGGCCGCGTGTCCGGCGCAGTGGCCGCCGCAGCGCCTCGAGCGGGCACGGCAACCACCCGGAGGGGCGTTCAGAGGTCGCGACGGTGGCCGACGAGGCGCGCGGGGTTTCCCGCCCAGATCTCGTTCTCCCCGGTGGAGTTTATGAGCACGGAGTTGGCGCCCACGATCGTGCCGTTGCCGATGCGGGTGACTCCGGCGCCTCCGAGCACCACGCAGCCGGGGAACAGCACCACGTCGTCCCCCACGTGCAGCCACTCGAACGGGGAGTCCTTGCGGGGCAGGTGTGCGTCCTTGCGGCCCACCGTCACGTTCTGGTAGATCCGGACCCGCTCGCCGAGGGTGACCTCGGGGTAGACCACGCTGCCCATGCCGTAGTGCACGAGCCGCAGGTCCTTGCCGCCCTGCACCCCCGCGGGGATGGAGATGTTCAGGGGAAGCAGCGCCAGACGCGCCCAGCGGTGCTTGCGAAGTGCCACGAGTTTTTCAGGAAGTCCCATGTCAGACCACAGTAATCGAGTGCGGGACACCTCCGTCCGCCGTGACGGACGGAGCGTCCGGCTCCCGCGAGTCACGGCCCGCGTACGACGACGCCGCCGCGCCCCGGGTGGGGCGCCGGCGGCGTCGTGGGTGGCGGCGGGGCAGCCCGTCAGCGGCGGCGCCGGGAGGTGCCGAAGAGGGAACGGGTGATCTCCCGGCCCAGGGTGGTCCCCGCCGAGCGCATCATCGAGCGCACGGCGGGGTTGTCCATCACGGAGCCCAGGAAGCCGCCCTCGTCCTGGCGGGTGCGCCGCTGGCCCTCCTCCGGCCGACGCCGCTCGTCCGGCTCCTCGTCGCGGCGCTGCCGCGGCTCGTCCGGGTGCTCCACCGAGTGGTCCTCAGCCGCGCCCGAGTGGCCCTGCGGCCCGTCGAGACGTGCTCGCAGCAGCTCGTAGGCGGACTCACGGTCCACCGGCTGGCCGTAGGTCCCCATGAGGGGCGAGGCGCTCACGGCCGCCTCGACGTCCGCCACCGGGGCGGGCTTCATGAGGGACTGCGGGGCCCGCATCCGGGTCCACGCCACCGGGGTCGGGGCACCGCTCTCGGACAGCACCGTGACCACCGCCTCACCCGTGGCGAGCTGGGTGAGCAGCTGCTCGAGGTCGTACTCGCTGCGGGGGTAGGTGCGGGCGGCGGCCTTCAGGGCCTTGGCGTCGTCGGGAGTGAACGCGCGCAGGGCGTGCTGCACGCGGTTGCCCAGCTGCGCCAGGACGTCCGTGGGGATGTCCTTGGGGGACTGGGTCACGAAGAAGATGCCCACGCCCTTGGAGCGGATCAGCCGCACGGTCTGCTCGATGGAGTCCAGGAACTCCTTGGAGGCGTCCTCGAAGAGCAGGTGCGCCTCGTCGAAGAAGAACACGAGGTTCGGCTTCTCGGCGTCCCCCACCTCCGGGAGGTCCTGGAAGAGGTCCGCGAGCAGCCACATCAGGAACGTGGAGAACACCCGCGGCTGCTGCTGCACCGCGGCCAGTTCGAGGCACGAGACGACGCCCCGGCCGTCCTCGGTGGTGCGCAGCAGCTCGGCGGTGTCGAACTCGGGCTCACCGAAGAAGACGTCCGCCCCCTCGTTCGCGAACGTGGTGAGCTCGCGCAGGATCACCCCTGCGGTCTGCTTGGAGAGCCCGCCGATGCCCGCGAGCTCCTCCTTGCCCTCCGGGGAGGTCAGGTGAACCATCACCTCGCGCAGGTCCTTGAGGTCCAGCAGGGCGAGCCCGTTCGAGTCGGCGTAGTGGAACACCAGGCCCAGGGAGGACTCCTGCGTGGCGTTGAGCCCCAGCACCTTGGCCAGCAGAGTGGGCCCGAAGGAGGTCACCGTGGCGCGCACCGGCACACCGGGTCCCTGACCGCCCAGGCTGTAGAACTCCGTGGGGCTCGCGGTGGGAGTCCACGCCTGGCCCACGGACTGTGCGCGCTCGGCCACCTTGGGGTTGTCCTCGCCGGGCTGGGAGATCCCGCTGAGATCACCCTTGACGTCCGTGAGGAAGACGGGAACTCCCTGGGCGCTGAGCTGCTCGGCGAGCGCCTGCAGGGTCTTGGTCTTGCCGGTACCGGTGGCCCCGGCCACCAGTCCGTGGCGGTTGAGGGTGGCCAGCGGGACCCGCACCGGGGCGTCCGCGTGCGCACCGGACTCGTCCAGTGCCGCCCCGAGGTCGAGGCACGGTGCCTCCCACGCGTAGCCGGAGCGGACGGCCTCGAGCTGCTTCTGCGCCCCCGTGGGGTTCTCGGCCATTCTCAGACCTCCTCCGCGGAGACGATGTTCTCGCCGTTGGCGGGGGAGCCGCCGTTCTTGAGGGCGGCCAGCCGGGCCTCGATCTCCGTCTGCTGGCCCATGGACTCGAGGGCCTCGAACTGGCGGTCCAGGGAGGAGTCCGCGAGCTCCTGCTGACCGGCCACGCGGGCCTCCTCGCGGCGGATCTTGTCCTCGAAGCGGGAGACCTCGCTCGTGGGGTCCATCACGTCGAAGGACTTCAGCGCGTCCTGCACCTGCGACTGCGCCTGGACGGTCTTCTGCCGGGCGGCGAGCTCGTCCCGCTTGGCGGAGAGCTCCTGCAGCTTCCCGCGCATGGTGTTCAGCCCGTCCTTGAGCTTGGCGACCGTCTCGGTCTGCGCCGCGATCTGGGGCTCGGCGCCGCGGGCCTCGTTCTCGGACTGGATCTGACGCTGGATCGCCACCTTGGCGAGGTCGTCGAACTTCTGCGCCTCACCGGCCTTGCCGGCCGCGCGGAACTCGTCCGCCTTGTTGGACGCGGCGAGCGCCTTGGCGCCCCACTGCTGGGCCTCCTGCAGGTCCTCGGCGTGGTCCTTCTCGAGCAGCCGCAGGTTGCCGATGGTCTGGGCCACGGCGGACTCGGCCTCGCGGATGTTCTCGGTGTAGTCGCGCACCATTTGGTCGAGCATCTTCTGCGGGTCCTCCGCAGAGTCGATGATGGCGTTGATGTTGGCTTTCGCCAGCTGGGCGATCCGGCCGAAGATGGACTGCTTGGTCATGGTGTTCTCCTCTTCTCGTCACTGGACTGGAGCTGAAATCTGTGGGGCGCCGCGGGCCCGGGGCGGGTCAGAAGTTGCCGCCCACCCCGCCGTCGAAGCCGCCGCCCCCGCCGCCGAAGTCTCCTGCGCCGCCGAAACCGCCGCCTCCACCGAAGCCGCCGCCGTAGCCGCCGCCCCCGCCGTTGAGGATGCCGCCCAGCAGGATCCCGCCGAGCATCGCACCGCCCATGCCGTTGCTGCGGCGCCCGTAGCCGACTCCGCCGTACCCGGGGCCGCCGTAGCCCATGGGGGAGGTGAACTGGTCCACGTCCTGCTGCGCCGCGCGCTGGGCGGCGTCGGCCAGACGGATGGACTGGTTGGCCTCGTTGAGGGCGCGTTCGGGGTCGGAGTTCTGCAGCTCGTGGGCGATCTCGAGGTGGCGCTCGGCCTCGGCGAGCTCGGTACGGGCCCGCGCTCCCACTCCACCGCGGCGCGCCCACACGTAGTCGGACGCGGTGGTCAGGCTGGCCTGGGCGCTCACCAGGGCGTGGGAGAGCGTCTCCCGTGCGGAGCGGGCGCGGTCGTTCGCGGAGCGGACGTCCTGCAGTCCCTTGTCCAGCTCCGCCTTGGCCTGCGCGAGCCGGCGGGTGGAGCCGATCGGGTCGTAGCGGCCCGTGGCCATCTGCTGCGTGACCGTCTCCAGCACGGAGCGCACGCCGGCGGCGGCGCCCGCGAGCTCGGGGCGGGAGCCCTGCCGCACGAGGCCCTCGGCCTCGGCGACGTCCCGCTGCGCGATGCTCACGGCGTCCTTGAGGGACTCCTCCGCGCGGGCGAGCTCCCGGCGGGCGTTGTCCACGGAGTCGACGAGCCGGGCGGCCTGCCCCTGCGCCTCCTCCGCCGCGCGGATGTCCAGCACGGCCTCGGAGACCTGCCCCGCGTCCAGGTGCTGCTGCGCCCGGGTAGTGGCATCCTCGGCGAACTCGAGCCGCTCCCGCGCCTGCTCGCCGTTGTCGCGGACGGACGCGAGAGCGGCGTCGTCGTACTCGCCGTGCAGCGAGACGAGCTGGGCCTCGACGTCCCGCAGCCGCGGCGCCGTGGCGGCCACCGCGGAGCGGACGCGCTCGAGCGCCTCCGGGGCGCGCGTCTCCAGCTGGCGCAGCCCGGCGAAGTTCTGCTCCTGCTCGGCCAGGGGAGCGCGGGCCTGCCGCGTGCGCTCGATGATCTCCCCGAGCCACGCGCGCTGGTCCGCCTCGCTGTCCGGAATGTGGTCCTCGAGCTTCTGCTGCAGCTCGAACGAGGCGCGCATGTGCTCCTTGGCCCGCGCGAGCGCCTCCTCGAACGGGCGCGTCTGCTCGCTGCCGTACTGCAGCTGCGCGAACGCGAGCTCCTGCTCCGAGTGCTGGATGGCGTTGTCCGCCTCCACGAGCGCGGACCCGGCCTGCTTGTGCAGCTCGGGCAGCGGGACCAGCGGGCGCTGGGGTGCCGCGCCACCGCGTGGGCCCTCGCCCCCGGACGGTCCGCCGGGGCCCGGCTGCCCGCCCTGCGCACGACGCCGCCGCGAGCGCATCACGGTTGCGGCACCCACCCCGGCGGCCGCCACACCGCCCGCCAGCAGCAGGCCGGTCACGGCGCCGCCGGCGCCCGCCCCGCCGAGCTCCCGGTCGATCCCGTCCACGGCGCCCTGGGCGGCAGCGTCCCAGTCTCCGGTGCGCAGCGCGGGCGCGATGTGCTCGTCGTAGATCTTCTGCTGCTCGGACCGCGACAGCGGGCCGGAGGAGTTGGCCACGAAGCGCGCCTGCTTGGACTGCGTGGCCACGGCCAGGACGGCGTCGTTGGTCCCGAAGCCGTTGGTCCTCGCGAACTTCTGGACCCACTCACCGGGGTCCGTGGGATCCGTGAAGGTGTCCACGTACACCACGTAGAGGGTGATGCTGTGCTCGTTCGCCAGCTCCGAGATGTCGTTCTGCAGGCCCGAGGTGTCCCCGAGTGCGCCGCTGGTGTCCACCACGCGCTGGCCGGGATCCACCCGGGAGGGCGGCTCCGCGTGCGCGGCCGGGCCCGCCACCAGGCAGGCGCCCGTGAGCAGAGCGGCGGGAATCGTGCGGTGCCAGGCGGTGCGTGGTGTCATGACCCTCGTTCCGATTGGATGTCAGCCCGGTGGACGTGCGGCGCCCGGTGCGCCCGGGGAAGGTCCCGCCGTCCGGTTCACAGGATACGCGTCGGTGTCAGCGGGGTCACACGCCGGTGGTCCGGGACCCCTCGGCGTTGTCGTGGCACCTTCGCGGAGGACGTCCAGCGCCGCCCCAGTCGAACCGGGCATACTGGTGGTCCGCAACCTGTCGGGCCGGTCACCGGTACCCCGCTCTACGAGGAGAGAATATGGCTGATTCCCACGATCCGCGCACCGGGGGCGATCCCCAGGGACCGGTGCCCCCGTACGGCCAGTACGGCGCGGGCCAGCAGGGCGGTGCCACGAACCCCCAGGACGGTTCGGGGTGGCAGTCCCAGGAGACCCGGCCGATCCCGCCCGCCGGGGCAGAGGGCTCCCCCCAGTACGGCGGCGCCTCGTACGACGGCGCGCCCGCCGACGGCCACTACGGGAGCGGACCGTACGACGGCGCGGGGTACAGCGGCGCAGCGTACAGCGGCGGGGGGTACGACGACGGCTCCGGGGCCGGCTACCCGCCCGCGGCAGGGGGGTCGGGATGGGACGGGCAGGAAGGCGGTGCCTATCCCGCCCAGGACGGGGCGGCGGCACCGAAGCGGAAGTTCTCCGGAGGGACCATGATCGCCGGGATGGCCCTCGCCGGGCTGCTCGGTGCGGGTGTGGCGGTCGGTGCCGGTGCGGTGGGGGACAACAACGCCACCGGCGGCACCAGCAGCTCGCCCGTGATCGTCAACGACACCGAGTCCGTCAACGAGATCACCGCCGCCACCCAGAAGGCCTCCCCGTCCGTGGTCACGATCTCCGCGGCGTCCGGCAACGAGGCCGGCACGGGCTCGGGCGTGCTGCTGGACGACCAGGGCCACGTGCTGACCAACACCCACGTGGTCACCCTGGACGGTGCCGCCTCGGACGCCAAGATCGAGGTGCAGGCCGCTGACGGCTCCGTGCGCAAGGCTACCGTGGTGGGCACCGACCCCGAGTCCGACCTCGCGGTCATCAAGATCGACCCCAGCGGTCTGACCCCCGCGGTGCTCGGGGACTCGGACAAGCTCAACGTGGGAGACGCCGCGATCGCCATCGGTGCGCCGCTGGGACTGAGCGGGACCGTCACGGACGGCATCGTCTCCACGCTCAACCGAACCATCGCCGTGGCGTCCTCGGCCGCCGAGGACACCCCGGACGACTCCCAGCAGAGCCCGGGCGGTCCGCAGGACTTCTTCTTCAACTTCCCGGACAACGGGCAGTCCGGCTCGCAGTCCGCCAAGTCCAGCGTGTACCTGAACGTGATCCAGACGGACGCGGCCATCAACCCCGGCAACTCCGGTGGCGCGCTCGTGAACTCCGCCGGTGAGGTGATCGGCATCAACGTAGCGATCGCCTCCGCGGGAGGTTCCTCGGGCGAGTCATCGGCGTCCGGCAACATCGGCGTGGGCTTCTCGATCCCGTCCAACACCGCCAAGCGCGTGGCGGACGAGATCATCAAGGACGGCAAGGCCACGCACGGCTACCTGGGCGCCTCGGTCTCCCCGTACGTGCCCTCCGGCAGCTCCTCGGACCAGTTCTCCTCCGGCGCCAAGGTGCGCTCGGTGGAGTCCGGATCTCCCGCCGCGGACGCTGGGCTGAAGCCCGACGACGTGATCACGTCCTTCAACGGCAAGCCGATCACGCACGCGGACGCCCTCACGGCAGGGGTGCGCGAGCTCGCCGCGGGCTCGGAGGCCGAGGTCGTCTTCAAGCGCGGCAACGACGAGCAGAAGGCCACCGTGACCGTGGGCAACGCCGCGGACCAGAAGAAGTAGCCGCGTCCCTGCGGTGACGGGCCGGCAGCCACCGGTCCGTCACCGCAGGGGCCGCGTCACATCAGGTGCCACGCCAGGGACGGTGCGCGGCGGCAGGGAACGGGCCGGGCGGCGTCGTCCCCCGTGGATCACACCCCGTCCGGGAAGCCCAGCTGGCGCCACGCCTCGTAGAGGGCGATCGAGGCCGAGTTTGCGAGGTTCAGGGAGCGGCGCCCCGCCAGCATGGGGATCCGCACCCGCTCGTGGACGCGCTCGTCCGCGAGCACCTCGTTCGGCAGTCCCGTGGACTCGCGTCCGAACAGCAGGACGTCCCCGTCCCGGTAGGCCACGTCCGTGTGGCGCGTGCTCGAGTGGGACGTGAACGCGAAGACCCGCGCGTCGCCGAGGGCGTCCCACAGTGCCTCGACCGTGGGGTGGACGTCCATCACCGCGAGGTCGTGGTAGTCCAGGCCCGCGCGGCGCAGGTTGGCGTGGTCGAAGTTGAAGCCGAGCGGCTCCACGAGGTGCAGACGGGCCCCCGTGCACGCGGCGAGCCGGATGGCGTTGCCGGTGTTGCCGGGGATCTCGGGGGTGTGGAAGACGAAGTGGAGCATGGCTGCGAGTCTAGGCCCCGTCTGCGCCCCGCACGCGGCGGTCCCGGCCCCCTGAGGATGCCTGACCGGCCGTGGGCGGCGCGGCGCCGGTCGTAGGATGGGCCCATGCCCACACCCCGCGTCTACATGGACCACGCCGCCACCACGGACATGCTGCCGGAGGCCGTGGAGGCCTACTTGGAGCAGGCCAGGCGGGGCGGCAACCCCGCGTCCCTGCACTCCGGCGGGCGGTCCGCGCGCATGGCGCTGGAGACGGGGCGGGACGCCGTCGCGGCCGCCCTGAACGCGGAACCTGTGGAGATCATCCTCACCTCCGGGGGCACCGAAGCCGACAACATGGCGGTGCTCGGCCTGTTCCGCGCCGCCCGTGAGGCGGACCCACGACGCACCGTGATCGTCCTGTCCGCCGTGGAGCACCACGCCGTGTCCGAGGCCGCGGAGTGGCTCGCGGCGCACGAGGGCGCGGAGCTGGTCTGGCTCGACGTCGACGCCACGGGACGTGTGGACCCCGGGCAGCTCGAACGGCTGCTGGCCGAGCGCGCGGCGGAGGTTGCGCTGGTCACCGTGATGTGGGCCAACAACGAGGTGGGGACGGTGCAGCCGGTGGCCGAGCTGGCCGCCCTGTGCGACGCCGCCGGGGTGCCCTTCCACGTGGACGCGGTCCAGGCGTTCTGCGCCGTTCCCGTGGACGCCCACCTGCCCGGGATCAGCACGCTCGCGGTCTCCGCGCACAAGCTCGGCGGGCCCATGGGGGTGGGCGCCCTCTACGCGCCGCGCACCGTGCGTCTCGCCGCCACGAGCTTCGGCGGCGGACAGGAGCGCAGCGTCCGCTCGGGCACCGTCAACGCCGCCGGCGCGGCGGCCTTCGGCGCGGCCGTGGAGGCCGCGCAGCGCGGGTTCCGGGACGAGTTCCTGCGCCGGGCCACCCTGCGCGACGCCCTCGTGGCGGGCATCCGGGAACGCGTCCCCGAGGCGGTGCTGCGCGGACCAGAGCCCGGCAGCCCGGCCGAGGAGTGGGAGCACCCCACCCGGCTGCCCGGCAACGCACACGTCACGTTCCCCGGGTGCGAGGGCGACTCCATGCTGTTCCTGTTCGACGCCGCCGGGGTGGCCCTGTCCACCGGCTCGGCGTGCAGCGCCGGGGTGCCCCGGGCCTCGCACGTGCTGCTCGCCATGGGCGTGGACGAGCAGACCGCCCGCGGGGCGCAGCGCTTCTCCCTGGGCCACTCCAGCACGTCGCAGGACGTGGACACCGTCCTCGACGCCCTCGTGGACGTCCACGCCCGGGCCCGCGCGGCAGGGCTGTCCGGACACGTGCCGGCGTCCTTCACGTCCTGAGCCGCTGCGCCGCGGGGAATAGCCGCCCCGGGGTGCGGGTTGTTAAGGCGTCTCGTCCAACCACAACCTTCCGAAGGGGACCCCGTGCGCGTTCTGGCAGCAATGAGTGGCGGTGTGGACTCCGCGGTGGCCGCGGCCCGTGCGGTGGACGCCGGGCACGACGTCACGGGTGTGCACCTCGCCCTGTCCCGGACCCCGGGCACGCTGCGCACGGGCGCTCGCGGCTGCTGCACCATCGAGGACTCCCGGGACGCGTGGCGCGCGGCGGAGAAGCTCGGCATCCCGTACTACGTGTGGGACTTCTCCGAGCGCTTCCAGGCGGACGTCGTGGACGACTTCGTGGCCGAGTACGCCGCCGGACGCACCCCCAACCCGTGCATGCGCTGCAACGAGAAGATCAAGTTCGCGGCACTGCTGGAGAAGGCCCTGGCGCTCGGCTTCGACGCCGTGTGCACCGGCCACTACGCGAAGGTCGTGGAGGACGCGGACGGCCACAAGGAGCTGCACCGCGCCGCGGACTGGGCCAAGGACCAGTCCTACGTGCTGGGCGTGCTCACCGCCGAGCAGCTCGAGCACGCGATCTTCCCCCTCGCCGAGACCCCCTCCAAGGCGCAGGTGCGCGCGGAGGCGGAGGAGCGCGGGCTGTCCGTGGCCACGAAGCCCGACTCCCACGACATCTGCTTCATCCCGGACGGGGACACCCGCGGCTGGCTCGCGGAGCACATGGATCTGGACCCCGGGCGGATCGTGGACACCGAGGGCAACGAGCTCGGGGAGCACCGGGGTGCGCAGGCCTACACCGTGGGTCAGCGCCGCGGCCTGCACATCGGCCGCCCGGCTCCGGACGGCAAGCCGCGGTTCGTGCTGGAGATCCGCCCCAAGGCCAACGAGGTGGTGGTGGGTCCCGAGCAGCTGCTCGCGATCGACGTCATGGAGGGCATCCGTCCCTCCTGGGCCGGGCTGCCCCCGCGGGAGGTCGCGGCACTCGGCGACGACCCCGAGGCCCGTTCCGAGGAGTTCGAGGTGACCGTGCAGGTCCGCGCCCACGGGGATCCCGCACCGGCCCGCGCGTGGCTCACGCGTTCC
This sequence comes from Kocuria sp. ChxB, assembly GCF_044359605.1. Classification (NCBI taxonomy): domain Bacteria; kingdom Bacillati; phylum Actinomycetota; class Actinomycetes; order Micrococcales; family Micrococcaceae; genus Kocuria; species Kocuria sp. ChxB. The sequence goes on along the minus strand of NZ_CP121123.1, from coordinate 733,329 downwards.
GAGGGAACCCCGCGGCTGCACGTCCGTCTGGACACGGCCCAGCGCGGTGTGGCCCCGGGTCAGACCATGGTGCTCTACCAGGGCACCCGCGTGCTCGGCCAGGCCACGATCGACGCCGCGTTCGCGGACCGCGCCCACCACGCGTCCGTCTGAGCGGAGTCCGTTCACCGCCGGCGGGGCGGTCACGACGACGCCGCGGGGCTGTGTGCCAGGGCTCGCCCGCCCTCCGGGGCGGGTGCCGGGTGCCCAGCGAAGAGCGCGCGGGGTCGGGTCCGCGACCCCGTTTAGAGTGGTGGTCATGAGTTCCGCGACCGATCCCGCAGACCACGCACCCCTCGATCCCGCCGCGGGCGGGGCGGGGCTCGGTGACACCGCGTCCGCCCGGCAGCGGCTGGACGCGATCCGGGGCACGATCGACAACATCGACGCCGCGCTGATCCACCTGCTCGCCGAGCGCTTCAAGGCCACCCAGCGGGTGGGCACGCTCAAGGCGGAGAACGACATGCCGCCCTCGGACCCGGAGCGGGAGAAGGCCCAGATCGAGCGGCTGCGCAGTCTGGCGGTGGCCGCCCACCTGGATCCCGAGTTCGCGGAGAAGTTCCTGAACTTCATCATCAGCGAGGTCATCCGCCACCACGAGGCCATCTCCGAGGACCACCAGCGCGGAACGGACGCATGAGCGGGTTCGCCACGGACGCCGTCACCGCCACCCTGACCCGGCCCCTGCGCGGCACGGACCTCGTGGAGACGTTCACGGTGCTGCGGGGCGAGCTCGGGGCCCCGCACCGCGCGGCCGTCCCTCTTCTACCGGACCGCGGGCCGCACGCGGAGCTCGCGGCGCGCACGTGCGCGGTCCTGGAGTCCCTGCACGCGGACCGGCAGCCGCACGGCTGGCGCGTGACCGGCGTCGCCGGGGACGACTCCCGCCAGGCCCGCGGACTGCTCGCGAGCGACCTCAACGCGGTGGCCGACGTGCTCGGTGCGGAGTCCGGGGCGGACTCCGCACCCGTGGTGCTCACCCTCCTGGGGCCGGTGTCGCTCGCGGCCACCGTCCACGTGCGCAACGGTGAGAAGCTGCAGTCGGACCCCGGGGCGCGGCGCGACCTGACGGAGTCCTGGTGCGCGGGGATTGCTGGTCTGATGGCTGCGCTCCGGCGCAACACCGACGGCCGCGGCGCGGTGCTCGTGCTCTCGGAACCCGAGCTGGACAGGGTTCTGGAGGGCACCATCCCCACCGCGAGCGGCTACCGGACCCTGCGTGCCGTGCCCCGCCCGGAGGTCCGGGCCGCCCTGACCGCGGCGGTCGGCGCGTGCCGTGACGCTGGCGCCGCGTCGGTCGTGCTCGACGCCGGAGCGGCCGGCGTGCACTGGGCACCCCGCTGCGGTGCCGACACCGTGGTGGTGCCCCTTCCCTCGGGGAGCACGCGGGAGTGGGAGCCCCTGGCGGGCCTGCGCGAGGCGGGACTGCGGCTGTGCTTCGACGCCGCGGGGACAGCCGCACCGACCCCGGCGCGCGCCGTCGTCGATCGGCTGCTCGGTCCGTGGCACGAGCTGGGCATGGAACCGGCGGCTCTGCTGGGAACCATCCTGGCGCCGTCGTCCCGGATCAGTGAACTGGCGCCCCCGCAGCTGCCCGACGCGCTGCGGCGGGTGACCGGGGCGTGCGGCGCGCTCACGGAGGCGTGCAACGAGGGTTGACCCCGCTCAGGCCGTAGAATCGGCACACAGGACGCGGGTCGTCGGCCGCGGCCGACCCCGGAGCAGGAACGAGGGCGAAGGCAGGCCATGAAGGCGAGAATTCTGGTGGTGGACGACGACGCCGCGCTGTCCGAGATGATCGGCATCATCCTGGCGTCGGAGGACTTCGAGCCGGTGTACTGCTACGACGGTTCGAGCGCCCGTGAGGTCTTCCGCTCGTCGGAGCCGGACCTGATCCTCCTCGACCTGATGCTCCCCGGAATGGACGGCATCCAGGTGTGCCAGCAGATCCGCGCGGAGTCGGACGTGCCCATCGTGATGCTCACCGCCAAGTCCGACACCGCGGACGTGGTGCGCGGGCTCGAGGCCGGCGCGGACGACTACGTCCCCAAACCCTTCAAGCCCGCCGAGCTCGTGGCGCGGGTCAAGGCGCGGCTGCGTCCCATGGACCGCGGGGCCACCCAGGAGATCACGCTCGGCGACATCGTCATCGACGTCACCGGCCACACCGTGACCCGGGGCGGGGAGGAGATCTCCCTGACGCCGCTGGAGTTCGACCTGCTCGCCACCCTCGCGCGCTCGCCGCACCAGGTCTTCAGCCGCGACGAGCTGCTGCGGGACGTGTGGGGTTACCCCCACGCGGCGGACAACCGGCTGGTCAACGTGCACGTGCAGCGGCTGCGCTCCAAGGTGGAGCGCGACCCCGAGAACCCCGAGGTGGTGCTCACGGTGCGCGGCATCGGGTACAAGGCCGGCGGGCACCCGCATAAATGACGGCGAGCGCAGCACCGCCGGCGTCGACCCCGGCACCGCGCCGCCGCCCCAAGAGGTTCCGCAGGATCCGCCTGGGGCGCCGCGTGCTGTTCCGCCGCTGGCGGCAGTCGTTGCAGTTCCGCGCCATCGCGATCGCCCTCACGCTGACCTCCGTGGCGTTCCTCGCCACGGGCAGCTTCCTCTCCCACCAGATTGCGGACCGGCTGTTCACGGACCGGCTGAACCAGGTGCTCGAGGAGGCGCGCACGGACATCAGCGTGGCCCAGGCGAGCTTCGACGCCTCGGACGCCTCGGACCGCACCGAGGTGCAGGCGCTGATCAACTCGACCATGGGGAGCCTGAGCCAGGACACGGACGCCGCCGACCACCGGTGGATCCTGATCCCCCTGGACCAGGGCTCGGGGCAGTCCTTCGTGGGGGTCCAGGCGGAGAGCTCCTGGATGACCTCGGCCACCGTTCCGCAGCAGCTGCAGCAGCGCGTGGCCAACGCGGACGGCACCTACTGGCAGCCGGCCTCGGCCCGGATGACGGAGAACGGTGCCGAGCAGCCCGTCATCGTGGTGGGGGACGTGGTGCAGCTGAACCAGAACTCGCGCTACGGGCTGTACTTCGTGTACGACTTCTCGGATCCGCAGGCCACGCTGGACTCGATCCACGCGGTGCTGCTGCTGTCCATGGTGGCGCTGCTGCTGCTCGTGGGCACCATCGTCTGGTACGTCACCCGTGAGGTGGTCCGCCCCGTGTCCAACACGGCGCGGGTGTCCCAACGGCTGTCCGAGGGAGACCTCGACGTGCGCATGCAGGTGCGGGGGGCCAACGAGGTGGCGCAGCTGAGCCGCTCCTTCAACCGCATGGCGGACTCCATCCAGACCCAGATCACGCAGCTGGAGCAGCTGTCCTCGATGCAGCAGACCTTCGTCTCGGACGTCTCCCACGAGCTGCGCACGCCCCTGACCACCGTGAAGATGGCCGCGGAGGTGCTCTACAACGCCCGCGAGGACTTCGACCCCGTCAACCGCCGCTCCGCTGAGCTGCTGCACAACCAGGTGGACCGGTTCGACTCCATGCTCTCGGACCTGCTCGAGATCTCCCGCTTCGACGCCGGCGCCGCCCGCCTGGACATGGCCTCCACCGACATCTTCTCCGTCATCTACGACGTGGTGGAGGCCGCGGCCCCCATCGTGCTGCGGTCCGGCTCCGAGCTCACCGTGCGTTCCACCCTCACCCGGTGCGTGGTGCAGATGGACCAGCGCCGCATCGACCGGATCCTACGCAACCTGGTGACCAACGCCCTGGAGCACGGGGAGAGCCGACCCGTGGACATCTACGTGGCCGCCAATGAGAACTGCGTGGCTGTCGCGGTGCGGGACCACGGCATCGGGATGACCGAGGAGCAGACCGCGAAGGTGTTCAACAGGTTCTGGCGCGGGGACCCCGCGCGGGCGCGCACCGTGGGCGGCACCGGTCTGGGGCTCGCGATCGCCACGGAGGACACCCGGCTGCACGGCGGCCGGCTGGAGGTGTGGGCCGAGCCCGACAACGGGGCGTGCTTCCGGCTCACGCTGCCGCTGCTGCGCACCCAGCCCCTGGACCCCGAGCTGGCCAACCCGCTGGACATGCCGCCCGCCGAGAGCTTCACCGAGTCCACCGCCCGGGTCACCGACACGGGATCGCTGCAGCTGACGGCCCCGGCCGTGCAGCCCGCCATGGAGCCGGACACGGGGCAGATGCTGATCGCGTTCCCGCCGGCACCGGGGGCCGGCTCCGGGGGCGAGCGGGCGACGTCGTCCGACGCCGGGAGCACGCCGGACGAGAACGGTGGCCGGACCGAGGACGGGCCACGGAGCGGATCCACGGCGGCTGGCCGCAGCGACGGGACGGAGAAACCATGAACCACGGGTGGACCACACCCCGGCGCCCGGACACCGTGGGCGGCACCACGCGCCGTCGACGGTGCGCCGCAGCCGCCCTCGCCGTGGGGCTCTCGCTGACGCTGTCCGCGTGCGGGGCCATGCCCCGTTCCGGGCCTGTGCACAAGGTGGTGGAACCCACCGAGCAGTCCCAACAGAGCGCCATGGCGTACAACCCGCAGGCTCCCCGCCCCGGGGCGTCCGCCCAGGAGGTCGTTGAGGGCTTCCTGGCGGCGGGCGTGGGTGCTCAGGACGACTACTCGGTGGCGCGCCAGTACCTCACCCCGCAGCTGGCGACCACGTGGAAGCCGGATGCCCGGGTGCTGATCCACTCGGGTGAGCCCACCACGGTGCCGCGGCTGAACGAGGGGGAGTTCCGCACCACGATCGAAGTGGGTGCCATCCTGGACGCCGAGGGTGTGCGCACGGCTCAGCCCCGGGGGAGCACACGCGTGCTGGACTTCGCGCTGACCTCGGTGGACGGCCAGTGGCGCATCTCGCAGGCCCCGGACGGCGTGATCATCCCGGACACGGACTTCGAGCAGATCTTCTCACCAGTGGACCTGTACTTCTACTCGGCCAACGACAGCACCACCCTGGTCCCCGATCCGCGCTGGTTCGCCAAGCGGCCCACGGCGTCCACGGCCGCGGTGCGCGCGCTGCTGAGCGGACCCGCGTCCTACCTTGAGGACGCCGTCTCCAGCGCGCTCCCGCAGAGTGCCACCCTGTCCAAGTCCTCGGTCCCGGTGTCCGGTGGGACCGCGGCCGTGGACCTCAGCATGTCCGGTTTCGATCCCGCGGACGTGGAGCAGGCCCAGCGGATGGACCAGCAGCTGCGCGCCACCCTGCAGTCCGTGCCGTCCGTGGAGGACGTGGACCTCACGGTCAACGACGCACCCGTGGACACCTCCGGGCGGGAGGGAGCCGATCCCACGCGGTCCGTGACCGTGCCCAACCGCCAGATCGGCGTCTCGGACAACCAGCTGGCGTTCTACCAGGGGGGACAGACGGAGCTCGTTCCCGGTGTCTCCCTGCCGGAAGGGGCCAAGGTCACCAAGCCGGGGATGGACACCGAGGCCTCGACCTTCGGGTTCGTGGACTCCGCGAGCAGTGCGATGTACACGGTGTCCTCCGGTGAGCAGGCGCAGCGCCGCTGGACGGGCGCCTCGCTCACCCGCCCCAGCTTCGACCGGCAGGGCTGGGTCTGGGGATCCGACCGCTCCGGCACGGTCCACGCCGCGCCGACGGCCGCGGAGGGCGCCGGGCGCACCGTCACCGCGGACTGGTTGAAGAACCAGCACGTGGCGTCACTGCGCATCTCCCGGGAGGGCAACCGCGCCCTGGTGGTCACCACCGACGAGTCCGCCCAGCGCTCCACCCTCTGGATCTCCGGCGTGGTGCGCGATGACTCCGGCCAGCCGGTTGAGCTGAAGAAGGGCAACCCCGTGGCGGCGGACGTGGACGTGAACACGGCGCAGTGGATCGGCTCGGACGAGTTCGTGACCACGGCGCTGAACCAGGACAGCAACGCCCAGCCCCGCCGGTACTCGGTGGCGGGAACCTACGAGGACCTGCCCTCCCTCACCGGCGTCACGTCCATCACGGGTGGCAACGGACCCACGGCCGTCTACGGAGCATCGGACGGCAAGCTCTACATGCTGACCGGCAGCTCGTGGGCCCTGCAGAGCGAGGACGTCACGGACACCTCCTTCGCGGGGTGAGCGCACCGACGCCGGGCCCGGTGTCGCCGGGACGCGCTCGGGTGCCCGGCTGACGACCCTGGGCGGGCGGGCCCCCGAGGGCCCGGAACGGTGCTCCCTCCCACCTCTGCACCGGGCGCCCTCCGTCGGGGTCCGCTGCGGCACGGCGCCGCCGTGCGCGGGCGGGTCTCCGCGCGGCGTGCCGCGCCCCCGGGACACCACCGGCGCCACCGTGCGCTGGGCACTGCCCAGCACCGGCCCGGGGTCGCGGCTTCGGGGCCCACGAGCTGGAATGGACGGATGACAGCCGACCGCGTCCGCCAATCGTCGCCGACGATGCCCTCCGGCCCGTCTCGGGCACCCCTGCCCCGTCCCGTTCCCTCGGGCCGCGAGGGGTGCGGGGCCGCGGGGAGCGAGCCGGTGCGTTCTCACCGCCCGGCGCCACCTCCGGGCCCTCGTCGGCCGCAGGGACTCGCTCACCCGCACGATTCCGATTCGCCGCCGGTTCCCGTTCCACGTCGGCAGCCCGCGCGACCACGTCAAGCCGCCGACGCCGCCCGGCCGGGCAGGTGGGGCGGGGCCGTTGCACCGCAGTGGTTCACCGCCGACACCCGGGCGCGCTGGGACGCCGTGGCCGCCCGCCTCGGCGACTGGTGCGCGCAGGCCGTGGAACTGTTCCTGCCCGTCTCGTGCGCGGTGTGCGGGGAGCCCGGTCGCACCCTGTGCCGACCGTGCCGTCTCGTGCTGCGCCGCTGCACCGCCACCCCCGGGCGGGTCACGGCGCCGGAGGTGCTGCGGGAGCGGGGAGTGAGAGTCTTCGCGGCGGGGGAGTACGAGCACGAACTCGCGGCGTGCCTGCTGGCGTACAAGAACGGTGGTCGCACCGATCTGGCGCCCGTCCTCGGGGTTGTGCTCGGGGCGGTCCTCGCCACCGCGGCGCGGGACGTGGCGGAGCCGGGCCGGGGCCCGCTGCTGTGGGTGCCCGTGCCCACGAGTGCCCGCGCGCGTCGTCGTCGGTGGTTCGACCCCGTGGCCTGCCTGCTCGACGCCGCCGCGCTGCCTCCCGGAACCCGCGTGCGCCACGCGCTGCGCCACAGGGGACGCGCGGTTCGCGGTGCGGCAGGACCGCAGAAGGGCAGGGGGAGGAGGCAGCGGGCGCGGGCCGTGAGGGGTTCGATGCGCGCCCGGGACGTGCGGGGACGCACCTGCGTGGTCGTGGACGACGTCCTCACCACGGGAGCCACCATGGCAGAAGCCGTCCGGTGCCTCACCCGGGCCGGCGCGCACGTGCCCGCGGTGGTCACGCTCGCCGGGGTGCGGGCCGGGCGTTCACCCCGGGAGAACTCCCAGACGTCGGACACCGTTGTCCGTGAATTTCCCTGAGGTTTCATCTAGCGTTGGACCACGGGAAGCAATGAAGGTGTCCCGTGTGGGAGAGCAGCACATCCCGCGTCATCCTCAAGATGTGGAGGGTCTCATGGAACTGAACATCCAGGGCCGCAACGTCACTTTGCCGGACCGATTCAAGGAGTACGCCGAGGAGAAGAGCGAGCGTTTCCAGCAGCTCGGCGACAAGGTCCAATCCATCGAGGTCAAAGTCACCAAGGACAACGGCGCCTCCGGCCACCAGGGCATGCGCGTGGAGATCACCGTGGTCGGCCGCGGACCGGTGCTGCGGGCCGAGGCCCGCAGTGACGACAAGTTCGCCGCGTTCGACGAGGCCTACGGCAAGCTCGTGGAGCAGCTGAGGCGGGCCCGGGACCGCCGCAAGATCCACCGCGCCGGGCACCAGAAGCCGGTCGCGGTGCACGAGGCCACGGGATCGCTGCCCGTGGTTCCCACCACCGGATCGTTCACGGGCTTCGAGTCCCCGCAGGCGCTGTCCGCCGCGGAGGACGAGGCCTTCGACACCGAGTACCCCCTGAGCGACACCCCCACCCCCGTGGAGATCCGCCGCAAGCGCTTCCCCGCCCACCAGATCACGGTGGACGAGGCCGTGGACCAGATGGAGCTGGTGGGCCACGACTTCTTCCTGTTCGTGGACAGGGAGACCCGGGAACCGTCCGCCGTCTACCGCCGCAAGGGCTGGGAGTACGGTGTGATCAGCCTGAGCCAGGACGGACGGGCCGAGGAGGAGAAGGTCCGGGCCTACCAGTCCGAGACCTCCACCGCGGACTCCTGAGCCACCCCTGACGCGCGTCCACACGCGCACCAAGTCACGAGCGGGCCCTGCTACCACGTCGCGGGGCCCGCTCCGCTGTGAGGGACCGCTCGGACTCCCTCACGTACACTGTTCGGCGGTGCACCCTCAGTTCTGCCCGGTGCCCACCAATGATCTCTGAGGAGCGAACACACGTGGCGTCATTCCTGGAAACGGTTCTCCGCACGGGCGACAAGCGCGTCCTGAAGCGACTGAGGACGTACGCGGACGCCGTGAACAGCCTCGAGGACGGGTTCAAGGAGCTCACGGACGCGGAGCTGCGGGCAGAGACGGACGCGTTCCGGGAGCGCATCGCGGACGGCGAGTCGCTCGACCGGCTGCTGCCCGAGGCGTTCGCCGCTGTGCGCGAGGCGGCGTCCCGGACCCTGGGCCAGCGCCACTTCGACGTGCAGATCATGGGCGGCGCGGCGCTGCACCTCGGCTACATCGCGGAGATGAAGACCGGTGAGGGCAAGACCCTGGTGGCCACGGCCCCGGCGTACCTCAACGCGCTCTCCGGCAAGGGCGTCCACGTGGTGACGGTCAACGACTACCTGGCGGAGTACCAGGCCAACCTCATGGGCCGCGTCTACCGTTTCCTGGGCCTGGAGACCGGGGTGATCCTGGGAGGTCAGGAACCCTCGGTGCGCCGCGAGCAGTACGCCGCGGACATTACCTACGGCACCAACAACGAGTTCGGCTTCGACTACCTGCGTGACAACATGGCGTGGACCAAGGACGAGCTCGTCCAGCGGGGCCACCACTTCGCGATCGTGGACGAGGTGGACTCCATCCTCATCGACGAGGCCCGCACCCCGCTCATCATCTCCGGCCCCGCCTCGGGGGAGGCCAACCGCTGGTACCGCGAGTTCGCGACCGTGGTGAAGACCCTCTCCCCGGAGACCGACTACGAGGTGGACGAGAAGAAGCGCACGGTGGGTGTGCTCGAACCGGGCATCGAGAAGGTCGAGGACTGGCTCGGCATCGACAACCTGTACGAGTCCCGGAACACCCCGCTGATCGGTTTCCTCAACAACGCGATCAAGGCCAAGGAGCTGTTCCGCAACAACAAGGACTACATCGTCTCGGGCGGCGAGGTGAAGATCGTGGACGAGCACACGGGGCGTGTGCTCGCCGGGCGGCGCTACAACGAGGGCGTCCACCAGGCCATCGAGGCCAAGGAGGGCGTGGACATCAAGCCCGAGAACCAGACGATGGCCACCATCACCCTGCAGAACTACTTCCGCCTGTACGACAAGCTCTCCGGCATGACGGGCACCGCCCAGACCGAGGCCGCGGAGTTCATGAACACGTACGAGATCGGCGTGGTGGCCATCCCCCCGCACCGTGGCATCGCGCGCGAGGACAAGCGGGACGTGGTCTACAAGAACGAGGCCACCAAGTACGCGGCCGTGGTGCGCGACATCGAGGAGCGCCACGGCAAGGGCCAGCCCGTGCTCGTGGGCACGGCCTCGGTGGAGAAGTCCGAGTACCTCTCCCGGCTGCTCGCCAAGCGCGGAGTGCGCCACGAGGTGCTCAACGCCAAGAACCACGCCCGGGAGGCCGCGATCGTGGCCCAGGCAGGGCGCAAGGGCGCGGTCACCGTGGCCACCAACATGGCGGGGCGCGGCACCGACATCATGCTCGGCGGCAACGCGGAGTTCAACGCCGTGGAGAAGATGGCGGAGCTGGGACTGGACCCGGAGCGGGACGCCGAGGAGTACGAGGCGCGGTGGCCCGAGGTGCTCGAGGCCTGCGAGGAGGCCACCCGGACCGAGCACGACGAGGTTCTGGAGGCCGGTGGGCTCTACGTCCTGGGCACCGAGCGCCACGAGTCCCGCCGCATCGACAACCAGCTCCGCGGGCGCTCCGGGCGTCAGGGTGACCCGGGGGAGTCCCGGTTCTACCTGTCGCTGTCCGACGACCTCATGCGCCTGTTCAACCCCGGTGCCGCCCAGCGGCTCATGGCGATCGCACCGGACGACGTCCCCGTCACGGGGCGGCTCATCACCTCCGGGATCGCGAACGCCCAGAACCAGGTGGAGGGGCGCAACGCCGAGCAGCGCAAGAACGTGCTGAAGTACGACGACGTCCTGAACCGCCAGCGCGAGGTGGTCTACAAGGATCGCAAGCGGATCCTCATGGGCGACGACATCGAGGACCAGATCCGACAGTTCACGGAGGAGGTCATCTCCTCCGTGGTCCTGGAGCGCACCGGCAAGGGCCACCCCGAGGACTGGGACCTGGACGGCCTCTGGGAGGCACTGCGGGCCATCTACCCCGTGTCCCTGAGCCCCGAGGAGGTCACGGAGGAGGCGGGTGGGCTCCCGCGACTGACCACGGAGTTCCTGCAGGAGCAGATCCTCTCGGACGCCAGGGTGATGTACCAGGAGCGCGAGGAGGAACTCGGCTCCGAGGCCATGCGCAACCTGGAGCGCCGGGTGCTGCTGTCGGTCATCGGCCAGCGCTGGCCCGAGCACCTCTACGAGATGGACTACCTCAAGGAGGGTATCGGGTTGCGGGCCATGGCCCAGCGCGACCCCCTGGTGGAGTACCAGCGGGAGGGCCACGCGATGTTCCAGGACGTCATGGCAGCCATCCGTGAGCAGACGGTGGTGACTCTGTTCCACCTGGAGGTCCGCAAGCAGCGCACGGGAGCGGACGGTGGGGCCGTGCAGCTGAGCGCCCCCCAGCGCCCGGCGTTCCTGAAGTACACCGCCCCGGACGAGGACGGCACGCCCACGGCAGCCGTGGAGCGGGAAGGCTCTCTCGGTGCCGGTTCCTCGAACGCCACCGGCTCGCAGGACGACGCGGACTCCGTGGACGACGCAGGCTCCGCGGCGGCGGAGGGCGAGACCGCGACCGCGGCTATCTCGGAGAACTCCGAGGAGGTTGCCTCCAACCGGGCGCAGCGTCGCGGGAAATCGGCGAAGAGCAGCTCCAAGGCCAGGCGCGGCAAGCGCCGCTGAGACCGGTGCCGCCGTGGCGGGTCACCCCACCTCGAGGTGGGTGACCCGCCACTGCCGTGCCGAGCGCTCGATGCGCAGCGCCACGGCCCGAGCGCGGGTGGACTCCTCCACCACGAGCGACGCCTCGTAGCAGCCGGGGGCCGGGCTGCACACGCGGACCCGGCGGACGCGGGCGGCACGGTGCACCTCGAAGAGGTCCCGCCGCTCGGGGCACTGCTCCTGCACGAGCTTCAGCATTGCGGCACGCTGCGTGAACCGCTCGACCACGTTGGGTTCGGTCCACCGGGACAACTGGGAAGCGGGCCGGGTTCCGGCCAGGATCTCCACCGCGGCCTGACCGATGCTGCGGGCGATCGCGCCCACGCGCTCGCTCTCGCTGCGCCCGGTGAGAGCGGCGGCCGAACGGTCCTGCCGCCACGTGTAGCCGCCCGGTGAGGTGCGGGGTGTCGATGCGGGGACGGTGATGCTCATGGCGTGCTCCTTGGTGGGTGGGGCGGTGCATTCGGTCGAGAGGTCGGAGTGCCCCGGCTGTCGGCCCGGGATCTCGCGGGCGGCTGGGACGGAGCGGGGCGGCACGCGGCGGCGCTGCCCGGACCCCGGGGCTGCGGGGTAAGCGGTCATCCGGGAACTCCCGCGCTTCCCAGCAGCTGCGGTGGTACCCGCAGCTGCTGCCCGGGACGGATCAGGTCCCCGTCTGCTTCCAGGACGTTGAGCTCCAGCCAGGAGCCCAGGTGCCGGCACACGTCCTCGTCCGTGGCCCGCGCACCCAGCAGCTGCTCCGTGAGGTCCCACAGGGTGTCGCCGCGGACCACGGTGACGGAGCCGTCGACCACCCGCTCCGGTGCAGGTGCGCGCTCCGGCAGGGGAGCGGGCGTCGTCGTGCGCGGGGGGTGCGGCGAGTGTGGAAACCCGGAGGAGCCCGGACCCTCCGCACCGGTATCGGGGCTGCCCGGGGCTCCGCTGGCCGACTCGGGCTGCGGGACCGGGGGGACGTCCGGCTGCACGGCGGCGTCGCCCGGTGCGGGCACGACGTCGTCGACCGGCGCGAGCTGCTCCGTGCCCGTGGTCGGTGGACCCCAGAACGGGTCCACGGGGGCGTCTGCGGCGTGGGCGGGGACGACCGTGACCAGCTGGACCCCCACGAGGGCGGCGGTGGTGCGGGCGATGAGCGCGGGGGTGAGGCGCCGCGCCCAGCGCTCCGCGCCCCGCCACCGGAGCCGGTGCGCCACCAGGGCCACCCCGGCCATGACCAGACCACCGAGCCACCAGGCGGCCACCGCGAGGCAGGCTGCCGCCGCGGTGACGGCCAGGGACAGTTCCTGCGCATCGAGGGCCCCGGCGGCGCTCAGCTGCGCGCTCCAGCGCAGCCCCAGCACACCCGTGACGGCGGCCAGCACGGGAACGCCGGACCACAGAACGGCTGACCGGCGGGAGGTCGTGGAGGGGCTGAGGGAATGAAGTCTCATATTTGACTCCGAAACGTGTTGTTTGATGTCGTTTGACATTTTTAGATCATCCGGTGCCCGAGGCCTCGAGTCAATGACCCATGAATACGGATGCAACCCGGCCGGAGTGCGGCTGTGGGGCGACGTCACGCCCCCGTAGTGTGTGGCGCGGTGCCGGCAGAGCCTCGGAATCGGGGCGATGGCGCAGCTCGCGGGCGAGTCGCCGGTGCGATGCCGGTTCGCGAGAGCTCACCGAGCGCCGCCCACGGCGGCCATGGGAAGGAGATCAGCATGCGGTGGGACGAGCTGTTCCAGGACATGGAGTCGCAGCTGGAACGGGCCCGGATGAGCCAGGTGGAGCAGGAGGCCGTGGAAACGGCGCGCGCCGAGCTGGCCAGGCTCAGTCTGCTGGAGCGCCTGGCCGCGCACCGTGAATCCACGGTGCGGCTGCGCCCGGCCCACGGGGAGACGCTCGAGGGCGAGCTCGTGGACGTCGGCGCGGGCTGGGCCGTGGTGCGCGAACGCCACCAGCAGCACCTGGTGCCGCTGCACTCGGTGGTGTGGTGGGAAGGGCTGCCGCGACGGTTCGAGGTGCTCCCCGAAAAGTCCACCGTCCGCCGGCTCGGCATGGGTCACGTGCTGCGGGCCCTGAGCACCGCTCGCGTGCACGTGCGGGTGGCGCTGCGGGAACGGGGCAGCCAGGGCGAGCTCGAGGGCACGGTGGACGCGGTGGGCCAGGACTTCTTCGACCTGGCGGTGCACCCCGAGGACCAGTTCCGCCGCCGGACGGCGGTCACGGGAGTGCGGACCGTCCCGTTCCAGGCCGTGGCACTGGTCTCGTCAGTGGACCCGGGCTGAGGTCGTCACTGCAGAGTGCCCTCTCGGACGGCGTGCTGGGTGCGCTCGTACCCCTGCTGGATGTACTCCTCCAGCTTGGCCTTCTCCACGCGCCACTGGCCGCGGCCACCCACCTGGATGGCGGGCAGCTCTCCGGAGCGCACCATGGCCCTGGCCTGCGGAACGGAGATGCACAGGATCTCGGCCACGTCCGCGAGGGTGAGGAATCGTTGTTGCGACATGGTCGTGCTTCACGTCCTTTGGGGCGGGATACTGCGAGATGAGGTGGTTACCCTTCCCAGTGTCCCACGAGATGAGGGCAGGAGCTGCTTGTCAACATGTGGAGCGAGGAATGGAGCCGTGGCCTCCTGTGTCCACATGACGCGCGTCATGCTTCTGCCCGAGGCCCCGGCGCGGCACACTCGTGGGTAACCGGCGGGGCCGGGCACGGGGAAGGACACGGAGCATGGGACGTCAGGCAACACCGGAGCGGTCCGCGCACTCGAGTGCGTCGGCCGCCCGTTTCCGCAAGCCGTCGTGGCGGGATCCCAGGCTTCTGGTGGGGATGCTGCTGGTGCTGCTCTCCGTGCTGGGGGTGATCCTCCTGGTGGCCGCCGCCAACCGCAACGAGCCCTACTACGCCGCCGCGACCGACCTTGCCGTGGGCCAGCGGGTCACCGCCGATGATCTCACCACCGTGGACGCGCACCTGCAGGAGACCTCCTCCCAGTACATCCCGGGAACGCAGCCGTTGCACGAGGACGCGGTGGTCACCCAGCGGGTGTCGCGGGGGCAGCTGGTCCCCGCCGCATCCATCGGCACGGCCGACCACCTGGACCGGACCTCCGTGGGCATCGCCCTGCAGACTCCGCTTCCGTCCCAGGCCGATCCGGGGGCGCACGTGGACGTCTGGGTGGCCAAGCCCAAGCCCAGCGGACGCGGGTACGTGGAGCCGAAGAAGCTCGTCACCGCGGCGGAGATCGCGCGCGTCGAGACGACCGACACCGCACTGGGCGGCTCCGGGGGCGTCACCGTGCACGTGCTCGTCACCCCGTCGCAGGTGGCACCGCTCGTGGACGCCCTCGGCAACGACGCGAAGGTGACCCTGGTGCCCAACACCGCGGGGAGCGGCTCGTGAGCATCTCCGTGGTGACCCTCGGGTCCGGCACGTGGGAGCTGGTGGAGCGGCTCGAGCGGCTGCACGGGGAGGTGACCGTGGTCCGGCGCTGCCTCGAGCTCTCCGAGCTGCTCGCGTGCGCGCACACGGGCATGGCGCAGCTGGCGCTCGTGGCGGAGGGCGCCGAGGACCTCACGGCGTCGCTGCTCGACCAGCTCGCGAGCAGCGGCCTGCGGGTACTGGTGGTGGAGGGCCACGACGACCTGCGGCTGTCCCAGCTCGGCGTGGGGTCCGTGCCCGCGGTGGTCACGGGGTCCGAGCTGACGGCACGGATCCTCGGGGCCATGCAGGACCCACCGCGGCCCCGCGGCCGGAAAGAGCTCCGGGACGAGGCCCGGGACGAAGCGGGCGCTCCCGGCTCGGAGCCGCCGAGACACCCCGGTGCCGCGGACGGGTCCCGGACCGCAGGACCGGGTGGGAAGGACGCGCGGACCGTGGAGGTGCGGCAGGGCGACGTCGCCCGCGCCCGGGGATCCCGGGGCCACGCCGAGGGAGCCGGTCGCGGGACCGGTCCGGTGCCGCCCACCGCCATTGACGGTGCCGAGGAGAGCGCCGACGACGGCGGGGAGAGCGAGCCGTGGCACCCGGCGGGGGACCCGGGTGCGGCGCCGGGCGACGACGAGGAGGAGCCACGCCTCGTGGTGGTGTGGGGACCCGCCGGGGCGCCGGGGCGCACCGTGGTCTCGATCAACCTCGCGGCCGAGGCTGCCCTGCACGGCGCGCGCGTGCTGCTCGTCGACGCGGACACCTACGCGGCGTCGGTGGCCGCGAGTCTGGGCATGCTCGACGAGGCCGCGGGGCTCGCACAGGCCTGCCGGCTCGCGGACCAGGGGAGGCTCGACGCCGACGCCCTGCGCCGCTGCGCCACCCCGGTCTCCGTGGCCGGCGGATCCGTGGCGGTGCTGAGCGGTCTCACGCGCCATGACCGGTGGCCCGAGCTGAGGGCGTCGGCGCTCGAGCTCGTGCTCGAACGCGCCCGCCAGGTCTGGGACCTCGTGGTCGTGGACGTCTCCTCCCCGCTGGAGGCGGACGAGGAGATCAGCACCGACTTCCTGGCTCCGCGCCGCAATGCCGGGGCGCTGAGTGCCGTGGCGGCGGCGGACACGGTTCTCGCCCTGGGCGCGGCCGACGCCCTCGGGGTCCCCCGCCTGGTGAAGGCCCTCCCGGACCTCGAGGATGCGGCACCCGAGGCGGCGGTGCTGGTGGTGATGAACAAGCTGCGTCCCGCGGCCACCGGGCGCGCCGCCCGCGCCGCCGTGACCGAGGCGTGGGAGCGCTTCTCCCCGGGGCACCCGATCGCCCACACGCTGCCGTGGGACCCCGCGGTGTGCGACGCCGCCCTGCTTGCGGGAGCCGTGCTCGCCGAGACGGCGCCCCGCAGTGCACTGCGCCAGGAGATCACCGCGCTCGCGCTCGCGGTGCGCCGGGGCGAGACCGTGTCCGCCGCGTCATCGGGCGCGGCGACCTCCGGTGGGACGGGCACTAGGCTGGGGCGTCGGATGGGCGCGTGGTTGCGCCGGGACTGAGAGAAGAGGCGGCCGCACATGGCATTCACCGATCCGCTGCGCTGCGTGGCGGACTTCGACGCCGGTGACGCCGAGTGGCTCCACCTGCTCGTGGGGGACTGGCAGCTCGTCGCGGACCTGGGCTTCGGGGATCTGCTGCTCTGCTTCCCCCAGGAGGTGGTGGCCGCCGCTCAGAGCCCCACGGGCCAGCCGATCCCCAAGGAGGGCACGGACTTCCTGGTGCTCGCCCACGCCCGACCGACCACGGGACCCACCGCCTACCAGAAGGACCTGGTCGGGGAGCTCGTGGACGGGCCGGCGGCGGGCACCCTGCGCCGGGCGTGGATCGACCGGCGGATCGAGCGCACCGGGCCCTCGGAGTGGTCGAACCTCGCTTCCCGCTCCGTCACGCTGGTCCCACTGGTGCGCAACAAGCGGACGATCGCCGTGGTCAGCCTGACCACGGATCCGCAGCGTGAACGGCTGCCCTCCCGCATGGAGCTGGTCTACCGGGAATCGGCCGCCGACCTGCTGCGCATGGCGAACCAGGGGACGTGGCCGGACTTCGCGGTGCGCAGCGACTCCCGCAGGGGAGCCCCGCGCGTGGGGGACGGCATGCTGCGGCTGAACGCCTCCGGAGTGGTGGAGTTCTGCTCACCCAACGGTCTCTCCACGTTCCGGCGCCTGGGCTTTCGCGGAGACCTCACCGGGCAGAACCTGCTGGGGGTCGCTCGTCAGCTCCCGCT
This sequence comes from Kocuria sp. ChxB, assembly GCF_044359605.1. NCBI lineage: Bacteria > Bacillati > Actinomycetota > Actinomycetes > Micrococcales > Micrococcaceae > Kocuria > Kocuria sp. ChxB. Next base: position 716,368 of record NZ_CP121123.1, on the reverse strand, counting down.
CACGGCCCCCGGGGTGGACGAGACCCTGGCGCCCGTGCTGGCGGGCACCATGCCGTGGCGGGCAGAGCTCTCGGGGGTCAAGGCCTCGGCGACCCTGCGTGCCATCCCCCTGCGCCAGGGCTCGGAGCGCACGGGGGCGCTGCTGCTGTGCCGGGACGTCACCGAGCTGCGTCGGCGAGACCTGCAGCTCGTGTCCAAGGACGCCACCATCCGTGAGATCCACCACCGGGTGAAGAACAACCTGCAGACGGTCTCAGCACTGCTGCGGCTGCAGTCGCGCCGCATGCACTCGGAGGAGGGACGCAACGGGCTCCAGCAGGCGATGCGCCGGGTCAGTTCGATCGCCCGGGTGCACGAATCCCTCTCCCACGAGATCTCCGAGGACGTGGACTTCGACGAGCTCATGCGCCACCAGGTGAAGCTCGCGGTGGAGACGGCCTCCGCGGGCCAGCGCGTGCGCACGGAGGTCCACGGCTCGTTCGGCCGCCTGCCCTCGAAGAGCGCGACGTCCGTGGCCCTCGTGGTCAACGAACTCGTGGCCAACGCCGTGGAGCACGGGCTCAGGGACCGGGACGGCACCGTGGCGCTGTCCGTGCGCCACCTCGAGGACGAGACCACGGAGACGGGGGAGACCGATCGCGTGCTGGATATCGCCATCGAGGACGACGGCAGCGGAATGGGGGCCACCGTCATCGAGGAGTCCGGCGTGAGCGCCTATCGTCCCCCTGCCGAGGGCGAGGGGCTGGGCATGCAGATCGTGCGGACCCTCGTGGCCAGTGAGCTGCGCGGCAGCATCCGGTGGCAGTCCGCGGAGCAGGGCGGAACGAGTGTGGTCATCACGGCCCGGTTCCGCCAGCCAGCGTCCGGGCGGAGATGACGGGGCCCACCTGCGGCCGGATACGCGAACGGCCCGTGTTCCACCGGGTGGCGGATCACGGGCCGTTGGACGTGCGTGCGGACCTCAGGAAGCGCGACGGGCGCGGGCGGCGCGGCGCTTGAGCGCCCGGCGCTCGTCCTCGCTCATCCCGCCCCACACACCGGCGTCCTGACCGGACTCCAGGGCCCACTGCAGGCACGTGTCCATGACCTCGCAGGTGCGGCACACGGCCTTGGCCTCCTCGATCTGCAGGAGGGCAGGGCCCGTGTTTCCCACGGGGAAGAACAGTTCGGGGTCTTTCTCCAGGCAAGCTGCGCGACTACGCCAGTCCATGACGATGACACCGCTCCTTTCAGGAATTCGTGGTGTGCCGGTCCGCGGGAACCCGGGGGGAGCGCGGCGACCAGCCGCGTGGGGGAACCTGGCCATGACACAGAAAAGGCCCGTGAGATCGGGCCTTTGGGGATCTGTCACTACTTTCCCACGTAAACACAGCGTAAACAAGAGTCTGAGCGCTACATCACACCCGGGGCCCGTATCCGCCCGGTTCCGTGGCTGCCCGGGGCATGCCGGGGCACCGGTGGGGGTGCTCTCACTACAGTGGACGTGTCCAGCTCCCCTTCCGAAAGGCCCGCCATGAACCCCCCGGTGTCCCGCTCCACCACACAGGCACCCGGCCCCCGACCCTGGACCGCGACGGTCATCGCCGTGCTGGTGGCGCTGGAGTCGCTCGCGCTGCTCGTGATGGCGGTGGGTCTCGTCGTGTCGCTCTTCACGGGCCACGTCCTGCCGGTTGCCGGCATCGTCTTCGCGTCCGTGGTCCTGGTGGGTGGAGCATTGTGGCTCGCCGCGGCGGCACGCGGGGTGCTCGGCGGTCTGCGCTGGCCGCGCGCGGCCGTCCTGGTCTCCCAGGCATTCCTGCTCGTCGTGGGGCTGTCCTTGCTGCAGGTGGCACTGGGCGGGTGGGGCATCGCGCTCGCGGTGGTGGCCGTGGTCACGATCCTGTGCCTGTTCGCCCCGCCCACCGTCGCGTTCATGCACCGCACCCGGGACGACGCCGCCCGCTGAGATCCCGGTGCGCGGCCAGGGTCGCATCCCCCGTCCGCGATTGTCGGTGCCTGCCCACCGGGCTGTCCGGGGCTGGGTGCCGCCCCAGCTGCCGGATGGCGCTGGTGAGTCACCGCCCCAGGTCCGCCGGGCACGACGTGGTGGCACGCCACGACGTTCGTCCGGCCCGCGTCGTCACCGGGAAGAGTCGGAGGTGCGCCCCCTCACTCAAGAACCGGTTGGCGGCAGGGGGCACTGCAGGGGGGTCACGGTGCCCCGGTGCACCCAGAACCCCCGTCCCGGCGGCCCACCCAAGGACTGTCCGGTGAAGGAGGCCCCGAACGTGTCCCCGTCAAAGCTGCGGCGGGGTCTCAGGACCAGGGCGTCTGCGTTGTGCCGCCACGTCAGCAGCGGTGGGAACGTGGTCGCGGGGGAGTCCGTGAGCTGGATGCCCACGATCAGCCGCACACCCGGAAGCAGCCAGGCCTCCTCGGCGGGAGGGGGCGCGGAGTCCGCACCGTGGAGCGGGAGGCCGTCCCCGTCAGCCTCCGCCGCGCGGGAACTTCGTGCGGATCCGCCGGAACCGGATGCCTCCGCACGGGGAGCCGTTGCCGTGGGTCTCGACGGTGCCGGGTGAGCCTTTCGGGACGCGGAGCCAGTGTCGGGTCTCCCTGTCCATGCCGCCGCGAGCGCCCGCACGACGTCGGGTGCCAGGCGGTCGGCGTCGTCCAGGACCACGGTGGTCGGGCCCCGCACCCCCTCCAGGCGACGCAGCAGGGCATGGACGTCCTCCGCGCTGTGCAGCACCGGGCGCAGCACGTCGTGGCGCAACGTGCTCGGTCGGTGGTGCGCGGCCCCGGCGTCCGCGGTGTCCGGGTCCAGGTGCGCGTGGGCGGCGGCCAGGAAGCTGCTGCGTCCGCTGCGCGCCGGGCCCGCGACGACGAGCGTGGACCCCGGGCCCCACGGATGGCAGCGCGGGGACCCGTCGCGGGTGACGCCCAGCACGAGACCCGTGGAACGCGGGACGGGAGGGGTCCACGAGCTCGGCAGCGGGAACGCGGCCGGCCACGGGTGGGAAGCGCCAGGTGGCTCGACCGCCAGGGCGGGGTCCGACGCCGCGGTCGTCGTCGGGCGCGGATCCGGTCGTCGTGCGGGACCGGCCGATGCGGCGTCGTCGCCACCGGCAAGCTGCACCACGGCCATCCGCTCCGCGCGGGGAGCAGCGGACCCCGGCGCACACCGGTCCGCGACCGGCCCGCTCAGTGCGGCGCGTCCCGGACGCGCCGAGAACGGCGGCAGGCGCGGCCAGTGCAGCAGCGCATCCGGACTCTGCCCCTCCGGCAGGTGCAGCCGGTTGGGGCCGACGTGGGAGGCCCTGCCCGCCGCGAGGGCCCGGTCGCCGGTGACCAGTGCGGAGAGCCCTCGGGCCGTGCCGGTGGAGACGAGGGCGAGGACGTCGTCCTCCAGATGCGCCCAGGACCCCGCCCGGAAGTGCTGGCAGCAGCGGTCCCAGTCCTCCACGGCCAGCACGGCGCGGGGCCGGGTGCCCGGGACGCATCCGTGCTGCCCGCCCAGCCCGGCGCGGAGCATCTCGAGCAGGTGCGCCACGTCACCCGGCTCGTCCGCTCGTGCCCATCCCCGCAGCGCCGGGTGCGCGGCCACGCCCTCCGCGCTGGCCACCCCGTACAGCGCCTGATCCGACGCCGTGATGACGTACAGCGCCACGGGGTGCGCAGCGGAGGCGCCGGGCAGAGCGAGCGCGGCGCAGCGCCGGAGCAGAGCCGAGAACCAGCCGTGCACGGCGGCAGGACGGCCGATGAGCGCGAGGGCCCCGTCCTCCCACGGCCGCCACGCGGCGCGCCCGCTCCAGTGCTCCGCGGGGTCCTCCGCCGGACCCAGGTCCACGGCGTCACCGACGCCGCTGGGGAGCGCGTTCGCGGTCGCGGGCAGGGTCGGTGGCACCGCGCGGCTGCCGCCTGGAGCACCCTGCGGATCGTCGGGCAGGTGCGCCAGTGCCCCGTCCGCGCTCGCCGAGGCCCAGGAATCGGCCACGTCACGCACTGCTGCCGCCACATCCGGAGCCGGCCCGGAGGCTGCAGGACTCGCAGGCTGAGCCACCTGCGGCGGCCCGTGGTCGGGCGCCGAGGCCGTGAACGTGATCACAGGGGGTTGGGGAGCGGGTGGCCGCATTCGAGTCAGCACGGCTGCCTGCACCTCGACAGCGGGTCCGTCTCCGCGGTCGAGGTATCCCCGGCCGGGCAGCCCGGACGGGATGCGGGCCGCCTGGGTGCCCCCGATGACGTCCACGGACTCCTGCTCCGTGCGCACGCGCAGGCAGAGCGCCTGGGTGACGTTGGCGCGGACGTCCGCGGGCAGGGCACCCTGGGGTCGCTGCGTGGCCAGCACCAGGTGGACCCCCAGGGACCGTCCCACGGTCGCGACGACCGCGAGTTCCTGTGCCGCTTCCGGAAACGCATCCGTCAGCATCTTGGCCTCGTCCACCACCACGACCAGCTCCCGGATCGCCGGGGTGTCGGCGCCCCGCCCCAGCACCTCGGCCATGTCCCGCAGCCCGTGCGCTGCGAGGACCAGCTCGCGGCGTCGCAGCTCGGAGCGCAGGAACACGAGCGCCCGCCGGATCTCGTCCGCACCCAGGTCCGTGAGCAGTGTGGTGAGGTGGGGCAGCCCGGTGAGGGGTGCCAGGGCGGCGCCGCCCTTGAAGTCGATGAAGACGAACTCCAACCGGTGCGGTGGGCACTGCGCGGCGAGGCCGACCACGATCGTGCGCAGCACCTCGGACTTTCCGCATCCCGTGGTTCCGGCGATCAGCATGTGGGGGTGCTCATCGCTCAGCTGGATGCGCTCGACCCCCGCTCTGGACACACCGAAAGCGGTTCCCAGCACGTTCGCCGGGCGTGCCGCCGCCAGCGAGCGCCCCGCCCTCGTGCACGAGGTGTTCGCGGAGACAGCGTCGTGCGACTCGTCCGAGCCCAGGGGGTGCGTCTGGGCGCCACGCTGCGCGCCCGGGCTGTGCGGCACCGATCCGTGCGGCACCGAGCCGCGCGGCGCCGGGAGGGTGGCGGCGTCGTTCGTGAGAGCCAGGAGCTCGTGCGATCCGAGACGGCGGGGCAACCGGCCGCCAGCCGTTCCGGCCCCCGCGCTCGACACGCGACTCCAGGCGGCCACCGCGCGGGCGGCCTGCTCGCAGCCCACCGTGTCCGGGACGAGATCGATGCTGAACCGCTGGTCCTCCCCGGACAGCCCCGGCACGGCGTCGCACCTGCGGGTGGTGAGGCGCAGCTGCGCACCTGCTCCGGCGAGGACGGCTTCCCCGTCGTCGTGCGCGCTCGCGCGGGCCACGACCACGCGCAGCAGATCGGGGTGCTGCGGGCGCGTGCGGGCGTCGTCCGCCGTGAGCACCTCCAGGCCTGCGGTGCCCGGTGGGTCGTCCTGCGGCGGGGAATCCGACTCGGCAGGAGTCTCCGCTCGTAGAGGGGCCTGCCAGCCGAGGCCCGGGGACACGACGAGGCGGCCCAACGCACCGGGGCCGGTGAACAGCTGGACCGCCAGGGCGTTGAGCACCCCCACGGCCCGTGGGTGCTCCAGGGCGAGGGTGAGTGACGGGAGCGCCGCGAGGTCCACGATCACGGGTGCGCTGGGGTGCCACACCTCCCGCACGCGTACACCCTGCGCCCGGGACACGTTGCCGGCCCGCGCCCCGTGACCCAGGCGGACCCAGCGTGCCGCGGCCGCCCGGTCCGGCTCTCCTATCGGACGACTGCTCACCGGGTGTCCCGCCCCCGTGGCGGCGCCGGGCACCACGGGTCCTGGCGCCCTTCGAGGCGCGAACGCGCCTCCCGTGACGGAGCCGGTGGGGGCTGCTGGCGAGGAACGACGGTCTGGAGCGAGCGCGCGGCAGCGGTGGAGGACCTCGGCGGCCGAGGGCGCGGCGTGCGCGCACCGGCGGAGATCGCGGTCCAGTGCGGCCCGCAGCCGGTTCCCCGTGTCCCTGCGAACGCCCCGTTCGCCCACCCATCCCACGACGGTCGTGACGGCCCCGAGCGCGCTGAACACCAGGAAGAACCACCAGTGGGTGACCACCGCAATGCCGATCCCCGCGAGCAGGGGCAGCGCACCCGTGATCATGGTGAGCCTGGCACGGCGGCGGGACGGGGCGTCCACGGTCAGAGGACGGGCTGGATCCGCCTCCCGCGCGGTGATGCCCGGGGGCAGTTGCTGCTCCCCGGGCCAGGACGGCGAGCTCCCCGGCGCTCCGGGCAGTTCCACCCGGAGCCAGCTGAGACGACCACCGCGGCGCAGCCGCACCCGGTCCCCGGAATCGAGGCGGGTCCCGGTGGGAAGAACACTGAGACCGGTGCCGTCGAGCAGCAGGGAGAGATCGGCTCCGGAGGTGGCGCGGCTGCCCGGGGGCAGCAGGACCGGCCCGTCGTCCTGGAGGACGATGTCGCAGCGGCCCCTGGTCAGGAAGAAGCGGGTGCCCGCCCCGGTGCCCTCGACGACCTCGACCGTGGTCGTGTTTTCGCCGCCACCCGGCGTCGTGGTGGCCGTGTCCGAGGCACCGGGCGACACCGTGGACAGAGGTCCGTGCCACCGTGCGACTCCCTCCGGCCGCCCGGTGGCGGCGGTATCCCGGTCGTCCGTCACGGGAAGCAGCACGACCGTGGCGCCGTCCACCAGCGGGGTGGCCCCGACCGTCAGCCGGGCCAGGTCGCGGCCCTCAACCGTGGCGCGGTGCTCGGTGCCGACCAGCCGGGCAAGCTCGGCAGCCAGCTGCGCGCCGTCGCTGGCGGGGGCGGCGGTGACGGTCGCGGTGTGGGTGGTGCGCGTCCCGCTCCAGACGATGTGCAGAGTCAGGTGCATGGCGGCAGTACACCGTGCGGGTCAGGGCCCAGGAGGACGTCGGGCGGGTGGCGTGGGATGTCGGCTGTCCAAGGCCCATTGAGGGGAGGTGGTGCAGGGGGATTGCCGTGCGCGGCCCCGGTGCCCCCGCGGGAGCTCCCCCCGCGACGGAACGGCCCCACCTCCGCGGATCTCGCACGAGCGAGCCTCCGTGGCACGTTCGTGAGACAGTGTGGGACATGAAACCCCGCAAGGTCGTGATCGTCAGTCGCATTTTCCTGCCCGAACCAGCCGCCGCGTCATTTCGTCTGGCGGCGCTCGCACGCGGCTTCGCCGCAGAAGGGGCACAGGTCACCGTCCTCACCACGCGTCCACCCAAGGCCATGGACGCGGACTCGGTGAAGGAGCCGTACGACATCGTGCGTGTTCCCGTGCTTCGCAACAGCGAGGACTATGTGCGGGGCGTGGTGCAGTACCTGAGCTTCGACGTCCAGGCGTTCGCACGCCTTCTCGTCATGGACGCGGACATCGTGGTCAGCGAGCCGCCGCCCACCACGGGACTCGCCGTGTGGCTCTCGAGCGCCCTGAGGCGTCGTCCCTACATCTGGTACAACCCGGACGTGTGGACCTCGGCGACGGTCAACATGGATGTCCCCGGTGTCGTCACACAGCTGATGCGAGCGGCGGAGACCATCGCGTCCCGCCGTGCCGGGGGAGTGATCACCGTGTCGGAGTCCATGGGCGAAGAACTGCATCGTGTGACCGGAACTCCGTGGAGCAGGATGTTCGTGGCGGAGAACGGCATCGACACCGACACCTTCACGCCCGACGGCCCGGCGGCAGACGAGCCTGCGCCGTACTTCGTGTACACGGGCTCGATCTCGGAGTGGCAGGGCGTGGACGTGTTCGTCGAGGCCCTTGCCCAGATTCTGCCCCGTCACCCGGAAGTGACACTGCACGTGCTGGGACGCGGACCCGACCTGAACCGGGTCCAGGAGGTCGCCGCGCGCCTGACCCCGCAGAACGTGGTGTTCCACGGCGTGCAGAGCCCGGCACGCACAGCATCGTTCCTGCGCGGTTCCGTGGCATCTCTAGCCTCCGTGATTCCGTACAAGGGCTACGACTTCTCCAAGCCCACCAAGCTCTACGCCGCGGCAGCGTGCGGTGCGCCGTCCATCTACGCGGGCGTGGGTGCCGCCGCCGAGATGGTGCGCGACCACCAGCTCGGGACGCCTGTGGACTTCACACCGGAGGCCGTTGCCCGAGCCATGGAGGACGCGCTCGCCGCGGCCCGCAGCGAGGACCGTCGGACGACGAGCGACCGTGTCAGCGAGTGGGCCCGCCAGCACGCATCTCTCGCGGCCTCCGGGCGTGCCGCTGCGGCATGGGTGCTCAGCGGATTCGAACGCTCTGCTCACTGAGACCTCCCGCGCGGCAGACTCTCGCGGGGCAGTCGAGGTTGGGGCCGGTGGTCCAGGGTCAGGGCTGGGTGCTCCCCGGACCGGGGCCGTCCGACGGCCGTGATGCTTCCCACGCTGGCGCGCAGTGCGCGTCACACGGGGTGGAGCCAGCGGCGTCCGGTATTTTTAGGCAGGACGATGTCCGTGCATGGATCACGGAGAACCCTAGGAGGGACACATGAACACTGATCTGGTGGTCGTGGGCTCGGGACTGTTCGGTTTGACCGTGGCAGAACGAGCGGCACGCGAATTGGGTTTGAAGGTCACCATGATCGACCGGCGGCCCCACCTGGGCGGCAACGCCTACAGCGAGAACGAGGAGCGAACCGGGATCGAGGTGCACCGCTACGGCGCGCACCTGTTCCACACCTCCAACGAGCGCGTGTGGGAGTACGTGAACCGGTTCACCCAGTTCACCAACTACGTGCACCGCGTGTACACCCGCCACCAGGGCGAGGTGTACCCCATGCCCATCAACCTGGGCACGATCAACCAGTTCTTCCGTGCCGCGTACTCGCCCGGCGAGGCCCGCGAGCTGATCCGCGAGCAGGCCGGTGAGCTGGCGGGCACCGATCCGCAGAACCTCAACGACAAGGGCATCCAGCTGATCGGGCGCCCCCTCTACGAGGCGTTCATCAAGCACTACACCGGCAAGCAGTGGCAGACGGACCCCAAGGACCTGCCCGCGTCGATCATCTCCCGGCTGCCCGTGCGCTACACGTACGACAACCGCTACTTCAACGACACCCACGAGGGCCTGCCCGTGGACGGGTACACCGCGTGGCTCGAGCGCATGGCGGACCACCCGAACATCGACGTCCGCCTGGACACCGACTTCTTCGACGACTCGCAGGAGTTCTCCAAGTCCAACGTGGTGGGCCAGGTCCCCGTGATCTACACGGGCCCCGTGGACCGCTACTTCGACTACGCCGAGGGCGACCTCTCGTGGCGCACGATCGATCTGGAGGAGGAGGTCCTGGACATCGAGGACTTCCAGGGCACCTCCGTGATGAACTACCCGGACGCGGACGTCCCCTACACCCGCATCCACGAGTTCCGCCACTTCCACCCCGAGCGGGACTACACCAAGGACGCGACCGTGATCATGCGGGAGTTCTCCCGTTTCGCGGAGAAGGGCGACGAGCCCTACTACCCGGTGAACACCTCCGAGGACCGCGAGAAGCTGCTGGCCTACCGTGACCTCGCGCAGGGCGAGTCCTCCGTGCTTTTCGGCGGGCGCCTGGGAACCTACAAGTACCTGGACATGCACATGGCCATCGGCTCGGCGCTGTCCATGGTGGACAACAAGATCGCACCGCACTTCACCTCGGGTGCGCCCCTGACCAGCGGAGGAGTGGACGCATGAGCATGGAGCGCGCCAACCAGGCGGAGAAGGCTCAGACCTCGTCCGGCGAAGGCCAGGAATATCTCGCCAAGATCAACACGCAACCCCGCGGAGACAAGGATCTACGCGAGGTGGCACGCGTTGTGTTCCCTGCGGACAAGGACCTGGACGCCCTGCCGCTCTACATTGACGGCCCCATCAACGTGGAGGGCCCCTCCTCCGTGGGCGCAGACACTGCCAATCAGCACCCGGACGACATCATTTCCCGTCGCTCGGTCCGCATCCGGCCGGGACGTCGCGTGTCCTTCGGCTCGTACTTCAATGCGTTTCCCGCTTCCTACTGGAGGCGCTGGACCGTGGCGGATTCCGTCACACTGCGGGTCCGGACTTCAGGGGCCGGTTCCCTGATCGTCTACCGCTCGAATGCCCGTGGGGTGTCCCAACGCGTGGAGGATCGACGCGTGAACGGGTCCACCACGTGCGAGTTCGAACTCACCCTCGCACCGTTCGGCGACGGTGGCTGGTACTGGTTCGACTTGATTTCCGACGAGGAGGGCATGGTCCTGGACTCGGCGTCCTGGCTCGTGCCTTCCCACGGCCGTCCCGTGGGTCGTGTGACGCTGGGCGTGACCACGTTCAACCGTCCCGACTACTGCGTGAACACGATCAAGACCATTGCACAGGCGGACGGGCTGGACGAGGTCCTGGACGAGCTGATCATCGTGGACCAGGGCAACAAGCTGGTCCAGGACGAGCAGGACTTCCCGGAGGCGCAGAAGGCCATGCGCGGAAAGCTGCGCATGATCCGCCAGGGCAACATGGGTGGTTCGGGCGGGTTCGCGCGCAACATGTTCGAGGTCGTGGAAGGCCGACAGACTCCGCAAGGAGTCGAGAAGTCAGACTATGTTCTCATCCTGGACGACGACATCCTTTTGGAGTCCGAAGGTGTCCTGCGGGCGGCCGCATTCGCGGACATGTGCCACACCCCGTCGATCGTGGGCGGGCACATGTTCGACATGTACAACAAGCCGCTGCTCAACGCGTACGCCGAGGTCGTGAATCCTTACCGCTTCCTCTGGGGCCCGGTTGAGGGTCTGGGGGCCGTGGACTTCGCGGAACGGGGTCTGCGTTCCCGCCCCAAACTGCACCGCCGTTGGGACGCGGACTACAACGGCTGGTGGATGTGCCTCATCCCGCGCGTGATCCTCGAGGAGATCGGGCTGTCCCTGCCGGTGTTCATCAAGTGGGATGACTCCGAGTACTCGTTGCGAGCCAAGGCAGCCGGCCATCCCACGATTTCTCTGCCGGGCGCTGCGGTGTGGCACGTCTCCTGGGCGGACAAGGACGACGCCGTGGACTGGCAGGCCTACTTCCACGAGCGCAACCGGCTGATCGCCGCCCTGCTGCACTCGCCGTTCGCCAAGGGTGGTCGCATGCTGCGGGAGTCTCTCACGACGGACACCAAGCACGTCGTCTCCATGCAGTACTACCCGGCGAAATCCGTGCTGCTCGCCATCCAGGACGTACTGGACGGCCCCGACCGGCTCCACGAGATGCTGCCCACCCGCATGCCCCAGATTCGCGCCATGAAGGACGAGTACTCGGATGCTCGTGTGGTCCAGGACCCCTCTGAACTGCCGCCTGTACGGCGGGCCAAGCCGCCGAAGACCATGGAGGCGCCGAAGTCCCCGACCAAGGCACAGCTGATCCCGTGGGCCGTCCGCACCGTGCTCAAGCAGACCTTGCGTCCGGTGCGCAGCATGGCCAAGGAGTACCCCGAGGCCAGCGTGGCGCACATGGATGGGCACTGGTCGTACCTGGCGACGCTGGACTCTGCCGTGGTCTCCAACGCAGACGGCACAGGAGCATCCTGGTACCGCCGTGATCCCGCGCAGGTCCGGGAGCTCATGGCCGAAAGTGTGAAGCTTCACGCCGAGCTGCTCTCGCGCTGGGACTCCCTGAGCGAGCAGTACCGCGCTGCTCTCCCGGAGATCACGTCGGTGGAGGCGTGGGCCCGGACATTCGCGGAGAATGGCTCCGAGCAGTAATTCGCACCCGCTCGACGCCGCACGCTCAGTTGGGTGTGCGGCGTCGGCGCGTCCGAAGCGGCTACGCGGAGGACGAACTGTGCCAGGAAAGGACGGCAGATGGAAACTCAAACTCCCCCCACGCACTTGCGGCCGCCGGGGCAGGATCGTGGTCTGCGCGACGTGTTCGCGAACAGGTTCCTGCTCAAGCTCATCGTGGACAAGGAGATCCAGATCCGCTATCGCGGGACCGTGCTGGGTTTGCTGTGGTCCTACCTCAAACCGGGTGTGCAGTTCTTGGTGTTCTACATCGCCATGGGAGTGTTCCTGGACCTCAACCGGGGTATTGAGAATTTCGCGGTGTACCTGTTCTCCGGCATTGTGGTGATGAACCTCTTCGGGGAAGTCTTTGGCAACGCCTCGCGCTCCGTGGTGGCGAACGGTGGACTGCTCAAGAAGATCTATCTGCCTCGCCAACTGTTTCCAGTGTCCAATTTGCTGGTGGCGTTCGTGCACTTCGTGCCCCAGCTGGTCATCCTGTTGCTGGCGTGCCTGCTCACGGGCTGGAGCCCAGGGATAAAGCAGCTTCTGGCCGTGATCGTCGGCACGCTCATCATCTCGCTCTTCTCGCTGGCGCTTGGCATGCTTTTTGCCACGTTCAACGTTTTCTTCCGGGATGCAGAAAACATCGTGGACCTGGTCATCATGGTGTCCACCTGGGCATCGCCCGTGCTCTACATGTGGACCATGGTGCAGGACAAGCTGTGGAGCTGGGTGTACTACGTGTACATGCTGAACCCGTTGACCGTGGCGGTCGAGCTGTTCCACTACGGATTCTGGTTTTCCACGACAGAGACGCCTCAGTCCTGGCACGTGCCGCCCCACCTCCTCACGGGGTGGACCCCTGTGGCCATCGTGACCAGCCTCATCCTCTACTTCCTCGCGGACAAGCTGTTCCGCTCCCAAGAGGGCAACTTCGCGCAGGAGCTGTGAATCATGTCTAGTTCATCCACTCAGCACACACCCGCACACGCGGATGCAGAGCTCGCCATCAGTGTCAGCCACATGACCAAGGAATTCGTGCTGCGCCACACGCGCTCCATGAAGGAGGCCTTCGTGTGGCTGGTGAAAGGGCGCAAGGGGGACCTGACCGCGAAATTCACCGCGCTCAACGACGTCTCTTTCGACATTCACGACGGCGAGACCGTGGCCCTTCTGGGGTTCAACGGCTCCGGCAAGTCCACGACCCTCAAGATGATCTCCGGGGTGATGAACCCGGACTCGGGGGAGATTCTCACCCGGGAGAAAGTCGCCGGGCTCATCGAGGTGGGCGCAGGCTTCCACCCTGACCTCACGGGGCGCGACAACGTCTACCTCAACGGCGCCATCCTGGGCATGACCAAGGAGGAGATCGATGCCAAGTTCGACGACATCGTGGCGTTCTCGGAGATCGCTGAGTTCATCGACACCGAGGTGAAGTTCTACAGCTCGGGCATGTACCTGCGTCTGGCGTTCTCCGTGGCCATCCACACCGATCCAGAGGTGTTCCTCGTGGACGAGATCCTCTCGGTGGGCGACGAGCCGTTCCAGAAGAAGTGCATCGGCCGCATCAAGGACCTGGTGCGCCGGGGCAAGACACTCGTGGTGGTCAGCCATGACCTCAACCTGGTCATGGACATCTGTGAGCGCGGCATTGTCATGGACCACGGTTCCAAGGTCTTCGACGGCAGCGTGTACGGAGCCGTGGCGCACATGCGAAATCAACCAGAGGAAGACGTCCGTCGCGAACACGTCGAAGGACTGGAACGGGCGTTGGAGGAAAAGCGCCGGAAGCGGGAGTGGCAGGCGCGGGAGGCCGCCGAGCGGGGGGAAGACTTCGTGCCCCAGTACGATCCCGATCTGGACGGCCCCCTGGCGGGTTGAGCGGGCCCGGTCCGCGCCCGGGTGAGAGAACGACGGCGCCGCGAGAGTCCTGCTCTCGCGGCGCCGTCGTTCTGGCGCGGGGGTCACCCGCACCCGGTGATCTTGTAGAGCTTGGCCTCAGGGCCGGTTTGTGCCACGAGTTCGAAGCCGTTCTGCGGGGTGAGCTGGTCGTAACCGGTGGTGTCGAATTCTGCGAAGAGGTTCACCCGCCGAGTGCCGAAGTCCAAGACATACTGGACATTGTGCTCCCTCAGAGCAGGGCAGACCGCGGGGTCCGTGGTCAACTCGTCCAGGTGGTGGATGATCACCGACACGCCCGGGTCCGCCACCAGCCCGTTGTGGGGGATGAGCACCTCGGTGCCCGAGACCGCGTAGGCCTGGGACGTTCCGGTGAGCGGGTTGCCGTAGACCACCGCATCGGAGGGCACGTACTCGGGCAGTTCCTCGAGTAGGGCGAGTTCTTCCGGGGACACCAGGGCGTACGGGTAGTCGCCGGCTCCCGCATACAGGTTTTTGCCGTAATTCACCACATCCGTCATGGCCTGGGCCTGCAGCAGCTGCCATCCGAGAAGGACGGCCAGCGCGCCGCCGATCACCGCGGTGCCGCGAGAACGCATCAGGGACAAGAGTCGCGTAGCCGCAGCGCGCACTCCTTGGGTCGCCCGCGGGCTGCGGGCAGCCCGGGCCGCCGTGCGCCGGGCCCGAGACACCACCCAGTGCACCAGGGCTACGGCCCCGGCGCTAGCCATGGGAACGGCCACCACGGGGATCAGGGCCAGGATGCGGTGCACGTCGTTGTACCAGATGCCGCCCCAGTCGTAGCGCAGTTCCGCATTCCTGGAAGAGGCCACGAGCACGTAGAGCCACACCAGGAATGCCCAGGCCCCCACAACCCACCGGGAGCGGTGGCGCAACAGGGTGCCCGCGCCCAGGAGCACCACGATGACGAGGGCCCAGGGAAGGTGCGGGGCATTGGGGTGCACGGTCGCCAGGGCCTCGCCAAGGGCCTGGGCCTCCGTGACATGGGGCTTCCACGAGGAAGCCGTCTGGCTGGCCCGAGCCGCGAACCAAATTTGCTGCAGGATGGGCAGCCAGGCCACCAGGCCCACTCCGGTGAGGACCTTGAACCACCACGGTCTGGTGTGGCGCACCATGCGCCACCACGCCGTGAGGAGCATGATCCACAGCAGGGCCAGACCCACCACCACCGAGGATGGGTGAGCAAGTCCCATGGCCCCGGTGACGGCCAGGATCGTGACCCAGAGGGCGGCCTTGGACCGGAGATATGGCTCCCGAGAGAGGCCCAGCGCGTCCGTGAGCAGGCCCAGCCATACAGGGAGGAAGGCGATGGACATGGCGTTGGGGAACAAGTTGCCGTAGAAGCTCAGCAGGTAGGGGAATGCAGGAAAACTCGAGGCCATCAAGCCCGCGGCCACGGACACCGTGGGTCGGGAACCGAGCAATCGGGTGGTGAAGTAGAGGCAGCCCAGAACCCAAACTACGCCGCTAATCATCATGGTCATGGCGTTCCCCGTGAGGACCACCGGAAGGCCAGTCACCTGTGTCACGAACGCTGCGGTGTCGTGCCACGCCGCCGGGTAGAAGGTCGGTTCTACCACTCCCAGTCCGCCCAGCGTGAGTGAGGAGGCCTGTCCGGTCTCCTGGATGTAGCGCACAGCGTTGTAGTGGAAGTTCGCGTCGTACGTCTGCGAGTAGGCGTCTGGAGTTTGCATGATGAGGTGCAGGCGCTGCACCACGATGCCGATGCCGAGTGCCGCCGCGCACCACAGCCCCACGAGGGATGTGGTGATGCGCTCCCGCCAGGGGGTGGCGCCCACCCACGGTCCGGCCATGAGGCGGCGTCGAGCGGGGAGCAGTGCCAGCCACAGCACGAGCGCCACCACGACGAACGCGAGGGCGACCGTGAGAGGGTTCCACGGCACCCCCGCGAGCCCGAAGATCACGGCTGAGGCGCTGAACCCCGCGACGGACAGCGGGATCACCGCCGCGCTGCGGGCGAGCCCGCGCAGACCGAGGGCCACGCTGAGCAGCGCGCCCGGAAGGACCATCAGGATCCCCACCAGCGCGTACGAGGGAAGTGCTTCTAGCCAGCTCACGGGATCCATGACTCCAGACAGCGGGGGGCGGGTACGTGGGAAGTTTAGTGGACGGGGTGCGAGCACCCGGACGGGGTCCGCGGTGGAACTCGCAGAATTCTGCAAGGGCTCCGGCCATCCGAGGGGGAGTGGTTGCCGCCGCACGCTGTGGAACAATGGTCCCCGTGAGTCGAGCGTGGATAGTGATGCCCGTGTACAACGAGGCCGAGGTGGTGGGTGAGGTCCTGGAGAATCTCCGGAGGACCTTCCCGCACGTGGTGTGCGTTGACGACGGCTCCACGGACGACTCCGCACAGATCTGCCGGGACGCCGGAGCCGTGGTGGTCCAGCACCCCATCAACCTGGGGCAGGGTGCCGCGCTGCAGACGGGCTTCGAGTACGCGCTGCAGGACCCGGAGATGGACTGCGTGGTCACGTTCGACTCGGACGGCCAGCACCGCGTGGTGGATGCGTACGACATGGTTCAGCGCATCCGCACCGGCGAGGCCGAGGTGGTCCTGGGCTCGCGCTTCCTGGACGACCGCACCCAGGTGTCCAAACTCAAGCGCCTGGTGCTGCGCACGGCCGCTTTCGTGTCAAAGTTCACGAGCGGCATGGACCTCTCCGACGCCCACAACGGGCTGCGTGCGATCGACCGCTCCACCGTCGCCAAGCTGCACCTGCAGCAGAACCGCATGGCGCACGCCTCGGAGATCGTCAACCGGTTCGCGGAGCTCAAGCCCCGGTGGGTGGAGCACCCCGTGGAGATCATCTACACCGACTACTCACGCGGCAAGGGCCAGTCCCTGCTCAACGGCGTGAACATCCTGGCCGAACTGTTCGTGAAGTAGCGAGACGCACCGATGACCATTCTGATTCAGATCGCCCTGATCCTGGCCGTGGCCTACGGCGCACTCACGCTCGTGCGCGGAGGTGCCAACGCCAAGCACCAGGCCATCCGCCGTCTGGCGGCGGTCGCCTTCTTCTTCTTCGCCGCCATATCGATCCTGGTCCCGGACCTGGTGTCTCAGGCAGCCCGGTTCCTCGGCATCGGCCGCGGCACGGACCTGGTGCTCTATGGGCTCGTGGTGCTCTTCATGATCACCCAGTACACCTCCGCCCAGCGCCGCCGGGTGGACGAGGTCAACATCACGCGCCTGGCGCGGCACATCGCCATCTCGGAGGCGGAGCGCCCCTGGGCGCCCGACGCCGCCCACGTGGACCGCGCCTCGGTGCTCACCTTCGCCGCGGCGTCCCCCACGTCCCGCCCGGCGGAGGAGCCGCACACAGGCCCGGCAGGCCCGGGTGCGGGCTCCGCCCAGCCGGACGCCGGTCACGACGCCGCCCGGGGTGGTTCCACGGCGGTCTGACCTCGCGCTCGTCACCGTGACGCGTGTCACGATTCATGTGGATGCATTCTGCGACCGAGCATGACGTGCCGAGGGCGTTCCATTCGTGCAGGTCAGCGCGGTTATCCACAGAACGCGTCGGCGACCGTGTCCGCCGCGCCTGATTTGCCCTAGCGTTCCCTCCAGAGATGACCAGCCAGTAACGGGTTCGGGGGAACCCCAGGGGGAGCCATGGCCACGGGTGTCACCGAGGACGCGATCGGACTGATCGAGGCGGACGTGCGCGAGCAGATCCGCCGCAGCGGACTGGACCCGCTGCACGAGGTGGAGCCCACCCGCCGGATCGTGGCCTCGGTGGTCTCCGACTACGACGTCCGCTCCGCCCGTGCCGGGCTGCCCCGGATCCAGGACCTGGACGCCACCCGCAAGACCGTGCTGGACCTCGTGGCGGGCTACGGGCCGCTGCAGCCGTACCTGGACGACCCCGAGGTCGAGGAGATCTGGATCAACGGCCCCACCGAGATCTACGTGGCCCGCGGCGGCGAGTCCGAGCTCACGAGTCTGGCATTGAGCGAGTCCCACGTCCGCACGCTCGTGGAGCGGATGCTGAAGTCCTCCGGGCGCCGCCTGGACCTGAGTTCCCCCTTCGTGGACGCCTCCCTGCCGGACGGCTCCCGGCTGCACGTGGTCATCCCGGACGTGACCCGCGCCCACTGGGCCGTGAACATCCGCAAGTTCGTGGCGCGTGCGCGCAGGCTGCAGGACCTGGTCGCGCTGGGCTCGCTCACCACGCAGGCGGCCGACTTCCTGCACGCCGCGGTGGACTCGGGACTCAACATCCTCGTCTCCGGTGCCACGCAGGCCGGGAAGACCACCATGCTCAATTGCCTGTGCGCGGCCATCGGCCCGCGGGAGCGGGTGGTCACGGTCGAGGAGGTCTTCGAGCTCAAGGTGGCGTTGCGCGACGTCGTGGCCATGCAGTGCCGCCAGGCGAACCTCGAGGGTACGGGCGAGATCCCGCTGCGCCGGCTCGTGAAGGAGGCGCTGCGCATGCGCCCGGACCGGCTCGTGGTGGGGGAGGTGCGGGAGGCCGAGAGCCTGGACATGCTCATCGCCCTGAACGCGGGCCTGCCGGGGATGTGCTCGCTACACGCCAACTCCGCACGGGACGCCGTCACCAAGATCTGCACCCTGCCCTTGCTCGCCGGGGACAACATCAGCAGCGCCTTCGTGCTCCCCACCGTGGCGTCGTGCTTCGACCTGGTGGTCCACTGTCAGCGAGACGCCACGGGCCACCGGCGTGTGGCGGAGATCCTGGCGGTGGGCAACAGGGTGGAGAACGGCGTCATCGAGACCTATCCGGTCTTCCGGCTCGAGGACGGGGTCCTGCGCGCGGTCGCCTCCGAGGTCCCGTCCTCGGAGAAGTTCGTGCGCGCGGGGTACGCGCCCGCCGCACTCATCCGCGACGACGCACCGCCGCCCTCCCCGGGGATGGTCGAGGACGGGCCGGAAGCGTCTGCCACTGCGGTGGAACCTTCTGCGCCCCGTGGAACGGGTCGCGTGGCCGACCGCGGGGCGCAGAGCCGCACCGGGTCCGGCAGAACGCGTGCGGGACATCGCGGGAGCACCCGCGGCGGGCAGTCGCGGAGGAAATCCTCGTGAGCGCCCTGGTGGGTGCCCTGCTGGGCGCGGGGGTGTTCCTCGTGTGGTGGTCGTGCTGGACACGGCCCACGGGGACGAGAACGAGGCACGCCGGAGCCGGAAAATTTCGCACGGTCCTGCTGCAGGCAGGGCTGCCGGGGGTGGCGCCGGCCACCTTCGCGGCTCTCAGCCTGGCGCTGGCCGGTGTCGCGGGGCTGCTCACCTTCGCCGTGACCTCCGCGGTGGTGTTCGGGCTGTGCGTCTTCGTCGTCGCACTCGGCGTCCCGCTCTGGCTCGTACGACGCCGCGCGCGACGCCGCACGGCCGTCCTGCGGGAGGTGTGGCCGGACGTCGTGGACCACCTGAGGTCTGCCATCCGCGCGGGCATGGGCCTGCCCGAGGCCCTCATGCAGCTGCAGTACCGCGGGCCCGAACCGTTGCGGCCCGCCTTCGCGCAGTTTGCGGCGGACTACCGGGCCAGCGGCCAGCTGCACGGCTCCCTGACCCTGCTCAAGCAGCGCCTGGCGGATCCCGTAGCGGACAACATCGTGGAGGCGCTGCGCGTCACGCGCGAGGTGGGTGGCACGGACCTGGGCAAGCTGCTCGGCACGCTGTCGGAGTTCCTGCGGGAGAACGAACGAACGCGCAGCGAGCTCGAGGCACGCCAGTCCTGGACCGTCAACGCCGCGCGGCTCTCGGTGGCGGCCCCGTGGCTCATCCTGGCTCTCATGGCCACGCAGCCCGCCGCCGTGCAGGCCTACAACACGGCCGCCGGTGCCGTGGTGCTGCTGGGAGGACTGGTCGTGTCCGTGGTGGCCTATCAGCTCATGCTGCGCCTCGGCGCGCTCCCCGAGGAACAGCGGGTGCTGCGATGAACATCCCCGTGACCTCAGGAATCCTGGGACTTGTCCTGGCGTGGGGCCTCTGGCTCGTGTGGGTGGCCGTGAAGGCCGCAGGAGCGCCGAGCTTCGCGGACCGGATCGCGCCGCAGCTCCGGGCCGTGGAGCTCGGCGGCGGGATCCACGCCACTGCGTGGGGCGCGCCCCGCAGGCAGGGAAGAGCGCTCACCGGCACCGCGGGCAGCCACGTGATGGCCTGGATCCTGGAACGCGCGGCCCCGCTGTTCTCCGACGCGGAGATCCTGGCGCGGCGACTGGTGCGGGACGGGTCGCGCAAGGACCTCATGGACTATCGCGCCGAGCAGGTGCTGTGCGGCGTCGTCGGAGCTGTGGCGGGAGTCGCCTCCGGACTCGCGCTGGCCGTACGGGCCGACGTCCACCCGGCCGTGGTGCCGATTGCCGCTGTCCTGGGAGGCGGGTCGGGGATCTGGGCGCGCAACCAGTGGCTGACGCGCAGCATCCACCGGCGGGAGAAGCTGATGCTCGCCGAGTTCCCAGCGGTGGCCGAGCTCATGGCACTCGCCGTGGGTGCGGGAGAGAGCGCGGTGGGAGCGCTCGAGCGCGTGTGCCGTGTGGCCGAGGGGGAACTGGCCGGGGAGTTCCGCGCAGTTCTCGCCCAGACCCGGGCGGGTGCCGGGCTGAGCACAGCGCTGCAGGACTTCTCCGCCCGCACCGATGTGGTGGCCCTCGGCCGGTTCGTGGACGGCATCGTCGTGGCCATCGAACGCGGGACGCCGCTGGCGGACGTGCTGCGTGCCCAGGCCCAGGACGTCCGTGACCACGACAAGCGCGTGCTCATGGAGGTCGCGGGCAAGAAGGAGATCGCCATGCTCACACCAGTTCCGGTGTTTTCGGCTCGGCAAGGTCAATCTCCGGGCCGCCTGACGCAAAATTGTGGGGGATATGCTCGGCCTGTTTTCCTTGGGAATGCGGTCACAATGGCCGCCTAGGCGCTCCCGGTAACCGAGGAGCCGCTGACCGGGTAAGTGGCAGACAGGTTTTTGAACCTGGGATCACGAGGCCCGACGATGCGGCCAAGGGAGACACGATTCACGCGCCTTGACACATACCGACGCGAAAGCGTCTTTGAGGTCAAGGAGACCCTAATGAATACTCTCGCTGAGAAGCGCGATGCCCTTATCGATGACATCAAGTCCATGGCGAAGGGCGCGAAGGCCGCATGCCGCGAACTTTCCGACGACGAGATGCGACTGATCGAGGCGAAGGACGCCGAGATCGAATCGCTGAACGAGCGGATCAAGGGTGCCGAGATGGGGGATTCCCTGGAATCCCTGCGCTACGCAAAGAGCGGTGACGGCCAGGGCCGCCGACGCCACTGGAACGCGAAGGCCGCACCCGTTGTGGCCCGCAAGATGACCGAGACGGTCCAGAAGAAGTCCTTCGGGCTGACCGAGGTCCCGCAGTCGGTGGACCTGTTCAACGGTGAGCCGCAGATGGCGGAGTCCGGCGAGGTCGGGTCCCTGCACCAGCTGTTGCCCATCAAGCAGGTCGAGTCCCCGAACTTCGAGTGGGTCGTGGAGAACGCGGGCTACCAGAACAAGGCGGCTGTCTGGACCCCGGGCACTGCGAAGCCGGAGTCCACCACGACCTTCTCCCGCAAGTCCGGGAAGATGGCGGTCGTGGCGCTGATGTCCTCCCCCTACGGGCAGTACGACGCGCTGGACTCGGTGGAGCTGGTCTCGGCTCTGCACACTCGTCTGCTGGATGACCTGACGGTTGCCACTGAGGCGCTGATCATGGACGGGCATGCAGATTCCGGGTTCACGGGGATCCGCAACACCTCCGGCGTGCAGGTGCAGCAGTTCGTGACGGATGAACTGCTGACGATGCGCCGGGGGATTACCCAGCTGGAACGGATGCGGATCATCCCGACTTCGTTCGTGCTGTCCCACGACGCCTGGGAGCGGATCGAGACCAGCCGCACCACGGACGGGGAGTTCCTGTTCCAGGAGGGCCCGGTGGACCGCGTCAACAAGCGGATCTGGGGTGTCCCGGTGGTGGTGACGGACCAGGTCGGCAAGGACGAGGCGTTCCTGCTGTCTCAGGACGCGGTGAGCCTGCTGTACGTGACGGACCAGGGCGTGATGGTGGAGGCCACCAACACGAACATGGACCACTTCTCGAAGAACCTGCTTCAGACCCGCATGGAGACCCGTCTCGGGGTCGCGGTGACTCGTCCGGCGGGTGTGGTGCGGATGTCGCTGGCGGAGGGTTCCCCGGTCACGGTGTGACCTTCTGAGCCACGTCAGGGACCCCTGGTGCTTACGGGCGCTGGGGGTCCCGTCGTACCCACCATTGTGCGGGGGTTAGCGGCTCTTCAGAGTTGAGTGTGGGCGCGCCGGTGATGCGGGGTAGCTGGGGATAGACGTCGAGGTCCCCGATGATGAGCGGACTCTTACCTCTGCTCGCACCAAGGACCTCGACGATGCCCAACCATAGTTGCGTATGCCCTGACGCGCTTGATCGCTGCGTCCGATGCGACGTTCTCCTGGACTTCCCTGGCCTTCATCTGGTGGCCGTCTCGAAGGCCCGAGCCGGACTGTTGCTTGAGGTTGAGTCCTGCGATCCAGTGACCGGATGCCCTGGCTGCGGTGTCATCGCCACTGGTCACGGCCGAGTGGTGGTCGAGATGATCGACGCGCCATGGGCTGGCCGACCGGTGCGGATTCGGTGGCGCAAGCGCCGCTGGATCTGCCTCGAGAGCGTTTGCGCGGTGACGACCTTCGTCGAGCAGGACCCGGAGGTCTGTGCACCGCGTGGCCTGCTGAGCACGCGCGCGATCCGCTGGGCGATCGGCCAACTCCGGCGCGAGGGAGCGACGATCCAGGGCCTGGCCCGCCAGCTCGGCACGACCTGGAACACGCTCTGGTCCCAGGTCCGACCAGTCCTGATCGAGGCCGCGAACGACCCGTCCCGGTTCGAGGGCGTTCAGGTCCTGGGCGTGGACGAACACATCTGGCACCACCGGGACCCGCGCCGGCGCGGACCGAAGGAGCTCACCGGGATGGTCGATCTGACTCGCGGCACCCACCCCACCGCCAGACTCCTCGACCTCGTCCCCGGCCGATCCGGCAAGGCCTACCGAGACTGGCTCGACGAGCGCGGCGACGAGTTCCGCAAGCGGGTCGCGATCGCGACGCTGGACCCGTTCCAGGGCTACAAGAACGCGATCGATGACCAACTCGAGGACGCCACCTGCGTGCTGGATGCGTTCCACATCGTGAAGCTCGCCGGGGCTGCAGTCGATGACGTCCGCCGCCGGATCCAGCAGGAGACCCTCGGCCACCGAGGCCGCAAGGGCGACCCCCTCTACGGGATCCGTCATGTTCTCCGCGCCGGACGGGAACGCCTCACGCCGCGCCAGCAGACACGTCTGGCCAGCGCATTCGCGGCCCACCCCGATCACGTCGCAGTCGAGGTCGCCTACCAGTGCGCCCAGGACCTCCGAGACGTATTCCACCAGCCCACGCCCGCCCAGGGACGCCGCCTCGCCGAGCAGCTGATCGCTGCGCTGCCGTCCTGCCCGATCCCAGAGATCGCCAGGCTCGGGAAGACCCTACGCCGCTGGCGGACAGCGTTCCTTGCCTACTTCGACACCGCTGGCGCGAGCAACGGCGGCACAGAGGCCATCAACGGGATCATCGAACTCGGCCGCCGCATCGCCCGCGGCTTCCGGAACTTCGAACACTATCGCCTCCGAATGCTCCTCATCACCGGAGGCCTCGACGCCTCACCCCACACTCAACTCTGAAGAGCCGGGTTAGCCGACATGTTTTGATTTTTGGGTCGGCGTCTCACTGCGCTGTACTTTCGGAGAACGGACCCCCAGCTACCCTCCTCGGGCTGGGGGTCCGCTATTATGTGCGGTCAGACTCCGAGTGAATCCGCGCTCGTGACTGGGCAACAGTTACCAACGCAGTAGCGGTGCGTGCATAAGCCATTGCCACCGACGGTTCAACTAAAATTTTGTGCGGGCTTCTATTTACCAATTTGAATGCCGTAACTAGGTCGTCTGCGGCAGACAACTCACTTTCACTCAATAGCCCAGAGTTCCCAGCCTCCAAAATGGGCCTGTAGCTCAAACCCCGGGGCGATTCCGGATCCCGAGGCCACCAGCGGGTGTCATCAGGGTGTAGGGTATTTAGAGCCGACGACAGTCCTTCCGACAGGTGCATTGCGCTTTCGCGAACCGCTGTCTGCGGGTCCGCTTCAATTAGGTTCTTGATATAATCTGGGATGCTTGAAGTCTTGAATTTCAAGTTTTCTGTGCGGGGGCGTGGTAGTGGCGTGATTTCTACTGGGCCGCGGCGAGTGCTGTTTTTAGAAGGTTTGGTGGAATTGACATCCTTCCTCTCTGGGGCGCCCGCCCCAGGCGAGGAAGCAGGGGGATTCTGCTCGATCTTTCGAGTGGCACTGCTTACTCTCTTATTGAAAAGCATCGACATTTCGATGCCCGCAACCGTGGCCGTCATCCCATCGATGTTTAGGTCAGCAAGTAGTTTCTTGACTGGCCCCTTGAAGGTAAAAGCAAGGATTAGAACGAGGCCGGGCCACGCCATGCGTGCCACGAAGTCGAGGATCATCTGCGCCACATCCATGGGCTGATCCTACGCGGGTGCGCCGCGATGGGCCGTAAGTGCCACACTTGCGTGGACGAACTCAGGCGTGTTTTCCTGGGAGTACAGCGGGTGATACACTCACCCACCTACAACCGCAGTACCACCGCGTGACACGGCCTCCGGGCCGGAGAGCAACCCTGGGTGATTGGTCCATGGAAGTTGCCGGTGCAGATCACGAACCACCGCTCAGCTCGTACAGCTGACGGGCCTCGCGCTTCGGCGTGAGGGAGGACCTCTTCAGAAATGGAGGGGTCACTTAGTACGTCCCCTCCTCAATCTCAGGAGTGGACGTGAATCAATCCATCACAGTCAACAGAGACGGACGCTACGAGCGCCTGCTGTCTCTGATCTTCGACGGTCAGCCCACCACCAGCGCCGAGCACGAGTCTCGGGGTGGTCAGCGATGACCATGAGCGACGAGACCCGCCGCAAAATCTCCCGGAGTGTCAAGGCCCGCTACGCCAACGACCCGGAGTACGCCGCCTCCGTTGCCGCCACCGCGAGCCAACGGGGTAAGACCACCCAGGCCCGGACATCTCCCACCGAGTGGAAGCAACTCCACCAGGAGAACGCCGAGCTGATCGCCTCCGTGCGTGCGCTCACCGAGGAAACTAAGGCCCTGAAGTCCGAGGTCGAGGACCTGCGGAACTACATCATGTGGGACAGCACTGGCGGTGGCCGCTGATGCCAAAACTCCCCTCCGAATGTGCAGCGCGAGCCACCCAGGCGGAACCCACCGCCGCCCAGCTGCGTGCCAACGCCCAGGCCCTTGCCGCCGACGGCTACGCGGTGTTCCCGCTGGTCCCCTGCGTGTCAGGGTGAGTTGAGTCCAGTGGTTCACAGCAAGTCCGCCTGACGCAGGGCGAGATTCAGGATCGATCACCATGAGTAGTTCCACGTTCGCCCCGCCGTTGTCCGCGATCGCCGATGATGGACAGATGAGTGACGCTCACCCTCGTGCTGGTGGCCCGGCTCGGCGCCGGAGCTTCACCCCGGAGCAGAAGCTGGCGCATCTGGCCGCCTACGAACAGGCCTGCCAGGAGCAGCAGGGTGGGGCCTACCTTCGCCGGGAGGGCCTGTACTCCTCGCTGATCAGCGAATGGCGCCGGATGCGCGATGCTGGCGTGCTCGAAGGCAAGGCGGCCGATGAAGCCGTTGGCCGGCCGAGTGCGGAGCAGGCCGAAATCGCCCGGTTGCGCCGCCAGCTGGCCGCCTCCCAGCAGAAGCTGGCCACCACCGAGACCGCCCTGGACATCATGGGAAAAGCACACGCGCTCTTGGAGCAGATTTCCGAGAGCGCGGACACCGAGCAGCCGCGCAAGAAGCGCTGATGGGCGCCTACACCGAGCTCACCGCCGCAGGCGTGACCACCCGGGACGCAGCGGGACTGACCGGGGTGTCGCGGGCCACCGCCACCCGCCGGCGGGCCCGGACAGCACCGGGACCTCGGACCGCGGTGGAGCCGGCCAACCGGCTCAGTCGCGTTGAGCGGGAACGGGTGCTGGAGGTGCTCAACAGTGACGAATTCGTCGACCAGCCCCCGGCCCAGGTCTACGCCACGCTGCTGGAGCGCGGGGTGTACCTGTGCTCGATCGCCACCATGTACCGCATCCTCGCAGCCGCCGCGCAGGTGAAGGAACGCCGGCGCCAGGCCCGTCACCCGGCCCGAGCGATCCCTGAGCTGATGGCCGACGGATCCGGTCAGGTCTACACCTGGGACATCACCAAGTTGCCCGGCCCGGCCAAGGGCGTCTACTACGACGCCTACGTGATGCTCGACGTCTACTCCCGCTACATCGTCGGCGCCCACGTCCACGCCCGAGAGTCCGGGCCTCTGGCCGAGGAGATGATGAAGGAGATCTTCGGGGTTCACGGTGTGCCCACCGTGGTGCACGCCGACCGCGGCACCTCGATGACCTCCAAACCTGTGGCCGCGCTGCTGGCCGACCTCGGCGTCACCCGTTCCCACTCCAGACCCAGCGTGAGCAATGACAACCCGTATTCCGAGGCGTGGTTCAAGACCTTGAAGTACGCCCCGGTCTTCCCGGACCGCTTCGGCTCTCTGGCCGACGCCCGGGCGTTCATGGCCGGTTTCGTCGAGACCTACAACCACGGACACCGTCACACCGGGATCGGGCTGCACACCCCCGCCGACGTCCACTACGGCCACGCCGCGACCGTGAGTCAGCAGCGCTCAGCGGCCCTGGCCGCGGCCCGCGCTACTCACCCCGAGCGCTTCTCCACCACCGCTGACCCGAAAATCCTCGCGCTACCCACCCACGCCTGGATCAACCAACCAACCGCCGCCGAACCGGTAGCCGCCTGACACCCACTGGCCTCAAACACCTTGAAAAATTCCGGTCGAGGGCACCAAGCGTCCCGTCGAGAAGGGCGGATACCGCACCGCCACCCGTGACCCTCAGAAGATCGCCGCGTGGTGGGCCGACAGGCCCTACAACGTGGGCATCAGCGCGGGTGGTTCCGGGATGGTGGTCGTTGACCTGGACGTGAAGCGCTCCAACGGCCTGCAGTCCTGGGCCGACGCGACACGCGGGCTGGACCTGCCCGAACCGGTCATCGTCCACACCCCCTCCGGTGGCGAGCACTGGTACTACCGCGCCGAGGGTGACGCACTACAGCTGAAGAACACCGCCGAGAACCTGCCCGGGGTGGATGTCCGCTCCGAAGGTGGCCACGTCGTCGCCCCCGGCTCCTACACGGTCGCCGCCGGAGATGTGGCCGAGGGCTACTACACCCCGGCAGACGCTGACCCCCTGCCCCCGGTCGAGGACCTTCCTGCGGCCTCCTCCGACCTCGTGCGGGTGCTGACGGCGGGAAGGTCCCGCGAGCGCTCCGAGGTCACGGAGAGTACCTCCGAGGGTCTGCCTCTGTACCCGGAGGGCCAGGTGACCGCACTGCTGCGGGAGTACGACCGTCTTGCGAACACCACGGAGGGTCGCAACAACCAGTTGAACCTCTCTGCGATGGCCCTGGCGCAGATCGTCGCAGGGGAAGACCCGGCGTTCGACGAACAGCAGGCCCGGACCGCGTTGGAAGAGGCGTGCCGTCGTAACGGGTTGATCGATGACGACGGCTACCCGGCGTTCTTGGCCACCCTCAACTCGGGCTGGGCCAAGGGAACCGGCGAGCCACGCTCGCTCGGGAATGCGGAAGAAGCCCAGGAGCATGAGTTCGAACGTGCGGTCCAAGAACGGGTTTGGCAGAAGCGCGTCAACCTCGCCGCCGATCAACGGATCAACCAGGACAACCAGATCGAGACCGGGCAGGTGGTTGACGCAGGGTCCTTCATCTTCGATCAGCCTGAGGTCAAGGGCGGTGTCTGGGGCGTTGACGACAAGGTCCTATGGGCTGAGGGCGAGGCCCTGATGATCGTCGGACCCCCGGGGGTAGGCAAGACCACCCTCACGGGTCAGATCGTGCGGGCACGTATCGGGCTGGGCGACGGCGAAGTCCTTGGGTTCCCGGTCGCGCCCACCAAATCCAAAGTCCTGTACATGGCCATGGACCGCCCTCAGCAGATCGCGCGCTCGCTGGGCCGTCACTTTGTCCCCTCCGAACGCGAGACCGTGGAGCAACGGTTGGTGATCCACCAGGGCCCACCTCCGGCGGATGTTGCCGCCGAACCGCGCACCCTGCTGTGGCTAGCGGAGAAGGCCGGAGCGGACACGGTGATCATTGACTCGCTGAAAGACGCCGCAGTCGGGTTGTCTCAGGACGAGATCGGCGCGTCGTACAACCGTGCACGCCAGTTCCTGCTGGCCCACGGGATTGAGGTGCTGGAACTGCACCACCAGAAGAAGAACGGTAACGGCGACGGCGCGAAGCCCAACGACTTGCCGTCGGTGTACGGGTCAACCTGGCTGACCTCCGGTGCCGGTTCGGTGGTGTTGCTGTGGGGACAGGCCGGGGACCTACAGGTTGATTTCGTGCACTTGAAGCAACCCATGCAGATGGTGGGGCCGTTCAAGGTGCGGCACGACCACATCCATGGCTACTCCTTCGTCGTGACCGGGTCGGGGCCGTTGTCCCTGCTGGCCTCGGCGGGGGAGCGCGGCATGACCGCCAAGGAACTAGCGCTGGCCATGGACAGCGGGGACGACCGTAGCTCGAAGGAGCAGAAGCGACGGGACCTGAATCGCCTGGTGGACGAGGGCAAGGCGGAGGACCTCGGCACTCAGAAGCGTGACGGGGAACGCCAGCCCGTGAAGGTGTATCGGATCACGGACACCGGCCTCATGGCCGCTCGCAAGACGCCGGGGATGGTCCTGTGAGCACGCCACCGGGCGTACGCGAAGTGCACGCGAAGTGCACGCGATATTTCCGGACATGCCGGTGCACGCGAAATGCACGCAAGTGCACGCCGCCGGGCCTAAGCCGCGTCACGACGCGGTCGAGAAGTGCACGTGAAGTGCACGCAAGTGCACGCGACAGGGGGTCTCCCGGAAGTGCACGCGCTCCTCCCCCCCTAAAAGGGGAGGAGCGTGCACTCGGCCCGTGCGGCTGAGGGAACCAGAACCGAAAAAGAAGCAGATCAGGGCCTGGCGGAACCTCGCCTACCGCACCCAGGGGTCTGAAGACGAGCCCCTCTGCTGATGTGCCCCACGGCACATGGCACGGATCGGCACGGGGTTCTCGGTTGTCCTCTGGTTCCCCGCGTAAAAAACAGGCCGAAGACCCCGTGCCTGCCCGTGCCACCCCCGTCACGACGGGGCAGAAGCACCCCACCCACTAACCCGCGCCGGGGCCACCCGGACCGGCGATCACCCGCAACGCCTATAGGAGGCACAAGCATCGTGCGAATCACCGAAAACACCCCCGCCCACCCCAGCCCCAAGGCCGAGCCGCGAGACCACGCGGCACAGCGCGGCGAGGTCCTACGGCAGCTGGGCATCTCCGAGCGCGTCATCACGCAGGGGGGCGCTGATGATTACGCTCCCGCGTTGGTGACCGCGTGGTTCCCTTCGCGCCCTCTGACCCGCTCGCTGGTCCTCTCCCTGCCGGTCCTGCCAGAGACGTGCCCGATCTGGGAGGAGACGACGTACCTGTACCGGATCACGACCGGGCGGCAGTGTTCGTGGCTGGCCTTGGATCTTCGTAGGGACGGGCAGTGTGGGGACTACGTCGACCGGATCACGGCCTACCCCGTGGCCGAGTACCTGGTCTGGTGCCCGCAGGGCCTGTGCGTCGAGGCTTGGCCCGATCACCTGGGGTTCCCCGACGTGCCCACCCTGGTGCTGCAGGACGGTGCCGAGCTGGCCACCCAGGATGTGGCCTTGCAGGTCTCCGGTGTTGCCGTGGCGGTGGGCGCATGACGGCCCACGGAAGCGCCTCCGAGAGCCT
Organism: Kocuria sp. ChxB; assembly: GCF_044359605.1. Classification (NCBI taxonomy): domain Bacteria; kingdom Bacillati; phylum Actinomycetota; class Actinomycetes; order Micrococcales; family Micrococcaceae; genus Kocuria; species Kocuria sp. ChxB. The sequence goes on along the minus strand of NZ_CP121123.1, from coordinate 686,843 downwards.
CGGGACCCCGCACCCCGCCACCAGTGCCCCCGACGCCCACGAGGTCCAGGGAGACCCCACCGAGCGCCTCCCCGACATGTGCCGCCGGGGACTGCACCGGCTAGAAGGGGAGAACGTGCGGTACAAGGTCAACCCCGGGGGCCACCTCGCCCGGCAGTGCAAGCCGTGCTACGTCGCCGCGCAGAAGCGGTGGCGGATCAAGAACCGCGAGCGTTACAACGCGTCGGTGAGGCGGAAGCGGAACGAACCGGGGCCGGCACGGGACCGCAGACTCGCCGCCGCACGTCAGTGGGCCGCAGAGCATCGGGTGCGTGACGAGCTGACGCGGTGTCGGCGCGGTCACCCGCAAGACGCCGCCACCTGCTACGTCCGGCCTGATGGTCGCCGCGAGTGCCGAGCGTGTCGCCGGGGCTACCAGGCCGCGTACCGGGCACGGAAGCGGGAGGGCTGATGGCGTACCGGTGGCACGGCCAGCCCTGGCCCACCGCGCAGAACCCGCGCACACAGGACACCCCGCCGCCGTCGGGGACCTGCCGAAGCGGCCACGAGATGACCGCCGCGAACTCACGCGCCCAGTCGAACGGCGCGAGCATCACATGGGTGTGCCTGGTGTGCCAACAGGCCCGCACGAGACGACAGAAGACAGCTAAGAAGGAGCGCAAATCATGACCCGAACCACACGACCGAAATCCCTGGTGGCCGCCCTCGACAAGGGTGTCCGCGACGCCGGGGAGGACCTGAGTGAACGTGACGTGCCCACCATCGCGGCCGCACGCGCCTACGCCACCCAAGTAGACGCGGTGCTCGGTGATCCCGATGCCACCCCGGGGGAGCGTGTGAAGGCGCTGCACGTGCTCCCGCACTTCGTGAACGCCTGCCGGATGCTTGGGTTCAATCCCATGGGCCGGGAGGAGATCGCGAAGGTCCGGGCGAACGCCGCCGAGGTCCGGTCCCGCACCGCCCCGCCACCGTCGCCCGTGGCCAAGGGGTCCGCGAAGTTGCGTGCGGTCACGCAGAGCCGAGGCCAGAGCGCCTGAGCCCTCGTGGGGGTATGGGGTCAGCTGTTGGAGAGAGAGACCCAGGGGCCGCCCAGGAATAGTCCGTGAGCTTTTCTCTCAGATTCGTGAACTCCCCTTGGTGTCCGTGGCCGTGGCGTTTGTCGTGGTCACGGGCACCGGTGTGGGGAGGCTCACCCGCCAAAGGTTCTTGCCAGAGGGCAAACCTGAATATTTCCATGGAAACTAACGCGGCGAACGCGCCGCGCACCGACCACCAGGAGCACCCGGAGGAATCATGACGAAGAAGCGCAGCACACAGCCGACCACCGAGGCGAGCACGGTCGCCCACTGTCTGTGCGGGTGCGGGCAGGAGGTCACCCGCCGTTACAAGCCTGGCCATGATGCGCGGCACGCTTCGGCGCTGTTCCGCGAGTGGGAGGCCGCGAGCGCACCACAGCGTGTGATGGTGGCCGAGCGTGCGTCGCAGGTCCTGAGCCCCGCGCTGATGGCTAAGTTCCGCGCCTCCGCCGCGCGTGCCCAGGCCAAGGCCGAAGCCCAGGCCTGGGCAGCGAATCAGAACCGGGGGTCAGGGAACCCAGTCAAGGCAGTTTTGGATATCGGATCTTGATAACCCTCAGATCTGGGGCGACATGTTCCAGTGATGGAACGAAATCTGAGCCGCAGGGGTAAGGATGATTTCGGACTTGTAATCTTCCCCGTTGACCTGCTCAGTGATGGTCAGGAGCGCCGAGCCACCTTTGGTGACGGAGTCCTTCATCTCCCGCATGACCCTCTCCCTGGTCTCTTCATTGATGGAGAAGTTGAGCCCGTTGAACCTCATGTACAGCATTTCGCTCTCCTAATACCTGCCCGTGAGACCGTCCCACAGCGGTATGTGATCAAGGTAACTACCACCTCAGACATGCAGAACGCGAGGAGCAATGTTCAACCCAACCGGAACCCAAAACCAGCGCCATGCTGTCATCTATCGCCGGGTATCTACCACGGGCCAGATAGAGAGCACCAGCCTGGGGGAGCAGCTGGCCCGGTGCCAGACCTACGCCGACGAGAACTGCCTCACCGTGGTGCGGGACTACTGCGACGCGGGGCTGTCCGGCGCTTCCCTGGACCGCCCACAGTGGCGGGAGATGCTCGCCGCCGCTGTTGCCGGTGAGTTCGAGGTCCTGTTGATCCTGCGCCTGGACCGCTTCGGACGCGGCACCGCCTTCGCCGGGGAGATCGAACGGCTGATCGCGCTGGGCGTGGACGTGGTCTCGGTGGACGGTGGGATGGACTACACCACCGACGAGGGTTCCCTGATGCTGGGGATCAGTAGCACCATCTCCGGCTACGAACGTCGCCTGACCTTCCGGCGCACCAACTCGGGCCGTCGTGCCAAGCTCCGCAACGGGGGTTCCTATGCCGGTGGTGATGTGCCGTACGGCTATGAGGTGGCGGGGCAGGGGCGCGAGTCTCGCGTGGTCCCGAGCGTCCGGGAACGTGAGGTGCTGGCCCTGGCCTATGACCGGATCGTGAACCAGGGGGTGAGCACCCCAAAGGTCTGCGAGGAGCTGGACCGGCTGGGGTACCGGCCACGCAAGGCCGCGCGGTGGTCGCCGCAGGTTCTGCGTCGCGCGTTGCGCCACCGGGTGCTGGTCACGGGCGAGAACTGGTGGGGGTTGCCCGCCGAGCAGGACGACACTGCCCGGGCCTCCGGTCGTGACACGAAGGTGACCGCCGATGGCACCCCGGCCTACGGCGAACCGATCAAGGTCACCTACGGGAACCCGATGTTCTCCCGGCAGGAGTGGGAGGCACTACAGGCCGCGCTGGACGGCAAGCAGGCCAAATACAACCCGGCGGGGGAGTACAGCCGCACCGCGCAGTTGCTCACGGGCCGGGTGCGCGCGGTGGACTGCGACCGGACCTACACCGGGGTGGACCTGCGGAAGGCCACCAAGGGGCGGCAATCGCACGTCTACCGGTGCGGGGGTCGTCGTACCTCACTGCCGAAGGAGCAACGGTGCTCCCATTCCCAGCTGGACGGGCCGTTGCTGGACCAGAAGGTCTGGGAGGAGGTCGTGGGGTTCCTGGGGGACCGTGATCGGTTGGAGGCCATGGGCCGGGACTGGTTGGCCGCGCAGGAGGTCGAACCCACCCAGCTGGCGCACTTGGAGCAACAGTTGGCGCGCCTGACTGCCCAGCGCGAGCGCGCGGTGGACCTGCTGTTGGAGTCCCCTCAGCTGACCGAGACCCTCACCGGGCGGGTGGGGAAGCTGGACGAGCAGATCGGGCAGTTGCGCTCGCAGATCGCCGGGGCGCAGGCCACTCAGCAGGAGAGACAACAGCGCCGCGCCCAGGTTAGTGACGTACTGGCGGTGGTGGCCCAGGCTCATGAGCGGCTGGCCGGGATGGGACCGCAGGAGCGGGCCGAGGTGGTGCGCCTGCTGGATGTCCGCGTGACGGTGGAGGGGGTGTACCGGGGCTACCCGGTGGGGCTGGCGGTGACCTTCGAAGCGGATGGCCTTGCCTTCTCCGAAACACCGGAACCGGCGCACTGGTTCCCGTGGTCTTCTTCATCCTGCCGCTGAGCGTCGTGTTCGCGGTGTTCCCCGGACTCGCCGTGCTCAACCTCGGCTTTTGACGTCCCATGCTTCCCACCCCACGAATCCACCCCGAGAAGGAGACGACCATGAAACACCTGATGCGCTGCCACACAGGACTGCTGTGGCTGCTGACCGTTGCCGTTCCCGCGCGACTGGCCCCCACCGAGGACGACCCCGACCGCGGGGACGTCCCCGGCTGGGTCATGCTCACCCTGATGTCCGCGGTCCTCGTGGCCGGGCTGCTGCTGATTGCCCGGCCGGCGCTGGAGGGACTGTTCCAAGATGCCATCAACCGCGTCTCGGGACTCTGAGGTCTCCTGCGATCCGGACGCGGGCAACGCGGTGGCCGAGTACGTCATGGTGCTGGCCCTGGCGGTCGTGCTCTTCGGCATGATCCTGCAGCTCGGCTTCACGCTGCACGTGCGCAACACGCTCATCGACGCTGCGGCCGCCGGCGCCCGGTACGCGAGCCTGGCCGACCGCACGGACGCGGACGGAGCCGAGCGCACCCGGGCGATCATCACGGACGCCGTGGGAGCGGGGTACGCACAGGACATCACGGTGTCCCGCACGGGGGTGGGAGAGCTGCCGGCCATCGAGGTGCACGTTGTTGCACCGCTGCCCGTGGTGGCCACGTTCGGCCCATCCGATGCTCTGGAGGTGAGCGGGCATGCGGTGGACATGGACGCCTGACGGGTCTCCCGACCACGGGCAGCCGGAGGACCCGGATCGGGGCAGCGCGGTGATCGAGTTCATCGGTCTGGGTCTGCTGCTGCTGATCCCGATCATCTACCTCGTCATCACGGTGTCCCGTGTCCAGGCGGGTTCCTTCGCGGTGGTGGCCGCCGCGGAACAGGCCGGACAGGCCATCAGCGTGGCGGAAGCCGAGGACCTCGACCGCGCCGGGGTCCACGACCTCGCGGCCGTGGCCGCCCAGGACCACGGTTTTGCGCCGCAGGACCTCGCGGTCACCGTCTCGTGCTCGGATGGCTCGTGTGCGTCCCCGGGCGCGGTGACCACCGTCCATGCCAGCCTGACCGTCCAGCTGCCCGGCATGCCGGGGTTCCTCACGGCCACGGTCGCCACCCTGACCTCCGACGTCACGGTGGTCTCCGGGAGGTACTCGTGACGCCACGGATTTCCGCGTGCGCCAGAGGTGCTCGCAGCGTGCGTCCCACTCGAGGAAAGACCTCGTTCCGTGCACCGGTCCACGCCGGCTGCGGCTCGGTGGGAAGGATCATGAGTCACGTGGCCGCACGACGGTCCGCGGCGGCAGACGGTGATGCTGATCCGGACGGCGGTCAGACCACCATCGTGCTGATCGGCTTCGCCCTGGTCACCCTGCTGCTCGTGGTCACTGTCCTGGCGATCACGAGCGTCTACGTGGGGCAGAGACAGCTGCAGTCGCTCGCGGACCGGGCCGCCGGCGCCGCCGCGGACACCTTCACCACGGTGGACCGCTCCGGTGATGGGCCTCCCACGGCGATCCTGACGGACGACGCGGTGGCGACCTCCGCCGCGAGCTACCTGGGCACGGTGGGAGCGTTCCAGGACGTCAGCGGATTGTCCGTCGGCACCCCCACTGGTTCACCCGACGGCACGACGGCGCAGGTCACCCTCACGGCGGTGGTTCACCCTCCCGTGGTCAACGTGATCGTCCCGGCCGGGGTGCCCATCAGCGCCACCGGGGACGCCCGCGCCGTGATGCGCCGGTGACCACCGGTGGACCGCCAGAGATCCGCGCGGCCGGGTTCATGGTGGCTCGGCACCGTCCCGGGCAGCGCAACGGGCGAACAATGCCTCCGACCAAACCCGCCGGCAGGGCGCGCCGTCCGAAACTTGACGGGACGGCTGACCACCGGTGCTCGACCGGGCCGGAACAGGCACGAAGAAAGCCGGGGGCGGATCAGTGCATCCACGACGCCGCCCCCGGCCTTCTCACGTGGCGCGGATCAGTGCCCGCGCACCAGCCGCAGGGTACGAAGTGCCCGGTTGGCCCACCGGAACGGGGGGAGGAGCAGCAGGAGGCGGAACGCCTTGCGGGCTCCGACGTGGCGCACGGCGCGCCACAGTTCGGCGCGCAGCACGGGGCCCAGGGTCTTGCGGGACGAGCGGGACATGGTGGATCGGTCCTTTCGGATGGGGGTGGGTTCCAGGTGGAGACTGGTCAGTACTGTTCCCAGTCTCGGGGTAGCACCGCGGAGGTGTCGAACGGTTCCCGTTCGCTCACCACGCCGTGGCGGTCGATCACGGTGACGTGCTGGGGCGATCCCCGCCGGGAGCCGCCCGTGATGTGGGCGTCCGAATCCGCGACCACGTTGAGCAGCTCCACCCCGGAGCCCACGTGCACGCCGTCGAGCAGCACGCAGTTGCGCACCACCGCGCCGGCCTCGACCGTCACGTTCTCGCCGATCACGGAGTGCTCCACGGTGCCGGCCACGCGCGAACCGGGGGCCACCAGGGAACGGGACACGGCGGCGTCGTCAGCGATGAACGCGGGCAGCAGGGGCGCCTGGCCGCTCCAGATGGGCCACGCGGGATCGTCCAGGGTGGCGCCGTCCCCGTCCAGCAGCTGCTGCTGCGCGGTCCAGTAGGACTGGATGGTGCCGAGGTCCATCCAGTACCCCAGGTGACGGTGCTCCACCACGGTGTGGTGCTCCAGGACGTGGGGGATGAGGTCCTCGCCGTAGTCCCCCAGTTCGCCCAGAGTGTCCTGCAGGTGGTTCAGCGCGTCCAGGAGCACCGCCGTGGAGAACAGGAACATCTCCCCGGCCACCAGGTTGCTGCGCGGGTGCTCGGGCTTGTACTCGAAGCCGGTGACCTCACCGGACTCGCTGGTTTCCACGACGCTGTACCGGGAGGCGTCCTCGGAGACCTCCGTGGTGACCATGGTGAGGTCCGCGCGCCTGGTGAGATGGGTGTCGATCACGCTGCGGAAGTCGATGGTGTAGAGATGGTCCGCGGAGAGCACGAGCACCAGGTCAGGGTTCGCCTCCCGGATCAGCTCCGCCTGGCGGAAGATGGAGTCCGAGTTCCCGGAGGCGAAGCCCTCGCCCTCCGCGCCCTGGTACGGGGGCAGGATGTGCAGCCCGCCGTGGGAGCGGTCCAGGTCCCAGGGCCGCCCGTTGGCCATGTAGAAGTTGAGGTCGTGGGGCAGGTACTGCTGCACCATCCACACGTCCGGGACGTGGGAGTGCGCCAGGTTGGACAGCGAGATGTCAATCAGCCGGTAGGTGCCGCCCACGGGCAGGGCCGGCTTGACCACGGTGTCGGTGAGGGCTCCCAGGCGCGAGCCCTTGCCCCCTGCCAGGACCAGTGCGAGGACGGTGGGGCGCTGCATCGTCAGTCTCCTTGGTGTTCGTGGGTTCCACCGAGTTTAGCGGCTCACGGGGCCGGGAGACCATGACGTAAAGTGGTCTGTCATGGCCACCATTGACTACGCTGCAGAAATCCGTGCCCTCCGCGCCACCTACGACTCGGTGGCCGCGGTCAGCGACGCCGAGACGCTGCTGAAGGAGATCACGGAGCTCGAGCAGCAGGCCGCCGCGCCGGACCTGTGGGACAACCCGGACGAGGCCCAGAAGGTCACGTCCCAGCTCTCCCACAAGCAGTCCAAGGTGGACCGGCTGCGCAAGATCGAGAGCCGGATCGACGACCTCGAGGTCATGGTGGAGCTCGCCGAGGACGAGGACGACCAGGAGACCCGGGACGCCTCCGCCACGGAGCTGACGTCCATCCAGAAAGCTCTGTCCGAGCTGGAGATCCAGACCCTGCTGGCCGGCGAGTACGACGAGCGCGAGGCCGTGGTCACCATCCGTTCCGGTGCCGGTGGCGTGGACGCCGCGGACTTCGCGGAGATCCTCATGCGCATGTACCTGCGCTGGGCCGAGCGCCACGGCTACCCCACCAAGGTGTTGGACACCTCCTACGCGGAGGAGGCCGGGCTGAAGTCCGCCACGTTCGAGGTCAAGGCTCCGTACGCGTTCGGCACGCTGTCCGTGGAGGCGGGCACCCACCGCCTGGTGCGGATCTCGCCGTTCGACAACCAGGGGCGGCGCCAGACCTCGTTCGCGGCAGTGGAGGTCATCCCGCTCATCGAGTCGGACGACACCGTGGAGATCCCGGAGTCCGAGCTCAAGGTGGACGTGTTCCGTTCCTCCGGTCCCGGTGGCCAGTCCGTGAACACCACGGACTCCGCGGTGCGCATGACCCACATCCCCACGGGCATCGTGGTGTCCATGCAGAACGAGAAGTCCCAGATCCAGAACCGCGCCGCCGCGCTGCGCGTCCTGCAGTCCCGGCTGCTCCTGCAGCGCCAGGAGGAGGCCGACGCCAAGAAGAAGGAGATGGCGGGGGACGTCAAGGCGTCCTGGGGCGACCAGATGCGCTCGTACGTGCTGAACCCGTACCAGATGGTCAAGGATCTGCGCACCAACTACGAGGAGGGCAATCCCAGCTCCGTGTTCGACGGCGGGATCGACTCCTTCATCGACGAAGGCATCCGCTGGCGCGCCGGGGCGCGCCGCGACGACGAGAACTGAGTCTGCACCGCACCGCCCGGCCCACCCACGGTGGCGCCGGGAGAGCGGGGCAGCAGTGAGGGAAGAACAGGCCGATGGCCAAGAAGAACGCTGACGACGGCCGCCAGATCGTGGCCAACAACAAGAAGGCGCGGCACGACTACGCCATCCTGGACACCTACGAGGCCGGACTGGCGCTCATGGGCACCGAGGTGAAGTCCCTGCGCATGGGGCGGGCGTCCCTGGTGGACGCGTTCTGCCAGTTCGACAGCCGCGGTGAGCTGTGGCTCGAGCACGCCCACATCCCGGAGTACCTGCAGGGCTCGTGGACCAACCACTCGGCCCGGCGCCGCCGCAAGCTGCTGCTGCACCGCGCGGAGCTGGACAAGATCGCGGGCAAGACGCGCGAGGCTGGCTACACCATCATCCCGCTGTCGCTGTACTTCGTGGACGGCAAGCGCGTGAAGGTGGAGATCGCGGTGGCCCGCGGCAAGCGCGAGTACGACAAGCGCCAGACCCTGCGCGAGAAGCAGGACAACCGCGAGGCCCAGCGCGCCATGCGCTACCGCAACATGCGCGGCTGAGCTCCGCGTGCCTCACACGGCCGGCGCCTCCACACGGAGGTGCCGGCCGTTCCAGTTCCGTCGCAGCCAGCGGTCGTGGGAGGCGACGACGACGCTCCCCGGGTACTCGGGCACGGCCGCCTCGAGCTGCGTGGCCAGCACCAGGGACACGTGGTTGGTGGGCTCGTCCAGCAGCAGCACGTGGGGCGGGTCCGCGAGCAGGGCGGCCAGGGCCAGCCGACGCCGCTGGCCCACGCTGAGCTCACCCACGCGCCGGTTCTCGTCCCGCCCCGCGAGCAGCCCGAACGTGCCCAGCGGCACCGTCTCCGCGAGTTCCTCACCCACGAGGTCCAGGTAGACCCTCACTGCGGTGCGCTCCGGGTCCGCGTGGGCCACGGAGTCCTCCTGGCCGAGCAGTCCCACGCGCACTCCCGGGGCCCGGTGCACGCTGCGGCCCGTGGGCTCCGCACGGCCCGCCAGGAGGTTCAGCAGGGTGGACTTGCCCGCACCGTTCGGCCCGGTGAGCAGCCACTTCTCACCCGCCCCCACGGTCAGGGAGACCGGGGCGAGGCGGTGCTCCACGGTGGCGCGGGAAGCGGTGAGCACCGGGCCGGAGGCACGGAGGCAGCGCGCGGCGTCGTGGTCCGCGGCCGTCAGACCGCGGAAGAACAGCTCCTGCGTGGGCTTGCGCACCTGCTCCCGCTCGAGGGTGGCCAGGCGCGTCCGGGCGTCGTTGACGCGGCGGGAGACCACGGTGGCGTTGCGGTCCGCGTAGAACTTCTTCGCCGCCCGCGCCTCCGTCCGTGGGGCCCTGCCCGAGTGCCCGACGCTCTGCTGCTCCTGGACCGTGGCCCGCAGCTTCTTCAGCTGCTCCTGCTCGTCCCGGTAGGTGCGCTCCCAGCGCTCGCGAGCGTCCAGCCCGGCCAGCACGTACTGCGAGTAGGTGCCGCTGAAGCGGGTCACGCCGATTCCGGTGCCCGTGCCGTCGGCCACGAGGTCCGCGGTGGCGGCATGGGGGCGTGGGGCCGGGTCGAGGTCCACGAGCGATCCGACCGTGGCGTCCAGGAACGCCCGGTCGTGGCTCGCGAGCAGCACCGGTCCGTGCCACGAACGCAGCGTGGCTGACACGAAGTCGAGGGCGGAGTCGTCCAGGTGGTTCGTGGGCTCGTCCAGCAGCAGCACGTCCGGAGCACGGAGCAGGGTCCACGCGAGGGACAAGCAGGCCCGCTGGCCACCGGAGAGCTCCGCGGTGCGCCGGTCGCGGGCGACGCCGCCCAGCCCGAGGCCGTCCAGCGTGGCACCGATCGCCGTGTCCACGTCCCACGCGCCGGTGCGTTCCGCGGTCTCCAGCGCGTCGGCGTAGCGGGTGCCCGCGCGCTCATCGTGCGGGGCGGCGGCCAGGGCGCGGGCGGCGTCGTCCACGGCGCGGGCCGCGTCCCGTACGGGGCGCACCGCTGCCGCCACGGCCTGGGCCACGGTGTCCTGCGGTGCGAAGGGCGGTTCCTGGTGGAGCAGGCCCACGCGGACGGGCCCACCGCCGGGACCGACGGCGCGCACGGTGCCGGCATCGGGTGCGCGCAGACCCGCCAGAATGCGCAGCAGGGTGCTCTTGCCGGAGCCGTTCTCGCCGATCAGCCCGGCGGGGCGGCCCGTGGTGACGGTGAAGGTGATGTCCGTGAGGACGCGGTGGGTGCCGAACGAGGCGGATACCCCGTCCACCGTCACGTGGGTGCCCGTGGCGCCGGACGTGCTGAACGCTGTGCTTGCGCGCGCGGACGCGGGGAAGGGGATGGGGGAGGGGTTCACGAAGGTCCTCTGATGGTCGCGGTCCCCGCCGGGCAGCGGCCTCGGACGCGGGGATTCAGGAAGGACTCATCGGGACATGGCCCCCACCGTAGGGCACTGGACGGGGGAGGACAAGGGCTGGTCCACCGAGGACCGCACCACCGGCGCCGTTCCGCTCGGCCCTGCTCCTCCGGGATCGTCGGCACGGCCCTGCGGCGAGGCCGTGTGCTGTTGACGCGCGAGGACGTGCGGACGTAGTCTTGTGTGTCTACGACACGGCGCGCTGCGCGGTGACGTGGTGCTCATTGAAAAATGAATACGGGGATGATCGGTTTCGACGATGTGAGTTGAGACAGGGGAAGCGGGCCGAGGATGCAGAGTCATCTCGTCAACGCTCTCTGCAAAAAATATAAGTGCCAAATCCAAGCGCACTGACTTCGCTCTCGCTGCGTAAGTAGCCCGAGCAGTCTGTCAGCCCAGGTTCACCTTCGACCTGGAATCTGACATCAGCTAGAAGGTCACTGCTCTGGACGTACGTCACGGACGTCCAGGGGACTTCTACGTGACTGAGTCCGGCGGCCACTCGTGTGCGAGATGGCCGGGACTGAGAAACCTGCAAGCACACTGCGCCCGGAGAAGCCCTGACAATGCTGCATCGGACGGGGGTTCAATTCCCCCCATCTCCACCCGTGATGTCCACGGACATCGAGAACACCTCGGACCCTGCGGTCCGGGGTGTTTTTTCATGCCTCGCCCGGTGCGGGCCGCGGAGGGACCGCCGAGAAGCGGGTGCAGCTCGTGTGGGAGACTGGCTCACGACACGATTCACCACGACCGAAAGGCAGGCGCCTCCATGAGCGAGCGTTTCCCCGAGAACTCGGGTTCCTCCTCGGCCTCGAACGGCGAGCAGCCGCAGTACGGCCAGTACTCGGCGGACCGGGCTCAGACCTCTGCGGCCGGGCAGGACCGGTACGGCCAGGACTCCTCGGCACAGGCCACGGGCGCGGGACAGGAGGGCTTCGGCGCGGCCGGCTACGGCGACTCCGCGTCCTCGGGCTCGCAGCACGGTGGCTCGGGGTACGGCGGCTACGGCGACTCCCAGTACGGTGACTCCCAGTACGGTGTCGGCGGCCAGTACGGCCAGCAGTCCGGTGGGGGCCACGGCTACTCCGGGCAGCAGTACGGTGTGCAGGACCCGGGGAACCAGGGCTACGGCGGGCAGCAGTACGGCACCCAGGGGTACGGCACCCAGGGCTACGGCACCCAGGGCTACGGGGTGCAGCAGGGCTACGACTCCCAGAACTCGGACGGCTATCCCACGCACTACCAGGACGGCTACTCCCAGCAGCCGTACGGCCAGCAGCCCTACAACGGGCAGGATCCGTACGGCCAGAACACGGCTCCGACGCCGGGCAAGGGCCTGGCCATCGCATCGCTGGTCCTGGGCATCCTGGGCATCCTGACCTTCTGGTTCGGCGGTCTGGGTGGCCTGATCGGGCTCGTGGGTCTGGTGCTCGGCATCGTGGGCCTGGTCAAGATGCGCAAGTCCCGCCGGGAGTCCCCGGCGCTCGCGGTCGTGGGCGTGGTGCTCTCGTCCCTTGCGGTGATCGGCGGCATCCTCATGGCCGTGGTCTTCGCCTGGGCGTTCAGCTCCGTCAGCGACTGCATGGAGTACGCGACCCAGGGGGACGAGGCGAGGTACAACCAGTGCCTCACGGACTCGCTGGAGGGCAACACTCCCAACACCTGATCCTGTCCGGCGGATCCGGGGCACGTTCCGGGGTCTGCCGTTCGGCAACGGGACGACGACGCCCGGCACCTCCCCAGCGGAAGGTGCCGGGCGTTTCTGCACCGGATGGGTGCCGGCTGATCATTGGGCGGGGCCGGGCCGGGCCGAGACGGGGCGGGTCGAGCGTCGCGCCGGGGCCCAGGGGCACCGTGGGGGCTCAGCCAGCGCTGTCCTGACGGGTGCCGAGAACGTCGAGGGCGGCGTCGTGCAGAGCGCCGTTGCTTGCCAGGGCGTTCGGTCCGAACGGTCCGTCCTGTCCCGCGAGCGACGTGAAGCGGCCTCCGGCCTCGGTCACGATGGGCACCAGGGCCGCCATGTCGTGGAGGTTCAGCTCGGGTTCGCACGCGAGGTCCACCGCGCCCTCGGCCACGAGGCAGTAGGACCAGAAGTCGCCGTAGGCCCGCGTGCGCCACACCCGGTCCGTGAGGTCCAGGAAACGGTCCCGGACGCCCAGCTCCTGCCACCCGGACAGCGACGAGTAGGAGAGCGAGGCGTCGTCGAGCGTGGCCACGGAGGAGACGGAGAGCCGCTGCGCCTGCGAGAGCGAGCGGCCCGTGAAGGCCCCGGAGCCGGCGGCGGCCCACCAGCGGCGGTTCAGCGCGGGCGCGGAGACCACGCCCACCACCACCTCGCCGTCCTCCACCAGGCCGATGAGTGTGGCCCACACGGGGACACCGCGCACGTAGTTCTTGGTGCCGTCGATGGGGTCGATGATCCACTGCCGCCCGCCCGAGCCCGTGGCGCCGAACTCCTCGCCGATCACGGCGTCCCGGTTGCGCACCCGTCCCAGCTGGCCGCGGATTACCTGCTCGGCCTCACGGTCCGCGTCCGTGACGGGGGTCAGGTCCGGTTTGGTCTCCACGGTGAGGTCCTGGGACTTGAACCGTTTCATGGTCAGGCCGTCCACGGAGTCCGCGAGGATGTGGGCCAGGCGGAGGTCGTCCGTGTGGTTGCTCGGTGCGCGCATGCCCCTACGTTATCGCCTGTCCGAGCTGCTTCTCGCTGTCACCCTGCTGGGTCTCCCCGCGCGACGCCGCCAGCAGCCTGCGCAGCGACTCCAGCCGCTCCGGCGCGGCGGGGGAGGCCTCCGGCCGGTGCACCCAGGCGTCCAGGGCGCAGCCGGGGGAGTCCTCGGTGTGCCGGCAGCCCCGCGGGCAGTGGGCGGTGGCGGGCACGAGGTCCGTGAAGGCGTCGAGCAGGTTCTCCTCGGACACGTGCGCGAGTCCCAGGGAGCGGATGCCGGGGGTGTCCACGACCCACGTGCCCGGGCTGGTCCCCGGGACCGTGAGGGCCCGGGCGGAGGAGGACGTGTGCCGGCCGCGCCCCGTGACGTCGTTGACGCCGCCCGTGGCCCGCTCGGCTCCGGTGAGGGCGTTGACCAGCGTGGACTTACCCACGCCGGAGGGGCCCAGGAACACGCTGACGTGCCCGTCCAGCAATTCCCGCAGCCGGGCGAGGGAGTCCTCAGAGACGGCCAGGGACTCCTCGTGCAGCCCGGCCTCCGGTCGCTGGCCCCGGTCCGTGGCGCGCTGGGTGGTCACGGTGAGGACGTCGAGGTCGTGCAGGTAGTCGAGGAACTCCGTGGGGTCCGCGAGGTCGGACTTGGTCATGCACACCACGGGGGTGATGTCCGCGTCCCACGCGGCCGCGAGGCCCCGGTCCACGAATCCCGTGCGGGGAGTGGGGGAGGCGGCGGCGAGCACCAGGACCAGACGGTCGGCGTTCGCCACGATCACCCGCTCCACGGGGTCGGTGTCGTCCGCGCTGCGGCGCAGCACCGTGGCGCGTGGTTCGATCCGCACGATCCGGGCGAGCGTGTCGGGCGCGCCGGAGACGTCCCCGACGACTCCCACCAGGTCACCGGGCACGATGGGGCGGCGGCGCAGCTCCTTGGCGCGCACGCACAGCACCGTGACGGGATCGGGGCCGTCCTCGTCCACCACGCACGTGTACCGGCCACGGTCCACGGCCACCACGCGGGCCACCACGGCGTCTTCGTGGGACGGGCGCTGCTTGGTGCGGGGTCGGGAGCCACGCTTATTTGCGCGCACCCGCACGTCCGACTCGTCCCACGTCCTGCGTGCCACCGCTCAGGCCCCCGTGCCCAGCAGAGCGGCCCACAGCTGTGGGAACTCCGGCAGCGTCTTGGCGGTCGTGGCGATGTTCTCGACCAGGATCCCCGGGACGCGGAGTCCCAGGATGGCGCCGGCGGTGGCCATCCGGTGGTCGTGGTACGTGTGGAACTCGCCGCCGTGCAGGGGCGCGGGGGTGATCTGCAGGCCGTCCTCGGTCTCGCGGACGCGGCCTCCCAGGGCGTTGAGCTCGGTGCTCAGCGCGGCGAGCCGGTCGGTCTCGTGCCCGCGCAGGTGGGCGATGCCCCGCAGCCGGGAGGGCCCCGTGGCGAGGGCGCACAGTGCCGCCACGGTGGGGGCCAGTTCACCGGCCTCGGAGAGGTCCAGGTCCACGCCCTGCAGCTCGTCCGGACCGGTCACGGTGAAGACTCCGTCCCGCACGGTCACGCGCGCTCCGAAGCTGGGCAGGATGTGGCGCCAGTGGTCGCCGCCCTGCGTGGTGTGCGCCGGCCAGTCCGGAATGCTCACGGTGCCGCCGGTGGCCACGGCCGCGGCGAGGAAGGGCCCGGCGTTGGAGAGGTCCGGCTCCACGGTCACGTCCAGGCCGGCCACGGCCCCGGGCTCGACGCGCCACTCCCGCTCGCTCACGCGCTCGGCGCTCACGCCGGCGTCACGCAGCACCTGCAGCGTCATCTCGACGTGCGGCAGGGACGGCACCCCGCCGGGGGCGTCGTGGCGCAGCACGAGGGGGGATTCGAAGCGCACCGCGGCCAGCAGCAGTGCGGAGACGAACTGGGAGGAGCCGCTCGCATCGATCGTCACGGTCCCCCCGGGGACGGTGCCGGTGCCGACGACGCTCAGCGGCAGGGTGCCCCGACCACCGTCCTCCACCCGGACACCGAGCTGCCGCAGCCCCTCGACCACGGGAGCCATGGGACGCACCCGGGCGGCGTCGTCGCCGTCGAGGACGACCGTGCCCGAGCACAGGGCGGCCACGGGGGGCACGAAGCGCATGACCGTGCCCGCGAGTCCGCAGTCCACGGTCACGGGCCCGTCCAGCACGGCGCCCGGGGACACGGGGTCGATGCGCAGGTCCGGGCCGAACGGGCCCGGATCGGGAAGTTCGGTGACCGCGGCGCCCAGCTGCTCGAGCGCGGTGACCATCAGGGCACTGTCCCGTGAGTGCAACGGCTTGCGCACCACCGAGGCCCCGCTCGCCAGCGCGGCGAGCACGAGGTACCTGTTGGTCAGGGACTTGGACCCTGGCACCGCCACGGTGCCGCTCACGGGCGAGCCGTGGGCGGAGGGGGCGGGCCAGTGGGCGGGGTCCCGGGGGTGCGTCAAGCCGTTGCGCGTCACGTGGTGCGGCGGACTAGAAGGAGACGGCGTTCTGCACGGCCTTCTCGGCCTCCGTCAGCTTCTTCTTGGTGTCCTTGCTGACCTTGACCGCGTTCTTGCGGACGTCGTCCGCGAGGTGGCTCGCGCGCCACGCCAGGGACGGGTTGCCGGAGGTGTCCACGGCGGCGATCATCACGCCGCCCAGCAGGGACACGTTCTTCAGCAGGCCCGAGCGGCGGGCCTCCTTGCCCTCGGTGGTGCTCGCGTCCGCGGAGCGGTACTGGGCGTAGCCGTTGAGGGCGGTGGTGCCCAGCAGCACGGTGGAGGACAGCCGGGGCAGCTTGCTCACGGCCAGCAGGGACGCGGCGGCCACCTGGGCGGCGGCGAGACCCTGCGCCACCACGGCGCGGTTGGCGGTCACGGGGCGCAGCTGCGGCGCGGCGCTCTCCACGGCCTTCAGCACGGGGTCCAGCTGCCGGGCCGTGGTGGACGAGTTGCGGAACGCGTCCACACCTCCGGCGATGAAGCCGGTGGCGAGCAGCGGGCGGGCGAGACGACGAACAATGCTCATGGTTCTCCTCCTTAGGGTCCCGGCATCTCCGGGAAGGCACGAACGTCATCCTATCGGCCCGCGGCCGGGGCTCCCCCGGGAATACCCGCGCGAGCAGCGTGTGTTGTGCCGGATGAACGGAAGCACCACACGTGTGGTGAGGCAGAAGGCGTGCGGGAAGGCAGGTGACGGTCCAGAGATGACGGCCCCCGCCTTAGACTTGGGCGTGATGAACGATCAGCGAACTCACGAATCCCACGCCGTGGAGCACCCCGAAGAGGTGCCGGCCGGTGAGGAGTCCACCCAGCAGCGGCGCGAACGCTTCGAGCGCGACGCCATGCAGTACGTGGACCAGCTCTACGCGGCCGCGCTGCGGATGGCCCGCAACCCCTCCGACGCCGAGGACCTCGTGCAGGAGGCCTACACCAAGGCGTTCTCCGCGTTCCACCAGTACAAGCCCGGGACCAACCTCAAGGCCTGGCTGTACCGGATCCTCACCAACACGTACATCAACCTCTACCGCAAGCGGCAGCGTGAACCCCGCCAGGCGAACACGGACACCGTGGAGGACTGGCAGCTGCACCGGGCCGAGTCCCACACCTCCACGGGGCTGCGCTCCGCGGAGGTCGAGGCACTGGACCACCTCCCGGACTCGGACGTGAAGCGGGCGCTGCAGGAGCTGCCCGAGGAGTTCCGCCTGGCGGTCTACTTCTCGGACGTGGAGGGATTCGCGTACAAGGAGATCTCCGAGATCATGGACACGCCCATCGGCACCGTGATGTCCCGGCTGCACCGCGGCCGCAAGCTCCTGCGCGAGAAGCTGGGCGACTACGCCCAGGAACGAGGATTCGACACGTCCAAGGCCGGCAGGCCGGCCAAGGGCGGGGCACCGGCGAAGGATCGAGGCTGACACATGACGCAGAACCCCTGCAGCGGAGGCTGCACCGACGAACGCATCCAGCGCATCTACGAGTACCTGGACGGCGCGCTGACCACCGAGGACCTTGAGGAGATCCACGCCCACCTCACCGGGTGCTCCGAGTGCGAGCGCGAGTACAACCTGGAGTGCGTCATCCGCTCCGTGATGAAGCGCTCGTGCTGCGAGAGCGCCCCCGAGCAGCTCAAGCGCTCGATCCTGGAGCGCATCGACGCGCAGTGCGGCGAGCACCCCGCGGCCTGAGGACTCCGGACATGCAGAACGCCCGCAACCATGATGGTTGCGGGCGTTCCGTGGTTCGTGCGCAGAACTTCAGGAGTTGGGCCGCTTGCCGCGGTTTGCCGAGTTCTTGCGACGATCCTTGCGCTTACGTCCACGCTTGCTCATGATGTACCTCCTGTGGTGATTGGCTGGAACATCGTCCGTCAGTATCTCACATCTGCGGTGGTCCCAGAGCCACCAAGGTTCCCGGACCGTCCCTGCGGGGGAGCAGGGTGCCTGCCGGAACGGGAGGCCGGGACGAGTGCCGTTCTCGGAACCGGCGTCAGCGGGGCTCGGGCAGCTGCAACCAGTTGTACCAGCCGCGGTGCAGCACGAGCCACGCGATGAGGCCGTAGCCCGCCTGGCCGGGGTTGCCGTGGTTGGCGGCCAGGTCCTTGCGCCACTGCTCGTGGTGCTGCAGCGGGTTGAAGGTGTCCACGTACACGTGGTTGCGGCGCGTGGTGACATCCCCGTACGCCGCGGAGAGGTCCGCGATCTTGCGGTTGCGCTGCGGGTCCAGCGTGGGCGGCGGGCCCACCACCAGCACCTTGACGTTGTTCTGGGTGGCCTGGTCCACGATGTTCGCCATGTTCAGCCGGGAACGCGCGGAGGTGATGCCCAGGTCGATGTCGAGGGCGGACGGCGCGATGACCAGACGGTTGTCGCACGCGGGATCGAAGCGGCGGACCGCCTCGTCGAACCAGCGCTCGTTGAGGGTCTCGCTGCCCTCTCCCGGCGCGGCGAGGTTGTAGGCGTCCACGGGGACCACGTCACGGGGGGTGCGGGCCAGGACGCGACCGAACCAGCCCAGGGCGCGGGGGTCGTCCACTCCGGCCAGCAGTTCGTCGCCCACGGCCACAATGCGGATCCTGCGTTGGTCCACTCTTCTCGACATCCTTCGGGTTGTTGCGTGGCCCGGGGGCCGTCAGGTGACGGCCCCCGGGCAGGTCGGGTCCGGCGTGCGGGGCCGGCGGGTGCGCTCACCGTGGGGGACGGTGGGACGCACCCGGTGCGGGATCACTCCCCGCGGTCGAACGCCTGCTGCACCAGGGTCTCCAACTCCGCGGCGTGGCGCTTGGCCGAGCCGTTGGCGGGGGAGGCGGAGGCCGGGCGCGACGCCAGGGTCACCGCTCGGTCCAGCTGCGGCACCAGGTTGACGGCCATGAACGGCCACGCACCCTGGTTGGCGGGCTCGTCCTGGGCCCAGATCACACGGGCCTGCGGGTAGCGCGCCAGCTGCTCCTTGATCTCGTCCGCGGGCAGCGGGTATAGCTGCTCCACGCGCACGATCGCGGTGGAGTGGTCGTCGGACTTCTTCCGCTGCGCCTCGAGGTCGTAGTACAGCCGACCGGACACCAGGATCACGTCCGTGACCTTGGAGTCGTCCAGGTTCGCGACGTCCGGGATCACCGGCTGGAACGTGCCCTGCGTGAAGTCCTCCACGGGGGAGGCCGCGGCCTTCAGGCGCAGCAGCTGCTTGGGCGTGGCAACGATCAGGGGCCGGCGCGGACGCGAGTACGCCTGGCGGCGCAGCATGTGGAAGTGGTTGGCCGGGGTGGAGGGCTGGGCCACGATCATGTTCTTCTCCGCGCACAGCGTCAGGAAACGCTCGATGCGTGCGGAGGAGTGGTCCGGGCCCTGGCCCTCGAAGCCGTGGGGGAGCAGCAGCACCAGGTTGGAGCGCTGACCCCACTTCTGCTCCGCGGAGGAGATGAACTCGTCCACGATGGTCTGTGCGCCGTTGGTGAAGTCACCGAACTGCGCCTCCCACACGGTCAGCGCCTCGGGACGCTCCACGGAGTAGCCGTACTCGAAGCCCAGCACGCCGTACTCGGAGAGCAGGGAGTTGTAGATCGAGAAGTGGGCCTGGTCCGCGGACAGGCTGTTCAGCGGCGTCCACTCCGCACCGTTCTCGGCGTCGAAGAACACCGCCTGGCGCTGGGTGAACGTGCCGCGGCGCACGTCCTGCCCGGACATCCGCACGGGCACACCGTCCATGAGGAGGGAGCCGAAGGCCATGAGCTCGCCCATGCCCCAGTCGATCCCGCCCTCGCGGGTCATGTCCCGGCGCTTCTCCGCGAGCTTCTTGAGCTTGCGGTGCATGGTGAAGCCCTCGGGCATCTCCACGTAGGAGTCGCCGATGCGCTGCGCGGTCTCCGGGGAGATCGCGGTGGTCTTTGGCACGGAGACGCCCGAGTCCGCCTGCTGCGCGGACGGGCGCTCGATGTTGGCGATGGCAGCGGCGTCCCCGGTGACCAGCGGGACCGTGGAGTTCTGGGCCTCGTGGGTCTCCGCGAACACGCGCTCCAGGCGCTCCTGGTAGTCCTCCAGTGCCCGGTCCGCCTCTTCCTGGGTGATGTCCCCGCGGCCCACGAGGTTCTCGGTGTAGACCTTGCGCGTGGAGCGCTTGCCGTCGATCAGGGAGTACATCAGCGGCTGGGTCATCGAGGGGTCGTCGCCCTCGTTGTGGCCGCGGCGGCGGTAGCAGACCAGGTCCACCACGACGTCGCGGTGGAAGCGCTGGCGGTACTCGAACGCGAGCTGCGCCACGCGGACCACGGCCTCGGGGTCGTCCGCGTTCACGTGGAAGATCGGGGCCTGCACCGTGCGGGCCACGTCCGTGGAGTACGTGGAGGTGCGTCCGGCGGAGGGAGCGGTGGTGAAGCCCACCTGGTTGTTGACCACCACGTGGATGGTCCCGCCCACGTTGTAGCCCTCCAGCCCGGACATCTGCATGACCTCGTACACGATGCCCTGACCGGCCATGGCGGCGTCGCCGTGGACCTGGATGGGCAGCACGGGGAACTCGCCGTTGCCCTCGGGGCCTGCGCCGAGCACGTCCGTCTTGGCGCGGGCGATGCCCTCGATGACGGGGTCCGCGGCCTCCAAGTGGGAGGGGTTTGCGGCCAGGTACACCTGGGTCTCGTTGCCGTTGTCGGAGGTGAACACGCCCTCGGTGCCCAGGTGGTACTTCACGTCGCCGGAGCCCTCGGAGGCGCGCGGGTCCTGGCTGCCCTCGAACTCGCGGAACACCTGGGCGTAGGACTTGCCCGCAATGTTGGTGAGCACGTTGAGACGGCCACGGTGGGCCATGGCGATGCCCACGCCGGCCAGCGAGGCGTCCGCGGCCTCGGACATGATCGCGTCCAGCAGCGGGATCAGGGACTCGCCGCCCTCCAGGGAGAAGCGCTTCTGTCCCACGTACTTGGTCTGCAGGAAGGTCTCGAAGGCCTCCGCCGCGTTCAGCCGCTCCAGGATGTGGAACTGCTCCTCGCGGGACGGCTTCTGGTAGTCGCGCTCCAGCTTGGACTGGAACCACTCGCGCTGCTCCGGATCCTGGATGTGCATGTACTCCACGCCCACGGTGCGGCAGTACGCGTCCCGCAGCCGTCCGAGGATCACGCGCAGGGTGAGCAGGCTCTGGCCACCGAAGCCGCCGGTGGGCCACTCCCGCTCGAGGTCCCACAGGGTCAGCCCGTAGGTGCGGATGTCCAGGTCCGGGTGCTTGCGCATCACGTACTCGAGCGGGTTGGTGTCCGCCATGAGGTGTCCGCGCACGCGGTAGGAGTGGATCAGCTGCTGGATCCGGGCGACCTTGTTGATCTGGATCTCGGGGTTGACCTGGTTGTCCACGGCCCAGCGCACGGGCTCGTAGGGGATCCGCAGCGCCTCGAAGATGTGGTCGTAGAAGTCGTCCCCGCCCAGCAGGTAGTGCTCCACGAGCTTCAGGAACTCGCCGGAGCCCGCACCCTGGATCACGCGGTGGTCGTAGGTGGACGTCAGGGTGATGACCTTGGAGACCGCGTTGTGAGCGATCGTGCGGGGAGAGGCGCCCTTGTACTCGGCGGGGTAGTCCAGGGCACCGACGCCGATGATGCAGGCCTGGCCCTTGGACAGCCGCGGCACGGAGTGCACGGTGCCGATCCCGCCCGGGTTGGTCAGGGAGACCGTAGTGCCGGAGTAGTCCTCCATGGTCAGGGCGCCGTTGCGGCCGCGCTTGACGATGTCCTCGTAGGAGGTCCAGAACTCCTGGAAGGACATGGTCTCGGCGGCCTTGATGCTGGGCACCACCAGGTTGCGCGAGCCGTCCTTGTTGGGGATGTCGATCGCGATGCCGAAGTTCACGTGGGCGGGGTGGATGGCCGCGGGCTTGCCGTCCGACTCGTCGTAGATGACGTTCATGGACGGGAAGTTGGCCAGCGCCCGGATGACGGCGTAGCCCACCAGGTGGGTGAAGGAGACCTTGCCACCCCGGTTGCGGGAGAGGTGGGAGTTGATGACCAGGCGGTTGTCGATCAGCAGCTTGGCCGGCACGGCGCGCACCGTGGTGGCCGTGGGGACGCTCAACGAGGCATCCATGTTGGCGGCCACGGCCTTGGCGGGACCGCGCAGCTTGACCACGGTGTCCTCCGCGGGCTTCTCCTTGGCCGGGCCGTCCTCCTTGCGGTCCTCAGGCTGCGCCCGGATGGGTCGCTTGGAGGCTGCTCCCTCGCTGCTGTCCGCTTCGGTGTCCACGCCCTCGGGCCGTCCTTTCGCCTTGGCGCCGGTCGCGGCGGGTGCCGGGGACTGCGCACGTTCTGTGGTCTGGGGAGTCTGCTTCCGGGCGGCCGGCTCCGAGGTGCGGGCCGGGGAGGCCTCGGGCTTCTTCGCGGCGGGAGCCGACGCGGCGGTGGTCGCGGAGGCCTTGCCGGCGGGAGCGGAGTTCGTGCCACCGGGGGCGGAGGCCTTGTCCTCGTCCGCCATCTGCTCGAAGATGGGCCACCACTTCTTGTCCACGGAGTTCTTGTCCGCCTGGTACTTCTCGAAGAGCTCGTCCACAAGCCATTCGTTGCCGGCAAATTCTTCGGGGATAAGGTGGTGCGGCTGGTCTGGCACGAGTGATACGCCTCTTCCATCTGTGCTGGGTGTCCCGGGTGGCGAGCTGGTCCTCGCGGCCCCTGTGCGGCTCCCACGGAGTTTACCGGCCGTGGGCGCCCTCGACGGGCTTCGCGCATGCAAAGCCGGATCCGGTTTTTCAGTCTAGTGAGGCGGCAGGACGCGTGCCACCCGTCGCACGGGCCCCTCGCCGTGCTCCGCGCACCGTGTTCCGGAGCCGACGCCGCCCGCGTGCGGGGCCACGGCCGATGGCCGGGCCCTCGATGATCACGAACACGCCGACGCCGCCCGCGTGCGGGGCCACCACGACGCCGGCTGCGGGGAACGTCACCCAGGCGGACGCCGCCCAGGGCGACCGGGCGGCGTCGGGCCCGGAGCGTGACGGTGGACAGTAGACTGTGCGTCTGTGCGCTTCCTCACGAATCCCACCACGGACCTGACCTACAACGACGTCTTCCTGGTGCCCTCCATGTCCAGGGTCACATCCCGCTTCGACGCGGACCTGTCCCCGCAGGACGGCACGGGCTCCACGATCCCGGTCGTGGCCGCGAATATGACGGCGGTGACCGGGCGCCGGATGACCGAGACCATGGCCCGTCGGGGCGGGCTCGGCATCCTGCCGCAGGACATCCCGCTGGACGTGATCGCGGAGGTCACGTCCTGGGTCAAGAACCGTTCCCCGCGCTGGGACACCCCTGTGGTGCTGCGGAGCACGGACACGGTCCACGACGCGCTCGGGATCATCCACAAGCGCCCGCACGGACTGGTGGTCGTGGTGGACGAGGAGCGCCGGTACCTGGGCCTCGTGCTGGAGTCCGACTGCCGGGACGTGGACCGCTTCACCCAGCTGGGCGATCTGGCCCGCAGCGACGGCCCGCAGTTCCAGGAGGCCGATTTTCCGGCGGAGGCAGACTCCGCGGCGCTGCGTGCGCTCTACGAGCGCCTCGCCGACGCCCGGGTGAGCGCCGCTCCGGTGCTGCGGGGCACGAACGTCGCCGGGATCATCACACGCCAGGGTCTCGTGCGCTCCACCATCTACACCCCCTCCGTGGACGCGCGGGGCCGGCTGCGCGTGGGCGCCGCCGTGGGCATCAACGGTGACGTGGGGGCCAAGGCCGCCCGGCTGCTCGAGGCCGGGGTGGACGTCCTCGTGGTGGACACCGCCCACGGCCACCAGCTCAAGGCCATGGAGGCCGTGGCCGCCGTGCGCGCCCTGGATCCGCAGGTGCCGGTGGTGGCCGGCAACGTGGTCACCGCCGACGGCGTGCGCGACCTCGTCTCGGCCGGCGCGGACATCGTCAAGGTCGGCGTGGGCCCCGGGGCCATGTGCACCACCCGCATGATGACGGCGGTGGGGCGCCCCCAGTTCTCGGCGGTCGTGGAGTGCGCGGAAGCCGCGCAGGATCTCGGTGCGCACATCTGGGCGGACGGCGGGGTCAAGCACCCGCGCGACGTCGCCCTCGCCCTGGCCGCGGGGGCGAGCCAGGTCATGGTGGGCTCGTGGTTCGCGGGCACCCACGAGGGGCCGGGGGAGATCACCGTGGACGCGGACGGCCGTGCCTACAAGGAGTCCTTCGGGATGGCCTCGGCCCGTGCCGTTAAGCACCGCACCCTGGGAGAGGACCGGTTCTCCCGGGCCCGCAAGGCGCTGTTCGAGGAGGGGATCTCCAACTCCACCATGTACCTGGACCCCCAGCGACCCGGGGTGGAGGACCTGCTGGACCACATCACCTCCGGGGTGCGCAGCTCCATGACCTACGCCGGGGCCACCACGCTGCGGCAGTTCGCGTCCCGCGCCGTGGTGGGCATCCAGTCCCAGTCGGGCTACGACGAGGGCAGGCCACGCTCCGAGTCCTGGTCCTGATCCGCCCGTTCTCATCACGCCGCTACATGAGAATGGTTCATGATATGCTCGCGCTCTGATTTGATGACATCCGTTCTCATCGGCACCCCGGGTGGTGCGGGGGGACGCCGAGCAGGGAGACGATGCGCGTGAGTGACCGCACCAACCGCCACGGAGCCAGGGCCGCAGCAGTCCTGGGGCTGCTGGGAGCGCTGGCCCTCACGGGCTGCTCGGGCGGATCGGCGCAGGAGGGCGGATCCGGATCGGAGGACTCCGGGAAGATCCGGGTGACCACCTCCACCAACGTCTACTCGGACCTCGCGGCCCAGGTGGGTGGCGACAAGGTGGAGGCCACGCCGGTGATCCACTCCTCAGCCCAGGACCCCCACTCCTACGAGGCCACGCCGCAGGACCGGCTGGCCGTGGAAAAAGCCGACCTCCTGGTGCGCAACGGCGGCGGGTACGACCAGTTCATGACCGATCTGGCGCCGGAGGGCGCGCGCGTGGTGGACGCCGTGGAGGTCTCGGGTCTGCAGTCCGAGCAGGACCGTGAGGCCGCCGAGGAGCACGACCACGACCACGGCTCGGGGGAGCACCACCACCACCACGGGGGATTCAACGAGCACGTGTGGTACGACCTGGAGACCATGACCGAAGTGGTCACGCAGATCGCCGGCCAGCTCGGGGAGGTGGATCCCGCCAACGCGGGCTACTACACGGACAACGCCGCACGGGTCGGGCAGGAGCTGACCGCCCTGGACGCGCGTCTCGGGGGCCTCGGTGCGGGCGGTGGCTATGTGGCCACGGAACCGGTGCCCGGCTACCTGCTGGAGGACGCGGGTCTGCACGACGACACCCCCGCGGAGTTCGCCGAGGCGATCGACGCCGAGACGGACGCGCCGCCGGCCGCCCTCAACGACACGCTGAAGCTGGTGGCGGACGAGCACATCGCGCTGCTCGCGTTCAACCAGCAGACCTCCACGGGGCAGACCGAGCGGCTGCGCACGACCGCCCAGGAAGCGGGCACACCCGTGGTGGAGTTCACCGAGACCGTGCCGGACGGCAGGACGTACCAGCAGTGGATGGGCGAGAACGTGGACCGCGTGGCCGAAGCCGTGAAGAAGTAGCCCGTGGCATCCGAGAGAACACGTGACGGCGCGGCAGGGCCCACCACGGCGGCGGGGCCCACCACGGCTGCGGGGCACAGCGTTCCCGGCTCCGCGGGCTCCACGGCGGGTGCTCCTGGCAACCAGTCGGAAAAACGGCACGACCCGGTGATCCGGCTGCGCGGCGCCGAGCTCTCCTTCGGGGAGCGCACCCTGTGGTCCGGTCTGGACCTGGACGTGCGCCCCGGGGAGTACCTGGCCGTGCTGGGTTCCAACGGCACGGGCAAGACGAGCCTGCTCAAGGTGCTCCTGGGGCTGCTGCCGCTCACGGCCGGGACGGTGAGCGTCAACGGTGTGCGTCCGCGGACGGCAGCCTCCCGCGTGGGATACGTCCCCCAGCAGCGCGGCTTCCCGGAGCGCACCCCGCTGCGGGCCCGCGACCTCGTGGCCCAGGGCGTGGACGGACACCGGTGGGGGATGCGTCTGCGTTCGCGGCGGGTGCACCGCAGGGTGGACGAGCTGCTCGAGCGGGTGGGCGCCACGGACTATGCGCAAGCCCCCGTGGGGCTGCTCTCCGGGGGCGAGCAGCAGCGGTTGCGGATCGCACAGGCGCTCGCGGCGGAGCCCACGGTCATGCTGTGCGACGAGGCGCTGCTCTCCCTGGACCTGCGCCACCAGCACGTGGTCAGCGAGCTGGTGCACGAGCAGCGTGAGCGCACCGGCTGCGCCGTGGTGTTCGTGACCCACGACGTGAACCCGATCATCAAGCACGTGGACCGGATCCTGTACCTGGCCAACGGCTCCTTCCGGATCGGCACGCCGGACGAGGTGCTGCGCTCGGACGTGCTCACCGAGCTCTACGGCAGCCCCATCGAGGTGCTGCGCGCCAACGGCCGGATCCTGGTGGCCGGCAGCCCGGACAGTGCCCACCACACCGACTCCCCGGAGGAGACCGTCCCGTGATCACGGCAGCCATCGACTGGAACTCCTTCCTGAGCTCCGTGTTCGTCTTCGAGGACTACGCCGAGCTGCTCTCTCTGCTGCGCAACTCGGTGTGGGCCGGGGCGGTGCTGGGGCTCGTGGGCGGGCTCGTGGGCACGTTCGTGATGATGCGGGACCTCGCGTTCGCCGTGCACGGCATCGCGGAGCTGTCCTTCGCCGGGGCCGCCGCCGCGCTGCTGATCGGAGCGGACGTGATCACGGGTTCGCTCGTGGGCTCGATCCTCGCCGCCCTGATCATGGGGTTCGCGGGGCTGCGCGCGCGGGAGGGCAACTCCTTCGTGGGGGTCCTGATGCCCTTCGGGCTGGGGCTGGGTATCCTGTTCCTGTCCCTCTACGAGGGCCGCTCGTCCAACAAGTTCTCGCTGCTGACCGGTCAGATCGTGTCGGTCTCCTCGGTGCAGCTGACCTCCATGGTGCTGCTCTCGGCGCTGGTGGTGATCACGCTCGTGGGTGTCTGGCGGCCCCTCACGTTCGCGAGCACGGACCCCCTGGTGGCCCAGGCCAAGGGCCTGCCGGTGCGGGGGCTCTCCATCGCGTTCATGGTGCTGCTGGGGATCACCGTGGCGCTGTCCGTGCAGATCGTGGGTTCGCTGCTGGTGCTCGCCCTGCTCATCACCCCGGCGGCCGCGGCCATGAACCTGACCGTGAGTCCCGTGCGCACGGTGGTGCTCTCGGTGCTCTTCGCGGAACTGGCCATGGTGGGCGGGATCCTGCTCGCGCTGGGCGGGAACATCCCCATCAGCCCGTACGTCACCACCATCTCGTTCACCCTGTGGCTGGTCTCCCGCCTGGTGCGCGCCGTGCGTGAACGCTCGTCCTCCCACCGCCGGACGACGACGCGGCGCGGCCCGGTGGGCGCGGGGGCGCCGGTTTCCACGGCCACACCGGTCGCCGCGGACACGGCAGGCGCACTCGGGCAGGGCTCACCCGGAGCGGGCGCCGGCGCAGGGACGGGCCCGGCTCAGAACAGGATCTGAACGGCCGCGGGGAGTACCCGCAGGGTCACGGGCAGGGGGCCGAGCCGCTCGCCGTCGCCGAAAGCCATGTCCCCGCCCGGGGAATGCCCGGTGGCGTGCGCGCTCACGGCCACGCTCGCCGAGACCGCCGGTTCCACCGCCACCTCGGGCAGGGTCACGTGGCTGCCGAGCCACAACCGGGGCAGGGACACCACGAACTTCACGGGCCCCACGTCCGAGACCATGAACAGCTCCGCGGTACCGTCCCCGGCGTCTGCGGCGGGCACGATCGTGAGGCCCCCGCCGATCGAGGACGTGTTCGCGAGCGTGAGCAGCGTGAGATCCCGGCCGGCGGTGTGCTCGCTGCCGTCCGGGGAGGTCCAGCTCAAGTGGTAGGGGCGGGCCCGCAGGCTCACGAGGTCCACGGCAAGGGCGACGACGTACTTGGCGGACGCGCGCACGCGGGACCAGCGGTTGGCGCGCGCGTTGATGCGGGCATCCAGGCCCAGGCACACGGCCGTGGCGCACACGTGACGGGTTCCGTCCGCACACTCCACCCGGAGCAGGTCCGTGCGGCGCGGCGCGGATTCCAGACCACGGAGCACGCGACCCGCGGCACGCTCCACGTCCTGGGAGGGCACACCGTGGTGGCGTGCGAGGTCGTTGCCGGAGCCCGCCGGCACCAGTCCGAAGGGCAGGTCCACGCCCTGCCGGTTCAGCGCGTCCAGGCACTGCAGCACCAGGTGGACCATCCCGTCCCCACCCACGGCCACGACGGCGGCAACAGCCTGGCTCTCCCTGCGCAGGGTGTCCGTGAGCAGCTCGGAGAGCCCTCTGGCCGTGGCCGATGCCAGAGGGCGGGCTCGGTATCCGCCCGCCCGGAGGATGCCTGCGGCGCGCTCGCAGGCATCGCGGGACGCGGGGGAGGAGCCGTTGTGGACCAGCAGGATGTCGCGTGGGCCGGTGGTCACCGCGTGGGCCCCGAGGATCCTCGACCGGGGCGGGAGGTGCTCGGAGAGCTCGACGGGCGCTGCGCGGCCTCCGGGGAACCGGCACCGGGCAGCGTTGCGCCGCGGTCCTCGCTGCCGGGGGTGTCCTCGGCCTCGAGCCGGGCGGCGCACTGCTCGCAGATCCCGGAGATCTCCACGGTGTGGTCCACGTCCGTGTAGCCGTGGCGCCGCGCCGTGTTCTCGGCCCAGGCCTCGATGTCCGGCGCCTCCAGCTCCACCGTGGCCCCGCACGAGCGGCACACCAGGTGGTGGTGGTGGTGCTGGGCCTCGCAGCGGCGGTAGATGGCCTCGCCCTCCGCGGTCCGCAGCACGTCCACCTGGCCGAGCTCCGCCATAGACTGCAGGATCCGGTAGGTGGTGGCCAGGGACACGGACTCGCCCTGGTCCTGGAGCCGCCGGTGCAGGTCCTGCGTGGAGATGAAGTCCTCCAGCCGGTGCAGTTCGGCGGTCACCGCACGGCGCTGCTTCGTGTTGCGAACCTCCGCGGGTTCGGTGGTCTTGGTGCTCAACCCTGGCGTCCTTTCCGCGAGCGGTCGTCCGGGTCATCTTAACGCGCGGCACGGACATGCGCGGCGAGACGGTCCCCGTGCGGGTGGTCCTCGGTGCCCGACCACGGGGTCCGGCCCGGGGGATCACCTGCACGGGTCGGGTGCGCCGGGGCCGCCCGTGGGTCGCGGAGACCTCCACGGAGCCCCGGCGGGCCGCTAGGGTGGCACCATGCTGCTGACCAAGTTCTCCCACTCGTGCGTGCGGCTCGAGAAGGACGGCGCGGTGCTGGTGATCGACCCCGGAACGTTCTCGGAGGTCGAGGAGGCACTCGACGGAGCGGACACCGTGCTCGTCACGCACGTGCACCCGGACCACTGCGACGTCCCCCGTGTCTCGGCCGTGCTGGAGTCGGCACCCGAACACTCGCTCCACGCCCCGGCCGCCGTGGTCGAGGAGCTCTCCCAGCACGTCACGGACACCTCGCGCCTGCACGCCGTCACCGCGGACACGGCGTTCGAGGCCGGCCCGTTCTCGGTGACCACCCACGGCGGCCAGCACGCGCTGATCCACCCCCTGATCCCCACCGTGGCCAACGTGGGGTACGTGGTCGACGACGCCGTGTTCCACCCCGGCGACTCGTTCACGGTTCCACGCGGGGTCACGGTTCCCACCGTCCTGGTGCCCCTGCACGCGCCGTGGTCGAAGATGTCCGAGGTCATCGACTTCATGATCGCCACCCGGGCCACCACCGCGTTCCAGATCCACGACGCCCTCCTCTCGGAGAACGGCTTCGGCGTGGTCGAGACGCAGGTCGCCCACTTCGCCGGACTCTACGGAACCAGCTACCGCCACCTGTCCCCGCGCGAGAGCGTGGAGATCACCACCAGCTGACCCGGCCGGCGGACCGTCGGCCACCCACCGAGGAGAGGACTCCACCGTGAGCTCAGTGTTCACCAAGATCATCGAGGGCGAGCTGCCCGGTCGTTTCGTCTGGGCCGACGAGCAGTGCGTCGCGTTCCTGTCCATCCAGCCGCTCGCCCAGGGCCACGTGCTCGTGGTCCCGCGCCGGGAGGTGGACGCGTGGATCGACCTCCCCGAGGAGCTGGCCACCCATCTCATGACGGTGTCCCGTGCCATCGGCCGGGCCGTGGACGCCGCCTTCTCCCCGAAGCGCGTGGGCCTCATGATCCAGGGCTTCGAGGTGCCCCACACGCACCTGCACGTGTGGCCCACCAACTCGATCGAGGAGTTCGACTTCGCGAACGTGGACCAGGACCCGGACGCCGCCGTCATGGACGAGTCCGCCCGGCGGATCCGCGAGGCACTCGTCTCCCAGGGGCACCAGGACACGGTGCCGTCGCAGGGCTGAGCGCACTCACGCTCCCGGTCTCGGAAGCGTGGTCCTCACCCAAGGAGGGGGTGCCCTCCTCGCTCGGTGCGGGGCGTGCCGCACTCGCGCACTGAGGGGCGCGCCTCCTGGGCCCCCGCCACGGCTGTCACTCGTGTTCCTGGGCCATGCCCCCGTGAACTGGGTGATGGTCCGTCGCGCGCTGGGTCTCAGCCCAGCTCGCGCAGCTTCTTGCGCAGCCGCTTCTCCGACACCGTGTGCGCGGTGCCCAGTTCCTGCGCGAAGAACGAGACCCGCAGCTCCTCCAGGTCCCACCGGATTGCCCTGAGCGCCGCGGGCGTGGGCACCGTGGGCGGCACTGCGTCCAGGGCCGCACGGTACTCGGCCTCGAGGTCGTGGACGGTGTGCATGGCCACGGCGTCGCGCTGCAGGTGCCCGGAGAGCTTGTCCAGCCGGGCGTTGACCCCGGCCAGGTAGCGGGGCAGGTGCTGCAGGGCCTGCCACCCGGTCTGCGCCACGAATCCGGGGTGGATGAGCCCGTCCACCTGCTCCGCCATGTCCGTGAACGCGGGCACCGCGCCCAGTGAGCCGGGCTTCTTCAGCCGTTTGCGCACCGTGGTGGCCTCGCTCAGCGCGGTGGTCACGAGCGCCGTGACCGCGAAGACCGTGTCGATGAGCTCCGCCCGCACGTGCTCGGCCAGCCGGTCGAACTCGGCCCGTGTGAACGGGGGGTCGTGGGGCACGAGCCGGTCGATCGCCGCGCCCGTGCAGTCGTGGATCAGGGCCTCCACGGAACCGTGGGGGTTCTGGGTGAACACCAGCCGCTCGCGCTGGCTGAGGTGGTCCACCACGTAGCGGTGCACGGAGGGCAGCACGCGCTGCAGCAGCGCGATCACGCCGTCGCGCTGGGCCGCGCGCTGCTCCTCGGGGTCGCTCAGAATCCGCAGGTCCACGCGCGGGAGCTCCGTGCTCCCCGGTTTCTCCGGCGCCGCGGCCACGAGCGTGGGGTAGCCGGTGACCGTCTGGCCGGCCACGGTGGTCTCCACGCTGCGGGGCGGATCCGGCTCGGGCCACGCGCCCAGGTCGGTGCGTTCCAGGGACGCGCTCGACGCCGCCCGCTCGTCCGGGCGCGCACTTCCCCGGCCCTTGCGGTCGTCGCGACCGGAGCGCCGGCCGCGCCGCGAACCGGGCGCGGCGGCGTCGTCGTCCCCGCCGGAGGCCGCGCTCGCGGAGGTGCCCGCGGCGTCGTAGAGCTGGGCGGCGGCCTGGCCGAGGGACTGCGCGAGCGCCTCACGGACCCTCGGGCGCAGCCGCTGCTTGAGCTCGGTGAGGTCGTCCCCGCGGCCGAGCACCGCGTTGCGGGCGTCCCGGACCTCGAAGCGCATCCGCAGGTGCGGTGGCAGCGTCTCGGGGTGGAAGTCGGAGGCCTGCACGGGGTGTCCGCGCATCCGGCGCAGCACGGTGGCGAGGGCGTCGAGCAGCGAGCCCGAGGGCGGGTCGAACTCCTCGTCCAGCCGGCGCACGGCCGCGGCCGCGGTGTCCGGGGCCGGCACGAAGTTGCGGCGCACGGCCTTGGGCAGGGACTTGATCAGCGCGGTGACCAGCTCCACGCGCAGGCCGGGGATGTGCCACTCGAACTGCTCGGGGGCGAGCCGGTCCAGGAACAGCACGGGTATCCGCACCGTGACGCCGTCCGCGGTGTCCGTGCCCGGGGCGAACTCGTAGTCCAGGTCCAGGCTCAGGTCCCCCTCGGGGGAGTGCACGTGCCACGAGCGCGGGAACGAGTCCGTGTCCAGTGCCGGGGCCTCCGGGGCGATGAGGTCCTCGGGGGTGAGGTCCAGCAGGTGCTCGTCCTCGTGGCGGGCCTTCTTCCACCACGCGTCGAAGTGTCGCTGCGAGACCACGTGCGCGGGGACCCGGGCGTCGTA
This sequence comes from Kocuria sp. ChxB, assembly GCF_044359605.1. NCBI lineage: Bacteria > Bacillati > Actinomycetota > Actinomycetes > Micrococcales > Micrococcaceae > Kocuria > Kocuria sp. ChxB. The sequence continues at coordinate 654,867 of NZ_CP121123.1, read as the reverse complement.
GAAGTCGAACAGGACCTGGTCGTCCACGCGCAGGTCCTTGCGGCGCATGCGGTTCTCGAGCTCCTCGACCTCCGTGAGCGCCTTGCGGTTGCGCTTGACGAAGGTGTGCCGCGTCTGCCAGTCGCCCTCCACGAGCGCGTGGCGGATGAACAGCTCCCGGGACAGCTCGGGGTCGATCGAGGAGAACAGCACGGAGCGCTCGCTGACCAGCGGCAGCCCGTAGAGGGTGACCTTCTCGGAGGCCATCACGGCGCCGCGCGAGCGGGACCAGTGGGGCTCGGAGTAGGAGCGCTTCACCAGCGACGGCGCGATCTCCTCGGCCCACTCGGGCTGGATCGCGGCGTTCGTGCGGGCCCACAGCCGGGAGGTCTCCACGAGCTCCGCGGAGACGATCCAGTCCGGGGACTTCTTGAACAGGGCCGAGCCCGGGAAGATCGCGAACCGGGTGCCGCGAGCGCCCCGGTACTCACGGGTGCGCTCGTCCCGCACGCCGATGTTGCTGAGCAGCCCGGAGAGCAGGGACTTGTGGACGTCGTCCTGGTGGGCGGCCACGTCGATCTCCCGCGAGCCGCCCACGTCGATGCCGGACTGCCGGGCGATCTGGCGCAGCTGCGCGTAGAGGTCCTGCCACTCGCGGATGCGCAGGAAGTTCAGGTACTCGCGCCTGCACAGCTTGCGGAACTGCGAGGAGGACAGCTCCTCCTGCTGCTCCTGCAGGTACTGCCACAGCAGCCCGTAGGAGAGGAAGTCACTGGTCTTGTCCTTGAACCGCGCGTGGAACTCGTCCGCGGCCTGGCGCTTCTCCAGGGGGCGCTCCCTCGGGTCCTGGACGGTCAGGGCGGCGGTGAGCACGAGCACCTCGCGCGCGCAGCCGCGGCGGTCCGCCTCCACGATCATCCGGCCCAGACGCGGGTCCACGGGCAGGGCCGCGAGGATCTCACCCGTGCGGGTCAGCGGGCCCCGCTGTCCGCCCCGCCGGCCACGGTTCCGGCGGCTGCCACGGGACCTGCGTGCGGGGCGCGACGCCGCGTCGTCGCCGTCCGCCGCACCGCCCGGACCGCGCAGGGCGCCCAGCTCGCGCAGCAGCACCACGCCGTCCTTGACCGCGCGCGGGTCCGGCTTCTGCACGAACGGGAAGTCCAGGATGTCACCGGGCTCCCGGACCACGCCCACGGAGATCATCTGCAGGATCACCGCGGCCAGGTTGGTGCGCAGAATCTCGGGATCCGTGAACTCGGGGCGGGACTCGAAGTCCTCCTCCGAGTACAGCCGGATGCACACGCCGTCCGAGGTGCGCCCGGAGCGGCCCGAGCGCTGCTTGGCCGAGGCCTGGGAGATCCGTTCGATGGGCAGGCGCTGAACCTTGGTGCGCGCCGAGTACCGCGAGATGCGCGCGGTGCCGGGGTCGACCACGTACTTGATGCCGGGGACCGTGAGGGAGGTTTCCGCCACGTTGGTGGCCAGCACGATGCGGCGGTGGGAGGACGGCGAGAACACGCGGTTCTGCTCCGCCATGGAGAGCCGCCCGAACAGGGGGAGGATCTGGGTCCCGGCCAGGGAACGGTGGGAGTCGATGACCTTCTGCAGCGCGTCCTGCGCGTCGCGGATCTCGCGCTCGCCCGCGAAGAACACGAGGATGTCCCCGCGCGGCTCGCGGGAGAGCTCCACCACGGCGTCACACACCGCGTCGATCGGGTCCCGGTCCTCGTCCGCGAGGCCGTCCCCGGTGTCCTCCTCGTCCGGACCGCCGTCCCCGCTGCGCTCCTGCGTGAGCGGGCGGTAGCGGATCTCCACGGGGTAGGTGCGCCCGGAGACCTCGATGATCGGCGCGGGGGAGGGATCCGCATCCGGGTGCTCGGGGTCCGGCTGCGCGAAGTGCTCGGCGAAGCGCTGCGGGTCGATGGTCGCGGAGGTGATGATGACCTTCAGGTCCGGCCGCTGGGGCAGCAGCCGGCGGAGGTAGCCCAGCAGGAAGTCGATGTTGAGCGAGCGCTCGTGGGCCTCGTCGATGATGATCGCGTTGTACCGCGAGAGCGTGGGGTCGTGGCTGATCTCGGCCAGCATGATGCCGTCCGTCATGAGCTTGATCCTGGAGTCCCTGCCCACCTCGGACGTGAAGCGCACCTGGTAGCCCACGGTGGCGCCCACGCGCTCGCCGAGCTCGTGGGCGATCCGCTCGGCGACCGAGCGGGCGGCGATCCTGCGCGGCTGGGTGTGCCCGATCAGCCCGCGCTCACCCAGGCCCAGCTCGAGGCACATCTTGGGCAGCTGGGTGGTCTTGCCGGAGCCGGTCTCACCGGCGACCACCACCACCTGGTTCTCCCGGACGGCGGACATGATGTCCCCCCGGCGCGCGGAGACGGGGAGGTTGTCCGGGTACACGATGCGGGGCGTGGTGATGGGCTCAGTCATGACAACCGTGCAGTCTACGGGCCTCCCCCGACACACGCAGGGCCGCGCGTTCCCGCGCAGGTGACACGCGACATTGTCCCTACATGTGAGCTGCGTCTCATTTTCGACCGATCGGCAGGTAGCATCCACTCATCATTGATCCGTGATGGAAGGAACCACCCCATGAAGCGTCTACTCCCGGTCGCCGCGGCGGCCACAACGGCCGCCCTGCTGCTCACCGGCTGCGGCTCCGCCGGCGAGCAGTCGGGCGACGGCAAGGAGACCAAGAAGGTCACCGTGGGCATCTCCCAGTTCGTGGAGCACCCCTCGCTCGACGCCGCGCGGGAGGGCTTCGTGGAGGCTCTCAAGGACGGCGGCTACACCGAGGGCGAGAATCTCACCCTGGACGTGCAGAACGCCTCGGGGGACCAGGCCACCGCCACGAACATCGCCTCCAACTTCGCGTCCTCAGGGGACGACCTCATCCTGGGCATCGCCACGCCGTCCGCACAGTCGCTGGCCCAGGCCGTCACGGACAAGCCCGTGCTGTTCACCGCCGTCACGGACCCGGTGGACGCCGGCCTCGTGGACTCCGCGGAGGCCCCGGGCGGAAACGTCACGGGCACCACCGACATGAACCCCGTGGCGGATCAGATCAAGCTGGTCAAGCAGCTCAAGCCGAGCGCCAAGTCCGTGGGCATCATCTACAGCTCGGGTGAGACCAACTCGCAGATCCAGGTGGACGAGGCCAAGAAGGCCGCCGAGGCCGAGGGCCTCAAGGTCGTGGAGAAGACCGTCACCACCACGGCTGAGGTGGCCCAGGCCGCGGAGTCCTTCGACACCGATGCCATCTACGTCCCCACCGACAACAAGGTCGTGGCCGGGCTGGAGGCCGTGATCTCCGCGGCCGAGGCCAAGAAGATCCCGCTCATCGCGGGCGAGGGCGACTCCGTGGAGCGCGGTGCGCTGGCCACCCAGGGTCTGAGCTACAAGGACCTTGGCAAGCAGACCGGTGAGATGGCGGTGAAGATCCTCAAGGACGGCGCCAAGCCCGGCGAGATGGCCGTGGAGTCCCAGAAGGAGACCAAGCTCATCGTCAACGCCAAGGCCGCCAAGGCCATGGGCGTGGAGATCCCGCAGAGCCTGCGGGACAAGGCCGACCAGGTCATCGAGTAGAACCGGTGATCGCTGGAATCGAACTCGGGCTGATCTACGCGGTCATGGCCCTGGGGGTCTACCTCACGTTCCGCGTGCTGGACTTCCCGGACCTCACCGTGGACCAGTCGTTCACCACCGGAGCCGCCACCTCGGCCATGGTGATCCTCAACGGCGGCAGCCCGTGGATCGCCACCATGGTGGGTTTCGTGGCGGGCGGCCTCGCGGGGCTCATCACCGCGCTGCTGCACACCAAGGCCAAGATCAACGGGCTGCTCGCGGGCATTCTGACCATGACCGCGCTGTACTCCATCAATCTGCGGCTCATGGGCGGCAAGGCGAACCTTGCGCTGCTGCGCGAGGACACCGTGTTCACGCCGCTGCGCGAGGCCGGGCTGCAGGGCACGGTCACCGGTGTCCTTCTCCTGCTCGTGGGAGTGCTGCTGGTCAAGGTGGTGCTGGACTGGTTCCTGTACACGGACGCCGGTCTGGCCATGCAGGCCACGGGTGACAACCCGGACATGATCCGCTCGTTCGGGGTCAACACGGACGCGCAGAAGATCCTCGGGCTGTGCCTGTCCAACGCCCTGGTGGGTCTCGCGGGCGCGCTGATCGCGCAGTACCAGGGCTTCGCGGACATCGGCATGGGCATCGGCATGATCGTGGTGGGCCTGGCCTCCGTGATCCTGGGCCAGGGCATCTTCGGCCACCGCACCGTGGTGATCGCCACGTTCGCGGTGATCCTGGGCTCCGTGCTGTACCGCCTGGTCATCACGGTGGCGCTGCAGGCCGGGCTGAACCCCTCGGACATGAAGCTGATCTCCGCCGTGCTCGTGGTGGTGGCGCTCGTGCTGCCCCAGATGGCCGTGTTCAAGCGCTGGAAGCGGCGTCGCACGCTCAAGGCCGCCCAGGAGGTGCAGGCGGACGTGGGGAGCAGCACCGAGCACCCCGTGACCGCGAGCATCGCCACCACCTCCGCCGGAAAGGGAGCGTGATCGCATGCTGAGAGTCGACGACGTCCGCAAGACGTTCTTCGCGGGGACGGTCAACGAGCGCGTGGCCCTGAACGGGGTGAGTCTCACGGTGAACGAGGGCGACTTCGTCACGGTCATCGGGTCGAACGGTGCGGGCAAGTCCACGCTGCTCAACACGGTGTCCGGGACGATCATCCCGGACAGCGGGGAAATCCGGGTGGGGGAGCGCACCGTCACACGGCTCCCGGAGCACCGCAAGGCCAGGTGGATCTCGCGTGTGTTCCAGGACCCCATGAAGGGCTCCTCACCCACCCTGACCATCGAGCAGAACATGGCGATCGCCCAGCGGCGTGGCCGTTCCCGCGGGCTGTCCCGCGGGGTCACCCGCGCCCGGCGGGAGGAGTTCAGGAAGGAGCTGGCCACCCTCGAGCTGGGTCTGGAGAACCGGCTGGGCGCCAAGGTGGGTCTGCTGTCCGGTGGTCAGCGCCAGGCGCTGTCGCTGCTGATGGCCACGTTCTCCGCCCCGGAGATCCTGCTGCTGGACGAGCACACGGCCGCACTGGATCCCCAGCGGGCGCAGCACGTCACGGAGATCACCGAGCGGATCGTGAACGAGCGCCACCTCACCACGCTCATGGTCACGCACAACATGGAGCAGGCCCTGCGCCTGGGCAACCGGCTGATCATGATGCACGAGGGCCGGATCCTCTTCGAGCTGGACGCCCAGCAGAAGGCGGAGGCCACCGTGGCGGACCTGCTGGCCGAGTTCCGCAAGCTGCAGGCGGCCACGGGCGAGCCGGCACTGGATGACGCTACGCTTCTGGAAACAGCTCGCAGCGCCGCACCGTCGGCCGCCCCCTCCCGGGGCGTCCCCGCCGGTGGCGCTCCCACGGGTGGCTCCTCCGCCGCGGAGGTGGCACCGGAAGGTCAGTGATCACCATGAGTCAGCCCCGCCGCAGACAGCGCATGACGTCCGTCATCACTGCGGTGGGGCTGATTCTGCTCTTCGTGTGCTGCTTCTCCCTGCCGGAGGGTCTCGCGGCGCTCAGCCAGGCGGCCGCGGACCACGGGGGCCAGCCGCTCACCGAGCGCGGCTGGGTGATGACCATCGTGGGATTCGGCACCCTGTTCGTGGGAGGGATCCTCACGATCGTGGGGGTCGTCCTGCGGCGCACCGCGCCGCCCGAGCCGGTGGCGGAGGACGCGCTGCTCGAGGAGCAGTACGGCTCCGAGTCCGTCATGAACGAGTACGACCCGCTCGAGCTGAACCCGAACTACAGGATCCGCGAGCAGCGGCGCGGTCGGCGCTGAGAGGTGCTGCGGGCCCGGACAGGACGACAGGCCCGGACATGACAACGGCCCCGGGGTCACCGGGGCCGTCGTCAACGGGTGGAGCTTTCAGGGTGCCCGCGACAGGATTCGAACCTACGACCTTCTGCTCCGGAGGCAGACGCTCTATCCACTGAGCTACGCGGGCGTGCCGTGCCGTTCACCAACTGCTCGGCTCGCGACGACAACTCGACGATACTACCAGGTTGCGCGGGTGCACCAATCAGCGGGAGTCGGTGCGGCAGAACCCGCCCGGCTACACTGGCACGGTGACTCCTGAAGAACTTTCCTCCGCTGTGTCCGCATGTCTGCAGGACGCCGTGACCGCCGGTGAGCTCACCGTGGCGGACGGCGTCGACCTCCCGCAGGCGCGGGTGGAGCGACCCAAGAACCGCGAGCACGGGGACTGGGCCACCACGGTGGCCATGCAGGTGGCCAAGAAGGTCGGGCGCCCCCCGCGGGACGTCGCCCAGATCCTCTCGCAGCACCTGTGCGGGGTACCCGGTGTGAAGGCCGTGGACATCGCCGGGCCGGGCTTCCTCAACATCACGCTCGACGCCGCCGCCGCGGGTGAGCTGGCGCAGTCGGTCGTGGAGCAGGGCCGCGCGTTCGGCACCGGGCAGACGCTGGCCGGAACCACCATCAACCTGGAGTTCGTCTCCGCCAACCCCACGGGCCCCATCCACCTGGGCGGCACCCGCTGGGCCGCCGTGGGGGACTCGCTGGCGCGCGTGCTGCAGGCCCAGGGCGCGGACGTGGTGCGCGAGTACTACTTCAACGACCACGGCAACCAGATCGACCGCTTCGCCCGGTCCCTGCTGGCCCGTGCCCGGGGCGAGGCCGCCCCGGAGGACGGCTACGGCGGGCAGTACATCTCGGACATCGCCCAGGAGGTCCTGGCGCTGCACCCGGACGCGCTGGAGGCGGAGGATCCGCAGGAGGTCTTCCGCGCGGCGGGCGTGGAGCTGATGTTCTCCCAGATCAAGTCCTCGCTGCACGAGTTCGGCGTGGACTTCGACGTCTTCTTCCACGAGGACTCCCTGTTCCAGGGCGGTCAGGTGGAGACCCTGCTGGAGCAGCTGCGCTCCTCGGACTCGCTGTACTTCGAGGACGGCGCGTGGTGGCTGCGCTCCACGGAGCACGGGGACGACAAGGACCGCGTGGTCATCAAGTCGGACGGCAACGCCGCCTACATCGCCGGTGACATCGCGTACTTCAAGAACAAGCGGGACCGCGGCGCGGACCTGTGCATCTACATGCTGGGTGCGGACCACCACGGCTACGTGGCCCGGCTCAAGGCCGCGGCCGCCGCCCTCGGGGACTCCCCGGAGGCCGTGGAGGTGCTGATCGGCCAGATGGTCAACCTTGTCAAGGACGGCACCGCCGTGCGGATGTCCAAGCGTGCGGGCACGGTGGTGACCATGGAGGACCTCGTGGAGGTCGTGGGCGTGGACGCCGCCCGCTACTCCCTCACGCGCTACTCGGTGGACTCCAACATCGACATCGACCTGGACGTGCTCACCAAGCGGTCCAACGAGAACCCCGTGTTCTACGTGCAGTACGCGCACGCCCGCACGTGCGCGGTCGCGCGCAACGCGGAGGCCGCCGGCGTCCGTCGTCTGGACGAGGCGGGGGCCCCGCAGTTCGACGCCGCCCTGCTGGAGCACCCCCGCGAGGCGGACCTGCTCGCGGCCCTGGGGCAGTACCCGTCGGTCGTCGCGCAGGCCGCCGAGTTCCGTGAACCGCACCGCGTGGCCCGGCACCTCGAGGCGCTGGCCGGTGCGTACCATCGCTGGTACGACGCGTGCCGCGTGACCCCGCAGGGCGACGGCGAGGTGGAACTCGTGCACCACACCCGGCTGTGGCTCAACGACGCCGTGCGCCAGGTCCTGGCCAACGGGCTGGACCTGCTTGGCGTCTCCGCTCCCGAGCGGATGTGATCCGGTGCCCGAGCAGAGCGTGAGCGGCCACCCGCTCGCCCCCGCATGGCTGCCCGTCCCGCCGGACGCCGCCACTCTGGATCCCGTGGTCTTCACGTCCCAGTACGCCCGGGACGCTTCCGGGTGCGTCACGGTGGACGGGGTCCCGGTCACGGAGCTCGCGCGGCGGCACGGGTCCCCGGCGTACGTGGTCTCGGAGCGCACGTTCCGGTCCCGTGCCCGTGGCTTCCGGGAGGCGTTCGAACGCGCCCTGTCACCGCTCGGGGTGGACGTGGCCGTGTACTACGCGTCCAAGGCCCTGCTCACCTCGGCGGTGGCCCGCTGGGCACTGGCCGAGGGACTCAGCATCGACACCGCCTCCGGTGGGGAGCTGGCCGTTGCACTCGCAGCCGGGGTTCCCGGTGAGCGCATCGCCCTGCACGGCAACAACAAGTCCGCCGCGGAGATCACCACCGCGCTGCGCGCCGGTGTGGGGCGCATCGTGGTGGACTCCCTCGCGGAGATCGAGCTGGTGGCCGCGCTCGCGCGGGAGCTCGGCACCCGGGCCCCCGTGATGGTCCGCGTGACCCCGGGGGTGCACGCCTCCACGCACGAGTTCATCGCCACGGCGCACGAGGACCAGAAGTTCGGTCTCTCGCTCGCCGCCGGCGCAGAGGGCGAGGACTCCCCGGCCCTGCAGGCGGTGGTCTCGTGCCTCGACGCCGCCGACGCCCTGGACCTGCGCGGTCTGCACTGCCACATCGGCTCCCAGATCTTCGCGGCCGAGGGATTCGCCCAGGCGGCCCAGCGCGTCCTGGCGCTGCGGGAGGCCGTGGCCTCCCGCTGGGACGTGGTGCTGCCCGAGGTGGACCTCGGCGGAGGACACGGGGTCGCCTACACCGCCGCGGACTCCCCGCGCGGTGTCGAGGAGATCGCGGCGGACCTCGCCGCCCTGCTCCCGGCCGTCCTGGAGTCCTCCGCGCTGCCGGCACCGCACCTGTCCTTCGAGCCCGGTCGATACATCGCGGGGCCCGCGGGCTGCACGGTGTACACCGTGGGCACCGTCAAGACCGTGACGGTCGAGCAGGGTGTGCAGCGCCGCTACGTCTCCGTGGACGGCGGGATGAGCGACAATGCCCGTCCCGTGCTCTACGGGGCGGACTACACCGCGGTGCTCGCCAACAGGGTCTCCCACGAGGCCCCCGTGCTGTCCCGCGTGGTGGGCAAGCACTGCGAGTCCGGTGACGTGGTGGTCAAGGACGTCTACCTCCCCGGGGACGTCCAGCGGGGCGACCTCCTGGTGGTGCCCGTGACCGGCGCCTACTGCTGGTCCCTGTCGAGCAACTACAACTGGCTCCCGCGCCCGGGCATCGTGGCCGTGGGCGAGGGCGGCACCTCCCGGGAGATCGTGCGCCGCGAGTCCGTGGCGGATCTGCTGGCCCGGGACTGCGAAATCTGACCGCTCGGCGAGATCGACGACGACGGCGTGCGCACCAACCGCGGGCAGCCGTCACGAACCTGCGCGGCGTCGTCGTCCTTGCCATGATGGGGCGGGCATCCCGCGAACACCCGCCCTGCCCAGCTGGACCACCGCCCGGCCGGAGCACGGCGCGGGCAGCCCGCCCGGGGCCGCAGCGCACCACGGCGGCGGCCCACCCCATGTCACCGACACCCGTGAGACCACGGAGGAGCACAGGAGCCATGACCACCACTGCGACGACCACCCACGAGACTCCCGTCCTGAAGGTCGGCCTGCTCGGCGCGGGCACCGTGGGCTCCCAGGTGGCCCACGTCCTGCTCACGCGTGGGGACGAGCTGGCCCTGCGCAGCGGGGTGCGCCTGGAACTGAGCGGGATCGCGGTGCGGGACACGGCCGCCCCGCGGGACGTCGAGCTGCCCGCCGAGCTGCTGACCACGGACGCGGATGCCGTGATCGACGCCGCGGACGTCGTCGTGGAGCTCACGGGCGGGATCGAGCCCACCCGCACGCGCGTGCTGCGCGCTCTGGACGCGGGCAAGTCCGTGATCACGGGCAACAAGGCGCTGCTCGCGGAGTCCGGACGGCAGCTGCAGGACGCCGCGGGTGCCTCGGGCGCCCAGCTGTCCTACGAGGCCGCGGTGGCCGGGGCCATCCCGATCGTGCGCCCCATGCGGGACTCGCTCGCGGGCGACCGCGTGGACCGGTTCCTGGGCATCATGAACGGCACCACCAACTTCGTCCTGGACCAGATGGACACCACGGGTGCCGCGTTCGACGACGCCCTGGCCGAGGCCCAGCGCCTGGGCTACGCGGAGGCGGACCCCACCGCGGACGTGGAGGGCCACGACGCCGCCGCCAAGACCGCCGTGCTGGCGTCCCTGGCGTTCCACTCCAGCTACACGATCGACGACGTCCACTGCGAGGGCATCCGGGGTGTCACGGCGGAGGACGTCGCGGCCGCACGGGAAGCCGGGTACGTGATCAAGCTGCTGTCGGTGGGGGAGCGCTGCGGGGAGGGCGTGAACCTGCGCGTGAGTCCCGTGATGATCCCGCGCCAGCACGTGCTCGGCGGGGTGCGCGGGGCCTACAACGCGGTGTTCGTGGAGGCGGCCTCGGCCGGGTCCCTGATGTTCTACGGACAGGGTGCCGGCGGTGAGCCCACGGCGTCCGCGGTGCTGGGGGACCTGGTCTCCGCGGCACGCGCGATCGCCCTGGGGGCCCAGGGGATCCCGCTCGCGGACCACGCGGGACTGCCCGCGGTGAGCATGGCCGACGTCCGCACCCGGCTGGCCGTGACCCTGGCCGTGTCCGACCGGCTGGGTGTGCTCGCGCGGCTCGCCCAGGTCTTCGCGGACCACGGGGTCTCCATCTCCACCATGCAGCAGAGCGAGGACCCCCGGGTGACCGGAACCTCGATGCTGCGCCTGGTCACGCACGAGGGCCGCCACGAGGACCTCATGGCCACGGTCGAGACGCTGCGCGGCCTCGACGCGGTCCGGGACGTGGTGTCCGTGACCCCGGTGGAGACGGGAGAATAGAGCGCGAACCGGGCGGCGGCGTCGTCGCCCGGCAACCGGTGACCGCCCGGAGGCGGTCGGAGCACGAGCTGAACTGCAAGCACTTGACCCGAGGAGCAACACGGCATGGCACACGTCTGGCGGGGCGTCATCAACGAGTACAGGGACCGGCTGCCGGTGACGGAGCAGACCGAGGTCGTGACCATGGGGGAGGGCGGCACCCCGCTGATCCGTGCGCGGGCGCTGTCCGAGCTCACGGGCTCCACCGTGTGGCTCAAGTTCGAGGGCATGAACCCCACGGGCTCCTTCAAGGACCGCGGCATGACCATGGCCATCACCAAGGCCAAGGAGGCCGGGGCGCAGGCCGTGGTGTGCGCGTCCACCGGCAACACGTCCGCGTCCGCGGCCGCCTACGCCAAGCAGGCCGGGATGCGCAGCGCGGTGCTGGTGCCCGAGGGCAAGATCTCCATGGGCAAGATGTCCCAGGCCGTGGCCCACGGAGCGGACATCATCCAGGTGGACGGCAACTTCGACAACTGCCTGGAGGTCGCCCGCAAGCTCTCCGAGTCCTACCCGGTGTTCCTGGTGAACTCCGTGAACCCGTACCGCATCGAGGGCCAGAAGACCGCGGCGTTCGAGGTGGTGGACACCCTGGGCGACGCCCCGGACATCCACGTGCTGCCCGTGGGCAACGCCGGGAACATCACCGCGTACTGGAAGGGCTACCGCGAGTACGCGCAGGACACCCCGGCCACGTCCGGTGAGGTGCTGCCCGCCGTGGCCACGCGCACCCCGGCCATGTGGGGCTTCCAGGCGGAGGGCGCAGCGCCCCTCGTGCTGGGCCACCCCGTGACGGAGCCGGAGACCATCGCCACGGCCATCCGGATCGGCAACCCGGCCTCGTGGGACACGGCGGTCGCGGCCCGGGACGAGTCCGGCGGACTCATCGACGCCGTCACGGACGAGCAGATCCTGGAGGCGCACCGCTGGCTGTCCTCGCGCGAGGGCGTGTTCGTGGAGCCGGGCTCCGCCGCGAGCGTCGCGGGACTGCTCAAGAAGGCGCGCGCGGGGGAGGTGCCCTCCGGTGCGACGATCGTCGCGACCGTCACGGGCCACGGGCTCAAGGACCCGCAGTGGGCCGTCAAGGGTGCCGAGGCGGAGGATCCGCAGGCGGCGGAGCCCACGCGGGTTCCCTTCGACGTGGTGTCCGTCGCGGCGGCCCTCGGTCTCGCGTGAGCGCCCGGGAATCGGCGCGCCCGGCGGCCCACGGGGCAGGGCGCGTGGACGGCGGCGTGGCACCGGTGGGCGCCACCGTGCGCGTCACGGTGCCGGCGTCCACGGGCAACGTGGGTCCCGGCTTCGACTCCCTGGGCCTCGCACTGGAGCACCGTGACACCGTTAGCCTCACCCGCATCCGCGAGGGCCTGGAGTTCGAGCTGCACGGCGAGGGTTCCCAGGACGTCCCGCGCACGGGCGAGCACCTGGTGCTGCGTGCCGCGCAGGCCGCGTTCGACGCCGCCGGGGCCGGCGTCCTGCCCCCGGTGCGGCTCACGGCCCACAACGTGATCCCGCACGGGCGCGGGATGGGATCGTCCGCCTCCGCGGTGGTGGCGGGTGTGCTCGCGGGCAACGCCCTGCTGCCGGCATCCGCGCGGCTCTCCGACGACGCCCTGCTGCAGGTGTGCTCGCGGCTCGAGGGACACCCGGACAACGTGGCCCCCACCCTCCTGGGCGGTCTGACGATCTCCTGGGAGACGGAAGGGCATTTCCACAGTGTTCCGATGGCCGTGCACCCGGACGTGGTGCCGGTGGTGGCTGTTCCGGACTTCGAGGTGGCCACTGCGGTGGCACGCGGGCTGCTTCCCGAGACCGTGGCCCACCGCAGCGCGGCGGTCACCGCGGGCCGGGCCGCGCTGCTCGTGGCGGCCCTCGGGCAGCACCCCGAGCTGCTGCTGGACGCCACGCACGACCTGCTCCACCAGCCCTACCGCGCGCAGGCCATGGCGCCCAGCTGGGAGCTCGTGACCGGGCTGCGCGAGCGCGGTCACGCCGCTCTGATCTCCGGTGCGGGCCCCACGGTGCTGACGCTCGCGAACGGTGGGCAGCGGGCGCGAGCGGCGCAGGAGGCGATCGGGGAGATCACCGCGGACCCGGCGTCGTCGACCCGCCGCCACGGGGGCGAGCCCGTGTCGTGGCGGGTGCTTGCCCTGCGGGTGCCCGGCGAGGGTGCTAAAGTGGAGGCATCCACGCAATAGGCCCCGGGTGAGCGTCCGCCTGTCGGATGACGCAGCCCCGCAGTTGAGCCCCGTGCGCAGTGACCCACCGCAGGTGTTCGAAGGCGTCGCCTCTCTGCGATCCTCTCCCGTGAAGCCCCGCCACCTCTGTGATGTGGCAGTTCGCTCGAGCGGGGGATTCGGGGGACTTCATTGCTGATCACGCGTGCTCACCGCGCGTGCCTCTCGTGGCCCGCCGCGCGCGGCCCACACCCACAACGCCGGGCTGCCGGCGATCTGAATGCCGCAGCCCCCACCGAGTCAGAAGGAACCTTCGTGACAGAATCCACCGCCCCCGAACAGGGAACGGAATCCTCCACCGCGCAGAGCACCGGACTGTCCGGTCTCAAGCTCGCCCAGCTGCAGGCGCTCGCCGCGCAGCTCGGCATCACGGGCGCGCGCCGCATGCGCAAGTCCCTCCTCGTGGAGGCCATCGAGGCCCACCAGCGCGGCGGCGCCGTCGCCGAGCGCGACAAGGCCGTCGAGGAGAAGATCCAGCAGACCGCCCGCAAGGCCTCCCAGCGCCACACCGGCTCCGACGACGCCGCTGAGCCCGCCGAGGGCTCGCAGCAGAAGTCCACCGAGTCCGCCGAGGACGAGTCCGGGGACCAGGGCGGCAAGCGCCAGTCCGGTTCGCGGCGCTCCCGCCGCGCCACGGCCTCCGGGGACCGCCACGGCGCCCGCTCCGGCCAGGACAAGAACGATGCGGAGCAGTCGGCCGAGCAGAGCTCCGCCCAGGACGGCTCCGAGCAGCAGTCCGACGAGTCCAAGGACGGCCGCGGCAACCGCAACCAGCGCGGCCGCGGCAACCGCAACGAGAAGTCCTCGCCGCAGGACCGCGACGCCTCCTCGCAGGACGAGAAGTCCCGCGAGGGCAAGCAGGACCAGAAGTCCGGCCAGGACAACCGCTCCGAGGGCGGCCGTCAGCGCCAGCAGGGCGATGCCAAGGACAACGGCCAGGACCAGGGGAACCGCCGCGGCGGCAAGGACAACGGGTCCAAGGACAACGGGTCCGGGGACGGCGGCAACGGCCAGGACGGCCAGAACCGCAACGACCGCAACCGCAACCGCAACGACCGCGGCAACAACGGCGGGGACGGCGAGGGCGGCTCGCGCCGCAACCGGCGCAACCGCAACCGCAACGACCGCAATGACCGCGGCGAGCGCGGGGACCGCAACGACCGCAACGAGCGTCGCAACCGCCGCAACCGGAACAACGGCCCGGACGTGGACGACGTGGAGATCACCGAGGACGACGTCCTGCTGCCCGTGGCGGGCATCCTGGACGTGCTGGACAACTACGCCTTCGTGCGCACCTCCGGCTACCTCCCGGGTCCCTCGGACGTCTACGTGAGCCTCTCGCAGGTCAAGAAGAACAACCTGCGCAAGGGCGACGCCGTGGTGGGCGCCATCCGTGCCCCGCGCGAGGGGGAGCAGCACAACAGCTCCCGCCAGAAGTTCTCCGCGCTCGTGCAGCTGACCTCGGTCAACGGTCGCACGCCCGAGGAGAACAAGGAGCGGGTGGAGTTCAACAAGCTCGTCCCGCTCTACCCGCAGGAGCGGCTGCGCCTGGAGACCGACCCCAAGAAGATCGGTCCCCGCGTGGTGGACCTCGTGGCACCGATCGGCAAGGGCCAGCGCGGCCTGATCGTCTCCCCGCCCAAGGCGGGCAAGACCCTCATGCTGCAGTCGATCGCCAACGCGATCACCACCAACAACCCCGAGGTGCACCTCATGATGGTGCTCGTGGACGAGCGCCCCGAGGAGGTCACCGACATGCAGCGCACGGTGAAGGGCGAGGTCATCGCCTCGACCTTCGACCGTCCCGCGGACGACCACACCACGGTCGCGGAGCTCGCGATCGAGCGCGCCAAGCGCCTCGTGGAGATGGGCATGGACGTGGTGGTCCTGCTGGACTCCATGACGCGTCTGGGCCGTGCGTACAACCTGTCGGCCCCCGCCTCCGGGCGCATCCTGTCCGGTGGTGTCGACTCCGCGGCGCTGTACCCGCCCAAGAAGTTCTTCGGCGCCGCCCGCAACATCGAGAATGGCGGCTCGCTCACCATCCTGGCCACCGCGCTCGTGGAGACCGGGTCCAAGATGGACGAGGTCATCTTCGAGGAGTTCAAGGGCACGGGCAACATGGAGCTGCGGCTCTCCCGCCAGCTCGCGGACCGTCGCATCTTCCCGGCCGTGGACGTCAACTCCTCCGGCACCCGCCGCGAGGAGAACCTGCTGTCCTCCGAGGAGATCAAGATCATGTGGCGCCTGCGCCGCGTGCTCTCCGGTCTGGAGCAGCAGCAGGCGCTCGAGCTGCTCACCAGCAAGCTGCGGGACACCCAGTCCAACGCCGAGTTCCTGATGCAGGTCCAGAAGACCACGCTGGCCGGCCACTAGGAACCGCACCCGCGGTCCGCTCGTTCCACCCGTCGATCAAGGAGTGCCCCACATGTCCGACCCCGTTCAGCCGCTGCTGGATGAGCACGCTCAGCTGCAGCGCGAACTGGCGGATCCCGCCGTGCACGCGGACGCGGGCCGGGCCCGGAAGCTCGGGCGGCGCTACTCCGAGCTCAACGGGATCGTGGAGGCACACCGTCGGGTGGAACGGCTGTCCGAGGACCTCGAGGCCGCGCGCGAGCTCGGGAGCATGGATCCCGAGCTCGCGGCGGAGGTCAAGCCCCTCGAGGACGAGCTCGTGGAGGCCCGTGAGGCGCTGCGCCGCAAGCTCGTCCCGCGCGACCCGGACGACGGCCGCAACGTGATCCTCGAGGTCAAGGCGGGGGAGGGCGGGGACGAGTCCGCGCTCTTCGCCGGGGACCTGCTGCGCATGTACGTGCGCTTCGCGGAGCAGTCCGGTCTCAAGACCGAGATCCTCTCCTCGACCCCCACCGAGCTGGGCGGCTACAAGGACGTCCAGCTCGCCGTCAAGGGCAGCTCCTCGGACCCGTCCGAGGGGGCATGGGCCCGCTTCAAGTACGAGGGCGGGGTCCACCGTGTGCAGCGAGTTCCCGTGACCGAGTCCCAGGGTCGGGTGCACACGTCCGCCGCGGGTGTCCTCGTGTTCCCCGAGGTGGACGAGCCGGACGAGATCGACATCAGCCAGAACGACCTCAAGATCGACGTCTACCGCTCCTCCGGTCCCGGCGGTCAGTCCGTGAACACCACGGACTCGGCCGTGCGCATCACCCACGTCCCCACGGGGATCGTGGTCTCCATGCAGAACGAGAAGTCCCAGCTGCAGAACCGCGAGGCGGCCATGCGCGTGCTGCGCGCCCGGCTGCTCGCGCACCAGCAGGAGCAGATCGACGCGGAGAACGCCGCGGCCCGCAAGTCCCAGGTCCGCACCGTGGACCGCTCGGAGCGGATCCGCACCTACAACTTCCCGGAGAACCGGATCGCGGACCACCGCACCGGCTACAAGGCCTACAACCTGGACCACGTCCTGGACGGCGCGCTGGAACCGGTGATCGCCTCGGCGGTCGAGCTCGACGAGAGGGCCCGCCTGGAGCAGCTGGGCCAGGACTCAGCGGAGCAGGGGTCCGCGGGCCGGAAGAGCTGAGCCCGGTGAGCAGCACTCTGGCGCAGGCCATCGCGTGGGGTCGAGCGGAGCTCGC
Organism: Kocuria sp. ChxB; assembly: GCF_044359605.1. Classification (NCBI taxonomy): domain Bacteria; kingdom Bacillati; phylum Actinomycetota; class Actinomycetes; order Micrococcales; family Micrococcaceae; genus Kocuria; species Kocuria sp. ChxB. Next base: position 638,215 of record NZ_CP121123.1, on the reverse strand, counting down.
CGCCGCGGGTGTCGCGTCCCCGGACGCCGACGCCGCTCTGCTCGCCGCCCACGCGCTGGGGCTATCGCGCGGTGAGACCGAGGCCCGCGCCATCTTGGGGGCCCCCGAGCCCACGGGCTACCGCGACCTCGTCCGGCGCAGGGCCGCCCGGGAACCGCTGCAGCACATCACGGGCACCGCGCCCTTCCGCGATCTGGAGCTCGCCGTGGGCCCCGGGGTCTTCGTGCCCCGTCCCGAGACGGAGCTGCTCGTGCAGCTCGCGCTCGACGACGCGCGGCTCTGGCGCGAGGCGGGCGAGACCCGCCCTGCCGTGATTGACCTGGGCACCGGCACCGGGGCGATCGCCCTGGCCGTGGCGAGCGAGGACCCCGCGTGCCGGGTCACCGCCGTGGAGCGGGAACCCGGTGCCCTGGAGTGGGCCCGCCGCAACCTGTCCGGTTCGCGCGTGCGACTGCTGGAGTGCGACTACCGGGACGTCACCCCGGACACTGCCGGGCGCTTCTGCGTGGTCGTGAGCAACCCGCCCTACGTTCCGGACGGCGAGATTCCCCGGGACCCGGAGGTGCGCGACTACGACCCGCCCACCGCGCTCTACGGTGGTGACCGGGCGGGGATGCGCCACCCGATCGCCGTGATGGAGACGGCTCTGCGGGTGCTGCGACCCGGGGGATCCCTCATCATGGAGCACGCGGAGTCCCAGGTGGAGCCCGTGGCGCTGGCTCTGACCGAGCGCGGGTTCCAGGACGTCCGCGTCCACCACGACCTGACCGACCGGCCCCGGGCCACCACGGCCCGCGTGCCGGACGCACACCCGGACGATGAGCTGAGGAGCTGCTCGTGAGCGAGATCTTGCCCTGCGGGACCGAGGAGGAGCGGGAGACCGCTGTGGCGCGGGCCGCGGAGGTGGTGGCCGACGGCGAGTGCGTCGTGCTTCCCACGGACACGGTGTACGGCATCGGCTGCGACGCCTTCTCCGCACCGGGCGTGCAGGGCCTGCTGGGCGCCAAGGGCCGCACCCGCGAGATGCCGCCGCCGGTGCTGATCGCCCGCCCCGAGGTCATGGAGGCACTCGCGGACCAGGTCAGCGAGGACGCCCGCGCCCTCGCCGAGGCCTTCTGGCCCGGGGCCCTGACGCTGGTGTGCTGGGCCCAGCCGTCCCTCGGCTGGGACCTCGGCGAGACGCACGGCACGGTGGCGCTGCGCGTGCCGGACGACGCCGCCGCGCGGGCCGTGCTCGAGCGGGTGGGTCCCATGGCGGTCTCCTCGGCGAACCGCACAGGGATGCCCGCCGCCCGCACGGCGCAGGCGGCCCAGGACATGCTCCAGGACCGGGTGCCGCTCTACCTCGACGACGGTCCCCGGCCGGTCGAGGAGCCCGCGGAGGACGCACGGGACACCGCCTCCACCATCGTCGACTGCACGGGGGAGACGCCGGTGGTGCTGCGCCACGGCGCCATCCCCCTGCAGCGGCTGCGCGAGGTCGTCCCCGCGGTCCACGGCGGCGGGCTCGACGACGCCGCGGCCCAGACCACCTCGCAGCGTCCCTCCGCGTCGGCCGGGGACGGCCGTGCCCACGAGGACGGCGCAACGGGCGGTGCTGGCACGGCAGCGGCGGCGTCGTCCGCGCGGGACTGTGAAGAACGTGCCAAGCAGAACGGCGTGGAGCCCACTGGCGCGGTGGCCGCCGGCCTGGCGGGCAGCGCCGTGCGGACCGGCCGGCCCGCTCCCGTGAACGGAGACGCCGAGGAGGGTGACGAGACGTCCGACGAGGAGCTCATCACCGCCATGGTGTGGGACGGCCCGTCACAGGATGCACGCCCGGTGGACCAGGTGCGGGACCGCAACCACCGGCACGAGCCCCGCTGGGGTGGCACGAGTGCGCTGAGCATGGCGGACGCCGAACGGCTCGTGGCCGACGGCACCCAGGACCCGCAGGCCTGACCCTGCCCCGGCACCCCCGCAAGCGCGCGGCGCAGGCGCAGTTCGCCCGGAGGCCGTCCCTGGCGCCGACGGTTTCGGCGCGGCGGTGCGGGCCGGGCGGCGTCGTCGCGGGGGAGTGCGCGGGAGCGCGTCTCAGCGGCCGAGGGCCAGGTGGGCCTGGCGCAGCACTTCCTGCACGTGCGGCTCCGGCAGCACACCGTTCTCGTGCGCCCAGCCCGGAACCTGCTGCTGGCCGAACCACGTGACCTCGAGCCGCCGGATGGCGCCGGCGTAGCGGTGCCCCGATGCCTGCGAGAGGAAACGCGCGGAAGCGATCGCGGCGCGGCACAGCCAGGGCGGGATGGACAGCGGCTCCCGGCGTCCGGCGTCGCGCAGGACGGAGCCGGTGGTGGCGCCCTCCCAGGGCTGCAGGATCACGGGCGGCAGGGCCCGGGGGAATTCGCCCACGGCCACGGTGAACTGCGCGAGCGCGGTCACCGAGGTGACGGGCGTGGGTGCGGAGCCGTCCCCCGCCACCGAGCTCAGCGGCGAGGAGGCGAAGCGCGCGAGCCTGCGCGTGGTCCGCCGCTCGCTGCCCATCACGGACGTGGCGCGGATCACGGTGAGCTGGGGTGCGCCCTTCTCGGAGCGCCACTCGGAGTGCAGCCGGTACAGCGCGGATTCTCCGAGCGCCTTGGAGAACGAGTACGGGGAGAACGGCGCGGTGCGGATGGACTCGTCCAGCACGGGGGCGTCCGCCTGCACGGACGCGGAACTCATGTGGATGACCCGCCGGACACCGGTGCGGTGCGCCGCGAGCGCCACCAGCACCGGCAGCAGGGCGTTGGCACCCGTCAGGGACTGCTGGTGGGTCTGGTCCGGTGCGGCCAGGCCGGCCGCGTTGACCACGGTGTCTGCGCCGGCGAAGGAGTCGGCCAGGTAGTCGATCACGGACTCGAGCCGCTGGGCGTGCTCCACGAGGTGGTGGACGGTGGTGGCCGGGGAGGCCAGGCGGGGTGAGGCCACGGGCGTGACCGGGATGCTCCGGGCCTGCAGGGCCGTGGTGATCGCGGAGCCGATGAAACCCGTCGCCCCGAGAACGCGCCAGCTGTGAACCGTCACTGTGTGTCTCCTCCCATGGTGGTTCGACCATCGTACGGTAGCGCCCGGCCGGGCAGGGTGGATGCCGTGACCGAGCCGCGGGCGTCCAGCGGACACCGAGGCGTCGTCCGGGTGGGCGTTGATAGACTCCGGGAGTTCATCCGCGCCCGGGTGCCGCTGCCGCGACGCTCTCCGGCACGGGGTGAGCGAACACCGCCAGAATCACGAGTCGTCTCGGGGGCGTCAATGACGGAGAACAGTGCCAGGGCCACCGACCACGAGGGCGCGCGCGTGGGTGTGGCGTGCGTCACGCAGGACCGGCCCGGCGACGTCGACACCCTGATCGACGCGCTGCGCGTCCAGACCGAGCCCGTGGCGAGCCTGTGCCTCGTGGACGCGGGGCGCGCCGCTCTGGACGAGGACCGGCTGCGCCAGCGGATCGGGGGAGCGTTCGCGTTGCACTACCGCCGCTCGGAGGCGAACCTGGGTGGCGCGGGCGGCTTCGCGCTCGCGATCCTCACGGCGCTCGCGGCCGGCTCGGAGCAGGTCTGGCTTATGGACGACGACGCCCACCCCGAGGACCCCGAGTGCCTCGCCGTGCTGCGCACCGCCGCGCGGGAGCGCGACCTCGCGGTGGTCTCACCCCTGATCGTGGCACCGCAGGATCACTCGCTGCTCTCCTTCCCGTACCGGCTGGAGGGCGGCATCACGCACCGGCGGGCGGACCTCGAACCCCTGGGCTTCCTCGACTCCTACGCCAACTTCTTCAACGGCGCCCTGGTGGACGAGTCCGTGTTCTTCCGCGTGGGGCTGCCGGACCTCAAGCTGTTCCTGCGCGGGGACGAGGTGGACTTCCTGGTGCGGCTTCGCCGCAGCGGTCTGCCGTTCGGCACCGTGACCACCACGGCGGTCTCCCACCCCCCGGGGTGGGACGAGGAGCACGTGGTGGTTCCCGGCAAGCTGCAGGTGCTGATCCCGCCGGGGGAGTTCAAGCAGCGCCACTTCTTCCGCAACCGCGGGTACGTCTCGTGGCACTACAAGCGCGTGGTGCAGCTGGGGGCGGACGCGATCGGCTACCCGGCCCACTACATCAAGACCAGGGATCTCAAGGGCCTGCGCACGTGGGCGCGGCTCTACACCGACGGCATGCGCGGGCGGGGTTTCGGTGGCCCTCGCTGAGCCGCTGGACGCTGCGGGGATCCCCGTCCCGTTCTCGGTCCTGCTCCCCGTCTACCACGGGGACACGCCCGAGCGGCTGCGGCGCGCGGTGGAGTCCAACACCGTGGACCAGACCCGGCCGCCGGCCGAGGTGGTCCTCGTCCAGGACGGCCCCGTGTCGCCCCCGCTGGAGACCGAGCTGCGCCGTCTCGAGGCGGACTCGCAGATTCCGGTCCGTGTGCTGCGGCTCGCCCAGAACGGCGGTCTGGCTCGCGCCCTGCACACCGCCCTGCCGCGGTGCGCGCACGACGTCGTGGCGCGGGCGGACGCGGACGACGTCGCCTACCCCCGGCGCTTCGAGCAGCAGCTTCCCCTGATCGAGGACGGCGCGGACGTCGTGGGCGCGTCCATGCACGAGATCGGGGACGACGAGCAGAACCCCGTGGCACTGCGCGCGGCACCCGTGGGCGCGGAACGCATCGCGGCCGTGAGCCGTCGCCGCAACCCGCTGTCCCACCCCACGGTGGTGCTGCGCCGCAGCGCCGTGGAGGCCGTGGGAGGCTACGAGGACGTGCCCATGGCGGAGGACTACTGGCTGTGGGCGCGCATGCTCCACGCGGGGGCGGACGTGCGCAACGTGGGTGAGCCGCTGGTCGGGTACCGCGTCTCCTCCGGGTCCTACGAACGCCGCGGCGGGTACCGGGTCCTGAAGGCGGAGCTCGCGCTGCAGGCCAGGTTGCGGGCCCTGGGGCACGTGGGGTTCCTACAATGGGCCGTGAACGTCATGGTGCGCGGCGGCTACCGGTTCGTGCCCCTGCGGGTGCGCGAGACGGCCTACCGGCTCATGGTGGGCCACCGCAACGGCTGACCCGCGCGCACCCGAAAGGACAACGGCCCCATGGTCAACCCCCTCAGTCCCACCCCCCGAGCCGAGAAACCGGTCGCATGGCTGTGGATCCAGATGATCCTGGACTCGGCCGCGTGGATCCTGGCGCTGTGGGTGGCCGTGCTGCTGCGCTTCGAGCTCAACGTGGAGCTCGTGTCGGTGGGCGGGCTGGTGATCACGTGCGCCGTGGCCGTGGTGCTGCAGCTGCTCGTGGGGTTCTCCTTCGCGCTCTACAAGGGCCGATACTCCTTCGGCAGCTTCGACGAGGCCAAGCTGCTGGTGGTCGTGACCGTGATCGTGACCGCGCTGCTGGAGGGTCTGCTGCTGGTCTTCGGCGTCTCGCTGAGCATTCCGCGCTCCGTGGGGTTCATCGCGTTCCCGTTCGCGTGCCTGCTCATGGCCGCGTTCCGCTACCTCAAGCGCATGTACCAGGAGTCCACGGCCAAGCCCGGTGACCAGGCCCAGAACGTGGTGGTCTTCGGTGCCGGCGCGCTGGGCACGTTCCTGGTGCACCGCATGATGCAGGACCCGGCCTCCGGCTTCCTGCCCGTTGCCCTGCTGGACGACGACCCCGCCAAGAAGCACCTGCGGATCTCCTCCGTGCCCGTTATGGGCACGCTGCACGACGCCGCCTCCGTCCTCGAGCACACGCGCTCGGGTGTGCTGATCGTGGCGGTGGCGGACGTGGACCCCCGCACCATGCGCCGCGTCTCCGACGCCGTGGAGGGAACGGGCACCCGCGTGATGACCGTCCCGCCGCTGAGCGAGATGCTCACGGGCGCGAACCAGGGCGTGGACCTGAGGGACATCTCCATGGAGGACCTCATCGGACGCCGCCCCGTGGACATCCACGTGGACTCGATCGCGGGCTACATCACCGGCAAGCGGGTGCTGGTGACCGGTGCGGGCGGATCCATCGGCTCCGAGCTGTGCCGTCAGCTCGTGGGCTTCGAGCCCGCGGAGCTGATCATGGTGGACCGGGACGAGTCCGGGCTGCAGGCCACGCAGATCTCCATCACCGGGCGCGGGCTGCTGGACGGCAACGACACCGTGCTGTGCGACATCCGTGACGAGGAGTCGGTGAACAGGGTGTTCGAGCAGCGCCGGCCCCAGGTGGTGTTCCACGCGGCGGCGCTGAAGCACGTCTCGCTGCTGGAGCAGTACCCGGACGAGGCGTGGAAGACCAACGTGATGGGTTCGCTGCACGTGCTCAGCGCCGCCGCCGCGGTGGACGTGGACGTGTTCGTGAACATCTCCACGGACAAGGCCGCGAACCCCACCACCGCGCTCGGGCACTCCAAGCGCGTGGCGGAGAAGCTCACCGCGTGGACGGGAGACCGCACGGGCAAGCGCTACGCCTCCGTGCGCTTCGGCAACGTCTTCGGCTCGCGCGGGTCCATGCTCCCGCTGTTCGCCGAGCAGATCCGCCAGGGCGGGCCCATCACGGTCACGCACCCGGACGCGACCCGCTACTTCATGACCATTCCCGAGGCGTGCCAGCTGGTCATCCAGGCCGGCGCGATCGCCCGCGGGGGAGAGGTGCTCATCCTGGACATGGGCCAGCCCGTGCGGATCATGGACATCGCGCAGCGCCTGCGGTCCATGTCCGGGCGCGAGGACATCCGGATCGAGATCACCGGGCTGCGCCACGGGGAGAAGCTGCACGAGGACCTGATCGGCACGGGGGAGACGGACGAACGTCCCTTCCACCCCAAGATCTCGCACGCGAGGGCCGAGCGTCTGGACCCCGCCAACCTGGACCGCCACGTGTGGAAGGTCCGCGGCGGCATGCTGTTCACCGGGTCCATCCCGCAGGTTCCTGCCAGCACCCAGCCCCGCATCACGGACTTCTCCGTGCCGCGCGCAGCCGAGAGCGCGGCGTCGTCGGGTCGCGGCGGCCGGAGCGCCGCCCCCGACCGCGACGGCGCGGCGCCCCGCGACGGCAGTCCCCACCGGGGGAATGCGGTCCCGCGGGACGGCAGCTCTGCGCGAGGCGGCCACGTCGCACCCGTCGAGGGGTCGCGGGCCGCCCGCGACGGGGACGACCGGGGGAGCGGATCGTGAGCGCCGCGATGAGCCCCGCCGCGGTCCTGGCCACACCGCTGCCCGGACTGGTGACCGGTCCCGCAACCCTCAGCGAGGGCGAGGCCCTTGAGCTGCTGCTGACGCTGGCGCCCTGGACCCTGGGCGTGGCGTTCGTGCTGTCCGTCCTGCTCCCGTTCGCCGTGCGGCCCCTGCTCACGCGGTGGGGAGTGATCGACGTCCCCACCGAACGCTCGTCCCACACCCGACCGGTCCTGCGCGGCATGGGCCTCGCCGTGGCGCTCGCCCTGGTGGTCACGTACGCGGGGGCGCTGGTCTTCGGCCTTATCCCCGTGGACCGCTCCATTGCCCTGGTGGTGCTGGCCATGATGGTTGCCAGTGCCGCGCTCGGCTGGGCGGAGGACTACCGGGGAGTGCCGATCACCGTGCGCCTGGGCGTTCAGGCCCTGATCGGAGCGCTGGGCACGGCCGCGCTGATCGTGGCCCTCGGGGTTCCCGCGTGGTGGTGGCCCGTGGGGGTCGTGGCCACCGTGGCGTACATCAACATCGCGAACTTCATGGACGGGATCAACGGCATCTCCGGCATGCACGGCACAGCGGTGGGCCTGCTCTACGCGTGGGCCGGCGGCGTGAACGGCATGCCGTGGATGGTCTGCGCCGGTCTGGCCGTGGCCGGGGCCTTCCTCGGCTTCCTGCCCTGGAACCTGGGGCGCGGCACGGTGTTCCTGGGGGACGTCGGATCGTACGTCCTGGGGGGAGCGGTCGTGGCCACCGCGATCGGCGCGTTCCTCTCCGGCGTGTACGTGGAGTACCTGCTGCCCCCGCTGCTGATCTACCTCGCGGACACCGCGGTGACCCTCGTGCTGAGGATCCGCCGCGGCGAGGTCTGGTACAAGCCGCACCGCCAGCACGCGTACCAGCGGCTCACGGACGCGGGGCTCTCCCACGTCCAGGCGTCCCTGCTGGTCACGGGTGCCACGGTGCTCGTGAGCGTCATCTCCCTCTACGGCCTGCGCGCCAACGGCACGGGCTCCGCCATCGCCGGTGTGGCGGTGGTCGCCGTGGTCGTCGCGTACCTGCTGGCGCCCACGCTGCTCGGACGTCTCCGCACCGCTCGGCGGGGCGTGGACACGTGACCGGGCCCGACCACACCCCCGCTCCCGCAGGTGACAGCTCCTACGGCCACGGAGCGAGAACCTGGTCTGCGGTCGCCCTCGTGGCGGCGGCGCTCGCGATGGCGGCGGCCTTCGTGCTGGAGCTTCCGGACGGCATCCGCTCGGCCGCGTTCGGGGCCGGTCTGGTCACGGCGAGCTCCGCGACCACCGTGCTGGTGGCCGCGCACATGTTCCGCGTCGCGCCCGCGGCCACCGCGCCTGCCCTCGCGGGCCTGTACCTGCTCAAGGTGCTCGTGGCCGGTGGACTGCTCCTGACGCTCGCGCCCCCCGCCTGGCTGGTCCCCGGCGTGTTCCTGGGCGCCGCGCTGGTCGGCCTCGTGCTCGCGCTCGTGCGCTTCGCCCGGCTCACGGGGCGCGTGTCCGGGCAGCAGACGCGCGCGCTCCTGGCCTCACGATCCGCCCGGGGAGCGGACTCCGCAGCCGCGCACGACGACGCCGCTGCCGCACCGTCCCCGCGCGACGCACCCGGTCCCCGGTCCGGTGCGGCCACCACGCTCCTCGGCCGGGAAGCACCCGGCCGCCACCACGACGCGCTCCACGGGTCCGGTCAACCGCCCGTGGGCACCCCTGAAAGGCACACCCCATGAACTCCTCGCCGGGCCCCCAGGACCCCCGGAAACCCCGCTCCGCGCGGGGCGCCTCGCAGCGACACGTCGACTCCGCGCGACAGGACTCCCTCTACACTGCGGGAGAGCTCGTGGAGCGCGGCGGCCTGAGCGGAGGACTCGCCGTGCTGCTGTATGTCGTGGTCGGTGCGGCGTTTTGGAGTTTGATAGGCTGGCTCCTGGATCACCTGCTGGGAACACGGTGGATTGTGATCGCGGGAGCCGTCTTCGGCGCGTCCGCCGGGGTGTACCTTGGCTACCTCCACATGAGGGACGCGCTGAATCGGAGCCACGCCCCGCAGAAGACCACGTCGGAGACAACGAAGTCATCTGATCCGGGCCACCGGCCCGGAGTGTGACCGGTCTGGATACCGCAGAAAGGACCCGTATTGAACCCCGCCCTGAGGATTCCGGCCGAATTCGTGGCCCCTTCCACGGAAGACATGCATCTTCCCCCGTTGTTCGAAGTGGGGTCCCTCGCCTTCGGTAAGCAGTCGCTGCTGATCCTCTTCTCCGTGGTGCTGATCGGTGCGGGCTTCATGTACATGATCCGCCGTCGCGCCATGGTTCCCTCCAAGGGCCAGTACCTGGGCGAGATGGGCTACGGCTTCGTCCGCAACCACCTGGGCCGGGACATCATCGGCGAGAAGGACTTCCGCCCTTTCATCCCGCTGCTGTTCTCCTTCTTCTTCTTCATCCTGGTGAACAACCTGTTCGGGTCCATCCCCCTCGTGCAGCTGCCCACCTTCTCCCACCCGGGCTCGGCATACGTCATGGCCGCCATCGCCTACGTCGTGTGGGTCTTCGTGGGCATCCGCCGGCACGGCTTCGGGCAGTTCATGGTCAAGATGACCATGCCCCCGAACGTCCCGAAGATCCTCTACGTGATCCTCATCCCCCTCGAGTTCCTCTCGAACCTCATCATCCGTCCCGTGACTCACGCGCTGCGTGTGTTCGCCACCATGTTCGCGGGCCACATGGCCATGATGGTGGCCGCGGGCCTCACCGCGTACCTGGCCACCGAGGTGGGCGGCATCGTGGGGATCGGCGGATCGGTCTTCGGCATCGTCCTCGGACTGTTCATCTACTTCCTGGAGCTGCTCATCCAGGTCCTCCAGGCCTACATCTTCACCCTGCTGTTCGCCGTGTACGTACAGGGCGCACTGCAGGAGGGGCACTAGCCCCACGAAGGAGCGCGACCCCCGGGCCGCTCACCCCTGACCATCGCCTGCTTACGATTCCCGTAACGGCACCACGGCCCGCACCCGCGGGCACCCAGAAAGGAAATATCCACAATGGAAGGTTCGCTTAGCGTCATTGGCTACGGTCTCGCTGCCATCGGCGGTGGCATCGGCGTGGGTCTCATCTTCGCTGCCTACATGCAGTCCGTGGCCCGCCAGCCCGAGTCCCAGCGCGTCCTGCAGCCCATGCTCTTCATGGGCTTCGCCGTGGTCGAGGCCCTGGCCATCCTGGGCCTGGTCCTCGCCTTCATCATGTAGGGCAATGCCCATCGGACAAGCCCTAACTAGAGAACAGGAATCGCGCTCATGAACGCAATGGTGATGGCAGCGGAAGAGGCTCAGAACCCTCTCATCCCGGACACCTGGGAAATGCTGATTACCTTCATCGGGTTCGTGATTCTGCTCTTCATCGCGATCAAGTACATCGTCCCGGCGTTCGAGAAGGTCTACAAGGACCGCTCGGAGGCCATCGAGGGTGGACTTGCCAAGGCCAAGGCCGCTCAGGCCGAGGCGAAGGCTGCTCGCGACGAGTACAACCAGCAGCTCGAGAGCGCTCGCCTCGAGGCCCAGAAGATCCGTGAGGAAGCTCGCTCCGAGGGTGAGAAGATCCTCGCGGACTTCAAGGACCGCGCCAACATGGAGTCCGCCCGGATCACCGAGAACGCTCACAAGGCCATCGAGGCCGAGCGTGCGGCGGCCGTGGTCTCCCTGCGCGACGAGGTCGGCACTTTGGCAACACAGCTTGCGTCCAAGATCGTCGGGGAGTCCTTGAACGACGACGACCGCGCCAACCGCGTGGTCGACCGCTTCCTGGCGGACCTGGACGCCGAGCAGAGCCGCACGGGAGCTGCACGGTAATGGCAGAAGCATCGAACGAACCGAATCGTCCGCTCACCGTGGACGTGGACCGCTGGGCACCGTCCGCGAGTCCGGAGATCGCACACCAGCTGTTCGAGATCCTGGACATCGTGGACCAGAACGGCGCTCTGCGCCGGGCCCTGACGGATCCCTCCCGCCCCGCTGAGGACCGTGCTCGTCTCGTGCACTCCCTCCTCGACGGCCGGGCCCACGAGGTGGCGGTGGACATCGCCGCGGAGCTCGCCTCCCAGCGCAGCACCACCGAGCGTCAGCTGGGTGATGCCCTCGAGCGCACCGCAGTGCTCGTGGCGGCAGCCGCCACCGAGAACCGCGGCGGCGGGGACGCCCTCGAGTCGCTCGTGGACGAACTCATCCGGTTCAAGTCCATGCTGGACCGGTCCGCCGAGGTGCAGAGCGCCTTCTCGGACTCCCGGGCGTCCGCGGAGGCCAAGGTCACCCTCGCCCGTCGGCTGAGCACGCCGGGTTCCGAGGAGGCCGCGTTGCTGATCGAACGCGCAGCCAGCGAGCCCCGGGGGGCCCTCCCCGGTCGCCTGCTGGAACAGTTCGCCCAGTGGGTGGCAGACCGTCAGCAGCGGTGGATCGCCCGTGTGGAGTCGGCCCGGCCGTTGCGCCAGGACCAGCTGGACGCCCTGCGCGACCGGCTGAACCGGCTGTACGGACGGGACCTCAAGCTGACCACCGAGACCAACCCGGCTCTGGTGGGTGGCCTGCGCGTGCAGGTCGGTGAGGAGATCATCGACGGTTCGCTCACGCACCGGCTGAACCAGCTGGAGCAGCGGATCGGAGCCTGATCCTCTCGTGGAGCGAGGATCGCGGGGAGCCGGTGCGAGCCGGAGTCCCGTCGCGTTGCCTCCACGGGCCGCACACGCGGTCGCACGGCGATGGGGCAACGCATCGCGACAAGAACAAGCTTGGTCATCGTCGAGTCGATGATCACACGACGTAGAGAGCAGGGACAGCAGATGGCCGATGTGACCATCAATGCCGATGAAGTCCGTAGCGCGCTGAACGATTTCGCGGCGTCCTACGATCCCGGCAACGTGGAACGAGTAGAAGTAGGACGCGTGTCGTCCGCAGCGGACGGCATTGCCCGTGTGGAGGGTCTGCCCTCCGTCATGGCCAACGAGTTGCTCAAGTTCGAGAACGGGGTGCTGGGCCTGGCCCTGAACCTCGACACCCGCGACATCGGCGTCGTGGTGCTGGGCGACTTCCAGGGCATCGAGGAGGGCCAGGAGGTCCACCGCACCGGTGAGGTGCTCTCGGTGCCCGTGGGCGAGGGCTACCTCGGCCGCGTGGTGGACCCGCTGGGCGAGCCCCTCGACGACCTCGGCCCCATTGCCACGGACGGCCGCCGCGAGCTGGAGCTGCAGGCTCCGGGCGTGACTATGCGAAAGTCCGTGCACGAGCCGCTGCAGACCGGCATCAAGGCGATCGACGCCATGATTCCGATCGGGCGTGGCCAGCGTCAGCTGATCATCGGCGACCGTCAGACCGGCAAGACCGCCATCGCGGTGGACGCCATCCTGAACCAGCGCTCCAACTGGGAGTCCGGTGACGTCGACAAGCAGGTGCGCTGCATCTACGTGGCGGTCGGTCAGAAGGCCTCCACCATTGCGGCCGTGCGTCAGACGCTCGAGGACAACGGCGCCCTGGACTACACCACGATCGTGGCCGCCCCGGCCTCCGAGTCGGCCGGTCTGAAGTACCTCGCCCCCTACGCCGGCTCGGCCATCGGCCAGCACTGGATGTACGGCGGCAAGCACGTCCTGATCGTGTTCGACGACCTCTCCAAGCAGGCCGAGGCCTACCGGGCCGTGTCCCTTCTGCTGCGCCGCCCGCCGGGACGCGAGGCGTACCCCGGCGACGTCTTCTACCTGCACTCCCGTCTGCTCGAGCGTTGCGCCAAGCTCTCCGACGAGCTGGGCGCGGGCTCCATGACCGGGCTGCCGATCATCGAGACCAAGGCCAACGACGTCTCGGCGTTCATCCCGACCAACGTCATCTCCATCACCGACGGTCAGATCTTCCTGCAGTCGGACCTCTTCAACGCCAACCAGCGCCCCGCCGTGGACGTGGGCATCTCGGTGTCCCGCGTGGGTGGTGCCGCGCAGGTCAAGGCCATGAAGAAGGTCTCCGGCACGCTGAAGCTGAGCCTGGCCTCGTACCGCTCCATGCAGGCGTTCGCCATGTTCGCCTCCGACCTGGATGCGGCCTCGCGCCAGCAGCTGACCCGCGGTGAGCGTCTGATGGAGCTGCTCAAGCAGCCCCAGTACACGCCGTACCCCGTGGCGGACCAGGTCGTCTCCATCTGGGCGGGCACCACCGGCCAGCTCGACGACGTGGACGTGGCCAACGTGGGCGACTTCGAGCGCGCCCTGCTGGACCAGGTGCGCCGGACCACCAACGTCATGGACTCGATCAACTCCACGGGCAAGCTCGAGGACGACGCGATCGAGGCGCTGAAGACGGCCGTGGCCGAGGTCAAGCGGGACTTCCACGGTTCCAAGCACGGGATCGAGGCCGGTGTCGAGGAGCACGAGTCCCTGGGCTCGAGCTCCGTGAACCAGGAAACGATCGTCAAGAAGTAACCGTTGAGGTGGTGCGCCGTCCGTCGGCGCACCACCGCGGTGCCGAAAGGAAAAGCCCATGGGAGCGCAGATTCGGGTCTACCGACAGAAGATCGCGTCCACCTCGTCCATGAAGAAGATCTTCAAGGCGATGGAGATGATCGCGACCTCGCGCATCAGCAAGTCCCGTCAGAGTCTCGAAGGTGCGTACCCGTACGCCAACGCGCTGACCCGCGCGGCCTCCCAGATCGCCACGCAGCACAACATCTCCCACCCGTTGACCACGGTCCCGGACCAGGTGCGGCGCTCCGCCGTCATGGTCTTCACCTCGGACCGCGGCCTCGCAGGGTCCTACTCCTCCAACGTGCTCAAGCGCACGGAGGAGCTGCTGGAGCTGCTGCGCTCGCAGGGCAAGGAAGCCCACATCTACCTGGTGGGGCGCAAGGCCAAGGCGTACTTCGACTTCCGGCACCGTGACTACGACGATTTCTGGACCGGCAACACGGACAGCGCGAGCACGGAGCGCGCCGAGGAGCTCACGGAGCGCCTCATGCACGACATCAGTGCCGCGTACGAGGAGAACGGCGTGGACGAGGTCCTCCTCGTCTACACGCAGTTCAACTCCATGGTGAGCCAGGAACCCCGTGTCCTGCGGCTGCTGCCCCTGGAGATCTCGGACGCCAACGACCTCGGGGACGACGTCTCGGAGCGGTTCGACGATCTGCGCGAGCACGCCAACCAGTTCGAGTTCGAGCCGAACCCGGAGGAAGTCTTCAACGAGATCCTGCCGAGGTACGTCCGGGCCCGGGTCTACTCCGCGCTGTGCCACGCGGCGTCGAGCGAGCTGGCGTCCCGTCAGCGCGCCATGAAGGCCGCCGGTGACAACGCCACCGAGCTCATCAAGAAGTACACACGCCTGATGAACAACGCCCGTCAGGCGGAGATCACCACCGAGTTGACAGAGATCGTCAGTGGCGCCGAGGCCCTCTAGGCCCGCGCTCTCCCCATTGCCAGCCGAAACGAAGTGAGAGAAATGACTGCCACTATCAACGACCAGGCGGCCCAGCCGGTTTCGCGCGGCGGCGTCGGCCGCATCGCCCGAGTCATCGGACCCGTGGTCGACGTCGAGTTCCCCGAGAACCAGGTTCCGGACCTCTACAACGCCCTGACCGCGGACTACGACTTCAACGGCAAGCCCCGCCGGATCACGTTCGAGACCGCTCAGCACCTGGGCACCAACGTGGTGCGTGCCATCTCCCTGCAGCAGACCGACGGTCTGGTGCGCGGCACGCCCGTGCAGGACACCGGCTCGCCCATCTCCGTGCCCGTGGGCGACGTGGTCAAGGGCCACATCTTCAACGTCCTGGGTGACGCCCTGGACATGCCCACCGACGAGCTGGACATCCAGGAGCGCTGGCCCATCCACCGCAAGGCGCCGTCCTTCGCGGAGCTCGAGGGCAGCACCGAGATGATGGAGACGGGCATCAAGTCCATCGACCTCCTGACCCCCTACATCAAGGGCGGCAAGATCGGTCTGTTCGGCGGCGCCGGCGTGGGCAAGACCGTGCTCATCCAGGAGATGATCACCCGTGTGGCCCGCAACTTCGGTGGCACCTCGGTGTTCGCCGGTGTGGGCGAGCGCACCCGTGAGGGCAACGACCTGTGGGTCGAGATGGAGGAGGCGGGTGTTCTCAAGGACACCGCTCTCGTGTTCGGCCAGATGGACGAGCCGCCCGGAACGCGTCTGCGCGTGGCACTGACCGGTCTGACCATGGCGGAGTACTTCCGCGACGTGCAGAACCAGGACGTGCTGCTGTTCATCGACAACATCTTCCGCTTCACGCAGGCCGGTTCGGAGGTCTCGACCCTGCTGGGTCGCATCCCCTCCGCCGTGGGCTACCAGCCGACCCTCGCGGACGAGATGGGCGTGCTGCAGGAGCGCATCACCTCCACCCGGGGCCACTCCATCACGTCCATGCAGGCGATCTACGTGCCCGCCGACGACTACACGGACCCGGCTCCCGCGACCACGTTCGCCCACCTGGACGCGACCACCGAGCTCTCCCGTGACATCGCGTCCCGTGGTCTGTACCCGGCGATCGACCCGCTGTCCTCGACCTCCCGCATCCTGGATCCGCAGTACGTGGGCCAGACCCACTACGACGTGGCCACCCGCGTGAAGTCGATCCTGCAGGAGAACAAGGAGCTGCAGGACATTATCGCGATTCTCGGTGTGGAGGAGCTCTCCGAGGAGCAGAAGGTCGTGGTGTCCCGCGCACGCCGCATCGAGCAGTTCCTGTCCCAGAACACCTACACCGCGAAGCAGTTCACCGGTGTGGAGGGCTCCACGGTTCCCCTCGCGGAGACCATCGAGGCCTTCGGCAAGATCTGCGACGGCGAGCTGGACAACGTTCCGGAGCAGGCCTTCTACAACGTGGGCGGCCTGGACGACGTCATGCGTCAGTGGGACGAGATCAAGGCCGAGACGGGCGAGAAGTAAGCCATGGCTGAACTCATCGTGGAAATCGTCGCCCTAGATCGCAAGATCTGGGCAGGTGCCGCGCGGCTCGTCCGCGTGCGCACCACCGAGGGTGACATCGGCGTCATGCCGGGCCACCAGTCCATGGCGGGGTTGCTCAAGCCGGGGGAGTTCGCCATCGACCGGGTGGAGGGTGACCGGCTGACCGGCCGCATCGACTCCGGTCTGGTGTCCGTGGACCAGAACCGGGTCACCATCGTGGCTGACACGGTCTCCCTGGACTCGGAGAAGCAGTCCGCCTGATTCATCAGCGCACCGGTCAGCGTCGACCCTCGTGCCCCGTGCGGGGTACGGGGGTCGACGTCGTTCGGGCACCGCCTGCGCACAGGTTCCGCGGCCCGTGCCGTCGTGGTTCCTTGCCGTGCAGGCCCCAGCCCCGCTCGCGGGGGTGGGGAGCTTGACCCACCGTTGCCGCACAACGAGTGCACCGCGAGTGAGGGTCGTGGACGAGGAGGAAAACGTGGAAGAAACCATCGAGGTTCACGGGCCCACCGTGGTCAACGGCGAGCTGCCGGTCCTCGGGGCAAAGAACAGCGTGCTCAAGCTCATGGCGGCGGCGCTGCTGGCCCCGGGGCGTTCCACCATCACCAACGTTCCCGAGATCCAGGACGTCACGGTGATGGCGGAGCTGCTGCGCCGTCTGGGCTGCGAGGTCGACTACTCGCCCGCCGAGCACGAGGTGGTCATCGAGGTCCCGGAGGAGCTGGGCCACCAGGCGGACTACGACCTCGTGCGGGCCATGCGCGCCTCCATCTCGGTGCTGGGTCCGCTGATGGCGAGGTGCCGCCGTGCAGAGGTCGCGCTGCCCGGGGGCGATGCCATCGGAACCCGGGGTCTCGACATGCACCGCGCGGGTCTGGAGGCGATGGGCGCGGAGCTCGGCATCGAGCGTGGTTTCCTGCGCGCGTCCGCCCCGGAAGGACTTGCCGGAGCTTCTTTCCGGCTCGGGTACCCCTCGGTGGGCGCCACGGAGAATCTCATGACGGCCGCGACCACCGCCCGGGGTACCACGGTGCTGGAGAACGTGGCGCGGGAACCCGAGATCGTGGACATCGGTCGCATGCTGCAGGCCATGGGTGCACAGATCGAGGGACTGGGCACCACCACACTGACGATCACGGGTGTGCCACGGCTGAGCCCGGTCACGCACCGCACCGTGCCTGACCGGATCGTGGCCGGCACGTGGGCCTTCGCCGCGGCCGTGACGGGCGGACGCGTGCAGATCAGGGGAGCGGAGCCGTCCCACCTGGGGGTGGTCCTCGACAAGCTGCGTGCCGCGGGGTGCGACGTGGACGTTGCGGAGGGCCGGTTCACGGTCCAGGGCCCCAGCCGGCCGCGTGCCATCAACGTCTCCACCCTCCCGTACCCCGGCTTCCCCACAGACCTCCAACCGTTCGTGGTGGCGCTGAACGCCGTGGCGGAGGGGTCGGGAATCATCACGGAGAACGTCTTCGAGGCCCGCTGGGGCTTCACCGCCGAGCTCGAGCGGCTCGGCGCGCGGGTGCACCTGGACGGGCACCATGCGCGGGTGGACGGCGTGGCGGCCTCGCAGCTCTCCGGGGCACCCGTGGAGGCCATGGACATCCGCGCGGGAGCTGCTCTCGTGATCGCCGGCATGGCGGCGGGGGGAGTCACCGAGGTGTCGGGCATCGAGCACATCGACCGCGGCTACGAGCACTTCGTGGAGCATCTGGCCCGCGCCGGAGCGGACGTGCAGCGGCGCATCCACCCTTCTCGGGGCTGAGTGGTGTCGACCGCGCTCCCACGGGGTGACGCTGCACGGGCACGACGCCGCTCGGGTCACGGTGATTCCTGACGGCCCCGTGCACCCGCCCAGCGAGCTCACCCCCTTGTGCGCTCAGCTCGTTGGGAACCCAGGACGTCCTCTGCGGGGGACCCGAGCGCGGCGCCCGTCGCGGGCTGGCTGAGGGTGGCTCCACAGGCACGGCGGGGTTGGCACCGAACGACCTCGCCGTGACATGAGAAAATCCCCGGTGCCGTGTGGCACCGGGGATTTTCCGTGTTCGAGGGGGACTGTCAGATGACGGTCACGCCGGTGGCCTGGGGGCCCTTCTGGCCCTGACCGATCTCGAACTCGACGCGCTGGTTCTCTTCGAGGGTGCGGAAGCCGCCCGACTGGATTTCGCTGTAGTGCACGAAGACGTCGCCATCAGCGTCGTCCGGCGTGATGAAGCCGAAGCCCTTTTCTGCGTTGAACCACTTAACGGTGCCCTGAGCCATAATGGGGCATCTCCTTCTGGAGTAATAGTGCGTGCACATGGATGTGCACCTGAACTGGTACCGCGAGAAGGCTGTGGATGCGGCTCACGTAAGTGTTGTGCCACAGCGCCAGTCAGAACTTCACGCTCGCTACCATTCCTGCGAGCATGTCAAACATGATGCGAGAACGCTACAAGCATCACACACTGTTGCGCGGTGGTCAACAGTCATCAGACGGCTTAGCACGTGTGGCCGCGCCGACCCGCCCGGCCGTTCGGTCGACGTCGCGCAACAGGGCCCCGGCCCCCAGTGCCGTCGGGTCAGAAGAGCCGGGACTGGGTGTCCACGTTGCCGCGCATCTCGTCGTAGTCGAGACTCAGGCACTCGATGCCGCGGTCGAGCGCGAGAGTGCGCGCCTGGGGCTTGATCTGCTGCGCCGCGAAGACCCCGCGCACGGGGCGCAGCAGCGGATCTCTGTTGAGGAGTTCCAGGTAGCGGGTGAGCTGCTCGACGCCGTCGATGTCGCCCCGACGCTTGAGCTCCACGGCCACGGTGGCCCCGTTCGCGTCCCGGGCGAGGATGTCCACCGGCCCGATGGCGGTGGGGTACTCGCGCCGGACCAGCGAGACGCCCTCGCCGAGGAGTGTGATCTGCTCGGCCAGCAGCCGTTGCAGGTCTGCTTCCACGCCGTCCTTGACCAGGCCCGGATCCGCCCCGAGGTCGTGGTGCAGCTGGCTGTGCACCGTCATGACGTGGATGACCAGCCGGTCGTCGGACTTGCCCGCCTGGACCTCCCACACCTCGCTCACGCCCTCCGCCGCGAGGTCCTCGGAGGGCTCCCGGACGCGGAGGGTGGCCGGCGGGCTCATCCAGTTCAGCGGCTTGTAGGAACCGCCGTCCGAGTGGATGAGAACGGAGCCGTCGGCCTTGAGCATGATGAGCCGCCGGGCCAGGGGCAGATGGGCATTGAGCCGCCCCTCGTAGCGGACGGAGCAGTCGGCAATCACTAGGCGCACCCGGACAGCTTAACGGTCAGCGCACTCGTGGCGGACCCACCGGTCGCGCGGACCGTGCGTGGCCGTGGGTGGCGCTGGGCCCCGCCCCCTGGGGGCGGGGGCGGGGCGGCCACGCAGGATGCACGGAGGCGGCGCGGCGTCGTCGTGGGGGAAGGCTTCAGCGGGCGTCCTGGCGCGGCACGAAGACCTCGCGCACCAGGAGCAGACCGGCGGCGGCCGTGGGGATGGCGATGAGCGCGCCCAGCACGCCCCACAGGGCGCCGCCGGCGGCCACGGCCACGATGGCCACTGCGCCGGGCACCGCGACCGCGCGGGACATGATCCGCGGTGAGACCAGGTAGGCCTCCACCTGCAGGTAGCCGAAGTAGCACAGGGCGTAGGGCACCACCGTGTTCCAGCCGCCGAGCGTGGCCACCAGGCTCACGACCACCCCGGCGATCACCCCGCCGACCAGCGGGATGAAGGCGAGCAGGCCCACGAGCAGGACCAGGAGGGACGCGTAGGGGACCCCCGTGATGGTCATCAGGACGAACGCCACGGTGGCGTTGATGAGCGCCACACAGGCCTGACCCATCACGTAGTTGCCCACGCCGTTGACCATCCGGTCCCCGAGGTGGGTGACCCGGGCGCGCTTGCTGGCGGGCGCCAGACGGTAGCACCACGCCTTGATCGTGGGCCACGAGAAGAGGAAGTACAGCGTGAGGGCCATGACGATCAGGGTCCCCGTGATGCCGTTGAGCACCACCCCTCCCGCGCTCACCACGGACCCGAACATCCCGCCCAGGAAGTTCCCGTCCGAGGCCAGGCGCTCCTGCAGGCCAGCGGCACCGTTCTGCACGGAGGCCTCGATGTCGAACCGCTCGTTCAGGGCGTGGTAGAGGTCCGAGTGCGTGAAGCTGTCCACGAACTCGGGCACGCGCGCCGCCAGCTGCTGGGCCTGGTCCACCATCCGCGGCACCGCCAGCAGGATGAAGGCGGTCACCACGAGCGCCAGCGCGATGATGGCGGCGCTTGCCGCCAGGGAGCGGGGCATTCCCTTGGACTCCAGCCAGCGCACGAGCGGGTCCATGCCGAGACTGATGAACGCCGCCGTGACGATCCAGCCCACCAGTCCGCCCACGTTGGTCAGCACGTAGTACCCCAGCAGGGCGAACCCGACCCCCACCGTGAGCAGGAAGCCGTTCTGCACGGGATGGAAGCGGTCCGCCACGGGGCGGTCCCACGGCGCGCGCCGTTCCCGTTCCTCCGCGGGAACGGGTGCGGGTTCGGGCGGCACCTCGAACCTGTGGCGCGAGGGGCGCAAGCGGCTGGGCGGCTCGTGGGGACCGGAGGATGTGCTCACGCGGGAAGCGTACAACGCGTGCTGGGTGGGCTCGCTCCGTGCCGCCGTGCCCATAATGGGACCAGCAGGGCACGCGTGCGCTCACGCGAGCCGGATGGACCACGACCCCCGCCCCCGCAGTGGGCGGGACACCAGGAGGTACTCATGAGCGAATTCCCCGGTTCCCCGCGTCCCCAGGGTGCGCCGAGCTCGGCGGGACCGGTCGGCGGCCCGCAGCCCGGTGGAGCCGCGTCCGCAGCCTCCGGGGCGCAGAGCGCCGTGCCGGCCTCCGTGCGCGGCGCGGTGGACCTGGGCGCCCAGGGTGCCGGGCGAGGAGAACGCGGGGCAGCGGCGTCGTCCACGGGGGCGGGCACCAGCTACCGGGTGGTGCTGACCACCGGCAACTTCCAGCAGTACGCGGAGGCCTCCACCTCCTATCCCGTGGTGGTGGTGCTGCACGCCCCGCAGAGCCCGGAGTCGGAGTCGTTCGTGGACGTGGTGAGCACGGTCGTGGACGAGTTCCAGGGTCGTCTGCTCCTGGGCACGGTGGACGCGTCTGCGGAGCCGCAGATCGCGCAGGCCTTCCAGGCGCAGACGGTTCCCACGGTGGTGGCCCTGCTGGGCGGCCGGGTGGTCCCGCTCGTGAACTCCACCGTTCCCGAGCAGCAGGTGCGTGAGCTTCTCACGGAGCTCGTGAGCCTGGCCCAGCAGAACGGCGTGACCGGCACGGCCGAGCCCACCGCCACGGAGGAGCCCGCGCCCCTGCCCCCGCTGCACGCCGAGGCTGTGGAGAAGCTCGAGGCCGGAGACCTGGACGGCGCTCAGGCGTGCTACGAGAAGGCGCTCGCCGAGAACCCGGGGGACCACGAGGCCAAGCTGGCCCTCGCGCAGGTCCACCTGCTGCAGCGCGTCAGCGCCATGGACGCGGCGGCCGTGCGCGAGGCCGCGGCCTCGGACCCCTCGAACGTGCAGGCCGCCCTGGACGTCGCGGACCTCGACCTCTCAGGAGGGCACGTGGAGGACGCGTTCCGACGACTGCTCACCATCGTGCGCACCACGGCGGGTGACGACAAGGATGCCGCGCGCGCCCGGCTGGTGGAACTCTTCGACGTGGTGGGTGCGGACGATCCCCGTGTGGTGGCCGCGCGGGCCCAGCTGATGCGCGCCCTGTTCTAGGGGCCCGCCCGCCGTCTGCCCGGGCGGCCGTTCCAGGCTCGCTGGTCTGCTCGGCCCAGTCACCCGGGGCGGGCCCTGGCTGGTCATCCGGGCGGGCCAGCGATGCTCACTCGGGCGGGCCCGCGATGGCCACCCGCGGGGGTCCGCGCCGCCCGTCCGGGCGGGCCTGCGAGGTGGCCGGGCGCGCCGTCGTCGGTTCGTCCTGGGTGGGAGCGGCAGGCCGTTCTGCGGTGCGCGCCCCCCGCGGGCCGGGACACGCCCGGGGTCGGCCCGCCTCCCCTCCGTGCCGAGGGCGCCCGTCGCGTGCCTGGACGTCTTCTGGGACGTGCCTGGTGCCGCGCAACATGCCGCGCGCGCACCGGGCGTTGAGTACGTTGGGCCCATGAGCATCCCACCGAACGGACCCACGCCGCCGCGCCGCGAGCCCGCTGCGGACGCCACACTCCCGGCTGAGCCCGGAACCCCACGAGATCTTTCGGTGTCCGCGCCGTGGGCCCCGCACGACGACTCGGGGCCGGGTGTGCGAACCAGCGTGGCCCCGGGACAGGGGACGGCATCTCCCGAGGGCTCCCGGACCCGCACGCCCGAGCACGGCTCGGCCCTGGCACACGAACCGGTGTCGTCCCAGACGGCGGCACCGCATGAAGCCCCGGCGCCGACTCAGAGCCCGACCTGGCCGCAGGGCCAGGAGTCCGACGCCCCACGACCGGCGGTGCGGCAACCAGCCGCCGTCGCGCTCGTGGTGCGTCAGCTCACCAAGGTCTACGACCACGGGTCGCGGCCCGCTGCGGACAGGGTGGGCCTCACGGTGCCGTGCGGCTCGTTCTACGGTCTGGTGGGCCGCAACGGTGCGGGCAAGACCACCACGCTGTCCATGGCCACCGGCCTGCTGCGCCCCACCTCCGGGCAGGTGCTCGTGGGAGGCGGCCGCCGGGACGAGCTCGCGGACGTGTGGCGCGACCCCCTGACGGCCAAGCGCCGCATGGGCGTGCTCCCGGACGGCGCCCACCTCTTCGACCGGCTCACGGGCCGTCAGCTCGTGGCCTACTCGGGTCTGCTGCGTGGCATGGACCGGCAGCTGGTCAAGGAGCGCACCGAGGACCTCATCACCGCCATGGACCTGCAGGACGCCGCGGGGCGCCAGGTGCAGGACTACTCGGCGGGCATGACCAAGAAGATCGCGCTCGCCGCCGCCATGATCCACGCGCCCAGCCTGCTCGTGCTGGACGAGCCGTTCGAGTCCGTGGACCCGGTCTCCGCCGCCAACATCCGCTCGCTGTTGCACCAGTACACGCAGTCCGGCGGCACCGTGGTGGTCTCCAGTCACGTGATGGACCTGGTGCAGCGCATGTGCGACCACGTGGCCGTGATGGACCAGGGGCGCGTGCTGGCCCAGGGCACCATGGAGCAGGTCTGCGACGGCATGTCCCTGGAAGACCGCTTCGTGTCCTTCGTGGGCGGTCGCACCGAGGCGGGGGAGGGACTGCAGTGGCTTCGTCCGGAGTGAAACACACCCCCAGCGGCGGGCTGCCGGAGCCGGCGGCGGAGGGCCACGAGGGCGCGGCCGCCGTGCCGGGCGGCGTCGACCCCGGGACCCGTGCCTCCGCCAGGACCCATGGCACGGCGGGGCCGGGCGGGGCGATCGACCGTCCTGTCGCGCCCGACGGGCAGGAACCCGTGCCCGACGCCGCCGTCCCCGAGTCCGTGCGCCCGGCGTCGTCCGGGCAGGAGCGTGGAACCCACCGCATGGGTGTGCTGGAGGAGGCCCGGCGGCTGGCGGGACTGAAGTGGCGCATCCTCGTCAACACCCTCACCCGCTCCACGTGGGTGCTGGTGGGCACCATCCTGGGCGGGCTGTACGCCCTGTCCGTTCTGGCGATGCTGCTGAGCGCGATGTTCTTCCTGGGCTCCGAACCCCTCGAGGTGGTGACCGCGGCATCCACCCTGGTGGGCGCCACGGTGCTGCTGGGCTGGTGGCTCGTCCCTGTGCTCACCTCCAAAGCAGACGCCACGCTGGACCCCGCCCGGCTGGGCCTGTTCCCGCTGAGCACCACGGGTGTGCTGGCTGGTCAGACGGTCGGAGCCGTCATCGGGATTCCCGGCGTCCTCACGGTGATCGCGCTGGTCGGATGGCTGCTCTGCTGGCGCTCCTCCGCCCCCGCCGTGGCCGCCGCCGCGCTGTGCGCTGTGCTGGCCGCGCTGCTGGCGTTCACGGGGTCCCGTTGCGCCGCCGCGCTGGCTGCCCGGATCGCCAAGAGCCGGCGCTCCACGGAGATCCTCTCCATTCTCAGTCTGCTCCTCATCGTCCTGCTGGCCCCGATCTTCACCTCCGTGGCCACCGGGGTGGAACGCGTGTGGGACCGGCTGCCCGGGTGGGCCGCCGTGCTGTCCTGGACGCCCCTGGGTGCGGTCTGGGCCATTCCCGGTGACGTGGCGGCGGGTCGTTGGGGCGCCGCCCTGCTCCGGCTGCTCATCGTGCTGGCCACCCTCGCGGTGCTCGTGGGGCTCGCCCGGTTCGCACTGGACCGGGCACTGGCCGACGCCGCCGGGGGAGCCGCCCGTGCCACGGGCAGGTCCGTGGCGGGCATCGGCGCGCTCGACCGCTTCCCCGCCACGCCGTGGGGAGCGGTGGCCGCGCGCTGCCTGATCTACTGGCTCAGGGACCCGCGGTACTCGGCGTCACTGCTGATGATCCCGGCCATCAGTGCGGCACTGTGGTTCCTGGGTGGCGACGGGGGCTTCGCCATGTGGCTGCTGCCCATGATGATCGCCCTGCTCATGTCCTACGCCATCTCGGCGGACATCTCCTACGACAACAGCGCGTTCAGCCTGCACCTGCTGGCCTCCGTGCCCGGGCGGGCTGACCGGCTGGGCCGGGTGGTGGCCATGCTGATCGTGGCCACGCCGCTCGTGGGTCTGGGCGTGGTGATGTGGATGCTGCGGGTGCACGAGTGGCAGGCCCTGCCCGCGCTGCTCGGCACGTGTGCCGCTCTCCTGCTCGGCGGCGCCGGAGTGGTCTCCGTGGTCTCGGCGCGCTACACGTATCCCACACCGCCGCCGGGCGCCTCGCCCATGAAGACTCCACAGGGTTTCACCATCCTCAACCTGGTGGTCCAGTTCGTCGTCATGGGACTCATGCTCCTGCTGGCACTGCCGCCCCTCGTGCTGCTGTTCGTCCACCTCGGCTCAGGGGCTGCGGTGTGGAGCTGGCTGGCGCTCGCGGTGGGGCTCGTGGAGGGCCTCGTGCTGCTGTGGCTGGGCGTACGACTGGGCGGGAAGTGGCTGGACGCCCGCGGTCCCGAGCTGCTGCAGGAGGTCTCCGGGTACCGGTGACCCGGACACCCGCCCACGGCGCACGGGGTAGAGTGGACGGCATGGACACCACCGAAGCCCAGCACGTCGGGGGCCCCTTCTCGCGGTCCTCCCGGGTTCTGAACAGCACCGAGTCCGGCACGGAGACCGTGGGGGGAACCGACACGATCGAGCGGGAAGAGACCCGCCAGTTCGCGGAGCCCGGTGACCACGAGCGGTTCGCCCACTACGTCCGCAAGGAGAAGATCATGGAGTCGGCACTGTCCGGCGAACCCGTGATCGCGCTGTGCGGCAAGGTGTGGACCCCCGGACGCGATCCCCAGCGCTTCCCGGTGTGCCCGGAGTGCAAGGAGATCTACCAGGGTCTGCGCCCCGGCAAGGACAAGCCCGAGAACTGACAGCACCACCGCAGCACCCCGTCCCGCCCCGCGGGACACCGGCGGCGCCCGCACAGCGGGCGCCGTTGCCGTGCCGACCGGTGGCGGCCTGGACGACGCCGCGCGGCGGCACGGCCCCGCCCCCGGCGTGTCTGCGTCACCGGAGACTGTCGCGGTGCGTCGGCGCCCGGCCGCAGCGCGTGCTGGCACGGGGTGCCGGCACCACACGAGAGGCCGCGGTTCTCGAGCCGCGGCGTCGTGGATGGACCACGGGTCCGCGGACGCGCGAACGGATCGGGCAGGCGAGCGGACGGGCAGGGCGCACGCCGGGGCCGCGGACGGGACCGGGCGGCGTCGTCCGGGGAAACGGTGCCCGGAGAAACGGTGGAAACTCGCGCCACAGGGCGCGGAGAGGACGAGCACCACGTGTCAGACAGCGATCAGATGTCCCTTTTCGGGGCGGCAGCGGACCTGCCTCCGGCGTACCCGGACCGGGCCGCGTGGGGCACCGCACCCAAGCTCCGTGCGTGGCAGGCGGAGGCCATCCAGCGCTACGAGCAGGCTCAGCCCCGGGACTTCATGGCCGTGGCGACCCCCGGTGCCGGCAAAACCACGTTCGCGCTCACCGTGGCCAAGAAGCTGCACGACGCCGGCGTGGTCCAGCGGGTGACCGTGGTGACCCCCACCGAGCACCTCAAGCGCCAGTGGGCCGATGCCGCGGCACGCGTGGGGCTCGCGATCGACCCCAACTTCAAGAACGCGGACGGTCAGCACGGCCGCGGCTACATGGGCGCGGCCGTGACCTACGCGCAGGTGGCGAACAAGCCGCTGCTGCACCGGGCCCGGACCGAGGCCGGACGCACGCTCGTGATCATGGACGAGATCCACCACGCCGGCGACGCGCTGTCCTGGGGCGACGGGCTGCGCGAGGCTTTCGAGCCGGCCACCCGGCGGCTCGCGCTCACCGGTACGCCCTTCCGCTCGGACACCTCACCCATCCCGTTCGTGCGCTACGAGGAGGACGGGGACGGCATCCGCCGCTCCACGGCGGACTACACCTACGGCTACGGCAACGCCCTGCAGGACCACGTGGTGCGCCCCGTGATCTTCATGGCCTACTCCGGGCAGATGCGCTGGCGCACCTCCGCGGGCGAGGAGATGGCCGCCCAGCTGGGGGAGGGGTTCACCAAGGACATCACGTCCCACGCGTGGCGCACGGCCCTGGACCCGCAGGGCCAGTGGATCCCGTCCGTCCTGCGCGCCGCGGACCAGCGCCTGACCCAGGTGCGCCGCACCGTGCCGGACGCCGGAGCGCTCGTGATCGCGACCGACCACCAGGACGCCAAGGCCTACGCCGAGCAGCTGCACGCCCTTACGGGGGAGCGGCCCACCGTGGTGCTCTCCGACGACAAGGCCGCGTCCAACAAGATCGACCAGTTCTCGGAGTCGGACAAGCGCTGGATGGTGGCCGTGCGCATGGTCTCCGAGGGGGTGGACGTGCCCCGCCTCGCGGTGGGCGTCTACGCGACCTCCACGTCCACGCCGCTGTTCTTCGCCCAGGCCGTGGGCCGCTTCGTGCGCGCCCGCAAGCGCGGGGAGACCGCCTCGGTGTTCCTGCCGTCGGTGCCCGTGCTCATGGCGCTCGCCAACTCCATGGAGGAGGAGCGGGACCACGCCCTCGACAAGCCCAAGAGCGTGCCCGACGTCGTGGACTTCGACCAGCCCATGGAGAGCGGCTGGGACGACGACCTGCTGGAGGAGGCCAACCGCGAGGAGCGGGCGTCGTCCGCGCTCGCACAGGGCAACTTCCAGGCCCTGGACTCGGACGCGTCCTTCCACGGTGTGCTCTTCGACGGCGGTGCGTTCGGTGGCGGCGCCGCCGTGGGCTCGGAGGAGGAGGCCGAGTACCTCGGCATCCCCGGCCTGCTGGATCCCGAGCAGGTCTCCGAGCTGCTGCGGGAGCGCCAGTCGCGCTCGGCGCAGCGCCAGGGCGGTGGCACGGCCCCCCAGCAGCCCGCGGTCCCGGACCACCGGCGGCTCAAGGACCTGCGGGCCCAGCTGTCCAAGAACGTCTCGGCGTGGTCCGCCCGCACGGGCACCCCGCACGGTGTGATCCACAACGAGCTGCGCACCAAGTGCGGTGGTCCGCCCGTGGCCCAGGCGTCGGAGGAGCAGCTGAACGCGCGCCTCGCAATGCTGCAGCGCTGGTTCATCGGCCGCAAGTAGGTCCCGTGCACGACGCCGCTCGGTCGGGTCCTCGACGCCCCGCGCGCCATCCTGCGGGCGCTCGGCCCTCGCAGACGCGCGCGGACGCCCTCGGCACCGCCTCCCGATCCGAGCCGGTTCCCTTCCCACGCCGAGCTGCGGCCCACTGGGCCGCGCCCGGCAGGGACACGTCAGGCCAGGTCGGTGACGACCTCCACGCCCGCGGCTTCCAGCTCCGCGACGGCGCGCTGGCCGCCTTCCGCTGAGACAGGCGCCGTGAGCGGCAGCAGCAGCCGGGTCTCGTAGCCGGCATCTACTGCATCCTTGGCGGTGGCCAGCACGCAGTGGTCCAGGGCGAGCCCCACCACGTCCACGGCCTCGACGTCCCGCTCCCGGAGCCAGTCGTCCAGGCTCACACGGTCCTCGTCCGCGGCTTCCTCCGGCTCTCCCATGGGCACGTCCACGTCCGGGGCGGACAGCCCCTCGAAACCCGAGTAGGCGGCGTCGTACGCGCCCTTGCGGAAGAACTCGGTGACGTGCTCGGTGTCGAAATCGGGGTGGGTCGCCGCGCCGGGGGTGTCCGCCACGCAGTGCACGGGCCAGCTCGTGGCGAAGTCCGGGGTGTCGCTGAAGTGCTCTCCCGGGTCCACGTGCCAGTCCTGGGTGGCGGCCACGGCCACGTAGTCCGCGTGGTGGTCCTCGAGGTGCTCGGAGATCCCCGCGGCCACCGCGGCGCCCCCGGCGACGGCCAGGCTGCCGCCCTCGCAGAAGTCGTTCTGGACGTCGACGATCAGCAGTGCAGTGCGCACGGTGTCCTCCCTGCTCAGTGAGCGGTTCCTGGTTCGATGACGGTGGGGATCACGGGCTCGCCCTCGGAGAGCCTGCGTGCCGCCCGCGGCAGCTCCGCCACGGACTCGGCGTGGCGCCGTCGGGCCCGCTGCACACCCTCGGGGCCGGTGAAGCCGTCGTGCAGCTCCCCGCCGGTGACGTAGTCCACGAGGAGGGGACGGTCGTCGCCGTCGTCGTGGGGCTCGTGGGAAATGCCCACGAGCTCGTGGGTGGCCAGGCCCTCGGCGCTGCGGCGCCGCAGAGCGTACTTCTCGCCGCCCACGGAGGCCTTGCCCGAGGAAGCCTTGGCCACCGGCTCCATGGTGCCCGACGCGCCCTCCCGCGAGACGAGTTTGTAGACCATGGAGGACGTGGGGGCTCCCGAGCCCGTCACCAGGCGCGTGCCCACGCCGTACGAGTCCACGGGTACGGCGCGCAGGGCGGCGATCGCGTACTCGTCCAGGTCGCTCGTGACCGTGATGCGAGTGTTCGGGTTGCCGAGCTTGTCGAGCAGCGCACGCACCGACGCCGCCTGGGTCACCAGGTCGCCCGAGTCCAGACGCACCCCGCCGAGGTCCGGACCGGCGATGTCCACGGCGAGGCGGACGGCCCGCTCGACGTCGTACGTGTCCACGAGCAGTGTGGTGGACACTCCCAGAGCGTCCAGCTGGGCTCGGAAGGCCTGCTCCTCGGAGTCGTGCAGCAGGGTGAAGGAGTGGGCGGCGGTGCCCACGGTCCGCACGCCGTAGCGGTAGCCCGCCTCCAGGTTGGACGTGGACTCGAAACCGGCCACCACGGCGGCGCGGGCGGCGGCCACGGCAGCCTGCTCGTGGGCGCGGCGTGAACCCATCTCGATGCACGGCCGGTCCCCGGCGGCGCCCACCATGCGGGACGCGGCCGAGGCCACGGCGGAGTCGTAGTTGAGCACGGACAGGATGTAGGTCTCCAGGACGCACGCCTCCGCGAAGGAGGACTCCACGCTCAGCAGCGGGGAGTGGGGGAAGTAGGTCTCGCCCTCCGCGTAGCCGCGGATCTGGCCCGTGAAGCGGAAGTTCTCCAGGTAGGCCACGGTGGCGGCGTCCACCACGCCGGTGTCCCGCAGGAAGCGCAGCTGCTCGTCCGTGAAGCGGAACTGCTCCAGGCCCTCCAGGACGCGACCCACCCCGGCGAAGACCCCGTAGCGCCGACCGTGCGGCAGGCGGCGGGTGAAGACCTCGAACACGCTGCGGCGTGAAGCCGTGCCCGCTCGGAGGGCTGCCTGCAGCATGGTCAGCTCGTAGTGGTCCGTCAGCAGGGACGTGGCCTGCGGGTGCCAGGAATAGCTGTGCTCGTTCACCCTGCCAGCCTAGTGGGGCGCTCGCCGTGCGCACATCACCACGCCCCCGGCTACCATGGAAACGATGCTCACTTACCAGTTCCGGGGCCGTGTCCCCGCCCCCGCCGTGCTCATGAGTGCCGCGCCTGCGGAGTCCCCGCAGCTCACGCGGGAGGAGCAGGCGCTCACCGCCGTGAACGTGCCGTGGAACGTGGTGGTCTGGGACGACCCCGTGAACCTCATGAGCTACGTGGTGTACGTCTTCCGCTCGCACTTCGGGTTCACGGACGCCAAGGCCCGCACGCTCATGCTCGAGGTCCACCACCAGGGCCGGTCGATCGTCTTCACCGGCTCCCTGGAGGAGGCCGAGGCCCACGTGAGCGCACTGCACGGCTACGGCCTGTGGGCCACCTACGAGAAGGCGGGGGAGAACTGATGGCGCGCGGGTTCAAGCGCACGCGCAAGGGCATCGTGGGCCGCTTCGAGGCCCCCGAGGTGCGTCTGCTGCAGAAGCTGTTCTCGGACGTGGCAGAGACGCTCGCGCCCGAGCCGCGCGACACGGACGACCCCCTGGAGGCGCTCGTGGGTTGGGACGAGGACGTGGCCGAGCCCACGGACCCCGCGCTGCGCAGACTGCTGCCCGCGGCGTCGTCGGACCCCGAGCAGGCCGCGGAGTTCCGCAGGCTCACGGACCGCTCGCTGCGCGAACGCCGGATCGCGGCACTGCGGGCGTCCTCGCTCGCCCTGGAGTCCGATCCCGTGGTGCTGACCACGGAACAGGCGCAGGACGTTGCACGCGCACTCAACGACGTCCGCCTGGTGCTCGCGTCCCGGCTGGGGATCGACTCCCCGCAGGACGCCGAGCGGGTGGCGGAGCTCACGGACTTCGGGACGGCGCAGACCGTGGAGCAGTACATGGGCGTGGTGTACAACTTCGTCTCGTGGCTGCAGGAGACGCTCATGGAGGCGCTGCTGAAGACCCTCCCGTCCTCGTGACGCGGCATCGGAAGCACGCCTCGTCTCATGTTCGGGGTGCTCACCCGGACGCACTACAGTTTTCCGTTATGCAGGCTGAGCACCGTTCTCCCACCGGTCCGAACCCCAACTCGCCCATCGGGGTGTTCGACTCCGGAGTGGGCGGTCTCACGGTGGCCCGGTCCATCATCGACCAGCTGCCCAACGAGGAGATCCTCTACGTGGGGGACACCGCCCACGGCCCGTACGGTCCGCTGCCCATCGCCCAGGTGCGTTCGAACGCGCTGCGGATCATGGACGACCTCGTGGACTCCGGCGTGAAGCTGCTCGTGATCGCGTGCAACACGGCGTCCGCCGCGGTGCTGCGCGACGCGCGCGAACGCTACACGCGGGGCTACGACATCCCGGTCACCGAGGTCATCCAGCCCGCCGTGCGCCGCGCCGTGGCCACCACCCGCACCGGGCGCGTGGGCGTGATCGGCACCGAGGCCACCATCGGGTCCCGCGCGTACGACGACACGTTCGCGGCGGCACCCCAGCTGGACATCACCTCGGTGGCGTGCCCCGAGTTCGTGGAGTACGTGGAGCGCGGGGTCACCTCCGGTCCGGAGCTGCTGCGCACCGCCCAGGAGTATCTGCAGCCCCTCAAGGACGCCCAGGTGGACACCCTCGTGCTCGGCTGCACGCACTACCCGCTGCTCACCGCGGTGATCTCCTACGTCATGGGGGAGAGCGTCAACCTGGTGTCCTCGGCGGAGGAGACCGCGCGGGACGTGTACCGCAGCCTGCTCGACAACGGCCTCGAGCGTGATCCCGCGCTGGCACCCCACCACGAGTTCCTGGCCACGGGCGACCCCGTGAGCTTCGAGGGACTGGCCCAGCGGTTCCTGGGCCCGGAGGTGCTGCGCGTCCGCCACACCTCGTCCGTGGCCGAGCAGTACCCCACCGGCTCCCTCTCCACGATCCACCCGGCTCAGCGCTGAGTCGGCAGCAGAAAGGTCGCAACTCCATGATCCTCACCGTGGTCGGCAACTCGGGCAGCTTCCCGGGCCCGGACTCCCCGGCGTCCTGCTACCTGGTGTCGGGGGAGGACGCAGACGGACGGATCTGGCGGATCGTGCTGGACATGGGCAACGGCGCCCTGGGCACGCTGCAGCGCTACATCGACCTGCACGAGATTGACGCGATCATGCTCTCCCACCTTCACCCGGACCACTGCGTGGACGTGGGCGGTCTGCACGTGGCGGTCAAGTGGGATCCCCGTGGATGGAACGCAGGGACCATCCCCCTCTACGGGCCCTCCGCGACGCACACCTACTTGAACCAGCTGCACATGCTGCCCCCGGAGCACTCCATGGCCACGGAGTTCGACTTCCACGTGTGGCAGCCCCGGCAGCCCGTGACGGTGGGCCCGTTCACGGTGACGCCGTTCCCCGTGAACCACCCGTGCCCGGAGCCGTTCGCCCTGCGGGTCGAGCACCGGGGTCCGGAGGGTGTGGAGGTGCTCACCTACTCCGGGGACACCGATTCCTGCGAAGAGCTCGTGGTGGCGGCCCGGGACGCTGACGTGTTCCTGTGCGAGGCCGCCTACGAGGAGGGACGCGAGGACCACCTGCGGGGGATCCACCTCACGGGCCGGCGCGCGGGCCGGACGGCCGCGGAGGCGGGAGCGCGGCGTCTGCTGCTCACGCACCTGCCCGTGTGGAACGACCCGCGCACGGCAGAGGCGGAGGCGTGCGAGGCCTTCGACGGGCCGGTCTCCGTGGCGCGGCCGGCCAGGAGCTACCGCGTGTCCGGCCCGACCGACCGGTCGTTCGATGCGTTGGCACGCGCCGGGGCCGACGACTAGGCTGATCCGCATGACTGCGCCTACCGATCCGGCACGATCCACCGCGAACTCCACGGGCCAGGGCGAGCGCTCGACCACGGACGTGGTCCGCGCCGACGGGCGCACGGTGGCCGAGCTGAGGCCCATCACGATCACCCGGGGCTGGTCCGAGCAGGCGGAGGGCTCCGCGCTGATCGAGTTCGGAGGCACCCGTGTGCTGTGCACCGCCTCGCTCACGGAGGGCGTGCCCCGTTGGCTCAAGGGAGAGGGGCGCGGCTGGGTGACCGCCGAGTATGCGATGGTCCCGCGCGCCACCTCCACCCGGTCCGCACGAGAGTCCGTCAAGGGCAAGATCGGCGGGCGGACCCACGAGATCTCCCGGCTGATCGGGCGCTCGCTGCGCTCCATCATCGACCTCGAGGCCCTCGGCGAGAACACCGTGGTGCTCGACTGCGACGTCCTGCAGGCCGACGGCGGAACCCGCACCGCCTCCATCACGGGTGCCTACGTGGCGCTCGCGGAGGCCATCAACTGGGCCCACGACAACGGCGTGCTCAAGCGCCGCGTGAACCCCCTCACCGACTCGGTGGCGGCGGTGTCCGTGGGCATCATCGACGGCGTCCCCATGCTGGACCTGCCCTACGTGGAGGACGTCCGCGCGGAGACCGACATGAACGTGGTCGTCACCGGCTCCGGCGACTTCGTGGAGGTGCAGGGCACCGCCGAGGGTGTCCCGTTCCGCCGCGACGAGCTGGATGCGCTGCTGGACCTGGCGGTAGCCGGGTGCGCCCAGCTCGCCGAGATCCAGCGCGAGACCCTGGAGAGCACCCGTGGTCGGTGAGGTCCCCGGCGCCCGCGTGGTGCTGGCCACCCACAACCAGGGCAAGGTGCGCGAACTGCGCGCCATGCTCGCCGCCGCGGGTCTCAGTGACCCGGAGCTTGTGGTGGACGCCGGCACGGCCGGGCTGGGCGACGTCGTGGAGACCGGCGTGACGTTCCAGCAGAACGCGCTGCTGAAGGCGCGTGCCGCAGCCGCGGAGTCCGGCCTCGTGGCGCTCGCCGACGACTCCGGACTGGCCGTGGACGTCATGGGAGGATCCCCAGG
This sequence comes from Kocuria sp. ChxB, assembly GCF_044359605.1. Taxonomy (NCBI): domain Bacteria; kingdom Bacillati; phylum Actinomycetota; class Actinomycetes; order Micrococcales; family Micrococcaceae; genus Kocuria; species Kocuria sp. ChxB. Next base: position 604,423 of record NZ_CP121123.1, on the reverse strand, counting down.
GATCTTCTCCGCGCGCTGGGCCGGGCAGCACGGCGACGACGCCGCGAACCTCCGTCTCCTTCTCGCCCAGCTCGGGGACATCGCCCCCGAGCACCGCGGCGCTCGCTTCGTGTGCGCGGCCGCTCTCGTGGACCCCCGCGACGGCACCGAGCACGTGGTCACGGGAGAGCTGCCGGGAAGGATCCTCCCGGGTCCGGTGGGCGAGAACGGCTTCGGCTACGACCCGGTGTTCGCGCCCGAGGGGGAGGGTGGCGCGAGCTGCGCCCAACTCGGTGCAGAGCACAAGAACCGCATCAGTCACCGCGGCCGGGCCATGGCGGCGATGCTGCCCCACCTGCTGCGCGTCCTGGGCCACGAGGAGCGCGCAGCCGCACCCGTTCCGGGTGCCTCGCCCGAATCGGAGCCCGAGGCCTGACCATGACCTTCGCCTGCGGACACCTCCCCTTCGCCAACGCCGTGGAAGCGGTTCTGGCGGAGGCCGGTGTCTCCGTGGAGCGCTCCGACTGGGAGCTGCACGCGGGCGGCTCGGCGCACATCGTGGTCAACGCGGGCCACATGATGAGTGTGCGCATCGCCAAGAACCCCACCTCCGGTGAGAACGTCCGGCGTCGGACGCGGGCGCTGTCCAGGCTGCCGGAGTTCGACTTCACGGTGCCCCGACCGCTGACGCCGGTGATCCAGGACGGCCGCTACACGGCCGTCGGAATGACGTGGATCCCCGGGGCACCCCGGGCTCCGGGACCCGTGGACCCCCGTCAGCTGCGCCGAGTGCTGGAACAGATCGGCCGCGCGGACGCCCGGGCCGCCGAGCCGTGGCTGGACCGCCCCGGGCAGCACTGGGGCGGGCACCGGCGTCGCCACGTCCTGCTGGAGCAGGTGCTTCCCCGGCTGCTGCCACGCAGCAGGGACCGGGCGCTGCACGCCATCGAGGACCTCGTGGCGCTCGAGAACGTGACGCCCCAGCTCGTCCACGGGGACCTCATGGGCTCCAACATGCTGTGGCAGGGGGAGCACCTGGTGGGCGTCATCGACTGGGACCACGCGTGCCTGAGCGACCCCGCGTACGACATTGCCTCCCTGGGACTGTGGTTCGGCTGGCCCAGCGTGCGCGACGCCACGGACGAGGTCGGCTACGAACGGGCGCGCCTGCACGCCCGGATCTTCCCGCTGCAGGCCGTGGCCTACGCGTTGCACCACGAGCTCGACGCCGCCCAGGTCCGCCAGGCGGTCGAGAAGGCGGACGCCTGGTACGAGTCGCGCGCCGTGGCGGCCGTCTGAGCCACCCTCATCGTGTCGGAGTGGGGCCGTACGCTCACAGCGTGTCCGTCAGCTTCACCGCCATCGACTTCGAAACCGCCAACCGCAGCCTCGCCTCGGCCTGTGCCCTGGGAGTGGTGCGCGTCCGGGACGGTCGGGTGGTCGACACCCGGTACTCCCTCATCCGGCCTCCCGCGGGCCACGACGGTTTCGAACGGGGCAACGTGCGCATCCACGGGATTCAGCCCGCGGACGTGGCGGACGCCCCCACGTTCGACCAGCTCTGGGACTGGATGTGCGACAACATCTCCCCGGAGGACCCGGACTCCGTCCTGGTGGCCCACAACGCGGTGTTCGACACCGGTGTCATCAAGGCCGCCAACAGCGCGTGCGGGGGTGCATCCCGGGTCTGGGACTACGCCTGCACCCTGAGGCTGGCGCGGGCGGCGTACACGCTGCGCTCGTACTCCCTCCCGAACGCCTCGCGCGCGGCCGGGGCGGAGGTGCGTGATCACCACAACGCCCTGAGCGACTCCCTTGCCTGCGCCGGTATCGTGCTGGACCTCGCCCGACGCAGCGGGGCGGAGAGCATGGCGGAACTGGTGTCTCACTACGGCGTGCGGATGCAGCGCGCGGACCTGTAGCCGGTTCGGGCGCGCCCTTCCACGTCGCCTGACCACTGCGACCCGCCGGGCACCCCTGGTGCGATCCACTCGGAGGCCTCAGCCCCGGCCTGCCACGATCACCACGGGGTCAGGCGCACCAGCGGGAGATCCACTCGTCGGCCAGCGCCAGGAGATCGGCCCGGGTGGCATCACGAGCGGACGTCCCTGGTGCTTCGGGGGCGGCCGGATCCGTGCCGCTGAGCCCCCACATGGCAGCGGCCACCGTGGTGGCCACGGCACGGGCCGCGGTGTGGACCGGGGTGTCCCCGGGCAGCGCCGCAGAGGCGCGTCGAGCGGCGTCGTCCCCCGGAGTGGCTGAGGCCGGGGACTGCGAGGAGGCGGCGTCCGCCAGTGCGGCAAGTCCTAGAGCCAGGGCCGTCGACGCCGCGTGCTCGCCTCGTACGGCGAGATCCGGTGCCGCGGCCAGCAGCTCGCGCCGTGAGTCCGGTTCCGTGCACTGCGCCAGCAGCTCGAGGGTGCGGGGTGCGGGGCGGGTGACGACGGCGCACACCCGAGCGGTCTCGGCCAGCACGTCTTTCACGGTGGCACCGGTCTCTGCCGCGCGGGCGGCGGCGTGGACCGCGAGGGCCATGCCCACGGCGGCGGTCTGCGCCTCCGGGCTGCCGTGGGTGATGGCGGCCGAATCCACGGCGAGAGCCACGAGGGTCTTCCACCCGATGGTGGGGACCATGCCGTAAGGAGCCGTGCGCGCGAGAACCTCGGGGCTGTCCGCGGCGGGAAGCACAGGTCGCACGACCTCTCCGAGCGAGCCGGTGGCCAGCGCGTCGAAGGAGTCGCCGGAGTGCTCTCCCGGGGCGGCGAGGACTGGATGGTGGCGGTCCAGGTCGTCGGATGGCGGGTGCGGGGCGTGGTCGGGCAGCTGCGCGCCGTTGGTCACGGCCCACCGGAGGTAGGACAGCCAGGCGCACGCGGTGGGGTCTGCACTCTGGCCGTCGTTGGCCCAGCCCGCCACCTCGTCCAGCGCGGCCACCGTGCGTGCGGCGAGCTGCGTGGCCTGGTCGGGCCGGTCCGTGCCCGCGGCGATCCACGGCGCGAGAACCACTCCGCGGACCAGGTCCGGGTACCGGTGCGACGTCGCGTCCAGTCCTTGGTCTCGTGCCAGCAGCTCGGGTGTGTTCTCGATGGTCATGGGACCAGTCTAGGAAGACTCGCCGGTGTGATGACCATGAGGGCATGGCGAGCACACGAACACCGCAGACACACGGCCCCGGCGGGCAGGAGGACGAGGTGGTCTCTCACCCTGGCGAGGTGCCGCGGGCTTGGAGGCGTCCCAAAGGTCAGCGGGAGGCCCCGGGACAGCCCACCCCGGCGGGATTCACCCGGCAGTCGTCCGCAACGTTGTGCACGGTGGCACGCCAGACGCTCAGCTGCACGGGGGCGGAGGTCACTTGGTTGTATCCCGCCACGGGCTGCCACCCCGTCCCCGCGATGTTGTACTCACCGTAGAACGAGGTGGTGAGGGTGACCGAGTAGTCGCCGGTTGAGGTGTACACGTGCGAGGTGTCCGTGGGAGTGTCCCACGCACCCTCCGGCAGGGGAGCGCCGGTGAGGGGAGTGGGGCCCAGGGACGCCCCGTCCCCGTAGTTCCAGGTGTACTGGGCGGGGTAGGCGCGCACCGACACGGGGTAGCCACCCAGGGTGGTCTCGAACGTCTGCGGCTGCGCCACGGCGTAGACATTCGTGTTCATGTTCTTCAAGGTGTCCGGGGCGGGCTGCACGTGGTTCTCCGCCGGAGCCACCGCGAGGCGCTGGAAGTCCTGAAGGGTGAACGTGGGCAGTGGCACGTAGCCGTCGTCTCCCGCGCCGCCGGCCTGGGCATCAGAAACGCACATCTGAGTACCTCGAGGTGAACGCGCGCCGTCCGATGCCCCGCCCACGACGATGTCCATGGACACCCCGGTCTGGCCGGAATCGTCCGTGCACTCCTGCTGGGCCCGGCAGCTGCGCAGGGCGGCGCCCTTGTCGCCGGTGCAGGGATCCTGGAGGCCGTAGACCGTCTTGTTCTTGGCGGTGTCCATCATGCGGGCGTTGAAGAAGATGGAGTCGTCGTCGGACATCAACCGGTTGCGGAGAGCCTTTTGAAAGGCCGGATCGGTGTCGGGGTTCCATGCTCCGCCAGGTGAATCTCCCCCCGATGCTCCAGAGGCGTCGGACGCGTTCGAGGTGCCCGGAATTCCGCGCCCGGAAAACTTCACCCGTCCTTCGATCTTGACGTCGATTATGGACCCGTGTGCACTAGATTCGGTAAATAACTGGCTCTCCTTGGAACCTATTCCAAAATCTGGAAGCGTCGGCTCGTCGGCCACTGCAGGGGGCGTAATGGTTAGACAGAAAGTTGAGGCCGCTATAGTCAACAGCGCCGCAGGTCGTCGTTGGGTGCGCATCAGAGTGATCCCCTGGGGGACCCGGTGAGATATACCCATTGGGCGTTCTCTCGGTATAGGTAAACATCGAAGCCCTCGGATGAGTCGAACGGTAGTTGGCGTCGCGGTATCTTGCCGTCAACGATCGCTGTCGCACCTGAACTCTTAATCCTTACCGGCAAATTGTAGCCACCATCTGGGCGCTTTGTGAATGAATGTGGTTCGATCTTCGCAGTTTCAAATCCACCTGCGGCCCAGTTTCCTTCGCTATACATCTTTTCGTATGCCTCGTATTGTTCAAGACATTCTGCACAGTCAGTCGAGGTAATTTCCATGACGAGCGAAGTATCCCCTGTTTGTATGGAGTACCACTGCGCATCCGCTCGGTAGTTGAGGAAGGCCTGCGCGCCCGCCTCAGTCTCCTCCTTTGCCTCGGGGGGCATGACCGGCTTCGGTACGTTGCGTGCGGGGTGCTCCAGCGTGGCGGGCTCGTAGTCGTCTGGCACCTTCTGCCCAGTGGCCAGGACGGTGGGCTCCTCGGGCCGCCAGTCCTCGGGCAGGGCCGCGTTGCTCGATTTCGTGGGGGTGGCTGTGCTTGTCGGCTTCGCGGAACCGGTGTCGGTTCTTTCCGGTGAGGGTGACGCGGAGGAGGACGTCTCAGCGGCCTGGGTGTCGGCGGTGTTGTCCTGCGGGCTGGCCCCGCAACCCCCCAGGACGAGGATGCCGAGGCCCACCAGGGCCAGAGTCCGCGCTCGCGTTCGTGCCGTACCCGTGTGCAGCATCTTTCACGCACTCTCCCTGTTGTCGTTGTCGAATCGGTGTGATGCACCTGACAATCACCAGAGCATAGGGTGAAGACTGCCGCCGCGGGAGTGGTCGGCGAGCAAATGTGGACAACTCCAATGATGCAGATGCACGACTGCACGTCAGGGGGGGGGTGTGACGCCCCGCCCGTGCCTGAATGGGTCTCGACGTGGCCGCAGACGTCCGGGCGCGGTTCATGAGAAATCACGGAGAACGCAGGGTCCGACCCGGTGCACGTGGGCGCGATGCCGTCGACCCGGAGCGGGACACGGGCGCGCCATGCGTGAGAGCCCTTATGAGTGTCTGAGACCCCCGTTACGTTTGATGCATGCTGATACTGCACACCTCCGACTGGCACCTTGGCCGGACGTTTCACGGGGTCGACATTCTCGACGTCCAGCGGCGGGCGATGTCCGAGATCGTGCAGTGGGTGAAAGAGCGGGGGGTGGCCGTGGTTCTGGTCTCAGGGGACGTCTACGACCGGGCTCAACCACGCACGGAGGTGGTCGAGCTGCTCAACGCCACCCTCGGAGGGATTCGTGCGGCGGGGGCGCAGGTGGTGCTCACGAGCGGCAACCACGATTCTCCGGCGCGGCTCGGATTCGGGGCAGAAATCATGGCTCACGGCGGTGTGCACCTCCTGACATCCGTGGCTGGAGCAGAGCGGCCCGTGGTGTTCCGCCAGAGGAACGGCTCGGTGACAGCGGAACGAGCGCCGTCCGTCGCCCTGAAAGACGCGGGAGATCACGGGGATACTCACGAGGACGCCGTGGCGGTGTACGGCATCCCGTACCTGGAACCCCGGGCCGTGGCGCCGTTGCTCGATTGCCCTCCAACGCACCAGGCAGTCCTCGGTGCGGTGGCCCAGGGCATTGCCGTGGACAAACGGACCAGGGCTGGCATCCCCAGCGTGGTGATGGCGCACGCCTTCGTCACGGGCGCCGAACCCACGGACTCGGAACGAGTGGTGGACTCCGGGGGGTTGGGCACCGTGTCCGCCGAGGTCTTCGCCGAACACGACTACACCGCACTGGGACACGTCCACCGGAGGCAGCGGGTCACGGACACCGTGCGCTACAGCGGTTCTCCGGTGGCCTACTCCTTCTCGGAGGCGTCCCACACCAAGGGTGCGTGGCTGGTGGACATCGGCGCCCCGGGGGTGAGGAAGGTCGAGGAACTCGAGCACGAAGCCGGACTTCGCCTCGCGCGACTGCGTGGACCTCTGGACACGCTGCTTTCCGCCCCGGAAAACGCCGCCGCGCAGGATGCGTGGTGCCAGGTGGTTCTCACGGATCCCGAACGGCCGGCGGTCGCGATGGAGCGCGTCCGCACGCGCTTCCCCCGCACGGTGGAACTGCGCTGGGAGCCCGAGGGAGGACGCAGCCTGTCGCCGCGCAGGTACAGCGCCCAGGTGGCGGAGGCGGCCAGCCCTGAGGAACTGTGCGCCAGGTTCTACGACCACGTCCGGCACCGCGGACTGTCACCAGAAGAGGCCCAGGATGTGCACGATGTCGTGGCATCGGTGGCGGGCGCAGGGGCGCAGAGATGAAGCTGCACCGGATGGAGATCACCGCCTTCGGGCCTTTTGCGGGTCATGAATCCGTGGACTTCGCGGCGCTCAACGCCGCCGGCGTGTTCCTTCTCAACGGGGAGACGGGCTCCGGAAAGACGAGTGTCCTGGATGCCATCTGCTTCGCGTTGTACGGCACCGGCCCCACTACCGCGGCCAAGGGTGGCCGCAAGGCCGGGCACAGCGACCACGCGGATCCGCACACTGCGCCTCGCGTGGAGCTGGAGTTCACGGCCAGCGGCCGTCGCTGGCACGTGAGCAGGACTCCCGCGTGGCGGGAGCCGTCCACCCGGGCGGCGTCGGGGTGGAGCGAACGGCACGCCACGGTGCTGCTGCGCGAGCTCGTGGACGGAGAATGGTCGGAACGGGGGTACCGCCCGGATGACGTGGGGCAGATGATCCACCACGCGATCGGACTGGACCGAGAGCAGTTCACCCAGGTGATGATGCTGCCCCAGGGCAAGTTCGCCCGTTTCCTGCAGGCGGGCTCCAAGGACCGGGAGGAGCTGCTGGAGACCCTGTTCGGAACGGATGTCTACGCGCGGATCCAGGACGAGCTCAAGGTGCGCGCTGACAGTGCACGGGCGGATCTGCGCGAGGCGGAAGCGGAGGCTGAGCGCACCCACGACCAGCTCGAGCGGTTCCGTGATCGGGTGGCGCTCGTGGTTGAGCACCTGCCCTCGGACGCCCAGGAAAACGTCCCCGGACATGCGGACGGGGCGTTGGCGGAGGGGCTCTTTGGTGGAAACAGGCGGGCAACCACCGGGATGGCCGACGCTCCGCGGGACGGCGGGCGAACTCCCGCACCCGGGACGTTCCCGGCCGACGGCGCTCCGACCGCCGAGGACGACACGGCCGAGGTGCGCTGGGGTCACCTCCAGGCATCCTGCCGTCTGGTGGAGGACACCCTGACCACTGCGCGGTCCCAAGCAGCCGAGGACCACGCGGCGGCCCAGCAGCAACTGGCCCAGCTGCAGCGCACCCAAGAGCAGGCGGGGCGGTATGCCCGGCTGGAACACCAGCGGATGGAACTTGCGCAGGACGCCGATCGGGCCGAGACCACAGTGGCCCGGCTGCGGGACCACCAGGCCGCGTCGGGTCTGCGGGAGATGATCACCGGCGCGCAAGAGGCTGTGGCCACGGTCAGCGCCGCGGCGGCGCGCGTCACGGGGCTTCGGGAGGGCCTTGCGGTCAGCAGCGCGTCGGGAACGACAGCCCGCCGGGTCCTGGGGGATGCGGCCACGCTGCTGGACGAGCAGCTCGACCGCGGGGAGTTCTCCTCCGAGCTGCGAGATGCCGTCGTGGCCGCCCGAGAGACCGCGCGCGCTCTGGTCGAGCGTGCAGAGGCCGCGCAGCGCGAGCACCAGGACATGCTGGCGCAGCAGGAACGGCTCACTGTCCTCGAAACCGAGGAGCACCGTGTGCGCGAGGGTCTGGGCGCGGCACGGACCGAGCTGGCGAAGTCCGAACAGGCTCACAGCGCGCTCCTGGCGGGGGTCAAGGACGAGGCACTTGTTCGAGACCGGGCCCGCGCCTGCCGGGACGCGCTGGCGGCGAGCCGTGAGTACGCACAGGCACGCTCCGTGGAGGAGCGGTGCCGGAGCGCCTACGAACAGGACGAGAAGTCCCGGCGCGTCGCGGCGCTGCGCGTGGAGGAGCTGGAGGGGCAGCGCTATGCCCGGGCGGCGGCGTCGTTGGCCGAGGAGCTCAGCCCCGGGCACCCCTGCCCCGTCTGCGGGTCCACCGAGCATCCGGAACCGGCGAGCGCCACCTCCGGGGAGGACGTCAGCGCCGAGGTCCTGGACAGAGCTCGAGCTGCCAGGGAAGGCGCTCAGGCGGCGGCGGACCGTTCACACGCCGCGTGGCAGGACGCGCGGGACACCGCATCGCAGGCGCTGGCGCGCGCGGCGGATCCGGATCTCGAGGCGGTCGTGCAGAGGGCAGGCGCTGCCGAGGCCGCGGAAGCTGAGCTGGACGCGCGGCTGTCGGAGGTGGAACGCACCGCCACCACTCTGGCCTCGACCCGAGACCGGGTCGCGCAGTGCGAGGCGGTGCTTGCCCGGAAGGTGGCGGACGTGACAGCTGCCAGGACTCGGGTGGAGGCCATGGCGGAGCACGACGAGCAGGAACGGGCTCACCTGGCTGCCAGCCTGCGGGGTTTCCCCTCGGCAGCCTCCTTCCTGGAGAGCGCGGAGTCTCTGTCGGACACCGTTGAGGTATGGGACACCGAGCACCGCGTGCTGGAACGCGCGCGTCACGAGGCCCAGTCCGCCGAACGCGCGGTGGAGAAGGCCCTGGAGGCCTCGCCGTTCGCGTCGGAGGACGCGGTGCTGCGAGCCATCCTGGAGGACCGCGATGCCGCTGAGCTCACAGCATGGCACGAGAAGTGGACGCGTGACGTTGCGCGGGTCGAGGCCGAACTCGCGACCCAGGACATGCAACGGGCCGCGCGGCTCTCCGAGGAGGACCGTGCGCAGCTCACGGACCACGCGATGGAACGGGCTGCGGCCCGGTGCCGAGACCTGGAGGAGCTGCGTGACCGGCTCACCCAGCAACTCGGGGGCTTGCACGCGCTGCGCCGCGATCTCGACGCCGCTGCGGCTGACGTGCCGGCGCAGGAGGCCGCGCACCGGGTGGCACGGGAGAGAGCGGAACGTCTGGGCGGACTGGCGGACGTCGCCACCGCCACCTCCTCCGAGAACACGCTGCGCATGACACTGACCTCGTTCGTGCTCGCGGCGAAGCTCGAGCACGTGGCGGCGGTCGCGTCCGAACACCTCTCCCGCATGTCCTCCGGTCGATTCACCCTGGTTCACACGGACCAGACCCGCGGTGGTGGCAAGTCGGGGCTCGGACTGGAGATCGACGACTCCTGGACCGGGGCGCGCCGAGGAACCGAGACCCTCTCCGGTGGTGAATCCTTCTTCACCTCTCTGGCGCTGGCGCTGGCCCTAGCCGATGTGGTGCGAGCAGAGGCCGGCGGTCAGGAGATCGACACGCTCTTCGTGGACGAGGGTTTCGGGTCCCTCGACGAGCAGACCCTCGAACAGGTCCTCGAGACTCTGGACGGGCTGCGCCGCGACGGCCGCGTGATCGGTGTGGTCTCCCACGTGAGCGAGATGAAGCAGCGCATCGACACCCAGCTGGTCGTGACCAAGACCCCCCAGGGTTCGCACCTGGCGGTCACAGCCGGTCCCCTGACCGCCCAGTAGGCTGGCGGCGTGAACTCTCTGACCTCGCGCGCCGCCCTCCAGCGCCCCTCCGGTGCCCCGACTCCGCGGGAGCGCTGGGTGCGCAGCGACCGTCAGCTCAGCGCCATCACTCTGCTGCTGCGCCTGCCCCAGGTCATGGCCCCTCTGGGCGTCCTGACCTGGCTTGCCGTCACCTCGTCCTCGGCGTGGGCCGCTGCGCTCGGTTCCGCAGCACTCTGCGCGGGCATGGCGGTGTGCGCCATGGGCATGGCGGTCTTCGCCACGGTGCGGTGGCGGCTGTGGATCCTGGCGGCCGTCGCGGTGATCCAGTGCACGGTCATGTGGCAGCTGTCCCGGGTGGACATCACCACGGTGACGCCCTCGAGGGACGGGGTGCAGGAGTTCCTGCCCTTCTTCATTGCAGGCCTCTCCCTGGCACCCATGGGTCTCGCGGCGCGGCTCCGCTGGGCCTCGGTGTGCGAGGGGGAGGACCGCCCGCAGGCCTTTGGAGCCGCCATGCGGCGCGAATCGGTGAACGAGGCGCTCGCCACCGTCCTCGGTGCCGCCCTCTCCGGGCTGCTCGCCGTGGTGACGGGTCCCTCATCCGTGCTGCAGGTCTCGGCGGTGCTGTCCGTGGTGTTCATGGCACTGTTCGTCCTGCACCCCTCCGCCCGGCACCCCCAGGCCAACATGCCGGTGAACCTCTGGTTCCGGGGATCGTGGTCGTGGCACCGGGAACAGGCCGCCGTCTTCCGGCTCCGGCACAGTGTGCTGTTCGGCATCGCGGCGTTGAACGCGCTGCTGGGCGCAGCCCAGGGGTGCCTGGCGGTCTACTCCGTGTCCCTGGACACGGTGGAGTCCATGGGTGTGATGTACGCGCTGCTGGGTTTCGGGGCCGCCGTGGGCTCAAGCCTCGCGGTGCGGTTCCGCCACAGGATCACGGCGTCCAACACGTGGGTGCTCGTGGCCACGGGTGCCCTGTTGACCACCATGCTGCTCTCCGGACCCTCCGGTACCGTCGGCTACGCCATGGTGCTCATGACCGTGGGGTTCTTCTCCGGCCCGTGCCTGTTGGCGATCCACAGCTGCGCGGGGCAGGTAGACATGGCCCACGGCTACATGGGGCTCGTCGCGCTCATGAACGTGGCCACGGGAGCGGCCACCGCGATCGGACTGATCGTGTGCACCTACCTGGGGGTGTACTTCGACTACATGACCGCGGCCATGATCCCCGTGGCCGCGGCCATGCTGCTGCTGGGCAGCGCTCTCGTCTTCAGCCACGGGTTGCGCCGCGCGCCCGGGACGGACCCCACGATCTGAGAAGATCTTCGGCCCACCGGGCCGTGGGGGAGAGGACGGGGACAGAGGCCCTTGCGGAAGCGGGCCCCCAGTAAGCGGCCCCGGAGACAGCAACTCGAAGGACGTGGGCCAGGAGACAGCGGCTCCCGCAAAGCCGGGCCGGCCGACCTCGGGTCCGTCCGGGCACGCGGAGGGCCGTCGCCCAGCAGAACGACGGCCCTCCGCGTGGGGTGCGGCGGGTCAGTGACCGCGCGCGATCCACTCGGGGAGGTGTGGCTTCTCGTCCTCGATGGTCGTGGAGTCACCGTGACCGGGGAGCACGAGGGTGCCCTCGGGCAGACTCAGCAGGCGCTCGTCGATCGACTCGATGATCGTGGGGAAGTCCGAGTAGGAGCGCCCCGTGGCCCCGGGCCCTCCCTGGAACAGGGTGTCGCCGGTGAAGAGCACCCCGTGGTCCCCGAGGTCCGGAGCATGGAAGACGACAGAACCGGGGGAGTGCCCGGGGGTGGCCAGCACGGTGAGGGCCACCGATCCCGCGAGGAGCTGCTGACCGTCGGAGAGCGGCTCCGGAGCAGGGCCGTCGGGGTGCACCGCATGCCACAGCATGAGGTCCTCGTGGCTCATGAGCACGGGGGTCTCCCCGCCCAGGCGGTCCACGAACTGCCGCACGGCCTTGATGTGGTCGTCGTGCCCGTGGGTCAGCAGCACGTGGGTCACGGTGCGGTTTGCCACCGCCTCCAGCACGGCACCGGGGTCGTGGGCGGGGTCGATCACGGCGCACTCCGCGGCAGTGCCCACGATCCACACATTGTTCTCCACCTCCCACGAGCCGCCGTCGAGGTTGAAGGTCCCCTCGGTGACGCACTTCTCCACGGTCACGCCACCGCGGGGGTCGGTGAGCACGGTCTCGGGCTGCCGCGTCATCGGTCGAGCTCCACGACGGAGCGCAGGACCTTGCCGGAGGACATGGTCTCGAAGGCCTGGTCGACGTCGTCGAGCGCAATGCGCTCCGACACGAAGGCGTCGAGGTCCAGGCGCCCCAGGACGTACTGGTCCACGAGCATCGGGAAGTCCCTGGAGGGCAGCGTGTCCCCGTACCACGCGGACTTGATGGAGCCGCCGTGGGAGAACACCTCGTCCAGGGGCAGATCGACCGTGGTACCCGGGTTCGGAACGCCCACGAGCACCACGCGCCCCGCGAGGTCCCGTGCCTGGAACGCCTGCATGAACGTGTCCGCGACCCCCACGGCGTCGATCACGAGGTCCGCACCGAACCCACCCGTGAGCTCGCGGATGCCCTCGACCGCGTCGGTGGTGCGCGAGTTGATCGTGTGGGTGGCACCGAGGCGCTGCGCGGTCCGCAGCTTGTCGTCGTCCACGTCCACCGCGATGATCGTGGTGGCTCCCGCGAGCGCCGCCCCGGCAATCGCGGCCGTGCCCACGCCGCCGCAGCCGATCACGGCCACGGACTCGCCCCGCTGCACGGCCCCCGTGTTGATGGCGGCGCCGATTCCGGCGGTGACGCCGCAGCCCAGCAGCCCCACGGCCGCGTACTGCTCGTCCTCGAGGGGCGTGCCGATCGGCGTGCACTGACCGGCGGCCACCAGCGTCTTCTCCGCGAAGGCCCCGATGCCCAGGGCCGGTTCGAGGGTGGTGCCGTCCTCCAGGGTCATCTTCTGCGTGGCGTTGTGGGTGTCGAAGCAGTACCAGGGTTCACCCCTGCGGCACGCGCGGCACTCCCCGCAGACCGCGCGCCAGTTGAGGATCACGTGGTCGCCCACGGAGACCTCGGTGACGCCCTCGCCCACCGCGCTGACCACGCCAGTGGCCTCGTGCCCCAGCAAGTAGGGGAAGTCGTCCCCCACCCCGCCCACCTTGTAGTGCAGGTCCGTCTGGCACACGCCGCACGTGAGCACGTCCACCAGGGCCTCTCCCGGCCCCGGATCCGGAACCAGGATGGTCTCCACCGTGGCGGGCTCGTTTGCCGCCCGCACCACTACTCCCTTGACCTTGTGCATGCAGTTGCCTCCGTCGTGCTGCTCGGTTGCCTGTCGCTCCCAGTATGCGCGGTCCGCTCCGCGCCGCGCAGCCGCTCCGCGGGGATTCGCCGCGCGGTGAACATCACGGTGCTGCGCCGCGCAGGAACAGCTGCCCACGACGCCGCCGCCCACCGCCCCCGGCCACGGATCCCGAGTGCGCGACGGGGCCCGCACGATCGTGTCGTGCGGGCCCCGGGGTGCCGATCGCCTGGGCGGTCGGGAGGGTGCGGGTCAGTCCTTCTCGGAGTAGTCCACGTGCTCGGTGTGCAGCCGGATCTTGCGACCCTCGGCCTCGAGCTTCTCCTCCTTGGCGCGCAGCTTCTTCACCTGGATGGTGTCCCGCGGGGGGAGCTGGATGGTGCGCTCGGCACGGATGCCGCCCTGCAGCTGACGACCGCGTTCGAGCTCGGCGTCCACCTCGGCGCCGAAGAGCAGCGCGTTGTTCATGATCCAGAGCCCCAGCAGCAGGATGATCACGGAGCCGATCACTCCGTAGGTGGCGTTGTAGGACGCGAAGTTGGAGACGTAGAACGCGAAGCCGAGGCCCGCGACGATCATGAAGACCAGGGCGATCGCCGCACCCGGGCTCATCCACTTGAACTTGGGCTGCTGCACGTTCGGGGTGGCGTAGAAGAGAATGGCGATCAGCAGGACCAGCAGGAACAGGGCCACGGGGATCCTGACCCAGGACCACACGGTCACGGCGGTGGAACCCAGCCCCACGGCGTCGCCGAGTGTCTGGGCGAGGTCACCCGAGAGCAGGACCATGACCATGATGGCGGCCACGATCAGCACCACGATGAGGGTGATCAGCAGCATGACGGGCTTGAGCTTCCAGAACGGGCGCCCCTCGGAGACCTCGTAGATGCGGTTCATCGAGCGGGAGAAGGCCCCGGTGTACCCGGACGCGGTCCACAGGGCACCGGCCACACCGACGACGAGGGCGAGACCTGCGCCGGACTGGGTGGTCAGCTGGGAGATGGGCTCAGACAGCAGCTCCACGAGGGACGAGGGGGCGTACTGGTTCAGGAAGTCCAGGATCGCCTTGGTCGTGGCCTCACCCTGGCCGAAGACGCCGAGGAGAGAAACCAGCGCGAGCAGCGCCGGGAAGATGGACAGCACGGCGAAGTAGGTGAGGGTGGCCGCGAGATCGGTGCAGCCGTCCTTGGTGAACTCGGACAGGGCGCGCTTGAGGACATACCCCCAGGACTGGCCCTTGAGCTTGCCGGGGGAGTCGGGCTTGGAGTCGTGGTCCGGGTGGGGAGCGGAGTCCTCCCGGGCCGCGGTCGACTCCAGGTTCTGGTCGGTCATGGGGGTCCTCTCGAGGGGGAAAGAGACGGGGCTGCGAGGTGCAGGTGCTGCGAGTCAGTGTACTAACTGTGCGCGGCCTTCCTGCGTGTGTCACCGAATGGGAGCGCGACCGCGCCCGTGGACTGGCACGGTCGCGGTCGCGCGGGTTCTCCGCCGGGCGCCGGCCCGGTCCCTCCTAGCGGGACAGGGACAGCGCGTACTGGTGGATGCGTTCGCTGAGGCGTGTGAGCACGCGGATCTCCTGGGCGTCCAGCGCCGTGCTGACCACAGCCGCGACCTTCTGGTCGTTGTCCGCCGAAATCTGCTCGTAGAGCTGCGCCCCCGCCTCCGTGAGTCCCACTCGCACTCCTCGCAGATCCTGCGAGTCCTGTCGGCGGGTCACGAGCCCCTTGTTCTCGAGACGCTCGAGCATGCGGGACAGACTGGACTGGGTCAGCAGCACGTGGCTGTTGAGGTCCCGCAGCCTCAGTCCGCTGCGATCCGACCCGTACAGTGTGGCCAGCACCTCGAACTCGCGGCGTGACAGCCCGCGGAGGTCAACGTCCCGCTGCAGTTGTCTGGTCACTGACACATGGCAGCGACTCAAAGCATCCCACGCCTCGATACTCCCCCTTGACGTCATTCTTTCCCCCTTTGTAGCAACGTTCACCCCCTATGAACGTTATCTACATGTTACGAGGGCGGGCTTTCCCATATCTCCCGGGACGTGTCCACACTTCTGGCCGGGGGCCTCGTGCCTGTCCACGCAAAGGGGCACACGACGGCGCGGGGGCCGTTGCGCACGCAGCGCAACGGCCCCCGCGGGAGACTGTGGTGGTCTCAGTCGATGCCGAGAACGGACGCGGTGTGGCCCATGATCTCGTCAGCCAGCCGCGGGTTGTCGTTGAGCTTGACGCCGTAGGCGGGAATCAGCTCCTTGATCCGGGGCTCCCACTCGGACAGCTTGGCCGGGAAGCAGCGGGAGAGCAGGTTGAGCATGATCGGCACGGCCGTGGACGCTCCGGGGGAGGCGCCCAGCAGGGCCCCGATGGAACCGTCCGCGCTGGTGACCAGCTCGGTGCCGAACTGCAGCACGCCACCCTTCTTGGGGTCGGACTTCATGACCTGGACGCGCTGCCCGGCCTCGATGAGCTCCCACTGGGACCCGTCCGCCGTGGGGTAGTACTCGTGCAGGGCGTCGATCCGCTGGGACCGGGTCTTGGTCAGCTCGCCCATGAGGTACTTCACGAGGTCGAGGTTGGCCATCCCGGCTCGGGTCATGGGGTAGAGGTTGTGCGCGCGCACGCTCTTGGGCAGGTCCAGCAGGGACCCCTTCTTGAGGAAGTTCGGCTTGAACCCTCCGTAGGGGCCGAACATGATGGCGCGGCGTCCGTTGACGTACCGGGTGTCCAGGTGGGGGACGGACATCGGAGGCGCGCCCACGGAGGCCTGGCCGTAGACCTTGGCGTTGTGCTGCGCGGTGACGGTGGGGTCGGTGTTGCGCAGGAACAGGCCGGACACGGGGAAGCCGCCGAAGCCCTTGGCCTCCTTGATGCCCGACTTCTGCAGCAGCGGCAGCGCACCGCCGCCCGCGCCCAGGAACACGAACCCGGCGCGGATCACGCGGTTGTTGTCGCTGTTGAGACGGTCCTCCACGGACACCAGCCACGAACCGTCGCTCTGCCGCTTGAGGGTGGTCACCTGCTGGCCGTACTGCACGGAGACGTTGCGCCCCCGGAGGTGGTCGAGCAGCTGGTTGGTGAGCGCGCCGAAGTCCACGTCCGTGCCCTCGGGAGCGAAGGTGGCGGCCACCCGCCCCGCGCCGCGTCCGTGCATCGTCAGCGGAGCCCAGTCCGCGATCACGCTGCGGTCCTCGGTGAACTCCATGCGCTCGAACAGCTTGTTCGGCTTGAAGGCGTCGTAGCGCGCGCGCAGGTAGTTCGCGTGCTCCTCACCGAAGACCATGGAGATGTGGGGCACCGAGTTGATGAAGGAGCCGGGGTCCTGCAGCGTGCCGTTCTCCACCAGCGAGCTCCAGAGCTGGCGGGTCACCTGGAACTGCTCGT
Organism: Kocuria sp. ChxB; assembly: GCF_044359605.1. Taxonomy (NCBI): domain Bacteria; kingdom Bacillati; phylum Actinomycetota; class Actinomycetes; order Micrococcales; family Micrococcaceae; genus Kocuria; species Kocuria sp. ChxB. The sequence continues at coordinate 587,858 of NZ_CP121123.1, read as the reverse complement.
TGATGTTCAGCGCCTTGTCCGCGCTGACGGTTCCGTCGGCAGCCTGCGGGGCGTAGTTGAGCTCGCACAGGGCGGAGTGCCCGGTGCCGGCGTTGTTCCAGGCGTTGGAGCTCTCCAGCCCAGCCGCGTCCAGACGCTCGAGGACCACCATCTTCCAGTCGGGCTGGAGGTCGTTGAGCAGGGTGGCGAGCGTGGCGCTCATGATGCCGGCGCCCACGAGGACGACATCGGCGGTTTCGGTGGGCTGAGGTGAAGTCACTGTTTCTCCCGTGCGTGCATGTGCGGCGCGGCACTGCGCCTGGACGTTCACGGTCCAGGGTATCCCCAGCCAGGGTCAACTCCCAACGCGCGAGCCGGGCGCGACGTGGCTCAGGCCAGCTCCAGATCGTTGAAGCGCTCGAAGCCCGTGGAGGTCAGCGGGTAGTTCACCACCCGGGAGCTCACGGCCACCGCGGAGACGGGGTGGGACAGCGGCACGGCCGGCATCTCCTCGGACACGCGGTCGTTGAGGGTCTTGTACGCGCTGGTGCGGGAATCGCCCTGGGGCATGCCCGCGGCGCGGTTGACCGCGGTCATCAGCCCGGCGTCGTCGAACCCCAGGCGCGCCTGCGGTGCGCTGAGCAGCGGGGCCATGAAACTGTCCGGGTCCCGGAAGCTGCCGCTCCACCCGAGGAGGCTGAACGCGTGGTCCCCATCCGGGGTGGACACCGCATCGAGGTAGCCCTCGTCCCAGTCCATGGGCACCGGCTGCAGGCGGAAGCCCACGCGGGTGAGTTGCGCCGAGATCTGGGCGTACACCCGTTCCGGTTCCTGAAGGTACATCCTGGACGTGTGGCGGGGGTAGAGGAAACGCAGCCGTTCGCCACGGTAGGAACTCTTCTTGAGCAGGTCCTTGGCGTGCTGGGGGTCGTAGCCGGGGATCTGCAGGTTGTCCCCGTTGACGTTGAAACGTGCGGGCACGAACTGGTCCGCCACGTTGGTCCCGTTGGGGTACAGGGACTTGGCCAGTGACCCGCGGTCGATGGCGGCGGCGACGGCTCGGCGCACGTCCAGGTCCTGGAACGCACGGACCCGCTGGTTGAGTCCCAGGTAGGACACGGCGTAGGGGTCCCGGTAGAGCACCTGGATGCCCTCCCGCGCGAGCGGTGCGAAGTCGTCCAGCCCCACGAGGTCGTATGCGTCCACCTCGCCCGTGAGCAGGGCCGCGCAGCGGACCTCGGGATCGGGGACGACCCGCAGCTCGAGAGTTCCCACGCTTCCGAGCTCACCCCAGTAGTCCTCGTGGGCGAGCAGCTTCACGGACTCGGGTGTTGCGGAGTCCAGTCTGAAGGGGCCGGTGCCCACGAGGTGCTGGTCCTCGGTGCCCGCGCGGATGCTCTCGGGGGAGGACATGGCGAAGGCGGGCTGGGTGAGCGCGGAGAGCAGCGGCGTGTAGGGGCGGGTCAGTCGGAGCACCACGGTGCGCTCGTCCGCCACGTCCACTCCCGCGTAGCACGTGCTGACCCTCGGGTCCGGTGAACCGTGGCGGAACGTGGTGGCGAACGCGCACTGGCGTGCCCAGGCCTCTGGGGATTCCGCCTGGGCCTGCCACTTGTCGAAGTTGGCCTTGACCGCTGCCGCGTCGAACTCCGTGCCGTCGTGGAACGTCACGTCCTCGCGCAGGGTGAAGGTGACGGAGCGCCGGTCGTCCGCGACCACCCAGGACTCCGCGAGCGCCGGGGAGGGCTCGCCCGTGGAGCGGTCCGCGGCCACGAGACCCTCCAGGACCTGGGTGGAGACCCGTGACGTCTCCTGGGACGTGCGCCGGGAGGGATCCAGCCCCGTGGGTGCCGCGGCGTGTGCCAGCACGAAGGATGCCTGCGGTGGGGGTGTGCTCGCCCCCGAACGGGTGCTCCTGTCCCCGCATCCCGAGATCGAGAGGCCGAGACCGAGGCCGGCGGCAGCGAAGAGCGTGCGTCGCCCGAAAGCCTTCTCAGCCGTCACCCGCGCACCTTCCTGCCGTTCTGGTCGTCTTCTGGGTGGCGGTCCCCAGCCGTGCTGTGCGCAAGACGGGAATCGAACCCGCACGCCGTGAGGCACAGGAACCTAAATCCTGCGTGTCTGCCAGTTCCACCACTCGCGCCGTTCTCGGGCGTGCCGGTGGTCACCCACACGACCTCCCGAGATCGTCCCCCATCCTAACCAGTCGTCGCCCGGGTTTCGCCGGGAGAGCGGGGGGTGCGCGCCGCGCCGTCACGACGGGCCGACGCCGCTCGGCCGGGGCGGTGCCACGTTCCCCGGACGGGGCAGCGCGGAGCTCTCACGCCGGGTGGCGCGCGCGGTGCGGGGTGCCCGTGCGGGCGGAGGTGGGCTGGCGGCGTCGTCCGCGCACCGTGGCGCCGCGGACGCGCGGCGCGCCCCTGTCCCAGGACGCGCCCGGGGCGGCGCTGAGGTCAGGAGTCGATGCCCAGATCCCTGCGGAGCTTGGCCACGTGCCCCGTGGCGCGCACGTTGTACTGGGCCAGAGCCACCGTGCCCTGCTCGTCCAGCACCACCGTGGAGCGGATGAGCCCTTCGGAGACCTTGCCGTAGTTCTTCTTCTCGCCCCAGGCGCCGTAGGCCTCCGCCACGCTGTGGTCCTCGTCCGAGAGCAGGGGGAAGCCGAGATCGTGGTCGGCGGTGAACTCCGCCAGGGCGGCGGGGGCGTCGGGGGAGATCCCGACCACGCGGTAGCCCGCGCCGGAGAGGGAGGCCAGGTTGTCCCGGAAGTCGCAGGCCTGGGTGGTGCATCCGGGGGTCGCCGCGCGCGGGTAGAAGTAGAGGATGACGTTCTCCCCGCGCAGCTCGCGCAGGGACACCGACCGGCCCTGGGCGTCGGACAGGGTGAAGTCGGGGGCGGTGTCCCCTGGGTTCAGGCGCGCGCTCATGCTGCAGTCCTCCGTGTGTGGTGACAGATGTTCCCTAAATTGTGCAACCTCGCGTACAGTGCAGGGGTGCAGATCGAGCATGCCATGCTCGGGCGCGCTGCGGGGATCCCGGCGACCGGGGGGGGTTGCCGTTGCGGGTCGATCGAATCGACGTCGTGCGCCTGCGGAAACGCCCCGTCGGGGGAGCGGCTTCCCGCGGCATCTTGACTGCCCTCGCGCTTTACTGTAAAGAGTCCGAAACGCACCGAGTGGATACAATCGTCTTATGTCGTACAGGAACCAGTGGCCCACGAACCGTCTGCTGTCCACCGCGGCACGGCTCGTGGAGCACGCCTGGAACGAGGAACTCGCGTCCCTCGGGGTCACCCACGCCGGCGTGATGGCTCTGGACGTCCTGCACTCGAAGGGCAGCATGACCCAGGCGCAGCTGGCGCAGGAAGTGCGCGTCCAGGCGCAGACCATGGGCAAGACCCTGCACCGGCTCGAGGCCCACGGGCACATTTCCCGCGCCAAGAACGAACGCGACCGCCGCTCCCACGTGGTGAGCATCTCTCCGGTGGGGGAGGGTGTGCTGGAACGTGCCGCACACATCGAGCAGGGCCTGCTGGGTGGCGGCCAGGACTCCGACGAGGAGTTCCGGTGCCGGCTCGTGGAGATCATCTCATCCCTCGGCGGTGCGCGCTGGCGCCGGGAGGTTGAGGAGGACCGCGCCGCGTGCGACGCGAAGAACTGCGGGGGTCTGCAGACCCACTGACCGTGGCTCGCCGTCGCTGATCCGCCCTGCGCGGCCGTCGGCGACACGTCACCCGCAGGGCCTGGCGGCCTTCGACTGCGGGGGGCGAGGATCCCGCCCTGCTCGGAACCCGCACGGCGTACCGTGCGCACTGCGAACATGACGAAAGCCGGACCGCTGATGCGGTCCGGCTTTCGACGTGGTGCGCCCCCAGGGACTTGAACCCTGAACCCATTGATTAAGAGTCAATTGCTCTGCCAATTGAGCTAGAGGCGCGGGTGCTGCTGGTTCGAGTTTTGGCGTTTCGCCGTTGCCTTCTCCCTCGCAACGAGAGATAACTTTAGCAGTCCGACCGGGGGAGTCAAATCGGGGGTCGGGGCGGTTCCTCGCCGGTTGTCCCGCGGCTCCCGCACCCGTGCTCCCGCCGTAGAATCACGGACATGAGTGACCCCGCCGATCGTGTCCCGCTCGACTCCCTGACGGTCCTGTCCCTGCCGGACCCGTGGCTGCTCGAGGAGGTCGCCGCCGAGGCGCCGGACTTCCGGTGCGTGCTGTGGGACCTGGTGGGCGAGCCGCAGGGGTGTGCACGCCACGAGGTGGACATCGCGGTGGCTCCCTACGACAGCAACAGGTGGCGCAAGGACCCTTCGGTGCTGCGGGACGTCTCGCTCCTGCAGCTGCAGTCCACGGGGTACGACGGCGTTCCCGAGCTCCTGGGGGAAGGCACCGCTCTCGCGGCGGCCGGCTGGGTGCACGCCGCGGGGACCGCGGAGATCGCCCTGGGGCTGATCATTGCGGCGCAGCGGGAGCTGGACCGCGGTGTGCGGCAGCAGGCCGAGGGCGTGTACCGGACCTACCACTCCCGTGCGGTCGCGGACTCACGGGTGACCGTGGTGGGGGTGGGGGAGATCGGCGGCGCGGTGGCCTCCAGGCTCCGGCCCTTCGAGGTGCAGCTCACGCGTGTGGCCTCCTCCGCGCGGGACGATGCCGCCGGCCACGTCCACGGCACCGACGAGCTGGGGGAGATCCTTCCCCGCACGGACATCCTGGTGCTCGCGCTGCCGCTCACGGCTTCCACGGTCGGTCTGGTGGATCGGGAGATGCTCTCCCGGCTGCCCGACGACGCCCTGGTGGTCAACGTGGGGCGGGGGCCGGTGGTCGACACCGCCGCCCTCACGTCCGAGGTGTGCGCGGGACGGCTGAGGTGTGCACTCGACGTGGTGGATCCCGAACCGCTGCCCGGCGAGCACCCCCTCATGGGCGCTGCGGGGTCGATCGTGCTGCCCCACGTGGGCGGCTCCAACGCGTCCTACCGGCCCCGGATGCGGCGCCTGGTCCTGGAGCAGCTGGAGCGTCTGCGTCAGGGGCGCTCGCCGCAGTTCCTGGTCCAGCCCGGTCGTCTCATGATGTGAGATGACTTGTCCGCCGATTGACACTCGGGTTCGCTGCGTCACACCATGGGGACATGAATTCGGCACAGCGCATCATCCAGGTCCTCGTCCTGGTCGTCCTCATTGGACGACCGGCCTGAGGAGCTGCGACGCGCACACCGCCAAGGCCCTCAGCCCACGGAACCCGTGGACAGGGCCTTTATTCATGTACGAGGACACCACCCCCGCCCTCTCCCGCCGAACACCACCCCGTCCGGCACCGTCACCACCACGCACGTAAGGACACAGCCCCATGAGCAAGGACCAGCCGATCTCACCGGCGGTGATGGCCCAGCGGAGCACCCCGTCCGGGCCCACTGCCCAGACCGCGGACTCGGACCGGGTCCACCTGACGGGCCACGCCGCGGACGTCGTCGCCCCTGAGCAGATGACGGGCTCCCAGGCGATCATCCGCTCGCTCGAGATGCTCGGCGTCACGGACGTGTTCGGGCTGCCCGGCGGCGCGATCCTTCCCACGTACGACCCGCTGCTGGACACCGAGAAGATCAACCACGTGCTGGTGCGCCACGAGCAGGGTGCTGGCCACGCCGCCGAGGGCTATGCGCTCGCCTCGGGCCGGGTGGGCGTGTGCATCGCCACCTCGGGTCCCGGTGCCACCAACCTGGTCACGGCCCTGGCGGACGCCAACATGGACTCCATCCCCATGCTGGCCATCACGGGCCAGGTGGCGAGCTCCTCGATCGGCACCGACGCCTTCCAGGAGGCGGACATCGTGGGCATGACCATGCCGGTGACCAAGCACTCCTACCTGGTGACCGACCCCGAGGACATCCCGCGGGTGCTTGCGGAGGCCTACCACCTGGCGTCAACGGGCCGGCCGGGCCCGGTGCTCGTGGACGTGGCCAAGGACGCCCAGCAGGGGCAGCTGACCTTCAGCTGGCCCCCGCACGTGGAGCTGGCCGGCTACCGCCCGGTGACGCGGGGGCACTCCAAGCAGATCAGGGAGGCCGCGCGGCTGATCGCCGCCGCCGAGCGTCCCGTGCTCTACACGGGCGGCGGCGCCATGCGCGCCAACGCCCCGGCAGAGCTCGCGGAGCTGGCGGAGCTCACGGGTGCCCCCGTGGTCACCACGCTGACCGCCCGCGGGATCTTCCCGGACTCCCACCGGCAGAACCTGGGGATGCCCGGGATGCACGGCACGGTGCCCGCGGTGTACGCCATGCAGCAGGCGGACCTGCTCATCACGCTGGGTGCACGCTTCGACGACCGCGTGACCGGCCAGCTGGACACCTTCGCGCCGAACGCCAAGGTGATCCACGCGGACATCGACCCCGCGGAGATCTCCAAGAACCGGATCGCGGACGTGCCGATCGTCGGGGACCTGGCGTCCGTGATCCCCGACCTCACCCAGGCGGTGCGCCAGGAGTTCGAGGAGACCGGGGCGCCGGACCTCAGCACCTGGTGGCAGGCCCTGGACTCCCTCACGGAGACCTACCCCCTGGGCTACACCCGCACGGAGGACGGCCACGGCAGCCCGCAGCACGTGATCGAGCGGATCTCCGCTCTGACGGGCCCCGAGGCCGTATACGCCTCGGGCGTGGGCCAGCACCAGATGTGGTCCGCACAGTTCGTGGACTACGAGCGGCCCCGGCAGTGGCTGAACTCGGCCGGCCTGGGCACCATGGGCTTCGCGGTCCCCGCGGCCATGGGCGCCAAGGTGGGCCAGCCGGACCGCGTGGTGTGGGCCATCGACGGGGACGGCTGCTTCCAGATGACCAACCAGGAGCTGGCCACGTGCGTGATCAACGACATCCCCATCAAGGTGGCGGTGATCAACAACTCCTCGCTGGGCATGGTGCGCCAGTGGCAGACCCTGTTCTACGACGGGCGGTACTCCAACACGGAGCTGAACACGGGCCACGACTCGCGCCGCATCCCGGATTTCGTGAAACTCGCCGAGGCCTACGGCTGCGCGGCCCTGCGGTGCGAGCGGGACGAGGACGTGGACGCCACCATCCAGAAGGCGCTGGAGATCAACGACCGCCCGGTGGTCATCGACTTCGTGGTCTCCGCGGACGCCATGGTGTGGCCCATGGTCCCCGCCGGGGTCTCCAACGACCAGATCCAGATCGCCCGCAACATGACGCCCGAGTGGAACACGGAGGACTGACCCATGAGCCGACACACCCTCTCCGTCCTGGTGGAGGACAAGCCGGGCGTGCTGACCCGGGTGGCGGGACTCTTCGCCCGCCGCGCCTTCAACATCCACTCCCTGGCCGTGGGCCCCACGGAGCTGTCCGGGATCTCCCGGATCACCGTGGTGGTGGACGCGGACGGTGAGCTGCTCGAGCAGGTCACCAAGCAGCTGAACAAGCTGGTCAACGTGATCAAGATCGTGGAGCTCACCCCGGAGTCCTCCGTGCAGCGCGACCACATCATGGTCAAGGTCCGCGCGGACGCCGCCACCCGGCTGCAGGTCACCCAGGCCGCGGACCTTTTCCGTGCGACCATCGTGGACGTCTCCACGGAGTCCGTGGTGATCGAGTCCACGGGCTCCCGCGACAAGATCCACGCGCTGCTCGACGTCCTGGAGCCCTTCGGGATCCGGGAGATCGTCCGCGCTGGCACCGTGGCCCTGGGCCGCGGCCCCAAGTCCATGTCCGACCGCGCACTGCGCCACTGATCCACCGGGCCCTGCCGGCTCGCACCGTCGACCGGGCACCCCGGACCGGCCCGCCGCCCCGCGGCGTCGGGCCCCACGAGAACCCCACCCGCTACCCAAGGAGACAGAGCAAGCTCATGGCAAAGATCTACTACAACGACGACGCCGACCTCTCGATCATCCAGAACCGCTCCGTGGCCATCATCGGCTACGGCTCGCAGGGCCACGCCCACGCGCTGAACCTGCGCGACTCCGGCGTGGACGTCCGCATCGGCCTCAACGAGGGCTCGAAGTCCCGCGCCAAGGCCGAGGCCGAGGGGCTGCAGGTGATGAGCATCGCCGACGCCGCCAAGGAGGCGGACGTCATCATGATCCTGACCCCGGACCAGGTCCAGGCGCAGGTCTACGAGGAGTCCATCAAGGACAACCTCCAGGAGGGCGACGCGATCTTCTTCGCGCACGGCTTCAACATTCGCTTCGGCTACATCGAGGCGCCCCAGGGCGTGGACGTGGCCATGGTCGCCCCCAAGGGTCCCGGCCACACGGTGCGCCGCGAGTTCGAGGCCGGGCGCGGTGTGCCAGACCTGGTGGCCGTGGAGGTCGACGCCTCCGGCAACGCCCTGCAGCTCGCCCTGTCCTACGCCAAGGGGATCGGCGGCACCCGCGCCGGCGTCATCGAGACCACCTTCACCGAGGAGACCGAGTCGGACCTCTTCGGCGAGCAGGCCGTGCTGTGCGGCGGCGTCTCCCACCTCGTCCAGTACGGCTTCGAGACCCTGACCGAGGCCGGCTACCAGCCCGAGATCGCGTACTTCGAGGTGCTGCACGAGCTCAAGCTGATCGTGGACCTCATGGTCGAGGGCGGGATCGCCAAGCAGCGCTGGTCCTGCTCCGACACCGCCGAGTACGGCGACTACGTCTCCGGTCCCCGCGTGATCCAGCCCGAGGTCAAGGAGCGCATGCAGGAGGTCCTTGCGGACATCCAGAACGGCGCCTTCGCGGACCGCTTCATGAAGGACCAGGCCTCCGGCGCCAAGGAGTTCAAGGAGCTGCGCGCCAAGGAGGAGCAGCACCCGGTGGAGACCACGGGTCGCAAGCTGCGCTCGCTGTTCGCGTGGGAGCAGACGGACGCGGACTACACCGAGGGCACCGCCGCGCGCTGATCCGCGTTCGCGCGGTCCCGTCGCCCGCGACGGCGGGTACACGTCAAGCCCACGACGACGCCGCGGTGCGCCTCCCACGGGACGCGCACCGCGGCGTCGTCGTACCAGGTGGTGCCGTGCGCGGGAGCGGCGGGCCCGGTGGCGGGTCCGGGGCCGGTGCGCGGCGGAGCACCGGGCGGGGAAGGTGGGCGCGGGTCGATAGAGTGGAGGGGTGACTCAGCTGAACCCCTTCTACGCGACCACGGCCATCTCCTACCCGAACGGAGCGCCGCACATCGGCCACGCCTACGAGGCGATCGCCGCGGACACGCTGGTGCGCTTCAAGCGCCTGGACGGGTTCGGCACCCGGTTCCAGACCGGCACGGACGAGCACGGGCAGAAGATGCAGCAGACCGCGGAGAAGCTCGGCACCACCCCGCGCGAGCTCGCGGACGCGAACTCGGCACGGTTCCGGGAGATGGACGACGAGCTGGGGATCTCCTACGACCGCTTCATCCGCACCACGGACGAGGACCACGCCGCGGCCTCGCAGGAGTTGTGGAAGCGCATGGAGGCCAACGGCGACATCTACCTGGACACCTACGCCGGGTGGTACTCCGTGCGGGACGAGGCCTACTACGCCGAGGACGAGACCGAGGTGCGCGCGGACGGGCAGCGCTACTCGATCGGCACCGGCACGGAGCTGACGTGGACCGAGGAGGAGAGCTACTTCTTCCGGCTCTCGCGCTACCAGGACCGCCTGCTGGAGCTGTACCGCACGGACTTCGTGCAGCCCGAGACCCGCTCGCACGAGATCGCGTCCTTCGTGGGCGGGGGACTGCAGGACCTCTCGATCTCCCGCACCACCTTCGACTGGGGCGTGCCCGTGCCGGGCAACCCGGACCACGTGATGTACGTGTGGGTGGACGCGCTGACCAACTACCTCACCGGGCTGGGTTTCCCGGACACGGACGCGCCGCTGTTCCGCGAGTTCTGGCCCGCGTCCGTGCACCTGATCGGCAAGGACATCGCGCGCTTCCACGCGGTGTACTGGCCGGCGTTCCTGATGTCCGCGGGGATCGAGCTGCCGCGGAAGGTCTTCGCCCACGGCTTCCTGTTCAACCAGGGCGAGAAGATGTCCAAGTCCGTGGGCAACGTGATCGACCCCCACGCGATGGTGGAGGAGTACGGGCTGGACCAGCTGCGGTTCTTCCTGCTGCGCGAGGTGCCTTTCGGCCAGGACGGGAACTACTCGCACGACGCCATTGCCGGGCGGATCAACTCGGACCTGGCCAACGACCTCGGCAACCTGGCCCAGCGCAGCCTCTCGATGGTCGCGAAGAACCTCGGTGGGGAGGTTCCCGAGCCCGGTGAGTTCACGGCCGAGGACCTCGCGATGCTCCAGCAGGCCGAGGACGTGGTGGCCGACTACCGGGCGGCCTTCGACGCGCTCGCCTTCCACCGCGGGCTGGAGTCCGTGTGGCGCGTGATCGCCTCCGCAAACCGCTACTTCACGGCGCAGGAGCCGTGGGTGCTGCGCAAGACCGACCCCGAGCGCATGGCCACCGTGCTGTACGTGACCGCCGAGGTGCTGCGCATCGTGGCCATCCTGGTGCAGCCGGTGATGCCCGGCTCCATGGCCCGCCTGCTGGAGCAGCTCGGCCAGCCCGAGGGTGAGGCACGGATGTTCTCCGCCCTGGGCACGCGCCTGGCCCCCGGCACGGCGCTGCCCAAGCCGAGCGGTGTGTTCCCGCGCTACGAGGAGCCCGCCGCGCTCGCGGACTGACCCCTCCGAGCGGGCGCGCCGCGTCCGTGGACTGCATCCTGCTCACGGACCACGCCGCGTCCACGGGTGATGCGTTTCCCGCAGCTCGACGCCGCCCGTCGGTGCCGCACCCCGCGGCGTCGGCGGGCGGCGTCGTTCCCGCGGGTGGCCGCGCCCGCCACGACAACGCGGAAGGGCGGGCCTCGGTCTCACGATGTGGAACGGGCATTCATGATGTGGATACGGCCGCCCGCACGCCCCTACTGTGGGCCCATGAGCGAAACCACTGCCGCCGAGACCGCCCGCCGCCACTCGATCGCCGTCCTCCCCGGCGACGGGATCGGTCCGGAGGTGGTGGCCGAGGCCGTCAAGGTCCTCGACGCCGTGACGGAGCCCGCCGGGATCACCCTGGAGAGGACGGAGTACCCGCTCGGGGCCGAGCACTGGCTGGCCACGGGCGAGGTGCTCCACGACGACACCATGGAGCGGCTGCGCGCTCATGACGCGATCCTCTTCGGTGCCGTGGGTGCCGCTCCCAACGACAAGCGGGTGCCCTCCGGGATCCTGGAACGCGACCTGCTGCTCAAGCTGCGCTTCGGCTTCGACCACTACATCAACCTGCGCCCGGCCACCCTGTACCCGGGCACCACGAGTCCGCTCGCCGAGCCCGGCGACATCGACTTCGTGGTGGTGCGCGAGGGCACCGAGGGGCTCTACGCGGGCAACGGCGGAACCCTGCGCACGGGCACGGAGCACGAGATCGCCACCGAGGTCTCCGTCAACACGGCCCACGGGGTCCGCCGCCTGGTGCGCTACGCGTTCGAGCTGGCGCGCAGCCGGGAACGCAAGAAGCTCACGCTGGTCCACAAGCACAACGTGCTGGTCAACGCGGGCCGGCTCTACCAGCGCACCGTGGACCAGGTCGCAGAGCAGTACCCGGACGTCACGGTGGACTACATGCACGTGGACGCGGCCACGATCTTCATGACCACGGATCCGGCGCGTTTCGACGTGATCGTCACCGACAACCTCTTCGGGGACATCCTCACGGACCAGGCCGGGGCCGTCACCGGCGGGATCGGCCTGGCGCCGAGCGGCAACATCAACGCGGACCGCACCGCCCCCTCCATGTTCGAACCCGTGCACGGCTCCGCCCCGGACATCGCCGGGACCGGCACCGCCCAGCCCACCGCCGCGATCCTTGCGGGGGCCATGATGCTCGAGCACCTCGGTCACCCGGAGCTCGCCGCGCGCATCGACCGCGCCGTCCGCGAGGACCTGCGCCTGCGCGGCACCACCCGGCGGAGCACGGCGCAGGCGGGGGACGACGTCGTGGCGCAGCTGGGCGCGGACGGCGCGTAGCTGCCACGGCGGGTGCGCACGACCCTGCATACTGTGAGAGACACACATCACGTCCGGTCCGCACCACCACGGAGCGTGACCCGAACGGTCGAAGGAGAACATTCGTGACCACAGAATTCGCCAGGCAGCTCAACCCGCACCCCGCCACGGACGAGGTGCGCGAGGCGGTCCTGCAGAACCCGGGGTTCGGGAAGTTCTTCACGGACCACATGGTCTGCATCGACTGGCAGGGGGACGTCCAGCAGGGCACCGGCCGGTGGGACAACGCGCGGCTGCAACCCTACGGCCCGATCAGCCTGGACCCCTCCACGTCCGTGCTGCACTACGGGCAGGAAATCTTCGAGGGTCTCAAGGCCTACCGGCACGGGGACGGGTCCGTGTGGAGCTTCCGTCCGGAGGCGAACGCCGCCCGCCTGAACCGTTCCGCCCAGCGCCTGGCGCTGCCCACGCTGCCCGAGGAGACCTTCGTGGACGCTGTGCGGGAGCTCGTTACCCAGGACCAGGCGTGGGTTCCCTCCGGTGACGGCGAGTCCCTGTACCTGCGGCCGTTCATGATCGCCACCGAGCCCTTCCTGGGGGTGCGCCCCTCCAAGGAGGCGCTGTTCTCCGTGATCGCCTCCCCGGCGGGCAACTACTTCGGCACCGTGGAGCCCGTGGACATCTGGCTCTCCGGGACGTACGCCCGGGCCGGCAAGGGTGGAACGGGCGCCGCCAAGTGCGGTGGCAACTACGCGGCGTCACTGATCGCCCAGATGGAGGGTGACGCTCACGGCTGCAGCCAGGTGCTGTTCCTAGACGAGGAGCGCGGGGGTGCCGTGGAGGAGCTCGGCGGCATGAACGTGTTCTTCGTCTTCGACGACGGCCGCGTGGTCACCCCGGAGCTCACGGGGACCATCCTGGAGGGCATCACCCGGGACTCCGTCATCCAGATCGCGAAGGACCGCGGTCTGCAGGTGGAGGAGCGCGCCTTCACGCTGGACGAGTGGCGCGAGGGCAAGCGCTCCGGGCACCTCACCGAGGTGTTCGCGTGCGGCACCGCGGCCGTGATCGCGCCGGTGCGCCGGCTCGTGAGCCACGACGAGGTCATTGGCTCGGAGGACGAGAAGCCCGGTGAGGTGACCATGGCCATCCGCCAGCAGCTGCTGGATGTGCAGACCGGCAAGGCGGAGGACACCCACGGCTGGCTGACCCGCCTGGTCTGAGCCGGACGGTCTTCCCAGACCCGCGGGCCCCACCAGGCCCGCGGGTCGGCAGCCGCCCCCTGTCCGTGGTGAACGGACCGGGGGCGGCTGTGTAGCCTGTGGGCATGCGCATCGCACGGTTCACACACGACAACGAGATCCACTACGGCACCGTCCACGGGGAGCCGGGCCAGGAAACCCTGCGCTACCTCACCGGGGACCCGCTCTACGTGGGGGTCCAGGAGCTGGACCGCACCGTGGCGGTCTCCGAGGCGCGGCTGCTCTCGCCCGTGATCCCGCGCTCCAAGATCGTGTGCGTGGGTCGCAACTACGCGGACCACGCCGCCGAGATGGGCAACGACGTCCCCAGTCGGCCCCTGCTGTTCTTCAAGCCCAACACGGCGGTCTCTGGCCCGGGTGACCCGGTCACCCTGCCGGTCTGGACGGAGGAGGTCTCCTACGAGGCCGAGCTCGCCGTGGTCATTGGGCGCATGTGCAAGGACGTCCCGGTGGAGCGCGTGCCGGAGGTCGTGTTCGGCTACACCGCCGCGAACGACCTCACCGCCCGCGACGCCCAGCGCACGGACGGGCAGTGGGCCCGGGCCAAGGGCTTCGACGGTGCGTGCCCCCTGGGCCCGTGGATCGAGACCGAGCTCGACACCGCCGCACTGTCCGTGCGCTCGTCCGTGAACGGCGAGCTCAAGCAGGACGGCAGCACCGAGGACATGGTCTTCGACGTCCCCACCCTGGTCTCCTACGTCTCCGAGGCGTTCACGCTGCTGCCCGGTGACGTGATCCTCACTGGAACGCCCGCGGGCGTGGGCACGGTGGACGAGGGCGATCAGCTCTCGGTGCAGATCGAGGGAATTGGGGAGCTCACCACGGTGCTGCGCCGCTAGCACCCGGGATCGACATTCAGCTGTGGACGACGCCGCCGCGGCACCGCGGCGTCTTCGGTGGCGTCCGTGAGGCGGCGCCACCCGGCGTCGTAGAATGGCGCCATCATGACTGACGACGCCTCCACCCTGCACCCCACCGTTCCCGCCGACGCACCCGTGCGCGTACGCTTCTGCCCGTCGCCCACGGGCACCCCGCACGTGGGCCTGATCCGCACCGCTCTGTTCAACTGGGCCTGGGCACGCCACACGGGCGGCACCCTGGTGTTCCGCATCGAGGACACGGACGCCGCCCGTGACTCCGAGGAGAGCTTCCAGCAGATCCTCGACGCCCTGGACTGGCTGGGGATCACCTGGGACGAGGGCGTGAACGTGGGAGGCCCGCACGAGCCCTACCGGCAGTCCCAGCGCGGTGAGATCTACCAGGACGTTCTGGCCAAGCTGGTGGAAAGCGGGTACGTCTACGAGGACTTCTCCACCCCCGACGAGGTCGAGCAGCGCCACCGCGCCAAGGGCGAGGACCCCAAGCTCGGCTACGACAACTACGACCGCGACCTCACGGACGAGCAGAAGGCCGCCTTCCGGGCGGAGGGACGCCAGCCGGTGCTGCGGCTGCGCATGCCGGACGAGGACATCTCCTTCACGGACCTGGTGCGCGGCGAGATCACGTTCAAGGCCGGCTCCGTCCCGGACTTCGTGGTGGCCCGCGCCAACGGCACGCCGCTGTACACCCTGGTGAACCCCGTGGACGACGCCCTCATGGGCATCACCCAGGTGCTGCGCGGGGAGGACCTGCTGTCCTCCACCCCTCGCCAGATCGCGCTGTACCGCGCGCTCGTGGCCATCGGCGTGGCCGAGTTCATCCCGGAGTTCGGCCACCTGCCCTACGTGATGGGCGAGGGCAACAAGAAGCTGTCCAAGCGCGACCCGGAGTCCAACCTGTTCCACCACCGGGACAACGGCTTCATCCCCGAGGGCCTGCTGAACTACCTGGCCCTGCTGGGCTGGTCCCTGTCCGCGGACGAGGACATCTTCACGGTCGAGCAGCTCGTGGCGAACTTCGACATCCACGACGTCCTGGCCAACCCGGCCCGCTTCGACGTGAAGAAGGCCACCGCGATCAACGGCACCCACGTGCGCATGCTGGACCCGCAGGACTTCCGCGACCGCCTCGTTCCGTACCTGCAGGCCGCCGGACTGGTGGGGGAGACCCTGACTCCCCGCGAGAACGAGATCCTGGACCAGGCCGCGCCGCTCGTGCAGGAGCGCATGAACCTGCTCGGCGAGACCGAAGGTCTGCTGGGCTTCCTGTTCCGCTCGGACGGCGAGATCGTGGTGGCCGAGGATGCCGCCAAGCAGCTCAAGGAGAGCGCACCGCAGGTCCTCGACGCCGCACTGGCGGCGCTGGAGCCGCTGGAGGACTTCACCGCCGCGGCCATCGAGACCGCACTGCGCGAGGCCATCGTGGACGGGCTGGGCATCAAACCGCGGCTCGCGTTCGGCCCCGTGCGCACCGCCGTGTCCGGCCAGCGGATCTCCCCGCCGCTCTTCGAGTCCCTGGAGATCCTGGGCAGGCAGTCCACGCTCGCGCGCCTGACTGCGCTGCGCGCCCGTCTCGCCCAGGACTGAACGGGCCCGTTGCAGGGCCGCCGGCGCGCGACGCCGTCCGGTCCCCACGCGCTCGACGCCGGACACCGGACCGGGCGGGGACGCACCCTCGGCAGAGGGAGCGGTTCCGCCCGGACCGGTTTGGCAGGGGAGCGCCGAGTGGGTATAGTTATTGCTCGTTGCGCGGCACTGAGCAGCTGAGCCGGGTGACAACCATTGGGATATGGTGTAATTGGCAACACAGCGGTTTCTGGTACCGTCGTTCTAGGTTCGAGTCCTGGTATCCCAGCGCTGATCGCACCCCTCACCTTCTGTGTGGGAACGAGTATGCACGGCAGGTCCTCCGGCCACTCCGGTGGAATTGGACCACGACAGCGTTGATGCTACTGTTTGGTGCGTCAACGAAGGAATGAGCGGAGCACGCGTTCCAGATCATTCTGAAAGTACACGGCCCCATCGTATAGCGGCCTAGTACGCCGCCCTCTCACGGCGGTAACGCGGGTTCGAATCCCGCTGGGGTCACGCAGTGAAAGCCCCGGTTTCCTTGGGAAGCCGGGGCTTTCTGCATGCCAGGTCCGGATGGCTCCCTGTGCCGCGCCCGCGCTGCCGGCCGGCCGTGGGGAGTGAGTGGGGGACCGTGACGACTGGCACAATGACCGTGTGAACACTGAGACCACGCCCGCCGTGCCACTCATCGAGGCACTGGAGGAAGCACGCGACCTGCTCCGCGCCACCACTCTGCCGCTGGCCACCGCGAGCGCCCCGCAGCAGCGCGAGAACGCGGCCCGCGCCGTGGCCCAGCTGGACGACTACGTCCTGCCCCGGGTCCGTTCCCTGGACGCACCGCTGCTCGCGGTGGTGGGCGGCTCCACGGGTGCGGGCAAGTCCACGCTTGTCAACGCCCTGGTGGGCCACCCCGTGACGCGCTCGGGCGCCATCCGCCCGACCACGCGGCGGCCCCTGCTGATCCACCACCCGCGGGACGCCGGGGCGTTCACCACCCAGCGGGTGCTGCCGCACCTGGCGCGGGTGCGCGGAACGATGACCGACTCCTCGGAGGCACCGGGGGCGGCCTTCGGCGGCTCCGGCCCCGTGGAGGACACCGGCTCGCTCGTGCTGCTCGGGGACGAGAGCATCCCCGAGGGTCTGGCCATCCTGGACGCACCGGACGTGGACTCGATCTCCGACGAGAACCGGGCGCTCGCGGCCCAGCTGCTCTCCGCCGCGGACCTCTGGCTGTTCGTGACCACGGCCAACCGCTACGCGGACGCCGTCCCCTGGCAGCTGCTGCGCAACGCCGCCGGCCGGGACATCACGGTGGCCGTGGTCCTGGACCGGGTGCAGGCGGCGTCGGCGGCGGAGATCGAGGAGGACCTGCGGCGGATGCTGGATGCCGAGGGGCTGAACGGGGCCCCGATCTTCGTGGTGGAGGAGTCCCCGCTCAACGAGACGGGAATGCTGCCGCCCGCCGCGGTCGCGCCACTGCGGGACTGGCTCGAGGCGCTCGGTGCGGACGCCCACGCGCGCTCGGACATCGCCGCGCGGACGCTCGGCGGCGCCGTGCGCGAACTCGCCGAGACCACGGAGCGCACCGCGGAGGCCGCCGCGGCCCAGGAGCACACCGAGGAGCACCTGCGCCGCGAGGTGACCACCGCCTTCGACGAGGCGCTGCGGGCGGTCGTGGACTCCACGCGCGACGGCACCCTGCTGCGCGGGGAGGTGCTCGCGCGCTGGCAGGACTTCGTGGGCACCGGAGAGTTCTTCCGCGGCCTGGAGGCAGGAATCGGACGGGTGCGGGACCGGATGTCCGCGTTCTTCACGGGCCGCCCGGCGCCCGAGGTGCGCGTGGAGGAGGCCATCGAGACGGGCCTGCAGGCGGTGGTCGTGGAGAACACGGCACGCGCCGCCGAGCTCTCGGAGCGGCGCTGGCGGGACGAGCCAGCCGGGCAGGTGCTGCTCGCGGGGCGCGACCTGGCGGCGCTGCCGCCCGAGTTCCCGCAGGAGGTCGCCCAGAGCATCCGGGACTGGCAGTCGGACGTGATGCTCATGATCCAGCAGGAGGGCGCGGGCAAACGCACCCGGGCGCGGGCCATGTCCATGGGTGTGAACGCCCTGGCCGTGATCCTCATGATCGCGGTGTTCTCCACCACGGGCGGTCTCACCGGCCTGGAGGTGGGGATCGCCGGCGGCTCCGGGGTGGTGGGCACCAAGCTGCTCGAGGCGGTGTTCGGTGAGGACGCCGTGCGCCGGATGAGCGAGCAGGCGCGCCGCAACCTGGAGACCAGGATCAGGGCCCTGCTGGACCACCGCGCGCGCACGTTCCTGGACCGGCTCGACGAGCTGGGAGAGCATCCCACGGCGGAGGCGCTGCACGCCGCCGCCGCCCGCCTGCGCACGGAGGGAGAGGCCCTGTGAGCCCCCGCACCCGCACCGCACCCACGCTCTCCGAACGGATCACGGGCCTCGCCACGGCCACGGACATCGCGGAGGGCCGGCTCGACGCCGCCGTGGTCCAGCAGGCCCGGCAGACCCTCGACCGTGCGGGCCAGCGGCGGGCGCTGTCCGCTGACCACACGGTCGTGGGGTTCTTCGGCGCGACGGGATCCGGCAAGTCCAGCCTGTTCAATGCGGTGGTGGGCCAGGAGCTCGCCCGGACGGCCGCCCGCCGGCCCACCACGTCAGCGCCGCTGGCTGCGGTGTGGGGGGACGAGGGCAGCCAGCCCCTGCTCGACTGGCTCGACGTGGCGGAGCGCCACGTGGTCGGCCCGGCGCTGAGCGTGACCTCGGGGCACGGTCGCGGGGCGGCCACCACCACGGGTGGTCTCGTGCTGCTCGACCTCCCCGACTTCGACTCCGTGACCCGCGAGCACCGGGAGATCGTCCAGCGCATGGTGGGTCTCGTGGACGTGGTGGTGTGGGTCGTGGACCCGCAGAAGTACGCGGACGCGGTGCTCCACCAGGACTTCGTCCAGCCGCTCTCCCGCCACGGCGCGGTCACCATGGTGGTCCTCAACCAGGCGGACAGGCTTGCGGAACGGGACGTCCCCACGGTGCTCGGCTCGCTGCGGGAGCTGCTGGCCCAGGACGGGCTGCCCGCCACCGGGTCCAGCGCCCCGGTCGCCGTCTCGGCGCGCACGGGGGAGGGCGTGGACGCACTGCGCGCCCGCATCCACGAGGTGGCCGCCGGGCGGGCGGCCGCGGGTGCGCGTCTGGAAGCGGACGTGGTACACGCCGCGCAGAACCTCGCCCGCGCCGCGGGGGAGGGTGATCCCCACGGGATCGACAAGGATGCGAGCGAGCGGCTCACCGCCGGGCTCGCCCGCGCGGCGGGGATCGACATGGTGGCCGACGCCGCCGCACGCTCGTACCGGCTGCGGGCCGGGCGCCACACGGGCTGGATCGCCACCCGGTGGCTCTCCCGGTTCCGCAAGGACCCCCTCAAGCGGCTGCACATCGAGACCCACGACCGGCACTCGGACCCCGGGGTGCACCGCACCTCCCTGCCGCCCATGAACGCGGCCCAGAAGGCCTCGGCGGACTCCGCGGTGCGTGGTTTCGCGGACCAGGTCTCCCACGGTGCGGGGGAGCCGTGGCGTCGCAGCGTCCGCGGTGCCGCCCGGCGTCACGAGGAGCGGCTGCCCGACGCCCTGGACCAGGCCGTGGCGCGCACGAAGTTCTCCGCACGCACGTCCTCGTGGTGGTGGATCGTGTTCGACGTCCTGCAGTGGCTGGCGATGGCCGTGACCGTCCTGGGCCTGCTGTGGCTGCTCGGGCTGTTCCTCGCGGACTACTTCCAGCTGCAGCTGCCCCCGCCGCCCACGGTGGAGGGCTTCCCCCTGCCGGTGCCCACGCTCATGGTCGTGGCCGGGGTGGTGCTCGCCCTGTTCCTGGCCCTCACCGGCGCGGTGCTCGCCTCACTCGCCTCCCGCGCACGGGCCTCTCGCGTACGACGCCGCCTGCTGCGGTCCGTGCGCGAGGCCGCAGCAGAGGCGGTGGAGGCCTCGGTGCGCGCCGAGCTCGACGCCCACCAGGAGTTCCGCGAGGCACTCACCCGAGCGGCCACGGCGGTCTGAGACACCGAGCTTCCCCGTGCCGCCCGGCGTTCACGCCGCGCTGACGCGCACGGCCTCCGTGAGCTGGCGGGCGGCCTGGACCACCACGTCCGCGTGCTTCTGACCGGGCTGCTTGGACAGCCGCTCGATGGGACCGGAGATCGAGACAGCGGCGATCACCCGGCCCGAGGGCCCGCGGACGGGGGCGGAGACGGACGCGATGCCCGCCTCGCGCTCGCCGATCGACTGGGCCCAGCCGCGGCGTCGTACCCCGGCGAGCGTGGTGGCGGAGAAGCGGGCGTGCTGCAGACCCTCGATCAGGCGCGCGTGGTCCTCCCACGCCACGAGGACCTGGGCCGCGGAACCGGCCTTCATGGACAGCTGCGTGCCCACGGGGATCGTGTCCCGCAGACCGATGGGCCGCTCGGCCGAGGCCACGCACACGCGCCACTCGCCCTGGCGGCGGAACACCTGGGAGGACTCGCCGGTGCTGTCCCGCAGCTGCAGCAGCACGGGTGCCGCGGCGGAGATGAGCCGGTCCTCGCCCGCGGCGGAGGCGAGC
Organism: Kocuria sp. ChxB; assembly: GCF_044359605.1. Taxonomy (NCBI): domain Bacteria; kingdom Bacillati; phylum Actinomycetota; class Actinomycetes; order Micrococcales; family Micrococcaceae; genus Kocuria; species Kocuria sp. ChxB. The sequence goes on along the minus strand of NZ_CP121123.1, from coordinate 567,598 downwards.
TCCACCAGACGGGAACCCAGGACGAAGCGCCCCTGGACGTCCCGGCCCACGAAGCGGTGGTGGGCCAGGGCGACCGCGAGACGGTGCGCAGTGGGGCGCGCGAGTCCCGTGGCCTCCACCAGGTCCGCCAGGGATGCCGGCCCGGCCTCGAGGGCGTCCAGGATGAGGGAGGCCTTATCGATCACGCCCACCCCCGAGGAGGAGTGCGTGGGCTCGTCGTTCAACCGGGACCCGGTGCCCAGACCACCCAGGGGAGAACCCAGGGGGGCGCCGGTGGGGTCCATCGCGTGCGTGGTGTCCATGCTCCGATAGTGACGTCTCACAATGCGAGAAGCAAGTCCACGGGCTGGAACTGGCCGCGGGCAGCCGGGACGATGGGTCCAGCGGCCGCACCCGTCGGCCGCCCGACGCCCGGGCCCCGCGGACGCCCGGGACCCGAGAGGCAAGGAGAGCAGAGATGAGCACCACGGACACCGCCGCACCGCGCACGCTCGCGGAGAAGGTGTGGGACGACCACCTGGTCCGCCGGGGCGAGGCGGGCCGCCCGGACCTGCTCTACATCGACCTCCACCTGCTCCACGAGGTGACGAGCCCCCAGGCCTTCGAGGGCCTGCGGCTCGCCGGCCGGGGCCTGCGACGCCCGGACCTGACGATCGCCACGGAGGACCACAACACCCCCACCGAGGACATCTTCTCCACCATCGCGGACGAGACCTCCCGCAAACAGATCGAGACGCTGCGCGGCAACTGCGAGGAGTTCGGCGTCCGGCTGCACTCCCTGGGGGACGCCGAGCAGGGAATCGTGCACGTGGTGGGCCCGCAGCTGGGCCTGACCCAGCCCGGGATGACCGTGGTGTGCGGTGACTCCCACACCTCCACGCACGGGGCGTTCGGGGCGCTCGCGTTCGGGATCGGCACCTCGGAGGTGGAGCACGTGATGGCCACCCAGACGCTGCCGCTGGCACCGTTCAAGACCATGGCCGTCACGGTGGAGGGAACGCTCAAGCCGGGGGTGAGCTCCAAGGACATCATCCTGGCGGTGATCGCCAAGATCGGCACCGGCGGCGGTCAGGGGTACGTGCTGGAGTACCGCGGCTCCGCCATCCGGGCGCTGTCCATGGAGGCCCGCATGACCATCTGCAACATGTCGATCGAGGCCGGTGCCCGTGCGGGCATGATCGCCCCGGACGAGGTCACCATGGACTACGTCCAGGGACGCCCCCACGCGCCGCAGGGCGAGGACTGGGACGCCGCCGTGCAGTACTGGCGCACCCTGCACACGGACGAGGGTGCGGAGTTCGACCGGGAGGTCTTCATCGACGCGGACCAGCTGGAGCCGTTCGTCACGTGGGGCACCAACCCCGGCCAGGGTGTGCCGCTGTCGCAGCCCGTGCCGGACCCGGAGGACGCGGGCGACGACAACGCCAAGGACGCCGCCCGCCGCGCCCTGGACTACATGGGCCTCGAGGCCGGCACACCTATGAAGGAGATCCCGGTGGACACGGTGTTCCTGGGCTCGTGCACCAACTCGCGGATCGAGGACCTGCGTGCGGCCGCGGACATCCTGAAGGGGCGCCGCAAGGCGGAGAACGTGCGGATGATGGTGGTCCCGGGCTCCGCGAAGGTCCGGCTGCAGGCAGAGGCGGAGGGCCTGGACCGGGTCTTCCGGGACTTCGGCGCGGACTGGCGTTTCGCCGGGTGCTCCATGTGCCTGGGCATGAACCCGGACCAGCTGGCCCCGGGGGAGCGCTGCGCCTCCACCTCCAACCGCAACTTCGAGGGACGCCAGGGCAAGGGTGGGCGCACCCACCTGGTCTCCCCGGTGGTCGCGGCGGCGACCGCCGTGCGCGGGACGCTCAGCGCACCGTCGGACCTGGAGCCCGTGCGTGAGGAGACCGCGGTGCCTTCCGGGCTCCAGCCCGCCGTCTGACCACCACAGCCGCCCGCAGCACCAGCAGAGAGGGACACAGCCATGGAGAAGTTCTCCACCCACCGCGGCGTGGCCGCCCCGTTGAAGCAGTCCAACGTGGACACGGACCAGATCATCCCCGCCGTCTACCTCAAGCGCATCACCAAGACGGGTTTCGACGACGCCCTGTTCGCCGGGTGGCGCAAGAATCCCGACTTCGTGCTCAACCGTCCGGAGTACGCCAACGCCTCGGTCCTGGTGGCCGGTTCCGACTTCGGCACCGGATCCTCCCGCGAGCACGCGGTGTGGGCGCTGCGCGACTACGGCTTCAAGACCGTGATCTCATCGCGCTTCGCGGACATCTTCCGTGGGAACTCGGGCAAGCAGGGCCTGCTGGCCGCGCAGGTGGACCAGTCGGACGTCGAGCTGCTGTGGAAGCTCATGGAGGAGCAGCCCGGCATCGAGGTCGAGGTGGACCTCGAGGCCCGCACCGTGACCTGCGGAGCCGTGACCGTGCCGTTCCAGATCGACGACTACACTCGCTGGCGGCTCATGGAGGGCCTGGACGACATCGGTCTCACCCTGCAGCGGGAGACGGACATCGAGGCCTACGAGCGGGACAGGCCGAAGTACAAGCCCACCACGCTCCCCGCCAGAGTCTGACAGCCGGCTGGACCGGGAGCCGGTCCGGGCCGGTAGAATGTCGAGGTCCCGTGCGTGTTCCGCGCGCGGGAGATCACTTCCCCCAGATCGGTAGGTCATGACTTCTTTGCGCATCACCGGCGGAGTTCCGCTGACGGGTCAGGTGACGGTACGCGGCGCCAAGAACCTGGTCCCCAAGGCCATGGTGGCCGCGCTGCTCGGCGCCTCGGCCTCCACCCTGGGCAACGTTCCGGAGATCAAAGACGTCGAGGTGGTCACCGACCTGCTGTCGCTGCACGGAGTGGAGGTCACCCGCGACGACGCCCTGGGGCGCCTCACGCTGGACCCCACCAACGTGACGCGGGCGCGCCACGCGGACATCGACGCCCACGCGGGGGATTCCCGCATCCCCATCCTGCTGTGCGGTCCGCTGCTGCACGCACTGGGTGAGGCGTTCATCCCGGATCTCGGTGGCTGCCGGATCGGGGACCGCCCGATCAACTACCACCTGGAGGTGCTGCGCAACTTCGGTGCCAAGGTGGAGAAGCTGGACTCCGGCATCCGGATGAGCGCCCCGCACGGGCTGCACGGTGCCAAGATCGACCTGCCCTACCCCTCCGTGGGCGCCACCGAGCAGGTGCTGCTCACCGCCACGCGCGCCGAGGGCCACACCGAGCTGCGCGGCGCGGCCACCGAGCCCGAGATCATGGACCTGATCGCGATCCTGCAGAAGATGGGCGCGCTCATCACCGTGCAGACGGACCGCGTGATCCGCATCGAGGGTGTTCCCGAGCTCCAGGGCTACGTGCACAGCGCCCTGCCGGACCGCATGGAGGCGGCGTCGTGGGGTTCCGCGGCCCTGGCCACGGGCGGGGACATCTTCGTGGCCGGCGCCAAGCAGGCGGACATGATGACCTTCCTCAACACCTTCCGCAAGGTGGGCGGCGGGCTGGACATCCGTGAGGACGGCATCCGCTTCTTCCACCCGGGCGGGGACCTGAACCCCCTGATCGTAGAGACGGACGTCCACCCCGGGTTCATGACCGACTGGCAGCAGCCGCTCGTGGTGGTGCTGACCCAGGCTAAGGGCGTGTCCATCGTGCACGAGACCGTGTACGAGAACCGCTTCGGCTTCACCCGCGCCCTGAACCGCATGGGAGCGACCATCCAGGTGCACCGCGAGTGCCTGGGCTCCGTGCCGTGCCGCTTCGGGCAGCGCAACTTCCTGCACTCCGCAGTGATCTCGGGACCCACGCCCCTGCAGGCGGCGGACATCAACATCCCGGACCTGCGCGGCGGCTTCTCGCACCTGATCGCGGCGCTCTCCGCCGAGGGCGTGTCCACGGTGACCGGGGTGGAGCTCATCAAGCGGGGCTACGAGCACTTCACCGACAAGCTGGGCGGACTGGGCGCCAACTTCGACGTCACCGAGCAGTGACGCCCGGTGTCCTGAGCGTCCGGCACTGCGGCCGCCGCGCCCCGGTCCTCCCGGGTGCACCGCACACCGCGCGGGTCTCCCGCGCACCGTTGCCCGAGGAGGGGGTCTCCGGATGAGCAGAACGTCGCAACGATCCACGTTCCGGCTGATCGCCGCGGCCGTGATCCCCGCGTACCGCTCGCTCGCGGTGCCGCGCTGGCGAGGCACGGAGAACATCCCCGCGTCCGGCGGCTTCGTGGTGGTCTCCAACCACCTCACGGAGATCGACCCGATCACCGTGGCCTATGCGGTCTACAAGGCGGGCGTGATGCCGCGGTTCCTGGCCAAGGAGTCCCTGTTCCGGGTGCCCGTGCTGGGCCCGGTGCTCACGCGGATCGGGCAGGTTCCCGTCTACCGGGGCACCTCCCGGGCCAAGGACTCCCTGGAGGCCGCCTTCGCGGAGCTGGCCAGCGGGGGAGCGATCATCGTTTACCCCGAGGGCACCATCACGCGCGATCCGCAGATGTGGCCCATGCGCGGGCGCACGGGTGCCGCGCGCCTCGCGCTGCAGGCGGACGTTCCCGTGGTGCCCATGGTGCACTGGGGGGACCAGGAGATCGTCTACCGGGACCCCCAGGGCCACCGCACCGCCAAGCCCTTCCCGCCCAAGCGCGTGGACGGGATCGTGGGTGAGCCCCTGCGTGCCTCCGACCTGGTGCCCGGTGGGCTGAAGCACCCGGGGGAGCCGAGCAGCGAGGAGCTCGCGACCGCCACGGCCACGATCATGGTCACGGTGGCCCGCCTGCTGGGTGAGCTGCGCGGTGAGCCCGCGCCGCAGGAACTGCTCGATCCGCGCGCGCCCCGCCGGGCGGCGTCGTCGGACCCGGGCGACGCCGCGGTGCCCGAGGACGACCTCGGTTCCGCCGGCGGGAGCGTGGCCCCGTGAGCGCGCGTCCGCAGGGACCCGCCAGGATCACGGTGCTCGGCGCCGGATCGTGGGGCACCACCTTCGCCAAGGTCCTCGCCGACGCCGCCGTGGACGCCGGTGCCGAGCGGACCGTGTGCCTGTGGGGCCGTGACCCCGAGGCCGTCGAGCGCATGGCGCGCGAACGGCGCAACGAGCGCTACGTCCCCGGGATCGACCTGCCCGCAGCACTCACGGTCTCGAGCGACCTCTCCGAGGCCCTGGACGGCGCGGACCTCGTGGTGGCCGCGATCCCCGCGCAGGCGCTGCGTGCCCAGCTGGAGATCGCCGCCCCGGCGGTGGCGCCGGACGCGGTGGTGCTGTCCCTGGCCAAGGGCCTGGAGTCCAGCACCGGGCTGCGGATGACCCAGGTGATCGCCGAGGTCCTCGCGGAGGCAACCGGGGTCCCCGAGCAGGACTGGGCCCGGCGCACGTGCGTGCTGTCCGGACCGAACCTGGCCATGGAGATCGCCCGGGAGGAGCCCACGGCCTCCGTGGTGGCGGCGCCGGAGCACGAGACCGCGGCGTGGGTGGCCCGTTGCTGCGCGGCGCCCTACTTCCGCCCGTACACCAACACGGACGTGGTGGGCACGGAGATCGGCGGGCTCGTGAAGAACGTGATCGCCCTGTGCGTGGGCATCTGCGACGGCCGCGAGTACGGGGACAACTCCAAGGCCTCCGTCATGACGCGCGGCCTCGCGGAGACCACGCGGCTCGCCCTGGCCCTCGGTGGCCGCACCACCACCCTGTCCGGTCTCTCCGGCATGGGCGACCTGGTGGCCACGTGCTCGTCCTCCCTCTCCCGCAACCACACGGCCGGCAGGCTCCTGGGCGCGGGGCTGACCCTCGCGCAGGTGCAGGACGCCATGACCCAGACCGCCGAGGGGATCAAGTCCGCCCCCGCCGTGCTGGAGCTGGCACGGCGCCACGGCGTGGACATGCCCATCACGGAGGCCGTGGTGAGCGTGCTGAGGGGCGAGACACCCGTCCACGAACTGGCCCCCCGACTGCTGGGCCGAGACCTGAAATCCGAAGGGAACACCGCATGAGCACCACCCACGAGACCCCGGAGGCCACGGCGGAGGGTGAGAAGCCCTGCATCGCCGTGGTCTTCGGCGGCCGCTCGTCCGAGCACTCCATCTCGCTCATCACCGCCCGGTCCGTGCTGCGCGCGATCGACAGGGACCGCTGGGACGTGGTGAGCGTGGGGATCTCCCCGGACGGCGCGTGGTTCCTGTGCTCCCAGGAGGAGCTCGAGGCGCTGCTGGACGAGCAGCCCATGGCGCAGCTGCCCGTGGGCCCCCACCGCGTGAGCCTCCCGCTGCAGGCCGGGGACAGCCGGCTGCTGATCCACGACACCTCCGAGCACGGGGCTCCGCTGTCCCGCGGGCGGCACATCGACGCGGTGTTCCCGCTGCTGCACGGGCCGTTCGGCGAGGACGGCACGCTGCAGGGCATGCTGGAGCTCGCGGACCTGCCGTACGTGGGGTGCGGCGTGGCGGCGTCGGCCATCGGGATGGACAAGCACTTCATGAAGCTCGCGTTCGAGGCCGCCGGCCTGGAGGTGGGCCCGTACACCGTGGTCCACGACCGCACGTGGCGCACCGATCCGCAGGGCGTGCGCGATCGTGTGGCAGAGCTCGGCTTCCCGGTGTTCGTGAAGCCGGCGCGCGCCGGCTCGTCGTTCGGGATCACGCGCGTGGACGAGCCCTCCCAGCTGGACGCCGCGATCGCCACGGCGCGCGAGCACGACCTCAAGCTCGTGGTCGAGGCCGGCATCGACGGCCGGGAGATCGAGTGCGCCGTGCTGGGCGGGCACGGCACGGACGAGGCGCGAGCCTCCCTGCCCGGCGAGATCGAGGTGCACGGCCACGCCCTGTACGACTTCGAGGCCAAGTACGTGGAGTCCGACGGCGCCACGCTCTCGTGCCCGGCGCGGCTGCCGGAGGACGTGATCGAGACGCTGCGCCGTGACGCCGTGCGCGCGTTCCACGCCGTGGACGGCGAGGGGCTCTCGCGCTGCGACTTCTTCGTGACCGAGGACCAGCGCGTGGTCATCAACGAGATCAACACCATGCCGGGGTTCACGCCCATCTCCATGTACCCGCGCATGTGGGCGGCCTCCGGGATCGACTACAGCACCCTGATCGACGAGCTCATCACCCTGGCCCTCGAACGGCCCGTGGGACTACGCTGACCGGCAACCGCCCCGTGCCAGGGGCCTGACGGCAGAGAGGCACACCGTGTGGTGCAAGCGCGAGGACATGATCGTCCACGAGAGCGACCCGTACAACGCCGAACCCCCGCGAGCCGGACTGCACGAGACACTCACCCCGGCGGACTCCTTCTACGTGCGCAACCACGGACCCGTTCCGCAGCTCGACGCCGCGACGTGGACCTTGGAGGTCACCGGACTGGTGGCCGAGCCCGCGCGGTTCACCCTGGAGCGGTTGCGCGAGGAGTTCGCGCACCACACGGTCACTGCCACGATGCAGTGCGCGGGCAACCGTCGGGAGGGATTCCTGGAGGTCCGTGACGTCCCGGGCGAGGACCCCTGGGGTCCCGGTGCCACGTCCACGGCCCGGTGGACGGGCGTGCGTCTGGCGGACGTCCTGCGTGCGGTGGGCGTCCAGGACTCCGCGGGACACGTGGAGTTCGAGGCGCCGGACGTCTCCGAGATCGCGGACCCTCCCCAGCACTACGGCGGCTCGGTGCCGCTGTCCAAGGCACTCGCGGACGAGGTGCTGCTCGCGTGGGCCATGGACGACGCCCCGCTGCCCGCGGTGCACGGCGGGCCCGTGCGCGTGGTGGTCCCCGGCTGGATCGGGGCGCGCAGCGTCAAGTGGGTCACGCGCGTCACGGTGCGCGCCGAGCCGTCCGAGAACTACTTCCAGGCCACCGCGTACCGGGTGCTGGAGCCGGAGGCGGACCCGGACGCGGCGGGGCCGGGGGACGGGATCTCCCTGGGCCCGGTGGCCCTGAACTGCGACATCCTCGCCCCGGAGCCCGGCCAGGCGGTCGGCGCCGGGCAGGTGCGGGTCTCGGGCTACGCGCACGCGGGGGAGGACCGCGGCGTCGCCCGCGTGGACGTCTCCGCGGACGGCGGGCACTCGTGGCAGGCCGCGGAGCTCGGTCCCGTGCCGTCACCGTGGGCGTGGCGGCACTGGGAAACCACCGTGGACCTGGCCGGGCCGGGACCCCACACACTCGTGGCGCGGGCCTGGGACACCACCGGCGCGTGCCAGCCCGAGTCCGCGCGGACGCTGTGGAACCCCAAGGGGTACGTGAACAACTCGTGGGCCCGCGTGCGGGTCAACCCAGCGGGGGATCAGGGCTGAGCCGGCCCCTGCTCCACGTCCGCCACGGACTCGCACTTGCGCTCCTGGGGGATGCTCTGCACGGCGGAGCCGGTGTCCACCAGCGCGGTCGAGGACGGCACGCGCTGCCCGTCGAAGAGCACCTCGACGGCGGGTGAACGACCGTAGGTCACGGCCCGCCACTGGTTCTCCTGGCCGGGAACCTGCGAGATGAGCCAGTCCACGCCGCTCACGTCCGTGCACGGCTCCGTGGTGGGACCCGGTTCCTCGACGCCGCAGCGCACGATCATCGCGGACGGGTCCCCGTAGGCGGTGGTGCCCTGGCTGGACGTCTCCCGCTGCTCCATGCCGCTGACCTCGTCCGGCATGGCAAGCATCACGGGTGCGCAGTCGGGGTTCGCGGCGTCCGGAGCGGGGTCCACGGTCACGGTGGAGCCGCAGCCGGTGAGCACGACGGCGCTCGTGAGGGCCGCGGCGCCCACGGCCAGGCGGCGTCGTGGGCCGGTGGACGAGGCCGCCGGGTGCGTCCCTCCCTGAGCGTCCCCGGTGCACCCGGCCCCGGTGCGCCCGGCCCTGGGGGTCTCCGTCCCCGGGGTTGCTGCGACGCAGGTGGTGGTGCGCGCGGTGGACAGGACGGAGCGGCGTCGGAACGGGGAGACCATGGGGCCCAGGATAGTGGACCGGGCCTCGGAGCCGGGTGGGTGCGGGCGCGCTCCAGCGCGTCGGAGCCGCTGGTTAGGGTGCGGGTATGACGCACGAGAGCGCCGACACGGCCACGGTCTCCGAGGTGGGTGAGGCGCGCCTGCTGGAGGCCTTCCTCCCCGCGGCCACCACGGACGGACCCCACGTGGAGGTGGGTCCGGGGGACGACTGCGCCGTGGTGACCGCCCCGGGGGGACGCGTGGTGATGACCACCGACACCCTCACCCTGGACCAGGACTTCCGTACTGTGTGGCCCAGTGGCGAGCGCACCTCGGGAACTGACCTCGGCCACAAGTGCGCGGCCCAGAACCTCGCGGACGTGGCCGCGATGGGCGCCGTGCCCACGGCCGTGGTCGTCTCCCTGACCCTGCCCGGGGACACGCCCGTCGCGTGGGTCACCGAGTTCGCCGCCGGGCTGTCCCGGGCGTTCGAAGTCCTCGGGGCGCGAGAGTGCGCCCTGGTGGGCGGCGACCTCGGAAGGGGAGAGGAGCTGTCGATCACCGCCACCGTGCTGGGGCGCTGCGAGCAGAACCCCGTGCTGCGCAGCGGTGCGCGGACCGGGGGAGTGCTGGTGCACGCGGGCGTGCTGGGGTGCGCGGCAGCCGGGCTCGACGCCCTGCAGAGCCCCGTGCCGGGGAGCTGGGACGCGGTGCCCGCGGACGAGCGGCGGGAGTTGCATACGGCGCAGCTGCGACCGCGACCACCCGTGACAGCCGGGCGGGAACTGGCCCGGGCCGGCGCCACCGCCATGCTGGACGTCTCCGACGGCCTGCTGAAGGACGCCGGGCGGATCGCACGCGCCAGCGGGGTGCGCATCGACCTCGATCCGGGTGCCCTGGAGCCGGACGTCACCCGGCTGCGGCGGGCCGGGGAGGCCGCCGGGGTGGACCCGTGGCAGTGGGTGCTCACAGGCGGGGAGGACCACGGTCTGCTCGCGGTGCTGCCTGTGGATTCCCGGCTGCCTCCCGGGGTCCGTGCGATAGGCTCGTGTGCGCCCGCGGACCCCGCGGGAGGGCGGCACAGGGACGGGCCCACCCCGGATCCGCGCCCCGGAACGGATGCGCCGAGCCCGGCCGTGACCATTGCCGGACAGGCCCCCGCAGAGTGGCTCGGGCGCGACGTCGTTGAAGGATGGGATCACTTTGAGCCATAAGCCAGGCTCCTCCACCACCGAGGTGCGCGACTGGCTCGACACCGCGCACCGGGAGCTGCGCCGGCACGCGGACGTGCTGGACAACCTCAACGTGTTCCCCGTGGCGGACGCGGACACGGGCTCGAACCTCAGCATCACGGTGGGCCACGCGGCGGAGGCCGCCCACCTCATCGAGGGCAGGGACGTGGGGGAGCTGCTCGTGTACGCGGGGCAGGCCGCGCTCGAGGAGGCGCGCGGAAACTCCGGGATGCTCGCCGCACTCACCCTCACCGCCATGGGAGGCGTGGTGGAGGGCAGCACCCGGCTCACGGCGGAGCAGCTCAAGACCGCGCTCATGGCGGCCCACGTGCGCTGCTCGTCCGCGCTCACCGAGCCCGTCCCGGGCACCATGCTGTCCGTGCTCGACGCCGCCGGCGCCGTCCCGGTCCCCGACACCTCCGCGGACGGCTCCAACCAGCAGCTCGTGGAGTGGCTCGACCTCGTGGTCGCGGCCGCCACGTGCGCCGTGATCGACTCCGTGACCCAGATCCCCGTGCTCGCCGAGCGCGGCACCGTGGACTCAGGGGCCCTGGGCATGCTGATCGTGCTCAGCGCGCTGCGCACCGCGCTCGCGGGCCACCCCACGGCCGAGGACCCCGTGGCGGAGGTCATCCGCCAGCACACCCACCCCCTCTCGGACACCACCCTCGAGCGTCAGGACGGGTACGAGGTCATGGGCACCATGGACCTCTCCGCCCTGGACGCCGCCGAGCTGCGCCACGAGCTGGACGACGCCGGCAGCAGCGTGATCGTGAGCGCCGTGGGAGACCACGAGGACGGCTACACGTGGCGCGTGCACGTCCACGTGGCAGACCCGGAGACCGCCCTGGACCTGATGCGGGGCCGCGGAACCGCGCGAAACGTCACCGTCACCACCCTCGCGGCGGAGCCCCGGTGACCACCCGGGACGTGCCCGAGCCGCTGCCCCTGGACATGCCGCCCGGGGACGGTCGTACTGCGCGGACGACCGCTCGGCAACCGCAGGCGGCGCCGCCCCCGGACCCGGGGGCCACCGCAGAGGAGGCCCCCGCCCCGCCCCCGGCGCAGACGCGGTCCCACTCGGCCTTCGTGGGGCTGCTGGACCAGCCGCTCACCCGCTACGTCCCCGGCTCCTCGCCGCGCTCCACCGTGGCCCTGCTCGCCAAGGACCTCGGAATCACCACCGTGGGCCAGCTGCTGGACCACGCACCGCGGCGCTACATCCACCGGGGCAGGATCCAGGCGCTCACGGACCTCGTGGCCGGGGAACGGACGTCGTTCGTGGCCCGCGTTGAGTCCTCCAGCACCCGCCGCATGCGCAGCGATCCCCGGCGCAGTCTCACGGACGTCGTGGTGGCGGATGATTCCGGGGCCCAGCTGAAGATCACGTTCTTCAACGCCTACTCCGCGCAGAAGGACCTCCCGGTGGGATCCCTGGCCCTGTTCACGGGCAAACCCGAGTTCTACCGGGGTGAGCTGTCCATGACGGGGGCGGACTACGCGCCCGTGGAGACCCCCGAGGCCGTGTCCGGGGCCTCGTCGGAGACCGGTGAGCTGATGCCCATCCCGGTGTACCCGGAGGCCGGCAAGCTGACCACGCCGAGGATCGGCAAGGTGGTGCAGCAGCTGCTGCTCACCGCTGACCTGGACTCTCTCGAGGACCCGCTCTCTCCGGAGCTGCGGGACGCGGAGGAGCTGCCGCCCCTGGGCCAGGCCTACCGGGACCTGCACCGCCCCGAGACGGTCGAGGCGTACGAGCGGGCCCGCCGTCGGTTCCGCTTCCAGGAAGCGTTCGTTCTGCAGACCGAGCTCGTCCGCCGGCGGGCGGAGCACGCGTCCCACCCGGCGGATCCGCGCCCGCCGCGCGAGGACGGAATCCTCGCGAGTTTCGACGCGGCCTTGCCGTTCGCGCTGACCCCTGGACAGCGCGAGGTGGGGGAGCAGATCTCGGACGAGCTCGCGGGCACCGCGCCCATGAACCGGCTGCTGCAGGGTGACGTGGGGTCCGGCAAGACCGTGGTGGCCCTTCGTGCCATGCTGCAGGTGGTGGACCACGGTGGCCAGGCCGCGATGCTCGCGCCCACCGAGGTGCTCGCCACCCAGCACTACGAGAAGATCACGGCCGCGCTCGGCCCGCTCGCCGAGCCCGGTCGGCTCGGCGGGGACTCCCTGGCCACGGGCGTCACCCTGCTCACGGGCAGCATGTCCGTGCCCGCGCGACGCAGGGCCCTGCTGGACATTGCGAGCGGGGCCTCCGGGATCGTGGTGGGCACTCACGCCCTCATCCAGGAGAACGTGCAGTTCGCGGACCTCGGGCTGGCCGTGGTGGACGAGCAGCACCGTTTCGGCGTGGAGCAGCGGGACGCCCTGCGGGGCAAGGCCGCGAGCACACCGCACACCCTCGTGATGACCGCCACGCCCATTCCGCGCACCGTGGCCATGACGGTCTTCGGGGACCTGGACGTCTCCACCCTGCGCGAGCTGCCCGGGGGCCGCCGCCCCATCACCACCCACGTGGTGGGTCTCGCGGAGCACGGGCCCTCGTGGGAGCGCCGGGTCTGGTCCCTCGCCGCGGAGCACGTGGCCGCAGGACGGCAGGTCTACGTGGTGGCACCCAAGATCGGCGACGACGCCGCCCTGCCGCCCTTCGCGTCCCTGCGCGCCTCCCTGGAGGCCCAGCAGGAGGAGCCGGAACCCGCCACCGTGGCGTGGCTCCAGGAGCTCGTGGCTGCCCAGCCCGAGCTGCGCTCCGCGCGGATCGCGGTGCTGCACGGGCGCCAGGACACCGGCACGAAGGCCGAGACCATGGCGGCGTTCGACGCCGGCGAGGTGGACGTGCTCGTGTCCACCACCGTGGTGGAGGTGGGGGTGGACGTGCCCAACGCCACGCTCATGGTGGTGGTGGACCCGGAGCGTTTCGGCATCTCCCAGCTCCACCAGCTGAGGGGCCGGATCGGACGTGGCGAGCACGCGAGCACGTGCCTGCTGGTCACCCGTGTGGCACCGGACCACCCCGCGCGGGCCCGGCTGGAGGCGGTGGCCGCCACCACGGACGGCTTCGAGCTCGCGGAGGCGGACCTGAAGCTCCGCAAGGAGGGGGACATCCTCGGGGCCTCCCAGTCCGGCGGGCGTTCCGGGCTGCGCTGGGTGGGCGCCCTGCGGGACGAGGCGCTCGTGGCACGGGCCCGGAACGCCGCGGAGGCCGTCATCCGGGAGGACCCAGGGCTCGGGAACCACCCCGTGCTGCGGGAGAGCATCGAGCGTGTGCTGGACGAGGACCGACAAGCATTTCTGGAGCGAGGATGACACGCATCATTGCCGGCCGCGCCGGGGGACAGTACCTCAAATCCGTGCCGGGCTCGGCCACCCGGCCCACCACGGACCGCGTCAAGGAGTCCCTGTTCGGCAGGCTGGACGCGTGGGGGATGTGCGAGGACGCCCGCGTGCTGGACCTCTTCGCCGGCTCCGGCGCCCTCGGGCTGGAGGCCGCCAGCCGGGGGGCCTCCACGGTCACTCTCGTGGAGAAGGCCGGGGCCGCGGCCAGGGTGTGCCGGGAGAACGCGGCGCTGCTGGCGGCGTCGTGCCCCGGGGTGAAGATCACCACGGTGCACGCCGGCGTCGCCGGCTACCTCGGGCGGGCTCCCTTCCACCGCTGGGACCTCGTGCTCGCGGATCCGCCCTATCCGCTGGAGAACGAGGAGCTCGCGCGCATGCTCTCGCTGCTCGTGGGGAGGCTGGGGCCGGGCGGGGTGATCGCGGTCGAGCGGTCGGCACGCACCGGGGAACCGGCGTGGCCAAAGGGGCTGCGCCGTTTCGAGACCAGCGAGCACGGGGAGACGGTCATCTGGTACCTGGAGGCGGACGAGGAGTCGGCGACGGCCACCGCACAGGACGCGGCCGAGGGCGGCGCCGCGCACGGCTGACGGATCGTCGCCCGCCGCACGGGAGACCGCGCGGCGGGCGGGCTCAGAGAGCCGCGACCAGCCCGGCCATCGCGGCGCGCAGCACGTCCGTGCGCTTGCAGAAGGCGAGCCGTAGCCAGTCCGCGTACAGACCCTGGTTGGCGGGGCCCGCGAACGCCGACACCGGAATGCCCACGACGCCCGCGTTCTCTGCCCAGTGCTGGGCCAGCCCGGCAGCGTCGGCCACACCGGCCAGGGGGTAGTGGTCGCTCACGTCCGCCACCGCGAAGAACGTGCCCTGCGGTTCGGGCGGGGTGAGACCCGCGGCCCGCAGACCGGACACCACCACGTCCCGGCGCTCGCGGTAGTCCTCCCGGAGGCCGTCGAAGAACTGCGGGGGCAGGGAGAGGGCGGCCGCCACGGCGTGCTGCAGCGGGGCCGCCGCGCTGTGGGACAGGTACGTCTTCACGGCCACGACGCCGCGCAGCAGCTCACGCGGTCCGGTCACCCAGCCCACGCGCCACCCCGTGGCGGAGAACGTCTTGCCCGCGGAGGACACGCTCAGCGTGCGCGACGCCGCGCCGGGGAGAGTGCTCAGCGGCCGGTGGGGCCCGTCGAAGCGCAGGTGCTCGTAGACCTCGTCGGTGACCACCACGGCGTCGAACTCCGTGGCCAGCTCCACGACCAGCTCCTGGAACTCCCGGGAGGCCACCGTGCCCGTGGGGTTGTGGGGGTCGTTGAGCACCACGGCGCGGGTGCGCGGGGAGAACGCCGCGCGCACGTCGTCGGGGTCGGGTGTGAACGCGGGCGGCAGCAGCGGCACGGGGACCGCGGTGGCTCCCGCGAACTCCACCACGGCGCCGTAGAGGTCGTAGCGGGGCTCGAACAGCACCACCTCGTCGCCGGGCTGCAGGAGGGACAGCAGCGCCGCTGTGACGCCCTCGGTGGCGCCGGCGCACACGAGCACCTCCGTGTCCGGATCCACGTCCAGACCGTAGTGCGTGGCCTGGTGCGCGGCGATGGCCTCACGGAGCGCGGGGACCCCGATGATGGGGGCGTACTGGTGGTGACCGGCCTGCAGGGCGGCCGCCGCGGCGTCGAGCATCTGCTGCGGCGGATCGAAGTCGGGGAAGCCCTGGCCCAGGTTGATTGATCCGGTGCGCCGGGCCAGGCCTGTCATCTCCTCGAACACCGTGGAGCGCAGGCCCCCGGCGGCGTCCAGGAGCCCTCCGCCGGCGGCCATGCGCTGCCAGGGCGCGCGGACGGCGGACGCGGGGGAGGAGAGGTTCTCAGCGGCGGATGTCATGGGCCCAGTCTAGGAACTCCCACCTCACCGCTCGCGGGTGGGCACCTGCGGGTGGAGCATCGGTGGAGCTGTGCTCCTGGTTCAACCGTGGACGCGGGTGCCCACTTTCGGGTGGTGCGCGGCTCGGCGCGGCCGGGATCTCAGACCCCGGACGAGGCCCGGTGCCGCTAGTGTGGGCGCATGCGACGCGCCATCTGCCCGGGTTCCTTCGACCCCCTGCACCTCGGTCACTGCGCGGTCATCCGCCGCGCCACCCACATCTTCGACGAGGTGGTCGTGGCGGTGTCCACGAACCCGAACAAGAGCCACCGTTTCAGCGAGGCGCAGCGGATCGAGCTGGTGCGCCGGGTCTTCGCGGACGAGCCCGCCGTGGTCGTGGAGCCACTGGAGTCCGGACTGATCGCGGACTACGCCGAGCGCCGGGAGGCCGTGGCCCTGGTCAAGGGTCTGCGCAACGGCGCGGACTACGACTACGAGTTGCCCATGGCCACCATGAACCGCTCGCTGACCGGCGTGGAGACCGTGTTCCTGCCCGGGGAACCCTCACTGCTGCACGTGTCCTCCTCCCTGGTCATGGAGGTGGCCGCTCTCGGCGGGGACATCGCGTCCTTCGTGCCGCCCGAGGTGCTGCACGCCATCCAGATCCGCTGAGCGGTCGGAGTCGGACCGGGAGCGCCGGGCGGGCCGCGACCCGCAGTTGCCTGCCCGCGCGCGGTTACGCGGGCCCGCGCAGAGCGTGGGCAGAGCGTGGGCAGTGCTGCGGGATGAACCGCGGTCCTGCCGCGTGCTAGGATATTCTGTCGGCCAGTGTCGTTAGCCAGGAGTTCCGTGAATCACCGCAACAGTTCAGCCCTCGCGTACAACGTCAGGGAGCTGCAACACCGCCCGGGGACCATGGACACCCTGGATGTCGAGGCACCCGCACCGAAGGACTTCGGTACGGCGCTCATCGGTTCGCCCGAGGGCGCGCCCATGGAGCTGCAGCTGCGCCTGGAATCCGTCCACGACGGTATCCTGGTGTCCGGAACCGTGATCGTCAGTGTTCACGGGGAGTGCAGCAGATGCCTCGACCCCATTGACTACGAACTACCGGTCGACGTGCAAGAGCTTTTCGTCTTCGAACCGTCTCCGCAGGGTGACGAGAACGTCGAGGACGAGCAAGTGTATGAGGTGCGGGACGAGGAGATCGACCTCGAACCGATGCTTCGGGACGCAGTGATCACTCAGCTGCCGTTCCAACCGGTGTGCCGGGCCGAGTGCCCGGGCCTGTGCGCCCAGTGCGGCGCACGGCTCGAGAACGACCCGGAGCACCACCACGACGTGAAGGATCCCCGCTGGTCCGCCCTCGCAGGGCTGCTGACCGACTCGGAGGATCCGGAACCGTCGGAGCCGACAACCGACACGAGAGAAGAGAGATAGCCGTGGCTGTTCCCAAGCGGAAAATGTCCCGTGCGAATACCCGCATGCGCCGGTCCCAGTGGAAGGCTCAGGCCCCCAAACTGGTGAAGACCGTGGAGAATGGCAAGGTCAGCTACAGCCTGCCGCACCAGGCCAAGCTGGTCTCCGATTCCGCCGGCACCCCCTTGTTCTACGAGTACAAGGGTCGCAAGGTCGCTGACGCGTAAGGTGACCGCTTTGCCGGATCCCGGCGAACTGCTTGAGCGTCTCGGTGTCGATCTCGACACCGAGACGCTTCGCATTGCGCTGACGCACCGCTCCTACGCGTACGAGCACCCGGGGGAGGTGCACAACGAACGCCTGGAGTTCCTGGGGGACGCCGTGCTGCAGCTCGCGGTCACGGACGAGATCTACCACCGCTACCCCGAGTGGGACGAGGGGCGCCTGGCCAAGCTGCGCGCCTCGGTGGTCTCCGCCCGCGCGCTGGCCGGTGTGGCCCGTTCCCTGGGGCTGGGCCCGCACATCCGCCTGGGCAAGGGCGAGGTGCGCACCCACGGCAGTGACAAAGCATCGATCCTCGCGGACACCACGGAGGCCGTCATCGGCGCCGTGTACGAGTCCCTGGGGCCCGTGCCCGCGCGTGACCTTGTGCTGCGGATGATGATCCCCCTGCTCGAGGACACCCGGGTGCTGCACGAGGGCAAGGACTGGAAGACCCAAATCGTGGAGCTCGTGGCACAGCACGGTCTGGGGACCGTGCGCTACGAGGTGGAGGGTACCGGCCCCGACCACGAACGCCACTTCACGGCGGATGCCGTGGTGGACGGGCAGGTGCTCGGCCACGGGGAGGGCACGTCCAAGAAGGCCGCCGAGCGCGCCGCGGCCGCCGCCGCGTGCGAGGCCCTGGCCACACGTCTGCCCGCGAAGGGCTGAGCGCACCGTGCCCGAGCTGCCCGAGGTCGAGGTGGTCCGCCGCGGCGTCGAGCGCTGGGTGGTTGGCCGCACCGTCGAGTCCGTGCAGGTCTTCGACGCCCGTTCCCTGCGCCGCCACACCGCTGGTGTCCTGGACTTCCAGGAGCGCCTGGCCGGGTTGAGCGTGGACTCCGCACAGCGGCGCGGCAAGTTCCTGTGGCTCCCGCTGCGGGAGCGCCCCGGCAGCGAGCCGTCGCAGGCGCTGCTCGTGCACCTGGGCATGAGCGGCCAGCTCCTGGTGGCCTCCGCGGACCAGCCGCAGCCGCGCCACGAGCGCATCCGCCTCGCCCTCTCTCCGGCCCACGACGACGCCGGTGCCGCCCTCCCGGAGCAGGCCCGGTTCGTGGACCAGCGGATCTTCGGCGGCATGCTGCTCGATCCGCTCGTGCCCAGCACGGACGGTCACGGCACGGTGCCGGAGCACGCCGCGCACATTGCGCGCGACCCCCTGGACCCGCTCTTCGACGTGGACGCCTTCCACACCGCCCTGCGACGACGCCGCACGGGCCTGAAGCGCGCGCTGCTGGACCAGGGGCTGATCTCCGGGATCGGGAACATCTACGCGGACGAGGCTCTGTGGGCCGCCCGGCTGCACTGGGCCGCACCCACCGAGACGATGACCGCGCCCCGCACCCGCGCACTGGTGGCGGCGTGCCAGGAGGTCATGCGCCGCGCGCTGGCGGCGGGCGGCACGAGCTTCGACTCGCTGTACGTCAACGTGAACGGGGAGTCCGGGTACTTCTCACGCTCGCTCAACGCCTACGGCCGGGCGGGGCAACCCTGCCCGCGCTGCGCGGCGGCAGGGGAGGACGGCGTGATCGTGCGCGAGCAGTTCGCGAACCGCTCCTCGTACCGGTGCTCGCGGTGCCAGAGGCGGCCCAGGCGGTTCAGAGCGTAGCCCCCGCCGTGAGCCACAGGGGGTGGGCGGTCCCGGTCCCGTGAGGCCGTCCCTGACCCATCGGTGGCGGATCTGCCGCGGCCCGGAACGAGCGGTGCCCGCGACCGTGCGGTCGCGGGCACCGTGGCGCTCAGAGAGGACAACATCACTCCAGCGAGCGCACGCTCTGCAGGTCCGTGGACAGGTTGCTGTTCTCGCTGTCAGAGGCCACCGAGGCGCTCTCGGCGCGGGCGCGCTGCTCGTCCGCGACGTCCTCCACGCGCTCCAGGGACACCGACCCGGTGTTGCGCTGCGGGCGCGGGTGGTCCTGGTAGTACGCGGCCAACCGGGCAAAGCCCTCGTCCAGGCTCACGGACGGAGTCCAGTCCAGCAGCTTTCGGGTCTCGCTCTGGTCGAACCAGTGCGCCGTGGAGAGCTGCTCGGCGAGGAACTCGGTCATGGGCGGCTCTCCGTCGCCCGCGCGCAGCTTGGCGGGCAGGTGCGGCCACACGGTCTCGATCACGCGGCCCGCGAGGCGCGCCGCCTTGCCCGGCACCGAGCGCGTGGGCGCGGGAGAGCCGGTGGCCCGGCACATCCGGGCGATCAGCTCGCCCACGGGGCGCGGCTCGCCGTTGGTGAGCACCAGGGCCCGGCCGTGCACGTGGTCGATGCGCTGCAGCGCCCGGACGATGCCCTCGGAGGCGTTGTCGATGTACGTGGTGTCGATCATCGCGGCACCGTGGTCAAGGTTGGGCATGCGCCCGGCGGCCGCACGGTCCGCCACGCGCTCCACGAGCTGCGTGTCCCCGGGGCCCCACACGATGTGCGGGCGCACGGCGGCCACCTTGAGGTCCCGCTGCCCGTCCATGCTCAGGGCCAGCAGCTCGGCCGCAGCCTTGGAACGGGCGTAGTTGCCGCGCGCATTCTCCGGGTCAGCGGGCTCCGCGCCCGCTCCCTCGATCGAGACCCCGGTGTGGGCCACGGAGGGGGAGGACACGAACACCACGTTCTTCACGCCGGCGTTCTGCGCCTGGCACAGCAGGATGCGCGTGCCCGTGACGTTGACGCGCACGAACTCGGACCAGTCCCCGGTGAAGGAGACCTTGGCGGCCAGGTGCACGACGTCGTCCACGCCGTCCAGTGCGCGGGCCACGTCCTCGGGATCGGTCACCGAACCCAGCACCTCGTCCACGCCCTCGCGCTCGGCCACGGGAGCGTGACCGCGCTGGAACACGCGCACCTTCCAGCCGTGCGCAAGCAGCACGCGGGCGACGTCGCCGCCGAGCATTCCGGACGCGCCCGTCACCAGGACGGTGCGGCCCGTGCCGTCGAGCTCGCCGTGGGTCACCGTGGCACCGCCGCGGTCCGGGTCCGCGATCTGTGCGGAGCCGGAGACGTCAGCACCCTGGGCATCGGGCCGAGCGGAAGGCTCGGACGAGGCCGGCGAGGACGCCGAGGAGGTGGGCCGGGGCGCCGCAGCCGGGCGGGCGGCGTCGGTGGCCGGTGCGCGGTGGCGCCCGGTGCCGCTGGGCTGTGCGGGGGTGTCGCGGGGATCGTCGCTCACAGTGAACTCAGCTTTCCGGTGGCCAGGGCGCGCTCGGCCCAGTCACTCAATTCGGCTCGGTCGATCTTGGAGTTGTGACGGATGTCGGTGGGGTGCTCCGGGACCACCAGCACCGCGCTGACGGGCAAGCCCGTGGTGGCGTGCACCGTGGTCCGGATGCGCTCGGTCAGCTCCGGGGACGCCAGCGCCGGTGCGGACGCGGCGGGATCGGTCTCGATGACCGCCACCGCGGACTGGGACCCAGCAGGACCCACGCCCACCACGGCGGCGCGGCCGACCCCGGGGACGGTCTGCGCGGCGTGCTCGGCCGCCACGGAGGAGACCGGGCCGTCGGACATGGTGATCACGTGCGCCAGTCGGCCCTCGTACCAGAGCCGCTCACGGGCGTCGAAGTGCCCGACGTCGCCCGTGCGGTGCCAGCCCGGGGTCCCGTCCGAGGCACGCTCGGTGATCCAGAGCCGGTCGTAGTGGTCCTTGGCGTGCGGGGCGCGGGCCACGATCTCGCCGGTGACGCCGGGGGTGGTGACGATCTCCGGGGAGACGGAACCGTCCGCGCGCAGCGGCAGCACGCCCAGCTCGGCACCCGCCACGGGGGTGCCCACGCACACGCCGCCGCCGGCACCGGCCATGCCCGCCTGCGCGTCCTCACGGGCGGTGCGGATCACTCCCAGACTGACGTCCGTGAGCGGCAGCGCCTCGGTCATCCCGTAGGGCGTGTGAAGCTCGGCGGCGGGCATGAGCTCCTGCAGCCGGGCCAGCAGCTCCTCCGGGATGGGGGCGCCCGCGGAGAGCATGAGGTCCACGCGCGCGAGGGCGTCCCGCTCGGCGGGGGCCAGCTCGTCCGCCGTGGCGAGCACGTTGGCGATCGCGGCGGGCGAGGCAAACACGGCGGTCGCGCGGATGGCCATGGTGGCTTCCGCCAGCGCCCGCGCGGTGAGCGTCTTGGGGCTCGTGACGTCCATGTCCGGCGTCACGGACGCCGCGCCCAGGGCGGGGCCCAGCAGGGCGAAGGGTGCGAAGCCCGCCACGAGCCCGGTGCCGGCACGCAGGCCGTACGTGTCACGGATGGTGTCGCGCATCCCGGCCATCTGGCGGTGCGTGTACACCACGCCCTTGGCCGGGCCGGTGGAACCGGAGGTGAACAGCACGGCGGCCTCGGCGTCCGGGTTCACGGCGGGGATCTCGTCCGGGGACACCGTGGTCACGGAGTCCATCAGCTCGGGCACGGTGTGCGCCACGCCCAGCAGCTTCTTGGACACGGGGTCCATGGCGTCCGCGGCGATCCGCGTGCCGGGCCAGCCGAGGGCCCGCGCGCCCACGAGGGCCTTGCGGATGCCGATGAACCAGCGGGGCGAGGAGCCGCGCAGCGCCCGGGTGAGTCCCTGGCGGCCGAGGCCCTGGTCCGCCACCACGATCACCGCACCGATGCGCAGGCACGCGTAGATCAGCGTGGTGAGCATGGACCCGGGCGGCACCATGAGGTTCACGCGGTCCCCGGGGCGCACCCCGGTGCGCAGCAGGGCCACGGCCAGCTGGTCCACGGAGGCGGAGAGCTGCGCCCAGCTCACACTGCGCCGGATGTCCAGCTCGGGGGCGGAGCCGTCCACGGTGGTGGCCACGGGGCCCATGTCCACCACGGCGGGGGAGTCGTCACGACGCCGCGCGTCCAGCTCCGCGAAGAACGGCACGAACGCGGCGCGGCCGCGGGCCCGCTGCTCGCGGTGGGTCTCGACGACGGGCTCGGCGTCCCCGAAGCGCTCCTCGAGCCACGTGAACAGCGGGGTGGCGATGTCCCGGGCCTCGGGCAGCAGGTGCTTGGCGCCCTCGAAGCGGTGCACGTCCGCGTGCGGGGCGCGGCGCATGAGGTCGTCCAGGTAGCGCTGCTGGAACACCGGGTCCCCGGTGCCCCACAGCAGCAGCGTGGGGACCTCGCGCGCGCTCATCCGCCCCGCGATCCGCTCGTAGGCGGCGTGGGACGGGTGGTCCTCGGCGGCGGGGATGTCCGCCACGAAGTGGGCGATGCCCTCGCGGCGCTCACGGGAGGTGTAGGGAGCCTTGTAGGCGCGCTTGACGTCCTTGGACGCCGCGGGATCGCACAGTGCGAGCGTGGTGTCCAGGAACGCGGTGCTCCCGGAGGTCAGCGGCTCGTGCACTGCCCTGTTCAGGGCGAGACGCAGTGCAGAGGGGATGGGCTCGGCGTTGTCGTGGTGCACCGCCGTGTTGGTCAGCACGGTGGCCGCGTGGATCGCGGGGTGCTCCTGCGCCCAGCCCTGGGAGATGAGCCCGCCCCAGTCGTGGGCGAGGGTGACCACGGGCAGTCCGGCGCCGTCGATCCCCAGAGTGGCGGTGAGGTCGCCGAGATCCTGGACACGGTCCTCGAGGCGGCGGAAGAGTCCGGTGCGCTCGGAGAATCCCATGTCCAGGTGGTCCACGGCCACCACGCGCCACGGGTGCTCCAGCTCGTTCGCCGCGCGCAGGACGTCCCGCCACAGGTAGGACCACGTGGGGTTGCCGTGCACGGCCAGGACGATGCCCCGGGGGGTGCGGCCGGAGCGCTCGATCTGCTCGCGATTGTCCAGCACGTGCCACCGCCGCTTCCGGCCGGCCACCGGTTCCACGGGCGCGGACGAGGGCACGGAGAGCGCCGTGGACCACGCCGGGTCGATCCCCGGCAGGGGGGTCTCGGTGAAGGGCAGGCGCTCAGCGCCGGGGTGCTGCGGGGACATGGATCCTCCTCGGGGGTTCGGGGTGCTCACCAGGCGATCTCCATGAGGGTGGTGTTCAGCCCGGACCCCACGCCGAGGCACAGCACCCGCGCTCCGGGTTCCAACCGCTCGGACTCGAGGGCGAGCGTCATGGGCAGCGCGGCGGCGGCCACGTTGCCCCAGTACGGGAACGTGAGGGGCACCTTGGCGGCGTCGATCCCCATGTCCTCGATGAGCTTGTTGGTGTGGGAGTTGGAGACCTGGTGGGTCACGTAGGAATCCATGTTCCGCCAGTCCCAGCCGTCGCGCTCCGCATCCAGCCACGCCTCGACCACGAGTCCCACACCGTGGTTGAGCAGACCGGTGGCGTCCGTGAACATCCCGTCCCAGCCACCGACGCACAGGCGGCTGAACTCGGTGCCGGCGCGGGTCACCGAGCCCACGATCCGGTGGCCGTCCGGGTGGCGGTCCGCGGGGCCCACCACGGCGGCGGCGGCGCCGCAGCCCAGGGTGAGGGTTGCGAACTCCTGGACCACCTGTTCGCGCGTGATGTCGTCCTCGCTCAGCCGTGCGATGGCCGCCTCGTGCCACGGGGAGGGGTCCTCGCCGGCCACCACGAGGGCGTACTCGATGGCGCCCGCGTCGATCATGGAGGAGGCCACGGTGAGGGCGTTGACGAAGCCCAGGCACGCGTTGGTCATGTCGAAGTTCAGGGCGGAGCTGGGCAGGCCCAGGCGCTCGTGGATCCCCACGGCCACGGCGGGCTCGTAGTTGTCGCGCGTGACGGACGCGTTGATGAACAGTCCGATCTGCTCCGGGCGGATGCCGGAGTTCTCCAGGGCGGCCTGGCCGGCCTCGGTGGCGCCGTCGGTGAAGTGGCGTCCGGGGGCCCAGCCGCGGCGCTCCTTGATGCCCGCGAGCCGCTCCAGCAGACCCTTGGGAAGGCGCAGCCGTGTGAAGGTCTTGGCCAACTCCTCATCGAACCGGGTGGACGGGATCACCACGTCCGCTTCCGTCTTGGTCACCGACAGGATGGCGGCGTTGCGGTTTCTGATGGTGGAGTTACCGGTCAATGTGGCGCTTTCGATCAGACGCCACCCGTACCGTCAAGGAATCGATCGTTCGTGATGGACCTCGGCGCTCGGGTGAACAAGCGGGCTGGACCGGCCCAGTCTAGCGGTCCTGTCTGACAGGTTCCTCGGGGTGCGCGCCGCGTTCGTCCCGCGGTGCCTGGATGCGGTCCCGCGCCGGGCGGCACCGCGGCACCGGATCGGTCCGAGCGGACCCCGGGTAGAATCGGGGCCCACCCCTTCACGGCCTCCCGAAGAGCCGACCGCCAGACCCAGGAGATCCCCCGCGTGCACTTGAAGACCCTCACCGTGCGTGGTTTCAAGTCCTTCGCCTCCGCCACCACGTTCCACTTCGAACCGGGTGTCACGGCCGTGGTGGGTCCCAACGGCTCCGGCAAGTCCAACGTGGTGGACGCCCTCGCGTGGGTCATGGGGGAGCAGGGCGCCAAGTCCCTGCGCGGCGGCAAGATGGAGGACGTCATCTTCGCGGGCACCTCCGCCCGCTCCGCACTGGGCCGCGCGCACGTGTCCCTGACCATCGACAACGCCGACGGCGCCCTGCCGATCGAGTACTCCGAGGTCACCATCTCGCGCACCCTGTTCCGCTCGGGCGGCTCCGAGTACGCGATCAACGGCCGCTCGTGCCGCCTGCTGGACATCCAGGAGCTGCTCTCGGACTCGGGGCTGGGCCGCGAGATGCACGTGATCGTGGGCCAGGGCCAGCTGGACCGGATCCTGCAGGCCACCCCGGAGGACCGCCGCGGGTTCATCGAGGAGGCCTCCGGGATCCTCAAGCACCGCCGCCGCAAGGAGAAGACCCTGCGCAAGCTGGAGTCGGTGCAGCAGAACCTGGACCGCCTGGAGGACCTCACCGGTGAGATCGAACGCCAGCTCACCCCGCTGGGGCGCCAGGCCCGCACGGCCCGGAAGGCCCAGCGCATCCAGTACGACGTGCGGGACGCCCGCGCCCGGCTGCTCGCGGACGACGTCGTGGCGGCCCGCGCGGGGATGGAGGCGGACGAGGGCGCTGGAGCGGCCGCGCGGGAGCGCCGTGACGAGCTGGAGAGGACCACGGCGGAGCTCGCCCGTCGGCTGCAGGAGACGGAGGCGGCTGCCGCCCGCACCGCTCCGGCACTGAACGAGGCGCGCACGAGCTGGTACGAGCTGAGCACGGTGCGGGACAGCTACCGGGCCCTGGCCACCCTGGCCCAGGAGCGGCGTCGGCTGCTGGGCAGCACCGAGGAGGCCCCCGCGCAGGGACGGGACGCGGACGCCCTGGAGGAGCAGGCCGCGCGCACCCGCGCGGAGGCAGAGCAGCTGGCCGAGCGGGTCACCGAGGCCCAGCAGGGTCTGGAGCGTGCCCAGCAGTCCCGCGCCGAGGCGGAGGACGCGGCGCGGGCCGCCGAGAAGCGCTCTGCGGAGCTCGTGCGGCAGGCCGCGGACCGGCGCGCGGGTCAGGCGCGGCTCGCGGCCGCCGTGACCGCGGCGCGTTCCGGGGTGGGCTCGGCTGAGGCGGACGTGGAGCGCGTGCGCCGGGAGATCTCGGACGTGGTGGAGCGCGCGGAGCGGGCCCGTCTGGAGACCTCCTCCCTGCAGGAGGCCGCCGAGAGCGCGACGGCCCGGGCCGAGCAGGCCGCCGAGCGCGCCCGTGACGCCGAGGAGAGGGCCGACGCCGCCCGCGCGCTGTCCCGCGCGGCGGACGCCCGGCGGCAGCAGAGCGCGAGCGAGCTGCACACCCACACCGTGCGCGTGGACACCCTGCGGCAGTCCCTGCGCCAGCCGGACGGCTCCGCCTCCGTGGCGGACGTGGTGCCCGTGCTCGGGGACGTCCCCCGCTCCGTGCGCGTGGCCCCCGGCTGGGAGCGCGCGGTGGCCGCCGCACTGGGGCCGTGGTCCGACGCGCTCGCGGTGGCCTCCCACACGGGCGCCGCGCGGATCCTCGCCCACCTGGCCGACGCCGGGTCCGGGCGGGTCCACCTGCTGGTCGCCGACGAAGCACACGCGTCCGAGCCCCCGGAGCTCCCGCTGCCCGACGGCTGCGTTCTCGCGCGGGCGGTGCTGTCCGCCGCGGTGACGGACGACGCCGCGGCTGCGGACCGTGTGCTGGCCGCCGTGCGTGCCGAGCTGGCCACCACGGTCCTGGTCCCGGACGCCTCCGCCGCACTCACCATGCTCGACGCCGCCCGCGCCCTCGGCCAGGCGGGTCGCGGCGTGCGCGTGGTCACCCGGGACGGGGACGTCTACGGCGGCCACCGCGTGCAGGGCGGGGCCACGGAGGCGGCGGGCAACCTCGAGATCATGGCGCTGCTCGACCAGGCCGAGGGGGAGACCACCGCGCTGGAGACGGCGGCGCGGCGCGCCGCGGAGGCCGCCCGGAGTGCCGAGCAGGACAGCGCGGCCGCCGTCCAGGAGGCGCGCGAGGCCACCCGGGACCTGCAGCGTGCGCAGAAGGACGCCGCCGCGGCAGGTGCGGCGTCGAGCAGGGCGGAGGCCACGGCGTCGTCGGCGGACTCCGAGCTGGCGCGGCGCCGGGAGGTGCTCACGACCGCCGAGGAACGGCTCGCCCGGCGCGCCGCCGAGCTGGACGAGGCGTTGCGGCGCGCGGAGGCCGTGGAGACCGGCGACGAGGAGAGCCTGGAACGCGAGCAGCTCGAGGCCGCCGCCGAGCGCAACCGGGCCGAGGCGCGGGCCAAGGCGGCCCGGGAGGCCGAGACGCAGGCGCGGCTCGCGCTGCGCGGGCTCGAGGAGCAGCACCGTCACATCGTGTCCCGGGCGGAGGCCCAGGCACGTGCCGCGCGCTCCGAGCGCGCGGCACGCGCGGAAGCGGCCCGGCGTGCCGAGCGGCGCCGGGTGCAGGCCGCGGTGGCGCGTGCCGTCGAGACCGCCGCCGCGCACTTTCGGGAGTCCGCGGAGGCATCGGCCAGGGAGGCCGCTGCTGAGCGGGACGAGATCGAGACGCGCCGCGCCGGGCTGGACGAGGCCGCCCAGCGGCTGCGCACCGAGCGTGACCGCGTGGGGACGGAGCTCGCCGAGCTCACGGAGAAGCTGCACCGCGCGGAGCTGGACCTCGCGCAACGCCGCGCCAGGCTGGAGGGTCTGGAGGCCACCTCTCTCGAGGAGCTCGGGATGACTCCGGACTTCCTGGTGGACCACTACGGTCCCCACCTGCCGGTCCCGGACGCGGACGCCGCGATCGAGGCCGCCCAGACCGCGGAGGACTCCGGCGGCTCCGTGCAGCTCGCCCTGCCCAGCATGACCGATCCCGGCACCCCGTTCCGACGGGAGGAGCAGGAGACCCGGCTGCAGCGGGCCCAGAAGCAGCTCAGGGCGCTGGGGAAGGTGAACCCGCTCGCACTTGAGGAGTTCGCGGCGCTCGAGGAGCGGCACAGGTTCCTGGTCACCCAGCTGGAGGACGTCAAGAACTCGCGCACGGACCTGCGCAACATCATCCGCCAGGTGGACCAGCACGTGGAGGAGGTCTTCGCGGAGGCCTACCGGGACACCGCCGAGCAGTTCGTGTCCGTGTTCGCCACGCTGTTCCCCGGGGGCGAGGGGCGGCTGCGGCTCACGGACCCGGACGACCTGCTCAACTCCGGCGTGGAGGTGGAAGCGCGCCCCGCGGGAAAGAAGATCAAGCGGCTGTCCCTGCTCTCGGGCGGCGAGCGCTCGCTGACCGCCCTGGCGCTGCTGGTGGCCATCTTCAAGGCCCGGCCGTCCCCGTTCTACGTGATGGACGAGGTGGAGGCCGCCCTGGACGACCGCAACCTGGGCCGGCTGCTCACCATCTTCGAGCAGCTCAAGGAGAGCTCGCAGCTGATCATCGTGACCCACCAGAAGCGCACCATGGAGATCGCGGACGCCCTCTACGGAGTGTCCATGCGCGGGGACGGTGTGAGCCTGGTGGTGGGCCAGCAGCTCTCGGAGCTTCGCTAGTCGGTCCCCGCGGACGACGCCGCCCGGTCGCCCTGGCGGCCATCGCGTCAGCCGTCTGTGGTTGGGGCCTCGGTGACGGCTCGTGCGCGGCGGATGAGGGCCGCGCCGCGGCGCCGAACTTCTTTCTCCACGAAGAACTCCGGGGGTTTCTCGTACCACCCCAGATCGTCCCGGGCCAGCGCCACGATGCCGCACCCGGTCGGAGAGGCGGTGAGCACGACGTCCATAGCGAGCGGCAATGCCTCCCAGCCCTTCATCGACCCCGCACCCCGCCACCGGAAGGTCTCGTCGGAGCCCGTGGCGATGTGGAATGCCGAGTCCGTGGCGACCGTCCGGAACTCCGGGGCGACGAACTCCGTGCGCAGTCGCTGGATCACGGCCCCGGGTGCCAGGGGAGACGCCCAGCGGGCCTCCGTGACCATCCGCTCGTGCTGCGGGCGGGCCCGGGAGACACAGGGAATCCACCAGTGGCGGAGGAGGACCCAGACTCCCGGCAGGACGACCGCAAGAAGTCCGAACAGCATCGGGGTGGTGAGGATGCCCCGGTTGCACAGCTCCTTCAGGACACCGTTGAGCACCAGGGTGACGACGAACATCACGAGGAAGCGGATCAGCGCACTGTGGCGCGGGGACGGGTTCCCCGACCTCGTCATCTGCCGTCCGTCCCGCCTGGACGGGGTCGGCGCGCCTCTGACAGGGCGGTCTCCGGCAGCGTCTCCCGCACCGGCAGCCATGCCAGCGCGGCAAGCAGCATGAGCGCCCCGGACACCCCGAACGCCCAGCCGAAGCCCGCGGCGTCCGCCAGCGCCCCGGCAATCACCGGGCCCGCGATCTGCCCGGCGTCGGCGCACATCTGGTACCGGGAGAGCACCTTGCCGCCCGCGCGGTCCGGGCCGATCACGTCCGCCACCGCCGCCTGCTGGCCGGGGTTCAGCGTGCCGGAACCGACGCCCGAGAGCAGGGACAGCACCGCGAAGGCCACCACGGAGGTGCTGAAGCCCACGCCGATGGTTGAGAGCCCGCACACCGCAAGACCCGTGAGTACCAGGGGTTTGCGGCCCAGCCGGTCGGTCAGGCGCCCCGTGACCGTGAGCGCGGCGGCGTTGCCCACCGCGAACAGTGCCAGGGCCAGTCCCGCCACGGCGGGTCCCTCGCCCACCACCTGGGCCGCGAGCAGCGGCACCAGGGCCACGCGCACGCCCATGGCCGTCCACCCCGTGGAGAAGCTGGAGGCGAGCGCGGCGCGGTAGGCACCGGCGTCGAGCGCGTCGCGGACCCGCATGGGTGGCTGGGCGGCACCGGTCCGCTTGGCTCCGAGGGTCTCGTCCCTGAGCCGCAGCCACACCACGAGCACCGCCACGATCAGGGCGCCCGCGTAGATCAGGAACGGCGCGTGCATGCCCAGCCCGGCCAGGAAGCCGCCGAGCACCGGGCCCAGGATCCCGCCCAGCAGGAACGCCGTGGCGTAGTAGCCGGACACCCGCCCCCGCATGTGCCGCGGAGCGAGCCGCACGATCAGCCCCATCGCGGAGACCGTGAACATGGTGGAGCCGATCCCGCCGAGCCCCCGGAACACGAGCAGCTGCCAGTAGGTCTGGGCGAACGCGGTGGCCGCGGAGGACAGGGCCACCACGATCAGCCCGATCAGATAGGTGGGGCGCTCGCCGATGCGGTTGACCACCGCACCGCTCGCGGGCGCGAACACCAGCCGGCACAGCGCGAACGCGCTGATCACCGCGGAGGACGCGGCCACGCCCACACCGAAGCTCGCGGCGAACTGGGGCAGTACCGGGGCCACGAGGCCGTAGCCCAGGGCGATCACGAAGGCCGCCGCGATCAGGACCTTGATGGGCTCGGGGACCTTCTGCCCCGTGGGCGCGGCGGGCGCGGAGGCGTCCGGCGCCGGGGCGTCGGAACCGGGAGCCACGGGAAGGGGAGAAGGGCCCGGGAGGTGCCGTGCGGCGTCGTCGCCGGAAGAGCCGGAGGAGCCGGGAGAGCGGGGCGTGGGGTGGGACACGCCTGGCAGTTTATGGGAGATTAGACGGGTGATGACTCCTGAACTGATGTGGATCGTGATAGCCGCCGCGGTGGTGGTGCTGCTCGTGGTGTTCGGCGTGCTGCTGCTGCGCAGGCCCAAGGCACCGAAGGGCGGGTACCAGGGCACCCGGGACCTCGACGACGTGCCGGGTCTGGACGAGGGCGAGGTGGTCGAGGACCGCCCCGTCAGCACCCTGGAGCGCCCCGAGTCCGCGCGCGGTCGTCTGGCGCGGCTGCGCGGTCGGCTCGCGAAGTCCAACAACGTTCTCGGCAAGGGCCTGCTCGTGCTGCTCTCGCGCGAGCGCATCGACCAGGACACGTGGGACGAGATCGAGGACACGCTGCTCATGGCGGACCTCGGCACGGACGCGTCCCTGGAGCTCGTGGAGAACCTCAAGAAGCGCGTGCGCGTGGACGGCACCAAGGACCCCGCGCAGCTGAAGACCATGCTGCGCGAGGAGATGCTCGCGCTCGTGGACCCCACCCTGGACCGCTCCCTGCGCACCGAGTCCGCTCCCGGCAAGCCCGCCGTGGTGCTCGTGGTGGGCGTCAACGGCGTGGGCAAGACCACCACGGTGGGCAAGCTCGCCCGCGTGCTCGTGGCCGAGGACAAGGACGTCATGCTGGGTGCGGCGGACACGTTCCGCGCCGCGGCCGCGGACCAGCTCGAGACGTGGGGCGCCCGCGTGGGCGTGCCCACGGTGCGCTCCGAGCAGGAGGGCGCGGATCCCGCCTCCGTGGCGTACGACGCTGTCAAGGCCGGGATCGAGCAGGAGTCAGACGTCGTGCTCGTGGACACCGCCGGCCGGCTGCAGAACAAGGCCGGTCTGATGGACCAGCTCGGCAAGGTCAAGCGCGTGATCGAGAAGGCCGCCGCGGTGGACGAGGTGCTGCTCGTGATCGACGCGACCACCGGGCAGAACGGCATGACCCAGGCACGGGTCTTCGCCGAGGCCGTGGACATCACCGGCATCGTGCTCACCAAGCTGGACGGCACCGCCAAGGGCGGCATCGTGGTGGCCATCCAGCGCGGGCTCGGCGTGCCCGTCAAGCTCATCGGCCTGGGGGAGGGCCCGGACGACCTCGCGCCGTTCAACGCCGAGCAGTTCGTGGACGCGATCATCGACTGACGTCCCCGGTTCCCGCACCACGACGGCGTCCGCTCCCTTCCCGGGGGCGGGCGCCGTCGTTGCGTGCGGACCGCTCTGGCGGGGGCCGCCCCGTGCCCACCATGTGAGATGCGGCACCCCGGTTTAACGTGTGCGTCACACGAGCGGCGCATTCGAAACACGCTCGTTACGCCCTGGCGAACCCGGCGGTAACACGGGCGCCGTTGACTGGTCCCCGGAAGCGCAAAGGATGTGCTCGCACGAGACAGGGACGAGGTGATCCGGGTGGAACTGACCGCCGGACACGTGTGGATGGTGGTGGCAGCGGGGCTCGTGTTCTTCATGACCCCGGGGCTGGCACTGTTCTACGGAGGCATGACCCGGGCCAAGGGCGTGCTGAACATGATGATGATGAGCTTCGCGGCCCTCGGCGTGGTGGGGGTCGTGTGGGTGCTGTGGGGAGCGTCGATGCTCAGCGGCGACCCCGTGCTGGGCGGGCTCACGGCCAACCCGTTCGCGCACGCGGGGCTGCAGGGTCTGCTCGGCACCGAGGACCTGCTCGCCTCGGACTTCTCCGTGACGTTCGCCATCATCACGGTCGCGCTGATCTCCGGCGCGATCGCGGACCGCACGCGCTTCGGCACGTGGGTGGTGTTCACGCTCGTGTGGGTCACCCTGGTGTACTTCCCGCTGGCCTACATGGTGTGGGGCGACGGGCTGTTCTCGGAGGAGGGCGCCCTGGGACGGATCGTCGGTGAGCCCATCGACTTCGCGGGAGGGCTCGCCGTGCACATCAACGCGGGCGTCGCGGCCCTCGTGCTCATCCTGCTGATCGGGGCCCGCCGCGGCTTCGGCCGGGACTCGGGGCAGCGCCCCCACAACCTGCCCCTGGTCATGCTGGGCTCGGCCATCCTGTGGTTCGGCTGGTTCGGCTTCAACGCCGGGGCCGCCACCACCGTGGAGCAGGCCGCCCTGGTCTGGACCAACACGCTGGTGGCCCCGGCCGCCGCGATGCTCTCCTGGCTGCTCACCGAGCGGATCCGGGACGGCCACGCGACGTCGCTCGGGGCGGCCTCGGGCGTCGTCGCCGGCCTGGTGGCCATCACCCCGGCGTGCGCGAACGTGACCCCGCTGGGTGCGATCGGGCTCTCGGCTGTGGCCGGTGTGCTCTCGGCGCTCGCGGTGGGGTTCAAGTACCGGATCGGGCTGGACGACTCGCTGGACGTGTGCGGCGTGCACCTGGTCTCGGGCATCGTGGGCACCGTGGCGCTGGGATTCCTGGCGGTCCCCTCCGAGGGACGCGCAGGCCTGCTCCACGGGGGCGGCTGGGGCCTCATGGGCTCGCAGCTCGCGGCCACCGGGTTCGTGGCCCTCTACACGGGCGTGCTCACGCTGCTGATCGGACTGGTGCTCCAGGCCACCATGGGGCTGCGCATCACGCGCCGTGACGAGATCATCGGCGTGGACCTCACGCAGCACGCGGAGTCCGCGTACTCGCTCAAGGACGAGGCCACCGGATCGTTCGCGGGCCACGGCACCCACCGCCCACTGCCCGGCACCGCCGAGGCTCCCGTCCCCGTGAAAGGAAGAATCTCGTGAAACTCGTCACCGCAGTGGTGCGCCCGGAGAAGTTCAGTGACGTCAAGGACGCCCTCGAGAGCTACGGCGTGCAGGGGATGACCGTGCTCACCGTGCACGGCTACGGCAGGCAGCGCGGGCACCGCGAGGTGTACCGGGGCGCGGAGTACACCGTGGACCTGCTGGAGAAGGTGCGCATCGAGACGGTCGTGGAGGACGCCGAGGCCCAGGAGGTCGTCACGGTGGTCGTCGGCGCCGCCCGCACCGGTGAACCCGGGGACGGCAAGGTGTGGGTCACCCCCGTGGAGCACGCGGTGCGCGTGAGCACGGGGGAGCGGGACGACGTCGCCCTCTGAGTCCCGGCGCGGCCGACGGCTTCGCGCCCCGGCCACCCCACGACCGCTCCGCCCGTGCCGCGGCCGCGGCCACGGGCAACCCGCGGCGGCCTCCGGCACCTGGGGCCGCCGTGCGGTGCGCGCGGGCCCGCGCCCGCTTGCTAACCTGGGACACCGAATCATCCGTCGTCCGAGGAAAGCAGCGACCTCCCCGTGTTCAATTCACTGTCCGACCGGCTCACAGCAACGTTCAAGAACCTGCGCGGCAAGGGCAGGCTCTCCGAGGCGGACATCGACGCCACCGTGCGGGAGATCCGCCGCGCCCTGCTCGAGGCGGACGTGGCCGTGCCCGTGGTGCGGGAGTTCACCGCGGTCATCAAGGAGCGCGCGCTCGGCGCGGAGGTCTCCGAGGCGCTGAACCCCGGCCAGCAGGTCGTGAAGATCGTCAACGAGGAGCTGCAGAACGTCCTCGGCGGCGAGACCCGCCGCATCAACCTGGCCAAGACCGGACCCACCGTGATCATGCTCGCGGGCCTGCAGGGTGCCGGCAAGACCACCCTGGCGGGCAAGCTGGGCAAGTGGCTCACGGACCAGGGGCACAAGCCCGTCCTGGTGGCCTCGGACCTGCAGCGCCCCAACGCCGTGACCCAGCTGAAAGTCGTGGGTGAGCGCGCGGGTGTTGCCGTGTTCGCCCCGGAGCCCGGCGCCACCTCGGAGTTCGACGACCCCACGGGTGACCCCGTGAAGGTCGCCCGGGACGGTGTGGACTTCGCACGCTCCAAGCTCTACGACGTGGTGATCGTGGACACCGCCGGGCGCCTGGGCATCGACCAGGCGCTGATGAACCAGGCGCGGGACATCCGCGACGCCGTGGACCCGGACGAGGTCCTGTTCGTGATCGACGCGATGATCGGTCAGGACGCCGTCAACACCGCCAAGGCCTTCGACGAAGGCGTGGACTTCACCGGCGTGGTGCTCTCCAAGCTGGACGGCGACGCCCGCGGCGGCGCGGCGCTGTCCGTGCGCGCGGTGACCGGCAAGCCCATCATGTTCGCCTCCACGGGCGAGGGCGTGCGGGACTTCGAGCAGTTCCACCCGGACCGCATGGCCTCCCGCATCCTGGACATGGGTGACGTCCTCACGCTCATCGAGCAGGCCGAGCGGCAGTGGGACAAGACTGAGGCCGAGCGGATGGCCAAGAAGTTCACCGATCAGGAGGACTTCACGTTCGAGGACTTCCTGGCGCAGATGCAGCAGCTGCGCAAGATGGGCTCCATGAAGAAGATGCTCGCCATGATGCCGGGCGCCGCCGGCATGCGGGAGCAGCTGGAGAACTTCGACGAGCGCGAGATCGACCGCGTGGAGGCCATCGTGCGCTCCATGACCCCGCACGAGCGCGTGGCCCCCAAGATCATCAACGGCTCCCGCCGCGCCCGCATCGCCCGCGGCTCCGGCGTCACGGTCTCCGAGGTCAACCAGCTCATGGAGCGCTTCGCCCAGGCCCAGAAGATGATGAAGCGCCTGGCCTCCGGGCAGGGCGTTCCGGGCATGCCCGGTGGGATCCCCGGCATGGGCCGCGGCGGTGCCGCCAAGAAGGGCAAGGCCAAGAAGAAGGGTTCGCGCTCCGGCAACCCCGCCAAGCGGGCCCAGGAGCAGGCGGCACTCGCGTCCGGGCAGAAGCCGGCCGCGAAGGGCAGCGCGTTCGGCGCCCAGGGCAAGGACCTGGACGCCGAGTCGCTCAACCTGCCCAAGGGCTTCGAGAAGTTCCTCGGAAAGTAGGCATCCATGGGTTCGTACCTCCCCGACGACGAGCTGCGCGAGTTCATCGCCACGCTGCCCACCCGGCGGCTGGCCTCCGCCGCGGTCATCCGTGACGAGCACGGCCGGGTGCTTGCGGTGGAGCCCAACTACAAGGACGGCTGGACCCTGCCCGGCGGCACGGTGGAGGCGGGGGAGGACCCGCGCACCGGGTGCTTCCGCGAGGTGGTCGAGGAGGTCGGACTGCACCTGCCCGAGGGTCGGCTCATCGCCGTGAGCCACGGTGTGGGCATGGGCATGTGGGGGGACTCGGTCTCGTTCCTTTACGACGGCGGCACCATCTCGTCCGACACCCCGATCACCGTGCAGGAGGAGGAGCTGCTGTCCTACCGCTGGGTGGCGCCCGAGGACCTGGAGACGGTCATGCCTGCCGGGATGGCCGAGCACCTGCGGGCCGCCATCGAGGCCCTCGAGGCCGGCACCGTGGTGGAGCGCGTGATGCACGGGGGTTCACGCTCATGACCGAGCGGCCCGCGCCGCGCACCGTGGTGCTCGTGCTCGCGGACGCCCCCGAGCTCCCGTTCGTGGCGTCCGCCCTCGGTCTCGGCTTCACCGCCGTCTCACGGGACGGCTGGTCCGCGGTCGTGCTTCCGGAGGGTGTGGATCCTGCCGGGCTGGCCGCCGCGGGGGACCCGCGCAGCATCGCCGTGCGCCTGGACTCGGACGGCAGCGCACGCGCGCTGCGCGTCTACCCACCCGTGGCCGCGCTCGATGCCCATGAGGACTGGGGCACCCAGTTCGACGAGCTCGAAGAGTCCACCACGCTGCGCTGGCCCGCCGTCCACGAGGACTCCGTGGCGGGGCTGCTGGCGGGCGCGCGTGACGCCGCGGGGTCGGACGGGCCCCCCGAGGACCGTGGCACGGGCGGCGACGCCGCGGCGTCGGCACCCGGGGGCAACCTCACGGCCGCGGCGAGCATTGCGTCCCTGTGCGACCTCGATCCCGCTCAGACGGCACGGCTGGAGAACTACGCCCGCACGGCGAGCTCCGCCCTGCTGCTGGAGTCCGTGCTGCAGCTGCTCGGGCTGCCCGTGGTCGCCGCGAAGATCGTGGAGGGCCAGCGGGAGGTCTCGGAGCTCGACGGGGTCACCCACCACGAGCCCCGCCCCGCGGCACTGTCCGTGCTGGACGCCGCGAGCGTCGAGCCCAGCGGCTCGGACGTGCTCTCCCGCCTCCAGCGGGCCTACGTCCGCAGGCCAGGACTGCTGCTCGCCCTGGGCAGCGCGGAAGCCGTGCTCGGCGCGGGGCTGGCCGGTCTGGCCGCGCGGGGTGGACGCAGTGCCAAGGTGCTGGGATCGGCCTCCGCGCTCATGCTGTCCGACGCCGCCCTGCAGGCCGCTCTGTGGGCCTCCGTCCGCTCACGCAGGAAGCACTGAGCCCTCCGCCACCCCGCTCGCGTCCCGTCACCGCGTGCGCCGGCCGGTTTGACAGCTGTGGCACAATGGACGGGTACTCGAGCCGTGCGGACCCTCTCACCGCGCGTGACTTCGTGTCCACAGGAAACCCACGTGCTGCCCGCCCCACGGGCTGGCGTGTGCGGTGACCGATTCCATTCGAAACAGGAGTAACCACACAAGTGGCAGTCAAGATTCGTCTCAAGCGTATGGGCAAGATCCGCGATCCCCGCTACCGCGTGGTCGTCGTCGATTCCCGCAAGAAGCGCGACGGTCGCGTGATCGAGGAGGTCGGCGTGTACCAGCCGACCGAGAACCCCTCGTACATCAACCTGGTGTCCGATCGCGTGCAGTACTGGCTCGGTGTGGGCGCGCAGCCTTCCGAGGCCGTGCTCGCTCTCATGAAGATCACCGGCGACTGGCAGAAGTTCAAGGGCCTGCCGGGTGCCGAGGGCACGCTGAAGCAGCCCGAGGGCAAGACCCCGTTCGTCGCCCCGGACAACGGCTCCGTGATCATTCCCGAGGCCATCACCCCCAAGGCTGAGAAGGCCGAGGAGGCACCCGCCGAGGACGCCGCTCCCGCAGAGGACGACGCCGAGAAGGCAGAGTGAGCATGCTCGCGGAAGCCCTGGAGCACCTGGTCCGTGGCATCGTGGACAACCCCGAGGATGTCTCGGTGCGTTCCCGCGACAACCGCCGCGGCGAGACGCTCGAGGTGCGCGTGCACCCGGATGATCTGGGTCGCGTGATCGGGCGCTCGGGACGCACGGCCAAGGCCCTGCGCACCGTCGTCTCGGCACTGGCTTCCGGCGAGAGCGTGCGCGTGGACGTGGTCGACACCGACCGCCGCCGCTGAGCGGACGCACCACTCGTCACGGCCCCCGTTCCCTCCCGAGGGGAACGGGGGCCGTGTGCATACCGGCTGCGGTCCCCGGACACGGACCGCGCAGCACTCAGCAGGACATCCCTGGAGGAGAAGACATGAGCGTTCGGGTGGCCCGGATCGGCAAGCCGCACGGTGTGCGGGGGGAAGTGACCGTGGAGCTGTTCACGGATGATCCGCAGTCTCGCTTCGCGCCGGGCTCGGTGCTGAGCGTCCAGCAGGCGCGCGGCGGCCGACGGGGCCAGGGCGCCGACCGCCCCGAACCCCTGCGTGTCGAGGGCCTGACCGTGGGCGGGCACCGCTGGAACAAGGACGTCCTCGTGGCCCGGTTCGAGGAGATCCGCGACCGCAACGCGGCCGAGGCCGCCCGCGGGCTGGAGCTCTACGCGGAGGTCGCGGACCTCCCGCTGGAGGACGACGAGTGGCACCAGGACGACCTCCTCGGCCTCGTGGCCGTGGACCTCACCCGCGACGAGGCACGGATCGGCACCGTCAAGGCGCTGATCCAGGGCAGCGCCCAGGACCTGCTGGAGATCACCCCGGAGAAGGGCGGGCGTGCCGTCCTCATCCCGTTCGTCGAGGAGATCGTCCCGGAGGTGGACCTGGACCGCGGGCTGGTCCTCGTGACCCCGCCCCCCGGACTCCTCGAGCTCGGCGAGGACGACTGACCCGTGCGCATCGACGTCCTGAGCATCTTCCCCGAGTACCTGGAGCCCCTGAAGCTCTCCCTGATCGGCAAGGCCGTGACCGACGGTCTGCTCAGCCTGCAGGTCACCGATCCCCGCGAGTTCGCCACGGACCGGCACCGCACCGTGGATGACACCCCCTACGGTGGCGGCGCGGGCATGGTCATGAAACCCGAGCCGTGGGCGCAGGCCCTCGAGACCGTGGTGCGGGCCGGTGCGGGGGCGGGCCGTGCGGCGTCGTCGCGCCCCGTGCTGGTCGTGCCGTCCCCGGCGGGGGAGGTGTTCACCCAGGAGGTGGCGTACGAGCTGGCCGAGGAGGAGCACCTGGTCTTCGCGTGCGGGCGCTACGAGGGGATCGACGAGCGTTTCATCGACTGGGCGCGGGACGAGGTGCGGGTGCGCCCCCTGAGCCTGGGCGACTACGTGCTCAACGGGGGAGAGGTGGCCGTGCTCGCGATGGTCGAGGCCGTGACCCGGCTGATCCCGGGGGTGATCGGCAACCCCGAGTCCCTGGCGGAGGAGTCCCACACGGGCGGGCTGCTGGAGTACCCGGTGTACACCAAGCCCGCGCAGTGGCGCGAGCGCACCGTTCCGGACACGCTGCTGTCCGGGCACCACGGGCGGATCGCGCGCTGGCGGCGCGACCAGCAGCTGGTGCGCACCGCACGCCGCCGCCCCGACATGGTCCTGGCACTGGACCCGGCCACCCTGGACCGCGCGGACCTCGCGGTGCTGGCCGAGGAGGGGTTCACCGTGGCCGGCGGGCAGTGGCGGCGCTCCGAACGCACCACGCCGCAGGGCGCACCGGAGGACCCGTCCGATATGGCATAATGGACGGCTGTGTGTGCGTCGGGCACGCCCCTGCCGCAGGGGGGAGAGCGACCAACGACGCACCGCCCGGGACGGCCACTTCACGTCCTGTCCCGGAACCTGGAGCACGTGCACCCCGCGGGGTGGCGCGCGAACCACACGTGAGAGACCTGCGGCGATCACGAGGAGTCACATCATGAACATTCTTGACCAGCTTGATGCCAAGTCCCTGCGCGACGACGTCCCCGACTTCCGTCCCGGCGACACCCTGAACGTGCACGTGAACATCGTGGAGGGCAACCGCTCCCGTGTCCAGGTGTTCAAGGGCTTCGTCATGGGCCGTCAGGGCTCCGGCGTGCGCGAGACCTTCACGGTCCGCAAGGTCAGCTTCGGTGTGGGCGTGGAGCGCACCTTCCCGGTGCACTCCCCGATCATCGAGAAGATCGAGCTCGTGAGCCGCGGCGACGTCCGTCGCGCCAAGCTGTACTACATGCGCGACCGTCACGGCAAGGCTGCTCGCATCCGCGAGAAGCGCGAGTCGAGCGCCTCGAGCAAGTAGGACTCACCGGGTGCCTGAGCACACGGAACACGCAGAGGACCCGGCACCTGCCGGGTCCTCTGCCGTGAGACGGCCCGTTTCCGCACGACGCTGGTGGTTGCGCGTCATCGCAGCCGCCCTCGTGACCGCGCTCGTGGTCACGGTGCTCGTGCGCGGGTTCGTGCTGGACGTGTACTGGGTGGGCTCGGACTCCATGGAGCCCACGCTCGAGGGCGGAGACCGGGTCCTCGTCAACAAGCTCGAGTCCGAGGACAACATCCAGCGGGGTGATCTCGTGGTCTTCGACGGCCGAGGCTCCCTGGACCCGCTGCACTCCTCCGACCCCTGGTACGAGCAGGCCGCGGACACCGTGGGACAGTGGCTCGGCCTCACCGGCTCGGACACCATCTACGTCAAGCGGGTGATCGCGGTGGCCGGGGACACCGTCTCGTGCTGCACCGCCGAGGGCCTGATCACGGTCAACGGTCAGCCCCAGCACGAGGACTACGTCTACCCTGGTGATGCACCGTCGGACATCCGGTTCACGGTGCAGGTCCCCCCGGGACGGGTGTGGCTCATGGGCGACCACCGCAGCGTGTCGGTGGACTCCCGCTCGCTTCTCGGTGCCCCCGGCGGTGGTCTGATCCGCACGGAGCGCATCGTGGGCACGGCCGAGAGAGTGGTGTGGCCGCTGGACCGGGCCCGCTCTCTCGAGGAGTGAACCGCATCCGCACCTGCCGGTGAGCGTGGCAGCACCTCCCGGCACCTCCCACCCGGAACCGTCAGAACGCAGAGAAGGACAGTGCAGTGGCTGAGCAGCACGACGCCGGCGCGAACGGCGCCCACCCCCATGACGACGCCGCCCAGCCCACGCGGCGCGGCAGCGGCGGCAGCGGCGCCAAGAGGTCCCCGGGGTGGAACGCGGTCCGGGAGGTCCTGATCGTCATGGCGCTCGCCGTGGTCATCGCTTTCGTGGTCAAGACCTTCCTGGTGCGCGGCTACTACATCCCCTCGGGCTCCATGGAGCAGACCCTCGAGCTGGACGACCGCATCTTCGTCAACGTCATCGGTGCCAAGACCGGTCACATCGACCGCGGGGACATCGTGGTCTTCGACGACACCCAGGGCTGGCTGCCCGAAGCCCCGGAGACCCGCACCGGGCCCGTCCGCGAGGGCCTCGAATTCGTCGGTCTGCTGCCGGACAGCAGCCAGCAGGCCCTCGTCAAACGCGTGATCGGTGTGGGCGGCGACCACGTGACGTGCTGCGACGCCTCCGGCAAGGTGTCCGTGAACGGCCAGCCGCTCGACGAGCCCTACATCTACCCCGGAGCCGCGCCCTCCGACTTCGCCTTCGACGTCACCGTTCCCGAGGGCAAGGTCTTCGTGATGGGCGACCACCGCAACGCCTCGGCGGACTCCCGCT
This sequence comes from Kocuria sp. ChxB, assembly GCF_044359605.1. NCBI lineage: Bacteria > Bacillati > Actinomycetota > Actinomycetes > Micrococcales > Micrococcaceae > Kocuria > Kocuria sp. ChxB. The sequence continues at coordinate 527,138 of NZ_CP121123.1, read as the reverse complement.
TCCACATCGAGACCGGCACCCAGTTCGTGAGCGAGGATGACATCGTGGGCACGGCCTTCGTGATCGCCTGGCCGCTGGACCGGTTCCAGTTCCTGCACAACCCCGAGCAGACCTTCCAGGACGTCCCCGCGGCCGGCGGGCAGTGAGCCCCGCGCGCTCCGCCCCGGCCACCACCCTCGACGTGGAGGTGTTGCTCGCTCAGCGCGGGGCGCGCTTCGTGGCGGGGATGGACGAGGTGGGCCGCGGTGCGCTGGCAGGTCCCGCGAGCGTGGGCGTCGTCGTGCTGGACGTCCCAGCCCTGCTCGCGGAAAAATCGGTGGCGGGCGCCTCCCAGGGCGGGCAGGCGCCGTCGACGCCGGACGGTCCGGGACCGCGCGCGCCGCACCCCTGGGAGGGCGTACGGGACTCCAAGGCCCTCAGCCCCGCCCGCCGCGCCGCACTGGCACCCACGATCGGCGCGTGGGCCGCGGCCACGGCGGTCGGCCACGCGCAGCCGCGGGAGATCGACGAGCTGGGGATCAACGCCGCACTGCGGCTCGCCGGTCTGCGCGCACTGAAGGCGGTGCGTGCCGCGGGCGTGCCCGTGGACGCACTGATCCTGGACGGCTCGTACAACTGGCTGAACGCTCCGGCGGTGCTGGGCCAGGCCGAGGACCCGGTCGAGCTGCCTGCCGTGGTGCACACGCTGGTGAAGGCGGACGCGCAGTGCGTGAGCGTGGCCGCCGCGTCGATCCTGGCGAAGGTCGAACGCGACGCCCTCATGGGAGAGCTGCACCGGGAGCACCCGGACTACGACTGGGCGTCCAACAAGGGATACGGCAGCGCGGCTCACCGTGCCGCGCTCGCGGAACGGGGCACCACCGACCACCACCGGCTGAGCTGGAACTTGGGCGCGGGGTAGTTCGCGCCGAGAGCTCTGCGGAGCCCCGGTTGGCGTTCGCGCGGTGGGCTCCGCGGTCGGCGTTCGCGCGGTGCTCTCCGTGGTCGGCGTTCGCACGGTGGCTTCAGCGGTCGGGCAGCGGTTGCGGCCTGGGTGCACGCGGCTCTGCGACAGGGAGTGCTGAGCGGGCCGGTCGTCCGGTCGGCCCGGGGGAGCGCGGGTGTGCCCTGTGGCTCGGCGAGCTCCTCGCGCCGGCCGCGATCCGACCTCCACAGCAGCGGGCCCGGGGTGCCGCTGCGCCTTGATCGGCCCCACAGTGGGGTCATGACCGCGCCCGCAGCCCACCGCCCCGACCACCCGTCGAGCCCGAACCCACCCGGGGCTCCCCACATGAGCACCGGGCGAGCCGGCGAAGAACTGATCGCCGGCCTGCTGGAGCGCTCCGGATGGACCGTGAGGGACCGCAACTGGAGACCGGCGCCGTCCCCGGGGCGCCCACGGGGCGAGCTGGACATCGTGGCGGAACGCCAGGGCGCCGTCACGGTCTTCGAGGTCAAGACACGCACCGGAGGGGACTTCGGCCACCCGTGTGAGGCTGTGGGTGCCGAGAAGCTCCGGCGCCTCCACGTCCTCGCCCGTGCCTGGGCCCGTGAGAACGGTCAGGCCGGGGTCCCGTCCGTGGACGTGGTTGCCGTGCACTGGCCCAGAGGGTCCTCTCCGCGTGTGGAGCACGTGGGTTCCATCGGCTGGCTCTGACCTCGGGGCCACCCCGGCCGGGCCGTCCGGCCGCTCGGGGCAGAGCCGCCCACCGCGACGTAACACGTCATGCGGCCCGCTGATGCTGTTCCGGGGTGGACACATTCACGTGGATGCACCGTGCATTAGGAGATCCCCTGTGCGGCGTGTCACGGTATGACGGGGCAGGAACCAGGAGTCCGTGGACGGGGGAATGGCATGAGAACCGCTGCGTGGTTGCCGCATGCGCTGTCTGCCACCGCTGTGGCGGCCGCCGTGGCACTGGGCGTCGTCGCGTGCTCCCAGACGGGCAACGATCCGAACGGGCATCCCACCGTCAGCTCATCCGTGGTCTCGGCGGACGGCGACCTGCACCCCGGCACTTTCCGCGCGTCACTGCCCAACGGCGCCACCGTGCGGATCACGGTCCCCGCGGCGGTGCCTTCCAGTGACGAGCTCGAACGGCTGCGGCGGGAGGCGGGGGTCGAACGGGCCACCTACGCCTCGGTGGAGATCGACAACACCCGGGGCCACTCACCCGTCTCCGTGAGCCGCCTCATCCTCACGGCGCGCGACGGCGCCACCTACCAGCTCGAGCACGTGTCACGGGCGGTCGAGAAGTGGCAGCCCCGGTCCTTCGAGGGCGCCTACCGGGCGCCGGACGGTTCAACCCTCTCCCGGGAGAAGGCGTGCAAGGTGAAGCGCCGGATCGCCGACGCGGCGGACGCCGCCACGGGCCCCGTCCCCGCCGGGCAGAAGGGACGCAACGTGCTGGTGGGGGACATTGACGGGATCCCCGATCGCTTCGCGAGCCTCGAACTCGTTCCCGTGATCGGTGACCGTGAAGCCGCACCGGTGCGGCTGCAGCCCGACACGGGGCGCCACGGGGGCACGGGCACGGAGTCGTGGGATCCCAGCATCCCGCTGGAGGACGACGAGTACCAGGAGGACCCCGGGGACGGGTCGAGCGTGGGGCCCGGCGGGGACCTGCCGGATCCGCCGCCGGAGGAGCCTGCTCCGTCCGGTACCCCCGCGCCGGGCGCGCCGGTGGACCCTGCCCTCCCCGGGCCCGTCGAGCCGGATCCGATCGTGCCCGGCCCAGGGGATCCCGGCCCGGGTGATCCGGGTCCGGTGGACCCGGGGCCCGTCGATCCCGGGCCCATCGACCCGGGCCCGGTGGATCCCGGGCCGGTGGACCCCGGACCCACCGACCCCGGGCCCGTTGATCCAGGGCCCGTGGAGCCAGGCCCCGGAGATCCCGGCGGAGGAGAACCTGGCGCCGGGGGCCCGTCCCCAGGAGTGCCCGACCCGAGCATTCCCGCGCCCAGTGGAACTGTTCCTTCGAGTGTCGCTCCGGCCCTTCCGGCCCCTGCCCCCGACATGCCGCATCCCCCGGTGCCGAGTGCCCCTCCGACGGCGACGCCGACTCCCACGGCGCCGGGGCCGTCCCCCGTCGAGACCTCTGCTCCCGACGTGCCGCGGGCGCGTCCGGCCCCCACGCGGGGTCACACCGTGCCCGGCTCACCTCCGGCGCTCCCGGCCCCGGCTCCTACGGCGCCCAGGACACCTGCGGCGCCGTCGCCCGCTCCCGGCCTGCCCGGATCATCCCCGTCCCCAGAACCCGCCTCCGGGGCGCCGACAGCACATCCTGGGTCGGCGCACGGACCCACGGCGCCCGGGTCATCCCCGACGTCGTCCCCCGCGGCGTCAGAACCGGGGGAGCTGCCGCCACCAGAGGCCCGTCCCGAGGATCCCACGATGCGCTGGTCGACGACGCGCGGTCTCGCGGCGGACCCCGCGATCTGCTCCGAACCGCTCTCGAGTCCCGGGCCATCGACGGGCCTGAGGAGCCACCGCACTCTCTGACGCCTTCGACGCGCCTGGGCGCGGTGAGCGCCCTGCACACTCCACGGGAATCGTGGTGGCCTCAGTGGCGGGGGAGGCACGGTGGGTGCCATGACATCAGTTCTCGCCCAACCGTCCCGCGCCGCTCCGGCAGGTGCGCGGTGAAGGGGTTCGCCCGCAGCCGCAGTGTCGCCCTAATCGGTCTGGAGGGGTACGTGGTGGACGTGGAGGCGGACATCGGGCAGTCGCTGCCGGGCTTCACGATCATCGGTCTGCCGGACCAGGCGGTCAACGAGTCCAAGGAACGCATCCGTTCCGCGGCACGTCATGCCGGCGCCCCTCTGTCACCACGCAAGATCACGGTGAACCTTTCACCGGCCACACTTCCCAAACGTGGTTCACACTTCGACGTCGCCGTCGTGATGGCGGTCCTCAGCGCCCAGGGCGTGGTGCGTGTCCCCCCGGACACCGTCTTCTTCTCGGAGCTGGGGCTGGACGGTTCCCTGCGCCCCGTCCGGGGAGTGCTCCCGGCGGTCCTCGCGGCCGTGCGCGAGGGGTGCCCACACGTCGTGGTGGCGGATGCCAACCGGGAGGAGGCCGAACTCGTCACGGGCGCAACCGTGAGCTCAGCTGGGCACCTGGCCCGTCTGCTGGTCGAGTTCGGGGCAGACCCCGCGCTTGCGGCCAAGGTAGAGCCCGCCGCGCCGGGGCCGGGGCCCTCGCACACTCCGCAGACGCGGGCGGTGGCCCAGGAGCAGGATCCGCGGGACCTGACTGACGTGGTGGGTCAGATCGAAGGGCGCAAGGCCCTGGAGATCGCGGCCGCCGGTGGCCACCACCTGCTCATGGTCGGCCCACCGGGCGCGGGCAAGACCCTGCTCGCGGAGCGCCTGCCGGGTATCCTCCCGGACCTCGAGGACGAGGACTCGCTCGAGGTCACCTCGGTCCACTCCCTCCGTGGGGACTCCGGGTGCTCGGCCCTGATCAGGCGGCCGCCTTTCCAGTCCCCGCACCACGGGACCACGATGCCCGCTATGTGCGGGGGAGGCAGCGGCATGCCGCGGCCCGGTGCCATCTCCCTGGCCCATCGTGGCGTGCTGTTCCTGGACGAGGCGCCCGAGTTCGACCGCAGGGTGCTGGACGCGCTGAGACAACCCCTCGAGTCCGGCACGGTTACGATCGCGCGGGCCCAGTCCGTGGCGCAGTATCCCGCCGCGTTCCAGCTCGTGCTGGCCGCCAATCCCTGTGCCTGCGGCCACGCGGGCGGCACCGGACAGGCGTGCACGTGCAGCTCCGTGCAGCGCCGCCGCTACTTCGGAAAACTCTCGGGTCCGCTGCTGGACAGGGTGGACGTGCAGCTGCGGGTGCCCGCAGTGACGTACCACGAACTCAGCGCGGTGTCGGGGGATGCTCCCGAGAGCAGCGCGACCGTGGCGCAGCGGGTCGCGCAGGCCCGGGGCGCCCAGCAGGAACGGCTGCGTTCTCTGGGCTGCCGTCTGAATGCCGGCGTCCCCGGGGCGCTGCTGCGCCGCAGACTTTCCCCGGGTGCGGACGCGGTGGAGCCATTGAGGGCCGCCATGGAGCGCAGGGCGCTCACGGCACGGGGATTCGTGAAGGTCCTGCGCGTGGCGTGGACCCTCGCGGACCTCGACGGCGCGGTGGTGCCCACCCGCGAGCACGTTCAACTGGCCCTCTACTTCAAGACCACGGTGACGACATGACCGGCGACCAGTTCAGCCAGAACGCTGCAGATTTTCAGCACCCGGCCGATTCCACGGAGGACGTGAGGGCGTGCCGCACTCGTCTGGCCCGCATCATCGAACCGAGCGACACGGCCGGACTGCTCCTGCTGCACGCGCTTGGGCCCCAGGTGCTGTGGCGGAGCATCACCGAGCTGCAGGAACCCACTCGCGCCCTGCGCTCCGTGCTGCACAAGGCGACGCAGGAGTGGCTTCCGGGTTCCCGGACTCCCGACCTGACCGCCCGCTTCGAGGCATGGCGGTCCAGGTTGCCGGTCCCCGCGACGGACGTGGAGCAGCGCCACGCCCTGCGCATCGGTGCCTGGACGGTGATTCCGGAGGACCCGGACTGGCCCGTACAGCTCGCTGATCTGGGGCTGCAGCAGCCGATCGTGCTGTGGGGACGCGGAGACCGGGCGCTTCTGGGACGTCTCCGGGGCAGCGTGGCCGTGGTGGGGTCCCGCAACGCCAGCGCGTACGGTGCCGCCGTGACGAGGGGCATCGCCCAGGAGCTGGTGGCGGCCGACCGGTGCGTGGTGTCCGGGGGCGCCTTCGGGATCGACGCCGAGGCGCACACCACGGCATTGCAGACGGCTGCGGGGCCCGGGGCCACCGTGGCGGTCCTGGCCTGCGGTGTGGACCGGTTCTACCCCGCGGGCAACGCCGAGCTGCTCGGGCGGATCTGCCAGCGCGGCCTGCTGCTGAGCGAGGTGCCTTTCGGGTGCGCTCCCACCCGGTACAGGTTTCTTCAGCGCAACCGGATCATCGCGGCCCTCACGTGCGCCACTGTGGTCACGGAGGCCGCATGGCGCTCGGGATCCCTGAACACGGCGCGGCACGCCGCGGGGCTCTCCCGGGAGGTGGCGGCCGTGCCCGGTGACGTGCTCGTGGGCAGCTCGGCGGGGTGCCACCGCCTCGTGCGGGAGGACCACGCGGTGCTCGTCAGCAACGGGAGCGAGGTTCTCGAGCTCGTGGCACCGCTGGGCACCCCGCCCGACGAGACCCACCCAGGCGCGAGCGGTCTGGACCGTCGTCCCGAGGACGACCTGGACCCCCAGCTGCTGCGCCTCTTCGACGCCCTGCCCCTGCACCGCGATGCGGATCCCTCGTCGCTCTGCCGCGTCTCGGGGCTGGCGCCGGGGGACGTCCTCGCCGGTCTGGTCACTCTCCGGGAGCGCGGCCTGGCCACGGACTCGCTCCTGGGGTGGCGACGAGTAGGCTCCCAGCATGGCCGGCCAGGACGAGACCCCCGCTGACGGACGCACCTTCACGGACGGGCGCACACCCGCTGGCGGACCTCCCACCCCGGGCGGACGCACACCCGCTGGGGGACGTCCCTCGGCGGTCGAGCGCACCGTCGCGGTGGGACGAGCAGCCACGAACGGGAGAGCCGCTCCCCGCACGCGCGCCTCCCGGCCCGTCGACGCCGCCGAGCGGACGTCCCCGGCGACGAGCACGGAACCCGGGCCGCTCGATCACTACCTGCCAGGATTCCGTGCCCATCTCGGTCTCGAGCGCTCGCGCAGCGACAACACGGTTCGGGCCTACACCACCGACATCGCGGACCTGTCGCGCTGGATGCATGGGACGGGCATCGACGACATCGACCTGCTGGACAGGGACGCCCTGCGCGGCTGGCTCGCCGACCGGCACCAGCGGGGACTGGCCCGCAGCTCGATCACCCGGGGCATCGCCGCTGTGCACACGTTCTTCCGCTGGGCCGTGGACACCCAGGGCCTGCGTCACGATCCGGCCGCCGGGCTCAAAGGCCCCCGCCCCGCCCGCCACCTGCCGGAGGTCGTCGGAGCCACCGCACTGTCCACCATGCTGGAGACTCTCGCGGACACGGCGCTGGGGGAGCACGAGGACGAAAGGGCTGCCGCGCTGGCCGCGCGGGACTGGGCCCTGCTGGAGCTGCTCTACGCCACGGGTGCGCGCATCGGCGAGCTGGTGGGGGCGGACCGTGCCCACCTCGACCGCACGCAGCACGTGCTCACCGCGACGGGCAAGGGGAACAAACAACGGCGAGTGCCCTACGGACAGAGGGCGGGGGAAGCACTCGCCCTCTGGGAGCACCGGAGGCCGGCCCTGGCAGGGCCGCGCGCCGCTGATGCCCTGTTCCTCGGGGCTCGTGGGGCGCGCATCGATCCGCGCGTAGCCCGGGGGGTCGTCGCGAGGGCGCTCGACACCGTTCCGGACACCGGCGCCCGCGGCCCCCACAGCCTGCGGCACAGCGCGGCCACCCACCTGCTGGACGGGGGAGCGGACCTGCGCAGCGTGCAGGAGCTCCTGGGCCACGCCACCGTGGCCACCACGCAGATCTACACCCACGTGTCCGTCGATCGGCTCCGAAAGGCGTACTCACAGGCTCACCCCCGAGCTTGACATTCGAGCTCGCAGTGCCCACCAGGTTGACCGTGGGTGGGCCCTGCTGGACAATGAACCAGAGTGCGGAAGTTCGCCCCGGCCTCGAATCCGTGGCGGACGTCACCTCGCTCGTTTCAACTGCATCACGGCGCCGAGCTGGCAGCGCTGAACCTCCGAGCAGGACGTTGGGGAAGACGTACCTACACGATGGAGGAACAGGCTATGTCTTCACCCACCACGCGCGGAGTGCTCTACGTGCACTCCGCGCCCCAGGCGCTCTGCCCCCACATCCAGTGGGCACTGGAATCCGTGTCGCATCGGCGGACGGATCTCGAGTGGACCCCGCAGAACGCCGAGCCGGGTTGCGTCCGTACCGAACTCGAGTGGTCCGGCCGTGCGGGCACCGGTGCGCTTCTCGCGTCCGCCCTTCGCACCCTGGGCCGGGTGCGCTTCGAGGTGACCGAGAACGCCAGCCAGGGCAGTGACGGGTCCCGGTGGTCCTTCACCCCGGACCTGGGCATCTTCCACGCCACCACGGACGTAGCCGGAAACATCTGCGTGAGTGAGGACCGGATCCGCTACGCCTTCGAGGCGGCCGGGGGAGACCCCGCCGCCGTGGTGGAGGAGCTCTCGCTTGCGCTGGGTGAGGCCTGGGACGAAGAGCTCGAACCGTTCCGCCACGCGGCCGAGGGCGCCCCCGTGCGCTGGCTCCACCGCGTGGGCTGATCGAGGGCACGCCCGACCACCTGCACACACGCCTCCCGGGCAGCGCAGCCGCACCTCCGTCCGCGGCGCGCGCTGCACCCCCCCCACGGCGCTCGCTGCCCCCCACCACGGCGCAGTGGCGGGGGCCGTCTCTGGTGAGGTGGTGCAATCGATGACCTGGGGGTTCTGATCCCTCCGGAAGAACCGGTGTGGGGCGCCGCAGTTCCTTTGTTCGTCACCGCGAACCGGTGCGCCCAGCTCACGCCCGACCGCGCGGCTCAGGCCTGACAACAACAGAGCCCCGGTGGTCCCCACAGCGGGGAGCACCGGGGCTCTGTCACGGGCGCGCTTCCTGACCCCGAGAGGGAGCCCGGGGCGCCGTTACATCGACCGGAAAGCGGCGACGGAGTTGTGACCGCCGAACCCGAAGGAGTTGGAGATCGCGACCATGTCACCGGCTGGCAGCTCCCGCGCCGTGGTGACCACGTCCAGGTCGATGCGCGGATCCTGGTTCTCCAGGTTGATGGTGCAGGGCGCCACCCGTTCGGTCAGGGCGAGGACGGCCAGGACACCTTCCACGGCACCCGATCCGCCGAGCAGGTGGCCGGTCATCGACTTGGTGGCGGACACGGCCATCTGGTCCACTGCGTCCCCGAACGCCACACGCAGGGCACTCGCCTCGGGCACGTCACCCACCGGGGTGGACGTGGCGTGGGCGTTGACGTGCTTGACGTCCGCGGGGGTGAAGTCCCCGGATTCCATGGCCTCCCGCAGGGCACGGGCGGGGCCGCCGGCCTCACCGGTGGCCGGAGCCGTGATGTGGAACGCGTCCGAGCTGAGCCCGGCACCGGCCAGCTCGGCGTAGATCCGGGCGCCACGTGCCTTGGCGTGCTCCTCGGACTCGAGGATCACCGCACCAGCGCCCTCGCCCATGACGAATCCGTCACGGTCCATGTCGAAGGGGCGGGAGGCCCGCTCGGGCTCGTCGTTTCGGCGGGACAGCGCCTGCATGGAGTTGAAGGCGGCCATGTTCATGGGGTGGATGGCGCTCTCGGCGCCCCCCACGATCATCACGTCCGCCTTGCCGGAGCGGATCAGCTGCAGACCCTGGAAGAAGGCCTCGGTCCCGGAGGCACAGGCTGACACGGGTGTGATGGCGCAGGCACGGGCCTTGAACTCCATGCTCACGGAGGAGGCGTTGCCGTTGGGCATGAGCATGGGAACCGTCATGGGCTTGACACGGCGGTGCCCCTTGGTGCGCATGGTGTCCCATCCGTCCAGGAGGGTCCACACACCACCGATGCCCGTGCCGAAGGCAACGCCCAGACGCAACGGGTCGACGTCGTCGCTGGAGTCCGCGTCCTTGCCGGAGAACCCGGCGTCGGTCCAGGCCTCGCGGGCCGCGGCCACGGACAGCTGGCCGGAAGGGTCAAGACGCTTGGCCTGCACGCGGGACACGACGTCCTCCGCGGGCTTGGGGCACTGCGCGCCGATGCGGACGGGGAGGTCGTACTCTTCGACCCAGTCCTCTTCGAGGGCGTGAACGCCCGAGACGCCCTGGAGGGCGTTCTTCCAGGTCTCCTGGACGTTCTCACCGATGGGCGTGATGGCACCCAGGCCGGTGACGACTACTTTGCGGGACATGTTCTGCACTTCCTCGTGTCCGAAATCGCAGGTGTTCCAGGAGCTGCTGCTGTCCAGCCACCTGGCGTGACGGCGGCGGCGCACCTCCTGCACAGGGGGTGCGCCACCGCTCGCCCGGGCATCAGGCCTGGGCGTTGTCGATGAAGTTGACGGCGTCCTCGACGGTCTTGAGGTTCTTGACCTCTTCGTCGGGAATGGTGACGTCGAACTTCTCCTCGGCGTTGACCACGATGGTCATCATGGAGATCGAGTCGATGTCGAGGTCCTCGGTGAAGGACTTGTCGAGCTGCACGGCTTCGGTCTCGAGGCCGGTCTCTTCGTTCACGATCTCTGCCAGGCCGGCCAGGATTTCGTCTTTGCTCGCCATTTCGGCTTCCTTTCGTTGAGGTCGCGCAACGCAACCGTTCTTCGTGACCACGGGGTTTCGGTGGAACCCCCGCTCGGAGCGCCCGATTGCTCGGGCGGCCCGTGGACAAGAGGTGTGCGGTCTAACCCTACGACACCCCGGGGACTGGATCAGGGCAGGAGCACCACCTGTGCGCCGTACACCAGACCGGCCCCGAAGCCGATCTGCAGGGAGGGCTTGCCGGACAGTTCCGGGTGCTCCGCGAGCAGACGGTGGGTTGCCAGGGGGATGGAGGCCGCGGAGGTGTTGCCGGCCTCGGCGATGTCCCGGGCAACGATCACGGACTCGGGGAGCTTGAGCACCTTGGCCATCTGGTCGATGATCCGCATGTTGGCCTGGTGCGGCACGAAGGCGGCGAGGTCCTCCGGGGCCAGACCGGAGGCGTCCAGGGCCTCCTGGGCCACGCGAGCACCCTCCCACGAGGCCCAGCGGAACACGGTCGGCCCGTCCTGGCGCAGCGTGGGCCACATGGTGGCGTCCGGGTCCATCTCACCGGTCTCGGGATCCACGAGATCCTTGGCGAAGCTGCGCTGACCCCCGCGCTCGACGGCGCGGATGTCGGTGAGCGGGTGGGTCATGCGGATGGCGTCCCACTTGGAACCGTCCGAGCCCCACACCGACGGACCGATCCCGGGGACGTCCGAGGGGCCGATCACCACGGCCCCGGCGCCGTCGCCGAGCAGGAAGGAGATGGAGCGCTCCGAGTTGTCGATCACGTCGGAGAGCTTCTCCACTCCGATCACGAGCACGTTGGTGGAGTCACCGGAGCGCACGAGCGCATCCGCCTGCGCGATTCCGTAGCAGTACCCCGCGCACGCCGCGGAGACGTCGTACGCCGCGGCGGGCGTGGCCCCGAGCCGGTCCGCGAGCTTCGCGGCCAGGGACGGGGTGAGGTAGGGGAAGGACACCGTGGAGACGATGATCGTGCTCAGCTGCTCACCGGTGAGGCCGGAGTTCTCGAGCGCCTCGCGTGCCGCGTGCTCCGCCATGTCCAGGACCGACACGTCAGCCGGGGCGCGGTGACGGGTGTGGATGCCGGTGCGCTTGACGATCCACTCGTCCGAGGAGTCGATCCACTGGCAGACGTCGTCGTTGGTCACGATCTCCGACGGCCGGTAGGCACCGATGCCCAGGATGCGCGTGTGGGCGTGGGGAATGTTCTGTTTGATGGTCGCCACGGGAGGCCGACTCCTTCGATGGTGCGGATCTCAGCGAGTGCGGGTGGATCACCCTTCTCAGGCCAGCGTACTCCGCACCTGGTCCAGGTCCTGCGGGGTGTTGACCGCCGTTGCGGGGACACCCTTGAGGCCCCTCCTGGCCAGTCCCACGAGGGTTCCGGCGGGCGGCAGCTCCACGATCTGCGTGACGTCCATGTCCGAGAGGGTTGCCATGCAGGCGTCCCAGCGCACGGGGCGGCACACCTGCTCCACGAGGGAGTCCAGGAACGCCGCGCCACTGGTGGTGCGGGCGCCGTCGTGGTTGCTCAGCAGCGCGTGCTCAGGATCCTGGGGGGAGAGCTCGGGAACGAGGGTCCGCAGCGGCTGCAGTGCGGGGGCCATGTGCTCCGTGTGGAAGGCGCCGGCCACCTTGAGCCTGACCACCTTGGCGCGGGTGGGCGGGTTCTCGGCGAGAGCGTCGAGCTGCTCGAGGGTTCCTGCTGCTACCACCTGACCGCCCCCGTTGGCGTTCGCGGCCGTGGCGCCCACGGCGGAGATGGCGGCGGCCACGTCCTCCGGGGTGCCGCCGAGGACGGCGGCCATGCCCGTGGGGGTTGCCGAGGAGGCGGCGGCCATCTCGGTGGCGCGGACCCGAACGAAGCGCATGGCCTCGGCCTCGGTAAGCACGCCAGCCAGGGCCGCAGCCGTGATCTCACCGACCGAGTGCCCGGCGAGCACCACGTCGGAGCGTCCCTCGAGCTGCGGGGCGATCAGCCGCCCGGCGAGCAGTCCTGCGGCGACGATCAGCGGCTGGGCCACCGCGGTGTCCTTGATGGTGTCCTCGTCCGCCTCGGTGCCGTAGTGCGCGAGGTCCAGCCCGGCGGCGTCGGAGAGCTGCTCGAGGTGCTCGGGAACGCCCGGCACGGCCAGCCACTCGGTGAGGAATCCTGGTTTCTGTGACCCCTGACCGGGGCAGACGAGTGCAATCACCCGTTCATTCCACCAAGTCGGGGGGCCCTCGCGGCACACCGGGCCGCACCAAGCCGGGCAGGGGGATTTGTGGCTTCCCTACAAGCCGATGTCAGTCGGTGCTCGACAGCCGCCCCGCGAGCAGGGCGCAGTGCAGCACGAAGGCGTCCCGGGGGAGCAGGGGGTCCCAGCCGGTGATGTCGCTGACGCGCCGGAGCCGGTACCGCACGGTGTTCGCGTGGACGAAGAGCTCGCGCGCCGTGGCCTCCAGGGAGTGTCCCACGCTGAGGTAGGTGGTGAGGGTGTCCACCAGGCCGGTGGAGGAGGCGGACAGCGGCTCCCAGACGGCGTCGACCATGGCGGTGAGCGCCAGCGGGTCCCCGCTGATGGCCCGCTCGGGCCACAGGTCCTCGGAATCCGTGGGGCGGGGTGCCTGGGGCCAGGCCGCCACCGCTCGAAGTCCCGCGTTGGCGCGGTCCGCCGACTCCTTGGCCTCGAACACGGTGGCCACGGGGGGACCGTGGACCACGGGACCCTCCCCGAAGACGCTCGCGAGCCGGGACAGGGACCGGGCCCCGTCCTTGAGACCACCCAGGACGAGGACCAGCCGGTCGGTCTGGATGGCCACCAGGCACTCCGCCGCGTGGCGCTCGACGACGCGCCGGATCCGTTCCACGCCGGCGGGCCCGTTGGTGCTCGGCGCGCGTCCCACCACCACGGTCACGTCCCCCCGGTCCGTCCAACCCAGCGCCGAGACCCGGGAGCGCAGGTTGTCCGAGTGGTCGCCCCGCAGAATGCCGTCCACCACGAGGGACTCGAGACGGGCGTCCCACGATCCGCGGTTCTCGGCAGCCTTGGCGTAGACGTCCGCGGCGGCGAACGCGACCTCGCGGGAGAACCGCAGCACGGCCTCGCGCAGTGCCACCTCGTCGTTGTGCTGCGCGAGCTCGGGAACCTTCTCCTCCACGACGTCCACGACGATCCGCAGCACCTGCAGGGCGTTCTGCAGGGTGATGGACCGGGTCAGCTCCGTGGGGGCCTGCTTGAAGATCTCCGTGAGCACCCACACCGGCTCCTTGGGGTTCTCGTACCAGCGCACGAAGGACGCGATGCCGCGCTGCGCCAGCAGGCCCAGCTCGGACCTCTCGTCCGGGCGCAGCTGCGAGAACCACGGCAGGGTGCTCGCGAGCCGCTGAACCGCCACCGTGGAGACCTGCCCGAGGTTGGCCTTGAGGTTCTCCAGGGTCCTGGGGTGCGGTGCGGCCTGCTGCCGACCGCGCAGGGGCCACGTCACCCGGCGGGAGGTGCGGGGCTTGCGGGGTGCGGACCCGGTGGCGTCGGTGGGCATGAGACGAGGGTAGTCGATGCCCTGCACGGTTCCCCGAGCCCGGGGCCCAGCGCCGGCCGCGCCCCTTGCTCGGGCCCACACCGGAACGACGCCGCCCCCGCGCCGTGAGGGGCGCGGGGGCGGTGGGTCGGTGATGCGGGACGGCTCAGGCGTCGCCCCCGGCGTTGCCGGAGGTGCCGGCAGCGGGGTCCGTGAGCTTGTACCGGGTGAGCGCCTCGGCCGGGGCGGACCAGTCGATCTCGCCGCGCTTGGCGAGCATCTCCAGGGTCCGCACCACCATCGAGTGGGCGTCGATGGTGAAGAACCGGCGGGCACCGGCCCGGGTGTCGGCGAACCCGAAGCCGTCGGCGCCCAGGGAGGCCCAGTCGTTGGGGACGTACTGCCGCACGGAGTCCGGCAGCTGGGAGGCGTAGTCGCTCGTGGCGACCACGGGACCCGTGGCCCCGGCCAGCGCCTGGGTGATGTACGGCGTGCGGGCCCCGGACTCGGGGTCCAGGAACGCGTCCTGCTCGGCAGCCATGGCGTCACGACGGAGGTTGGTCCAGGAGGTCACGGACCACACGTCTGCGGAGACGCCCCACTCGTCGGCGAGGATCTGCTGGGCCTCGAGCGCCCACGGGACACCCACGCCGGAGGCCAGCAGCTGGGCGCGCGGGCCCTCGGTCTCCGCCGGCTTGAGCAGGTAGATGCCGTTGACGATGCCGTCCACGTCCACGTTCTCGGGCTCCGCGGGCTGGTGGATGGGCTCGTTGTACACCGTGAGGTAGTACATGACGTTGTGGTCCTCGTCGCCCGTGCCGTACATGTGCTCGAGGCCTCGCTTGACGATGTGCGCGATCTCGTAGCCGTAGGCGGGGTCGTAGTGGATCACGGCGGGGTTGGTCGCAGCCAGCAGGGGGGAGTGCCCGTCCGCGTGCTGCAGGCCCTCACCGGTCAGGGTCGTGCGTCCTGCGGTGGCGCCGATCACGAAACCGCGGGCCATCTGGTCCGCAGCCGCCCAGAACTCGTCACCCGTGCGCTGGAACCCGAACATCGAGTAGAAGATGTAGACCGGGATCATGGTCTCGCCGTGGGTCGCGTAGGACGTGCCCGCCGCGGTGAAGGCCGCGGTGGCGCCGGCCTCGTTGATCCCGGGGTGCAGGATCACACCCTGGGCCGACTCCTTGTACGCGAGCATCAGCTCGCGGTCCACGGAGAGGTAGTTCTGCCCGTTGGGGTTGTAGATCTTGGCCGTGGGGAAGAACGAGTCCATGCCGAAGGTGCGGGCCTCGTCGGGGATGATCGGCACGATGCGGTGACCGAAGTCCTTCTCGCGCATCAGGTCCTTGAGGATGCGCACGAAGGCCATGGTGGTGGCCGCCATCTGCTTGCCCGAGCCCTTCTTGCCGGAGGCGTAGGCGCGCTCCGAGGGCAGCGTGATCTCCTTCTGGGGGTGCGGACGGTCCGGGACGAAGCCGCCCAGCTCCTTGCGGCGCTCCAGCATGTACTTGATCTCGGGGGAGTCCGGGCCCGGGTGATAGTACGGGGCGTTGTAGAGGTCGGACTCCAGCTGCTCGTCCGTGATGGGAATGCGCAGGTGGTCGCGGAAGGCCTTGAGGTCCTCCAGCGTGAGCTTCTTCATCTGGTGGGTGGCGTTGCGCGCCTCGAAGTGCGGGCCCAGGCCGTAGCCCTTGATGCCCTGCGCCAGGATCACGGTGGGCTGGCCCTTGTGCTCCAGCGCCGCCTTGTACGCCGCGTAGACCTTGTTGTAGTCGTGGGCGCCGCGCTTGAGGTTCCAGATCTGCTCGTCGGTGTAGTCCGCCACGAGCTCCTTGGTGGCCGCGGACCGGGCGAAGAAGTGGTCGCGCACGAAGCCGCCGGACTCCGCCTTGAAGGTCTGGTAGTCGCCGTCCAGGGTCTCGTTCATGATGCGCACGAGTTCCCCGGTGTGGTCAGCCTCGAGCAGGGCGTCCCACTCGCGGCCCCACACGACCTTGATGACGTTCCAGCCGGCACCCCGGAAGAACGCCTCCAGCTCCTGGATGATCTTGCCATTGCCGCGCACGGGGCCGTCGAGACGCTGCAGGTTGCAGTTGACCACGAAGGTCAGGTTGTCCAGCTTGTCGTTGGCCGCGAGCTGCAGCACACCGCGCGACTCGGGCTCGTCCATCTCGCCGTCGCCGAGGAACGCCCAGACGTGCTGCTCGGAGGTGTCCTTGATCCCGCGGTTGTGCAGGTAGCGGTTGAACTGCGCCTGGTACACGGCGTTCATGGGCCCGATGCCCATGGACACGGTGGGGAACTGCCAGAAGTCGGGCAGGCTGCGCGGGTGGGGGTAGGAGGGCAGGCCGTTCGGGGCCTTGGTCTTCTCCTGGCGGAACCCGTCCAGCTGCTCCTCGGTGAGGCGGCCCTCGAGGTACGCGCGGGCGTAGTTGCCGGGGGAGGAGTGGCCCTGGAAGAACACCTGGTCGCCGCCGCCGGGGTGCTCGGGACCGCGGAAGAAGTGGTTCAGGCCCACTTCGTAGAGGGTGGCCACGCCGGCGTAGGAGGAGATGTGACCGCCCACTCCGACGCCGGGGCGCTGCGCGCGGTGGACCATGACGGCCGCGTTCCAGCGCAGGAAGGCACGGTAGCGGCGCTCGATCTCCTCGTCACCGGGGAACTCGGGCTCCTGGTCCACGGGGATGGTGTTGACGTAGTCGGAGGTGGTGACCATGGGGACACCCACGGAGTGCGTGCCGGCGTGCTGCAGCAGGGCGCGCATGATGTACTGCGCCCGCGCCGTGCCCTGGGCCTGGATCAGCGCGTCGAAGGACTCGATCCACTCCTGCGTCTCCTGCGCGTCCGCGTCCTGGAGATTGTTCGTCAAGCCACTCAGAATGTGGTGATTGCTGTCGGAAGACACGAGAACCTCTCTATCGTCAGCTCCGTGTGCTCGGGGTGCCCGGTGGCGGAGCGGTGTGTCAGGCGTCGGGTGGACGGAGACGTGTCCGCCCCCGTGGTCCTTTCATGGTGTCACAGGCTACGGCCCGGGGGATTGCCCCGGCGGCGTTCTGCGCGTCACATCTCTGCACCGCCACTCTCCTGGCCGTCCCCGGGGGACAGCGCAACCCGTGGTGATTTGGCGGCGGGCCCGCGCCGTGGCTTGAACGTGGCGCTAAACCAGTGTTGTCTTTATTACGCACCGTCGACGCTCCCGTCACGGTGGGTACGGGCCCGGACCGCCGATCGGCGGTCAACCGGGGACCCGCACGACACAGCTGAGAAGGAGAGACACGGTGAGCGAGGCGAAAGCCCCCGAGGAGAGCATTGCGGAGCAGCTGAACCTGAAGGACGGCGACTACGTCCAGGAGTTCGGCTACGACGACGACGTCGATGCGGACCTGCGGGAGCGGATCGAGGCGGCCATCGGCTCTGAGCTGTTCGACGAGGACGCGCAGGAGGTCGTGGACGCCGTGGTGCTGTGGTGGCGCGACGGCGACGGTGATCTCGTGGACGAGCTCGTCGACGTGCAGACCACCCTCGACGACGGCGGCGTTGTCTGGCTCCTGACCCCCAAGGCCGGCCGCGAGGACCACGTCTCTCCCGCCGACATCCAGGAGGCCGCCTCGACCGCGGGCCTCCACGTCACCAGTGCGGCGCGCGTCTCCTCCGACTGGACCGTCTCGCGACTGGCCCCCAAGCGCAACTTCTGAGGTGCCCGGCCACCCGCCGGCCGCGCCGTGGGAAAGGACGACATGAGCGACATCGGATCCGCAGCACCGGACTTCTCGCTGACCAACAGGGACGGCGAGATCCGCACGCTCGCGCAGTTCCGGGGTGCGCCGGTGGTGCTGGTGTTCTTCCCGTTCGCGTTCTCGCCCATCTGCACGGACGAGCTGTGCCACCTGCAGGACCACACCGACACGTTCGAGGAGTTCGGTGCCACGGTGCTGTGCGTGTCCACGGACAGCCACCACTGTCTCGACGCCTTCGCCCGGCAGGAGTCCTACGACTTCGAAATGCTCTCGGACCACTGGCCCCACGGTGAGGTGGCGCGGTGCTACGGCGTGTTCGACGAGCAGGAGGGGTGCGCCCGGCGGCACACGATCACGGTGGACTCCCAGGGCGTGGTCCGGGACGTCAGTGCCGCGGACATGACCGAGTCCCGCTCGTGGGAGCGGTTGCGCACCGTCCTCGAGAACCTCCCCCGGTCCTGAGATGCCGGCGCGGGTGCTGCGTGCCGGGTACGGCACGCCCGTGGACCGGGACCTGTTCCCGGACCCCCATGCCCTGGACGCCCGCGCGGGGCTGCGTCCCGTCCACGAGCTGCTCGTGGGGCGCAGGATCGCCGTCCTCACGGGAGCTGGGGTCAGCACGTCCTCCGGGATCCCCGACTACCGGGGACCCGATGCGAAACCCCGCAACCCCATGACCTACCAGGAGTTCATCGCGGACGTGGGCAACCGCCGCCACTACTGGGCGCGCAACCAGTTCGGCTGGCACTTCGTGGCGCGAGCCGAGCCGTCAGCGGCGCACACGGCTCTGGCCACCCTGGAGACGGCAGGCGCCGTGGACGGGATCATCACCCAGAACATCGACCGCCTGCACCAGAAGGCGGGATCACTCGCGGTCGTGGACCTGCACGGGACCTACGCGTGGGTCGTGTGCACCTCGTGCCGCTCGCGCTTCCCCCGGGAGGAGGTCTCGCGCTACCTCGACGAGCTCAACCCCGGCTTCTACGACGGCATGGACTCCGCGGCGGACGTGGAGTACGCCCCGGACGCCGATGCCACCGTGGAGCACACCGCGGGGTTCCGGGTCTGGGACTGCCCGGTCTGCCAGGGGGTGCTGAAGCCGGACGTCGTGTTCTTCGGGGAGAACGCCACGGCACTGAACGTGGCGCTGGCCCGACGGATGGTAACGCACGCGGACGCCCTGCTGGTGGCCGGCAGCTCCCTCACGGTGAACTCGGGCAGACGCTACGTCAGGCAGGCCGCCCGGGAGGGCAAGCCCGTGGTGATCGTCAACCACGGGGTGACCGGCGCGGACGAGCTGGCCACGCTCAAGGTGGATGCCCGGGTGGGGGAGTTCCTCACAGATCTCGCATCCCTGCTGGTGCCTTGAATCCGGTGCTTGCCCCCGCCCGGAGGAGCACATAGACTCAAACCACGAGACCCCGGGGGTCTGCGGAGGGGAAGCCGCGGATGTCATCGGGGTCTCGCTCTGTCTGCAGTGCCCGTTCCGTGTCCGCACGGTGGCGGCACCGACTCCGAAGGCCCCGCATCCGTGAGGACGCGGGGCCTTCGGAGTTCACCGGGTGCTCAGTCGACGGGGTCGATGACCGGCTTGGCGGCCTGGGCGCCGCGGCACTGCTGGGCCCACAGGGCCGCACCCACGATGCCCGCGTTGTTGCGCAGGGCGGCGATCTCCACCGGCGTGCGCAGCTCGAGGTAGGGGAGGAACTTCTCCGAGTTCTTGGACACGCCGCCGCCGATGATGAACAGCGACGGGGAGAACAGGAACTCCACGTGGGAGAAGTAGCGCTGGAGCCGCTTGGTGGCCCACTTCTTCCAGGGCAGCTGCTCGCGTTCGCGCGCGGCCGCGGAGGCGCGGGTCTCGGCGTCGTGGCCGTCGATCTCCAGGTGGCCGAGCTCGGCGTTGGGCACGAGCTGACCGTTGAGGATCATGGCCGAGCCGATGCCGGTGCCCAGGGTGATCACCATGACCAGCCCCTCCTTGCCCTTGCCGGCACCGTAGTGCGCCTCGGCGAGACCGGCGCCGTCGGCGTCGTTGAGCGCCTCGACCTCGCGACCCAGGGTCTCGGTCATCAGTGCGTCCACGTCCGTGTTGATCCAGGACTTGTCCACGTTCGCGGCGGACAGGGCCACGCCGTTCTTGATGATCGCGGGGAACACGATGCCCACGTTGCTGTCCGGTGCCGGGGCCTCCGGCCGGGACTGCAGCTCGTCCACGATCTGGCGCACCACGTCCGCCACCGCCTCCGGGGTGGCCGGGTGCGGCGTGGGGATCCGGAAGCGCTCGCCCACGAGCTGGCCGGTGGCGAGATCCACGATCCCGCCCTTGGTGCCGGTACCACCAATGTCGATTCCAATGCCGTACTGCGAGACGACACCCTGCGGAGTACCTGAGCTCATGAACGGTCCCTTCGGTTCCCGGTCTGACGCTGTTCCGGGGCGGCGGAGTTCTCCCGCTCGCCCCGTGCCTTCGAGTTTACGGGCCGACGTGCGCGGATCACGGGAGGGTGAGGATCTCCACGCCGTCCTCGGTCACGACCATGGTGTGCTCGTACTGCGCGGTGCGCATGCGGTCGTGCGTGGTGATGGTCCAGTCGTCCTCCCACTGGTCCCACGCGATGGTTCCCAGGGTCAGCATGGGCTCGATCGTGAAGATCATCCCGGGGACCATCTCGGTGCTGTAGGACGGGGCGGCGTCGTAGTGCGGGACGATCAGCCCGGTGTGGAACTCGCGCCCCACGCCGTGGCCGGTGAAGTCCCGCACCACGCCGTAGCCGAAGCGCTGGGCGTACTTCTCGATGACCCGGCCGATCACGTTGATCTCGCGACCAGGGCGGACGGCCCTGATGGCGCGGTTGGTGGCTTCGAGCGTGCGCTCGACGAGCAGCCGCGAGTCCTCGTCCACGTCCCCCACCAGGAACATGGCGTTGGTGTCCCCGTGCATCCCGTTCTTGTAGGCGGTGACGTCCAGGTTGATGATGTCCCCGTCCTCGAGCACCGTGGAGTCCGGGATGCCGTGGCAGATGACCTCGTTGAGAGACGTGCAGATGGACTTGGGGAAACCGCGGTACTCCAGGCAGGAGGGGTAGGCCCCGTGGTCGCACATGTACTCGTGGGCGATCCGGTCCAGCTCGTCCGTGGTGACCCCCGGCTTCGCCTCGGCACCCGCGGCCTGCAGGGCGCGCGCCGCGATCTGCCCCGCCTCACGCACGAGCTCGACCTCCTCCGGGGTGTAGACGTTGGACGCACTGCCCTCGTCCGGTTCGGTCCGCCCCACGTACTCCGGGCGCTCGATGCCGCGCGGCACGGGCCGCAACGGGGAGAGCGAGCCGGGGCGCAGCGCGCCGATCGGGGCGGTGGATCCGGGAGCTGGGGCGAGGTTGTGGCTGGTCACGATGGGTCGATGCCTCCTGCGGCGGTGGACTGGTGTGCTCCGGGGCGTCGGTGCCTCCCGGGGACCTGATTCACCAACTAGCCTAAGCCTTGGGTCCCGGGCTCGTTCCGCCCGGGTGTTCGCGACCCGCCTCCCGGCGGGCAGACGGCGCGCCGCGCCGGAGAGAGAGGCAGCACATGGCCGAGTACTGGTTCAACCTCTACACCAAGCAGGTGGAGGAGGGCCCGCAGGACGACTACCGCAAGCTCATGGGCCCCTACGCCACGCGCGAGGAAGCGGCCAGGGCACTGGAGCACGCGGCGGAGAACACCAAGCGGTGGGACGACGAAGACGCCGCGTTCCAGGGCGACTGAGCCCGGGAGGGGGCGGGCGGCGTCGTCACCCGCGGTAGGTGTGCTCCTCCGCGGGGAACGCTCCCGAGCGCACGTCCGCCACGTAGGCGGACACGGCGTCGCCCGCGACCCGCGCGAGATCGGCGTACTGGCGCACGAACCGCGGCATGTGCCCGGTGCGCAGCCCCAGCATGTCCTGCCACACGAGCACCTGCCCGGTAGTCACGTTCCCCGCGCCGATGCCCACGGTGGGGATCTCCAGCGCGTCCTCCACCGCGGTAGCGGCGTCCGCGGACACCATCTCCAGCACCACGGCGAAGCACCCGGCGTCCTGGACGGCGCGGGCGTCCCGGAGCAGCTGTTCGGCGGCCCCGCCGCGGCCCTGGATGCGGAAGCCGCCCAGCGCGTGCTCCGACTGCGGGGTGAAGCCCACGTGCCCCATGACCGGGATCCCCGCGCGGACCACTGCGGCGATGTGCTCCGCCACGACCTCACCGCCCTCGAGCTTGACGGCGTGCGCGCCGGTCTCCTTCATGATCCGCGCGGCGCTGCGCACGGCCTGGGCGGGGGACTCCTCGTAGGAGCCGAACGGCAGGTCCACCACCACGAGCGCCCGCTGCACGCCTCGCACCACCGCCGCCGCGAACACGACCATGTCCTCCAGGGTGACCGGGAGCGTGCTCTCGTGGCCCAGCACGGTGTTGCCCAGCGAGTCGCCCACGAGCAGCACGTCCACGCCGGAGCGGTCGAAGATCCCGGCGGTGAGGACGTCGTAGCTGGTGAGCATCGAGAACTTCTCGCCCGCGTCCTTGGCGCGCCGCAGGTGCACGGTGCGCACGCGCTTGACGTCGGCGAGGGCGGGTGTCACAGGGGTCCCGGGAACGGGCTGGGAGTCGGTCATCGCTCCAGCCTACCGGCCGTCGGGACGGTGCCGCGGGCCGAATCGGCGGGGCGCACGACGCCGGTGGGCCACCTTCCGCACCTCGCGGCACGGCTGCACGGGGCGTGGTTCCCCGGCCGCGTGCGTGGGCCTGGACGGCCCGGGTCCTCCGGCGGCACGCGTGGGCCCGGGAGACCCGGATTGCCCGGCCGGTGCGTGGCAGGGCGGCCCCGTACCCCTCGACCTCGACGCGGCGGGTGGCGGGCGCGGAGGACCCAGACGGGATGTCGGCGCGGGCCGATACAGTGGGGCCTGGCTCCGTCGGGTGCGCGCACCCGGACACCGAGCTCGTGAACCGCTGTGCCGCAGCCCCGAGGAATCCGAGGTGGACCCATGGACCGTCAGCAGGAATTCGTTCTCCGCACCATCGAGGACCGGGACGTGCGCTTCGTGCGGCTCTGGTTCACGGACGTCGTGGGCACCCTGAAGTCCATCGCGCTGGCCCCGGCGGAGGTGGAGTCCGCGTTCGAGGAAGGTCTCGGCTTCGACGGCTCCTCGATCGAGGGACTGTCCCGGGTGTTCGAGTCGGACATGCTGCTGCAGCCGGACCCCTCCACGTTCCAGCTGCTGCCGTGGCGCGGCGAGGACGAGCCCACGTCCCGCATGTTCTGCGACCTCAAGACCCCGGACGGTGAGCCCTCCGCCGCAGATCCCCGGGGCGTGCTCAAGCGGGTGCTTGCCAAGGCCTCCGACATGGGGTTCACGTGCTACACCGCGCCGGAGATCGAGTTCTACCTGCTGCGCTCCCCGGAGCTGGACCCCCGCACGGGGGAGCCCGTGCCCGTGGACTACGAGGGCTACTTCGACCACGTCCCCGGCGGCGTGGTCCAGGACTTCCGGCGCCGCGCGGTGAGCATGCTGGAGGCCGTGGGGATCTCCGTGGAGTTCTCCCACCACGAGGCGGGGCCGGGTCAGAACGAGATCGACCTGCGCTACGCGGACGCCCTGCAGACCGCGGACAACATCATGACGTTCCGCACCGTGGTCCGGGAGGTGGCGCTGTCCCAGGGCAGCTACGCCACGTTCATGCCCAAGCCGTTCTCCCGCCACCCCGGCTCCGGCATGCACACGCACTTCTCCCTGTTCGAGGGGGACACCAACGCCTTCTACGAAGCCGGGGCGGAGTTCCGGCTCTCGGACACCGGCCGCCACTTCATCGCCGGACTGCTGCGCCACGCGCCGGAGTTCACCTCCGTGACCAACCAGTTCGTGAACTCGTACAAGCGGCTGTGGGCCGGGGACGAGGCGCCGTCCTACATGTCCTGGGGCCACAACAACCGTTCCGCGCTGGTGCGCGTGCCCCTCTACAAGCCGGACAAGGTGCAGTCCTCGCGGATCGAGTACCGCGGCATCGACTCCGCCACCAACCCGTACCTCTCCTACGCCGCGCTCATCGGCGCGGGGCTCAAGGGGATCGAGAACGAGTACGAGCTGCCGCCCGTGGAGATGGACGACGTCTTCTCCATGAGCAGCGCCGAGCGCCGGGCCGTGGGACACAAACCCCTGCCGTCCAGCCTGCACGATGCCATCGGGCTCACCGAGGAGTCCGAGTTCATGGCCGAGCTGCTGGGGGAGCAGGTCTTCGAGTACTTCCTGCGCAACAAGCGCCGCGACTGGGACCAGTACCGCCAGGAGGTCTCCCCGTACGAGCTGCGCACCAACCTGGGCATCCTGTAGGCGCCGGCAGTGAGCACCGGGAGCGGGGGAACCGCGGGACAGGGCGCCACGGCCAAGGAGTGCGCGGAGACGATCTCCGCGAAGCAGCTGATCGGCGTGGGCTTCGCGGACGTGACCAACGCGCGGCGGTGGCTGGGCTTCCCAGAGCTCGACGCCGTGGACCTGCCGCGGCTGCTCGAGGGGCTGGCCCACGCGGCGTCGCCGGACGTGGCGCTGCAGCTGATCGTGCGGCTGATCGAGCAGCACCCGGAGGTGGCGCGGCGCGTGACCGGGGATCCCGCGGACTCCGAGACGATGTTCCGGCTGCTGGGGGCCTCCGAGGCGCTCGGTGAGTTCCTGCTGCGCGCTCCCGAGAACCTCGACCTGCTGGACATCCGCCCCGAGGACCAGCCGGGCGCAGAGCAGCCGGACGCACTGCGCAGAGAGCTGCTCGGGTCCGTGGGCGCGGATCCGGACGCGGGGACACCCGTGGCCACCGTAACGGGCCAGGAGGCGCAGAAGGCGCTGCGCGTGGCCTACCGCCGGGGTCTGGCGCGGGTGGCCATCCGGGACGTGGGCGCCCTGGACCCGGTGGCGTACATGCCCGCCGTGGGCCGCCAGCTCGCGGACCTGGCGGGGGCAGCGCTCGAGGCGGGACTGGCCGTGGCCCGTGCCCAGGCCCACGAGCGCTGGGACCCCGCGCTGGTGGAGCAGGTGCGTCTGGCCGTGATCGGCATGGGCAAGTGCGGCGCGCGCGAGCTGAACTACATCTCGGACGTGGACGTCGTGTACGTCATGGAGACCCGCGCGGCGGAGTCCGGAGAGGTGCCCGACGAGAACACGGCCACCGAGATCGCCACGGAGCTCGCGCACCAGCTGGCCCAGGCCATGATGGCCACCGGTCCGGAACCCGCCCTGTGGGAGGTGGACGCGAACCTGCGCCCCGAGGGCAAGGACGGGCCGCTGGTGCGCACACTGGACTCCCACGTGCGCTACTACAAACGGTGGGCGAAGTCCTGGGAGTTCCAGGCCCTGCTCAAGGCCCGGTGCGTGGCCGGGGACCGTGAGCTGGGGGAGCGCTATGAGGACGCGATCGCCCCCTTCATCTGGTCCTCCGCGGAGTGCGAGGGCTTCGTGGAGTCCGTGCAGGCCATGCGACGCCGCGTCACGGAGAACATCCCCGAGGCGGACCGGGACCGCCAGATCAAGCTCGGGCCCGGCGGGCTGCGGGACGTGGAGTTCACGGTGCAGCTGCTGCAGCTCGTGCACGGTCGAGGCGACGAGACAGTGCGGACGCGCGCCACCACGGACTCGCTCGCGGCACTGTCCTCGGGCGGGTACATCGGGCGCAAGGACGCCGAGGAGTTCGGGCGCAACTACCGGTGGCTGCGGCTGCTGGAGCACCGGATCCAGCTCTTCCGGCTGCGCCGCACCCACCTGATGCCCCGCGACGAGCGGGAGCTGGCGGTGATCGCCCGCTCGATCGACGGCGCCACGGAGGGCAGCCACCCCACCGCGGCCAAGCTCGTGGAGCGGTGGTCGGGGCTCAAGCGCAGCGTGCGCTCGATGCACGAGCGGATCTTCTACCGCCCGATGCTCGCGGCGCTCGCCAACGCCCCGGCGGACACCACGCTCACCACGGACTCCGCACGGGACCGCCTGGCGGCGCTGGGCTACCAGGACACCCGGGCCGCGATGCGGCACATCGAGGCGCTGTCCCGTGGTGTCAGCCGGCGGGCCGAGATCCTGCGGACCCTGCTGCCGGTCCTGCTCGACTGGCTCGCCGAGGGCGTGGACCCGGACGCCGGTCTGCTGAACCTGCGCCGGGTGTGCGAGTCCCTGGGCACCACCCCGTGGTTCCTGCGCCTGCTGCGGGACTCCAACGCCGCCGCAGAACGGCTGTGCAGCATCCTCTCCAGCTCCCGCTACGTCTCCGACCTGCTGGAGGTCTCCCCGGAGTCCACCGCCTGGCTGGGGGACGACTCCCTGCTGGCCACCCGCAGCCTGGAGGACCTGGGGGTGGAGATGCGCTCGCAGCTCACACGGCACCGGGATCCGGACGAGGCCATCCGGGCGATTCGGCAGATCCGGCGGCGCGAACAGCTGCGGATCGCGCTCGCGGACACGAGCGGCGTCGCCGACGTGGAGACCACGGTGGCGGGACTCTCCGACGTGGACCAGGCCACCGTGATGGCCGCGCTGCACCTGGCCCAGAAGGAGTACGAGGCCGAGCACGAGGGCGAGCTGCCCGCAAAGCTGCTGGTGGTGGCCATGGGCCGCCAGGGCGGGCGGGAGATCGGCTTCGGCTCGGACGCGGACGTGGTGTACGCCTACGAGCCCGTCGAGGGGGCGGACGCGGGGGAGGCGCAGACCGCGGCGGAGGCCGTGCTGAACCGCATGGTCAAGCTGCTCAAGCAGCCGTGCACGCCGCCCATCCAGGCCGAACGGGTGCTGGAGATCGACAACGACCTGCGTCCGGAGGGACGCTCGGGCGCGAAGGTGCGCTCGGTGGCCTCCTACGCGGAGTACTATGAGCGATGGGGCGAGACCTGGGAGTTCCAGGCCCTCACCCGCGCCCGGTTCATGGCCGGTTCCGAGGACGTGGCCCGCGCGTTCTTCCGCGTGGTGGATCGCCACCGCTACCCGGCCGAGTTCACGGACCGTCAGCTCGTGGACATCCGACGCATGAAGGCCCGGGTGGAGAGCGAGCGCATGCCCCGCGGCGCGGACCCCCTGCGGCAGGTCAAGCTCGGCCGCGGCGGGCTCTCGGACGTGGAGTGGCTCGTGCAGCTGCTGCAGCTGCGGCACGGTCACGAAGTCCCGGAGCTGCGCACCACGTCCACGCTTCCCGCACTGCACGCGGCGGTCGCGGCGGAGCTCGTGGGGCCCGAGGACGCCTCGATCCTGGAGCACGCGTGGAAGCTCGCCACGGACATCCGCAACGGCAACGTGCTGCGCTCGGGCCGCGCCTCGGACTCCGTGCCGTCGCGGCGCGCCGACCTCGAGGCCGTGGCGCGGTGGATCGGGTACGAGCCCGGTTCCGCCACCCAGCTGGAGGAGGACTACCTGCGGATCACCCGGCAGTCGCGTTCGGTGTTCGAGCGGCTGTTCTACGGCCGCTGAGGGACGACGCCGCCGCACGGACCCCACCGGGGCGGACGTCACGGATAAGGCCTCGCACGGAACACGGCCATGACCGAGAACCCGCAGCACTACCCGCGCCACGGGTACCTCGGGACCGCTCGACACCGTCACGAGGGGTTCGACGGAGTCTTCCTCATCCGGTGCCTCGGGTGGTGGGCCCCGGGGCCGTTCCAGGAAGCGTCACGCCGACCGGCCAGTCAATCCGGTCTCAGAGGCGGCCGTTGGTGCCGTCCTGGTAGGCGACGTCCCGCGAACCCACCTGGCGCGACACGGAGAGGTGACCGCCCAGGTACCCGCCGAGACCCGCGGCGGACATGGCCCCCACGGCGAGGACGCGGCCCATGCCGTGACGCCCGGAGCGTCGAGCGAGCCACGAGCCGGCCTGCAGTCCGGTGGCGACGCCGTTGGCGCCGGCGTGGACCACGGTCACGCGCCGGTCGCGCTGCTGGAGCCCGGAGTACTCGGCCCACCCGGTGAGCGCGGAGGGCACCGCCGACAGCACACCGACACCCGTGAGCAGCCGCGCCGCGCGGCGCTCGTCCGGCCCGCCCAGAACGTCCAGGGCGAGCGCGCTCAGCCACGTGCCCATGGGGACCTCGATGAGCAGCGGGTGCAGCGCGTGCCCCAGGCGCTTGCCCCGCAGCAGCTCGCGGACGCTCTCGTTGACCGTGGCCACCGAGGAGAGGACATCCGCGGCGCGGACCACCGGGTCCAGGGCCCGCGCGTTCTCGAGGGCGCGCACTGCCGGGGTGAGAAAGCTCTCCGGGGTGGAGGAGGTGTGGACGTGCTGGGAGGTGGTCATGGCAGAACCTCTCGTCGCTGACGGTGTGAGGCCATCGTGGCACTGACCGGACCGTGGTGCTCCACCCCTGCGGATGCTGCGCGTGGCCACCACTGCCCTGGGGCGGGGTCATCCCCGAGTCTCGACACGTGAACGGACACCGGGGGCGGGCCAAGAACAGGGCCGCGTCAACGGAAACCGGCCCCGTGTCAACGAGGCCGATTCAACGCCCCTCTGACCAGGCGTTTCGTGGTGCCCCAGGAGGGAGTCGAACCCCCGACCAAGAGATTAGAAGGCTCCTGCTCTATCCACTGAGCTACTGGGGCGGGCCGCGAAGCGACGACTCAGTTTAGCAACGCGAGGACGTCATCCGTGCAGGCACCGCGCCGTCCGCACTGCACAACCGTGCGCTGAACGTGCTCCCCGCCGGAGCGCTCCCCAGTTCCGGTTCTCGCCGCGGCACCGGTGCGGTGGCGATCCACAGTGGGGACAGCCCCGCACCGGGGCCGGACGAGTCCACCGGAGCACGGCAGTCAGCACCGGGGGACCCGCACCGACACCTCACGTCTGAGACGAGGAGCACCTCATGAGCGAACTCATCACCCTGCGCGGATTCGTGGGCAAGGACCCTGAGTCCCGCCTGTTCGAGGACGGCACCATGGTCGCCCGGTTCCGCCTGGCCACCACCACCCGCCGGTTCGACGCCGCCACCAATTCGTGGCACGACACGAGCACCAACTGGTACACCGTGCGCTGCTTCCGTGCCCTGGCCATGCACGTCATGGCGAGCGTCCGCTGCGGGCACCCGGTGGTGGTCACGGGCAAGCTGGGCATCAACGAGTGGCAGTCGGAGACCGGGCCGCGCACCGTGGTCCAGGTGGACGCCGCGGCCGTGGGCCACGACCTCAGCTTCGGCACCGCGAACTTCTCCCGATCCGGTGGCCGGGGTCCACGCGCGGAGAACTCCGGGACGGGGCAGGGCCGGGAGGATGCCGGGGAGGGCCCCGAGGAGGGGACGAGCGGCGTCGTGCGCGGTGAGGCGCAGCCGGGCGGGGACGCCCGGTACCGGGACGCCCAGTCCCTGGGCCTCGGTGAGGACGGGTTCGTGGACCT
The DNA here is from genome assembly GCF_044359605.1 of Kocuria sp. ChxB. Taxonomy (NCBI): domain Bacteria; kingdom Bacillati; phylum Actinomycetota; class Actinomycetes; order Micrococcales; family Micrococcaceae; genus Kocuria; species Kocuria sp. ChxB. The sequence continues at coordinate 498,267 of NZ_CP121123.1, read as the reverse complement.
CGCCTCGGGTGCGCTGATCGCGGTGGACAAGGACGACCACACGTTCGACGGCCTGGGCGAGCAGGACGATCACGACGCCGCTGCGAACGGCTCCGGCGGTTCCGGCGAGGATTCCGCGCGGGAGACCTCGAAGAGCGAGGAGGGGGCCTCCGCGGCGGCTGCCTCGTGAGGGCCGGGGCGTGTCGTGGCACCGGCCACACCGCCGTGCCCCCTGCGGGGATCGTGGCTCGCGGGGGCACGGCGGCGCGGTAGCCTGGAGGGCATGGCGGAATTTATCTACACCATGAACAAGGCCCGCAAGAAGGTGGGCGACAAGGTCATCCTGGACGACGTCACCATGTCGTTCTTCCCGGGCGCCAAGATCGGCGTCGTGGGCCCGAACGGCGCGGGCAAGTCGACCATCCTGAAGATCATGGCGGGGCTGGACCAGCCCTCCAACGGTGAGGCCCGGCTGAGCCCCGGCTACTCCGTGGGCATCCTGCTGCAGGAGCCCCCGTTGAACGAGGAGAAGACGGTCCTCGGCAACGTGGAGGAGGGCGTGGGCGAGATCAAGGCCAAGCTCGACCGCTTCAACGAGATCTCCGCGGAGATGGCCGAGCCGGACGCCGATTTCGACGCCCTCATGGAGGAGATGGGCAAGCTGCAGGAGGAGATCGACGCCGCGAACGCGTGGGATCTCGACTCGCAGCTCGAGCAGGCGATGGACGCCCTGCGCTGCCCGCCGCCGGACGCGGACGTCAAGGTGCTCTCCGGTGGTGAGCGCCGCCGCGTGGCGCTGTGCAAGCTGCTGCTGGAGAAGCCGGACCTTCTGTTGCTGGACGAGCCCACCAACCACCTGGACGCCGAGTCCGTGCTGTGGCTCGAGCAGCACCTCGCGAGCTACCCCGGTGCCGTGCTGGCCGTGACCCACGACCGGTACTTCCTGGACCACGTGGCCGAGTGGATCTGCGAGGTGGACCGCGGCCGCCTGTACCCGTACGAGGGCAACTACTCCACCTACCTGGACACCAAGGCCAAGCGCATGGAGGTCCAGGGCAAGAAGGACGCCAAGCAGGCCAAGCGCCTCAAGGACGAGCTCGAGTGGGTGCGCTCGAACGCCAAGGGTCGCCAGACCAAGTCCAAGTCCCGTCTGGCGCGCTACGAGGAGATGGCGGCCGAGGCCGAGAAGACCAGGAAGCTGGACTTCGAGGAGATCCAGATCCCGCCGGGACCGCGTCTGGGCAACCAGGTCATCGAGGCCAGCGACCTCAAGAAGGGCTTCGGTGACCGCTCCCTCATCGACGGCCTCTCGTTCTCGTTGCCGCGCAACGGCATCGTGGGCGTGATCGGCCCTAACGGCGTGGGCAAGTCCACGCTGTTCAAGACCATCGTGGGTCTGGAGGAGCTGGACGGCGGCGAGCTCAAGGTGGGCGACTCCGTGCAGATCTCCTACGTGGACCAGGGCCGCGCCAACCTGGATCCGGAGAAGACCCTCTGGGAGGTCGTCTCGGACGGGCTGGACTACATCAACGTGGGCAAGGTGGAGATGCCGTCCCGCGCGTACGTCTCCGCCTTCGGCTTCAAGGGCCCGGACCAGCAGAAGAAGGCCGGTGTGCTCTCCGGCGGTGAGCGCAACCGCCTGAACCTGGCCCTGACGCTGAAGCAGGGCGGCAACCTGCTGCTGCTGGACGAGCCCACCAACGACCTCGACGTGGAGACCCTCGGCTCGCTCGAGAACGCCCTGCTCGAGTTCCCCGGCTGCGCCGTGGTGGTCTCCCACGACCGGTGGTTCCTGGACCGCGTGGCCACCCACATCCTCGCGTGGGAGGGCACCGAGGAGAACCCGGACAACTGGTACTGGTTCGAGGGCAACTTCGAGGCGTACGAGGAGAACAAGGTGGAGCGCCTGGGCGCCGAGGCCGCGCGCCCCAAGCGCCTCACGCACCGCCGCCTCACGCGCGACTGACGGCTTCGCCCGGTCCGCCGCACGACGACGCCGCCGGTCACCGCCCGCACCACGGTGGGTTCCAGCGATCCCCGCAGCACCCTGAATGTCAGGGAGTTGCGGGGATCGTGTCGTCGGATGAGTTGTACGTGGCGTTCACGCAGGGCCCCGGTGGGGTGCGCGGTTCCGTGCACGGCCACCTGGGACACTGGGGTGCAGCACCCGCGTTCCGTGCACGTCGGCACCCGACCAGCCAGCCAGAGGAGCACCGCCGTGAAGTTCGTCATCCTGATCCACTCGAACCCGCAGCCGTGGGCGCACCCCACGAGCGAGCACACCCGCGAGTACCAGGCGCTGCCGCAGGAGCAGAAGGACGCGCTCGCAGCCACCTGGGACCGCGTGGTGGGCGAGGCGGAGGCCAACGGGGAGGTCGTGTTCGCCTGCCCGCTCGGTGACCCGGCCGCCGCGCGCGTCTACGTCCACGACGGGCAGCCCAGTCCCACCAGCGGGCCCTATTCCGGGAACGGGGAGCACCTCGCCGGCTTCTTCGTCCTCGACGTCGCCTCCCACGAACGCGCCGAGCAGATCGCGGCCGCGTTCTCGTGCCCCGGGGACACGGTGGAGCTGCGCCCGGTCATGTCCCCGGGCCCCGGGGCCTGAGGACGCCCCCGGGGCCGGCCGGGTGACCGGCAGCCCCGGGCAAGCGCGGGCGGCATCGTCAGCCCTGGGCGGGGGTGGCCGCTCCGTCCAGCCGCAGGAACGCGAGCCGCCCGGTCTTGCCCGGCAGGTCGATGGCGGGGCCGAGCTCGAAGCCGGTGGCCTCCAGCCGGGTGAGGGCGCGGTCGTTGGAGACGTCCGGCTCGGCCACGATGCGCCGCGCGGTGCCGTGGCGGGCGATCTGCTCGAGCACGCGCCGTTCGAACGCCCCGGTGAGCCCGGGAGTGCGGTGCTCCGTGGGAGCCAGCAGCACGTGGACCCCGAGGTCCCCGGGCTCCACCCGGTAGGCGGCACCCACGGGATTGGCGTGCGGCTCGTAGCTCTGGAAGATCCCGGCGGGGACGCCGTCGAGCTCCAGGAGCCACGCGTGGTGGGTGGGGGAGTCGGCCAGGTACGCGTAGACCTCCTCGACCTGCTCACGGCTGAGCCCGGTCATGCCCCAGAAGCGCGCGCGGGGTGCGCTGACCCACTCGTGGATCGCGGCGGCGTCGTGCGCGGGATCCACGGGGCGCAGCCGTGCGCGCGGTCCGGAAGCGTGGCCCGCCGTGTCCTTTGAACTCCCGGGAAGGGTGCCCAGGTCGATCACGCCGCCCGGGGTGCCCACGGCGCCAGCCGGGACGAACGGCAGGGCCTGGTCCATCTCGCCGCGGGACCACCGGTGCACGGGCGCCTCGCCCCCGCGGCCGCGGTCCACGGGATCGGGGGTGATCCACCACGATGCCGCCGGGTCGGCGAGGTCCCACAGCACCCGGGCCGCGGGCACGCGCAGGCACGCGGGGCCCGTGCCGGGCAGGGTGCCGGCCGCGAGCAGGCAGTCGGTGTCCCCGCCCACGGGCACGGGCTGGGCGGGGGTCGTGGCCGGGTCGGCGCGCCACGGGGTGAACGCGTGCAGGGTTCCCCACCGCGGCAGCACGGATCCGGCGGGCCCGAGGTGCTCCTGGGCCACCCGTTCCACGGCGGCCAGGGCGCACCCGGTGACGTCCACACCCAGGGCCGGCGCTCGGCGCACGATGTTCTCCACGGCGAGCCCCACGCGCCCGGTGCCGTGCAGGAACGGATCCCACAGGGCGGGCATGCCCGTGGGCGCCGAGAGCGCGCACAGGTCGGTGCTCGCCACGAGCTCCTGCACGAACGCGTCGCGCCACACCGCGAACCACGAGGCCGTGGTGGAGCCGGCGGACATGTCCCCGTCCCACGCGAGCAGCCGGGCGCGCACCCAGGAGGCCGTGTGGGACAGCCGTCGCCCGGGCGCACCGGGGCGGGCCGCACCGGGCGAGTCGGCGGCCGGCGAGACGACGACCGGCGAGGCGACGGCGTGCGAGTCCTCGGCGGACCTCGCCTCCGTGGACCGCACCGGCTCGACGAACAGACTCCGCAGCAGCCGGGGCCAGTGCGGCGCGGCGGTGTCCAGCTGCGCGGCCAGCAGGTCCTCGTGGCGCACGACCCCGTGCTCGGCCACGGCGGCGTCCAGCAGGGCGGTGGCCCGGTCCGCGCGGTGCGGAGAGGCGCACGCGAGTCGGGCCGCCGAGCCCTCGGCGTCCGACGGGCGCTGGTTCGCCCGCACCGTGATCCCGTGCAGCGCCCGGGGCGGTTCCGCGGCCCCGAGGAACGCCCCGGCCACCGTGTGACGGCACGCACCGTCCGCATCCGCGACGAGGACGTCGTTGCACGGCACCGCCCACCCGGACTGCGCGGCCACCACGTCGTCCGCGGTGCGCGCGCCGAGCAGCTCACGGCACGCGGCGAGCGCCCGGGAGGGCTCCGGAACGGGAGTGGGGGAGACCACGGTGACGGTCGCGGTGGAGCCGGGGGCGGCCTCGTCGAGCAGGGACTCCTCCGCGTCGGTGCCCGGCAGCACGAAGCCTGTTGCGCAGGAACGCACGGTGACGGTGCGCTCCACGCCGTCGCGGGAGCGCAGCACGGTGCTGCGGGCGACGAGCGGCTCACCCGTGTCCGTGACGTGCCACGCGCCGTCCCGGGCCTCGACGGGCAGCTCGGTGAGCGTCTCGGTCACGGTCATGGCGGCGGTGATCGCCCACGCGGCCGTCTCGGTGCGCCCGAAGTGCGGCACACCCGGCAGCCCCACGAGGGCCAGACCGCGCACGCGGAGCCCCGGGGCGGAGAGGCACACGGGCTGGTACGGCCCGGACTCCTCGACGACCCGGTGGGGGTCCGCCGCGAGCAGCGGCGCGCCGCTCACGGAGAGCTCCCCGGGCACGAGCCACGCACTGGAGCCGGCGGCCGCGGGGGACTCCGCGTCCAGCACGGGAACCCACGCCTCGCCGAGCACGCGCCGCACGCGGCGTCGCCACAGCTGCTCGGGGAGGCTGCCGGTGAGCAGGTGGGCGTCCAGGTGCACGGCGATCGGCGTCCACGGATCCCACGGGCGCGGGGGCTCCTCGGTCAGACCCGCCTCGCGCACCTCGGGGGTGTCGGCCCAGACCTGCGCCAGTGCCTCGGAGATCCCGCGCGCGTACGCGGCGAAGAACTCCCGGTCCGCCGCCGACGCCGCCTCCCACCAGCGCCGCGCGGTGCCCACGACGTCCGCGGCGAGGCTCAGCGCGTCCGCATCGAACGCATCCGGGCCCAGCAGCTCGGCGGAACGGGCCTCGGCCCGGCGGCGCAGCACCTCCGAGTACCACGCGCGGTCCAGACCGGTGACGTATCCGTGGCCGTGAGCCAGCGCGGTGAGGTCATCGGCCTGGACGTGCGGCACACCTGCGGGATCACGAAAGATCCGCCATCCCTGTCCCTTGATCATCGAACTCCTCCTCGGGCGTGGTTGCGGAACGTGGCCAGCGGGTTCTCCAGCCGGCCGGCATAGGTCAGGGACTCCGACTGGTTCGTGAGGTCCACCATCCGCTGCGGGTTGCGCAGCTGCAGCCGGTTCAGGCACGAGTGCGCGAAGCTCTCCCGGAACAGGTCCAGCTCCCGCCAGTGCTCGGGGAACCGCTCGCGGTGTTCGTCCAGGGACTGGGCGGCGATCCCCCAGAACTGCGTCTCGTCCAGGATTCCGGTGGTGTGCAGCAGAACGGCCAGGTGGCGCAGCACGCCGTCGAGCACGTCCGTGTGGACCGCGAGTTCGCGCTCCTCGGGATCGGTGACGGCCCGGATGCGCTCGATGCCCTCGGGTAGCGGACGGTTGCTGAGCACGGCGACCTCCTCGCCGAGGTCCTTCCAGAACGCCCCCACGGGGAAGCCGTCGCGCAGCCGCAGGATCACGTTCTCGCTGTGGGGCATCATCGCCGTGTCCTGGGACAGCAGCAGGTGGGCCACCGGCACGAGGTACACGTCCAGCAGCGCCCGGACCCAGTCCTCGGACGAGGCTCCCGAACGCTCGATCCACGCCCCGGCCAGCGGGCGCCCAGCACGGTCCGTGTGCAGCACCCCGGCGAGGCTCGCGGCGTGCTCGTCCGGGGCCAGCAGGGGAAGCGGGGACTCGCGCCACAGCGCGGCCAGCTGCTTGGTGTAGTCCGAGCGCACCCCGCTGCGGTGGTGCGAGTCCCCGGTGTAGCCCACCGAGGCGTGCTCCCGCAGCACCCGGATGCCGCGCTCGCGGAGGAACTCGTCCTCCCGGGTGATCGCGTGCAGCCAGTCGCTGATGGCTGGCATGGCGCGCATGTACGCGGGGGACAGGCCCCGCAGGAAACCCATGCTGTGCACGCCCATCGCGGTCTTGGCATAGTCCCGGCGCGGATCGGTGACGTCCAGGAACGTGCGCAGGGACTGCTGCGCCCGCCAGAGGTGGTCGCCCTCGCCCAGCAGGACCAGGTCCCGTCGCAGCACGTCCGGGAGCATCCCCGGCAGGATCCGGTGCTCCCACTGCCAGGGGTGCACCGGGATCACCGTGTATTCGTCCGGGTCCTCACCGGCATCGCGGAGCACGGCCCGGAAGCGCTCGCGCTCACCGGCCGTGAGGTGACGGCGCACGTGCTCCTCGTCATCCAGTTCCACGCCCAGGGACACGGTGCTCAGGGACCGGCGCGCGGCCAGCCACGTCAGCGCGGTGGGTTCGGCGGCCTCCGGCGCCCAGGCCTCGGCCTCCGCGGCGCCCAGGCCCACGCGGCCGGAACTCGCGACGAACCCCGGGTGCCCGCGGTCCAGGAAACGCTCCACCTCGGGCAGCTCGCTGTGGGCCAGCTCCGCGGCGGTGGGCGCGGGAGCCGCACGACGCCGCGCCATCGAGAACATGGTCGCGGAGAGGTCCTCCAGGTACAGCGGCAGCATCTCGTCACTGAGCCCCAGCACGTCCTGGAGGTCCAGCACGGCCTGCTGGGCGTCCGGCGCGGTGCCGTCCGCCTCCCGGCCGCCCGCGGGCACGACGACGCCCGGTCCCGGCACCGCTGCACCACCGCGTTCGCGGGGGCGGCCGTCCGGCCCGTGCCCGGGGTCGATGCGGTGCACCGAGTCCGGGTCCACCTCCCAGTGCTCGAGCGGGTGCCGGGTGGCCTCGAAGTACCAGCGCGGTGCGCCCGAGGCGTCGGCCACCGTCCACCCGTCACCGCAGGGTTCGGGGGTGAGCATCCGCTCGTGGCTGAACTCGGAGAACATCTTGGCGAGCACGTCCCGCTGCAGTGCACGGGCCGTCTCCCGGTCCAGGCCGGGCGCCCGCGTGGGGTGCGGTGCGGTGCGCCGGGTGTCGTCGGTCGGGTGCTGCCGCTGACCGAGGTCCGTCATCGGGTCACCTCCGTGCTGCGGTGCTCGGCGGGCAGCCGGGTGGTTGCCGTGGAGGGCGTGGTCCGATCCTGCGGGGTCGGCGCTGAACCGTCCCGGGCGGTGGCGGCCGTGCGACGGGGACCGCTGGGTGCGGGCGCATTCTCCGCTCCAGGGTTTCTGACGCCCGGGGAGTGCGGTGCAGCGCGTGGCTCGCGGCCGTCTGCGGCCGTGGGGCGCGGGCCGCCGGGAGCGGGCGAGTCCCTGACGTGGTCGCCCTGGGAGGGTGGGGCGGCGCGGCGCTCGCGGGCGGCGTCGTCCTCCCCGTCCTTCCAGGGTGCGGGGTCCGCGCGGTCGACGACGCTCACGCACGCCGTCTTGCCCGGCAGCGGGCACTCGCCCACCTCCCGGAACCCGGCCCACCGGTTGATCGCGCGGATCTTCTCGTTGCGCAGGTCCGGCTCCACGAGCACCCGTTGCACCGCCGGGTCCGAGAACAGGAACCGGAGGGCCGCGGCCATCACGGCGCGCGTGGTGCCGGGGACCGGGCGGGTGGAGGCAGCGACGAAGAGGTGCAGACCGGCGTCGCCGTCGCGCACGGGCCAGACCGCAGCGAGCGGGCTGCGGGCGGGGTCGTAGGTCTCGAGCAGGGCCAGCGGCTCGCCGTGCTCGCTCACGAGCCAGGCGTCCTCACCGGGAGCCGCCACCATCCGGCGGTACTCGCGGGCCACCTCCTCCGGGGACGCGCCCACGAGTTCCCACGCGTGGGCGCGCGGCGCACTGAGCCACTCGTGGAGCAGCGGCAGGTCCGCATCCACGTCCACCGGCCGCAGCGAGAACGTGCGCCCCTGCGTGTGGAGCGTCAGGGCGCCGTCGTGCCACCGGGAGGGGTCCACGCGGGGGACCGCGGGGGCCTGGGGGATCATCCCGAAGCTCTGGAACGTGGTGTGCGCCTCGGTCGCGTAGGGCTCCCGGCCCGTCACGTGTGCCAGGACGTGGGCGTTGCGCAGCGCGCCCATGCCCAGGTCTGGTGCGGTGAGGGCGTGCGTGTGCTCGCCGTGGTTGAGCACGTGCACGGTGCCGTCCGCGCTGGCCCGGTGGTGGCGCTCGGGGCTCAGCCGCCCCGCCGAGTCCAGGCAGAGCTGCTCGCGCACCGGCTCGAGCCAGTCCAGGGCCGCCGGGCGGTAGCCGGTGGCGGCCACCACGGCGTCCGTGACCGTCTCGCGCACCCGGTGGTTCTCGGTGCTGCGCCACTGCAGGACCGTGCGCCCGCCCTCGTGCCACGCGCCCGTGAGCTCGGTGGCCGCCACGAGCCGCACGGGGGCGGCACGGGGATCACCCCGGCGGACGTACAGGGCCTCGTGGATCGCCTCGATCGTCTCGTCCGAGATTCCCCGGTGCAGCTGCGGCTGGGACGCGTTGAGCCGGTCCCGCTCGGCCTCCGGGAGGGACCGGAAGTGGTCCAGGTAGTCCGGGGAGGTCAGCTCCAGGGAGAGCTTGGAGTACTCCATGGGGTAGAAGCGCGGCGAGCGCGTGATCCAGTCCACCGCGGGACCGTCCGGGGTGGTGAGCAGGTCCAGGAATACCTCGGCCGCGGACTGGCCCGAGCCCACCACACTCACGTGCTCCCGGCCCACCAGGTCCTCGCGCCGCGTGAGGTACTCACCCGCGTGCACCGCGGCCCCGGAGACCTCCGAGAGCTGTGCGGGCACCTGCGGGACGGTGCCGGTGCCCACCACCAGGTGGCGGGCCCACCACACGTGGCGCTCACCGTGCGAGTCCACCTCCACGCACCACGGGCCCTCACCGGCGGGCCGGGTGACCCCCACGACCCGGTGGCCCCAGTGGACCCCACGCACGCGCTCGGCGGCCCAGCGGCAGTACGCGTTGTAGTCCCGCCGCAGCGGGTAGAAGGACTCCCGCACGTAGAACGGGTACAGCTGGCCCGTCTCCTTGAGCCACTGCAGGAACGAGAAGCGGGACGTGGGATCCGCCATGGTCACCAGGTCCGCGAGGAACGGGACCTGCAGGGTGGCGTCCTCGAACAGCAGCCCGGGGTGCCAGTCGAAGCCGTCGGCGGCGTCCAGGAACGCGGCGCGCACGTCGGCCAGGGGGTCGGCCAGGCACGCCAGACCCAGACCGAACGGGCCCACGCCCACGCACAGCAGGTCCAGGGGGTCCTCCGGGGTGCCCCGGTCCGTGGTCGCCGTGGGGCGGGGTGCGGCGGGAGCGGTGTCTCGGGGGTTCATGCGCAGGCCTTTCCGGTGTGCTCGCGGGTCAGCAGGGACAGGGCGGTCTCGTGGACCAGGTCCAGGACAGCCCGGACGTCATCGTCGGTGGTCTCGGGGTTCAGCAGGGTGAGCTTCAGGCACGGGCGACCCTCGATCTCCGTCTCGGCAACGGTGGCGCGGCCCGTGTCCCACACCGCGCGGCGGATCGCGCGGACCCAGCGGTCGGGGTCCTCCGGCCCGTCCTCCCGGGCCGGGGGCAGCCACCGGAAGAGCACCGTGCTCAGGGACGGCTCGCACACCAGCTCGAAGCGGGGGTCCGTTCGCAGCCCGTCCGCCGTGCGTGCGGCGAGGTCGATCACGGTGTCCAGCAGCCGTCCGATCGCGTCCGGGCCCAGGGTGCGCAGCGTGACCCACAGCTTGAGCGCGTCGAAGCGGCGGGTGGTCTGCAGGGAGCGGTCCACCTGGTTGGGCTCGGGGGTGTCCGCGGGGTTGAGGTACGCGGCGTGGTGCGTGCAGTGGCGCAGCGTGCGTCCGTCCCGCACAACCACCGCGGAGCAGCTGACCGGCTGGAACCAGGTCTTGTGGAAGTCCACGGTGACGGAGTCCGCACCCTCGATCCCCGCGAGCCGTTCCCGGTGGGCGGGGGAGACCAGCAGCCCTCCGCCGTAGGCGGCGTCCACGTGCAGCCAGATCCGCTGCGCCGTGCACAGCTCGGCGAGCTCCGGCAGGGGGTCGACGACCCCGCGGTCCGTGGTCCCCGCCGTGGCCACCACGGCCATCGGGGTCAGCGACTGCGCCTCGAGGTCGGCGACAACGCGCCGCAGGGCGGGCACGGACAGCATCCCGCGGTCGTCCACGGGCACGGGGACCACGCAGTCGTCGTCCAGCCCGAGCACGTGCGCGGCAGTGACCACGGAGAAGTGGCTCTCCGCGCTGGCCAGGATCCGCAACGACGCCGCCCGCACCGGTCGCGGGGCCGCTCCCGGAACGAGCGCGGAGCGTTCCAGGCACTCGTCGCGGGCCAGCATGAGGGCCTGCAGGTTGGAGGTGGTGCCGCCCGGGGTGAACATGCCGTCGGCGCCCTCGGGGAAGCCGATGCGCCCGGCGGTCCACGCGAGCAGCTGCCGCTCCATGACGGTGGCGGCCTTGGACTGGTCCCACGTGTCCAGGGACACGTTGACCGCGGCGGCCAGCGTCTCGGCGGCCACGGCGGGCACGGCCACCGGGCAGTTGAGGTGGGCGAGGGTGCGCGGGTGGTGGAACCACACCGCGTGGCGCAGCCACGTGCGGTCCAGCTCGTCCACGGCGGCGTCGAAGTCCGGCAGGGGCGAGTCGAGGTCCACGTGCGCGAGCTCCGCGGCGATCTGGGCGTGGGTCGCCGGCTCGTGGGGCTGCTCGGCCGAGGCCATGCGCGCGGCGCCGGCGGCCGCGGCCGTGGTGACGTCCCTCACGAGGTCCGCGACGGTGTCCTGGTGCAGCAGGGGTGAGCTCATGAAACGTGGCTTCTTTCCGTGGGGTGCACTCGTCAGGCGTAATAGGATACGAATCGGTATCCTATTCCACGACAGGTTAGGCTAACCTAAGAACATGTCGATGTGCACTCGCGGTCACGGCGCCGGGCGCGATGGGCAGGAACGGGGCGAGCACCCTGGACCTGATCCGCGCCGGGCGGCTGGAGCCATGCAGCCCACGGGTGCGGAGGCCCCCAGGACCGCCGCGCGGACACGCCCGCCGAGCAAGGAGAAACACCCCATGCCCCACTGGGAACGACTGGCCGTGCGCGCGCTCGGGGCCTCGGAGACCGTGCTGAGCGTGGTCGCCCGCGAGGACGTGAGCGACACCTACACGCGCATCACCGTGCGGGACGAGGGCTTTCTGGCCCGGCACACCCCGTTCCCCACCCTGTGGCTGCGACTGTGGTTCACGTCCGAGGGGAAGGACCACCAGCGGGCGTTCACCGTTATCAATCCCCGTCCGGAGCAGGGCCTCTTCGACATGGAGTTCGCGCTGCACGAGGGTGCGGCCTCCGACTGGGCCCGCACGTGCGCGCCCGGGGACACCATCCGGGCCTCCCTGCTGGGCAGCACCCCGCCGTGGCAGCCCAAGCGCGCGCCGCGCCGCGCCTCCGCGGAGTCCCCCTCTCCGTCCCTCGACGCCGACTTCAGCGGCCGGACCGTGATCGTGGGGGACCCGGCGAGCCTGCCGGCGGTCAACGCGATGCTCCCCGCACTGGAGTCCCAGGACGTGGAGGTGTGGTTCGGCTACCGCAACGCGCAGGACGAGGACCTCCCGCTCGCGGCCGCACCCCACCACACGGTGCGCCGGGTGCGCCACGACGGGGAGGGAGCCACCATGGCGGATGCCGTGCTCGCGGACTGGGACGCCCACCGTCCCACCGCGCAGGACCGGTTCTGGATCGCCGTGGAGGCCTCGGAGAACCGGCGGCTGAGCACCACTCTGCGCTCCCACTACGGGGTTCCGCGCACCCACATCGACGCCACCGCCTACTGGAGGAACGCATGAGCACCCTGACAGCCCCCGAGCCCGTGGCAGCGGTGCGTTCCGGGAACCGGCCCTTCTGGCTGCTGCTGTGGGCCCTGTACACCACGCAGTTCATCGGGGCCTCGTTCCTCTCCACCGGGCTGGTGGGCATCCTGCGGGACGGCGGCACGGACCTCGGAACCCTGGGCATGCTGCAGCTGCTCGCGCTCGTGTGGCCGCTAAAGTTCCTGTGGGCGCCCCTGCTGGACCGCTGGTCCCCGGCGCGCTCCCGTGGGCACTACCGCACGTGGCTGCTCGTGCTGCAGCCGCTCATGGTGCTGTCCCTGCTGGCCATGGCGGTGTTCTCGGACCCCCAGGACGGTCTCGGCACGATCATCCTGCTGGCCGCGGCCTTCGTGCTGTTCTCCGCCACCCAGGACATCGCCGCGGACGCGCTGTCCGTGCGCGGGCTCGAGCCCGAGCAGCACGATCTCGGTGCGGGCGTCCAGGTGGGGGCCAGCTACATCGGCACCGTGGTGGGCGGTGGCCTGGCGCTGCTCGTCTACGACGCGTGGGGCTGGCGCGCGGCGGTCGTGATGCTCGCGGCCTGCACCGCGGTGGCCATGGTCCCCGTGCTGCGCCACCGGGAGCAGGAGTACGCGCCCGTGGAGACGCGTCCCGCGGCCCTGTCCCGGATGTTCGGCGTGCTGTCCGTGCCCGGAGGCAAGCGGTGGGCACTCGTGGCGGTTCCGCTCGTGGCCCTCGGCTCGGCGGCCGTGTGGTCGCTCGTCACGCCCGCGCTCGTGGACGCCGGGTGGTCCCTGGGCTTCATCGGCACCGTGACCTCGGTGATCGCCGCGGCACCCGCTCTCGCGGCCGCCCTGATGGGTGGCCGGCTGTGCCGCACCCGTGGCCGCGGCACCACCCTGCTGATCGGCGCGGCCATCCAGCTCTTCGGCGGGATCTGCTTCGTGCCCGTGGTCTGGTCCGGGGCGGAGCTCGCCCACGGCATGCAGGTGCTGCTGGGCATCGTGGGCGCGTGCTGCGTGCTCGCGGGCTACACCGTGATGAACACCGGCATCTACGCGGTCAACCTGGGGATCGCGCGCCCCGGTCACGCGGGCGCGGACTTCACCCTGCTGAGCTCGATCTCCATGCTGGGCGGGACCATCGGCGCCTCGGCGGGGCTGTTCATCGCCGACGCCGGGGGCTACGGCACGGCCCTGGTCTTCGGCCTCCTCGTTGCCGTGGCCGGCGTGGTGGCGTGCCGGACCCACCCGCTGCTCTCCGCGAGGCGCTGAGCGACGCCGCAGCCGTCCGCGCCGCCGCTGGCTCACCGTTCGCGGGTCGCACCGCTGGAGGGGCGTTCTCGCGCGGCACCGCTGGCGGCTGGCCCCGCGCGGGTCGCACCGCGGTGGAGCGGTTCCCGCACCGTACGAACGACGACGCCGCAGGGTCACCCCTGCGGCGTCGTCGTTCCGTGCGCGGTGCGGCTCAGTGGAACTCGGGCAGGCGCATCATGCCCTCCTGCACGGTGGTGGCGATCATGGTGCCGTCCCGCGTGAACATCTTCCCGATGGACAGCCCGCGCGCGGAGGACGCGCTCGGGGAGGTCTGGGTGTAGAGGATCCACTCGTCCGCGCGCGCGAAGCGGTGCCACCACATGGCGTGGTCCAGGGAGGCCACGTTCATGCCGCGCTCGCCCCAGGAGCGGCCGTGGCGGCGCAGGATGGGCTCCATCATCGTGTAGTCGGAGACGTACGCCAGGGCGGCACGGTGGATCTGCGGGTCGTCCGGCAGCGGCGCGAGGGCCTTGACCCACACGGCGTTGTAGGAGTCCTGCGATCCCTGCCACGGCAGGAACAGCGGCTCGGTGATGTAGCGCATGTCGAAGGGGCGTTCGAACGCCTGGGCGCGCGCCTCGGGGATGTCGAGTGCGCCCATGGTCTCCCGCAGGGACGGCAGGGTCTCCGGGTCCGGGACGTTCTCCGGCATCTGGTCCTGGTGCTCCAGGCCCTCGGCGGGCTCCTGGAAGGAGGCGATCATCGACAGGATGGTCTTGCCCTCCTGATAGGCGTGGATGCGGCGCGCGGAGAAGGAGCGTCCGTCCCGCACGCGCTCCACCCCGAAGGTGATGGGCAGCTCGATGTCCCCGCCGCGCAGGAAGTACGCGTGCAGCGAGTGGATCGCCCGGCCCGGGTCCACGGTGCGCATGGCCGCCATCGAGGCCTGCGCGAGCACCTGCCCCCCGTACACGCGGGCGCGGGGGGTGGTGATGGTGCGACCCACGAAGATGTCCTCCGTGGTGCGCGCACCGCCGCCGTCGGCGAGATCGAGCATGCGGATGAGGGCTTCCACGGGGTCTTGCGTCGGATCCAAAGTCATGGGCCCACTCTAAACCGGCCGGTGGATGTGGTGTGATGGACGCATGACTTCCCTCGACGTTCCCGTGCAGATGCGATTCTTCGACCAGGACCAGTACGGTCACATCAACAACGTGACCATGCTGCGCTACTTCGAGGACGCGCGCGTGCGGCTCACCGCCTCGCCCATCGCGAAGGACCCGGACCACGGGATCCCCGAGGACACCACGTTCCGGGAGTCCGTGGGGGAGCTGCGAACGGTGGTGGCCCACCAGAGCGTGGACTACAAGGAGCAGCTGTTCTTCCGCATGGACCCGGTGTACGTGCGCACGTGGATCTCGCGCATCGGCGGTTCCTCCTTCACCATCTCCTACCGGCTGCAGGAGGAGGACGGCTCCCACGTGTACGCGGAGGGGGAGTCCGTGATCGTGGTCATGGACCCCGAGTCGGGCAAGAGCGTCAAGCTCTCGGAGGACCACCGCGCGCTGCTGGCCTCGCTCGAGGACGACGTCAAGTACTCCCACGGGCAATGAGCGCCCTCCGAGATCCCTGGGTGGAGGGCTTCGCGCTGCTCGACCGGCAGGACGCCGCGGACCTGGCCACCTATCTGAGCCGCGCCCGCTCCGTGGACCCGCAGGCGGCCGTCCGGCTGCAGGGCCTGGACCGCGTGCTCGCGGTGTGGGTCTCGGTGATCCACCCCGCGGGCCTGCTGGACACCGCCCCCGTGGTGCTGGGGCTGCGGACCATGAGGCTGGCCGAGTCCACCGAGCTGGACCTCACCGTGGCGGCGTCCGCGGTCACGGACCGGTTGGCGCGGGTCGCGGGCGAGCCCCCGTCCGCTGACGAGCAGACGGTGTGGCTCAGCGCCCCGCCGCAGCAGGTCTCGGCCGCGTGGGCCGGGATCGTGGCACCGCGCACCGGCTGGAGCGCCGTGGGCTCCGTGGCGGCCCACCGCGTGCACGAGGTGGCCCGGCGGGGGATCCAGACCGTGGCGGACACCGTCCCGGCGGACTCCGGCGCGGCCTTGGTGCAGAAGGTGCGCTCCCGTGTGTGGGGCGCGTCCTCGGACTGGGGCCCGCTGGACGGCCCGGAGATTCCCGACGCCGCCGCCTTCGCCCTGGACGTGCTGGGCTTCCTCCCGTCAGCGGAGCCCGTGGTGCGGGTGGCCGTGGAGCAGACGGGACAGTGGGCCCGGCTGAGCACGGGTGCGGGACACGTGCTCGTCAAGCTGCCCCGCTGAGCCGTTCACGGCAGCGGAGGACCCCACAGCAGCGGGCCGCACCCGGGAGCAGCTCCCGAGAGCGGCCCGCTGCGCTCTGCCGGGCGGCCGCACGGCCTGCCCGTCCGAGGACGCGCCCGGATCTCAGCCCGGGCGGTTGACCATGGCGTGGGCGGCGCGGTCGAAGTAGTCCCACATGATGCCGTCGTGCAGCGGGGACAGCTCCAGGGTGTCCATGGCCGCGCGCATGTGCCGCAGCCAGGTCTCGCGCGCCCACGTGTCCACGGGGAACGGGGCGTGGCGCATCCGCAGCCGGGGGTGGCCCCGCTGCTCCGAGTACGTGGTGGGCCCGCCCCAGTACTGCTCCAGGAACATCCGCAGCCGCTCCTCGGCCGGGCCGAGGTCCTGCTCCGGGTACAGGGCCTTGAAGTCCGGGTCCTCCGCCACGCGCGCGTAGAACTCGCGGGTGAGCTTCTCGAACGTCTCGTGCCCGCCCACCTGCGCGTAGAAGGAGTCCGACGACGCCGCCTCGGCCGCCTCCCGGGCGTCCCCCACCTGCTGCGGTGGCTGGGTCACGGACGGCCCGGCGGACCGGGACCCGACCGCTCCGAGCGTGAACGTGCGCCGTCCGGTCGGGGCGGCCGCGTCCGGGGACAGGGGCCCGGGGCCGGTGGAGTGGGGTTCCCGTGCGGGGTCGGGGTCGGGGCTCACCGCTCGGCGTCCGAACCGTCGGCGGGGCGCTCGGCCCGGGCGGCGGCGTCGACCTGCTGGGCGCGGACACCGCGGCGTGCGGCATCCTGACGCTCCAGCACGATCCGGCGCAGCCCGCTGTGGGCGGGGTCCAGCCCGTCCAGGAACTCCTGGGCGGCGTCCACGGTCTCCTGCGTGGCGCTGCGGGGGAAGAGCCCCACGGCGATCTGCTGTGCCAGCTCGTGGGTGCGCTCACGCCACACGCCGGTGACCTCCGCGAAGTAGCGGGAGGCGTACGGGGCGAGCAGGGCGTCGTCGTGCACCCGGAAGAAGCCGGCGATCGCGGCCTGCTGCTGGGAGTTGGGCAGGGAACCCTGCTCCACGACCAGACGCCAGGTCTCGGCCTTGGCCTCGGGGGTGGGCACGGCGGCGCGGGCGGTTGCGGCGGCGATCGCGCCGGTCTCGGTGTTGTCCTCGCGCAGGGCCGCCTCGATCTCGTCGGTCCCGGCGCGGCCCGCGGCCACGAGCGCCGTGAGCACTGCCCAGCGCGTGTCGGTGTCCAGCTCGACGCCCTCGGGCACGCCCTCGCCGCGGGAGAAGCCCGCCACGCGGTCGACCTGCTCCTCGGTGCAGGCGCGGCGCAGGAAGGCGCGGAAGAACTGCCACTGGTGGTCGGAGCCCGCCGTAGCCGCCGCCGTGAGGTCCCACAGGGTGTCCGCGGCCCGTGCACGAACCTCGTCCGCGTGCTCCGGGGCGAGGTAGCGGTCCAGGGCGGTGTCCAGCTGGCGCAGCTGCACCTGCACGGCCGTGGAGTCGGTCTCGTGGCCCACGTTGGACAGCACCAGGTCCACGTAGTCGCGCGCGGGGCTCACGCCGTCGTGCACGGAGTCCCAGGCGGCGGCCCACACGAGCGAGCGGGGCAGGGACTCCTCGAAGTCCCCGAGGTGGGTCATGGCGGTGGCCAGGGAGCACTCGTCCAGGCGGATCTTGGCGTAGGCCAGGTCGTCGTCGTTGAGCAGCACCAGGTCCGGGCGCTCCCGGCCCACGAGCTGGGGGACCTCGGTGAGCTCGCCGTCCACGTCCAGCTCCACGCGGAACGTGCGGGTGAGCCGTCCGGTGTCCTCGTGGTGGTCGTAGAAGCCCACGGCCACGCGGTGGGGACGCAGGGTGGGGTGGCCCTCCTGGCCGATCTGCTCGATCGAGAAGGAGGTGATCACGCCGTCGTCGTCGGTCTCCACGCGGGGGACCAGTGTGTTCACCCCGGCGGTCTCGAGCCAGCGCTCGGACCAGTCGGTCAGGTCACGCCCGCTCGCGGCCTCGAGCTCCACCATGAGGTCGGAGAGCTCGGTGTTGGACCACGCGTGCTTGTCGAAGTACCGCTTGAGCCCGGCCATGAACTCCTTCTGGCCCACCCACGCGACGAGCTGCTTGAGCACGGAGGCGCCCTTGGCGTAGGTGATGCCGTCGAAGTTCACGAGCACGGCCTCGAGGTCCGGGATCTCGGCCTTGATGGGGTGCGTGGTGGGCAGCTGGTCCTGCGCGTACCCCCAGGACTTCTCCCCGGCCACGAACGTGGTCCAGGCGTTGGTGTACTGCGTGTTCTGCGCGCACGCCAGGGTGGACATGTACTCCGCGAAGGACTCGTTGAGCCACAGGTCGTTCCACCAGCGCATGGTCACCAGGTCCCCGAACCACATGTGCGCGAGCTCGTGGAGCACGGTGATGGCGCGGCGCTCCACGAGAGCCTGGGCAGGCTTGGAGCGGAAGATGTAGGACTCCACGAACGTCACCGCGCCCGCGTTCTCCATGGCGCCCGCGTTGAACTGGGGCACGAAGAGCTGGTCGTACTTCTCGAACGGGTAGGGGGTGTCGAACTGGGACTCGAAGAACTCGAAGCCCTGCTTGGTGACCTCGAACATCTCCTCGGCGTCCATGTGCTCGAACAGGGAGCGCCGCGCGTACAGCCCCAGCTCGACGGTGCGGCCGTCGGAGGAGACCAGGCTGTCGCGGGTGCTGAGGTACGGGCCGGCGATCAGCGCGGTCACGTAGCAGGACATCACGGGCGTGGGGGAGAAGTCCCAGCGGGCCACGCCCTCGGAGACCGCCACGGGCTCGGGGCTGGGCTGGTTGGAGACCACGGCCCACTCAGCGGGGGCCGTCACGCAGAACTGGAACGTGGCCTTCAAGTCCGGCTGCTCGAACACCGGGAACATCCGGCGCGTGTCCGCGACCTCGAACTGCGAGTAGAGGTACACCTGACCGTCCGCCGGATCCACGAAGCGGTGCAGGCCCTCGCCCGTGTTCATGTAGTGCATGGTGGACTCGACCACCAGCTCGTTCTGCGCCGCGAGCCCCGGGAGCTGGATGCGCTCGCCGTCGCTGACCTCGGCGGGGTCGAGGGACGCACGGTTGAGGGTGACGGACTCCACCGAGGCGGTGATCGCGTCGATGAACGTGCTCGTCCCCGGCTCGGCGGTGAACGCCACCGTGGTGCGCGCGCGGAAGGTCCGGGGGTCCTCGGTGAGGTCCAGCTCCACTCGGTACGACTGCACCGAGACGACCTTGGCGCGCTCGGCGGCCTCCGCTCGGGTCAGGTTGGTTCCGGGCACGACGGCGTTCCTCTCCTCGACGACAAGTCCATGCGCACGCGGCGCATTCAGTCATTATGACAGCCGCCACACCTCCCCACGCGTCAGGCGGGCGGTGCGTGGCGGACACCGACCGTCCGGGCCGGTGGCGTGGGAGCGCGGCGATACAGTGGGGGTCGCACACCGACCCCGCGGGCGCCGCCCGGCGCACCGCCCACGCCAAGCCAGGAGTTGCTGACACCCATGCGCGTGCACATTGCCACCGACCACGCCGGCCTCGAGCTCTCGCACCACCTCATGGAGAAGCTCACCGAGCACGGGTACGAGATGATCGACCACGGGCCGGTGGAGTACGACGCCGCGGACGACTATCCCGCGTTCTGCATCAGCGCCGCCCTGGGCGTCAAGGAGGACCGGGAGAACGGTCTGGACTCCCTGGGGATCGTGCTGGGCGGTTCCGGCAACGGTGAGCAGATGGCGGCCAACACGGTGGAGGGCATCCGCGCCGCGCTCGTGTGGAACCAGGACACCGCCAAGCTCGCGCGCGAGCACAACGACGCCCAGGTGATGGCACTCGGCGGACGTCAGCACGAGTTCGAGGAGGCCCTCGGGCTCGCCCTCACCTTCCTCGCGGAGCCGTTCTCGGGCGACGAGCGCCACGTCCGCCGCATCGCCCAGCTGGGCGAGTACGAGCGCACCGGGGACATCGCGGGCAAGCTGTCCGCGGTCACCACGCGCCCCTTCACCGCGAACTGAGCGGGGCCAGCACCCGTGCCCGAGGGCCACTCCGTCCACCGCCTCGCGCGCCAGCTGGCCGACCTCTTCGAGGGGCAGCAGCTGCGCGTGAGCAGCCCCCAGGGGCGCTTCTCCGCGGGCGCCGCGCTGCTCGACGGCCGCGTGCTGACGCGCTCCAGGGCCCACGGCAAGCTCCTCTACCTGGACTTCGCCGCGCCGGATGACCCCACGGACGTCCTCGTGCTGCGCTCGCACCTGGGGATCTACGGCGCGTGGAGCTTCGCGGGGGACGAGACGTTCGCGGCGGCGTCGTCGATCGGCGCGCCGCGCCGGCTGGGGGAGCGCGAGTCCGGCTCCGCGGCGGCCCCCGTGGCCCACGACGACGCCGGGCGGGTGGTTCCCGAGGCCCCCGTGGGTGCGGTGCGGGTCCGGCTCGCGGGGGAGCACGGCTGGGCTGATCTGCGCGGCCCCGCGCTGTGCGTGGCCGAGACCCCCGAGGAGGCCGCGGCCGCCGAGGCGAAGCTCGGTCCGGACCCGCTGGATCCGCAGGCCGACCCCGAGCCGTTCGTCGCCGCCGCGGGGAGGTCCCGACGGCCCATCGGGGTGCTGCTGATGGAGCAGCACGTGGTGGCGGGGATCGGCAACATCTTCCGGGCCGAGTCCCTCTTCCGCCGCGGAGTGGACCCCATGACCCCGGGCACATCGCTCACGCGGGAGGACCTTTTGGGGCTGTGGGAGGAGAACGTGGCCCTCATGGCCGTGGGTGTGCGGGTGGGCAGGATCATCACCACCGACCCCGTGGACCGCCCGGGCGTGCCGGACGCCGAGGCCTGGCCCGAGCACGCCAACTACGTCTACCACCGCCACGGGAAGCCGTGCCTGCGGTGCGGGACCACCGTGCTGAAGAAGGACCTCAACGGCCGGGGTCTGTACTGGTGCCCGAGCTGTCAGGCCTGAGGTCGGGGAGGCCCGGGAACTCGGGGACGCCCGGAAACTTGGGGAGCTCAGCCGGCCCGCTGCGGTGACCGTGCGGCGTCGTCAAAATGCGGAGAACCCGGCAACGCCGGGCGCTGCGGGGTTCTCCGTGGGTCTGGAGGGGGCGACGGGAATCGAACCCGCGTAGCCAGTTTGGAAGACTGGGGCTCTACCATTGAGCTACGCCCCCGGTGACGTGAAAAGAGTACACGAGGCCCTCCCCGCCTTCCACTCGCCCGCGGTCCCGGGCCCCGATTTCCGGGCGTGGCCCCGCGACACGATAGAGTGGAACGTTGTCGGCCCGCTCCGAGTGGTCCGGCGCCCTCGTCCCGCGCTCGCGCGGGATCCCGCAGCCCGCCCGGCGAGCTCGCGACCACGGGGTGTAGCGCAGTGGCTAGCGCGCCTGCTTTGGGAGCAGGAGATCGCAGGTTCGAGTCCTGTCACCCCGACGTCTGGGCACCGCAGCACCCGTGCTGCAGCGCCCGTCGACCCACCGGACCGACCCCGGTCCGTTGCCGTAAGCACCCAACGACCCCAGGAGTACAGCGGAAGTGAAGAGCGCCGTCGAGAAACTCAACCCCACCGAGGCGAAGATCACGATTGACATCGCGTACGCGGATCTGAAGCCCTTTGTGCAGGAGACCTACAAGGAGCTGGCCAACCAGATCCAGATCCCCGGCTTCCGCAAGGGCAAGACGCCCTCCAAGCTCATCGACCAGCGCGTGGGCTTCGACTTCGTGGTGGAGAACGCCCTGAACGAGGGCCTCAACAACTTCTACCAGCAGGCCCTCACGGAGAACGAGCTGACCCCGCTCTCCCAGCCGCAGGTGGAGGTGCTCTCCAAGCCCGAGGAGAACGACCGCGAGGCCGACACCAAGGTGGAGATCTCCGTGGCCATCCGCCCCGAGATCGAGCTGCCCGACTACAAGGGCCTCGAGGTGGAGGTGGAGGCCCGCGAGGCCACCGCCGAGGACGAGCAGAGGGCCCTGGACGAGCTGCGCGCCCGCTTCGGCACCCTCAAGTCCGTGGACCGCCCCGCGGCCGAGGGTGACCACGTGACCCTGGACCTGCAGGCCCTGGTGGACGGCGACGAGGTCGACGCCGCCAACGACCTCTCCTACGAGGTGGGCTCCGGCACCATGCTCGAGGGCATCGACGAGGCCGTGACCGGTCTCTCCGCGGGTGAGGACGCCACCTTCGAGACCACCCTGGCCGGTGGCGAGCACTCCGGCGCCGAGGCCACCGTGAAGGTCAAGGTCACCGCCGTCAAGGAGCGCGAGCTGCCCGAGGCCGACGACGAGTTCGCCCAGCTGGCCTCCGAGTTCGACACCATTGCCGAGCTCAAGGAGGACCTGAAGAAGCAGGCCGCCGAGTCCGCCGTGGTGGAGCAGGGCATCGAGGCCCGCGACAAGGTCCTGGACAAGCTCGTGGAGCTCATCGAGGTCCCCGTGCCCGAGAAGGTCATCGAGGACCAGATCTCCCAGCACTTCGACTCCGAGCAGGCCCAGGCCTCCGCGGAGCCGGGCCACGACACCGAGGAGCACCGCGCCGAGGTCCGCAAGAACGCGGAGACCGCGTTCCGCAACGAGATCATCCTGGACGCCGTGGCTGAGGCCGAAGAGGTCGGCGTGGAGCAGTCCGAGCTGATCGACTACATCATCTCCATGTCCCAGCAGTACGGCATGGACCCGAACCAGTTCGCGCAGATGCTCGACGGTTCGGGCCAGGCCGGGATGATGGTGGGCGAGGTCCGCCGCCGCAAGGCGCTGGCCAAGGTTCTGGAGACCGCCAAGGTCACCGACACCAAGGGCAACACCGTGGACCTGTCCTCCTTCGTGGGCACCGCGGACGAGGACGCCGAGGCTTCCGACAGCGAGTGATCCTCCACTCCGCCCCGGCGGAGCACGCGTGAGACGACGCCGCGGCCGCCCCTTGACCGGGGGCGGCCGCGGCGTTTCGCCGTGGGCGTGCCACCATGCGCCACCAGCGAACAGCCCCGGGATCTGGGGCTGGGTGGACACGGTGAGCACTACGCTTCTGACTCAGGAAATGTACGTGGGCCCCGCGCTCGTCCGGCGAGCCGCGGCGACCCTTCCAGAAGAAAGAGGGCATTCATGACCTCCACTCCCCACCAGCCGTACGGTGCCGCACCGGCCTCTCCGCGCATGGAGGACATGGCGCCGGGCGGTCAGGACGACTACGTCTACAACCGTCTGCTCAAGGAGCGCATCATCTGGCTGGGCTCCGAGGTGAAGGACACCAACGCCAACCTCATCTGCTCGCAGATGCTGCTGCTCTCCGCCGAGGACCCCGAGGCGGACATCTTCCTGTACATCAACTCCCCGGGTGGCTCCGTGACCGCGGGCATGGCCATCTACGACACCATGCAGCTGATCCCCAACGACGTGGTCACCGTGGCCACCGGTCTGGCGGCGTCCATGGGGCAGTTCCTGCTCTCCTCCGGGACCAAGGGCAAGCGCTACGCGACCCCCAATGCCCGCATCCTCATGCACCAGCCCTCGGGTGGCATGGGCGGCACGGCCTCGGACATCCGCGTGCAGGCGGAGCTGATCCTCTCCATGAAGCAGCGCCTCGCGGAGCTCACCGCCGAGCAGACCGGGCAGACGCTCGAGACCATCCTGCGCGACAACGACCGCGACAACTGGTTCGACGCCCAGCGTGCCCTGGAGTACGGCTTCTTCGACCACATCGCGCAGTCCGCGAGCAACGTGACCGGCGGCGGCGGGACCATGAAGGACGCGCAGTAGTCGCGCCCCGCCCCGCCACGACACACCCACAGACTTCTCAGGACGGATTCATGAACCTCCCTCACGCCACTGCACCGCAGCTGCCCACCAGCCGCTACGTGATCCCCGACTTCGAGGAACGCACGCCCTACGGCTACCGCCGCCAGAACCCCTACACCAAGCTGTTCGAGGACCGCATCATCTTCCTGGGCGTCCAGGTGGACGACACCTCGGCGGACGACATCATGGCGCAGCTGCTCGTGCTGGAGTCCCAGGACCCGGACCGGGACATCACCATGTACATCAACTCCCCGGGCGGCTCGTTCACGGCCATGACGGCCATCTACGACACCATGCAGTACATCCGCCCGGAGATCCAGACCGTGTGCCTGGGCCAGGCGGCGTCGGCGGCGTCCGTGCTGCTGGCCGGCGGCACCCCGGGCAAGCGCCTCGCGCTGCCGAACGCCCGCGTGCTGATCCACCAGCCCGCCATGGAGGGCCAGGGCGGCGGCCAGGCCTCGGACATCGAGATCCAGGCCAACGAGATCATGCGCATGCGCACGTGGCTCGAGGAGACCATGGCGCTGCACACCAGCAAGAACGTGGAGGACATCAACCGCGACATCGAGCGCGACAAGATCCTCACTGCCAAGGAGGCGCAGGAGTACGGGATCATCGACCAGGTCCTGGACTCCCGCAAGATCAACAAGCCCTCCACGGTGACCCAGGCCTGACGCGGTCCGCCACGGCGTGGAACGCGGCCACGGTGGGCACCCGGTGCCCGCCGTGGCCGCGTCCCGTTCGAGCGTCGGCGGGCTGCCCATGACACCGCGGTGGTGATTGGGTGCACCGCCCGCCCCTCGCCTAGAGTGGTCCCAGCACCCGCCACGACGAACTGTGAGGCTGACACATGGCGCGCATCGGAGAGAGCGTTGACCTGCTCAAATGCTCCTTCTGTGGCAAGAGCCAGAAGCAGGTGCGCAAGCTGATTGCGGGCCCGCGCGTCTACATCTGCGACGAGTGCATCGAGCTGTGCAACGAGATCATCGAGGAGGAGCTCACCGAGGTCCCGGAGACGGGCCAGACGGAGCTCCCGCGCCCGCAGCAGATTTACGACCACCTCCAGGAGTACGTGATCGGCCAGGAACCCGCCAAGCGGGCGCTGGCCGTGGCGGTGTACAACCACTACAAGCGCATCCGCGCCGGGGTCTCCGGTCACACTCTTGCGATTGCGGGAGCCGAGGGGGACGAAGAGGCCATCGAGGTGGCCAAGTCCAACATCCTCCTCGTGGGCCCCACGGGCTCGGGCAAGACCTACCTCGCGCAGTCGCTGGCCAAGAAGCTGGACGTGCCGTTCGCGGTCGCGGACGCCACGTCCCTGACGGAAGCCGGGTATGTCGGTGAAGATGTCGAGAATATTCTCCTCAAGCTCATCCAGGCCGCTGATTTCGATCTCAAGAAGGCGGAGCAGGGGATTATTTACATTGACGAGATCGACAAGATTTCTCGTAAATCGGAGAACCCCTCGATCACGCGTGACGTATCGGGCGAAGGGGTCCAGCAGGCGCTCCTGAAGATCCTCGAGGGCACCGTGGCCTCGGTGCCCCCGCAGGGCGGGCGCAAGCACCCCCAGCAGGAGTTCCTGCACCTGGACACCACCAACGTGCTGTTCATCGTGGCCGGTGCGTTCGCCGGTCTCGAGGAGATCGTGCAGCAGCGCACGGGCAAGAAGGGCATCGGCTTCGGCGCACCCATCAAGGACACCACCGAGGTGGACATCGCCGGGCAGGTGCAGCCCGAGGACCTGCTGAAGTTCGGGCTGATCCCCGAGTTCATCGGGCGACTGCCCGTGGTGACCACGCTGTCCAAGCTCTCCGTGGCGGACATGGTGCGCATCCTCACCGAACCCCGCAACGCGCTGGTCAAGCAGTACCGCAAGCTGTTCCAGCTGGACGGCGTGGAACTCACCTTCGACCCCCAGGCCCTGGAGGCCATCGCGGAGCTCGCGCTCGAGCGCGGCACCGGTGCCCGCGGCCTGCGGGCGATTCTCGAGGACATCCTCATGCCCGTCATGTTCGACCTCCCGGGCCGGGACGACATCGCCGCCGTGCTCGTGACCGAGGACGCCGTGGCCAAGATCGCGGACCCCGAGATCTTCACGCACGAGATGATCGAGGCCGAGCGGCGTCGCCACAAGTCAGCGTGACGCGCCGCACGAACCAACGAAAGGAACTCTCATGGCTGAGAAGCAGCACGTCGACTTCTGGTTCGACCCCCTGTGCCCGTGGGCGTGGATGACGTCCCGCTGGATGGAGGAGGTCGAGCGCGTGCGCGACGTGGAGGTGGACTGGAAGATCATCTCCCTGGGCATCCTCAACGAGGACAACCCGGACAACCACCACCACGGCCGGCAGGACTCCATGTGGCTGGTGCGCGTGGTAGAGGCCGCCGCGCAGCAGCACGGGGACGAGTACCGCAAGAAGCTCTACGACGCCATGGGCACGCGCCGCCACCCCCGCGGCATGGAGGACCTGGAGCAGATCATCACCGAGTCCCTCGCGGAGGTCGGGCTGCCCGCGGAGCTCGCGTCCGCCAAGGACTCCACGGACTATGACGCCGCCCTGCGCGCCTCCACGGACGAGGCACGGGCCGTGGCCGGCAAGGACATCGGCACCCCGGTGATCGCCGTGAACGGCACGGGGTTCTTCGGCCCCGTGTTCACCCCCGCGCCCAAGGGCGAGGAGGCCGGGAAGGTCTGGGACGGTGCGCTGGCGCTGGCTTCTTACCCGGGGTTCTACGAGCTCAAGCGCGGCCGCGAGAAGGGCCCGGACTTCAGCTGAGGTCTCCGACCCGTTCCGCAGACGGCGGGCCCCGGACGATGTCCGGGCCCGCCGTCGTGTTTCTCCGGGGAACCGGGTCAGGCCTCCTCGGTCTGCTCCAGCTCGACGTCGCTCACGCTGAGCTCACCCTCGGCGGGGGAGAGCGTGAGGTCCGCGGCGTTGCCCGCCGCCTTGAGGTCCTCGAGCCCGGCACGCAGCTGCTCCAGCTGGGCCGCGGGGGCGCTGACCGTGGCGGAGAGCACCGCGGTGCGCTGCTTGACCTTGGCCTCGGACTTGGACTTGCGCAGCCCGGACAGGGCCTCGCCCACCACGGTGAGCACCTCGGGGTCGCCCTCGGCCGCAAGACCGGCGTAGCCGTCGGTCACGGGCCAGGACGCGCGGTGCACCGATCCGGTGCGCCACCAGGACCAGACCTCCTCGGTGGCGAACGGGATGAACGGTGCGAAGAGCCGCAGCACGGTGTCCAGGGTGGTGGCCAGGGCCGCGTGCACGGACGCCTGGGCCTGCCCCCCGCGGGAACCGTAGGCGCGGTCCTTCACGAGCTCCACGTAGTCGTCCGTGAACGTCCAGAAGAAGGACTCGATCAGCTGCAGCGCTCGGGCGTACTCGTACTCCCGGAACGCGGCGCTCGCGCGCTCCACCACCGTGGCCAGCTGGGCCAGCAGGGAGCGGTCCAGGCCGTTGGTCACCACGGAGGCGTCCGTGCCGGAGCCCAGCACGGAGGCCTCAGTGACGCCCTGGGCCAGCACGAACTTGGACGCGTTCAGCAGCTTGATGGCTAGGCGGCGCCCGATCTTCATCTGCCCCTCGTCGTACGCGGTGTCCGCGCCCAGGCGCGCGGAGGCCGCCCAGTAGCGCACGGCGTCCGCGCCGTACTTCTCCAGCACGTCCGTGGGGACCACCACGTTGCCCTTGGACTTGGACATCTTCTTGCGGTCCGGGTCCAGGATCCACCCGGACAGCGCCGTGTTGGTCCACGGCACCGTCCCGGCGAGCGTCTCGGCGCGCACCACGGTGGAGAACAGCCACGTGCGGATGATGTCGTGACCCTGCGGGCGCAGGTCCATGGGGAACGTCTTGGCGTGCAGCTCCTCGTCCACGCCCCAGCCCGTGGCGATCTGCGGGGTCAGGGAGGACGTGGCCCAGGTGTCCAGCACGTCCGGGTCCGCCATGAACCCGCTGGGCTGGTCCCGCTGCTCCTCGGTGTAGCCCGGGGCGGTGTCCGCGGCGGGGTCCACCGGCAGCTGCTCGGGGGAGGGCAGCACGGGGTGCTCGTAGTCCGGCTCCCCGGCGGCGTCCAGCGGGTACCAGACGGGGAAGGGCACGCCGAAGAAGCGCTGGCGGGAGATCAGCCAGTCCCCGTTGAGGCCCTCGATCCAGTTCTCGTAGCGCGAGCGCATGAAGGAGGGGTGCCAGGCCATCTCGCGGCCGCGCTGGATCAGCACGTCGCGGCGCTCGGCGTCCCGGCCGCCGTTGCGGATGTACCACTGGCGGGAGGTGACCACCTCGAGGGGCTTGTCGCCCTTCTCGTAGAAGTTCACCGGGTGCATGATCTTCTTCGGCTCGCCGTCCAGGTCCCCGGACTCGCGCAGCATGTCCACCACGGCCTTCTGCGCGGAGAACACGGTCTTCCCGGCCACCTCCGCGTAGCGCTCGGCGGGGGCGCCGTCCGCGATCCACTCGGGCTGCTCGGCCTGGAAACGGCCGTCGCGTCCGATCAGGGCACGCGTGGGCAGGTCCAGCTCACGCCACCACGTGACGTCCGTGAGATCGCCGAACGTGCAGATCATGGCGATGCCCGAGCCCTTGTCCGGCTTGGCCAGCGCGTGCGCCTTGACCTCCACCTCCACGTCGAACAGCGGGGAGCGCACGGTGGTGCCGAACAGGTGCTGGTAGCGCTCGTCGTCCGGGTGGGCCACCAGGGCCACGCACGCGGGCAGCAGCTCGGGGCGGGTGGTCTCGATGAACACCTTCTCGCCGTCCGGGCGGTGGAACGAGACGCGGTGGTAGGCGCCCTCGCGCTCGCGGTCCTCCAGCTCGGCCTGGGCCACCGCGGTGCGGAACGTGACGTCCCACATGGTCGGCGCCTCGGCCATGTAGGCGTTGCCGGCCTCGTAGTCCTTGAGGAATGCGAGCTGCGAGACCTTGCGGGAGTGCGCGTCGATCGTGCGGTAGGTGCGGTTCCAGTCCACGGACAGGCCCAGCGTGGAGAACAGGTGCTCGAACACCTTCTCGTCCTCCACGGCGAGCTCCTCGCACAGCTCGATGAAGTTCTGGCGGGAGACCACGTCCCAGTCCCGCTGGTTCTTGGCGGGCTTCTCGGGCGGGCGGTAGCCCTCCACGTACGGGCGGCCGGGCTCGCAGCGCACCCCGTAGTAGTTCTGCACGCGGCGCTCGGTGGGCAGCCCGTTGTCGTCCCAGCCCAGCGGGTAGAAGACGTTCTTGCCGCTCATGCGCTGGAAGCGCGCGAGCACGTCCGTCTGCGTGTAGGAGAACATGTGTCCCACGTGCAGGGAGCCGGACGCCGTGGGCGGGGGAGTGTCGATCGAGTACACGGACTCCCGGTCCGTGTCCTCGCGGAACGCGTAGGTGCCGTTCTCGCGCCACTGCGCGGCGTACTTCTCCTCCAGGCCCTCCAGGGCCGGCTTCTCGGGAACGCTCACCGTGGCGGTGGTCGCTGCGTGGTCGGGGGTCTCGGGCGTGTCTGTACCCGTCATCTCGTGTGCCATGCGCCCAGTCTCTCACGGGGTTTTTCCCCGCTTCGAATCCCCGGGGGACGACGCCGCTCGCACTGTGGGGCGCACGGGGCACGACGCCGCACAATCACCGCTGCCGGGCACCTCGCCGCCCCGGGATGCTGCCCGCACGACGCCGCACGGTCACCTCTCGGGGCGCGACGCCGCCCGGGGCGATGCCCGCCGGACGCCGTCCGGTTCCCGTCACCGTGTCCGGTCCGGGTCCGGGGCGAGCGAGCTCGGGCGGTGCGGCACATGCTGCCGGGCCGTAGCCCGGTCCCCGACCCGGGAACGCTCGCGGGCCCGTGGACCCGGCCGGGCGGCGTCGTGCTCCGTAGACTGCGGGGCATGACGCAGAACACGGAATCGGCATACGGCACCCCCGGCACGGCGGGGGCGGGCAAGGTGGCGGTGGTCTCCGGAGCGAGCACCGGCATCGGCGAGGCCACGGTGCGGCGGCTGCGGGCCAGCGGGTGGACGGTGTACGCCGTGGCCCGGCGGGCGGAGCGGCTCGCCGAGCTGGCGGAGCAGACCGGGGCGATCGCCGCGCCCACGGACGTGACCGACCAGGGGCAGGTGGACGCGCTGCGGGACCGCGTGCTCGCCGAGCAGGGGACCGTGGACGCGGTGCTCAACATCTCCGGCGGGGCGCGCGGCACGGACTCCGTGGCGGACGCGGACCCGGAGGGCTGGCAGTGGATGTACGAGGTCAACGTGCTGGGCACCCTGCGGGTCACCCGGGCGTTCCTGCCCGCGCTGCGCGCCAACGGGCGGGGCACGGTGCTCAACCTCACCTCGCTGGCCGCGATCCGGGCGTACGAGGGCGGTGCCGGGTACAACGCCGCCAAGTACGCCGAGCGTGCGATGACCGAGGCGCTGCGGCTGGAGGAAGCCGAGCACAACGTGCGGGTCGTGGAGATCGCGCCCGGGCTCGTGCACACTCCCGAGTTCTCCCTCAACCGCCTGGGCGGGGACCAGGCCGCCGCGGAGAAGGTCTACGCGGGCGTGGCGGAGCCGCTCACCGGTGAGGACGTCGCGGAGGTCTGCGCGTTCGCGGTGGAGCTGCCGCACCACGTGAATATCGACACGCTGACCCTCAAGCCCGTGGCCCAGGCGGCACCGCACAAGGTGATCCGCAGCACGTCCTGACGCGGGCCCCCGCGCGGCGGCGGGGAAGGTGCTGAGAGACGTGGACAGCCCACTTGCGACCACTCGAACGAGTGAATTAGGTTAGGCAAGCCTTATCAAATTCACCGCTCGAGGAGAGCCCATGTCCCGCGACTCGTCCCAGCCCCACCGCCAGCTCAGCCGCCGCACCCTGCTCGGCTCCGGCCTGGCCGTGACCGCCCTGGTGGGGGTCACGGCGTGCTCCACCGGCTCCCGGGACGGCGGCGGTTCGGAGGCGGCACCGGGTGCCTCGGCGTCCTCCACGCCCACCGACACGTTCCCCGTGACCGTGAAGCACGCCCTGGGGTCCACGAGCGTGGAGAAGGCCCCCGAGCGCGTGGTGTGCGTGGGTGCGAGCAACACCCAGGACTTCGTGGCCGCACTCGGCGTGGTTCCCGTGGGCATGACCAAGGTGGCGTGGGGCGGCAACGACGAGGGCTCCACCGACTGGTTCGACGCCAAGGTCTCCGACCTGGGCGGGACGGCGCCCCAGACCATGGACGAGTCCGACGGCGTGAACTTCACGGAGATCGCCCAGCTGAGCCCCGACCTGATCATCGCCGTGAACTCCGGGGTGACCCAGGAGGAGTACGAGCGCCTGACCAAGATCGCCCCCACGGTGGTCTACCCCACGGGCCCGTGGGTGAACTCGTGGCAGGACATGCAGCGGGTGACCGCCCAGGCCTTGGGGCGCTCCCAGGCCGGCGACGAGCTGATCTCCCGTACCGAGGAGCTCATCCGCACCCGCTCCGAGGAGCTCGGCGACGCCCGGGGCAAGAGTTTCATCTACGGGGACGTCTCGCAGTCCCTGGGCTTCTACGGCCCCTCGGACGGTCGCCCCCGCTTCTTCACCGAGCTGGGCCTGACCCTGGCGCCCGTGGTCACCAAGAACGTCTCCGAGAAGGAGTTCTGGCGTGAGTGGCCCAAGGAGCGCGCGGACGAGCTCGAGAGCGACCTCTTCGTGGCCGCCGCCGAGGACGAGGCGCAGGCGGAGAAGTTCCGCACCGACTCCGTGCTCAAGACCATCCCGGCGATCGCCGCCGGCCACGGGCTGTTCCTCACGACCAAGCAGGACGTGCTCTCGGGGTACTCGTCCTCGCCGCTGTCCCTGCCGCACGCCCTGGACACCCACGTCCCGGCGATCAAGAACGCCCTGGGGGCCTAACCTCCGTGCCCGCCAGCACCTCCCTCACACGCTCCGGCGCCGCGGATACCGCCGGTGCCCACGCCCCGGGCTCCCGTGCGGGGCGCCCGGGGCGCCGGGTCCTGCCCTGGCTCGTCATGGCGGTCGTTCTCATCGTGGCCGTCGTTCTCTCGATCTCGTGCGGCTCCCGTCCGATCGACCTCGCGAGCACGTGGCGTGTGGTGCCGCAGGTCTTCGTCGGTGATCCCGGCGCCGTGCCGGGCGTGCCCCCGCTCGACGGCGCCGTGGTGGAGTCCCGCGTGTGGCGCACCGCCGCCGGGGTGCTCACCGGGGCGGCCCTGTCCGTGGCGGGGGCACTGCTGCAGGGAGCCACCCGCAACCCGCTCGGCGATCCCGGGATCCTGGGGCTCACGGCCGGTGCCGCGTTCGCGGTGGTGACGGGTGGCGCGCTGTTCGGACTGTCGGGTGTGGCGAACCAGCTGTGGCTGGCCGCGCTGGGCTCGGCCGTGGCCATGGTCGCGGTGTACGGTCTGGCCACGGCCGCCCGCGGCGGGGCGCGTCCCGTGACGCTGGCCCTCACGGGCGCGGCCGTGTCCGCGGGGCTCACCGCGCTCACGAGCGCGATCCTGCTGAGCCACCAGGCCACGTTCGACACCTTCCGGCGCTGGCAGGTGGGAGAGCTCACCCGCCCGGACGGCACGTTCCTGGTGGCGGCCACGCCCGTGGTCGTCGCGGGTCTCGTGCTCGGGTGGTGCCTGGCCCGCTCCCTGGACACCCTCACGCTCGGGGACGCCCTGGGCAGGGGGCTGGGAACCCACCCCGCCCTGACCCGCGGACTGGTCGGTGTGGCCGTGGTGCTGCTCGCGGGCACGTCCACCGCGCTGGTGGGCCCGCTCGTGTTCTGCGGGCTGCTCGTGCCCCACGCCGTCCGCGTGGTCGTGGGTGTCTCCTACCGGCGGGTGATCCCGGCGTGCCTGCTCGCGGGACCGGCCATCGTGCTGCTGGCGGACGTCGTGGCCCGCGTGCTGGTCCCGGACCGGGAGATCCAGGTGGGGATCGCCCTGGTCGTGATCGGTGCCCCGGCCCTCGTGGCCGTGCTGCGCGGGAAGACGGTGGCGGCATGAGCGCGGCGCTGCAGCTCCCGTCCCGCGCGGAGACGGTCGACGCCGTCCGCGCGGGACGTACCCGCACGCATCGCCGCACCCGGCGGGTCACCCTCCTGCTGCTGCTCGTCCTGGCCGTCGCGTCCTTCGCCCGCATCGCGCTCGGCAAGTACGTGGTGGCGGTTCCGGACCTGTTCGCGGTGCTGGCCCACGACTACGAGGGTCCGGCGGACTACATCGTGTGGCAGATCACCCTGCCCCGCACGGTCCTGGGAATCCTCACGGGCACCGCCTTCGGACTCGCGGGCCACCTGTTCCAGCGCGTGCTGCGCAACCCGCTGGCCTCCCCGGACATTATGGGTGTGTCCTCCGGTGCGGGACTCGGTGCGGTGGTCGCGATCACCGCGGGTTTCTCCGGGGCCGCGGTGACGGTCAGCGCGCTCGTGGGAGGCTTCGGTCTCATGCTCGCGGTCATCCTCGCCGCCGGGGGCACGCACGCCAGCATCGGCAAGCTCGTGCTCACCGGCGTGGCCGGGGGTGCCCTCACCGGGGCGGCCATCAACGGCGTGCTCACCCGTGCAGACATCTACGCCGCGCAGGACGCCATGCAGTGGCTCACCGGTTCGCTCAACGCCGCCTCCTGGCAGGACATCGCGCAGGTGGGACTCTGCCTGCTCGTGCTGCTGCCCCTGTGCGCGGTGCTCACGCCCGCCGTGGACGCCCTCGGCACCGGGGACGCGCTCGCCGCTGGGCTGGGCGTGCGGGTGCAGGGTGTGCGGCTCACGGCCCTGGCGCTCGCGGTGACCCTGGTGGCGGTGGCCGCGGCCACCGTGGGGCCCGTGGCGTTCGTGTCGTTCATGGCCGCGCCCATCGCGCGCGGCATCGGTGGCGGCGCCGGGCACGCGCACCACGCGGCCCTCGTGGGTGCGGTGCTCATGGTCGTCTCGGACTACGTGGCCGCCGAGGCCCTGCCGAACCTGGCACTGCCCGTGGGCGTGGTCACCGCGGCCGCCGGCGCCCCCGTGCTGCTGTGGCTGCTCATCGGACGAGGAAAGGCGGAGGTATGAGCCCCGAGAACGAGGTCAAGGACACCGTGGCGGGCCCGCGGCACGAGGCCCGGCGCGCGGAGGCGGCGAGCGCCGCGCGGACCGGCCGGGCGGCGTCGTCCGCGGTGGCCGTGCGCGGACTGCGGGCCGGCTACGGCGGCGCGCCCGTGCTCACGGACGTGGACGTCACGTTCCCCGCGGGGCGTGTCACGGCGCTCGTGGGCGCCAACGGCTGCGGCAAGTCCACGCTGCTCCGCACGTGCGCGCGCCAGCTGGCCCCCACCGCCGGTGAGGTGCTCGTGGGCGGGGAGGACGTCCGGGGCTGGCACCGCACCCGTTTTGCGCAGACGGTGGGCTTCCTTCCGCAGGACCCCGTGGCGCCGGAGGGGGTGAGCGTGCGGGAGCTGGTCTCGCGCGGTCGCCACCCGCACCGCGGGGCCTTCGGGCGTTGGCGCGCGGAGGACGACGCCGCCGTGGCCGAGGCGCTCGAGCTCACCGGTCTGTGCGATCTCATGGAACGCCACGTGACGGACCTCTCCGGAGGGCAGCGACAGCGCGTGTGGATCGCACTGGCCCTGGCCCAGCAGACCGAGGTGCTGCTGCTGGACGAGCCCACCACCTATCTGGACATCGCCCGGCAGGTGGAGATCCTGGACATCCTGTGCGAGCTGCAGCGTGCCCGGGGGATCACCCTGGTGATGGTGCTGCACGAGCTGTCCCTGGCCGCGCGCTACGCGGACGTGCTCGTGGCCATGAAGGCCGGCGAGGTGGTGGCCCGCGGTGGTGCGGACGAGGTCATGACCGACGAGGTGGTCGGTCGCGTGTTCGACATGGACGCCCGCGCGCTGCACGATCCCGTGACCGACGCCCGCGTGGTGATCCCGCTGTCGGCGGGCCGGTCGCGAGCCCCGGGAATGGCGGGGTCCCAGACCCCGGCGGATGCCACGGCCGGAACGACGACCGGACCCACGTTCGGGTCACGGACCGGGACGGCCCGGCCGCACCCGGCCGCCCGGGACCAGAACGAGGAGAACGGGGAGGTGTCCGCATGACCCAGCTGGCGTGCGTGGACGCCACGGTGACCCGGCGGGAGGAGCTCAGTGAGCACCTCGTGCGGGTGCACGTGGCGGGGGAGCAGCTGAGGACCATGCCGTGGGGCGAGCAGGGCCCCGGGCCCCGGGCGGACTCCTACATCAAGGTGCTCATCCCGCCCGCCGGTGGCGCGGTGGACGTGGACGTCGCGGACATGGTCCGCTGGCGCCGCGAGTTCATGGCCGCTCCGCGCGAGGAGGCCGGGTGGATGCGCACCTACACCGTGCGGGACGCCACCACGGTGGAGCTCGAGGGGGAGCGGGTGCCGGAGCTCGCGATCGACGTGGTGCTGCACGGGGACCCCGAGCACGGCATGGGTCCGGGTGCCGCGTGGGGGGACTCGGTCCGCGCCGGGGACTCCGCGCGGCTGCTCGTGCCCTCCGGCGACTCCGCGTGGTGGGCGGCATGGGATGACGGTCGCGCAGCCGGTCAGGACGTGGTGATCGCGGGGGACGAGACGGCACTGCCCGCGATCTCCGCGATCGTGGACGGCGTGGAGCAGCGGGTCCGGGTCAACCGCCCGGTGGACGGCGCGTACGAGCCCCCGCGCTCCATCACCGTGGCCGTGGAGGTCCCCGCGGAGGCCGACGCCGTCCCGGGGGCGGGTCCGCGCGCTCTGGCCCGGGCGGCGTCGTGCGACGAGCACGGCGCCCACCGCGTGGTGCTGGACGGCGGCACCGAGCTGGTCTGGACCTGGCTGCCGCGCGGTCCCCGCGAGCGCAACCTGGCCCTGGAGCTGTGGCTGTGGGAGCGGCTCGCGGAGCACGCCCGCCGGTACTGGGCGGTGGGCCACACGGAGCTGGCGTCCTGGCAGGACGAGTCCGAGTTCGTGTGGGCCACGGCGCGCCCCGAGGGCCGCGGCAGGTACTGGTTCCTCGCGGCGGAGTCCTCGGCCGTGAAGTCCATGCGCCGGATGTGCGTGAGCGGCGGGGTGCCCAAGGCGGACATCTCGTTCATGGGCTACTGGAAGCAGGGTGCCGCGACCGAGTGAGGTCCGCCCGGGGGAGTGTGACGCCCCGTGACGGCCGGGGTACGGGGCCACGGACCCGCACGTAGCATGGCGGTTTCCGTTCCGCCGTCGCCTCAGGAGTGCCCCGCCCATGACCTACCCCCTGGGTCTGAACCTCACCGGCCGTCGGGTGCTCGTGGTGGGTGCCGGGCCGGTGGCCGCGCGCCGGGTGCCCGCGCTGCTCGCCGAGGGCGCGGCCGTCGAGCTCGTGGCTCCGGACGCGCACGAGGACCTGCGGGCGCTCGCCGAGGCCGGGGAGCTCACGTGGCACCGCCGGGGCTTCCGCCCCGAGGACGTCCCCGGGGCGTGGCTCGTGCTGGCCCACACGGACTCGCCCGCCGTCCAGGACCTCGTGACCCGCACCGCGGAGCAGCACCGGGTCTTCTGCGTCACGGGTGGCGACGCCGCGGCGTCCAGTGCGTGGGTCCCGGCCGTTGCTCGCGCGCACGGGGTCACGGTGGCCGTCAACGCGGGCGGGGACCCACGGCGTGCCAAGGCCGTCACCGCGTGGATCGCGGCACGCCTGGAGACCGGCGAGATCCCCGTGAGGGCCCGGCGTTCCCGGGAGGGCGCATTGTCGCCAGGAGGGACCGACGGGCCCGCGGCCCCCAGCTCCGCGGGCCCCTCCCCGCACCAGGGCGGCCGTGTGGCGCCGGGTCCCCGCCCTGAATGGGCTGACGAGGCACGCATCGGCGACGTCCCTGCGAAGCTCGGTTCCCGGTCCAACGACCACCTCGAACCGGACGCCCAGCAGCCGGGAACCGTGGCCCTCGTGGGCGGTGGGCCGGGGGACCCCGGCCTGCTGACGGTGCGCGGGCGCTACCTGCTGGCGGGCGCGGACGTGGTGGTCGCGGACCGGCTGGGCCCCACGGACCTGCTCCCGGCGCTCGCGGAGCACGCGGAGATCATCGACGTGGGCAAGCGCGCCGGGTACCACAAGGTCACGCAGGACCGGATCAACCAGACGGTCGTGGACCAGGCGCGGTCAGGGCGCCGGGTGGTGCGGCTCAAGGGTGGAGACCCGTACGTGTTCGGCCGCGGCGGCGAGGAGGTGGAGTTCTGCCACGCCCACGGGATCGCCACCGAGGTGGTCCCGGGAGTCACCTCCGCGATCTCCGTGCCCGCGGCCGCCGGGATCCCCGTGACGCACCGGGACATGGCCCACGGCTTCACGGTCATCACCGCCCATGAGGAGCTGCGCCACGTCCCGTACCGAGAGGGGCACACGCTGATCCTCATGATGGGGGTGGGCGGACTCGCGCGGACAGCGGAGACGCTGCTCGCCTCGGGCTACCCCCTGGACCTTCCCGTGGCTGTGGTGGAACGGGGCTGGACGCCCACGCAGCGCACCACGCTCGCGCCGTTGGCGGACGTCGCGCGCACGGCCGAGGAGCGCGGGGTGCGGGCCCCGGCCGTGATCCTCGTGGGCCGGGTCGCCGCCCTCGGGCGCACCGACCCGCGGCCCTGACCGCGACCGTGCCCTGCTGCGGGCGGCACCCGGGAGCAGCTGCGGCTGCCGACTCCCGGGCGGGGCAACCCCGTCCTGCGGATCGCCCGCCGCCCCAGGCAGAGGACGGACGTGGACGACGCCGCCCGGCGCGCTACCATGGTCCCGTGCGCCCAGTGCGCGCGGGCGCTGATCCGGCCATCACCGGGGAGCCCCTCCGGAAGAACCGGCCCGTGCGGGCCTCAGTAGAACCGGACGACTCGGGCCCGTGACAGCCCCCAATGAGCGGCTCGCGGCGTCGTCGGCATCCCCGGCGGTGCGGCGGACAAGCGAGGTGGTACCGCGCCACCGGCGCCCCGTGCGCCAGGGCGTCCTCGCATCCTGAACCACCGGCACCTCAGGATGGAGCACCGTGACCGACTCATTCGTGTACCCCAAGGCGAGCACCGACCCCGACGCCCAGGGCGTCCCCGCGGCCCCGCGTCTGCCCGCGGTCGAGGAGCGCGTCCTCGACTACTGGAAGCGTGACGACACCTTCCAGGCGAGCATCGACCAGCGCGACAGCGGTACGGACGGCTCCAACGAGTTCGTCTTCTACGACGGCCCGCCCTTCGCCAACGGCCTGCCGCACTACGGCCACCTGCTCACCGGCTACGTCAAGGACCTCGTGGCGCGCTACCAGACGCAGCAGGGTCGCCGCGTGGAGCGCCGCTTCGGCTGGGACACCCACGGGCTGCCCGCGGAGCTCGAGGCCATGAAGCAGCTCGGGATGACTGACAAGCAGGACATCGAGGCCATGGGCATCGACACGTTCAACGACGCCTGCCGCGCCTCCGTGATGAAGTACGCCTCCGAGTGGCAGGACTACGTGACCCGCCAGGCCCGCTGGGTGGACTTCGACAACGACTACAAGACGCTGAACCCGGAGTACATGGAGTCCGTGATCGGCGCGTTCAAGGCCCTGGACGAGAAGGGCCTGGTCTACTCCGGCTACCGCGTGCTGCCGTACTGCTGGAAGGACGAGACGCCGCTGTCCAACCACGAGCTGCGCATGGACGACGACGTCTACCAGATGCGCCAGGACACCTCCGTGACCGTGGCGTTCCGGCTCTCCGAGGACACCTCGTGGGCCGCGCACCCGGAGGTCGCCGCCGAGCTCGCGGGCGCGGAGGCCATCGCGTGGACCACCACGCCCTGGACCCTGCCCACCAACGAGGCGCTCGCGGTGGGCCCCGCCATCGACTACGTGCTGGTCCCCGGTGCCGGGGAGCTGGCCGGACGCCGCTTCCTCGTCGCGGCAGAGCTCGCGGGCAGCTACGCCAAGGACCTCGGCTACGGGGACGCTGAGGACCCGGCCGCCGCCGTGGCCGAGGCCGTGACGGCGCACTACACGGGCGAGCAGCTCGCGGGCATCCGCTACGCCCCGCTGTGGGACTACTTCACGGACGACGAGCGCTTCGGCACCGCCCGGGCCTGGCAGATCCTCGTGGCGGACTACGTGACCACCACGGACGGCACGGGCATCGTGCACCAGGCTCCGGCCTACGGCGAGGACGACCAGCTGGTGTGCGCCGAGCACGAGATCCCCGTGGTGCTCTCCGTGGACGAGGGCGGGCGCTTCTACGACCTCTTCACGGACGAGTCCCTGGCCGCCGGGGCGCCGCTCGCGGAGCTCGCCGGGCACAATGTGTTCGACAAGGAGGTGGCGCGCACCGTGATCCGGGACCTGCGGGCCCGCGGTGCGCTGCTGCGCGAGGCGTCCTACGAGCACTCCTACCCGCACTGCTGGCGCTGCCGGAACCCCCTCATCTACCGCGCGGTGTCCTCGTGGTTCGTGAGCGTCACGGCCATCAAGGACCGCATGCTGGAGCTGAACCAGCAGATCAACTGGATCCCCGGCAACGTCAAGGACGGCCAGTTCGGCAAGTGGCTGGAGAACGCCCGGGACTGGTCCATCTCCCGCAACCGCTACTGGGGCTCGCCGATCCCCGTGTGGGAGTCCAGCGACCCCAACCACCCGCGCCGCGACGTCTACGGCTCCCTCGCGGAGCTGGAGGCGGACTTCGGGCGCCTGCCCCGCAACGCCGACGGCGAGGTGGACCTGCACCGGCCGTGGATCGACGAGCTGACCCGCCCCAACCCGGACGACCCCACGGGGAAGTCCATGATGCGCCGCGTTCCCGAGGTGCTGGACGTGTGGTTCGACTCCGGGTCCATGCCCTACGCGCAGGTGCACTACCCCATGGAGAACCGCGAGTGGTTCGAGACCCACAACCCCGGTGACTTCATCGTGGAGTACATCGGCCAGACCCGCGGCTGGTTCTACACGCTGCACATCCTGGCCACCGCACTGTTCGACCGCCCGGCGTTCCGCAACGTGATCTCCCACGGCATCGTGCTGGGCTCGGACGGACAGAAGATGTCCAAGTCCCTGCGCAATTACCCGGACGTCAACGAGGTCCTGGACCGGGACGGCTCGGACGCCATGCGCTGGTTCCTGATGTCCTCGCCCATCCTGCGCGGCGGGAACCTGGTGGTCACCGAGCAGAGCATCCGTGACGGCGTGCGGCAGATGATCCTGCCGCTGTGGAACGTCTACCACTTCTTCGGCCTCTACACGAACGCCGCCCGCGGGGGAGAGGGCTACGACGCCCAGCCGCGGTACGAGGCCGAGCACGTGATGGACCGCTACATCCTGGCCGAGACCGGCGCCCTGGTCACGGACACCAAGCGGCTCTTCGACGAGTACGACATCTGGGCCGCCGCCGAGCGTCTGCGCGCCTACATGGACACGCTCACCAACTGGTACGTGCGCCGGTCCCGCGAGCGCTTCTTCGAGGAGGACACCGAGGCGTTCGACGTGCTCTACACGTGCCTCGAGACCGTGTGCCGCGTGGCCGCCCCGCTGCTGCCGCTCGTCACCGAGGAGATCTGGCGCGGGCTCACCGGCGGGCGCTCGGTGCACCTGACCGACTGGCCGGACGCCTCCCTGTTCCCGCGGGACGAGGCCCTGCTCACCGCCATGGAGCGCACGCGCGCCATCTGCTCTGCGGGCTCCGCACTGCGCAAGGCCAGCAGCCTGCGCGTGCGCCAGCCGCTCGCCGGCATGACCGTGGCCGTGCCCGGGGCACAGGCGCTCGAGGGCACGTTCCAGGAGATCGTCGCGGACGAGCTGAACCTCAAGTCCGTCACGCTGGTGGACGCGGACGAGGTCTCGGCCGCCGACTACGGCATCTCGCAGGAGCTCAAGGTCAACGCGCGCGCCGCCGGTCCCCGGCTCGGCAAGCAGGTGCAACAGGTCATCCGGGCCACCAAGGCGGGCGACTGGTCCGTGACCGAGGACGGCGGCGTCGTCGCCGGCTCGGTGGCGCTGGAGGAGGGCGAGTACGAGCTGGTCACGGTGGTCGACGACGCCGCGGCGTCCTCCGCGCGCGCCGTCACCGTGCTGCCCGGCGGCGGTTTCCTGGTGCTGGACACCGAGCTGACCGACGAGCTGCGGGCAGAGGGCGTGGCCCGGGACATGGTCCGTGCAATCCAGCAGGCCCGCAAGGACGCCGGGCTGGTGGTCTCGGACCGGATCCGCACCACGGTCCACGCCGACGCCGCGACGCTGGCCGCGGTGGACGCGCACCGCGAGCTCGTGCAGGGGGAGACCCTCACCCGAGAGCTGGAGCTGGTGGAGGCCGCCGACCTGGACGTCACCGTGGCGGTGGTGGACGCATGAGCGGCGCCACCGAGCACGAGAACTTCGCGTCCGTCGAGGAGATCTACCAGGGACTGCTGGCCCGGGCGCCGGAGCACAGGATGGCGCCGCGCCTGGACGCGATGCAGCTCGCGGTCTCCGCGCTGGGAGACCCGCACCGCAGCGCCCCGGTGGTGCAGGTGACCGGGACCAACGGCAAGACGTCCACGGCGCGCATGATCGAGTCCCTGCTGCTCGCTCACGACCTGCGGGTGGGCCGCTACACCAGCCCGCACCTGGAGCGCGTGACCGAGCGGATCAGCATCGACGGCGAGCCCGTCTCCGACGAGACCTTCGTGCGGATCTACACGGAGGTCGCCCCGTACCTGGACCTCGTGGACCGCCACCTGGAGGGCGAGGGCGCACCGCGCCTGACGTACTTCGAGACCCTCACGGTGCTGGCGTTCGCGGTGTTTGCGGACGAACCCGTGGACGTGATGGTCCTGGAGGTCGGGATCGGCGGCTCGTGGGACGCCACCACCGTGGCGGACGCGGCGGTCTCCGTGGTCACGCCCGTCGACCTGGACCACACGGACATCCTCGGCGACACCGTGGAGGACATCGCCCGCGAGAAGGCCGGGATCGTCAAGCCGGGCGGGTTCCTCGTGAGCTCCGCCCAGCAGCCGGGTGCGGCCCAGGTGCTGCTCGAGCGCGCGCAGGAGCTGGGAGTTCCCTTCCGCTTCGAGGGCGTGGAGTTCTCCGTGACCGCGCGCACCACCGCCGTGGGCGGGCAGGTCATCACCGTCCAGGGCCTCGCGGGCGAGTACCCGGACGTGATGCTCCCGCTGTTCGGCGCGCACCAGGCGCAGAACGCGGCGGTCGCGATCGCCGCGGTCGAGGCGCTGCTGGGCGGTGGCGAGAAGCCGCTGAACCCCGAGCTCGTGAGCGAGGGTCTGGGCGCGGTGTCCTCGCCCGGACGCCTCGAGCTCGCGCGCAAGGCCCCGCCCGTGGTCCTCGACGCCGCCCACAACCCGCACGGGCTCGTGGCCTCCGCCGCGGCCGTGCGCGAGGGGTTCACGTTCAGCAAGCTCAACCTCGTGGTCGGGGTGCTGGGGGACAAGGACGTGGAGACCATGATGCGGGTGCTCGCGGACGAGTACCACGAGTTCGAGCTGGAGCTGTGGTGCACCGCGTCCCACTCCCCGCGGGCGGTGCCCCCGGCGGAGCTCGCGGAGATCGCCGTGGACATGGGCTTCGACGAGGACGTGGTGCACGTGGCCGATCGCCTGGACGAGGCGTGCTCCGAGGCCATCCAGGACGCCGCGGCCCGCGAGCAGTTCGACGGCGCAGTGCTCGTCACCGGCTCCATCACCGTGGTGGGTGAGGCCCGTGCGCTGCTCGGCCTGTGACCCGTCGCCCGCACCCCTCGTGACCGCACCCCTGGAAGGAGCCGCATGGCCCGCATGACCAAGGCCCAGCGCGAGTGGCGCCCCGGCCAGCCCAAGAAGCCCCGCTCGATCCGCATGATGTTCGCGTCCTGCGTGCTGTGCATCGAGGCGTTCATCGTGTTCTTCGCCGCGCTCACGGCCTACGGGCTGTTCACGCAGGACTGGAGCACACCCCAGAAGCTGTGGCTCATGGGCGGCTCCGTGGTGCTTGCCCTGCTGTTCGTCCTGCTGTGCGCGGTGCTGCGCAGGCCGTGGGGCTACGCGGCCGGATGGGTGCTGCAACTCGTGCTGATCGCCACCGGCTTCGTAGTCCCCGCCATGTTCTGGATCGGGGCGCTGTGCGCGCTCGCGTGGTGGTACGCCGTGGTCAAGGGCGGGCGCATGGACCGGGAGAACGTGCAGCGCGCCGAGGAGCAGCGCCGCTGGGAGGC
Source organism: Kocuria sp. ChxB (assembly GCF_044359605.1). NCBI lineage: Bacteria > Bacillati > Actinomycetota > Actinomycetes > Micrococcales > Micrococcaceae > Kocuria > Kocuria sp. ChxB. The sequence continues at coordinate 455,800 of NZ_CP121123.1, read as the reverse complement.
GGAGAACCCCCGGGTGTGAGCCACTCGGGCGGGCGCGGCCCCACGAGCGGTCCCGCGTTCGCTAGGCTCGGTCCCGAACCGGGTGCGGGGCCCACCAGGGCTCCCGCACCTCCACCCCGACACCAAGGAGACCCATGTCCCAGCGCACCCTCGTCCTCGTCAAGCCGGACGGCGTCGAGCGCGGCCTCACCGGTCAGATCCTGGCCCGCATCGAGGCCAAGGGCTACACCCTCGCGGAGCTCAAGCTCGTGCACGCCACCCGGGAGATCCTGGAGCAGCACTACGCCGAGCACCAGGGCAAGCCGTTCTTCGAGCCGCTCGTGCAGTTCATGCTCTCGGGCCCGGTGGTCGCCGCCGTGGTGGAGGGCGACCGCGTGATCGAGGGCTTCCGCAGCCTCGCCGGGGCCACCGAGCCCACCACGGCCGCCCCGGGCACCATCCGCGGGGACCTGGGCCGCGACTGGGGCGAGAAGGTCCAGAAGAACCTCGTGCACGGCTCGGACTCCCCGGAGTCCGCCGAGCGCGAGATCGGCATCTGGTTCGCCTGAGCCACACCCGCACCACCACGGCGCGTGCCAGACCCTCGGGCTTGGCACGGGCCGTTGGCCTGCGGGAACGACGACGGGGCGGCACCCACGCTGGGTGCCGCCCCGTCGTCGTCGTGCCCGGGACTCGTCAGCCGAGGATCGCCGGGGCGAAGCGGACGGCCACCACGCCGAAGACCACCACGAGCACCGCGGTGCCCAGCAGCCAGGCCCACGCGGTGGAGCCGGCGCCCTCCCGGCCGGCGCCACCGAGCATTCCGGCACGGCGCATCCGTGCCGTCGTGTGGGCCAGCAGGTAGGTCTGCGCGCACCACACGATCATGCAGTACAGGCACAGGGCGTTGATGTGGAACGTGGTCTGCCACCACAGCCACAGGGTGAACACGGAACCGGCGGCGATCCCGAGCCACAGCAGCCACCAGAACCAGCGGGCGTAGCGCGCCCCGGCCAGCACGCCCACCGCCACGGCGAGCACCACGGCGTAGGCCACGATCCCGATGAACGGGTTGGGGAAGCCGAACAGCTCCGCCTGCGGGGTGCGCATGACCGTGCCGCAGGCCAGCCACGCGTTGATGTCGCAGCTCGCCCGGTGCCCGGCGTCCTGGTACAGGGCCAGCCGCTCGGCCACGAGCTCCGCGGACGCCGCGAAGCCGATCAGGGAGAGGACCACGGCCAGCACCCCCCAGGTGCGGTCCGAGCGCGTCACGGGTGGCGGAACCGTGTCCGAGGGGGTACCGCTCGGGTGTCCCGTGGCGGTGGTGGGTGCGGGGCGGGATGCTGAACTCACGCGCCCGATCGTAGACCACCGGCCGGGGGACGTGCCGCGCGGAGGTGCGCCTCCGGTGGCTCCCACCGCGGTGGAGCTGTGGCGTGCACCACCAGGATGCGCGGCCACAGGGGACGACTGTGAGATACTGGTGCGCGGTCGGTCCTCAAGCCGCACGTGAGGCACCGGCCCGGCAGGAGCACCGACAACCATCGGTACGGACCCGCGGCTCTCACAGGATCGAGCGCGTCCGCCACCGGTTCAAGTTCGCGGTCCCACGGACCGAGCGACTCGGGCATCCGCCGGCTCGCGGACAGCGCGCCCCACAGGCCGCGCCCGCGGGTACGACACCGACTTCCGGCGGCCGCGTGGAGAACACCGGCTCGACCGACCGAGCACACCTCGGGCCCGGGTGCGGACGGTGCCCCGAGCAGGAGCACAACTGCACATGGAACCTGAACAGGACACCACCGCACAGACCCCCGAGGCCACGGTGACCCCCGTGGACGGCACGAGCCAGGCGATCGCCACGGCCGCCGCCGTCGACGCCGGCGAGGTCCCCGCCGCTCCGGAGCCCGCCGCCGAGAAGGCGGCCGAGGAGACGAACGAAGCAACCGCGGCCCACCAGGCGGACGACGACGCCGCGGCGGGCCAGGACACCGGGTCCCAGAAGACGGAGACCGCGGAGCAGGACGGTGCCGCGGCGGAGAAGGCCACCGATGCCTCGGCCGAGAACACGGCGTCCGACGACGACGGCTCCGCGCAGGAGAGCACCCAGCCCCCCACGCAGGACGACTTCGGAGCCTTCGGCCCCGGTGCCTCGTTGCTGTTCCGCGCCCCGGACCCGGAGGAGATCCGCCGTGCGGCCGAGGCGCAGAAGGCCCGCCTGCGCGAGGCCGCCCAGGAGCGCGATGCCGAGCGCGCGGCGCACCGCGACGAGGACGAGGACGACGAGAACGGGAGCGTCTCGAGCAGGCGGCGCCGGCGGCGTCGTCGCGGGGACGAGGACATGGAGCTCGTGGACGACTCCGACGGCTCCGTGACGCGGGTGCGCGCCCCGCGCGGCGCGTCCGAGGGCACGGGCAGCGACGAGGTGGTCGGTGTCCGGGGCTCCACGCGCCTGGAGGCCAAGCGCCAGCGCCGTCGCGAGTCCCGCCAGTTCGGCCGCCGCCGCCACGTGATCACCGAGGCCGAGTTCCTGGCCCGCCGCGAGTCCGTGGAGCGCAAGATGCTGGTCCGTCAGAAGGAGGACCGCATCCAGATCGGCGTGCTCGAGGACGGGATCCTCGCGGAGCACTTCGTCTCCCACACCACGCAGGACTCGCTGATCGGCAACGTGTACGTGGGCAAGGTGCAGAACGTCCTGCCGTCCATGGAGGCCGCGTTCGTGGACATCGGACGCGGGCGCAACGCCGTGCTCTACGCCGGCGAGGTGGACTGGGACGCCGCGGAGCTGGGCAACAAGCCCCGCAAGATCGAGAACGCCCTGAAGCCCGGCAGCACGGTGCTCGTGCAGGTCACCAAGGACCCCGTGGGGCACAAGGGCGCCCGGCTCACCAGCCAGGTGTCCCTGCCGGGGCGCTACCTCGTGTACGTGCCCGGCGGGTCCATGACCGGGATCTCCCGCAAGCTCCCGGACGTGGAGCGCCAGCGGCTCAAGAAGATCCTCAAGGACCGGCTGCCCGAGGGCGCGGGCGTGATCGTGCGCACCGCTGCGGAGGGCGCGTCCGAGACCGAGCTGACCAACGACATCAACCGGCTGCGCTCCCAGTGGGAGCAGATCCAGGAGAAGGCGGGCTCCACCAAGACCCTGGCGCCGGAGCTGCTCTACGCCGAGCCGGACCTCACCATCAAGACGGTCCGCGACGTGTTCAACGAGGACTTCACCGCCATGGTGGTCCAGGGCGAGCAGGCGTGGGACAACATCGAGGCGTACGTGACCTACGTGGCCCCGGACCTGCTGGACCGGCTGCAGCGCTGGACGGAGGACGAGGATCTCTTCGAGCACATGCGCGTGGAGGAGCAGATCCAGAAGGCCCTGGAGCGCAAGGTGTTCCTGCCCTCCGGCGGCTCGCTCGTGATCGACCGCACCGAGGCCATGACCGTGGTGGACGTCAATACCGGCAAGTTCACCGGTTCCGGCGGCAACCTCGAGGAGACCGTCACCAAGAACAACCTCGAGGCCGCCGAGGAGATCGTGCGCCAGCTGCGGCTGCGGGACATCGGCGGGATCATCGTGGTGGACTTCATCGACATGGTCCTGGAGTCCAACCGGGACCTCGTGCTGCGTCGGCTCGTGGAGTGCCTGGGCCGTGACCGAACCAAGCACCAGGTGGCGGAGGTGACCTCCCTGGGTCTCGTGCAGATGACGCGCAAGCGCATGGGCACCGGCCTGCTCGAGGTCTTCTCGGAGCCGTGCGAGGAGTGCGCGGGCCGCGGCGTCGTGGTCCACGACCACCCCCTCAAGGGTCGCTCCACGGCCACCGCGCCGGACCACCGCGGCGGCAACCGCAACGAGCGCAAGCGCTCGCGGCAGAAGCAGAACCAGCCGCAGGACAAACCCCGGTCGAACAACCGGGGTGGCGCGGACGACCAGCAGCAGGCCCGGGACGAGGCCGCCCGCACGGCGTTCGCAAACATCGCGGCCGCCTCCTCCCACGAGGACGACGACGCCCAGGGCGGGTCCCGCGGCGGAGCCGAGCACAAGGACTCGACCGGCCAGCACGCAGGGCACGGGAACCAGGGTCCGGAGCAGGCGTCCGAGCACGGTTCGGCGGACTCCGAGAGCGGGCGGCGTCGGAAGAAGCGTCGCGGCAAGCGCAGCCGCGGTCGTGGGAACCAGGGCGAGGACACCGCCACCGAGAACGGTGGGAACGGTGCCTCCGAACCCCGCGGCGAGCACGCCGCGGGTGACGCCGGGTCCAGCCTGACGATCCACGGTGAGGTCATCGAGCTCCCCCAGGGGCAGAAGGACGAGCGCGCGGAGCAGGAGGCGCTCACCCTGGACTCGCTCTCCGCGGCCTTCTCGGCCGAGGACTCCGGTGAGGACGCGTCGCAGGACCGCACCGGGTCCGGTCGCGGCTCCGGACGGCGGGGCGGCGAGGGCTTGAAGGGCCGCGGGGGACGTTCTACGGGCCAGCGCGGCCGGGGTCGCGGCAACGGCGCGGCGTCGTCCGACGCCGAGCAGGACCGGTCCGAGCAGTCCGAGAGCTCCGCGCCGGAGCGGGACGCCCCGAAGCAGTCGCCGTCCGAGGGCGGCTCCGGGCAGCAGACCCCGTCCCGGCGCGCCACCGCGGCACAGCCCTCCGCGTCCGCCGCTGATGCCGCTCCCGCCAGGCGCCGCCGCGGCTCCCGCCGCGCCGTGGCTCCCACGGCCGCACCGGGTGCCGGAAGCGTGGAGACCCGTGAGTACGACGCCGCCGAGCGCTCGGCCACGCGGTTCACCGCCGCGGCCGCGCCCGTGGGCTCGGCCTCCTCGGACGGCCAGCCCACCATCGTGGGTGTGGGCGTGAGCGCCCGGGACATCACGATGACCCCCAAGGGGGACTGACGCCCCGCGCGGCCCTCCCGGGAGGGCCGCGGGGGACCACCCACCACAGGAGCGCTCGGACTCGTCCGGGCGCTCCTGTGGCATGATCGGGACCACGTGCACGGGGTGCCGCACGGCGGCTGAGAACACACCCGTAGAACCTGATCTAGCTCGTACTAGCGAAGGGAATGTCGTGAACCCCACGCCTTCTGTCCCCGCCCCCCGCGTCCTCTCGATCGCCGGCACGGACCCCACGGGTGGTGCCGGGCACGCCGCGGACCTGAAGTCCATCGCCGCCATGGGCGGCTTCGGGCTGAGCGTGGTCACTGCGGTGGTCGCGCAGAACACGCGGGGCGTGGTGGCGGTCCACACCCCACCCGTGTCCGTGCTGCAGGCGCAGTTGGACGCCGTGGCGCAGGACGTGGAGCTGGATGCCGTGAAGGTCGGGATGCTCGGCTCGGTGGACGTCATCGAGACGGTGGGGGCGTGGCTCGCGGCCCACCGTGCGCCCGTGGTCGTGATCGACCCCGTCATGGTGGCCACCGCCGGGGGGCGTCTGCTCGCATCCGACGCCGAGGACGCGCTGCGCGGCATCCTGCACCACGCGGACCTGATCACCCCCAACCTGCCCGAACTCGCCGTGCTCGCGGAGCGGCCCGTGGCCACCACGTGGGACGATGCGCTCGAGCAGGGCCGGGCCGTGGCGGAGACCTTCGGCACGCGCGTGCTGGTCAAGGGCGGGCACCTGAGCGGGGAGTCCACCCCGGACGCCCTCGTGGTCCCGGGCCGGGCCGAGCCCGTGGCCCAGTACTCGGGGACGAGGGTGGCCACGCGCAACACCCACGGGACCGGGTGCTCACTGTCGTCTGCGGTGGCCACGGTCGTGGCGCGCACGGGGGACTGGGCACAGGGGATCGACACCGCCCGCCGCTGGCTGCGTGGTGCGCTGCGCGCTGCGGACTCCCTGCACGTGGGCCACGGCAACGGCCCGGTCCACCACTTCCACCACGTCCAGGACCTCGTCACGGACCCCGCCTTCGTGGCGGCGTCGTGCGGGGGCACCGGGGATCCCGGCACACGCTTCACCGACGAGCTCTGGGAGGCGAGCGCGCCGATCCGCGAGCAGATCGCGGTCCTGCCCTTCGTGGTGGGGCTGGGGGACGGCACGCTGGAGCGGGACGAGTTCGAGCGCTACCTGGACCAGGACATGCAGTACCTGGACGCCTACTCGCGGGCCCTCGCGCTGCTCGCGGCGGCGGCACCCGAGGAGAGCACCCGGGAGTTCTTCGCCACGGCGGCGGCCGCCGTGGTCACGGGGGAGTCCGCACTGCACCGCGCGCGGCTGGACGGGCGCGCCCCGCAACCGCCCTCCGGGACCACGAGCGCGTACGCGGACTTCCTGCTCGCCCGCACGGGGCAGGACGGGTTCGCGGTGGGTGCCGCCGCGGTCCTGCCGTGCTACTGGCTCTACGCGCACGTGGGGGCGGAGCTCACGGAGCGGGCGCGCCGCACGGGGCTGCAGGGGCATCCGTTCGCGGACTGGCTCGAGACCTACGACGACCCGCAGTTCCACGCCGCCACGGAGGTGGCCCGTGCCGCCGTGGACCGTGCCGCCGAGCAGGCGGACACCGCCACGCGCGAGGCCATGCGCCGCGCCTTCCTGCGCGCGTGCCACCTGGAGCTCGAGTTCTTCGCGCAGACCTCGGCCGCCACCGCACGCCAGGAGGGCTGATCCCGCACGGCGGAGATCCCGCGAGTGGCGTGACTTCCGGGGATCGGGTAGTCTGGACTGTCGGTGCCGGACACCGGTGTGCGCATAGTCGTTTTCATGCGCCCGGACACGGCACACTCGGGTGAACTTCCTGTTCTCGGTGCGACAGCCACGCAGAGAGCGGGTCGGTCACAGACCACCGCGGCGTGATGTCTCGACATTCGCAGTCCGGCAGGAGCCCACCCGACCTTTACACGCAGTCCATAGATGTCGAGAGAAGTGAGTTCCCAAGTGGTGTACGCGATTGTCCGCGCAGGCGGCCGCCAGGAGAAGGTTTCCGTTGGAGACCTCGTGACCCTTGACCGCGTCGCCGGCGAGGCAGGCAGCACCGTAGAGCTTCCTGCGCTGCTGCTGGTCGATGGGGACAAGGTCACCTCCGACTCCAAGACCCTGGCCGACGTCAAGGTCACGGCCGAGATCATCGAGGACCTGCGCGGTCCCAAGATCTCGATCATGAAGTACAAGAACAAGACCGGCTACAAGAAGCGCCAGGGCTTCCGTGCTGAGCTGACCACGGTCAAGATCACCGGCATCGACGCCTGATTTCCCGGTCCCCCATACATTTCCAACGAAGGTAGGCACACACCATGGCACACAAGAAGGGTGCGAGCTCCACTCGCAACGGCCGTGACTCCAACGCCCAGTACCTGGGTGTCAAGCGCTTCGGCGGCCAGTCCGTCAACGCCGGCGAGATCATCGTCCGCCAGCGTGGAACCCACTTCCACCCGGGCCTGAACATGGGCCGCGGCAAGGACGACACCCTGTTCGCCCTGGCCGCCGGTGTCGTCGAGTTCGGCACCCGTCGTGGCCGCCGCGTGGTCAACATCCAGACCGCCGAGTAGTCAGTTCTTCCGGACCCCAGGGTCCACCCGCCGTCACCGCAGCGTGACGGCGACCACTGGAGGGTGGGCGCGTCACGCGCTCACCCTCTAGTCTTTTCAGGACAGCCCCGTCTCCCCGCCCCACGCGGGGGACCCCAGAATCCGAGGAGCCACGTGGCCAGTTTTGTTGATCGAGTCATCGTCCACGCCACGGGCGGCAACGGCGGCCACGGCTGCGTCTCCGTCAAGCGCGAGAAGTTCAAGCCGCTCGGCGGCCCGGACGGAGGCAACGGCGGGGACGGCGGCTCCGTGATCCTGCGGGTGGACGGGCAGTCCACCACCCTGCTGGGCTTCCACCACGCCCCGCACCAGAAGGCCCCCAACGGGGAGCCCGGCAAGGGGGACATGCGCCACGGCTTCAAGGGCCAGGACCTCGTCCTCTCCGTGCCGGACGGCACCGTGGTCAAGGACCGCGACGGCAACGTGCTCGCGGACCTGCTGGGGGAGGGCAGCGAGTACGTGCTGGCCTCCGGCGGCATGGGCGGGCGTGGCAACGCGGCGCTCGCGTCCCCCAAGCGCAAGGCTCCCGGTTTCGCGCTGCTCGGCACCCCGGGCGAGGAGCAGGAGGTGGAGCTGGAGCTGAAGTCCATTGCGGACATCGCGCTCGTGGGCTTCCCCTCCGCCGGCAAGTCCAGCCTGATCGCCGCCATGAGTGCCGCGCGGCCCAAGATCGCCGACTACCCCTTCACCACGCTGGTCCCCAACCTGGGTGTGGTCCAGGCCGGCGACACGCGCTTCACCGTGGCGGACGTTCCCGGTCTGATCCCGGGTGCGTCCGAGGGCAAGGGACTCGGCCTGGAGTTCCTGCGCCACGTGGAGCGCTGCGCCGCCCTGGTGCACGTGATCGACTGCGCCACCCTGGAACCGGGCCGCGACCCGATGAGCGACCTCGACGCGCTGGAGGCTGAGCTCGCCCACTACGCGCTGGACATCGAGGACGACGACCCGTCCTCCATTCCTCTCACGGAGCGGCCCCGCCTGGTGGTGCTCAACAAGGTGGACGTGCCCGAGGCCCGGGAGCTCGCGGACTTCGTGCGCACCGAGCTCGAGGAGCGCGGCTACCCGGTGTTCGAGATCTCCACGGCCTCCCATGAGGGGCTGCGGGAGCTGAGCTTCGCGATGGCTCGCCTGGTCTCGGAGGCACGGGCCCAGGAGGAGGAGCGCGAGGAGCGCCGCCGCACCGTGCCGGTGCTGCAGCCCGAGCCCGCGCGGCGTCGTCGTGGCAAGGACCGCCACGAGTTCGTGATCACCCGCGAGGACCGCGCCGAGGAGCCGCTGTACCACGTTCGGGGCGAGAAGCCCGAGCGCTGGGTGCTGCAGACGGACTTCAACAACGACGAGGCCGTGGGCTACCTCGCGGACCGCTTCGCCAAGCTGGGCATCGAGGACGAGCTGTTCCGGATCGGTGCCAAGCCGGGCAACGCCGTGCTGATCGGACCCGAGGAGAACGGCGTGGTCTTCGACTGGGAGCCCACCATGGTGGGCGGCGCCGAGCTGCTGGGCGGACCCCGCGGTTCGGACCTGCGCCTCGAGGAGACCTCCCGACCCACCCGCCGCGAGAAGCGGGAACAGTTCTACGACCGCATGGACGCGAAGTCCGAGGCCCGCGCGGAGCTCGAGCAGGAGCGCCGCGCCGGGATCTGGACCGAGTCCGTGGACGCACGAGATCGCCGCCGCACGTCCGAGACGAAGGAGACGAACGAGAAGTGACCCACCACGAGAAGACCCCCACCGAGACCATCGACGTCTCTGCCGTGGAGCAGCAGGCGTCCAAGTCCGCGATCCAGCTCAGCACGGAGAGCCGCGGCAAGAACCGGCGCTCGGCCATCGAGAGCCGCGAGGAGCTGCCCAAGGCCCGCCGCGTCGTGGTGAAGGTGGGCTCCTCGTCCCTGACCTCCATCGAGAACTCCATCGACGAGAACGCCTTGCGCTCCATCGTGGACGCCCTCGGACGCATCAAGGCCCAGGGCGTGGAGGTGGTGTTCGTGTCCTCGGGCGCGATCACCGCCGGGCTGCAGCCCCTGGGGCTGTCCAGGCGGCCCAAGGATCTCGCGACCAAGCAGGCCGCGGCGTCGGTGGGCCAGGGTCTGCTGATCTCCCGCTACACCGAGCACTTCGCGCGCTACGACGTCACGGTGGGGCAGGTGCTCGTGACCGCCGAGGACCTCATGCGCCACTCGCAGTACAAGAACGCGCACCGCCAGATCGAGCGGCTGCTGGACCTGGGGATCCTGCCGATCGTCAACGAGAACGACGCCGTGGCCACCCACGAGATCAAGTTCGGCGACAACGACCGGATCGCGGCACTCGTGGCGCACCTGATCAAGGCCGACGCGCTGCTGCTGCTCTCGGACGTGGACGCGCTCTACACCCGCCCGCCCAAGGACGGCGGCGAGCGCATCCCCACCGTCACGGACCCCATCGCGGACCTCGAGGGCGTGGAGATCGGCACCGTGGGCCGCGCCGGAGTGGGCTCCGGCGGCATGGTGACCAAGGTGCAGGCCGCGCGCATCGCGGCGGCGTCGGGCATCCCGGCGCTCGTGACCTCCGCGGCGAACATCGAGAGCGCGCTGGCCGGGGACGACGTGGGCACGTGGTTCGCCACGACCGGCGGGCGGCGCAACGTGCGCCTGCTGTGGCTCGCGCACCTCGCGGACATCAAGGGCACCCTGACCCTGGACGACGGCGCCGTGGAGGCCGTCCGGGGGCGGCGCTCCCTGCTCGCGGCGGGGGTCACCGCGGTGGAGGGCACCTTCAGCGCGGGAGACCCCGTGTCCATGGTGGACTCGACCGGCACCGAGGTGGGCCACGGGCTCGTGAACTACGGCTCGGACGAGATCCCCGGGATGCTCGGCAAGCGCACCTACGAGCTGGGGGAGGAGTTCGGGGAGGACTACGCGCGCGAGCTCGTGCACGTGGACAACCTCGTGAACCTGCGCCCCCGCTCCGCCCGCACCAAACTCACGTGAGCGCCCCGGGCTGACACCGGAGACCCGCGGCGGCAGAGCGAGGGGCACTGTCCTGCCCGGGCCCGCCGCCCGCTTCCGGACACCGCAGCCGCCGGACCCGTACGACACCGACCGCACCGCCCGCCACACACCCGCAGGAGGAACCATGGCCGAGAACACGTCCGTACTGACCGCCCAGGAGACGTTCGGGGACGATCCCGTCACCGGAGTGGGCCTGATGGCCGACGACGCCCGCGTGGCCGCGCGCACCCTCGCCAGGGCACCGCGTGCCTGGAAGGACCGGGCGCTGCACCTCATGGCGGACCGCATCGAGTCGCGCCGCGACGTGATCCTCGAGGCCAACGCCCGGGACCTGGAGCGCGGTCGCGAGGCCGGCACCTCTGCGGCGCTGCTGGACCGCCTCAAGCTGGACGCCGCGCGCATCACGGGACTCGCGGACGCGCTGCGCGAGCTGGCCGCGCTGCCGGACCCGGTGGGCTCCGTGGTGCGTGGTCAGACCCTCGCGAACGGGCTGCGGATGCGCCAGGTGCGCGTGCCCATGGGCGTGGTGGGTGTGATCTACGAGGCACGCCCCAACGTGACCGTGGACATCGCCGGGATCGCCGTGAAGTCCGGCAACGCCGTGCTGCTGCGGGGCGGCTCCGCGGCGTTCGACTCCAACCGGGCCCTCGTGGGTGTCCTGCGGGACGCCCTCGCGGACGCCAAGCTGCCCGTGGACTGCGTCCAGACCGTGGACGACTACGGCCGGGACGGCGCCAACGCCCTGATGGGTGCCCGCGGCAAGGTGGACGTGCTCATCCCGCGCGGCGGGCGCGGCCTGATCCAGTCCGTGGTCACGAACGCCACGGTGCCCGTGATCGAGACCGGCGAGGGCAACGTGCACGTGCTCGTGGACGCCTCCGCCCCCGCGGAGACGGCCACCCGGCTGGTGGTCAACTCCAAGACCCACCGCACCTCCACGTGCAACTCCGCGGAGACCCTCCTGCTGCACGCGGACGCGCAGGAGACCGGCAAGGAGGTCCTCGCCGCACTCGACAAGGCCGGCGTGACCCTGCACGTGGACGACCGCGCCGCCGCGCTGCTGCCCCCGGGCTCGGACCACCTCAAGGCCACGGACGAGGACTGGGCCACCGAGTACCTGGACATGGACATGGCCGTGAAGGTGGTGGACTCGTTGGACGCGGCGATCGAGCACATCCGCCGCTACTCCACGGGCCACACCGAGGCGATCATCACCAACGACCTCGCCAACGCCGAGCGGTTCACCGCCGAGGTGGACTCTGCGGCGGTCATGGTCAACGCGTCCACGCGGTTCACGGACGGCGGCCAGCTGGGACTCGGTGCGGAGATCGGGATCTCCACGCAGAAGATGCACGCGCGCGGCCCCATGGGCCTGGAGGAGCTGACCACCACCAAGTGGCTGGTCCAGGGTGACGGTCACGTGCGCCCCTGAGACGTACCATGGAACGGACGTGGCGCGACAGACGTCCGCCGCACCACACCACCGGCGCCGCCGGTCCGAGAAGGGAAACGCATGAGCTCGCTGCACCTGCTGTCCAACGCCACCCTCGTGGCCTCCGAGGGAGCCCACCACGTGAACGAGGAGCTGCTCTCCATGGCGCCGGTGTTCGGCATCGTGGCGTTCGTGCTCTTCGTGGTGGGCCTGCTGGCCGCCATGTCCTTCTCCTCCCGCGGCAAGGCCCCCGTGGTCGGCGAGTACCACGATCCCTCGCAGCTGCCCGCGGACGAGCAGGCCATGCTCGACAGCGTGCACGCCGCACCGCGCCACTGACGCCGGACCGCCTGGAGTGAATCCCACGAGTGCCCCGGTGGTCACGGCCGCGACGGACCTGACCATTCCCCCGCGCATCCCGGGCAGGACCCGGCTGGGGGTCATGGGCGGCACGTTCGACCCCATCCACCACGGGCACCTCGTGGCCGCCTCGGAGGTCGCGGCGGTCTTCGACCTGGACGAGGTCGTCTTCGTGCCCACGGGTGAGCCGTGGCAGAAGGCGGGGCAGGACGTCACGGACGCCGAGCACCGCTACCTCATGACGGTGGTGGCCACGGCGTCGAACCCCCGCTTCACCGTGTCCCGCGTGGACGTGGACCGTCACGGGCCCACGTACACGATCGACACGCTGCGGGACCTGCACGCCCAGCGCCCGGACGCCGAGCTGTTCTTCATCACGGGCGCGGACGCCATGGCGGAGATCCTCACGTGGAAGGGCGCCGAGGAGCTGTGGCGCCTGGCCCGGTTCGTGGGCGTGACCCGCCCCGGGCACGTGCTCTCCGCCCCCGTGGGATCGGAGAGCGTGTCCCTGCTGAACGTCCCGGCCATGGCGATCTCCTCCACGGACTGCCGCGCCCGGGTGGCCGCGGGCAAGCCGGTCTGGTACCTCGTGCCGGACGGCGTGGTGCAGTACATCAACAAGTACGGTCTCTACTGCAGCGGGACCGCTCCCGGCAGCACGTCCGGCCACGCGCCGGCGTCGGACGCGGGCCCCGTCGCGGACACGAGTCCCTGCGGGGCGCCCGACGCCGCCCCGTCCCGTTCCGCCCCCACGGATCCGCCCGGGCCGTCACGCCCGGGCCAGAGGAGCCCCTCGTGAGCACACCCCCTGACAAGCACGACGACGAGTCCCCCGAGTGCCCCTGGGCCTCCCACCCGGCCACGGGTGAGCACGAGCGGCTCTCGCCGCCCGCGCCCATGATCGAGCTGGACACGCCGCCGCAGGAGAACGCCGTCAAGCCGCTCGGGCCCCGCCGGCTCGCGCGGCTGCAACGTGAGATGGCCGAGCACGCGCGGCAGCTGCAGGAGACGTCGGCGCAGAACGGGGGCGAGCAGGTGGACGACGCCCTGCTCGCGAAGCAGCATCGGCTCGCCGAGCTGGCCCTGCGTGCAGCCGCGGCGAACGAGCAGGACCGGCGGGACGCCGACCGCGCGGCCGCAGCCCAGTCCACCACGCCGGGGGAGACGAACCCCGGGGGTGGGACACCCGGGCGGGGAGCCGCTCCTGCCGCGTCGGAGCCGGTCGGCAGCGAGTACTTCACCATCACGTTCCCGGGTGCGGCGCAGGCCACGGCCGGTGGGATGGATCTGGGATCGCGCGTGGCGGATCCCGCCTCCCTGCCCGCCTCCGCGGTGCACTATGGTCCGGTGACCACGCAGATCCCTGCGATCCCGTCTCCGCCGCCCGCCGAGGAGCCCACCACCGGTGCGCAGCGGACCTCGGACGGCACCGCCCGGTCCGACCACGACCACGACCGCGGGACTCCCGCGGAGCACGACAGCCCCGAGGAGGGGCTCCGCGACGGCGATCGCGTCGACCAGGACACGGAGGCGGCCGGCGACGAGCACGCTCCCGCGGCGTCGTCGGAGTCCGCCGACCGCGCTCAGGACGCCCCGGTACCCGCCGGGCCGGTGCGCGCCGTGGACGCCGAGGGTCTCGAGCTGCTCGAACCCAAGGAGTACACCCGGGGCACCGCGGCGCCCAAGGTGCTGATCACCCTGCTGCTCGTGGTGCTCGCCGCCCTGGCGGTCGTCCTCGTCATGTTCATCCTCTAGAACCACCAGAAAGGACAGCACACTCCTGTGACTGCCACCACCGAATCCACCGCTCTCGTGCGTGCCGCCGCCGCGGCCGCGGACCAGAAGAAGGCCGAGAACATCGTGGCCTTCGACGTGTCCGAGAGCCTGGCCATCACGGACGTCTTCATGGTCGCGTCCGCACCCAACGAGCGCCAGGTCTCCGCCGTGGTGGACGCCGTGGAGGAGGCGCTGATCGAGCGCTTCGACCGCCGCCCCCTGCGCCGCGAGGGCAAGGGCGAGGGCCGCTGGGTGCTGCTGGACTTCGGCGACGCCGTGATCCACGTGCTCCACGACGAGGACCGGGCGTTCTACGCGCTCGAGCGGCTCTGGGGCGACAGCCCCGCCATCGACGTGCAGCTCCCGCAGGCACCCGCCGGAGCCGCTCCGGGCGCCGGCGACGACGCCGCCACGCGGGCCGGCTGAGCCGCGTCCCGCTGATTTGCGCGCGCCCTCGCATCCTGTCTAGGATGATCGAGTCGTTGACGGGGAGACCGGAAACGCAGACGCCGCCGCACGGTGGCCCGGAGGAAGAATCTGGGTGAACGGGCAGTGATGGAAGCGTGGTAAAGTTTCGCCGGAAGCACGGGGCTATGGCGCAGCTGGTAGCGCACCTGCATGGCATGCAGGGGGTCAGGGGTTCGAGTCCCCTTAGCTCCACCATCAAGGGAAATCCCCTCACCGGAAACGGTGGGGGGATTTTTCGTGCTCGGGGCAGATCAGCGTCCCGCAGCCGCGGGCCGGTGGCGACGGATGGGTAGCATGGGTCCGGTCCCGGAACCGACCAACGCCCCCCCACCCCTGGAGCACTGCCCGATGGAACGCCTGGTCATAGCCCCGCACATGGACGACGAGAGCATGGGCTGCGGAGGGCTGCTGGCCAAGTTCCCGGACGAGTGCACCGTGGTGGTCGTGGCGGCCGGGGACGAGACCCGCAGCCGTGAGTTCCGCAGCGCCATGGAGGTCCTGGGGGTCGAGCGGACCCGCGAGCTGAACCTGCCGGACGGCGCCGTGGGAGCGGACATGCCCGCTCTCGTCCGGCAGCTGGACGTCATCTGTGCGCAGCTGCGACCGGACGAGCTGTACCTGCCGTTCCCCTCCCTGCACCAGGACCACATATCCGTCTACGAGGCCGGGATGCGCACCGCCCGGCTGTCCATGTCCCCGGAGCACTGGTCCGCCCCGTCCGTGCTGGTCTACGACGTGGCCGTGTACGACGTGAACCTCTACCCGAGCGACCTGCGCTGGAACACCTTCGAGCCCCTGAGCGAGGAGCAGGCCGAGCGCAAGGCCCGGGCGTGCCGCTGCTACGAGTCCGAGATCCCGGGGGAGAACCACCCGATCACCGCGATCAAGGACCTCGCCGCCGGACTGGGGCGGGTCCGTGGGGTGGCGTACGCGGAGCAGTACGCGCTCGTCAGGCACGTGCGCTGATGCGGGTCACCATCCACCAGCCGGACCTGCTGCCCTACTCGGGCTTCTGGTACAAGATGGCGGTCTCGGACGCGTTCATCGTCTCCCGGCACGACCAGTTCCAGAAGCAGGGCTACCAGCGCCGCGTGCGGATGCGGGGCACGTGGGCATCCCACCGGCTCGTGGGCAAGCCCGCGCTCGTGCCGATCACGGACGTGCAGGTCATGGCCGGGTGGCAGGAGAACCTTGCGCGGGTCATCACGAGCCGCTACCGCGGTGCCCCGCAGTGGGCGAACCGGGGGCCGGCGCTCGTGGAACGCATCCGGGGTTTCACGGGCAGCGCCTTGGACGAGGTCAACCTGCAGCTGATCCACATGATCCGGGACGAGCTGGGCATCACCACCCCGCTGCTGTTCACGGACCCGCCGCGGCAACGGGCCACCGACCGGCTCATCGAGCAGGTCAGGGCCGTGGGAGGGGACGAGTACTACGCGGGATCCGGTGGCCGCGCCTACATGGTGGAGAACCCGGAGGAGTACTTTGCGGAGCACGGTCTGACGCTCACCTGGTCCGACCACGTGCCCGTCTCCGGGGACTCCGTACTGAGCCTGCTGTTCGACTTCGAGGACCCGCTGCCCGCGATCATGAACCACTCCTGAGGGCGAACGGAACCGCAGCGCACGGCCCCGGCGCGGGCCACCACCGGTGTCCGGCCGCCCCGGACCGGCACCGGGGGCGCAGCCGGCGGCCCCGCGGGGCACCAGCGTGGGCCCGGGTGCCTCGCAGCGCCTGTGGGCTCGCGTGCCGCGGAACATCAGGTGGCGCGGCGTGCCACGAGGATGCGGGAAGCCTCAGGCCGGGAAGAGACCCCGCCAGGCGGCGTCGTCGTGCGGTTCCAGACCGCCGGCCTGAAGCATGCGGTGCGCCACGAGGTCCCACGTGAACAGCCGGGCCCGCTCGAGCCCTGCCTCGCCCATGCGGCGGGCCGTCTCTGGATCGGCCATGCGGTCCATGGCCGCGACGAGCTCCGGGACGCTCCCCGGGGCCACCGTGAGCCCGGCGGGGCCGATCATGTCCGCCGCCCCGCCGCGTGCGGAGCCGATGCTGGGGACCCCGGCCGCGGCGGCCTCCACATGCACGATGCCGGCGGGCTCGAACGTGGTGGGCACCACGAGGCACGTGGCGCGCGCGTAGAGCGCGGCGAGCCGGCGCTGCTGGGCGGGGTCGTCCGCGCGCAGGAAACCGTGCCCGGTCACGCCCGGGAGATCCACGCGGGGGTGGTTGCCCACGAGGTCCAGCCGCGCGTCCGGGTGGCTGCCGCGCAGCCGTGCGAACGCCGCGAGCAGCGTGGGCCCGTTCTTGTCCTCCCACGCCTTGCCCACGAACAGGAAGCGGGGCGAGCTCCAGTCCTTTCCGAACGACGCCGCCCGGTCCGGTTCCGGCCCCGCGGGCCCCGGCACGTGGTTGGCGCCGAGTCCCACGGGGAAGACCGTGCCGGGGTCCGTCCCGAAGTCCTCGACCACCGAGCGGGCCGTCCACGGCGTGGCCGTGCAGCACGCGGTCGCATTCCTGAACGCCCTGCCCTGGGCCCGCAGCCGCATCCGACGGGTCCAGGCCCCGACCCGGCCCCACTCCAGCTCCCCGGCCTCGATGGCCTGGGGGACCGTGAGGTCCTCGAAGGTGATGACTCTCGGGTGGCGGACCTCGAAGGACGTACCGAGGCGCAGCACCGCGTCCAGGTGGCCCGCGCGAGCGATCCCGTGCGACATCAGCAACGTCCCGAGCGCGCGGTACTCCGCGCCGATCCGCGCGGCGGACTTGGCATGGTCCACGGCCTCCGGCAGCGGCTGGCCGCGTCGGACCGCGCCGATCCGCGGGAGCATCCGAGGGGCGGCCAGAACCCGCTGCACCGTGGCGTCCACGGGTTCGCCGGCGCGAGCACTGAGCCCCACGACGTCGTGCCCCTGGGCCCGCAGCGCCTGCCCGATGCCGCGGGGCGTGCCGGACCACGACGCGGGGTCGAAGGGGTCACCGTGGAAGGCCAGACCCAGCCGGAGCGGGCGGCCAGGACAAGGGGACTCGGGAGGGTGCCCGGCGGGGGAGGGAGCCGTCATGCTCCCACCCTAGACAGCGGCCGGGCCGCCCGAGGACAGCGCCGACCCACCGGCCGCCGACCACCGACACCCCGCTCCACCAGCCCTCCGGCGCGCCGGGCCACGGAGAGTCCGAGAACCCGGCTCGCCAGGCCAGGGAGTCTCCGTGAACCCGTCACGGTGGCACGGCAGGCGAGCCGACGCCGCGCGGCACCGCCGCACCGTGCGGGTGCGGGACCGGGGGGCCGGAATCCCCGGCGCCGCTCACGCCCCGGGTCCTCCCATGGCAGAATCCCTGACCATGCACTCCACACCTCGCACCGGAACCGCTCCGGGCCGTGCGCGGCTCCTGGGCGGCCACGGGGGCCGGAGCCGGTCTCGGCACGAGGTCCGGGCAGACGGTGGCGAGGTGCCCGCGGGGGCAGCCCCGCGGCGTCGTGACGTGGCGTTCCACGGGGCGCGGCACCCCGGTGGGTGACGCCCTGGAACGCGCCCAGGTTCCGCTGTGCCTCGCGGCCATTGCCGCGGGCGCGGCCCTCGGATGGCTGGCGCCGGCACTGGGCTCGGCCGCCGCGCCGGCGGTGACCCCCGTGCTGGCCCTGCTGCTGTACGCCACCTTCCTGGGCATCCCGCTGCGCGCACTCGGGGACGGCCTGCGGGACGCGCGCTTCCTCGGCTGCGTGCTGGTCGTGGACTTCGTCCTCGCGCCGGTCGTGGCCCTGGCCGCGGTCCGGACGGCCGGTCTCCAGGGACCGCTGCTCGCGGGCGCCCTGCTGGTGCTGCTCGCGCCGTGCGTGGACTACGTCATCGCGTTCACCCGCTCCGCCGGCGGTGCCGCGGACCGGCTGCTCGCCACCGCGCCCGTGCTCGTCCTCGTGCAGGCCGCCGCGCTGCCGCTGCTGCTGGGGTGGGTCCTGGGGGACGACGACGCCGCGAAGCTGGCCTGGGGGCCGTTCGTCGAGGCGCTCGTGACGCTCGTGCTGGTGCCTCTGCTCGCGGCCGCGGCCACCCAGTGGGCCGTGCCGCGGTGGCGCCCTGCACGGGTCTGGGAGCACGGTGTGGCCACCGCGATGGTGCCGCTCATGATGCTGACCCTGGGGACCGTGGTGGCCTCCCAGATCGGCGACGTGGGCGCCCGGGCCCTCGAGCTCGTGCCCCTCGTGCCCGTGTACGCGGGGTTCGCTGTGGTCATGACCGCGCTCGGGTGGGGTGCGGGCCGGGCCGCGGGCCTCACCGTTCCCGAGCGCCGCGCCGTGGTCTTCACGGGGGTGACCCGCAACTCGCTCGTGGTGCTTCCCATCGCGCTGGCCTCGGCGGACGGTTCCGGGCTGGTCCCGCTGGCCGTGGTCACCCAGACTCTCGTGGAGCTGCTCGTGATGGTGGCACTCGTGTGGCTCGTGCCGCGGCTGGTGCCTGCGGCGGGCGGGGCCGGCTGACCCGGCGTCCAGACGGCGTGGAACTGCTCCCGAGCGAGCCCGAGGTGCCGCGAGGGCCGGCACCGGTCCGGTGGTGCGGCGTCCGCGGAGTACGATGACCGCCATGCCCAGAACCAGGCCCCGGCGGGGCTCCTCCGCTCCCGGGTGGCGTCCCGTGGCCGTGGCCGCCGCCGTGCTCCTGGTGGTGGCAGCACTCGTGGCCGGAGTGCTCCTCGTGGTGAACCCCTTCCGGGACGCGGAGGTTCCCACCACCGACTGCACGCGCTACGGTCTCTCCGCAGACGATCCCCGGGCCCGACCCCACACGGTCACCCGTGCCACGCGGGACACCGGGGAGGACCAGACGCAGGCCGGGGCCCTCGGACGACTGGACCAGACCTTCACCGACCGCGGGGTGACCAGCAGCTACCACCTGATCGACGGCGGGGTGGACACCACCCGCCCCGTGGGACTCGTCGTGGACCTGCACGGGGACGGCGGGGCGGAGTTCTACGAACCGGGCGGGCGGAGCACGTGCCTCGCGGCCGTGGCCGCCTCCCACAACGCACTGCTCGCCGTGCCGCTGTCACCGGACAGCCGGGGGGAGCGCACGTGGTGGCAGGACCTCAGGACCAACCTCGCGTGGCTGCGCGCCCTCACCGAGGACGAGCTGCTCGCAACGACCCCCGTGGACCCCGGGATGGTGACGTGGATGGGCTACTCCGGCGGTGCGGAGATGCTCAGCTACGGGGTGCTCGCGGGCGAGCGGGACCTCGTGACGGGTGGTGCCGTCATGGTGGGCGGTGGTGGGGCCCCGGACTCCCTGGGCACGCGGGCCACGGAGCAGCAGAAGCGGGACATGCGGCTGTGGTGGTTCACAGGATCCGAGGACACGGGCGCCGATCCCGAGGCGGACTTCGACGCCGTGGGCGCGGCGACCGAGGGGCAGGACTTCTACGAGCAGCGGGGATTCACCCGTACGCGCCTGGAGATCCTGCCGGGCCACGACCACTTCGACATGCCCGACGCCGCCATCCTGGACGAGCTCCTCACGGCGGAGAACGCGTCCGGACCGTCCCCGGGGTGAGGCCGGGGCGAGGCCGGGACGGGCCCTCGGCGCCCGTACGAGCACCGCCCCCGGGGAGCCGTCAGGGCATCTCCGGACAACTCCATGCATTGGTCCGAGTATTGGACCGCCCACGACCCCTCCCGTATTCTGGCCTCACACACTGGTCCTTAGCGAGGGGGAGCACAACAGCAGTGGACAGCCACAATCTCAGCGGCGGGGCCCACGAGGCCGGCGCCCCACGGGGCGCAGCCCCCGACAGAGCAGTCTATCCGGTGGAGGAACCACCGGCTCCGCGCACCCTGGTGGACATCGTCCTCGACACGGTCGCGCAGTTCCCGGACGCCATCGCCCTCGAGGACGAGCACGAGTCCGTCCCCTACGGTGAGCTCGAGGACCGGATCGAGGTCCACGTCCAGCGCCTGTGGGACATGGGCGTGGGTCGCGGGGACCGGGTCGGCATCCGCGTTCCCTCCGGTGGGGCGGACCTCTACGTGGCCATCCTGGCCACGCTGTTCGCGGGCGCGGCCTACGTGCCGGTGGACTGGGACGACCCCGACGAGCGGGCCCACACGGTGTGGGAGGAGGCCGGCGTGGCCGCCGTCTTCGGGGAGGGTCTCGAACTGACGCGCCGCTCGGCCGTCTCCACGGGCGAGCGGACCGAGACCCCGCGCACGCGGGACGACGCCTGGATCATCTTCACCTCGGGCTCCACGGGCAAGCCGAAGGGCGTGGCCATCAGCCACCGCTCCGCCGCGGCCCTCGTGGACGCCGAGGCCCAGATGTACCTCCAGCGCCGCCCGCTCGGGCCCGGCGACCGCGTGATGGCGGGGCTGTCCGTGGCGTTCGACGCCTCGTGCGAGGAGATGTGGCTGGCCTGGCGCCACGGCGCCACCCTGGTGCCAGCACCCCGGAGCATCGTGCGCTCCGGGCCGGACCTCGGCCAGTGGATCGTGGACAAGCAGATCACCGCCGTCTCCACCGTGCCCACCCTGGCCTCCCTGTGGCCCAGCGAGGCCCTGGACCGCGTGCGGCTGCTGATCTTCGGGGGCGAGGCCTGTCCCCTGGAGCTCACCAAGCACCTGGTGCGCCCGGGACGTGAGGTGTGGAACACCTACGGCCCCACCGAGGCCACCGTGATCGCCACCGGCGCCCTGCTGACCGGTGAGGCGCCCATCCGCATCGGGCTGGCCGTGCCCGGGTGGGAGCTCGCCGTCGTGGACGCCCAGGGCGAGCCCGTGGCCTGGGGCGAGACCGGCGAGCTGATCATCGGCGGCGTGGGTCTGGGCCGCTACCTGGACCCCGCCAAGGACGCCGAGAAGTACGCCCCGCTGGAGTCGCTCGGGTGGGAGCGCGCCTACCGCTCCGGCGACGTGGTGCGAGCGGATCCCGAGGGCATCGTCTTCGCGGGACGCGCCGACGACCAGGTCAAGGTCTCGGGCCGACGCATCGAGCTCGGTGAGATCGACACCCAGATGACCCAGGTGCCCGGCGTGAAGCTGGGCGCGTGCGCCGTGCACTCCACTCCGGGCGGCGGCAGCGTGATCGCGGGCTACCTGGTGCCCGAGGACGAGGGGTCCGTGGACCTCTCGGAAGCGCGCCGCTGGCTCGTGGAGCGGCTCCCGGGAGGGATGGTCCCCGCGCTGTGCCTCATGGACGAGCTGCCCATGAAGACCTCCGGCAAGGTGGACCGCAAGGCCCTGCCGTGGCCGTTGCCCACCACCAACGACGACGGCTCCGCGCCCCTCGAGGGTGACCTCGCGTGGCTCGCGGAGCTGTGGGCTGACCAGCTCGGGCCCCTGCCGTTCGCCGCGGACAGCGACTTCTTCGCGATGGGTGGCAGCTCGGTGGCCCTCGCGCGTCTGGTCTCGGCGCTGCGCCGGAGCCACCCGGACACGGAGATCGCCAAGATCTACGCCCACCCCACCCTCGAGTCCATGGCGGGCTACCTGGCCACGCTCGGGGAGTCCCACGACGTCAAGCGCGATCCGGACCCCGTCCCCGCGGCCGCCGGCTGGTTCCAGGGGGCCTTCATCCTGGCGTTGAACGTGCTCAACGGCTTCCGCTACGTCCTCGGCTCGCTGATCGTGGTGTGGCTGCTCGCGGTCGTCGCCGACGCCGGGTGGGTGCCCACCCCGCCGCTGCTGCCCCTGGTCGTGGGCTGGCTCGTGATGTTCTCGCTGCCGGGACGCGTGCTCGTGGGCGCGGCCACCGTGCGTGCGCTCACCGCCGGTCTCAAGCCCGGGCACTACCCGCGGGGGAGCTGGAACCACCTGCGGGTGTGGGCCGCCGAACGCGTGGTGGTCTACAACAAGTACGACGTCCTCACCGGCACACCCATGGCGCGCACCCTGCACCGGCTGTTCGGCAACACGGTGGGCCGGGACGCGCACCTCTACAACACCCCGCCGGTCACCGGCCTGGTGCGCGTGGGGGACCACGCCACCGTGGAGTTCGAGGCGGACCTCTCCGGCTACTGGCTGGACGGCGACGTCTTCCACGTGGGCGCGATCGAGATCGGGGAGCACGCACGCGTGGGCACCCGCACCCTGGTGGATCCCGGGATGCACGTGGGTGCCGGTGCCGAGGTGCTGCCGGGGTCCCACGTGAGCCGCGCGGTGCCCGCGGGGGAGCTGTGGGGCGGCTCGCCCCTGCGCCACCACGGCAACGCCGGAACCACCTGGCCGGAGGACTCCCCGGAGGTCACGGGCGGGATGCGCACCTGGGGGGCGCTCACCAGCCACCTGGCGTTCTCCGGAGGCGCGGTCCTGGTGGGGCTGCTGCCCTTCCTGGCGCTGATTCCCGGTGCGCTGATCGTGCTCACCCGCGTGGTCACCATCCAGGAGTACGAGGTCGTGTTCCCGATCGTGGCCGTGTGGGTTCCGGTGTTCACCGTGGTCACGGCCGTGGTGTGGCTGCTGCTCGTGGTGGGCCTGGTGCGCCTGGTCTCCGGGATGATCGTCCCCGGGTACTTCCCCCAGAACGGACCGGTGGGGTGGGCCATGTGGCTCACCGAGACGCTCATGCAGCGCACGCTGATCTCCACCTACCCGATCTACGCCTCGTGCATCACCCCGTGGTTCATGCGGCTGCTCGGCGCCAAGGTGGGGCGCAACGTGGAGATCTCCACCGCGGAGACCATCCCGCACCTCACCACGCTGAAGGACGGCTCGTTCCTCGCCGACCACGCCCTGGTGACGTCCCACCGCGCGGGCTTCGGCTGGTTGCACATCGGCACGTCCGTGATCGGTGAGCGCACTTTCGTGGGCAACTCCGGGATCGTGGGACCGGACCGGGATCTGCCCGCGGACGCACTGGTGGCCGTGCTCAGCTCCGCACCCCACCGCGCACCGGCCGGGTCCTCCTGGCTGGGCCGCACTGCGGCGCCGATCGCGCGCGCCAAGACGGAGGCGGATGCCGAGTCCACGTTCCAGCCGCAGCGGCGGCTCAAGGCGGCGCGGGCGTTCGTGGAGCTCTTCCGCTTCCTGCCCGCCATGGTCTCGGCGTGGCTGGACCTGGTGATCGTGTACGTGCTCACGGACATCTACATGTCCCACGGGATGGGGTGGAGCGGTGTGATCGCCGCCTTCGCATGGTCCGGTGTGGTGCTCACCGTGGCCAGCACCGTGGCGTGCCTGGTGCCGGTGCTCGTGAAGTGGGCCCTGATGGGTCGCTTCCGGGAGAGCGAGCGCCCGCTGTTCAGCTCCTTCGTGTGGCGCAACGAGCTCACGGACGTGTTCGCCGAGTCCCTGGCCGTGCCCTCCATGATCCGCCTGAGCGTGGGCTCGCCCCTGTTCAACGTGTGGGCCCGGCTGATGGGAGCGCACATCGGCCGCGGCGTGTGGTGCGAGACCTGGTGGCTGCCCGAGTTCGACCTGGTGCGCCTCGAGGACAACGTGTCCGTCAACCGCGGCACGGTCCTGCAGACCCACCTGTTCCACGACCGGATCATGCGCATGGAGCCCGTGACCATGCGGCGGGGCTCCACGCTGGGCCCCAACAGCTTCGTGCTGCCGGGCGCCACGATCGAGGAGCGCACCACCGTGGCACCGGGATCCCTGGTCATGCGCCAGGAAACCGTGCCCTCGGACGGCAACTGGGGCGGCAACCCCATCCGCCACCTCGAACCGGGGGACCAGGTGGTCAGCGCGCAGGTGCTGCCCACCGCGGCCCCCGCCACGCGCCGGGGATCCCACGCCGCGGCGTCGGGACCCGAGACCATCACGCAGCACAGCACGGGGTCCACCGCCATGGCCCCCGCACCGACCGCGCTCCCCGCCGGGGACCGCGCCGTTGAGCACCAGGGAGCCACCGAATGACGCAGCAGAGCATGAACGAGAACGTGGCCGAGGGGGATCTGCCCCCCGGACAGCGGCCCCAGCCCGGACCCCGCCCGCCGCGCGAGGTGTGGCTCGGGGACCGCGGGGACGAGGGCCGCACCGCCGCGGAGAGCGGACTGTGGACCTCGGCCACCCCGGTGGTCACCGCACCTCCGCGTTCCACGTCCGCCCCGCGCCAGGGCGCGGCCACCCGCAACGTGTCCAGCGCGGACGGGCGCCGCACCACGCGGCGCATCATGGGCGTGGACGTGGCCCGGGGCTTCGCCCTGGTGGGCATGATCGCCGTGCACGTGCTGCCCGCGGTCGCTGACGTGGAGGGCAATCCCTCCCTGGAGTGGCGGCTGTTCGCGGGGCACTCCGCGGCACTGTTCGCGACCCTCGCCGGGGTGAGCCTGGCGTTCATGACCGGGGGGCGCAACCCGCGGCGTGGCCGGGACGGGACGCGGGCACGGGTGTCCATCCTGGTGCGCGCGCTGGTGCTGTTCCTCATCGGGCTGAGCATCAACCTGCTGGAGCTGCCGGTCTACAACATCCTCATCTACTACGGCCTGATGTTCCTGGTGGCCATACCGTTCACACTGCTGAGCGTGCGGTGGCTGCTGGTGTCCTCGGCGGTCTTCGCCGTGGTGATGCCCTTCGTGATGCAGTGGTCCCTGTCCGTCCTGCCCGCGCACGTGTACGGCAACCCCGGGTTCGCCGAGCTGCTCACCGATCCGGGGGCCGTCCTGGCTGAGCTGTTCCTCACGGGCACGTACCCCGCCCTGCCGTGGATGACGTTCATCTGCCTGGGCATGGCCCTGGGCCGGCTGCCGCTGTCCCGGGACCGGGTGCAGGTGGTGCTCGTGATCGTGGGCGCCGTGGTCGCAGCCGCGGCCCGTGGAATCTCCATGCTGATGCTCATGCGCTTCGACCTGGAGAACGCCCTGATCGAGGCCACCCCGTGGATGACCTCTGACGACGTGTGGAACATCCAGGTCTACGGTCCGGACCCCCAGCTGCCGGACACGTCGTACCTGTGGCTGCTGCTGTCCGGGCCGCACACCAACACCCCGTTCGCGCTGCTGGAGAGCGCCGGACTGGCCATGGTGGCCCTCGGCGCGTTCCTGCTGCTGTGCCGCGTGATCGGCAAGTGGCTGACCTGGCTGGGCGCCATGGGCTCGATGACCCTCACGCTGTACGTGAGCCACCTGGTGCTGCTGGCGTTCGTGTGGACGGAGACCACGCCCTGGTTCTGGTTCATCGTGCAGGTGGTCGTCGCCGCGCTGTTCGCGGTGGCCTGGCAGCAGGCCGTGGGCAACGGTCCGCTCGAGCGCCTGGTCACCAGGGTGTCCAAGGGAGCTGCCGCCGCGGTCGTGCCGCCCGAGAAGGCGCCCCCGCGGCGTCGGGCGCAGACGCCCCGGCGGTAGCCGGCCGCGCAGCCGACCTCCGGACGGACCCTCAGCCCACCGGGCGGGGGTCCGTCTGCCACGCCACGGCCAGCCGGGCGTTCTCCGCGGAGCGGGTGCGCACGTCGCTCACGGTCCACCCGTGGCCGTAGTCGGCGCGCGCCGCCGGGCCGATGCGGATGCCCGCGGGGTCACGCGACAGCCCGGTCTCCCAGCCCTTCACGAGCGCCTCCACACGCACCCAGGTCCGGGTCACGTCCGCGGCCCGACGCCGCCCGCGCAACCTCGCGAGCCGCTCCCGGTCCGCGGGGTGCAGGACGTCGAGCAGCACACCCGCCTCCACGTCGCTCTGGATCCGTTCCACGTCCACGCCCACGCGGCGCTGAGCCGTGACGAGCGCGACCACGCCCGCGGTGCGCGACACGGAGAAGTGGACGGGCTGCACGGGCGCCCACACGGAGCCGGTGACGCTGCCGGCGGGGGCCGGGAGGGCGTCGTCGTCCGCGCTGGAGACCGACGCCGCCCGGCCGTGGACCGGACGCGGCGCGCCGGTGCGTGGGTCGTGGGACACCGGCACCTCGTGGGGCCGGCAGCCCAGGCGGTGCGCGAGGACGTGGCGCAGCGCCACCCGTGACACCGTGAACAGTTCGCGGGCGCGGGCCTCCTGGACGGTCTCCGCCCGCGCGAGCTCGAGCTCGCTCAGACACCCCGACGCCGAGAAGGCCCAGGGGGCGAACTCCGCGAGGGGCAGCACGTGCAGGGTGAGGTCCGCCGGAGCTCCGGGGACCCTGCGTCGGTGGTCCGCCCACACCGGCTGCCGCAGAGTGGTGGTTCCCGCGTTCACCTCGTGCCCCCGTCAGTCTGAGTCAGGGCCCGGTGCAGCAGCTCGGGGTGCTCGAGCAGGCCGTGGTGGCCACCGGGGACGGTGAGCGTGGTGCACTCCGCGTCCGTGCTCCGGGCCCAGCCGGCCATGGACCGCGCCGAGGCCGTGCGGTCCTGCTCTGCGCACACGAGCAGCAGCGGGGTGCGCAGCCGCGGTGGAGCGGCGTCGTGGGACAGCGAGGCCCGCAGATCCGCGCGCAGCGGGGCGAGGACCATGGCCCGCAGATCAGGGTCGCGCAGCAGCTCCTCCGGAGTGCCCCCGAGCTCCTGGAGCCACGCGGCCAGGGCGGCGTCGTCCTCCAGAACGGCACGGAGTTCGGGATCGGGATCCGGTGGGACGCTCTTGGCGGAGAGCACCACCCGCCGCAGCCGGCCGGGACGCTCGCGGTCCACGGCCGCGGCGAACTCCGCGGCGAGCAGAGCCCCGAAGGAGTGGCCCAGGACGGTGGTGGGCAGCTCGTCGGCGGCGAGCACGGGCAGCATCAGTTCGAGCGCCTCGGCCACCCCGGTGCGCACGTCCACGGGCGTGGGATCCGCCATGCGGGACTCGCGCCCCGGGCGGCGGTGGACGAGGACCTCCGTGCCGGGGGCCTGGAAGACCCGCCCGGACAGGGCCCCCGCGCCGGCGTGGGGGAAGACGACGAGACGGCGTTGCGGGGCGGCGCCGCCGGTGAACCAGCGCGCCAGGGCCGTGGTGGGGGGAGGGGTGGTGGCCAACGTCCCGGACCTCCTGAATCCGTGGGGGGGGTGGGTGCCGCCGCGTGACCCGGTGCGGGGGCTGCCGGGCGGGGGAGCAGCGGTGCGGGCGGCGCGCTCCGGACGTCTCGACGGGGAGGCGGACGCGGACCGCGGTGCGGGTGGGGGCGGTGGTGCTGCGAGGGTGGTGCGGGGGGGGGGTGGTGCTGGGTGGTGCCGTGAATCGGATGGAGCTGTGACTGCCGGGCGGTGGTGCTGCGGTGTGGTGGTGCTGCGGTGGAAGGGGACCGCGCGCCGGGAGGTCGTAGGCTCGAGGAACCAGAGCCCTGCACCTCCCGCGGTGCGGGCGTGACACCACAGTACCCAACCGGGCGCGCCGCCGTACGGGAACCGGGATGCGGGCCCGGGCCGGGCCCCTGGAACGGCCCCGCCGGCGGAGGCGCGGTCCGGGAGGGTGCGGACGAGACGGAGAGGACATCTCATGGCGGCCAAGAAGCACTCGGCACCGGCCACCCCGGCCACCCGGGCCCTGGAGGCGGCGGGAATCCCGTTCGAGGCACTGCCCTACGAGCACGACCCCCGGGCGGAGTCCTACGGGGACGAGGCGGCACAGGCCCTGGGACTGCCCCCGGAGAGCGTCTTCAAGACCCTGGTGGTGGCCCTGGACCACGGTGGCTTCGGGGTGTGCGTGGTGCCGGTCTCCGCGCGGGCGGACCTCAAGGCGGTCGCCGCGGCGCTGGGTGCCAAGAAGGCGCACCTCGCAGACCCCGGGGACGTGCAGCGGCTGAGCGGCTACGTGCTCGGCGGGGTGAGCCCACTCGGGCAGCGCACCACGCTGCCCACGGTCGTGGACGAGAGCGCACGTCGTCTGGAGCGCGTGTACGTCTCCGGCGGCCGACGTGGTTTCGATGTGGGGCTGGCGCCGGAGGACCTCGTGCGGGCCACCGGGGCCGTGTTCGCGGCGGTGGGGCAGAACCCGGGGTAGGAGAGTCGGGCGTCCTGGGCGCCGCGCTCGCCGCGCCGGGGATGCTCAGGCCACCCGCACCGTTCCCCGACGGGGCCGGTCGCTTATGCGTGTCGGACGGCCTTGGCACCGTCTCAGGAGTCGAATAAAGTTTCGAATACCTGGGGAAGGTGAGCCATCATGACGGTGCTGGACGCGGTGGAGATCGAGCGCCACGAGGACCCGTGGGAGGCGGTCCCCGTGATCGGCGGAACCCTCGTGGACGCGAGGGCCGAGGGTGCGGGGGAGGCCGTCGTGCCGGATGCCACGGGGGAGTTCTCGGTGCACTGCGACTCCTCCGGGAATCCGTGTGAGCTGTTCTACCGTGGCCGCGGTCAGCGCGTGCTGCAGCCCGTGATCCACTGGTACGAACGCTGCAACTGGTGGGATCTGGCGGATCGCGTCCCGCGCGAGAGCCCCACCAGTGCGGTGGACCGGGAGCGCTGGCGGGTCCAGGCCGTGGAGGCCGGCGCCGCCGTGGCGCGCACCTTCGAACTCACCCGGGACCAGTCCACGGGCCGGTGGGGACTGCTCCGTGTCAGCTGCTGAGACCCCCGTGCAGCACCGGGCGGTGGGAGCCCCGCAAGGGTCTGTGGTGGTTGACAAACATTCGAACAAAGTTTCGAATATGGGCATGTGGTTCCCTCACCTTCACGTGGCCTCGGCCTTCAGCGCGCACTACGGTGTGGCGCGTCCCGAGGAGCTCGCGGAGACGGCGGCCGGGCAGGACGCCCAGATCCTGGCCTGCACGGACCGGGACGGCCTCTACGGTGCGGTCAAGCACGTGCTGGCCTGCCGGGCCCACGGCATCACCCCCGTGCTGGGGGTGGACCTCGCGCTGCTGGGGGCCACGCCGCCACGGTCCTCGGAGGGGCAGGGCGTCCGCGGCCCCGGAACTGCACGCGGAGCGTCCCCCGGAGGGGGTGCGCCCCGGCGGGACACCGCGTCCCGAGGACGGAGCGCATCCCGCCGGGTGGCCCCGTCGTCCGGGACGGGGCCCGGGCGGCGTCGCCCCGTCACGCCCCGGGTGGTCGGACGCGTGGTCGTGCTCGCCACGGGCCACAACGGCGGGGCCGGGTACGCCGCCCTGTGCCGGCTGGTCTCGGCCGCGCACCGCGCCCACGACCGCAGCGCGGCGCACCCCGTGGGGCTCACCCCCGAGCAGATCGCCCGTCACGTGCACCGCGCCGCCCGTGGCGGGGAACCGGGACTCGTGGTGCTCGTGGGGCCGGACTCGGACGTGGGCAGACTGCTGGCCCGTCGGCACTACCGGGCCGCCCGGAACGCGCTGTCCCGCTGGCAGGCACGAGTGCCTCCCGGGGCCCTTGTGGTGGAGACCACCACCCACCTGGCACCCCAGGGCGCGCCGCTGAGCACGGGTCACGCCGTGCGCATGTACGAGATCGGGCACCAGGCGGGAGTGCCCGTGGTGCTCAGCAACGCCGTGCGCTACGCCCACCCGGGGCAGGCCGTGACCGCGGACGTCCTCGACGCCGCCCGCACGCTGATGTCCCTCGACGAGCTCGCCGGGGCGGAGCGCGGCGTGCTGCAGCCCAACGGCCAGGGCTGGCTCAAGGACGGTGACCGGATGGCGCGCCTGGCCCACGAGATCACGAGCGCCGCGGACCAGGGGGCCACCGGGCCCGCGGGACTGCTCGCGGACACCCACCACCTGGCGCAGCGCTGCGCCCTGGACCTCCAGGAGGACCTGGGGGTGGGCAGGCCCGTGATCCCCGAGGCCTCCGTCCTCGGGCTGCGGGGGGACCCGGACCGCGAACTCGCCCGGCGCTGCTACGCCGGTCTCGCCCGGCTGCACGGCGGCGAGGACTGGGACCGCACCGTCCCCGGGCTCAACCGAGAGTCCCTGCGGGGGCGTCTCGAACGCGAGCTGGACGTCATCTCCCGGCTGGGCTTCGCCGGGTACTTCCTCACCGTGGGAGAGGTCTCGGACCTGATGAGCGCCATGGACGTGCGCCACGCCGCGCGCGGCTCCGGGGTCTCCTCCCTGGTGGTGCACCTGCTCGGGATCTCCCCGGCGGACCCCCTCGAGTACGACCTCGTCTTCGAGCGCTTCCTCTCCCCGCTGCGCCCCAACCTCCCGGACATCGACATCGACATGGAGAGCGCGCGGCGCCACGACGTCTACCGGCGGATCTTCGAGCGCTTCGGAGCCCGCCGGGTCACCCTCATGAGCATGCAGAACGCCTACCGCTCCCGCGGGGCCGTCCGCGACGCCGGGCTCGCCCTCGGCCTCGGGGCCCAGGACGTGGACCACGTGGCCGGCCAGCTGTGGCGCGTTCCCGGGGGCACGCTGCGCGAGGAGATCTCCCGCCGTCCCGAACTGGCACCCCTCGCGGAGCGGCTCAGGGACAACCGGCAGATGGACCTGCTCGTGGACCTCACCGAACGCCTCGACCGGCTGCCCCGCCACATCTCCATGCACCCCTGCGGGGTGATCCTCTCGGACACCACCCTGCTGGAGCGCACCCCCGTGCAGGCCAGCGGGATCGGACTGCCCATGTCCCAGTACGACAAGCACGACATGGACCCCATGGGGCTGATCAAACTCGACATCCTGGGCGTGCGCATGCAGTCCACCCTGGCCCACGCCGTGGCCGAGATCACCCGGTTGCACCCCCACGAACCACCCCCGGACCTCGACACCATGCCCCGGGACGACCCCGACACCTTCCGTCTCATCAGCTCCACCCACACCCTCGGGTGCTTCCAGATCGAGTCCCCGGGCCAGCGCGAGCTCATCGGGACCATGGGACCCGAGGAGTTCAACGACCTCGTCGTGGACATCTCCCTCTTCCGCCCCGGACCCATGCAGGCCAACATGGTTCGCCCCTACCTCAACGCCCGGCACGGCTGGTCCACCCCCGTCTACCCCCACCCGGACCTCGAGGAGATCCTCGCCGAAACCCGCGGCGTGGCCGTCTACCACGAGCAGATCATGCGCATCATGGACCGCATGACCGGGTGCGGACTCGGACAGGCGGACGTCTGGCGGCGACTGCTCGGCTCCCCCTCCGAGGGCCCCGTGGAAACCGCGTTCCGGGACGGCGCACGCGCTCGCGGCTACTCCCCGGCGGTGGTCGACACGGTGTGGGAGATCCTCCACGCCTTCGGCAGCTTCGGGTTCTGCAAGGCCCACGGAGTGGCCTTCGCGGTCCCCACATACCAGTCGGCGTGGTTGAAGACCCACCACCCGGAGGCCTTCATGGCGGGCGTCTGGGAGCACGATCCCGGCATGTACCCGGCGCGGCTGCTCGTGGGGGAGGCCCGCCGCATGGGGATCCCCGTCCTGGGCCCGGACATCAACCGCAGCGGGGAGTGCCACCGCGTGGAGCCGGTCACCCCGCGTCCCGGGACCGTGGCCTCCGGGGACCTGGACGCGGGAATCCCCCACACCCAGGACGGGGCGTGGGGGATCCGGATGTCGTTGGGTGCCATCACCGGCATCAGTGCCGCCGAGGTCGAGCGGCTCCTGGCAGGACAGCCGTACGGGAGCCTCGCCGAGGTCCGGTCCCGGGCCCGTCCCTCCCGCAGGACCCTGCAGAGACTGGCCACCGCCGGGGCCCTCGACAGCCTCCTGCGCGATGCCGGGGCCCGTGCCTCGCGCACGGACATGGTGCGGTTCCTCACGGACCGGGCGGACCGCCCGGCCGTGGCGCGCGGAGCCGCGAGCGGAGCGCAACCGGGTGAGGGTCAACTGGCTCTTCCCCTGGGGGACGTGGACCTGACCTCCCTGCCGGCCCGGCTCCCGGAGCCGTCCCCGCAGGAGAGGGTGAGAGCGGAGATGGAGACCATGGACATCGAGGTCAGCGCTCACCTGATGGACTCCCACGCGGAGCTCATGCGCTCCTACGGGGCCACCCGCGCCGAGGACCTGCTGGGACTGCGCAGCGGCAGCGAGGTGGTGGTGGCCGGGGTGCGGGTGTCCACCATGACCCCGCCCATGCGCAGCGGCAGACGCGTGGTGTTCATCTCTCTGGACGACGGCTCCGGGGCCGTGGACTGCACGTTCTTCGACGAGGCCCAGGCCGAGTCCGGGGAGGTGCTCTTCGCCCCGACCCTGCTGCTGGTCCACGGCCACACCCGGCGCACGGGGCCGCGGGGGATCGGCATCCAGGCCGCCCGGGCGTGGGACCTCTCCCGGCCGGAGACCCTCCCGGACCCCCGCACGCTGCTGGGTTCCCGGCCTGCCGCGTCCCGCCCACCACGGGAGCAGGGCCCCGGCCACGCCCGGCGGCTCCGCGAGCACGGACCGGGGAACGGGGCGGCGGCCGCACCCGGCAGAGTCCTGCGAAAGGCAGGCACACCATGACACGGAGCGTGAGCGCGCAAACGCGCGACAGTACACGCCCGGGCCTGTGGAACACTGTGAGCCATGGCGAAGAACAGTGGTGGCGGGGACCTGCTGCCGTCCGTGGACCAGGTCACGGAAGAAGCGATCAACGTCGGCTACCGCTTCGACCAGAAGCTGCAGCGGTGGCGCCAGGGCCGGGCAGTGCAGCGGGGGGACATCCCCACCATGCTCGCCTTCGACGGCTACGGCAGTCCGCGCTACGTGCGCGCGCTGGGTCGCGTGCTGCTCAAGACCCGCTCGCTCGTGGACGAGACGGACGACGCCGCAGAGTCCATCCGCGGCTGGCGTTCCTTCTCCTCCGTGCCCTACGCCTTCGCCCACGTCAACGTGTGGCTGGGGGACCACGAGTTCCACTTCGTGGCGGACAGAGGCGGTGTGATCGACGTGGACCTCAACGTCTCCATGGCGCCCGGGGTGCACACCATCTACATGCAGGCCGAGGGCTCCACCGTCACCGAGGCCACGATCACCGTGGTCTCGGACCAGCAGCACCTGGGCGTGGTGTGCGACGTCGACGACACGGTGATGGTCACGGCCCTGCCGCGGCCCATGCTCGCCGCGTGGAACTCCTTCGTGGCCAACGAGCACGCGCGCATCCCCACCCCGGGGATGTCCACCATGATGGACCGGCTGCGGCGCAGGCACCCGCACGCCCCGTTCCTGTACCTCTCCACGGGCGTGTGGAACGTGGCACCCACGCTGCGCCGGTTCCTCACCCGCAACGCCTACCCCTCCGGGGCGCTCCTGCTCACGGACTGGGGGCCCACCACCGACCGGTGGTTCCGCTCGGGTTCCCAGCACAAGGTGCAGAACCTGCAGCGCCTGGTCGAGAGGTTCCCACACGTGAAGTGGATCCTGATCGGGGACGACGGCCAGCACGATCCGCAGATCTACTCGGGTTTCGCCCAGCGCTATCCGGAGTCCGTCGCGGCCATCGTGATCCGCAACCTGTCGCCCACGGAGGCCGTCCTGGCCTCGGGTGCGCGCGTGACCGACCGGCACCGGGTCACGGTGCCCCAGGGCGTCCTGTGGATCGAGGCCAACGACGGCGCCTCCATCTCCGACCAGCTCCGGGACGCCGGACTGCTCTGACCACCGGGCTGCCCACGCACCGTGGGCCGAGGTGCCGGGTCGCGCCCGGACCGCCCGCGCTGTCCCTTGCGCTGCTCCCGCATCCTCCGCAACCCTGCCCGGAAAGTTTTTCGGTGACTTCCGGAACACCTCTTGTCCACACCTCAGGGGTCCGGGACCGCGTGATCACGCGGTCCCGGAGCTCGTGTCCTGTGGACAAGCCGGGGGAAAACCCGGGTGCCCCTGTGGAACACGCGACCACATCATGTTGGGTGCCCTACCCACGCGCGACACTAGATGTAGTATTGATCCAGATGTTCCACCGTCTGGCGCACCGCCCCGGTCACCCACCGCGAGGCTTCGGAAGCGCCGGAGAAATCGGTACTTCCCGCAAGGAGAATGGGCTATGTCAATCACCGTGTATTCCAAGCCGTCGTGCGTCCAGTGCAACGCTACCTACCGCGCCCTCACCAAGAAGGGCATCGACTACACGGTGGTGGATGTCACCGAGGACTCCGCCGCGTACGACCACGTGGTGGGTCTGGGCTACCAGCAGGTGCCCGTCGTGGAGACCGGCTCGGACCACTGGTCCGGCTTCCGCCCGGACAAGATCAACTCCCTGGCTCTGCTGCTCTCCGCCTGAGCGCACGGCGCCGCGGGAGACCATGGTTCCGCCACCCGCGCAGGACCGGGCGGGATCAGGGCACCGGGCGGGATCAGGGGGCGTCCCCGGCACGAACCCCGGCCCCTGCGAACGACGCTCCCGGTGGAGAACGCTCGCGGAGGAGGGTCACCGGGTGGCCCGTCTCCCCGGCCGGCGGCGACTTCGGGCCCACCCGGGGCGGAGAGCATCTCCGAGAGCACAGACCCGAACCGGAGACGAATCCGGACCGGAGACGAATCCGGACCGGTCGGCCTCCCGGGCCGGCGCCTCCGGGCCAGGTCCCCGGGGCACCGCCGATGCCCCGTATCGGAACCATCACACAACACCCCCGAAGAATCGAAGTGACCCGGCATGAGCGCACTGGCCTCGGTTCTCGCTCAGGCGCAGGAGCGGGAACGTCATCGCATTCCGATCGTGGCGGACGAGGACGCACCCCTGGTGGTGTACTTCTCCTCCGTCACACGCAACACCGACCGGTTCATCGCCAAGCTTCCGGTGCGATCCGTCCGGTTGCCCCTCAAGACCTCTGAGCCTGCTCCCCGCATCACGGAGCCGTACGTGCTGGCAGTGCCCAGCTACGGACGCCCCGGGGGAGCGGGGTCCGTTCCCCCGCAAGTCGTCAAGTTCCTCAACGACGCCCCGTCCCGTCAGCACCTCACAGGTGTGCTCGGTGCGGGCAACACCAACTTCGGCCCGCTGTTCTGCGTGGCTGCGGAGAAGGTGGCCGCCAAGTGCCAGGTCCCTCTGCTCTACAAGTTCGAGCTGATGGGCACGGACGAGGACGTCGAAAAAGTCACCCAAGGATTGGAAGAGTTTTGGCAAGCATTCACGCAACCCCGGGAGTGAGCGTCGAGCCCGGCCACGAGGACCCCACCTGCCCGGAGCAGTACCGGGGTCTGGGCTACCACGAGCTCAACGCCCTGCTGAACCTCTACGACGCCGAGGGCCGCATCCAGTTCGAGGCGGACCGGCAGGCGGCGCGGCAGTACTTCCTGCAGCACGTCAACAAGAACACCGTGTTCTTCCACGACCTCGAGGAGAAGCTCAAGTACCTGGTGGACCACCAGTACTACGAGGCCGAGGTGCTGGACAAGTACAGCTTCGAGTTCGTCAAGAAGCTGTCCAAGCAGGCGTACGGCTACAAGTTCCGCTTCCAGACCTTCCTGGGGGCGTTCAAGTTCTACACGTCCTACACGCTGAAGACCTTCGACGGTCAGCGCTACCTGGAGCGGTTCGAGGACCGCGTGGTGATGGTGTCGCTGTACCTCGCGGACGGGGACGAGGCCCTGGCCGAGCGGCTCGTGGCGGAGATCATCTCCGGGCGCTTCCAGCCGGCCACGCCCACGTTCCTCAACGCGGGCAAGAAGCAGCGCGGCGAGCTCGTCTCGTGCTTCCTGGTGCGCTTCGAGGACAACATGGAGTCGATCGGGCGGAACATCAACTCGGCGCTGCAGCTGTCCAAGCGCGGCGGTGGTGTGGCGTTCGCGCTGAGCAACCTGCGCGAGTCGGGTGCTCCGATCAAGATGATCGAGAACCAGTCCTCGGGCGTGATCCCCGTGATGAAGCTGCTCGAGGACTCCTTCTCCTACGCGAACCAGCTGGGCGCTCGCCAGGGCGCCGGTGCGGTGTACCTGCACGCGCACCACCCGGACATCCTCAACTTCCTGGACACCAAGCGGGAGAACGCGGACGAGAAGATCCGCATCAAGACCCTCTCCCTGGGCGTGGTCATCCCGGACATCACGTTCGAGCTGGCCAAGAACAACCAGGACATGTACCTGTTCTCCCCGTACGACGTGGAGCGCATCTACGGCGTGCCCTTCGCGGACGTGAACGTGAGCGAGAAGTACCACGAGATGGTGGACGACTCCCGCATCACCAAGCGAAAGATCAACGCCCGCGAGTTCTTCCAGACCGTGGCGGAGGTGCAGTTCGAGTCCGGCTACCCGTACATCATGTTCGAGGACACCGTGAACCGGGCCAACCCGATCGACGGCAAGATCATCATGTCCAACCTGTGCTCCGAGATCCTGCAGGTCTCCGAGCCCTCCACGTACAACGAGGACCTCACGTACGCCGAGGTGGGCAAGGACATCTCCTGCAACCTGGGGTCGATGAACATCGCGATGGCCATGGAGTCCGAGGACTTCGGCGCCACGATCGAGACCGCCATCCGGGGTCTGACCGCGGTCTCGGACATGTCCAACATCGACTCTGTCCCCTCGATCCGGCGCGGCAACCAGATGTCCCACGCGGTGGGTCTGGGGCAGATGAACCTGCACGGCTACCTGGCCAACGAGCACATCTTCTACGGCTCGGAGGAGGGTGTGGACTTCACCGACATGTACTTCTACGCGGTGACCTACCACGCCATCCGCGCGTCCAACCTGATCGCCAAGGAGCGTGGGGAGTCCTTCGTGGGCTTCGAGAAGTCCGACTACGCCAACGGCACGTACTTCGACAAGTACACCGACCGCGCGTGGGAGCCGGCCACGCAGCGGGTGCGGGAGCTGTTCGCACAGGCCGGGATCACGCTGCCCACGGTCGAGGACTGGAAGCGGCTGCGCGAGAAGGTCATGGCGGACGGGATGTACAACCAGAACCTGCAGGCCGTGCCGCCCACGGGTTCCATCTCCTACATCAACAACTCCACGTCCTCCATCCACCCGATCGCCTCGCGCATCGAGATCCGCAAGGAGGGCAAGCTGGGCCGCGTCTACTACCCGGCGCCCTTCATGGACAACGAGAACCTGGAGTACTTCCAGGACGCGTACGAGATCGGCTACGAGAAGATCATCGACACGTACGCCGCGGCCACCCAGCACGTGGACCAGGGCCTGTCGCTGACGCTGTTCTTCAAGGACACCGCCACCACGCGTGACATCAACCGCGCCCAGATCTACGCGTGGCGCAAGGGCATCAAGACCATGTACTATTCGCGGATCCGCCAGCTCGCGCTCGAGGGCACCGAGGTCGAGGGCTGCGTGTCCTGCATGCTGTGACGCGCCGTTCTCGTCCATGAGCACGGGGCACGACGCCGCCGCGTGACGTCCCGCACGTGCCTCACCCTGCTCCGCTGCCCCGTTGGACCAACCGGTCGTGCGGGGCAGCGGCGTCCCCGGGCTCGCCGAGTGCGTGCCCGCCCGTCCCGCCACGTCAGGAGGATCCACGCATGACCCAGCCCCAGCCGAGCACCTCGGAGAGCGCACCGCAGTGGTTCACCGCCCGGCAGATCCTCGACGCCGTGAGCCCACGGCGCGCCCGTCAGCTGCTGGCCCAGACGCTGCAGGACGGCTTCCGCCCCGAGGAGGATCCGGCCCGCGACAACGTGCCGGCGGGGGAGGGCCACATGCTGCTCATGCCCTCCGTGCTGGGACCGTGGAGCGGCATCAAGGTGGCCTCGGTCTCCCCGGGGAATCCGCAACGGGGCCTGCCACGGATCCAGGCAACCTATCTGCTGCTGAACACCGCCACCCTCACCGTGCGCGCCATGATGGAGGGCAACGCGCTCACCACGCTGCGCACGCCCGCGATCTCCGCACTGGCCGCCGACCACCTGGCAACCCCGGACGCCCGCACCCTGATGGTGTTCGGCACGGGCCCGCAGGCACTGTCCCACATCGAGGCGTTCGCGGACGTGAGGGCTCTGGACGAGGTGGTCGTGTGCGGGCGGTCCCCGGAGAAGGTTGATGCGGCCGTCGAGCACGCGCGGTCCCTCGGGCTGACGGCCCGTGCGGGTAACGCGGACGAGGTGGGCTCGGCGGACCTCGTGGTGTGTGCGACCTCCGCGTCCCAGCCGCTGTTCGACGGGACGCTGGTTCGGGACTCGGCGTGCGTCGTCGCCATGGGCTCCCACGAGCCCGGAGCCCGGGAGCTGGACGACGCGCTGATGGCCCGCGCCCAGGTGGTCGTGGAGGACCGCGGGACGGCGTTGCGGGAGGCGGGGGACGTGATCCAGGCCGTGGCCCACGGGGCGCTGGCGGAGGAGGCGCTCGTGCCGCTCGCGGACGTGGTCGCGGGACGCGCAGCCGTGGCCGAGGACCGGCCCCGCGTGTTCAAGTGCGTGGGGATGAGCTGGCAGGACCTCGCAGTGGCGGCCGGTGTGCTGGAGGCCGCAGACACGCCGTGACTCCCATCCGGGCGCGGCCCTCAATGCCACGCCCGACGGGAGCGCCAGAACCCACGCGCACCAGGGACGTGACGGGGCAGTGCCCGGACATGAGAAAACCCCGGAACCAGAGTTCCGGGGTTGTTCCTGGTGCGCGATACTGGGATCGAACCAGTGACCTCTTCCGTGTCAGGGAAGCGCGCTACCGCTGCGCCAATCGCGCTCAATGTTCAATGTATTGAACGAGGTGGTTGCACCGAGGTGGAGACGGGATTCGAACCCGCGTTGACGGCTTTGCAGGCCGCTGCCTAACCACTCGGCCACCCCACCGGGGACCAGATCCTTGGAGGACAAGGTCTCAGGTCTCGACCAGGGTCGAAAACTGCGAGCGGACGACGGGAGTCGAACCCGCGACCCTCACCATGGCAAGGTGATGCTCTACCAGCTGAGCTACGTCCGCATTGTCGGTCAATCGGAAACCTGGTCTGCGGTTCTCCGTTCTTCCGAGCGGAAACTGTATCACAGGTTTTCGCGCTACCCGCTTGCTGCGACTTCCGGGTGTTTCCATCCGGTGGGCCTGGCCTGCGGGGCGTTGCCAACGAGGAAGAACATTACCCACACGCCCGGGTCCGGGCAAATCGCCGTCGCCGGCCGCGGGCCACGCGGGGGAGGGAAGTGGATTTGCCGATCGCGGATCATGTGTTCTAGAGTCTTCAACGTTGCAAGCGCGATTGGCGCAGCGGTAGCGCGCTTCGTTCACACCGAAGAGGTCACTGGTTCGATCCCAGTATCGCGCACGGAACGACGAGAAACCCGGTCCCGGGAGGGGCCGGGTTTTTCGTGTCCGCGCTGTGTTCGCGCCGTGTCCGTGTCTGCGCCCGTTCCTACGCTGGGCCCATGACGCAACCCCGTTTGGCCCAGTCCACGCCCACCGGTCGCATGTACGCGCGCAGGGAGGGCGGGGACCTGGAGGTTCCGTCCATCACCACGATCATCGGCTGCGAGGCCAACGACCTGGGCGGCTGGTACGGCTACAGCGCGGCCCAGGCCCTCGCCGCGGACCCGCAGCTGCCGGACGCACTGCGGGACTCCCGACGCCGCCGTGCCCTGGTCAACCACGCCGCGAAGGCCGCTGAACGGCACAGGGACCGGGCCGCGCAGCGGGGGGACCGCGTGCACGACTACTGCGAGCAGCTCGCGCTGCGTGCCATGGGCCGGGACCACCAGGTGGAGCGGGCCCGTGCGGACCTGGAGGAGCACCACGAGGCACGGTTCGCGGACAGTGCGGACCAGTGGTGGCA
This sequence comes from Kocuria sp. ChxB, assembly GCF_044359605.1. Classification (NCBI taxonomy): domain Bacteria; kingdom Bacillati; phylum Actinomycetota; class Actinomycetes; order Micrococcales; family Micrococcaceae; genus Kocuria; species Kocuria sp. ChxB. The sequence goes on along the minus strand of NZ_CP121123.1, from coordinate 415,941 downwards.
GCTCTACCGCCCGGAGCCGCTCGCGGCGGAGATCACCGTGTGGAACTCCACGGTGGGCTATGCCGGGACCCTGGACCTGGTGGCGCGGATCGGCGGCAAGGTGTGCCTGATCGACTACAAGACCAAGGGGACGGACCGCACCGGGCGTGTGAAGGCACCGGATCCCAAGGTCGTGACCCAGCTGGTTGCCGGGCTCAAGGCGGAGGAGTCCCTGGTGGACGCCGCCGCCGGGCAGTGGGAGCCCTGGGCGTACGGGGATGCCGAGGTGCTCATGGCCGTGGCCATTGGGGAGACCGAGGCGCTGACCGTGCAGGCGGTGGCCGAGCACCTGCCGGCGCACTGGTACAAGTTCTGCGCCCTGGCCAAGGTCTGGGCGCGGTCCGCCCAGCTGGACGCGGCGGGCCCACAGCTGCGCAGCATCGCCCCGCCGCCGCTCGAGGGTCAGCCCACGGGCCGGGTGGCAGGGGGCGCGGCCCCGGAGACCCGGACCGTGGCCGGGCCCGCCGTAGACTGAGACGAGCTGTTCACATCCACCCCACCCTCGCGAGGAGAGCATCACACGGTGAGTATTCTGCGCATCCGCACCATCGGGGACCCGGTGCTGCGGACCCCCGCCCAGGAGGTCACGGAGTTCGACGAGTCCCTCCGGACGCTCGTGCGGGACATGCTCGAGACCATGTACGCCGTGGGCGGGGTGGGTCTCGCCGCCCCCCAGGTGGGCGTGGGGCTGCAGGTCTTCACGTGGGGCATTCACGGGGACGAGGGCCACGTGGTCAACCCGCGGCTGAGCGTGGGGGACGAGCCGCAGGAGGGCGGCGAGGGCTGCCTGTCCGTGCCGGGCCTCTCGTACGAGACCCCCCGCAGGGACAGTGCCACGATCACGGGCGTGGACATGCACGGCAATCCCGTCCACCGCGAGGCCACGGGACTGCTGGCCCGCTGCTTCCAGCACGAGACCGACCACCTCTTCGGCCAGCTGTACGTCGACCGCCTGGAGGGGGAGGAGCGCAAGGACGCCATGAGGCAGCTGCGCAGCGACGCGTTCCGCGCCACGGCCGAGCGGATTGCGCGGGAGCGGGACGAGCAGCGCGGCGCCCGGGGTGTGGCTCCCGGCGCCTCCTCCCAGGCCTCTGGTGCCGCTGCGTTCCGCACGGCCCGCGGTTCCGCAACCGGCCCGGAGCACGACGCCGCCGCGCGGGGTTCCGCGTTCGCCCGCTCGTCCTCCGCCTCCCACCCTGACGACGCCCGCGGAGCCAGTGCCTTCCACCGGGCGGGAGGAATCCGATGAGCCAGGAACCGTTGAAGGTGCTCTACGCGGGCACCCCGGACACCGCGGTCCCGCCCCTGGAGGCGCTGCACGAGGATCCCCGGCTGCAGGTGGTGGCCGTGCTGACCCGGGAGGACGCCCCCGTGGGTCGGAAGAAGACCATGACGCCGTCTGCAGTGGCGCGCCGGGCCGAGGAACTGGACCTTCCCGTGCTCAAGGCCAACCGGGTGGGCCCGGAGCTGCATGACGCCCTGCGGGCCACGGGCGCGAGCATTGCCGCCGTCGTGGCCTACGGCGCGCTCCTGCCGCAGGCCGCGCTGGACGTGTTCGAGCACGGCTGGATCAACCTGCACTTCTCCCTGCTCCCGCAGTGGCGCGGGGCGGCCCCCGTCCAGCGAGCACTGATGGCGGGGGACCGCGTGGTGGGCGCCTCCACGTTCGTGCTGGACCAGGGGATGGACACCGGCCCCGTGGTGGGAACCCTCACGGACGAGGTCTCCGAGGAGGACACCGCCGGCACCGTCCTGGACCGGCTCGCGCACACAGGGGCCCCGCTGCTCGCCGAGTCCCTGCTGGGGGTGGCCTCGGGTGCCCTCCACCCGGAGCCTCAGCGCGGAGAGGCCAGCGCGGCGCCCAAGCTCACCGGCCCGGACGCCCGGATCACGTGGTCACAGCCTGCCGTGGTGGTGGCGCACCACGTCCGCGGCGTCACCCCGGAGCCCGGGGCGTGGACGGAGTTCGACGGCCAGCGCGTCAAGGTCGAACGCGTGGTGCCGGCTCCCCAGGTCACGGGGATCACCCCGGGTCACGTGGAGATTCGGGACCGGCAGGTCTTCGCCGGGACCGGGTCCTACGCGGTGGAACTGACCCGCGTGCAGCCCGCAGGCAAGAAGTCCATGGCAGCCCTGGACTGGGCCCGTGGCAAGCAGCACATGGAACAGGTGGCGTTCGTATGAGTCAGGACCGCAGCACCCACGGACAGGGTGGGCAGGAGGGCGGCCGGGACCGTCCAGGACGGGCCGGTCGAGGCGGCTCCGGCGGCCGTGAGGACGGCCCCCGGGCGGCGCGGGACTCCTTCCGCTCCCGCGGCGGCACCGACCAGGTTCGGGCCGGGAACCCGCGGAGCGGACCGGGGGACCGGCGTGGCGGAGCGACCGGCTCCGCGGGCCGCCCCGGCGACCGCCCGAACCGTGAGGGACAGGGCGGGTCGGAGCCGGGTAGCTCCCGCCGCAACGCCAAGGGCCACGAGCGCAACCGGCGTGCCCAGCACGAACGGTCCTACTCCGCGCAGGCCCCGGGCCAGCGGCGTCGCCACTCCGATCCGGCGCGGCTGGCGGCATTCCGGGCGCTGCGCGCGGTGAACTCCGAGGACGCCTACGGCAACCTGGTGCTGCCCGGTCTGGTGCGGGAGCTGCGCCTCGACAAGCGGGACGCCGCGTTCGCCACGGAACTGGCCTACGGCACCATGCGCTGGAGCGGTACGTGGGACGCCGTTCTGGCCGGCTGCGTGGACCGCCCCCTGGAGCAGCTGGATCCCGCGGTGCTGGACGCCCTGCGGCTGGGTGCCCACCAGCTGCTGGCCATGCGCGTGCCCGACCACGCGGCCCTGGACGCCACCGTGGGGCTGGTGCGCGGTGAGGTCGGGCAGGGCCCGGCCGGGCTCGTCAACGCGGTGCTGCGCAAGGTGGCCCGGCGCACCCAGGAGGAGTGGCTCGAGGCCCTCGAGAGCGAGCAGCCGGACGAGTGGCGTCGCATGAGCATCCGCTACGCGCACCCCGTGTGGGAGATCCGTGCGCTGCGCCGTGCGCTGCGGGCCAACGGGCGGGACCCCGAGGAGATCACGGATCTGCTGGCCGCCGACAACGACGCGCCGCGCGTGCACCTCGTGGCACTGCCGGGCCTCGGCTCGCTCGAGCCCGCGCTGGAGGACGGAGCCAAACCCGGGGATCTCGTACCCGGCAGCGCCGTCAGCGGCGGGGGAGACGTCCACCGTGTGCCCGGCGCCCGCGAAGGAGTGGTGCGTGTCCAGGACGCGGGCTCGCAGCTCGTGGCCCGTGTGCTGGCCCGTGCCGAGGTCGCGGAGGACTCCGGTCGCTGGGCCGACTTCTGCGCCGGTCCCGGCGGCAAGGCCGCGCTGCTCGCGGCGCTCGCGCACCAGCAGGGCGCCTCCTTGCTGGCCAACGAGGTCAGCGAGCACCGCAGCGACCTCGTGCGCCAGGCGCTGCAGCCCGTGCCGCGTGAGGCCTGGGAGGTGCGCACCGGGGACGCGCGGCAGCTCCCGGAGGTGCACCAGGCCGCGTTCGACCGCGTGCTCGTGGACGTCCCGTGCACCGGACTGGGTGCGCTGCGCCGCCGCCCGGAGGCCCGCTGGCGGCGCACCCCGTCCGACGTGGCGAACCTCGCCGGAATCCAGCGCGAGCTGCTCGACGCCGCGGTGGCGGCCGCCCGCCCCGGCGGCGTGGTGCTGTACGCCACGTGCTCCCCGCACACCGCAGAGACCCACGACGTCCTCCAGGACCTGCTGGAGAAGCGCACGGACGTGCAGGTCCTGGACACCGCCGCGCTGGCCGTCGAGGCGGCCCTGCCGGGTGCCCTGGAGGACGCGCGCTCCGTGCGCCACGAACTTCCCGGTGGTGGCACGAGCGTCCAGCTGTGGCCGCACGTGCACGGCACGGACGCGATGTACATGGTCGCGCTGCGCCGCACGGCCTGACCCCGGACCGCTGCTGTCCACCGCCCTCGCCAGACCGCTTCCCCCAGGAGGAACCCATGACCCGCTGCGACATCCACCCGTCCATCCTCTCCGCGGACTTCTCCCGTCTGGGCGAGGAGCTGCAGCGCATCAGCACGGCGGATGCCGCGCACGTGGACGTGATGGACAACCACTTCGTCCCCAACCTCACCCTGGGGCTGCCCGTGGTCGAGCGGCTGCAGGCGGTCTCGCCGGTGCCGCTGGACCTGCACCTGATGATCGAGGACCCGGACCGCTGGGCTCCCGCCTACGCGGAGGCCGGGTGCGCGTCCGTGACGTTCCACGCGGAGGCCGCCACGGCCCCGGTCAAGCTGGCCCGGGAGCTGCGCTCCGCGGGCGCGAAGGCGGGTCTCGCGGTGCGTCCGGCCACCCCGATCGAGCCGTACCTCGACCTGTTCCCCGAGCTCGACATGCTGCTCGTGATGACCGTGGAGCCGGGCTTCGGCGGCCAGACGTTCCTGGACGTGACCCTGCCCAAGATCCGCCGCGCGGCCCAGGCACTGCGCAGCCACGGGGGCACCGTGGCGCTGCAGGTGGACGGTGGGATCACCGAGGAGACGATCGTGCGCGCCGCCGAGGCGGGCGCCGACACCTTCGTCGCGGGATCCGCCGTGTACGGCAAGGAGGACCCCGCCGCGGCGATCGCCGCCCTCCGGGAGACCGCGCGTCCCCACATGGGCTGACGGGTGAGCCGAGCCCCACCTCCCGTGCCCGTGGCGTCGGAGGTGCGTGGCATACTGTGCCCAGCAACGTGTTCCGGGGTCGGTGCAATTCCGAACCGGCGGTGACAGTCCGCGAACCGTGAACACCGTGACCGTGGTGCCGGGCCCCTCCGAGGGTCGGGATCGCGGCCACGGAGTGAACGGCCGAACCGGTGGAATTCCGGTGCCGACAGTACAGTCTGGATGGTAGGCACACGTGGGCACCGCGGTCCCGCGGCGCACCCTGTCCTGGGTGGGTCGCCCTGGGCGTTGTCGTGGTGCCGTCCGCCGCACGGTCTCGACCGTGGGCGTGCTCCTGCTCCCCGGAACCACCGATTCGTGGCGGGTGAGAGGAGACACCGTGGAGGTCCTGCGTTGGTTGTTCGACGCGCAGTTGCGCGTGGGGGACGGCTTCATCCTGTGGCGTGAAGTGATCGGCAACGTGTTCGGCCTGCTGTCCGCCGTGGGCGGGATGCGCCGCAAGGTGTGGGCCTGGCCCGTGGGGATCGTGGGCAACGCCATCCTTCTCACGGTGTTCCTGGGCGCGGTCTTCGAGACCCCCAATCCCGTGAACCTGCTGGGGCAGGCCGGACGCCAGGTCATGTTCATCGCGGTGTCCGTCTTCGGGTGGGTGCAGTGGCACCGCTCGCGGGGCGCCTCGCAGGAGGCCGTGACCCCGCAGTGGGCCGGCACCCGTCAGCGCCTGCTCCTGGTCGCCGCCCTGCTGCTGGGCACTGCCGTGCTCACGCCCATCTTCCGCGCCCTGGGGTCCTACGAGCCCGTGTGGGCGGACGCCTGGATCTTCATGGGTTCCCTGCTCGCCACGTGGGGGATGGCCAAGGGCTGGGTCGAGTTCTGGCTCTTCTGGGTGGCGGTGGACATCGTGGGCGTGCCCCTGCTGTTCTCCGCGGGCTACTACGCCTCGGGGATCATGTACCTGGTCTACGGCGGCTTCACCCTGGCGGGCTTCTTCGTGTGGTGGCGCGTCAACACGCGCCAGCGCAAGGCGGCCACCATCGGCACCGGGTTCCCGGACCTGCACCTCTCGGTCGGGGACGACCGGTCGTGACGGGCGTCCCCGACCTCCCGGCGGCAGACCCCCACGCCCACGACGACGCGGGACTCCCGCACCCCACACGCGTGCCATCGAGCGCGGCGGGTGCCCCCGATCTCCCGGCGGCAGGACCCGATGCGTACGACGACGCCGGACTCCCGGCTCGCGCGCACACGTCACCGCACGCTGCAGGCGCCCCCGCGACGTCGGACCCCGCGGCCGGCCGATGCCCGGAACGGGGATTCACCGCCGCGGAGACGGCCGCGATGCGCGCGGCACTGACTGCTGCGGCGCGCGGGGTGCGGGGCGCCAACCCGGTGGTGGGCGCCGCGCTGCTGTCCGTCGAGGGCGAGGTCCTGCACGTGGGGCACCACCGGGGCGCCGGGACCGCCCACGCCGAGGTCGCCGTCCTGGACGCCGCGCGGGAGGCGGGGACCCCGCTGCAGGACACCACCCTGCTCGTGACGCTCGAACCGTGCCACCACACGGGCCGCACGGGGCCGTGCACGAAGGCCATCCTGCGTGCCGGAATCGGCCGGGTGGTGCACGCCGTGGCCGACACCACGGACGCGGCGCGCGGCGGTGCCGCGTGGTTGCGGGAGCACGGCGTCGAGGTCCGGGAGGGGCTGCTCGCGGCCGAGGCGCTGGAGCTGAACGAGCGCTGGCTGCGCGCCCAGCAGCAGCGTCGCCCGTTCGTGAGCCTGAAGATCGCCCAGAGCATCGACGGCCGCGTGGCCGCCGCGGACGGCACGAGCCAGTGGATCACGGGCGCTCCGGCCCGCGCGGAGGGCCACCACCTGCGCACCCGCGTGGACGCGGTCCTCGTGGGCGGGGGGACGCTGCGCAGCGACGACCCCTCGCTCACGGCGCGCACCGCCGCAGGACAGCTCTGCGCCAGGCAGCCCCTGCGCGCGGTGATGTCCACCCGACCGGTGCCGGAGGCGGCCCGGATCCGTGGCGGAACCGCGCAGGTCGTTCCCGCACCGGGGCCCGGCGGCCCGGTGCCAGAGCTCGGAGCCTCCGGGTCCGGCGTGCCTGTGCCCGGCGCCCCTGCGCCGGAGGCCAGCGGCCCTGGGCCTGGCGCTGCTGGGACCGGCGCCCCTGCGCCGGGGGTGGATGCCCACGTGACCAGAGCCCCTGTGATTGGAGCCCCTGTGACCGGAGCCGCCGCCTCCGGGGCCCCGGCCGAGGGGGCCGACGGCCGATTCGTCCACCTGGACACCCACGACCCCCGCGAGGCGCTCACCCGCCTGCGGGACCGGGGAGCGGCTCACGTCCTGGTGGAGGGCGGTCCCACCGTGGCGGCGGCCTTCCTCGCGGCGGATCTCGTGGACGAGCTGTGGCTGTACCAGGCACCCCTGCTGCTGGGCGCGGGCGCGTCCTCGGTGGCCGGGCTGGGCATCGAGACGCTCGCGGCGGCGTCGTCGTGGCGCGGTGATCCCGTGGGGGTGCCGGACGGTGCAGTGGGGGCCGTGGGGGAGGACCTGCGGTGGCACCTGCGCCCGGCACCGTCATGAGGGCCCCGCGCTGACGGCCTCGCGCTGAGGGTCCCGCGCTCACCGTCCCACGCTGCAGGTTCCACGCCGGATGCCCGCACGGCCAGCCCGGGTGGACGACGCACGGAACCAGCGGTGCGCCCCGGGTCCCTGCGCCTTGAGCCCCTGCACCCCGGGCCCCTGCGCCACGCGGACCCCACCGCGCTCTCGGGCTGCGGCGCCACGGCGTCGGCGCCCCGACCAAGACATCGTGACCGACCGCGCACCGCTGCGCGGTCCACCACCCCCACAGGAGAGTTCTCGTGTTCACAGGAATCGTCGAAACCCAGGCCACCGTCCAGCGAGTGGAGCGCGTGGCGCAGGACGCCGCCCGGCTCCACCTCACGGCGGGCACGCTCGTGGCGGACCTGCAGCGCGGCGGGTCACTGGCCGTGAACGGCGTGTGCCTCACAGCCGTGCCCGCCGACGGGTCCGAAGGCACGGACTTCACCGCGGACGTCATGGGGGAGACCCTGCGCCTGACCACCCTCGGCGAGCTGCGGGACGGCGACACCGTGAACGTGGAACGCTGCACGGCGGCCGGCCAGCGTCTGGACGGGCACGTGGTCCAGGGCCACGTGGACGGCGTGGGCCGGATCGTGTCCCGCACCCCGCACAGCGGGTGGGACACCGTGCGCGTGGCGGTGCCGGGGGAACTCGCGCGGTACATCGCCGTGAAGGGCTCGATCGCGGTGGACGGGGTCTCCCTCACCGTCACCGCCGTGAACCGCCCCGGAGAGGACGAGGCGTGGTTCGAGGTGGGCGTGATCCCCGAGACCCTGCGGGTGACCACCCTGGGCACGCGTGCGCCGGGGGACCGGGTCAACCTGGAGGTGGACGTGCTCGCCAAGTACGCCGAGCGGCTGGCCGAGTGCGCCGCCGCGACCGCGGGGGACGAGGTGCGCCTCGACTCCGTGCCGGACGCGGTGGCCGCGATCGCCTCGGGCGCGGCCGTGGTGGTCGTGGACGACGAGGACCGGGAGAACGAGGGAGACCTCGTCTTCGCCGCGCAGCACGCCACCCAGCCGCTCATGGGCTTCACGGTGCGCCACAGCTCGGGCGTGGTGTGCGTGCCCATGCCGGGGGAGCGGGCCGACGCCCTGGGGCTGCCACCCATGACGGCGCACAACGAGGACGCCAAGGGCACCGCGTACACCATCACGTGCGACGCCCGCGTGGGCATCACCACCGGCATCAGCGCCCGGGACCGGGCCCTGACCACCCGCCTGCTCGCCCTGCCCGGCACCACCGCTCCCGATCTCACCCGCCCCGGGCACATCCTCCCGCTGCGGGCCGTTCCCGGCGGCGTGCGGGAGCGCCCGGGGCACACGGAGGCCGCCGTCGAGCTCACCCGCCTGGCCGGGTGCGAGCCCGTGGGCGCCATTGCGGAGATCGTCGACGACGCCGGCCAGCCCCGCCGCGCGCCCGCCCTGCGCCGCTTCGCGGACGAGCACGGCCTCGTGATGATCAGCATCGCGGACCTCGTGCGCCATCTGGACGACGCCGAGGCGCTCGCCGCGCGCGAGGACGGTGCGGCACGGGGACTCACCGCGTGAGCGCCGCAGAGCACCGCACGTCAGAAGAGCACTGTTACGCGGAAGTGCACAGCCACGCGGAAGTGCGCGGCCCCTCGGAAGAGCGCGGCCCCGCGGAAGGGCACCGCCCCGCCACGGCTCCGGGGCCCGGCCCCGTGCTGGAGCACTCCGAACCGGTCACGATCCCCACGGACCACGGGTCCTTCTCTGTGATCGGGTGGCGAGTGCCCGAGGGCCACGGGGTCCCCGCCACGGAGCACGTGTCGCTGACGGCGCCCCCGCCGCCGGGCGAGGACACGCTGCCCCCGCTCGTGCGGCTGCACTCGGAGTGCCTCACCGGGGACGTCCTCGGGTCCTGGCGCTGCGACTGCGGACCCCAGCTGCAGCTCGCGCTGGAGCGGATTCACAGGCACGGCGGCACCGTGCTGTACCTGCGCAACCACGAGGGCCGCGGCATCGGCCTGGTCAACAAGCTGCGGGCGTACAAGCTCCAGGACGCCGGGGCGGACACCGTGGACGCCAACACCATGCTCGGGCTGCCCGCCGAGGCACGGGACTATACGGCGGCGGCGCGGATCCTCACCGCCATGAACCTCACCTCGATCCGCCTGCTCACCAACAACCCGGACAAGATCAGCAAGCTCAAGGCCCTCGGGATCACCGTGGTGGAAGCGGTGACCCACCAGGTGCCCGCCCGGACCGAGAACGTCGACTACCTGCGCGCCAAGCGCGACCGCATGCACCACCACCTCACCCACCTCACACCAGGAGAGAACTCATGAGCGGACACGGAGCCCCCACCACCGATGCCACGACCCTCGACGCCACCGGCCTGCGCGTGGCCGTGGTGGCCGCCAGCTGGCACACCACCATCATGGACGGGCTGCTCCGCGGCGCCCGGCGCGCGCTCGCGGACGCCCGCACCGGGCAGCTGCTGGAGGTCCGCGTTCCCGGCAGCTTCGAGCTGCCCGTCGCGGCGAGCCGCCTGGCCGGTGACGTGGACGCGGTGGTCGCGCTCGGCGTCGTGATCCGCGGCGGAACCCCGCACTTCGACTACGTGTGCCACGCGGCCACCTCCGGTCTCACCGAGGTCTCCGTGCACACCGGGACCCCCGTGGGGTTCGGGCTGCTCACGTGCGACACCGAGCAGCAGGGACTGGACCGCGCCGGGCTCGAGGGCTCCCAGGAGGACAAGGGCTACGAAGCCGCCCACGCGGCCCTGAGCACGGCACTCACCCTGGCCGCGCACGGGAGCTGACCCCGCCGAGGACCGCGACCCCGGCCCCGTGCGGTGAGCCACACCGCGGGACCGGGGCCCGCGTTCGGGGGAGCAGCACGCACGCATTACCCTGGAACGGTGAAAACCTTCGACGACCTCTTCACCGAACTCAGCGCCAAGGCGGCCCAGCGCCCCGAGGGCTCCAAGACCGTGGCGGAGCTGGACTCCGGCGTGCACGGCATCGGCAAGAAGGTCGTGGAGGAGGCCGCCGAGGTCTGGATGGCGTGCGAGCACGAGACCCACGAGGAGGCCGCTGAGGAGATCTCGCAGCTGCTCTACCACCTCCAGGTCATGATGATCGCCAAGGGCATGACCCTCGAGGACGTCTACAAGTACCTCTGAGCCCGCACCGCGCGACGTGAGCACACCGCCGCGCTCGCGGGTCACCACCGTCCCAGTCCGCTGTCGCGGGAAGGAATCCCATGCTGAGAGTCGCCGTGCCCAACAAGGGTGCGCTGTCCGAGTCCGCCACCACCATGCTCACGGAGGCCGGCTACCGGCAGCGGCGCAGTAGCCGCGAGCTCGTGCTCGTGGACAACGACAACGGGGTGGAGTTCTTCTACCTGCGCCCGCGTGACATCGCCATTTACGTGGGCGGGGGCACCCTGGACCTGGGCATCACGGGCCGTGACCTGCTCCTGGACTCCGGGGCCGAGGCCGCCGAGGAGCTGTGCCTGGACTTCGCCCGTTCCACCTTCCGCCTGGCCGGCCCGCTCGGGCAGTTCTCCTCGGTGCAGGACCTGCAGGGCAAGCGGATCGCCACGAGCTACCAGCTGCTGCTGGAGCAGCACCTCGCCAAGCAGGGCGTCGATGCCGAGGTGGTGCGCCTGGACGGCGCCGTGGAGTCCGCCATCCGGCTGGGCGTCGCGGACGCGATCGCGGACGTCGTGGAGACCGGCAACACCCTGCGGGCCGCGGGACTCGAGATCTTCGACGAGCCCATCATGAGGTCCGAGGCGCTGCTCATCCGGCGCGGGGACGAACCGGAACCCGAGGGGCTGAGCGTGCTGCGGCGTCGTCTGCAGGGTGTGCTCGTGGCCCGGCAGTACGTGATGATGGACTACGACATCCGCGAGGAGCTGCTGCCCGCGGCCGTGGAGATCACCCCCGGCATGGAGGGCCCCACCATCTCCCCGCTGGGCCGGGACGGGGCGGTGGCGGTCCGCTCGATGGTCTGCAAGGCGGACACGAACAAGGTCATGGACGCGCTCTACGAGGTGGGGGCCCGGGCCATCCTGGTGTCCCCGATCCAGGCGGCGCGGATCTGACGTGCGCCCCGCCGCGGTCCGTGCGGCGGGGCGGGCACGGCGCAGCAGCACGAGCGAACGACGAAGGGCGGCACAGATGGGTGTGGCGGTGCGGGTGATCCCGTGCCTGGACGTGGATGCCGGGCGCGTGGTCAAGGGTGTGAACTTCGAGAACCTGCGGGACGCGGGCGATCCCGTGGAGCTGGCGGCCCGCTACGACCTCGCGGGTGCGGACGAGCTCACGTTCCTGGACGTCACGGCGTCCTCGAGCGAGCGGGACACCATGTACGACGTGGTGGCGCGCACCGCGGAGAAGATGTTCATCCCCCTCACGGTGGGCGGCGGCGTGCGGACCCCGGAGGACGTGGACCGGCTGCTGCGGTGCGGCGCGGACAAGGTGTCGGTCAACACGGCGGCGGTGACGCGACCGGAGGTGATCGACGAGATCACCCGGCGCTTCGGCAACCAGGTGCTCGTGCTCTCGCTGGACGCCCGCCGCACCGGCAACACAGCCTCCGGCTTCGAGGTCACCACGCGCGGTGGCCGCACCCTCACCGGGATCGACGCGCTGGACTGGGCGCGGGAGGCCGAACGGCGCGGCGTGGGGGAGATCCTGCTCAACTCGATGGACGCGGACGGCACGCGGGAGGGCTTCGACCTGGAGATGATCGCCGCCGTGCGCGCCGTGGTGGGCGTGCCGCTGATCGCCTCGGGCGGCGCGGGTGCCCCCGAGCACTTCCCCCCGGCCGTCGCGGCCGGCGCGGACGCGGTGCTCGCCGCCTCGGTGTTCCACTTCGGACCGGACCACGCGATCGAGGACGTCAAGAACGCCCTGCGCGCCGCGGGCCACGAGGTGCGCTGATGACCGGCACGGACACTCCCCGCGAGGCGCACGGCCACCCCGCCCTGGACCAGGAGATAGCGGCCCGTCTGAAACGGGACCCCGCGGGTCTCGTGGCCGCCGTGGTGCAGCAGCACGACACCGGCGAGGTGCTCATGCTCGGCTGGATGGACGACGAGGCCCTGCGCCGGACCCTGACCGAGGGCCGGGTGACGTTCTGGTCCCGTTCGCGCCAGGAGTACTGGCGCAAGGGGGACACCTCCGGCCACGTCCAGCGGGTGCACTCGGTGCACCTGGACTGCGACGGCGACGCCCTGCTCGTGAAGGTCGACCAGACCGGCGCGGCATGTCACACCGGTACCCGCACGTGCTTCGACGGGCGGAACCTGAACGCGGAACAGGCGGTCCAGTAGTGCAGGAGCTCGGCACCATCACCCCCACCCTCGAGGAGTTCCGCGAGTACGCGGCCACGCGCCGCGTGGTTCCTGTGCGGATGTCCGTGCTCGCGGACGCCCTGACCCCCGTGGGCCTCTACCGGGCGCTCGTCACGCGCGACGGTGCCGCCCGCCCGGGCACGTTCCTGCTCGAGTCCGCGGCCGAGGGTGGCGTGTGGTCGCGCTACTCGTTCGTGGGCGCGGGGTCCGTGGCCACGCTCACCGCTCGGGACGGGCAGGCGCACTGGCTCGGGGACGCGCCCTCCGGTGCACCCACGGACGGTGACCCGCTCGAGGCCCTGCGAGCGACCATGGAGCTGCTGCACACCGAGCCGTTCGAGGGCGTTCCCCCGCTCACCAGCGGCATGGTCGGGTTCGTGGGCTGGGAGGCGGTGCGTCGCTGGGAGAAGCTGCCGCACCCGCCCGAGGACGACCTGCACGTCCCCGAGCTCGCCATGAACCTGGTCTCCGACATGGCCGTGCACGACAGCAAGGACGGCACGGTCCTGCTGGTGGCCAACGCCGTGAACGTCAACGGCACGGACGAGAACGTTGACGCGGCCTACCACGACGCCGTGGCGCGCCTGGAGTCGATGCTGAGCCGGCTCGCCACTCCCCTGGAGCGCACCACGGTGTCCGTGGCGCCGCCCGGCCCGGTGGACCTGGAGGCCGCCGTGGAGCAGTCCTGGGACCGGGAGCTGTTCATGTCCGCGATCGACCGCGGCAAGCAGGCCATCGTGGACGGCGAGATCTTCCAGGTGGTGGTCTCGCGCCGCTTCGAGACGGCGTGCGGCGCGGACTCCCTGGACGTGTACCGCACCCTGCGCCGGATCAACCCGAGCCCGTACATGTACCTCTACTCGTTCGAGGACGCCCACGGCAGGCCCTACTCGATCGTGGGCTCCTCGCCGGAGGCCCTCGTCACGGTCACGGGGCGCCAGGCCGTGACCCACCCGATCGCGGGATCGCGCCCACGGGGGGCCACCGTGGACGAGGATCTCGCGCTCGGGGAGGACCTGCTCGCGGACGAGAAGGAGCGCGCGGAGCACCTCATGCTCGTGGACCTCGCGCGCAACGACCTCTCCAGGGTGGCCGAGCCCGGCAGCGTGGACGTCAGCGAGTTCATGGAGATCGAGCGCTTCAGCCACGTCATGCACCTGTGCTCCACCGTGGTCGCGCGGATGCGCGAGGACGTGACGGCCTACGACGTGCTGGCCGCCACCTTCCCGGCGGGAACCCTCTCCGGAGCCCCCAAGCCCCGGGCGCTGCAGCTGCTGGACGAGTACGAGCCCCTGCGCCGCGCGGTCTACGGCGGCGTGGTGGGCTACATGGACTTCGCCGGGAACATGGACATGGCCATCGCCATCCGCACCGCGCTGCTCCTCGAGGGCCGGGCCTACGTGCAGGCCGGCGGGGGTATCGTGGCGGACTCCGACCCCGAGTCCGAGGCCCAGGAGTCGCTCAACAAGGCCACCGCCCCGCTGCGCGCCGCCCTGATCGCCCAGTCCCTGCGACCGCTCGCACCCTGAGCGCACCCGCACCGCACCCCCAGAGGAGCCGACCTTGCCGCGTCGCACCGCCCCCGCCGTCCTGAGCACGCTGCTGTGCGCGCTCGCGCTGTTCGGCACCACCACCCAGGCCTGGATCCACGCCGCCGTCACCACGTCCCTCCAGCCGGTCACGGTGGACGTCACGGGTGCCGACGCCGCGCCTGCCGTCACGGCCCTGGGTCTCGTGGCCGCCGTGGCCGCGGTGGCCTCCGCCCTGGGGGGGCGGATCCTGCGGACGGTCGTGGGCGTCGTCGTGGTCCTCGCCGGTGCGGGCGCGGTGGCCGCGGTGCTCGCCGTCACGGCGGACCCGCGGGCGGCGGCCCAGCCCGCCGTGGGCGCCCAGACCGGCGTGATCAGCGGCGGCGGCGAGTACGCCATGACCGCGTGGCCTTGGGCCGCCGTGGCGGCGGCGGTCCTGCTGGGCCTGTGCGGGATCTGGCTCGTGCTCGTGGCCCAGCGGGTGCGGGCTCGTGCGACCCAGCGCTACGACCGCGCGCCGCTCACGGGTGCCGCGGGTCCGCAGGACACCGCGGCGACCGGGCAGGACGTGACGGACGAGGGGTCGACGAGCGCGGCGGGCGCGTCGAGCACCCCGCCCGGTGAGACCCAGGCGGCCGACCACGCGGACGACATCGACACGTGGGACGCCCTGACCCGCGGCGAGGATCCCACGCGGAACACGTGAGACGCTGCCGCTGAGCGAGCCCGGGTAGTGGCACAATGGGCACGGAGAAGACTCGGCCTCGCACCGCACGCGAGTACGTCACAACGAGAGCCTTGGGCTCAACCTGCACGGGAGAGTGGACACGCATGTCGAACACCGATCAGATCATCCTGGACCACACCGCCGCGGTGGGGCACGGCAACACCGTGGCCGCGTGGGCCTGCGTGGCCGTGATGACCGTGGGCGTCATCGTCGGCTGCGTCGGGTTCATCAACGCCTCCGTGCCCGTGACCGTGGTGGGCATCGGGTTCATCGTCGTGGGCCTCGTCGTGGGCGGCGTGCTCAAGGCCATGGGCTACGGCAAGGGCGGGGCGAAGACCACCGCGCACTGACCCCCGCGCCCGCTCGCGGGCGCGGTCAGGTTGAACGTCACCGGATGATGGCCGGCTCCTGGACACGGGGAGCTGGCCATCGTCATCAGCGTGGCGGGTGGGCGGCGCCGCCCCCATCCGTCGACAGGCAAGGGAGTCTCATGACGCAGCAGGATACCGGCACGGTGCTGGACCAGATCATCGAGGGGGTGCGGGAGGACCTCGAGACGCGCAGGTCCGCGGTGAGCCTGCAGGAGGTGCAGCGCGCGGCGGCAGAGCAGACGCCGGCGCTGGACGCCGAGGCGGCGCTGCGGGGCTCGGACCCCGCCGCCGTGCAGGTCATCGCCGAGGTCAAGCGCTCCAGCCCCTCCAAGGGGGCCCTGGCCGAGATCACGGACCCCGCCGCCCTCGCGGCCGCCTACGAGCGGGGTGGCGCCTCCGCCATCTCCGTGCTGACCGAGCAGCGCCGCTTCGGCGGCTCCCTCGAGGACCTCGACGCCGTGCGCCGCGCGGTGGGGATCCCGGTGCTGCGCAAGGACTTCGTGGTGGAGGACTACCAGGTGTGGGAGGCCCGGGCCCACGGGGCGGACATCGTGCTGCTCATCGTGGCCGCGCTGGACGACCACACCCTGACCAGGCTGCTCGAGCTCACCCACCACCTGGGGATGCACGCCCTCGTGGAGACGCACACGGAGGCGGAGATCGACCGCGCGGTCGCGGCCGGCGCCCGCATCATCGGTGTCAACACCCGCAACCTCAAGACCCTCGAGGTGGACGTGGACACGTTCGGCCGCCTGGCCCGCCGGCTGCCCCAGGACGCGGTGCTCGTGGCGGAGTCGGGAATCGTGGGCGAGGACCAGGTGCGGCTGTACGCCGGGCACGGGGCCAACGCCGTGCTCACGGGGGAGGCGCTCGTGACCGCCGAGGACCCGTCCCAGCGGATCTCGCGGTTCCGCGAGGTGGGCGCCCTGGCACGGGGCGAGTTCCTGGAGGGGGCCACCCCTCCCGCGGCCCAGGCGGAGCACGCCGCCTCGCAGGCCGCCGGCGCCGACTCCGCCGAGAACACCGGTTCGCTGCGCAACGCGCCGGGTCCCTACTTCGGGGACTTCGGCGGGCGCTGGATGCCCGAGTCCCTCGTGGCGGCCCTCGACGAGCTCACGGAGACGTTCGAGAAGGCCCGCACGGACGACGAGTTCCAGGCGGAGTTCCAGCGGCTCTGCCGGGACTACGCGGGCCGCCCCTCCCTGCTCACCGAGGCCGAGCGCTTCGGCGCCGAGCTGGGCGTGCGGGTGTTCCTCAAGCGCGAGGACCTCAACCACACCGGCTCCCACAAGATCAACAACGTGCTCGGGCAGGCGCTGCTGGCCCGCCGCATGGGCAAGACCCGCCTGATCGCGGAGACCGGCGCGGGCCAGCACGGCGTGGCCACCGCGACCGCCGCCGCGCTGTTCGGCATGGAGTGCACGGTGTACATGGGGGAGGAGGACACCCGGCGCCAGGCGCTGAACGTCGCGCGCATGCGCCTGCTGGGCGCCGAGGTGGTGGCCGTGACCAACGGCTCGCGCACCCTCAAGGACGCCATCAACGAGGCCCTGCGGGACTGGGTGGCTTCCGTGGACACCACCCACTACCTGCTGGGAACCGCCGCCGGCCCGCACCCGTTCCCGGCCATGGTGCGCTACTTCCACGAGCAGATCGGTGAGGAGGCCCGGGCGCAGATCCTCGAGCAGGCCGGGCGCCTTCCGGACGCCGTGACCGCGTGCGTGGGCGGCGGCTCCAACGCGATCGGCATCTTCCACGGTTTCCTGGACGACGCCTCGGTGCAGCTCTACGGCAACGAGGCCGGGGGCGACGGCGTGTCCACCGGCCGCCACGCCGCGACCATCTCCCTGGGCCGCCCGGGTGTGCTGCACGGGGCGAAGACGTTCCTGATGCAGGACACGGACGGCCAGACCGTGGAGTCCCACTCCATCTCCGCGGGCCTGGACTACCCGGCCGTGGGCCCGGAGCACTCCTACCTGCACTCGATCGGCCGGGTGGCGTACGAGGCCGTCACGGACCAGCAGGCCATGGACGCGTTCCGGCTGCTGTGCCGCACCGAGGGGATCATCCCCGCGATCGAGTCCTGCCACGCGCTGGCGGGCGCCCGTGAGGTTGCCTCCCGGTGGGTCGGTGAGCTCGGGCCCGAGGCCGCCGCCCAGAAGATCATCGTGGTGTCCCTCTCCGGGCGCGGCGACAAGGACGTGGCCACGGCCGCGGAGTGGTTCGACATGCTCCCGGACGACAGCCACGAGGAACGCGTCGCGCAGAAAGGCGAGCAGCTGTGAGCACCACCGCACACCCCTTGAACTCCGAGAGGTCTGAGAGCACCGCCGGGAGCCTGACCGGGCGGATCGTGCCGCAGAACCTGTCCCGGGCGGGCGACTCCGCCCTGTCCCGCAGGATCGAGCAGTGCCGGGAGCAGGGCCGACCCGCACTCGTGGGCTACCTCCCCGCGGGGTACCCCACGGTGGCGGAGTCTGTCGAGGCAGCCGTGGCCCTCGGGCGCAACGGCGCGGACGTCATCGAGATCGGGATCCCCTACTCTGACCCCGTCATGGACGGGCCCGTGATCCAGGCCGCCACCACCGAGTCCCTGGCCAACGGCTTCCGCGTCTCGGACGTGTTCACCGTGGTGCGCGCCGTGGCCGAGCAGACGGATGCCGTTCCCGTGGTCATGACCTACTGGAACCCCGTGCTGCAGACCGGTGTGGACGAGTTCGCCCGCCGGCTGAGCGAGGCCGGGGGAGCGGGGATCATCACCCCGGACCTGATCCCGGACGAGGCCGGTGAGTGGTTCGCGGCCTCCGAGGAGCACGGGCTGGACCGGATCTTCCTGGTGGCCCCGTCCACCACGCGCGAGCGCATGGACATGACCGTGCACGCGTCGTCGGGCTTCGTGTACGCGGTGTCCGTGATGGGCGTGACGGGTGCGCGGGACAGCGTGTCCTCCGCCGCGGAGGACGTGGTGGCGCGTGCCCGTGCGGCCGGTGCGGAGCGGGTGTGCGTGGGCCTGGGGGTCTCCACGCGCGAGCACGTGCTGGAGATCGGAGAGTACGCGGACGGTGTCATCGTGGGCACGGCGCTCGTGCGCGCACTGCGGGGCGGCGGTCCCGAGGCCGTGGGACGCCTGGCCGCCGAGCTCGCGGGACGAGCGTGAGGGGCCTCGTGGTGCCGGCGTCCATCCCCTCGCCGGCGATCAGCAGCATCCACATCGGGTTCCTCACCATCCACTTCTACGCGCTGTGCATCCTGCTGGGCATGGCGCTGGCCGTGTGGCTGACCATGCGGCGCTGGACCCGGCGCGGGCAGGACCCGGACGTGCTGTGGGACATCGTCTTCTGGGCGGTGCTCGCCGGGATCGTGGGCGCCCGTGCTTACCACGTGCTCATCACCGACCCCATGGGCTACTTCGGCCCGGGTGCCGATCCGTGGGACGTCTTGCGGATCTGGGAGGGCGGGATCGGCATCATGGGCGCGGTCACCGCCGGTGCCGGCGCCGCGTGGCTGGTGTGCCGCCGCTACGGTCTGCCGCTGCACGTCTTCGCGGACTGCGTGGCCCCGGGGCTGCTGCTCGCCCAGGCCATCGGCCGCTGGGGCAACTGGTTCAACCAGGAGCTCTTCGGCAAACCCACCACGCTGCCCTGGGGCCTGGAGATCTCCCCGAGCTCTGCCAACTTCCCGCCGGGGCTGCCCCCGGACACCCTGTTCCACCCCACGTTCCTCTACGAGAGCCTGTGGGACCTGCTGGGTGTGGTGCTCCTGCTCCTCGCCGAGCGCCGGATGCGCGTGACCCACGGCCGGGTCTTCGCGCTCTACATGGTGTACTACGGCGTCGGGCGGCTGTTCATCGAGATGTTCCTGCGCGTGGACCCCGCCCTCATGGTGCTCGGGGTGCGTGTGCACGTGTGGACGTCCCTGCTGATCGTGCTCGGGGGTCTGGTGCTGTTCCTCGTCCTGGGGCGCCGGGCCCGGCGGACGGGGCCCACCACGCCGGCCGCCACGGTGGCGGGAGCCGCGCCGAGCGCGGACTGAGCGCACCGCCCACCCGCGCGGCCACCGCCCCGGGCACCGGATCCGTCGACCTGTGACCCGGGGCGTTGCCGTGTCCAGCATGTGGACCGTGTCCACATGCTGGGATAACCCGGTGGGGCCGGGTTGTGATCTGAGCAACGTGCTACGTTACCGGAGCACCGCGTGGGAACCGCCACCCCGGGCTCCCACCGGTGCCGATCCACGGCTTCCCACGAAGCCGCATCCTTTCCGCAACGGGGCGGACACAGGCGTCACCTGGATCCCACGACGTCCGCCGCGCACCCACCGAGTGTTCCCGGGCATCGTCGACGCACCAGACCAGCCCACCCCTTGGTGAGGAGCTCCGTCATGAGTCAGCAGCACGCGCCCCACTCGGCGCCCCGCGAGCACGAGCCCGCAGCCCACGCGCCCACCGGGCCCGGCCCGGAGGTCGTCTCTCCCTTCGAGCAGTTCTCCGCCGTGCCCCAGGACCAGGGGCTGTACCGCGCGGAGGACGAGAAGGACGCGTGCGGCCTCGCGGTGGTCGCCACCCTGAACGGCACGGCGTCCCACGACATCGTGGACGCCGCCCTGACCGCGCTGCGCAACCTCGAGCACCGCGGCGCGGTGGGCGGGGACGAGGGCACGGGCGACGGCGCCGGCATCCTCACCCAAATCCCGCACGACTTCCTGCGGCAGAGCGTGGACTTCCGACTGCCGCCGCGCGGTTCCTACGCCGTGGGCACGGCGTTCATGCCCACCGGCGGAGCCCACCTGTCCGAGCTCAAGGCAGCTCTCGAGGACCTCGCGCGCGCCGAGCAGCTCACGGTGCTGGGCTGGCGGGACGTCCCGGTGGTCGAGGATGCCGTGGGGGCCTCCGCCCGCGCGGTGATGCCCACGTTCGTGCAGGTCTTCGTCGCGGCCGCGGGCGCGGCGGACGCTGCCGCGTCCCCGTCCGCCGACGGTGCGGCGTCGTCGGAGCGGGACGCCGCGCAGCTGGAGCTGGACCAGCGGGTCTTCCGCGTGCGCAAGCGGGCCCAGAACAAGTTCGGGATCTACTTCCCGTCCTTCTCCTCCCACACGCTCGTGTACAAGGGCATGCTGAGCACGGCGCAGCTGGAGCCGTTCTACCCGGACCTCTCCGACCCCCGCTTCACCACCGAGCTGGCCGTGGTGCACTCCCGGTTCTCCACCAACACCTTCCCGTCCTGGCCCCTGGCCCAGCCCATGCGCACCCTGGCGCACAACGGGGAGATCAACACCGTGGTGGGCAACCGCAACTGGATGCGCGCCCGGCAGTCCTCGATGTCCGGCGCCGTGCTGGGCCGCCAGCCCGAGGACCTCTACCCGATCTGCTCCGAGGGCGCCTCCGACTCCCAGTCCCTCGACGAGGTCGCGGAGCTGCTGCAGCTCGCGGGACGCCCGATCACCGAGACCATGCTGATGCTGATCCCGGAGGCCTGGCAGAACCACGAGAGCATGGACCCCCGGCTCAAGGCGTTCTACGAGTACCACTCAACCCTCATGGAGCCGTGGGACGGGCCGGCGTGCGTGTCGTTCACGGACGGCGTGCGCGTGGGGTCCGTGCTGGACCGCAACGGGCTGCGCCCGGGGCGCTTCTGGCAGACCGAGGACGGCCTCGTGGTCTTCGCGTCCGAGGTGGGCGTGGTGGACGTGGGGGACCGCCGTGTGGTCCGCAAGGGCCGGGTGGCCCCCGGCACCATGTTCCTCGTGGACACCCGGGCCGGGCGGATCGTGGAGGACGCCGAGATCAAGGAGGAGCTCGCCGCCGCGAAACCCTGGGAGGACTGGGTGCGGGAGTCGGTCCGGCCGGTCTCCGAGCTCCCCGAGCGTGAGCACATGAGCCACCCGGCCCACTCCGTGCGGCTGCGGCAGAAGACCTTCGGCTACACCGAGGAAGAGCTCAAGATGATCGTGGGCCCCATGGCCGCGGCGGGCGCCGAGCCCATCTACGCGATGGGCACCGACACCCCTGTGGCCGTGCTCTCCAACCGGTCGCGGCTGCTCTACGACTACTTCGTGCAGTCCTTCGCGCAGGTGACCAACCCCCCGCTGGACGCCATCCGCGAGGAGCTCGTGACCTCCATGGCGGGCGCCGTGGGGCCCATGGCCAACATGCTCTCCACGGCCCAGACCCGCACGCGGCAGATCCGCCTGGACTTCCCGGTCATCGACAACGATCAGCTGGACCAGTTCGCCCACCTGGAGGACGACGACGGCGCGTCGCTGAGTCTGCGCGTGCGCGGGCTCTACCGGCCCGTGGACGGCGCGCGCTCGCTGCGCGACCGGATCGCGGAGATCTGCGAGAAGGTCTCCGCCGCGGTCAACCGCGGTGTGCAGTTCGTGATCATCTCGGACCGGGACTCCAACGGGGCGTGGGCTCCGATCCCGTCCCTGCTGCTGACCTCCGCGGTGCACCACCACCTGCTGCGCTCGGCCACCCGCACCAGGGTGGCGCTGATCGTGGAGTCCGGGGACGTGCGGGAGGTCCACCACGTGGCGCTGCTGCTGGGCTACGGCGCCTCCGCCGTGAACCCGTACCTGGCCATGGAGTCCGCCGAGGAGCTCGTGCGGCGCGGTGAGGTCACCGGTGTCACCGAGGAGCAGGCCGTGGCGAACCTCATCACGGCGCTCGGCAAGGGCGTGCAGAAGATCATGTCCAAGATGGGCATCTCCACCGTGCAGTCCTACTGCGGTGCTCAGACCTTCGAGGCGCTCGGGCTGTCCAGCGAGCTCGTGGCGGACTACTTCTCCGGAACCCGCACGCAGATCGAGGGCGTGGGCCTGGACGTCATTGCCGCGGAGACCGAGGCGCGGCACCGGCTCGCGTACCCGGAGGACGGCGTCACCGAGCCCCACCGGGACCTCGCGACCGGCGGAGAGTACGACTGGCGCCGCGAGGGGCCCCGCCACCTCTTCGACCCCCACACGGTGTTCCGGCTGCAGCACGCCACGCGCACGGGTCGCTACGACATCTTCAAGTCCTACACGCAGCGGGTGGACAGCCAGGCCCGGGAGATCGCGTCCCTGCGCGGGCTGATGAGCTTCGCCTCCACCCGGGAGCCGGTGGACATCGACGAGGTCGAGCCCGTCAGCGAGATCGTCAAGCGCTTCTCCACCGGTGCCATGAGCTACGGCTCCATCTCCATGGAGGCGCACGAGACCCTCGCGATCGCCATGAACCGGCTGGGCGGGAAGTCCAACACGGGCGAGGGCGGCGAGGACGTGGAGCGGCTCGTGGACCCCGAGCGCCGCTCCGCCATCAAGCAGGTGGCCTCGGGACGCTTCGGCGTCACGAGCCTCTACCTGGCCTCCGCCGACGACCTGCAGATCAAGATGGCCCAGGGCGCCAAGCCCGGTGAGGGCGGCCAGCTCATGGCCCAGAAGGTCTACCCGTGGATCGCCCGCACCCGGCACTCCACCCCCGGGGTGTCCCTGATCTCTCCGCCGCCGCACCACGACATCTACTCGATCGAGGACCTGGCGCAGCTCGTCTACGACCTCAAGCGCGCCAACCCCAGGGCGCGCGTGCACGTCAAGCTCGTCTCGGAACGGGGCATCGGCACCGTGGCGGCGGGCGTGACCAAGGCCAAGGCCGACGTCGTGCTGGTGTCCGGCCACGACGGCGGCACGGGCGCCGCGCCGCTGAACTCGCTCAAGCACGCGGGCATGCCGTGGGAGCTGGGGCTCGCCGAGACCCAGCAGACCCTGCGCCTCAACGGCCTGCGCGAACGCGTGGTGGTGCAGGCGGACGGGCAGCTCAAGACCGGGCGGGACGTGGTCGTGGCCGCGCTGCTCGGGGCCGAGGAGTTCGGCTTCGCCACCGCCCCGCTCGTGGTGGAGGGCTGCATCATGATGCGCAAGTGCCACCTGGACACGTGCCCCGTGGGCGTGGCCACCCAGAACCCCGAGCTGCGCTCGCGGTTCACGGGCAAGGCGGAGCACGTGGTGAACTTCTTCGAGTTCATCGCCCAGGAGGTGCGCGAGCACCTTGCGGAGCTCGGCTTCCGCAGCATCGCGGAGGCCGTGGGCCACGCGGAGGTGCTGCGCACCCGGGAGGCCGTCGAGCACTGGAAGGCCAAAGGACTGGACCTGAGCCCCGTGCTGGACTCCTTCCGCGCGGAGGGCGTCACGGACGGGCTGCGCAACACCACGTCGCAGGACCACGAGCTGGAGAAGCACTTCGACAACCGGCTCATCCCGCTCGCGGCACCGGCCATCGAGCGCGCGGAGCCCGTGCGGGTCCAGGAACGCGTGGTCAACACGGACCGTGCGGTGGGGACCATGCTCGGCTACACGGTCACGAACGCCCTGGGCACGCGCGAGCTGCCGGACGACACGATCGACGTGACCCTCACCGGTGAGGCGGGCCAGTCGCTCGGCGCCTTCATCCCGCGCGGCATCACGCTGCGTCTCGAGGGGGACGCCAACGACTACACCGGCAAGGGGCTCTCCGGCGGGCGGATCGTGGTGCGGCCACCGCGGGACGCGGGCTTCACGGCCCACGAGAACGTGATCGCGGGCAACGTGATCGGCTACGGCGCCACGAGCGGTGAGATGTTCTTCAACGGCGTGGTGGGCGAGAGGTTCCTGGTCCGCAACTCGGGCGCCACCGCGGTGGTCGAGGGCATCGGGGACCACGGCTGCGAGTACATGACCGGCGGCGTCGCGCTCGTGCTCGGTGAGACCGGACGCAACTTCGGCGCCGGCATGTCCGGGGGAGTGGCCTACGTGCTGGACCTGGACGAGACGGATGTGAACCGGCAGGCCCGTGCCAACGGCGACCTGCAGCTCGGGCACCTGGACGGCAACGACCGCGAGCTGGTGCTGGAGCTGCTCAAGCGCCACGGCGAGGAGACGGGCTCCGATTTCGCCGCCACGCTGCTCGCGGACCCGCAGCACAGCCTGACCCGCTTCACCAAGGTGCTGCCGCGGGACTACTCCGCGGTGCTGGCACTGCGCAACGAGGCCGAGGCCGAGGGCGAGGACCCGGACGGCGACGGCACCTGGCACAAGATCCTGGAGGCGACCCGACGTGGCTGATCCCCGTGGTTTCCTGACCGTCCGCGAGCGCGCGGACCGTCCCAAGCGTCCCGTCCCGGTGCGCCTGATGGACTGGCAGGAGGTCCAGCAGCGCCAGGAGGCCGGTGTGCTCCACCAGCAGGCCGGGCGCTGCATGGACTGCGGCGTGCCCTTCTGCCACCAGGGGTGCCCGCTGGGCAACCTGATCCCGGAGTGGAACGACCTGGTGTGGCGGGAGCAGTGGGGCGAGGCGTCCGAGCGGATGCACGCCACCAACAACTTCCCCGAGTTCACCGGCCGGGTCTGCCCGGCGCCGTGCGAGTCCTCGTGCGTGCTGGGCATCAACCAGGATCCCGTGACCATCAAGCAGGTGGAGTACGCGATCGGGGAGAAGGCGTTCGAGGACGGCCTGATCGAGCCGTGCATCCCGCAGCGGCTCGTGGGCCGGACCGTCGCGGTGGTCGGCTCCGGTCCCGCCGGGCTCGCGGCGGCCCAGCAGCTCACGCAGGCGGGGTTCACGGTGGCCGTGTACGAGCGCGACGACCGCATCGGCGGGCTGCTGCGCTACGGCATCCCCGACTTCAAGCTGGAGAAGTCGGTGCTGGAACGCCGACTGGACGTCATGCGCCAGGAGGGTACGCGCTTCCGACCGGGCGTGGAGATCGGCCGGGACATCACGTGGGACGTGCTGCGCCGGCGGTACGACGCCGTGGTCGTGGCCACGGGTGCCACACGGCCCCGTGAGCTGGAGATCCCCGGGCGGGACCTCGACGGGATCCACCCCGCGATGGACTACCTGGTGCGCTCCAACAGGCACGTGGCGGGGGACGAGGTCCCGGACCTGGTGGACGCGCGCGGCAAGCACGTGATCGTGCTGGGAGGCGGGGACACCGGCTCCGACTGCATCGGCACTGCCCTGCGACAGGGGGCCGCGTCCGTGACGTCGCTGGCCATCGGCCGCAAGCCGCCCGTGGACCGGGCGGACGAGGAGCCGTGGCCCATGATGCCCAAGGTCTTCGAGGTCTCCACGTCCCACGAGGAGGGCGGGGAGCGCACCTTCCTGGCCTCCACCGTGGAGTTCGTGGGGGAGGACGGGCACGTCACCGGACTGCGCGTGGCCGAGACCGAGTACCGCGAGGACGGCTCCCGCGGCCCCCGTCCCGGGACCGAGGAGGTGCTGCCCGCTGACCTCGTGCTGCTGGCCCTCGGGTTCACGGGCAACGAGTCGGAGCAGCTCACGGAGCAGCTGCCCGTGGCGCTGGACGGTCGCGGCAACGTGGCACGGGACGAGAGCTACATGACCGAGGTGGACGGCGTGTTCTCGTGCGGAGACGCCGGGCGCGGTCAGTCGCTCGTGGTCTGGGCCATCGCGGAGGGTCGCGCGTGCGCCGCGAACGTGGAGCGCCACCTCACGGGCCAGACCCGGCTGCCGGAGCCCGTGGCACCCTCGGAGCGCGCGATCGACCTGAGCCTGTGAGGCCCGCCGCGGCGGTCCCCGGCCCACAGCCGCGGACGCCGGCCCGGCGGCGTCGTGCCCCGCGCGGCGGGTGTGACGCAGCGTGCGGCGCCTGGTAAGCGGGCTCATGTTCTTCGAGCGCCCGGGATTGTTAGGCTGGAGGCAACATCGGCGGAGCGGCCGCGGCCACGCAGCATCGGCAGCGTGACCCGGCCGCTTCCGCTGTGTGTGACAACCATCCGTTCTTCGAGAAGGAGTCACCCCATGCGTCGAGCGAAGATCGTGGCCACCATCGGCCCCGCCATCTCCTCGTACGAGAACATCACCCAGGCGATCCGGGCCGGCATGAACGTGGCCCGCCTGAACATGAGCCACGGGGACCACTCCGTGCACAGCGCCTCCTACGAGAACATCCGCCGGGCCAGCGAGGAGCTCGACACCACGGTGGCGATCCTCGCGGACCTGCAGGGCCCCAAGATCCGCCTGGGCAACTTCTCGGACGGCCCGCACGAGCTGGAGGTCGGTGACACCTTCACGATCACCGTCCGGGACGTGCCCGGGACCCGGGAGATCTGCTCCACCACCCACAAGGGCCTGCCCGGGGACGTCTCCGTGGGGGACCCGCTGCTGATCGACGACGGCAAGGTGGCCCTGCGCGCCACCGGGGTCACGGACACGGACGTCACCACCGAGGTGGTGGTGGCCGGACCGGTCTCCGACCACAAGGGCATCAACCTGCCGGGCGTGGCCGTCAACGTCCCTGCCCTCAGCGACAAGGACGAGGCGGACCTGCGCTGGGCGCTGCAGCGCGGCGTGGACATCATCGCGCTGTCCTTCGTGCGGGACGCCAAGGACATCACCCGGGTGCACGAGATCATGGCGGAGGAGGGTCGCAAGATCCCCGTGATCGCCAAGATCGAGAAGCCCCAGGCGGTGGACGCGCTGCACGAGATCATCGACGCGTTCGACGGCATCATGGTGGCCCGCGGCGACCTCGGTGTGGAGCTTCCCCTCGAGGCCGTCCCGATCGTCCAGAAGCGTGCGATCGAGCTGGCACGCCGCTGGGCCAAGCCGGTCATTGTGGCCACCCAGGTGCTGGAGTCCATGATCGACAACCCGCGCCCCACGCGCGCCGAGGCCTCGGACTGCGCCAACGCCGTGCTCGACGGCGCGGACGCGGTCATGCTCTCGGGCGAGACCTCCGTGGGCAAGTACCCCATCAAGACGCTCGAGACCATGGCGAGCATCATCGAGGCCACGGAGACCGAGGGCATGGACCGGATGCCGCCGCTCGGCACCGAGCCGCGGACCCGCGGGGGCGCGGTCACCCGCGCGGCGGTGACCATCGCCCGGCAGCTGGACGTCCCCTACATCTGCACCTTCACGCAGTCCGGGGACTCCGCACGCCGGCTCTCCCGGCTGCGGCCCGACCGTCCCATCCTGGCCTTCACGCCCGAGAAGAGCGTGCAGTCCTGGTTGCAGCTGCTCTGGGGTGTGCAGCCCATCCGCGTGGACCGCGTGGAGCACACGGACGAGATGACCCGACAGGTGGACCACCACCTGCTGCAGTACGACCTCGCGGACACGCAGGACATGGTCGTGATCTGCGCCGGCTCGCCCCCGGGGCACGCCGGGTCCACCAACCTGGTGAAGGTGCACCGGGTGGGGGACCTCCAGGACGCGGGGGAGGCCCCGCAGCGCGAGCCGCACGAGGGTGTGGGCCCGTGGCGGGAGACGCTGCGCGGGTCCGGTTCCTGGCGCGAGCCGTGAGCCGGTGACCGGCTGACCGGCGCGCTCCCGGTCTGACGGGGCGCCGTGGACGACGACGCGGGGTGCGGATCCGAGGGATCGGCACCCCGCGTCGTCGTCGTGGTGACCGCCCACCGGGCCCGCCCGGGGGCAGGTGCCGGTCCGGAGGGCGGAGCGGGTCCTGTGCGGACGGCCGCCCGGAAACGACGAACGGCCCCGCGTCAACGGGGCCGTTCGTCGTGGTGCTCTGACCAGGTGATTCGTGGTGCCCAAGGTGGGACTCGAACCCACACATGTCTCCATACCGCATTTTGAGTGCGGCGCGTCTGCCAATTCCGCCACTTGGGCCCGGACCGTGCGTCTGCCGCTGCGGATCGCCGAGGGATCCGGGGGCTCCGGCGCCGGTGCGGCTCACAGCCTACATGATGGGACTAGCATGACAGGGACACCGGGCGCTCCGCCGGTGACCCCGCCCGGCGCGGCGGTGTGCTGTGTCTCACGGGGCGCCGGGGCCGCTCCCGTGGTTGGATGCGGTGTCGAGAACATCGTGACCACCTCGAGACCAGGAGTGCCCGTGACGGATATGCCGACCACCCCCGACCCTGACCCCGCCACGGCGCAGGAGCAGGGCGAGCAGGAGACCGCCTCGACCGCGGGTGCCACGGGTTCCGCCCCCCGGACGGTGGTCGTGGCCGAGGACGAGGCCCTGATCCGCATGGACGTCGTGGAGATGCTCGAGGACGCCGGCTACCGCGTGGTGGCCCAGGCCGAGAACGGCGAGCAGGCGGTGGCCCTGGCCACCGAGCACCGCCCGGACCTCGTGCTGATGGACGTCAAGATGCCCGTGATGGACGGCATCACGGCCGCGGAGCAGATCGCCGCGGACCGGATCGCCCCCGTGGTCCTGCTGACCGCCTTCAGCCAGCGCGAGCTCGTGGAGCGCGCCCGCGAGGCCGGGGCCATGGCCTACGTGGTCAAGCCGTTCACCGTGGACGACGTGGTCCCCGCGATCGAGATCGCCATGTCCCGCTTCGAGGAGATCGAGGCGCTCGAGAACGAGGTCGCGGACATGAAGGAGCAGTTCGCCACCCGCAAGCTCGTGGAGCGCGCCAAGTCCCTGCTGCAGTCCAAGATGGGGCTGTCCGAGCCCGAGGCGTTCCGCTGGATCCAGAAGACCTCCATGGACCGCAGACTGTCCATGCGCGAGGTCGCGGAGGCCATCATCAACCAGGTGGCCTGAGCGTCCCCCAGCTCCCTGTCCGGGGGTGCCCCTAGGATGGGTGCGTGACCGAGACGAGCCAGCAGCCCAGCCAGGATCCGAGCACGCCCCGCACGGTGGTGATCGGCGAGAAGACCGACGCCCCGCAGCAGGTGCCCCTGCCCGAACCGGTGTCCCGCCCGGACAGGAGGCTGCTGCTCATCGACGGGCACTCCCTGGCGTTCCGCGCCTTCTTCGCGCTGTCGCGCGCCGCCGAGTACGGCGGCGGTCCCGGATTCGTGACCTCCGAGGGGGTGCACACGGAGGGCGTCTACGGCTTCGTGAACACCATGGTCAAGCTGGTGCGCGAGGAGAAGCCCACGCACCTGGTGGTCTCCTTCGACCTCGAGGGCCCCACGCTGCGCTCCCAGGAGTACGGGGAGTACAAGGGCGGCCGCGACGAGACCCCCGAGGAGTTCCACGGCCAGGTTCCCAACATCCAGCGCGTCCTGGAGGCGCTGGGCGTTCCGATCGTCACCATGGAGGGCTACGAGGCGGACGACGTCCTGGCCACGCTGGCCTCCCGCGCCGCTGCGGACGACTTCGAGGTCCTCGTGTTCTCCGGGGACCGGGACGCGTTCCAGATGATCACGGACCACGTGAACGTGGTCTACCCCGGCCGCACACCCTCGGACCTGCGGCGCATGGACGCGGCCGCCGTCTTCGAGAAGTACAAGGTGGCACCCCAGAACTACCCCGATCTCGCCGCGCTCACGGGGGAGACCGCGGACAACCTCCCGGGTGTCCCGGGGGTGGGCCCCGGCTTCGCTGCCAAGTGGATCACCGCCTACGGCCCCGTGGAGTCCCTGCTGGAGCACGCCGGGCAGATCACCGGCAAGAAGGGGGAGGCCCTGCGCGAGAACGAGGAGCTCGTGCGGCGCAACCGCAAGCTCAACCGGCTGGTCACGGACCTGCCCCTGGACATCGACCTGTCCACCGCAGTGCTGCCGCGGGCCGACGCCGAGCGCGTGGGCGAGGTCTTCGACGAGCTCGAGTTCGGTTCCCAGCTGCGCGGACGCCTGCTGGATGCCTTCGGCGGGGACGTTCCCGCGGACGACGCCGCCGTTCTCGCCCCCGTCACGGACATCACGGTGGTGCGCACCGCCCAGGAGTTCGCCGACTGGCTGGCCGTGCAGGAGGACGGTGTGCCCGTGGTCGTGCGCCGGCTGTCCCCGGACCCCAAGGCGCTCAGCGGGGAAGAGGTCACCACGCTCGTGCTCACCGGGGACACGGGCGCCGCGGTCGATCTCGTAGCGGCGGACGAGGACCTCACGCACGTCGTGGAGTCCTGGCTCGGGGACGCCGCGGCCCCCAAGGTCGTGGACGGCCTCAAGGACCTTTACCACGGGCTGATCCAGCGCGGCATCGACCTCGCGGGGGCCGTGGACGACGTCCAGCTCTCGGGCTACCTGGTCCGGCCGGCGCTGCGCTCCTACGAGCTGGAGGCCCAGCTGGCCCAGCACCTCGAGGTCGAGGTGCCCGCGGCGGAGGACACCGCCGGGGATGCGCACGGGCAGACCGAGCTCGCCCTGGACGAGGAGGACGAGCTCGTTGGCGTGAGCGAGGCGGTGCTGGTGCGCGAGGCCACCCTCGGTCGCGCGTGCCGCGACCTCAGCGCGCACCTGCGCGGGCTGCTGGAGGCGGACGGGCAGCTCGGGCTGCTCACCGAGCTCGAGATGCCGCTCGCGGTGATCCTCGCGCGCATGGAGGCCACCGGGATCGCGATGGACCGGCCGGGGATCGACGCCCTGTTCGAGGACCTCCAGCACCCCATCGACCAGGCGTTCGAGCAGGCCCAGGCGCAGCTCGACCACGAGGTCAACCTGGGCTCCACCAAGCAGCTGCAGGCCGTGATGTTCGACGAGCTGGGACTGCCCAAGACCAAGAAGACCAAGACCGGCTACACCACGGACGCCGCCGCCGTGGCGGACCTGATCGGCAAGGTCTCCCCGGACACCCCCGGCTCCCGGTTCCTGGTGGCCCTGATGCACTGGCGCGAGTACTCCAAGCTCAAGCAGATCGTGGCGGGGCTTCGGGACGCGATCGCGAACGACGGCCGCATCCACACCACCTACCAGCAGACCGTGGCGGCCACCGGGCGGCTCTCCTCCACGGGCCCCAACCTGCAGAACATCCCGGTGCGCACCGAGCAGGGCCAGCGCATCCGAGACGTCTTCGTGGTGGGGGAGGACGCCACGGGTCCTTTCGAGTGCCTGATGACCGCGGACTACTCCCAGATCGAGATGCGCATCATGGCGCACCTGTCCGGGGACGAGGGGCTGATCGAGGCCTTCCGGGGCGGTGAGGACCTGCACCGGTTCGTGGGCTCCCGCGTCTTCGACGTGGCCCCCGGGGACGTCACCCCGCAGATGCGATCCAAGGTCAAGGCCATGAGCTACGGGTTGGTCTACGGACTGAGCTCCTACGGACTCTCCCAGCAGCTGAACATCGGTGTGGACGAGGCCCGGACCATGATGAGCGGCTACTTCGAGCGCTTCGGGGGCGTGCGGGACTTCCTGCGCGGCGTCGTGGAAGAGGCCCGTTCCAAGGGCTACACCGAGACCATCGACGGCCGCCGGCGCTACCTCCCGGACCTCACGAGCGACAACCGGCAGGCCCGCCAGGCCGCGGAGCGCATGGCCCTGAACGCTCCCATCCAGGGGTCCGCTGCGGACATCATCAAGAAGGCGATGATCGGTGTGGACCGGGCGCTGCGAGACGGTGAGCTCCGCTCCCGCGTTCTGCTGCAGGTCCACGACGAGCTCATCGTGGAGGTGGCCCCCGGCGAGAAGGACGCCGTGGAGAAAATCTTGCGCACCGAGATGGCCGGCGCGGCCGATCTCACGGTGCCGCTGGATGTGAACGTGGGCACCGGGCCCACGTGGCACCAGGCGGCGCACTGACCCCGCCCCCGCGAACGGCCCGGCAGCCCGGACCGGCTGCCGGGCACAGCACCCCCACCCCCTGCGGCCCCGAACGGTTCCTCCCCGTTGTGGGAGGAGCCCGGGGCCGGTGCACGGAACGAAGGAGCACGATGAGCACGACACCCCCTCAGGACCAGCCCGCCGAGATCACCCACACCGCACGGGGCAACACCTACCGGCTGCGGCGGTTCTCCGTGACCGAGGGCTCGCTCGCGGACAACCCCGAGGCCGTGCAGTGGAACCGCGCGGTGTACCAGGGGTTCCACGACGCCGAGCCCACCGACGAGGCCACCCGGCGGATCCTGCGCTCCCTGCGGGAGGCGGGCACCCGGCTGCGCTCCGTGTACACGGCGGATCCCGTGCCCCCCGCGGCCCTGGGTGCGGAGCGTCCCGTGGCCACGTTCTGCTCGTGGGACTCCGAGCTGACGCTGGGCGAGGGCCGCAGCATCCCGGCGTGGCTGATTTCCGAGGTCACCGTGCGACCCACCCACGCCCGGCGGGGTCTGCTGCGCCGCCTCATGACGCAGGACCTCACCGAGGCGCACGAGGCCGGGTTCCCGGTGGCGGCGCTGACCGCCTCCGAGGCCACGATCTACGGCCGGTTCGGATTCGGTGCCGCCACGTTCAACGCCGAGGTCACGGTGGACGCGCACTCCCGGCTCCAGCTCAAGGCCCCCACCGTGGGGACGGTGGAGATGGCCGACAACCTGGCCGTTGCCGAGCTGGCCCCGCAGATCTTCGAGCGCTTCCACCGTTCCACCGCCGGTTCGCTGCGGCGCACTGTGAAGTGGTGGGACTACGTCTCGGGGCAGTGGAACTGGCACCGCGGCGCCGTCGAGCCCGAGCTGCGCACCGCCGTGCACTACGACGAGCAGGGCCGGCCGGACGGCTACGTGAGCTACAAGTTCCTGCCCACCCAGGGCTACGAGGGAACCCTTGAGGTCGTTGACCTGGTGGGCGCGGACTCCCAGGCGCAGATCGCCCTGTGGGAGTTCCTGTGCAACCTGGACCTCGTCACCGAGGTGCGCTACAAGTCGGCACCCATCGAGGACCCCCTGATGTGGGGCATGGTGGACATGTCCGCGTACACCGTGCACAAGCGCGCGGACCGGGTGTGGCTGCGGGTCCTGGACCCCGTGGCCGCGCTGTCCGCCCGTCACTACACCGCGCACCGCAAGATGACTCTGTCCATCGTGGACTCGCTGGGATTCGCGGACGGGATCTACGAGATCGACACCACGGACGGGGAGACCCGCGTGGCGCGGGTGGGGGACCGGCCCCGGACCGAGAGCGACCGGGCGGGCGCGTCCATGCCGGAGGTCGAGCTGCCGGAGGGGGTCGACGCCGCGCTGACCGTGGACCTGCTGGGCTCCCTCTACCTGGGCGCGGTCAAGGCGTCCACGCTGCACCAGGCGGGTCTGCTGCGGGTGCGGGACGACGACGCGCTGCGGGACCTCCAGGACCTGATGACCACCACGGCGGACCCGTACTGCATCTCCCCGTTCTGACTCTCAGCCGCTTGAACACGCACCTGCCGGGCACTAGACTGGTACGGTGCGTGTTTTCGCACGCCCACACCAAGTTCTACTCTTCCGCTCCGCCGTGCCCTCGCGGCGCGGGTGCGGAAGTGACAATCCATCACACCAATTCCATCGGAGTCCCTACTACATGACCACCACCACCCAGCAGGTCGCCGTCAACGACATCGGAACCGAAGAGGACTTCCTCGCCGCTGTCGACGCGACCATCAAGTACTTCAACGACGGCGACCTCGTGGAAGGCACCGTCGTCAAGGTCGACCGCGACGAGGTCCTCCTGGACATCGGGTACAAGACCGAAGGTGTCATCCCCTCTCGCGAGCTGTCCATCAAGCACGACATCAACCCCGACGATGTCGTGGCCGTGGGTGACGAGGTGGAGGCTCTGGTCCTCACCAAGGAGGACAAGGAAGGTCGCCTGATCCTGTCCAAGAAGCGCGCCCAGTACGAGCGCGCCTGGGGCGACATCGAGAAGGTCAAGGAGGACGACGGCGTCGTCACCGGTACCGTCATCGAGGTCGTCAAGGGTGGTCTCATCCTGGACATCGGCCTGCGCGGCTTCCTGCCGGCCTCCCTCGTGGAGATGCGTCGCGTCCGCGACCTCGCGCCGTACATCGGCCAGCAGCTCGAGGCCAAGATCATCGAGCTGGACAAGAACCGCAACAACGTGGTGCTGTCCCGCCGTGCATGGCTCGAGCAGACCCAGTCCGAGGTCCGCGCCAACTTCCTGCAGCAGCTGCAGAAGGGCCAGGTCCGCACGGGCACCGTGTCCTCGATCGTCAACTTCGGTGCGTTCGTGGACCTGGGTGGCGTGGACGGCCTCGTGCACGTCTCCGAGCTGTCCTGGAAGCACATCGACCACCCCTCCGAGGTCGTCGAGGTCGGTCAGGAAGTCACCGTGGAGGTCCTGGACGTGGACATGGACCGCGAGCGCGTGTCCCTGTCGCTCAAGGCCACCCAGGAGGATCCCTGGCAGCTGTTCGCCCGCACCCACGCCCTGGGTCAGGTCGTGCCGGGCAAGGTCACCAAGCTGGTTCCGTTCGGTGCGTTCGTGCGCGTCGAGGACGGCATCGAGGGCCTGGTGCACATCTCCGAGCTGGCCCAGCGCCACGTGGACATGGCCGAGCAGGTCGTCTCCGTCAACGAGGAGCTGTTCGTCAAGGTCATCGACATCGACCTGGAGCGCCGCCGCATCTCGCTGTCCCTGAAGCAGGCGAACGAGGGCGTGGACCCGGAGTCCACCGAGTTCGATCCCGCCCAGTACGGCATGGCCGCGGAGTACGACGAGCAGGGCAACTACAAGTACCCCGAGGGCTTCGATCCCGAGACCAACGAGTGGATCGAGGGCTACGAGGAGCAGCGCGCCGCGTGGGAGGAGCAGTACGCTCAGGCCCAGTCCCGGTGGGAGGCGCACAAGGAGCAGGTGCGCAAGCACATCCAGGACGATGCCGAGGCCGCGACCACGTCGTCCTCGTCCTCCTCCTCCTCGTCCAGCCCGTCGCAGAGCCACTCCTCCGGCCCCACGAGCTACTCGTCCGAGGCCCCGGCCGAGGACTCCGGCACGCTGGCGTCCGACGAGGCCCTCGCCGCTCTGCGCGAGAAGCTCACCGGCCACTGAGTCGAGCGTGTGGGTGATCCCGTGAGGGAAACCCGCCCGTGAGAGAGGTCCCGCACCCCATCCGGGGTGCGGGACCTCTCGCATGTCCGCCCGGTCAGGCCAGGGGCACGTCCTGCCACCGGAGGGCTCCCTCCGCGACCTCCGCGTGACCGGAGGTCGCCGCGGCCAGGTCCTCGTGGGCCCGTGCGATCTGGGCAGGGTGGTCTGGCACGAGCAGGTGCAGGGTGGCGCGGGCGGCGTCGTAGCCGGTGGGGAGCATGGTGTAGTCCTGGGACCGCAGCTCGGCCTCGATCCGCCCGGCCTCGGCGTGCGGTGCGGTCACGCTCAGTTCCCGGCAGCGGAGCCTGCGGGCCAGGGGAGCGGTCTCCAGCGCGGCCGTGACGGCCCCGGAGTAGGTGCGCACCAGACCTCCCGCGCCGAGCTTCACGCCGCCGAACCAGCGGACCACCACGGCGCACACGTCCGAGAGGTCTCCCGCCTCCTGCGCAATCCGCTGCTGCGGGGTCGCGAACTGCGTGAGGGTCTGCAGCATGGGGATGCCCGCGGTGCCTGCGGGCTCCCCGTCGTCCGAGGAACGTGTGGTGTCCCGCGTGGGCCCCAGCACGAACGCGGTGCAGTGGTGGCGGGCGTCCCTGTGCTGCGCCGTGACCTCGGCTATGGCCGCACGGGCCGCGTCCTCCGAGTCCACGCGGGCGAGCACGGCCAGGAACCGTGACTTCCTGATCTCGAGCTCCGCGGTGTGCGCCGCTCCGGACCGCAGGATCGTGTAGGAGACCTGGGTGGACTGCTCGGCCCCGGGGCGCTCCGGGATCGGACGGGAGGACATCCTCCCAGTCTAGGGAGACCGGGCACGGGCTCTTGAACCGGGTCGTGTCGCGTGACTGCCGGGGGTGGTCGTGTCGCGTGCGTGTCCGGGGTGGTCGCCGCGATCGCATCCCTCTCGGTGGGCGGTCCCGCGCGGAATCGGGGCAGAGTGCTCCCGTGCCCGGGAGCCGAGGGCCGCTACAGTGGGCTGGGCCGCCGACGCGGTGGCCCAGTGAGTTCCGACCACCGACTGAAAGTGCCGCTCCGTGCTCAACCGCCTCCACGACCGTCTCGGGCTGCGCACCACGCCCTCCATCTTCTTCGCCTCAGCCGCACTCGTCGTCGTCTTCACGGTGGCCATGGGGCTCTTCCCGGAGCCCGTGCACGGCGTCTTCGGGGCGGTGGCCCACGTGCTGCGCTACGAGACGGGCTGGTTCTACACGTTCAGCGTGACCTCCCTGGTGATCTTCGCCCTGGGCCTGGCCGTCAGCCGCTACGGCAGGGTCCGGCTGGGCGACGACGACTCCGCACCCGCGTACTCGGGACTTACCTGGTTCGGCATGCTGTTCGCCGCGGGGGTGGGTGCCGTGCTCATGTTCTGGGGCGTGGCCGAGCCCATCAACCACTACGCCAACCCGCCCATGTACGGCACGGAGCCCGGGTCCGACCAGGCCGCCGTGGAGGCCCTGAACATCGCCAACTTCCACTTCGGTCTCCACATGTGGGCGATTCTGGCCGTGCCCGGTCTGGCGTTCGGCTACTTCACGTACAAGCGCAAGCTGCCGCCGCGGGTCTCCTCCGCGTTCCACCCCCTGCTCGGGGACGGCATCCACGGCCCGTGGGGCAAGGCCATCGACGTCCTCTCCATCGTGGCCACCGTGTTCGGCCTGGCGGTGTCCGTGGGCCTGGGTGCCCTGCAGATCAACAGCGGGCTGAGCTACGTGTACGGGATTCCCGTGGCCGGCTGGATCCAGGCGGCGATCATCGCGGTCATCACCGCGGTGGGGCTGGCCTCCGTGCTCGCGGGCATGGAGAAGGGCGTGAAGCGGCTCTCGTACGGCAACATCATCCTGGCGGTCGCGCTCATGCTGTTCGTGCTCATGGCCGGTGCCAGCATGGACACGATGCGCGCGATCGTGGAGTCCGCGGGAAGCTACGTCAACCAGCTGCCCACGCTGGCGTTCTTCAACGACACCTTCGGAGGCGGACAGTGGTCCGGTGACTGGACGGTGTTCTACTGGGCGTGGACCGTCACGTGGGCGCCGTTCGTGGGAATGTTCGTGGCCAAGATCTCCCGGGGGCGCACCATCCGCCAGTTCGTGGTGGGTGTGCTGGGCGTGCCGTCCGCGTTCGTGGTCGTCTGGATGGGCATCTACGGCTACAACGCGATCCGCGTGGACCGGGCCCCCGGAACCGGGGGCAGCCTCACGGACACCATCGTCACGCAGGGCAACGCGGAGGCGGCGCTCTTCCAGTTCCTGCAGTCCATGCCGTTCTTCGGGGTCACCGCACTCGTGGCCCTGATCGTGATCACGATCTTCTTCATCACCTCGATCGACTCCGGGGCCCTGGTCATGGACGCCATGGCCAACGGGCACGAGGACGAGGCGCCGCGGCGGCAGCGGATCTTCTGGACGCTCGCGGTGGGTGCGGTGTGCATGGCCATCGTGGTCACCTCGGGCGAGAACGGGCTCAACGCCCTGCAGGAGGTCATCATCGTGATCGGCGCTCCCGTGATGGTTCTGGAAGTGCTGCAGGCCGTGATGCTGCTGCAGGCCCTGCGCCAGGACGCGGGGACCGCCCGGCCGCTGCGAACCCGGCAGTGGAAGCGCGTCCTGCCCGCGGAGGAGTACCACCGCCGGGCGCAGGAGGACACGTCGGCGGTGTCCGAGTACGTGATCCGTCCCGAGTACGAGGTGGGCACGGAACCGGAGAACGACACCCACCAGCCTCGCACGTGGCACTGGCAGCGCGAGCAGGAGGGGCGCCCGGTCTTCCAGCTCGCCCTCACGGGCGGCGCCTCGGCGGGCAAGCGCACCGCCGCGCACGCGTTCGAGGAGCTCGGAGCGGCCATGCTCGACAGCGTGCAGATGTGGCAGGAGCTGCTCGAACCCGGTACGCAGACGCGGGCGGAGGTGGACCGGATCTTCGGGGAGCAGCTGCCCACGGGGCCCGGGGCGGGCGCCGCGGACACCATGGAGGCACTGGACGAGCTGATGGCGGGCAACGACACCGTCCGGGCCCGCGCCCACGAGCTGCTGCTGCCGCACATGCGGGAGTCCGCGCGGCGTCGTGCCCGGGAGGCCGGGCCCGACCGCGTGGTGGTCCAGGTGCTGCGGGACCCCCTGGAGACCGAGCAGCGGGACCGCTTCGACCTCGTGGTCGCGGTCGCGGCCCCCGCGGAGGAGCGCGTGCAGCGCCTGCGCCGTGACGAGGGCGTGCCCGCGGACGTCGCGTGGGAGATCGTGGACCAGGCCCCGTCGGACGACGAGACCCGTGAGGTCGCCGACCGTGTGATCGTCAACGACGACGGCGTCGAGCGGGTCCGCGAGCAGGTGCGGGAGATCTGGGAGGACGCCGTACGCCCGGTCCTCGACGAGGACGAACCGAAGGAGGCCGCTGACGATGACGACACCGTTCGCACGCCCGGGACGCACTGACGTGCTGCGCGTGGGCCTCACGGGAGGCATCGCCTCCGGGAAGTCGACCGTGTCCCGCTGCCTGGCCGACCTCGGGGCCGTGGTCGTGGACGCGGACGCGATCGCGCGCCGGCTGCAGGAACCGGGAGAAGCCGGCTACGAGGCCGTGGTCGGGCACTTCGGGGACACCGTGGTGGATAAGGCCACCGGGCGCCTGGACCGCGCGGCGCTGGCCGGGATCGTGTTCGCGGACGAGGCTCGGCTCGCGGAGCTCAACGCCATCATGCACCCCCTGGTGCGGGCCGAGGCCGCGCGGCTCGCGGACGCCGTCCCGCCGGGGGGCGTGCTCGTGCAGGACATCCCGCTGCTCGTGGAGACCGGCCAGCACGCGGACATGGACCGCGTGCTGGTGGTTGAGGCCCCCGAGGCCGAGCGGGTCCGGCGCATGGTCGCCGACCGCGGCATGGACCCGGACGACGCACGACGCCGCATCGCCGCCCAGGCCTCGGACGCGCAACGCCGCGCCGTGGCCACCACGGTGTTCGACAACTCCGGTACGCGTGAGGACCTCGTGCGCCAGGTGCACGAGTGGTGGTCGGAGCAGACGGGCTGAGCCGGGGTCCGCACCGCGGTCGCCGCTGTCCCGCCGTGGCCAGGGGTAAGCCGGGCCAACGTGGTGGGCCCGACCGGTGGAGCCCGACCTGTGGTGCACGCCCGGGTGCGGTGGGGCACCCGGGCGGCCCTGCGGCGTCGTCGTGCGTGTCGGAGGGCCCGCGTAGCCTGGTGCCATGTCGCTCGCCCAGAAGATCAACCGTGTGGTCGCGCCGTTCGAGGTCGTGTCCGAGTTCCAGCCCGCCGGGGACCAGCCCAAGGCCATTGCGGAGCTCTCGGAGCGGATCCAGGGCGGGGAGAAGGACGTGGTGCTCATGGGCGCCACGGGCACCGGCAAGTCCGCCACGGCGGCCTGGCTGATCGAGGCCGTGCAGCGGCCCACGCTGCTGCTCGTGCAGAACAAGACGCTCGCGGCGCAGCTGGCCAACGAGCTGCGGGAGCTGCTGCCGAACAACGCCGTGGAGTACTTCGTCTCCTACTACGACTACTACCAGCCCGAGGCCTACGTCCCGCAGACGGACACCTTCATCGAGAAGGACTCCTCCATCAACGAGGAGGTGGAGCGGCTGCGGCACTCCGCCACCAACGCGCTGCTGACCCGCCGGGACACCGTGGTGGTCTCCACCGTGTCCTGCATCTACGGCCTGGGCACGCCCGAGGAGTACGTCAAGCAGATGGTCACCCTGGCCGTGGGCCAGGAGATGGACCGGGACGCCCTGCTGCGCCAGTTCGTGAACATGCAGTACGTGCGCAACGACGTCGACTTCCACCGCGGCACGTTCCGTGTGCGGGGGGACACCGTGGAGATCATCCCCATGTACGAGGAGAACGCCCTGCGCATCGAGTTCTTCGGGGACGAGATCGAGGCCATCTACACCCTGCACCCGCTCACCGGGGAGGTCATCAACGAGGAGCAGGAGATGTACGTGTTCCCGGCCTCCCACTACGTGGCCGGTGCGGAACGGATGGCCACGGCCATCGAGTCCATCCAGAACGAGCTGCAGGAGCGGCTGCAGGAGCTCGAGTCCCAGAACAAGCTCGTGGAGGCCCAGCGGCTGCGCATGCGCACCCAGTACGACCTCGAGATGATGGAGCAGATGGGGTACTGCAACGGCATCGAGAACTACTCGCTGCACATCGACGGCCGTCCGCGCGGGTCCGCCCCCCACTGTCTGCTGGACTACTTCCCGGACGACTTCCTGCTGATCATCGACGAGTCCCACGTGACCGTCCCGCAGATCGGCGGCATGTACGAGGGGGACATGTCCCGCAAGCGCACCCTGGTGGACCACGGCTTCCGGCTGCCCTCCGCCATGGACAACCGCCCGCTGAAGTGGGACGAGTTCCTGGAGCGGATCGGGCAGACCATGTACATGTCCGCCACCCCCGGTCCGTACGAGATGTCCAAGGTGGACTCGGTGGTGGAGCAGATCATCCGCCCCACGGGGCTGGTGGACCCGCAGGTGGTCGTGAAGTCCACCAAGGGCCAGATCGACGACCTCCTGGAGCAGATCGAGCTGCGCGTGGAGCGGGACGAGCGTGTCCTGGTGACCACCCTGACCAAGCGCATGGCCGAGGACCTCACCGAGTACCTCATGGAGCACGGGGTCAAGGTGCAGTACCTGCACTCGGACGTGGACACCCTGCGTCGTGTGGAGCTGCTGCGCGAGCTGCGCATGGGCACGTTCGACGTCCTCGTGGGCATCAACCTGCTGCGTGAGGGCCTGGACCTCCCCGAGGTGTCCCTGGTGGCCATCCTGGACGCGGACAAGGAGGGTTTCCTGCGCTCCACCACGTCCCTGATCCAGACGATCGGCCGTGCCGCCCGCAACGTGTCCGGCGAGGTCCACATGTACGCGGACAAGATCACGCGCTCCATGGACGTGGCCATCGAGGAGACCAACCGCCGCCGCGAGATCCAGGTCGCCTACAACACGGAGCACGGGATCGACCCTCAGCCCCTGCGCAAGAAGATCGCGGACATCACGGACCAGCTGGCCCGCGAGGACGAGGACACCAGGACCCTGCTGGCCCAGCGCTCTGCGGCCAACAACCACACCGCCCCCG
Organism: Kocuria sp. ChxB; assembly: GCF_044359605.1. Lineage (NCBI taxonomy): Bacteria > Bacillati > Actinomycetota > Actinomycetes > Micrococcales > Micrococcaceae > Kocuria > Kocuria sp. ChxB. Next base: position 374,950 of record NZ_CP121123.1, on the reverse strand, counting down.
TCAAGGGTGGCAAGGGGAAGAACTCGGAGAAGGACCAGGCGGCGGCCGCTGCGGAGTCCAAGCTGCTGCGGGACGGGGTGGCCGCGGCGCCCGCAGAGGACCTCGTCCAGCTCATCGAGGACCTCAGCGAGCAGATGCGCAATGCCGCCGCGGAGCTGAAGTTCGAGCTGGCCGGGCGGCTCCGGGACGAGATCGCGGACCTCAAGAAGGAGCTGCGGCGCATGAAGGACGCCGGGCACGCGTGAGCGGGGCCACGTCCCTCCTGGCCACACCAGGGGGTCGGGTAAACTGGCGGTCCTGTACGGCCCGCACCCGGGTTGTTCCCTGTCGTCTTCTCACCTAAGGGGTACCCGTGGACATCTCCAGTCTGCAGTGGGGTCTCACCATTGCACTGATCGTGGGGCTGCTGGCCTACGACTTCATCTTCCACGCCCGCAAGCCGCACGAGCCGACCGTCAAGGAAGCGGCCATGTGGACGGGGTTGTACGTGTCCCTCGCGCTGCTGTTCGGTCTGCTGATCCTCTTCTGGGACGGGCCCACCTACGCGGCGGAGTACTACGCCGGCTTTGTCACGGAGCAGGCGCTGTCCGTGGACAACCTCTTCGTGTTCCTCATCATCATGGCGTCCTTCAAGGTGCCCCGCGCGGACCAGCAGAAGGTCCTGCTGTTCGGCATCGTGGTGGCGCTGATCGCCCGCACGGTGTTCATCTTCGTGGGCGCGGCCGCCATCAACCGCTGGTCCGCACTGTTCTACGTGTTCGGCCTCTTCCTCATCTACACCGCGGGCAACCTGGTCAAGGGTGAGGTCACGGACTCCGCGGAGGACGACGACGCCAACAACATCATGGTCCGGCTGGCCAAGCGCTTCCTCAAGACCACGGACGAGTACGACGGCGACAAGCTCTTCACCCAGGTCGACGGCAAGCGCGTGATGACGCCCATGCTGCTGGTCATGGTCGCGATCGGTCTCACGGACATCATGTTCGCGCTGGACTCGATCCCGGCGATCTTCGGTCTGACCCAGGAGACCTACATTGTCTTCACGGCCACGGCGTTCTCCCTCATGGGCCTGCGCCAGCTGTACTTCCTCATCGACGGTCTGCTGGACCGGCTCATCTACCTCTCGTGGGGTCTGGCCATCATCTTGGGCTTCATCGGCGTGAAGCTCATCCTGCACGCACTGCACGAGAACACACTGTCGTTCATCAACGACGGTGAGCCGGTGCACGTGGTCGAGGTGACCACCGGGTTCTCCCTGGCCGTGATCGTGGGCGTGCTGGTCCTCACGGTCCTGGCGTCCCTGCTCAGCCCCAAGGGTCGCGCGGTGCGGATCATCAACGGTGCACGCGACTGGTCGGAGCGCTACCTCGAGATGCCGGAGTCGGCGCCCGTGGAGGAGCGCACCAAGGCGGCCGAGAAGATGAAGAAGTACCGCGAGCAGCTGCCCACCGTGAAGGCCAAGTACCGGGACGAGCTCATCGAGTCCGAGGCCCGCTACCACGACCTGCTGGAGCGTGCCCACGGTCTGCGGGAAGAGCGGCTGGCCGAGGCTCACCGCCAGCACTGACCCGTCTGCCTCGACGCCCCTCCGGTACCGTGCCGGAGGGGCGTCGTCGTCTTCCGTCTTCCCCTGTGCCAACGGGCCGGTCACCGGTATGATGAGTGACGATCAAGGGAGTATCCCTCACCTCCGTGCACGTCAGTACGTCCAGCGCCGTCGCTGGGCCGGGCACGGACCACGTTCCTGCCGCCCCCGGGTTGCAGAGCGTGGGGGAGAGACTTGTGCGGTTCACCCCACCCACAAGGAGTTCCCACCGTGGAAATCACCACGCTGCAGTGGTCTGTCACCATTGCTTTCATCCTGGGCCTGCTGGCCTACGACTTCATCTTCCACGTGCGCAAGGCGCACGAGCCCACCATCAAAGAAGCGGCCGTCTGGTCCGCCGTGTACGTGGGCATCGCCCTGCTGTTCGGCCTCGTGATCCTGTGGCTGGACGGCCCCACCATGATGGCCGAGTACTACGGGGGCTACGTCACGGAGAAGGCGCTGTCCGTGGACAACCTCTTCGTGTTCCTGATCATCATGGGCTCGTTCGCGGTGCCCCGGGCGGACCAGCAGAAGGTGCTGCTGTTCGGCATCATCTTCGCGCTCGTGGCCCGCACCGTGTTCATCTTCGCGGGCGCCGCGGCCATCAACGCGTTCTCGTGGGTGTTCTACATCTTCGGCTTCATCCTGGTCTTCACCGCGGGCAACCTCATCAAGGGGGAGATGTCGGAGAACGCCTCCAACGAGGCGGACAACATCGTGGTGCGACTGGCGCGGAAGATGTTCCACACCACGGACTACTACGACGGCGACAAGCTCTTCACCGTGCACAACGGCAAGCGCGCCCTGACCCCCATGCTCCTGGTCATGGTGGCGATCGGCGGGACGGACATCCTCTTCGCCCTGGACTCGATCCCCGCGATCTTCGGGCTCACGCAGGAGCCGTACATCGTGTTCACGGCCACCGCGTTCTCCCTCATGGGTCTGCGCCAGCTGTACTTCCTGATCGACGGTCTGCTGGACCGCCTGATCTACCTGTCGTGGGGTCTGTCGATCATCCTCGCGTTCATCGGCGTGAAGCTCATCCTGCACGCGCTGCACGAGAACACGCTGCCGTTCATCAACAACGGTGAGCACGTGGCCGTGGTGGAGATCGGCATCGGCCTGTCCCTCGCGGTGATCATCACGGTCCTCGTGGTCACGGTCCTGGCGTCCCTCTACAGCCCCAAGGGCCGGGCACTGCGCACGATCCAGAAGACCCAGGACCTCACCGAGCAGTACCTGGCTCTTCCGGCGGACGCCCCTGCGGAGCAGCGCAACCGGATCGACGCCGAGCTCGCCGAGCTGCAGGCCCACTTCCCCAAGATGTCCGAGAAGCACAAGAACGAGCTCATCGAGCACCGGGCCCGGTTCCGGACCATGCTCGAGACCGCCCGCGGCCAGCACCGGGAGTTCGCGGAGACCGGGGCGGTGCAGACACCTTCCCCGGACTTCACTCCGGACGGCGAGCGGCGGGACCGGGGCCACGAGGCATCACCTGCCGATCGCGGGAACGGGACCGGCTCCTCACCCGCCTAGTTCGTGGGCCCCGGCCTGACCCGCCGGGCTCGACGCCGCACGGAGACCTGACCGGGCCCGTTCCCTACCCGGGGAACGGGCCCGGTGGCGTGGTGCACCACAGGGCGGCACCGGCGAACAGCGCGGCCCACAGGAGCGACACGAGCGTGCCGATGATGAACTGCTCCCGCTGCTGCGCGTTGGTGAACTCGCCGTAGCGGGCGAGGCCCTTCACGGCCACGACCACCCCGATGCCCGCGACCATCCCGGTGAGCAGCGAGGCGATGGCGGCGGCGCGCTCCAGCGCACCGATCACGAGGCCGCCGCGCAGAGGCGGATCCACGGGTTCCGCGGCGGCCTCGGAATCCGCCCAGGGACTCTCGGAGGGCTGGGCGCGCACGGCGGAGAGGTCCGCGAAGCGGAAGACGGCACGGACCACGGGGTCCCCGGACAGGGTCCCCGCCACGAGCAGGGCGGGGAAGGCCCACGCACTGGGCACGGTTCCGGCCGCGAGCGTCCACGCGGCGGTGACGAGCACCAGTGCGAGGGGCAGCACCACGGTGGTGAGCGGGCGGATGTGGGTCATGGGCGCGTGCCTCCCTGGGCGGACGATGCGTTGGTGCCCTCGTCGGGGGCGTCCTGTCGCGCGGACCGCCCGTGCCCGCCGGAGGCGGCGGTGGCACGCGGGGAGGCGGTCCGGGTGGGGGAACCTCGGGGCGGTGCCGCGGTGCCGTCCGCGAGTGCCAGCACGGCGGTGAGGGCCTCACGGGCCGCGTGCTCCTGGTGCCACAGGGCGGCGTCCAGGCGCCGGGACACGGAGGACTGCGTGATGCCCAGGTGCTCGGCCATCTGCTGCTGGGTCATCCCGGTCTCGGCCAGGGCCACGGCCGCGGCACCGGAGTCCGTGCGGCGCGCACGCACGGCACACAGCAGACCCAGCAGGGCGCCCGCGCGTTCGGCCCACTCGCCGCCGCGCACGGCGGGGCCACCGGCGTCCTTTGCGGCCTGGACCGCCTCGCGGGCCGCCACGAAGGCCGCCCCGGTGTTCTCCCGCGCCGCGTCGGCGAGCGGACGGTCCACCTCTCCGACGCCGAGTCCCACGTGCCACGAGCCGTCGTCGGCCAGGGTGACGGCGGCCTGCAGGGCGGCCGCGGCATCGTCGTATAGGGCTTGGAGCTCGTCCCCGGCGGTGATGTCCCACGCCACCAGCGGGCGGGGCAGGTCCCGGCGGCACGCGTCGAGGTGCTCACGCATGGCCAGCCGCTCGGCGTCCGCGCGGGAGTCGCGACGGTCCACGGTCAGTGCAAACACGAGCCGCTCCTCTCGGTCATGCGGTCCCACATGCATAGTAGGTGATGATGCATCTCTGACTGCATGGTTGGGGTGTCAGCGGCCCGTGTCCGTCACCGGACCCACGTTGTCCACGAGTACGGCGGGAAAGCCGTCCTCGTCGGAGGCGGCCAGGTCGATGCGCGCGTTGATGCCCCAGTCGTGGTGGCCGTCGGGGTCGTCGAAGACCTGCACCACGGTCCAGAAGCCCGGCAGACCCTCGGGATGCTCGGTGATGCGGATCAGGGAGGGGCCGCGGGACTGGGCGTCGGTGTAGATGTCCTCGTACTCGTCGAAGTACGCGTCCATGGCGTCCGCCCAGCGGTCGCGGTCCCAGCCGGACTTCTCGTCCAGGGCTCCGAGCACCTTGTCCTTCTCCTGCGCGAAGAGCTCCACGCGCTGGAAGAGCGCGTTGCGCACCATCACACGGAACGCCCGCGGGTTGGAGGTCACGCCCTCGGGCTGCTCCGCGACAAGCTCCGCGAGGGAGTCGGCGCTGGTCCCGGAAGGGGACTCCTCGCCGGAGGCGAGCTTCTCCCACTCGTCCAGCAGGGAGTTGTCGGTCTGGCGGATGCTCTCGCCGAGCCACTCCACGAGGTCCGTGAGGGTCTCGGTGGTGGCATCCACGGGCACCGTCTGGCGCAGGGCCTTGTAGGCGTCCGAGAGGTAGCGCAGCAGGATCCCCTCGGAGCGCGCCAGCCCGTAGTACTGCACGTAGTCCCCGAAAGTCATGGCGCGCTCGTACATGTCCCGCACGATCGACTTGGGGGACAGCTCGAACTGGGACACCCACGGGGCGGAACCCCGGTAGGTCTCGAAGGCCTGGTCCAGCAGCTCCTTCAACGGCTGCGGGTAGGTGATCTCGTCCAGTTCGCGCATGCGCTCCATGTACTCGAGGCCCTCGGCCTTCATGGTGGCCAGCGCCTCGCCCTTGACCTTCTTCTCCTGCATGTTCAGCACCTGGCGGGGCTTCTCCAGGGTGGCCTCCATGACCGAGACCACGTCCAGTGCATAGGTCTCGGACTCGGGGTCCAGCAGGCCCAGGGCCGCGAGCGCAAAGGGGGAGAGGGGCTGGTTGAGCGCGAAGTTCTCCTGCAGCTCCACGGTGAGGCGGTAGCGGCGCCCGGTCTCGTCCGGTTCGGGCAGGCGTACGACCACCCCGGCGCGCAGCAGCTCCTTGAGGATGGACAGGGCGTGGCGCAGCAGGGCGCGCTGCCGGGCGCGGGGCTCGTCCACCGAGGTGAGCAGCCGGTACCCCGCGGCAATGTTGTCCCCGGGGCGCTGCAGCATGTTGAGCACCATGGAGTGCGTGATGGCGAAGGACGAGCTCAGCTGCTCCGGGGTGGCCTCCACGAGGTGGTCGAAGGTCTTGCGGCTCCACGACACGAAGCCCTCGGGCGCCTTTTTTCTGGGGACCTGGCGCAGCTTCTTCTGGTCGTCGCCGTGCTTGGCACGTGCCTTGGCCATGGCGCGCTCGTTCTCGATCACGTGCTCGGGGGCCTGGACCACCACGGTCCCGGCGGTGTCGTAGCCGGCCCGCCCGGCGCGGCCGGCGATCTGGTGGAACTCGCGCGCGCTGAGCCGGCGGGTGCGGCGGCCGTCGTACTTGGACAGCGCGGTGATCAGCACCGTGCGGATGGGCACGTTGATGCCCACGCCCAGGGTGTCCGTGCCGCAGATGACCTTGAGCAGCCCGGTCTGCGCCAGCTGCTCCACGAGCCGGCGGTACTTGGGCAGCATGCCCGCGTGGTGCACGCCGATCCCGTGGCGCACGAGCCGGTTGAGGGTCTTGCCGAAGCCCGCCGAGAAGCGGAAGTCTTTGATCAGCTCCGCGACCTGTTCCTTCTCCGCCTTGCTGAGCACGTCCACGGACATGAGGCTCTGCGCCTGCTCCGCGGCCGCCAGCTGGGAGAAGTGCACCACGTACACGGGAGCCTGGTGTGTGGTGAGCAGCTCCTCCAGCTCCTCGTGGATGGGCCGTTCGGAGTAGTAGAAGTGCAGCGGGATGGGCCGCTCGCCCGAAGAGACCAGGGACGTGGCCCGGCCCGTGGTGTCGGTGAGCCGCTGCTCGATGCGGGTGACGTCCCCCAGGGTGGCGCTCATGAGGAGGAACTGCGCCTGCGGCAGCTCGATGAGCGGCGCCTGCCACGCCCAGCCGCGCTGGGGGTCGGAGTAGAAGTGGAACTCGTCCATGACCACCAGGCCGAGGTCCGCGTCCGGGCCTTCACGCAGCGCCACGTTCGCGAGGATCTCCGCGGTGCAGCACACGATGGGCGCCTCCGCGTTCACGGCGGAGTCCCCGGTGACCATGCCCACGTTCTCCGCCCCGAAGATCTCGCAGAGGTCGAAGAACTTCTCGGACACGAGCGCCTTGATGGGGGCGGTGTAGTAGGAGCGCTGCCCCCGGGCAAGCCCGGCGAAGTGCGCGGCCACGGCCACGGTGGACTTCCCGGAGCCCGTGGGCGTTGCGAGGATCACGTTGGACCCGTTGGCCACCTCCAGCACGGCCTCGTCCTGCGCCGGGTACAGCTCCATGTCCCGGGAGGCGATCCAGCCGAGGAACCCCTCGTAGATCTCGTCCTCGCTCAGCGGGTTGGACGCGAAGTCGCCGCGCAGGTACTGGTGACCGGGGGCGGAGAGGTCTGGTGCCAGGGAGTCGAGGAGTTTCATCCCCGCCAGCCTATCCGCCGCCGGGGACACCCACACGGGACGCGTCAGTCCACGACGACGCCGCGCGCGGCCTTCGCGTCCGCGCGGCGGCACAGCAGCGCGAACACGGCCCCGGAGAGGTTGTGCCAGACCGAGAACACCGCACCGGGCAGGGCGGCGAGCGGGGACATGTACTGGGCGGCCAGCCCGGCGGCGAGCCCCGAGTTCTGCATGCCCACCTCGATCGCGGTGGTGCGTCGGACGGCCGCGGGCTGTCCGGTCAGACGCCCCACGAGCCAGCCGAGTGCCATGCCCAGCGCGTTGTGCACCGCCACGGCCACCAGGACAATCAGTCCCGCCTGCAGAATCTTCTCCGCGGACCCGGAGACCACGATGGCCACGATCACCGAGATCGCGAGCACCGAGAGCCACGGCAGCACGGGCAGCAGCCGGGTGATCATCCGGGGCAGCAGGAGACGCACCACCAGGCCGGCGAGCACGGGCAGCAGCACCACCACGGCGATGGAGCGGGCCATGGCCGCCCCGTTCAACGGCATGTACGCGCCGGCGAGCCACAGCGTCAGCAGGGGAGTGAGCAGGGGCGCCAGCAGGGTGGAGATCGAGGTCATGGTCACGGACACCGCCACGTCCCCGCGGGCCAGGTAGGACACCACGTTGGAGGCGGTGCCCCCGGGCGCGCAGCCCACCAGGATGACCCCGGCCGCGATCTCGGGCGGCAGCTGCAGGGCCCACGTGACGAGCACGGCGATCCCGGGCATGAGCACGTACTGCGCCAGGACCCCCAGCACGATCGGCACCGGCCGCCTGGCCACCAGCGCGAAGTCCGCGGGGCGCAGGGTGAGCCCCATCCCGAACATCACGAGTCCGAGCAGGGGGTTGGTCCAGCTCGCGGCCTGGTGGACGGTCGGTGCGAACAGGTACCCGCCCAGTCCGCCCGCGAGCACGAGCAGTGGGAACACCAGGACCGCCACGTAGGCGGCGCGGTCCGCGGAGGACTGCGCGGCGGCGTCGTGGCCGGTGGCATCCGCGGGCGAGGCGGGTGAGCTCACCAGCCGCGCTCCTCCCACTCCCGCAGGTGCGGCCGCTCGGCGCCCAGGGTGGTGGGCTCGCCGTGGCCCGGGTGGATCACGGTGTCGTCGTCGAACCGGTCGAAGATGCGCTCGGTGACGTCCCGGAAGAGCTGGCGGAAGTCCTCGGGGGAGTTCGTCTTCCCCAGCCCGCCGGGGAACAGGGAGTCCCCGGTGAAGATGTGGGCGGGACCCTCGGGATCCCGGTAGACCAGGGCGATCGAGCCGGGGGTGTGCCCGCGCAGCTCGAGAACCTCCAGCTCGATGCCGTCCAGCTCGGCGGTGTCACCGTTCTCGAAGGTGAGGTCCATGGGCACGGCGATGTCGGCCTCGTCCGAGGCGCCGCACGCGGTCATGGCCTCGGCGTGGGTGGCCACGGCCTCCAGCGCGCGCACGTGGTCCCAGTGCGAGTGCGTGGTGACGATCAGCTGCAGGTTGCCCCAGTCCGAGCAGTCCCCGGAGCCGGCGGCGACCATGCCCGCGATTGCACGGGCGTCGTCGGCGGCGTCGATGAGCACCTGGGTGCCCTCGGACTTGGAGGTGAGCAGGTAGACGTTGTTGTCCATCTCGCTCACCGAGATGCGGCGGATGGTGATCCGGGCGAGTTCGATGACCTCGGTCTGCGTGGCGATCATGCCCACGAGTGTAGGCGCCGGGAGCGGTGTGGGCGAATACCACGGGGGCCTGGGAGGCCACCCGGGGGAGATGGGGAACGCGGTGGACAGCATGCGGCGGAATATATATAGTTGCGTGAAGCAAATAATTGACGGGGAGTGGTGCGCCCACCGGCCAACTCCCGGAGGGGACAGGCATGGGCGTCTCGCACGAAACCGCCGAGGACCTGGTCCGCGACCTGCTGGAGCTGCAGCGGGCCACCCGAAGGGTGGTCAAGGCCACCGAGGCCCACCGGGCGCTGAGCGTGGTGCAGACCAACATCCTCACGCTGCTCAGCTGCGTGCCCGGACGGCGCGCCAAGGACATCGTGGCGGAGTCCACGCTCGGCGCCTCGGGGCTGAGCCGACACCTCGCCACCCTCGAGCAGCTCGGCCTCGTGACCCGCGCTCCGGACCCCGAGGACGGACGCGCGCAGATCGTGTCCATCACGGACGCGGGCCGGCACGCGCTGGACACCAACCTGCGGGCGGACGCGGAGAACCTCGTGTCGCGCCTCGGGGACCTCAGCGAGGGGGAGGCGGCGCGCGCGAGCGCGTCCCTGAACCGGATCACCGAGCTGTTCCTCGACTCGCTCGGGATGTCCCGGATGACCTCGCCGCCGTGGTCCGACCGCCCCCGAACCCCACAGACCAGCGCGCCCCGCGGCACCGGGTGCGGAGAGGAGCCCACCCCGTGACGCCACCCCACGACACCGCGCGCAGCACGCGCCCGGCACGCACGAGCCAGCAGGAGCACCGAGACGTCCTGCGGGCGCTGACCGGCATCCTGTCCGCCTTCTTCATGGCCATGGTCACGCTGACGATCATCGGCACCGCCCTGCCCGTGATCATGGCGGACCTGGGCGGGGACCAGACGGCGCTGTCCTGGACGGTGACCGGAACCCTGCTGGCCAACGCGGTCACCACGCCCATGTGGGGCAAGCTCGCGGATCTCTTCGACAAGAAGAAGCTCCTGCTGATGGCCATCGTGATCTTCGTGATCGGCTCCGGCGCGGCGGGTCTGGCACCGAGCATCGGCATGCTCGTGGTGGCCCGTGTGATCCAGGGTGTGGGGATGGGTGGGCTGATGGCTCTGGCCCAGACCATCCTGGGCACCATCATCCCGCCGCGTGAGCGCGGTCGCTACGCCGGGTACATGGGCGCCGTCATGGCCGTGGCCACGTCCGTGGGTCCGCTGCTGGGCGGGCTCATCGTGGACGCCTTCGGGTGGCGGTGGTGCTTCCTCATCCCGGTTCCCCTGTCCATCCTCGCGGCCATCCTGATCGTGAAGACCCTGCACCTGCCCGAGGTCACCCGGGACCGCACGCCCCAGGTGGACTTCCTGGGCATGGGGCTGCTCGCCGTGGCCACGTCCGCGCTGCTGCTGTGGGTCTCGTTCGCCGGGAAGCTCTTCGACTGGGGCTCGTGGGAGTCCGTCCTCCTGGCTGTCGTGGCGGTGCTGGGCGCTGTCGCGTTCGTGGCGGTCGAGCGCCGCGCGAGCGAACCCACCATGCCTCTGCACGTGATCACGGAGCGCACCACGGTGCTCGCGATCATCGCGGCGATCGCCACGGGTGCCGCGATGTTCGCCTCCACCACGTACCTGGGCCAGTACTTCCAGCTCGGCCAGGGGTACAGCCCCACCGAGTCGGGTCTGCTCATGCTCCCGCAGGTCGTGGGGTCCTTCCTGGGCTCGATGGTCGCCGGGCAGCTGATCTCCCGCTTCGGGCGGTGGAAGCGGATCCTCGTGGTCGGCGCCGTGGTCCTGGCCGTGGGCCTGTTCCTCGGCTCGCAGCTGACCCACACCACCCCCGCGTGGCTCGTGGGCGTCTACATCTGCCTGGTGGGCCTGGGTGTGGGCACGCTCAACCAGAACCTCGTGCTCGCCGTCCAGAACACCGTGGGCCTCAAGGACATGGGCTCCGCGTCCTCCGCCGTGGCCTTCTTCCGCACCGTGGGCGGCGCCGTGGCCGTCTCGCTGTTCGGTGCGCTGCTCACGCGCCACCTCACCACGGAGATGGCCGGCTTCGCCGCCGAGCACGGCATCGACGCCTCGGCCGCGCCCGACGCCGCGTCGATCGACTTCGCGGGTCTGCCCCCTTCCGCCCTCGAGGCCGTGCGCGAGGCGTACGGCACGGGCACCGGGCTGCTGTTCCTGGTGGCGGGCATCGCCTCGCTCGTGACCCTGCTGTGCGTGCTCCTCATGAAGGAGGTCCCGCTGCGCACCACCGTGGACGTGGCGGAGGTGGACCCGGACACGGGCGAGATCACCGTGGTGACCCGGCAGGTGGACCCGGTGGAGGCCGCCGGGCTGCGCATGCAGCGTGCGGAGACGGGGCAGATCCCCGTGATCGACCCGGACGCCACGGGTCTGCGCCGCGGCCGCGGCGAGCAGCACGTGGGCCCCGCGCGGGCGCCCCGGGCGGCGTCGGCCGCGGAGGAGGTGGCCGTTGAGAACCCGGCGCCGGAGCACTCGGGCCCCGGGCGTCACGCGCAGGGCGGGGTGGCCGACGACGCCGCCGGTCGTCCCACGGGCCGGGCTCGCCACCGCGCGTGAACCCGCACCGGGGCCGGGCGGCTGCTGCCGTGTCGGGGCCGGGTACTAGAGTTGCAGCCGTGTCAGAGCGAACCCACGAAACGTCCAGCGAACGCCCCTCCACGTCCGTTCTCGCGGAACGGACCGCGCAGGAGCACGCCCCCGCCACCCGCGCCTCAGGGGTCTCCGACCTCACGGAGATCGTGGTCCAGGGTGCCCGCGAGCACAACCTCAAGAACGTGGACCTCACCATTCCGCGGGACTCCATGGTGGTGTTCACGGGTCTGTCCGGATCCGGGAAGTCCTCCCTCGCGTTCGACACCATCTTCGCGGAGGGCCAGCGGCGCTACGTGGAGTCCCTGTCCTCCTACGCCCGCATGTTCCTGGGCCGGGTGGACAAGCCGGACGTCGACTTCATCGAGGGGCTGTCCCCGGCGGTGTCGATCGACCAGAAGTCCACGTCTCGCAACCCGCGCTCCACGGTGGGCACCATCACCGAGATCTACGACTACATGCGCCTGCTCTGGGCCCGCATCGGCCGGGCCCACTGCCCGGTGTGCGGCGAGCCCATCACCCGGCAGACCCCCCAGCAGATCGTGGACCAGCTGCTCGAGCTGCCGGAGCGCACCCGCTTCATGGTGCTGGCGCCCGTGGTCAAGGGCCGCAAGGGCGAGTTCCAGGACCTCTTCCAGCAGCTGAGCCAGCAGGGCTACGCGCGGGCCGTCGTGGACGGCGAGACCGTGCAGCTCGAGGACGCCCCGAAGCTCAAGAAGCAGTACAAGCACACCATCGACGTGGTGGTGGACCGCCTCACCGCCAAGCCGGATGCCCGCCAGCGGCTCACGGACTCCGTGGAGACCGCGCTGAACCTCGCGGACGGCCGCGTGGTCGTGGAGCTCGTGACCCGCGAGGGGGAGGAGTCCCCGTGGCAGGACGTGCGGCGCACGTTCTCCGAGAACCTCGCGTGCCCCAACGAGCACGAGCTGCAGACGGACGAGATCGAGCCCCGCTCGTTCTCCTTCAACGCGCCCTTCGGCGCGTGCCCCGAGTGCGACGGCATCGGCTCGCGGCTCGAGGTGGACGAGGACCTCGTGGTGCCCAACCCGGATCTCTCCCTCGTGGAGGGCGCCATCGCCCCGTGGTCCCTCGGCAAGGCCACGAGCGAGTACTGGAACCGGCTGCTCGCGGGCCTCGGCAAGGAGGTGGGCTTCGACATGGTCACACCGTGGAAGGACCTCCCCGCCAAGGCGCGCAGGGCCGTGCTCGAGGGCAAGGACCACAAGGTCACCGTGGCCTACCGCAACCGGTGGGGCCGCGAGCGCAAGTACTCGCAGGGCTTCGAGGGCGTGTACGGCTACATCAAGCGCAAGCACGAGGAGACCGAGTCGGACCACGCCAAGGACCGCTACGAGCAGTACATGCGCCAGGTGGCGTGCCCCGCGTGCGGCGGTGCCCGGCTGAACCCCACCATTCTGGGCGTGACCGTGGGCGGGAAGAACATTGCGGAGGCCACCCGGCTGCCCATGCGGGAGTCGCTCACGTTCTTCGAGGAGCTCGAGCTCAGCGACCGTGACGCGCAGATCGGCGACCAGGTGCTCAAGGAGATCGTCGCGCGCCTGACGTTCCTGATCGACGTGGGTCTCGACTACCTCAACCTCGAGCGCGCCGCGGCCACGCTGTCCGGCGGCGAGGCGCAGCGCATCCGCCTGGCCACGCAGATCGGTGCGGGACTCGTCGGGGTGCTCTACGTCCTGGACGAGCCCTCGATCGGTCTGCACCAGCGTGACAACCGCCGCCTCATCGACACCCTCCTGCGGCTGCGGGACATGGGGAACACGCTCATCGTGGTCGAGCACGACGAGGACACCATGCGCGAGGCCGACTGGATCGTGGACGTGGGTCCGGGTGCGGGCATCCACGGCGGCGACGTGGTGCACTCCGGGACCTACGAGCAGCTGCTCGAGAACCGGAAGTCGATCACCGCGGACTACCTCACCGGCCGGTCGCTGATCGAGGTGCCCGCGCGGCGTCGTCCGGTGGACCGCAAGCGGCAGCTCACCGTGGTGGGGGCCAAGGAGAACAACCTCCAGAACCTCACGGTGGACTTCCCCCTGGGCGTCTTCGTGGCGGTCACCGGAGTCTCCGGGTCCGGCAAGTCCACGCTGGTCAACGACATCCTCTACACCAGCCTGGCCAACCAGCTCAACGGCGCCAAGCAGGTGCCCGGGCGGCACCGGCGCATCGACGGCCTGGAGCACCTGGACAAGGTGGTGCACGTGGACCAGAGCCCGATCGGGCGCACCCCGCGCTCCAACCCCGCCACCTACACCGGGGTGTTCGACCGGATCCGCAAGCTGTTCGCGGAGACCCAGGAGGCCAAGGTGCGCGGCTACCAGCAGGGCCGCTTCTCCTTCAACGTCAAGGGCGGGCGCTGCGAGGCGTGCTCCGGGGACGGCACCCTGAAGATCGAGATGAACTTCCTCCCGGACGTCTACGTGCCCTGCGAGGTGTGCAAGGGCGCCCGGTACAACCGGGAGACCCTGGAGGTGCACTACAAGGGCAAGAACATCGCCGAGGTGCTCGACATGCCCATCGAGGAGGCCGCGGAGTTCTTCGCGCCCTTCACCGCGATCGCGCGCTACCTCAACACCCTCGTGGAGGTGGGTCTGGGCTACGTGCGCCTCGGCCAGCCCGCCACCACGCTCTCCGGCGGTGAGGCGCAGCGAGTGAAGCTCGCCGCCGAGCTGCAGAAGCGCTCCAACGGCCGCACCATCTACGTGCTGGACGAGCCCACCACGGGGCTGCACTTCGAGGACATCCGCAAGCTGCTGAAGGTGCTGCAGAGCCTGGTGGACAAGGGCAACAGCGTGATGACCATCGAGCACAACCTGGACGTGGTGAAGTCTGCGGACTGGATCGTGGACCTCGGGCCGAACGGCGGTTCCGGGGGCGGCACCGTGGTGGCGCAGGGCACCCCGGAGGAGGTGGCCGAGAACGAGGACAGCTTCACCGGGCAGTTCCTGCGCGAGGTGCTGGAGAACTCGGCGGCCCGTGAGAGCGCCCACCGGGCCGGCTCCCCGGAACCCGTGGCGGCCGCCACGGGGCAGGGCGGGGCCCACGGGGCGTCGTCGTGAGCGGTCAGCGTCCCGTGGTGCTGTGGGACCTGGACGGAACGGTCCTGGACCCGGCCGGCGCCATCACGGAGGGCATCGCCGAGGCGCTGTGGGCGTGCGGCTTCGAGGCGCCCGAGAACCTGGAGCGGTTCGTGGGCCCGCCCATCGGAGAGTCGCTGCGGCGCTTCACGGACGTCCCCGAGGAGCAGATCCCCCAGGTGGTCTCCGTCTACCGTTCCGGCTACCTCACGGAGGGGCTCGAACGGACACGCATCTATCCGGGGATCGGGGAGATCCTGCAGTTGCTGCACGCGAGCGGGGTGCGCCAGGCCGTGGCCACCCAGAAGCCGGAGCACATCGCGGTGGAGGTCGTGTCCAGGTTCGGGCTGGGGGAGTACTTCGAGACCGTGAGCGGCGCCTCGGACGACCTCGCCCCGCCCACGAGCGGTGCCGGGCAGATGCACGACAAGCCCGCCATCGTGGGTGAGGCCCTGCGTCGGCTGGGTGCCCTGCCGCCGGATCCGGCGCGCACGGTCATGATCGGTGACCGCAGCTACGACGCCGACGGCGCGCGCAGCCACGGCATCGACTGCCTGGGCGCGGGGTGGGGTTTCGCACAGCCCGGCGAGCTGGACACGGGGTGTGCCGCGCTCGCCCGTGAGCCCGGTGATTTGGCACACTTGCTCAGTCGGTACACGGACCTCTAGGGAGCACGGGCAATGATCACCAAGTACGACCTGACCAAGGCCACGGTGGCGCGGGCCCTGCGTGTCCTGTGCCGCCCCGTGGTCACCGGTCTGGACCGGCTGCCCGAGACCGGCCCCGTGATCATCGCGTCCAACCACCTCACCTTCCTGGACTCGGTCATCATCTCGGCGTTCATGCCGCGGCGCGTGAAGTTCATCGCCAAGGCGGAGTACGTCAACAGCCCCGGGATCAAGGGGAAGTTGATGCGCGAGGCCTTCGAGTTCATCGACATCATCCCCGTGGCCCGCGGCCAGCAGAGCGAGTCCGTGGCGGCCCTGCAGCCCGCCGTGGAGCACCTGCGGGAGGGCAAGGTCTTCGGCATCTACCCCGAGGGCACCCGCTCGCGGGACGGCTACCTGTACCGCGGCCACTCCGGGGTGGCGTACCTGGCCTACCTCACGGGCGCCCCCGTGGTCCCCGTGGGGATGATCGGGACCCAGCGGCTGCAGCCGCCGGGCGCCACGATGATCCGCCCCGCCAAGTTTGAGATGCACGTGGGCGAACCCATCACGGTGGCCCACGCGGGGGAGCAGCAGACGGGCAGGATGCGCAAGGAGCTCGTGGCGCAGGTCATGGACACGATCGCGGAGCTCTCCGGCCAGCCTCGCAAGGACGTGTACAACGTCTCGCCGTCCGCGGGGAGGGACCTGGGGCGTGGCTGACCCGGCCAGCTACCGGCCGGCGCGCCAGGACATCCCCACCAACCCGGGGGTGTACCGCTTCCGCGACGAGCACGGCCGCGTGATCTACGTGGGCAAGGCCAAGAACCTGCGCAACAGGCTGTCCTCCTACTTCGCGCCGCTGAACCAGCTCGCCCCCAAGACCCGCGCCATGGTCACCACGGCCGCCGCGGTGCAGTGGACCGTGGTGGGCTCCGAGTTCGAGTCCCTGCAGCTCGAGTACACGTGGATCAAGGAGTTCGCCCCGCGGTTCAACATCGCCTACCGGGACGACAAGTCCTATCCGTACCTTGCGGTCACCATGTCCGAGGACGTGCCGCGCGCCATGGTGACGCGCGGTGAGAAGAAGCCCGGCAACCGCTACTTCGGCCCGTACTCCCAGGCGTGGGCCATCCGGGACTCCCTGGACGCCCTGCTGCGGGTGTTCCCCGTGCGCACGTGCACCAAGGGCGTGTACCAGCGTGCCGAGCGCAGCGGCCGGCCGTGCCTGCTGGGCTACATCGACAAGTGCTCCGCGCCGTGCGTGGGCGAGATCTCCCAGGAGGACCACCGGGCCCTCGCGGACGACCTCTGCCGCTTCATGGCCGGGCACGCCAAGCCGTACATCCGGGAGCTCACCCGTCAGATGAACGAGGCCGCCGAGGCCATGGACTTTGAGACCGCGGCGGCGCGCCGGGACGACATCGGGGCGCTCGAGCGGGTGTTCGAGCGCAACACGGTGGTGCTGCCCGACTCCACGGACGCGGACTTCTTCGCGATCGCGGAGGACGAGCTGGAGGCCGCCGTGCAGGTGTTCCACGTCCGCGGGGGACGCATCCGGGGCCAGCGCGGCTGGATCACGGAGAAGGTGGAGGACGTCACCACCCCCCAGCTGATGACCCACCTGCTGCGGCAGGTCTACGGCGAGGTGCACTCGGAACTGGCCCCGGCGGCGTCGGGCCGCAGACGGGGCGCGCGGCAGGGCAGCGAGGACGTGGTGGGTCAGCACCGGCGCACCTCGGAGCTCGCGTACCGCCAGGACACCGTCCCGCGCGCTGTCCACGTGAGCGTGGAGCCGGACGAGGCGGACGAGATCGCCGGGTGGCTCAGCGAGCTGCGCGGCTCCCAGGTCACGGTGCAGCGACCGCAGCGCGGGGACAAGGCGCAGCTGCTCGAGACGGTCGCGGAGAACGCCCGGCAGGCGTTGACCCTGCACAAGTCACGCCGGGCCGGGGACCTGACCACGCGCTCGGCGTCCCTGCAGCAGCTGCAGGAGGCCCTGGACCTCCCGGACGCCCTCATGCGCATCGAGTGCTACGACATCTCCCACGTGCAGGGCACCAACGTGGTGGCGTCCATGGTGGTGTTCGAGGACGGGCTGCCGCGCAAGTCCGAGTACCGCAAGTTCTCGATCACCGGGGACGCCGCCCGGGACGACACGGCCTCCATGTACGACGTGATCCACCGGCGCTTCTCGCGCCACGTGGAGCAGCAGAAGCGTGCGGCGGAGAAGGGCGTGAGCACGGGGGAGGTGGACGCCCAGGAGGAGGAGCCCACGTCCCGCGCGTTCGCGTACCCGCCCAACCTGGTGGTGGTGGACGGCGGCCCTCCTCAGGTGGCCGCGGCGCAGCGTGCGCTGGACGACCTAGGCGTCACGGACGTCCACGTGGTGGGCCTGGCGAAGCGCCTCGAGGAGGTCTGGATCCCGGACGACGAGTTCCCCGTGATCCTGCCCCGCGCCTCCGAGGGCCTGTTCCTCATGCAGCGCATCCGGGACGAGGCCCACCGCTTCGCCATCACTTTCCACCGGCAGAAGCGCTCCAAGGCCATGACCGTCTCCGCGCTGGACGAGATTCCCGGACTGGGCCCCGCCAAGCAGAGGGCGCTGCTCAAGCACTTCGGCTCCGTCAAGAAGCTGCGGGCCGCCGCACCGGAGGACATGCTCGCGGTCAAGGGCGTGGGACCGGCACTGGCCGTCAAGGTGGCGCAGGCCCTGGGAGGGCAGGCGGCGGCGTCGTCCGGGCCCGCGGTCGACACGGAGACGGGCGAACTGCTCGACTGATCTGGTCTACCCTGGAGGGGAACCTTGCAGTCGGCAGATCAGGCGGTCCGTCACCCCATGAGCACCCCACCCCCGGATGCCTCGGCCCCCGCGCTGGAGCCGGTGAAGCCCCCCACGGCCGAGCTGCTGATCGTCACGGGGATGTCCGGTGCCGGCCGCTCCACCGCGGCCCATGCCCTGGAAGACCTCGGGTGGTACGTGGTGGACAACCTGCCGCCGCAGATGCTGGGGACCCTCGCGGACCTGGCCTCCCGCACCCCGCAGACGCTGCCCAAGCTCGCCGTGGTGATCGACGTGCGAGGCAAGGCCCTGTTCAACGACATGCGCGAGACGCTGGCCGCCCTGGAGACCTCGGGCGTGGACTTCTCGGTGCTGTTCCTGGAGGCCTCGGACGAGGTCCTGGTGTCCCGCTACGAGCTCCAGCGCCGCCCGCACCCGCTGCAGGCCGGCGGGCGGATCCTGGACGGCATCAAGGCGGAGCGGGAGCTGCTGCGTGATCTGCGCGAGACCGCGGACTCCGTGCTGGACACCACGTCCTTCAACGTCCACGCCCTGACCAAGGCCGTGGCGGACATGTTCTCCACGAGCGGGCCCGTGGTGCTGCGCCTCACCGTGATGAGCTTCGGCTTCAAGTACGGAGTGCCGGCGGACGCCAACTACGTGGCGGACGTCCGCTTCATCCCCAACCCGCACTGGGTGCCCGCCCTGCGCCCACGCACGGGCAAGGACCCCGAGGTGCGGGACTACGTCTTCGGCAACGACGGCGCGCGGACGTTCGTGGACCGCTTCGTGTCCATGCTCGAACCGGTCTTCGCCGGCTACCGCAACGAGAGCAAGCACTACGCCACCATCGCCATCGGGTGCACGGGCGGCAAGCACCGCTCCGTGGCCATCACCGAGGAGGTCGCCCGGCGGCTCAGCAAGTCGCCCCGGGTGACCGTCAACATCCAGCACCGGGACATGGGCCGCGAGTAGCCTGCCCCCAGACATGACGGAATCGATGAGTTCACTTCCCACCACGGGTGCCCTGCCCCGGCTGCCGCTGAGCAGCCGGCGTGACGTGGACCCCTACCACTCCCTGGACCCCTCCGCCCGGGACGCCCTGACCGACGCGGACTCGGTGGTGGCCCTCGGCGGCGGCCACGGGCTCTCCGCGAGCCTCTCCGCGCTGCGGCTGCTGGCCCCCGCCCTGACCGCCGTGGTCACGGTCGCGGACGACGGCGGGTCGTCCGGTCGGCTGCGCAACGACCTCGGCGTGCTGCCGCCGGGCGATCTGCGGATGGCGCTGGCGGCCCTGTGCGACGACTCCCAGTGGGGCCGCACCTGGAGCGACGTGATGCAGCACCGCTTCAGCATCGAGGGGCACCCGGACGAGGGACTGGACAACCACGCCCTGGGCAACCTGCTTATCGTGACCCTGTGGGAGCTGCTGGGAGACCCCGTGGAGGGACTGCGCTGGGCGGGGGCCCTGCTCGGGGCACGCGGTCAGGTGCTGCCCATGAGCTGCACTCCGCTCGTGATCGAGGGGGACGTCTCCCCGGGCAGCAGCCCCACGGTTGCCTGCCCGCCCGAGGCCGTCACGCGCACGGTCACGGGGCAGGCGCGCCTCGCCAAGGAGGCGGACGTGTGCAACGTGCGTCTCTGCCCGGCGGACGCCGAGGCGTGCCCGGAGGCCGTCACCGCGATCGAGGAGGCGGCCTGGGTGGTGCTCGGCCCCGGCTCGTGGCACACGTCCGTGCTTCCGCACCTGCTGCTGCCTCAGCTGCGGGATGCCATCTGTGCTTCTCCCGCCAAACGGCTGGTCACGCTCAACCTCTCCCGCGACTCGGAGACCCTCAGCATGGGCTCGGGGGACCAGCTGCGGGTCCTCAAACGCTACGCCCCGGAGCTGCGCCTGGACGTGGTGCTCGCGGACCCGTCCGCGGCCGAGTCCCCCAAGGACGTGGAGGCCGCCGCGGCGCAGCTCGGCGCGGTGGTGCACTGGGACTCCCTCCGGGACAAGGACGGCGGCTCGGTGCACAACCCCTTCAAACTGGCCGCGGCCTACCAGCAGATCATGAACGCGGAGCACTGACCGGGGCAGCCCCGGCCCCGCCCGAGCACGACAAGGAGATCGACGTCTATGGCATTGACCGCCTCGGTCAAGGAAGAACTCGCCCACCTGCAGGTGCGCAAGTCCGCGGTGCGCGCGGCGGAGCTGTCGGCCCTGCTGCGCTTCGCGGGCGGGCTGCACATCGTGGGCGGGCGAATCGTGGTGGAGGCGGAGCTGGACACGGAGTCCGTGGCACGCCGCGCAGCACGCACGGTGGGGGAGGTCTTCGGCCACGACTGCGAGCTCGGGGTGATCAGCGGCGGCGGTCTGCGCCGGGACCGCACCTGGGTGGTGCGGGTCGCCCGCGACGGCGAGGCCCTCGCCCGGCGCACGGGACTGCTGGACGCCCACGGCCGGCCCGTGCGCGGGCTGCCCCCCACGGTGGTCAACGGCAGCGTGGAGGAGTCCGCGGCCGTGATCCGCGGCGCGTTCCTGGCGCACGGCTCCCTCACGGAGCCCGGTCGCGCGGCCGCCATGGAGTTCACGTGCCCGGGACCGGAGGCGGCCCTCGCGCTCGTGGGCTCCGCGCGCCGTCTGGACGTCCTCGCCAAGGCGCGGCAGGTGCGCGGCGTGGACCGCGTCGTCGTGCGCGACGGCGACACGATCGCCGCGCTGCTCACGCGCCTGGGCGCCCACCGCGCCCTGCTCCAGTGGGAGGACCGGCGCATGCGAAAGGAGGTGCGGGCCACGGCCAACCGGCTCGCGAACTTCGACGACGCCAACCTGCGGCGTTCCGCGCAGGCCGCCGTCACGGCGGGAGCCAAGGTGGAGCGCGCCCTCGACATCCTGGGCGAGGACGCCCCCGAGCACCTGCGCGCGGCCGGGCGGCTGCGCGTGGCCAACAAGCAGGCGAGCCTGGACGAGCTGGGCCGGCTTTCAGACCCGCCGCTGACCAAGGACGCGATCGCGGGCCGGATCCGCCGGCTGCTGGCCATGGCCGACCGCCGCGCGGAGGAGCTCGGCGTGGCCACCACCACGGAGTTCGCGGCCCAGGCGGGCGGGGAGCGGCGGCGCGGATAGTACCAGCCGCCCGTGACCCCGCAGTGAATGTTGGTTCATGTGGGGTTTGCGAACAAGTGGCGCGTCGGTCCCCGCAGCACTGTCCTCGCGACGCCGGACGCGCTAGAATGGACACGGAAGAGCAGGTGGGCCCGTTGGTCGCCGAGCACTCCGGGTGTGGGAATCATACCGAATGGTTTTGATCCCACATCCAGGCGATCACCGTCCGCCGCACACCCACACGCAGAGGAGAACGCAGTGACAGTCAAGGTTGCCATCAACGGATTCGGACGCATCGGCCGTTGCTTCGCGCGGGCCCTGTACACCCACCACGGCCACGACATCGAGCTGGTGGCCGTGAACGACCTCACCGCCCCGGAGACCTTGAAGCACCTGTTCGAGTTCGACTCCGTCATGGGTCGGCTGGGCTCCAAGGTCACCCTGGACGGTGACGTGATGTCGGTGGACGGCCACCAGGTGAAGTTCTTCGCCGAGGCCGATCCCTCCAAGCTGCCGTGGGGCGAGCTCGGGGTGGACATCGTGGTCGAGTCCACGGGCAAGTTCACCACCGGCCCCAAGATGCAGGCCCACCTGGACGCCGGCGCCAAGAAGGTCGTCCTCTCCGCCCCGGGCAAGGAGGTGGACGGCACCTTCGTGTACGGCGTGAACCACGAGAGCTACGATCCCGCCACCATGAACCTGGTGTCCGCGGCGTCCTGCACCACCAACTGCCTGGCCCCGCTGGCCAAGGTCATCAACGACGAGTTCGGCATCGAGCGCGGCCTGATGACCACCATTCACGCGTACACCGGCGACCAGCGCCTGCACGACGCCCCGCACAAGGACCTGCGCCGCGCCCGCGCCGCGGCCCTGAGCATGATTCCCACCACCACCGGTGCCGCCGCGGCCGTGGGCCTCGTGCTCCCGGAGCTCAAGGGCAAGCTGGACGGCTTCGCCGTGCGCGTCCCGGTCCCCACGGGCTCGCTCGTGGACCTCACCGTGGACGTCCGCGAGGACGTCACGGTCGAGTCCGTGAACGCCGCCGTCAAGAAGGCCGCGGAGGGCCCCTTCCAGGGCATCATCGAGTACTCCGAGGAAGCGCTGGTGTCCAAGGACATCGAGGGCTACGACGTCTCCACCGTGTTCGACGCGCCGCTGACCAAGGTGATCGACAACCAGGTCAAGGTCATCGCGTGGTACGACAACGAGTGGGGCTACACCATCCGCCTCGTGGACTTCGTGTCCTACGTGGCCGATAAGCTCTGAGACAGACCGCTCAGTGGCGCCGGTGCCCCGAGGGTGCCGGCGCCATTGTCGTCAGCAAGCGTTCACCACAGGGAAAGGGATGACAGACATGGCCAAGTCTTTGGACGATCTCATTGCGGAGGGGGTCGCGGGTCGCCGCGTCCTGGTGCGTTCGGACCTCAACGTCCCGCTGGACGGCTCCACCGTGACGGACGACGGTCGCGTGCGGGCCTCGCTGCCGGTGCTGGAGAAGCTCGCCGACGCCGGGGCGCGGGTCATCGTCATGGCCCACCTCGGCCGCCCCAAGGGCACCGTGGACCCCAAGTACTCGATCAAGCCGGCCGCGGACCGTCTCGCTGAGCTCTCCGAGGCGCCGGTTCTGGTGGCCGCCGACGTGGTGGGCGAGGACGCCCGGGCCAAGGCGGAAGCGCTGCAGGACGGTCAGATCCTCGTGTTGGAGAACGTCCGCTACGATCCCCGCGAGACCTCCAAGGACGACGCCGAACGGGGCGAGTTCGCGGCCGAGCTCGCGGCCCTGACCGGTGAAAACGGCGCCTACGTGGACGACGCCTTCGGGGCGGTTCACCGCAAGCACGCCTCCGTGTACGACATCGCGCAGAAGCTCCCGGGCTACCTGGGTGACCTCGTCAAGACCGAGGTGGACGTGCTGAGCAAGGTGATCTCCGATCCCGAGCGCCCGTTCGTGGTGGTAATGGGCGGTTCCAAGGTCTCCGACAAGCTCGCGGTGATCGACAACCTGATCGGCAAGGCGGACTCCCTGCTGATCGGCGGCGGCATGGTGTTCACGTTCCTCGCCGCCCAGGGCCACGCCGTGGGGTCCTCCCTGCTGGAGAAGGACCAGATCGAGACGGTCAAGGGCTACCTGGACCGGGCCGAGAGCGCGGGCACCGAGATCGTGCTGCCGGTCGACGTCGTCTACGCCTCCCGCTTCGCCGAGGACGCCGAGCACGAGGTGCGCCCCGTGGCGGACATCGAGGGTGGCTCGATCGGCGACTCCGGACTGGGTCTGGACATCGGGCCCGAGTCCGCCAAGCTCTTCGCAGAGCGGATCGGGCAGGCCAGGACCGTGTTCTGGAACGGTCCCGTGGGCGTGTTCGAGATGGCGGCGTTCGCCGGAGGCACCAAGGCCGTGGCCGAGGCGCTGGCCACCTCGGACGCCATGAGCGTGATCGGCGGCGGCGACTCCGCCTCCGCCGTGCGCAACCTGGGGTACCGAGACGAGCAGTTCGGTCACATCTCCACCGGGGGCGGCGCCTCCCTGGAGTTTATCGAGGGCAAGGAGCTGCCGGGCGTCGTCGCGCTCGGAGCCTGAGCACCCCTCGGCGGTCCGTCCCACAGCGAAGGAGAACCAGCATGACCACGCAGACCAACGGTGCTTTCGACCGCACGCCCCTGATCGCGGGCAACTGGAAGATGAACATGGACCACACGCAGGGCATCGCCCTGCTGCAGAAGCTCGCCTGGACGCTCAAGGACGCCAAGCACGACTTCTCGCGCGTGGAGGTGGCGGTGTTCCCGCCCTTCACGGACCTGCGCTCGGTGCAGTCCGTGGTGGAGGGGGACGGGCTGCAGGTCCGCTACGGTGCCCAGGACCTCTCGGACCAGGACTCCGGCGCCTACACGGGTGACGTGTCCGGGCAGTTCCTGGCCAAGCTCGGGTGCACCTACGCCCTCGTGGGCCACTCGGAGCGCCGGGCCATCCACGAGGAGTCGGACGAGACGTGCCGGGACAAGGTCCGCGCGGCCATCCGCCACGGGCTGACCCCGGTGCTGTGCGTGGGGGAGGGCCTCGAGGAGCGCCAGGCCGGTAACCACGTGTCCTACACCCTCGAGCAGCTGCGCGGGAGCCTTGCCGAGCTCTCGGAGGGTGAGCTCGAGGGTCTCGTGGTGGCGTACGAGCCCGTGTGGGCCATCGGTACCGGGGAGGTGGCCGGGCCGGAGGACGCGCAGGAGATGTGCCACGCCATCCGTGACGAGCTGAGCTCGCTGCACAGCAAGGGCTTTTCCGACGCCACGCGCATCCTGTACGGGGGGTCGGTCAAGTCCTCCAACGTGGCGTCCATCCTCTCCGGCGCGGACGTGGACGGTGCCCTGGTGGGCGGCGCGAGCCTCGACGCGGAGGAGTTCGCCAAGATCGCGCGCTTCGAGCAGCACCTGGTCACCGGCTGACCGGCGCGCGGGCGGACCAGGGAGGAAGCTCTTCCCAGGTCCGATTCGGGACCCCTCGCGCTTGCGCGAGGGGTTTCCCAGTGTCCGCCTGTAAACTGTCCCGAGAATCCGCGTCTGTGCCCCGGGCCGGAGGCCGCTCACGCGGCCGCGGGGGCACCCGCGCAGCAGTCCCAGCCATCGTGAAGTGAGGCAATTCGTGGAGATCCTCCAGATCGCCCTGCAGGTCGTCATCGTGGTGACCAGCATCCTGTGCATCATGTTCGTCCTGCTCAACAAGGGCAAGGGAGGCGGGCTCTCCGACATGTTCGGTGGCGGCATGACGCAGTCCCTGAACACCTCGGGCGCCGCCCAGAAGAACGTGGTGCGCATCACCACGGTGCTCGCCATCGTGTGGGCCCTGTCGATCGTGTGCTACGCGCTCGTGCTGCGCTTCGGCCCTCCGGCCGCCTGACCCCGGCGCACCGCACGCGGGCCGGCAACCGGCCACGCCCGGCACGGCGCCCCGGGGTGGAACGACCCGGCAACGCGGTCGAGATGGACGCACTCGTGACGAAGGTCCGGACCTGAGGTCCGGGCCTTCGTCGTGCTCGGGGGTTCTGCCCCACACGGCCCGGGTGTCAGGACTGGCGCAGCACGGACTGCACCGCGCTGTGTTCCGCACGGCCGGGGAGTGAGGACGTGGGGGGACACGGACTGCGGGTGACGAGCTGCGGCGGTGCACCGGCCTGGCGGCCGCCGCCCGTCGTCGGAGCCGCCTGCACCGTCAGCCGATGTCCTCCGCAGGATCCTGCGGGACACCTGGCAGCGCGTCCTCCGTCACCAGCCACAGGGTCTCGTGCATGCCCCGCACGGCGCTCCCGGGCGCGGCCACCGGCGAGGTCTCACGGCGGATGTGCGCGAGCGCGTCCGCCTTGGCGGCACCGGAGACGAGGAGCCACACACGGTCCGCCGAGTTGATGGTGGCCAACGACATGGTCACCCGCTCGGGCGGGGGCTTGGGGGAGTCCCTCACGGCGAACACCGGTTCGTCGTGGCGCAGCACGTCCTGCCGCCCGGGGAACAGGGATGCCACGTGGGTGTCCGGACCCAGGCTCAGCAGCGCGATGTCGACGTGCGGCAACCCGGTGAGCGAGTCCTCCGCGGCGGCTGCCGCCGCCAGCTCGTCCCGGTAGTCTGCGGCCGCGGCGTCCACCGTGTCGATCTCGTCCGCACCGGCCACCGGGTGGACACGGTCCCACGTCAGCGCGAGGGACTCGTTCCACGCGTCGGCGGCCTGCACGCCGTTGCGCTCGGGATCGGCGCCCGGCAGGAAACGCTCGTCCGACCACCACACGTTCACGCGCGACCAGTCGACGAGCTGGGCGTCCGGGTGCGTGGCAACCTCCCGGATCACCCGGGTGCCCATGCCTCCGCCCGTCAGGGCGATCGTTGCCTCACCCCGTTCGTCCTGGGCCCGTTCCAGCACCTCCAGGATCCGACGGGCGGTGTCCTCGGCCAGACGGTCGTCGTCCGCGTGGGGCACGAGCCGGGGGACTGGCCGGTCGTGCGCGCTCACGGCTTCTCCTCAGGGGATGCGCCGGTGCCCGGTGTCTCGTCCCCGGGGCCCCCGGCGGTGGTGGCCCCCTCCTGCGACGACGCCGGCGCGCCCTCGGTCTCGTCCGGAACCGTGGCAGATTCGCCGGTGTCGTCCGCCTCCGCCATGGCCTCGTCGAGCGGATCCTCCGCGCCGGGCTCGTCCGACGAGCGCGTGGTGATCCGTGCCCTGGACAGGCTCTGGGTGATGACCTCTCCGTAGATCTCGTCCGCGTCCAGGCGGCGCAGCTCCTCGGCCAGGCACGCGTTCAGGTCGCGGACGGGCATGGCGATCTGCTGCTGCGGCTGCCCCGGCTGGGTCAGGACGGCCACGGTGCGCCCCGGGCGGTCGAGCTCCACGGGCCCGTGCTCGGTGACCAGGCACACCCGGTCGAGGGCACGGCGGGAGTCGTCGCTCACGATCGTGGCGGGCGCGTCCAGCCGGCACGAGAGCCACACACCGAGCAGCACCATGGACGGGGCCACCGCGGCGCCCTCGAGGATGATCTCCCGCACGTCCACGGGGCCCACCTGGTCGAGCACGGCGGCGAGCTGGACGCGCCAGTTGGTGATGCGCGTCCACGCGAGATCCGTGTCCCCGGGGGTGTACTGCCGGGACAGCTGCTCGAGCGACTCGAACGGCTCATCGGCCCGGGACGAGTCCGTGATGCGGCGGTGGGCGATCCGCCCGATCGAGCTGCCGCTCGGGTTCGCCGGGAAGTCGTGCGGCCACCACGCGACGATCGGGGCGTCGGGCAGCAGCAGGGCGGAGACCAGGGTCTCCGTGGGCTCCGCGAGCTCGCCGTAGCCGTGCATGAGGATGACCTCCGAGGCACCGGCGTCACCGCCCATGCGCAGCTGGGCGTCCAGCCGGGTCTCGTCCGAGGAGGAGTGCGCCACGTGCACGATGATCCGGCACGGGTGCTCGTGGCTCGCGTAGTTGGCCGCCTCGATGGCCATCTCCGAGTGCCCCGCCTGCGCCAGGATCACGAGGGTGAGCACGCGCCCGAGGGTCACCACGCCGTTCTCGTCCCGCAGCTCGTTGAGCTTCTTCTCGATGCTCGCGGCGGTGGTGTTCTCCATGTCAACTATCACGGTCGCCTCCAGACGCGTCCGTCACGAGCCATGAGCTCGTGCGCCGATGCGGGGCCCCAGGAGCCCGGTTCGTAGGGCTCAGGGATCACCCGGTGCTCGCTCCAGTACTGCTCGAAGGGGTCCAGGATCTTCCAGGACTGCTCCACCTCCGAGTGGTCGGGGAACAGCGGCGGCTCCCCGAGCAGGACGTCGAAGATCAGCCGTTCGTAGGCCTCGGGGCTCGACTCCGTGAACGCGTGGCCGTAGCCGAAGTCCATGGTCACGTCTCGGATCTCCGACTGCGTGCCGGGGACCTTGGAGCCGAAGCGGATGGTCACACCCTCGTCCGGCTGGATCCTGATCACGATGGCGTTCTGGCCGAACTCCTCGTGGTCCGTGTCCCGGAACAGCAGGTTGGGGGACTTCTTGAACGCCACGGCGATCTCCGTGACCCGGCGGCCCAGCCGTTTGCCGGCCCGCAGGTAGAAGGGCACCCCGGCCCAGCGGCGATTGTTGATGTCCACGCGCAGGGCAGCGAACGTCTCCGTCCGCGAGTCCGCCGGGATGTCCGACTCCTCGTGGAAGCCCTTGACGAACTCCCCGCCCTGCAGCCCCGAGGTGTACTGGCCCAGGGCCGAGTGCTCGCCGAGGTCCTCGGGCAGCACCACCGACTCCAGCACCTTGGCCTTCTCCCGCCTCAGGTGGCTGGCGCTGAACGAGGCGGGCTCCTCCATGGCGGTCAGGGCGAGCAGCTGGAGCAGGTGGTTCTGGATCACGTCCCGGGCCGCGCCCACGCCGTCGTAGTACCCCGCACGGGAACCGATCCCGATCTCCTCGGCCATGGTGATCTGCACGTGGTCCACGGAACGGGCGTCCCACAGCGGCTCGAACATCTGGTTGGCGAAGCGCAGCGCCAGGATGTTCTGCACCGTCTCCTTGCCCAGGTAGTGGTCGATGCGGAAGACGCTGTCCGCGCGGAACACGCGTTCCACGATCGCGTTGAGCTCGCGCGCGGACTCGAGGTCGTGACCGAACGGCTTCTCGATGACCACACGGCGCCAGCCCGTGCTGTTCTCGCTGTCCGCGAGGTCGCGGTCCGCGAGCTGCTGGCACACCGTCTCGAAGGCCTTGGGGGGGATCGAGAGGTAGAACGCGTGGTTGCCGCGGGTGCCCCGGTCCCGGTCCAGCTCCTCGAGGGTCTGCGCGAGACGGTCGTAGGCGTCGTCGTCGTCGAACTCACCCTGCACGAACCGCAGGCCCGAGGCGAACTGGTTCCACAGGTCCTCGTTGTAGGGCGTGCGCGCGTGCTGCGTGACGTTCTCCTTGACGTACTCCGCGAACTGTGCGTCGTCCCAGTCCCGCCGCCCGAAGCCCACGAGCGAGAACGCCGGGGGCAGCAGGCTGCGGTTCGCGAGGTCGTACATCGCGGGCAGCAGCTTCTTCTTGGCGAGATCGCCGGTCACGCCGAACAGCACGAGGGCCGACGGCGCCGCCACGCGCGTGAGCCGCCGGTCGCGCGGGTCCCGCAGGGGGTTGGGATTCTTGGTGTCAGGCACGGGACTTCCTGTCCGGTCGCTGGTGGGTGGCGGGTGTCAGAGAGCCGACGCCGCCTCGAGCAGCTGGGCCACTCCCGCCGCGCGGTCGGTGAGACGCAGCCGCAGGACAGGGCGGTCGTGCTCGCCCAGCACGGCCGCGTCCCCGTCCGCCTGGGCGCTGATGAGCTCTCCGAACGTGAAGGGGATCCCGGGGATGTCCACGTCCGTGTCGGTGGCCGCCGTGATCTGCAGGTACACGCCCTGGGCGGGCCCACCCTTGTGGTACTGCCCGGTGGAGTGCAGGAAGCGCGGACCCCAGCCGAACGTCACGGGACGGCCGGTGTGCCGCGCCAGCTGTTCACGGATAGCCTCGAGCTGCGTCCACTGCAGGCGGTCGAAGTAGGCCTGCACGCTCACGTAGCCGTCCTCGGGGAGCTGCTCGAGCAGAGCCGTGAGCGCGTCCTGCACGGTGGTGGCGCCGTGGAGCAGGGACTCGTCGCCCCGGATCTCCACGTTCCCGTCCGTGGCCACGGCCGGGGAGGGCTCGGGGGAGGAGGCCAGCAGCTCGCGCGTGGCGGCCTTGGCGGACTCCACGTCCGGCTGGTTGTAGGGGTCGATGCCGAGCAGGCGCCCGGCCACGGCGGTGGCCACCTCGAAGGTCAGCATGAGCCCGCTGAGAGAACCGGCCACGCGCACGCCGTCACCGGAGCCGGTCTCCACGGACTCCTCGTCCACGAGGGACACCACCAGCACGTCCTGCGCACCGGAGGTCAGTTCGGGTGCGGCCTCGTCCACCACCACGGGCAGGACACCGGTGCCCGACTTGCCGGTGGACTCCGCGATCAGCTGCTCGGCCCAGTCCGCGAATCCCACGAACGGTGCGCCCTGGTTCACCAGGACGATCTTGTCGCGCAGCGGATCGGTTCCGCCGAGCGCCGCGCCCAGCTGCAGGCCGATGTTGTTCTCGTCGTCCTCGCGCAGCATCTCCGCGGCCTCCTCGGCGTCGTCGAGCAGCGCGGCGACGTCCACCCCGGCGAGCCCCGAGGGAACCAGCCCGAAGGCGGTGAGCGCGGAGAAGCGGCCGCCCACGTTCGGATCGGCGTTGAAGGTCTTGCGGTAGCCGGCCTCGCGCGAGGCCGAGTCCATGGGGGAGCCCGGGTCGGTGACCACCACGACGCGCGACGGGCCGTCGATGCCGGCCCGTTCGAACGCCTCGAGGAACACGCGGCGGGCGGAGTCCGTCTCCACGGTGGAACCTGACTTCGAGGAGACCACCAGGGCGGTGTGCTCGAGGTCCTGGAGGGCCGTGGAGACCATCTCGGGATCGGTGGAGTCCAGCACGAACAGCTCCACACCGGCGCTGCGCGTGATGACCTCGGGGGCCAGCGAGGAGCCGCCCATGCCGGCGAGCACGAAGCGGGTGACGCCCTCGCGGGCGAAGTCGTCGCGCAGCTCCATGATCTCCGGGATCAGGGGACGGGAGACGGTTGCGGCGTCCGTCCATCCAAGCCGGACTGCAGCCTCCTGCTCTGCCGCGGCACCCCACAGCGTGGGATCCTGCGCGAAGAGCTTGGAGGCGAAGTTGTCGGCGACGAGACGGGGCACGTGGGTGTCCACGGCGTCGCGCGCGGATCCTGCGGCCTGCAATGACAATGAGCTCACGGGGAGCCTCCTCGGACTGGTCGAGCTGGCGGTGTGGTGGATCGTGGGACCGTCCGCCGCGTCCTGCCGGGGAACCCGACGGGACGCGGCGCACGGGCAGGCCCGGCCGTTGCCGGGCGGGGAGTCAGCGGGCGTCTTCGAGCGCGGTGCGCACGGTGGCGAGCAGCTCGTCCCAGGACGCGTCGAACTTCTGGAGGCCCTCGGTCTCCAGCTGCTCCACGACCTCCTGGTAGGAGACGCCCAGCGCGCCGATCTCGTCGAGGATCCGGGACGACTCCTCGTACGTGGCGGTCACGGTGTCCGCGGTGACCTCCGCGTGGTCGAACGTGGCGTCCAGGGTCTTCTCCGGCATGGTGTTCACGGTGTTCGGCGCCACCAGCTCGGTCACGTAGAGGGTGTCGGGCAGCTCAGGGTCCTTGACTCCCGTGGAGGCCCACAGCGGGCGCTGCGGGTTGGCGCCCGCGGCCGCGAGACGCTTCCAGCGCTCCGTGTCCAGGGACTGCTCGTAGACCTGGTAGGCGAGACGGGCGTTGGCGAGCCCCGCCTTCCCCTTCAGTGCCGCAGCTTCACTCGAGCCAACGGCGTCCAGGCGCTTGTCGATCTCCGTGTCCACGCGGGACACGAAGAAGGACGCCACGGAGTGGATGGTGGAGAGGTCCTTGCCGTTCTCGAGAGCCTTCTCCAGCCCCTCCATGTAGGCGTTGATGACGTTGCGGTAGCGCTCGAGCGAGAAGATCAGGGTCACGTTGACCGAGATGCCCTCGGCGATCGTGGCCGCGATCGAGGGCAGGCCCTTCTCCGTGGCCGGGATCTTGATGAGCGCGTTCGGCCGGTCGATCGTCTGCGAGAGCTTCTGGGCCATGGTCGAGGTCGCGTCGGCGTCCTGGGCGAGCCGCGGGTCCACCTCGATGGACACGCGCCCGTCCTGGCCCTGCGTGGCCTCGGCGATCGGGGCGAAGAGGTCGCACGCGTCACGGACGTCGTCGGTGGTGATGCGGAACACGGCGTCGTCCACCGAGGTGCCGGCCGCGGCGAGCTCGGCCACCTGCTCGCGGTAGGACTCGCCGTCGGCGAGGGCCGCCGCGAAGATCGTGGGGTTGGTGGTCACGCCCACCACGTTCTTGGTGTCGATCAGCTCTTGCAGGTTGCCGCTCGTGAGCCGCTGGCGGGAGAGGTCGTCCAGCCAGATGGAGACGCCGGCGTCCGAGAGCTTCTGAGTGGGAGTGGTCATGTCTGTGTCCTCCGGTCGCGTGGGAAATCTGGGGCCGTTGCGGGCGGCGGGTCCGCCGCCCGCAACGGGTGCAGGGGTGTGGGGCTCAGCGCGCGGCGGCGATGGAGTTCAGGGCGGCCTCCGTCACGGCCTCTGCGGTGATGCCGAACTCGCGGTAGAGCGTCTCGTAGTCCGCGGACTCGCCGAAGTGCTCCAGGGAGACGGCCCGCCCGGCATCGCCGAGGAGGTCGTTCCAGGACATCCGGATGCCGGCCTCGACCGTGACCCGGGCCTTGACGCCCGCGGGGACCACGGACTCGCGGTACTGCGCGTCCTGGGCGTCGAACCACTCGCGGCACGGCATCGAGACCACGCGGGCGGACACGCCCCGGGCCTTGAGCTGCTCGCGGGCCTTCAGCGCGAGCTGAACCTCCGAGCCGGTGCCGATCAGCACCACGTCCGGCGTGCCCTCGCTGTCAGCCAGCACGTAGCCGCCGCGCGCCACGCCCTCGGCGGAGGCGAACTTCTCGCCCTCCGCGTCCGGGTGCAGGTCCTCACGGGCCAGCGTGGGCAGGTCCTGGCGCGTGAGAGCGATGCCCGCCGGGTGCTCGTGGCTCTCCAGGATGGTCCGCCACGCCACAGCGGTCTCGTTGGCGTCCGCGGGGCGCACGACGTCGAGTCCCGGGATCGCGCGCAGCGAGGACAGCTGCTCCACGGGCTGGTGCGTGGGTCCGTCCTCGCCCAGACCGATGGAGTCGTGGGTCCAGACGTAGATGGAGGGCACCTTCATGAGCGCACCCAGGCGCACGGCCGGGCGCTGGTAGTCGGAGAAGATGAGGAACGTCCCCGAGAAGGCGCGGGTCTGGCTGCTCATCACGATGCCGTTGACGATCGCCGCCGCCGCGTGCTCACGGATGCCGAAGTGCAGCACCCGGCCGTACGGGGAGCCCGTCCATTTCTCGGTGGAGCGCTTCTCCGGGATGAAGGACGGGGCGGAGTCGATCGTGGTGTTGTTGGAGCCCGCGAGGTCCGCGGAGCCGCCCCACAGCTCGGGGAAGGTGTCCGCGATCGCGTTGATGACCTGCCCGGAGGCCTTGCGGGTGGCCATGGCCTTGCCCGCTGGGAACGTGGGGAACGCCGCGCGGTAGTCCTCGGGCAGCTCCTGGTTCTTGATGCGGTCGTAGAGGGCCGCCTTGTCCGGGTGGGCGCTGCGCCACTGCTCGAAGGACTTCTCCCACTCGGCGCGCTCGGCCTTGCCGCGCTGGGCGACCTCGCGCACGTGGTCCATGATCTCGGGCTCGATCTGGAAGGACTTCTCGGGATCGAAGCCCAGGATCTCCTTGGTGGCGGCGACCTCGTCCGCGCCGAGCGCGGAGCCGTGGATGCCGCCGGTGTTCTGCTTGGTGGGGGAGGGCCAGCCGATGATGGTGCTGAGCGCGATTAGGGACGGCTTGTCCGTGACCTTGGTGGCGGCCACGATCGCGTCGTAGAGGCCCTGGACGTCCTCCTGGTACTGCCCGCCGTTGCGCCAGTCCACGCGGGTGGTGTCCCAGCCGTAGGCCTCGTAGCGGGCCAGCACGTCCTCGTTGAACGCCACGTTGGTGTCGTCCTCGATGGAGATCTTGTTGTCGTCGTAGATCACCACCAGGTTGCCCAGCTCCTGGGTGCCGGCCAGGGACGAGGCCTCGGAGGTGATGCCCTCCTGGAGGTCCCCGTCCGAGGCGATCACGAACACGTGGTGGTCGAACGGGGAGGTGCCCTGGGCGGCGTCGGCGTCGAAGAGCCCGCGCGTGTAGCGCTGGGCGTACGCGAAGCCCACGGAGGAGGCGAGCCCCTGGCCCAGCGGTCCGGTGGTGATCTCCACGCCCGTGGTGTGCCGGTACTCGGGGTGGCCCGGGACCTTGGAGCCCCACGTGCGCAGCGACTCCAGGTCCGACATCTCCAGGCCGTAGCCCGAGAAGAAGAGCTGCAGGTAGAGCGTCAGCGAGGTGTGCCCGGGGGAGAGGATGAACCGGTCGCGCCCGGTCCAGCGGTCGTCCGAGGGGTCGTGGCGCATGACCTTCTGGAACAGCAGGTAGGCCACGGGTGCCAGGGACATGGCCGTGCCGGGGTGGCCGTTGCCGACCTTCTGCACGGCGTCCGCCGCGAGGACACGCGCGGTGTCCACGGCGCGGGCATCCTGTTCGGTCCAGTTCAGCGGTTGATCGAGGTTCGGCACGGTGGCGCGCCCCTTTCCTGTGGGGATGTGCGATGCGAACCGCCGCCCGACCGGCCGCAAGGCCTCCGGGTGCCGCGGAACGCGAGTTCCGCGCTCAACCTTAGTCCCGAGAGGCCGTGCCCGTCAGGGACGTACGCTGTGAGCGCGAACGGCCACCGGGCACCGGGTCGGGCGCCATCCGGGTGTCAATCCCGGCGGCTATACTGTTGACCGGGTGTCCCCGCGCGCAGTGCCGCGCCGGGCACCGCAGGACTCCCGCCCGTGCGGGCCGCACACGTTCTTTGGAGCATCGATTCCGTGAATCACCTCGATACCGCGACGCACCCGGATTCCTCGGGATCCCCCGCGACGCAAGGACACGGAGTGACCGGGACCCGCATCGGGGAGGTCGCCCCGGTGGGGTACCAGGGCCCGATGACCGCGCGCCGCAAGCTCAAGGCGTACGTGGCGCTTACCAAGCCCCGGATCATCGAGCTGCTCCTCGTGGCCACCGTGCCCACCATGTTCTTCGCCCAGCAGGGCGTCCCTGATTTCTGGCTCGTGCTCAACACCCTGGTGGGTGGCACCCTCGCGGCGGGCGCCGCGGGAGCCTTCAACTGCTACATCGACCGCAACGAGGACCGTCTCATGCGGCGCACGGCCAAGCGCCCCCTGGTCACCGGAGAGGTCAGCGACCGTGAGGCCCTGGTGTTCGCGTGGCTGCTGTCCGCGGTGGCCGTGGCCTGGCTGACCCTCGGGGTGAGCGTGCTGTGCGGTGTGCTGGGCGTGGTGGCCATCGCCCTCTACGCCGTCTTCTACTCGATCATCCTCAAGCGCCGCACCGCGCAGAACATCGTGTGGGGCGGGATCGCCGGGTGCATGCCCGTGCTGATCGGCTGGGCCGCGGTGCGCGGCACGCTCGAGTGGCCCGCGTTCGTGCTCTTCGCGTTCATCTTCCTGTGGACCCCGCCGCACTACTGGCCGCTGTCCATGAAGTACGCGGAGGACTACTCCCGCGCGGGGGTTCCCATGCTCGGCGCGGTGGACTCCGCGCGGACCGTGGGTGCGCAGGTGGTGCTGTACGCGTGGGCCACCGTGATCTGCTCGCTGCTGCTGATCCCCGTGGGCGGTGCGGGCTGGGTCTACGGGATCATCGCGCTGCTCTCCGGCGCGTGGTTCACCTACCACTGCCACAAGCTCTACGGTCTGGCCCGGGCCGGGCGGCCCACGCTCAAGCAGGCCATGTACGTCTTCCACGGCTCGATCGCCTACATCACGTTCGTGTTCGTGGGCGTGGCCCTGGATCCGTTCCTCGGCGGTCCCATTCTCTGACCGGCGTGTCCGGTCCGTCCCATCCTGGGCATCCCGTCCACCGGCCGTCTCGCCGTGCCCGGGGACGACGCCGCTCGGCCGGCTCGGTCGCGGTGCTCGCCTAAACTGGGCCCATGCTCTCGATGGACTTCTCCGGTGTGATCGCCTACCCCGTGACTCCGCTGCATCCCGGCGGAGCCCTGGACCTGGACTCCTTGGAGAGCAGCATCGCCCGGCTGGCACGCAGCGGTGTGGACGGGATCGTGGTGCTCGGCACCTCGGGACTGTTCGCCTACCTCGACGCCGCCGAGCGGTCCGAGGTGGTGCGCACCGCCGTCCGCGCGGCCTCCGGCTCGGGAACCCCCGTGGGAGTCGGCATCTCGGCCATCACCACGCGTGAGGTCCTCCAGCACGCCTACGCCGCGGAGAACAACGGCGCGGACGGGCTCGTGCTGAGCCCCGTGAGCTACATCCCGCTCGTGTCGCAGGAGATCGCGGACCAGGTGGAGACGGTGTCCTCGGCGGTGTCGCTGCCCGTGTGCCTCTACAACAACCCCTCCACCACCGGGTTCACGTACCCGGTGGAGCTCGCGGCGGAGCTGTCCTGGCTGGACACCGTGGTGGCGTTCAAGGACACGGCGAGCTCCGGGCGGCTGTTCCACTCACGCCAGCTGCTGTTCGCCCAGCAGGCGGAACCCGGCACGGTCCACGGTGTGAGCCGGGACCAGCTGATCGTGGAGGAGTACCCACCGGCGGCGTGGCACAGCGGGATGGCCGCCCTGCTGGCTCCGGAGTTCGTGGAGTTCCACCGAGCGGTGAGAGAGGGCCGCGCGGAGGATGCGGCGGCCTGGAGCTCCGCGCTGCGCCCCCTCATGCAGCTCATGGGGCACGAACGTCCCCTGTCCGTGCTGTACGCCCTCGCGGAGGTCTGCGGCGTGCGCACGAGCGCACCGCGGCGTCCGCTGCTGCCCATTCCCTCGAGCGGCAAACGCGCACTCGCGGACGCCGTGGCACAGCTGCGCGGCCGGCCCGCGGCGCCGTCGGATGCCTGAGCGACTGCGCCACGGGACGTCGTCGGAATCCTGACCATCTGCGGCACGGGTCGTTATTGGGGGTGTGAGCACCAGCGACTGGGCGTGTCGTCGGCGGGATGAGCACCCGCGTGGCCGCGAGCCTGAGGTCCAGCTGCGCCGGGCGGCGTCGGGAGCCCGTGCACCAGCGGCACAGGACGGAAAAACGTCTGCCCCCGGGATGACCGGGGGCAGACGGCGTACGGGGAGGCGCGCGGTCAGCGCACCGGCTGTGCGGGCGCGGAGGCGGGTGAAGCCTCGCCCAGGTCCACGGGCGCCGCGTGCTCGTGGTGGTCGTCCGCGAGGTAGAAGCTGATGGAGACCACGCGGGTGGCCGCCCAGATCAGCACTGCCGAGAGCACCATGTGCAGGGACACGGCGGCCTCCGGAACGCCGTTGAAGTACTGGTAGTAGCCCACGGCGCCCTGGGCCATGATCACCAGGATCATGATGGCGTACGCGTTGCGCAGCACACGGGGCAGGGACTTCACCGTGGTCACCACGATGCCCGTCACGGCCGTGAGGGTGAGCAGGTAGACGGGGACCGCGTGGGCGCGGGCGATGACCACGGAGTCGAAGGCCAGCCGCGCGCTGTCCTGGTCCCCGGCGTGGGGGCCGGTGCCGGTCACCAGGGTGCCGAGGTAGAGCACCACGGCCGCGATAACGCCCGTGGCGACCGCGAGGCCGCGCACCAGGGTGGTGTGGCCGTGCAGCTGGCCGGGGCGCTGGTCGTGGGCCACTCGCGAGAGGCCCTCGCGCCGGGTGTTGAGCACCAGCAGCGTGGACAGCGCGATCATGATGGCTGAGAGGAAGTAGTGCGCACCCACGAGCAGCGGGTGCAGCTCCAGGTGCACCAGCACGCCGCCCACCACGGCCTGCACGGGGATCCCGAGCAGCAGGAGCAGCGCCAGCCGGAACAGCTTGGGGTGCTCCTCGCGCAGCTTCAGCACGGACAGGAACGTCAGGACCGCCACCACGGTGAGTACGAACGTGAGCAGGCGGTTGCCGAACTCGATGATCCCGTGCACACCCATCTCCGCCGTGTTCGTCCAGGAGTCGGGCGTACAGCGGGGCCACGTGGGGCACCCCAGGCCGGAACCGGTCAGCCGGACGAGACCGCCCGTGAAGATCAGCAGCGCGTTGGCCACCAGGGACGCCACCGCGAGGAAGCGCACCCAGGGGGTCACGGTGCTGGGCCACCAGAACGAATCGACGGCGGTGCGGGGAGCGGTGTCAGACATGGCGGGGCATCCAGGGGCAGAGGGGACGGGTCCCCCTCAGTGTAGCGATCCCGCCGTGGGAGCATCCTGGACGGGACCGCGCGCTCAGGGGGTCAGACCCACTTGAACCACCGCGCGGTGGCCGCCCAGCTCGCCACCGCCCATGCGGCGAGGACCAGCAGGGGAGCGGCACTCACCCGGCCGTGCAGGAAGCACTCCCGCAGCACCTCACCCGCGGCCGAGGAGGGCAGCCAGGACACGATCCCGGCGAGCCAGCCGGGCAGCGCGGACGCGGGGAAGAGCACACCACCGCCCGCGGCGAGCGCCACCCACACCACGTTGAGCACCGCCAGGGTGGCCTCGGCGCGCAGGGTTCCGGCGATCAGCAGGCCCAGCCCGGTGAACGCCACGGCGACCAGCACGAGCAGGGGGAGGGAGCCGAGCACGGAGGCCACGGTGGGGTGCCAGCCCAGCCAGAGGGCCACGGCCGCCACGATCACGTACTGCACGGCGAGCACGGCCAGCACGGCGAGCAGCTTGCCCGCGATCAGACCGGAGCGTCCCAGGGGAGTGGTCGAGAGCTGGCGCAGCACCCCGTAGCGGCGGTCGAAGCCGGTCTGGATGCCCTGCCCCGAGAAGGCGCTGGAGAGCACGCACAGCACCAGGATGCCGGGCACGGCCACGTCCGCACGGGAGGCCCCGTCCACGCGGTAGGGGTCCAGCAGGTCGGTCATGGTCAGGGCCACGAGTGCCATGACGGGCAGGATCACGAGCAGCAGCAGCTGCTCCCCGTTGCGCAGCATCGTGGTGGCCTCGAAGCGCGCCTGGGACACCACGCGCCGGGGCAGGGACGCGGCACGACGCCGCTCGTCCGGGTGGGGTGCCGAGGTGACGGCGTCTGCGGGGGTCACCGGGCATCCCTCCCGGCCACGTCCAGGAACACGTCTTCGAGGGAACGGGGTTGCACGCTCAGCGCCTCCGGCAGGGTGTCGTTGCGGGTGGCCCACGCGGTCAGCTCACGGACGCGGGTGGCGTCGAGCGGGCCGGTGAGGGTGACGGTGCGGTCCTTGACGACCCAGCGGACGTCGTCGTAGTCGGGGCGGCGCCAGGGCGGGTCCGCGCGCAGCACGGGACGCTGCTCCGGCGTGACGGTGATGGTCATGACCAGGGACGAGTCCCGGCCGGTGCGCACGAGGTCGGCCACGGTGCCCTGGGCGGCCACCGTGCCGTGGTCCACGATGTACACGTAGTCGGCGAGCCGGGCGGCGTCGTCCATGAGGTGCGTGGTGAGGATGATGCAGGTTCCCTGGTCCCGCAGGCGCTGGACCACGTCGAACACGAGCTGGCGCGAGCGCGGGTCCAGCCCGGCGGACGGCTCGTCCAGGAACAGCACGTCCGGGCGGCCCACGAGCGCCGCCGCGAGCGCCACGCGCTGGCGCTGGCCGCCGGAGAGCCGACGGACGGGCGTGTGGAGGAAGGACCGGATGCCGAGGCGCTCCACCAGCTCGGTCACGGGGACCGGGTCCGCGTAGAGGTTGCTGAGGTGGCGCAGCAGCTCTGCGGGTCGCACGGCCTGCGGGAGCCCGCCGTCCTGGAGCATGACGCCCACGCGGGCGCGCAGCTCAGGGGAGGCCCGCCAGGGGTCCTGGCCGAGCAGGCGGACCGTGCCCGAGGTGGGCTGCTGGAGGCCCTGGGCGCACTGCAGCGTGGTGGTCTTGCCCGCGCCGTTGGCCCCGAGCAGGGCCGTGACGCGCCCGGCGTCGGCCGCCATGCTGAGACCGCGGACCGCGCGGACGGGCTCACCGCGCCCGGGGAACGTCTTGACCAGGTCGCTGATGTGCAGGGCCGCGGTCCCCGGATCGGGGGCGGCAGCGGGGACTGAGGAAAATTCTGGGGGCGTCTGCACCCGGACAGTCTAGGACGGCCCGTGCCGTGACGCCCGGTGGGGGACTCCCGCCCGCGCCTCCGTGGGCGCCTCCCCGGGGCGTGTTCCGGGCGTTTGTCGGGGAATGGATTACCGCATACCCTCGTTATGTATTGCGTGCCTCACTGGTGAACCCAGTTCCCGTGGGGCCCGGGCCGCACGGAGCTGCACCGGCTCGGCCACCTCCCCGACTCGCCGCGAAGGATGTTGCACCCAGCATGAGTTCACCGGCCACGGACCGCACGAGCGCGGTGCGCACGGACCAGGATGACACCACCCGCTCGCGGGTGCTCTCGCTGGTGCTCGCCCACGGGCCCATCTCCGCCGCGCAGATCGCCAAGGACCTCGGCCTCACGCCCGCCGCCGTCCGGCGTCACCTGGACGCCCTGGAGTCCGAGCAGTTCGTGGAGGTTTCCATGGTGCGCAGCACCGCCTCTGGAGCCGGCCGGCCGGCGCGTCGCTACGTGGTGGCACCGGGCGGGCACGAGCAGCTGGCGCAGGACTACCGGGGGCTTGCCAGCCGTGCGCTGGCCACCATGGCCCGGGTGGGTGGTGAGGATCTCGTGCACGGGTTCGTGACCGAGGAGGTCGAGCGCTGGCGTGAACGCTACCGCCCCAGCGTGGAGGCCGCGGGTCCGGACGTGGAGGACCGCCTCAACGCGCTGACCGCCGCCATGAGCCACGACGGCTTCGTGGCGTCCCACACCACGGTCACCCCCCGTGGTCCCAAGGGCGTGACTCTACGCTCCGCCCAGCTGTGCCAGGGCCACTGCCCCATCCAGGACATCGCGAACGAGTACCCCGAGTTCTGCGAGCAGGAGACCGCCATGATCGCCGAGTTGCTGGACGTCGACGTCCGCAGGCTCTCCACCATGGCCGCGGGCGCCCACGTCTGCACCACACACGTCCCGCTGCAGCTGCGTGCTGCGGGCACCAAAAACTCCACCAACCACACAACCGCACGACAGGGAGGGTTGTCATGACCGAGCGCATCGAACCCGCGGACACCGCGGGCACCATGACAGGCGACACCACGATTTCCGAGATCCTGGAGATGAACCCAGAGCTCGAGGGGATCGGCCAGTACCAGTACGGCTGGGCCGACAAGAACGACGCCGGCGCCTCGGCGCGCCGAGGCGTGAACGAGGAAGTGGTCCGTGACATCTCGGCCAAGAAGAGCGAGCCGGACTGGATGACGCAGCTGCGTCTGAAGGGCCTGAAGTTCTTCGACCGCAAGCCCATGCCCACGTGGGGCGCGGACCTGTCGGGCATCGACTTCGACAACATCAAGTACTTCGTGCGCTCCACGGAGCAGCAGGCGGGCTCCTGGGAGGAGCTGCCCGAGGACATCCGCAACACGTACGAGAAGCTTGGCATCCCCGAGGCGGAGCGCAACCGCCTGGTGGCCGGCGTGGCCGCGCAGTACGAGTCCGAGGTGGTCTACCACCAGATCCGCGAGGACCTCGAGGCCCAGGGCGTGATCTTCATGGACACGGACACCGCCCTGAAGGAGCACCCCGAGTTCTTCGAGGAGTACTTCGGCACCGTGATCCCCGTGGGCGACAACAAGTTCGCCGCGCTGAACACGGCCGTGTGGTCCGGTGGCTCGTTCGTGTACGTCCCCAAGGGCGTGCACGTGGACATCCCGCTGCAGGCGTACTTCCGCATCAACACCGAGAACATGGGCCAGTTCGAGCGCACGCTGATCATCGCGGACGAGGACTCCTACGTCCACTACATCGAGGGCTGCACCGCGCCGATCTACAAGACGGACTCGCTGCACTCCGCCGTGGTGGAGATCATCTGCAAGAAGAACGCCCGGGTGCGCTACACGACCATCCAGAACTGGTCCAACAACGTGTACAACCTGGTGACCAAGCGCGCCATCGCCCACGAGGGCGCCACCATGGAGTGGGTGGACGGCAACATCGGCTCCAAGGTCACCCAGAAGTACCCCGCGGTCTACATGACCGGCGAGCACGCACGCGGTGAGACCCTGTCTATCGCCTTCGCGGGCGAGGGCCAGCACCAGGACACCGGTTCCAAGATGGTGCACATCGCCCCGAACACGTCCTCGTCGATCGTGTCGAAGTCGGTGGCCCGCAACGGCGGCCGCTCCGCCTACCGTGGCCTCGTGCAGGTGCGCGAGGGCGCCACGCACTCCAAGTCCAACGTGGTGTGCGACGCCCTGCTGGTGGACACGATCTCCCGCTCGGACACGTACCCCTACGTGGACATCCGTGAGGACGACGTCACCATGGGCCATGAGGCCACTGTTTCCCGCGTGTCCGAGGAGCAGCTGTTCTACCTCATGCAGCGCGGCATGCCCGAGGAGGAGGCCATGGCCATGATCGTGCGCGGCTTCGTGGAGCCGATCGCGCGTGAGCTGCCCATGGAGTACGCGCTCGAGCTCAACCGTCTCATCGAACTGCAAATGGAAGGATCCGTTGGCTGATATGTCCACCACTGATCAGACCGCCCGTGCCGCACAGGACGCCGACGAGCAGGTGAACGGAGTGCCCACCGGCGAGGACCGCGTCGCCATCCCGGGCATGAGCCAGGAGGGCGAGACCCTGCAGGAGGGCCGCAACCAGGCCGGTGAGCCCGAGATCCGCCACACCCAGCACGGGGACATCTCCGGCGTGCCGGACTCCTCCCGCGCGGGCCGCACCACGTCCTACGACGTGGCCGACTTCCCGCCGCTGAGCAGCAAGCTCGAGGACTGGCGCTTCACGCCCATCAAGCGGCTCCGCGGGCTCGACGACGCCGCCCTGCAGGGCCCCGCGCCCGCCGTCTCCGTCTCGGGGGACGACGCCGTGCAGATCACCTCCGTGGGCCGCGACGACTCCCGCGTGGGCTCGGCCGGCATCCCGGAGGACCGGGTCTCCGCGAACGCGTGGTCCTCGTT
Source organism: Kocuria sp. ChxB (assembly GCF_044359605.1). NCBI lineage: Bacteria > Bacillati > Actinomycetota > Actinomycetes > Micrococcales > Micrococcaceae > Kocuria > Kocuria sp. ChxB. Next base: position 332,802 of record NZ_CP121123.1, on the reverse strand, counting down.
CCGCGAGGCCACCGTGATCTCGGTCCCGCGCGACGCCCAGGTGGCGGAGCCCGTGATCGTGACGCTCACCGGTGAGTCCGAGGAACCCGCGGCCCAGCACATCGTGGTGGACGCCGGGGCGAACTCCAAGGCGCTCGTGGTGCTGCGCCACGTGGGCACCGCCGTGCTGGCCCAGAACATCGAGTTCTCGGTGGCGGACGGCGCCAACCTCACCGTGGTCTCGCTGCAGGAGTGGACGGACGACTCCGTGCACGCGTCCTCACAGCAGGCCAAGCTGGACCGCGATGCCACGTTCAAGCACGTGCTCGTGAGCCTGGGCGGTGACCTGGTGCGCGTCACCCCGTCCACCCGCTTCACCGCTCCCGGCGGCGACGTGGAGATGTACGGCCTCACGTTCGTGGACGACGGCCAGCACCTGGAGTCCCGGCTGTTCGTGGACCACTCCGTGCCGCGCTGCCGGTCGCGCGTGAACTACAAGTCCGCGCTGCAGGGCGAGAACGCCCACGGCGTGTGGGTGGGCGACGTCCTGATCCGCGCCGAGGCCGAGGGCACGGACACCTACGAGCTCAACCGCAACCTGATCCTCAACGACGGCCCGCGCATGGACTCCGTGCCGAACCTGGAGATCGAGACCGGCCTGATCGCCGGTGCAGGTCACGCCTCCACCACGGGGCAGCTGGACGACGAGCACCTCTACTACCTGATGTCCCGCGGCATCCCGGAGGACCAGGCACGCCGCCTGGTGGTCCGCGGATTCCTCTTCGAGATCATCCAGCAGGTGGGCGTGGAAGCCCTCGAGGAGCAGCTGCGCGCGTCCCTGGAGGACGAGCTCGCCCGCACCGAGAACTGAGACCCTGGCCCAGCGCCGTCGTCAGACCCGAGAATTCCGCACCGCGCCCGAGAGCGGGCCGGTGCCCACGAGACCCAAGGAGAAACACCGCATGTCAACTCTGGAGATCAAGGACCTCCACGCGTCCGTCATCCTGGACGACGAGAGCACCAAGCCCATCCTCAAGGGCGTGAACCTGACCATCAACTCCGGTGAGGTGCACGCGATCATGGGCCCCAACGGCTCGGGCAAGTCCACGCTGGCGTCCACGATCGCCGGCCACCCCAAGTACCAGGTGGACTCCGGCTCCGTGACCCTGGACGGGCAGGACGTGCTGGAGATGTCCGTGGACGAGCGCGCCCGCGCCGGTCTCTTCCTGGCCATGCAGTACCCGGTGGAGATCCCCGGCGTGACCACCTCCAACTTCCTGCGCTCCGCGAAGACCGCGATCGACGGCGAGGCACCCTCCCTGCGCACGTGGACCAAGGACGTCCGCACCGCCATGGACAAGCTGAAGATCGACAACGACATGCTCATGCGCAACGTCAACGAGGGCTTCTCCGGCGGCGAGAAGAAGCGCCACGAGATCCTGCAGCTGGAGATCCTCAAGCCGAAGATCGCCCTGCTGGACGAGACGGACTCCGGCCTGGACGTGGACGCGCTGAAGATCGTGTCCGAGGGTGTGAACCGCGCGCTGTCCGAGGACAACACGGGCATCATGCTGATCACGCACTACACGCGCATCCTGCGCTACATCAAGCCGCAGTTCGTGCACGTGTTCTCCGACGGCCGCGTGGTGGACCAGGGCGGTCCGGAGCTCGCGGAGCAGCTGGAGAACGAGGGCTACGACCGCTACGTCCAGGCCGCTGCCAAGTAGGCACCGGCGCACCACTTCCTGAGGAGGTCGCCATGAGCGAATCCACCGGCACCGCCGCGGCGGAGACCACCGGGCCCAACGGCCAGGCCTCGGTCGAGGAGATCACGGACCTGCTGAAGAACGTGATCGACCCCGAGCTGGGCGTGAACATCGTGGACCTGGGCCTGCTCTACGGCCTGGAGTACCAGGACGACGCCTCCCTGCGCCTGGACATGACGCTCACCACGGCGGCGTGCCCGCTGCAGGACGTCATTGAGGAGCAGGTCTCCCAGAACCTCTCGCCCGCCGTGGACGAGTGGCACGTGAACTGGATCTGGATGCCCCCGTGGGGTCCGGAGCGGATCACGGAGGACGGCCGGGACCAGATGAGGGCCCTGGGCTTCAACATCTGATCCCACCGGGTCCGCCACGCGCGGGCCACGGTGGCCGCCGTTCTGGACACGGGGCACGGGAAGGGCACGATCCACAGGGATCGTGCCCTTCGTGCCGTTCGCCGAGGGGACAGACGCCCCCTGCAGACGCCGGAGCGTGCGGCGGCGTCCGTGCGCACCGGACGTGACGGCACGCGGGCCGACCGTGGGGGCGGACGCGGTGGCCCTGCGGAACCTGGTCTGGGTGCCCTGGTAGTTTCGAGCGAGAATCCGCGACCGGGAGGACCCCATGGAACGCCATCTGCCGCAACTGTCCGAACTCACACCGCTCATGAAGTTCGGCTCCTTCAATCCGGACCGGCGCGCCGCGAGGCTCGCGAAGGCCACGGACGTGGAGGCACTGCGGCGGATCGCGCGGCGTCGTACGCCCCGCCCGGCCTTCGACTACGTGGATGGCGCTGCCGGGCAGGAGATCACCCACCGGCGCAACCGGGAGGCGTTCGAGTCCGTGGAGCTGCTGCCGCGGATCCTGCACGGCACGGACACCGCAGACCTGAGCACGGAGATCGCCGGTGTCCGCAGCGCCCTGCCGTTCGGGATCGCCCCCACGGGATTCACCCGCTTCATGCACTCGGAGGGTGAGATCGGGGGAGTCCGCGCCGCCCAGCGTGCCGGCATCCCATTCTCCCTGTCCACCATGGGCACCCGCTCCATCGAGGAGGTCCGGGACGCCGCTCCGGATGCGCAGCGGTGGTTCCAGCTCTACCTCTGGCGTGAGCACGATGCGTCCCTGGACCTGCTGCGGCGCGCCAAGGCCGCGGGCATGACCACGCTGCTGGTCACGGTGGACACGCCCGTGCCCGGTCAGCGGCTGCGGGACACCCGCAACGGCATGACCATCCCGCCCAGGATCACGCCGAAGACCGTTCTGGACGCCTCCTACCGCCCGGAGTGGTGGTTCAACTTCCTGACCACGGACTCGCTGAAGTTCGCCTCGCTCTCGGACACCTCTGGCGCCCTGGCGGAGCTGATCTCCACGATGTTCGACCCCGGACTGAACCTGGAGCACCTCGCGTGGATCCGGGAGAACTGGGACGGGCAGCTGTTCGTCAAGGGCATCCTCACGCGGGAGGATGCCCGGCGCGCCCTGAGCGTGGGCGCGGACGGGCTGGTGGTCTCCAACCACGGCGGGCGCCAGCTGGACCGCGCACCGGTCTCCCTCACCGCGCTGCCGGAGATCCGCGACGAGGTGGGCCCGGACGTTCCCCTGATCCTGGACTCCGGGGTGATGTCCGGCGCGGACGTGGTGACGGCCCTGTGCGCGGGCGCGGACTTCGTGCTGATCGGCCGCGCGTACCTCTACGGCCTCATGGCCGGGGGAGAGCAGGGGGTCTCACGGGTCATCGAGCTGCTCGAGGAGCAGATCCGCACCACCTTGCTGCTCATGGGCGCCCAATTGGTGGCGGAGCTGGGCCCGCACGCCATGCGGGCCCCGTGGCTGCCGCGCGCGGAGGATGCGCGACGCCACTGACTGCCGCGGGCGTCAGGCCAGGGCGCCCGGGTGGTCCAGGTCCTCGGCGGAGAACGTGCTGCACGCGCGGATGTCGCCGGTCTGGTAGCCGCTCAGGAACCAGGCCTGGCGCTGGGCGGACGTCCCGTGCGTGAAGGACTCCGGGTTGGCCCGCCCCTGGGCGGCCTCCTGGATCCTGTCGTCGCCGATCGCGCCGGCCGCCTCGATCGCGTCCGAGAGCTGGGCGCGCGTGATGGGCTGCAGCTGCACGGCTCCGCCCGGCTCCACGGCGTGGTGGGCCCACAGTCCGCCGTAGCAGTCCGCCTGCAGCTCGGTCCGCACGGCCGCGGACGTCGCACCGTGGGGATCGCGCTGGGCGCGCCCCAGGGTGCCCTGCAGGTTCTGCACGTGGTGGCCCACCTCGTGGGCCATCACGTACTCCTGGGCCAGGGCGTCCGCGTCCGCACCGAAGTCCGTGCGCAGCTGCTCGAAGAACCCGGTGTCCAGGTACACGGTCTGGTCCGGCGGGCAGTAGAACGGACCCGTGGCGGAGGACGCCTGCCCGCAGGACGTGCCCGCCGAGCCCGCGAAGAGCATGACCTCGGGCAGCACGTACCGCTCACCCGTGGCCTGCGGGTAGTACTCGCCCCAGAACTGGTCCAGGGACTGCACGGTGGCCACCATGCGGCACTGGGGGTCGGAGTTCGCGTCCGCTCCGGTGCGGCAGCGGTCCTCCAGCCCGGAGTCGACCTGCTGCGTCCCTGTGGTCTGCGCCTGGGTGCCGCCCGTCACGGCGTCGATCCCGTCCTGGCCGAAGAACAGTCCCGCGAGCAGCAGCAGGACGACGCCGCCCAGCCCGCCTCCCACGGCGACGCCGCGTCCGCCACCACCGCCGGTGCGGACCCGTCCGGCGTCCAGCTGTGAGTTGTCGTTGAAGCTCATGAGCGCATCATAGGACCACGCTGACGCTCGGGGGTCCCCGGGAGCCCCGGTGTCACTCGTGTCTGCGCGTCACTCCAGTCCGCGCGCCACGAGGGCCTCGCCCGTGCGGTGGGCGTAGTCCACGGTGGCGATCACCGCCGGGGTGACCAGCTGAACGGGGTGGGGACGCACGGTGCGCGCCGCGGCGGCGTCGTGCAGGGTGGAGATGACGCCGAAGAGCCAGGGGACGGAGCGGATCATGAGGGAGACCGCCAGCCCGATGCGCTCGGGGTCGATGCCCACGCGGCGCAGGGGGGAGCACAGCCGGACGAGCCCGTCGATGAGCCGGGGCAGCTCCGTGGTGGTCAGCAGCAGGCGGGTCAGGGTCACGACCGCCAGCAGGGACAGCACCACGTCCGCTGCCCGGGCGGGACCGGTGGCCAGCACGTGGTAGACGGTCAGCAGCAGCACCAGGAACCACAGGGGGCGCAGCGAGGCCGCCCAGCGGCGCACACCCAGACCGGTCGTGGCGGAGATCAGCGCGGTGAGGGCCAGCGCGGTCAGCGACACCGGCCACGAGCGCAGCAGCATCACGGTGAGGCACGATCCCAGCACCAGCACGGCCTTGAGCCCCAGCGGACAGCGGTGCAGCCACGAGGTGCCGGGAACGTAGGTGCCCAGCAGGTCGTCGGGGCGGGCGGCGGTGCGGCTCACCGGGCGCGGTCCACGTGCGGCACGGTGCCTCGGCCGGAACAGGGGCTCACGCGGCTTCCCCCGGGAACCCCGTCTCGCACCACGCGCGGTAGCGGGGGATGACCTCCTCCGGCGGGCCCTGCGCGATGATGCCCGCACCGTGGACCACCGCCACGTGCTGGGCGGTGGCCGCCAGCTCCAGGTCGTGCGTGCTGATGAGCTGCTGCTGGGGCAGTCCGTCCAGCAGTTCCCGCAGCCGCAGCCGGTTGCGAAGGTCCAGCAGGGTGGTGGGCTCGTCCAGGACCAGCACGCGGGGGTCCACGGCGAGCACCGCAGCCAGGGCCACGAGCTGGCGCTCACCGCCCGAGAGGTCGAACACCGAGTGGTGCGCGCGGTCCGACAGGCCCATGCGCCGCAGCCACTGCACAGCGTGCTCCGTGCGCTCGGTACGGTCGCGCACGCGGCGGCGCAGGGACAGTTCGATGTCCTCCACGGGGGTGGGCATGAGGATCTGGGAGGCGGGGTCCGTGAAGACGAACCCCACCCGGGACCGGGCGTCCTTGGGAGAGGTCACAGGGTCCACGCCGTGGGTGCGCACCGCGCCCGAGGACGGTGTCACCAGGGCGTTGAACAGGCGCAGCAGGGTGGACTTGCCGGACCCGTTGAGCCCGATCACGGCGGTGCGCCGCGCGGTGAACTCGCACGAGACCCGGTCCAGGACGGTCACCGGTCCGCGGGGACCGTCCACCGTGACGGTCACGTCCGCGCAGGACAGGGACTGGCGCTGCGCGGAGCGTGGCTCACCGTCCACTCAGAGAACCGCCCCGGCCATGCGGGGGAACGCGCGGTGCACGGCCACAGCGATCAGCGCGGCCACGACGACCTTGAGCACGTCACCGGGGACGTACGCGAGGTCCGCCACCACGGCGGCCTGCAGCGCGAGCCCACCGTTGACCATCATGCCCACGATGCCCATCACGTGGGAGAGCACCAGGCCCGCGAGACCGGCGAGGAACAGCTTCAGGCCGAGGGCGCTGCGGCGGTCGGGGTCCACGGCGGAGGATCCCTCGCGGCGGGTCACGCGTTCCACGCGCACGAAGTAGTGCGACATCCAGCCCACGAGGCCGGCCACGAACGGGAAGGACAGCAGGTAGCCCGCGGACGGGCCGGCCAGCACAGCGGGGCCGCCCGTGAACCCGGCGAACACCGGGACGCCCAGCAGACCGACCACCACGTACAGGGCGAGGGCCAGGAAGCCGCGCCAGCCGCCCAGGACCATGCCGGTGAGGAACACCGCGAGCGTCTGCAACGTGATGGGCACTCCCAGAGGACCCACGGGGATCGCGGGGACCAGGGCGAGCACGCACGTCAGCGCGGCGAACACGGCGATGTTTGCGAGGTCGAAGGAGGTCACGGTGCGGGGGGCGCGGGCGGCTTCTGTCATGGGCTGCAGTCTAGTTGCTGGTCCCGGGGGAACGGCCCAGGCCACGATTTGCGCGAGCGGATAGACTGGTGCGGTTCCCCGCTCCCACGGGGCGACCGCATGCCCGGAGCTCTTCCGGGCCCCGCACCGTCCGCCCACGCCACCTCGCGTGCGCGCGCGGCACCGTCCCACGAAAGGCCTTGCTCCGTTGATCACCGTGACCGACCTCGAACTGCGCGCCGGAGCGCGTCTGCTCATGGACGAGGTGAACTTCCGCGTGGACAAGGGCGACAAGGTGGGTCTGGTGGGCCGCAACGGCGCCGGGAAGACCACCATGACCAAGGTGCTGGCCGGGCTCACCCTGCCCGCCGCGGGTGAGGTCACACGCTCGGGTTCCATCGGCTACCTGCCGCAGGACCCCAAGGTGGACGACATGGACCAGCTGGCGCGGGACCGCATCCTCTCCGCGCGCAACCTCGCCGGGGTGATCACCAAGCTGCGGCGCACCGAGGAGGAGATGGCCTCGGAGGACGACGCCGTCCGGGCCAAGGCCATGCGCCGCTACGACCGCCTGGAGTCCGAGTTCCTGGCCGGCGGCGGCTACGCGGCGGAGTCCGAGGCCGCCACCATCACCAACAACCTCAACCTCCCGCCGCGCGTGCTGGAGCAGCCGCTGCACACGCTCTCGGGTGGTCAGCGCCGGCGCGTGGAGCTCGCGCGGATCCTGTTCGCGGACGCGGACACCATGCTCCTGGACGAGCCCACCAACCACCTGGACCACGACTCCGTGGTGTGGCTGCGCGAGTTCCTGCGCTCCTACCAGGGCGGGCTGCTCATGATCTCCCACGACGTGGAGCTCATGGAGATGGTGGTCAACAAGGTGCTGTACCTGGACGCCAACCGCTGCGTGGTGGACGTCTACAACATGACCTGGAAGAACTACCTGCAGCAGCGCGAGCAGGACCAGGCCCGCCGCAAGCGCGAGCGCGCGAACGCGGAGAAAAAGGCCGGGGTGCTCATGGACCAGGCCAACAAGATGCGCGCCAAGGCCACCAAGGCCTCCGCCGCCCAGCAGATGATCCGCCGCGCGGAGCGCCTCATGGCGGGCATCGAGGGCGAGCGGGTGCAGGACAAGGTCGCGGCCATCCGCTTCCCGAAGCCCGCGGACTGCGGCAAGACCCCGCTCACCGCGCAGGGGCTGTCCAAGTCCTACGGCTCGCTGGAGATCTTCACGGACGTGGACCTCGCGATCGACCGGGGCTCCCGCGTGGTGGTGCTCGGGCTCAACGGTGCGGGCAAGACCACTCTGCTGCGGATGCTCGCGGGCCAGGCCGAGCCGGACACCGGTGAGGTGGTCGCGGGCCACGGGCTCAAGCTCGGCTACTTCGCCCAGGAGCACGACACCCTGGACACGGACCGTACGGTGCTGGAGAACATGAAGTCCGCCGCGCCCGATCTCGCGGACACCCAGGTGCGCACCATCCTGGGCTCGTTCCTGTTCCAGGGCGACGACGTGGACAAGCCCGCCGGGGTGCTCTCCGGCGGCGAGAAGACGCGACTGGCGCTGGCAACCCTCGTGGCGTCGTCGGCGAACGTGCTGCTGCTGGACGAGCCCACCAACAATCTGGACCCGGCTTCGCGCCACGAGATCCTCAACGCGCTGCGGACGTACGAGGGCGCCGTGGTGCTCGTCTCACACGACGAGGGCGCCGTGGAGGCGCTCGAGCCCGAGCGCGTGGTCATGCTCCCGGACGGCGTGGAGGACCTGTGGAGCCAGGAGTACCAGGACCTCATCAGCCTGGCCTGAGCGCCGTCCTGCGCGCGGCCGACGCCGCTGCAGAGCCGGGCAGGTGCCCGTCATCACCGCGCTGCGCATTTACCCGGGCGGTGCGGGTGGGCGATTCGGGGCCGACCCAGACCTGAGACCCAGTTTGCCGCGCGCAGGGCCGTTGCGTGCCGTCACGGCACGGCTGCGGCGGGTGTCAGTCCTCGAAGAGGATGACCTGGCGCACGGCACGGCCGTCCGCGAGCCGGTCGAAGCTCTCGTTGATCGCGGACAGTGCCACCCGCTCGGAGATCAGCTCCTCGATGGGCAGCTTGCCCTCCCGCCACAGCTGCAGGTACACGGGGATGTCCCGGGCGGGCACGGCGGAGCCCAGGTAGGAGCCCACGATCGTGCGGGCCTCCGCCGTGAGCCCGAGCGGGGCAATGGTGGAGCGGGCGTCGGGGGAGGGCAGGCCCACCGTCACGGTGATTCCCCCGGGTGCCGTGGCGGCCACCGCGGTCTCGAACGCGCGCGGGTGCCCTGCGGCCTCGATGACCACCTCGGCCCGCACGCCGTTCTCCGCGAGCTCGTCCGGGGAGTGCACGGCCGTGGCGCCCAGTTCGGTGGCCCTCGCGAGCTTCTCCGGGTTGGCGTCCACGCCGATCACGGGACCCTTCTCCACCGACAGCGCGGTGAGCAGCGCGGCCATGCCCACGCCTCCCAGGCCCACGACCATGACGGTGTCCCCGTCCGAGGGGCGCCCCGCGTTGAGCACGGCCCCGCCGCCGGTGAGCACGGCGCAGCCCACCACGGCGGCGATCTCGGCGGGTACGTCCGCCCCCACGGGGACGACCGACTGGCGGCTCACCACGGCGTGGGACGAGAAGCCGGAGACCCCCACGTGGTGGTGCACGTCCTGCCCGTCCCGGTGCAGCCGCAGGGCCGAGCCGGGCAGCAGCCCGGCGCTGTTGGTCTCGGTGCCCGGGGTGCACGGCAGCTTGCCGTCCGTGGCGCAGTTCTCGCACTGCTCGCAGCGCGGCAGGAACACGGTGGTCACCTGGTCGCCGGGGGACACGTCCGTGACGCCCTCGCCCACCTGTTCCACGATGCCCGAGGCCTCGTGGCCCAGCACCATGGGCATGGGGCGGGGCCGGTTGCCGTCCACCACGGAGAGGTCCGAGTGGCACACGCCTGCCGCACGGATCCGCACGAGCAGCTCGCCCGGCCCGGGGCCGTCCAGCTCCAGCTCCTGCACGGACAGTGGACGGGACTCGGCGTACGGACGGGACAGCCCGATCTCGTCCAGCACAGCGGCGGTGATCTTCACGGCAACTCCTTTGCGGGTGTGGTGGGCACGGGGCGGACGACGCCGCCCGCTCGCCTCACCGGCGGTTCTGCGCCTCGAGCGCGTCCAGCAGGGCGTCCTCCTCGTCCTCCGCGGTGGGGACGGACGAGGCGCGCGTGCGCTTGGGTCGGTAGAGCGACTTCAGGTGGGCGGGCATGTCGTCCGCCATCTGCAGCTGGCGGATCACCAGGGACTCGTCAACGTCCCCGATGTAGTTGCCCTCGGCGTCGTAGTAGCGGGCCAGCTGCCGCTCGACCTCCGCCGCGTAGGCGCGGTCCCACTCCTCGTTCTTCACGTGCTGGCGCGCCGAGTAGCCGTAGGCCACGAACACCAGGACGGCGAAGGCGTACCACTGCATGGAGTAGGACAGGTGCGGTCCGTAGTCCACCTCGGGGCGCTCCGCGGCCTGGGGGGTGTTCGCGGCGGGGGGCTCCTCGGAGAGGAGCTCTCCGTAACCCTCCGTGGCCACGTCCCCGCCCCACTGGGTGCCGAGCACCGGGAGGTCGATGGACGCGGACTGGCCCTCGGGCGCCCCGCGGTCCACGGTGCCCTCGGAGGGCCGCAGCCGGACCGTGACGCTCACCGTGCCGCCGGGCGGCGGGGGCACGGCGGAGGGCATGCCGTTCGCGGAGTTGTCGGTGGGGATCCAGCCACGGTCCACCGCCACCACCGTGCCCTCGGCGGTGCGGAACGGGACCACCACGTCGTAGCCCACCCGGCCGTCGTGGGGGCGGTTGCGGATCAGCACGGTGTCCTCGGGCACGTAGCTGCCCTCCAGGGTCACGGGGTGCCACGTCTTCGACTCGTCGTAGTCCGCAAACAGCGGGGTGCCCTGCGCGGCGTCGTACGGCGCGGCGTCGTAGTTCTCGGTGATCCTGGTGTTCTCCGCCACGAGGTGGTCGTTGCGGGACATCTGCCACTGCGCCAGGTAGAGGCACACCACGGCGGCCACGCACGTGAGCGCGAACCACCCGATCCAGGCGGGGGAGGTCAGGAAGGAGTACTTGCGCATCAGTCCAGCCGCTCCGCCCCCGCGGGGCCGACGCCGCCCGCGCCCTCGGTGGGTTCCGGGGCGGTCTCGCGGGGGACCTCGTCTGGCACGGAGGCCTGCGCGCCGGGCTCGACGCCGCCGGTCGGCTGCTGCTCGAACGGCTCCACGTCCTTGAGGAAGCCGCGCTGGCCCAGGAAGTCCGCGAGGTGCTCCCGGTGCTCGTCGCACGCGAGCCAGGTCTTGCGGCGCTCGGGGGTGTGCACCCGGGGGTTGTTCCACACCAGGCTCCAGCGTGCGGCGGCACGGCAGCCGCGACGGGAGCACACCGCGTGAGGTGTGCTGTCCGCGGGGCCGGACGCGGCGGCGTCGTGCCCCGTGGAGCCAGGGGCCAGCGAGCCGAGCAGATCGAAGTCCACGGTGAGATGTTCCTCCGGGTTTCCTGTGGTGGGCAGGGCGCACTCCACCCTAGTTGCGCCGCGTGGCCGAGGGGTCGGGGCCCGGCAGCTGCCGGGGTGCGTGGTGCACCGTGTACTCGCCGTCCACCACCACGTCCCCGGCCTCGGGGGAGACGTCCCGCGTCTCGGCCACGGTCGGCAGCTCCGTGCGCGTGGGGGGCCGGTACGCGGAGCCGGTGCGCTGCGACCGGTCTGCCCCGCGGTTCGCGAGCATCACCGCGAGCCACGGCAGCACCGCGGCCCCCAGGATCAGCAGGACGCGCACGGTGAGGTTGTCGATCAGGAAGACCCCGATGATGCAGGCCACGCGCAGGGCCATCTGCACGCCGTAGACCTTCATGCGGTGCGACATGTCCGTGGTGTGCGCGTCCGCCGCCGAGGTGATCGAGTGGACCTCGGTGGAGCCGTGCGTGGGGTGCTGGGAACGTGTGATGGGAACCGGTCCTTCGGCGGATGTCCTGGGGGATGTCCCCGGGGGTCACGCTTCCACCTCTGACTGGGAGCGTGCTGACCATTGTGGCACCGTTGCGGTACGGTCCCAAGTGGGGGGAGCCCACCAGGTCAGGGGACGGTTAGGATGCTGTGACGTCCTGATCCCCCCTGGATGCGGTGACCCGGCCGCGTCCTCCCTCCACGGAAGGTTCCACCATGTCTGAGAAGCCCTCAACCGCGCGCACCGTGCTCGTCACGGGAGGCAACCGCGGCATCGGACGCGCCATCGCGGAGGCCTTCGTGGCGGCCGGGGACAACGTGGTCATCACCTCCCGCTCCGGCGGTGACGGGCCGGAGGGCGCCTACACGGTGGCCGCGGACGTGACGGACTCCGCCTCCGTGGACGCGGCCTTCAAGGAGGTCGAGGCCAAATTCGGACCCGTGGAGGTGCTCGTGGCGAACGCCGGCATCACCAAGGACAACCTGCTGGTGCGCATGAAGGAAGCCGACTTCCAGGACGTCATCGACACCAACCTCACCGGGGCCTTCCGCGTGGTGCAGCGCGCCACCAAGGGCTTCATGCGCCTGAAGAGGGGCCGCGTGGTCTTCATCTCCTCCGTGGTGGGGTACACCGGGGCTCCCGGGCAGACCAACTACGCGGCGTCCAAGGCCGGGCTCGTCGGCATGGCCCGGGCCATCACCCGGGAGCTCAGCTCCCGCGGGGTCACGGCCAACGTGGTGGCTCCCGGGTACATCCACACCGCCATGACGGACGAGCTCTCCGACGAAGTAACGGAGAACTACCTCTCGATGATCCCCGCCGGCCGCTTCGGAGAGGTGGAGGAGGTGGCCAAGGCCGTGACATTCCTGGCCTCGGACGACGCCCGCTACATCTCCGGCGCTATCATCCCCGTAGACGGCGGGCTCGGAGTGGGTCACTGATCCACCGCACCGGGCCCCACGAATCCACCCCGCTAAGGAGTCACAGCATGAGCTCAGTCGCCGGCAAGACCATCATCATCACCGGGTCGTCGCGAGGGGTGGGCGCGGACACGGCCAAGATCCTCGCGTCCCAGGGCGCCAACGTGGTGATCAACTACCGCCAGAAGGCTCCGCGCGCCACCAAGGTGGTCAAGGAGATCACCGAGGCGGGCGGCCGCGCGATCGCCGTGCAGGCGGACATCACGGACCCCGAGTCCCGCGGCGGGCTCTTCCGCGCGGCGCAGGACGAGTTCGGCGGCGTGGACGTGCTGATCCTCAACGCCTCCGGCGGCATGGAGACGGAGCTCGGCGAGGGCTACGCGCTGAAGCTCAACCGGGACGCCCAGAACGACACCCTCACCGAGGCGCTGGAGCTGCTGCCCCGGGGCGGTCGTGTGGTGTTCGTGACGAGCCACCAGGCCCACTTCATCAACGAGGTGGAGACCATGCCGGAGTACGAGGCCGTGGCGAAGTCCAAGCGGGCCGGCGAGGACACTCTCACCGCGCGCGTCCCGGAGATGGCCGAGAAGGGCGTGAGCTTCGTGGTGGTCTCCGCGGACATGATCGAGGGCACCGTCACCGCCACCCTGCTCAACCGCGCCCGCCCGGGTGCCCTGGACGAGCGTCGAGCGGCTGCGGGCAAGCTCTACACCGTCAACGAGTTCGCGCAGGAGATCGCGAAGATGGTCACCGCGGACGTGGAGTCCGGGCACGTTGAGCTCGTGGGCGGGGCCGAGGACTTCCTGGCCCAGGCCGGGAAGTGACCCGCACCGCAGCACTCGTCGGCTGAGCTCTGCGGACCACGACGCCGCACGCGCACCCCGCGTGCGGCGTCGTCCCGTTTCCGGGCGGGCCCGGTTCGAACGGCCCCGCGAACTGTGGTAGGTTTTCTGTCGTTGCCGAGGGCCACGGAGGTTCTGTTCGCAGGATCTCACCGGCCCAGACACCTGCGCGGGTGGCGGAATAGGCAGACGCGCTAGCTTGAGGTGCTAGTCCTCGTATTAGAGGGTGGGGGTTCAAGTCCCCCCTCGCGCACAGAGAAGAACCCCGTTCGACCACTGGTCGAACGGGGTTCTTTCGCTGGGTGCTCCTCTGCAGGCCGGTGCCCGGACTCAGAGCCCGTTCGCGGTGGCTCCGTGGGCCGCCTGCTCGGGGGTGAAGCCCTCGAAGACGAGCTGGTCGATCAGCGCGGAGCGCGAGAAGCCGGACATGTCCAGGTACTGCTTGCCCTTCTTGGCCGCCTGCGCCATGTAGTCCGGGTTGGTGGTGTCCACGCCGTAGGCGGCCTGCTCGGTGGTGAAGCCCTCGAACTCGAGCTGTTCGATCAGTCCGCTCCGGGAGAACGCAGACGTCCGGAGGTAGTCCTTGGCCTTCTTGGCGGCCTGCTCGTTGTAGTTGGTGGCCAGGCTGTCCACCGCGGCTGTGGCCTCCTGGGTGGTGAAGCCCTCGTACTCCAGCTGCTCGATCAGACCGCTCCGGGAGAAAGCCATGAACGCGAGGTAGTCGGAGGCCTTCCGGGTGGCGCTGTCCTGCGACACGCCGCCCTTGGCCGTGGCGCCGCTCGTGCCGGACGCCGCTTCGTCACTGCTCTGGGAGCCCGAACCGGTCGTGTCCTTGGCAGGGCTCGGTGTGGGCATTTCCGGGGCGGGAGTCTCCGCTTCCGCCATGTACGAGGTGCTCTCCTCGGCCGGCGTCTGGCCCGCGTCCGTGGGCTGGGGCGCTTCGAAGGACGGCGCTCTGACCGTCTCGGTGGACGAGCTGGACGCGGGGGAGCTCTCCTTCGGAGCCGGCTCCGCAGAGGTCGTGGTGGATCCACACCCGGACAGCAGTGCGAGCGCCACGGCGCCACCGGTGAGCAGGAGAACGGGGGAGGGTCGCTGAGCCATGGCTGGCCTTTCGAGAAGGGATGTGCCGAGAGGGCACATCGAATGCATGAGCATGTATTTGCTTTCATACATAGTGACACCCGGGCGCCCCGGTGGATGCCCCCACTACGGCCCACACGGCCCGTCCCGCGGCTGGAGCCTCACGCACCCGGACAGGGCCCGGCCGTACCCGTAGCATGAGGGGCAGTGACCCGCGGCACGCAGCGCCGCCGCGTCGTCGTCAGGGCCGGAGCGCAGTGCGCGGACGGTCGTCCGTGCGTCGAGACCCCAGGTGAGACATGCCGAGCAGCCCCCAGCCGTCCCCCGATCCGAACAGCAGCAGGACGGGCGAACCACCGTCCGCACCGCAGGACTCGACCGTGCGGGTGAGTGGTGACGGCCCGCAAAACGCGAACCAGGACCCTGCCGCCAGCGCGGCGGAGCGCGCCGCTCCGGATCGCGGCATCGGCCACCCACGCGGTGGCACCGGCGTACCGGGATGGCTGCGCTGGCTGATCCCCGTGGTGCTCGTGCTCGTGTGGCTGGGCGTGATGGGCGTGGGCGGCCCCACGTTCGGGAAGCTCTCGGACGTGACCTCCAACTCGCAGGCGGACTTCCTGCCCGTGGACTCGCAGGCCACACAGGTGCAGGACCGGCTGGGGGAGTTCCGCGACTCGGACGGCATCCCCGCCATCGTGGTCATGGAGTCGCAGGGTGAGATCACCCAGGCGCAGCTGGGGGAGATCGGGGCGGCCACCCAGGACCTCGCGGGCGTGCCGGACGTCCTGGAGGTCTCTCCGCCCATCCCGTCCGAGGACGGGCGCGCGGTGGAGGTGGTCGTGCTCGTGGATGCCGAGGCGGAGACGGGCGACGTGGTCGCCGAGCTGCGCGACGAGCTGGCGCAGGACACCCCGGAGGGACTCACCGTGGCCGTGACCGGCCCGGCGGGCCTCGTGGCAGAC
Organism: Kocuria sp. ChxB; assembly: GCF_044359605.1. NCBI lineage: Bacteria > Bacillati > Actinomycetota > Actinomycetes > Micrococcales > Micrococcaceae > Kocuria > Kocuria sp. ChxB. Next base: position 317,382 of record NZ_CP121123.1, on the reverse strand, counting down.
CTGTCCGAGGCGTTCTCCGGCATCGACGGGCTGCTGCTGGGGGTGGCGCTGCTCGCAGTGCTGGTGATCCTGGTGATCGTCTACCGCTCACCGCTGCTCCCGTTCCTGGTGCTGCTCACGAGCGTGGCCGCGCTGTGCGGCGCGATCCTCGCGGTCTACTTCCTGGCGGAGCGCGGGGTCATCGCCCTGAGCGGGCAGACGCAGGGCATCATGTCGATCATCGTGATCGGCGCGGCCACCGACTACGGACTGCTCTACACCGCCCGGTTCCGCGAGGCGCTGCACACCACGCCGTCCCGCTGGACCGCCACGCGGATCGCGTGGAAGGGCACCGTCCCCGCGGTGCTGGCCTCCGGGACCACCGTGATCGCCGGCCTGCTGTGCCTGCTGTTCTCGGAGCTCACCTCCAACCGCGGGGTGGGACCCGCCACCGCCATCGGCGTGGTGTTCGCGATCCTCGCCGGGCTGACCCTGCTGCCGGCGCTGCTGGCGATCTTCGGCCGCGTGGCCCTGTGGCCCAGGATGCCGCGCGTGGACGAGCACCCCGAGGCCCACGAGCAGGCCATGGACCCCTACACCCACAAGGGCCTGTGGCCCGCCGTGGCCCGGCTGGTGGACCGGAAGTCGCGCGCGGTGTGGATCGTGTGCACCGTGCTGCTCGGTGTGGCTGCGCTGGGCGCCACCCAGCTGGACGCGGGCGGTGTGCCGGAGTCCGAGTTCGTGCTGGGGGAGTCCGAGGCCCGGGACGGCACCGCCGTCCTGGAGCAGCACTTCCCGGGCGGTTCCGGGGACCCGGTGTACGTCATCGCTCCGCAGTCCGAGGCCGACGAGGTGGCCCAGCACCTCGCGGGGGACGACGACGTCGCCTCGGTGGCCTTCGCAGCGAACGAGTCTCCGAGCGGAACGCTTCCGTACCCCGCTCCGCAGGGCGGTCCGTTCGCGGGGGTGGAACCCACCGTGAGCCAGGGGGACGTGCTGATCCAGGCCACGCTGACCTCTGCCTCGGACTCCGAGGAGGCCCAGGCCGCGGTGCAGCGGCTGCGGGGTGAGCTCGCCGAGATCACCCCGCAGGCCGCCGTGGGCGGAACCACCGCGGTCCAGGTGGACACCATCGCGGCCTCGGAACGGGACCGCGCGGTGATCATCCCGATCATCCTGGTGGTCATCCTGCTGATCCTCATGGTCCTGCTGCGCAGCGTGCTGATGCCGGTGCTGCTGATCGCCACCACGGTGCTGTCCTTCCTGGCGGCACTGGGGATCTCCACGCTGGTGTTCGAGCTGCTGGACCTCAACCAGGCGGACCCCACGGTGCCGCTGTTCGGGTTCGTGTTCCTGGTGGCGCTGGGGATCGACTACAACATCTTCCTCATGAGCCGCGTGCGCGAGGAGGTGGTGACCGCGGGGCACCGCGCGGGTGTGCTGGCCGGGCTCACCACCACCGGAGGGGTCATCACCTCGGCGGGCATCGTGCTCGCCGCCACGTTCGCCGCCCTGGCGGTGCTGCCCATCCTGTTCCTGGTGCAGCTCGCGGTCATCGTGACGGTGGGGGTGCTGCTGGACACCGTGGTGGTGCGCTCCCTGCTGGTGCCCGCCCTGGTGCTGGACATCGGGCCCCGGTCCTGGTGGCCCTCCCGCGTGGGAACCCCCGGCCGGCACCGGGCCGTGGAGGGGCACGAGGCCTAGGCGGCGCTCCCGCGGTCTTTGTGCGCCCCGCCGGGTGGCCGATACACTGCGGCCATGCCCCAGAACTGTGCCGTCGTCGCCCTTGCCGTGTCCCCGGACGATGAAGCCACGCAGGCCGTGGCGGACCTCCTGCAGCGCGCGGGAGTGACCGTGGACTCGCCCACCTGGGTGCGTGTCACCGGCACCGCGTCCGACGACCAGGCCGCGGACGTGGAGGGGTACAACGCCCTGACCATCCCGGTGGAGACCGAGGACCCGGCCGCCCTGCGGCGTGCCCTGCAGCCGGACCCCCGGCGCCAGAGCGTCCCCGGGGTGGACCTCAACGTGGTGGAGGCCCGGTGGACGGACCAGTCCCGCCGCAAGCTCGTGGTCCTGGACGTGGACTCCACGCTGATCCGCCAGGAGGTCATCGAGCTGCTGGCCGCCCACGCCGGGCGTGAGGCGGAGGTCGCGGAGATCACCGAACGCGCGATGCGCGGGGAGATCGACTTCGAGCAGTCCCTGCGGGAACGGGTGGTCGTCCTGGCGGGCCTGTCCGCCGAGGTGGTCGACGACGTCGCCGACGCCGTGCGGCTGTCCCCGGGCGCGCAGGCGCTCGTGCGCACGCTGCTGCGGGAGGGCCACGCTGTGGCCGCCGTGTCCGGAGGCTTCCGGCAGGTGCTCGCCCCGCTGGCCTCCTCCCTGGAGCTGACGCGCTGGGCCGCGAACGGGCTCGAGGTGGAGGACGGGCGGCTGACGGGTCGCGTCGGCGGCCCGGTCGTGGACCGCGCCGCCAAGGCGGAGATCGTGGCGCAGTGGGCCCGTGATCTCGAGATCGCACCCGAGGACGTCCTGGTGGTGGGCGACGGAGCCAACGACGTGGACATGGCCCGTGCGGCCGGGCTGTCCGTGGCCTACCGCGCCAAGCCGGCCCTGCAGGACGTGGCGGACACGCAGATCAACATCCCCAACCTGGACGCCCTGCGCTTCTTCCTGGACCTGTGACCCGCGCGTCCTGTCCGGTGGTCCCGCGCCGGTGCGCCGGTCTGGGGACGCGCCCGTCACGGGCACTAGAGTGGCCGTCATGAGCTCAGTTCTTGAAGTGGCGGACGTCTCGGTGGTCCGCGGTGCGAAGACCCTGCTGGATTCCGTGAACTGGACCGTGCAGGACGGCGAGCGCTGGGTCATCCTGGGCCCCAACGGGGCGGGCAAGTCCACGCTGCTGTCGATCGCCGCGGCCCGGCTGCACCCCACCACCGGCATGGTGGACATCCTGGACGAGATCCTGGGCGCGGTGGACGTGTTCGAGCTGCGTCCGCGCATCGGCCTGAGCTCCGCCCCGCTGGCCGGCCAGATCCCGCACGCCGAGACCGTGGGGGACGTCATCCTCACCGCGGCCTACGGGGTCACCGGGCGCTGGCGCGAGGAGTACGACGACGCCGACGTCCAGCGCGCCGAGGAGCTGCTCGCCACGTGGGGACTCACGGAGCTGCGGGACCGCAGCTACGGCACCCTCTCCGAGGGTGAGCGCAAGCGCGTGCTGATCGCCCGGGCGCTGATGACGGACCCGGAGCTGCTGCTGCTGGACGAGCCCGCCGCCGGGCTGGACGTGGGCGGGCGCGAGAAGCTCGTGCAGCGCCTGGACGAGCTCGCCCGGGACGAGTCCGCGCCGGCCATGGTCATGGTGACCCACCACCTCGAGGAGGTCCCGGACGGGTTCACGCACGCGCTGCTGCTGCGCGAGGGCCGGGTGGTGGCCGCGGGCCCCGTGGGCCACGTGATGACCCAGAAGAACCTGTCCGAGACGTTCGACATGCCGCTCAAACTGGTCAAGGTGGGCGACCGGTACGCGGCGTTCGCCCGCTGAGCCGCTCGTGATCGCACTGTCAGCCGCGTCCGTGCCGGCCGAGGTCTTCGGCGCCGGGGGAACCGTGGGCTTCGAGTGGTGGCAGGTCCTGCTCATCCTCGTGGCCGGTCTGTGGGCCGGGACGATCAACACGATCGTGGGCTCCGGAACCCTCGTGACGTTCCCGGTGCTCGTGACCATGGGGGTTCCCCCGGTCACGGCGTCCATGTCCAACGCCATGGGCCTGATCGCGGGCAACCTCACCGGGGCGTGGAGCTACCGCAGCGAGCTGCGCGGGCTGAAACGCACCCTGCTCAAGCTCCTGCCGTGCTCGGTGGCGGGCGGTGTGATCGGCGCGGCGCTGCTGCTGCACCTGCCCGAAGAGGTCTTCGAGGTGGTCGCCCCGGTCCTGATCGTGGTGGCCCTGCTGTTCGTGGTGTTCCAGCCGCGGCTGCAGGCGGTGGTGCGCGCCCGCAAGGAGCGCCAGGCGAGCACGTCGGGCACCGCTCAGGGCGCCCCGGGGAACGACGGCGCTGGCCCCGCCGAGGGGGGCACGGCGACATTGTCCGCCCAGCCCTACGGCGCCGTCCCCGCCCAGGCGGGCACGGCGGCGTCGTCCGCGCAGGTGGACGGCTCCCGGCAGCCCGCGATCCTGTACGTGCTGGTGTTCCTGGCGGGGATCTACGGCGGGTACTTCGTGGCCGCTCAGGGAGTGCTGCTCGTGGGCATCCTGGGCGTGTTCCTGCTCGCGCCGCTGCAGTCCGCGAACGCCGTGAAGAACGCGCTCGTGGCGGCGGTGAACATCGTGGCCGCGATCTCCTACGTGCTGCTCGCGTTCGACCGCATCAACTGGTGGGTCGTGCTGTTCATCGCGGTCAGCTCCACCGTGGGCTCGTGGCTGGGTGCCAAGATCGGCAAGCGGCTCTCCCCGGTGGCGCTGCGCACCGTGATCGTGGTGCTGGGGCTCGTGGCCCTGGCGAGCATGGTGTCCAACCTGATTTGACCCGCGCCCCCACCTGGGCGCGCGCGACCGCACCCTGAACCCGCCGCGCCGGGCCGGCCCGTCCCAGGACCTCCCGGATCCCATGCACAGCCCAGGTGCGCGCACGGCACGCACCGGAACGAATCCCGACCTCGACACCCCAGGAAGACCCGTGACCTCACCCGCGCCCCTGTCCGAACGCCTCGTCGAGCTGAGCGACCCCGCCGATCCCCGCGTGGCCGACTACACGAGCCTCACGGACGTGTCCCTGCGCCGCAAGCTCGAACCCGAGCGCGGGTTGTACCTCGCGGAGTCCTCCAAGGTGCTGCGCCGCGCCCTGGACGCCGGTCACCGGCCGCGGTCCTTCTTCATGGCGGAGAAGTGGGTGGACGGGCTCCGCGACGTGCTGGAGTCCCACGACGTGCCCGTGTACGTGGGCACGGACGAGGTGCTCGAGCAGATCACCGGCTTCCACCTGCACCGCGGGGCGATGGCCGCGATGCACCGGCCGGCACCGCTGCCCCTGGAATCCGTACTGGCCTCCGCGCGGCGCGTGGCCATCCTTGAGGACATCGTGGACCACACGAACGTGGGGGCGATCTTCCGCTCGGCCGCGGCCCTGGACGTCGACGCCGTGCTGGTCACCCCGCGCTGCGCCGACCCGCTCTACCGGCGTGCGGTGCGGGTCTCCATGGGCACGGTGTTCCAGGTCCCGTGGGTGCGCCTGGAGCACTGGACCGCGGACCTGCAGCGGGTCAAGGACGCCGGGTTCCTCACCGCGGCGCTGGCCCTGAGCGACGACGCCGTCACGGTGGACGCCCTGGCCGCCGAGCAGCCGGAGAAGCTGGCGCTGGTCCTGGGCACCGAGGGCCAGGGCCTGGGTGCTGCGACCCTGCACCACGCGGACCGCCACGTGGTCATTCCCATGAGCCACGGCGTGGACTCCCTCAACGTGGCGGCCGCGAGCGCGGTGGCGTTCTGGGAGACGCGGCCGCGCTGAGGTGACCGGCCTGCGAGCCGGTGCGAGCGGCGTCGTCGGCCGTGGACCTGCACGACCTCACCGAGGATGCGTCACAGCTGGGCCCCCGCAACGCGTGGGCCACACGTGCCCAGCCTTTTGGAGCGGCAGGCCGTTCCCGAGACGCCGACGGGCGGCTCCCCAGAGGGGAACCGCCCGTCGTTCGTGTCAGCGCAGCTGCGGCGAGGGGACCGTCAGCGCGTGGTCCACACTCCGCGCTGGGGGGTCCAGTGGGCGGTCACGCCGTTGGAGAAGCGCTGGTGGACCACCCCGTTGGACGTGTACTCGTCCGTGGCGGGCCAGCCCCAGCCGCGTTCGAGCCCGGCTCGCTTCCATGCCTTGCCGATGGCTCCGGTCTCCTTCACCGCGTGTGCGCCGGTGGCCTGGCTCCACAGCACCTTGGTCTGCGCGGAGCCCTTGCGGTGCACCTGGTAGGCGCCGCCGGAGACACGCATCTCGTCGGTGCTGGGGTAGCCGTAGCCGCGCTCCCGGCCGGCCGAGACGAACTTCTTGCCCACCAGGGTGGCGTTCTCCAGGATGTGGGCGCCCGTGGCCGAGCTCCAGTAGATGGTGGTCTTGCGGCCGTTCTTGGAGAACTCCTGGTAGCGACCGCCGTTGGCGGCGTCCGCCTCGCTCGAGACCGGGTTGCCCCACTTGGCGGCACCGCCCGTGGAGCGCCACTTGGCGCCGATGCCACCGGACGTGGTGTAGCCGCCGGCGGGAACGACCGCGCGCACGGCGGCGGCCGGGTTCAGGTTCAGGGATCCCATCCGGCCGCTCGCGGTGGACTTCAGGATCTGCTCCACGCGGGCGGGCGTGATCGAGGGATCGCGCTGCTTCATCAGGGCCACGGTGCCGGAGACCAGCGGGGTGGCCATGGAGGTGCCCATCATGTTGCCGTACGTGGCGCCCGCCGGGCCGCGGGTGCCCGAGTTGACCGTGGAGAGCATGGGGTACTGGCTGGTTCCGCCCGGTGCCAGCACGTCCACCACGGCGCCCGTGTTCGAGTAGCTGGCGGTGTTGCCGTTGTTGTCGGCGGCGCCCACCACGATCGTGTTGGCGCAGTTCGCCGGGGCGGTGCCGCCCGCGTTGATCGCGGAGTTGCCGGCGGCGGCCACCACCGGCACGCGCCGGTTCACGGCGGTGTTGATGGCGTTCTGCATGGTGGCACCGCACTGCCCGGGGTAGTTAAGGGACAGGTTGATGACCGTGGCGGGGTTCGGGTTGGCGGGCTCTCCGGCCACAGGGGCCCCGGCCGACCAGGCCACGGCATCGGCGATGTCCGAGACATACCCGTTGGTGCACTTGCCCAGGACACGCACCGGCTGGATCTTGGCTCCCGGTGCGGCGCCGGTGATTCCCGCGCCGTTGTTGGACTGCCCGGCGGCGAGGCCGGCCACGTGGGTGCCGTGCCAGGACGAGTTCCTCGCGGACGGCGAGCACTCACCCGCGCCGCTCCAGTCGCCCTCGTCCCTCGGGTTGGAGTCACGCTCGTTGCCGTCGCGCGAGAGGTAGGTGTCGCTCACGAAGTCGCGGCCGGGCACCACCTTCGCGTTGAGGTCGCCGTGGGAGGTGATGCCGGTGTCCAGCACCGCGATGGTCTGGCCGTTGCCGCGGGACATGTCCCACGCCTGGGTGAAGCTCACTCCGCCCTGCTGGGGCCACAGGCTCCACTGGAAGTTCGTGTACACGTCGTTGGGGACCCACGAGGTGGACGCCAGACGGTCGGCCTCCGCGTACTCCACGGCCGGGTCCGCCTCGATCTGCGCCACGAGCTCCTTCTGCTCGGCCTCGTCCAGCTCACGGTCCAGCTCCAGCACGTCCGCCTGGGCCACGGTGGTCTTGACCCGCTGGGTGACGTCCGGGGCCTTCGCGCCGTCCAGGGCCTCCTCGGAGGCGGCCTCCACGACCTTCTCCTTGCTGGCGTCGGGGGCCGCGGTGTCCTTGAACTTCACGATCACGCGGTCGGACTCGGTGGGGGGATCCGAGGGCACGGTCGTGGTGGGGGAGTCCGGCCCGCCGGCAGGCGCGGCGGGGGCCGCGCTGGCCGGCTGCGCGGTGAGCACCAGGGCGGCCGTGACCGCGAGCGGCAGGACGGTACGGCGCGCGGCGGCCCCGAGCACACCGAACGGCGACGGCGCGGCGTCGGCAACGTGCTTCGCGGCACGGGACGCGCCGGGACCGTGGGAGGTGACGGGGGGAATGCGGCGCTCAGGGCGCACGCGGGAGTGACGTGACGTCATGGGTGGGGGAAACCTTTCGGTGACCGCGGCACAGGATCAGGGGGGGTGTGCCGGGGCCTGGGGGGACAAGAGCCAGGCCCATCCTATGGGGAAGGTCACGAAATGGTGACGATTGGTCCGCGAGTGTCGTCATCTGCTGGACCGGGACGAGCGGCGGTCCGTACAGCACGACGCCCGGCCCACCGTGCGGTGGACCGGGCGTCGAAGGGGGAGTGTCCGCTGGTTACTTGGACTTCCCGAAGTTCGCGAACCGCTGGTTGAAGCGCTCCACGCGGCCGGCGGAGTCCATGATGCGCTGCTTGCCCGTGTAGAACGGGTGGGACTCGGAGGAGATCTCGACCTCGATGATCGGGTACTCGTTGCCGTCCTCCCACGTCTCCGTCTTGGAGGAGGTGGCGGTGGAACGAGTCAGGATGACCTTGCCGGAAGCGAGGTCACGGAAGAGAACCGGGTGGTAATCCGGGTGGATGTCAGCCTTCATGGTGTCAACCTTCTGTAGGTGCCTGGATTTTGCCAGGCACGGCGTTGCTCGGACGCGGCGCGCTCGAAAGTGAGCACACCAACCGCCTATGGTACGCCTCCGGCCCACGTCGGTCGATTCGACCCACCAGTGCATACCATCAGGAGAGGAATTCACGGGCAACGAGCTGAGGCGCCCCGCCAGGGCGCAACACCCGGCACCACACCCCGTGCCACCACTCGCAGCGGAGGTCAGTGAATGAGCACGTCACGAGCACACGGAGAGTACAAGGTCCTCGGCGGGAAGCTGGTGGTCGCGGACTTCACCGTCCACGACCACCGGCTGGCCGAGGTCTCCGTCAACGGCGACTTCTTCCTCGAGCCCGACGAGGCGCTCGCGGACATCAACGCCGCCCTCACCGGTCTGCACGAGGACACCGGTCCGCAGGAGATGGCGGCCAGGATCGAGGCGGCGTTGCCGCGCGACGCCGTGCTGTTCGGCTTCGACGCCCGAGCCGTGGTGATTGCCGTGCGCCGTGCACTGGCCAAGGCCACGAGCTGGAGCGACCACGAGTGGCAGGTGATCCCCGCGCAGGTGCGCCCCACTCTGGAGAACCTGGCCCTGGACGAGGTCCTCGCCCGGGAGGTGGGCGCGGGCCACCGTCCCCCCACGCTGCGGTTCTGGGACTGGGACGAGCCCGCCGTGGTGATCGGCTCGTTCCAGTCCGTGCGCAACGAGGTGGACCTGGAGGGCGCCCGGCGGCACGGGGTGCAGGTGGTCCGCCGCGTCTCCGGCGGTGGCGCCATGTTCATGGAGGCGGGCAACTGCATCACGTACTCGCTCTACATCCCCCAGACCCTGGTGGACGGGATGAGCTTCGCGGACTCCTACCCGTTCCTGGACGCGTGGGTCATGCAGGGGTTCGCGGACCTCGGCGTGGAGGCGTTCTACGTGCCCCTCAACGACATCGCCACGCCGCAGGGAAAGATCGGGGGAGCGGCCCAGAAACGCTTCGCCAACGGCGGGATGGTCCACCACGTGACCATGAGCTACGACATCGACGCGGACAAGATGACGGATGTGCTGCGGATCGGCAAGGAGAAGATCTCGGACAAGGGGATCCGATCCGCCAAGAAGCGGGTGGACCCGCTGCGACGCCAGACCGGCATGGCCCGCGGGGATGTCATCTCGGCCCTGACCCGCACGTTCACGGAACGCTACGGGGCCCAGGTTGGTAAGGTCTCAGACAGCGAACTCGCCGCGGCCCGGAATCTCGTCGAGCACAAGTTCGGCACGCAAGAGTGGATCCACAGGGTGCCGTAGCTAGGATGTGCGAAAGCACCCACAGCCCCGCCAGCGCCCCCGCCGGAACGCACCCCGTAGCACGGGTGCCCTGCACCGGATCCCGGTGGGTCTCGCGCGAGTCATGTCCCCCCAGCCTCGGAGAGCACATCGTGTCCACGAATCCGGTCGAGTTCAACGAAGACCAGCCCACCCCCCGCAAGAAGCACACCGGACGCAACATCCTCCTGGTGCTGCTTGGCATCGTGCTGGTGATCGGAGTGGTGGCGGGTTTCTTCGTGTGGAACCTCGCCCGCAACTTCGACAACGGCGCGCAGAACCTCGAGTCGGCGTTTCCCGAGGAGTCCAGCCGCCCCGCCAAGGGCTCCTCCGAGGATGCAGGCACCACCGTGCTGCTGCTCGGCTCCGACAAGCGCCCCGAGGGCCAGGACCCTACCGTCACGGGCTCCCGCGCGGACTCCATCATGCTGCTCCACATCCCGGAGGACGGCGGCGAGATGTACGTGATGTCCATCATGCGCGACACCTGGGTGACCATCCCCGGCCACGGCGAGGCCAAGATCAACTCCGCTCTGGACGTGGGCGGGATGCCCACCATGGTGAGCACGATCGAGGAGAACTTCGACACCCGCGTGGACGAGGTAGCCATGGTGGACTTCGCGGGCTTCGAGGGGCTCACGGACGCCCTGGGTGGCGTGACCGTGGACGTGCCCGTGTCCTTCACCTCCCAGGACGGCCACCAGTTCCAGGAGGGACCCCAGGAGATGAACGGCGAGGAGGCACTCGCCTTCGTGCGTGAGCGCTACGCCTTCCCGGACGGTGACTACCAGCGCGTGCGCAACCAGCGGGCGTACCTGGAGGGGCTGATCAACGAGCTCGTCAGCGCCGGGACGCTGACCAACCCCGTGAAGCTCAACGAGGTGGTCAAGCAGATCTCCCCGTACCTGACGGTCAGCGACGGCATCACGGCCGGATGGATCGCCCAGCAGGCCCCCAAACTGGTGGGGATGACCAGCAGCGACATCCACATGTTCACCGTGCCCAACCAGGGCGTGGGAACGTCCGCGGACGGGCAGTCGATCATCATTGCGGATGAGGCCGCCATGAAGGAGATCGGCAAGTCCATCTCGGACGGCACCCTGGACGACTACGCAAAAAAGGTGGAGCAGTCCGGCCCCTGATTCTTCCGTCCCTCTCGAAAGGGCGTGCGCGCGGTTGGAGTCAGGCTGCGGTCGAAGGAGTGGCTATCGCCCGAGAACCCTGGCGCGAGCTCGCCCGCAACCGCTTCCACGTGGCAACCGCACCACGCGATTCCGGGGGTGCGGTTGCCATGAGCCTCTCAGTACCGCCAACGGAACCGATTTGGGCCGTGCAACGGGCCAAGCCGATCCACCCCTGCAGGGACAAGGTCTTACCCATTCCCGGTCTGCCGGAGAGAACCGCGCCTCTCGACCGACCCACTGGAGCAGCCAGCTCGGCACGAGTGGGGTCACACGTAATGAGGGTTCAGTTCCGTCGCCCGAGTGCGAGGTACTGCCATCCGGCTGCCTCCCAGGTGGCAGGATCCAGCACGTTGCGGCCGTCTAAGATGGTGGGCACCTCGACGAGCGCGGCCACCGCTGCTGGGTCCATCTCCTTGAACTCGCGCCACTCGGTGAGCAGCAGCGTCATCTGGGCACCGGTCACGGCGTCCTCGAGAGAGTCCACATAGTCCAGGCGGGGATATCGCTGGGCGGCGTTCGCGTTCGCCTGGGGATCGTAGAGACGCACATCCGCACCCTGGGAATGCAGACGGGCGGCGATGTCCAGTGCGGGGGAGTCCCTCACGTCGTCGGATTCCGGTTTGAACGCCGCTCCCAGCACGGCGATCTTCGCGCCGTGGAGGGACCCTCCACACTCTTGCGCGACCAGCTGCGTGGTGCGCTCGCGTCGCCGGAGGTTGATGTCGTCCACCTCTGCCAGGAAGCGCACTGACTGGTCCAGGCCCAGCTCCGAGGCCCGCGCGCGCAGGGCGCGAATGTCCTTGGGGAGGCACCCCCCGCCGAATCCAACCCCCGCGTTGAGGAATTTCCTCCCGATGCGATCGTCCAGACCTATGGCGTCCGCGAGGGTGCGGATGTCACCCCCGACGGTCTCCGTGATCTCGGAGAGCGCGTTGATGAAGCTGATCTTGGTGGCCAGGAAGCTGTTGGCCGCCACCTTCACGAGTTCCGCAGTCTGGTAGTCGGTCACGATGAACGGTGTGTCCACGGCTAGCTGCTGGGCATAGACCTCCCGCAGGACAGCCTCGGCGCGCTCAGCTCCTGGCGTGCGCCGGGCGTCGTCGTTGTGCTCGACCCCCAGGACCATGCGATCGGGGCGCAGCGTGTCCTCCACCGCGTGACCTTCGCGCAGGAACTCGGGGTTCCAGACGAGGTCAACGGTGACGCCGTCACGAGCGGACGAGCGCGCCACGTGCTGAAGGCGCTCGGCGGAGCCCACGGGGACCGTGGACTTTCCGGCAATCACACAGTTGTGGTCGGCCGCGCGTGCGATCTGCTCCACCGCTGCGTCGACGTAGGTCATGTCCGCGGCGTGTCCGTCCCGCTTCTGCGGAGTTCCAACGCCGATGAAGTGAACGTCTCCGAAGCGGCCTGCTTCATCGTAGGAGGTGGTGAACCGCACGGCCCCCGTGGACACGTGCTTGCGCAGCAGTTCCGGCAGACCCGGCTCGTGGAACGGAACGCGTCCCGCGGCCAAGGAGTCAATCTTCGCCTGGTCCAGATCCACGCCCAGCACCTCGTGGCCGAGTTCCGCCATGGCCACGGCGTGCGTGGCCCCCAGGTATCCGGTGCCGATCACTGTCATGCGCATAAGATGATCCTTTCTGAAGAGATGGCGGGCTCAAACCCGGGAATCGCTCTCAGCGATCCGCAGTACTGCTCCGAGCATCTGCCTTTATGGGTATCTGCGAAGGCGCGGCCCCCGCGCAGTGGGGTACCTTGGCCGTTGCCCTCCGGCAAAACACGTGTCGCCGCGCCGCCCGAGGGGGGGAGTCAGATCTTGTCTACCTGGTCAGAACCTGGCCGCATTCTGCGGTTGTGGGGACCAAGGTCTCGATCTGCAGACCTTCCAGCCGTGTCGTGGGGAAAGGTTCGGCTCGTCGCCTCCGGGCGGGTGCCGTAGATCGGCATGATCGTGAACACGCAGTACATCCTTTGCTGGAACCCGTGGACGAGCCGGGACCCGCCGCGAGGTGCCGGTGCCCGTTCTTCCCCTACGTGTGGAGAGTCTATGGGAGCGGCGCGGTCAACCCCGTCAACGCGGGAATGGACGTGTCCCCCTTAGAGGGTACAGATGAACGCGCGAGTAGGAAGGATGCTTAGCCCTCGCTGCAATACACTTTTGTGCATACGAATGCATGTCCCTTCGACGTGGAAACGTCTGCATTTCCCCCCGCGCCGCCGGTGGATGATTCCCAGAATACCCGAGAACGCAATTCGATTGCACAAAACACACTTCACCTGAACAGGCGAGTTCGAGGAGAGAACCAGTGGCATCACCACTCCCGGGATCCATACCCCCCAATGCGCAGATCCCGGTCCTCATCACCTACAGCACCAGCGCAGGCCTCCAGCTGCCGCTGCCCCAGGCGACCATGCGGGAGAGCTTCACAGGACTGCAGATGCTTTCCTACCACATGTTCGAGCCCTCGGCCATCACCCTGGAGGGCTACCAGCACGACTTCACCATCATGCAGATGGGCCCCTCCGCCTTCGAGATCGAGATCCGGGCCTCGGTGTCCCGGTCCGCCCGGCTGCGCGGCCGCACGGCAGCCAAGAACCACCTCAGGACGGCCGCCATCCTGGAGCGCCTCGCGGACATGATGATCAGCATGGGGGAACTGGTGTGCTTCATTGCCAACCACCCGGACATCGAGGTGCGCTACGTGACCGGCTGCTCCGGGCAGTACTACGAGTTCCTCGTGGCCGGCCACGTGGTGCGGGCCATGGAGGCCCGTGCCGTGGAGATCCTGCCCACGCTCCCGCTGCAGGAGTCCATGCGTGCCATCCTGGCAAACCTGAAGCAGCCCGGGGTGGCGTACTGCACGCTGGAGAGACGGATCGCCGGCGTGGACTACATGCGGCGCGTGGTCATTCCGTCCTCGGACCACCTGCGGCGCTTCGCGAACGGCGGCCCGTTCTACCTGACCGCGGAGGACCTCGAGACGGCCCGGGCCCGCGTGGATCCCGCGCGCGCCGAGCAGTGGGAGGTCGTCCCCTCGTCCAAGAACGCCTACGCGGTCTGGGACCTGATCTGAGCCACGTCCGGCGGAAGCCCCGCCGGACGGGCGGCACCCGGGAGGGCGGCGCCGGGCGCGCACCCCGCGGAGCGAGGACACCACACCGCTGACCGGACACCACGCGGAGCGGGGACGACGCCGGACGGGCACCCCCGCGCTCAGCGCACCGTGCGCTTCTGGCGGTTGCCGCGCAGCAGCCGCGCCAGGTGGCGGACCCGGTCCACGTTGGAGGACACCGCCAGGTAGCCGCTGAGGACTCCCACGGTGGACATGCCTCCCACGATCAGGGGCGTGTGATACTTCTTCCACCGCTCGGGGTCCGAGGCGATGATGTGCGCGGTGCCGTTGATGGTCGCGGCAATCACGCCGCCGGCCACCACCTGGTGGCTGATCTTGGCGCCGTTCTTGAACAGCGGTTCCAGCTCGTCGGTGCGCAGGTGGACGTCGAACCCGCCGCGTTCGAGCACCACGATCAGCCGGCGCACGTACTCGGGGACGTCCACCCCCATCTGCACGGCGTCCTCCACCGTGGAGCGCAGCCGGTTGAGCAGCATCTCGGGGGAGAGCCGGTGCATGATGAAGCGCTCTGCGTACGGCTGCACCGAGGAGACCAGGTCGAACTCCGGGTCCAGGCCCGTGCCCATGGACTCCGCGGTGACGAGCATCCGCAGCAGCAGCGCGGACTGCCGGGGCAGCTGGAGCTTGTGGTGGCGCAGCACGGAGATCAGGTCCGCCATGAGCGCCCCCACGCGCACCTCCTGCAGGGGCTTGTTGGCGTAGCGGCGCATCATGACCGCCACGTCCTTCTCGATCTCCCGCTTGGAGACGTCGTGGGTGCCGCTGTCCGTGAGTCCCAGCAGTCCGGTGGCCGCGCGCCGCGGGTTGTCCTGCACCACGCCCAGCAGCAGCGTGATCAGGTGGTCGCGGAACTCCTCGGTGAGGTTGCCCACCATGCCGAAGTCGATGATCGCGATTCGGCCATCCGGTTCCACGAACAGGTTCCCTGGGTGCGGGTCCGCGTGGAAGAAGCCGTCCTCGAACACCATTTTGCAGATGGCGTCCGTGGCCTCCTTGGCCAGCAGGTGCCGGTCGACGCCCTCGGCCTCGAGAGCCGCGTAGTCGTTGATCTTGACGCCGAACATCCGCTCCATCGTGAGCACCCGGGAGGTGCTGGCCTCCCAGAAGATCTCCGGGATGTGGATCTGCGGGTGGCCCGTGAAGTTCTCGGCCATGCGCTGCGAGTTCTTGGCCTCCTGCAGGAAGTCCAGCTCGTCGCGCAGGGAGGTGCTGAACTCCTCCACGATGCCCTCGAGGTCGTAGTCCTGCGCCGCGGTCCAGTAGCGCGAAACCCACTTGGCCATGTCCTGCAGGATCTCCAGGTCCCGGTTGACCTCGTCCGTGACCCCGGGGCGGCGCACCTTCACGATGACCTGGTGCCCCTGGTAGGTGGCCGCGTGGGCCTGGCCGATGGATCCCGTGGCCACCGGCTCAGGGTCCATGTGGGTGAGGATCTCCTCGGCCTGCGAGTCCGGTTCGGCCTCGATCATCGCGCGGATCTGCTCCACGGGGATGGGCGGGGTGTTGTCCTGGAGCTTGAGCAGCTCTTCCGCGTAGCCCGGCGGCAGAAGGTCCGGGCGGGTGGAGGTCAGCTGGCCCAGCTTCACGAACGTGGGGCCCAGCTCCTCCAGCGCCATGCGCAGGTGCTCGGGCTGGGAGTGGATGGTCTGGGGGTCGATGAGCTTCACCCGCGCGAGCGGAGCCCGCCACTGGGGCTTGAGTCCGCCCAGGGCGAAGCCGAAGCCGTGCTTGGTGAGGACCTCGATGATCTGGAGGAACCGTTCGCGGCGGGAAATCATACGGCTGGACGAACCCCTTACAGCGTTCTGTGCAGATAGACGGCCATGAAGCCCGTGGCCAGGGCCACGATCATCACGAGCGTGGTGGCCAGGGGCTCCACGCCGAGCAGCACGATACCCACGACCACCAGGAGGACGGTGAGAGCCAGCAGGGCGGTCACCAGGGGCCTGAGCCCGCGGGCCACGCCGGCCACGGTGGAGCCCGCGGTGTTGCGGGCCGCGGGTGCGGTGCCGGCGGCGTCGTGCTCGGCAACGAGGGCTCCCGCGGTGTCCTGGCCCGTGCGTGTCGACTCGCCCCCGCGCCACCGCGCGGCCAGCGCCCGGGCCCCCGAGGCGGGGGAGCCCGCACCGGTGGCTTCGGGGTGGGCCGCGGTGAAGCCGCGGCGCCACTTCTTGGAGTTGCGTCCGTGATCGGACTCCACGGCCACGTAGGCCGCGGGGACCTCGTACTGCTCGGCCTCGGGCAGCAGCTCGGGGACGTCGTTGGGCAGCTCCGTGAACCACTGCGCGGGCACCTCGGGGGCGCGCGCGGCCTGCAGCGTCATGGACACCTCGAACGAGGAGCCGCGGATGGTGCCCCACACGGCGGTGAGCAGGTCGTGGTCGAAGGCGTGGTTGATGATCGGGATGAACTGCTGGGACATCTGCGTGGAGAGCCGCCCCACCTGCTTGCGCTCGTAGAGCACGTCCACGGTGTCCACGGTGACGCCGTGGGAGTTGCGCACCTTGTTGACCTCCAGCGTGAGGATCACGCGGCCCTCACCGGAGGCGGGCACGATCGAGTGCAGGTACTCGGCGAAGTCCTGCTCGTCAAGCACTTTGATGGAGGAGCCCTGGGGCAGCACGGCGGCCTGCGCAGGCGCGGTGTTCAGGGGGAACAGCAGGTCCGGGGGAGCGATGTCGATCACCGCGCGCGCATCCACCTCCGCCACGCCGTCCTGGCGCAGCAGCTCGGCCTCCAGGTGCAGGGGAACCACGGGCGTGTAGCCGGAGGCGATCACGCGGGAGAGCGGGTGCCAGTACCGGTGCGCGTCCTGCGAGGACAGGTGGGCCACCTTGTTCTCGCCCACGCGCACGGACACGGTGCGCGGGTCGAAGGGGTTGTCCGGCTCCGGCACGAGCGCGGCCATGCCGTTCCACGTCTGCGCGCGACCCGCGGAGAGACCCCCGAACACCCGCATGATCTCGGTGTCGTAGAAGTTCTCGGTGACGACGTCCAAGGACCCTCGGTCGTTGAGCGCGTAATCGGTCATGGTCTCCCTCGCTGTAGCACTGGCGGTTCCTCCGCCGCAGCATCTGCCCTCATGCTATCCGTTGATCCAGGTGCATCGATGTTCATCCACTGGGAGGACATGACCGGTCCTGGCTCAGCGGGACAGGCACATCAGCTGCAGGGTCACCGCGCGCTGGGCGTCGTCGAGCAGCTCGGTGACGATGCGCCGCAGGGCCGCGGGAGCGTCGTCGTGCGCGTCCAGCCAGGTGCGGGCCGCGCGGACCACGGGATGCTGCGCGGCCGCTCCCGCCGAGTCCCCGGCGGGAGTCCCCGCCGCGCCCGACGACGCCGCCTGGGCGTCCACCGCGCGCGGGAACAGCCCGCGGACCATCCGGGTGGCGATCTCCATGGAGTGCCCGGCCCACCACGCGGTGAGCTGCTCGAAGTAGACGTCCTCGTAGCGGCGCAGCACCGTGGGCGCCGCGAGCTGGAAGCCGGCAATGGTGGCGCTGAGCTCGTCGTTGGACAGCGTGCCGGAGACGATCCGCTCCCACGCCTGCTGTTTGGAACGGTCCGAGCGCATGGCCGCGACCGCCTCGAGGTAGCCCAGGTGACCGTCCCGCGTGGGGTCCTGGGCGTGCTCGGACTCCAGCTCGGAGACGGTGCTGTGCCCGGTGGCGGTCACCGCGGTGAGCATGCTCCAGCGCAGCTGCGGCGTGAGCTCCAGACCGGGGACGGTGTGCACACCGCCCAGCCACTCCTGGATGGGCCGGGCGTACTTCCCGTCCCGTGCCGCCTCCCGGGCGAAGGCGCGTGCCAGGATCAGCTGCGCGTCCGAACCGGGCTCCGCGGCCAGCATGGCCTCACCCAGTGCGTCGAGCAGAGCCCGGCGCGCGGCGGTGCGGTGCGTCACGGGCACGTACTGGCCCAGGGCCTGGCGCGCGTGGTCCAGGACCGTGGTGAGGATCGCCGCGTGGGACTCGGTGGTGCACCGGCGGGCCACCATGAGCACGTACTCGCGCGGGCACAGGCGCCCGTCCCGCACCGCGGCCCACAGCTGCGAGTGCGCCACGGCGCGGGCCAGGGAATCGGTGATCTCACCCACGAGCTCCACCAGCCCGGCCAGGGAGGCCGGATCCGGGTGGGCCAGGCAGTAGGTGAGGTCCGTGTCGTTGACCAGCACGACGGCGCCGGTCGGCTCGACCGCGGACGCGGCGGTGGCGGCGCCGCCAGCAACGGTCTGCCCGGCAGCGGCGCCGGTGGCCGACGGTCCGGTCACACCGGTGAGCTCGGTGGGCCGGTCCTCGGCGGGCACGCGCACCTCCGCGCGGGTGGTGTTCTCCACCGACCCCTCGGCGGTGCGGGCGTAGGTGCCCACGGTCAGCACGTGGGGGCGCAGGGGCTCGGCGCGCTGGGTGAGCGTGGCGGGGGAGCCCGCGGCCGCGGCGTCGGCGGTGACCGCCAGCACGGGAACACCCGTGGTGCGCAGCCACTGGTCCGCCCACGCGCGGACGTCGTGCTCGCACGCCTCGTCCAGGACCGCGAGGAAGTCGTCCAGGCTGGTGTTGCCGAACGCGAAACGGCGGAAGTAGGCGCGGCACGCGTCCATGAAGGCGTCCTCGCCCACGAAGGCCACCAGCTGCTTGAGCACCGAGGCGCCCTTGGCGTACGTGATGCCGTCGAAGTTCTGCCGCGCGGCCTCCAGGTCCACGATGTCCGCGACGATCGGGTGCGTGGTGCGCAGCTGGTCCTGGCGGTACGCCCACTCCTTGCGCGCCAGCGCGAACGTGACCCACGCGTCCGTGTACTGCGTGGCGTGCACGCACGCGTACGCGCCCATGAACTCCGCGAAGGACTCCTTCAGCCACAGGTCGTCCCACCACTGCATGGTCACCAGGTCCCCGAACCACATGTGGGACATCTCGTGCATCAGCGTGTTCGCGCGGCCCGCGAGCTGGGCGCGCGTGGCACCGGACGGGAACAGGTAGTCCTCCGTGAACGTGACCATTCCCGGGTTCTCCATGGCCCCCAGGTTGTACTCCGGCACGAACGCCTGCTCGTACTTGCCCCACGGGTACGCAAAGCCGAACAGCTCCGGGAAGAAGTCCAGCCCCTGCTTGGTGAGGGTGAACAGCTCCTCGGCGTCCATGTGCCCGGCGAGCGCCCGCCGGCAGTGCAGCGCCAGCGGAACGGTCACGGGCTCGCCGTGGGGATCAGTGCCGCGCCACTCGTCCGTGACCGTGGCGTACGGTCCCGCCAGGATGGTGGTGATGTAGGAGGAGATCCGCAGCGTGGGCGCGAACTCGTGGCTCACGGCACCCGGGACGTCGCCGTCCTCGGTGGGGGTGGAGGCCACCAGCTCCCCGTTCGACGCCGCGATCCAGTCCCGCGGGGTGAGCACCGTGAAGGTGAAGGCGGCCTTGAGGTCCGGCTGCTCGAACACCGCGAACACCCGGCGGCAGTCCGCGGGCTCGTACTGCGTGTAGATGTACACCTCGCTGTCCTGCGGGTCGATGTAGCGGTGCAGGCCCTCGCCCGAGCGCGAGTAGAGCGCGCGGCCGACCACGCGCAGCTCGTTGGCCTGGCCCAGCTCGGGCAGCCGGATCCGGTCCCCGTCCACCACGTCGTCCACGTCCAGGAGCGCACCGTTGAGCTCCACCTCCGTGACCGTGTCGTGGATGAAGTCGATGAACGTCTCCGCGCCCTCCTCGGCGGTGAACCGCACCGTGACCTCCGAGCCGAAGGTCGTGCTCTCGGGGTTCGGCGCCCCCGAGAGGTCCACCGTGACCCGGTAGTCCTCCACCCGGATCTGCTCGGCACGCGTGGCTGCTTCTTCTCTGGTCAGGCTGGCTCCCATGCCCCCAGTGTAGGCACGGGGCGGTGTCGCCGGTCACACGGCTACACCGCCCGCCCTGTGCGCCTACTTCTCGAAGCGGTAGTTCTTGGGAGCGATCGTGAGACCGGACTCCGTGACCGTGAGCCCGCGCGCGAGGTCCTGCTCCCGGTCCAGGCCCACGGTGAACCCCGGGGGGACCACCACGTTCTTGTCCAGGATGCAGCGGTGCACGGTGGCACCGGCACCGATCTGCACGTTCTGCATCAGCACGGACTCGGTGACACGGGCGTCGTGCTCCACCTTGACCTTGGGGGAGAGCACGGAGGAGCCCACGTGCCCGCCGGTGATCAGCACGCCGGGGGAGACGATGGAGTCGAACGCCACGCCCGCCTGGCCGTTGGGTCCGCGCACCGTCCTGGCGGGAGGCGCCATGATCTGGTGCGTGTAGATGGGCCAGTCGTAGTTGTAGAGGTTGAACACCGGCAGCGGGCGGATCAGGTCCATGTGGGACTCGTAGTAGGAGTCCAGGGTGCCCACGTCCCGCCAGTACTGCCGGTCCCGCTCCGTGGAGCCCGGGACGTCGTTGTGCGTGAAGTCGTAGACCACGGCCTCCCCGCGCTGCGAGAAGTACGGCATGATGTCCCCGCCCATGTCGTGGTGGGTGTCCGCCTTCTCGTTGTCCGTGCGCAGCGCCTCCACGAGGGCGTCCCGGTCGAACACGTAGTTGCCCATCGAGGCCAGGAACGAGTCGGGATCGTCCGGCAGGGGAGCGGTGGTGTCCGGCTTCTCCACGAAGCGCGCGATCTTCGCGGGATCGTGCGGGTCCGTCTCGATCACGCCGAAGGACTTGACCATCTCCATGGGCTGGCGCACGGCGGCCACCGTGGCCTTGGCCCCGGACTCGATGTGCTTCTCCACCATGTCCGCGAAGTCCATGCGGTACACGTGGTCCGCGCCCACCACCACCACGATGTCCGGATCGGCGTCGTCGATCAGGTTCATGGACTGGTAGATGGCGTTGGCCGAGCCCAGGAACCAGTCCTTGCCGCGGCGCTGCTGCGCCGGCACGGACGTCACGTAGTTCCCCAGCTGCGTGGACAGCCGCCACGTCTCGGACAGGTGGCGGTCCAGGGAGTGGGACTTGTACTGCGTGAGCACCACGATCTGCAGGTACCCCGAGTTCACCAGGTTGGACAGGGCGAAGTCGATCAGCCGGTAGCCTCCCGCGAACGGCACGGCGGGCTTGGCGCGGTCCTCCGTGAGCGGCATCAGGCGCTTGCCCTCACCGCCGGCCAGCACGATCGCCAGGACCTTCTTCTGTCGTGACATACGTAGCACTCCACTTCCCGAGACGGTCAGGGCCCGCGGGCCGCGACGCGGCGTCGACGTCATCTGGTCTTCACCGTCATTGTGTCCCACTCCACCTGGGCTGACACAACACCGACCCGAACTCATGGCAACTTTTCGCCCCCGCCGGGCACCAGTCGCCCGTCTCCACCGCATCAGCGTCCAGGGCCCGCACGACGACGCCGCCCGCGCCCCTCCCACGCACCACCCCTGCAGGGGTGAGGACCAGCGACGCGTGGTTGCGGACGGGCGTGCAGACCGGCTCCGCGTGCTTCCTGCCGTCGTGGGGGCAGGGCCCAACGACGCAGACCGTCGTCCACCGGACCGTCGCGACGCGGACCCTCGTCACACGGGCCAGGGGGGCGCAGCGCCAGCGCACGCTTCGTACCGCGGCGACCGGGCGGCGCGGCCCGAGGGACGCCTGTGGCGCGCGGAGGCCGTGCAGTACGCTCGCACTGTGCGAGTAGACATCCTGAGCAAAGAATTCCCGCCGGCCATTTACGGGGGAGCGGGGGTGCACGTGGCCGAGCTGTCCCGCGTGCTCGCACCGCTCGTGGACCTCAACGTCCGCTGCTTCGGTGAACCCCGGGATCCCGAGTTCCACGGCGCCCACGTCACGGCCTACCCCGTGCCGACTGAACTCGGTGACGCGAACGCCGCCGTGCAGACTCTCGGCGTGGACCTCACCATGGTCCAGGACGTCGCCGGCTCGGACCTCGTGCACTCCCACACGTGGTACGCCAACATGGGCGGGCACCTCTCCTCCCTGATGTACGACATCCCGCACGTGCTCTCCGCCCACTCCCTGGAGCCCCTGCGCCCGTGGAAGGCCGAGCAGCTCGGCGGCGGCTACCGGGTGTCCTCCTTCGCGGAGCAGACCTCCTACGAGGCCGCCGCCGCGATCATCGCCGTGTCCGAGGGGATGCGCCAGGACATCCTGCGCTCCTACCCGGCCGTGGACCCCGAGCGCGTGCGCACCGTGCACAACGGCATCGACGTCACCCAGTGGAACCGGGACGAGGCCACGGACGTCCTGGTGGAGTACGGCATCGACCCCGCCCGGCCCTCCGTGGCGTTCGTGGGCCGCGTGACCCGCCAGAAGGGTGTGCCCTACCTCCTGCGCGCCGCCCTGCAGCTGCCGCCCGAGGTGCAGCTCGTGCTGTGCGCCGGAGCCGCTGACACCCCCGAGCTCGGCGCCGAGGTCAACGCCCTCATCGAGCAGCTCAAGAGCGAACGGGACGGCGTGGTGCTCATCGAGAAGATGCTGCCGCGCCGCGAGGTCATCCAGATCCTCTCCCACGCCACCGCCTTCGCGTGCCCCTCCGTGTACGAGCCCCTGGGCATCGTCAACCTCGAGGCCATGGCGTGCGGCGCGGCCGTGGTCGCCTCCGCCACGGGCGGCATCCCCGAGGTCGTCGCCGACGGCGAGACCGGAACCCTGGTCCCCATCGAGCAGGTCACCGACGGCACCGGAACGCCCCTGGACCCCCAGAAGTTCGTGGACGACTTCGCCGCCGCCCTCACGGACATGGTCTCCGACCCCGAGCGCGCTCGCCGCATGGGTGAGGCCGGGCGACGCCGCGTGGAGGAGCACTTCTCGTGGGAGTCCATCGCCCAGCAGACCCTGGAGGTCTACCGCTCGGTGCTCTGACGCTCACCCCGGCACGGGAGACCCGCACCTCGCGTCCCTCGGCTCGGACCCCGGCGCCCCGGACCGCATGGTCCCTGGGCGCCGGGGTCCGTTCATGTCCGGCACGCGCGGCTCAACGGGCAGCTCGGGGGGCTCTCCACCCGACGGCAAGTGCGGTGCTTGGGGACTGCCGTGCCAGGACGTGCTGCCCCACCACCTGGTCAGCCGTTGGCGGGCCCGGCATCCTGACCCGGCTGGGCCAGAACGCCGCTCAACAGGTGTTCGACCGCCTGCACGTAGGCCTCGTGCGTCTGCTTCGGATCCTCTGAGAGGCTCACCTGCACCATGTAGCCCTGGACCAGCCCGATGAAGGCGGGACGGAGGCGGTCGGCCAGCCGATCGGCGTCGTCCTCCACCAGGCCGCGCTCGCTGCGCAGCCACGCGCTCAGATAGCGGCGCAGATGGCTGCCCGCCTCCGCGAGAATTCCGCGCGCCGCCACCTGCAGCTCGGGGCGGCGGACCGACTCGCCCCACACCTGCAGGGGCAGACCGGGGAACGTGGCACCCTCCGGCAGGTCCGTGACCACCATGGCCATGGCGCGCGCCGGATGGGGGAGCGGGCTCTGGGAGTGCAGGCGGTCCAGGGCCCCCAGCCGGTCGCGCATGACGCCGCGGCTCGCGTCCAGGAAGAGGTCGTCCTTGCCCCGGTAGTAGACGTACACGGCGCCGGACGAGAGGCCCGACTCCGCGATGATGTCCGCCATGGACACCGCCGAGAAGCCCTTGCGCCCGATGCAGACCAGGGCGGCGTCCTGGATCCGACGCCGCATCTGCTCCCTGTGCTCTTCCGTGACCTTGGGCACGTCCACCTCCAAAAACGAACGATCGTTCTTGACAGCCTAGCGGAGCGGGTTCACACTTTCCAAGAACAATCATTCTTTTTGAAAGGGGTGGGTCATGTCCCACGTCCAGACTCCGCAGCCACGGCGGCGCCCCGACTGGCTCAAGAGCGTCACAGCGGCCCTGGTCGCCTCGGGCGTGGTGGCCGTCGTGCTGCTCGCCTTCGCCTGGCCCACGATGACCTCGACCACCGAGAACCTGCCCGTGGCGATCGTCGGCACGCAGGAGCAGATCGACGCCGTGACCGAGAAGATGCCGGAGAACATGCTGGACCTGCACCCGGTGGCCCACCGGGAGGACGCCGTCAACGGGATCAGGACCCGCGAGGTGTACGGCGGGATCGTGCTGGGGGAGCAGCCCGAGTTCCTCACGGCCAGCGCGGCAAGCCCCGTGGCGTCACAGATGCTCAGCGGGATGGCCACGACCGTGCAGCGCGGCATCGACCAGAAGGTCATCGAGGGGACCACGGAGGCGCTCGAGAAGGTCAAGGAGGCCGCGGCCAATGGGCCCGCGGGCATGGCGGCCCTGAGCCAGCAGGCACCGCAGCAGCAGGCCGGCGCTCCGCCCACGGTGACCACCACGGACGTGGTCCCGCTGTCCGAGGACGATCCGAAGGGGAGTGGGCTGGCCATCGCCGGGCTGCACCTGACCATGGGTGGGATGATCGGCGGCATCCTGATCTCCACGCTGGTGACCGGGGTGCGCAAGCACCTGCTGGCACTGGGGCTGTACGGAGTCATCGGAGGCTTCGTGCTGGCCGCCATCCTGCAGGGACTGTTCGGGATCCTGCAGGCCAACTTCCTGGCCAACTGGGCCGCCATCGGGCTGGGGATCACCGCCACCGCCTCGGTGATCGTGGGGTTGAGCTCACTCATCGGACGAGCGGGGCTGGCCGTGGGTGCGATCCTTACCATGTTCATCGGCAACCCGATCTCGGCGCTGACCTCACCCAAGGAGTTCATCCTGGCGCCGTTCGGGGATATCGGGCAGTGGCTGGTGCCGGGCCTGTCCGGAACACTGCTGCGGGATCTCTCGTACTTCCCGGAGGCGAACATCGCCGCACAGGTGTGGGCGCTGATCGCCTGGGTGACGCTGGGGGTCGTGCTGACGTTCCTCGGTCACCACAAGAACGAGTCGGCGCTCACGGGCAAGGAAGAGGCGCCGGACGTCGTGCCGCGGGACCTGCCCGGGTGAACGGAGGATGACAAGAGGGGACGAAGGGGAGTCGTCGGGAGACGGTTCCCCTTCGTCCGTTCCGGCTTACTTTACATAATGTACATTATCGGCTGTACGGGTGCAGCGTGAGATCTCGGGTCACAGCCCAGAACGACGACCCATTGGACGCCACCTGGAGCCCCCGTGGTGAGGCCCGTCGCATGCGGCACCACGCCGGCCCAGCATTCCGCAACCGTGCGCCGGTTTCGCCCGTCGGCCCTGCGAGCCACAGGCGACGGCGCACTCACGCGCGCTGCCGACCGCCCGCGGTGCCCCATCACCGCAGGACTGGTACAAACCGTCAGTCGCCACCGTGGCGCACCATGGACCCAGTGGTCGGCACTGAATCTCGGCGAGGAATCCAGGACCCTGCGTCCCACTGCGCGTCCCACCACATGGCCGGCGTCACAGTCTCGTGGATGCGGCGTCGCGCCGCCCCGCAGCACACCGATTACCACGGCACACCGGCTGAGAGGCTTCCACTGTGACCCATTGCATGATCACCGTCTTCCACGCCCAGGGCCCCCAGGCCGCCGATGCGGTCTACTCGTCACCCAACACCGCGCAGCGTGCGGCACAGGCGTCTGCTCCGTGCGGACGGCGCGCGGAGCTCCGGGCCCTCGAGGGCTAGGTGGTTGGTGCGACTCCCCCAATGTCCCGTCCTGCACAGGCACGCCATTTCTTCGTGTCTCACGTGAGCCTTGCACCTTTTGATTTGAGTTTCACTGCAGACTTGACTTAGTGAGCGGGCGATAGCATCGACATCATGGACACCGACTCGCCCCACAGCACCGCCGACCGATCCCTCACCACGTCCCCGACCTCCTCCGGTCCCGAGATGCACCGCTCGGGCGAACGGTGGCCCGCGTACCTGGCCACCGACCTCCTGCTGGTCATCGTGTTCGCCGGGATCGGCCGCACGAGCCACGGCGAGAGCCTCTCGGGAATCCTTGTGACCGCGTGGCCGTTCCTCGTGGGCGCGCTCCTCGGCTGGCTGGCCTGCAGAGGAACCCGTCACCCCGCTGCGGTGATCCCCACGGGCCTCTCGGTGTGGCTGTGCGCCGAGGTGGGCGGCACGGTGCTGCGCACCCTCACCGGCCAGGGCACGGCGCTGCCGTTCGTGGTGGTGAGCCTGCTGACGCTGGCGGTGCTCCTCATCGGCTACCGGCTGGTGCTGGCGCTGCGCCACCACCTGCGCTCCTGCTGACACCTCACTCCATGCGTCCCGTCGGCATCCGCGGTGCCCGCACGGGCGCGTGTCGGCCGCACGGCCCAGCTAGGCTGGGACGACCCCGTGGAAAGGAACCCCATGTTCACCGCCATCGTCCTGATCAAGACCTCCTCGGACCGCATTCCCGAGGTCGCGCAGGAGGTCTCCGACATCCGCGGGGTCTCCGAGGTCTACTCCGTGACCGGTGAGTGGGACCTCATCGCCATGGTGCGGGTGGACCGCCACGAGCAGCTGGCCGACGTCATCGCGGACGAGCTCTCCAAGGTGCCGGGCGTGGTCTCCACCAGCACCAACATCGCCTTCCGCACCTACAGCACGCACGACCTCGACGCCGCATTCTCTCTCGGCATCGACGACTGAGACTCACCCGCACGCAAACGCCGCCCACCCGTGTCAGGGGTGGGCGGCGTCGTCGTTCCGAGGCGGCGCACTCCCCCGGGCCGGGTCACTCGGCGGCAAACGCCACCCAGCGCGCCAGGACGTCCCGGGCCGCGCCGGAGTCCACGGCCTCCTCTGCACGGCGCAGCGCACTCGCGAACCGGTCCATGAACGACCCCTCGGCCGACTCCTCCGCGGCCACGAGCCCTGCCGCCGCGTTGAGCAGCACGGCGTGCCGCACGTGTCCCGGGGCCCCGTCCAGCACATCGCGCACCACACCGGCGTTGTAGATGGCGTCCCGGCCCCGCAGGTCCTCCACGGTGGCGCGGGGCATGTCCAGGTCCAGGGGGTCCAGCGAGTGCTCCTGGATCTCACCGTCGCGCACCTCCCACACGTCCGACGGCGCGGTGACCGTGAGCTCGTCGAGCCCGTCGCCTCCGCGGAACACCAGGGCACGGTCGCCACGGTTGCGGAACACGCCGGCCATCAGGGGTGCCAGAGCGGCGTCGGCCACCCCGATCGCGGACGCCCGCACCCGCGCGGGGTTCGTGAGGGGGCCCAGGAAGTTGAAGGCGGTGGCCACGCCCAGGGACTTGCGGGCCGTGGCCGCGAAGCGCATCGAGGGGTGGAAGGTCTGGGCGAAGAGGAAGGTGATGCCCACCTCGGTGGCCGCGCGGCGCACCCGGTCCACGGGCATGTCCAGCTGCACGCCCAGCACCTCCAGGACGTCTGCGGAGCCGGACTTGGACGACGACGCCCGGTTGCCGTGCTTGACCACACGCGCGCCCGCGCCGGCGCACACCAGGGCCGCCATCGTGGAGATGTTGACGCTCGAGAGCCTGTCCCCGCCCGTTCCCACGATGTCCAGGGACGGCCCCGGCACCGAGATGGGGTGGGCGCGAGCCACCATGGCGTCCGCCAATCCGTTGAGCTCGGCGACACTCTCCCCCTTGGTCCGCAGCGCCATGAGGAAGCCCGCGATCACGGCGTCGGGG
This sequence comes from Kocuria sp. ChxB, assembly GCF_044359605.1. NCBI lineage: Bacteria > Bacillati > Actinomycetota > Actinomycetes > Micrococcales > Micrococcaceae > Kocuria > Kocuria sp. ChxB. The sequence goes on along the minus strand of NZ_CP121123.1, from coordinate 289,986 downwards.
ACCTCCCCCGCCATGATGCGGTCCATGGCCCAGTAGGCCTGGTCCCAGGAGAGGTCCCTGCCCTGGGACAGCATGGTGAGGAGATCGGGCCACTGGGCGGGTGTCACGGTGCTGCTGGAGGTAGTCACGCGTTCGACTCTACCGTTCTGCGGACCGCGCTCCGCCGCCCGGATGGGACCCGCAATCGGTGCGGTGGCGCGGTGCCGCGGGCCCCCGACCGTCCTCCCCCGCCGGCCCGAAGCTGCGACACGGTGGAGCCCCGAGGCCCAGATGGTTGGTCCGCCGGAAGTTTTGGCGACATAATGTCTCTGTGACAACTGCGACTCATACCCCAGCCAAACCGGTGGGTGCGAGCATCACTCGCCCCAACCTCACCTCCGTGGGCACCATCGTGTGGTTGTCCTCCGAAGTGATGTTCTTCGCCGGACTCTTTGCCATGTACTTCACGCTGCGCGCCACCTCACCCGAGGTGTGGGCGGAGAACACCGAAGTGCTCAACGTCCCCATGGCGTCGGTCAACACCCTGATCCTCGTGCTCAGTTCCGTGACGTGCCAGTTCGGCGTGTTCGCTGCCGAGCGGCTCCAGCCCCGGCGCACCGGCGGCCTGTTCCAGTTCTCCAAGTGGGGACTCACCGAGTGGTTCGCGCTGACCTTCCTCATGGGCGCCGTCTTCGTGTCCGTCCAGGTCTACGAGTACGCCTCCCTGGTCGCCGAGGGCGTCACCATCTCGGCCAGCGCCTACGGCTCTGCCTTCTACATCACCACCGGCTTCCACGCGCTCCACGTGACCGGCGGTCTGATTGCATTCCTCTTCATCATCGGCCGCGCCTTCGTCGCCAAGCGCTTCGGCCACTACGAGGCCACCTCGGCCATCGTGGTGTCCTACTACTGGCACTTCGTCGACGTGGTCTGGATCGTCCTCTTCTTCCTGGTCTACTTCATCAAGTAGTCCACCACCGGACCATCCGCCCCTCCCTGATCTAGAACCGAGTAAAAGGAACGTTTGACGTGAAGGCACTCTCACAAAAGCGCCGCCATCCTCTGGCAGCCCTCGCGCTGCTGGTCATGGCTTTGCTTCTGACCGGTGGACTCTACGCAGTTGCCACTACCACCAATGAAGCCAAGGCCGAGACCACCAGCTACTCGGCTCAGGACGTCCAGGAGGGCGAGAAGCTCTTCCAGGCCAACTGCTCCACGTGCCACGGCATGCAGGCCCAGGGCAGCGACACCGGCCCGTCCCTGATCGGCGTCGGCGCCGCCGCCGTCGACTTCCAGGTGGGCACCGGGCGCATGCCCATGCAGATGCAGGGCCCCCAGGCCCCGGTCAAGCCCGAGCAGTTCAGCCAGGAGCAGACCGACCAGCTTGCGGCGTACGTCGCGTCCCTCGGTGCGGGCCCCACGGTTCCCGAGGAGGAGTACCTCGACATCGCCGAGGGCGACTCCGCCAACGGGGCCAAGGTGTTCCTCGCCAACTGCGCCATGTGCCACAACGCGGCGGGCCAAGGCGGCGCGCTGACGCGCGGCAAGTACGCTCCCTCCCTCATGGGCGTCAGCGAGAAGCACATCTACGAGGCCATGCAGACCGGCCCGCAGAACATGCCCGTGTTCAACGACGCCAACATCACCCCCGAGGAGAAGCAGGACGTCATCACGTACCTCAAGACCCTCGACAACAACACCACGGTGGGCGGCTTCAGCCTCGGCTCGCTGGGCCCCGTCTCCGAGGGCCTCTTCATCTGGACCATTGGCCTGGTCGTGGTGATCGGCTTCACCGTCTGGCTGACCTCCCGCTCCGCCTGAGAGCACCCGTCGGCCACCGGCCGGCACCCAAGACACTATTCACAGCACCAAGAGAAGAATGAGGGACCACATGGGCGACCATCGTGATGGCACTCCCCACGACAGCGGGGCGGTAGTCACCTCGGACGGCGCGGACCAGGACCGCTTTCACAACCCGGGGCTTCCGCCGCACCGTCCGCGGGTGACGGACGTCGACCCCAAGGCGGCCAAGCGGGCAGAGCACCAGGTGGTGTTGCTGTTCCTGCTCTCCATCATCGGATCCGTGATCTTCTTCGTGGGGTACTTCGGCGTCCGCGTGGACGGCCCGCTCTACGATGCGGTCAACACGGAGCCCACTTCCCAGCTTCGCCTGCAGAACCTCCTGCTGGGCCTGGGCATCGCGCTCGGAATGTTCGGCATCGGCATCGGCGTGGTCCACTGGGCCCGCACCCTGATGCCTGACCACGAGATCGTGGAGATGCGTCACGACATCCGCACCGAGGAGCAGCGCGCGGACGCGCAGAGCATCCTCAACACGATCTACGACGAGTCCGGCGTGAAGCGTCGTCCGCTGCTGCGCAACACCCTGATCGGTGCCGCCGTCCTGATGCCCCTCCCCTTCGTGGGGCTGCTCAAGGACCTCGGCCCGACCGACCTCAAGGTGCTGCGCCACACCATGTGGGACGAGGGCGTCCGCCTGGTGCGTGACCCCTCCGGGACCCCCATCAAGGCCTCGGACGTCACCCTGGGCTCCGCGTTCCACGTGATCCCCGAGAACCTCACGAGCCTCGGCCACGAAGAGGGCTACCTCGACGAGAAGGCCAAGGCCGTGGTGCTCCTCATGCGTCTGGACCCGGACCAGGTCAACGTGTCCGAGGACCGCAAGGACTGGAACGTGGACGGCATCTTCGCCTACTCCAAGGTCTGCACGCACGTGGGCTGCCCCATCGCCCTGTACGAGCAGCACACGCACCACCTGCTGTGCCCGTGCCACCAGTCCACGTTCGACCTCACGAACGAGTGTGAGGTTATCTTCGGCCCGGCATCCCGCCCCCTGCCGCAGCTGCCCATTTCCGTTGATTCCGACGGCTACCTCGTTGCCCGTAGCGACTTCCACGAGCCCGTGGGACCCACCTACTCCCAGCGTGGTTTCGCCGTCCAAGACATGCAGGATGAGGCGAACTGATGTCCACATCTACCGACTTCGAATACCGGCCCACCACTCGCACCGGACGCATTGCCAACTTCGTGGACACTCGCGTGGGCGGGTCCTCCATCGTGAAGGAGTTCGGGCGCAAGGTTTTCCCCGACCACTGGTCCTTCATGTTCGGCGAGGTGGCGCTGTACAGCTTTGTGATCCTGCTGCTGTCCGGCACCTTCCTGGCCCTGTGGTTCGACCCGACCATGACCTCCACGGAGTACACCGGAAGCTACGTGCCCATGCAGGGCGTGGAGATGTCCGGCGCGTACGCCTCCACCCTGGACATCTCCTTCGACATCCGCGGTGGGCTCTTCCTGCGTCAGCTGCACCACTGGTCCGCGCTGCTCTTCGTGATGGCGCTGTCCGTGCACATGCTCCGCGTGTTCTTCACCGGCGCGTTCCGCCGCCCCCGTGAGCTCAACTGGGTCGTGGGCTGCGTGCTCTTCATCCTGGCGATCGTGGCCGGCTTCTCCGGCTACTCCCTCCCGGACGACGTGCTCTCCGGCAACGGCCTGCGCATTGCGGACGCCATCGCGAAGTCCATCCCCGTGGTGGGCACCTACATCTCGATGTTCATGTTCGGCGGCGAGTTCCCGGGTGACGCGATCATCGGTCGCCTGTACATCGTCCACGTGCTGATCATCCCCGCGCTGATCCTCATGATGATCGTGGTCCACCTCTTCATGGTGGTCGTGCACAAGCACACCCAGTTCCCTGGCCCGGGCCGCACCGAGGACAACGTGGTCGGCTTCCCCGTGGGCCCCGTGTACGCAGCCAAGGCCGGTGGGTTCTTCTTCATCGTCTTCGGCATCCTGGCGCTGATGGCCGGCACCACCACGATCAACGCGATCTGGAACTACGGTCCCTACGATCCATCCCCCGTGCAGGCGGGCTCTCAGCCCGACTGGTACATGGGCTTCTCGGACGGCGGCCTGCGGCTCATGCCCGGCTCGTGGCCCTTCTCGTGGGAGGTGAACATCTTCGGGATCGTCCTCCCCCTGGCCATCCTGCTGCCGCTGATCCCCATGGCCGCGATGTTCGGTGCCATGTTCGCCTGGCCCTGGATCGAGCGTTGGGTGACCCGCGACGACCGCGTGCACAACGTTCTGGACCGCCCCCGCAACGCGCCGTTCCGTACGGCCGTGGGCGCCGCTGGCGTGACCTTCTACGCCGTTCAGATGATCGCCGCTTCCGGCGACCTCATCGCGACCCACTTCCACGTGGCCGTGAACGACGTCATCTACTGGTTGCGCGCGCTGTACTTCCTGGGCCCCATCCTGGCGTTCATCATCGTCCGCCGATTCTGCCTGTCGTTGCAGCGCAAGGACCGCGAGATCGTCCTGCACGGCCGCGAGTCCGGACGAATCCAGGCGCTGCCCCACGGTGAATTCGTGGAGGTCCACGAGCCGCTTGACGAGTACCGCCGCTACAAGCTGGTGGACTTCGAGGACCGACAGGTGCAGCCCGCTCGGGCGAACGCCAAGGGCAAGATCACGTCCTCCGAGAAGATGCGCGGCCGACTGAGCCAGTTCTTCTTCGAGGACCGTGTGGCCCCCGTGACCCCGGCGGAGCTGGAAGCCGCGCACGGTCACCACGGTGCGGAGCCTGTCGCCGTGGGCGCCGGGTCGCACTCGGCGCAGATCGAGAAGTAGCCGCGCACGGGTTAGCAGCCGTTCGGCCGTGGGCCCGTGGAGATCTTCGGATCCCCACGGGCCCACTTTTCATCTGCACTCCTTGAGATGGCCCCGCGGAGGCCAGGCGCTGGTCTGGTCAACGAGGATGTCCGCCGGCGAGGCCTCCTGCCGCGGCCAGAAGAACCCGGGGCCGCGGAGCGCGGGGGGCATCATCAGGTGCCATCTTCCCTCGCTCTGACACCGCGTCCGGGGCTGTAAACCACTACGCGCCCCTGCCCGGACACCACCACGCGCCCCGTTCGCGACACAACCGGCCGACCCAGCTCGGACACAACAAGGCCCCCCAGCACCGATGCCATGCCTCGCACACGCGGTACTGTCGTATGAAGGCGCACATGACAGGCATCCTCCATGCATCTTTACTACTGACCCTCGCGTCGTTGAGGAGGACAGCGGGCATTCCCGTTCACCGCAGCTGGCCCTCACGTCGTGACGTTGCACCTGCCGGCCACAGGGCCGGTCCCGCACAACAACGGCCTCTTTCCCTCCGCGCTCCTGGCGATCCACCCCCGCCAGTCGGGCAGAGTTCACGTGCCTCAGGGGTCCACAGACGCACTCAGGGGTCGGCGGAGGGCACACGCGAGCACCCGGGACATGGCCTCCCGTAGCAGTTCCACCACCGGTCGTGTGCTGACGCGCCTCCCCCGCTCGGCGCCGCAGGTCGTGGAAGTTCCTGCTCCGCGGTTATTTGGTCGTCTGCACGCCGTCGCACAGAACCACCGGTCGCGGACGGAGCGCAGCGTTTTCATCGAGCTACAGGGGCAGCGGAAGCCGGTAGAGTGCCAGGCCCACCCCCGCTGAATGCCGGAGGGAACAGATCCGTCACTACTGGTCTGCCGGAATACCTAGTTACCCGTCTTCCGGGCCTGCCGGGCCTGCCGAGCCTGCCGAGCCTGCCGAGCCTGCCGAGCCTGCCGAGGGAGATGGTGCACCGCCCGACGGGCTATCTGGTGCCCGCGGTTGCGGGGCGCACCGACCTCCTACGAACGTGGATTCAGGGAGGCTATCGACGGGACCACCGCCCGCCGTCGCGGGCTGGGGCCCACGGAGCACCGCCGGCCGTAGCAGGACACCCGGTGCAGGCCCGGGGACCCGCTGAGGTTCCACCCGGGCCCGCGGCCGCTGTACGGGCCTTCTCTGTGAGGGCCCTGCCATCCGGGGCCCCGTTACAGGCGCAGGGGGCTCACACGGCCTCGTCCCCGGGTGGGGCTTGGAGGATGGCTCGGTGTCGGTGCCGGTACCGGTGCGCCTCGCCCGTACTCGGTGCTGGTCCTGACATCACGGGGCCTGCCCCTGAGATCAGGCTGCAAACATCTCGGATGCGAAAGTTCGGATGCCGCCGCTGGACATCAAAGAGCCCGCACCGTCCGGGGACAGTGCGGGCTCCTTGAGTGAACCTCAGACGCGTGACGTCAGTGGGCGTGGTCTCCACGGCTGTGCTCGAACACGAGGCCGAGCAGACCGAGCAGCGCCACGGGAACAGCGAGCCCCACGATCCACCAGCCGATGGCCAGAGCAGTCACGAACAGCGCGCAGCCGAGACCGAGAAGCAGCGGCCACCAGCTCCACGGGGAGAAGGCGCCGTACTCGCCCGACATCTCCACGATCTCGCCGTCCTCGCGGTCCTCCGGGAGGGTGCCCCCGGTGGAGCGCTGGACGAGCCAGAGGTACACCACGAGCATGAAGCTCATGGCCGCGACCGCCAGCAGAGCCGGGAAGCCCGCGAGCTCCTGGAAGTCCGTGACGTAGCCGTACACGAACCCGACCACGGTGCAGAAGACACCGAGCATCAGGAAGGTCTTGATAGTGGTGCTCATCGTCCGTTCCTTCCGCTGCCGCCGACCAGGGGGGTCTCGGCATCAAACTGCTGGCTCGAGAACGCGGAGAGCTCCGGGTGGTGGAGATCCAGCGCGGGGCGCTCGGAACGGATCCGAGGCAGGGAGGTGAAGTTGTGGCGCGGGGGCGGGCAGGAGGTCGCCCACTCGAGAGAACCGCCGAAGCCCCAGGGATCGTCCACCTCCACCTTCTTGGCGTTGCGGTGGGTGGTGTACACGTTCCAGAAGAACGGGATCATGGACACGCCCAGCAGCATGGAGCCAATGGTGGAGAACTGGTTCATCCAGGTGAACCCGTCCTCGGGCAGGTAGTCCGCGTACCGGCGGGGCATGCCGTCCACGCCCAGCCAGTGCTGGATCAGGAAGGTCATGTGGAAGCCCACGAACAGCAGCCAGAAGTGGATCTTGCCGATTCGCTCGTTGAGCATCTTGCCGGTGAACTTGGGCCACCAGAAGTAGAAGCCGGCGAACATGCCGAACACGATGGTTCCGAAGATCACGTAGTGGAAGTGCGCGACCACGAAGTAGGTGTCCGACACGTGGAAGTCCAGCGGCGGGGTGGCCAGGATGATGCCGGTCAGACCACCGAACAGGAACGTGAACAGGAAGCCCAGCACCCACAGGATGGGGGTCTCGAAAGTGAGCGAGCCCTGCCACATGGTGCCGATCCAGTTGAAGAACTTCACGCCGGTGGGGACCGCGATCATCATGGTCATGAAGGAGAAGAAGCCGAGGGCCACAGCACCGGTGACGTACATGTGGTGCGCCCACACGGTCACGGACAGAGCCGCGATGGCGATGGAGGCGAAAACCAGGCCCTTGTACCCGAAGATCGGCTTACGGGAGAACACCGGAATGATCTCCGAGACGATGCCGAAGAACGGCAGGGCGAGCACGTAGACCTCGGGGTGGCCGAAGAACCAGAAGAGGTGCTGCCACAGGATGGCGCCACCGTTCTCCGGGTCGAAGATGTGACCACCCAGGCGACGATCCATGCCCAGCGCGAACAGCGCGGAGGCCAGCGGCGGGAAGACCATGATGACCAGCATGGAGGTGATCAGCGTGGTCCAGGTGAACACGGACATGCGCCACATGGTCATGCCGGGCGCGCGCATGCACACGATGGTGGTGATGAAGTTGACCGCACCGAGGATGGTGCCGAAGCCCTGCAGACCGAGGCCGAAGACCCAGAGGTCACCACCGACGCCCGGACTGAACGTGGTGCTGTTCAAGGGCGCGTAGGCGAACCAGCCGAAGGAGGCGGCGCCCTGCGGGGAGAGGAAGCCCGACACCGCGATCAGCGAGCCGAACAGGAAGAACCAGAACGACAGCGCATTCAGGCGCGGAAACGCCACGTCCGGTGCGCCCAGCTGCAGGGGCACGATGACGTTGGCGAAGCCGATGAACAGCGGGGTGCCGAACATCAGCAGCATGATCGTGCCGTGCATGGTGAACAGCTGGTTGTACTGTTCCTTGGTCTCCAGGATCTGCATGCCGGGCTGGAAGAGCTCGGCGCGGATGAGCAGCGCCATGACGCCGCCCGCGCAGAAGAAGATGAACGAGGAGATCAGGTACATGTACCCGATCGTCTTGTGGTCCGTGGAGGTGAGCCAGTTGACGATCACCCGGCCCTTGGAGCGTGGGACAACGCGGGGTGCGGCTGCTGCCGCGTCGTCCCGCGAATATTCGAGCGTAGACATTGCCTATCCCCTAGTTGTTGGAGGTTGCGTTCTGATTGGGATTGCGGTTGTACTCGTCGCCCACGAGGCCGGTGTTGCCCTCGTCGCGCAGCTTCTGCATCTGGGCGTCGTACTCCTCCTGGCTCACGACGGCCACGTTGAAGAGCATCTCCGAGTGGTACTCACCGCACAGCTCCGCGCACTTGCCGGCGAAGGTGCCTTCGTGACCGGTGGTGAAGCTCATGTAGTTGGTGCGGCCCGGGATCATGTCGATCTTCTCCAGGAATGCCGGAACCCAGAACGAGTGGATGACGTCACGGGACGTGATCTCCAGCTCCACCTCGCTGTTGGCGGGGAGGTACAGGGTGGGCAGCGTCTCCTCGACGCCCGGCTCACCGGTGAGGTGTGCCTGGACGCCCTGGTAGTGGACGTCGTCGTCCACGTAGTTGAAGTCCCACGCCCACTGCTTGCCGTAGACCTGGATCTTGGCGTCCGGGTTCTCGAAGCGGTCCGTGATCTCGGTCTGGGCGCGGAAGGAGAAGAAGAACAGCGTCACGATCATGGCGATCGGGACGATGGTGTAGAAGATCTCCAGCGGTGCGTTGTACGCGAGCTGGCGAGGGTAGCCCGTCTCGTTCTTGCGCCGGCGGTAGGCCACCATGCACCAGAGCATGAGGCCCCACACCAGGAGACCGACGGCGAGGGCCGCGACCCACGAGCCGATCCACAGGTCCATGATCAGATCGGCGTTGTCGGTGGTGCCCCGTTCGGTGGGCAGGAAGCCCACCTCGACCTGCTCCGAGCACGCGGTGAGCGAGATCGTCGCCAGGACTGCCACTGCCGAGAGCTTCAGCTTCCGACCGCGGCGGCTGCCGGTTCGAGTTTGCGAACTCACAGACGGCCCTTCCTCTTCTGTACGTGGGCTCGGCGTCGGTCCTGCGCGTGGGCACAGAGGACACGTTGCCCGTTAATTGTTCTCCCTGGGAAGCTTACCCCTCACCCCCTCGATGTGCTGACACTGTGTCAGCGCGCCGTGTCGTGCCCGCCCACGGGGCGGTGTCCCGCTCCCCCGGGCCACTCGGCGTCGTCGTGGGCGTGCGGGGGCAGGGGTCCGCTCGCCCGGTGGAGCCGGCGCGGGGGCGTCACGGGGTGCCGTGGCCGAGGTGTGCGGGCACGGAAAAGGGGTGCGCCGGGCCCGTCAGGCCCTGCGCACCCCTTCGCGACGGCGTGGTCCTAGTGGAAGCTGTCCCCGCACGCGCAGGAACCCTGCGCATTGGGGTTGTCGATCGAGAAGCCCTGCTTGGAGATGGTGTCCTCGAAGTCCACGGTGGAGCCGCTGAGGTACGGGACGCTCATCTTGTCCACGATGACCTCCACGCCGCCGAAGTCGCGGACGTGGTCCCCGTCCAGGACCCGCTCGTCGAAGTACAGCTGGTAGATCAGCCCGGAGCAGCCGCCGGGCTGCACCGCGACGCGCAGGCGCAGGTCCGTGCGGCCCTCCTGCTCGAGGAGGTCCCGGACCTTCTGGGCGGCGTTGTCGGTGAGCAGGACCTCGTGGGCGGGCAGGTCCTGGGTGGTCTCGTTGTCCGTGGTGACGCTCATGGTGCTCGCTTTCTGTGCGACCCGGGGGCCTGCCCCTGAGTGCGGTTCGACGGTTCTGCGGGTGGAACGCGGTGGTGCGCGGAATCATTCCGCGGCGCCACGCCCCTGTTCGGCGAGGGCGGTGAGGACCAGGGCCTCGGCCGTCACGGCGTGCAGGAAGTCCCCGATGTGCAGGGACTCGTTGGCGCTGTGGGCGCGCGTGTCCGGGTCCTCGATGCCGGTGATCAGGATCTGCGCGTCCGGGTAGGCCTCCGTGAGCGTGGCGGTGAACGGGATCGACCCGCCCATCCCGGCGGTCACGGCCGGACGTCCCCAGGCCTGCTCGAAGGCCCACAGCGCGATCTGCGAGCTCACGGCGGTGTCGTCCGCGCGGAACGACGGCCCGGCCTCCTCGACCTCGAACGTCACGTGCGCACCGAGCGGGGCGTGCTCCAGCACATGCGTGCGCAGCGCCTCGGCGGCCTCCTTGGGGTCCTGCCCGGGGGCCACGCGCAGGCTGAGCTTGGCTCGGGCGCTGGCGGCGATGGTGTTGGAGGCGTGGTCCACGTCCGTGACGTCGATGCCGGTCACGGAGATGGCTGGCTGGGTCCAGATCCGGGAGGAGATGGAGCCGCGCCCGGCCAGCTGCACGCCGTCGAGCACGCCGGCATCCGCGCGGAAGCGGGCCTCGTCGTAGTCCACGTCCGTGGCGTCCTCGCTCAGCAGCCCGGCCACGGCCACGGCACCGTCGTCGTCGTGCAGCGTGGCGATCAGTCGGGACAGCAGCGTGGGCGCATCCAGGACGGGACCGCCGAACATGCCGGAGTGCACCGCGTGGTCCAGCGCGCTGATCTCCACGATCCCGCCCACCACGCCGCGCAGCGTGGTGGTCAGGGCGGGGACGCCGACCTCCCAGTTGGCGGAGTCCGCGATCACGATGACGTCCGCGGCGAGCTTGTCCTTGTGGGCCGCCAGGAAGGCCCCGAAACCGGGCGAGCCGGCCTCCTCCTCACCCTCGACGAACACGGTGATACCCAGTCCGGGCTCTTCGCCGTGGTGCTCGAAGAACGCCCGGAGCGCTCCGACGTGGGCCATCACTCCGGCCTTGTCGTCGGCCGCGCCGCGACCCCACAGACGTCCGTCCTTCTCCACGGCCTCGAAGGGCTCGGTGTTCCACAGCTCCCGCCTGCCCGGGGGCTGCACGTCGTGGTGGGCGTACAGCAGGATCGTGGGGTGTCCCGGAGCCGCGGCCCGGCGCGCGACGACGGCCGGGTGGCCCGCGTCGTCCGGCGACGGCACGCGCAGCACCTCCACGCTGTCGAACGGCAGACCGCGCAGGAGGGCTGCGACGGCCTCGGCGCTGCGGTCCAGGTCGGCGGCGTCGAACGAGTCCCAGGCGATGCCGGGAATCGCGACGAGTTCACCGAGCTCGCCGAGCAGCGTGGCGCGGGAGCTCTCCACGCTCGCCCGGAGGGCCTCGACGGTGTCGGAACTGGGACGTGTGAAGTCTGTGCTCATGGGGCCAGCCTAACGGCGCCCGCTGCGAGGTGGCAGGTCGCACGCGCGGAGCCCACCCCGGACTCCGTTAGGCTGGTCGGGTGTTTGGACGCAGGAAGACAGAAGAATCCACGGGTTCCACCGCCGTGCGCGCCACGGCCGTGACCGAGCCCGCCGAGACCCCGGACCGCGGCGGGCAGCCCGCCGACGTCCGCAAGGGCCGCCCCACTCCCACCCGCAAGGAGCAGGAGGCCGCCCGTCGCCGCCCCCTGGTCCCCGAGGACCGCAAGGCCGCCAAGGCGGAGTCCAAGCAGGCCGAGCGCCAGCGCCGCGCGCAGGCCCAGGCCGGGATGGCCGCCGGTGACGAGCGCTACCTGGGTCCGAGGGACGCGGGCCCCCAGCGCCGTTTCGCGCGTGACTGGGTGGACTCGCGGTTCAACGTGGGCGAGTACGTGCTGATCTTCCTGCTGCTCGTGTTCCTCATCCTCTTCCTGCCGGTGCAGTCCCTGGCCATGACCCTGATCTGGGTCGTGTACGGGTACGTGGCGCTGAGCATCATCGACGCCGTAATCATGTCCCAGCGCATGCACAAGGCCATGCAGCGCAAGTTCGGCACCGTGCAGCGGGGCACGCGCTGGTACGCGTCCATGCGAGCGTTCACGATCCGCCGGCTGCGCCTTCCCAAGCCGCAGGTGCGGCGGGGCGAACGTCCCGAGTGACGCCCGACCTCGAAGGACAGGGGCCCGGACCACGGTGGTGGTCCGGGCCCTGTCCTTCGCCGGGGCGGCGACGATCAGCGGGTGGTGCGCCGGGCCGCGCGCCGCAGGCCCTTGTTGATCCGTGCGGCCCAGAACGGCCCCTCGTAGAGGAACGCGGTGTACCCCTGCACGAGGGAGGCACCAGCATCCAGGCGCTCCACGACGTCCTCCGCCGTGGTGACACCGCCCACCGAGACGAGCACCAGACGGTCCCCCACGTGCGACTTCAGCAGCCGGAGCACCTCGAGGGAGCGCCGACGCAGCGGGGCACCCGACAGGCCACCGGCACCGCAGCGCACGACCTCGTCCTGCTCCGTGGTCAGTCCCAGCCCGTCACGGGCGATCGTGGTGTTGGTGGCCACGATGCCGTCCAGCCCGAGGTCCATGGCCAGGTCCGCCACGGCGAGCACGTCCTCGTCCGCCAGGTCCGGGGCGATCTTCACCAGCAGCGGCACCCGCCGGGAGGTGACACGGTCCGCCTCGGCGCGCACGGCACGCAGCAACGGCCGGAGGGAGTCCAGTTTCTGGAGCTGACGCAGCCCGGGGGTGTTGGGCGAGGACACGTTGACCACCAGGTAGTCCGCGTAGGGGGCCAGGAAGCGCGTGCTGCGCACGTAGTCCTCGGTGGCGTGCTCCAGCTCCACCGCCTTGGTCTTGCCGATGTTTACCCCCACCACGGGACGACGCCGCCCGGTCCGGGCCGCCTCCTGCGCCAGGCTCTGCAGCGCAGCCGCCACGCGGGGGGCCACCGCCTGGGCTCCGTCGTTGTTGAAGCCCATCCGGTTGACCACGGCGCGGTCCCGCACGAGCCGGAACAGGCGGGGGCGCGGGTTGCCGGGCTGAGCGCGCCCCGTGACCGTGCCGACCTCCACGTGGCCGAAGCCCAGGTCGGTGAGGGCGTGGACTCCCGTGGCCCCCTTGTCGAAGCCGGCGGCCAGCCCGAAGGGCGAGGGGAAGGTCAGGCCCATCACGGTCACCTCGTTCCCGGCATCCGGGGCGGTGAACCGCGAGAGCACGCGGCCCAGTCCGCAACGACGGGTCAGCGAGATGCCGGCGAAACCAAGGGTGTGGGCAAGTTCGGGATCCATCCAGGAGAAGGCGGCCTTGAAGAAGGCGGGATACACGCGCATGGGTCCAGTTTCCCACACGGGCTCCGGGCCGAGATCCGTCTGCGTCGGACGGGGAGCCGCGGGAGCCACTGGGTGGCGTGATCGGTGCCCTAGTGCTTCAAGTTTCAGGTGACTGTCACGGGTTGGAGCTCAAGTTTTGATGAAGACTTCCAGCATTGAGCCCGTCAGGATCCCTCCGGATTCACGGCCTGATCCACCGCTCCCCCGTACCGCCGGTCCCGCTCCACGTAGTCCTGGACTGCTCGCCACAGCACCCGCCGGTCCATGTCCGGCCAGAGCACGTCCAGGAACACCAGCTCGGCGTAGGCGGACTGCCAGAGCATGAAGTTGGACAGCCGCTGCTCCCCGGAGGACCGGAGGAACATGTCCACGTCCGGCAGCTGCGGCTCGTCCAGGTACCGTTGCACGGTGTCCTCCGTGATGGACCCCGGCTTGAGCAGACCCTCACGGGCGTCACGGGCCATGGCTGCGGCGGCGTCTGCAATCTCCGCCCGGCCGCCGTAGTTCACGCACATGGTCAGCGTGATGACGTCGTTGCCCTCCGTTTCGCGCTCGGCGGTCTCCAGCCGCTTGATCACCGAGCTCCACAGCCGCGGGCGTCGCCCGGCCCAGCGGACCCTGATCCCCCACTCCTGGAACGTGGGCAGCTGGCGGGACATCACGTCCCCCGTGAAGTTCATGAGGAAGGCCACCTCGGACGGTGAGCGCTTCCAGTTCTCCGTGGAGAAGGCATATGCGGAGACGGTGGGGATGCCCAGCTCGATGGCACCGGCCACCACGTCCATCAGAGCCCGTTCCCCGGCCCGGTGGCCCTCCGTGCGCGGGAGCCCCCGCTGATTGGCCCACCTGCCGTTGCCGTCCATCACGAGCGCCACGTGCTGGGGAAGAAGGGCGGGGTTGATGTCGGGCGCGGTCTCCCCGCTGGAGTGCGGCGGCGGGGGGCTGAAGCTGTTCACTCGGTGGTCCTCTCGGAGCGACGGTCGGTACTCCCCCACCCTAGGACCTGGCACGGCCCACCCCGTGCGGGTCAGCGGTCCGCGGGGGCCTCCGGTGCTGCGTCCCAGGCTCCCGCTCGCTCGACGAGAGCCAGGGCTCGCACGGTGCGCTCCATGTGCCACTGGACGTAGGTGGCCACGAACCCGGCCGCCGCACGCGCCGTCCGGGGATCGGCGGCGTCGATGGTGGGCCAGTGACCGCGCAGCAGACCGTCCAGCAGCTGGAACGTGGCGTCGCTCGGTGCGGCCGAGCCCGGGGGACGGCACTGCGGGCACACGGCCCCGCCGAGTGCGGCGGAAAAGGACCGGTGGGGCCCGGGAGCACCGCAGCGGGCGCAGTCCACGAAACTCGGCGTCCACCCCGCCAGGGAGACGGCCCGCAGCAGGTAGGAGTCGAGGATCCGCCCGGGTTCGTGCAGCCCCCGGGCCACCGCCGAGAGCGCTCCGACGAGCAGCCGGTAGTGCTGAGAGGAGGTGTCGTGGTCGTCGGCGGTGAGTTTCTCTGCCGTCTCCGCCATGGCCGCGGCCGCGGTGTAGCTCTCGTAGTCGGAGGCGATCCGCTCCCCGTAGGACCGCTTGCCGATGGCCTGGGCCACGATGTCCAGGGTCCGCCCGTGGACCAGCTGCACCTCGGCCACGTTGAACGGTTCGAGGCGGGCCCCGAAACGGGACGTGGTGCGGCGCACGCCCTTGGCCACGGCCCGCACCTGCCCGTGCTCGGCGCTCAGCAGGATCACGATGCGGTCCGCCTCACCCAGCTTGTGGGTGCGCAGCACCACGGCGTCGTCGCGGTAGCTGCGCGAGGCGAAGGTTGAACGGGCCACGCGCGCCATTGTGCCACCCCGCGCGGTGCCCTGCGCGCTGGTCCCGGAGCGCGGTCCGCACGGACGACGCCGCCCCTCGGTCTGCGGGACCGCGGCGGTGCGGTCCGTGCCCCGCCGGGGACCGCACGGTGCCGGGCCGGTGGCTGCGCCGCGGTCCGGAGCCACCGGGGTCCGACGATCCCTGCGGTGCACCGTCGGGGCCCGGCCGTGCTGGCCGGGGCCCCGACGGGGGCGGAACCGCAGCCCCCGCGAGCCCGGACGGGGACGTCGGGCTCAGTCCTGCTCAGCGCCCTGGGCGTCCCTCACCGCGCGGTTGACGGCCGAGATCACGGCCTTGAGCGATGCACGGGTGGTGTTGCTGTCCATGCCGGCGCCCCACAGCACCCGGTCCCCCACCGCCAGCTCCACGTAGCTGGCCGCCTGGGCGTTCGAGGAGGCGGACAGGGTGTGCTCGGTGTAGTCGAGCAGGCGCACGTCCACACCCTCCTGGTTGAACAGGTTGATCAGGGCGTCGATGGGACCGGTGCCCTGCGCGGTGCGCTCGCGGTGCTCACCGCCCACGTCCAGACCGATCTCCAGCACGGTGCCGCCCTCGTCCTCCGCGTGGGTGGAGATGGAGGTGATGCGGTAGTGGCCCCACCGGGAGGTGCCGTCCGTGGTGGGCAGGTACTCGTCCGAGAAGATCTTCCACAGCTGCTGCGCCGAGACCTCGGAACCGGACGTCTCCGTGTACTTCTGCACGGCACCCGAGAACTCGATCTGGGCGCGGCGGGGCAGGTCGATCCCGTACTCGCTCTTGAGCAGGTAGGCCACGCCACCCTTGCCGGACTGCGAGTTCACGCGGATCACGGCCTCGTAGCTGCGCCCCACGTCCTTGGGGTCAATGGGCAGGTACGGCACCGCCCACTCGAGGTCGTCCACGCCCACGCCCTGCTGCTCGGCGTCGCGCTGCATGGCCTCGAAGCCCTTTTTGATGGCGTCCTGGTGCGAGCCCGAGAACGCCGTGAACACCAGGTCCCCGCCGTACGGGCTGCGCTCGGGGACGGGCAGCTGGTTGCAATGCTCCACGGTGCGGCGGATCTCCTCGATGTCCGAGAAGTCGATCTGCGGGTCCACGCCCTGGGTCAGCAGGTTCAGACCCAGGGTAACCAGGTCCACGTTGCCGGTGCGCTCGCCGTTGCCGAACAGGCACCCCTCGATCCGGTCCGCCCCGGCCAGGTAGCCCAGCTCCGCGGCGGCCACACCCGTGCCGCGGTCGTTGTGGGGGTGCAGGGACAGGATGATGTCCTCCCGGTGGTACAGGTGACGGCCCATCCACTCGATGGTGTCCGCGTACACGTTGGGGGTGGCCATCTCCACGGTGGCGGGCAGGTTGACGATCATCTGCCGTCCGTCGCCGATCTCGAAGGTCTCGGCCACCTCGTTGCAGATCCGGGCCGCGAACTCCAGCTCGGTGCCGGTGTAGGACTCCGGGGAGTACTCGTAGACGACGTTCGTGCCGCTGAGCTGCTCCTCGTACTTGCGGCACAGGCGGGCCCCGGTCAGGGCGATGTCCACGATCCCGTCCATGTCCTGCTGGAACACCACGCGCCTCTGCAGGGTGGAGGTGGAGTTGTAGAGGTGCACGATCGCGTTCTTGGCGCCGTCGATGGCCTCGTAGGTGCGTTCGATCAGGTGCTCCCGGGACTGGGTCAGCACCTGGATCGAGACGTCGTCCGGGATGTGACCGCCCTCCACCAGAGTGCGCACGAAGTCGAAGTCGGTCTGGGACGCGGACGGGAAGCCCACCTCGATCTCATTGAAGCCCATGCGCACGAGCAGCTGGAACATCCTCAGTTTGCGGTGGGAGTCCATGGGGTCGATCAGGGCCTGGTTGCCGTCCCGCAGGTCCACGGCGCACCAGCGCGGCGCCGTGGTGGCCACCTTGTCCGGCCACGTGCGGTCGGACATGTCGAACGGGAAGTTCTGCTGGTACGGGGTGTACTTGTGGGCGGGCATGCCGGAGGGGCGCTGCAGGTTCTTCACGGGAGGGGCCTTTCGAGCTGTGACGTGGTGGCCGGCACCGGGCGACTCCGCAGCGGGTGCTCGGCCGTCGATCGTTGTGTCAGGCCCCGCTGCGGCACGTAAGCAGGAGTCGCTGCACGTTGGTCCGCATGTGATCCAACGTACCACCCGGGGTGGGCATCACCACAACGTCAGCCGTCCGCTGTGGCCTGGCACGTGAACTGCTCCGCCGTCTGGCCGTCGAGCCCGTCCGGCAGCTGCTGGTCCCGGGTCATCCGGTCCCCGCTCGTGAAGTCCTGCCCCACGGCCACCTCCACGCCCTCGACCTCGTAGGACGCCACCAGCTGACTGTCGGAGACGTTGAGCAGCCGCGCGACGTCGTCCGCGGCCACCGCCCAGTCCGGGTGGTAGAAGATCTGCGTGGCTGACAGCTGGGCGCCCGAGCGGCCGCTGCGGGTCTGCTCGTAGCCGGCCTTCTTCAGCACGGACACGAGCTGCGCGTCCCGCCCTCCCGCGTCCGAGCGGTTGATCACGGTCACGGACACCAGGGCCGGGGCCACCGCGGGGGCGCTCGCGGAGGGCGTGGCGCTCGACGGCGCGGCGGCACCGGGTGCCGCCGGTGCGGCGTCGTCCGGTGTGGCGGGCGCCGGCGCGGACGGGGAAGAAGAGCCCTGCGTGCCGCCCGTGACCCCGACGTCCTGCTGGAGGGTGGCGAACAGCTTCTGGGCCGGCTGCTCCTCGAGCTGCAGCCGGTTGGGGTCCTCCGGGTGCGGGTGCGTGGGGGCCGTGACGAATGCGATGCTGCCCGGGTCGATGCCGTTGAAGGTGCCCCCGATCTCCACGAGCGCGGGAATGGAGGTGAGCCCCTGGTCCACGTGCAGGTTCTGCGTCATGACCTCGGCGATGTGGTAGAGCTGCGGCAGGTTGGTGAGCGTCCCGTCCGCCTGGATCTTGCGTGTCAGGGACGCCAGGAAGGCCTGCTGGGAGCGGATTCTGGCCTCGTCCCCGCCGTTGCCGAACGCGGCGCGGGAGCGCAGGAACGCGAGGGCCTGCTCCCCCTCCACGGTGGAGATGCCGGCGGGCAGCTTCAGCCCGGACTTGGGGTCGTCCACGGCCTCGTTGACGCACACCTCCACGCCGCCCACGGCGGTGGAGAGCTCGGTGACGGCGTTGAAGTCCGCCAGCATGAAGTGGTCCACGTCCACACCGGTGAGCTTGTTGATGGCCGCGACCGTGCACCCGGGGCCGCCGCGCTCCACCGCGCTGTTGAGCATGTCCGTCCCGGCCGGGTAGGCTTTCCCGGACTCGGGGTCGGTGCACTGCGGGATGTCCACCACGAGGTCCCGTGGGAAGGACACCACGGTCACGGCGTCCCGGGCCTCGGTGACGTGCACGAGCATCATCACGTCCGTGCGTCCCTCGGAGTCCTCGGCGCTGCCGTACTCGCTGTTGCCCTTGCCGCTGCGCGTGTCCGAGCCCATCACCAGGATGTCCAGCGGGCCACCCTCCACCGCCCCGGAATCCTCCGAGAGGTCCAGCGGGCTGGACGTCAGGTTGCTCGTGAGCCGTAGCGCCGCCACCCCGCCCAGTCCGATCACGCTGATCAGCGCCAGGACCACGAGGATCACGGCGATCCTGCGGGTCGAGGAGCGGTGCTCCCGGGCCCGGTGGTGGCGTCCCGTCTGACGGAGCTCGAACGGCTCCTCCGCCGGCGCGGCGCTCTGCGCGGGCTGGGAGGCCCACGGCGCCGCCGCACCGGGATCACGGCGGCTGCGGTGACTGGGACTGGGTTCCACCGGTGACTCCTGGGAAGTTGGTCTCGCGGGGTCGCGGCGCCGACGATCGCTCCGGCGCGGCGCGCCCCGCGGGGGACGGCGCGGACCGGGTCAGAACCCCAGCTTGGACAGCTGCCTGGGGTCCCGCTGCCACTCCTTGGCCACCTTGACGTGGAGGTCCAGGTAGATGCGGGTGCCGAGCAGCGCCTCGATCTGCTCACGGGAGCGCGTGCCGATCTCGCGCAGCCGCGCCCCCCGCTTGCCGATCACGATCGCCTTCTGGGACGGACGCTCCACGTAGAGGCTCGCGTGCACGTCCAGCATGGGGTTCTCGGGCGAGCGCCCCTCGCGCTCGGAGACCTCGTCCACCACCACGGCCAGGGAGTGCGGCAGCTCGTCCCGCACGCCCTCCAGGGCGGCCTCGCGGATGAGCTCGCCCATCATGGTGACCTCCGGCTCGTCCGTGAGGTCACCCTCCGGGTACAGCGGCGGGGAAACCGGCATGAGGGACACGAGCAGCTCGCCCAGCTCGTCCACCTGGTAGCCGTGCGCGGCGCTCACGGGGATCACGTGGGCCCAGCCGGCGTCCTCGTCCGACGCCGCATCCCGGCTCGGCGCGGAGGGGGGCCGTCCCGACGACGCGGCGTCGCGGCGTCGTTGGCGGGCCTCACGCTGGGCGCGCTCCGCGGTGACGACCTCGCGGCCCAGCTCGCTCACCGCGAGCAGCTGCTCCATGAGCCGGTCCTGCGGCACGAGGTCGGCCTTGGTCACGATCGCGACGACCGGTGTGCGCCCCACGGCGGCAACCACCTGCTGCGCGATGTAGCGGTCCCCGGGACCCACCTTCTGGTCGGCGGGAACGCAGAAGCCGATCACGTCCACCTCGCCGAGGGTCTCCGCGACCACGTCGTTGAGCCGCTGACCCAGCAGGGTGCGGGGCCGGTGCAGGCCGGGGGTGTCCACGAGGACCAGCTGTCCGTCCTGGCGGTGGACGATGCCGCGGATCGTGTGCCGGGTGGTCTGCGGGCGGTTGGAGGTGATGGCCACCTTCCGTCCCACCAGGGCGTTGGTGAGCGTGGACTTGCCCACGTTCGGGCGGCCCACGAACACCGCGAATCCGGCGCGGAAGTCCTGCTCGGCGGGGGTGCTGTCCTGGCTCATGCGACGTCCTCGGAAGTTCGGTGCGTGGTGCGGTGCGGCGGGCGGGGGGTCATGACATGGTCTCCACGGGCGCGTCGCGGCCGAGGAACTCCTCGAGCAGTGCGCGCTGCGCGCGGAACATGCGCTCGCGCTCGTCCTCCTCCGCGTGGTCGTGGCCGAGCAGGTGAAGCAGGGAGTGGGCGGTGAGCAGGCACAGCTCGTCCTCGGTGCTGTGCCCCGCGGCCTCCGCCTGGCGCTGCGCCACCGGAGGGCACAGCACGACGTCCCCGAGCACTCCCAGGGAGGGCTCCTCCGGGGTGCCCTCCCGCAGCTCGTCCATGGGGAAGGACATCACGTCCGTGGCGCCAGGCAGCTCCAGCCACTGCTCGTGCAGCTGGGCCATCTGCTCCTCGTCCACCACAGCGATCGAGACCTCGGTGTCCGGGTGCAGGTGCCAGCGCCGGAAGGCGAGCTCCACGAGCGCGCCCAGCTGGGCCGTGTCCACCGCGCGCCAGCACGGCGCCAGGCCGGCCTGGTCCTCTGGGGTCTCCCACGGCAGGTCGAACGCGACGCTCACCGCGCGGACCCCTGTCCCGGACCGGCCTCCGCAGTCCCGTGGGCGGGGCGGGCGGCACGCCGGTCCTCCTTGCGCCGCGCGCGCTCCACGCGGTGCCTGTTGGTCGTGTCGAACTGGTCGTACGCGGCCACGATCTCCCCCACGAGCTCGTGGCGCACCACGTCCGCGGAGGTCAGCTCGCAGAACGCGATGTCGTCGATCCCGCCCAGCACGTGCTGGACCTGGCGCAGCCCGGACTTGGTGGCGCCGGGGAGGTCCACCTGGGTGACGTCACCGGTCACCACGATCCGGGAGCCGAAACCCAGTCGGGTGAGGAACATCTTCATCTGCTCGGGCGTGGTGTTCTGGGCCTCGTCCAGGATCACGAAGGCGTCGTTGAGCGTGCGCCCGCGCATGTAGGCGAGCGGTGCCACCTCGATGCTGCCGGCCTCCATGAGCCGCGGAATGGACTCGGGGTCCATCATGTCGTGCAGCGCGTCGTAGAGCGGGCGCAGGTAAGGGTCGATCTTGTCGTTGAGCGATCCGGGCAGGAACCCCAGCCGCTCCCCCGCCTCGACCGCTGGCCGCGTGAGGATGATCCGGTTGACCTCCTTGGCCTGCAGCGCGCGCACGGCCTTGGCCATGGCCAGGTAGGTCTTGCCGGTGCCCGCGGGGCCGATGCCGAACACCACGGTGTGCTCGTCGATCGCGTCCACGTAGGTCTTCTGGTTCACCGTCTTGGGGCGGATGGTGCGCCCGCGCGTGGACAGGATGCTCGTGGACAGCGCGCTCGAGGGCCGCAGGTCCTGCGCGTCACGCATCATGCGGGCCACGCGCATCACGGTGCGCTCGGTGATCTCCGTGCCGCGCAGTGCCATGGCCAGCAGCTCCTCGAGCAGCGACGCCGCCAGGCGGGTGTCCGTCACGGGCCCCTCGAGCACCACGTCCAGGTCCCGCACGGTCATCCGCACGGCCGGGAACTGCTGCTCCAGCAGGCGCAGAGTGGTGTCCGCCTGGCCCAGGCAGCGGACGGCGGTGTCCCGGTCCGGCATGTGGACGCTCACACGGGTGGTCTCACGGCTGGGACGGGATGCGGTGGTCAGGGTGTTGTTGCCCTCGAGTGCTTCGGTCATCGCCCCCAGCCTATCCGCTCACAGCCCGGCCGGGGCCGCGGGTTGCAATCCGGTAACGGTCCCGTGCGCACGCGCGCAACGGTGGCACCGCACGTTTCTCCCCCGGTAGGTTGTGTCGTCGGCGGGACGCCCGCCACCACGACCACCGCCGGGCCGGGGACGGCAGCCACCGTCTCCTCGGTCCACAACGCCACCCGCGGCGTCGTACCGCCCGTCACGACCACTGCGACAGGCACCCAGGCGACGGAGAGGAACCCATGACGACCCGCATCCTGCACCGCGTCACCGCGCTCGCGGTGGCGGGCGTGCTCGCCGTCGGCGTCTCCTCGTGCGGCAATGCGGCAGACCGCCCGGACAACAAGTCCGCGGCCGCGCCGGGCATCGGCGCCGCGCCCGGCAGCACCAACGACTCCGTGGACGGTGTGGCCACGGAGCAGGCCCCCGTGTACTGGGTGGGCACCGGCGAGGAGTCGGACTACCTCCTCCGGGAGTTCCGCACCCCCGTGACGAGCGACATCGCAGATCCCGTGGCACGCGCGGCCCTCACCGTCACCGCGGCCGCGCCCTCCGACCCCGACTACCGCACACTGTGGTCCGCGGTCGACACCGTGGGAACCAGCGTCACCCCGGACGGCACCGTCACGGTGGACCTGCCGGCTGCGGCGTTCACCGCGCAGCTCTCCGAGCAGGACGCCCGGATGGCGCTGCAGCAGATGGTCTACACCGTCTCCGCCGCCGCGGTCACCGCGGGCCTGCTGGACTCCTCCACCGCCAAGGAGGTCCGCATCCTCGTGGACGGGCGCACGGGGTACCGAGCCTTCGGCGCGGTGACCCTGGACGACCCGCTCACGCGGGACCCCGCGCTCGCGGCGCCCATCTGGCTCATCGACCCCCAGACGGGCACGGATCCCGGCAGCCCGCTCACGATCTTCGCCCGCATCCTGCCCTCCGTGCACAACGTCCGGTGGGAGATCACCTCGGGCGAGCGGCGCGTCAAGGGCGACACCGTGGACGGACCCACGCCCGGCACCGATCCCACCACAGGAACGGAGCTGCGCACCGTCGTGGACCTGGAACCGGGGACCTACACCATCCGGGTGAGCGGCACGGACGAGCAGGGCCACACGATCGCGGACGACCACGAGATCACGGTGTCCCCCGCGGACTGAGCACGGTCCGGAACCGTCCTCCTCAGTCCCACAGCCCCAGCACCGCGCTCAGCGCCGCGAGTGCCGCTGGACCGGCCGTGGAGGAGCGCATCACCGTGGCGCCCAGGCGCACGGGCCGGGCGCCGGCCGCGCACAGTGCTTCGAGCTCCCGCTCGCTGATCCCGCCCTCGGGACCCACGACCACCGCCACGTGCTCCTGCTCGCCCCAGGCGGCCACCTCGCGGGACGACCACGGGACGTTCGCGCTCTCGTGGAGCACGAGCCACAGCGTGCCCGGCTCGGAACGGATCAGCTCTGCCAGCCCGGCCGTGTCCACCCACGGTGCCAGTTCCGGCCACGTGGCCCTGCGGGACTGCTTGGCCGCGGTGGCCAGCAGCGACTCCCACTTGCCCATGGTCTTGGCGGCCCGCTCGGCCCGCAGGCGTACGATGCTGCGCTCTGCCTGCCAGGGCACCACCCGGGAGACCCCGAGCTCGGTCGCCGACTCGACGGCCTGAAGGTCCCGGTCCCCCTTGGCCAGTGCCTGCACCAGGCTCAGCAGAGGCCGCGGCTGCGGTTCACGCGCGACTGACTTCACGGCCACGGTCATCCGGTCCTTCTCACCGTCCCTGAAGGTGCACGTGGCGCGGGTGCCGTGGCCGTCCACGAGGTCGAGGAGCTCGCCGGCGCGAAGCCGGCGCACGGTCACCGCGTGGCGCGCCTCGGGCCCGTGCACGTCGAGGAGCTCCCCCGGACGGGCCCGGGAGAGCCCCTCACCGGGGTGGTGGAAGACGGGGTTGGTCACTGGTCGTTGAACCGCCCGCGCAGCCGGGAGAAGAATCCGCCCGAGCCGGTGGCGTTGACCGTGGTGCCGTCGTGGGCCTCCTCGTCCCGCAGCTGCGCCAGCCGCTGCACGAGCTCACGCTGCTCGCCCGTGAGGTTGCGGGGGGTCTCCACCTCGAAGTGGACTTGCAGGTTTCCGCGTCCCTTGCCGCGCAGGTGCGTCACGCCGAGCCCGTCGAGGGTCACGGTGGCACCTGACTGGGTTCCGGGCTCCACGGCCACGCTGCGGGTGCCGTCGAAGGTCTCCAGGGTCACGGTGGTGCCCAGGGCGGCCGCGGTCATGGGGATGCGCAGCCGGACGTGGAGGTCGTCCCCCTCGCGGTGGAACGTGGGGTCCGGGTCCACCTTGAGCTCCACGAAGAGGTCGCCGTTGGGCCCACCGGCGGTGCCGGCCTCGCCCTGGCCGCCCAGGCGGATGCGGTTGCCGGACTGGATGCCGGCGGGGATCTTCACAGTGAGCGGGCGACGGTCACGCACCCGGCCCTCGCCGTAGCACTCGTGGCACGGGCTCTCGATCACGGTGCCGAAGCCGTTGCACTGCGAGCACGGGCCCTGAGTGGTGACCATGCCCAGGATGGACTGGCGCTGGTACTGCATGTGCCCCGAGCCGCGGCACATGCTGCACGTGGTGGGGCTGGTGCCGGGCTGGCAGCAGGAGCCCTCGCACGCGGGGCACACCACGGCGGTGTCCACGGTGATGTCCTTCTCCACCCCGAACACGGCGTCCTTGAGGGAGATGCGTACGTTGATCAGTGCGTCCTGGCCCTGCCGGGTGCGGGACTGCGGGCCGCGCTGGCCGCCCGCCCCCGCACCCTGGAAGAACGTCTCGAAGATGTCGGAGAAGCCGAACCCGGAGCCCGGGAAGCCACCGCCGAAGCCGGTGTCCGTGCCGTTCTCGTTGCCCGTGGCGTCGTAGACCCGGCGCTTGTCGGGGTCCGAGAGGACGTCGTTGGCGTGCGAGACGCGCTTGAACTCCTCCGCGGCCTCCGGTGACGGGTTGACGTCCGGGTGCAGCTTGCGCGCCTTCTTGCGGTAGGCGCGCTTGATCTCTTCGGCGCTGGCGTCACGGCTCACGCCGAGGGTTTCGTAGTGGTCGCTCACGATGTCGTCGCTTCTGCTTTCGTCGGGTCTGTGGTCGGTCGGGGCGGCGCCGGCGCGGCGCTCAGTCCCCCAGGTTCCTGGAGAGGTATCGGGCCACCGCGCGCACGGAGGCCATGGTGGTCGGGTAGTCCATGCGGGTGGGTCCCACCACGCCCACCTTGGAGGCGGCGCGCGGTCCGTAGCCGGCGGCCACCACGGAGGCTTCTGCCAGCGGGTCGTCGCACTCCTCGGAGCCGATCCGCACGGCCACCCCGCGCTCGTCCTGCTGCATCTCGGACAACAACCGCAGCATGGTCACTTGTTCCTCCAGTGCCTCCAGCACCGGGGAGATGCTCTGCGGGAAGTCGCCGCTGAACCTCGCGAGGTTGGCCGTGCCGGCCATCACCAGGCGGTGCTCGTCCGTGGCCGAGGCGAGCAGGGAGAGGGTCTCCCCGACGGCGTCCCCGGCCTCGCGCAGCTCCGCGGGCAGCGTTTCCCCCAGTCCGGCGACGGCGCTCGGCACGGCATCCAGCGCCTGTCCCAGTACCCGGGCGAGCACGCGGGCACGCAGCTCCAGCAGCTGGGGCTCGTCCAGCGCGGTGCGCAGCTCCACGGCCCGCTGCGCCACGCGGCCCGAGGTGGGGATGAGGATGACCAGCACTGCCGCGCCCACGTCCACGAGCTCGACGTGGCGCACGGTGGTGCCCGTGCGCACGGGGTACTGGATCACCGCCGCCTGGTGGGTCAGCTGCGCGAGCAGGCGCACCGTGCGCTCCATGACGTCGTCGATGTCCTGCGCGTCCTCCAGGAACACCTGGATGGCGCGGCGCTGGGCCGGGCTCAGCGGCTGGACCGCGGCGATCTGGTCCACGAACACGCGGTAGCCCTGGTCGGTGGGGATCCGCCCGGAGCTGGTGTGCGGTGCCACGATGAGTCCGGCGTCCTCGAGGGCCGCCATGTCGTTGCGCACCGTTGCCGAGGACACGGGAAGCCGGTGGCGCTCCACGAGCGCCTTGGAGCCCACGGGTTCGCGGGAGTGGACGTAGTCCTCCACGATGGCCCGCAGGATCTGCACCCTGCGCGGATGGTCCATGGTCCTCACCTCCCGTGGCGTGTCGAGCAACGGGCCGTGCGCCCGTCGTGGCCGAGCACCAATTTTGGCACTCATCGAGTCACAGTGCTAATCCCCCAGTGTAGGGCGCGGGCGTCCCGGGGCCGCTTTGGTACGCTCGCGGCTGATCTGCCCGCCGCACCGAGGAGGAACCCGTGAACGCACCCGGCTGGGGCTGGGGTCCCCAGGACCTGGACAGCCCCGAGGTCTCCCGCACCCGGCCGAGTGCGCGCGAGGTCGCCGTGGCGCGTGACATGGTGCTGGAGGACGTCGAGACCGGGTGGGTGGGCGCCGTCGTCAGCGTGGAGGTGATCGGCGGGATGCGCGTGGTGGGGCTCGAGGACCGGCACGGCCGGGTCAAGACCTTTCCGCTGGGGCCGGGCTTCCTGCTCGACGGCGAACCGGTGCGGCTCACACCCCCGGCACCGCGGACCGCCCCCGCCGGCAAGCGCATCACGCGCTCCGGCTCCGTGGCGGTGGAGGGCCTCAGGGCGTCCGTGGCCAAGGAGTCCCGCGTGTGGGTCGAGGGCTACCACGACGCCGAGCTCGTGGCCAAGGTCTGGGGGCACGACCTCGCGGTGGAGGGCATCGTGGTGGAGCCCCTGCACGGCATCGACGACCTGTCCGCCGCCATCCGCGACTTCCGCCCGGGCCCGCAACGACGTCTCGGGATCCTGGTGGACCACCTGGTGGCCGGATCCAAGGAGTCCCGCATCGCCGAGCAGGCCCTGCGGGTGCCGGGTGCCGCGGACAACGTGCTGATCCTGGGGCACCCCTACGTGGACATCTGGCAGGCCGTGAAGCCTTCGGCACTGGGCATCCCCGCGTGGCCCGTGATCCCGCGCGGCGTGGACTGGAAGACCGGCATGGCCAAGGCACTCGGACTGCCCCACCGCACCCCGCAGGACGTGGGACGGGCCTGGCAGCAGATCCTCACCCGGGTGAACACCTACGCAGATCTTGAGCCTGCGCTGCTGGGCCGCGTGGAGGAGCTCATCGACTTCCTCACCGCGGACGAGGCGGCCACCCGGTGAGCCGTCCCCGGGTTCGGGCGGCTGCAGGGGGCCTGCGGTGTGACGCACACCGTGGCAGGCTCTCAGACGACCCCGGTATCATCGGGGGAACCAGACCCCCGCTCTCCCGTCTGGTCCGGCTACCGCCCCTGAAAGGGACACCCACTCGTGACTGACGTTGCCTCCACGCCCTCTGCCTCCGCCCAGGACTCCGCCGCGCCGTTCGAGTCCGTGCACCCGGTGGCCCAGCCCCTGGACGTCAACCAGGACCGCCAGTGGGCCACCCTGGCCCACCTCGGCGGCGTGGTGGGTGTGATCCCCAGCTACGTGATCCACCGCGTGTTCAAGGACCGCGGGCCGTTCACCGCGCAGGAGTCCCGCGAGGCGGCCAACTACACCATGCTCCCCAGCATCATCGTGCTTGGCGGCATCCTGCTGTCCCTGATCCCCGTGGTCGGCGGCGTGTTCTCCGTGGTCGCGGCCGTCACCTGGGTGCTCCTGGCGGTGACGTCGGTGCGCGCCGGCATCAAGGTCAACCGTGGTGAGCCCCACCAGTACCGCGCCAACACGCACCTCTACGACCGCTTCACCGGCCACCGCGGCTGACTCGGGGCCCGTTCCGGCTGCGGTGGGCACGACGAGTGCCCGGCGCCGCGTGGCAACTCTGCCGCCCACGTCACCAGTCGAGCAGCCGCCGCGTCACGGCGTCGGCCATGAGACGGCCCGCATCGGTGAGCACCGCCGTGCCCGCCAGTGCGGCGGGGCCGTCCAGCCAGCCGTCCGCGATGAGCCCCGCCACGGCGCGGCGTCCCTCTGACCGCAGCGAGGCCACGGGGATGCCCTCGCTGATCCGGATGCCGAGCATCACGTGCTCCACGTACTGGGTCTGCCCATCCAGCGTTTCGCGCCCCGCCGCGGGTGACACCCCCGCGCGCACCTTGTTCGTGTAGGGCAGCGGGTGCTTGAGGTTCCACCAGCGCACCCCGTCCACGTGGGAGTGGGCCCCGGGGCCGATGCCCCACCAGTCCTGGTTGCGCCAGTAGGCGATGTTGTGCGCGCTGCGGTTCTGCTCCGCCGTGCGACCGTGCGCGTCCCGCGACCAGTTGGACACCTCGTACCAGGCGAAGCCCGCGTCCCGCAGCATCCGGTCCGCGAGCGTGTACTTGTCCGCCTGGTCGTCCGGGTCCGGCTCGGGCACCTCCCCGCGGCGGATCTGGGCGGCCAGCTTGGTGCCGTCCTCGATGATGAGCGAGTACGCCGAGACGTGGTCCGGTTCCATGGCCAGGGCCGCCTCCACGGAGACCTCCCAGTCCCGCAGGCTCTCCCCCGGCGTGCCGTGGATCAGGTCCACGCTGGTGCCCAGCCCGCGCTCCTTGGCCCAGCCCACGGCGCGCGGCACGTTCGCGGGGGTGTGCGTGCGTTCCAGCACCGCCAGCACGTGCGGGACCGCGGACTGCATCCCGAAGGACACGCGGGTCACCCCGGCCGCGGCGAGGACGTCGAAGGTCTCCTGCGTGACGGAGTCCGGATTCGCCTCGACCGTGACCTCCGCGCCCGGCGCCAGCCCGAAGCTCTCCCGCGCCTGGTGCAGCATGGCGCCAAGTTCTCGCGCGGGCAGCAGCGTGGGGGTGCCGCCACCGAAGAACACGCTGTGCAGGGCCCGGGGCGGTGACCCGGCGGCGTCGAGCACCGAGCGTGCGAAGCGGACCTCCGCGGCGGCGTCGGCGTGGTAGTCCGCGCGGGAGACGCCGTCCCCGAGCTGCTCCATGGTGTACGTGTTGAAGTCGCAGTACCCGCAGCGCACAGCGCAGAACGGGACGTGCACGTACAGGCTCAGGGTGCGCTCCGAGGCGCGGGCCACCGAGCCGGCGGGCAGCGCACCGTCCTCCGGAGCCGGATCACCCTCCGGTTGTGCGGGCACTACTTCTTCTTGTCCTTGCCATTGTCCTCGTCCGAGGACAGCGCGGCCACGAAGGCCTCCTGGGGGACCTCCACGCGGCCCACCATCTTCATGCGCTTCTTGCCCTCCTTCTGCTTCTCGAGCAGCTTGCGCTTGCGGGAGATATCGCCGCCGTAGCACTTGGAGAGCACGTCCTTGCGGATCGCGCGGATGTTCTCACGCGCGATGATGCGCGAGCCGATCGCCGCCTGGATGGGGACCTCGTACTGCTGGCGCGGGATGAGCTTCTGCAGCTTGCCCGTCATCAGCACGCCGTAGGAGTAGGCCTTGTCCTTGTGGGTGATCGCGCTGAACGCGTCCACCTGCTCGCCCTGCAGCAGGATGTCCACCTTGACCAGGTCTGCGGCCTGCTCGCCGTCCGCCTTCCAGTCCAGGGACGCGTAGCCCCGGGTCTTGGACTTGAGCTGGTCGAAGAAGTCGAACACGATCTCCGCGAGCGGCAGCCGGTAGCGCAGCTCCACGCGGTCCTCCGAGAGGTAGTCCATGCCCTTCATCTCGCCGCGCTTGGACTGGGAGAGCTCCATGACCGCGCCGATGAACTCGGAGGGCACCAGGATGGTGGCCGAGACCATGGGCTCGCGGATCTCCAGGATCCGACCCTCGGGGAACTCGGAGGGGTTGGTGACCTCCACCTCGGAGTGGTCCTCGAGCGTCACGTTGTAGGACACCGAGGGCGCGGTGGAGATCAGGTCCAGGTTGAACTCGCGCTCCAGGCGGTCCCGGGTGATCTCCAGGTGCAGCAGACCCAGGAAGCCGCAGCGGAAGCCGAAGCCCAGTGCCGCGGAGGTCTCGGGGTCGTAGACCAGGGCGGCGTCGTTGAGCTGCAGCTTCTCCAGGGCGTCGCGCAGCACAGGGTAGTCGGAGCCCTCCACGGGGAACAGGCCCGAGAACACCATGGGCTTGGGGTCCTCGTACCCTCCCAGGGACTCCTGCGCGGGCTTCTGCTGGTTGGTCACGGTGTCGCCCACGCGGGACTGGCGGACGTCCTTCACACCCGTGATGAGGTAGCCCACCTCCCCCACGCTCAGCCCCTTGGACGGGATGGGCTCCGGGGAGATCACGCCGATCTCGAGCATCTCGTGGGTGGCACCCGTGGACATCATCTGGATCCGCTCGCGCGGCACCAGGGTGCCGTCCACCACGCGCACGTAGGTGACCACGCCGCGGTAGGTGTCGTACACGGAGTCGAAGATCATGGCGCGCGACGGCGCGTCCTTCACGCCCTGGGGCGGGGGCACGTCCCGCACGATGCGGTCCAGCAACTCCTCCACGCCCTCGCCGGTCTTGCCGGAGACCCTCAGGACCTCCTCCGGCTCCACGCCGATCAGGTTGGCGAGCTCCGCCGCGTACTTCTCAGGCTGGGCGGCCGGCAGATCGATCTTGTTGAGCACCGGGATGATCGTGAGGTCGTTCTCGATGGCCAGGTACAGGTTGGCGAGCGTCTGCGCCTCGATGCCCTGGGCGGCGTCCACCAGCAGGATGGTGGCCTCGCACGCGGCCAGGGAGCGGGAGACCTCGTACGTGAAGTCCACGTGCCCGGGCGTGTCGATCATGTTCAGCGCGTAGTCCGTGCCGTCCACGTTCCACGGCATGCGCACCGCCTGGGACTTGATGGTGATCCCGCGCTCGCGCTCGATGTCCATGCGGTCCAGGTACTGGGCCTTCATCTGCCGGGGTGTCACCACGCCCGTGGCCTGCAGCATCCGGTCCGCCAGCGTGGACTTGCCGTGGTCGATGTGGGCGATGATGCAGAAGTTCCTGATCACCGAGGGGTCGGTCGAGGCAGGTGCCGGTGGATTGACGGCCAACGGTGACACGGGCGGTCCTTTCGTTCTCAGGATGACTCCCCAGTTTCCCATGATCCCGGGCCGGGGGCGAACCGGTCCCCCTACGATGTCCCCATGGCCGACATCACTCGACTCCTGAACCAGGGGCTGCGCCTCGTCCGCATGTACCAGCGCTACGCGGGTTCCCGCGGTCCCGCCTCCCGTTCGTCACGCTCCGGGAGCACGACGCCGCCGCCCACCGTGGCCCACGAGAACGGCACCTCGAGCACCCGGCCGGGCACGGCGACGTCGCCCTCCGGCACCCGCGCCCCCGGCACCTCTTCGCCGTACCCCGGGGACTGGACGGGGCCCGTGAACCCGCGGTGGGCCGCGAAGCCGGACGGGCGGCCCGATCCCGGGGAGGTCGTGTGGACCTGGGTGCCCTACCAGGAGGACCACTCGCGCGGGAAGGACCGGCCCGTGCTGATCGTGGACCGCGCCGGCGAGCACCTGCTGTGCGTCATGCTGACCTCCAAGGACCACGACACCGCCCGCCACGACGACCCCTCGTACGTGGACGTGGGAGTGGGCGGCTGGGACCGTTCCGGGCGTCCCTCGGAGGCGCGGATCGACCGGATCATCCCGGTGCGGCCGGAGGACGTGCGGCGTGAGGGTGCGGTGCTGGACCGGTCGCGGTTCGACGCCGTGGCGGCGGAGCTGACGCGGCGGCGCTGAACCCGCCAGCGTCCTCGCAGCACCGAGACAGCACCCGGTGCCCGCCCTCGGACCGGCGCGCCATCAACCACGACCCAGAACGCCACGGCCTCACGTCACCTCAGCACGGACCGGGCGGCGCTCCCCGGTACCGACGTGCCGCGCCGGGCATCCGTGGCGGCAGTCTGCTAAAGTAGACCGCTGTGTGTCCGCGCTGGTCGTCGGGCACAGCGGATGGTTGCCACCGAGCATCCCCACTCTCACAACTCAGTCGATGACCATCCGTGAGCCCTCACTGACCTACTTCCGCAATCGTTCTAGGAGTTACACGTGGCCAACATCAAGTCGCAGAAGAAGCGCATCCTCACCAACGAGAAGGCTCGCCTGCGCAACAACTCGTACAAGTCCGAGCTCAAGACGCTCATCCGCAAGGTGGATGCCGCTGTGGAGTCCGGCAACAAGGACGCCGCTGCGGAGACCCTGCGCACCGCGTCCCGCAAGCTCGACAAGGCCGTGTCCAAGGGCGTTCTGCACAAGAACACCGCGGCCAACAAGAAGTCCGGTCTGGCCAAGAAGGTCGCCAAGATCGGAATCGGCTGACACCGTCTCACTGACGGAGCACACGGGCCCGGCACTCCTCGCGAGTGCCGGGCCCGTTGTCGTGTGCGGTGTGCTGCCGCTCGCTCAGCGGTGGCCGGACGTGGCGATCACCGTGATGGCGCGCTCCACCGCGAAGTACGGGGACCGGGACGCCCCCTTGACCTGGGCATCCGCCTCGGCGATGGCCTGCAGCGCCCGGGTGACGTCCTGGGCGGTGAACCGGCGCGCCTCGTTCTGGGCGCGCTCCACCTGCCACGGCGCGGCGCCGACGTCCCGGGCGATCTGCCCCGCTCCCCCGCGGGAACCGGCCGTGAGCGCGATCAGCCGCATCTTCGAGCCCAGCGTGGCCACCATGGGAACGGGGTCCACCCCCACGTCCACTGCCTGGCGCCACAGTTTCAGGGCCTGCTCGGCGTTGCCCGCCACGGCGGCGTCTGCCACGCGGAACGCGGTGACCTCCACGCGGCCGCCGTAGTACTTCTCCACAAGTTCGAGATCCACGGTCACGGGACCGTCCGCGATCAGCTGGGAGCACGCGGCGGCCATTTCGGCGGTGGAGGTGCCGACGGCAGCGGCGAGAGCGCGGGCGGCGTCGGGCTCGATGCGCTTGTTCTGCGCGCGGAACTCCGCGAGGACGAACGAGGACTTGTCCCGGTCGGTCTTGGGCGGGGTGCAGTCCAGGACGAGAGCCTTCTCCTTGAGGGCGTCCAGCAGCTTCTTGCCGCGGGTGCCCCCGGAGTGCTGCCACAGCACGGTGACGTCCGGGTCCGGGTTGGCCACGTAGGCCAGGGCGTCCGCCAGCAGGTGCTCGTTCATGCCCGCAAGTTCTTGGACGCACACGAGCTTGGGGTCGTCGAAGAGGGACGGGCTGGTGACCACGGCGAGCTGGCCCGGCTCGTAGTCCCCGGCCGCGATGTCCGTGACCTCGCACGCACCCCGGTCCACGCGGATGGTGTCCCGGAGCGTCTCCTTGATGCGCTGCAGGATGTACTCGTCCGAGCCGGAGGCCAGCACAAGGGGTTGAGGTGTGGCCTCACGCCACGAGGTCTGCGGGGCCGAGGGCGCCTGGCGGCGGGAAGACGTGCGTGCCGGGGTCATGGTGCTCCTCGATCGTGGCCGACTGCTCGGGTGACGTCGCCGCCCGGGGCCGGGTACGTGCGCGCCGTTGCACCGGCATGTGCGGGGTCGGGACGCCGACGCTGCCTCCCCATGCTAACCGTGGGCGCAGACACCCCGGAGAGCCTGTGCAGGGCGGGCGACGCCGGGACACCGCGGGACGGTGCGGACGGGGCCCGGCAGCGCGCCGTCGTCCTTCGAACGTCGCATCCCCCGGACTCCTCGCTCAACTCCGCATCCCGGATCCGGTCGTGTCCCTCGAGCGCCCTGGCTCTCGTGCTCGGCGGCCACCGCCGAATCACGCTCAAGTCGCTGTCCGGCGAGCGCCCGGGCTCAGCGGGTGCGGGGCGGGCGGCGGTAGGCGCGTTCGTACTGGCCCGGGACCGGGAACTCCTGCACGCCCAGGGCACGGGCGGCGGTGAGCGCCACGTGGGGGTCACGCAGCGCTTCGCGGCCCATGAGCACCACGTCCGCGAGTCCGGTGGCGACGATCTGCTCGGCCTGCCAGGCGGTGTCGATCATGCCGACCGCGGCCACGGGCACCCCGGCGGTGGTCTTGATCTCGGTGGCGAGGGGCACCTGGTAGCCGGGTCCCACGGGGATCTCGGCGGGCACGTTGGCGGCGGAGGAGACGTCGATGAGGTCTGCACCGTGCTCGGCGAGCCACCCGGAGACGCGGGAGGTGTCGGCGACGGTGAGCCCGCCCTCGGTCCAGTCGGTGGCGGAGAGGCGCACGAGCAGGGGCATGTCCTTGGGGATCACGTCGCGGACGGCGTCGGTGACGCGCAGCAGCAGCCGGGCGCGGTTCTCCAGGGTGCCGCCGTATTCGTCCGTGCGCTCGTTGCTCAGCGGGGAGAGGAACTCGTGGAGGAGGTACCCGTGGGCGCCGTGGAGCTCCACGAAGTCCATGCCGGCCTCCACGGCACGGCGGGCCGAGGCGGCGAACGCGGCCACGACGTCGTCGATGCCCTGCTCGTCCAGTGCGACGGGCTCGGCGAGGCCAGGGAAGGCGACAGCGGAGGGGCCCACGGTCTGCCAGCCCCCGTCCTGCGGCGCGATGGACCGGCCGGGGTTCTCGGAGCCCCAGGCGGCCTCCGTGCTGGCCTTGCGTCCCGCGTGGGCGAGCTGCACGCCAATGGCCGCGCCCTGCTGGTGGGCGAAGTCCACGATCCGCACGAGGGCGTCCCGCTGCTCGTCGTTCCACAGTCCCAGGTCCCGGTGGCTGATGCGGCCCTCGGGCACGACGGCGCTCGCCTCCACCATCACGGCCCCCGCCCCACCGGCGGTGAGCGATCCGTAGTGCACGAGGTGCCAGTCGGTGGGCACGCCGTCCTCCCCGAACGCGGAGTACTGGCACATGGGCGGGATCCACAGCCGGTTGCGGACCGTGAGGCCGCGGAGGGTGATGGGTTCGAACAGGGTGGAGCGCATGGGAGTCCTTCCGTCGAGGGGCGCCACGCACGTGCCGCACCGGAGCGGTGTCCTGACGACGTACGGCCCCGGGGTGACCGGCGCGGATGCCCGGTGTTTCGTGGTGCACAACAGATCTTCCCCCCGCGATATTTCTGCTGGTGCTGCCCCGCTCAGCGTCGGGACACGACCATGCGCTCTCCTTCGCGGTGCACCCACAGGGCGCCGTTCTGGTCCGTGCGGGCCACTGCCGCGCCCACCTCCTGCAGCGCGGCGAGCGTCTGGGGGTGCGGGTGGCCGTAGCTGTTGTCCTCCCCCACGGAGATCACCGCGAGCGCCGGGTGGGTGTCGTGGATGATGTCGGTGCCGCCGTTGCGGGCGCCGTGGTGGGAGACCTTGAGGACGTCCACGCGGGGTATGCGGCCATCGGGGAAGGCGGGCAGCTCGCGTCGGTACCCGTCGGTTTCGAGGTCTCCTGCGGACAGCCAGGTGGTGGGGCCGTCGGGGCCCTGGACGGTGAGGAGCAGGACGAGGGAGGCGTTGTTCTCGTCCTCGGAAGTGACTTTCCGGTGCGTGGAGCGTGGTGGTCTGGCGCCGCCGGTGGCGCCGGGGGCCGCGGTCTCGGCGAGTGTCGGCGGGGCGGGTGCCAGGACCTCCACGGTGAGCGGGCCCACGTGCAGCTGCTCACCCGGTGAGGGGCGCGTGGCGATGTCCGCCCACTGGGTGAGCTCGTCCGGTGGGGTGTCCCCGGCGGCGGAGTACCAGACGCGGTCCACGTCCACGGTCTCGGCGAGCCCGTCCAGCCCGGCGACGTGGTCCGCGTGGTCGTGGGTGGCGATGACCGCGTCCAGGTGGGTGACGTCGGCGTCCCGGAGGCACTGGGTCAGTGCCCGGGGGTCGGGGCCGCCGTCCACAAGCACGGCACTGTGCTCACCCGTGCGGTGCAGCACGGCGTCCCCCTGCCCCACGTCGCACACCACGGATTCCCACGGCGGGGGCGGGCGGAACCACCACAGCACCGCGGTGACCAGGAGCATGACGAGGGCGAGGGAGGCGGTGACGGCGAGCAGGCGGCGTCGTGCCCGGAGGCGGTGTGCGCGAGCGCGCCAGATGGCGTCGGGCACCGGGCGTTCGGCGGGTGTGGGATCCGCGGTGCCGGCGGTTGGCCGCGGCCGACGCATGCGCGCGTCCACCGTGTGCAGGGCGGCGAGCGCGAGGACAGTCAGTGCGGTGAGCAACAGGAACCCCGGCACACCGGGCGGCCAGGGGACGTGTGCGCCGGGCAGGGAGGCGAAAGTGTCGGCGATCCACCCGAGGGTGCGCGCCGGGTAAGAGGCGATGCCCACGGGCAGGCTCGCGGCACGGTCCCACCCCGCGAACGAGGCGGGGTCCGCCGCACCCGGCAGCGCCCAGGACAGCACGGGGTTCAGCAGGTGCCCGGTCAGCAGGACGCACACCGCGAGCAGCCCGGCCACGGTGACCACGGGGACCAGGGGCGAGGCGGCCACGTTGGCGGGCAGGGAGTACAGCGGCAGGTCGGGGTTGAGCAGCAGCAGCGCGGGGCCACACCACAGCTGGGCGACGAGCGGCACCGCGATGCACACGGCGAGCACTGTGGGCAGGCGGGTGCTGAGCACACGGGTGACGGGTCGGGCGCTGACCACGATGCCCGCGGTGGCCAGCACGGAGAGCACGAAGCCCATGTCCGTGGCCAGGTCCGGGCGCGCGAGCACCAGCCCGGTCACCGCCGCGCACAGGGCGTTGAGGCTCACCCCGGCGCGTCCACTGAGCATGGCGAGCCCACCCAGGGCCCCCATGACCCCGGCGCGCAGCACGGACGGGTCCGGGCCCACGAGCACCACGAAGCCCGCGAGCGCCACGAGCCCCACCCCCACGCACGTGCGCCGGCCCGCCCCGAGGGACAGTGCGGTGAACCCGCTGAGGGTCATCACCAGCGCGCAGTTGGACCCGGACACCGCGGTGAGGTGGGTGAGCCCGGTGTCCTTCATGCTCTGGGCGAGTGCGTCCGGCAGCTGGGAGGTGTCCCCCACCGTCATGCCGGGCACCAGGCCCGCACTCACGGCGCCGAAGCCCCCGGCGATGCGGGTGAGGTCCGCGCGGACGGCCTCCACCGGCCCGGGCTCGGGTCCGGCCTGTGCGTCCGTCACGGGCGGGGACGTGGCCCGGGCGAGCAGCCGGGCGGGGGTTGCGGTGCTCGCCACGGTCACGACGGCGCTCACGCGCTGCCCGTCGTCCAGTGCCTCCCAGCCGGGGTGGGTTGCGAACACGGTGATCCCGGTGGCTGTGGCAGCGCCGTCCGCCGTGGCCACGTCCAGGGTGACCGCGACCCCGTGGGAGGCCTCCTGCTCCCCGTGCAGCGAGCGGGACGTGTAGGGGGACGGTGTCCCGGACACGCTCGCCTCCACCCGCACGACCGAGCCCTGCGGGTGAGCGTCCAGAAACGCCCGGGCCGGTGCCGTGGCGGCGAGCGCGCTCGCGACTGCCGCCGCCCCCGCGAGGAGCACGAGCGCCGTCATCGCAGGACCTGGAGGCGTGGGACGTACGTTCGGGGCGGG
Source organism: Kocuria sp. ChxB (assembly GCF_044359605.1). Classification (NCBI taxonomy): domain Bacteria; kingdom Bacillati; phylum Actinomycetota; class Actinomycetes; order Micrococcales; family Micrococcaceae; genus Kocuria; species Kocuria sp. ChxB. The sequence continues at coordinate 253,068 of NZ_CP121123.1, read as the reverse complement.
GTAAGCGCGTCGTGACGCCCCACCACTCCCCCGGGACAGAACAGAACGCGGGGACCGCGCGGTGTGAGGGGGCTGAGCGCTGAGAGGGCGCTGAGCATTGAAATGGGACCGATCGCTGCGGTGGGGCCGACGAGCACGGCTCGGTGCAGTCCCGCCGCGGATCGCGCGGCCGAGGATCCCGGGGGTACCGACCCGGCGCACGCCCTGTGCCCACCCCCGCGTCATCCGAGCCCACTGTGGCACCCGGTCCACCACCGGGACCAGCACCGCGGCGATCAGCGCGCACGCCGCACCCCCGGTCCACCCGGCGGCCAGGGTTGCGGCGGCCGAGGCCCACACCGCGAGCGCCACGGGCAGCAGCCGCAGGTCCCACGTCACGCTCACACCGTGACCAACGGCAGCAGCGACTCCAGCATGGCGGGGCCCACTCCGCTGACGTCGTCCAGCTGCTCGGGGGACGTGAACGCTCCGTGCTGGGTGCGGAACTCCACGATGCGCTGCGCGAGCACGGGTCCCACCTTGGGCAGCTCCTCGAGCTCGGCCTGGCTGGCGGTGTTGAGGTTCACCAGGGCCCCAGAACCGGCGCCCGGTGCGCGCTGATCCCCTGTACCGGATGTCCGTTCCGTGGCCGACCCACCTTGCCCGGGCGCTCCGGCCCCCGCGGACCCGCCCGGAGAGGTCCCGCCCGCGGCGGATCCACCGGGAGCGGGCCCGGCAGACCGTACCCCAGCACCCGGAGCGCCACCGGCGGCGAGCACCTCGTCCACGTTGGACCGGTTGGGAATCACGATCTGGGCGCCGTCCACCACGGGCTCCGCCAGGTTGATCCGGTCCTTCACGGCCCCGGGCGTGAACCCTCCGGCCGCCTGCACCGCGTCCATGACACGGGCTCCGGGAGACAATGTGATCACCGAGGGGTCTTTGACCTCTCCCACCACGTGGACGGTCACCACACCACCGTCCGTGCCGGGCGAGGATCCCGCGGTACCGGTGCCACGGTCCGCACCGGTGCCCGGTCCGCCGGGCGTCCGGGACGGCCCGCCGGACACGGACCCGGCGTCTCCCGGTCCATCATCTGAGGCTTCAGCCCCCGAGGACGCGGTGGCCACCACCGCGTCCTCCCGCGACCCACCCGTGAGCAGACTCGCGCACCCCACACCGAGCGCCACGAGCAGCACCACGCACAGCAGCACCAGTGCGGGGCGGCTCAACCGGCGGCGCACGATCACGTCCTCGCGGTGCCGGGATCCCCCTATGTCGGACCAGTCTCCGGAGTCGCCCGCGGATTCGGTCTCCGGGGCGGTTGGCGACCCGGGGCTGGAGTGGCTGGCCGCAGTCCCGGTGGAGGCGTGCGCCGCGTGACTCGCCAACACGCTCGACGACATGCTGGTTTCCCGCGAGACCGATCCACCCGAGGCGTCCTCGTCATCCTGGTGGCCGGGCACCGCCTGAGACGTCCCGCCCGCACCGTTCTCGCGCAGCAGCGCGGTCAACCGCTCCGTGGCCTCGCTGTCCCGGAACCTGCGCCGCCCTCTGAAGTCGATGCCACTCATGCCCCCACTCCACCGCGCCCCGCTACCCGGCCAGTGGCGTCACCGCGTCATTGTGGACTCGGTGCACGATGTGGGGGTCAGGCGCCCGGCTGGGGAGCCCTCACACCGTGCGCGACCGGGCTGGAGGTGGGCCCCTCCACGATCGCCGCCTTCGTCCCCAGCCCCACGTGTGCGCTCAGCACCGGGGGCAGCTCGCTGACCACCAGCTCGGCGTCCGGGCGGTGGCGGTCCACGAGCACCTCCCCGATCTCCCGCGCCCCGTGCGGATCCGCCACGTGGTGCACGCAGAGCACCGGGTGCTCCGCCTCCGAGTGCTCCAGGGCCTCCCCCGCAAGTGCCATGAACCGCTGCTTCGCCCGCGGCAGGGACACCGGACGCTCCACGGTCACGATCTTCCCCTCGGCCAGGCCCAGCAGCGGCTTGATCTGCAGCATCGTGCCCACCATGGCCGTGGTCGGATTCACCCGCCCGCCACGGCGCAGGGTGTCCAGGGAGCGCACCCGGATCAGCACCTGCGCCCGTTCGGCCGCCTCGGTGGCCGCGCGGGCGACGTCGTCGATCCCGGCTCCCGACGCCGCCGCCTCCAGTGCCGCGCGCACGCCCAGTCCCTGGGCCAGACCGGCGCTGCGGGTGTCCACGATGCGCACCGGGATCCCGATGTCCTGCCGCGCGATCCGGGCGGCCCCCACCGTGCCGGAGAGCTCGCCCGAGAGGTGCACGGACACGACGGCCTCGAAGCCCGCCTCCTCGAAACCCCGGTAGGCCGCACGCAGCCGGCCCGGGGAAGGGCGGGACGTGGTGACCGGGCGGCCCTCGGCCAGCGCGACCACCAGGGACGAGAACCGGTCCGCCTCGTCCTCCGTGTGCAGCTGCCCGCCGATCAGCACGGGCATGTCCACGAGCGCGAACCCGCCGGTGGCCCCCCAGTCCTCGAGCCAGCCCGGCGGCGGGGCGGCGGCACTGTCGGTGACCACCGCGACCCTGCGACGCCCGCCCCCGCGCGGGCCCCTCCGGTTGGCCGGGTGAGCGGGGCTCCCGCCCCGGGCCGCAGCGTCCGCCCCGCGTCCCGCGCGGTCCTCCCGAGGACCGGCGGCAGCACCGTGACCCCCGTCAGCGCGGTGCGGCGCGGCGTCGTCGTCCGGGGCGTCCGAAGCGGCGGGCGGGGCGGGTGCGTCCCCCGCGTGCGCGCTGCCGTCCGTGCGCAGTCCCGGGAACGGGCGGAGCCCGCCCTCCGGCTCGTGCGAGTCGGGGGACGGGCTCCGGGAACCGTGGGCGGTCATCAGACCACGATGTTCACGAGCTTGGGTGCGCGCACGATCACCTTGCGCACCGTGGCGTCCGCCAGCAGCCGCTGGACGGTCTCCGAGGCCATGGCCGCTGCCTCCAGGTCCGCCTCGGTGATGTCCGCGGGGACCTCCAGGCGGTCGCGGACCTTGCCCTTGATCTGGACCACGGCGGTCACGGTGTCCTGCACCAGCAGCGCGGGGTCCACGGTGGGCCACGGGGCGCGCACCACGGTGTCCTCGTGGCCGATCAGGTGCCACATGTCCTCGGCGGTGTACGGCGCCACGAGGCTCAGCAGGATCGCGACGGCCTCCACCGCCTCGCGCACCGCCGGATCCGCGGGCCCGCAGCCGGTGTCGATGGCCTTGCGCACCGTGTTCACCAGCTCCATGGTGCGGGCGATGACCACGTTGAACTTCCCGGAGTCCAGCAGCTGCTCGGCGTCCGCGACCGTGCGGTGCGTGGCGCTGCGCAGCGCCTTGTCCCCGTCCGCGAACGACGCCGCCGGGTCCGCCGTGCAGTCCTGGGCCAGGCGCCACGCGCGGGCCAGGAACTTCTGGGAACCCTGCGGGGAGACGTCCGCCCAGTCCACGTCGTCCTCGGGCGGGGACGCGAACACCATGGTCAGGCGCACGGCGTCCACGCCGAAGGCGTCCAGCTGCTCGCCCAGGTCCACGCCGTTGCCCAGGGACTTGGACATCGCCTTGCCACCGTTGAGCACCTGGCCCTGGTTGAGCAGCGCCTTGAACGGCTCGGTGAAGCCCACCAGCCCGAAGTCGTAGAGCGCCTTGGTGAAGAACCGCGAGTACAGCAGGTGCAGGATGGCGTGCTCCACGCCGCCCACGTACTGGTCCACCGGCAGCCAGCGGTCCACCGCGGCGCGGTCGAACGGCGCGGCGTCGTCCTGCGGGGACGTGTAGCGCAGGTAGTACCAGGACGAGTCCACGAACGTGTCCATGGTGTCCGTGTCACGCTTCGCGGGCCCACCGCACGCGGGGCAGCTGATGTTCACCCAGTCCGACGCCGCCGCGAGCGGGCTCTGACCCTTGGGCGCGAGCTGCTCACCGCGCAGGTTGTCGGGCAGCCGCACGGGCAGCTGGTCCTCGGGCACCGGCACCTCGCCGCACGAGGCACAGTGGATGATCGGGATGGGCGCACCCCAGAAGCGCTGCCGGGACAGCAGCCAGTCCCGCAGCCGGAAGTTCACGAAGCGCTCGCCGGTGCCTGCCTCGGTGACGATCTCGATGGCCTTGGCCAGCGCCTCGGGCTGGGTGAGCCCGTCCAGGGGCCCGGAGTTGACCATGGTGCCCTCGCCCAGGGCGGGCACGCCCGTCTCGGCGGGGTCCTCGGCGCCGGTGTCCAGCACGGTACGGATCGGCAGGTCGAACGCGCGGGCGAAGTCCAGGTCACGCTGGTCGTGGGCTGGCACCGCCATGATCACGCCCGTGCCGTAGTCCGCGAGCACGTAGTCCGAGGCCCACACCGGCAGCTTCTCGCCCGTCAGGGGGTTCACCGCCCAGCGGCCCAGGAAGACACCGGTCTTCTCCCGGTCCGAGGACTGCCGCTCGATGTCCGACAGCGCCTTGACCTGCTCGCGGTACTCGGCGAGCGCCGCGGCCTGCTCGGGGGCCACGACGTCCTGGGCGATCTGTGCGTCCGCGGCCACCACGCAGAACGTGGCGCCGTAGAGGGTGTCCGGGCGGGTGGTGAACACGGTGACGGTGCGCCCGGAGGTGTCCGAGGCGGCGGCGCCCTCCGCGGGGGCGCCCTCGATCACGAAGCTCACGTGCGCGCCCTCGGAGCGCCCGATCCAGTTGCGCTGCATGGCCAGCACGCGCTCGGGCCAGTGGCCCTCCAGCTCGCTCATGTCGTCCAGCAGGCGCTGGGCGTAGTCGGTGATCTTGAAGTACCACTGGTTCAGGGACTTCTTGGTCACGGGGGTGTGGCAGCGCTCGCAGGCCCCGTTGACCACCTGCTCGTTGGCCAGCACGGTCTGGTCCTTGGGGCACCAGTTGACCGGGGAGTCCTTCCGGTAGGCCAGCCCGTGGGAGTAGAACTGCAGGAACAGCCACTGGGTCCAGCGGTAGTACTCGGGGTCGGAGGTGTGGATCTCCCGGTCCCAGTCCGCGCTGATCGCGTAGCGCTTGAAGGACTCGCGCTGGGTGTCGATGTTGCGGTAGGTCCACTCCGCAGGGTGGGCGTCGCGCTTGATCGCGGCGTTCTCCGCGGGCAGCCCGAATGAGTCCCAGCCCACGGGGTGCATCACGTCGTAGCCGCGGTGCCACCAGTAGCGGGCCACCACGTCACCCATGGCGAACGCCTCCGCGTGGCCCATGTGGAGGTCGCCGGAGGGGTAGGGGAACATGTCGAGCACGTAGCGCCGTTCGGCGGAGCCGTCATCGGCGGGCGCGTAGACGCGGTTCTCATCCCAGTAGCCGGACCAGGTGGCCTCGATGCGCTGGACGTCGTACTCGGTGCCCGCCTCCGGGGTGCTGTGCTCGCTCACGTGCCTCGCCTTCAGGTTCACGGGGCCGGGCGGGTGCCGGGGCCGGGGTTCCGGGGCGGCAGCGCGGTCCCCCGCGTGGATGTGTGGGGATCCCTCCCAGTTTAGACCAGCGGCCGTCACCGCCCGCGTGCAGGGGGCCCGGCTACCATGGGGGCGCCCGATGACGCACGGATGGAGGCCCGGTGGACAACCCCTACGCAGAACGCCGCAGCGTGGTACTGGACGGGTACCGCGTGCGGTACTGGTTCTACGACGCGGACAAGCAGCGCAAGCCCCTGCTGGTGATGCTCCACGGCTTCCGCGGTGACCACCACGGGCTGCAGCTGATCGCCACCGCCCTGCGGGACAAGTACCACGTGGTGGTCCCGGACCTGCCCGGCTTCGGCCGCTCCGAACCGTTCCCGGAACGCGAGCACTCGGTGGACGAGTACGTGCGGTTCACCCGGGACTTCATCACCGCCCTCACGGACGGCGCCGTGACCCCGGACTCCGGCACGGGCGTGGTGCTCGCGGGGCACTCCTTCGGCTCCATCCTGGCGGCGCACTTCGCCGCCGAGCACCCCTCGATGGTGGAGCGCCTGGTGCTCATCAACCCGATCTCCCAGCCCGCGCTGAGCGGGTCGCAGAAGTCCCTGACCAAGCTCACCCGGCTGTACTACGGCGCGGGTTCCACCATGCCCCGCCGGCTGGGCACCCGGCTGCTGTCCTCGAACGCCGTGGTGAAACTCATGACGGACGTGATGATCAAGTCCGAGGACCCCGAGATCAAGCACTACGCCCTGCGCCAGCACCAGGCGTACTTCAACACGTTCGCCAACCGGGACGTCCTCACCCAGGCCTACGACGCCTCGATCTCCCGCACCGTGGCCGAGGTGGCCATGAAGCTCACCATGCCCACCCTGCTGATCGTGGGCGAGCTGGACGACCTCGGCTCCGTGGACTCCCAGCGCACCATGGCGTCCTGGATCCGCAGCCACAGCCTGCAGATCATCCCCGGAGTGGGGCACCTGATCCACTACGAGGCGCCGCAGACCGCCGCGCGGATGATCGAGGACTTCCTGGAGTCCCCCGCCCCCGAACCGCTGGAGGGCTACGACCAGCTGCCCCACGCGGACACCACCGTGTCCACCCCGGACCAGCTCACCGGGATGCTCCCCGCCGTGGACCCCGCGGCGAGCGCCGCGCAATTCCGTCGGGAGACCCGGGCACGTGGCCTGTCCGGGGAGTCCGAGCGGTGAAGCTGCTCTTCGACGCCCGCTACATCCGCACCGACCACCACGACGGCATCAGCCGCTACAGCGCGCAGCTGCTCGCCGCGACCGCCCGCGAGGTGCGGCAGGATCCGCGAGTGCGGCTGTGCGCGCTGGTCAGAGACCCCGCTCAGCGGGCGTTCGTGCCCGAGGACGTCGCCACGATCACGGGCCCCTCGGTCACCTCGCCCGCGGAGGTTCTCACGGCGCTCGCGGTCAACCGCTTCGACCCGGACGTGGTCTTCTCCCCCATGCAGACCATGGGCTCGCTGGGGCGCCGGTACCGGCTGATCCTCACGCTGCACGACCTCATCTACTACGAGCACCCCCAGCCCCCGGGCGACCTGCCGCTGCCGGTGCAGTGGGGCTGGCGGGCCTACCACAAGGCCTGGTGGCCCCAGCGGATCACGCTCAACCGCGCGGACGCCGTGGCCACGGTCTCGCAGACCTCCCGGGAGCAGATCTTGGCCCGCCGCCTCACGAAGCGCGACGTGCGCGTGATCGCCAACGCGGCGCCGTCGGCGGGGATCCCTGCAGACGAGGCGCTCGCCCGGCTTCCGCGCCGCGGCACGGACCTGGTGTACATGGGTTCGTTCCTGCCGTACAAGAACGTGGAGACCCTGTTGCGGGCCATGGCCCACCTCCCGGAACACACCCTGCACCTGCTCTCGCGCATCTCCCCCGCGCGCCGCGCCGAGCTCCAGGCCCAGGTGCCGGCCGGGGCCCGGGTGGTCTTCCACGGCGGCGTGGACGAGGACGAGTACCGCGAGCTGCTGTCCTCGTGCGCCGCGCTGGTCACCGCGTCCCGCGCGGAGGGCTACGGCCTGCCGCTCGTGGAGGCCTTCGCGCAGGGCGCGCCCGTGGTGTGCTCCGAGCTGCCGATCTTCCACGAGGTCGCCGGGGACGCCGCCGGCTACGCCCCGGTGGACGACGACGCCGCCTTCGCCGCCCGGGTGCGCGAGCTCACGGACCCGCATCTCGCCCGGCAGCGCGTCCTCGCGGGGCTGGAACGTATCCGCGCGCACACGTGGGCGGACTCCGCGCGGGACCTGCTGGGCCTCGCCCGCGAGCTGCACCAGCGAGGCTGAGACACCCCACCGGGACCCCGGCCGTGACGACCGCGACGGGACGTGGACATCACGGCCGTGTCGATCTGCGGCGAGCGCACCGGTAGACCGTCACCCGCCCGGTCGCGGGTCACGGACCCCTGCGAGCACCTCACACCGCCCTGCGACGGACCGTCACTGCCACGGCCTCCCTCGCGTGTCGGGGTGCTGGGTCAGGGGCGCGTGCGGTCTGCGGTCGCGCGGACCCGCTGGGCGGCGTCGTGCAGCCGTCGTGCGAACCGTGGGTCCGCATCCGCTCGCGCGTGCAGTGCGTGCGCCACCTCGGCCACGCCGTCACCGCCGCCCAGCAGGAGCAGGTCCACCCCGGCGTCGACCGCGGCGAGCGCCGTGTCCGGGACGCTGCGGCCCATGGTGGTGGCGGGGGCGTCGAGGTCGTCGGAGACCACGAGACCGGTGAATCCGAGGTCCTCCCGCAGCAGCTGCACCACGGCCCGTGACGTGGACGCGGGCTGGGGGTCCAGCTGCGCCACCGGGGCGGGGCCGAGCATGGCGGCGGCGGCTCCGGCCGCGAGGACGGCACGGAAGGGCACGAGCTGCTCCGGGGACCACTGCCCGACGGGGACCTCGGAGGGTGCCTCCGCGGGATCGGCGGTGACGGCCGGGAATCCCCGGAACGTGTTTGGGAACCGCCAGCACGCCGCTGTCCTGGACACCGCGCACGAAGGCGGCGGCCAGCTCCCCGATCCGCTCGGGGTCCGCGTCGAACGTGCGGCCACTGAGCCACGGGTTCTGCCCGGTGAGCCGGTCCAGCACCGGGGACAGCACCGCGGTGACACCCATGCCGCGGGCGGCCCGCGCAAAGTCCCGGGCACTGTCCCGCAGCTGCGCGGGGTCGGTGTCCCCGGTCACCGGGGGCAGCTGCGGAGCGAGGTGCTGCAGCCGCCGGGTGCCCCAGGGCTCGTGATCCACGGCCACCACCAGCTCGGCGCCGGCCGTGGCGCGGGCGTGGGCGGTGAACCGCGTAACGTCCGCCACGCTCTCGGCCCGCTCCCGCTCGGGGGTCATCCGGCGGGCCACGTACTCCTGGCGGTCCTCGCCGAGCACGACGGCGCGCGTACCGGCCGCCAGGGCGGCGTCGAGCCACGCGGTGGGGCGCAGGTCGGTGATCGCCGGGAACAGGACGGCGTGCGCGTCGCGCAGGGCGGTGTCGGTCAGAGGGCTCATGCTCAGATCCTCCCAGGAAGCACGTGCGGTGGACAGGGACGGGGGCTCAGACGGACGCGTCGCACGGCGCGCGGTCCGGCTGAGTGTCCCCGGGGCGGGCGGCGTCGGACCGGTCGCCGTGAAACCCTGCGCCGGCGTCCCGGTCGAGACCGGGGTCCGTGCCGCGGGACCGCTCAGGGTCCTGGCCCGGAGCCTCCTCCGGTGCGGCCGCACGGTCACGCGGGCGCGCGGCGGGCACCGAGGCCATGGCGATCACCGCGGCCACGCCCACGGCGAGCAGCGCGTGCAGCGGGCCCACGTGGTCGCCCAGCAGCCCGAGCAGCGGCGGGCCGCCCAGGAACGCGGTATAGCCCATCGTGGAGACCACGGACAGCCGGGCCGCCGCGCGGGCCGGGTCGTCCGAGGCCGCGGACATTCCCACGGGGAAGCCGAGGCTCGCCCCGATCCCCCACACTGCGGCCCCCACGAACGCCACGGGCAGGCTGCCGAAGACCACCATGAGGCTGCCCGCGAACGCCGTGCCGAAGAGCACCAGCAGGATCGGGACCCGCCCGAAGCGGTCCAGCGCGGACGTGCCCAGGATCCGGGCCACGGTCATGGCGCTGAGGAACACGCTCACCGCGATCACCCCCGTCCCGGAGCTCACCCCGTGACCGTCCACGAACGCCACGGCCAGCCAGTCGTTGGCCGTGCCCTCGGTGAACGCCGCGGCTATCACCATCACCCCGATCGCCAGGGTGCGCGGTTCGAGCCACGCCCCGCCCGTCCCGGAGGTGCGGGACGCGTGGGACTCGCGCCGCGGCGTCGTCGTGGGGGCGGTCAGGAAGCGCGCGCTCGCGAACCACGCGGCCGCGGCGGCCAGCAGCACGACGACGCCGATGTGCGCCCCCGCGGGAACGCCCGCCGCGATCGCCGCGGCACCCGTGAGCGCACCGAGCACCGTGCCACCGCTGAACGCGGCGTGGAACCACGGCATGATGGCCCGGCCCACCCGCTGCTCGACCGTGGCGCCCTCCAGGTTCTGGGCCACGTCCCACATGCCGTTGCCCAGCCCGAAGACCGTGAGCAGCGGCAGCACCCACCGCACGTCCGGCGCGGTGGCGATCATGACCGACGCGCCCACCAGGCCGGCGGCGGCCACGGTCGCCGCGATCCGGGTGCCGCGGGTGGTGCCCGTGCGCTCGAGCACCCGCCCCGCCAGGGGCAGCCCGATCAGCGAGCCCGTGGCGATCGCGAGCAGCAGCAGGCTCAGCTCCCCCGGGCTCAGGGCGAAGTGCGCGCGGATGTCCGGGAGCCGGGACATCCACGACGCGAACGCGAACCCGTTGGCGCCGAGCACCACGAGCGTGGCGGTGCGGGCGGCGCTCGCGGCGCCGGCCTGAGATCGTGCCGAGCGTGCCATCAGCCCACCACCTCCACGCGGTGACCCTCCGGGTCCAGCACGACGGCCTCGTAGTACCCGTCGCCGGTCACGCGGGGACCGTCCACCGGTTCGGTCCCGGCATCGCGCAGCCGCTGCACGCACGCGTCCACGGCGGCCCGCGACCCCAGGTGGAACGCCACGTGGTGGTATCCCAGCGCGAACTCGTCCCGCGGCCGGTCGTGGTCCGGGCGCGTCATGACCTCCAGGCGCCCACCGTCCTCGAAGGACAGGAAGTACGTGCGCAGCCCGGTGCGCGGGTTGTGGTAGCCGGCGCCCTGGGTGGCGCCGAGGTGGGTGGTGTAGAACGCGCACACGGCGTCGAGGTCCTCGACGTGCAGCGCGGCGTGGTCCAGCACGGCCATGGGAGATCCTTCCGAGATCAGCGGAGAACTTGCCTACTGATCACGGTAGGTGGCTGAATGATCACATGCACCGATCAGTACGGGCCAAGATGATCGTCCAGTCCCTGCGCGGCTCCGGCCGGATGACCGTCGACGAGCTGAGCCGACTCACGGGCGCCTCCCCCGTGACCATCCGCCGGGATCTGGCCACGCTCGAGGCCCACGGCGCCCTGCGCCGCGTGCCCGGAGGTGCCGCCCGCGCGGTGCGGTCCGGGGAGGAGCTGCCCTATGCGCTGCGCCTGGGCGAGGACCTGGAGCGCAAGACGGCCCTGGCGCAGGCGGTGTGCGACCTGATCAGCGATCACGAAACCGTGATCATCGACAACGGCACCACGTGCCACGCCGTGGCCACCCAGCTGGTGGGCAGGCCGCTCACCGCGGTGTGCCTGTCCCTGCACAGCGCCACGGTGCTCGCGAGCGATCCCGCCGCGCGCGTCGTCGTCCCCGGCGGGGTGGTCACCACGGACACCCTCGCGCAGCTGAGCACCCAGGCCACCGACGCCGTGCGCTCTCTGAACGCGGACGTGTTCGTCATGGGCGCGTGCGCGGTCTCCCCCACGCGAGGGCTCGTGTGCGACCTGCCCGAGGACGCGGCGATCAAGGCCGCAGCCATCGAGTCCTCCGAGCGTCGGGTGCTGGTGGCCACTGCGGACAAGCTCTCCCGCCCCTCGACGTTCCGCTTCGCGGCGATCTCGGAGCTCACCCACCTGATGACCACCGAGGACGCTCCCCGATCCGCTCTGGAGCCGTTCGAGGACGCGGGCGTGGAGGTCACGGTCGTCCCGAGCGTGTGAGGCCGCCCGCGCGAGGCCGAGCCGTTGCCGGGTGGTTCAGAGCAGGTCGGCGACGTCGCAGCGCACGTTCACGGGCGCGTGCTCCCGCAGGGCCGAGGCCCGGGCCTTCTCCGCGCGCAACGCCGCGGTGATCTTGGGCCCGATCCCGAACCCGAAGAACAGCAGGGCGCGGTACGGCCGGTCCTCGCCGGATCCTGCGCCCACCCGGCCCGGGCGCACGGTCTCCGCGGAACCCGGACGCGCGAGCCCGTCGAGGATGCCATCGGACGTCTCCCCGGTGTCGTTCTCCGCGACGTCAGCGCCATTGCCGGGTGTGTTCTCGACCGGGGCGGGCCCCACCACGCGCACCCGCTCGGGCAGCTGGAGGTCCCGCAGGGTGGCCGCGAGCGCCCCGCGGGGACCCGTGAGCGCCGCGGTGCGCACCGCCGGTGGCAGGCCCAGCTCGTGGCGCTCGTGCAGCTCCCGCTCGGAGTGCCCGGCGGGGTCCCAGCGCACGAGCGCGGACACGGCGCGGTCCTGGTCCGCAGTGACCACCACCGTGCCGCCGTGCTCGGTCGAGCGCACGAGCGCGGCCGCGTTGAACCACCGGCGCAGGGTCTGCTCCTCGGCGCGCAACCACGGGCGGGCGAGCATCTGGTTGCCGTCCAGCAGCAGGGCCGCGGCGTACCCTCCCTCGGCCACCGGTTCCGCCCCGGGGGTGGCCACCACGAGCGCGGGAGCGGATCCCACGCGCGCCCGGACCGTGTGCTCGGAAGACGAAATCACGGGCACCTGCGGGAAGGCCCTCCCGAGTTCCTCGGCGGTGCGCCCGGCGCCCACGGAGCTCAGGCGCACCCTGGTGAAGCCGCACTCCGCGCAGCTCCACTCGTGCGCCTGCCGTCCGCACCACGTGCACACCGGCGCGGCGTTCGCCGAGGACAGGGAGAGCGGCCCGTCGCACGCGTGGCAGCGCGCCGGTGTGCGGCACCGTTGGCAGGCGAGGACCGGCGCGTAGCCCTTGCGGGCCACCTGAACGAGCACCGGTCCCTTCTCGAGGGCCGCGCGCGCCACCCGGAACGCCTCGTGCGGCAGGCGCGCGCGGGCCGCGAGCGGATCGCGGGCCGTGTTGTAGGAGTCCGAGGTCGCTTCAATCCGCGGGGAGCACCTGCGCAGCAGCGCCCGGCCCGGGGCCAGCCGCACGGCCCACCCCGTGCTCACGAGGCGCTGGGCCTCCGGGCTCACGGCGTAGCCGGTGAACAGCGCGGCCAGGCCCTGCTGCTGGGCCCGCAGCAGCAGGACGTCCCGGGTGTGCTGGTAGGGGGCGCGCTGCTCCACGAAGTTCACGTCCCCGTCGTCGTGGCAGCACACCAGGGCGAGGTCCTGCACGGGGGCGTAGGCCGCGGATCGCGTGCCCACGGCGAGCCGCTTGCGGCCCAGCGCGAGCTCCAGGAATCCGCGGTAGCGCGGGGTGGGGCCGTCCCCGGCGTGCAGCCGCACCACGGCGTCCTCCCCCACCAGCTCGTGCAGCGCGGTCTCGAGCCGTTCCAGGGCCTTGTGGTCCGCGACCACTCCCACCGCGCCGCGACCGGCGGCGTACGCGGTGGCCATGGCGTTCGCGGTCAGGCGCGCCCAGTCGTGGTCCTCGGCGGACGGCAGCACCTCGACGACGCCGCGCACCGGCCTCCCGGACGCCACGGCGGTTATGAACTCGGGCCCGTGCGTGTAGTGCTCCCAGACCTCGGGCGACGCGGTGACGGCGTCGTCGCCCTCCCCGTCCTGTTCCCCGGGTGACGGCTGCTCCCTGGTGTCGCGTGATGGTTCCTCCGTTGGTGCGGGCGTGGCGTCCCCCGCGGTGAACTCCTTGTCCACGCGTGCGACCCGGGGCGCGATGGCCACGCGCAGCACGTCCGCTGCGGTTCCCGCACAGCGCTGAGCCACGGCCTCCGCGAGGTCCACGATCTCCGGGGCGGCCACCGGCAGCGGTGAGAGCACCCGTCGGATGGGCAGCAGCCGTTCTTCCGGAACGTCGGTGTGCGCCACCCGCTCCACAACCCACCCGGACATCTTGCGCCCGGAGAAGATCACGGACACCTTGGCCCCCACCACGGCCTGCTCGTGCAGGGCGGCGCTCACCCGGTAGTCGAACACCCGGTCCAGGTGGGGGACGTAGGCCTCCAGCAGCACCCGGGCCACAGGGTTCTCGGCGGCCACACCCTCGGAGCCCAGGGCGGCACCCCGGGGGCTGGGCCCCGCCTCTCCCGGGCCGGCGGAACCACCCGAGCGCGCGGCGCGGGGCTCCGGCGCCGGGGGCAGGCCCGCGAGCGTGAGCTGCTCACCGGAGGTCTTCTCCGGTTCCGAGGTGGCCCCCGGTCCGGGAGTGTGCTCGCGTTCCGGGGTCTCCGTCGGCTCCGGGGTGTCCGGCCCGGGGGTCACAGCCCCGCGGCGGAACGCAGCTCCTGCACCCGGTCGGTGCGCTCCCACGTGAAGTCGGGGTCCGTGCGGCCAAAGTGCCCGTGGGCCGCGGTCTTGGCGTAGATGGGCCGCTTGAGGTCCAGGTCCTCGATGATCGCGAGCGGGCGCAGATCGAAGACCTCGGTGATCGCGTTCTCGATGCGCACGGGATCCACGGTCTCGGTGCCGAACGTCTCCACGTAGAGACCCACCGGGTGGGCCTGGCCGATCGCGTAGGCCACCTGGACCTCCGCGCGGCGTGCGAGCCCTGCGGCCACCACGTTCTTGGCCACCCAGCGCATCGCGTACGCGGCGGAGCGGTCCACCTTGGAGGGGTCCTTGCCGGAGAACGCGCCACCGCCGTGGCGGGCCATGCCGCCGTAGGTGTCCACGATGATCTTGCGCCCGGTGAGCCCCGCGTCCCCCACGGGCCCGCCGCGCACGAAGTTGCCCGCGGGGTTCACGATGATCCGCGTGCCGGAGAGGTCCAGGCCGGAGTCGCCCAGGACGGGCTCGATCACGCACGTGGTGATGTCCCGGGTGAGCTGGTCGAGGTCGTAGTTCTCCGCGTGCTGGGAGGAGACCACCACGGTGTCCACGGAGACGGGGGTGTGGCCGTCGTAGCCCAGGGTCACCTGGGTCTTGCCGTCCGGGCGCAGCTCGGGCAGCACGGCGGTCTTGCGCACGCGCGTGAGCTGCTCGGAGAGCCGGTGCGCCAGGAGGATGGGAGCGGGCATGAGCGCCTCGGTCTCGTCCGAGGCGTAGCCGAACATGATGCCCTGGTCCCCCGCGCCCTGGGCATCCCGCGGGTCCTTGGCGATCCCCGTGCGCTCCTCCAGGGAGTTGAAGACGCCGTCGTAGATCTCGTTGGACTGCTCACCCACGCTGATGGACACGCCGCAGAATTCTCCGTCGAAGCCGTGCACCGCGGAGTTGTAGCCGATGTCCAGCAGGGTCTTGCGCACAATGTGGGGGATCTCCACGTACGCGTCCGTCTTGACCTCCCCGGCCACGTGCACGAGACCGGTGGTGACCATGGTCTCCACGGCCACGGAGGACTGGGGGTCCTCGCTGAGCAGCGCGTCCAGGATGGAGTCCGAGATCTGGTCGCAGATCTTGTCCGGATGGCCCTCGGTCACGGACTCGGACGTGAAGATTCTCAGGTGCTCAGTCGATGCGCTCACGCCACCACATTACCCGGCGGCGCCGACACCCTCTTCCCGCGCGATGCGCTCCACGATGAACCGGGCGACCTCGTCCTTGCTCCCCCGCGTGGACGCCTCCTCGGCACCCCGGGCGGAGAGCACGACCACCTCGTTCTCGTCCCGGCCGAAGACCTTGTCGGTGCCCACCTCGTTGAGCACCAGCAGGTCGCAGCCCTTGCGGGCCAGCTTGGCGCGGCCGAAGTCCAGCACAGAATGCTCGGCGTCCCCGGTCTCCGCCGCGAAGCCCACCACGAGCTGGTCCAGGCCGTGCTCGTCCCGCTGCGCCACCACGGCGCGCAGGATGTCCGGGTTGCGCACCAGCCGGATCACGGGGTCCGTGCCGTCCTCGGACTTCTTCATCTTGTGCTCCCCCACGGTGTCCGGGCGAAAGTCTGCCACGGCCGCGGCCATGACCACGACGTCGCTCTCGGCCGCCGCCGTCAGCGTGGCCTCCTCGAGCTCGCGCGCCGAGGACACGCGGGTGGTGCGCATGCCGTGCGGAAGATCGGTCTCCACGTGGGCCGCAATCAGATGGACGTCCGCGCCCGCTTCGCGTGCCGCCCGGGCCAGGGCAACGCCCTGCTTGCCCGAGGAGCGGTTGCCGAGGAAGCGGACGGGGTCCAGTGCCTCACGGGTGCCACCCGCGGTGACCAGCACGCGACGTCCGGCCAGCACCCCGGGGTCGGAGCCGGCGTGGTCCGTGGTGGGGGCCCCGGCAGGCGCAGCCGTGACGGTGGACGATGCGGCGTCGGGGGTGCTCGCGGAGCCGATGGAGGCGGCATCGGAGCGCCCCGCGCTGGAGGGAGCCGTCCGAGCGGCAAGGGCCAGGGCGGCGTCGACGATGTCCTGCGGCTCGGGAAGCCGACCAGGGCCGCTGTCGGTGCCGGTGAGCCGGCCCGTGGCGGGCTCCATCACGGTGTGGCCGTGCTCGCGCAGCAGGGCCACGTTGCGCTGGGTGGCCGGGTTGAGCCACATCTCCGTGTGCATGGCCGGCGCCAGGAGCACGGGCGCGGACGTGGCGAGCACGGTGGTGCTCAGCAGGTCGTCCGCGTGGCCGTGCGCGATGCGGGCCATGAGGTCCGCGGTGGCTGGGGCGATCACCACGAGGTCCGCGGCCTGGCCCTGGGCCACGTGGTTCACGGTGTCCACGCGGTCGAAGACGGACTCCGAGACGTGCTCCCCCGTGAGGGCCTCCCACGTGGGCGCACCCACGAACTCCAGCGCCGCCCGGGTGGGCATGGGCACCACGTGGTGCCCCGCCTCGGACAGCAGCCGGGAGACGAGCGCGGCCTTGTATGCGGCAATGCCCCCGCCCACACCCAGCACCACGCGCAGGGGCGCGGGCCGGGCGGGGACGGGGGCGTGGCCGGAGTGCGGCTCAGTCACTGCTCGGTGGGCTCCGCGGAGTCCTCGGCGGTCTCCTCGACCGCAGTCTCCGCGGTCTCCGTGGAGTCCTGCGCGGGGGTCTCCTCCGAGGCCGGCAGCTGGGTGCCGTCCGAGAACATGGCGGTGGAGTCCTGCTCCTCGCCCTGGGCGAAGAAGTCACCGGTGAACATGTCCGTGGCGGTGGGCTCGTCGCTGACCATCTGGCCGTTGGGGGTGAACCCGGCGTGGGCCACGTGGTCGGCCTCGATCAGCCCCTCGTCGATCTCGCGGAACGCGATGGACAGCGGCTTCTCGTTGAGCTGGGTGTCCACCAGCGGACCCACGTACTCGAACAGGCCCTCGTGCAACTGCGAGTAGTACGCGTTGATCTGACGGGCGCGGCGGGCCCCGAAGATCACGAGTCCGTACTTGGAATCCGTCTTGTCGAGCAGCCGATCGACGGGCGGGTTGACGATGCCTTCGTTGTTCGTGCTCACGTGCTTCATGACTCCTGTGGTGGACGTAGATGTCGGTGGCGTGCGGGGCGCTCCGCGGTGGTGGGCCAGGGTGGCGAGGCGCTCAGCGCCCCTGCTCACCCGGCAGCCCCATGAGTGCCACAAGCTCTGCGGCGGCGCGCTCCACGGTGTCGTTGACGACCGTGTGATCGAACTCGGACTGCGCCGCGAGTTCCAGTTTAGCCGTTTCCAGCCGACGCTGCTGCTGCTCGGGCGTCTCGGTGCCCCGGCCGACCAGCCGGTGCACCATCTCGTCCCAGCTGGGCGGGGCCAGGAAGACGAACTGGGCCTCGGGCATGGCCTGCCGGATGCTGCGCGCACCCTGCAGGTCGATCTCGAGCAGCACGCTGCGCCCGGCCGCCAGTGCCTCCTGGACCTTGTGCCGCGGGGTGCCGTACCGGTGGAGGTTGTGCACCACGGCCCACTCGAGCAGGTCGTCCTCGTCGATCATGCGGTCGAACTCGGCGTCGCCGACGAAGAAGTAGTGCACGCCGTCCACCTCGCCCGGGCGGGGGGCCCGGGTGGTGGCCGAGACGGAGAGCCACACGTCCGGGTAGTGGTCCCGCACGTACGTGGACACGGTGCCCTTGCCCACGGCCGTGGGCCCGGCCAGAACGGTCACGGTGGGCGATGCGGGCACGAATACCTCCGGGGGTGCGGTGACGGTCGGGTCGAACTCGTCCGTCACTGTACCAACCGGGAGCCACCGCCCGCGCGGTGGTTCCTCAGCGGTCCAGGTACTCCACCAGCGCGCGGCGCTGGTGCTGGCCCAGCCCGCGCACGCGGCGGGTGGGGGCAATGCCGATCTGCTCCATGATCGCGGCGGACCGGACCCTGCCGATCCCGGGGGTGGACTCCAGCAGCTCGGTGACCTTGAGGCGGCTCACGGCCTCGTCCTCGTCGCCGCGGCGCAGCACCTCGGCCACGGAGACGGTGCCGTCCCGCAGCCCCTTCTTGATCTCGGCGCGCACGGACCGGGCCGCCGTCGCCTTCTCCCGCGCCCTGGCGCGCTCGTCATCCGTCAGTGGCCGCAGTGCCATTCCCAGCTCTCCTCGTGGTAGCCCGACGGCCCGACCGGTCGCGCGAGAGGGGGGTGGCGAACGGGGCCGTCTCCCACCGAAAGTACCCGAGGACTTTGCGGGGGGTAAATGCACGACCGTCCCCTGACGAGCTCCGGGGCTCGCGTTCCAGGGGGCGGTCGTGCCGGGGGTCAGACGCGCTGCAGGTGCTCCGCGAGCTCCTCCGCCGAGCGCGTGACGGCCTCCCCCAGGGCACGGACGTCCGGGCCGTGAGCGAGCACGTCACGGGACGAGTTGGCCAGCACCGTGCCCCTGACCTGGGAGAACACCGAGGCGACGGCGGCCGCGTCCGCTCCCTGCGCACCGTATCCCGGCGCGAGGACCGGCCCGTTCAGCTCCCGGAGGTCGATCCCGAGGCGGCCCATGGCCTCGCCCACGGTGGCTCCGATCACCACCCCGCACGAGCCCAGCCCGCCCGTTCCCGCCGACGTCACGATTTGATCACGATCGTCCGTGTGACGTGCCGGGCCCTGTCCGGATGCCTGGGCGGACGACGACGCCGCGGGGCCCCGCGCGCCCGGCGCCCGGTTCTCGTGGGCCACGGCGGAGAGGATGCCCGCGGCCACGGAGTCCTCACCGCCCACGTGCTGCACGCTGGCGCCCTCCGGGTTGGAGGTCAGGGCGAGCACGAAGGTCCCCCGGCCGGTGGCGCGCGCCAGGTCCAGCGCGGGGCGCAGCGACTCGAAGCCCAGGTACGGGCTCAGGGTCACGGCGTCCGCCGCGAGGGGCGAGTCGTCGGAGAGCCACGCCGTCGCGTAGGCCGCCATCGTGGAACCGATGTCACCGCGCTTGGCGTCCGCGATGCTGAGGACCCCCGCGGCCGTGGATTCCGCGAGCACGCGTTCGAGCACCGCGATGCCCGCCGAGCCGAGGGCCTCGAACAGCGCCACCTGCGGTTTGAGCGCCGCGGCCCGGCCGGCGGCGGCCTCCACGACCCGCAGGGAGAAGGTCTCGAGCCCCTGCGCGGTGCGCGGCAGACCCCAGGCGTCGAGCAGCCCCGGGTGGGGGTCGATGCCCACGCACAGCGGCCCCCGCTCGGCCATGGCCCGCTGCAGCCGGACCCCGAAGGGCTCGCGCCCCGAACCCGCGGCGGGCTCGCCGCGGTGCGCGGGCGGCGTCGTGGGGCGGTGGGCGCCCGTGGCGGGCACGGCGGCGTCGGGCGGGGTGGGTGCGCTGTGGCGCCCGTGGGAGGGCTCAGTCACGGGAGGCCCCCTGGGCGGCACGCTCACGCAGGGTCTGCTCGTGCTCCTGCAGGGAGGTCACGGACCACGAGTACTGCCGCTGCGCGGTGATGGCCTGCAGCGCGGCACCGAGCTCCGAGACCGTGGTCATCATGGGGACACCCACCGAGGTGGCCGCCGCGCGGATCTGGTAGCCGTCCCCGCGCGCCGCCTGGCCGCCGGAGGGGGTGTTGAAGATCAGGTCGATCTTCCCGTCCGTGATCAGGTCCGCCACTGTGGGCTCGTCGCCCTCGGCGTCCGCGATCTTGGCCACCACCGTGGACTCGATGCCGTTGCGGCGCAGCACCTGCGCGGTGCCGCCCGTGGAGACGATCTCGAAGCCCAGGTCCGCGAACATCTTGACCGGGATCACCGCGGAGCGCTTGTCCTTGTTCGCCACCGAGACGAACAGGGATCCCGAGGTGGGCAGCGGACCGCCCGCGGCGGCCTGCGCCTTGGCGAACGCGGTGTCGAAGTACTTGTCCACGCCCATGACCTCGCCCGTGGAGCGCATCTCGGGACCGAGAAGCGAGTCCACCACGGTGCCCTCCGGCGTGCGGAACCGGGCGAACGGCAGCACGACCTCCTTGACCGCCGTGGGCGTGCCCTCGGGCAGCGTGGTGCCGTCGTGGTCCGCGGGCAGCACACCCTCGGCGCGCAGCTGCGCCACCGTGCGCCCCGTGCCGATCAGCGCGGCGGCCTTGGCCATCTGCACGCCCGTGGCCTTGGAGACGAACGGCACCGTGCGCGAGGCGCGCGGGTTGGCCTCGATCACGTACAGCACGTCCGAGGCGAGCGCGAACTGCAGGTTGATCAGACCCTTCACGCCCACGCCGCGGGCAATGGCCTCGGTGGCCGCGCGGACGCGCTCGACCACGTCCGGGGCGAGCGTGATGGGCGGCAGCACGCACGCGGAGTCGCCGGAGTGGATCCCGGCCTCCTCGATGTGCTCCATGATCCCGCCCACGTAGCAGTCGCGGCCGTCGAACAGCGCGTCCACGTCGATCTCGATGGCGTCCTCGAGGAACTTGTCGATCAGCGCGGGGCGGCTGGGGCTGACCTCCGTGGCGTTCTCCAGGTAGGTCTTCAGGGAGGTCTCGTCGTAGACAATCTCCATCCCGCGGCCACCCAGCACGTACGAGGGGCGCACGAGCACGGGGTAGCCGATCTCGTGGGCGACCCGGCTGGCCTGCTCGAAGTCGTACGCCGTGCCGTTCTTGGGCTGGCGCAGACCGGCTTCCGTGAGCACGCGGGCGAACTCTCCGCGGTCCTCTGCGAGGTCGATGGCCTCGGGGCTCGTGCCGAGGATCGGCACCCCCGCGGCCTTGAGGTCCGCCGCGAGCTTGAGCGGGGTCTGCCCGCCCAGCTGCACGAACACGCCCAGCAGCCCGCCGGAACGGCGCTCGGCCTCCACGACCTCCATGACGTCCTCGAACGTCAGCGGCTCGAAGTACAGCCGCGTGGAGATGTCGTAGTCGGTGGACACGGTCTCGGGGTTGCAGTTGACCATCACGGTCTCGTACCCGGCCTCGCGCAGCACCATGGAGGCGTGCACGCACGAGTAGTCGAACTCGATGCCCTGCCCGATCCGGTTGGGACCGGAGCCCAGGATCATCACCGAGGGTTTCTCGTGCGGGGCCACCTCCGTCTCCTGGTCGTACGAGGAGTAGTGGTACGGGGTGAACGCCTCGAACTCCGCGGCGCACGTGTCCACGGTCTTGTAGACCGGGCGGATGTCCAGGGCGTGGCGCACGCCGCGCACCACGGACTCGTCCAGGTGCACGAGCTCCCCGATCTGGGCGTCCGAGAAGCCGTGGCGCTTGGCCTCGCGCAGAGTCTCCGGGTGCAGGTCAGGATCCTCGCGGATCATGTCCGCGGTCTCGTTGAGCAGCTGGATCTGGTCCAGGAACCACGGGTCGATGGACGTGGCCTCGAAGACCTGCTCCACCGTGGCGCCGGCCAGCAGCGCGCGCTGCACGTTGCGCAGCCGCTCGGTGGTGGTCTCCTCGGTCTTGGAGACCAGCCGGGCCACCGTGTTGGGGCCGGGCTCCACGGCCGGGCGCGCAAAGCTGAAGGAGGAACCCTTCTGCTCGAGCGAGCGCATGGCCTTCTGCAGGGCCTCCGTGAAGTTGCGCCCGATCGCCATGGCCTCGCCCACCGACTTCATGGTGGTGGTCAGCGTGGGGTCCGCCGCCGGGAACTTCTCGAACGCGAAGCGCGGGACCTTGACCACCACGTAGTCCAGCGTGGGCTCGAAGCTCGCCGGGGTCTTGCGGGTGATGTCGTTGGGGATCTCGTCCAGCGTGTAGCCCAGGGACAGCTTGGTGGCGATCTTGGCGATCGGGAAGCCCGTGGCCTTGGACGCGAGTGCCGAGGAGCGGGACACGCGGGGGTTCATCTCGATCACCACGATGCGCCCGGTGGACGGCTCCACGGCGAACTGGATGTTGCACCCGCCGGTGTCCACACCCACCTCGCGGATCACGGCGATCGCGATGTCGCGCATGCGCTGGTACTCGCGGTCGGTGAGGGTCAGCGCGGGGGCCACCGTCACGGAGTCACCGGTGTGCACGCCCACGGGGTCCACGTTCTCGATCGAGCACACGACCACCACGTTGTCGTTGGCGTCGCGCATCATCTCCAGCTCGTACTCCTTCCACCCCAGGATGGACTCCTCCAGGAGGACCTCCGAGGTGGGCGAGTACTGGATGCCGGCGCCCGCGATGCGGTGCAGGTCCGTCTCGTTGTACGCGAGCCCGGAACCGAGCCCTCCCATGGTGAAGGACGGGCGCACCACCATGGGGTAGCCCAGCTGCTCCGCGGCGGCGAGCGCCTCGTCCATGGAGTGCACGATCACGGAGCGCGCGGACTCGGCGCCGCAGCGCTCGACGACACCCTTGAACGCCTCGCGGTCCTCGCCCAGGTTGATGGCGTCCACGTCCGCGCCGATGAGCTCCACGCCGTACTTCTCCAGGGCGCCGTTGGCGTCCAGGGCGAGCGCGGTGTTCAGGGCGGTCTGCCCGCCCAGGGTGGGCAGGACGGCGTCGGGCCGTTCCTTGGCGATGATCTTCTCGACCGTCTCCGGGGTGATGGGCTCCACGTAGGTGGCGTCCGCGAACTCGGGGTCGGTCATGATGGTGGCCGGGTTGGAGTTCACCAGGATGACGCGCAGCCCCTCGTCCTTGAGCACGCGCAGGGCCTGGGTGCCGGAGTAGTCGAACTCGGCGGCCTGCCCGATCACGATGGGCCCGGAGCCGATCACCAGGACGCTGTTGAGGTCTTTCCTGCGGGGCATCAGTTGACTCCTGCTTCCGAGCCGGATCCCTGGGAGGCCCGGTCCATCATGTCCACAAAACGGTCGAAGAGGTACGCGGAGTCGTGGGGTCCCGCGGCGGCCTCTGGGTGGTACTGCACGGAGAACGCGGGGATGTCCTCGCAGCGCAGGCCCTCCACCACGTTGTCGTTGAGCCCCACGTGGGACACCGAGACACGCCCGTAGCGCTGCTCGGGTGCGGTCACGGTCTCCCCCACGGGCGCGTCCACCGCGAAGCCGTGGTTCTGGGAGGTGATCTCCACGGTGCCGGTGGCGAGGTCCTTGACGGGCTGGTTGATGCCCCGGTGGCCGAAGGTGAGCTTGTAGGTCCCGAAGCCCAGCGCACGGCCCAGCAGCTGGTTGCCGAAGCAGATCCCGAAGAACGGGATGCGGGCGTCCAGGACCTCGCGCAGCAGCCCGACCTGGTCGTCCGCGGTGGCCGGGTCCCCCGGGCCGTTGGAGAAGAACACGCCGTCCGGGCCCAGCTCGTGCAGCTGCTCGAAGGTCGTGGCCGCGGGCACCACGTGCACACGCACGCCGCGCTCGGCCAGCCGCTGCGGGGTCATGGACTTGATGCCCAGGTCCACGGCGGCGACCGTGTGCTTCACGGGCCCGTCCCAGCCGTGCTCCGAGGGCTCCACCGTGTAGGACTCGTCCGTGCTGACCTCCTCGGCCAGCGCCCGCCCGGCCATCGCGGGCTGCTCCGAGACCAGCCGCACGAGCTCGGGGACGGGCCGTGCGGCGTCGTCGCCGGCGAAGATCCCGGCGCGCATCGCACCCTTGTCCCGCAGGTGGCGCGTGAGGGCGCGCGTGTCCACGCCCTGGATGCCGGTGACGCCCTGGGCGGCGAGCTCCTCGTCCAGCGTGCGCTCGCTGCGCCAGTTGGAGGGGCGGCGCGCGGGGTCGCGCACCACGAAGCCGTTGACCCAGATCCGCCGGGACTCCATGTCCTCGGTGTTGATTCCGGTGTTGCCGATGTGGGGCGCGGTCTGGATGACGATCTGTCCCGCGTAGGAGGGGTCGGTGAGGGTCTCCTGGTAGCCGGTCATGCCGGTGGCGAAGACGGCCTCTCCGAAGGCGGTGCCGGGGGCGCCCCAGGCGCGGCCGTCGAAGACCGTGCCGTCCTCGAGGACCATGACGGCCGGTCGAATGCGTGGTGAGTTCATCGCGAACTCCTTTCGTTGAGCAGGTGTCGTGAAGCGTGCGGGCGGCGGGCCCGGTGCGCGCGAGTCAGGCGTTCAGCAGGGCCGACGCCGCGTCCTCGAGTTCGTGCGACCCCTCGCCCGTGCGGGCGCGGAAGCCGGTGTCCACGCGCGTGTCCCCGAGGTCCCAGGTGAACACCACGAGCCCGTCACGCTCCACGAACTTGCCCACCATCCCGGAGGTGGTGGACACGGCGCGCAGGTCGTGGCGCGGGATGAACACGTCCGGGGCGCCCTGGCGGTTGATGAACACGCCGTCCGGGGCCACCACGGCCTCGGCGTTCGTGCGCACCCCTAGCCCGTGGCGCGCAATGCGTTCGAGCGGCTGGTCGGTGTAGGTGGTGACCACGTACATCCCGTCCACCCGTGTGGTGGCCCGGCTCATCAGGTCCCGGGGTGCGGGCGTCACCTCGGCGACGTCGGACTGGCGCCGCACACGGCCCCGCCAGCCCCACCAGATCAGGGCGAAGAGCACCACCACGATGACCAGGGTGAGCAGGGTGGGGACGAGCTTGTCCGACATGGGGAGACAACCTTTCAGGGAGGACGGTGCGGATCAGCGGGCCACGGGGGTGGTCAGCTCACCGTCACGGACCACGGGGTGGCCGCGGTAGAAGGTGGCGCGCACCCCGCCCGGGAGGGTCATCCCCCGGTACGGGCTGTTGCGCGCCTTGGAGGCGTGGTGCGCCGGGTCCACGGGGGTGGCGCCGGCGGGGTCCCACAGCACGATGTTGGCCACGGAACCGGGGGCGAGATCCTGGCCCTGGTCCGTGAGGCCGAGGATCTGCGCGGGGCGGCGGGACATGATCTGCGCGACCCGCTCCCACCCGATCATCCCGGTGTCCACGAGGGCGTGCTGGACCACGGCCAGGGCGGTCTCCAGTCCCGTCATGCCGTGGGCCGCGCAGCTCCACTCGCACTCCTTGTCCTCCGTGGTGTGCGGGGCGTGGTCCGTGCCGATCACGTCGATCGTCCCCTCGGCCACCGCGCGGCGCAGGGCCTGGACGTCCTCGTCCGTGCGCAGCGGCGGGTTGACCTTGTAGACGGGGTCGAACGTGCGCACCAGCTCGTCGGTGAGCAGCAGGTGGTGCGGGGTGGCCTCGGCGGTCACGGTCACACCGCGCTCCTTGGCCCACCGCACGATCTCCACGGACCCGGCCGTGGAGAGGTGGCAGATGTGCAGCCGGGAGTCCACGTGCTGGGCCAGCAGGACGTCGCGGGCGATGACCGCCTCCTCCGCGACGGCGGGCCAGCCGGTGAGCCCGAGGTCCGCGGACACGGTGCCCTCGTTCATCTGGGCGCCCTCGGTCAGGCGGGGCTCCTGGGCGTGCTGGGCGATGATGCCGTCGAAGGCCTTGACGTACTCCAGGGCCCGGCGCATCAGGACGGGGTCGTGCACGCACTTGCCGTCGTCGGAGAACATCCGCACCCCGGCGCGGGACTCCGCCATCGCGCGGATCTCGGACAGCTGCTCGCCCTCCAGCCCCACGGTCACCGCACCCACCGGGTGCACGTCCGCCCAACCGGCGTCCCGGCCCAGCTGCCAG
Source organism: Kocuria sp. ChxB (assembly GCF_044359605.1). Taxonomy (NCBI): domain Bacteria; kingdom Bacillati; phylum Actinomycetota; class Actinomycetes; order Micrococcales; family Micrococcaceae; genus Kocuria; species Kocuria sp. ChxB. The sequence continues at coordinate 227,690 of NZ_CP121123.1, read as the reverse complement.
ACCTGCTCGACCACGCCGGCGGTGTCCGCCACGGGGTTCGAGTTGGCCATCGCGAAGACCGCCGTGTACCCGCCCCGGGCCGCGGCCCGGGTGCCGGACTCCACGGTCTCGGCGTCCTCCCGGCCCGGCTCGCGCAGGTGGGTGTGCATGTCCACGAGGCCCGGCAGGGCGATGAGCCCGGAGGCGTCGAGGACCTCGGCGTCCGCGGGGACGTCCAAGGAACCGGGGGCACCCACGGCGGCGATCCGCCCGTCCACGACGAGCAGGTCCGCGGGGTCACCGCCCTCGGGGCGGGCGTTGCTGATCAGGTGGCAGCTCATGAGGACCTCAGTTCTCGCTCGGGTTCGGGGCGCTCTCGTCACCGGAGAGCAGCAGGAAGAGGACGGCCATGCGCACGGACACGCCGTTGGCCACCTGCTCCAGCACGGTGGAGCGCGGGGAGTCGGCGGCCTCGGAGGAGATCTCCAGCCCGCGGTTCATGGGCCCGGGGTGCATGAACACCGTGGGTGCCCCCACGGCCTCGAGGCGCTGCACGCGCTGGGCGGTCAGCCCCCAGCCGCGCGTGTACTCGGCCTCGCTCGGGAAGAAGGACGCGTTCATCCGCTCGCGCTGCAGCCGCAGCATCATCACGGCGTCCGGCGCCTCTTCCAGGACGGCGTCGAGGTCGTAGCTGATCTCGCACGGCCAGGTGTCCGTGGCCACGGGCACCAGGGTGGGCGGGGCCACCAGCGTGACCCGCGCGCCCAGGGTGGTCAGCAGCCACACGTTGGAGCGGGCCACGCGGGAGTGCAGGACGTCCCCCACGATCGCCACGTGCATGCCCTCCAGGTCCATGCCGGTGCTCGCCACACCCGTGGCGCGCGAGCGGACCCGGCGCAGGGTCATGGCGTCCAGCAGGGCCTGGGTGGGGTGCGCGTGCTTGCCGTCCCCCGCGTTGACCACCGCGGCGTCGATCCAGCCGGAGTCCGCGAGCTGCTGCGGCGCTCCCGAGGACGCGTGGCGGATCACCACCGCGTCCGCGCTCATGGCCATCAGCGTCTGGGCCGTGTCCTTGAGGGACTCGCCCTTGGAGACGGAGGACCCCTTGGCGGAGAAGTTGATCACGTCCGCGCTCAGCCGCTTCGCGGCGGTCTCGAACGAGATCCGGGTGCGCGTGGAGTCCTCGAAGAACAGGTTCACCACGGTGCGCCCGCGCAGAGCGGGCAGCTTCTTGACCTCGCGGGAGGACACGGCGGCCATCTGGTCCGCGGTGTCCAGGATCCGCACGGCGTCCGCGTACGACAGGTCCGTGGTGCTCAGCAGGTGCTTCACGCGCGCTCACCCGCCCGTCCCGGCACGGGCGACGACGCCGCACGCCCGGGTGCGCGGGCGACGTCGGCATCCGAGGCGACCGGTGCGTCGATGACCACGCAGTCCTCGTGGCCCGCGTCCCGGGATTCGGGATCGGTCTCGCGCAGCAGCACGCGCACCTTCTCGCGGGAGGACGTGGGGAGGTTCTTGCCCACGTGGTCCGCGCGGATGGGCAGCTCGCGGTGGCCGCGGTCCACCAGGACCGCGAGTCGCACCACCGTGGGGCGCCCGAGGTCCACGAGGGCGTCGAGGGCCGCGCGGATGGTGCGCCCCGAGCACAGGACGTCGTCCACGAGCACCACGGTGCGCCCGTCGATCCCGGCGTCCGGGATCAGCGTGGGCTGGGGGGTGCGGGCGGGATTCCTGCGGAGGTCGTCCCGGTACATGGTGATGTCCAGCTGACCGGTCGAGGTGGCGGCGTGAAAGCCGGGGTCGATCTTCTCCAGCCGCGCCGCCAGGCGCTGCGCGAGCGGGTAGCCGCGGCGGGCGATGCCCAGGAGCACGAGGTCCTCGGGGCCCCTGTTGGACTCCAGGATCTCGTGGGCGATCCGGGACAGGGCCCGGTCGATGTCGGATGTCGAGAGGATCACGCGGGAGGTGGTGGCCTCCGGTGCGCTCTCGGCGTGTTCGGGCACGCTCACGTGCCGCCTCCTTCCCCGCCTCACGGGACGGAATTTAAAGGGTGCGATCGGTCCTGAAGCTACCACACGCGAAACCCCGGCCCGTGAGAACCACGAACCGGGGCATCGTCTCAGTCGTCCAGCAGAGAGGGCTTGACCTTCTGCAGCCGCCCCAGCAGCCCGTTGACGAACCGGGGAGAGTCGTCGGTGGAGAGCTCTCGGGTGACGGCCACGGCCTCCGCGACGGCCACGCCGTCCGGGATCTCCGCGTTGTAGAGCAGCTCCCACGCGCCCACGCGCAGGGCGTTGCGGTCCACCGCGGGCATGCGCCCGAGTGCCCAGCCCTGGGAGTAGGTCTCCAGGAACTCGTCGATGTCCTCGCGGCGCTCGTCCACACCCTCGAGGATCTCCACGGTGTACGGGTTGATGGGCGAGGACGAGTTCTCGCGGCGGCGCACCAGGGCGTCCCGCACGGACTCGTTGCGCTGCTCGGCCTCGAAGAGGATCTCGACGGCGCGCACCCGCGCCTTGCTCCGTGCGCCGCTCACTCGTTGACGCGTCCCAGGTAGTCACCGGTGCGGGTGTCCACCTTGACCTTGGTGCCCTGCTCGAGGAACAGCGGGACCTGGATCTGGTAGCCGGTCTCCACGGTGGCGGGCTTGGTGCCGCCCGTGGAGCGGTCGCCCTGCAGACCGGGCTCGGTGTAGGTGATCTCCAGCACCACCGACGGCGGCATCTCGATGTACAGCGGCGCGCCCTCGTGGATGGCCACGGTCACGTTCTGGTTCTCGAGCATGAAGTTGGCGGCGTCCCCGACCACCACGCCGGGCACGGTGATCTGGTCGTAGGTGGAGTTGTCCATGAAGACGTAGTCGTCGCCGTCCTGGTACAGGTACTGGTACTCGCTGCGGTCCACCGTGGCGGTCTCGATCTTGGCACCGGCATTGAACGTCTTGTCCACCACCTTGCCGCTGGTCACGTTGCGCAGCTTGGTGCGCACGAACGCGCCACCCTTGCCGGGCTTGACGTGCTGGAACTCGATGGTCTGCCAGAGGTTGCCGTCGAGCTTGAGGATGGTGCCGTTCTTGATGTCGTTGCTGGTTGCCACGGTGTCACTTTCTCGTCGGGTACGTCGCCGCACTGGGTCCGGCTCGTGGAGCCGGACCAGTCTACCGCGTGCGGCCGGATCCCCCGGTGCGGGGGCGAGGGCCGTGCAGGGCCCCTGGCGTCAGTCGGCGATCTCCTGGTAGCACGCGAACAGGATGGCGGGGTCCGGGACCTCCATGGTCCGGGGGGCGCCGATCCGGTCCAGGACCACGAAGCGCAGCAGGTTGCCCCGGGTCTTCTTGTCCCGCTTCATGACCTCCAGCAGCCGGGGCCACTGGTCGGCGCGGTACGAGACCGGCAGGCCCAGGGAGGTGAGGATCTCGCGGTGCAGGGCCACGGCGTCGTCGGACAGGCTGCCCGCGGCCCGGCCGAGCTCCGCCGCGAAGACCATGCCCACGGACACGGCCGCGCCGTGGCGCCACTGGTAGCGCTCGTTGTGCTCGATCGCGTGGCCCAGGGTGTGGCCGTAGTTCAGGTACTCGCGCCGCCCGGCCTCGCGCAGGTCCGTGGAGACCACCTCCGCCTTGACGCGCACGCTGCGCTCCACGAGCTCGCGCACCACGGCGGAGGAGCTGTCGCGGACCTCGGCGGGGTGCTCCTGGATCAGGGTGAGGATCCGCGGGTCCGCGATGAACCCGCACTTGACCACCTCGGCCATGCCCGTGAGCAGCTCGTTCTCGGGCAGGGTGGCCAGGGAGTCGAGGTCGCACACCACCGCGGCCGGCGGGTGGAAGGAACCCACCAGGTTCTTGCCCTCGGCGGTGTTGATCCCGGTCTTGCCGCCCACCGCCGCGTCCACCATGCCCAGCAGCGTGGTGGGCAGGTGCACCACCCGCACACCCCGCAGCCACGTGGCGGCCACGAAGCCCGCGAGGTCGGAGACGGCACCGCCGCCCACGGAGACCACGGCGTCGGTGCGCGTGAAGTCGGACTGGCCCATGATCTGCCAGCAGAAGGCCGCGACCTCCACGCGCTTGCCCTCCTCCGCGTCCGGGATCTCGGCCACGAAGCTCTGGATCCCCGCGGCACGCAGATCCTCCTGCACCACGTCGCCGGTGGCGCGCAGCGCGCGGGGGTGGATGATGAGCACCTTCTTGACGCGCTCCCCCAGCAGCTCGGGGACGCGGCCCAGCAGACCGTGGCCCACCAGGACGTCGTACTGGTTCTCGGGGGTGTCCCCTCGGACGGGGATCACGGTCTCGTTCATGCGGTGTGGTCCTTTCCTGGCTCGGAGCGCGCGGCGGCGCCCAGGGCGGTGTGCAGGTCGTGGGCGATCTGGGACGCCGAGCGCGGCGCGCGGGCGTCCAGGGTGATCGTGGCGAGCCGCTCGAACGTCTCACGGCGCTCGGCCATGATCTGGCTCCAGCGGGTCTCGGGGTCCGGCTGCAGCAGCGGGCGTGACGCGCCACCCCGCATGCGGGGGCGCACCGTGGCCAGGTCCACGTCCAGGTACGCGACCGTCCGGCCCTCGAGCAGCGGCTGCACGAGCGGGGACATGGGTGCACCCCCGCCCAGGGAGATCACGCCCTCGGCGTAGCGGGGGTCGTCCAGCAGCTCCGCCACGACCTCCGCCTCGAGGCGGCGGAACTCCGCCTCGCCCCGCTCTCGGAACAGCCTCGCAATGGCACCGTGGCGCGCCTCGACGACCTGGTCCGAGTCCGCGTGCGCCATGCTGTAGCGCCCTGCCAGGCACCGCGCCACCCGGGACTTCCCCGCCGCCATGGGCCCGATCAGCACCACGGGCAGGGGCGCCCGCGTCACGAGAGGTCCCCGCGCACCTCGTCCAGGGCGGCCAGTGCGGCGGGGTCCGCGAGCTCGGGCGAGGTCCGCAGCGCCTCCGGGATGGCCTCGAGGTAGGCGTCCCGGTTGCGCACCATCTCGGCGGCGGAGTCCCCGCCGAACTTCTCGAGGGCGGCCTCCGCGAGGACGAGCGCGACCATGGCCTCCGCCACGACTCCCGCGGCGGGCACGGCGCAGACGTCCGAGCGCTGGTGGTGGGCCCGGGCGGGTTCGCCCGTGGCCACGTCCACGGTGTGCAGCGAGCGGGGCACCGTGGCGATCGGCTTCATGGCGGCCCGCACCCGCAGCAGGTCGCCCGTGGACATCCCGCCCTCGATGCCGCCGGCGCGGTTGCTCACGCGGTGCACCGCGCCGTCGGCCCGGAGGGTTTCGTCGTGCGCCTGCGAACCCGGGCGCTCGGCCGTCCGGAAGCCGTCCCCGACCTCCACGCCCTTGATGGCCTGGATGCCCATGAGCGCCCCGGCCAGCCGCGAGTCGAGCCGCCGGTCCCAGTGGACGTAGGAGCCGAGCCCCGGGGGCATGCCCTCGGCCAGCACCTCGACGACGCCGCCCAGGGTCTCCCCGGCCTTGTGGGCGGAATCCACCGCGGCGACCATCCGCTCGCTCGTCCCGGCGTCGAAGCAGCGCAGTGGATCCGCATCCAGCGCGGCGACGTCCCCGGGGCCGGGCAGCGGCGCACCGTCCGGCACGCGCACGTCCGCAATGGCCGTGGTGTGGGAGACCAGCCGGATGCCCAGCGCGGCGAGCACCTGCGAGGCCACCACGCCGAGCGCCACCCGGGTGGCGGTCTCACGGGCCGAGGCGCGCTCCAGCACCGGGCGGGCCTCGTCGAAGCCGTACTTCTGCATGCCCGTAAGATCCGCGTGCCCCGGGCGCGGCCGGGTGAGCGGCGCGTTGCGGGCGCGGCCCTCCAGGACCTGCGGGTCCACGGGATCCGAGCTCATCACGTCCTGCCACTTGGGCCACTCCGTGTTGGCGATCTCGATGGCCACCGGGCCGCCCTGGGTGACGCCGTGGCGCACACCGCCCAGAATGCGCACGCGGTCCTGCTCGAACTTCATGCGCGCCCCGCGGCCGTAGCCCAGACGGCGGCGGGCCAGCGCGTCCTGGACCATTCCGGTGGTCAGTTCCACACCGGCGGGCACGCCCTCGACGATCCCCACGAGCGCCTCGCCGTGGGACTCCCCGGCCGTGAGCCAACGCAACATCCAAGTCTCCAGTCCTCGAGGGGGATCCGGCGGATCCCCCGGTGGTCTTCAATCCGGCGGTCGAAAGATCGGAGGAGAACCCGTGGAACCCTCCGGGACGTCCCGAGCACTGCGCGTCCGACACCTGCCGCGCACCGGCGCTGCCCAACTCTGCGTTCTGCGGCTCAGGTGGAGCCGCTCGTCCGGGCTCCGGCGCTGGCCAGCTCTCCGGCTCGGGGCACGCCGTGCGACCGACGCCCCCGTTCACCCGGGTCGACGACGCTCCTGCGCGCGACGCACCCGTTCCGGCACCCTGCGCTCCGGGCGGCCGACCGCGCGGCACATGGCCGCGGTCACGCATGCTTCCCGGGGCAGCTCCTCGTGGGGCCCGCCCCCGACGAACCAGCGCAGCTGGTCCACCGCCTGGAAGATCAGCATATCGACACCCGGTGCGATCGCTCCCCCGGCGTGCTGCCACGCGGCGGCCAGCTCGGAGGGCCACGGGTCATACGCGACATCCAGCAGCACCCCGTGCACGCTGGGCCGGGTTGCACGCCACAGCCGGGCGAGGTCGTCGGCGGCACGCGGCGGCAGGGTCGAGACCACCACGTCCGCGTGCCGGAGCAGCTCGGGGGCCGCGGACCACGGCCGGACGTGCACCGTGGCGCCCAGCGCACCGGCCACACCGTCGAGGGAGCGGGCGCGGGATGCCGTGCGCACCGCCACCTCCACCGCGGGCGCCCCCAGGGCCCGCAGGGCGGCCACCGCGGCGTGCGCGGTGGCTCCCCCGCCCAGCACGACGGCGCGGGGCGCCTCCGGAACCGGCCCCGCGGCACACAGCGCGGCCATGATCCCCATGACGTCCGTGTTGTCCGCCACGGAACCCTGCGGGGTGAAGGTCAGGGTGTTGGCCACCCCGAGGGCTTCCACCAGCGGGGTCACCCGGTCCGCGTCCCGCGCGGCCAGGGGCTTGAGGGGCATGGTCACGGAGAACCCGTTCCACCCGCCGTCCTCGCGGGCTCCCGCCCAGAACGCCTCCCACCCGGACTCGGGAACATCCACCCGGGTGTAGTCGGTGCTCAGCCCCAAGGCCTCCCCGGCCGCGGTGTGCAGCGCCGGGGACAGGGAGTGAGCCACCGGGTGGCCGAGGACGGCCGCCCGCAGCCTGGAGGGTGTCACCGGGGGCACGTCAGGAGCACTTGCCCTCGTTGTCCGCGCACCACTGCTGGTACTCCTGCACGTACTTCTGGTGCTCCTCGTACGTCTTGGCGAACTTGGTCTCACCCGTGTCCAGGTTCACGGTCACCCAGTAGTAGTAGTCGTTCTTCTCCGGGTTGGCCGCCGCCGCAATGGCGTCGTCGCTCGGGGACCCGATCGGACCGACCGGCAGACCGGGGTTCGCGTAGGTGTTGTACGGGTTGGACTTGTCCTTCTTCTCCTCCTCCGTGAGGTGCACGGTCTTCTTGCCCAGACCGTAGGTCACGGAGGCGTCGGACTGGATGAACCCGCTGGTCTCGCCGTCCGGGTTGTTCATGCGGTTCTCGATGGCTCCGGCCACGGAGGGGTAGTTCTGCGGGGTGCCCTCGAACTCGACGATCGAGCCCACGGTGAGCACCTCGAACCAGCGGTCCTCGGGGACGTTGTTCTTCTCCAGGGTGGCCCGCGTGCGGTCCACCATCTCCTGCAGGATCTGCTCGGCCGTGGCGTCCAGGGGGAAGTGGTACTCGCCCGGGTGCAGCCAGCCCTCCAGGTTGGGGAACTGCTCGGGGATCCCGAACGTCTCCTTCTGCTTGGCGAGCTTCTCGAACTCGGAGCGGTCGATGCCGGTGGCCTCGCTCAGGGCGGTGAAGGTGTCGTCCATCCGCTGGGTCTTGGGGATCGCCGCGTAGTGCGTGGCGGCTTCCTTCTCCATCAGGGAGTTGACCACGTCCTCGGAGCTCATCCTGGTCTTGAGCTGGTACTCACCGGGCTGGATGAAGTCCTCGGGGTACTTCTTCTGGAACGTGGACACGAACGTGGAGGCGTCCGCCACGATGTCCTGGGACTCGAGATCCTGCGCGATCTGCCCCGTGGTGCTGCCGTCCGCCACGGAGAACGTGACGTCCTGGTCCCCCGAGCCGTGGTAGTCCTTGCGCTCGAAGAGCCCGAAGGTGGAGCCGAGCACCGCCACCACCACGATCAGTGCCGCGACGAACAGGGCGATGGCCGTGGTCATGGACGCGCGGGAACGGGCCTGGCGGCGCTTGCGCTGCTCCGGCGTCACCTCGTGGTGCTCGAAGGAGCCGGCCAGCTGGGAGTGGGAGCCGCCGTCAGAGGCGTGCGAGGAGCTCAGCCCATCACCGTTAGACCCGTGCGGGGTGTTCCCGTCACCGGTTGCGTTGTCCCGCGGCTCATCGCTCACGAATACTCTCCGTCCGCCGTTCTGGTGGTCTTGGGGGCATCCCCCTGTGGGGAGGTCACCCGCCCCTCGGTGCACTGCTGCGCCTGTTCCACGGCCCCGACCCGCTCGCCCGGCTCCACGCCGGTGCGCAGGCCCTGGTCCACCGCAGTCTGCAGGAAGGTCACGGCGGCCGCCTGGTCGACCCTGTCCATGTGGTCCCTCCGGGAGACCCCGGAGTCCAGCATCGACTGGTGGGCAGCGACCGTGGACAGCCGCTCGTCCACCAGGCGCACCTGCGTGGTGCACCCCCGTGAGCCTAGCCGACGAACGAGCATCGCGGCGTAATCCCTGGCCATGACGGTCGAATCGTTCTCACGTCCGTCCAGGCTGCGCGGCAGGCCCACGTACACCGTGCGCACGTCCCGCTCCTCGCAGAGCCTGGTGATGATCTTCACGTCGAAGGCCTTGCGGGGGTTGGAGTCCCGCGCGAGCGTCTGGTGCGGGGTGGCCAGAACGCACCCGGGGTCGGTCAGGGCGATGCCCACCCTGACCTTCCCCACGTCCACGCCCATGCGCACGGCACGCTCGAAGGACTCGGACATCAGCTCGCGCAGTCCTGGATCTGCCGCCGCACCGCCGCCAGCGCATCGGGGATCCGGGCGGCGTCGGAGCCGCCGCCCTGGGCGACGTCCGGCTTGCCGCCGCCACCGCCACCGAGGACCGTGGCCGCGGTGCGCACGAGCTGGCCGGCCGCGAGACCTGCCTGCCGGGCGGCGTCGTTGACCGCCACCACGATCAGCGGACGGTCGTTGGCGACGCCGGTCACGGCCGCGAGCGCGGGATCGGAGCCCAGGCGGGTGCGCAGGTCCAGGGCGAGGGAGCGCAGCGCGTCCGCGGAGGCGATCTCCCCGGCGTCGTGCAGCACGGCCGTGACCGTCCCGATGCGCTCGGCGTCCTGGGCGAGCTGGCCGGCCTGAGCCTGCAGCTGCTGCTGGCGCAGGCCGGCGAGCTGGCGCTCGGTCTCCTTGAGCTTGTCGAGGGTGGCCGCGAGACGCTCCGGCAGCTCGGCGCTGGACTGCACCTTGAGCATTCCGGTGAGCTGGTTGACCAGCGTGCGCTCGGCGGCCAGGTGGTTGAACGAGTTCAGGCCCACGAGCGCCTCCACGCGACGGTTGCCCGAGCCCACGGACTGCTCCGAGACCAGGGACAGCGATCCCAGCTGGGACGTGGAGCCCACGTGGGTGCCGCCGCACAGCTCACGGGACCACGGGCCGTTCATCTCGACCACGCGGACCTCGTCCCCGTACTTCTCGCCGAACAGGGACATGGCCCCGAGCTTCTTGGCCTCGGCCAGCGGCATCTCGCGAGTGACCACCTCGAAGTCGTCGCGGATGGCGGTGTTGGCGATCTGCTCGATCTCCTGGATCTGCTCCGCGTTCAGGGCCTCCCCGTGGGAGAAGTCGAAGCGGAGGTAGCCCTCCTTGTTGAACGAGCCGCGCTGGACCGCGTCCGGGCCCAGGACGTCGTGCAGGGCAGCGTGGATCACGTGCGTGCCGGAGTGGGCTGCCTCGCCGTCGTGGCGGCGGCGGGAGTCCACGCGGGCGGTGACCTCGTCCCCCACGACCACCTGGCCGGAGGCGACCGTGACCTTGTGCACGGACAGGCCCTTCACGGGCTGCTGGACGTCCTCCACGCTCAGGCGCAGCCCGTCCGCGGAGTCGATGGTGCCCACGTCCGCGGCCTGGCCACCGGCCTCGGCGTAGAACGGGGTGCGCTCGAGCACGATCTCCACGTGCTCGCCCTCGCTCGCGGCGGGCACGGAGACGCCGCCCGAGAGGATGGCGCGCACCGTGGTGGGTGTGACCAGTTCGGTGTAGCCGGTGAACTCGCTGCCGTGGTCGTCGAGCATGCGGCGCAGCTCGGAGAGGTCCGCCATGGCGCCCTTCTTGGCGCGGGCGTCCTCCTGGGCGCGCTGGCGCTGCTCGGCCATGAGCTCGCGGAACGCCTTCTCGTCCACGGCGACGCCGGCCTCGCCGGCCATCTCCAGGGTGAGGTCGATCGGGAAGCCGAAGGTGTCGTGCAGGGCGAAGGCGTCCGCCCCGCTCAGCGCGCGCTTCTCCCCCTTGGCCACGTCCACGGCGTGCTCCAGGCGGGTGGTGCCGGACTCGATGGTCTTCAGGAAGGCCCGCTCCTCGGCGTACGCGATCCGCGAGATCCGCTCGAAGTCCTCGGCCACCACGGGGTAGACGCCCTTCATGGCGTCCCGTGACTCCGGCAGCAGCACGGGCAGGCAGGGCTCGGTGACCCCGAGCAGGCGCATGGCCCGCACGGCACGGCGCAGCAGCCGGCGCAGGATGTAGCCGCGGCCCTCGTTGCCGGGCGTCACGCCGTCGGCGATGAGCATGAGCGAGGAGCGGACGTGGTCGGCGACCACGCGCATGCGGACGTCGTCCTCGTAGCCCTCCTCGCCGGCCTTCTCGGCTCCGTGGTAGGTGCGCCCGGAGAGCTTGGCCGCGGCGTCGAGCACGGGTCGGACCTGGTCCGTCTCGTAGAAGTTCTCCACGCCCTGCAGCAGCATGGCCAGACGCTCCACGCCCAGGCCGGTGTCGATGTTCTGCTGCGGCAGGTCGCCCAGGATCTCGTAGTCCTTGCCGTTGCCCTCGCCGCGCTGGTACTGCATGAACACGAGGTTCCAGATCTCGATGTAGCGGTCGTCGTCCACCGCCGGACCGCCGTCCTTGCCGTAGCGCGGGCCGCGGTCGTAGAAGATCTCGGAGTCGGGACCCGCGGGCCCGGGCTGGCCGGTGTCCCAGTAGTTCTCGTCACGGCCCATGCGCTGGATGCGCTGGGCGGGCAGACCCACGGTGTCGTGCCACAGGTCGTAGGACTCCTGGTCCCCCTCGTACACGGTGACCCACAGCCGCTCCGGGTCCAGCCCGAAGCCGCCGTCGGCCGCGGCAGTGGTGAGGAGCTCCCAGGCCATGGGGATGGCCTGGGACTTGAAGTAGTCGCCGAAGGAGAAGTTGCCGGCCATCTGGAAGAACGTGCCGTGGCGGGCGGTCTTGCCCACCTCGTCGATGTCCAGGGTGCGGATGCACTTCTGCACGGAGGTCGCCCGACGGTAGGGAGGGGTCTCCTGGCCCAGGAAGTACGGGATGAACGGCACCATGCCGGCGATCGTGAACATGGCACCGGGCTGCTGGGACACCAGGGACGCCGAGGGCACCACGTGGTGGCCCTTGGCCTCGAAGTAGCTCAGCCAGCGCTGGGTGATCTCGTGAGAGAGCATTACCGCTCGTTTCCTTCCGAAGGGGTGTGTTCGATGACCCGGGCCCGGGGGTCCTCCGGGTCGGTCGAGGAGTCGTGGGACGTGACCGGGTGCCACGGGACACCGGCGGGGGGCACGGCGTCGTCGGGCGCCGCCGGGTGGTTGGCGGTGTGGTCCACGGGAGAGCGCACGCCGAACTGCTGCTGCAGCTGCGCCTCGCGCTCCTCCATGCCCGCCCGGACCCGTGCCGTGAACTCGCCGAAGCGCCGGGCCGCGGTGCGCAGGGTGTCCACCGCGGCGGGTCGGGCGCGGTGCGCCACGTCCCCGTGCGGCGCGCGCGCCACGGCCGTGCTCTCGGGAGTCCCCTGGATGGCCCGGGACAGGGACTGCCGGGCCGCGGGATCGGAGGCGACGCGGGTGGCCGCGCCGCCCACCAGGGCGCCGGCGGCGAGCAGGGCGAGTTTGGACCACATTCCCATGGTCAGCTCCTGGTGTCCGTGGGTCCGGAACCATCAGCGGATGGCTCGTGCCCGGTGTGGTCCGCGGGGCCACCGGAGGCGCCCCGGGGCTGGGAGGACGGTGCGGGGCCGGGACGGGTCCCGGCTCCCCCGGCGGCGCCCGCTGCGCCCGGCGCCCCGGGCTGGGGCGAGAAGGCGCGGCGCAACCCGTGGGAGAAGGACGCCACCTTGATCAGGGGCTGCCCCACGGTGGAGGCCACGAGCGAGGACAGTGCCGACACGTTCGCCGAGGCGTCGGAGACGTTCGAGGTGATCCCGTCCACCTTCTCCAGCTGGGTGTTCGTGGTGGTGACCGTGCGTGTCACCTCGTCGATCAGCGGCGTGGTGCCGTCGTTGATCGAGCGGATGGTCAGGCGCAGCTCGTCGAACACCCGCCCGAGCTTCACGATGGGCAGCGCGAGCAGACCCACGAGCACCGCGAACACCAGCACCGCGAGCAGCCCGGCGATATCTCCACCGTCCATGGGTGACCATCACTTCCGTCCGTGTGTCGTCGTCGAGGTCGGCGCGAAGGACCGACCGAAGCGCAACTCTACCCAACAACCCGGACACGACCGAGCACCGAGGAGCGACCCCGCGGCACCGTGCGGACCCGTGAGCGGGCGCCGGTCGGCGGTGCAGGCAGCCGGCCACTGCCCGCTCGTCCGGATTCAGGAACGCGGACAGCCCGCGGGGTGAACCCGCGGGCTGTCCGGTGGCCGAGCGCTGGGCGGTCGGCCGCGCACGAATGATCAGGCCATGCGTGCGTAGTACTCGACCACGAGCTGCTCCTCGCAGGTCACGGGGACCTCGGAGCGCTCGGGCTTGCGGGAGAGCGTGGCCTGCAGCCGGTCGATCGTCACGTCCAGGTACGGCGGGGTGTCCGGCAGGACATCCTGGTTCGCACCGGTCGCGGCGATCTGGAACGGCACCATCTTCTCGGAGCGCGGGTGCACGTGGATCATCTGACCCGGGCGCACGCGGTACGAGGGGCGGTCCACGCGCTGGCCGTCCACCATGATGTGCCGGTGCACCACGGCCTGGCGGGCCGCGGCCATCGTGCGGACGAAGCCCGCGCGCAGCACGAGGGCGTCCAAGCGGGTCTCGAGCAGGGCGATGAGGTTCTCACCGGTCTGACCCTCGACGCGCTTGGCCTCCACGTAGGCGCGGTGCATCTGCTTCTCGCGGATGTTGTACTGCGCGCGCAGCCGCTGCTTCTCGGTCAGGCGCACCTTGTAGTCGGAGTCCTGCTTGCGGCGGGCACGGCCGTGCTCACCGGGGGCGTACGGGCGGCGCTCGAAGTACTTCTCGGCCTTCGGCGTCAGTGCAATGCCGAGGGCACGGGACTTGCGCACCTGGCGGCGCGCACGGGAGCTGTTGTTCTGGGACAAAGCATGCCTTTCATGCGGTTCGACGGCGTACGGGCACAGCCCGCGTTCCGTTCTGGGTGGTACTGGCCTCCTGCGCGGGGGAATCGGTTCCCGCGGGAGAGGTGCGGATCAGCCGCAATCCGACGAACCTAGCGTCCACCGTGTGCTCACCGGGCCCTTGAGGGTGTCAGGGGCGCCGAAGGTCCACCGGGGACGTGCCAGCCAGCGTTCCACTATAGCGGACTCAGTCCACGTCCTCGTTCACCCAGTCCAGCGACTTGGTCACTGCCTTGCCCCAGTTGCGGAACAGCTTCTCCTGCTGCTCACGGTCCCCCTCGGGCTCCCAGCGCTTGTCCTCGGCCCAGTTCTGGGTGATCTCGTCCAGGTCCGCCCAGAAGCCCACCGCGAGGCCGGCGGCGTACGCAGCACCCAGCGCAGTCGTCTCCGTGATCTCGGGGCGGATCACGGGCACGCCCAGCTGGTCCGCCTGGAACTGCATGAGCAGCTCGTTGGCCGTCATGCCGCCGTCCACGCGCAGCTCCACCAGGTCCTGCTGCGAGTCCTTGTTCATGGCCTCCACGACCTCGCGCGACTGGTAGGCGGTGGCCTCCAGCACGGCGCGGGCGATGTGCTCCTTGCGCACGTAGCGGGTCAACCCCACCAGCGCGCCACGGGCGTCCGGGCGCCAGTGCGGGGCGAACAGACCCGAGAACGCGGGCACGAAGTACGCCCCGCCGTTGTCCTCGACGGCGCGCGCGAGCGGCTCGATCTCCTTCGCGTCCTGGATGATGCCGAGGTTGTCCCGCACCCACTGCACGAGCGATCCCGTGACGGCGATCGAGCCCTCGAGCGCGTAGACGGGCTTCTCGCCCTCGATCTGGTAGCACACCGTGGTGATGAGCCCGTGCTCCGAGCGCACCGGGGTCTCCCCCACGTTCATCAGCAGGAAGCTGCCCGTGCCGTAGGTGTTCTTGCCCATGCCGGGCTCGAAGCACGTCTGACCGAACATCGCGGCCTGCTGGTCACCCAGGATGCCCGCGATCGGGACCTGCTTGAGAAAGCCTCGGGCGCGGCCCTTGCCGTAGACCTCGGAGCTGCAGCGGATCTCGGGGAGCATGGACATCGGGATGCCCAGCGTCTCGCAGAGGTCCTCGTTCCAGTCCAGGGTGTCGATGTTCATGAGCAGCGTGCGGGACGCGTTGGTCACGTCCGTCACGTGCACGCCCTCGTTGGTGCCCCCCGTGAGGTTCCACACGAGCCAGCTGTCGGTGGTGCCGAACAGCAGGTCACCCGCCTCGGCCTTTTCGCGAGCGCCCTCCACGTTGTCCAGGATCCACTTGACCTTGGGGCCGGCGAAGTAGCTCGCCAGGGGCAGCCCGGTGAGGTTCCGGAAACGTTCCTCACCGCCGTCCTCGGCCAGCTCGTCCACGATCTCCTGGGTGCGGGTGTCCTGCCACACGATCGCGTTGTAGACGGGCTCGCCGGTGTTCTTGTCCCACACCACGGTGGTCTCGCGCTGGTTGGTGATGCCCACGGCGGCAAGGTCCTCGCGGGTCAGCTCGGTCTCGGCGAGCGCGTCCGCCACGCAGCGGCGGGTGTTGCGCCAGATCTCCTGGGCGTCGTGCTCCACCCAGCCCGCGCGCGGGAAGATCTGCTCGTGCTCGTACTGGCCCAGGCCCTTGATCTTCCCGGAGTGGTCGAAGACGATGGCGCGCGTGCTCGTGGTGCCCTGGTCGATGGCCATCACGTACTGGGGTTCGCTCATGGGGTGACTCCTTCGTCAGTTGTGTGTCGTGCTCGGGTGCGGTGCGCTCAGCCGATGAGGTGGGCCGCCACACCGGCGAGCACACCGCCCACCACGGGGCCGAGCACCGGGACCCAGCTGTAGGACCAGTTGCTGCCGGGCTTGCCGGGAATGGGCAGCACCGCGTGCGCGATGCGGGGGCCGAGGTCGCGGGCAGGGTTGATGGCGTAGCCCGTGGGGCCGCCGAGGCTCATGCCGATCGCCACCACCAGCACGCCCACCGCGAGGGGGCCGAGCTCGCTCGGTGTCTCCCCGAAGACGAGGATCACGTACACGAGCACGAAGGTGGCGATGACCTCGGTGAGGAAGTTCCAGCCGTGGCTGCGGATCTCGGGCCCGGTGGAGAAGACGTCGATCGTGGGCACGCCCTCGCGCCCGGCGGCGTCGAAGTGCTTCTTGTAGGCGAGCCAGCACACGACGGCACCCACGAAGGCACCCACCATCTGCGCCACGATGTAGACGAGGGTGCTTGCGACGCTGATGGCCACCCCGGGTGCGTACTCGGGCTCCTGGCCCGCGAGCATGCCCAGCGTCACCGCGGGGTTGAGGTGCGCTCCGGAGGCGTGGCCCACGTACACGCCGGCGAAGACGGCGAAGCCCCAGCCGAAGCTGATGAGCAGCCAGTCCGCGCCGTTGCCTTTGGTGCGCGGGAGCACCACGTTGGCCACCACGCCGCAGCCCAGCAGCACGAGCACGGCCGTGCCGAAGGCCTCCGACATGAAAACGGTGGACAACGCCACCTCGGTCACTTCATTCACAGCACCCTCCATTGGGTGTTCGGGGGCCCGGACTGTCCCGGGCCCGAGATCTTGTCTCAGCCCCGCTGCTGCGGGTACGGGTTGCCCGCGCCCTCGCGCAGCCGCTGGGCGGTGTCCTCGTCGTTCTCCTGCAGGGCGGCGTGCTCGGCGCGGCGCATCTGCTCGTAGAGATCCACCTGACGTGCGCGCTCGGCCTCGTCCCAGCCGAGGACGTCACCCATGATGCGGGCGATCTCCGGGGCCGCGGCGGAACCGCCGTCGCGCTGCTCGTAGTTCAGGTGGGTGCGCCGGCACATCACGTCCTCGAGGTCCAGGGCGCCCTCGTGGGTGGCCGCGCGCTGGATCTCGATCTTGAGGTACTGCTCGGCGCCGGGGACGGGCTCCCCCAGTTCGGGGTGGTCCGTGATGGTGTCGATCATCTCCAGCGTCTCGTCCCCGTAGCGGTTGAGCAGACGCTCGACCACGACCTGCTCCATACCGGCGCGGGCGGCCAGGTGCTCCGACTGGTTCATCAGACCGGACCAGCCCTGCGCACCCAGCAGCGCGACGTGCTCGGTGATGGACGGGTTCTCCTTGGCGGCCTTCTTGCCGAGCGCGGCGTCCACGGCGTCCTTGCCCATCACGCGGTAGGTGGTGAGCTTGCCGCCTGCGATGGTGAACAGACCGGGCGCGGCCTCCACCACGGAGTGCTCACGGGAGATCTTGGTGGACGGGGTGGCCTCGCCCTTGGTGCCCGGCTGCACGAGCGGGCGCAGCCCGGCCCACGTGCCGATCACGTCGTCCATGGTCAGCGGGTCCCGCAGGATCTTGTTCGCGTGGTCCAGCACGTACTGGGCGTCCTCGCGCGTGGCCGTGGGGGTGGCCAGATCCCGCTCGTACGGGGTGTCCGTGGTGCCGATGACCCAGTAGTTGTCCCACGGGATGATGAACAGCACGGACTTCTCCGTCTGCAGGATGATGCCGGTGGAGCCGTCCAGGCGCTCCTTGGGGACCACGATGTGGATGCCCTTGGAGGCCAGCACTTTCAGGCCGGTCTCGGACTCCGCGAGGTCCTGGACCGGCTCGGTCCACACACCGGCGGCGGAGATCACGACCTTGGCGCGCACCTCGCGGGTCTCCCCCGTGGTGAGGTCCTCGATGTGGGCCCCGACCACGCGGCCGGAGTCGTCACGGATCAGGTTGCGGGCCGCGGCGCGGTTCGCCGCGAGGGCCCCGTAGCGCTGGGCCGTGCGCACGAGGTCCAGGGTCAGGCGGGCGTCGTCCACGCGACCGTCCCAGTAGGCGATGGCGCCCACGGCGGCGTCGTCGCGCATGGCCGGGAAGGTCTTGCGCACGCCGGCGGCGCTGAGGTGGCGCTGGATGGGCAGGGACTCGGCCTTGGCGCCCACGTGGGCGAGGGTGTCGTACATGCCGATGCCCGTGGCCACGAAGGGGCGTTCCCAGCCCTTGTGGGTCAGCGGGTACATGAACTGGATGGGCTTGACCAGGTGCGGGGCCAGCCGGTGCATCAGGAGGTCGCGCTCCTTGAGGGCCTCCGCCACGAGCGCGAAGTTCAGCTGCATGAGGTAGCGCAGCCCGCCGTGCACCAGCTTGGAGGAGCGCGAGGAGGTGCCCTGGGCCCAGTCCTGCGCGTCGATGATGGCGGTGGACAGACCACGGGTGGCCGCGTCCAGGGCGATCCCCGCGCCCGTGATGCCGCCACCGATCACCAGGACGTCCACGGGGTGCTCCGCCATGGCGCGGAGGTCGTTGTTGCGCTGCTGTGCGTTCAAAGAGGTCAGTGGCACGGTTGCCGCTCCTGTCTACCGGTGGGTAGCTGACGATCGATTCGGGTGAGAGTCACAATAGTCCTCACTCCGTGACACGGAAAACACCGGCCGTGGCGAGGGGTGCGCGGCGGCTGACCTGACCGGCTCACTCCCCGCGCCGGGTGCCCCGCACCATGGACCGCAGGATGCCCAGCCGGTGCGCCAGCTCCTTCTCGTGGCCGTAGGGCGTGGGCCGGTAGTAGTCCCTGCCCACGAGCTCGTCCGGCGGGTACTGCTGGGTGGCCACGGCACTGGGGGCGTCGTGGGCGTAGCGGTAGCCGTCACCGTGGCCGAGCCCCGCCGCTCCCGGGTAGTGGGAGTCCCGGAGGTGCGCAGGCACGGGACCGGCACCCCCGGCCCGGACGTCGGCGATCGCGGCGTCCACCGCCAGGTAGGCGGCGTTGGACTTGGGGGCGGTGGCCAGGTGCGCCACGGCCTGGGCGAGCGGGAGGCGGCCCTCCGGCATGCCGATCAGCTGCACGGCCTGGGCGGCCGCCACGGCGGTCTGCAGCGCGGTGGGGTCCGCCATGCCGATGTCCTCGGACGCGGAGATGATGAGCCGGCGTGCGATGAACCGGGGGTCCTCCCCCGCCTCGATCATCCGGGCGAGGTAGTGCATCGCGGCGTCCACGTCCGAGCCCCGGATGGACTTGATGAACGCGCTCACCACGTCGTAGTGCTGGTCGCCCTGCTTGTCGTAGCGCACGGCCGCGCGGTTCACGGCCTCCTCGGCGTGCGCCAGCGTCACCGTGGCGGGTCCGCCGGTGGTGGCGCCGGGCTGCCCGGCGCCGGTCCGCTCCACGGCGCGGGCCTCGTCTGTCGTGGCCCCCTGCCCCGCGGCGCGGTCCTGTTC
Source organism: Kocuria sp. ChxB (assembly GCF_044359605.1). Taxonomy (NCBI): domain Bacteria; kingdom Bacillati; phylum Actinomycetota; class Actinomycetes; order Micrococcales; family Micrococcaceae; genus Kocuria; species Kocuria sp. ChxB. The sequence goes on along the minus strand of NZ_CP121123.1, from coordinate 208,888 downwards.
CGCGGCGTCGTCCTCGTGAGCCGCGACGCCCCCGGCGACCGGGCCGTCTTTGTCCACCGCGCCGTTCTCGTCCGCCGGCCCGCCCGGGTCTGTCCCGCCGTCTGCGTGTGCCGCGCGGTTCCCCTCGTCCGCGCCCTCCCGGTCCCTCGCGTCGACGCCGCCCGCGTGGGACAGTGCGACGCCGGCTGCAGCCTCCAGTGACGTGAGGGCCTTGCGGGCGTCTCCCCCGGCCACGTCCAGCAGGTGCTCCCGGGCCTGCGGGGAGAGGACCACCGCGCCGTCCAGTCCGCGGGGATCCACGACCGCCCGGTCCAGCAGCTCTCCGATGTCCTGGCGTTCGAGCGGCTGCAGCGTGAGCAGCAGGGAGCGGGAGAGCAGGGGTGAGATCACGGAGAAGGACGGGTTCTCGGTGGTGGCCGCCACGAGGATGACCCACCCGTTCTCCACCCCGGGCAGCAGGGCGTCCTGCTGCGCCTTGGTGAAGCGGTGGATCTCGTCCAGGAACAGCACCGTGGTGCGTCCGTGCAGGTCCCGCGCGGTGAGGGCCTCGTCCATGACCCGGCGGACGTCCTTGACGCCGGCCGTGACGGCGGAGAGCTCCACGAACGTGGTGCCGTGCCCGCGCGCGATCACCTGCGCGATCGTGGTCTTGCCCGTTCCGGGCGGGCCCCACAGGATCACCGAGGACGGCGCGGCCGGCCCCGACCGACCGGTGACCAGTGCGCGCAGCGGGGACCCTGCCCGCAGCAGGTGCTTCTGCCCCACCACCTCGTCCAGCGTGCGTGGGCGCATCCGCACGGCGAGCGGGGCGCGGGTACGGCCCCGCGGCCCGGAGTGGTGGGTGGTGGGATCGGACGTGGCCGAGCCGTCACCGCTGAGCGGGTCCGGCAGGTCGAACAAGGAGGTGCTCACGCCCCGACAGTACTGCTCGCCCCGGACAGGCAGAACTCTGCTGGGGCCCGCGTGGCGCCCGTCCCCGTCAGGGGCTCCCGGGGGCCCGTGGCGACCCGGCGGCGTTCACCCGCGTCGGGGCCGGTCCAGCTCCTCGCTGTCCACGAGGACGGTCACGGGCCCGTCGTTGACGAGCGAGACCTCCATGTGCGCCCCGAAGCGCCCCGTCTCCACGGGGATCCCGCGCCCGCGCAGCGCACGGACGAACTCCTCGAACAGGGGTTCGCTGACGTCCCCGGGGGCGGCCCTGGACCACGAGGGCCGGCGTCCCTTTCGCACGTCCCCGTACAGCGTGAACTGGCTGACCACGAGCACGGGTGAGGGCCCGTCCGCGCACGAGGTCTCCCCCGGCAGGATCCGCAGGCCCGCGACCTTCTCCGCGAGCCGGGCGGCGGTCTCCGGGGTGTCCGTGTGCGTGACGCCCACGAGCGCCAGCACGCCCGGACCCTCGATCTCCCCCACGGTCTCCCCGGCCACGGTCACGGCGGCACGGGACACGACTTGCAGCACGATTCTCATGCGCCCAGTCCACCACACACGCCCTGCGGCGTGCCTCCCGGGTGGCGGTCGACGACGCCGCCCGAAGCCGTAGCGGGCGACCGCCCCGGGAGCGCCGGGACCGCCGGGGACGCACGGAGGGTCACCGTGCGGCGTCGTCCTCCATGAACCGGTGGCGGCCGGTCATGAGGATGCCCGCGCTGAGCACCACGAGCATGAGCCACAGGTAGCCGAAGGACGGCCACCAGGACCCGGTGACGCCGAACAGCAGGCCGAAGGCCAGCGGCCCCAGCGAGCCGGCCAGGTAGCCGAGGCCCTGGCCGAAGCCAGAGAGCGAGCCGGCGCCCGCGGTGGTGCGCGTGCGGGCGTTGATCAGCGTGATGGCCAGCGGGAAGGACGCCTGTGCCAGGCCGAACACCGTGATCCACACCCAGACCAAACGGAAGTCCCCCCACGTGGCGTGGGGCCACAGCAGTACGGCGAGGTAGCCCAGGGCGTACAGCACCACGGTGGACAGCCCCAGCACCACGGTGTTGCCGAAGCGGCGGACCAGGAACGGGACCGCGAAGCTCACCGGCACGGCCAGGATGGCGTAGTAGGAGAGCATGAACCCGGCCTCGTGCTCCGAGAACCCGGTGTCCGTGAGGAAGCGCGGCAGCCACAGGAACATGGAGAACGTGTTGGCGGACGTGCCGGTGAACATCAGCACCACGCCCCACCCGATCCTGGAGTGCCACGGCTTGACCCGTGCGGTGGAGGCAGGGGCCACCACGGCGTCCGGCAGCACGGTCAGGTCGGGGGTCTGCTCGGCGGGCGGCTGGGTGCGGCGGCGGGCTCCCACCCACAGCACGAGCCACGGCACGAGGGCGGCGAGGGAGAACACGGCCCACGACCCCACGGACACGCGCCACCCGGCGGCGTCCGCGAGCGGGACCGCGAAGAACGGTGCGGTGGCCGTGGACATGCCCAGCAGCATCGAGTAGATCGCAGACAGAGCTGCGATGCGGTGCGGGAAGTACTTCTTGATCACGGGCGGCAGGACCACGTTGCCCATGCCCAGACCGCACATGATCACGAAGGTGAGGACCACGAAGCCCACGTCCCCGGGGGACACGGCGCGCGCGAGGGTGCCGAGGGCGGCGAGACCGCACGAGACCATCAGCAGCGCCTCGAGGCCCGCCCGCCTCATGGCCAGGGTGGTGAGGATCCCGGTGAGCGCGAAGCCCAGCGAGGGCATCATCGCGAGCAGACCCGCCTCGGCGGCTGACAGGTGCAGGTCCTGGGTGATGCGCCCCAGCACGGGTGAGACCCCGGAGACGGCCAGGCGCAGGGTGAAGGCGGTGACAACGACACCGGCCAGGGCCACGAGGCCCTGGCCGGTGCGACCGTGTGGTGCAGCGGAGCTCAGTGTGATGCCCCTTCCGGAGCGTCGGTGGCGGTGGTCGGCGCGGCGGCCTGGGCGCGCGGTTCGGGCTTGGCGTCCACCCCGGCCTCCTTGCGCTGCTGCGCCGTGATGGGCGCGGGCGCGGCGGTCAGGGGGTCGTAGCCGTTGCCCGTCTTGGGGAACGCGATGACGTCCCGGATGGACTCGGTGCCCGCGAGCAGCGCGACCACGCGGTCCCAGCCGAACGCGATGCCGCCGTGCGGGGGTGCGCCGAACTGGAAGGCGTCCAGCAGGAAGCCGAACTTCTCGCGGGCGTCCTCCTCGCTCAGTCCCATCACCCGGAACACGCGGTCCTGCACGTCCCGGCGGTGGATGCGGATGGAGCCGCCGCCGATCTCGTTGCCGTTGCACACGATGTCGTACGCATAGGCCAGCGCGGAGCCGGGATCCGTGTCGAACGTGTCCATGAACTCGGGCTTGGGCGAGGTGAACGCGTGGTGCACCGCGGTCCAGGCGCCGGAGCCCACGGCCACGTCACCGGACTCCACGGCCTCGGAGGCCGGCTCGAACAGGGGCGCGTCCACGATCCACACGAAGGCCCAGTCGTTCTCGTCGATCAGACCCACGCGGTGGCCGATCTCCACGCGCGCGGCACCGAGCAGCGCGCGGGAGGTCTTCACACCGCCCGCGGCGAAGAACACGCAGTCGCCGGGCTTGGCACCCACAGCCTCGGCCAGTCCGGCCTTCTCCTCCTCGGAGATGTTCTTGGCCACGGGCCCGGCGATCTCTCCGTCCTCCTTGAACAGCACGTAGGCGAGGCCCTTGGCGCCGCGCTGCTTGGCCCACTCCTGCCACGCGTCGAGCTGGCGGCGGGGCTGGGACGCGCCGCCCGGCATGACCACGGCACCCACGTACGGGGCCTGGAACACGCGGAACGGGGTGCCCTTGAAGTACTCGGTGAGCTCCGTGATCTTCAGGTCGAAGCGCAGGTCCGGCTTGTCGGAGCCGTAGTCCGCCATGGCCTGGGCGTAGGGCATGCGCGGGATGGGGGTGGTGATCTCCACGCCGATCAGCGCCCACAGGGACTTCACGATCTGCTCGCCCAGCGCGATGATGTCGTCCTCCTCCACGAAGGAGGCCTCGACGTCCAGCTGGGTGAACTCGGGCTGGCGGTCCGCGCGGAAGTCCTCGTCCCGGTAGCAGCGGGCGATCTGGAAGTACTTCTCGATCCCCCCCACCTGCAGCAGCTGCTTGAACAGCTGCGGGGACTGCGGCAGCGCGTACCAGGAGCCCGGGGACAGGCGCGCGGGCACCACGAAGTCGCGGGCGCCCTCCGGGGTGGAACGGGTCAGGGTGGGGGTCTCCACCTCGGTGAAGCCCTGCTCGTGCAGCAGGGTGCGGGCCACGCGGTTGACCTCGGAGCGCAGCCGCATGATGCGGGCGGGCTCGGGACGGCGCAGGTCCAGGTAGCGGTACTTCAGGCGGGCTTCCTCCCCCACCTCCACGTGCTCGTCGATCTGGAACGGCAGGGGCGCGGCGGTGTTGAGCACGGTGAGCTCGTCCACCATGACCTCGACCTCGCCGGAGGGCAGGTTGGGGTTCTCGTTGCCCTCGGGGCGCCGCTCCACGGTGCCGGTGACCTGCAGGACGTACTCGTTGCGCAGCTGGTGGAACTGCTCCTCGTCCCGCACCACGATCTGCGCCACGCCGGAGGCGTCACGCAGGTCCACGAACGCCACACCGCCGTGGTCGCGGCGGCGCCCCACCCAGCCGGCCAGTGTGACGGTCTCTCCGATGTTCTCGGCACTCAGGGCGCCGAGCTCGTGTGTTCGCAGCACGTGCATCCACCTTCTCGTTCGTTCGGGATCGGGGTCGCGCACCCCGGAAGTCCTGGTTCCCGCGGCTCGCGGGTGCCCCGGTCCCGGCGGACGACGCCGCTGGGCCGGGTTCTCGTTCCCCGCGAGTCTACAAGCGCCCCCGGTCCACGGGGCGCGCGGGAGATCCCGCTCACAGCGGGACGGAGGTTCAGCTCTCGGTCTGCTCCCCGGTGAGGACCGTGGCGTGCAGGTCCTCGGCCGGCGGCTGCCAGCTCACGGGGTCCGCGGCCACCTGCTCGCCCGAGCGGATGTCCTTGACCTCGTGGGTCACGGTGCCGTCCTCGGCCACCGAGGAGAACCACACGAAGGGGATCCCGCGGCGCTCGGCGTAGCGGATCTGCTTGCCGAACTTCTGGGCGGTGGCCGCCACCTCTGTGGCGATCCCGCGGGCGCGCAACGCGGCGGCGACGTCCTGCGCGGCGGACCACGAGGCGTCGTCGTTGAGGGCCACGAGCACGGCAGAGGGCACGGCACGGGACGCCCGGGCCATGGACTGGGACAGGATGCGGGTGACCAGGCGGGTCACGCCGATGGACAGCCCCACCCCCGGATACGTCTTCTTCCCGTTGCTCGCGAGGGACTCGTAGCGCCCGCCAGAGCACACGGAGCCGAGCTTCTCGTGCCCCACCAGCACGGTCTCGTAGACGGTGCCGGTGTAGTAGTCCAGACCGCGGGCGATCGAGAGGTCCGCCACGACCTTCCCGGGGGCGCGGCGGGCGGCCTCCCCCACGACCTCGGCGAGCTCCGCGAGGCCCTCCTCGAGCAGCTCGTTGGACTGGCCCAGCTCGCGCACGCGCTCCACGAAGGAGGTGTCCTCGGTACGGATCGCGGCGAGCGCGAGCGCAGCCTGCGCCTGCTCGGGGGTGGCACCCACGTGCTCCTGGAGGTTGCGGGACACGGCGTCCGCGCCGATCTTCTCGAGCTTATCGATCTCGCGCAGCACGGCGGGGGCGTCGGTGAGGCCCACGGCGCGGTAGAAGCCCTCGGCGAGCTTGCGGTTGTTCACGCGCAGCACGAACGGCGGGATGGGCAGCTGGGACAGCGCGTCCACGATGACGAGTGCCAGCTCCACGTCGTAGCGGAACGGGAGCGTGCCGTCCCCCACCACGTCGATGTCCGCCTGCGTGAACTCCCGGGCGCGCCCCTCCTGGGGGCGCTCGCCGCGCCAGACCTTCTGGATCTGGTAGCGGCGGAACGGGAACGTGAGGTGCCCGCCGTTCTCCACCACGTAGCGCGCGAAGGGCACGGTGAGGTCGAAGTGCAGGGCCAGGGCGCCCTCGGGGTTGGTCTCGTCCGCGTCCTGGTGCAGGCGCGAGACGCCGTAGACCTCCTTGTCGATCTCCCCCTTGCGCAGCAGCTGCTCCACGGTCTCCACCGCACGGGTCTCGATCGAGGAGAAGCCGTGCAGCTCGAAGGTCCGCCGCAGGGAGTCCATCACGTGCTGCTCCACGATCCGCTCCTCGGGGAGCCACTCGGGGAAACCGGACAGTGAGGTGGTGCGGGCCATGGGTGGAACTCCTCGGTTGCTGAGCGGGGCGGGACGGGCGCCCGCGTGCTCCCCGGGCGGCGGGGCGTGGCGGAGCGGCCGTGCGCCGCGGGGTGTCTGCTGGTCATTCTAGGACCCGGGCATCGCTAGGATGGCCGTGTCCACCAATGGAGCCCCCGCCCGGTGACGAGCACCACACCGGCGAGGCCGTGCAGAGAGAGTTGTAGCGGTGACAGAACGTCCTGAATCCGACGACCGCCGTCCCCTCCCGGGACCGCCCGCCCCCCACGCGCCCGAGGAGCGCACCGACGCACCGGCCCCCGAGCCCGCCGCGCACCACGCCGCCCCGCACCCGGGTGCCCCTGACGCACCCGCCCCGGGCCCGGCGTCGTCGACGTCCGAGGGCCCCGCCCCCGAGGCACCAGCGGCCCCACAGGCCCCCGCGGGAGCGCCCGCGCCCCAGGGTCCTCCGGCCCCGAAGGCTCCCTCTGCACCCAAGCCGCCGGCTGGCCCGAAGCCCCCGGCGGCTCCCAAGGCGCCGCCCGCTCCCCACGCTGCGGGCGCGTCGCACCCGGTGGACGCCGCACACCCCGCCCTCGCCCCGGCCGAGTCCGTGGCACGCGCCAGGAAGTTCGGCCGTGCGGACGAGAACGGCACCGTGTACGTGACCGTGCGGGACGCGGAGCACGAGTGCGGCCAGTTCCCGGACGCCACCCCGGACGAGGCGCTCGCCTACTTCGCGCGCAAGTTCGACGACGCCGAGGCGCAGGTCGCGCTGCTCGAGCAGCGCATCGCGGCCAGGGCTCCGGCCGGGGAGATGCGCAAGACCGTGGCGCACGTGCGCGAGCAGGTGGACGCGCACACCATGGTGGGCGACCTCGTGGACCTCTCCACCCGCCTGGACACGCTCGAGGACGCGATCCGCGTGGCCCTGGACCGTGAGCGCGAGGAGGCGAAGGCCCACAAGGCGGAGCAGCTCGCGCGGCGCACCGCCATCGTGGAGGAGGCCGAGAAGGTGGCGGGCCAGGACCCGGAGAAGACGCAGTGGAAGCACTCGTCCTCCCGCATGGCCGAGCTGTTCTCGCAGTGGCAGGAGCACCAGAAGTCGGGTGGCCGGCTGTCCAAGTCGGACGAGGACGCCCTGTGGAAGCGCTTCCGCAAGGCGCGCACCACGTTCGACCGGCACCGCAAGGCGTTCTTCTCGTCCCTGGACGAGACCAACGCCAAGGCCAAGCGCGTCAAGGAGGCCCTGATCGCGGAGGCCGAGGCGCTCTCCTCGTCCGCGGACTGGGGCGAGACCGCCGGGAAGTACCGCGAGCTCATGGACCGCTGGAAGCAGTCCCCGCGCGCGTCCCGCAAGGACGACGACGCCCTGTGGGCCCGGTTCCGCGCCGCCCAGGACGTGTTCTTCGACGCCCGCACGGCCGCGAACGAGCAGATCGACAAGGAGTTCGAGGGCAACCTGGAGGTCAAGGAGCAGCTGCTCACGGAGGCCAGGCAGATCCTGCCCGTGAAGGACCTGGCCGCCGCCAAGAAGCAGCTCGCGTCCATCCAGCAACGCTGGGAGGAGGCGGGCAAGGTGCCCCGTGCCCACATGCGCCGCGTGGAGAACGAGCTGCGCTCCGTGGAGGACGCCGTCAAGAAGGCCGAGGACGAGAAGTGGCGGCGCACCGACCCCGAGACCAAGGCCCGCTCCAACTCCATGCTGTCCCAGCTGGAGAACAAGATGGCGGACCAGCGGGCGGCTGTGGAGGCCGCCCGGGCCGCGGGCAACGAGAAGAAGGCCGCGTCCCTCGAGAAGGACCTCGCCACGAGCGAGCAGTGGCTCGCCACGCTGCAGGCCTCCGCGTCCGAACTCGGCTGAGCTCAGCCACGACCCCGCGGCACCAGCGCCCCCGCACCGAACGGTGCGGGGGCGCTGCCCGTCCGTTCTCCACAGGTGCTCGCGCTGCCTGCCGTGACGGCCCGCCGTGCGGTGGGATGGGGGCATGACGTCCCTCGCACCCCCGCCGCCCGCCACTGGCACCCGGCACGACGCCGCGGTCACCGTTTTCCTCCCGGGCCACCCGTTCAGCAGGGCCGAGCTACATGCCATGACCGTGGACGGTGTGCTGCGCCGTGAGCTGCTGGGCGCGCACGTGCACGCGTGGCACCCCGTCTCCCACGCCCTGCGGGCCGCGGTCCTGGGACGGGTGCTGCCCGGGCACCTGCAGCGTCGTGGCGTCCTCGGACGGATGGGGGCCGCGTGGTTCTACCGGTGCGCACCGGAACCGGATCCCGTGCCCGTGCTCGTGGACAAGTCCGCGCGCACCACCACCACGGTGCCCTCAGGCATCGTGCTGCACCAGACGAGCTTCGCCCCGGAGGACCTGGTGGTCCACCACGGCATCACGCTCACCACGCCGCGGCGCACCGCGCTGGACCTCGCGCTGCACGTTCCGGGTCCTCCCGGCGACGCCGCCCTGCTGGCCATGCTGGGACACGCCCGGCTGTCGTGCTCGTCCGCCCAGCTCATCCGCGACCTGGAGACCATGCCCAAGACCCCCGGGCGCCGCGCCGCCCTGGCCAGGGTGCGCAAGCTCGACCGGGCGCTCGGCGGGACCACCGCGGTGCCACGCAGCGGCCGCGCCCCGGCGTGAAGTGCCGCGCCCCGGCGGCGCTCGGCGGGCGCATGCCCGTGCGAGGTGCCAAGGCCGGGGGGGGCGGTCAGCAGGGTGCGCTCAGCAAGACCTGGCGCGGACACCACGGCACCGCTGGGCGCCCACCGCGCGTTCCCTCAGGAGGCGACGGGGCGGTGGCCCGACACGCGGTACACGTCGTACACTCCGTCGATGCGCCGCACCTGGTTCAGCACGTGGTCCAGGTAGCGGGTGTCCCCCATCTCGAACGAGAACCGGGAGATCGCCAGGCGCGCCCGGGAGGTGTGGACCTGCGCGGAGAGGATGTTGACGTGGTTCTCGGACAGCACCCGTGTCACGTCGTACAGCAGGGACTTGCGGTCCAGCGCCTCCACCTGGATCTCCACACGGAACAGGGAGGACTGGGTGGGCGCCCACGCCACGTCCTTGACGCGGTCGTCGCCCTCGGGGACCACCTTCATGTTCGCGCAGTCCCTGCGGTGCACGGAGATCCCGGAACCGCGCGTCACGAAACCCACGATCTCGTCCGGCGGCACCGGGGTGCAGCACCGGGCGATCTTTACATAAACGTCCGATGCTCCCTGCACCACGACGCCCGCGTCCGTGGCTCCGGCGCGCACGGGCTGGGTGACCCGGGTGTTCTCGGCCAGGTCCTCCTCGGTCCCCTCCGCACCGCCCAGGTGCTCCAGCAGCTTCTCGACCACCTGGTGGGCGCTGACCGCGTCCGAGCCGAGGGCCTCGTAGAGCGCCGCGACGTCCCCGCGGTTGAAGTCCTGGGCCACCGCGAGCAGGGACTCGCTCGTCACGGTGCGCTGCAGCGGCAGGTGGTGCTTGCGCAGCGCCTTGGTCAGCAGCTCCTTGCCGCGCTCGATCGCCTCCTCACGGCGCTCCTTGGAGAACCACTGCCGGATCTTGGTCCGCGCGCGCGGCGATCCCACGAACTTGAGCCAGTCCTGGGAGGGCGCGGCCTGCTCGGACTTGGAGGTGAGGATCTCTACGCGGTCGCCGTGCTGCAGCTGCGAGGACAGCGGGGCGAGCTTGCCGTTGACCCGGGCGCCGATCGTGCGGTTGCCCACCTCCGTGTGCACCGCGTACGCGAAGTCCACCGGGGTGGAGCCCGTGGGAAGGGCCATCACCTCGCCCTTGGGGGTGAACACGTACACCTCGGCGGTGTTGATCTGGTAGCGCAGGGAGTCCAGGAAGTCCGAGGAGTCCTTGGCCTCCTCCTGCCACGAGACCAGCGAGCTGAGCCAGTTCAGCTCGCCCTCCTTGGCCTTGGGAGTGGCGGAGTTCGCCTGGTTGACCTTGTCCTTGTACTTCCAGTGCGCGGCCACGCCGTACTCGGCGCGGCGGTGCATCTCGTGGGTGCGGATCTGGATCTCCACCGGGCGCCCGTTCGGACCGATCACCGTGGTGTGCAGCGACTGGTACATGTTGAACTTGGGCATCGCGATGTAGTCCTTGAACCGCCCGGGCAGCGGCCGCCACTTGGCGTGCAGCACGCCCAGCGCCGCATAGCACTCGCGCACCGAGTCCACGAGCACGCGCGCGGCCTGCAGGTCGTGGATCTCGTCGAAGTCCTTCCCGCGCACGATCATCTTCTGGTAGATCGAGTAGTAGTGCTTGGGCCGGCCCGTGATGGTGGCCTCTATCCCGGAGCCCTCCAGCGCCTCCGCGATCTGGCCCCGGATCTCCGCGAGGTGGCGCTCCCGCTCGGGCGTGCGCTCCCCCACCATGCGCACGATCTCGTCGTACACCTTGGGGTACAGCGCCGCGAAGGAGAGGTCCTCGAGCTCCCACTTGATGGTGTTCATGCCCAGCCGGTGGGCCAGCGGCGCGAAGATCTCCAAGGTCTCCCGCGCCTTGCGACCCGAGGACTCGGAGGACACGAAGCGCCACGTCCGCGCGTTGTGCAGCCGGTCCGCGAGCTTGATGACCAGCACGCGGATGTCCTTGGCCATAGCCACGATCATCTTCCGCACGGTCTCCGCCTGGGCGTTCTCCCCGTACTGGATCTTGTCCAGCTTGGTCACGCCGTCCACGAGCGCGGCGACCTCCTCGCCGAACTCCTCGCGCAGCTCGTCCAGGGTGTAGGGGGTGTCCTCCACCGTGTCGTGCAGCAGCCCGGCCACGAGCGTGGCCCCGGTCATCCCGAGCTCCGCGAGGATCGTGGTCACGGCCACGGGATGGGTGATGTAGGGGTCCCCGGACTTGCGCTTCTGGCCCTCGTGGTGGGCGTCCGCCACCTGGAAGGCGCGTTCCAGGACCGTGAGGTCCTCGTCCGGGTGCGTGCTCTGAACGGTGCGCAGCAGGGGCACCAGGATGGGTGAGCTGGGCACGGACTCCCCGCTCAGCACGGACAGCGTGGACCGTGTGCGCTCGCTGCGCCCGGGGAAGACCGCCCGGCCGAAGACCGGGCGTGATGCCGGCAGCACATAGTGGGTGCCGCCCGCGGGGGTGCTTCCCGCCCTGCGTGACGGGGCCGGCGCGCGGAGCGGCTCGGTCGCGCGCTCAGGCGCCTGGCCCGAGGTGGCGTGGTCGTCGCTGGAAGCGGACTCGTCCACCGCGGCACGGTCGACCCGGGGATCGGACTGGCTGGACATGATCCGTCGCCTCCTTAGCGTGGCCGCGGTGGCCGAGGACGTGGTGTGCCTGATCTGCGCGGCTGATGGTCCAGTCTAAGGCCGTGGCCCCCGTGCACTGTGCACGGGAGCCACGGTCACCGCGCTCGCGGTGTCGAGGGGTCGGGGCGGACACCCGGTCTCACGCGGAGACCGGGTCCGAGCTGACCGGGGGCGCGTCGGTGGTGCGCTGCTCGAGCACCTCCCGGCTCTGCTGCCGCACGGTGGGCTCACGGTCCCGCAGCCACGAGTACAGCGGCGCGGCCACGAACAGGGTGGCCAGCGTGCCCACGATGATGCCCACGAACAGGGACAGCGAGAGGTCCTTGAGCGTTCCCGCACCCAGCAGGTAGGCACCGATGAACAGGATGGAGCCCACGGGCAGGATGCCCACCACGGACGTGTTGATCGAGCGCACCAGCGTCTGGTTCACGGCCAGGTTCACCTGCTCCGCGTAGGTGCGCTTCCTCCGCTCCCCCGGCGCGGTGCCGTCCAGCAGCCCGGAGGTGTTCTCCCGCACCTTGTCGAAGACCACCACGGAGTCGTACAGCGAGTAGGAGAGCACCGTGAGGAAGCCGATGATCGCCGAGGGCGTCACCTCGAAGTCCACGAGCGCGTAGATCCCCGCCGTGATCACGATCGTGGTGAGCATTGCCGCGATCGCGGAGACCGACATCTTCCACGTGCGGAAGTACAGGGCCATCAGCGCCAGCGCCAGCGCCACGAACACGAGCAGACCCCACAGCGCCTGCTGCGTGACGCCCTGGCCCCACGTGGGACCCACGAAGGTAGAGGTGACCTGGTCCTCGCCCACCCCGTACGCGTCCTGCAGCTCGTGCTTCAGCGCGAGCGTCTGGTCGTCGTCCAGCTGCTGGGTCTGCACCCGGACGGTGCCGGGGGCGATGTTGGTCACGGTGGCCTCCTGCGTGCCCGCCGTGTCCGCCACGGCGCGCTCCCCCACGGAGACGTCCGGGTTCTCCACACCGGAGACCGTGAACTCGGACCCGCCCGTGAAGTCGATGCCCAGGTTGAAGCCGCCCTTGACCACGGGAATCAGGATGGAGACCACGATCAGGGCGAGGCTCACAGCCAGCCAGAGACCACGCTTCTGCACGAAGGGGTAGGACGTGCGACCGCTGTGCAGGTCGTTGCCGAAACGCGCGAGACGGTTGCTCATCGCTGGTCCTCCTGGGGGTCGGTGCGAACGGCGGAGGAACCCGCCCGGTCGGTGTCCTCGGTGGGCGACGCCGCGTCAGCCGTGGGCGCGCCGGCCCCGGTGCCGCTGCCCGCACCACTCGCGCTCGCGGCGCCGTCGTGCGGTTCCGTGCCGTCGGTGGCGGGGTGGGCGGCGGTCTCCGTGCCGCTGCTCTGCTGGGCAGCGCGGCGGCGTCGTTCGGCGATGGTGAGACCGTCCGAGTCCTCCGGCGTGCGGATCCTGCCGGCACCGCGGTACAGCGGCACGGCGTCGAGGGCCTCGGGGTCGAGCCCCGAGTTCTTGGCGCCCGATCCGAAGTACCGGGTGCGTGCCAGCAGCACCATCACGGGGTGGGTGAACAGGAACACGACCATGAGGTCCGCGATGGCCGTCAGGCCCAGGGTGAACGCGAAGCCGCGCACGTTGCCCACGGCCACGAAGTACAGCACCACCGCGGCCAGCAGGTTCACGGCCTTGGAGGCGAGGACCGTCTGACGGGCCCGCTGCCAGCCGTGGTCCACGGCCGCGGGAATGGTGCGCCCGGCCCGGATCTCGTCGCGGATGCGCTCGAAGTACACGATGAACGAGTCCGCCGTCTGACCGATCGCGACCACGAGGCCCGCCACGCCGGCCAGGGACAGCCGGTAGTTGGCGCCCCAGCCCAGCAGGGTGATGGCGAGGTAGGTGATGACACCGGCCACCACGAGCGAGGCGATGGTCACGAGGCCCAGCCAGCGGTACTGGAACAGGGAGTAGATGCAGACCAGCGCCAGGCCGATCAGACCGGCGATGATGCCCATCTGCAGCTGGTTGCTGCCCAGGGTCGCGGAGACCTGCTGCTCCGACTCGATCGTGAAGGAGACGGGCAGCGCGCCGTACTTCAGCTGCTCGGACAGGAACTTGGCCTCGTCCTCGGTGAAGTCACCCGTGATCTGGGCCTTGCCGTCGGAGATCACGGAGTTCATGGTGGGTGCGGAGACCACCGAACCGTCCAGGACGATCGCGAACTGCGAGCGGGGGTCCTGCTGGCCGCCCTGACCGTAGCCGTAGAGCCGCTCCGAGAGCTGCTTGAACGTCTCGGTGCCCTGCTCGTTGAACTGCAGGTTCACCGCGTAGCCGCCCGTGGCGTTGCCCTGCGAGTTCGTGGCCGGGGCGTAGGAGGCGTCCTCGATGTCCGTGCCGGGGATCTCCACCGGGCCCAGGATGTACTTGGCGTTGCCCTGGGGATCGCACGCCACGGTGGCCTTGTCCTGAGGCTGGGTCTCCCGGTCCTTCTGCGGCTGGGGTGCGCTGCAGTCGAGGGCTTCGTACTGGGCGAACAGCTCGGGGGTGATCCAGCGGGGGTCCGAGGAGTTCTCGGGGGCCGACTTGGCCTTGGGCACGTCCTTGGGGTCCGTGCGCTGCTCCTTGGGGGTGGCCTCCCCCGGGCCCGTGACGATGACCGGCCGGAACGCCATCTGCGCCGAGGTCTGGATGAGCTCACGGGTCTCCGCGGACGGCGTGCCCGGCAGGGACACCACGATGTTGTTGCCGGACTGGGTGGTGATCTCCGCCTCGGAGACACCCGCGCCGTCCACGCGCTGGCGGATGATCTCCACCGCCTGGTCCAGCTGCTCCTGGGTGATCTCCTGCCCCGCCTGCTCCCCCTGCAGGGACGGCGTGAGCACCATCTGCGTGCCGCCCTCGAGGTCGAGGGCGAGCTTGGGGGCCCAGCCGGTGCGGTCGGTCGTGACGCCGTACACCAGCAGCCCGGCCAGCAGGGCGATGACCGCCACCAGCGCCACGAGGGACCCGCGGGCCCTGGCCGCCGCCGCGGCGGCCCCGGTGCGAGGCTTCCTGGTCCGGGGTGACGACGTGGACTTCCGGGCGGAGCCGGAGTCCTCGGCGGAGCCCTTGCGCCGCCGCCGGGATGACGTCGAGGCCTTCGGAGACTCCGAGGCCTCCGAGCTCTTCTTCTGTGCTGCCATTGCCGTCCTTCGAGGAGACCGTGACCGGACGCGCACGCCGGTCACCACATGAGAAACGGGCCGAGGTCCTCGGCCCGTCTCTCATCGGGGGGATGTCAGATGGTGGGGTTGCCGTGCTCGCCGCGGCCGCGGGGGTCGGTCCCGCTCCCGGGCTCGGCGCGGTCCACGCCGTCAACCGAGGGTGCGGAGCCGCCCGTGACGTCACCGTGGGAGGAGGTGCCGCGGGTCGGGTCGTCGTGCATCGGGGCGTCGTGCTCGGCCGCGGTGCCGTGGGTGGAAACGGCGTCCTGCTCGGCGTGTGCGGCGGTGGAGCCGTCGGCGGGGAGCTGGGCGGCGTGGTGCTCTGCGGCGTCCGTCTCCGGGGTCTCGTCCACCACGGTGGTGACGGTCTGCGAGTGGACGGTGACGAGCTGGCCCGGGGCAATCTCCAGGACGGCCTTGTTGTTCTCGCGGTCCATCTCGCGCAGGGTGCCGAACAGTCCGAAGCTCGTCATCACCTGTGTGCCGGGGCCCATGCTGGCCTGCTTGGTCTTCATCTCGGCCTGGGCCTTCTTCTGCCGCCGCATGGGCAGCCACAGCAGCAGCACCATGGCCAGGAGCATGACGGGAAGGAACCAGGCACTCCCGCCGCCGGTGGCTGCCTGCTGGGTCTCTGCGAGGATGGTCACGGAGAATCCGATCTGTCGAGGGATGAGGGACTCGGGTGCACGGACCCCGGGACACACCGGTGCCGACCGGGCCCACACACCAATTCCTCCCAGCTTAGGGGATGGATCTGGTCACCCGCTGGATGCATCTCCCGGTGACGGGTCTGCGGCGAGCGCGGACCGCAGGGAGGGATCCTTGAACGCGGCGTGCTCGGGAACCTCCAGGTCCAGGTGCTCCCACGCCGCGGCCATGGCGATCCTGCCCCGGGGCGTGCGGCCGAGCAGGCCCTCACGGACCAGGAAGGGTTCGGCGACCGTCTCCACGGTCTCGGTCTCCTCCCCCACCGCAATGGCCAGGGTGGACAGGCCCACCGGGCCGCCGTTGAACTTGCCCACCAGCGCTGAGAGCACGTTGCGGTCCAGCCGGTCCAGCCCGCGGGCGTCCACCTCGTACATGTCCAGGGCGGCCCCGGCCGCGCGGGCGTCGATGCGCTCCACACCGTGCACGAGTGCCCAGTCCCGCACGCGGCGCAGCAGCCGGTTGGCGATGCGGGGGGTGCCGCGCGAGCGCGAAGCCACTTCCGTGAAGGCCTCGGAGGTCATGGTGAGGTCCAGCAGACCCGCGGAGCGGCGCAGCACGAGCTCGAGCTCCGGGACCGAGTAGAACTCCAGGTGCCCGGTGAAACCGAAGCGGTCCCGCAGGGGCCCGGGCAGCAGGCCGGCACGCGTGGTGGCGCCCACGAGGGTGAACGGTGGCAGGTCCAGGGGAATGGAGGTGGCACCGGCGCCCTTGCCCACCACGATGTCCACGCGGAAGTCCTCCATGGCCATGTAGAGCATCTCCTCCGCCGGGCGGGACATCCGGTGGATCTCGTCCAGGAAGAGCACCTCCCCGTGGGTCAGGGAGGAGAGGATGGCCGCGAGGTCCCCCGCGTGCTGGATGGCGGGGCCCGAGGAGATCCGCAGGGGGACCTCCAGCTCCTCCGCGATGATCATGGCCAGGGTGGTCTTGCCCAGACCCGGCGGCCCGGAGAGCAGCACGTGGTCCGCGGTGCGCCCGCGCAACTTGGACGCCTCGAGCACCAGCGAGAGCTGCGCGCGCACGCGCTTCTGCCCCACGAAGTTGTCCAGCGTGCCCGGCCGCAGCGACGCCTCCAGCTGCTGGTCGTCGTAGTCCCCCTCGGCGCCCACGAGGCGCTGCCGCCCCGCGGCCCCACGCTCCTCCACAGCCATGCTCAGCGCCTCCCGGTGGGCGCGTGCGTGGTGCCCTTGGAGGTGCCGAGCCAGGACAGGACGGCGCGCAGGATCTCGGCCACGTTGCCGGAGTCACCGAGCTCGGGCTGGGTCTGCAGGGCGTCCTCGATGCCGCGGACGGCGTCCTTCTCATTCCACCCCAAGCCCGTGAGGGCATCGACCACCTGGTCCCGCCACACCGGCATCTGCGGCTGGGCGGCCTGCTGGGCGGGAGGTTCGGGGAGCACGAGCTTGTCCGCGAGCTCCAGCACGATCCGCCGCGCGGACTTCGGCCCGATGCCCGGCACGGCCGTGAACGCCTTGTCGTCGCCGGCCGCGATGGCCCGGCGGGCGTCGTCGGGCCCGAGCACGGAGACGGCGGCGAGCGCGGTGCGCGGCCCCACGCCGGAGACTCCCAGCATGACCGAGAAGATCTCCTTCTCGTCCGCCTGGGCGAAGCCGAACAGCAGCGGGGCCTCGTCCTTGCGGGCGATGTAGGCGGTGTGCAGCCGCGTGGTGGCTCCCACCCGCAGACCGGACAGGGTGTGCGGGCTCGCGTGGACCTCGATGCCGAAGCCCGAGACCTCCACCACGGCCAGGGTGGCGCCCACGAAGGCCACCTCACCGGTCACCGAGGCAATCACGGCTGCTCCCCTCTCCCGGCCGGGGCCGGTCTCGTGCGCCCACCGGTTCCGGGGGCTGGGTGGTGCGGGGGCGGCTGCCCCGGCGCTCGGGCGCGGCCAGTGCCGCGTCGGATTCGAACACGTGTGCGAACGGTTCTGGGCCACTGTACCAACGGGGGCGCCGTAGCGGGGGGACGGTGCAACGGGGCGTGGACCACCGCCACCCGTGGGGCACCGTTGCGGGCGAGAACGGTGCAGCCGGCGGCGGTCCCGCTCGACCGCGGATAGACCGATGGAGTCTGCCGCGCGCCCCTCTCAGCCGCGTCTGCCCCGTGCGGGGCTGCTGCCGCGGGCCCCCGGAGCACGCGAGGCCGACTCCGCCCGGCGCCACGCCTGCTGGGCCGGTGTCAGCGCGGTGGTACCGGTGGTGCCGGTAGACCGTGACGGACGGGACCCGGAGTGGGTGGAGGTGGCCGCCACCGCGTTCATCCCTGCCACCCCGCCGCGCCAGCCGTGGCACACGGCCAGCGCGAGCGCGTCCGCGGCGTCGGCCGGACGGGGCGGGGCGTCCAGTTTCAGGATGCGCACGACCATCCGGTTCACGGACTCCTTGTCCGCGGAGCCGTCCCCGGTGACCGCTGCCTTGACCTCGGAGGGGGTGTGCCACGCGACCGGGATGCCGCGCCGGGCCGCCGCCGCGATGACCACGCCGGTGGCCTGGGCGGTGCCCACGACCGTGGGCGCGTTGTTCTGCGCGAACACGCGCTCCACCGCCACCACGTCCGGGCGGAAGCGCTCCATGAGCTCGTCCGCGGCCTCCATGATGGTCAGCACGCGGTGCTCGAGCGCCTCGTGGGCGCGCGAGCCGCTCACCTGAACGTGCACGAACGTGCCCGTGCGCTGGGCGGACATGTCCACCACGGCGAATCCGCACCGGGTGAGTCCGGGGTCCACCGCGAGCACGCGCTGGGAGCCTGCCGCCTGCGGACGGGCCACGGGCCTACTCGTCGTCCTCGAGCTGGGCCATCACGTCCGCGGGGATGTTCGCGTTGGAGTAGACGTTCTGCACGTCGTCCAGCTCCTCGACCGCGTCCGCGAGCTTGAGGAACTTCCGGGCGCCCTCCGCGTCCAGGTCCACGCTCATGGTGGCCCGGAACTGGGGGTCGTCGTTGTTGTACTCCAGACCGGCCTCGTCCAGCGCCGCGCGGATCGCAGGCAGGTCCGTGGCCTCACTGACCACCTCGAACACGTCCGACTCGTCCAGGACCTCGTCCGCGCCGGCGTCGAGCACGGCCATCAGGACGTCGTCCTCGGTGAGGCCGTCCGTCTTGGCCACCTCCACTACGCCCTTGCGCTCGAAGAGGTACGCCACCGAGCCGGAGTCCGCCATGGTGCCGCCGTGACGGGTCACGGCCACGCGCACCTCGGAGGCCGCGCGGTTCTTGTTGTCCGTCAGGCACTCGATGTACAGCGCGGTGCCCTGCGGGCCGCGGGCCTCGTAGAGGATCTCGGTGTAGTCGATCGTCTCGCCGGTCAGGCCCGCTCCGCGCTTGATCGCGCGGTCGATGTTGTCGTTCGGCACGGAGTTCTTCTTGGCCTTGGACACCGCGAGCTCCAGCGCCGGGTTGCCGGAGGTGTCCGCGCCGCCCATGCGCGCCGCGACCTCGATGCCCTTGATGTACTTGGCGAACGCCTTGGCGCGCTTGGCGTCGATCGCCGCCTTCTTGTGCTTGGTCGTGGCCCACTTGGAGTGACCTGACATGGATGACCTCCTCGAAAGAGTGCGTCCGGCCGTGCTCGGGCCGGACGCGGTGGTGGATTGACTGCCATGATACCGAGCGCGCCCCGTGCCCTGTCACACCGGGGTGCGCACCCGCACCGTCCAGGGGGACTTCGCGGCGCCACCGGTGGTCGCCGAGCCGCCGGTGCGGGGACACGGTTCGCCGCGGCGACAGGCTCAGTCGACGACGCCGCGCGCTCGCCCCGTGGGGGCCGCGCGCGGCCGACGCCGCGCCTCCGGTGGCTGCGGTTCGGCAGGCCGCCGCGGCACGCACGGATGACGACGCCGCATGCCCGCCCCCTGCCGAACGGCCGGGGCCCGCCGGGCGAGCCACGGCAGGTACGGCCGCGAGCGGCGTCGTCGTCCCCCAGTCCGTCAGCGGGGCCGGGAGGCCGCGACCTCGCGGGCGCGCTCCGCCAGCGTGTCGTCGGGGCCGACCTCCGGCAGGGACTCCCCGCGCAGGGCGAGGGCCTGGCCGAGCAGGAAGTCCGCCACGCGCGGGTTCTTGGGCAGCAGGGAGCCGTGCAGGTAGCTGCCGAGCACGTTGTGGGTGCGGGCTCCCTCCGTGCCGTCCTCGCCGTTGTTGCCGGCGCCCGAGACGACCGTGGCCAGGGGCTCCTGCCCCGCGCCCAGACGGGTGAGCCCGGAATGGTTCTCGTAGCCCACGATCCGGCCCAGCTCCGGGGACTCGGTGACGATGTTGCCAATCAGCCGCTCGGTGCCCGCCACCGTCTCGAGGTCGAAGATCCCGATCCCGGACAGGGTTTCCCCCGCCCCGGTGCGGAAGCTGCGGCCGAAGAGCTGGTAGAGCCCGCAGATCGCGAGCATGGGCACGCCGCGTTCCACGGCCTCGTGCAGCCGGGGCGCCACGGCCGCGAGGTCCTCGGCCACGCGGAACTGCCCCGAGTCCTGGCCACCGCCGCCCACGAAGAGGTCGGCGTGCTCGGGCCACGGATCACCCGGATCGTAGTCCACGATCTCGGTGTCCAGACCGTAGCGCTCGGCGCGTCGCCTGAGGGTCAGGGTGTTGCCCCAGTCGCCGTAGATGTTCATGTCCCGGGGGTAGAGCTGCACGATGCGCAGCGGCCCGGAGGTGTTCTCAGCCACGGTGTTCTCCTAGATGGCGGCCACGTGCGTCATGCCGCCCAGAATCTTGCGCAGGGACAGCATGGCCGTGTAGGTGCAGAAGATGCGCATGGGACGGTCCCCGGACTGCGCGATGAACTGCTTCAGCGCGTCCTCCAGGTCCGGTTCCACCCCGCCCACGCGCACGAGGTCGTAGTCCAGCCGCAGGGCCATGTCCCACGCGCGCACTCCGGAGACGAGGTCCACCCCGCCCTCCCGGAGGCTGTCGAAGTCCACGTCCCACAGCCAGGAGACGTCCCGGCCGTCCGCGTACTGGTCGTTGATCGCGATCATGGTCGCGTAGTCCTGCGCGGACGCGGATGCCAGCGACAGCCGGAAGCCCGCGGGGTTCTTCACCAGGAGCAGCTGCAGGGGCTTGCCGTCCACCGTGATGGTCTCGCCGCGCCCGAAGGCGGGCGTCACGTTGCCGAGCTCGGCCACCAGAGCGGGGACATCGGCGTCGTCCCCCAGCACCTGCAGGCTCACGGCCAGGGCGGCCGCCGCGTTGTACTGGTTGTAGACGCCGTAGAGGTCCACCGTGGCCTCGTGGCTCGTGCCGCCCACGTCCAGCTCCACGCTGCGGGCGTTGACGGCTTCCAGCACGACGTCCGCGTCCGGGCGCCGCGCCGAGGGAACGTCGGAGTCCTGTTCGCCGGGATCCACCTGTCGCAGGCCCTCGCGCATGTCGTCGTCGGACGGGAACATGGGGCGCAGCGCGTCCGAGAGCCCGAACCAGGACACGGCGGTGCCCGCGGAGAGGTCCTCGGCGAGCCCCGCGATCCGCGGGTCCTCGCGGTTGAGCACCACGGTCTCCGTGGTGGCGCGGGCCACCTGGCGCAGCATCCGGCGCGTGGTGTCGATCTCCCCGAAACGGTCCAGCTGGTCGCGCATCACGTTGAGCAGCAGGCTGATCCGCGGCTGCACCTGCTTCACGAAGTGCACCGCGTGGGCCTCGTCCAGCTCGAGCACCGCGACGTCCGCGTGCAGACGGCCGAACGCGTCCATCTCCGCGAGCAGGGAGGCCGCGACACCGCGCACGAAGTTGGAGCCCGTGCGGTTGGTGAACACGCGCAGGCCCTGGGAGCGCAGCAGCTGCACGGTCATCTTGGTGGTGGTGGTCTTGCCGTTGGTCCCGCTGATCACCACCACGCCGCGGGGCAGCTTGGCGAGCTCCTCGGCCACGAAGCCGGGGTGCAGCTTCTCCATGAACAGGCCGGGGAACGCGGAGCCGCCGCCGCGCAGGCTGGACGCCCAGCGCACCCCCTGGCCGAGGACGCGTACGAGAGGTCGGGACATGGTCTCCATCCTAGTGAGCGGGTGCGGGCACCCGGGTGGTGAACGTGTGCGGGCACCCGCGGTCGCGGACCGGTGGGCCCGCGGGCCGTCAGTCCCCGGGCCAGGCCGCGGCGATGTCCTCGCGCGTGGCCCCCAGGGTCTGGATCAGCGGTTTGGTCTGCGCGAGCACGGGCATGAAGTTGGCGTCACCGGTCCACCGGGGCACCACGTGCTGGTGCAGGTGGGCGGCGAGCGACCCGCCCGCGGCGGAGCCCAGGTTGAGCCCCACGTTGAACGCCGCGGGACTCGCGACCTCCCGGATCACGCGCACCGCCGTGCGGGTCAGGGTGTTGAGCTCCCACAGCTCGTCGTCCGTGAGCGCGTCCAGGTCCGCCACGTGCCGGTACGGGCACACCAGCACGTGGCCGGGGTTGTACGGGAACAGGTTGAGCACCACGAAGCAGTGCTCGCCGCGGTGAACGATCAGGGAGTCCTCGTCGGAGCGCTGCGGCGCGGTGCAGAACGGGCACCCCGGCGGCTGCTCCACCGAGGTGTCCTCCCCGCGCACGTAGGCGAGCCGGTGCGGGGTCCACAGCCGCTGGAAGCTGTCCGGAACCCCCGGGACCTCGAACTCGTCCCGGACCGCACCGTCCCCGTCCGGCGCCGCGGCGCCCCGCCCGGTCACGGCTGCTCCGGCGTCCGGGTCTGCTCCGACGACGCCGCCGCCGGCTCCTCGACCACGGTAGCGCCCACCTCGAGCTCCTCGGCCGGGGCCGTCGGATCCTCGTTGGCGCGTGAGGCCACGTGGCGGGCAATGAGCTCCACGGCCTCCGCCCGGCTCACGCCGTTGTGCTGGGAGCCGTCGCGGAAGCGGAACGACACGGTGCCCGCCTCGGCGTCCTCGCCGCCGGCGATGACCACGAACGGGATCTTGTCCTTGGACGCCGTGCGGATCTTCTTGGGGAAGCGGTCGGAGGAGGTGTCCACCTCCACCCGGATCCCGCGCTCGCGCAGGGACTGGGCGAACTCGTCCAGGTAGTCGTTGAACGCCTCGGCCACGGGGATGGCGCGCACCTGCACGGGAGCCAGCCACGCCGGGAACGCGCCCGCGTAGTGCTCTGTGAGCACGCCCATGAAGCGCTCCACGGAGCCGAACAGTGCGCGGTGAATCATCACCGGGCGCTGCCGGGTGCCGTCCGAGGCCTGGTACTCCAGGTCGAAGCGCTCCGGCAGGTTGAAGTCCAGCTGGATGGTGGACATCTGCCACGTGCGCCCGATCGCGTCCCGGGCCTGCACGGAGATCTTGGGTCCGTAGAACGCGGCGCCCGCGGGGTCCGGGACCAGCTCCAGCCCGGAGTCCTGCGCCACCTCCCGCAGCGTGCGGGTGGCCTCGTCCCAGATCTCGTCCGAGCCCACGAACTTGTTCGGGTCCTTGGTGGAGAGCTCCAGGTAGAAGTCCTCCATGCCGTAGTCCTTGAGCAGGGACAGCACGAAGTTCAGGGTGTTCGTCAGCTCGCCCTTCATCTGCTCGCGGGTGCAGTAGATGTGGGCGTCGTCCTGGGTCATGCCGCGCACGCGCGTGAGTCCGTGGATCACCCCGGACTTCTCGTAGCGGTACACGGCGCCGAACTCGAACAGCCGCAACGGCAGCTCACGGTAGGACCGCCCGCGGGAGCGGAAGATCAGATTGTGCATGGGGCAGTTCATGGGCTTGAGGTAGTAGTCCTGACCCGGCTTGGTCAGCTCACCCGTCTCCGGGTCCCGCTCCTCGTCCACGTGCATCGGGGGGAACATCCCGTCCCGGTACCAGTCCAGGTGTCCGGAGACCTCGTACAGGTGGCCCTTGGTGATGTGCGGGGTGTAGACGAACTCGTACCCGGCGCGGGCGTGTCGCTCGCGCGAGTAGTCCTCCATCTCCTTGCGGATGATCCCGCCCTTGGGGTGGAACACGGGCAGGCCGGAGCCCAGCTCGTCCGGGAAGGAGAAGAGGTCCAGCTCCACGCCCAGCTTGCGGTGGTCGCGGCGCTCGGCCTCGGCCAGACGCTCCTTGTAGGCCTTCAGCTCGTCCTTGGAGGGCCAGGCCGTGCCGTAGATCCGCTGCAGCTGCTGGTTCTCCTGGTTGCCGCGCCAGTACGCCGCGGCGGAGCGCATGAGCGCGTAGCCGTTGCCGATGTGCTTGGTGTCCGGCAGGTGCGGGCCGCGGCAGAGGTCGCGCCACACCACGTCCCCGCTCTTGCGGTCCACGTTGTCGTAGACCGTGAGCTCGCCACCGCCCACCTCCACGGACGCACCTTCGGCGGACTCCTCCACGGCACCGGAGCCCGGCCCGCCGGCCAGGTCGATGAGCTCGAGCTTGTAGGGCTCGTCGGCCATCTCCGCGCGCGCCTCGTCCTCCGTGACCGTGCGGCGGCGGAAGATCTGGTTCCTGTTGACGATCTTCAGCATCGACTTCTCGAGCTGCTTGAGGTCCTCGGGAGTGAACGGCTCCGCGACGTCGAAGTCGAAGTAGAAGCCGTCCGTGATGTACGGGCCGATGCCCAGCTTGGCGTCCGGACGCAGCTCCTGCACCGCCTGCGCCATCACGTGCGCCGTGGAGTGGCGCAGCACCTCGAGCCCTTCGGGATCACTCACGAGCACCCGTTCCACGACGTCCCCGTCCTGCAGGGGCGTGGACAGGTCCTTGAGGACACCATTGACGTGCGCCACCACCACGTCCCGCTGCTCGGCGTAGAGCTCGGCGGCCGTGGTGCCCGGCTCCGTGGTGCGGGCCTCGCCGTCCACGGTGAGCTGCAGTGCTGGGGCATCCGTCATGGTGTGTCTCCTCGTCAGTTCTGTGTGTGCCCGCCCGTACCGGGGGCGCGCGTTCCGCGGACGTGCCGTGCACGCCCGTGACCTCCCCGATGCTACCGTCCACCTGCCGCGGACGGCACGGGACGGCGCGCCCTGCGGACGGATCGTGAGTCCGCTCACGCGCTGGCACCCTGGGCACGACGAAGGGTGTGCCTCGAGCCGGAGCCCGGGGCACACCCTTCAGTGTTCACGCGAGGTCACTCGCGTGGACGGCTTCAGCGGCGGGGAGCCTCGCCGTTGCGGCCGAGGTCGTCACGGCCCAGGCCGTCACGATCGACATCGGTCTCCACGTCGACCTGTTCCTTCTGGACGTCGGCCTCCACGCGCTGGGTCTCGCGGACGGTCTGCTTGTTCAGCCCGACCTCCTCGACGGCCACGGCTTCCTTCTCGACGACGGGGCGCTCCTCGTGCAGAGTCACGTCCACCTCTTCCTCGCCGATCCGGCCGGTGCCCGCGTGGGCCTCGGTGCCGTTGAGCGGGGTGCGCTCCACGGTGACCTCTTCGCGCTCGACCGGGACGTCGACCGTCTCGTGGTCGGTCACGACGTACTTGCGCAGGCGGGCGTGGCCGGCCTCGCGCTCCTGGGTGCCCACGTTGAGGCGCTCCTCGTGACGGGTCACGGAGGCGTTCTCACCGGCGGCCACGTGGCGGTCCTGGTCCACACCGGCGCGGTCGCGGTCGGTGAGGTCGCGGTCACGGTCCGCGGCGAGACGGTCACGGTCGGCGACGTCGCGGTCGGCGTTCGCGTGACGGTCACCGGCGGCGGCGCCAGCCACACCGGCGGTGCCAGCGGCGGCGTTGCGGTCACGATCGGCGCCCGCGGTGCGGCCGTCGTCGTAGTTCATCTCGTAGTAGCGGTACAGCTCCTCCTCCTCGGCGGGGGACAGGTGCTGGTCCGCGTCGACCTTCGGAGCGTCCTTGATGACGTCCTTGGTGTAGGGAAGGACCACGCGGTCGCCGTCCTGACGGGCGCCCTTCACGGGAACGAAGTTCTCCTTGGCACCGAACAGACCGGTGTTCACGGTCAGGAAGGTGGGCTCGCCGGAGTTGTCGTCCAGGAACACCTGCTCGACCTTGCCGATCTTGTCGCCGTCGGAGCCGTAGGCCGTGCTGGACAGAATTGCATTCACGTCGAACGTGGACATCGCATTAACTCCTCAGTAAGTCTCTGCTGCCGGCGCACGGGTTGTGCACCGGAGGCCGCCGCACCCGCAGTGGGTGTGCGGTCTGGCTTCGTGACACATATTACGGCCATCAGCACACTGCGCTACTAATTTCTCTCACGGAAAAACCGGCGCGCCGGTGACCGCGCGCGCGGCGCACCTGTGGTGGTTGCACCGGAAGGGCGTCGCCTGCGGGGTCGCGGGGGTGGCGTGGGGCACAATGGGCAGGACCAACCGCTGTGAGTTCCCCGGAACCGTTCGGGCGATTCACACGGAAACGGCAGCGCAACAGAGGACGGAGCTCCGACGTGTGGGATGCACTGGTCACCAATCCATGGATCTTCTGGCTGATCATCATGCTGGCCCTGGCGGCCATCGAGATGCTCACCCTGGACTTCCTGTTCCTCATGATGTCCCTTGCGGCGCTCGTCACCGCCGGTGTGAGTCTCGTGGTGGACAGCTTCACCGTCCAGGTGGTGCTCTTCGCGGTCGTCTCGGTGCTGCTCATCTTCGTCATTCGCCCGATCGCCCTGCGCCGCCTCAACCGGTCCACGCCCACCACGCGCTCCAACACGGACCGGCTCATCGGGCTGCCGGCCACCGTGCTTGAGCCCGTGACCCAGCACAGCGGGCTGGTCCGGCTGGAGGGGGACGTCTGGACGGCCCGATCGTCCGCGGGAGCGGCCCTGCCGGAGGGCCGCGAAGTGTTCGTCCACCGCATCGACGGCGCCACCGCCGTGGTCTCCGACGTAGCCCCGGCCCACGCACCGGGCACCGACGGCGGGCGCGGCACCCACCGCTAGGCCCCGACCACGGCAGACCGTGAGCGCGCAGCACTCGCGGACGCCCCCCCCCGCCGAGACACTCGAGCCCCCACCGAAAGGACGTCATGTCAATCGTCATCCTCATCCTGCTGATCGTGGTGGTGCTCGCCGCGGTCATCGCCCTCATCAAGGCGGTGCGGATCGTTCCGCAGTCCCGCGCCGGCATCGTGGAGCGGCTGGGTAAGTACCAGTCCACCCTCAACCCGGGACTGCACTTCCTGATCCCGTTCATCGACCGGCTTCTGCCCCTGATCGACCTGCGCGAGCAGGTGGTGCCGTTCCCGGCGCAGTCCGTGATCACCGAGGACAACCTGGTGGTGGGGATCGACACGGTCGTGTACTTCCAGGTCACCGATCCACGGGCCGCCACCTACGAGATCACCAACTACATCCAGGCCGTGGACGAGCTCACCAGCGCCACCCTGCGCAACGTGGTGGGCGGGCTGAACCTCGAGGAGACCCTGACCTCCCGCGACAAGATCAACGCCGAGCTGCGCGGGGTCCTGGACTCCACCACGGGGCGCTGGGGCATCAGGATCTCCCGCGTGGACATCAAGGAGATCACTCCCCCACCGTCCATCCAGGACTCCATGGAGAAGCAGATGCGCGCCGAGCGCGACCGCCGCGCCGCGATCCTCACGGCCGAGGGCGAGAAGCAGTCCCAGATCCTCACCGCCGAGGGTGAGCGCCAGGCCGCCGTCCTCTCCGCCGAGGGTGACGCAAAGGCCGCCATCCTGCGCGCGGACGGCGAGGCCCAGGCCATCGCCAAGGTGTTCGACTCGATCCACCGCGCCAAGCCCACGCAGAAGCTTCTGGCCTACCAGTACATCCAGACGCTGCCCAAGGTGGCGGAGGGCACGGCCAACAAGGTCTGGATGATCCCCGCCGAGCTCAGCACCGCACTGCGGGGCGTGGGCTCCTACCTCAACCCGGGCGCCTCGGACTCCCCCGAGGACGACGCGTGGGAGGAAGAGGACGCGGCCGCCCGCCGCATGCAGCAGGACGAGCCGATCGTCGCGCACGAGACGGTGAAGGTGACGGAGGAGGACCTCGAGCCCGATCTCACCCTCACCGACCCCAGTGAGTTCGAGATGCCCGACTCCCGCTACTCCTCCCCCATTGCCGAGCAGGCACGGGACCCGCACGTGGGTGAGACCCCGGCCTCCGACTCCCCGTCGAACCAGCAGCCGGGTTCCACGGCCCGCCACCCGCAGCCCGAATCCCCCGAGGGTCCGCGCACCGGGGAATGAATCGCGGGTTCGAGCGGTTGTGGCTCGTGAAGAAGTCGGTCCGGCCCCGGAACTCCGTGCTCGCGGAGGTCTCAGCCGGTCGAGTGTCCGTTCGTCAGGAAGGATCGTTGCGTGAGTGATCGCAGCCTACGAGGCATGCGCCTGGGTTCCCAGTCCATGGAGACCGAAGCCGGTGTGGAGCCCGCCCCGCGCCAGCGCGTGGAGTACCGCACGGCGGACGGCGAGTCCGTCTCCGTGATGTTCGCCGCGGAGGCCGAGATCCCGCCGGTGTGGACCACCAAGACCGGCCAGGAGGCCATCCTGGTCAACGGTGAGAAGCCGGAGAACCCCAACGAGAAGCACCAGCGCTCGCACTGGGACATGCTGCTCGAGCGCCGCAGCGTGGAGGAGCTGGAGGAGACGCTCCAGCAGCGCCTGGAGTTCTACAAGGAGCAGCACGCGCTCTGATCCGACCCCGTGCACGACTGTGGCCCCCGTCCTCCGACGGGGGCCACAGTCATCCGTGCCACCCCACGGTGCAGACCGGATTGGCAGCAGACCGGCTCGGCACGAGAGCTGGGGCGCGAGGCATACCCGCACGGCCGCGTCCACGCCCGTTCCGGGACGCCGAGAGGCCGGGCAGGGACGAGGTCCGCGCTCCGGTCAGGGGACCGGCGCGCGGACCGGGAGTCGTCAGCCGCGGCGGCCGAGCTTGCGGGCGAGCGTCTGCGCGCGGGCGGTGAGCCCCCACTTGGCCACGCTCGTGGCCGCCTCGATGGTGACGTCGTTGCTCATCTTGGACACACCCTCCTCACGTTCCACGAACGTGATGGGGACCTCCACGATCCTGAAGCCCAGGCGCTCGGCACGCCAGCCGAGGTCGATCTGGAAGCAGTAGCCGCGCGAGCGGACGGAATCCAGGTCCAGCGCGCGCAGGGTGGTGTCCCGGTAGGCGCGGAAGCCTCCCGTGATGTCGTGGATGCCGGTTCCCAGCAGGATCCGCGAGTACAGGTTTCCGCCGCGGGAGATCAGCTGGCGCTGCAGCGGCCAGTTCTCGGTGCGTCCTCCGGGGACGTAGCGGGAGCCGATGGCCATGTCCGCGCCACGCTCGACCGCGTCCAGCAGCAGCGGGAGCTGCTCGGGCTGGTGCGAGCAGTCCGCGTCCATCTCCACGAGGACGTCGTAGCCGTGCTCCAGTCCCCAGGCGAAGCCGGCGAGGTACGCCGGGCCCAGGCCCTCCTTGCGGGCACGGTGCAGCACGTGGATGTTCGCGTCCCGTGCTGCGAGGGAGTCCGCGAGGTCCCCGGTGCCGTCGGGGCTGTTGTCGTCCGCGATCAGGACGTGGGCGTCCGGCACCGCCGCTCGCAGCCGCGTGATGACCGTGGGCAACGACTCACGTTCGTTGTACGTGGGAATGATGGTGAGAACTCGCACCGGGCGTCCTTTCATGCCGCAGGTAGCCGGGCACCGGGCCCGGACAGACCACTGGGCAGGCCCATCCGCCTTCGGACCAGAGAGGACACGAGGTCGATCTCTGTTTTCTAAGGACGGATGGACCCACCCGGCAGTAAGAACTCAGTCTAACCTCAGGGGAGGTCAGGGCCAACACGGCGCCCCCGTGCTCAGGGGCGCGGCTCGTCCCCGCTCACCAGGGTCCCGGCGACCACCGTGGCCTCGCAGCGGGGCAGCCGGGCATCGTCGAGCGCGGGAAGCACGGGCGTCCGTGCGCGCGGGTCCGTGCTCCACGAGGACCCGGTGCCCTGGGCCTGCTGCACCATAACGGACTCCGCATCCCAGACCGCGAGGGTCGCTTCGGATCCCGGCGCGAGCTGCCCCGCCAGCGGGACCGCCCCGGGCTGGACGCGCCACGCGCCACGCGTCAAGGCCATGAAGGCGGCCCGCGCCGAGGTCCGCAGCCGCTCGTGAGGTGCCTCCAGGGCGGACTTCACGGCGGACCAGGGGTTCGCCGCGTCCGTCATCAGCGTCACGGGCACCCCCGCTCGAGAAAGTTCGCGCAGGGGCGCCACCCCGGCGTGGCAGGACGCCGCGAGGCCAAGGGTCGCGAGCCGTTCGCACTGGGCGTCGTCAAGGGCTCCCACCCCCACGAGGCGGTGCCCGCGTGCCCGGAAGGCCCGCTGTCCCGTGCTGTCCTGCGCCTCGGCGGCCGCGTCCAGCAGTGCGTCCACGCGTGCCCCGGCCGACGACGCCGCCCCGCCCGCCGCCGTCTGCGCGGGGAACTCCACCGGCTCGGAGGCGTGCGGGAGGAGGAGGACCGCCTGCAGCCCGGCACGCGTGCAGGCCAGGAGGTGTTCGCGAGCTGCCGTGCGCAGCGAGTCCGTGTCGTCGAAGGCCGCGGCGTCGAAGCCGAGCGTGGACGAGGGCAGCGTGGAGGGATCGAGGGCCTCCTGGGACGAGGCGGTCCTGATGAGGATGGGCAGGGGCCGGACCCCGTCGGCCGCGACGCGTGCCGACGCCTGGTCCAGTGCGCGGGGATCGCAGCTCACGAGCTCCACGGCTCCGTAGCCCTGGCAGGCCCGGGGCAGCGCGTGCGGGGCCGGAATGCCCTCGGCAGCTGGACAGGCCGGGCCCCCCTCGGAAGCAGGGCGGGACGATTCACCAGCATTGCCAGCACCATCGGCTCTGCCCTGAGCGGCGGCACCCGCGGTGTCCGCGCACCGGTTGTCCACGCCGGATGTGCCGCGCTCCATCGGCGGGACGCGGTGGTGCCCCACGAACGCCGGGGTGACCACGGCCGCCCGCAGGTCCCCCGGGGTCACGTCCGGGCCCGCCATGGCCCGGGCGGCGTCGTCGGAACCGACCCACGCCACGGTCGGACCGGAGACGAGGATGGCCGTGGCGAACGGGTCCGCCGGCGAGTACACCGAGCCGTTGGTCCAGACACGGGTGCGGGATGGGGGTGCGGTCACGTGATTCCCTTCGGTCCGGCGCGGAGGGTGACCCGGCGCCGGTTGCTGGTTACTGTTCGAAGACGCTGTACTCGACCACGCCGCGGCGCACGGACTCGATGGCCTCGTGGGCCGTGTCCCGCAGCGCGGGGTCCAGCCCGTGCACGCCGCGAAGCTGGTCCAGGACGTCGATGGTCTGCTTGGCCCAGCGGACGAAGTCGCCGGCCGCGAGGTCCGTGCCCGTGAGGGTCCGCGTGAGGGTCGCCCCGCGCGCCCAGCGGTGCATGGCCTCCGCGAGTCCCAGCTCGGGGGCCGCGGTGACGGGCAGCCGGTGCTCGGCCTCCTGGGCGCAGAGCACGGACCAGTTGTGCAGCAGGGTCTGGACGGCGGCGTCCATGTGGGCGGTGGGCAGCTGGGGGCGCGCCCCCTGGTCCTCCCGCCGGGGCTGGTACACCAGGGCCGTCATGACCCCGGCGAGTCCGGGGGCGTCCAGACCGTCCAGGAAGCCGTCCCGCAGGGAGAGCGCGAGCAGCAGGTCACGCTCGCCGTACAGGCGCCGCAGCTGCTCTCCCGCGGCGGTGGGCTGCAGCTGCCCGGACTCGTCCTCCCGGAGGTAGGCGAAGTGCGAGAGCACCGCGCACACGCGGTCGAACGTCGCCGCGATGCTGCCCGTGCGCCCGGCGATCTGCCGGCGCAGGCCATCGGTCTCCTTCTCCAGCTTCCACGCGCGCTCGGCCCAGCGGGCGTGGTTCTCCCGGTCCGAGCAGCCGTGGCACGGGTGCGCCCGCAGCCGGCGCCGCAGGTCCTCGATGCGGTGGTCCCGTGCGGAGGTGCCGCGGTCGAATCGGATGGAGTGGCCCCCGGACCCGGCCCGGGCGGGGCGGTGCTCCCGCAGCGCGGCCCGCACCGTGGAGGCCAGGTCCTTGCGCTCCTGGGGCGACTTGCCCGAGAAGTTCTTGGGGATCCGGATCCGGGACTCCGGCTGCAGAGAGCCGTCGAGGTCGTTGACGCCCACGCGACGCAGCTTGCCGTCCACCGTGAGGATGTGCGGCCGGGGGTCGAACGGGTGGGCGTCCGCCCGCAGCACCACGGCCCAGCCCGCGTTGCGGCCCTGGGGGATGTCGATCACGTCGCCCGGCAGCAGGTCCTGCAGGGCCACGGCGGCGTCGTTGCGCTCCCGTGCGGTGCGGGACCTGCTCGCGGACTTCTCCTCGGCGGCGAGCTCGCGGCGCAGCGCGGCGTACTCCCCGAAGTCCCCCAGGTGACAGTCCATGGCCTCGCGGTAGGCCGTCAGGGTCTTCTCCTGGGAGCGCACGCGTCTGGCGATGCCCACCACGGAGCGGTCGGCCTGGAACTGGGCGAACGAGGTCTCCAGGATCGAGCGCGAGCGCTTGGCGCCGTAGCGCGCGATCAGGTTGGTGGACATGTTGTACGTGGGACGGAAGCTCGAGTTCAGGGGGTAGGTCCGGGTGGAGGCGAGCCCCGCGACGGACTGGGGGTTCATGCCGTCGCGCCACAGCACCACGGCGTGGCCCTCGACGTCGATGCCCCGCCGGCCGGCGCGACCCGTGAGCTGCGTGTACTCCCCCGGGGTGATGTCCACACGGGCCTCGCCGTTGAACTTGTCCAGCCGCTCGAGCACCACGGAGCGGGCGGGCATGTTGATCCCCAGCGCCAGGGTCTCGGTGGCGAAGACGGCCTTGATCAGCCCCTCCGAGAACAGCTGCTCCACCACTTCCTTGAACACCGGCAGCATGCCGGCGTGGTGGGCGGAGACACCGCGGACCAGCCCGTGGTACCAGTCCTCGTAGTTCAGCGCTGCGAGGTCCGCGGTGGACATGTGGGCGGTGGCCTCCGCCGCGTAGGCCTTGATGGTGCGCTGCTCCTGGGGCGTGGTGAGCCACAGGTCCGCGGCCACGCACTGGCCCACGGCGGCGTCGCACCCGGCACGGGAGAAGATGAAGGTGATGGCGGGCAGCAGCGCCTCCGCGTCCAGCCGGCGCAGCAGGTGCGGGCGTGAGATCCGGTCCTGACGGCCGGTGCGCGGCTCCTGCCGGTGCCCGCCGCCGCGGCGGCGGTTGCGGTGGCCCGGGCCCCGGCCCCCGGAACGCCCGCCACGGGGATGCTGGGTGCGGAAGAGCCGCAGCAGCTCGGGGTTCACCGCGGGCTCGTCCCGGTGCTTGTCCGAGTGGCGCTGGGCTGCCTCCTCCACCGTGGTGTCGTCGACGAACAGGTCCATCAGCTGCGGCCCCACCTGAACGTGCTGCCACAGCGGGACAGGGCGGTGCTCGGAGACCACCACGTCCGTGCTGCCGCGGACGTCGTCCAGCCACGCGCCGAACTCTTCCGCGTTGGAGACGGTGGCGGACAGCGACACCAGCTGCACGTGCTCCGGGAGGTGGATGATGACCTCTTCCCACACGGCGCCGCGGAAGCGGTCCGCGAGGTAGTGGACCTCGTCCATGACCACGAAGCCCAGGTTGCTGAGCGTGGCCGAGCCGCCGTAGAGCATGTTGCGCAGCACCTCGGTGGTCATGACCACCACGTCCGCCTCGGAGTTCACGGACGTGTCCCCCGTGAGCAGGCCCACGCGCTCGGAGCCCCAGCGGCGGGAGAACTCGTGGAACTTCTGGTTGCTCAGCGCCTTGATGGGCGTGGTGTAGAACGCCTTCTTCCCCTGCTGCAGGGCCAGGTGGATGGCGAACTCCCCCACCACGGTCTTGCCCGCACCCGTGGGCGCGGCCACGAGCACGCCCCGCCCCTCCTCCAGGGCCCTGCACCCCTGGAGCTGGAAAGGGTCCAGCTCGAAGTCCAGGGTGTGCTCGAAGGCCGAGAGTTCGGTGCTGGCGTGGGCCGCGCGAGCCTTGGCGGCCGTGTACCGGTCGGCGGGGGAAGACATGGCCCCAGCCTACGCGGTGGCCCAGAC
Organism: Kocuria sp. ChxB; assembly: GCF_044359605.1. Classification (NCBI taxonomy): domain Bacteria; kingdom Bacillati; phylum Actinomycetota; class Actinomycetes; order Micrococcales; family Micrococcaceae; genus Kocuria; species Kocuria sp. ChxB. The sequence continues at coordinate 175,689 of NZ_CP121123.1, read as the reverse complement.
ACCCTCGACGCCGCGACGGGTCCCGTGGGAGCGCTCAGCCCTCCACGGCGGTGCTGCCCAGGGAGCGCAGCTCCTCAGCGGAGGTGCCGCGGTCGGCGCTCGCCCCCGTGGCCTCGGCCTGCCGCGCTTGGCGCTTGGCCTTGCGCCGGTCCAGGTAGAGGCACAGCCCGGCGGCCACGAAGAACAGCGCGAGCAGCGGCACGGCCAGGTAGACCATGGTGATGGGGTCCGGGCCCGGTGCCGCCATGGCCGCGATCACCAGCACGACCACCACCACGATCCGCCAGGACTTGATCACGGAGCGCCCGGAGAGCAGGCCCATCATGTTGAGCCCCACCAGCAGGACCGGGATCACGCACGAGATGCCGAACGTGAGGATGAGCTGGAGGAAGAACCGCAGGTAGGTTCCGGCCTCCACGAAGTTGGCCCCGCCCTCGGGGGTGAACGCCGTGAGGGCGTAGACCGCGGTGGGCAGGGTGATGATGGCGATCGCGCAGCCGCCCAGGAACAGGGGGATGGCCGCGGCCAGGAAGCCCAGGGCGTAGCGGCGCTCCTTCTTGTGCAGCGCCGGGGTGATGAACGCCCACAGCTGGTAGAGCCACACGGGTGACGCGATGATGAGCCCCAGCACGATGGAGACCTCGACCATGGTGTTGAAGGAGCCGCCCACCGAGGAGTAGTTGATTGTGGCGGTGCGCCCGGACTCGGCGAGGCGCTGCAGCGGTTCCGTGATGTACCGCATGAACGGCTCGTACACCATGAATCCGAGCACGGCCCCCACCACGGTGGCCGCCGCGGACTTGAACAGCCGGTTGCGGAACTCCCTCAGGTGCTCCTTGAGGGCCATCTGGGCCTGGGGGTTGTGCCGCCGGGACGTGACCTTGCGGCGGTCACGGCGCGATGGACGCGCGGCCCGTGCCGGGGTCTCGGAGTCCGTGCTGGACATGGGTCCCTGCCTTCTCTGCCGGGCCGTCCACCCGGGCTGCCGGAGCGTTCTGGTCATGCACACGGGGCCGAGCCGTGCGGCTCGGCCCCGTGACCTGCGAGGCTGCGCCTCAGGCGGTGGGCCGCTGGTTCTGGTCCACCACGGGTGCCTGCTGGGTGGCCTGCGGCTGGACCGGTGCGGCCGGCTGGGCGGGAGCCTGCGGCTGCGCGGGCGCCGCCTGCTGGGCCGGGGTGCCGGCCACGGGCTGGCCGTCCGCGGCGGGCTGGCCGTTGACGGTCACGTTCGGGTCGTCGTCCTTCTTCATCTCCTTGACCTCGGACTTGAAGATGCGCATGGACTGGCCCAGGCTGCGGGCCATCCCGGGGAGCTTGGGCGCCCCGAAGAGCAGAAGAATGACCACGAGGATCAGCACGACGGTCACGGGACTGTCAAACAAGCGGCCCATTTCGGAGTCCTTTCTGTTCGGCTCGCAGGAGGTCCCGGTAGCGCTGTGGCAGTCCCTGGGCGTCCTTGCGCTGCATCCGGCGGATGAGACGAGCCGTCTGTCGTTGGTCCCGGCCGCTGCGGTACGCGGCGCGGGTGTCGTTCACCGGGGTGAACATGGCGGGTGGTGCGGGTGCGCGCAACGGCGCGGGCTGCCCCTGGGAGGCGGAGTGCCAGCGCTCCGAGAACTCGGTGGCGCTGCGCTCGAGCTCGTCCAGCGCGGGCACCACGTGCCGCGTGAGCAGCCGGTAGAGCAGTCCTGCGACGAATGCGGCGCTGGCCAGGACCACCACGGTCCACAGCACGATCCACATCCACCAGAGCATGCTCACCAGTATAGGCACCAGGGCGTCAGCTCGGCTGCGCGGTGCCGCCCGGACCACTGCTGTTCAGCCACTGTTCAACAGCGGCCACGGCCTCGGGCGGGGACACCACTCCCACGTGGCCGGCGTGGCGGGTGACGAGCGACGACAGGGCATCGAGCGTGGGGAAGTCCACCTCAGCCGCCACGTACTCCGGCAGCGGACGCGGTCCCCGGGGTGCCCGCGTCCGTGCCGCGTCCCCCGCCTGGGAGTTCGCCGTGGACGCCGTGGCGGCCCGTGCGGTTTCCTCCCCTGGCGCTCCGGCGGCCGCGGGTCCGTGGGTCGAGGCGGCCTCCGGCACCGAGACCTCCACGTAGCGCTTGGCGTGGTAGTGCTCCACGATCCACCGGCCCCGGCGGTCGGTGACCACCACGGCCTGCACGGGCCGCCGTTTGGCGGGCTGGATGCTCGAGCGCACCTCGGACTCCATGCGCGGGTGCGCCTCGGCCTCCCCCGCGTCCTCGCAGCCCACGATCCGGTCCGCCCGGAAGGTGCGCGGCCCGTTGGCCTGCAGGCACCACCCGCGCAGGTACTGGTGGCCGTCCGAGAAGATCATCCGCACCGGGTCCACGAGCCGCTCCGTGACCTCGTCGCGCGAGGCCACGAGGTAGCGCAGCCGCACCCGCCGGCCCTCGGCGATCGCGCGGCGCAGCTCGGCGACCAGGGCGCTGTCCCGCGGCTCCGCGGCGGCGTCGCCCTCCGGTGCGGCGAGGGCGTCCGCGAGCGGGAGGGCGTCCGCGGCCGTGGCGACCTTCTGCATGGCCGAGCGCACCACGCGGCTGTCGCCGCCGGGCACGGCCTGCAGGGTCTGCAGACCCATGAGCAGGGCGCTCGCCTCGGGGACCGTGAGCCGCACCGGCTCGGAGAGCTCCTGCGCGTTGCCCAGGTAGATGTGGCCGTCGTCCCACGAGGCGTCGATGAGCTGGTCCGGGAGGTGCCCGGGACGGCCGCACACGAACAGGGTCTGCAGGTCGTTGACCAGCTCGGCGTCCGTGATGCCGAAGTGCCGGGCCGTCTCCTCGAGCTCCGCCCCCTGGTGGGCGTAGACGTGGCGCACGATGTGCAGCAGCCGCGCGAGGTGGTGCTCCGTGCTGGCCTTGGCCGCGCCCTGGCGGCGCTGCTTGCCCCAGTGCACGGACACGCCGCCCATGCGTGCCTGGAAGGCACGGGCGTCCTCGAGCCTGCGGGCCACGGCCTCCGCGACCACGGCCTGGGTCTCCTCGTCCACGGTGCACGAGGCGTCCTCGGGCGCGGACGAGGTGCGCGGAACCCACGCGTCCGGGCCGGCGGCGCACACGTGCTCGGCGGCGGACTCGGTGTCGTGGACGGCCAGCTCCACGGCGTCGAAGCCCTCGGGTGCCCGCCAGCACGACGCCGCCGCGGGCGTCGCGATCCGGCGCAGCAGCTGACCCGCGCCCTGCCGCACGAATACGACCACGCGCAGCTGCGGCGGCTGGCTGACCATCCGGGCCAGCTGCCCTCCCATCGAGAAGTCGCGGGGCGGCTCGAAACCCTCCCGGGTCACCGCGACCTCGGAGATGATCCGTGAGAGACGGAATGTGCGCTGAGCACCCCGGTCCGTGTCCCAGCCTGCGAGGTACCACGCGCCGTAGCGCGAGCCCACTCCCCACGGCTGCACGGTGCGCCGCGAGTAGGCGCCCGTGCGGTCCACGTAGTCGAAGCGCACCGTCCGGTGCGCGAGCACCGCCGAGAGCAGCGGCTCGAACGCGGGGTCCGCGACCGCCACGGTGGGCTGGACGTCCCGCCCGGGCGTGACCTCCGCACTCAGCGCGGGTTCGAGCTTGTCCAGGGCGCGCCGCGCGAGCCGGTCCTGGGCGGCGTCGTTCCAAGCATCTGCGGCGACCGCGAGCACCGCCGACTCCTCCGCGCTGAAGCGCACCTCGGGGAGGTTGTAGGAGCCGCGGGGCACGCGGTAGCGCGGGGTGAGCTGGGCGTCGGAGGCCCAGGGGTCGTCGTCGGGGATCTCCTCGACCGGGTACCCCAGGGACCGCAGGTGGGCCTTGTCGCGCTCGAACATGCGCTCGAACGCGTCCTGGTTGCCCGCACGGTCGTACCCGGGCACGATGGCGCGCAGCTGCTCGCGCGTGTAGCCGGACTCACGGTCCAGCAGCGCAATCAGCAGGTTCAGCAGACGCTCGGCGGACGCCGTGGTCGAACGGCGTGCCGCCTCGCCGGTGTGGCGCGGCATTCAGCGGACGTCGAGCAGGTCCACCACGAAGATCAGGGCCTCGTCGGGGCCGATCTGCGCCCCCGCGCCGCGCTTGCCGTACGCCATCTCGGAGGGGATCTCCAGACGACGCCGCCCGCCCACCTTCATGCCCAGCAGACCCTGGTCCCAGCCCTGGATGACCTGGCCGATGCCCACCGTGAAGTCCAGGGGCTCGCCGCGGTTCCAGGAGGCGTCGAACTCCTCGCCGCCCGAGTAGGTGACACCCACGTAGTGGCAGGACACGGTGGCGCCGGGGGTGGCCTCCTTGCCCGCGCCCTGGATCTCGTCCACGATCCGCAGCTCGGTGGGCACGGGGTCCTGGGGGAAGTCGACCTCGGGCTTGGAACGATCAAGCTTGCGCTGTCCGAATGACACGGGCTCTACCTTTCGTCGAGGACCCCGGCGGTGCGGGGCGTTGCCGAGGGCCTAGTGTAGCGGCCCTCACCTGCCGGAGGAGGACGCCCCCGCGCTGGGTGCCGAGCTCGCGGACGGGGCCGCGCTCGGCGACTGCTTCGCGGGATCCGGGGTGTCCGTGCGTCCGAGGATGTCCACCACGAACACGAGGGAGCCGGCGGGGTACTGCGCGTCCTTCCCGAGCTCCTTCTCCGTGCCGTAGGCCTTGGACGTGGGGATCACGATCTCCACGCGGGAGCCCACCTTCTGGCCGGCGAGCCCCTCCTTCCAGCCCACGATCACGTTGTCCAGCGGGAAGGACACGGGGGTGCCCTTCTCGTAGGAGGAGTCGAAGGGCTTGCCGTCCTCCCAGCGCACCCCCACGTAGTTGGCCACCACGGTGTCGGACGCGGAGACGGTCTCGCCGTCGCCCTCGATCAGCACGTCCGTCTTAAGCTTCGTGGGCTCGGGGCCGGAGGGCTTCTGGATGGTGGGGGTGCCCTTGTCGTCCTGCGTGACCTTGGGCATGCCCTTGGCCGGGGTCTTCATCTCCTCGTTGAGGGGCGGCAGCAGCTTCTTGGTCACCTCGTAGACCTCGACCGAGGTGGAGTCGTCGCCGTCCTCCGCCTTGCCGCTCGTCTCGGGCGAGCTGTAGGCGATGACCTCGCCCTCCTGCGCGTTGGACAGCGCGTCGTACATCTGCGGCAGGGACTCCTTGAGCTGGTCGTTGACCGTGAGCACCTGACCGGAGCCCTTGCTGTAGGTGTCCCCCAGGGAGGAGCCGTCCGAGCCCTTGTAGAGGGCGGCCTGGAGCATGATGTTGTCCCCGGCGTCGATCTCGGACCCGCCGCCCTCCTTGAGCACCTTGGTCTGCGTCTCCTCGACCTTCATGGGCGTCTCGAAGGTCACGGCGGGGGCCTTGCCCGGGGCGGGCTCCTCGGTCATCTCCACGGAGTCCCAGCCGGAGGAGCCGCAACCGGTGAGCAGCAGTGACATGGCGACGGCGGTGGCGCCGACGGGGATGATCTTTCGCAAGACGGGGTGACCTTTCGTCAACGGGGTGTGGCTGCGGTCCAATGTAGAGGACTCGTGTGGTGCGTGGCTGGGAACGCGCACGGAACGCGTCCGTGCGCGTGGCGCGGAGTGCTCAGACGGCCCCGGTCCCGAGGTCCCGGATCATCTCCTCGACGTCCGGCTGCGTGGTGGCGAACGGGTCCTTGCACGTGCTGGTGCGCTGCGAGTTCGGGCCGTTGAGCTTGAGGTGCACCCAGTCCACCGTGTGGTTCACGTCCGCGGCGTGGGCCGCGGCCACGAAGCGCCCACGGAGCCGGGCCCGGGTCTGCGGTGCCTCCTCGACGGCGCGCGAGACGTCCTGCGGGGTCACGAAGGACTCCACGGCACCCCGGCGCTCGAGCATGTGGAAGAGCCCGTGCGTTGCGGAGGTGTCGTGGTAGGCCAGGTCCAGCTGCGCGATGCGCGGGTGGGACAGATCCATGCCGTGAGAGGCCGCGTAGGAGTCCAGCAGCTTCTTCTTCACGGCCCAGTCCAGCTCCCGGTCCACGAGGCCGGGATTCTGCTCGGACACGGCCCGCAGCCCGCGCTCCCAGAGCTCCAGCACCCAGCCCAGACGGTCGTGGTGCGCCCCGTGCCGGTCCGTGAACCGGGTCACGGCCTCCAGGTACTCGTGCTGCAGCTCGAGTGCCGAGCGGGTCGAGCCGTCCGCGAGCTCCAGCCGGGCGGTGCCCGTGAGGTCGTGCGAGACCTGGCGCAGCGCCGAGGCCGGATCCGCGAGCGTCCGGTCCGGGAGGATCTGCCCCGCCTCGATCATGCGCAGCAGCGCGTCCGTGGCCCCGACCTTCAGCGCCGTGGTGGTCTGGGACATGTTCGAGTCGCCCGTGATCACGTGCAGCCGGCGGTAGTGCTGGGCGTCCGCGTGGGGCTCGTCCCGGGTGTTGATCATGGGCCGCGAGCGCGTGGTGGCGGAGGAGGACCCCTCCCAGATGTGGTCCGCGCGCTGCGAGAAGGAGTAGCTCGCGGAACCGTCCCCCGGTGCGAATGCGCCGAAGGCCGGCGGGCCGGCCGGGTGCACCTTTCCGGCCCCCACCAGGATCTGGCGGGTCACCAGGAACGGCAGCAGGTGCTGCAGCAGGCGGGAGAACTCGGTGCTGCGCCCGATCATGTAGTTCTCGTGCGAGCCGAAGGCGTTGCCCGCGGAGTCCACGTTGTTCTTGAACAGGTGCACGGTCCCGGCCACGCCCTCGCCGTCCAGGGACTCCTGGAGCTGGGCGCGCAGGTCGTCCACGATGCGCTCCCCCGCGGCGTCCTGGGCCACGACGTCGTGCAGCGTGGCGGCCTCGGCGGTCGCGTACTCGGGGTGGGAGCCCACGTCCAGGTAGAGCCGCCCGCCGTTGGGCAGGAAGACGTTGGAGGCCCTCCCCCACGCGAGCACGGGCGCGAACAGGCGCCGGGCGGCGTCGTCGGCGCTCAGTGCTGGGCCCTCGGGGGCGCTGTGGGTCAGGCCGAACTCGGTCTCGATGCCGTAGATCCTGCGGTCCACGGCGTCACTGACCGCCCTTCTGCACGAAGCCCTTGACGAAGGCCTCCGCGTTGGTCTCCAGCACGCCGTCGATCTCGGCGAGCAGGTCGTCCGTGCCCTGGGTGTCCCGCTGCGCCTGCGCGGCGCCGGAGACGGGCGGGTCCACCGGACCCGGGGTCTCGGGCTCCTCCTCGCGGCGCGAGCCGGTGCCGAAGATGCGTTCCTGTGCCATGTGTCCTCCTGGGTTGCTGGTGGTCGTGGGTGGGGCGGGGTTCGTGCGGACGTCCCGGGCCCGGGGTTCCCGAGCTCCGTTCCGCCGCGCCCCGTGGGGAGCCGCGGTTCCTGCCGCGTGGCGTCCCCCGGTGCGGCGGGCCGGCCGTGCGACGGGCGGCCCGCGGGCTATCCGCCGGGCGGGCCGATGTCGCTGCCCGTGACGAGCGCGGGCCGGTGGCGTGCCACCGTGCGCGCCCACTGCTCGGCGTCCGGTGCGGCGAACCACTGCTCGCTGACCTCGCGGGTGAGGTCCCGGGGTTCGGGCATCGCGATCCGCGCGCCGCGCCGGATGCCGGGGAAGGTGACGTTGACGGTGTCCCAGCCCACGCCCGCCATGGCCTCCGGGTACCGCTCAACCGCGGTGCCGCGGAAGTACGCGCGGGTGTCCGCGGGTGGGGTGTCCGCCGCCGCCTCGATCCGCTCGGCGGACACGAGGGTGCGCATCCTCCCGGAGGCGACCAGCCGGTGGTGGAGCCCCTTGTCCGGGCGCACGTCCGCGTACTGGAGGTCGATGGCCACGAGGCGCGGATCGTCCCACGCCAGCCCGTCCCGCGTGCGGTACGCGCTGAGTAGGGCGTACTTGGCGGCCCAGTCCAGCCGGTCGGCCAGGCGGGCCGGGTCCGCGGCGAGGTCGGTGAGCACCTCGTCCCACAGGGCGAGCACCTGCGCGGTGTCCTCGTCCAGACCCTCGGGGGCGAGCTCGTGCTCCAGCTCCGCGCAGGCGTCCAGGTACGCGCGCTGCAGCGACACCCCCGTGAGCTGCCGGCCGTCCCGCAGGGCCACCGTGGTGGCCAGGGTGGGGTCGTGGCTGATGGCCTGCAGCGCGGCCACGGGGTCCACGAGCTCGAGGTCCGGGACGCGGTCGTGCTCCACCAGGTTCAGCACCAGGGACGTGGTCCCGAACTTCAGCAGCGTGGCCGTGTGGGAGAGGGTGGCGTCCCCGATGATCACGTGCAGCCGGCGGTAGCGGGAGTCGTCCGCGTGGGGCTCGTCCCGGGTGTTGACCATGGGGCGGTGGATCGTGGTCTCCAGGCCCACCGTGCGCTCGAAGAAGTCCGCGCGCTGGCTCAGCTGGAAGCCCGGGCGGGAGCCGTCCACGCCGAGGCCCACGCGCCCGGCGCCGCAGAGCACCTGGCGGGACGCGAAGAACGGCAGCAGCGCCGCCGTGATGCGCTCGAAGGGCACGGCGCGGTCCACCGTGTAGTTCTCGTGCGCGCCGTAGGACACGGACTTGTTGTCGGTGTTGTTCTTGTAGAGGTTCACGGGCGCTGACCCCGAGCCCGCAGCCTGCTCCGCGAGCGCCTGCACGGCGCGGTGCGCCACCACGTCCCCAGCGGCGTCCCACGTGAGCGCGTCCAGCGGGCTGGTGACCTCCGGGGACGAGTACTCGGGGTGGGAGTGGTCCACGTAGACCCGCGCGCCGTTGGGGATCACGGTGTTCATGACCACCCGGCGCCAGTCCATGTCCTCGGTGTAGAGCGCGGACTCGCTGATGGCCTCCGCCGCGATCTGCTCCGCGGTCAGCTCGGGTGCCTCGTCCGTGAGCTGCGAGGGGTGGGCGTCCTCGCGGGCCACCGTGAAGCCCCGGGCGTCCGCGAGCGGGGTCTCGGAGCCGTAGTCCCATCCCGTTCCCACGACGCCACCCGGCCCGGCCCCGTGCGTTGCCGCACCGGCGCGCACGGTCTCCGAGCGGCGTCGTGCGACCCACGAGGCGTAGCCCGTGACCACGCGCGTGGAGAGCACCGTGGCGTTCGCGTCCGGCTGGCCCTGCGCGAGCACCCCGAACTCGGTCTCGCTGCCCATGATCCGCCGGACCGTCATGCCTGCTCCCCCGCCGCGTCCGCACGGTGGGTGACCATCCGCACGCTCTCGATCGAGTCCGCACGGCGCCCGGTGAGCCGGGCCCGGTCCTCGGGGTCCTCGGTGTTGGGCAGGTCCTGCTGCTCGTGGAACTCCTCGTCCACGGCCACCACCAGGTGCTGTGCGGTGATCCCCCGCCGACCGGTGGTCAGCAGCGTCTTGACGGCCTGCTTCTTGGCGCGGTCCACCACGTTGCGGATCACCGCTCCGGAGGCGTAGTCGGAGAAGTAGAGGGTCTCGTGGGTGCCGTCCCGGTAGGCGATGCTCAGGAACTCCGTGCCCGGCTCCCGCGCGTACATGCGCTCCACCGCGGCACTCACCAGCTCCTGGGCGGCCCGGGCGCGCGAACCGGCCCGGGCCACGTCCTCGTCCCGCAGCGGCAGGTCCTCGGTGAGGTAGAGGGAGAAGATCTCCCGCGCGCCCTCCCTGTCGGGGCGGTCGATGCGGATCTTCACGTCCAGGCGGCCGGGGCGCAGCACGGCGGGGTCGATCATGTCCTCGCGGTTGGTGGCACCCACCACCATCACGTTGTCCAGCTGCTCCACGCCGTCGATCTCCGTGAGCAGCTGCGGCACGATCGTGGTCTCCACGTCCGAGGACAGCCCCGAGCCGCGCACGCGGAACAGCGAGTCCATCTCGTCGAAGAACACCACCACGGGCACCCCGCGAGCGGCCTGCTCACGGGCGTTCGCGAAGATCGAGCGGATCTGGCGCTCGGTCTCCCCCACGTACTTGTCCAGCAGCTCGGGACCCTTGATGTTGAGGAAGTACCCCTCGGCCCGCGAGCGCCCGGCCTTCGCCGCGGAGCGCTCCGCAAGGGAGCGGGCGACGGCCTTGGCGATCAGGGTCTTGCCGTTGCCCGGGGGGCCGTAGAGCAGGATGCCCTTGGGCGGGCGCAGGCCGTGCTCGCGGAAGATCTCGGGGTGCACGTAGGGCAGCTCCACGGCGTCGCGGATTGCCTCGATCTGGGGGCCGAGACCGCCGATGTCCGTGTAGCGGACCTCGGGAACCTCCTCGAGGACGAGCTGCTCGACATCCGTGCGGGCCACGGGTTCCAGCGCGAATCCGGTGCGGTGGTCCACGGTCACGGCGTCCCCGGGCTTCGGCCGCTCGCGCCGCAGCCGGCCGGAGAGCAGCAGCACGCGCTCCTCGTCCGAGCGGCCCACGGTCAGCACGCGGTCGTGGTCCACGACCTCCTTGACGGTGGCCACCTCGCCGGTGCGCTCGTAGTCGAGCAGTGCCACCACCACGTAGTTCTCGTTGAGCAGCACCCCGAGACCGGGCTCGCACGCGCCGAACGAGACGAGCGGGCTCACGGCCACGCGCATCCGGCGCCCGGCGGCCAGCACGTCCACCGTGGGGCCCGTGACCACGGGTCCGTCCCCGGTGGCCTCTCCCACGGGCCGGCGGCCGTGGTTGACCTGCAGGACCACGGCGTACGTGGCGGGCGGCTCCGCCTCCGCGGCCAACGTCTTCTTGAGGCTCACGATCTCCTGCCGGGAGGCGTTGAGCAGCCGCACGAGCTTCTGGTTCTGCGAGCTCAGCTCGGCCGCCTGCTTGTCCAGGTTCCGCTTCTGGTCCCGCAGCAGGTTCACCTGGCGCTGGGTGACGTCTGCGCTCTGCCGCGGAACCGCTGCTCCGCCCGTGTCCCGGGGCTCAGTCATCGCGGCCCCGTTCGCCGTCGGACTCCCGTCCGTCCGTCAGGTCCCGGTCACTCCTGAGGACCTGCGCGTCCACGGCGGACGGGGTTCCCGTGCCCGCCGTCGTTGCGGAGTCGGTCGCGGGCGCGGCCTCCGGCGCGGGCCGGGCGGCGTCGTCCGCGGCGTCGATCTGCTGGTGCGCGCGTGCGGCGTGCTGGGCCAACGACGCCGCGTCCCGACCCGCGCGGCGCAGCTTGCGGTCCGAGACGATGCGCTCGCCGAGGGCCACCGGGGTCCAGGCCTGCAGGTCCTCCTCGGTGTACTCGCTCTTGGACGCGCGGCGCTTGGGGGCCAGGCGGGGCGAGCCGTCCGCGAGACGGCGGGACTGGATGAGGAAGCCGGTGTGGGCCACCATGCGGTGGTCGGGGCGCACCGCGAGGCCCTCCACGTGCCAGCCGCGCACCATGGTCTCGGACGCCTCCGGCTCGGTGAAGCGGCCGTCGGCCCGCATGGCCTCGGCCACGCGGGAGAGCTGCGGCACGGTGGCCACGTAGCAGATCACCACACCGCCGGGGGCGAGTGCGGTGGCCACGGCGTCCAGGCACTCCCAGGGGGCGAGCATGTCCAGGATCACGCGGTCCACGGAGCCGGGCTCCTCGGTGGCACCGAGCTCCTCCGCGAGGTCACCGAGGCTCAGCTCCCACGCGGGGTGCGGGCCGCCGAACATGGTCTCGATGTTGCCGCGTGCGATCTCCGCGAACTCCTCGCGGCGCTCGAACGAGTGCACGCGACCCTCGTCCCCAACCGCGCGCAGCAGGGAGATGCTCAACGCACCCGAGCCGACCCCGGCCTCGACCACCCGGGCGCCCGGGAAGATGTCCGCCATGGTCACGATCTGACCCGAGTCCTTGGGGTAGATCACCGCCGCGCCGCGGGGCATGGAGAGCACGAAGTCCTTGAGCAGGGGGCGCAGCGCCTGGTACTGGATGCCGGCGGTGTTGCTCACCACGGTCCCCTCGGGCTGCCCGATCAGCTGGTCGTGCGTGAGCACCCCGCGGTGCGTGTGGTGCTCCCCGCCGTCCACCAGGGTGATGGTGGTCATCTTCCCGCTCTCGTCCGTGAGCTGGACGCGCTCCCCCGAGCGGAACGGCCCGCGCCGGTTGGCCGCGCCGCGCACGGGCGCTGCGGTGGAGGGGGTGGCGGTTTCGTGGGGTCGCTGCTCGGTCATCTGCTCGCTTTCGCGCGGGGTCGACAGGGATGCTGTCCGGTCTGTGGCGCGGTCCCCCGCGTGGGGGCCGCCTCTGCTGCCATTCTCCCACCGTAGCCCGACGCCGCACGCCACCTCCACGGCCCAGCCCCACCTCCGGGTGGGCACCGCCGCCGCAGGGTCGTCTCAGGAGCGCAGGGCGTAGCGCGCGATGTCCTCGTGGTGGACCACCCCGGTCACGTGTCCCTCGCCGTCCAGCACCACCAGCCAGGGGAAGTGGCGGGACTCCATGAGCCGCACCAGATGTCCCCCGGCCTCGTGCGGCGCGGCGCGCGCGGTCTCCGGGAACCAGTCGGCCACGTCCCCCACGGCCACCCGGGTGCGGTCCGGACCCTGCACGTCCGCCGAACGGGCGGGGCTGAGCACGCCCACGGCCCCGCGGGCGGAGTCGCGCACCACCACGTCCGGGGTCCAGCCGCGGTAGCCGTCCGAGGTGGCCGCGTGCACCGTGGCGTCCACGAGCGAGAGCGGTGTGGTGGGGGCGAACTCGAGGGCGGGACGGGCGATACCACCGGCCCGCACGGCGTCGAGAACCCCCAGGAGACGAGCCTGCTTCAGGGCCTGCCCCGCACCCAGGACAATGAACCCCGCCACGAGCAGGATGACCGCGAGCACCAGGGGATCGCGCCACTGCCCGGTCCACAGCGCCCACAGCACCACGAGCACGGAGATGACGCGACCGCACCACGCGGCCACCACGGTGCCCCGGGTCTCCGAGCCCGTGACGGCCCACACGAGGGACTCGACCACGCGCCCGCCGTCCAGCGGCAGACCGGGGAGCAGGTTGAACAGTCCGAGCACCCAGTTGGCCAGCACGAGCAGCTGCAGCAGCGCCCACCCGGGGCCCGCAGCGGTGGCCGGCGCGAAGGACAGCGCGACCTCCCCCAGCAGCGCCACCGCCACGTTGGAGAGCGGTCCCACCAGGGACACGAGCGCCGTGGGCAGGGCGCGGGTGTGCACGGCGCCGAACGCCGTGTGCCCGCCCATGAGCGTGAGCACGATCCGGGACACGGGCCATCCCGCCGCCCGGCCGGCCACCGCGTGGGCGAGCTCGTGCACGAGCACGCTCAGCGCCAGCCCCACCGCGAACCCGAGAGCGAGCACCAGGTTCAACCACCCCAGCCCGGGGTACAGCCGCCACAGCACGGGCCCGTACATGGCCACGGTCAGCGCCGCGATCACGAACCACGAACGGTCCAGAACCAGCTCCACCCCCGCGACGCGGCCCAGCCGCACCCCGCGGGTGCGCGGCCGTGCGGCGCCGCCGGGAACGGGAGCGGGCTCGCCGGAGGGCTCGGGGCGCGGGGAAGAGGACATGGTGCTCATGGTAGGGCGCGGGCCCCGGTGCGCGCTGGGCGCGGACACGTGGAGCCCGCCGGGACGGGCACCGTACAGTAAGACGGGTGAGCACGTTGGACAGCAATTCGCAGCGACCCGGCACCGGCCCGTTCGGCGTGGTGCGCGACGGCCAGGGCCAGGAGACCGTCACGGTCCTGATCGCGGCGTTCGAGGGCTGGAACGACGCCGGGGACGCGGCCACCGACTCCCTCAAGCTCATCCGCGAGCACCTGGACGCGCGCGAGGTCTTCGAGGTCGCCTCCGACGACTACTACGACTACCAGTACTCCCGCCCGGTGATCCGCCGGTCCCTGACCGGGGAGCAGAAGCTGCACTGGCCCTCCACGCGGCTGTCCCGGGCCTCCGTTCCCGGCACCAACCTGGACCTCGTGCTGCTGCACGGCTGGGAACCCTCCTACCGCTGGCGCACCTTCACCGCGGAGCTGCTGGAGCAGGCCGCCGCCCTGGAGGTGGACTTCGTGATCATGCTGGGCTCCCTGCTCGCGGACGTGCCGCACACCCGGCCCATCCCCGTGACCCTGACCTCGGACACCGAGGAGCTGCGCGCCGAGCTGGACGCGGAGGCACCCCAGTACGAGGGCCCCACGGGCATCGTGGGGGTGCTCTCCCACATGGCCGCGCTCGCGGGTCTTCCCACGCTCAGCATGTGGGCGGCCGTCCCCCACTACGTGGCCCACTCCCCCTCGCCCAAGGCGCAGCTGGCGCTGCTGCGCCGCCTCGAGGACCTGCTCGGTCTGTCGCTGCCCCTGGATCCACTGATCGAGGACGCCGAGGCGTGGGAGCGCGGGGTGGACGAACTGGCGTCCGAGGATCCCGAGGTGGCGGACTACGTCCAGCAGCTCGAGGAGGCCAAGGACACCGTGGACCTCCCGGAGGCCACGGGGGACGCCATCGCGCGCGAGTTCGAGCGGTACCTGCGCCGCCGCGACGGGCGGGACTGAGACCAGCCCGCCGGCCGCCTCAGAGCACGATCCCCAGCAGCGCCTCGACGGTGTCCCGCGCCAGACGCGTGTCCTCCGACGACGCCGCACGGCCGCGTGCCGCCGCCCCGCCCAGGTTCCGGGCCGCCCACGCATCCACCGCAATCAGCGCGGCCGGCGCGTTGAGGTCCTCGCCCAGAGCCGCACGCACGGCCTCGAGCATGGCGTCCGCACCCGCCGTCTCCGGCTTCGCAGCCGCCTCGCGCCACGTGGCGAGCCGTCGCCGCGACTGCTCCAGCAGGTCCTCGGTCCAGAACCAGTCCGTGCGGTAGTGGTGGGAGAGGATCGCCACGCGGATGGCCGCGGGGTCCACCCCCTGCTGCCGCAACGCGGACACGAGGACCAGGTTCCCCTTGGACTTGGACATCTTCTCGCCGTCCAGACCCACCATGGCCGTGTGCACGAAGTGCTCCGCCATGGGCTCTCCGGACAGGGCGTAGGAGTGCCCCGCTCCCATGTCGTGGTGCGGGAACGCGAGGTCCGAGCCTCCGCCCTGGACCGTGAACGGGCGGGGCAGGTGCCGCAGGGCGATCACGCTGCACTCGATGTGCCAGCCGGGGCGTCCCGCACCCAACGAGCCGCCGTCCCACGCCGGCTCGCCGGGACGCTCCACGCGCCACAGCAGCGGGTCCAGCGGGTCGCGTTTGCCCGTGCGATCAGGGTCGCCCCCGTGGCCCGTGAACAGCGGGAGCATGCGTTCCCGGTCGCCCTCCAGCTGGCACGTGCCGCCCACGACCCACGCGTCCGGGTCCTCGGCGCGCAGCCCCTCCGCCGCCACGACGTCGAAGTACACGTCCCCCGCGGGTGCCGGCTCACCGTCCTGTCCCGTGCCGGCGGGGACACGGTAGGCCAGACCCCGTTCGACGAGGCTTTCGACCGCCGTGACGATCCAGTCGACGGCCTCGGTGGCACCCACGTAGTGGTCCGGGGGAAGCACGTTGAGCGCCGTCATGTCCGTGCGGAAGAGCTCGGTCTGGGACGCGGCCAGCTCTCGCCAGTCCACCCCGGTGGCGTTCGCACGCTCCAGGAGGGGGTCGTCGACGTCCGTGACGTTCTGGACGTAGTCCACCTCGTGGCCGGCGTCGCGCCACACGCGGTGGAGCAGGTCGAAGTTCACGTACGTGGCGGCGTGGCCCATGTGGGTCGCGTCGTACGGGGTGATCCCGCACACGTAGAGACTGGCCCGGCCGTCACGGGCCGCGAGGGGCTCTGCGGCACCGGTTCTGGTGTCGTGCACCCGGGGAGTTCCGGATGTACCGGGCAGGGCGGGCACCGGGCGGGAGGTCCAGGACTTCATGGTCACCTTCGTGTCGACGGGCAAGAGTTCTCGGGTGCCGCGGCCGGTGGGTCGGGGCGGCTGTTCCGCCCCGGTTCCGGCTCCCCCGCCCCGGGGTCGGCGGCGTGGGAGACGTGCGGGGCGCTCGTGGCCGTGCTCAGGGGGTGAGGACGCCCAGACCGAGCAGCACGAAGACCAGGGCACCCAGGGCGATGCGGTACCAGACGAACAGGCTGTAGCTGCGCTCCGAGATGTAGTGCATGAACCAGCCGATGATCAGGTAGCCCACTGCGAAGGCGATCAGCGTGGCCACCGCGGTCTGCCCCATGGTGTACATCCCCGCGGGGACCTTGCCCGCCAGGACCTTGTACAGCTCGTACAGACCCGAGGAGAAGACCGCCGGGATGGCCAGCAGGAACGCGTAGCGTGCGGCGGCCGCACGGGTGTAGCCCATGAGCAGTCCCGCGGTGATCGTGCCACCGGAGCGGGAGACCCCGGGGATCAGGGAGAGCGCCTGGGCGAAGCCGAAGCCCACCGCGTGCTTCATGGTGAGGTCCTCCAGGTGGCGCTCCTGCTTGCCCACGTGGTCCGCGACCGCCAGGAAGATGCCGAAGAGCACCAGCATGGTGGCGGTGATCCAGAGGGACCGGAACTGGGTCTCGATGAAGTCCTGCAGCAGCAGGCCCAGGATGCCGATCGGCAGCGAGCCCAGGATGATGAACCAGCCCATCCGGGCATCGGGGTCCCTGCGGTCCATGCGCCCGGTCAGTGAGAGCGCCCAGTGCTTGATGATGCGCACGATGTCCCGCCAGAAGAAGATGATCACGGCGGTCTCCGTGCCCAGCTGCGTGATGGCGGTGAACGCCGCTCCGGGGTCGCCGCCGCCGGGCAGGAACTCCCCCACGATGCGCAGGTGCGCGGAGGAGGACACCGGGAGGAATTCGGTCAGGCCCTGCACGAGGCCGAGAATTATCGCTTCGATCCAGTTCACGCGACAACTGTACGGCACGTGAACTCCGCCCCGGCCGGTGCAGCAACTGGGAGGGGGCTGGACGCACGCAGGGCCCCCGTCCGTGGACGGGGGCCCTGCGTCACGTGGTGCGGGGGTGGCTCAGCGGGTGCCGGGGCGATCTTCCGCGGTGTCGTCCTCGTCGTCGAAGTCGTCCTCGTCGATGAGGTCCTCGTCCATCATCTCGTTGTCCTCGAGGAGGTCGTCCTCGTCGTCCTCATCCTCGTCGTAGTCGAGGTCGTCGTCATCGTCGTCGGCGAAGACGGTGAGGGGGGTGACCTCGTCGTGCGCGTCGTACAGCGCCTCCTCGTAGGCCTCGAAGGCGTTGGCGATGGCCACGTAGGCCTTGTCCACCGAGGGGTCCTCGTCCGAGCGCCGGTTGGCGGCGGCGGCGAGGTGCTCCTCGAGGGCGTTGACGAGCGATTGCAGGGCGGCGCGAGGATCGGTGCTCATGGAGTAGACGTTAGCCGTTATCCGAGCAGAATGGGAGCGATGAGAGAACAACGACTCAAGCGCACGACCCTCGCCGGGCACCCCACCATGACGGGCCGCGACGAGCGCTACGAATACCTGTCCCTCACGGTGGACCCCCGCGAGAAGCCCGCCGACGCCCGCACCCGCGTGGCGGAGCACGCCGAGTACGGCAAGTGGGAGCTCATGCGCTCCGCGGTGCTCTACGGCGGGGTCCGCCGATTCGTCCTGAGGCGCCGGATCATCCGGGTGGACCGCACGTTCTGAACGGACGGCCCCTGCGTCAGCCGGTCACCGGACCCAGCAGGGAGGTGGCGGTGGCCGTGTGCACGGACTCCTCGTCCGAAGGGTGGTACATCCCGGCCAGCACGTCGCGGTAGAGCCGCTCCAGTTCGGAGCCCCGCCGGTACTGGGACCCGCCCGAGGCGCGAAGCGCCAGGTCCACGATCTCGCGGGCGGCCTCGGTGGCGCGGTGCTTGACCCCGGAGAACAGGATGAACCAGCGCGGCCCGTGGGCGAGCTCCCGGTCCGAGCCCAGGGCGTCCACGTCCGCGCACAGCTGCCGCAGCTGCAGCTCGATGCCGTCCCGCAGCACGCCTGCCCGGGCGATGTGGCGGCGGATGTCCGGATCCTGCGCGTACACGGCGTCCTTCGCGAGTGAACGCCGGGTGCTCGTGATCTCCACGGCCACGTCGATCGCACGGTCCGCGATCCCGGTGTAGACCGCCGCGAGCAGCAGCTCGAAGCACCCGAAGATCCCCCACACCACGGGATCGGGGTTCGGGCCCACCGCCGTGGTGGTCAGGAGGTCCGCCTCCCGCAGCAGGGCACCGTCCAGCACGGTGGTGCAGGACTGCGAGGCGCGCATGCCCAGCGCGTCCCAGTCCGCACGGGTGGTGACCCCGGGGGCAGGGCTGCGGTGGTCCTCCCGGGTGAGGAATCCCACGAGGAGCCGCGCGGCGTCGTCGTCCTCCGTGGGTGCGCCGCCGGGGGCGTCCGCGCCCTCGGCGCGGGCGTGCACGAGCAGCCGCGTCCAGCGCGGCGAGAGCGACGTGAAGATCTTGGTCCCGTGCAGCGTCCAGCCCCCGGTGGTGGGCTCGGCGCGGGTAGTCGCGTCGAAGAGCACGGAGTCGTTGCCGGCCTCCGAGATGCCGAACGCGAAGACCTCCCCCGCCACGGCGTCCTCGAAGATCCGGCGCGCCCGCTCGTCCCCGCGCAGGTGGAGCGTGTAGCCGATGCCCACGATCACGTGGTGCATGTTGATTCCCAGCGCCGTGGCCGGTGCGGCCGTCGCGAGCCGTCGCTGGGCGCGGGCCGCCTGCTCCAGCGTGAAGCCCAGGCCGCCGAACTCCCGCGGCACGAGCATGCGCAGGTAGCCGATCTTCCGCAGCGCCTCGAAGTCCTCGTCGAAGAAGCGGTTCTCGCGGTCCACGTCCGCGGCGCGGGCGCGGATCCGGGCCAGCAGGTCCTCGGGGAGCAGGTCGGTCACGGGGTCCATCACGGGGTCCATCTCAGGGTCCTTCGGATCGGGGGTTCGCGGGTTCGCGTGCTCGTGCGGCCGGGTGCTCGCGCGGCCGACTGCGCCCGGTGTGCTGGCCGGGCGGTGAGCCGGGGAACGACGCCGCGCGAGCACGTCGGGGGGCGACGCCGCACGGGTGCGTTGGGCGCGCACGCGACCGTGCGGCGTCGCCGGTCCGTGCGGTGGTCAGTAGGTGCGCAGGAGCCGGTCCAGCACGCGGGAACCGAACTCCAGCGAGGCCACGGGAACGCGCTCGTCCACGCCGTGGAACATGCCCGTGAAGTCGAGCTCGTCCGGAAGCTGCAGGGGCACGAAGCCGTAGCCGGTGATCCCCAGGGTGGACAGGGACTTGTTGTCGGTGCCGGCGCCCAGCATGTAGGGCAGCACCACGGCGTCGGGGTCCTCGGCCTCCAGGGCGTCGACCATGGCATCCACCACGGTGCCGGAGAACGGGACCTCCAGGGCGATGTCCTCGAACTCCGCCTCGATGCGCACCTTCTCCCCGGCGAGCTCCTGCAGCGTGGCGAGCACGTGCTCCTTCTGCTCGGGCAGGAAGCGCACGTCCACCGCACCCTGGGCGGAGCCGGGGATCACGTTGGTCTTGTACCCGCCCTCGAGCACCGTGGGGTTCGAGGTGTTCTGCAGCGTGGCCCCCACGAAGCGGGACACGGCGCCCAGCTCCCGCAGCAGCTTCTGGGGGTTCTGCGGGTCGAACTCCACGCCGGTGAGCTCCGTGACCTGGTCCAGGAACGCCCGCGTAGTCTTGGTGAGCTCCACCGGCCACGTGTACTGCCCGATGTTCGCCATGGCCCGGGACAGGTGCGTCACGGCGTTGTCCTCGTGCAGCCCGGACCCGTGCCCGGCCTGGCCCTGCGCGTGGAGCTTGAGCCACAGCAGCCCCTTCTCCGCGGTCTGCAGCAGGTACGCCCGGCGCCCGCCGATGGTCGCGGAGAACCCGCCCACCTCGCTGATCGCGTCCGTGACGCCCTCGAAGACCTCGGGGTGCTCGTGGACCATGTACTTGGAGCCGTAGCGCATGCCCGCCTCCTCGTCCGCAAAGAACCCGAAGACGATGTCCCGCTTCGGCACGGCCCCGGTGCGGCGCATGTGCCGCAGGACGGACAGCATCATGGCGTCCATGTCCTTCATGTCCACCGCACCGCGACCCCAGATCATGCCGTCCTTCAGCTCGCCCGCGAACGGGTCCACGGACCAGTCCTGGGCCATCGCTGGCACCACGTCCAGGTGGCCGTGCACCAGCAGGGCTCCCGCCGTGGGATCCGAGCCCTCCAGCCGGGTGAACACGTTGGCGCGGCCCGGTGCGGACTCGAAGTACTGGGTCTCCAGGCCCACTTCCTGGATCAGCTCGGCCACGTGCTCGGCCGCGGCGCGCTCGCCCTCGGCCTCGCCGCTGGAGTAGTTGGAAGTGTCGAAGCGGATGAGCTCACGGCAGATCCGCGCGGTCTCCGCCTCGGGGGTGGAGATGTTCTCGGTCGTCTCGCCCATGGCGCGGCTTCTCCTCACTCGTCGATGACGACGCCGCCGCGCGGCCTTCCCGGGCCGCACTCACTCCCCGCACCGGCGGCGTCGCTGCTGCTCCCACGGTAGTCCCCCGTGGAATTGGCAGGGTTCTCGGTTACCCTGAGTGGCACGAACCCCTGTGTTTCATGAGGACCCGTTGGAGGACACGATGACTGGAAACATCACGCTGATCGCCCGGACCGTGCCCAACCGCCGGGAGGTCACCGCGCCGAGCCGGTCCGTGACCGAGAGCGACTCCGCCGCCCTGGCCCAGCTGCTGGTGGAGGCCTACGGCACGCGGGTGGAGGGCGAGCAGGACAAGGCGGAGGCCCTCGTGCGGGACGCGTTCGCCGGTGCCTACGGTCCGTTCCTCGCGGAGCAGTCGCAGCTGATCGAGGACGAGGACGGCCACCCTGTGGCCGCCGCCATGGTCCTGGAACGCCGCGAGGACGACCGGCTCCCGGACGTCCCCTACCTGTTCGAGCTGTTCACGGCGTCGTCGCACCGACGCCGCGGACTCGCGGAGCAGCTCGTGCGCCAGGTCATGGCCTCGCTGCACGAGAACGGCTACGAGGAGGTGTGCGTGCGCATTCCCGAGGACAACTCCGCCGCGCTCGCGCTGTACCTGACCCTGGACTTCAACCGCTGGTCCCCGGAGCAGGACGAGATCTGAGCCGACCGTGTCGGGCAGGGTTGCGCCCGCGCGGGCCCTGCCGCTCGGCGTGGGCCTTACCGCTCGGCGTGGAACCGCAGTACGCACCGAGTCCGCGCCACACCCGAGGGTGCCGGATGTGCCGGTCGGCAGTGCCGACCTTCTCGTGCTGCTGGGCACGGCGAACCGGGGCTCCCACCGTCGGTTCCCCCCCGGCCGCGCCGGGTCACGCCGCTGCGCCACGGCCTCAGCGCAGGTCGAGCTCCCTGCGCACCGGAGGCTGCTGCGTGACGTCCGTGTGCAGCGCCCAGCGCACGGCCACCTCGACGAGCCGGAGGCTCTGCGGGTCGTGCGTGGCGGTGGCACCGGGGTGCCGGGAGTCCAGGACCTCACCGGCCGCCGCGGCCTCGGCGTCCTCCAGGATGCGGGCCTCGCCCTCCAGCTGGACCTCCTCGGTGCCGTCCCGCATGAGGACCATGGAGATCCGCGGGTCCGAGGCAATGTTGGAGCACTTGCGGGAGGCCACGTTGGTCCCTAGCACGAGGTGGCCGGCCTCTGTGCTGGCCACGTGCACGTAGGCGGACTCCGGGTACCCGGTCCCGCTGTTGCTGGCCACCACGGCCGAGCCGGCATCGGCCACGAAGCCCATCAGCCAGCGTGCGTCCTCGGTGAGGTTGTTGCCCAGTTCGACCATCTCTACTCCCGGTGGGTCGTCGCGGATGCCGGTGCGGCACGTCTACCACCCACTGTAGGGCCGCGGCCCGGGGAGGTCACCGGATGGACGCGTGTCGCCCGAGGCCGAGCAGGCACCGCCGACGCCGGGCGTGCCGGTCCGGGCCGAGGATGCCGACCGGAACGGCGGCCAGCCGGCCGGAACCGGGGCATGACGACCGGAGTCCGAACGGCGCCCGGGGTGTCGGCACCACGCTCGGAGGCTCAGAGCAGGGTCTGGACGGGCTCCACCAGGTGCGCGCCTTGTGAGCGCACCGAACCCACGTCCGTGCTCACGGGGTGCATCCGCCACTGGCCGGCCACGTCCAGGCTGTGCGCCACGGCGCGCTCCAGCAGGGCCCGGGTGTGGTCCTTGTCATTGTCCGGGGCGATCCACTCGCGGGCGAAGTCCTCGCCCATGCCCATCGGGAGCCTGTTGTGCAGGGCGCCGAGCGCGGCCAGGTGCGGGTTTCCGGAGCTGGGGTCCGGTGCCTCGCGGGTGAGGATCGAGCACGACAGCAGCCACTGCCCCGGGTCATCATCCTGGGCGGCCCTGCCGGGGCGCGACTGTCCCGGACGGGCGGAGTCCTCCGAGCCCTCGGGGATGCGCCACCACTCGTAGATCCCGGCGAACCAGATCACGGAGCCGTCCCGCGGGTGCACGTAGTACGGCTGCTTCCGGCCCCGCCCCGAGGCGGGGGCCTGCCACTCGTAGTAGCCGTCCGCGGCGATCGCACAGCGCCGGGCAGTGATCGCCGCGCGGAACGAGGGCTTCTCCATCACGGTCTCGGAGCGGGCGTTGAACATCTTGGAGCCCACCGAGATCTCCTTGGCCCACGAGGGCACCAGACCCCACCGGGCGGCGTGGGTCTCCGGCAGCAGCTGACCGTCCTCGGTGAGCCGCTCGAGCAGGACGGGCACGGTGTGGGTGGGGGCCACGTTCCAGTTCGGCTCCGCCCCTTCGCCGATCGAGTCGTCCACCCGCGCGTCGAAGGGCAGGGCCAGCTGGCCGGGGGTCCTGGCGATCACATAGCGCCCGCACATGCCGCGCTCCTCTCCCTGGGGGTCATCGAGAGGCCGACGACCGCGTCACCGGGCCGTAGCCCATGTACGTGGCATAGCGGTCGTAGACCCCCATGAGGGCCTCCTCGACCTCCGCCACCGTCGTCCCGGGACGCACGTCCGCCGCGCAACCGGCCGTGGCCGGCTCCCACGGCACGTCCAACGCCTCGTAGACCTCCTCGAGCACGCTGCGCAGCGGCTCCGGCTCCTCGACCACGAGCACCGTGGAGAAGTACCACGCCCCGGCCACCACGCGCTGCGCCGTGCCCGCGAGCTTCACGGGCCGCGCCGGATCCGTCGCGGTCCCGGGCGCGTGCACACTGTACTCGCCGGCACAGTACTCGCCCGGAATCTCCCCCACCTCGGCCGGGATCTCCAGCTCCTCCAGAGCCGCCACGATCATGTCCCCGAACAGCCGGTAGCGGTCCTGGATGCCCGTCTTGGGATCCGGGTCCGGTTCCACGTGGTCGATCACCAGGCACCCGCCGTGGTAGGCCGCCGCGCGACCACCCACGCGGCGCACGAGAGGGGTGAAGGCGGCGTCGTGCGCGGACTGGCGCGCCCGGGAGAACCCCGGGTTCAGCTCGTCGCGGCGCCCGAACGCGACCGTGGGTCGCGGCTGGTACACGCGCAGCACGGGTTCGGTGCCGCCGCTTCGGGCGGCGTCGAGGATGGAGAGGGCGCGGCGGTAGTCCTGCTCGGCGCCCAGGGACTCGCGCTGACGTATGAGTTTCATGCTGCCGCCAATTCTAGTGCAGGCGCGCGGCGAGCCGCCCGGTCCCTAGGGGCGGAGTCAGGCCCCGGTGTGGACGAGCCGTGCCCCGGAAGCGGCACTGGATGCCCGAGCCGGCGTCTCCGCAGCAGCACGGGGCGCAGGGGCCAAGGGGCCGTGCGCGGCGGCCGCGACGACCGCGGTCTTGAGCACGTGCGGGTCCTCCAGCAGGTCACGGGACTGGTTGAGCGACGTGAGCACCCGCCACGCCATGGGCACGCCCCCGCGGGACACGTACCGGTTGACGTGGCGGACGGCGGCGTTCCACCGTCGGCGCTGGTCCCGGGTCAGTTCGTGGCCCTCCAGCTCGTCGAGCCACCCGCGGGCACCCGCGTAGACGCGCGTGACCAGTTCGCGCTCGAACGTCTCCACGGTTCCGGTCCCCCGCATCAGACGGTTCAGTGCGGTCAGTTCTGCCACGGACATCGCGGCTTTCACGGTGGTTGCAGTGCGCATGACGTCTCAGCCCCCCTGAGATGGTGACCGTGGTGAGGGCGCGCCAGGGCGCCCTCACCACGGTTGTCGAACCAGCCCTGCTGGCCGGACGCTCCCCCCGGATCGTCCTTCGGCCAGCGGTCTCTCCCCTTGCGCACTCAGTGTATGCAGGTCCCCGCAGGCCTTCACAGTCGCACATTGGGGGACGACGCCGCACGGTTGTCCCCCGGAGGGCACCCGTCCTCGGCGGGTGGGGCGCGTCCTCGTGCGGCCCCGGCATCCGGGGTGCGGCACCGTGCCCACCCCGCACCGCTGCATCCCGCAGACCGGTGAGCACGGGGTTCAGGTGCGGTGGGCGGCCGGGCCCGGCACGGGCGGAGCACGGCGAAGGCCGCGACGGTGATCCGTCGCGGCCTCCGGTCGGGGGGGGGTCATCCGTGGGGTCTCAGAAGTCCCAGTCCTCGTCCTCCGTGTTCACGGCCTTGCCGATCACGTAGGAGGAGCCGGAGCCGGAGAAGAAGTCGTGGTTCTCGTCCGCGTTCGGGGACAGCGAGGAGAGGATCGCCGGGGAGACGTCCGTCATCTCGCGTGGGAACAGCGCCTCGTAGCCCAGGTTGTTCAGGGCCTTGTTCGCGTTGTAGTGCAGGAACTTCTTGACGTCCTCGGTCCAGCCCACGGAGTCGTAGAGGGCCTCGGCGTAGGCCACCTCGTTGTCGTAGAGCTCGTCCAGCAGGTCGTAGGTGTAGTCCTTCAGCTCCTGCTGGCGCTCGGGGGTCTCCTGCAGCAGACCCTTCTGGTACTTGTAGCCGATGTAGTAGCCGTGCACGGCCTCGTCACGGATGATCAGCCGGATCAGGTCCGCGGTGTTGGTCAGCTTGGCGTGCGAGGAGAAGTACATGGGCAGGTAGAACCCCGAGTAGAACAGGAAGGACTCCAGCAGCGTGGAGGCCACCTTCTTCTTCAGCGGGTCGTCACCCTTGTAGTAGCGCAGGACGATGTCCGCCTTGCGCTGCAGGTGCTCGTTCTCCTTGGACCAGCGGAACGCCTCGTCGATCTGCTTCATGGAGGACAGCGTGGAGAAGATCGAGGAGTAGGACTTGGCGTGCACGGACTCCATGAAGGCGATGTTGGTGTACACCGCCTCCTCGTGCAGGGTCTTGGCGTCCGGGATGAGCGAGACCGCGCCCACCGTGCCCTGGATGGTGTCCAGCAGGGTCAGGCCCGTGAAGACCTTCATGGTGAGGTCCTGCTCCTCGGCGGTGAGGGTCTTCCAGGACTGCACGTCGTTGGACAGCGGCACCTTCTCAGGCAGCCAGAAGTTGGAGGTCAGACGGTCCCAGACCTCGGTGTCCTTCTCGTCCTGGACGCGGTTCCAGTTGATGGCCTCCGCCGGGTGGCGGAGCAGCTCGACCTGTTCGGTGGTCATGGCGGCGCAGACTCCTTCGTAGCTGGCTGTGTCCCGGTGCGCACGTGGGAAGACCGTCCCGCGGTCTCGTACCACAAGGGGCTGGCGGGGGCCGTGCAAGGGGACCTCCCAGCGTACTCCACCCGCACCCGGGACCGTGACGCGTTTCCGGGGTCGGTGCCGACGCTGTTTTCTGAGGGCGAACTCCCCCGCGGACCTCTTCCCCCGATGTGGTCGCGGCATGCAGGATGGCCCACATGCCGACCCGCAACCGGGCTGGTGACTCGAACGAAAGGTTTCTGATCATGCCTGATTTCGGAGGACTCGCAGACAAGGCCAAGGACATGGCCGGTGGCCACGAGGACAAGGTCAACCAGGGCATCGACAAGGCCGGTGACACCGTGGACGAGAAGACCGGCGGCAAGTTCGAGGGCCAGGTCGACCAGGGCCAGGACGCCGTGCGCGGCCACCTCGGCGGCAACGAGTAGTTCCCGCCCACCCACGCAGAACGGGCTCCCTTCCGATCGGAAGGGAGCCCGTTCTGCGTGCCGGCCCGGCAGCCCGGATCAGGCCTCGCCGGCCTCCCGTGCCAGGGCCGTGAGGCGTGAGACCGCGCGGTAGTACTTCTTCTGGTACCCGCCGGCCATCATCTCCTCGGTGAAGACCCGGTCGAACGGCACACCCGTGGAGAGGATCGGCAGGTCACGGTCGTAGAGCCGGTCCGCGAGCACCACGAAGCGCAGCGCCACGGCCTGCTGGTCGATCGTGCGCACACCGCGCCACGCGATCGCGTCCAGGTCCTGGATGAGGGCCCGATAGCGGGAGGGGTGCACGCGGGAGAGCTGGTCCACGAGCGCGTCGAAGTCGTCCACGGCGACCCGCCGACCCGCGAAGTGCTGCTCCACGGCGGCGTCGAGGGCGGCGTCGTCGGCCAGCGGGGACGGTGCCTCGGGCAGCCCGCGGTGGCGGTAGTCCTCGCCGTCGATGCGCACCACCTCGAACTGGCTGGAGAGCACCTGGATCTCGCGCTGGAAGTCCTGCGCCGCGAAGCGGCCCTCCCCCAGCGAGCCCGGAAGCGTGTTGGACGTGGCCGCGAGCTTGACCCCGGCGTCCGCGAGCTCGCGCATGAGCCGGGACATCAGCACGGTGTCCCCGGGATCGTCCAGCTCGAACTCGTCGATGCACACGAGCGAGTACTCCTTGAGGGCGTCCACCGTGCGCCGGAACGTGAGAGCGCCCACCAGGTTGGTGTACTCCACGAACGTGCCGAACGCCTTGGGGCCGGGCACCGCGTGCCACAGGGACGCCAGCAGGTGGGTCTTGCCCACGCCGAAGCCGCCGTCCAGGTAGATGCCCTGTGCGGCGGCGGGCGCCTTCTGGCCCCCGAAGATCTTGGAGAAGAACCCGCCGCCGCCCCCGGCGCCACGCCCGGAGACTCCCGCCGCGAAGGCCCTGAGCTTCTCCACGGCCTCCGCCTGCGAGGGCTGGGACGGATCCGGGCGGTAGGTGTCGAAGGACACCTCCCCGAAACGCTCCGAGGGCCGGAAGCCGTCCAGCAGTTCATCGGCCGAGACGCGCGGATTGCGGTCGATGAGGTGTTCGATCTGAGTGCTCACGTGTGCAGGGCCTCCCGACCGGGACCGGGTGCGCCGACCACCGCGGCGCGTCCGGAGCCGGTCCTGTTGCGGACGGACGACGGTGAGGTGCCCGAGCACCCCGTTTCACCCCCGATGCTACCGCTCAGCCCGTGGTGAACACCGTGACCGCGCGTGACCTCCCCGGCACGCCCGGTATGCGAGCGGTGGGAGCCCAGCACTACGCTGGGGACTGAGAAGCGCCCGGGACTCCGGGCGTCACGCGCACGACAGCACGAGGACAAGGAGAACCCTCCCCATGGCTGCAGATGCAGAGCACAACGAGGCCTTCGCACAGTACGCGCACCCCGAGCGACTGGTCTCCACCCAGTGGGTGGCCGAGCACGCGGGCGAGCCGGGCGTCATCGTCGTCGAGTCCGACGAGGACGTCCTGCTGTACGAGACCGGTCACGTTCCCGGCGCGGTGAAGGTGGACTGGCACACCGAGCTCAACGACCCCGTCACCCGCGACTACGTGGACGGCGAGCGCTTCGCGCAGCTGATGTCCGCCAAGGGCATCGGGCGGGAGGACACCGTGGTGGTCTACGGGGACAAGTCCAACTGGTGGGCGGCCTACGCCCTGTGGGTGTTCACGCTGTTCGGCCACCAGGACGTCCGTCTCATGGACGGCGGCCGGGACAAGTGGATCGCCGAGGGCCGCGAGCTGAGCACCGAGCGCCCCGAGGTGACGCCCGCGGACTACCCCGTGGTCGAGCGGGAGGACGCACCGATCCGCGCGTACCGCGAGGACGTGCTGGCCGCGCTGGGCACCACCCCGCTGATCGACGTGCGCTCCCCGCAGGAGTACACGGGTGAGCGCACCCACATGCCGGACTACCCCCAGGAGGGCACGCTGCGCGGCGGGCACATCCCCACCGCGGCGTCCGTCCCGTGGGCCCGGGCCGCCGCCGAGGACGGGACGTTCAGGTCCCGCGACGACCTCGAGGCCATCTACCTGGACGAGGTGGGGCTGACCCCCGGCGAGGACGTGATCGCGTACTGCCGCATCGGCGAGCGCTCCTCCCACACCTGGTTCGTGCTCACGCACCTGCTGGGCTTCGAGAACGTGCGCAACTACGACGGCTCGTGGACCGAGTGGGGCAACGCGGTGCGCGTTCCCGTGGCCCGGGGCGAGGAGCGTGGCGAGGCCCCGGAGGCCACCCGATGAGCACCCAGGACCTTCCCTCCCAGCTCGCGGAGCTCGTCACCGAGTTCCACGAGGTCCCCGAGCCCGACAAGCTGCAGCTGCTGCTGGAGTTCTCCCGCTCCCTGCCCGAGCTGCCCGCCCGGCTTGGTGAGCACCCCGAGGAGCTCGAGCAGGTGACGGAGTGCCAGTCCCCGCTGTTCCTCACGGTGGAGCTGGAGGGCACCGGGCCGCAGGCCCCGGTGCAGCTGTTCTTCTCCGCGCCGGCCGAGGCACCGACCACGCGCGGTTTCGCCTCGATCCTGCACGAGGGTCTCAACGGGCTGCCGGCCGAGCAGGTGCTGGCCGTCCCCGACGACCTCCCGGAGCGTTTCGGACTGACGTCGTTGGTCTCCCCCCTGCGCATGCGGGGGATGTCCGCGATGCTCGGGCGGATCAAACGCCAGATCACGGCACTGCAGGGCGCCTGAACCGACTGCCGCTCCCAGCCGCGCGAGCCGTCCCGTTCCAGGGGCGGCTCGCGCCGTGTCCGAGTGCGGTCCCGTGGGGTCGCTCACCCCGTCGTGCGCTCAGACGCCCCCGGAGTCCTGCCTGAGGACCGCGCCCAGCCAGTCACCAATGGCACGTTCGTAGCGCTTGCGGTCGATGTTCCACTCCTTGGTGTGCCGGGCACCGGAGAAACCCACGAAGTCCACGTGCGGGCTCAGGTTGGCAAGCTTGACCGAGCCCGCCACGGGCACCACCTCGTCGTCCGTGGAGTGCAGGATCAGCGTGGGCGTGGTGATGTCCTCCCAGCGGGAGAGCCAGTCCAGGGCGTGCAGGTCCAGGGGCGCGGCCAGACCCGTGATGCGCGGGCCCATGCGGTGGGAGATCATGTCCGCGGCCAGGCGACCCACCCGGCGCGGGATCCGGTGGATGCGGGTCTGGTGGGCCAGCAGCTCGTACCAGTCCACCACGGGCCCCGTGAGCACCAGCGCCCGGATCCGGTCCCGGTACCGGGTCAGCTCGGTGGTGCGCAGCACGATCGCCCCGCCCATGGACCAGCCGAAGAGCACGACGTCCGAGGCGCCGTGCCCCAGGGCGTACTCGATGCCCGCCTGGATGTCCTCCCACTCCGTGAACCCGAGACCGTACCGGTTGTCCTCGGTGGTGGGGGCCTCCTGGTCGTTGCGGTAGGCGAGGATCAGGGAGTGCAGGCCCAGCTGGTGGGCCACCCGCGCACCGCGGATGCACTCGGGACGCTGGGCGCCACGGCCGTGCACCATGACCGCCCACGTCCCACCGTGATCGGCCCGGGCGGTGTCCCCGTCCGCGGGTATCACCCACGCCGGGGCGGGGCCGAGCTCCGTGGGGATCCGCACCTTGCTGTAGGCCAGGCCTGCATCCGACGGGCGCGCGTACACGGTGCCCGTCCAGAACCCGCGCTTGCCCTCCGCGAGCTCGCCGCGGTACACGCGCTCCACGATGCGCGTGACCGTGCCACCGGTCTGCCGGACCACGAAACCGATCCGGGTCAGTCCCGCGCCGTCGTCGAAGCGCAGCGCATAGGTGCCCGCCACGCGCGTGTCGGAGGTGGCGGGCAGTGTCACGAGCTGCTGCTCCGAGTTCGGGTCGCGCTCGAGCTTGAGCACCGTGACGTTCCCCGGCCGTGTGGACGGGGTGACCACGTGGCGGGCCACGAGGGCCGCGGCGCCCCCGGACAGGGCGAACGTGGCCGACGCCGCACCGATGCTGACACCCGCTCCCACCAGGGCGCCGTGGCGCCAGGATCGTGAGGACTCGGTGTCGTGGGAGCTCCGCAGTGCCATGGCGCCATTCTGGCACGCCCGCTCTCCCGGCCCGCCCCGGCGCGCAACGGGCATAACGGACGCGGCGTCGTCGTTGGAACGAGCGGACCACCACACCCAGGACAGGGAGGCACACCGTGGACACGAACCACGACACCCAGCGCGAGAAGACCGGGGCGGCACTGACGCCGGAGGCGGCCGCGGCCCGCACCGATGCGCAGTGGCGGGAGCTGCTGAGCCCCGCCGAGTACCACGTGCTGCGCGAGGCCGGCACCGAGCCGCCGAACTCCGGTGAGTACGTGGACACCACCACCGAGGGCGTCTACGAGTGCCGCGCCTGCGGGGCGGAGCTGTTCCGCTCCGAGACCAAGTTCGCCTCCCACTGCGGCTGGCCCTCGTTCTTCGCGCCGCTGGCCGAGGACAGGGTGCGCTACATCGAGGACACCTCGATGGGCATGAAGCGCGTGGAGGTCCGCTGCGCCACGTGCGACTCCCACCTGGGCCACGTGTTCGAGGGCGAGGGCTACGGCACGCCCACCGATCTGCGGTACTGCATGAACTCGGTGTCGCTGCGCCTGGCCCCCGGGCGCTGAGGCACCCGCGCCACCGCGCCCGGACCCGCCGTGACGCGTGCCCACGACACGACACCAAACGCGCTGTCACATCCGGCGGTGTGGTTACTGTGACCTTGTGGGAGCGGTGACCGAGCTGATGAGCACTCCGGATGTGTTCCGCGCAGTCGTGCGGGCCCTGGAGACTGCCCGGTTCCGCCCGGAGATCACCCTCAGCAGGATCGCGCCGCCCAGGGGTCTGGCCCCGCACGCCATCTCCTTCGCCGCCGAGGTGGGGCACCCACCCGCCGCGCACGGAGCCGAGCTCGACGTCGCGCCGCGCGAGGCCCCGGCCTCCGGGCGCTTCGTGGTGCTGTACGACGAGTCCTGCCCGGAGCCCTGGCAGGGGCCCTTCCGGATCGTGAGCTGGTTCCGGTCCCGGATGGACACCGAGATGGGCCGCGACGAGCTGCTCACGGACGTCAGCTGGTCCTGGCTCACGGACACCCTCTCCGAGCACGGAGCGCAGTTCACCGCCGAGGGCGGCACCGCCTCCCGGATCGTGGAACGCCACTACGGAAGCCTCACGGACCGGGCCGACGTGGCCCAGGTCGAGGTCCGCGCCTCGTGGACACCCGTCCCCCGCACCGGAATTCCCCACTGGGCCCAGTCGCACCTGCACGCGTGGGCCCAGGTACTCTGTACTGCTGCAGGGCTGCCCCCGCGCCACGACGACGTGGCGTTCGTGTGAGCACCACCGGGGCCCGACACTGATCCCAGTCTGCCCGACGGCGCGGAGCCGGTTCCGCCGCCGTCGCACCACCGTACGAGGAACTTCTCATCAACAGACACGCCGACGATCCCACTCCCGCCCGTGAGCCCGGTCCCGCCGAGATCGTGGTCCCGGGATTCGAGCACCTCGCCGTCCCCGCGACCGTGCACCTCAACGGCCCCGCGGAGGGTCTGCCCCGCGTGGTGGACACCGCGCGGGGTCTGACGCGCGCCGCCGAGCAGCTCGCCGAGGCCACGGGACCCGTGGCCGTGGACACCGAGCGCGCCTCCGGCTTCCGCTACGGCCAGCGCGCGTTCCTCGTGCAGCTGCGCCGCGAAGGGGCGGGCACCATCCTGATCGACCCCGAGGCCGTGGGTTCCCTCGCGCAGGTGGACGAAGCGCTGCGCGGCGTCGAGTGGGTGCTGCACGCGGCCACCCAGGACATGCCGTGCCTCGCGGAGCTGGACATGCGACCGGACCGGCTCTTCGACACCGAGCTGGGCGGACGGCTGCTGGGGCTGCGGAAGGTGGGGCTCGCCTCGATGACCGAGGAGCTGCTGGGCTTCACGCTCTCCAAGGAGCACTCGGCCGTGGACTGGTCCCAGCGTCCCCTGCCGGTGGACTGGCTCAACTACGCCGCCCTGGACGTGGAGGTGCTCGTCCAGCTGCGCTGGGCCACCGAGGACCGGCTGGCCGAGGCGGGGAAGCTGGACTGGGCGCTCGAGGAGTTCGAGCACGTGCGCACCACACCCCCGCCCCCTCCGCGGCAGGACCCCTGGCGGCGCACCCACGGGCTGGGCAACGTGCGCGGGCGGCGCAAGCTCACCGCCGTGCGCAACCTCTGGCAGGCACGGGAGTCCCTCGCACAGCACAAGGACATCGCGCCCACCCGGCTGCTGCCGGACTCCGCGATCGTCGCCGCCGCCAACGCGATGCCGCGCACCGTCCCCCAGCTGATGTCCACCCCCGGTTTCCACGGCCGTCTGGCCTCCCGCGAGGCCACGCGCTGGCTCTCGGCCGTGCAGGAGGCGCGACTCACCGAGGAGCCCGTGCCCGCGACCGTGCCCTCCACCGCGCTGCCGCCCGTCAAGGGGTGGGAGACCAAGCGGCCCGAGGCCTCCGAGCGTCTGAAGGTGCTCAAGCCCGCGGTTGCCGAGCTCGCCGCGCAGCTCGACCTGCCCTCGGAGAACCTGCTCACCCCCGAGCACCTGCGGCGCTTCTGCTGGCAGCCGCCGCGCTCCACGTCCGACGACGCCGTGGCCGAGCGGCTGCGTGAGCTCGGCGCCCGCTCGTGGCAGGTGGAGCGCGTGGCTCCGGTCATCGGCGCCCACTGGCGGGACCTGCGCTCACGACGCCGCGCGGAGCGTGCCGATCCTCAGGGCGCCGAGCCCCAGGACTGAGCGCGTCGCCCCATCCCGGGCCGGACACGACGACGGCCGCGCACCTCGGTGCGCGGCCGTCGTCGCGGGGTGACGCCGAGGCGTCGCCCGTCCGTCAGGACGTCAGTTCTTCATGTCCTTGGCGTCCGGTGCGGGGTGCGCCGGCTCCATGTCCACGTCTTTCTCGGTAGTCGCGGGCTTCGGGAGCTTCGCGTTCGTGCCCTTGGAGGACGAGCTCTGGGCCTTCTCCTTGACGGAGGCGGCGCCGTCCTGGGCCTTGTCCTTGACGGCCGCGGCGCCCTCGGACGCCTTGGTGGTCACGGTCCCGGTGGCCTTCTGCGCGCCCTCGGCGATTTTCTCGCCCACCACGGGCACCTCGGACTTGACCCAGTCGGTGCCCTCGGACACCTTGGCCTGGACCTTGGGGTCGTTCCAGGTGTTGATGGCGCTCTCGCGCAGGGACTCGTAGCTCTTCCGCCCGGACGCGGATCCGACCACGAACCCGATCCCGAAACCGGCCACAAATGCAAGACGCTTGATCATCGTGTCTCCCTCTCGTTCCCGCGGACCGGATCGGACCGGACCGCTGCTGGTGATCATGGTACTGACAGAATCTGGTGGAATGCTCCGCCCACGCCGCACGGACCCCGGACACTGCGCCGTCCTAGGATGAGTGGCAACCGCTCAGAGAGGATGCTCCATGACACCGCAGTCCCCGCACCACGATTTCCCCACCGCCCACGGTGACCGCACGGACGACCGGCAGGGTGCCACCCGGGAGGCCTCGGGTGAGGTTCCCACGCGACGTCGCGCCGTGGGCATGGCGGGTGTGGCCGCCGCCGGTGCGCTGGCCCTGAGTGCGTGCGGCGGCCAGGACCAGGCCGAGTCCACTCCCTCACCCACCGGTCCGAGCTCCCCCACGGACGTGGGCGCCGCCTCCGAGATCCCCGTGGGCTCCGGGATGAAGGTGGACCAGGACGGCCTCCAGGCGGTGGTCGGCCATCCCCAGGAGGGCACCTTCACCGCATACTCCCCCGTGTGCCCCCACCAGGGCTGCATGGTCAACCCGGCCAAGAAGCAGTTCGTGTGCCCGTGCCACAGCTCGGTGTTCGACATGGCCACCGGTGACGTGACCGGCGGACCCGCCGAGTCCGGACTGAGCCCCTACCCCGTGAAGGTCGAGAACGGCCGCATCATCGTGGGCTGAGACCCGGGCCTCACTGCTCGTTGCCGGCTCCCCGCGCCGGGTGCCCGGCACCCGGGGTGCGGGACGCGGGCAGGGGCTGCGCGGCGTCGTCGTGGGCGGGGCGGGCGTACGGGACCTTGGTTCCCAGCACGGACGCCAGGGTGTCCTGCGCGATGCGCTGCGCGGTGAGGCCCGTGTGCCGCAGGATCTGGTCCCGGCTCGCGTGCTCCAGGAACTCCGTGGGAAGGCCCACCTCGTTCAGCGCGGTGTCCACGCCGTGCGCCCGCATCTGCTGGCGGATGAGAGAACCGATGCCCCCGGCGCGCACCCCGTCCTCGATGACCACCACGATCCGGTGGCGCGCAGCAGTCTCCACCACGGAGTCCGCCACGGGCAGCACCCATCGAGGATCGACCACGGTGGAGGACACGCCGTGGGCGGCGAGCCGCTCGGAGACGTCCAGCGCCATGACGCACATGGCACCCACACCCACGATCAGCACGTCGCGGTGCTCCTGCTCCGGACCGGTGCCCTCGCCGCTGCGGGCGAGCACGTCCACACCGTCCGCCAGGCGCTCCAGCGCGGGCAGGGGGGCGCCCACGGGGCCCTTGGGGTAGCGCACCACGGTGGGTGCGTCGGACACGGCCACCGCCTCGCGCAGCTCCTCGACCATCGTGGCCTCGTCACGCGGTGCCGCGAGGTGCAGCCCCGGCACGATCTGCAGCAGCGCAAGGTCCCACATGCCGTGGTGGCTGGGGCCGTCCGGGCCCGTGACGCCCGCGCGGTCCAGGACCACCGTGACACCCGCCCTGTGCAGGGCCACGTCCATGAGCAGCTGGTCGAAACCGCGGTTGAGGAACGTGGCGTAGAGCCCCACCACGGGGTGCAGGCCGCTGAAGGCCATGCCGGCGGCCATGGTCAGGGCGTGCTGCTCCGCGATCCCCACGTCCACCACGCGGTCCGGGTGCGCGAGCTGCATCTTCTGCAGCCCCATGGGGATCAGCATGGCGCCCGTGATCCCCACCACGTCCTCCCGGTCGTCGGCGATCGCCGCGATCTCGTCCCGGAACACGTGGGTCCACGTGCGGGCGGAGGCCGTGCCGGTGGGTTTGCCCGTCTCGGGGTCGATCACCGGAACGGAGTGGAACTGGTCGTTCTCGTCCAGCCGCGCCGGGAGGTAGCCGTGACCCTTCTCGGTGATGGCGTGCACGATCACCGGCCCGCCGAAGTTGCGGGCGTTGGTCAGAGCCTGCTCCATGGCCGCGAGGTCGTGGCCGTCCACCGGACCCACGTACTTCATCCCGAGGTCCTCGAAGATGCCCTGCTGGACCACCACGTCCTTGATGCCCTGCTTCATCCCGTGCAGGCCCCGGTAGACCGCCTGACCCAGCTGGCCCGAGCTCGTGAGCAGGTGCTTGGCCTTCTCGAGCGTCTGCTCGTAACGGCGGTCCGTGCGCACCGCGTCCACGCCCTGCTGCACGCTGGCCTGCAGGTCCTTGAGGTGGTTGGCGAACCCGCCCACCGTGGGGGCGTAGGAGCGGCCGTTGTCGTTGACCACGATCACGACCTTGCGGTCCCGGTCCGAGGCGATGTTGTTCACGGCCTCCCAGGCCATGCCCCCGGTGAGCGCGCCGTCCCCGATCACGGCCACCGTATGCCGGTCGTTCTGACCCGTGAGCGCGTAGCCCCGGGAGATCCCGTCCGCCCAGGACAGGGACGAGGACGCGTGGGAGGACTCCACGATGTCGTGCTCGGACTCCGCCCGGGAGGGGTACCCGGCCAGACCGCCCTCCTGCCGCAGCGTGCTGAAGTCCTGTCGCCCGGTGAGCAGCTTGTGCACGTAGGACTGGTGGCCGGTGTCGAAGACCACGGAGTCCGTGGGCGAGGAGAAGACGCGGTGCACCGCCATCGTGAGTTCCACAACGCCCAGGTTGGGCCCCAGGTGCCCCCCGGTGGCCGAGACGTTGCTGATCAGGAACGCGCGGATCTCCCCCGCCAGCTGCTCCATCTGCCCGGCGTCCAGCCGCTTCAGGTCCTCAGGTCCCGCGATGCTCTCCAGAAGGGTCATTGCCTGCTCTCCGTGGTGTCTCGGCGCCGGTGCCCCGCACCCGCCAGGCGGTGGCCCGGTGGGAGGTGTCGCGTTGGGGGCGCGGCGCCCGAATGCTCCGTCCGATCCTACTCGCACCCCGTGGCGCGCAGCGCACACGGCAACGGCCGGGACCCCCGGACAGGGGATCACCGGCCGTTGCTCGGGCGTGCCGTGCGGAACGCGCTACTTGGCGATCTGGCGCAGCACGTACTGCAGGATGCCGCCGTTGCGGTAGTAGTCGGCCTCACCCGGGGTGTCGATGCGCAGCACGGCGTCGAACTCCACGGTGGAGCCGTCCTCCTTGGCGGCGGTGACCTTCAGGGTCTTGGGAGTGGTGCCCTCGTTGAGAGCGGTCACCCCTTCGATCGAGAAGGTCTCGGTGCCGTCCAGGCCCAGGGAGTCTGCGGACTCTCCCTCGGGGAACTGCAGGGGCAGCACACCCATGCCGATCAGGTTGGAGCGGTGGATGCGCTCGTAGGACTGCGCGATCACCGCGCGCACACCCAGCAGGGACGTGCCCTTGGCCGCCCAGTCGCGCGAGGAACCGGAGCCGTACTCCTTGCCGCCCAGCACCACCAGGGGCACGCCGGCCTCCTGGTAGTTCATGGCGGCGTCGTACACCGCGGCCTGGGGGCCGCCGTCCTGGGTGAAGTCGCGGGTGAAGCCACCCTCGACCCCGTCCAGGAGCTGGTTCTTGATGCGGATGTTCGCGAACGTGCCGCGGATCATCACCTCGTGGTTGCCACGGCGGGAGCCGTAGGAGTTGAAGTCCTTGCGCGCCACACCGTGCTCGGTGAGGTACTTGCCCGCCGGGGTGTCCGACTTGAAGGAACCGGCCGGGGAGATGTGGTCCGTGGTGACCGAGTCGCCCAGCTTGAGCAGCACGCGGGCGCCCTCGATGTCCTCCACCGGGGTGGTCTCCATGGACATGCCCTCGAAGTACGGTGGCTTGCGCACGTAGGTGGACTCGGGGTCCCACTCGAACACGTCACCCGTGGGGGTGTCGAGGTTCTGCCAGCGCTGGTCGCCGTCGAAGATCGTGCCGTACTCGCGGTCGAACATCTCCGTGTCGATCGACGCGTCGATGATCTTCTGCACCTCGGTGGGGTCCGGCCAGATGTCCTTGAGGAACACGTCCTTGCCGTCCGAGTCCTGGCCCAGGGGCTCCGTCTCGAAGTCGAAGTCCATGGTCCCGGCCAGGGCGTAGGCGATGACCAGCGGCGGGGACGCCAGGTAGTTCATCTTCACGTCCGGGTTGATGCGACCCTCGAAGTTGCGGTTGCCGGAGAGCACGGACGTGACCGAGAGGTCGTTGTCCTGGATGGCCTGGGAGATCTCGGACTCGAGCGGACCCGAGTTGCCGATGCACGTGGTGCAGCCGTAGCCCACGATGTAGAAGCCCAGCTCCTCCAGTGCGGGAACCAGACCGGACTTCTCGTAGTACTCGGTGACCACGCGGGAGCCGGGGGCGATCGAGGTCTTGACCCACGGCTTGGCCTTCAGACCCTTCTCCGTGGCGTTGCGCGCCAGCACGGCCGCCGCCATCATCACGGAGGGGTTGGAGGTGTTGGTGCACGAGGTGATCGAGGCGATGGACACCGCACCGTGGTCCAGCTCGAACTCGCGGCCGTCGGGCATGGTGACGGGCACGGTCTTCTCGGCACGATCACGCAGCTGGGCCGCGGAGGCCTCCCGCGGCTCGTGCTCCGGGTCCTGCTCCTCGGCGGCGTCGTGGGACGGGGCGTCCGAGGCCGGGAAGGACCCGACCACGTTGGCGTCCACCTCCACGTTCTCGTCCTGCGCCACGTAGTTCACGAGGTCCTCGCGGAACTGCTCCTTGGAGCGGGACAGCTCGATGCGGTCCTGGGGGCGCTTGGGTCCGGAGATGGAGGGGACCACCGTGGAGAGGTCCAGCTCCAGGTACTCGGAGTAGCTGACCTCCTTGGCGGGGTCGTGCCACATGCCCTGTTCCTTGGTGTATGCCTCGATCAGGGCGATCTGCTCCTCGGAGCGGCCCGTGAGCTTGAGGTAGTCCAGGGTCACCTGGTCGATCGGGAAGATCGCGGCGGTGGAGCCGAACTCCGGGGACATGTTGCCGATCGTGGCGCGGTTGGCCAGCGGCACGGCCGCCACGCCCTCGCCGTAGAACTCCACGAACTTGCCCACCACGCCGTGCTCGCGCAGCATCTCGGTGATCGTCAGCACCACGTCCGTGGCGGTGGCGCCCGCGGGGATCTCGCCC
Organism: Kocuria sp. ChxB; assembly: GCF_044359605.1. Lineage (NCBI taxonomy): Bacteria > Bacillati > Actinomycetota > Actinomycetes > Micrococcales > Micrococcaceae > Kocuria > Kocuria sp. ChxB. Next base: position 137,743 of record NZ_CP121123.1, on the reverse strand, counting down.
GTGAGCTTGAAGCCCACCACGCGCGGGATCAGCATGGAGATGGGCTGGCCCAGCATGGCCGCCTCGGCCTCGATGCCGCCCACGCCCCAGCCCAGCACGCCGATGCCGTTCTCCATGGTGGTGTGGGAGTCGGTGCCCACGCAGGTGTCCGGGTAGGCACGCACGGTGTCGTCCACCTCACGGGTCATGACCACGCGCGCCAGGTTCTCGATGTTGACCTGGTGCACGATGCCCATTCCGGGCGGGACGACCTTGAAGTCGTCGAACGCGGTCTGGCCCCAGCGCAGGAACTGGTAGCGCTCACCGTTGCGCTGGTACTCGATGTCCATGTTGCGCTCGATCGCGTCGGCGGAGCCGAACTCGTCGATCTGCACGGAGTGGTCGATGACCAGCTCGGCGGGTGCCAGCGGGTTCACGCGGGAAGGGTCTCCCCCGAGGTCCGCCACGGCCTCGCGCATGGTGGCGAGGTCCACGATGCAGGGCACGCCGGTGAAGTCCTGCATGATCACGCGGCCAGGGGTGAACTGGATCTCCGTGTCGGGCAGGGCACTGGGGTCCCAGGACCCCAGGGCCTCGATGTGCTTGCTCGTGACGTTGGCACCGTCCTCGGTGCGCAGCAGGTTCTCGAGCAGGACCTTCAGGCTGTAGGGGAGCTTCTCGGCTCCCGCCACGGCGTTCAGTCGGAAAATTTCGTAGTCGGTGCCCTTGACGTTGAGAACGCCCTTGGCTCCAAAGCTGTCCACAGTCATGGTGTGGAACTCCTCTCGCCACCGTCGGTTGCGTTCCACGCACCGGGGCACCGGAGTGTCCCGCGCACGGGGAACGGTCCCTGCCAGTGTATCCCGTGCCACGTCCCGCGCCCGTCATGACCACCCCGGGGAACCCGCCCGGGCGGTCCGGTCCACGTGGACCGGCTCAGGCGTCGCGGCGCAGCACGGCCACGGCCTCCACGTGGTGCGTGTTGGGGTACAGGTCCAGGGCCGTCACGTCCTCGACCTTCCACCCGCGCCTCCGGAGCCTGCCCAGGTCCCGCCCGAGGGCCGCCGGATCGCACGCCACGTACACGATGGTGCGGGGACCGGCCTGGTCCACGGCGGCGAGCACCTCCTTGGCGGCACCGGCGCGCGGCGGGTCCATGATGACCACGTCGGGCCGCGGCACCCGGGTCCCGGCGGACGACGCCGCTCGGTGGCCACGGCGTCGTCGGTCGCCCTGGCGGTGGCCCCCGCGTCCGGTCAGGACACGGGCCACGTCCCCGCGCACGCTGCGCACGTGCTCGGCGTGGGCGAGGTTGTGGGCGGCGTCGGCGGAGGTGACGGGCGAGCCCTCCACCGCGAACACCGCGCCGCTCTCCCCCACGGCGCGCGCCGCGACGGCCGTGAACAGCCCGGCGCCGCTGTAGAGGTCCCACACGGTGTCACCCGGCCGCAGGTCGGCCCCGGCCAGCACGGTCCCGGCGAGCGCGGCCGGGGCCTCGCGGTGGATCTGCCAGAAGCCCGTGGGGCTCACGCGCCACTGCAGCGGCTGCGGGGCTTCCCCGGAGGCGTCCGTGGACGCGGGCCACTCGAGGGTCTCGAGCACCTCGCCGGTTCCGGCCCAGGTGGCGACCCTGCGGTGGTCCGCCGAACGCGCCGTGACGGAGACGCCGTGGGCGGAGCCCCACTCGCCGAGCTGGGCCCGCAGCGCGTCCAGCTGCCGCTCGTGCGCGTCCGCCCGCAGGCTCACGTGCAGCAGCGGGGTCCGGCCGTTCGACGGGGCGGAGACGTCCAGGCGCTCGGCTCCCTCGACACGCAGGGCCCACGGGGCCAGGGCCTGGATCGGGGCGGAGGCCAGGGGCATGTCCTGGAGGGTCACCAGCTCGTTGGAGCGGTGCGGGTGCATGCCGGGGGTGCCGTCCGTGGCCACGTCCAGGTGCAGCCGGGTCCGCCACCCCGTGCCGTCGGGCGTCTCCCCGTTGGTGGGGTGCACCCGGCCCTGCCACTCGTGGCCGGCCAGGTGCGAGAGCTGCTCCGCGAGAACGCGCCGCTTGAGCTCGCGCTGGGTGGCGAGGTCGGCGTGGCCGAACTCCGCTCCCCCCACCGGCTTGCGCCCCTCGGCCGCGGCCAGCAGGGCGTCGGCCCGGGACCACACGTGGTGCTCGCGGCGTCCGGGCGCGGGGTCGACGACCTCGACCACGTCCCCGCGCCAGAAGGACGCGTCGGGCCGCCGGTCCGTGAGGGCCACCCGTGCCAGCTCCCCGGGCAGCCCGTGCCGCACGAACACCACCCTGCCCTCGGCAGTTCGGGCCACCACGTGGCCGCCGTGGGCCACCTCGCCCAGGCGCAGCTCGAGGGTGTGCGGGGTGTCGGTCATCGGCTGTTCTCCGTGAGTTGCAGTTCGCGCACCGATTCGAGGTGCCAGGGCACGGAGGCGATCATGACTCCGCGTTCGTAGTGCAGCCGGGTCCGCAGGGGGCGGATGGCCTGGTTGTGCAGGAAACGTTCCCAGCCGCGCCCCACCACGTACTCGGGGAGGTAGACGATCACGAGGTCCCGGGGGGACTTGCGCCGGATCCCGCGGATGTGGGCGATCACCGGGCCCACCGAGTCCCGGTAGGGCGAGGCGAGCACGGTGATGGGCACCGGGATCTCCAGCGACTGCCAGCTGCGCACGATGTCCTCCGTGCGCGTGCGGTCCGTGTCCACCACCACGGCCTCCAGGCTGGAGGGGCGGGACGCCCGCGCGTAGGTCAGTGCGCGCACCACGGGCTTGCGGACGGACGTGACCACGATGATCGAGTGCACACGGGAAGGCAGGGCGCGCACCATGGAGTCGGGGTGCACCTCCAGCTCCGCGTCCACGGCGCGGTAGTGGTGGGCGATGGCCCGCATGAAGAGGGTGGTCAGAGCGATGGCCACGATCGTGAGCCACGCCCCCTGCGCGAACTTGGTCACGAGGATCACCACGAACACGGCGGCGCAGGCCACCAGGGCGACCGCGGCCACCGTGAGGCGCACGGCGATCTGCCGGTTGGTGGCCCGGGAGGTCCGCGTGCGGCGGAGCCGGTTCCAGTGCCGCACCATCCCGGCCTGGGTGAGGGTGAAGGCGAAGAACGCGCCCACCACGTAGAGCTGGATCAGCGCGTTGACGTTCGCGCCGAACACCAGGGTGAACGCGGCCGCCACCACGGACAGCAGCACGATCCCGTTGGTGAAGGCGAAGCGGTCCCCCCGGCTCTGCAGCTGCCGGGGCAGCAGGGCCGCGGAGGCCAGCCGGGAGGCGAGCACAGGGAACCCCGAGTAGGCGGTGTTGGCCGCCATGAACAGCACGCCCACGGTCACGAGCGCGAGCACCACGACCCACACGGAGTCCGCGCCGGTGACCGCCTGGGCGATCTGGGCGAGCACGGGGACCTGGTAGAAGTCCGCGGCGGGAGCGTGCCCGTCGATCAGCAGCTGCCGGTCGGGGTCCATGACCACCACCACGCCCGTGCGCCGGGTCAGGTACAGGACCCCCAGCAGCAGCACGGCGGAGAGGGCACCGAGGACGGCGAGGGTCCGCGCGGCGTTGAGCGCCTTGGGCTTGCGGAAGTAGGGCACGGAGTGGGTGATCGTCTCCACCCCGGTCACGGCCACCGCGCCCGAGGAGAAGGCCCGCAGCACGAGCATGGCGCCCGCCAGACCCACCAGACCCGCGTCCATGCCCTCGGCGGGCAGCACCTCGTAGGCCGCCGACGGCGCAGGGTCCAGTGCCCCGGCCAGGTCCTGCACCACACCGACCACGATGAGCAGCAGCACCACGGCCACGAAAGCGTACGTGGGCACGGAGGACGCCCGGCCCATGAACTTCAGCCCGCGCAGGTTCAGCAGCCCCACCAGGGCGATCCCCACCACCGCGACCGCGGTGCGGTGCTCCACCAGCACGGGGAAGACCGCCGCGAGGTACTGCGCGGCGGCGGCCATGGACACCGCGACCACCAGCGTGTAGTCGACCATCAGGGCCGCACCCACGGCGGCCCCGGCGGGACGCCCCAGGTTCTTGGAGGCGATCTCGAAGTCCGCACCGCCCGAGGGGTAGGCCCGCACGTTCTGCCGGTAGGCGGTGATGACCACGGCGAGGACCACCAGCACCGCGAGCCCCACCCAGGGGGACACCACGATCGCGGAGGAGCCCGCGAGCGCGAGCGTCAGGACGATCTCGTCGGGCGCGTAGGCCACCGAGGAGAGGGCGTCGGACGCGAAGACGGGCAGGGCCGTGCCCTTGGAGAGCACCGTGCCCGCGGCGCGCTCGTTGTGGAGGGGCTTGCCCACGAGAGCGCGGCGGAGGAGCTGGGACGCATACACGTGGGAACACGCTAGTCGCTGAGCGGGTCCTTGTCCCGCGGTGGTGGCACCTATGCTGTGCCCCATGGCGCATTTCGTGATCATGGGCGTGGGCAGGGTGGGCATCAGCCTGGCGCACGCCCTCGAGGACTCCGGGCACACCGTGGCGGTGATCGACCAGGACGACCGCGCGTTCCGCAAGCTGCGTCCCGACTTCTCGGGCAAGAAGGTCACCGGCCACGGCTTCGACAGGGACGTGCTGCAGCGCGCGGGGATAGCGGACGCGTACGCGTTCGCGGCGGTCTCCAGCGGGGACAACTCCAACATCATCGCGGCCCGTGTGGCGCGCGAGACGTTCAAGGTCAAGCACGTGGTGGCCCGGATCTACGACCCCACCCGCGCCGAGTTCTACCAGCGCATGGGGATCCCCACCGTGGCCAGCGTGCGCTGGAGCGCGGACCAGGTGCTGCGCCGGATCCTGCCCGAGCACGCGATCACGGGCGACTTCCGGGAGGCCTCGGGGCGCCTGCAGCTCGGCGAGCTTCCCCTGGACGACTCCTGGTCCGGGCTGCACCTGGACCGGATCGAGGAGGCCGCCGGGGTGCGGATCGCCTTCGTGACCCGTTTCGGGGAGGGCATCCTCCCCGCCAGCGACACCAGCTACCAGCAAGGGGACATCGTGCACGCGATGATGCGCGTCGAGGACGTGGAGCGCGTTGCCCGCGTCCTCTCCCGTCCGCCGTCGGACGAGGTCATGGAGGCCGTGGCGCTCGCGGCCACCCCGGACGGGAAGGGGCGGCACTGATGCACGTGGTCATCGTGGGCGGGGGCTCCGTGGGTTCCTCGATCGCCCGGGAGCTGCTCTCGCACGGTCACGACGTCGTGGTGGTGGACGCCACCGCTGAGGTGATCGGGCGCTCCAACCTGCGCGGTGCGCAGTGGGTCGTGGGGGACGCGTGCGACCTCGACGTCCTGCAGCGTGCCCGGGCCGAGGAGGCGGACGTCATGGTGGCCGCCACGGGGGACGACAAGGCGAACCTCGTGGTGTCCCTGCTCGCCCGCAGCGAGTTCGGGGTGCCCCGCACCGTGGGCCGGGTGAACAACCCCAAGAACGAGTGGCTCTTCGACGACGCCTGGGGCGTGGACGTGGCCGTGTCCACCCCCCGCCTCATGACGGCCCTCGTGGAGGAGGCCGTGGAGATCGGGGACGTGGTGCGGCTGCTGAGCTTCCAGACCGGGGCCGCCACGCTGTCCGCCTACACGGTCCCCCGCGAGCACCCCGTGGTCGCGAGCACCGTGTCCCAGGTGCCGTGGCCCCCGGACGTGGCCCTCGTGGCCATCCTGCGCGACGGCGTGCCGATCGCCCCGTCCGGGGACGACCTGCTGGAGGGCGGGGACGAGCTCTTCTTCATCACCACCGCGGAGGGAGAGGAGCAGCTGCGGGCCATGTTCACCACGGCCCGGGACGTCAATCTGCAGGCTGCGCTGGACGAGGGCGGCTCGACAGCCATGCCAGCCACAGCGCGGCGGCGTACAGCGGGGTCCCCATCACCAGACGCGTGACACCGAGCGCGGTCACGTTCTCGGCGAAGTACAGCGGCAGCTGGACCACCAGACGGGCCGCGAACATGGCCATGAGCAGCCCGTTGGCCCGCTGGTAGACGGCCCGCCGCGCCGGATCGGACTGCCAGGCGGTGCCCTCGCCCCGCACGTAGCCGTACAGCACCCCGAGCAGGGGCCACTTCACCGCCGCCGACAGCGCGAGCCCCAGCAGCCACGCGGCGTTGATGAAGAATCCCGGGACGTAGTAGTCCAGTGCCTGGCCGCCCACCCGTGCGAACAGCGCGCACACACCCACGCCCACGAGGCCGGCGAGCGCCTGGGTGACCGTCTGGCGCTGCGCGAGCCGCGCGAGGGTGAACACGGCGGCGGTCGCGAGGGACGCGGTCAGGGCCACGGACAGCTCCCCCACGAGGATCACGCACGTGAGGTACACGAGCCCCGGCAGGATCGACTCGACGACGCCGCGCCAGCCGCCCATCGCCGAGAGCACGTCCAGCTGCCCGCTCTCGTCGCGGCGCAGGCCCGAGCGTTCGGCGAACTCCTGTGCGGCGCGGCGCATCGAGGCGTCGGGGTCCCCGGCGGCGTCGCCCCGAGTGGGCTCTGCGCCCGGCTCCCGCGTCACCGGGCGGCCCGCTTGGGCGTGACGATCTCGTAGCGAGGGTTGTACATGGTGGGAACCCCGTCCGGGAAGCACACGACCGCGAGGCAGCGCAGCCTGGTGCCGGCGGCAACTCCCGGAACGGTGCGCTGACCGTGCCACAGCAGCTCCACACCGCACGGCACGGCGCTGCCGGGACGCGGCACCTTCAGCAGGGCGCGGAAGTGCGGGGGCGCGGTGGCGGGCGCCACGGTGACCTCCACCACCACGCCCTCCACCACCGCCCGGCGCCGGCAGCGCTCCCCGGTGCCGGGCGTGAGCTCGTGCTCCCCGGCCTCGGGCTCGGAGCGCACGTCGATCGCGCCGGTGAGGGGGTTGTTGACGGGCACGGTCAGCCGATCTCGGTGATCTCGGGACCGCGGCGCGGCGGCTGCACGTCCGGGCGCGACGACGTCTCCCCGGACTCACCGCCGCCCTGCGGTGGCGTGTCCCCCGGGCCGTCGGCGCGGGTGATCGTGGCGTTCTCGGGCATGGTCAGGGCCAGCATGTCGCGCGGCGGGTGCGGATCCTGGCCGCGGACCACCACGAGGGCCCGCACGGCGTCGTCGAGCACCTCTGCAGTGGTGCCGGGCATGGCGGCGCCGCCCGTGAACACCGCGCGCAGGAACCAGCGCGGGCCGTCGATGCCCACGAAGCGCGCGAGACGGTAGCCCTTCTGGCCGTCCGGGGTGGTCCCCGGGAACTTTGCGTCGACCTGCAGCCCGAGCGGGCCCTGGGACACGGTCGGGTTTCCGCCGTCGCGGCGCAGCCCGGCCACGAGCTCGGCCCGCACCTCGTCCCACAGCTGCGCGGTCTTCGGGGCGGTGAACGCCTGCAGCTGCACCGAGCCGTCGCGGAAGTCCAGGTTCACCGCACGCGGCACCTTGGTGTGCTGGTCCACCTCCATGCGCACGGTCACCCCGCTGATGGGCTTGACCAGCAGCGCACCCATGTCCAGGTAGTCGCCACGTTCACCCGAGAACTCGGCCTCGTCCCACGGGCCGTTCGCCCGCGGGTCCGTCACGTCCTGATCCGGCTCGCCCGCCTCCTCGCCCTGGGGGGCGCCGTTCTCTTCGGCGGCCGTCTCCGCCGCGTCGGTGCTGTTGCGCTTCTTACGTCCGAACATCGATCACTCCAGGAAGTCGTCGGGCAGAAAATCGGTGGTGCCCCGCCACGGGTGCGGGTCAGTGGGTTCCGGAGGAGCCGAAGCCCCGTTCCCCGCGCTCACTGTCGTCGAGCTCGTCGCTCGGCACGAAGCGCGCCGTGACCACCGGCTGGATCACCAGCTGGGCGATCCGCTCGCCCCGGCGGACCGTGTAGCTCTCGCGGGCGTCCGTGTTGAGCAGGCACACCTTCAGCTCCCCCCGGTAGCCGCTGTCCACGGTGCCCGGGGCGTTGACCACGGTGATCCCGTGCTTCACGGCCAGTCCGGACCGGGGGTGCACCAGGCCCACGTGGCCCTGCGGGACGGCCACGGCGACACCCGTGTCCACGAGTGCCCGTTCACCCGGCGCCAGCACCACGTCGTGGCGCGCCCGCAGGTCCGCCCCGGCGTCGCCCGCGCGCGCGTAGGACGGCGGGAGCAGGTCCGGGTCCAGCATCCGCAGCGGAACGGGGAGGTCCTCGGGGGTGTTCACGTCAGTCACAGTCCTCCACTCTAACGCGCCGCCCCGGCGCCCACGGAGCACGTTCAGCGCCCGCCCAGGAGCAGCGGGGCGGGACCACCGCGCCCGTCCCCGGGCCCACCGCCGCGGGCCACGGTCACGAGTGGTGCGCCCCGCCCCGGCCCCGCGGGGTCCTCGACGGCGCCGCAACGGTCCCGGCCGTCCCGCGGCCGTGTGGCCACGACCACCCCATCCGCGGGCTCCCGGCGGGGCACCGGGCGCACGAGTGTGCCAAGGTGGGGGCATGAGCTCTCAGCACCCCGTCCCCGGCGAGGACACCCCTCTGGACGCCACGCCCCCCCGCGAGACCCGGAGCACCGCACCGGGGAGCACCCCGGGCCGCACCGCGACCACCGGTCCGCGCGACCCGCGGGACCGGGCGGTGCCCCCCGCTTCCCGTGCCGGGGACGCGGACGGCGCGCGGGCGGCGTCGTCCGCCAGGGGCGCGCACGACGGCGCGGTGCGCTACTCCGAGAAGCTCACCGTGTCCTGGTGGATGTGGCTGATCGTGGCCTTCGTGGGCGGCACGGGCTTCGTGGCCGTGGCCCCCATCAGCATCGCCGTGGGAGTCGTCGTGGCCGTGGTGCTGGTGGTCGCCGTGGGTCTCGCGGTGCACCTCGGCGCGCCGAGCATCGTGCTCACGGACGAGGACCTGCGCGTGGGACGGGCGTACATCGAGCGGCGCTACGTGGGCCGCGCGGAGGCCCTGCGCGGTACCGCGGCCCGTGAGGCACGCGGCCCGCAGCTGGACGGCCGCGCCTTCATGAACTTCCGGGTGTCGGTCCCGGACCTGTGCCGGATCGAGATCACCGACCCCGTGGACCCCACGCCCTACTGGCTCACCGCGACCCGCCACCCGGAGGAACTCGCCCGCGCCGTCAACGAGCGACCGGGGTCCGGCCACTGACGGACGCGCTGAGCCCCGGCCCTCCCGCGCGGAGGCGGACACTCCGGGAACGACGGCGGGCGGTCACCCTGACAGGGTGACCGCCCGAGGCAATCGTGCGAGCGGGGAACTCAGCCCAGGCACTCGTAGCAGTACTTCACGCCGCCGCGCTCCTCGGCGAGCTGCGAGCGGTGGCGCACCAGGAAGCAGGAACCGCACGTGAACTCGTCGTCCTGGGCCGGCAGGACCACCACGGAGAGCTCCTCGTTGGAGAGGTCCGCTCCGGGCAGCTCGAAGCTCTCGGCCGCCGTGGCCTCGTCCTCGTCAACGCTTCCGGACTGGTGGTCCGACCGCCGGGACTGCAGCTCCTCGATGGAGTCTTCCTTGAGGTCCTCGTCCTGCTTGCGCGGTGCGTCGTAGTCTGTGGCCATGTGTCTATCCGCTCCAACCGGTCTTCGCGAGATCGCTGTATGCAACGGCGTCCGGACGATCTCCCCCGGGGCCGTGTCGCGTAGAGTGTGCACCATGGGGGCTGAAAAAGCCAGCACCCCGGACACAGATTTCTCACAGGGCATGATCCGCCGCAGCGGCGGGCAGATCCGCGCCCGGACCAGCCCCGACATCGCCGCCACGCGGCCGTGCGGCACCCGCCCCGGCGCCCCGCGGGCCTGCCAGTAGACTGGCGCACAGATGGCGCGGGGCGCACCACGGAGGACGTGGGGAGCGCTCCCCCGACGGAAGGACAGCATGGAGCAGTTGCGCCTGGCAGGAGTGCACGACGACGGCGAGCACCTGATCGTGGAGACCCCCGACTCCACGCGGTACCGCCTGAAGATCGACCAGCAGTTGCGGCAGGCGATCCAGTACGCCCGGCGCAAGCCACCGGCCCGGGGGCGCGGCGGCGCGTCCTACGGTCCGCGCGACATCCAGGCGAGGTTCCGGGCGGGCGCCAGCGTGGACGACATCGTGGCCGAGTCCGGGTGGGAGCCGGAGCGCGTGCGCCGCTACGAGTGGCCCATCCTCGCCGAGCGCTCCCACATGGTCACCGAGGCCTGCCGGGTCAAGGTCTCCGGCACCAACCCCTCGCACGACGGCTACCGCTCCGTGTTCGAGGGAGAGCCCAAGTCCCTGCAGGAGACGGTCGAGGCCCAAGCGGCGCGACTCGGCGTGGACCGTTCCAGCTTCGACTGGGACGCGTGGCTCCGGGAGGACCAGCTGTGGACGGTGCAGCTGAGCTTCGACCCCCCTGCCGAGCGTGACTCCCTGCCCGCGCCCGAGCCGGCACGGTGGAGCTACAACCCCGCCACGCGCAGCGTGCGCCCGGACAACGACTGGGCCCGGGCCCTGGGAGAAGAGCCCCGCGAGACGGGTCCGCTCGGCCCCGCGGCACCGGCCGCGCCCGTGCAGGCCCCCGGCCCCGCCGTGCACCGGCTGCAGTACGAGGCCGGCCCGGCGGACGACCTCCTGGACGTGCTGCAGGCCCGCCGCGGCCGCCATCTGGGCACCGACGAGCCCGGCGACGACCGGCTCGCGGAGATGCTCGGCCGCGGGATGGGCCAGGTGGAGCAGCGCCCCCGGCCGATCGACGCGCCCGAGGACTCCCCCGTGTTCGACCGCCCCATCCAGCCCGCCGCCTCGCAGGTGGCCGAGGAGCGGGCACTGCGGGGTGAGGGGATCCAGATCGTGGACGACTCCACACCCGACCGCGAGGATCCCCGTGCCACCGGTGCGGACACCTCCCCCGAGCCGGCTCCCGGGCCCGAGGAGGACACCCACCTGGACGGGGACGAGACCTGGGTGGAGGTCACCCAGGAGCAGGACGCCTCCCGGGGGCGCACCGACCCCCAGGGCCCCGAGAACCACGCCGACGCCGCTGCGGTGGCCACCCTGACCCCGCGCACCGCAGGTGCCGGTCGGGATGCGGCCGGTCACGGTGCGCAAGACCCGGAGGAGAGCAGCCGGGACGAGGACCCTCGGGAGACTCGGGCGGCTTCCGCCGAGCACGACGCCGGCGCGGACTCCGAGTCCACGGCCCCCGGACCGCGCGGACGCACTCCCAAGGCGAAACGGTCCTCCGTGCCCAGCTGGGACGACATCGTGTTCGGAGCCAACAGGTCCTGACCACTCCACGGCCACCGGCCGTGGTGCAACATCCCCGCGCCGCACGGTACAGTCGCGGGGGCAGGTCGGGTTCCACGGGGAGAATGTGCTCCGGCCGCACGCGAACACGGGCAACTCGTAGGGAAATCGGGCATGAGCAACTCCATTCAGGACGATCTATTCGGCGACGACTCACCGTCGGGCGAGGGCACGGGCTCCGCGCCCCGCTCGGGGGCTCGCCGCTACCTGGCACCCGTGGCCCTGGGAGGGGCCGCGCTGCTCGTCCTGGCCGGTGTCGGTGCCGTGGCCTTCACGGGGTTCACGGGAGGTTCGGACGAACCCGCTCCCGCGGACTTCGCCACGGAGACCGCCACACCGAGCGCTCCCCCGACGCGCACGAAGACCCCCACCCCGACTCCCACCACGCCGGAGCCCACGGTGCCGCCGGAGCAGTACTACGTGCCCCCGCAGCCCGTGGCACCCGTGCAGCCGGTCTATCCGGCTTCCCAGCCGCCCGTGGCTCCGCAGCCGGCGCCCACCACGGCCAAGCCCGCGCCCCCGAAGCAGCCCACCCAGGCGCCGACCACCAAGGCCCCCCAGCCCACGGCACCCCCTGCCCCGAAGCCCACGCCGCCTGCTCCTCCGAAGCCCCCGGTGAACCCCACGGCACCGCCCACCGGTGGGGGCACGGGCAAGGGCTCGAACACGGGTGCCGACGCGGCCCAGGGCGGGGGTCAGGCCGAAAGCTCCTCGGGGGCCGACGCCGGGTCCGCCCGCTGAGGGTCCCGCACCAGGACCACTCGTCGAACGGCATCCACGGGATCCCCGCGCGGGGTTCTGCGGCTCACCACAGCAGGGCCGGCACGTACCGTTCCTCGTCCGTGAGGGAACCGTGCTGGCCCACCATGCCCAAGGGCCGGGTGCCCTGCCGGGAGACGTCGTAGAGGGCGATCTCCTCCCTCCCCAGGATCCACACGTCGCCCGCCCGGGCGAGCATCCGGGGGTCCGGGTCCGCACCGAAGTAGCCCGCCCGCGCGAGCTCGGTCCGCGTGGCAGTCCACACCGCGTCCCCGAAGTGCTCCTGCCAGCGCTGCGCCACGTCCTCCGCATCTGCGTGGGCGGAGAGGTGCAGCTGCACCGCCCGCGGCTCCCCCGCCGTGTGGCGGACCCCGTCCATCAGATCCGCCTCCCCACTGACGTCCAGGCGGTGCTCCGGGCCCACGTCCACCATGCCGTGGTCCGCGGTGAGCAGCACCCGGGTGTTCGCGGGCAGCCGTGTCACGAGACGTTTCAGGGCGGAGTCCAGCTCCTCCAGAGACCGCAGCCACGCGTCGGAGCGCCAGCCCACCCTGTGGCCGGTCTTGTCCAGCTCGTCCCAGTAGAAGTACACCAGTCCCCGGCGCCCCTCCCGCAGCTGCTCGAGGGTGCGGGCCGTCCGGGCGTACACGCCGTCGGCTCCGACGAAGCGCCCGCCCCGAAGCGCCGCCCGGGTGAGTCCGGAGGTCTCGAAGCGCGGCGCACTCACGGTCGCGGTGTCCACGTGCTCCGCGGCGCGCTCCAGGACGGTGGGCACGGGCTGCCACGCGAGCGGATCGACGTCGGCGGGCCACTGGCCCAGCATGTTGACCACCCGCTCCGTGGCAGGGTCCAGCACGTCGTAGCCGAGCATCCCGTGCGTCCCGGGGGCCGCTCCGGTCCCCAGACAGGACAGGGAGACGGACGTGGTGGAGGGGAACGCGGCGTCGAGCTCCCCGAGGGGCTGCGCGGAGCGCAGCGTGGGCGCGTAGCCCTGGACCTCCCGCAGCAGCCGGGAGCCGAGCCCGTCCACGAGCACCACCACGTAGCGGTGCGCGGCCGGCAGGCTCAGCGCGTTGCACGTCCCGGGCACCCCCGTGGCCGCGGCGGCCGAGCTCAGCACGTCCGCGATGCTGCGGGACCCGTAGCGCGGCGGGCGGGGCAGCTCGCGCGCGCTCACAAGGTGCGGCCCGCGTCGCGTCCGCTGTGGCGGTGCCCGAAGCGGCTGCGAGGTGCGGGCGGCTCGGGACGGGACGCCCCCTGGTGCGGGGCCTGGGCGATCTGGGCGCCGGAGTCGGTCAGAGGTGCCACGTTCGCGCGCCGCAGGGTCCGGGCGAACTCGCGCGCACCCTCCACGGCGTCCTGTCCGTCCGCCTCGGAGCTGATGCGCATCACCACGTCCTCGCTCGCGGCGGTGCCCGTGTACCCGTGGTCGGCCTGGCACTCCGGGTCCTCGCACATGGCCGGGTACAGCTCGAGCTGCTGCGTCCCGGTCCAGCTCACCGCGAGGTTCAGCTCCATGATCGGTGTGCCCGGCTGGTAGTTCTGGGGCTGGTGGTACGCGTAGCTCAGCGTCACGGAGCGGATCTGGGAGATGGGCACGGTCTCCGAGGACACGCGCGCCACGGTGTCCGCGCCGTTCTCGTCCAGCTGCTGGTCGTCCACGTGGGTGATGTGCAGGACGTCCTCCGCCAGGACCAGCGCCGTGATGTGGCGGTGCAGCTCCGTGTTGGTGAAGTGGGTCTCCAGCTGCACGAGGTGGGACGCCGGCCGCCTGCCGTCGAGGGAGTCCATGACCACGTCCGTGACGAGCTGCGGGTAGAACCCCGCCTTCTCGATGTCCTGGACGAGCCGTGAGCCGTCGGGTGCTGAGTAAGTCATGGCGCCATTGTCCTCCACCGGTGGCCCCGCGGCACACCGTGTCATCGCACGACGCCGCCCCGCGGGCCGCACGGTGCCCCGCGGTCCCTCAGGGCGTCACCACGCAGGACACCGTTCCGTCCTCGAGCTGCGTGCACTCCGGGGTGACGTCCGTGGTGGCCGCGGGCGGTCCGCCCACGCCGTCCGAGGGGACCCCGGAGGTCTCCGGTGCCCGCGTGGGTTCCGGAGTGGTGCCCGGGCCCTCAGCTCCACCCCAGCGTGCCAGGGCCGGGCCGAGCCACACGTACCCCGCCACCAGCGCGAGCACCGCGAGGGTCACGGTGAGCATCCACCAGGGCCAGCGGGGAGCCCGTGACCGGGTCCCGGGCTCACGACTCCCGGACGGTACAGCGGCACGCGTGCCCACTGGATCTGCCGTCGTCATCCCGCCCGCGGCCCCCGCGGGAGCAGGATCCCCGGAGGTCGCGGTCAGTCGGGCCGTCTCCTGGGGCCCCAGGGCCGCGGGTCCCGGGGCCGCGGTGGCACGCCCTCCAGTCTCGGACACCTGCTCCAGCACCGGGGTGCCGGCGGTGTCGATGAGCTCTGTGCTGTCCTCCGCGGGCGGTCCGGCCACGGGCCACCGGGTGGTCGACACCGTGGTGGCACGCTCCGTGTCGTGGCCACCGTCCCCCACCGGGGAGAAGGGGCGCAGCAGGTCTCCCCCGCGCTCGGTCATCGCGGGGCGCTCCGGAGCGGAGATCGCCTGGCGGTGCACGGCGTGCCACGCAATCGGGGCGTCGGCGGTGCGCCGGGCTCCCGGGGGCAGGCGGGCGGCGTCGGCCACCGGGGACAGCTCACGCTCCGTGGTGGGCTCGAGGACGTCGAAGACCTCGAACGGCTCGCCCTCCGCGGTCTGCGCTGTCCTGCCCGCGCGAGCGGACGCCGTGTCCAGCAGCTGCGCCAGCAGGCGGTCGGCGGCCCGGACACGCTGCTCGGGGTCCGGGTCCAGCAGCCCCGCCACCCCGGTGCGCAGCGCGGGCGAGTCCTCGAAGAGCTCGAGCTCCGCCACGTCCTCGGGGCGCAGCGGGTCCGCGCTGAGGTCCACCTCGGGCAGGACCATGCGCACCGCGGTCACACCCGCGGCGTAGAGGTCCATGCTCCGCGAGGGGTTGCCCGGCGCGTAGGCCTCCGAGGGCAGGTACCCGGGGGTTCCCACCACCGTGCCGGTGTGGGTCAGGCGCGCGTCGTCGAGACGGACCGCGATGCCGAAGTCCGCGAGCCGGGCGACAGGGAGTCGCGAACCCGTGGGTTCGAGCAGCACGTTGGCGGGTTTCACATCGCGGTGCACCCATCCGCGGGTGTGCACGAACCGCAGGGCCTCCAGCAGCTGGCACACGAACTCCTCCGCCAGCCAGTCCGCCACCGCGCCGTTGTCCTGCAGCGCGGCCTCCAGGGTTCCGCCGGAGACGAGTTCCATGGCGATCGCCACGTGCTCGTCCTCCGCCGCCCAGCCGTAGGGCGCGACCACGTGCGGGTGGTCCAGGTTCACGGACTGCTCGCGCACGAAGCGCAGCAGGTCCGCGGAGTCCCGCTGCCGCAGCAACTTGGCCGCGCACTCCGTGCCCAGCCGCAGGTCGTGGGCGCGCCACACGGCACCGCTGCCGCCCTCCGCAATGGGCGTCAGCAGCTCGAAACGGCCGGCGATCGTGTCCCGCACTGTCGTGCCGCGCTTATCCCAGCATCGCGCGGCGGGCGCTGTCCGTGCGCTGGCCCGGGTCCCCGATCTTGACGACGGCCGAGAGCACGGTCAGCACCGGTCCGGAGAGCACCACGGGGTTCAGTTCCAGGAACGCGATCTGCGGGAAGCGGTCCTTGAGGAATGCCGCCCTGTTCACCAGCTGCTCGAGCCCGGTGGTGTCCACCGGCGGGACCCCCTGGTACCCGAAGAGCTTTCGCGCGGCCTTGGGGGCCCGCACCATCCGGGTGATGTCCCGGTCCGTGAGCGGCGGGACGCGGTGTGCCCAGTCGTCCAGCAGGTTCACGGCGTCGCCGGTCATGCCGAAGGACAGCACGGGTCCGATCAGAGGGTCCTCGGCGGCCCGCAGCACCACGGTCTGACCCGTGGGCGCCATGGACTGGACCTCGAAGTCGGTCACGTTCCACCCGGCCAGGGTGCGCTTCATGGTCTCGATCGCCGCGCGCAGCTGGTCCGAGTCCTGGATGTTGAGCACCACACCGCCCAGGTCCAGCCGGTGGCGCAGGAACGGGTCCGTGGTCTTCAGTGCCACCGGGTACCCCAGGCGCTCGGCGGCGGCCGGGCCGTCCTCCGGGTCGTTGAAGCGCACGGATTCCAGCACCCGGATGCCCGCGTGCCCGAGCAGCTCGTTGCGCTCGGCCGTGCTCAGCTCGTAGAGCTCGTCCCCGGTGACCTTCTCCCGCAGCCGGTCGAGCACCGACTCCACGGCCTCGACGTCGAAGTCCTCGGGCACCGTGACCACGCCCTGGTCCTGCGAGCGCCACGTGGTGTAGTCGATCACCTGCGCGAGCGCGTGCATCGCGGTGCCCGGCGAGTCGAAGCACGGCAGGGCGGCGTCGTCCGCGGTGCGCACCGATGCCGTGAGGCTGTCCGGGCCGTGCTGGCCGGTGAACACGGCTACCGTGGTGCGTCCCGCACCGCGTGCCGCGAGCGCCACGTCCCGGGCGAGCTCGTCCCGGTCCAGGCCCTGCGCGGGCATGAGCACGAGCACCACGCTGTCCACGTCCTGGGACGCCAGCTGCTCGCGGGCGGCCTCGAGGACGGCGCGGTGGGCGGCCTCCCCTCCCTGGGTGGTGTCCACGGAGCCGTTGACCACCACCGGCTCGAGGTCCAGCCGCAGCGCCGTGTCCTCGGTGAGCTGGGCGAGCGCGAGGGCGTTGGAGACCACGGCGATCCGGCGGGATCCGGGCAGCGGCTGGCTCTCCGCGATCGCGGCGATGTCCAGCAGCTGCTCCGCGGTGGTGGCCCGGATGACCCCCGCCTGGCGGAACATGGCGTCCAGGGCGCCCGGCGGGGCCTGGGTCACGCGCCCGGTGTGGCCCGGGGGCAGCCGCAGCCCGGTGACCTCGGACTTGGCCACGATCACGGGCTTGGACAGCGAGAGCCGGCGCGCGATGCGCGAGAACTTGCGCGGGTTGCCCACGGACTGCAGGTAGAGCCCGCACACCGTGGTCCCGGGATCGTCCTCCCAGTGCTGCATGAGGTCGTTGCCGGAGACGTCCGCGCGGTTGCCCGCCGACAGGTAGCTGGACAGCCCCACCCCGTGGCGCAGTGCCGCGCCGTAGAGCATGGTGCCCACGGCCCCGGACTGGGAGAACAGGCCCAGCCCACCGCGCCGCGGCATCTGCTCCAGCACGGAGGCGTTGAGCGAGACCGCAGGGTCGGTGTTCATGAGCCCCAGGCTGGCAGGCCCCACCACGCGCATGCCCGCCGCGCGGGCGATCCGCACGAGCCGGCGCTGGGCCAGTGCACCCTCCACACCGTCCTCGGCGTAGCCGCCCGTCATCACGACGACGGCGCGCACGCCCGCTCGGCCGCAGTCCGTCACCGCCTCCTCCACGGCGTCCCGGGGCACGGCGATCACGGCCAGGTCCACGGGGTCGGGGATCTCCGAGAGGGCCGGGACGAAGGTGAGCCCCTCGCGCTCGAACGGGGAGTGGCCCACGCCGTACAGGGTTCCGGTGAACCCGCCCTCGAGGATGCTCTCGACGGCGTGGTGACCAGCGTGCTCCTCGTGGGCGGAGGCCCCGATCACGGCCACCGTGGCCGGTGTGAGCAGGTCCTGCACGGAGCGGGCCTCGGCACGGTGCTCGCGGGCGGCCATGACCGCCAGGGACTTCTCGGTGGGGTCGATGTCGAACTCCACGACCACCACGCCGTCCTCGAACTGGCGGGAGACGTCGTAGCCGGCCTCCACGAACACGTGCAGCATCTTGCGGTTCTCGGGCAGCACCTCGGCGGTGAAGCGGTTGATGCCGTTCTCCCGGGCCGCCGCGGCCAGGTGCTCCAGGAGGATGGAGCCGATGCCCCGGCCCTGGTGGTGGTCCGAGATCATGAACGCCACCTCCGCCGCTCGCGGCGAGGTGCGGTCGTAGCGGCCCACGCCGATGAGCTTGTCCCCCAGGATCAGCACGAAGCACACGCGGTCCCGGTGGTCCACCGTGGTGAAGCGCTCCAGCTCCCGCTGGGACAGCTTGGGCTTGTAGGAGAAGAAGCGCAGGTAGATGCTGTCCTGGGACTGCGAGGAGTGCATCTGCTGCAGCAGCTCCTGGTCCTGCGGGCTGATGGGGCGCAGGTGCGCGGTGGCGCCGTCCCGCAGGATGACGTCCGCCTCCCAGTACTCGGGGTAGGCCTGCTGCTGCGGAGTCTCGTCGAGGGAACCCATAGACTTCAGACTAGCCAACCGCCTGCCCCTGACACAGGAGCACGCACCGAATCCAAGGAGTTGCCGCTCGATGGCTCGTCGCCGCTCAGCCACCCGTTCCCCCCAGGACGACCTCCCCGAGGACTTCGTCGAGCACATCGTGGACGTGGACGTCACCCAGGAGATGGAGACCAGCTTCCTCGAGTACTCCTACTCGGTGATCTACTCCCGCGCCCTGCCGGACGCCCGGGACGGCCTCAAGCCCGTGCAGCGGCGGATCCTGTTCATGATGGACCAGATGGGGCTGCGCCCGGACCGCGGCCACGTCAAGAGCGCGCGCGTGGTGGGCGAGGTCATGGGCAAGCTGCACCCCCACGGTGACGCCGCGATCTACGACGCGATGGTCCGCATGGCGCAGTCCTTCGCCATGCGCGTGCCCCTGGTGGACGGCCACGGCAACTTCGGCTCGCTCGACGACGGTCCGGCCGCCCCGCGCTACACGGAGGCCCGCATGGCCCCGGCAGCCCGGACGCTCACCGGGGACCTGGACGAAGACGTCGTGGACTTCGTGCCCAACTACGACAACCAGTTCCAGCAGCCCGCCGTGCTCCCGGCCGCGTACCCCAACCTGCTGGTCAACGGCGCCACGGGCATCGCGGTGGGCATGGCCACCAACATGGCCCCGCACAACATGCGGGAGGTCGCGGCCGGCGCCCGCCACCTGGTCCTGAACCCCGAGGCCACCCTGGAGGAGCTCATGAAGCTCATCCCCGGCCCTGACCTGCCCTCGGGCGGGCGGATCGTGGGGCTCGAGGGCATCCGGGACGCGTACCGCACCGGGCGCGGCTCCTTCCGCACCCGCGCCACGGTCTCGATCGAGCAGGTCTCCCCGCGCAAGCAGGGCATCGTGGTCACCGAGCTGCCCTACATGGTGGGTCCCGAGAAGGTCACCGAGAAGATCAAGGACGCCGTCCAGGCCAAGAAGCTCACCGGCATCTCGGACGTGGTGGACCTCACGGACCGCACCAACGGGCTGCGGCTCGTGATCGAGGTCAAGAACGGTTTCAACCCCCAGGCGGTGCTCGCCCAGCTCTACAAGCACACGCCGCTGGAGGAGTCCTTCGGGATCAACAACGTGGCCCTGGTGGACGGCCAGCCGCGGACCATGGGCCTGCTGGAGCTGCTGCGCGTCTACACGGACCACCGGATCGCCGTGGTGCGCCGACGCACCGCGTTCCGCCTGTCCAAGCGCCAGGACCGGCTGCACCTGGTCGAGGGTCTGCTGATCGCGATCGTGGACATCGACGAGGTCATCCAGATCATCCGAGGCTCCGAGGAGACCGCCGAGGCCAGGGACCGGCTGATCGCGGTCTTCGACCTCTCCCGGGCCCAGGCGGAGCACATCCTGGAGCTGCGGCTGCGCCAGCTCACCAAGTTCTCCCGGATCGAGCTCGAGGCCGAGCGTGACCAGCTACAGCGGGAGATCGCGGAGCTCGAGGCAATCCTGGGCTCGGAGACCACGCTGCGCGGCGTCGTCGCCGACGAGCTGTCCGAGACCGCCCAAAAGTTCGGGGACGAGCGCCGCACCGTGCTGCTCGAGGCGGAGGACCTGCCCGCCGTGACCGCGGCGCAGACCGGCGGGAAGAAGGCGGTCACCTCCGTGGCCCTGGAGATCAGCGACGACCAGTGCTGGGCGTTTCTCTCCACCACCGGGCGGATCGCCCGCAGCGCCGCGCGCACTCCCCTGGCGGACGGCTCGCGCCGCTTCAAGCACGACGCGCTCACGAGCGTGGTCCCCGCGACGGCTCGCGGCGAGATCGCCGCCGTGACGTCAACTGGCCGGATGCTGCGTGTCTCGTGCGTGGACATTCCCGTCCTGCAGGACTTCGACGGCGTGCCCCGCCTCGCGGACGGTGTGCCCGCCGCGGACTTCCTGGGCCTAGAGAAGAACGAGGCGCTCGTGGGCCTGACACCCCTCAACGAGGTCGTGGTGATCGGCACGGCCGCGGGCGTGGTCAAGCGCGTGAACCCCGACTACCCGCTGAACCTGGACCAGTGGTCCGCGATCAAGCTCAAGGACGGGGACCGCGTGGTGGGCGTGGGTGCCGCGCCGGACGCCGCCGAGCTCGTCATGGTGTCCTCGGACGCCAAGCTGCTGCACTTCCCCGCCTCCGCCGTGCGTCCGCAGGGCCGCACCGCCGGTGGCGTGGCCGGGATGAAGCTCGCCGCCGGTGAGCATGTGATCTTCTGCGGGGCGGTGATCCCGCAGGAGTCCACCGTGGTGGTCACGCAGGCCCGCGGGGACGGTCAGCTGCCGGAGATGGGAGAGGCCTCCGTCAAGGTCACCCCCCTGAGCGAGTTCCCGCCCAAGGGCCGTGCCACCGCGGGTGTGCGTGCGCAACGGCTGCTCGCCGGGGAGGACACGCTGAACCTCGCGTGGGTGGGCCACGGGCCGGGCAAGGCCGTGTCCGCCGCAGGGGTCGCGCGGAGCCTGCCCACCGAGTACGGGCGCCGGGACGGCTCCGGGGTGGGCATCGACCGGGCCGTGGCCGCCGTGGGTCCCGCCCTCACGGGGCTGCCGGTGGAGGTTCCCACCGCCGGGAGCGCGTCCCGGGAGGATGCGGACACCGCGTCAGCGGAGGGCTGAGACGTCGCGGTCCGCGTCCGTGGCCGCAGGCCCTGTCGTGCGGGACCGGCGGTCACGTCACCGCTGACGCAACCTGGCGGCGTCGTGCTCCCCGCCGCGCTGACGCATCCCGTGGTCGTCCACCTGCGGCGAGCGGCCGGTCAGGCGTCGATCTGCTCCTGGTTCAGGTGCGAGGCGCCGGCCACGATGAAGTCCTTGCGGGGCGCCACCTGCGAGCCCATGAGCAGTGAGAACGCGCGCTCCGCGGCCTCCGCGTCCGACACCCGCACCCGGCGCAGCACGCGGTGGCGGATGTCCATGGTGGTCTCCGCGAGCTGGTCCGCGTCCATCTCACCCAGACCCTTGTAGCGCTGGATGGGCTCCTTGTAGCGCCGCCCCTGCTCCTCGAGGCTGCCCAGCAGGGTGTCCAGCTCGCGCTCCGAGTACGTGTAGACCATCTCGTTGGCCTTGGAGCCGGGGTTCACGATCTGCACCCGGTGCAGCGGCGGCACTGCGGCGTAGACGCGGCCGGCCTCCACGAGGGGGCGCATGTAGCGGTAGAACAGGGTGAGCAGCAGCGTGCGGATGTGGGCGCCGTCCACGTCCGCGTCCGTCATCATGATGACCTTGCCGTAGCGCGCGGCGTCCAGGTCGAAGCTGCGCCCCGAGCCCGCGCCGATCACCTGGATCAGCGCGGCGCACTCGGCGTTGGCCAGCATGTCCGTGATGGAAGCCTTCTGCACGTTGAGGATCTTGCCGCGGATGGGCAGCAGCGCCTGGTGGTTCGAGTTGCGCGCCAGCCGGGCCGTGCCCAGCGCGGAGTCGCCCTCCACGATGAACAGCTCGGAGCGGGCCACGTCCGCGGAGCGGCACTCCACGAGCTTGGTGGGCATGGACGAGGTCTCCAGGGCGTTCTTGCGCCGCTGGGTCTCCTTGTGCACCCGCGCCGAGATGCGGGACTTCATCTCCGCCACGACCTTCTCGAGCAGCTGGCCCGCCTGGGCCTTGTCGTCGCGCTTCTTCGACGTCAGCTGCCTGGTGAGCTCCGCTTCCACGACCTTGGCGACGATCTGGCGCACGGCGGGGGTGCCCAGCACCTCCTTGGTCTGGCCCTCGAACTGCGGCTCGGCCAGGCGCACGGTCAGGACGGCGGTGAGCCCGGCGAGGACGTCGTCCTTCTCGAGCTTGTCGTTGCCGGCCTTGAGCTTGCGGGAGTTCGCGTCCACCTGCTTGCGCAGCGTCTTGAGCAGGGCGTTCTCGAAGCCGCTCAGGTGCGTGCCGCCCTTGGGGGTCGCGATGATGTTGACGAACGAGCGCACCGTGGTGTCGTACCCCACGCCCCAGCGCAGGGCGACGTCCACCTCGCACGTGCGCTCCACGTCCTGCAGCTGCGCGTGCCCGGAGTCGTCCAGCACCGGCACGCGCTCGGTGAACGAGCCCTGGCCCTGCAGCCGCCACACGTCCGTCACGGGGGCGTCCGGCGCGAGGAACTCGGCGAACTCCGAGATCCCGCCGTCGTACTGGAAGACCTCCTCCACCGGGCCGTCCGCAGCCGGGGTGCCCGGCAGGCGGCGCTCGTCGGTGACGGTGATGCGCAGGCCGGGGATCAGGAACGCCGTCTGGCGGGCACGGCGCACGAGCTCCTCCGTGGAGAACTTCGCGTCCGGTGTGAAGATCTGGTCGTCCGCCCAGTAGCGGATCCGGGTGCCCGTGACACCCCGTTTGGCCTTGCCCACCACCTGCAGGTGCGAGTCCGTGGTGAACGGCTCGAACGGCGCGTTCGGGGAGGGCGCACCCTTGTCCGTGAACGTTCCGGGCTCACCGCGCTTGAAGGACATCTGGTACGTCTTGCCGCCGCGGTCCACCTGCACGTCCAGGCGCGCGGACAGGGCGTTGACCACCGAGGCACCCACGCCGTGCAGACCGCCGGAGGCGGAGTACGAGCCCCCGCCGAACTTGCCGCCCGCGTGCAGCTTGGTGAACACCACCTCCACCCCGGTCAGTCCGGTGCGGGGCTCGATGTCGATGGGGATGCCGCGGCCGTCGTCGTGGACCTCCACGGAGCCGTCCTTGTGCAGGAACAGCGCGATGTCCTGCCCATAGCCCGCCAGTGCCTCGTCCACCGAGTTGTCGATGATCTCCCACAGGCAGTGCATCAGTCCGCGGGAGTCCGTGGAGCCGATGTACATGCCCGGGCGCTTGCGCACCGCTTCCAGTCCCTCCAGCACGGAGAGGTGGCGGGCGTTGTATTCGGATCGAGACGGTGTCACGGGCTTCTTCCGGGGTCGGGGGGGCCGCGAGGGCGTTGGGGACCTCATCACTCTAGACGGCGCCCCGGTTTTGTGCGCGGTGGGCGAAACACCGGCCACGCGGGAAGCAATGGCCGCGCGCGTGGGTTGTACTGGGACGTGCGATCCAGCTGATCGAGCCGACATCGCGCTGCGGTGCGCACACGCGTGCCCGCCGCATTCCACACCTGTGAGGAGGATCCCATGAACGCGACACTCGAAGCGCGTGAACTGAATGCGACCCACCGCTGCGATGCCTGCGGCGCGCAGGCCTACGTCCGCGTGGTCCTCGAATCCACCGGCGGCGAGCTGCTGTTCTGCGCCCACCACGCCCGGGTCAACGAGGACAAGCTGCGTCCCCTGGCCGCCACGTGGCAGGACGAGACCGAGCACATCGGGGCCTGAGTCCTCCACCGCGCCACGGCGGCAGAGACTGACCGGGGCTGCGCAGGAGATGCTATGAGACGAGGCGCGCACCGTGCGGTGCGCGCCTCGTCTCGTACCACGGTCCCGTGAGGATCAGATGGCCGTGGGCTTGCGGCCCCAGAAGATCACGTTGGTCCCCAGGTACCGGCTCTCGGAGCCCACGTCCTGGAACCCTGCCTCCCGCAGCTGTCGTTCCACCTCGGCGGGCGGGACGAACCCCAGCGTGGAGGACTTGAGGTAGCTGTACGCGCTGCGGTCCCGGGCCACGATCTGACCCAGCAGCGGAAGCACCACACTCATGCCCACGGAGACCGCGAGCTTGAGCAGCCCGCGCGGCGGGGCCGTCTCCAGCACCACCACCCGGCCACCGGGCCTGAGCACACGGAACTGCTCGCGCAGCACCCTGGGGACGTCACTGACGTTGCGCAGCAGGTACCCGTGCGTCACGGCGTCGAAGGACGCGTCCTCGTACCGCAGCTCGTGGGCGTCCGCGAACTCCCAGGTGACCGAGTCCGCGCCCGGCTTGGTGCGGGCCTCGGCCAGCATGTTCTCGGAGAAGTCCACCCCCACCACCTCCGCTCGCGGTTCACGACGCCGCACGGCCAGGGCGATCTCACCGGTGCCCGTGGCGATGTCCAGCAGTCTCCCGCGCGGCGGCACCTGTGCCCGCCGGGCCACCTCGCGGCACCAGCGGGCGTGGCCGCCCAGGGTCATGAGCGCGTTGATGCGGTCGTACTCCACATTGATGCGGTTGAAGATGCCCTGCACCTGCGCGTCGCGCGCGGTCATCTCGTGCCCTTCTGCCGGGCCGTGCGCCGGCATCAGTCCAGGTAGTCCCGCAGCACCTGCGAGCGGGACGGGTGGCGCAGCTTGGACATGGTCTTGGACTCTATCTGGCGGATCCGCTCACGAGTGACGCCGTAGACCTTGCCGATCTCGTCCAGGGTC
Organism: Kocuria sp. ChxB; assembly: GCF_044359605.1. NCBI lineage: Bacteria > Bacillati > Actinomycetota > Actinomycetes > Micrococcales > Micrococcaceae > Kocuria > Kocuria sp. ChxB. Next base: position 113,249 of record NZ_CP121123.1, on the reverse strand, counting down.
TTGGGCTGACCGTCGGTGAGACCGAAGCGCATGGCCACCACGCCGGCCTCCCGCTCGGACAGGGTGTCCAGCACGGAGTGCAGCTGCTCCTGCAGCAGGGTGAAGGACACGGCGTCCGCGGGGACCACGGCCTCGGAGTCCTCGATGAGGTCACCAAACTCGGAGTCGCCGTCCTCGCCCAGGGGGGTGTGCAGGGAGATGGGCTCACGGCCGTACTTCTGCACCTCCACGACCTTCTCGGGGGTCATGTCCAGCTCGTTGGCGAGCTCCTCCGGGGTGGGCTCGCGGCCCAGGTCCTGCAGCATCTGGCGCTGCACGCGGGCCAGCTTGTTGATGACCTCCACCATGTGCACGGGAATGCGGATGGTGCGGGCCTGGTCCGCCATGGCGCGGGTGATGGCCTGGCGGATCCACCACGTGGCGTACGTGGAGAACTTGAAGCCCTTGGTGTAGTCGAACTTCTCAACCGCGCGGATGAGGCCAAGGTTGCCCTCCTGGATGAGGTCCAGGAACAGCATGCCGCGGCCGGTGTAGCGCTTGGCCAGGGACACCACGAGCCGCAGGTTGGCCTCCAGCAGGTGGTTCTTGGCGCGGCGGCCGTCGTGGATCACCCAGCGGTAGGCGCGGCGGGTGTCGGCATCCATGGAGTCGGCCTCGTCCGCGAACTTGTGCTCGGCGTAGAGCCCGGCCTCGATCCGCAGCGCGAGGTCCACCTCCTGCTCCGCGTTCAGCAGCGCGACCTTGCCGATCTGCTTGAGGTAGTCCTTGACGGGGTCCGCGGTGGCTCCGGCGACGACCACCTGCTGCGCCGGGGCGTCGTCGTCGTCGTTGCTGGTCAGCACGAAGCCGCGGGCGCTGCGGTCCTGGCGCCCCTTCATGAGCTGCGCGGACTCCTCCACCGACGCCTGCTGGGACTCCTGGGCGTCGTCGTCCTCGGCGTCGTCCTGGAGATCCTCCGTCACGATCTCGTCCTCGGCGAGCGCCTCGTCCACGGGGTCGGCCTTCTTGCGACCGCGCCCGGTGCCGGTGCTCTTGGGTGCGGCCTTGGCCGCACTCTTGCGGGGTGTCTCCGTGGTGCCGGGCTTCTCCTCCGTGGAGGCCTTGGCCGCGGCTCCCGCAGCCTTGGTGGTGCCCGCGGTCTTGGTGGTGCCCGTTGTCCGCGTGCCGGTGCTCTTGGTGGCGGCCGTCTTCTTGGCCGCGGTCTTCTTGGGTGCAGCCGTCTTGCGGGCTGCCGTCCTGGTCCCCGCAGTCTTCGCGGTGGAAGCCGTCGTGGTCGAGGCCTCCGCGGTGGCCGCCGTCTGTTCTGCAGCGTCCGACGCCGCAGGCGCGGTGGAGCTCGCCGTGCGCGACGAGGCCGCCGTGGTCTTCTTGGCGGCGGTGCTCTTGCGGGCCACGGTCTTCTTCGCGGCCGTGGTCTTGGCCGCGGTCGTCTTCTTGGCCGCCGTGGTCTTCTTGGCGGGGGCCTTCTTCGCGGCGCCGCTCGTGCTCGCGCCGCTCTGGGAGGCCGACGCCGCCGAGGCGGTCTCCGCCGCGGGGGCCTGCCAGGCGGACGCGGTCTTGCTGGCAGCTGGTGACACGGAAAACCTTTCGTTGGACAGATCTTCGGACGCGTACCACGCGGGTGGCCAACACGCCTATGACCCTGTCAAGTCCGGCGCGGGGACAGGGCTGTCCGGCCGGGACTCTGAGGGTCCTACTCCCGGCAACGCCACACCCCCGCAGATTGTTCCCACCCCCGGGGAGAAAGTTTTTCGTGCCACGGCTCCGTCCCGCGCACCGCACCACCGCGGTCCCCCGCCGGCCACGCACGACGACCCCATGCCCCTCCCGCGGGTCCGTGCCGTCAGCCACGGCTCCAGTGGTGGCGTCCCGGCCACGCCGTGGCCCGGCTCGAGCACCACCACGGTGTGGGAAGCGTGCTCAGGCGGCGCCGGACGTCGCTCACGGCGTGGCGCCCAGCCCCCGGAGCACTGCCCTCGTGGCAGTGTCCCCCCAGCAGGCGAGCGGCCGTGAGGGACCGCCCACGGTAGTGCTCCAGCTGAGCCAGAACGGCGACCACCGTGGTGCGTGCCTCCCGCCCACGGTCCTCATCCCCGGTGTTGGCCGCCATCACCGCGTCGAGCACCTGGAGCACCCTGTGGGCGCTGTCCACGGAGTCCCAGTGCGGTGGTCCGTCCCACTCCCCGGACACCGCGGCGACGCACCGCAGTGCCTCGTCAATGGTCTCCGCGTCGGGATCCAGCCGCCCCGGGGCGCCTCCCTCCAGGCGCCGCGACGCCGCATGCAGCCCCACCAGCGCGGCCGCCGCGCGCTCTGGGCTGCCGGTGAGCCACATGTAGAGGAGGGCGTCCCGGCTGAGATCGTCTCCCAGGTCGTCCAGCAGCCGGAGGAGTATGCGGTCGGGCCACGCGAGAACTTCCGCCACCCAGCGGTTCCGGTTCCGGCCCACACTGTGCCCGGCGGCCGACCAGGCTGCGAGCCGTGCCCTGGCCTGGCCCACCGTGAGGTCGTGGGACGAGGTGGACCGTGGGGGCCGCGCGGCGGCGTGCCGGTCCGCCGTCTCCCGGGGGCTGCGGTCCGCGGAGCGCTGGAGCGCGTCGCGCAGGTGCGCTCCTCTCTCCTGCACGCGGGACCGCCACACGGGGTCGTCGCGCAGGAGCGGTGGTTCCGCTCCACTGCCCTCGGCCACGAGCTGGGCGTTCACGGGGCTGTCCCGGATCAGCCGGGCCGGCAGTGCCCGCTCCGGCTCGTCGGCGTCCCACCAGTGGGTGGGCCCCACCACGAGCTGCCGCAGCAGCTCGAATCCCGTGAGGTCCACGATTCTCCGCCACCGTGCGAGGGCCCCGGAGGCCTCGGTCACCGCGTCCCCTGTCTCCGTGGCGCAGTAGACCACCACCACCAGCTCACCGCAGTGCGGCGTGCCCGCGAGGAGTTCCGCCAGGTCCTCGGCCACCGCAGGCAGGTCCGCTCGGGAATCCGGGGTGTCGAGGCTGAGGCACAGGGCGTGCCCATCCCTCACGGGAAGGAACAGCACGGTGCCGTCGCAGGGGCTGTGCCCCAGCTGGTGGGGAATCAGTGCGAGCAGGTCCTCGCAGCGGCGGACGGTCACGGTCGGGGTGGATTCAGGAGCCACGGTCATGCCCCCACGGTGCCCCGGGGTACGAACGTCCGCGTGGCCGCGGCGTCGTACGTGGAGGGCCGGGGGCCGCAGGCGCACCGGGACCACCGTGGTGCAGTGCGCTCACCGCGGCACGCACCCGGCACCGCCCGCCGCGGGCGCGCCCTCCGCGAAGGGCGTCAGACCGCGTCAGACCGCATCGGGTCCGTGGACGCGACGGACCTGGCGGCTGCACCGCAGGATGGCCAGCGTGCCCACGAGCGCCACGAGTCCCTGGGCGGCGATCGCGGGACGGAACGCCTCGCCGTCGTACAGGGTGGACGAGATCCCGGCTCCGTAGAGCAGGTCCAGCACCAGCCCGGTGACCCAGATGGCGAGCAGGGACGCCGCGAAGCCCCCCACGTTGGCGAGTCCCGTGGCCGTGCCGCTGACCCGGGGCGGGCTGAACGAGCGCACGATGTCGAACGCGATCATGGAGGCGGGAAGGGAGAGGGCTATCAGGCACACACCCCCGTAGACCACGGCCAGCGGAGCCCTGCCCGGCCACAGCAGCAGGACCGCCCAGCCGGACCAGCTGACCGCGCAGCAGGCCAGCACCAGCCTGGAGCGGTGGTGGGCGAAGCGCGCGCTCAGCCTGCCGATCACGGGCGCCACCACCACGTTGAAGACCACGTACACCGTCATCACGGCAGAGGCCTGCCCCGGGTCCAGCCCCTGGGCGTTCTGCAGGTACGGGTAGGCCCACATCAGCGCAAACGTGTTGCCCGCGAACTGGACCGTGAAGTGCACCCAGAAGCCCAGGCGCGTCCCCGGTTCATGCAGCGCCAGGCCCATGGACGCGCGCACCGCGGAGAAAGAGATGCTGTCGCTGAGCTCCCGCGCACCGGGCGGGTGGTTGCGCAGCAGCAGTCCGGACAGGACCGCGGCGAGCATGGCGATTCCCGCCATCACCACGAACGAGGGCACCCACCCGGCGGCGTGCAGCAGCACGGCGAAGGGCAGCACGGAGAACAGCTGCCCCAGGTTGCCCGTCATGCCCACCACCTGGGAGAGCATCGGGACGCGCAACGGCGAGAACCACACGGGCAGCAGGCGCATGACGCACACGAACGTGGCCGCGTCCCCGGCGCCCACCAGGACGCGTCCCACCACACCCTCGGCCACCGACTGCGCCGAGGCCAGCTGCAGCTGCCCTGCCGCCATGGCCACCCCGCCCACCGTGATCAGGATGCGCGGGCCGAAGCGGTCGACCAGGACCCCCACGGGAACCTGCAGCGCCGCGTAGACCAGCACCTGCATCATGGAGAACAGGGAGAGACCGGAGGCCGCGGTCTGGAAGCGCTCGGCGGCCTCCACGGACGCCACCCCGAAGCTCGTGCGCTGGGCCACGGCGGAGAAATAGGCGAACATCCCCACCGCCAGGATCAGCCACGCGGTGAGAGAGTCCCTGGACCGGGGCGCGCTGGGCGAGGGGATGCGGGGCATGCTGGAGGGCCTTCCGGGGGCAGTCGTTGCTCTGCCCCCGCGCGCGCGGCCCGTGGGCTACTGGTCCTGGTGGCCGTCCGAGTCGTTGCGAGCGGCCAGGAACGCCTCGGCCGCGGCGCCGAGGTCGTCGGCGTCAGGAAGATCGGAGTCGTCGGGCCCGGCGAGGATGGACCGGCGGGCGGACGCGTCCACCACGTCATCGTAGCGCCGTTCCATGCTCTCGATGACGGCCTGCACCTCGGGGGACGAGTTCGCCTGCTCGTCGATCTGGCGGATCACGTCCCGGGAGGCCTCCCGCAGCTCGTCGGTGGGCAGCGTGCGGCCCGTGACCGCACTGAGGTGCTCAAGAGCCGCCACCGCAGCCTGCGGGAGGTAGGACTCCGCGAGGTACTGAGGGACGTGAACGGACAGACCCACGTGGTCGATCCCGTGCTCCTGCAAGCGCAGCTCCAGCAGATGGGAGGCCGAGGCGCTCACCTCGAAGCTCGGCCGGCTCCCGCCCATGCGGGGCAGCAGGTCCGCGCGCGGACCGTGGGCCGTCACGAGGACGGGACGGGTGTGGGGCACGGGCATCGGGATGCCGTTCACGATCGCCACCAGGGAGACCCGCAACCGCTGGGCAAGCCCCACCACGGCCGCGGCGAACCGTTCCCACTGGGTGTCCGGTTCCGGACCGGTGAGCAGCAGGAAGTGCCGGTCCAGACCGTCGGTGACGAGGTGCAGGTTCAGCTCGGGAGCCTCCCAGTCCTCGAAGTGGTCCTCCGCGAAGGTCACCCGGGGGCGCCGCGAACGGTAGTCGTAGAGCTGGTCGAGGTCGAAGCGTGCCACCGTCTCGCTCGGCATGGAGTCCAGGACCACTGCCTCGATCTGACCCGCGAGGTGCCCGGCCTCCACGTACCCGGAGAGGGCCACGATCATCGGCAGACCACGCAGCCGGTCATCACCCAGCAGAGCGGGGTTGCCCAGGTACAGGGCCGTGGGATCCATCACTTCTCCTCCTAGTGGACACAGGCCGCGGCGCACCCGCAGACCACGGCGCGCGCCCTCGATGGACAGGGAACGCCCCCGGGGTCACAGGGTATTCCCGCCCCGCAGACCGCAGCCGGATGACTAGGATCGGTGTCACATCGGCGCACTGCGCCCGGGCCCGCGGCCACCTGCACCGCGGCTCCGACCGTTCTCAGCCAGGCGTGGAAGGACATCACAGTGACCACAGCGCAAGAGATCCTCACGACCCATGAGGTGAGCCTCACCGCCGCCACCAAGCCCCTGGGCGACTCCGCCACGGACGCACTCGTGCTGGGCGTCCTCCAGGACGGCACCGTCTCAGTGCCGAGCGACGTGAAGGCGGGAGTCCGGCGTCGTCTGGCGCAGCTCGCCGAGCGGGCGCAGGCGTCGGGCCGCCTGGAGAAGGTCGTCGTGGTCCCCGCGCCGGACGACGTCCGCGCTGGTCTCGTGGTCTTCACGGGCCTCGGTGAGGGCCAGGGCCGGGCGCAGCTCGAGAACCTGCGCCTCGCCGCGGGCTCTGCTGTGCGTGCGCTGCAGGGCCGGGCCTCGTCCGCCGTGGTCTCCCTGCCCGTGGACACCGCCGAGCAGGTCCAGGCCGTGGCCGAGGGCGTGGGCCTCGCAGCGTTCGTGTACACCGCTCAGAAGACCCGCACCGTCGAGGACAAGGACCGGCCCCTGGAATCCGCCGTGGTGAGCGTGCCCAAGAACCTCGCCAAGGCCGCGAAGCCCGCCGTCGAGCGTGCCCGCCACGTGGCCCGCGCGGTGCGTCTGACCCGCACGCTCGTGGACCTCTCCCCGGACACCGCCACCCCGGAGTTCGTGGCGGACGTGGCCACCACCGCCGCCAAGGGCACCAAGGTCAAGGTCGAGGTGCTCGCGGAGAAGGAGCTGACCCGCGGCGGCTTCGGTGGTCTGCTCGGCGTGGGTCAGGGCTCCGTCAACGGTTCCCGGCTCGTGAAGCTGCGCTGGTCCCCGGCGCGCGCCAAGAAGCACGTCTCCCTGGTGGGCAAGGGGATCACGTTCGACTCGGGCGGGCTCTCCCTGAAGCCGCCGGCCTCGATGATGACCATGAAGTCGGACATGGCGGGTGCCGCGGCCGTACTGAGCACGGTCCTCGCCGCGGCGGCCCTCGAGCTGCCCGTGGCCGTGACCGGCTGGCTGTGCCTCGCGGAGAACCTGCCCTCGGGCTCGGCCACCCGTCCCGGCGACGTCCTGCACATGCACAGCGGCCACACCGTCGAGGTGCTCAACACGGACGCCGAGGGTCGCCTGGTGCTCGCCGACGGCCTGTGGGCCGCCGGCCAGGAGAACCCCGACCTGCTCGTCGACATCGCCACCCTCACCGGCGCGCAGATGGCCGCGCTCGGCGTCCGCACCGCCGGTGTCATGGGCGACGACGCCGCCCGCTCCCTCGTGGTCGACGCCGCCGGTCGCGCGGGCGAGCCCGCGTGGCCCATGCCCCTGCCCGAGCACCTGCGCCCCTCGCTGGACTCCTTCGTGGCGGACCTGAAGAACATGGGCGACAAGCACGGCGGAATGCTCGTGGCCGGCCTGTTCCTGCGCGAGTTCGTGCCGGAGCAGGGTGGACGCAGGCTCCCCTGGGCCCACATCGACATCGCCGGACCGTCCTTCAACGAGGCCCAGCCGTGGGGCTACACCCCCAGGGAGGGCACGGGCTTCGGCGTGCGGACCATGCTCGAGATTGCGGCCGCCCACGCCGAGTGAGCAGCGCCGCGTGAAGTGCGCCACGTCGCGGGGCCCACCGGGCAGCAATACCTGGTGGGGCCCCGTGGGTGGCGTTAGGCTTGACCCCAACCGTGACCGTCCTCCTCAGACCCTGGATCGGGCCTCGGGCGGACATCCGAATCCAAGAACTCGAACCCCGAGGGAGCCAACGTGGCCGACAACCAATACGACATCCTGGTCCTGGGCGGAGGATCTGCCGGGTACTCCGCCGCTCTGCGCGCGGTGCAGCTGGGCTACTCCGTGGCGTTGATCGAGAAGGAGAAGCTCGGCGGCACGTGCCTGCACTGGGGCTGCATCCCCACCAAGGCGTACCTGCACTCCGCCGAGCTCGCAGAGGGCGCCCGGGAGTCGGAGAAGTACGGCATCAAGGCCACCCTGGAGTCCATCGACATGGGTGCCGTGCGCGACTACAAGAACAAGATCGTGCAGGGCAAGTACAAGGGCCTCACCGGGCTGATGAAGATGCGCAAGGTCGATGTCATCCAGGGCAACGGCAAGCTCACGGGCAAGAACACCATCGACGTGGACGGCACCACGTACACGGGTGAGCACATCATCCTGGCCACCGGATCCGTCTCCAAGACCATGGGTCTGGAGATCGGCGGCCGCGTGATGACCTCCACCGAGGCGCTCGAGATCGACTTCGTGCCCAAGTCCGCGATCGTCCTCGGCGGCGGCGTCATCGGCTGCGAGTTCGCCTCCATGTGGCGCTCGTTCGGTGTGGACGTCACCGTGATCGAGGGTCTGCCCCACCTCGTGGCCAACGAGGATCCCGCGATCATCAAGACGCTCGAGCGCGAGTTCAAGAAGCGCGGCATCAAGTCCAACCTGGGCACCTTCTTCGAGAAGGTCGAGCAGAACGACAACGGCGCCAAGGTGACCCTCGCGGACGGCAAGGAGTTCGAGGCGGAGATCGTGCTCGTGGCCGTGGGCCGCGGTCCCAACACCGCGGACATGGGCTTCGAGGACCAGGGCATCCCCATGGACCGCGGGTTCGTGACCCCGAACGAGCGGCTGCACACGGGCGTGGGCAACATCTACGCGATCGGCGACATCGTTCCCGGCGTGCAGCTGGCGCACCGCGGATACCAGCAGGGCCGCTTCGTGGCCGAGGAGATCGCCGGGCTGAACCCCGTGGTGGTCCCGGACATCAACGTTCCCAAGGTCACCTTCACCGAGCCGGAGATCGCCTCCGTGGGCTACTCGCAGCCCAAGGCCGAGGAGAAGTTCGGCAAGGAGAACGTGGAGACCTTCGAGTACAACCTGGCCGGCAACGGCAAGAGCTCGATCCTCGGCACCGGCGGCCTCGTCAAGCTCGTGCGCGAGAAGGACGGCCCCATCGTGGGCTTCCACGCGATCGGCACCCGCATCAGCGAGCAGATCGGCGAGGGCCAGCTCATGGTCAACTGGGAGGCCTACCCGGAGGACGTCGCGGCGTTCGTCCACGCGCACCCCACGCAGAACGAGGCCATCGGAGAGGCCGCCATGGCACTGGCAGGCTCTCCCCTGCACGGCTGAGCCACGAGCGGGTGCGCATCCCCGGGGACGCGCACCCGCTTTCTCCTCCCGGTACCGCCCGGGCCCGGACACGTAGAACATTTTTCGAGAAATTCTGTAGAGAGGGACGGACGCGACAATGTCTGAAACCGTTAATCTGCCCGCACTGGGTGAGTCTGTCACCGAAGGAACCGTCACCCGCTGGCTGAAGCAGGTCGGGGACGAGGTCGCGGTGGACGAGGCCCTGGTGGAGGTCTCCACGGACAAGGTGGACACCGAGGTTCCGTCCCCCGTGGCCGGTGTGGTCGAGAAGATCCTCGTGGACGAGGACGAGGACGTCGAGGTCGGCGCCCCTCTCGTGGTGATCGGCGACGGCTCCGGCGGCTCCGACCAGGAATCCGACTCCGGTGCGGACACCGCCGAAGAGTCCGCCTCGCAGGACTCCGCCCAGAACTCCTCCGATGATTCCGGCGATTCCTCCGAGGAGGCACAGGAGGCCCCGAAGGCGGACACCAAGCAGGCGTCGGGCAACTCCGTGGAGGTCACCCTCCCCGCGCTGGGCGAGTCCGTGACCGAGGGCACCGTGACCCGCTGGCTCAAGCAGGTCGGCGAGAGCATCGAGGTGGACGAGCCCCTGCTGGAGGTCTCCACCGACAAGGTCGACACCGAGGTCCCCTCCCCCGTGGCCGGCACCATCCTGGAGATCAAGGTCCAGGAGGACGAGGACGCCGAGGTCGGCCAGGTCCTGGCCATCGTGGGCGACGAGTCCGCGGCCGGTTCCGACAACGGTTCCGGCTCAGACAACGGCTCCTCCGAGAAGTCCGGTGAGACCAAGGCAGAGCAGGTCGAGGACGCCGCCACCACCGCCGACTCCGGCGAGGACACCGAGCAGGCCGCCGAGGCCAAGACCGAACAGGCCCCGAAGGCGGACACCAAGCAGGCGTCGGGCAACTCCGTGGAGGTCACCCTCCCCGCGCTGGGCGAGTCCGTGACCGAGGGCACCGTGACCCGCTGGCTCAAGCAGGTCGGCGAGAGCATCGAGGTGGACGAGCCCCTGCTGGAGGTCTCCACCGACAAGGTCGACACCGAGGTCCCCTCCCCCGTGGCCGGCACCATCCTGGAGATCAAGGTCCAGGAGGACGAGGACGCCGAGGTCGGCCAGGTCCTGGCCATCGTGGGCGACGAGTCCGCGGCCGGTTCCGACAACGGTTCCGGCTCCGACAACGGCTCCTCCGAGAAGTCCGGTGAGACCAAGGCCGAGAAGGTCGAGGACGCCGCCACCACCGCCGACTCCGGCGAGGACACCGAGCAGGCCGCCGAGGCCAAGACCGAACAGGCCCCGAAGGCCGACACCAAGCAGGCCTCGCCGCAGTCTGGTGGGGACTCCTCGTCTGCGGGATCTCCTTCCAAGGACGTCCCCGGCTACGTGACGCCGCTGGTGCGCAAGCTCGCCCGCGAGAAGAACGTGGATCTCGGCTCGCTGACCGGTACCGGTGTGGGCGGACGCATCCGCAAGCAGGACGTGCTCGCTGCGGCGGAGAAGGCCGAGAAGTCGTCGACTCCCGCCGTCCAGGACACCGGCGCGGACCTCTCCCCCGCCGTGTCCCGCCAGAGCACCGAGTTCGCCGCCGCCCCGGCTGCGGATGCCAAGCGTGGAACCACGGAGAAGGCTCCCCGGATCCGCATGACCATCGCCAAGCGCATGCGCGAGTCCCTGGACGTCTCCGCCCAGCTCACGCAGGTGACCGAGGTGGACATGACCCGTGTGGCCAAGCTGCGTCAGCAGGCCAAGGACCAGTTCCAGAAGCGCGAGGGCGCCAAGCTCACGTTCATGCCCTTCTTCGCCAAGGCTGTGGCCGAGGCCCTGCAGGCTCACCCGGTGCTCAACGCCACGTTCAAGGAAGACTCCAAGGAGATCGTCTACAACGGCTCCGAGGACATCGCGATCGCGGTGGACACCCCCCGCGGGCTGCTGGTGCCGGTCGTGAAGAACGCCGGTGACCTCAACCTGGGTGGTCTGGCCAAGCAGATCGCCGAGCTGGGCGCCTCCGCCAAGGACGGCAGCATCTCCCCGGATGCGCTGACCGGGGGCACGTTCACCATCACGAACATCGGCTCGTTCGGTGCACTGTTCGACACCCCGATCATCAACCAGCCGCAGGTGGGCATCCTGGGGACAGGTTCGATCGTGAAGCGGCCCATGGTGGTCACGGACACGGAGGGCAACGACACGATCGCCATCCGCCACATGTGCTACCTGTCGCTGACCTACGACCACCGTCTGGTGGACGGCGCGGACGCCGGTCGCTTCCTGAGCACCCTCAAGAAGCGCCTGGAGGCCGGGCAGTTCGAGTCGGAGGTCGGTCTCTGAGCGACGGTTCGACGTGTGCGGATGGTGGGGGGCTGCGGCCCGTGAACCGTCTGCACGCCACCGTCCGGTGACCCGCCCCACGGGCCCGGGATGTGGAGTGCCTCACGCACGCCGCGTCCCGGGCCCGTGGTCGCTTCCGAGGGCCGCTGTCTCGGTTAGTCTCGATCCATGACATTCCTGCTGAACCTCCTCCTCTTCCTCCATATCGTGGGCGTCGCTGTGATCGTTGGCACGTGGATCTACACCATGAAGCGCCCCACCGTGACCGCCGGCCAGTTCTGGGCCGCCGTGCTCATGCTCATCACCGGTCTGGGCCTGGTGGGCATCCACGAGATGGGCGGCGGCTCCATCAACTACGCCAAGATCACCGTCAAGATCGTGATCCTGCTGGTGGTGCTCGTGGCCGCCTTCATCGGCATGCGCAAGACCCAGCGCAACGAGCCGGTGTCCACGGGCCTCGCGCACGCGGTGGGCGGCATGGCGCTCATCAACGCCGCCGTGGCCGTGTTCTGGTGATCTGAACCGCCTGGTTCGACCTCCGGAACCCCGGCGCCCGCAGTCCTCTGGACCGCGGGAGCCGGGGTTCCTCCATGTCGGGGTCACCGTGACGGCAGCGGGGCCACGTCCGCGAGACGCCATCCCTCCGGCGTCCACACCACGGTCACGCGCACTGCCTGTCGCGCCCGCGCCCCGTCACGTCGGACGTGGGCCTGCGTGGGGACTGCGCCGTCCCAGCCGCGGGTCACGATCTCGGCGCGGTAGGTGCGCGTGCGCGCCTCCTCCGCCGGGGTGAGGCGCCCTCCCGGCACCCGTTCCTCCTCCTCCAGGGACTCCACCTCCATGCTGAGACCGGAGAGGGCGGTCTCACCGGTCCCCGGAGCAGGCTGCGCGGCGGCGCGACGGATCAGGTCACGGTCCTTGGCCGCGAGCGCCGAATCCGGGACGTACACCGCCGAGACCGCGGCTTCGTCACCGGCCGCCAGTGCCGCCGCCCGGGCGGAGACGAGCTGCGTGACGGCCTCCCGTGCTTCTCGCTCCTTGTCCTGGGCCCTCGCACCGGGTGCCTCCGAGTGCGGCGTGCCGCCCTCCCGACCCGTGCGTTCCGCCGGGCTTCCATCGGCACCGTCTCCATCGGCGCTCTCTCCCGAGGTTCGCCCGGTTCGTCCCTCCGCCGGCTCGGGCCCGGCTGACGCCGAGGACGTCGGTGGCGCGTCCGGGCCAGCTGCCGTCCCCGGAACTGCCCCGGCCGCGCCGGCCGCCCTTCCCGGGTCCGCCGCAGTCACCGGGCCAGGAACCGCCGCAGACGACGCCGCGGCCTCCGGGTGCACACCCGCGCCGTCTGATCCGGTCCACGCGGCGTAGCCGCAGGCCAGCAGGGTGGCGAGACTCGCGGCCGCCACCATGGCAAGCACTCTCGGGTGGTTTCCTGCTCGTCCCATCCACCCGACGCGGGCATCCCCGTGCCCGAGGGCCGAGGCTGCCCCGCCCGCGGTGTTCGCACGACGTTCGGGGCCCCTCGCCGAACGACCGGAGCGGATCGTGCCCGTGCGGGTGGTGCTCCTGCGGCGGTCACGTGCCGCACCCGATCCCCGTCTGCGGTGGACGTCACCTCCCTCTGAGCCAGAGGCGCGGGCTGAGAACCTCCGGCGGGACCGCACCACGGTGCCGTCCGCACGGATGACTTCCGGGGTCATACGCTCCTGCGGCCGCCGCGCGGGCGCGGACCTGGGCGCGGGAGCGGCGAACCCGGCCGCGAGCTCCCCGGCAGTGGGGCGGACGGACGGGTCGTCGGCGAGGGCGGCCTCCAGCATGAGCACGAGGTGCCGCGGTGCGGAGGGCACCATGAGGGTGAGCGGAACCCGGTGCGAATCCGGCCCAGGCATGCGCCCGGTGAGCGCCCGCCACCCCAGGACACCGAGCGCGTACACGTCCTGGGCCCCGGATGCCGGGCCGGCCGCGGTCCCCCCAGTGCGGTCGGGGGCGCCCTCCGGGTCTCCGTCCAGCAGCCCCGGCGCCGTCGAGCGGTCCCCGTGGCCCCACGCTGCAGGGAAGCCACTGCGCCCCGGGCGCACGCCGTAGCCGTCCAGCAGCACCTGCCCCTCCGCGGTGACGATCACGTGCTCCGCGCTGAGACCCCCGTGCACCCAGCCGTGCTCGTGGAGGTGGCCGAGCCCCCGGGCCGCGGCCGCGAGCACGGGTGCGATCTCCTCCGGTGTGATCCGCCCCGCCTCGCGGGCGCGCTGCGCAAGAGTCGTGCCCCTGACGTGGTCCGTGACGAGCCCCGCGACCCGGCCGTCCTGCTCCAGGGTGGCCCGCACGGACACGAGGTGAGGGTGCGGGTTCTCGGACCACGCCGCCACGAGCTCCGCGAAGTGCGCCTCCAGAGCGCGGCGCACGGTCGGCTCCTCCGCGACCGCGAAGGTCACCGTGAACTCCTCCCGGGTGGTGGACTCGCGCGCCCGCCAGGTGCGCGTTCCCGCGCCCTCGCTCAGCACGCCCGCAAGTTCCAGTCCCCCGAGCAGGGCGGCACCGGCCACCTCGCCGTTGCCCGCGTCGGGCCCCGGGCCGTCATTGCCCGGTACGACGCCGCTGGACCCGGCTCGCGCGAGCCCACCCGGGTCTCCATCCGCGCGCCCACGCACCTGTCCGTCCGGACCGCCGCCGGGGTCCCCCTCCGAGGGCGTCTCCGGTGCTGGCCGAGCGGAGTCGTCGCGCTCCCGAGGCACCGGGGCGGCGTCGAGGCCCCCGGGTGCCGGGGCGGCGCCCGTGTCCTGTGTCCGCGAGGAAACGGAACGTGCCGCGCGGACCCGGTCCATGGCCGAGGGCCGGGACGCGGCAGGGCGGTCCTCGGCGGTCTGCGGGGACCGCGGCTCGGACGGCGGCTCGGACGGCGGGAAACCGTGCCCGTGACGTGATCGGTGTGTGTGCATGCCACCACTGTGCCGCGCGGGCTGTGCGCCCGCTCACGTTATCCACAGGGTGGGGGGAAGGGATAAGCTGGTCGAATGGCTCTGCACTTCGAACGCATCGGATTCGCCCCGGAGCTGGTGAACTACCGCGAGTGCCTGGACCTCCAGCGGCAGGTCCACCAGGAGGTCGTGGCGGGCACCCGCGGCAACACCGTGCTCATGGTGGAGCACGATCCCGTGTACACCGCCGGGCGCCGGACCGAGAAGCACGAGTACCCGTGGGACGGCACCGAGGTGGTGCCGATCGGCCGCGGAGGCAAGCTCACCTACCACGGCCCGGGCATGCTGGTGGGGTACCCCATCGTGCGTCTTCCCATCCCCCTGGACGTCGTGCGCTTCGTGCGCGTGCTGGAGGAGGTCATCATCGCCGTGGTGCGGGACTTCGGTGTTCCTGCCACCACCGTGGAGGGCCGCTCGGGTGCCTGGGTGCTCGCGGACGAGCGCGGTCCGGACCGGAAGATCTCGGCCATCGGCGTGCAGGTGTCCAAACGCGCCACGCTGCACGGCTTCGCCCTGAACTGCTCCAACGACCTGCGCCCGTTCGGCAAGATCATCCCGTGCGGCATCACGGACGCCGGCGTCACGTCCCTGAGCGAGGAGACCGGGAATCGCATCGACCCGATGGACGTTGTGGCACGTATGGAGCAGGAGCTCACCGCACGGGAGTCCGATCTGTGCGTCCCGTTCGAACCCGATTCCCCGGCCCCGCCGCTGCGACTGGCACCCGCGCCCGGCGCGGCGTCGAGCACCGTGTCCTGAGGGGACCCGGCCCACACCTGTCGAAGCGCTCCCCCGCCGACACCGCGCGGTACGGAGCACCCATCGCCACCAGCGAGGAGTACGCATGACGATCGCACCCGAAGGCCGCAAGCTGCTGCGCGTCGAGGCACGCAACGCCGAGGTGCCCATCGAGAAGAAGCCGTCGTGGATGAAGAACACGGCCAAGATGGGCCCCCAGTTCACCGAGCTGAAGTCCATGGCCCGCGGCCGCGGCCTGCACACGGTGTGCGAGGAGGCCGGCTGTCCCAACATCTACGAGTGCTGGGAGGACCGCGAGGCCACCTTCCTCATCGGTGGTGACACGTGCACGCGCCGCTGCGACTTCTGCGACATCGCCACGGGCAAGCCCGGCATGGTGGACGTGGCCGAGCCCCGCAAGGTGGCGGAGTCCGTCCGGGACCTCGGTCTGCGGTACGCCACGGTGACCTCCGTGGCCCGCGACGACCTCGCGGACGGCGGCGCCTGGCTCAACGCGGAGACCATCCGCGCCATCCACACCATGAACCCCAGCACGGGCGTGGAGATCCTCATCCCGGACTTCAAGGGCCAGCCGGACGCCGTCCAGCAGGTCATCGACGCCCAGCCCGAGGTCTTCGCCCACAACCTGGAGACAGTGCCCCGGATCTTCAAGCAGATCCGCCCCGCCTTCGCGTACGAGCGCTCCCTGGACGTGCTCACGCAGGGCAAGGAGCACGGCATGATCGTGAAGTCCAACCTGATCCTGGGCATGGGCGAGACGGACGACGAGGCCTACGAGGCCCTGTGCGACCTCCACGACGCCGGCTGCGACATCATCACGCTCACGCAGTACCTGCGCCCCGGCCCCACGTTCCACCCCATCGACCGCTGGGTGAAGCCCGAGACGTTCGTGGAGCTCTCCAAGGCCGCCGAGGAGATCGGTTTCCTGGGGGTCATGGCCGGACCCATGGTCCGTTCCAGCTACCGCGCCGGCAAGCTGTGGGCACGGGCCATGAAGAAGATGGGGCGCGAGATCCCGGAGCACCTCTCGCACATCGACGACTCCGGTTCCGCCGCCCAGGAGGCCTCCTCTCTGCTGGCCCGCCTGAGCTGAGCCCGCGGGCGGACGGATCCCGCTCACGGGCCGAGGCCCCGCCCACCCACGGACCGACGACGACGCCGCCCCCGCCCGGGCGGCGTCGTCGTCCCCCGTGCGGCCGGCCCCCGCGCCGGGCCACGGCCGCTGCGTCCCGGGCCGGACCCGCCCGGTCAGCGGATAGAATGGCCCCGATCCCCTACCACCAACTGCGAGGAAGCACCGTGTCACCAGCCACGTCCACCAAGGCCAAGGCCGCCGAGCGCGACCGCAAGCGCGAGGAGAAGCGGCAGCGCAAGGCCGCCAAGGGCCCCGGCGTCTTCGCGCAGATGAAGCAGGTCTTCCAGATGACCCGCGAGAACGAGCCCAACATCCTGTGGTGGATGATCCTGCTCGGCCTCGCGGTGCTCCTGGTGTTCCTGCTCATCGGCGTGGCCCTGGGCAACTGGATCACGTGGTTCCTGATCGGCATCCCCTTCGCCGTGCTCGCCGCCGTGATTCTGCTGTCGCGCCGCGCCGAACGCGCCGCGTTCACCCGGATCGAGGGTCAGCCCGGTGCCGCCGGTGCCGCGCTGTCCACGCTCAAGCGCGGCTGGATCGTGGAGGAGGAGCCCGCCGCCATGGACCCCAAGTCCAAGGACCTGCTGTTCCGCGCCGTGGGCCGCCCCGGCGTGGTCTTCATCACCGAGGGCCCCGTGAACCGCGTGGACAAGCTCGTCAAGAAGGAGCGCCGGCGCATCGGCCCGGTCATCACCAATGTGCCGATCCACGTGATCAAGTCCGGCAACGGCGAGGGCCAGGTGCCCCTGAACAAGCTCACCAAGCAGCTGCGCGGACTGGACAACAAGCTCACCAAGCAGGAGGTCCAGGTGGTCTACCGCCGGATGAACACCCTGCAGAACAAGCTGCCCATCCCCAAGGGCGTGGACCCCACCCGCGCCCGCCCGGACCGGAAGTCCATGCGCGGCCGCTGAGTCAGCGCACGCGCACCAGCACGGTGCCCACGGCGCGGTCGTGCAGCCCGCGGTGGTCCTCGTCCACCACGAGCGGCGGGACCACCAGACAGATCAGCAGCGACCGAACGGCCGCTCTGCCGAAACCGGCGGGGCGGCCGTTCATCGTCTGCACCTGCAGACCCATGATCCAGTGGCCCGGGGAACGCCCGAAGAACCCGACCATCAGCGCGCTCAGCACGAAGAACACCAGCAGGTTCATGAGCCCGGCACCGTTCCACTGCGCGAGGAACAGACCCGCGATGGCCAGCGAGATGAGCCAGTCCAGCACGAGCGCCACCGCCCGGGGCGCAAAGCGTGCGACCGAGGCCGGGCCCTCCGGAGGGCGACCGAGCCGACGGCCCGGATAGGGGCTGCCCGAGCCCGGGGCGCCGTCGAGCCACGAGCCCATGTCCTGGCGAGAAATCATGGTTCCAGCCTATCCGCCGTGCCCGGTGACCCCGTGCAGCCTCGCTAGACTGGGACCCGTACTGACCGGTCGGCCGCCCTCCCGGGGCTGTTACACGCGCGAAACACGCGCGTCACGGGTGGGCAACGCCAGGTTCCTACGCTGGACACCAGAACCGAACGGCCGCGGTCCCCGACAGGGTCCGCCGCGGCGTCGATCGGACGCCCACAGACAAGGAGAACAGGTCCATGTTCCAATCAGCCGAAGAAGTTCTGGCATTCCTCAAGGACGAGGAGGTCGTGTTCGTCGACCTCCGCTTCACGGACATGCCCGGGGTGCAGCAGCACTTCAACCTGCCGGCCAAGGCGGTGGACGAGGATTTCTTCACGGACGGCCAGCTCTTCGACGGGTCCTCGATCCGCGGCTTCCAGGGCATCGCCGAGTCCGACATGCAGCTGATCCCCGACCCCCAGTCGGCCTTCGTGGATCCCTTCCGCGTGGAGAAGACCCTGGTGGTCACGTGCTCGATCGTGAACCCCCGCACCGGTGAGCCCTACCACCGCGACCCCCGCGGGGTGGCCGAGCGTGCCGAGGCCTACCTGGCCTCCACGGGCATCGCGGACACCGCCAACTTCGCGTCCGAGGCCGAGTTCTTCGTGTTCGACGACGCCCGCTTCCAGGTCCGCCCGGAGTCCACGTTCTACAAGCTGGACTCCGAGGAGGCCCCGTGGAACAGCGGCCGGAAGGAGGAGGGCGGCAACCTGGCCAACAAGACCCCGCTCAAGGGTGGCTACTTCCCCGTCTCCCCCGTGGACAAGCAGGCGGACCTGCGTGACGCCATGTGCGTGGCCCTGGACGAGGTGGGTCTCGAGGTCGAGCGCTCCCACCACGAGGTGGGCGCCTCCGGCCAGGCGGAGATCAACTACACATTCTCCACCCTGACGGCCGCGGCCGACGACCTGCTGAAGTTCAAGTACGTCATCAAGAACACCGCGGACGCCTACGGCAAGACGGTCACCTTCATGCCCAAGCCCGTGTACGACGACAACGGCTCCGGAATGCACTGCCACCAGTCCCTGTGGAAGGGCGGCGAGCCGCTGTTCTACGACGAGAAGGGCTATGCCGGTCTCTCGGACGTGGCCCGCTGGTACATCGGCGGTCTGCTGGAGCACTCCTCCGCCGTGCTGGCGTTCACCAACCCCACGGTGAACTCCTACCGCCGTCTGGTGAAGGGCTACGAGGCCCCCGTGAACATGGTCTACTCGCAGGGCAACCGCTCCGCGGGCATCCGCATCCCCATCACGGGCACCAACCCCAAGGCCAAGCGCCTAGAGTTCCGCGCCCCGGACCCCTCCTGCAACCCGTACCTCGCGTTCGCCGCCCAGCTGATGGCGGGCCTGGACGGCATCCGCAACCGGATCGAGCCCGCGGACCCGGTGGACAAGGACCTCTACGAGCTGCCCCCGGAGGAGGCCAAGGACATCAAGAAGGCCCCCACCTCACTCGAGGAGGCGCTGAAGGCCCTGGAGGAGGACCACGAGTTCCTGCTCGCCGGTGACGTGTTCACCGAGGACCTGATCGAGTCCTGGATCGAGTACAAGCGCGAGTTCGAGCTCAAGCCGCTCTCGCTGGTCCCCCACCCCCTGGAGTTCCAGCTCTACTACGGCGTGTGAGCTGCGCCCACTGACAGACCGGCGGCCCCGTTCCCTGTGGAACGGGGCCGCCGGTCCATGCACGGGTTCGCGGCACCGGGTCTGGAGCACCCGGGTCTAGCGCACCCGGGTCTAGAGCACCACGGGCCGCTGCCCCGGTGCCGGCCCGTGGCGGCGGATGCGGCGCGTGGCCGGGTCCAGGGCCCAGAGGTAGATCCCGTACGTCAGCGCGAGCAGCGCGGCGATCACGCGGGCCGCGATGAGGCTGAGGTCCAGGTAGGGGAAGATGTCCAGCTGGTCCGCCACTGCGTAGACCGAGAAGAACCCCGTGACGAAGAACAGCACGTCCGTCTGCCAGTCGGGGCGGATCCCGGTGATGGCGAACAGGGGGATCAGCCACACCACGTACCAGGCCTGGATGATCGGGGCGAGCAGCACGAAGCCCGCCATGGACCACGCGAGCCGGCGCATGATGGTGGCATCGCGCCCCACGAACATCAGCACGATCGCCACGCCCGCGGCGATCACCGTGCCCAGGGTGTGCACGGCCCCCATCCACGCGGAGCCGTCGAGGCCCCACGAGTCCCCCACGAGCTGCGCGAAGAGCCCCAGCAGCCCGAAGGGCGCGTACCAGATGTACACCGTTCCCGGGGTGGACACCGCGGAGACCCACCCGAAGCCGAAGCCGCTGATGAGCCCCATGACGGCCAGCAGCGCCACGGAGTAGGCCAGCGTGAGCGCCCACACCACGAACTTGCGGGTCCAGCCGGCGTTCTTGCCCGCCCACAGCAGGCCCACGAAGGGCAGGAACACCAGGGTGATGGGTTTGATGGCCACCGAGAGGGTCACGAGGGTGGTGCCGATCAGCCCGCCCTTCCAGTTGCGCTGCACGGCGGCCGCGTACGTGCCCAGCAGGGCGAGCGCGAGCATGATGGCGTCGTTGTGCGCGGCGATCACGAAGTTGGTGAGGAACAGCGGATTGGCCACCGAGAGCCACAGCGCGCGTCGGGGGTTGACCCCGTGCAGCCGCGCCAGGCGCGGGATCACCCACATGCACGCGATCACGGAGACCACGCACAGGGCTCGGAACAGCAGCACCGCGACATCGGGGTTGCCCCCCGAGATCGTGACCACCAGCTGCTCGATCCACAGGAAGACGGGCCCGTAGGGCGGCGGGGACTCGGCCCACAGCTGGTCCGCGCCGAGCTGGAAGAAGTTGTCGATGGACGAGACCCCGGACTCGTACGGGTTCAGCCCGTTGGCCATGACCCGCCCCTGCCCGATGTACGAGTACACGTCCCGGCTGAACAGCGGGATGCTCACGAGCATGGGCCCCGCCCACGCGGCGATCGCGATCAGCACCCACCGTGCGCTCTGCGGCCCCCACGGGTGCAGCTTCTGCCCCAGCCGCAGCCACTGCCGCACCAGGAGCATGGCCCCCAGGGCCAGCAGCACCACGGACACGACGACACCCAGGGTCTCGAACCGCATCCACATGACCAGGGGATTGCGCCGGAGCCCGGACACACTGGCCAGCCACCCGACGCCCAGGGAGCCGAGGAACAGCATCACCGAGCCCAGCGTGCCCATGAGCACCGTCCGGCGCAGGGAGGACGACGTCGCCGCGTCCCGTTCCGCTCGCGGCGCACCCGTTCCCGGGGGCCTCGTGGCGTGGCGGTCCGTCGTGGACGTGGGGCGCACGGCGCTCCTCCCGGTCGAGTGCGTGCCGGGCGTGGACGAATGCTCCGGCGGGTGTCTCCTGTGCGGGTGCCCGGTGGAGACGTCGGGGCCGATCCTACCGCGCGGCGTCGGCACCGGGCCCGGGCGGCGTCGTGCTTGACCGGTGGGCGCCGTCGTGGCGGAACCCCGGGGCGGCCTCGCGCCGGGACCCGGGGCGGCATCCGGCCGCGGGCGCGGGAGGGGGCCCGCGGCGCGATAGATTGGACGGCGTGACGACTGGAAACCGGAGAATCGTGTGGATCGACTGCGAGATGACGGGGTTGTCCCTGTCCGATGACGCGTTGATCGAAGTGGCAGCGCTCGTGACCGACGACGAGCTGAACGTGCTCGGCAGCGGCGTGGACGTGGTGATCAAGCCGCCGCAGCAGGCGCTGGAGCAGATGAACGACTTCGTGCGCACCATGCACGAGAAGTCCGGGCTGCTCCCCGAGCTGGAGAAGGGCACGGACATGGCCCAGGCCCAGGCCATGGTGCTGGACTACATCCGCGAGTGGGTTCCCGAGGCGGGCAAGGCCCCCCTGGGCGGCAACTCCGTGGGCACCGACAAGACGTTCCTGAGCCGGGACATGCCGGAGCTCGTGGACCACCTGCACTACCGGATCATCGACGTCTCCACGATCAAGGAGCTTGCCCGCCGCTGGTACCCGCGGGCCTACTTCCAGGCACCGGAGAAGACCGGCAACCACCGCGCGCTGGGAGACATCGAGGACTCGATCGACGAGCTGCGCTACTACCGCCACATCCTGTTCCCCGGGGACCCGGGGCCCACGTCCGACGACGCCCGCAGGGTCGCTGCGCTGATCCAGGCCTCCCCCACCCGTTCGGGCCACTGACCCCGCCCGCGCGGCCGGCGCCCCGATGCGGGAATGCGGCCGAACGTGCGCTATAGTGGTCGTCGTTGCCCGGAGGGACGCACAGCGTTCCGCAACGGGTTTCATGGTGGGCGTAGCTCAGTCGGCAGAGCGCCTGGTTGTGGTCCAGGAGGTCGCGGGTTCAACCCCCGTCGCTCACCCCATCACCCGAAGAACGCGGCATCCGGTGCGGATGCCGCGTTCTTCGTGTCCGGGTCGGTGCCCCTCGGGACCAGCCCTCCCCCGAGACCGGACTCGCGTGCCGCCACGAACCACCGGCCCGGTGCGCGGGGCCCGGCGTTCGGCACCCCCGCATCCCGGTGCAGCCCCGTGCGACCCGCCTCAGGACAGCACGACGGCGGCCGGCCGCCCCGCGGGGGAAGCGACCGGCCGCCGTTCAAACCAGGCCCTACGGCTTGAGGACCACCTTGAGACAGCCGTCCTTCTTCTCCTGGAACATCTTGTACGCCTCAGGGGCGTCGTCCAGGGACACGTGGTGGGTCGCCAGGGACTCCAGCCCCAGGACGTCCTCCGGGCGGCTGGCGATCTCCAGCAGCTCGTCCGTCCAGTGACGGACGTGGCACTGGCCCATGCGCATGGTGATGCCCTTGTCGAACATCTCCATCATGGGCATGGGGTCGGCCATCCCACCGTAGACACCGGAGAGGGACACCGTGCCCGCGCGGCGCACGCTGTGGATCGCGCTGTGCAGGGCGTCCAGGCGGTCGATCCCCACCGTCTCGATGGTCTTTCGACCCAGGGCCTTGGGCAACCGGGCCGCACCCGCGACGATCTTCTCCGCCACCGGGTTGCCGTGGGCCTCCATGCCTACCGCGTCCAGGACGCCGTCCGGACCGCGCCCGTCGGTCATCTCGCGCAGCGTCTCGGAGACGTCGTCCACCTCGCGCAGGTCCACCGTCTCCACGCCCCAGCTCTTGGCCGTGGCCAGGCGCTCGTCCACGAGGTCCACTGCGATGACGCGCTGCACGCCCTGCAGCTTGGCGGAGCGCACCGCCAGCTGGCCCACGGGGCCGAGGCCCAGCACCGCCAGGGTGTCCTGCTCCCCCACGTTCGCGTACTTCACGCCCTGCCACGCGGTGGGCAGGATGTCGCTGAGGTAGAGGAAGCGCTCGTCGTCGAAGTCCTGGGGGAGCTTCACCGGGCCGAAGTCCGCGTGGGGCACCCGGACCATCTCGGCCTGGCCACCGGGCACGGCGCCATAGAGTGACGAGAACCCGAACAGGGCCGCCCCTGTGCCCATCTCACGCATCTGCGTGGTCTCGCACGCCGCGAAGAGGCCGCGGTCGCACATCCAGCAGTGCCCGCACGCGATCACGAAGGGGACGACCACCCGGTCTCCCGGTTTCAGGGAGGAGACCTCGGAGCCCACTTCCTCCACGATGCCCATGAACTCGTGGCCCAGCACGTCGTTCTTGTGCATGTACGGGCCCAGCACCCCGTAGAGGTGCAGGTCCGAGCCGCAGATGGCCGTGGAGGTCACCCGGACGATCGCGTCCGTGGGGTCCTGCAGCACGGGATCGGGAACGTTTTCAACCCGGACGTCGCCGAGTCCTTGCCATGTCAGTGCACGCATGCCCCCAGTCAATCACCGACGAGGCTTCCCGTCACCACCCCTGCGGGGGCCCGTTGACCGGGGAGCCGTGCGGTGCAGCCGCAGCACCCGCCACAGCACTCCCGCACACAGCACCAGCACGCCCGCGAGCACGGAGGTCAACGGCAGGGTGGCCACCAGCAGTACGCACAGGGAAGCCCCCAGCACGGACACGGCCCGCGGATACCGGCGGTGCTCACCGGTCTGGGTGAACGCGCTGAGGTTCGCCACGAGGTAGTACAGCAGCACACCGAAGGACGAGAAGCCGATGACCTGGCGGACGTCCCCCGTGAGGACCAGCAGCACCACCACCGCGCCGAGGGCGATTTCCGCCCGGCGCGGCACCCCGTGGTGCACGTCCAGCACGGCGAGGGGCCGGGGCAGGTCCCCCGTGCGCGCCATTGCCAGGGACGTGCGGGCAATGCCCGTGATCCCCGCCAGCAGGGCACCCAGGGTCGCGGCGGCTGCGCCCAGGCGCACCACCGGGGCCGTCCAGTCCCAGCCGCCGACCGCGGCGAGGTCCGCGAGCGGCGTCGTGGAGGCGGCGAGCGCGGCGGGGCCGAGGACCGCGAGCGACAGCATGGCGAGGACGCCGTAGACCACGAGAGCGCCGCTCAGGGCGATGACGATGGCGCGGGGGATCGTGCGGGCGGGATCGCGGACCTCCTCGCCCATGGTGGCGATCCGCGCGTACCCGGCGAACGCGAAGAACAGCAGCCCCGCGGCCTGCAGCACCCCGTAGGCACCCGCGGGCGGGGCCGAGGAAAAGGGTGCGACTCCTGCGGAGACTCCGGACTGCACTCCGGCCAGCGCCACGAGCGCCAGGACGGCGAGAACCAGAGCCACCAGGATCTTGGTGGCGCGTGCGGTGCGGCTGACCCCCAGGCAGTTGACGGTCACGAGGGCGACCACGGCCGCCGCGGCGACGAGCCGCTCCCACGGACCGGGGACGGCGTAGGCCGCGAACGTCATGGCCATGGCCGCGCAGCTGGCGGTCTTGCCGGTGATGAAGCACCACCCCGCGAAGAATCCCGGCCAGGGCCCCAGGCGCTCCCGGCCGTAGACGTAGCTCCCGCCCGCCACGGGGTACTGCGCGGCCAGCTGGGCGGAGGACAGCGCGTTGCACAGCGCCACGAGCCCCGCGAGCAGCAGGGCGAGCGGCAACCAGGTGCCGGCCGTCCGGGCCGCGGGCGCGAACACGGCGAAGATGCCCGCGCCGATCATCGACCCGAGGCCGATGGCCACGGCGTCGCCGAGTCCCAGGCGGCGCTGCATGGTGGGCTGAGTGGTCACGGAGTCTCCCTGCGCATCGGGCTTTGTCTCTGGGTCAACGGGGTCCGGACACGGCAGTGGGTGCAGCGACCACGCCGCTGCACCCACTGTGCCACTGCCCTCCGCGGAGGATCAGAAGACCGGCTTGCCGCCGGTCACGCCGATCACCGTGCCGGAGACGTAGGACGCCTCCGAGGGGCTCGCCAGGAACACAAAAGCACCGGCCATCTCCGACGGCTGGCCGGCCCGGCCCAGCGGGGTGTCGCCGCCGAAGGCCGGCATGGCCTCACCCGCCTTGGTGGCGGGTTGCAGCGGCGTCCAGATGGGCCCGGGGGCCACGGCATTGACGCGGATGCCCTTCTCCCCCAGCTCACTGGCCAGGTTGACCGTGAAGTTGTTGATCGCGGCCTTGGTGGAGGCGTAGTCGATCAGGTTCTCGGAGGGGTCGTAGGCCTGGATGGAGCTCACGTTGATGATGGACGAGCCCTCCGTGAGGTACGACAGCGCCTGCTGGGACACCCAGAACAGGGCGTACAGGTTGGTCTTGAAGACCCGGTCCATCTCCTCGGTCTTCAGTCCCTGCAGGCCGCCGTCCCGGCGCGCCCACTGGAAGCCCGCGTTGTTGACCAGGATGTCCAGTCCGCCGAGCTGCTCGGCGGCCTGGTCCACGACGCCGCGCGCCTGGGACTCCTCGCGCAGGTCCGCGGGGAGCAGGACCGCCTTTCGGCCGGCCTTCTCGATCCACTGCCGGGTGTCCTCGGCATCGGACTGCTCCTCGGGCAGGTAGTTGATGGCCACGTCCGCACCCTCACGGGCGAAGGCGATGGCCACCGCACGGCCGATCCCGGAGTCGCCGCCCGTGACGAGGGCCTTGAGGCCCTCGAGCCGACCGCGGCCCACCCAGTTCTGCTCGCCGTGGTCCGGGAACGGCGTCATGTCCGTGGACAGCCCGGGAGGGGTCTGCTCCTGCTCGGGGAAGCCGCCGTCCTCGCCGGCGAGCTGCTGTGCGTTCTTGTCTGCTGCGAACTTGTCTTCCGTCATGATCCCATTGTGCCCCGCGGACTGCGGGGCCGTCACCCACCTGACGGGGTGGCCGTCACCGGGGCGGGAATGCTCACGAGCCGGGAGTGGGCCCCGGCTGGTCGCTGGGGTCCATCCCGTGCTGCACACCCCAGAGCACGGCCTGGCTGCGGCGTTCCACGCCCATCTTGCGGTACGCGGAACGGATGTAGGACTTCACGGAGTTGATGCTCAGGAAGCAGCTGCGCGCAATCTGGTCGTTGGTGAACCCCTGGGTGATGAGCCCCACCACCTCCGCCTCCCGCGCGGAGAGACCCTCGGGGCGGCCCGGCCAGTCCGGCAGGGCGATGTCCTCCCGAACGGGTTCCGGGGACACCACGCGCTGACCCTCGTGCACCCGCACCAGGGCCTCGGCCAGGTCCGCGGCGCTGAGCTCCTTGGAGAGGAATCCGTCGATACCCATGTCCATGGCCTCGGACACCCGGTCGGCACTCACGTTCCACGTGTACATGACCACCTTGCGGAAGCGCGGTTCCGCGATCAAACGGGGCACCTCTGCGGCGCCGCGTTCCGTGGCGGCGAACGCGTCGTAGAGCACGAGGTCCGCACCGCCGTCGGGCACTCCCTCCGAATTGCGTTCCACGACCCTCAGGCGGGGGTGGTCCTGCAGCATGCGCCCGAGTCCTTCGACGATCACGGGGTAGTCGTTGATGAGGGCGAGCGAGATCTCCGAGCGTGCGTCTGTCACCCGACGAGCATAATAGTAAGCTCACGCATCATCGGTCGAACAATGTTCGACCGCAGACCATTCATTCCCCTCACGGCGCAGGTGCCCCAGCCGCTCCAGCTCGTGCAGCCACCCTTCCATGGGGTCGAAGCCCCACGTCCCGCGGAAGATGTTCGCGTTGCGCGCGATCGCCCGCGCGTGCTGCACCGGAGGCGACTGCGATGGGTGGTGCTGGTGGTAGGCCGCCGCGCCACCCAGCCACCACAGTCCTCCGCCGACCGCGGCGATCCGCTGGCCGAAGTCCGTGTCCTCGCCGCCGTAGCCCACGTAGCGCTCGTCGAATCCCCCGGCGGCGTTCCACGTGGCCACGGTGCAGGCCATGGACAGCGACCACAGCATACGGGGGTCGGCGGCCTCGAGCTCTCCGGGCCGGGGCAGCACGCGTGCGGCGTGGTCGCGCCCGAGCCGGGCCGCGACCTCGGGCGTGTGCTCCGCGTCGGTCATCCCCTCCGGCAGGTACTGCACCCGCCCGCTCACCACCGCGTGCTTCCCGCGCAGCTCGCGCAGCGCGCGCGAGTAGTCGCGCACGAGGTCCCGGTGCGGCAGACAGTCCACGTCCAGCAGCACCACGGAGTCCGCGCCGAGCTGCGCGGCCCGCTGCACACCGGCGTTGCGGGCCGCGGCCAGGGGCAGCTCGTCGCGCGGCTCCAGCTCCACGACGTCGCTCGGAAGGTCCGCGCGCAGCCGCACCACCCCGCCGATCTGCGGGTCCCCCATGCTCACCACCACGTGCACCAGCGGGGCCTCGCTCTGCACCGCGAGCCACTCCCTCTGCCGCCGCAGGTGGGTGTGCCGCCCACTGGCGATCGTCACCACGGCCGTGCTCATGGCCTCTCCCCTCGCAGCAGGGCCTCCAGGGCCGCCGCGGCCCGGTGGGCGCCGTCGCCGTGGCGCCACACGTCCCACCGCTGCCCACCCAGGGTGAGGGCGCGTTCCAGGAGCACGGGCCAGTCGGCGGGTGACGGCCAATGTTCGAGGCCCACGCAGATCCCGGCGCGCTCCAGGGCTGCGGCTGTGGCCAGCTGCTCGTCGTGCGGTCTCGGCTGGGCCACCACCACGGCGGGGACACGCGCGGCGGAGAGCTCGGCCACGGCATTGTTGCCACCGTGCGTCACCACCACGGCGGCCTCGTGGAGCTCACGCCACAGGTCAGGGGAGGGCGCGTCCGGGGTGCGGACGGTCCAGCGCCAGCCGGGCGTCGCGGCCCGGGCCGCGGCGATCTCCGCGTCCCCCACCACGGTCCCGCCACGGCCCCACACAACCAGCACGCTCCCACGGTGCACGACGCCGCTCGGCGGCTCGGTGGCGTCGGTTCCGGAGGCGGGCGTGGCGGGTTGCAGCGGGTGCCTCCCCACCCCGGCGGCATCCCGCACGGGAGCGTCGAAGCGGGAGATGGCTCCGGTGAACGTGGTCTTGCGGTTCCACTCCTCGGGCCAGTACGGCTCGGCGGTCTCGGCGGACCACGGCGCGACGAGGGCCGTGGCGGCGTCGTAGGCCGCACGGTGCGTGCGGTCGGTGCGGTCGCCGCGCATGGCCATGACGACCGTGGGAACGCCCATGAGCCGGGCCAGCAGGGTGACCTCGGCGGAGGTGTCCGTGACCATGAGGTCCACGTCGGCGCGGAGACGATCGGCCAGCAGCCCCATCCGCTCGCGGTGGCCGGGGTGGCCCAGGGGCGCCCAGTGCAGCACCCCGTTGGCCGTGGGGTCCTCCGGCTGGTCGGTGGTGTCCGGCGGCAGCTGGACCCACTCCCCCGGCCAGTCCGGCGGGCACTCGAGCGTGCTGAAGCCCAGCACGGGAACGCTCAGCTCACGCGCGATCTGGGTGGCCCGGTTGCGGTGCCCCAGGCCGTGGTGGTGCACGTAGTAGCCGATCACGCGCGCACCAGCTCCCGGTAGAGCTCCGCATAGGCGTCCACCGTGGCGTCCAGGGAACAGTTCTCGAGCGCGTAGCGCCGCACGCGCGCCCGGTCCATGCCCACCACGAGCGGCAGCATCGCGGCCGCTGCGGCCACCGTCTCCGCCTCGCTCGCACCGGGCTGGGACGTGAGACCGCCGGGGAAACGCACGATCTCGCTGAGACCACCGCGGGCCACGGCGAGGACGGGGGTGCCGCAGGCCATGGCCTCGGCGGCCACCAGCCCGTAGGGCTCCTCCCACGCCGGGGTCACGAGGCTCGCCGCACTGCGGCCCGCGAGCTCGCGGAGCTGGTCCGTGTCCAGGTGACCGACGTAGGTCACGTTCTCGTCCAGTAGGGGCTTCAACCGCGTCTCGAAGTACTGCCGGTCCGCCACGGGCCCCGCGATGCGCAGCCGCCACCCCGCCTTGATCGCGATCAGGGCGGCCACGTGGGGGGCCTTCTCGGGCACGATCCGTCCGGACCACACGAGCGCGTCCCCGCCCGGACCCGGGCGCCACTCGTGAGGGTCCACGCCGTTGCGGATCACGCGCGCGGGCGTGACCGTGCTCCACAGCTGCGCCACGGAATCGCTGACGGCCACCGTGTGGGCGGCCGGTGTGAGGCGCAGCGCGGGTTCGAGCCACGGCGTGGCGGGGGTGTGGAGCGTGGTCAGCAAGGGCTGCGGGATGGCTGCGGACATCACGATGGGCAGGAAGTGCAGGGAGTTGTTGTGCACCACGTCGATGTCCGGCCGGGACGCGAACGCCCGCATGACCTGCAGGTAGGAGAACGTCTCCCGCACCTGGGCCTCCGGGGGCATGGAGACGTCGTTGCGGGCCTCGTCACTGAGCACGAGCGGTTCCACGTCCAGCTCCTCGATGCCCAGCTGGGGGTCGGAACCGGGTGCGGCGAAGACCACCACGTCGATGCCCCTCGCGCGCAGCCCGCGGGCCAGGTGCCACGTGAAGGACTCCAGACCGCCGGAGAACGGCGGGATGATGGGGAAGCGGTCGTGCGCCAGGAGGGCGACCTTCATGCGGGATCCCCTCCCGTCCGGCCGAGCGCGGCCGACGCGCGCCGGTAGACCTCCGTGTGGGAGGCGGCAATCCGGCGTCGTTGCTCCGCGCGCTCCTCGGCGGACGCCTGCCACGGCGGGCTGCCGGGAAGGGAGGCGAGGGCGGCGTCGATCTGACCCTCGTCCGGTCGACCGCTGTGGTCCCAGTCGAAGCCGAGCACCCCGGGGTGCTGCTCGTGGTAGAAACCCGTGTGCGGCGCGAGCACCCTGGTGCCGAGGTCGTGGCACAGCTCCAGCCATCCGGAGTGGGAGCCGAAGCGGTAGGCGAGGACCGAGAGGTCCAGACCACGAAGGTGCTCCCACAGCTGCTCGTCCGTGTAGACCCCGTGGACGTCCACCCGGGTGTGCGGGGTGGAGCGGGCCGTGTCCAGCAGCTGCGCCACCCGGGGGTCGTGGTGGCGCTCACCGGGTGTGACCACGTCCGTGTGCGCGTCGAGCACCAGCCGGATCTGACCCCGGGCCGCGCGCTCCAGCAGCAGCCGGGCCACAGGAAGAGGGTTCATGTTCGCGCGCATGCTCTTGAAGCTCAGCCCCACGGTGGGGGCCGGTCCCACGGGCCCACGGGGCTGCCACCGGTCCAGCGGCAGGACGTGCGGGTGCGGGATGACCGTGGCCTCACGCCCCCAACGCTGCTCGACGGTCCGTGCGGCGCCGGGGGTCAGCGTGATCAGACCGTCCGCGGCGGGGACCAGGACGTCCAGGGCGGCGTCCTGGGCGGCGGGATCCACCTGGTGCGGGTTGCGGAGGTCGTGGACCGTGTAGACGAACGGCTTGCCGAGCCCGTGGAGGGTGTCAACGATGCGTTGCAGAGTCCCGGGCGGGGTCTGGTCGAAGCCGAAGTGCAGGTGGTAGAGGTCGAAGTCCTCGCAGTGGGCACGGATCCAGGACTCGTCGAGCATGACCAGCGGCCACCACGCGGCTCCCGGCACGGCTCGTGCGGGAGCGGGATCCGGCAGGCGGGTGACACCGTGGTCCCCGGCGGGATCGCTGAGGTGCTGCACGTACGCGTGGCCGTGGGGTAGTGACGCGACCCTCACTCGGTGGCACCTCCTGCGGTTCATGGGCCCGGGCCCACGGATGGGCACCGGCGGGACGCCGGGTCGGGAGCGGACGGGACCGGAACGGGCAGAACGCCCGGTGCAGGTTCCCGTGCTGCACTCCGGCGAGGATACACATCTTACTGACGGTTCCGACACGATATATTGTGCTTCGGCTGGGCGCCGCCGCATGCGGCTCCGCCGAGCACCGGGCCCCGGCCCGGGCGCCGCACCGTAGACCCGTGAATCCCGAGGTACCCCCGCATGAGCATCCGTCCGATTGTGATCTCCGGCAACCCCGTGCTGCACCGGCCCGCCGCCCGGGTCACGGAGTTCGACGACGCCCTGCGCACCCTGGTCGCGGACATGCACGAGACGATGGACGCGTCCCACGGCGTGGGTCTTGCCGCCCCGCAGATCGGGGTGGGGCTGCGGATCTTCACCTACCTCTTCGAGAACGAGGACGGGGTGGCCCCGCGCGGGACCCTGGTCAACCCGGTGCTCACCACGGGGAAGATCTCCGAGGTGGCCCCGGACCCGGACGAGGAGGCCGAGGGCTGCCTGTCGGTGCCCGGCCAGGCGTGGCCGCTCAAGCGCGCGGAGTGGGTGCGCATCGCGGGCCAGGACGAGAACGGGGATCCCGTGGCGTTCGAGGCCAACGGCTGGTTCGCCCGGGTGATGCAGCACGAGTACGACCACCTGGACGGCAAGCTGTATGTGGACCGGCTCAACCCCAAGTGGTCGCGCAGGGCCCGCAAGGCCGTGGCCCGTGAGAAGTGGGGCTCGGACTCCACGTGGCTGCCCGGCGTGGACGAGGATCCCTTCGGCCACTGACGCCGCGCGCACCGCCGCCCCGCCGACCGTCCCGCACCGGCACGGCACGGGCGGTCAGGGTGCCAGCACCACCGTCAGCACCCCCGCCGAGCGACTCGTCGGATCCTTCAGCTCCACGTGCCAGCGCTCGGCCAGCGCGTCACGGACCTCGTGCACCGTGTCCAGCGCACCCCCGGCGCGGCGAACCTCGCACAGGGCCCGCGCCACGAGCCCCCGCGTGTGCTTGGCCTGGTGCGAGACGACCGAGCGGGTGCCGTCCGCCTTCTCCTGCTCCACGCGCACCGTGACGGTGCGGGGCGCGGGTGCCTTCCATGCCGCGGCGTAGGCGGCAGAGCGGCAGTCCACAACTACCTGGTCCGAGGCGAGCTCGTCCAGCACCGGTGCGAGGCGCGGTTTCCACCAGCTGCTGAGTTTTCCCGTGCCCGGCAGCGCGGTTCCCATGGACAGCCGGTAGGCCGGAATCCGGTCCGTGGGGCGCACCGCACCCCACAGCGCGGAGATCACCAGCAGTGAGGAGTCCGCCACCTCGCGGGCCCCGGGCGAGAGGCTCGCGGCGTCCAGTGCGTCGTAGAGCACCCCGGTGTAGACCTCCAGGGCCGGCGCGGCGGGTGCGGTGCGCAGGTGCCGGTTGCGGGCGACGTCGGCGGCCAGCGACGGACCGACGCCCAGCACCTGCAGCGCGTCCTCTCGCCCGCTCACCTCGGCGAGCGCGTCCGCAAGCTCGGACCGCGCCCCGGTGAGTGCGGGCAGGTCGAGGGACGCGAGGTTCAGCGGATCGCCGCTCGCGGGGGCGGTCTTGGACTCGGAGGGCGGCAGCAAAATCAGCACCCCACGAGTGTAGGCGGCAGGTTCGGGCCGCTGGTGCCGCCGGAGACCGGGCAGGGCGTCACGGCGACGCGACAACGACGGTGCGCGGCCCGGGCCCGTGACAGGTCACCCGCGCGCCCCGGGAGACGAGGGACGGGTGTCGCCGCAGCGGTCCGTGCGACCACCTCAGGGCCCTCCAGAGCGGACGCACGCTCACCGCGTGGAGGGCCTCGGTGACGATTGCACCGACCTTCGTGAGGGTTCCCAGTTCGCCGCCCGTCAGGATCGGCAGTCCACCGCCGTAGGTGCCGTCCGCAAGGTTCCGGCCGCCGAGCCACAGGGCCCGCCCCGCTTCCAGCTGGGAGGCCTGCGGATCCTGGGCTGGATGCTCCTGGTTGCGCACGATCTCCTCAACCTGCGGGGGTGTGCTCCCCGGAGGACGCGGCGCCCAGGGCGGCGGTGTACAGCGGCTTGCCACCGGCCGGGCGCACCTCGATGGAGGCCTTGAGGGTTTTGTACTTGGCATCGAGCTGATCCGCCGGGCCGTCGTATAAGATCTCGTTCTCCGCGGCGACCGCACGTGACCCGGTGACATGATGAGCACTACGGGGTGGGGTGTGCTGGTGTGCATCCAGGTGTAGCAGTGCATGCCGCCGGTGACGGGGCTGACGATTATGGGGGTGCCTCGGAGAATTGGGGGATCCGATGACACCATCGTGACTCATGTCACAGAAAATATCTCAGTGGCGCGCCAGCATGTCGGGCTCGAGACGGTCGCACGACCCGCACCCTGGCCCGGGGCGGAGCATCCCTAATGATCAAGAACGTGGCTCGAGCGGAGAGTGCCCTACTGCTCCAAGTTTTCGGACTGGATCTCGCCGCTCGTCTTGCACCTGCCCAGGCCCGGGTCGAAGCACTCTGACCCCACCTGGTACTCGAACCCTGGCGCCACATATCCGTCGTAGTCGTAGTACTCGTCGGATGGTCCGACGTATCCGTTCGCATCCGCGTCCGGCTTCTCATATGTGGGGGCATTCGACTCCCCGTTGCCGCCGCCGTAGTTCTTCGGATCCATCGGATCCACTCCGTGGGCCCAGTCACCCAGCTGGTTGGCCGCGCAGTAGTCGATGACTTTCTGCTGCAGAGCATCCGTGTGCGGCATGGAGGAGCTCCACACGTCCGAGATGCACTGCCCGCCGGTCTGGAAGAACTGCTGCACTTCGCCGTCGCCCGCGGCAGCGTTGGCCTGAGCCGGCGCGGTGTCCTCGGTGACAGGTTCCTCTGTCTCCTCGGGCGCCGCTGCCGCTGCCGCGGAGGGTGTCGCAGTGCGCGACACGGACGGGGTCGGCGTCGCACTGGTGCTGCTCGGGGACGGGCTGGTGACATCGTTGGACGGCTTCTCGCTCCCGCACCCGGCCAGGGCGAGTGCGACAAGAGCCACGGGCAGGACGAGCGTGGTCACGCGACGTGCCATCGAGGGTTCTCCTGGGGGTGCGTAGGGGGGGGTGAGAGTGGTGGGGCGGGCCTTTCGCGAGTCCAGTTCAGGGACAACGACCCTGGATGCGTTCACCCGAAAAACATCATCACCCCTAGTCAGAGCAATCTTTCGGGGGTGTAGGTGGACAGGTGGGCCTGTGAGCCGGGTTCTGTGCCGCGGCCGGTTGCCCGCACCGCGGTGACGACCATCCATCTAGGCCGTGCGTTGCCGCACGGCTCAAGCAGCCTACCCGGACGCTCGGGCGAGCAGCCCTCGAACGCGCCCTGCATGGCCTTGCTCCGGACGGGGTTTACCGAGCCGCACCGGTCACCCGGCGCGCTGGTGGTCTCTTACACCACCTTTTCACCCTGACCCGCACGTGGCGGGCGGTCTGTTTTCTGTGGCACTGTCCTGCGGGTTTCCCCGAGTGGGTGTTACCCACCGTCCTGCTCTGCGGAGCCCGGACTTTCCTCGAGACGCCGTCGCGAACGACGACGCCGCGCGGTCGCCCGGCCCACCTGTCCGCCCCGATCCTACCGCGCGAGAAGGCCGCCCCGCCGTTCCCCGACCGGCGGACGCGGCCGGAGCATGCGATCCGCTCACGCCGCCCCGGGGCCCGGGCGTGGGCCGACCCACGCGTCAGAGCACGAGCATGGCCGAGCACTCGGGGCACTGCGGAATCATGGACTCCGGCGTGGCCTCCAGCGCGGCGGCGTCCGCGGGGCTCAAGCGGGTGCCGCATGCACCGCACGTCCCGTGCTCCCAGCGGGCGACGGCGATCCGGCCGCCCCCGCGCGCGGTCCGCAGCGCGTCGTAACGGGCGAGCAGGCCCGCGTCCGTGGCCGCGGCCAGCCGGGAACGCTGCTCCCCCAGCGCGGCGTGCTGCTCCTTCAGGGCGGCGAGCTCCGCGTCCCGCTCCGCCACCGCCGCGCGGGCCTCGGAATCCGCCGCGCGCAGCAGGGGCAGCTTGCGCTCGCGGTCCGCCGCGACCTCCTCCGCGTGGTCCATCGCGGCGAGCTGCGCCTCCTCCGCGGCTGCGCGCTGGGCCGTGAGCGTGTCGATCTGGTGCTGGATGCCCATGAGGTCCTTGGAGGTGCCTCCCGCGTTGAGGCGCTGCGTGTCCCGGTCGATCTTGGCCTGGATCGCGGACACCGCGGCCTCGGCGCTCTCCACCGCGTCCTGGGCCCGGCGCTGGGTGGCGTCCAGCTCCTGGGCCGCCGCGATGGCCTGCGACCGGCGCCGCATGAGCCCGGCCACGGTCTCCGAGCTCTGCAGGGCCTTGGCCCGGTTCAGCGTGGTCAGGATCTGGGAGTCCACCGACTGGAGGTCGAGCAGAGCGGGCAGTGCGGAGCGGGACGAGGTCATGAGCTTCTCCTGGGGTCCGGGTGCGGCTGCCGGGACGGTCGTGCCGCGGGGCGGGTGGTGGGCGGGGCGGGGGCTCCGGGCGGTGCCACCGCGCGGTTCACGGGTGGCTGGTGCGCGGCGGGAGCCCGGATGCCTCCGGTGGGCCACCCCGCCCGTGGCGTCTCACTGCGGCGGGGTGGCCACCGTGAGATCCCACGGGTCGGTGCGCAGCGTGCTCACGTGGATCTCCACCGCGAAGCCGCGGGCAGTCAGCGCGCGCTGCAGGTCCTCGGCGGCCCACGGGAGCCACAGGGCCTCGCTCGCGGAGTGCGCGGCGTCCACCAGCGCGGGGGTGCCGTGCTCCCCCGGCCCGAGGGCGCGCTCCCTGGCCTCCGACGCCGGGTGGTGGCGCAGGTCCGCGGTCACGTAGACGTCCGCGCCGTGGCTGCGCACGACGTCGAAGAGGGAGTCCCCCGAGCCGCCGCACACCGCCACCGTGCTCACGCGCCGGTCCGGGTCACCCGCCACCCGGAGTCCCTGCACCGTGGGCGGGATGCGCCGCGCCAGCCGTTCGGCGAGCTCCCGCAGGGTCACCGGCTCGTCCAGGGTTCCCACACGGCCCAGCCCCGTGCGGGGGTCGGAGAAGTGCGGAACGAGCGGAGCGGCGTCGTCGGGCCCGACACCGCACGCCGCGATCAGGGCGTCCGAGACGCCGCGGCGGGCCGAGTCCGCGCTGGTGTGGCAGCACAGCAGGGCGCAGCGGTTCTCCACGAGGTCGTGGACCACGCGACCCTTGAAGCCGTCCGCGGCCACGGACGTGACGCCGCGCAGCAGCAGGGGGTGGTGGGTGAGCAGCAGGTCGGCTCCTGCATCCACGGCCTCCCGGACCACGCCGGCCACGGGATCGACGGCCAGGTGGATGCGCCGAACCGGGGCCTCGGGGCGCCCGAGCACCAGACCGGACGCGTCCCAGTCCTCCTGGAGCCGGAAGGGCCACAGTGCGTCCGCCGCGGCGACGACGTCCTGGACCGTGGGGTGCGGATCGGATGACGGCTGATCGGTGCTCATGGCCCCATCCTAGGAGCGCGGCCTCCGCCACGGGCGGGGAATCTTCTGGCGCGCCACGCGTTGTACTGGGCATGACTTCATCGACGCCGCAGACGTTCGTGCTGGCCGGTGGCTGCTTCTGGTGCCTGGACGCCGTGTACCGCAGGGTGCGCGGAGTGCAGAGCGTGCGCAGCGTGTACACGGGCGGGCACACCCCGCACCCGGACTACGAATCGGTGTGCTCCGGAACCACCGGCCACGCCGAGGCCGTGGAGGTCGTGTTCGACCCGGACGTGGTGCCCGCGGACGTGATCCTGGACCTGTTCTTCACGGGTCACGACCCCACCACCCTGAACCGCCAGGGCTACGACGTGGGCACGCAGTACCGCTCAGCCGTGTTCCCGGCGGACGAGGAGCAGCGCCGCCTCTTCGAGGCCGCCATCGTGCGCGCCCAGGAGCTGTTCGACGACCCCGTGGTCACCACGGTGGAGCCACTGGGCCCGCTGCACGAGGCCGAGGACTTCCACCAGGACTTCTACGGCAACCAGCCGTTCAACGGCTACTGCCAGGTGATCATCAACCCCAAGCTCGCGAAGGTTCGCCAACATTACGCCGCGTGGCTCACGGACTGAGAGACCGCTGGAACCCGGGGCTACGCTGACACGGATTCCGGGCACTCGCCCGGCACCGCCGTGCCGCGAGTGCGATACCGCAGAACTGCGACACCACAGGACAAGGAGACAAGTGATGGGCAAGATCTACAACGACGTCACGGAGATCGTGGGGGGCACCCCCCTGGTGCGCCTCAACCAGCTGGACAAGGACCTCCCCGGCAACGTGGCGGTCAAGCTCGAGTTCTACAACCCCGCCAACTCCGTGAAGGACCGGATCGGCAAGGCCATCGTGGACGCCGCCGAGGCGTCCGGGCAGCTCAAGCCCGGCGGGACCATCGTGGAGGGCACCTCCGGCAACACGGGCATCGCCCTGGCCATGGTGGGTGCCGCCCGCGGCTACAAGGTCATCCTCACCATGCCCGAGACCATGTCCACCGAGCGTCGGGTCATGCTGCGCGCCTACGGCGCGGAGATCGTGCTCACCCCGGGCGCGGACGGCATGCGCGGCGCCGTGGACAAGGCCCAGGAGATCGTGGACACCACCGAGAACGCCGTCCTGGCCAGCCAGTTCGCGAATCCCGCCAACCCGCAGATCCACTACGAGACCACCGGACCCGAGATCTGGAACGACACCGACGGCGCCGTGGACGTCTTCGTCGCCGGCATCGGCACGGGCGGCACCATCTCCGGTGCCGGCAAGTACCTCAAGGAGCAGAAGCCGGAGGTCCGGCTCGTCGCCGTGGAGCCCTCCGACTCCCCGCTGCTCACCGAGGGCAAGGCCGGCCCCCACAAGATCCAGGGGCTGGGCGCCAACTTCGTGCCGGACGTGCTGGACCGCGAGATCTACGACGACGTCTACGACGTCACCGTGGAGGACTCGGTCCATTACGCCCGGGAGCTCGGCAGCAAGGAGGGCATCCTGGGCGGGATCTCCACGGGCGCGATCATCTGGGCCGCGCTGCAGGAGGCCGCCAAGGAGGAGAACCGGGACAAGCTGATCGTGGCCGTGGTGTGCGACTACGGCGAGCGCTACGTCTCCACCATCCTGTACGAGGACATCCGGGGCTGAGCCCCGGTCAGACCGCCCGGGGCGCGGGACACCCGCCCCGAGCATCCGTTGCACATCGGCGGGCACCGGTTCACCGGTGCCCGCCCCGTTCCACACCAGGGGGTAGCACGCGTGGGTTTCTGGCGCAGACTGCACGAGGATCTCGAGACCGCCCGCACGCACGATCCGGCGGCCCGCTCCAGCGTGGAGATCGTCCTGAACTACTCGGGGCTCCACGCCATCTGGGCGCACCGGCTGTCCCACCGACTGTGGCAGAACCCCGACCGTCGGCTGCTGGCGCGCACCGTGTCCCAGCTGGCGCGCTTCGCCACGGGCGTGGAGATCCACCCCGGCGCCACGATCGGTCGGCGTTTCTTCATCGACCACGGCATGGGCGTGGTGATCGGCGAGACCGCTGAGATCGGTGACGACGTGATGCTCTACCACGGTGTGACCCTGGGCGGGCGGTCCTTGGCGCCCGTGAAACGCCACCCCACGGTGGAGGACCGGGTCACCATCGGTGCGGGTGCCAAGGTGCTGGGGCCCATCACGGTGGGGCGCGACTCTGCCGTGGGCGCCAACGCCGTGGTGGTCAAGGACGTCCCCGCGGACTCGATCGTCACCGGCATCCCCGGCAAGGTCCGCCCCCGCACGCCCGAGAAGAAGGCCCCTCTCGTGGACCCCGCCGCGTACGTGGACCCCGCCATGTGGATCTGACGCGGCGGCACTGCACCTGGCTCCAGGAATGCGCAACGGGCCGGGTTCCCCGCGGGGAACCCGGCCCGTTCTCATGCGCTGCGTCCCACGACGACGCCGCGCGACCGCCTCAGGAGACGACCTCGGAGCGGTCCCCGCTCCACAGCACGTGGAAGCTGGAGTCCGGGTCGTCAACGCGCTTGTACGTGTGCGCCCCGAAGTAGTCGCGCAGCCCCTGGGTCAGTGCCGCGTTCAGGCGCGGGCGGCGCAGGGCGTCGTAGTACGCGAGCGCGGACGAGAACACCGGCGCGGGAATGCCGCGCTCGACGGCGCGTGCCACCACGCGGCGCCAGGCCGGCAGGGCGTCCTCGATGGACTGCACGAACTCCGGCGCGAACAGCAGGTTCAGCGGGGCCTTGTCCCCCTCGTAGGCGGCCATGATCACGTTCAGCAGCTCGGCGCGGATGATGCAGCCGTTGCGCCACAGGCTCGCGATCGAGGCGAGGTCCAGGTTCCAGCCGTACTCGCGTCCGGCCATGGTGAGCATGTCCAGGCCCTGGGCGTAGGAAACCAGCTTGGACGCGTAGAGCGCCTTGCGGACGTCGTCCACGAACTCCGGGTCCTTCACCACGTCCTCGGTGGTGTCACCGATGCCCGCGGGCAGCACCTCCTGGGCCTCCTTGCGCATGGCGGGTTCGGAGGAGGACAGCGCGCGGGCGAACACGGACTCGGCGATCGCGGTGACCGGGGAGCCGAGCTCCAGGGCCTCCTGCACGGTCCAGCGCCCGGTGCCCTTCTGGCCCGCGGCATCCGCGACGATGTCGATGAACGGCTTGCCGGTCTTCGGGTCCACCTGGCGCAGCACCTGCGACGTGATCTCGATCAGGTAGGAGGACAGTTCGGTGGTGTTCCACTCGTCGAACACGTCCGCCTGCTCGGCGGGCTCGAGCCCGGCCACCGAGCGCAGCAGCTCGTGGGCCTCGCCGATCACCTGCATATCCGCGTACTCGATGCCGTTGTGCACCATCTTGACGAAGTGCCCGGCGCCGTCCGTGCTGATCCACGCGCAGCAGGGAGCACCGTCGTCGGCCTTGGCGGAGATGTCCTCGAGCATGGGCCCCAGTGTGCTGTACGACTCCTCGGAGCCACCCGGCATGATGGAGGGGCCGTTGAGGGCGCCCTCCTCGCCACCGGAGACGCCGACGCCCACGAAGTGCAGCCCGTTCTGCGCGCACTCGCGCTCACGGCGGCGAGTGTCCTGGAAGTAGGAGTTGCCGCCGTCGATGATGATGTCGCCCTCGTCCAGCAGCGGGGTGAGCTGCTCGATCACGGAGTCCACAGGCGCACCCGCCTTGACCATGACCAGCACGCGGCGCGGGCGCTCGAGGGAGTCCACGAGCTCCTGCATGGTCTCCGTGCGGATGAAGTCGCCCTCGGAGCCGTGCTCCTCGATCAGCGCATCCGTCTTGGCGGACGAGCGGTTGTGCAGCGCCACGGTGTAGCCGTGGTGCGCGAAGTTGCGGGCAAGGTTGGCGCCCATCACGGCAAGGCCGGTGACACCGATATCAGCTTTCTTTTCTGCAGCCATGGTTCCTAGCCTACGCACCCGGACCGACAGCGCGCAGACCCGTGCATGGCGCGGGTGGGTGGGCACGCAATGCGAAAAACCCCGGAGCCGTGTGGCTCCGGGGTTCCCCTCGCGGTGGAGACCGACGGAATCGAACCGCCGTATCTGTCACGCCCGAAGGCGATCAAGCGCACCAGCGTCCCCTGGTGAACAGCTGCGGTCTCCCGCGTACTGCCCCATCATCTTAACGCCAGGTAACGCGCTCGTGTCAAACCGGATAGCTCCGTATGAGCGGCACGTGTGCAAGCTCACCCCACCCGTCCTGGGCGGGGACCCGACCGAACGGTAGGCTGACTCCCAATCGGGTGCTGGCAGCTGCTCCAGTCGTGCCCACCCGATCCCGGGCCTTTAGCTCAGCTGGTAGAGCGCTACGTTTACACCGTAGATGTCGTCGGTTCGATCCCGGCAGGGCCCACCAGCGCACGCCCCGCCCGTCCTCGCACGGGCGGGGCGTGCGCATCTCCGGGTCCCCGACCCGTGGTGCACGGGAGTCCGCAGCCGTGGCTCTGTCCACAGACGGGCCCGCACCCCTTCTCGGTGGTTTCCCCGCGTGTCTAGCGTGGGCGCGTGAACACACTCACGGGGATCATGGGCGGGCAGAGCGGCCCGGGATGGACACGGTGCTGCGCGGGCGGGAGCGGCGAGCCGGCGCGGGGAAGAAGGGCCGCCGCGAGCACGCCCCGGGCGACCGTGCCACCGGCCGGGTGCCCGTGCGGCGTCGCCTCTCGTCCCTGTGCGGGAGCGGTCTCGTGAGCGGCCCGTCGCGCGCCCGGGTGGCCCCCTACCGACCGGGGCGCCCCTCGAGGAGGCGTGCCAGCCCAGCGTCCGTACTGGAGCGGCTCGTGGCGTGGCTCGTGTGGCCCGTGGTCCTGGGGCTCCCGCCACTGCTCTTCAACCTGCGGGTGGGCTTCGGGCTCGAGGGACTCCACGCGGTCATCCACCTCGTCGTCGGCCTGCCCATCGCGTGGATCGCGGGCGCGGTGCTGGCCATTCTCGTGACGGCGCGCGCCTGCCTGGTGATGCCCTACGCCGCTGGGGCGTGGAGCACGGGCTTCCTGCTGTTCCACTGGCTGATGCAGATCCTCCTCGGACTGGCACTGGGGGATGTTGTAGACCCCCGCGGAACCACGGTTCCCAGTCCCCTGGAACGGTGGGGTCTCACGCAGCGCACGGCGGACGAGGTCTCCCTGGTCACCTTCCACGGTGCCTGGATCGGCGCACTGGCCGCGCTGATCGCGGCGATGGTCGAGTTGGGTACGGTCCCCCGGCGGCGTCCACAACATCCACCCGCCACGCCTGCCGGCTGACGCCGCCCGTGCCGGCGCGCGCGACCGGTGCGGGGCCACGGTCGATCCGGTGACGCCCCGGGTCAGTCGGCGGGTGGACGCCACATCCCGATGGCGGGCACTGTTCCGCGGCAGGCAATGGGACCGCGCGAGCGGAAGCCGAATCGTTCGTAGTACGGAACCAGGCCGGTGGTGGAAGCCTCCAGGTAGGCTCCGGCGTGCTGCCGGTCGATCTCCAGGAGGCGGTCCTCGAGCAGGCGGGATCCCACCCCGGTGCCCTGGGCGGGCGGCACCGTGGCCAGCGCCTTGAGGTACCAGTGGGGGGACGTCGGCTGCGCGCGCTGCGTGAGGTACTCGGTCGCGAGTGCGTCCGGGAAACGGGTGCGGAAGACCCGGGCGTAGGTCGCCACACCGGGGAGCATCCGGTACAAGGAGACCTGAGTGCCCGGGGCGGCCCAGAGCGCCGCACCGAGCGGCTGGTCCTCCCCCGGCGGCACCGCCAGGTAGACGTGACCGCCCACCGCGAACGCCTCCCGCACGACGCGTCGCCACAGCAGGGTGAGGGCCTCGAGCACATCGCCGTGGGGCAGCAGTCCGACCACGTGGGGATCGGTGGCGAACGCCTCGGCGAGCACCGCAGCGACCGGCTCGGTGTCCGCGCGGGACGCGGGGACGATCTCGAGCTGCGG
The DNA here is from genome assembly GCF_044359605.1 of Kocuria sp. ChxB. Lineage (NCBI taxonomy): Bacteria > Bacillati > Actinomycetota > Actinomycetes > Micrococcales > Micrococcaceae > Kocuria > Kocuria sp. ChxB. The sequence continues at coordinate 71,406 of NZ_CP121123.1, read as the reverse complement.
TGCGGGATGGACGGAGCGATGGTGGTTCTGCGTCACACGTTCAGGCTAACAGTTGATGCATCACGGACAGCACCCTCCGCGCCTGCGTCCCCGGTCTGACCTGCGGCGGAACCGGCGCGCGCCCACCATGGCCGGTGGCGTGCCTACAGCAGCCGCGGCTGGGTGACCGTGTCCGCGGACTTCTTCGCCCGACGACGCCGCGGGGCCGGCTTCTCCTCGTGGTCCTCGTCGGTGCTCCCCGGGCTCTGCGCGGGCTCCGGCTCGGCGCCCGGTGCGTCGCGGCGCGCGGCGCGACGTCGTGCGGCGGGTGCCGCGGCGGAGCGCGCTGCCGGCGGGACGAGCGTCTGCTGTCCCGCAAGCTCGGCCTGCTGGTCCCGCAGTACGTCGATCGCGCGCTCGAAGTCCTCCAGGTCCTCGAACGCCTGGTACACCGAGGCGAACCGGAGGTAGGCCACCACGTCCAGGCGGCGCAGCGGCGGAAGGATCGCGAGGCCCACGTCGTGCGCCTCCACCTCCGCGCTGCCGGACGCCCGGATGGACTCCTCGACCTCCTGCGCGAGCATCGCGAGGTCGTCCTCGCTCACGGGCCGCCCCTGGCACGCCTTGCGCACGCCGTTGACGATCTTCTGCCGGTCGAACGGCTCGGTGACCCCGGAGCGCTTGATCACGGAGATCGACGTGGTCTCGAGCGTGGAGAAGCGACGGCCGCACTCGGTGCAGCGGCGGCGCCGTCGGATGGACGTGCCGTCGTCCGACGTGCGGGAGTCCACGACCTTGGAGTCGTTGTGGCGGCAGAACGGACAATGCACGGCTCAGCCTTTCCCGTGGGTGTCGGGGGATCCGGTGCCGGGCGCGTCCGGGACGCGGGCGGCGTCGCCCGCACGGGACGCGGGGTCGTCCTCCGCCCCGGGGGTGGGGCGCGGGGTGGCGCTGGTGGCGGCTGCGGACCCGTCTGCCCCGTGGGCACCCGCGGCGACGTGGTCCTCCGAGCGGAGGGCCACGGCGCGGCCGTGCGCGGGCAGGTCCTCACTGCCGGACAGGGCCACGATGTCCCCCTCCAGCTCGGCGAGCGCCTCACGCGTGTACTCGACCACCTGCACGGCCTTCATGAAGGAGGCGGCCTGAAGCCCGGACGCGAACACCGCGGTGCCGCCCGTGGGCAGCACGTGGTTGGAGCCGGCGGCGTAGTCCCCCAGCGGCACGGGACTGTACGGGCCCACGAAGATCGCCCCGGCGTTGCGGACCCGCGCGGCCACCTCGCGGGCGTCCCGGGTGTGGATCTCCAGGTGCTCCGCGGCGTAGGCGTCCGCCACGGCGATCGACTGCTCGAGCCCGTCCGTGAGCACCACCCCGGACTGCGGACCACCCAGTGCCGTGGTGATCCGCTCGCAGTGCCGTGCCTCCGGCACCTGCGCGGACAGCTCCCGCTCCACGGCCCGGGCCAGGTCCGGGGAGTCGGTGATGAGCACCGACCCGGCCGCAGGATCGTGCTCCGCCTGGGAGATCAGGTCCGCGGCCACGAACCGGGGATCTGCGGAGTCGTCCGCGAGCACGGCGATCTCGGTGGTGCCGGCCTCAGCATCCACTCCCACCAAAGAACGCAGCTGGCGCTTGGCCGTGGCCACGAAGATGTTGCCGGGGCCGGTGAGGGTGTTCACGGGTTCCAGGACGTCCTGGCCGTCCGTGACGCCCAGTGCCATGGCCGCGAGGGACTGCGCGCCGCCCACGGCCCACACCTCGTCCACGCCGAGCAGCCCGGCCGCCCCCAGGACCACGGGGTGCGGCAGCCCGCCGAACTCCTTCTGCGGTGGCGAGCACAGCACCACGGACTCCACGCCCGCGGCCTGAGCCGGCACCACGTTCATCACCACGGAAGAGGGGTACACGGCCAGTCCCCCGGGGATGTAGAGGCCCGCGCGGCGCACCGCGGTCCAGCGGTGGCGCAGCACCGCCCCGGGCGCCACCTCCACCTCCACGTCCCGCGGCCGCTGCGCCTCGGCGAACGCCCGGGTCCGCGCGATGGCGGTCTCCAGGGCACGTCGCACAGCCGGGTCCAGCTCCGCCACGGCCCGCGCGATCTGCTCGGGGGCCACGCGGATGCGATCCTGCTCCACACCGTCGAACCGGTGGGCCAGCTCGCGCAGCGCGTCCGCCCCGCGCGTTCGGACGTCCTCGATGATCCCCCGGACGGCGTCCTCGGCCGCGGAGACGGACGACGCCGCCTGGCGCGGCACCACCCGGCGCAGCTCGTCCCAGCCCAGATGCCTTCCGCGCAGGTCGACGACCCTCAGGTGGGTGCCAGCGGGGCCGGAGGACGGGGTGGTGTGGGGTTGCGCGTTCACCGTGCCAGTCTACAATCGCGCGTCAAAGCCGCCCGGGACGCCCGCGCACGGTTGTCCATGGAGGTGACGCGGATGCGACGCCACCGCGAGCGCGGAGGACGCCGGGGCGCTCAGGCCTCCAGGCAGGCGGGGCCGAGCAGCACCTTGAGGTCCCCGAACAGGGCGGGTGACGGGTTCACCCGGTACTCCGGGCCCAGCCGCATCACCTGGATGCTGCGCCGGGTGCCCAGGTGGATCCGCACCTCGGAGTCCCCCTTGTGGTTGCGCAGCACTTCCCCGATCTGGCGGATCGTGGCCTCCGTGGCGCGGTGCTCGGGAAGGGCCACGCACACCGGCCCGGAGGAGCCGTCCACGCTCAGCTCGGGCACCGTGAGCTCCTGCGCGGAGATGGTGATCGAGCCGTCGTCACGGCGCTGCATCCGACCCTTGATCACGCAGATCAGGTCCTCCGCGAGCACGCCCGCGATCGGCGCGTACGCCTTGCCGAAGAACATGACCTCGATCGAGCCCGAGCGGTCCTCGAGCTCCACGCGGGCGTAGGCGTTGCCGGAGGACTTAGCGATCCTGCGGGACAGGGAGGTGATCATGCCGCCGATGGTGACCACGGCGCCGTCGGGTCGGGTGTTCTCCTCGGTGAGCAGCGGGGCGATCGCCGTGTCCGTGTACTGGCCCAGGGCGTCGTCGAGACCGCGCAGCGGGTGGTCCGAGACGTAGAGGCCCAGCATCTCGCGCTCGAAGGCGAGCAGGTCCTTGCGCTCCCACTCGGGGACGTCCGGGACCTCCACGGAGAACGTCTCCTGGTCCTCGTCCTCGGAGCCGCCCATCGAGAAGATGTCGAACGTGAACTCGCCGTTGTCCTCCTTCTTCTTCTGCGCCACCACGTCCTCGACCGCCTGCTCGTGGCACATCACCAGGCCGCGGCGCGTGTGCCCGAGCTGGTCGAACGCACCGGCCTTGACCATGGACTCGATGGTCCGCTTGTTGCACACCACCGCCGGGACCTTTGCCAGGAAGTCGTTGAAGGACGTGAACTTCCCCTGCTCGTTGCGGGCGTCCACCATGGCCTGCACCACGTTGGCGCCCACGTTGCGCACCGCGCCCATGCCGAAGCGGATGTCGGTGCCCACGGGGGTGAAGTTCAGCTCCGACTCGTTCACGTCCGGCGGCAGCACCGTGATGCCCATGTGACGGCACTCGGTGAGGTACATGGCCAGCTTGTCCTTGTCGTCGCCCACAGAGGTGAGCAGAGCCGCCATGTACTCGGCCGGGTAGTGCGCCTTGAGGTACGCGGTCCAGTACGAGACCAGCCCGTAGGCCGCGGAGTGCGCCTTGTTGAACGCGTAGTCCGAGAACGGCAGCAGGATGTCCCACAGCGCCTTGATCGCGGCCTCGGAGTAGCCGCGGTCCACCATGCCCTGGTGGAAGCCCTGGTACTGCTTGTCCAGCTCCGCCTTCTTCTTCTTGCCCATGGCTCGGCGCAGGATGTCCGCCTGGCCGAGCGAGTAGCCCGCGACCTTCTGGGCGATCGCCATCACCTGCTCCTGGTACACGATCAGGCCGTAGGTGGTGCCCAGGATCTCCTCGAGCGGCTCCGCGAGCTCGGGGTGGATCGGGGTGATCTCCTGCGCGCCGTTCTTGCGCAGCGCGTAGTTGGTGTGGGAGTTCGCACCCATGGGACCCGGCCGGTAGAGGGCGATGGTCGCGGAGATGTCCTCGAAGTTGTCGGGGCGCATGAGCTTGAGCAGCTGGCGCATGGGCCCGCCGTCCAGCTGGAACACGCCCAGGGTGTCCCCGCGGGCCAGCAGCTCGTAGGAGCCGGGGTCGTCGATGGGCAGGTGCTCCAGGTCCAGCACGAAGCCGTCCCGGTTCAGCGTGATGTTCTCCAGCGCGTCGGAGATGATCGTGAGGTTGCGCAGCCCCAGGAAGTCCATCTTGATCAGCCCCAGGCCCTCGCACGTGGGGTAGTCGAACTGGGTGATCACCTGCCCGTCCTGCTCGCGGCGCATGAGCGGGATGATGTCGATCAGCGGGTCCGAGGACATGATCACGCCCGCGGCGTGCACACCCCACTGGCGCTTGAGCCCTTCCAAGCCCTGGGCGGTCTCGAAGACCTTCATGGACTCGGGGTCGTCCTCGAGGACCTCGCGCAGCTCACCGGCCTCGTCGTAGCGCTTGGCGTCCTTGTCGTAGACGTCCTGCAGGGAGATGCCCTTGCCCATGACGTCCGGCGGCATGGCCTTGGTGAGCCGCTCCCCCATGGAGAACGGGTAGCCGAGCACGCGCGAGGAGTCCTTGAGCGCCTGCTTGGCCTTGATGGTGCCGTACGTGACGATCATGGCCACGCGCTCGTCGCCGTACTTCTCCGTGACGTAGTGGATCACCTCGGAGCGGCGGCGGTCGTCGAAGTCCACGTCGAAGTCGGGCATGGACACGCGGTCCGGGTTGAGGAAGCGCTCGAAGATCAGCCCGTGCGCGAGCGGGTTCAGCTCGGTGATGCGCATGGCGTACGCCACCATGGAACCGGCACCGGAACCACGGCCGGGACCCACGCGGATGCCGTTGTCCTTGGACCAGTTGATGAAGTCCGCGACCACCAGGAAGTAGCCGGGGAAGCCCATCTGGATGATGATCTTCTTCTCGTACTCGGCCTGCTCACGGACGTCGTCCGGGATCCCGCCCGGGAAGCGGTAGTGCAGCCCCTTCTCGACCTCCTTGATGAACCACGAGGTCTCGTCCTCCCCCTCGGGCGTGGGGAAGCGCGGCATGTAGTTGGCGGAGGTGTCGAACTCCACCTCGCAGCGCTCGGCGATCTCCAGGGTGTTGTCGCACGCCTCCGGGAAGTCCCGGAACAGCTCGCGCATCTGCTCGGGGGACTTGAGGTAGAACTCGTCCGCGTCGAACTTGAAGCGCTTGGGGTCCTGCAGCGTGGAGCCGGACTGCACGCACAGCAGCGCCGCGTGGGACTTGGCGTCCTCCGCGTGCGTGTAGTGCAGGTCGTTGGTGGCCACGAGCGGCAGGCTGAGGTCCTTGGCCAGGCGCAGCAGGTCCTGGGTCACGCGCTTCTCGATGCCCAGCCCGTGGTCCATCAGTTCGCAGTAGAAGTTCTCTGCGCCGAAGATGTCGCGGAACTCTGCGGCGGCCTTCACGGCCTCGTCGTACTGGCCCAGCCGCAGCCTGGTCTGCACCTCGCCGGACGGGCAGCCCGTGGTGGCGATGAGCCCCTTGCCGTACTGGTTGAGCAGCTCCCGGTCCATGCGGGGCTTGTACAGCTGGCCCTCCAGGGACGCCTTGGTGGATGCGCGGAAGAGGTTCTGCATGCCCTCACTGGACTGCGCCAGCAGGGTCATGTGGGTGTAGGCGCCGGCGCCCGAGACGTCGTCGCGCCCGCCGTCCGCGAACTTGACGCGGGTGCGGTCCTGGCGGGCCGTGCCCGGCGTGAGGTAGGCCTCCACGCCGATGATCGGCTTGATGCCGGCCGCGCGCGCCTTGTTCCAGAAGTCGAACGCTCCGAACACGAACCCGTGATCCGTGGTGGCCAGCGAGTCCATGCCCAGCCGGTGGCACTCCTCGAAGAGGTCGTTCAGGCGCGCGGCACCGTCCAGCATGGAGTACTCGGTGTGCACGTGGAGATGGGTGAAGCCTTTTTTGCCGGTCGCCGAAGTCACCCGACCATTCTAGGCCGCGGCCCGGACGTCCCCGCCCGCCCGGTGGCGGAGATCCGTCACAGCTGCGGACCGCCGTCGCGCAGCGTCTCCACCGCGTAGGCGAGGTCCGTGGGGTACGGGCTCTCGTACTCCACGTACTGACCGGTGGCGGGGCTGGTGAAACCCAGGCGCTTGGCGTGCAGCCACTGCCGGGTCAGGCCCAGACCCGCGGAGAGAGCGGGGTCCGCGCCGTAGGTGAGGTCCCCGCAGCACGGGTGCTGCAGCGCGCTGAAGTGCACGCGGATCTGGTGGGTGCGCCCGGTCTCCAGGTGCACCTCCACGAGGGACGCCCGCCCGAACGCCTCGAGCACCTCGTAGTGGGTCACCGAGTTCCGCCCGTCCTCCAGCACGGCGAAGCGCCACTCGTGGCCGGGGTGGCGTCCGATGGGAGCGTCGATGGTGCCCTTCAGCGGGTCCGGGATGCCCTGCACCACGGCGTGGTACACCTTGGTCACGGTGCGCTCCTTGAACGCCCGCTTGAGCTGGGAGTAGGCGCTCTCGTCACGGGCCACGACCATGAGACCGGACGTCCCCACGTCCAGCCGGTGCACGATTCCCTGGCGCTCGGGAGCGCCGGAGGTGGCCACGGAGATCCCCGCTCCGGCCAGGGCGCCGACCACCGTGGGTCCCTTCCACCCGGGAGACGGGTGGGCCGCCACACCGGCGGGCTTGTCGATCACCACGTACGAGGCCTCCGAGTGCACCACGCGCAGGTCCGGGACGTGCTGCGGGGCGATCCGGTGGGGATCCTCGGGCACCGGGACCTGCACCGTGTACGTCTCGGACGAGGCCACGCGGTGCGACTTGCCCACCGGTCTGCCCCGGAACCCCACCCGGTCCTCGCCGCACAGCTGGGCCGCTGCAGAACGGGACAGACCCGTCCAGGCGGCCACGGCGGCGTCGAGCCGCAGCCCGTCCTGCTCCTGCGAGACCGTGAACCGGGCGTCGTCGAACTCGGGCTCCGAACCCGTGGGGCGCGTGCGCTCAGCCACCACGGGGCGCCGCCATGTCACGGTCCTTGAGGATCAGCACCATGATGATGCCGATCCCCACGGTCACGCCGCAGTCCGCGATGTTGAAGATCGCGAAGTGCGGCACGGCGATGAAGTCCACCACGTGGCCCACGCCGAAACCGGGCTCACGGAACAGCCGGTCCGTGAGGTTGCCCAGGGTGCCCCCGAGCACGAGGCCCAGGCCCACGGCCCACCACGGGTCACGCACGCGGCGCAGGGCCCAGAGGATGCCCACGGACACCACGGCCATCACCACGGTGAAGATCCACGTGAACTCCGAGCCCAGGGAGAAGGCGCCTCCGCTGTTGCGGATGTGCTCCCACCACAGCAGCCCCGGGATCACGGGATACTCCACCCCGGGCACCAGGCTGCTGACCACCCACAGCTTCACCAGCTGGTCCACGGCCCAGACCGTGGCGGCCACGGCCAGCGCCACGACGACGCAGCGGCGGCCGGTCCGCTGGGGAACCTGGGCCGCCGCTGCACCGGGCATGTGATCCGTCACAGGCGCTTACTTGGCGGTGCGCTTGGTGCCGGACGCCTGCGAGGGCGCGAGCGAACCGGTGTTGTCGAGGTCCTTCAGCTGAGTGTTCAGGAAGCTCTTGAGGTTGCCGCGGTAGTCGGACTCGAAGGTGCGCAGCTCGGCCACGGCCGCCTCCAGGTCCACCTTCTCGGCCTCGAGAGCGGAGAGGGTCTCCTCCTTGGTGCGCTTGCCCTCGGCCACGAGGTGGTCCGCCTGGGTGCGGCCCTCGGTGATCAGGCGCTCACGCTCGGACTGGCCCTGGGAGACGTAGTCGTCGTGCAGCTTCTGCGCCATGGCGAGCACGGCGGCCGCGGACTGCGTGGAGTCGGTGGAGGCCGTCCCCTCGGCCACCGGGCGGGCCGCAGTGGCCGACGGCGCGGAGTCGGTGCCGCTCGTGCCGGTTCCGGTGGTCTTCGGCTCGGCGGGAGTGGTGGTCTCGGCCGGAGCCGCTGCCACGGGCTCGGACACGGTCTCCTCGCGGGAGTCACGGCTCGTGGCCGCGGCCACCGTGGTGGCCTGGCCGGCGCCGGTCCCCTGCTCGGACACGGGGGTCTCGGCGGGCGCGTCCTCGGGGCGGCCGCCGAGGGTCTCCACCTGCTTGCGCAGGGTGTCGTTCTCCTGGTGCAGGCGGCGCAGCTCCACCACGACCTCGTCGAGGAAGTCGTCCACCTCGTCCTGGTCGTAGCCCTCACGGAACTTGGTGGGCTGGAACCGCTTGTTGATGACGTCTTCGGCTGTCAGAGCCATGGGTCTGTCTCCTCGTCTCGAACTGGAACCACCCGTGCCGGGGCGCTTCTCGGCGCTCCGGGGGTGGAGGGATTTCCGGCCCAGGATACAACTGCGCACCCGGGGCCGACGACTATCACGCGCGCAGCAGCAGTCCCGCCACGATCGACTGCAGGATGCTGAGCACGAAGACCAGGATCAGGAACCCGAGATCCAGGGCCACCCCGCCGAACCGCAGGGGCGGGACCAGCCTGCGCAGCGCGTTCATGGGCGGGTCGGTGAGCGAGTAGATCGTGGATGCCGCCACCAGCGCCAGGCCCTTGGGCCGCCAGCCGCGCGCGAACATCTGGACCCAGTCCAGCACGAGACGCCCGAGCAGGGCGATGTACAGGACGTGGACCACCAGGTAGATGATCGACAGCGCGAGGTGCACGGATCAGCCCTCGACCTGTTCGAGGGACGCGGGCTCCTCGTCGAGGTCGTCGCTGTGGCCCTGGTCCCGGACCTCCACGAAGGAGGGGGTCAGCAGGAACACCTTGGCGGTGACGCGCTCGATGGAGCCGTGCAGAGCGAAGACGAGCCCCGCGGCGAAGTCCACCAGGCGCTTGGCCTCGGCCTCGCCCATGTCGGAGACGTTCATGATCACGGGGGTCCCGTCCCGGAACGCCTCCCCGATGGACTTGGCGTCGTTGTAGGACCGGGGGTGCACGGTGGTGATGGTGCGCAATTCGTTCTCGTCCTCTCGGGAACTGGGTGCCCGCTTGATGGGGGTCACCGGGGCCCTGTACTCGGGGGAACGGCGTGCCACGGAGGTGCTGCCGTTCTCGCTCACGGCCAGGGTGGAGCCACCGGTGCTCTGGGGGGTGTCCCGGGGGCGGGGGGTGTCATCGGAGATGTACTCGTCGTCGGTCTCGGCCAGCCCGAGATACACCATGGTGCGACGCAGCGCTCCGGCCATATTGTCTCCTCGAATTCTTCGGCGGGGGGCGACGTGCATCGGCCCGCAGGTCGTCCGTCACAACGCTACCGCACCGCGGGCCGGGGCCCGAGAACATCCGATCCGATGCGCACGTGCGTGGCCCCCGCGAGCACCGCGGCCTCGAGGTCCCCGCTCATGCCCGCGGAGACGGCCCGGGCCTGTGGGTGCTCGCGCTGCAGCAGCTGGGAGATCTCCCACAGTCTCTCGAAGGCTTCTGAGGGATCCCCGTCCCGGGGCGCCACGGCCATCACGCCGCCGAGCGCGAGCCCCTCCGTCACCGCCACGGCATCGGCCAGCGCGGGCAGGGCATCCGGATGGGCTCCCCCGCGGGCGCCGTCCCGGGAGACCTCGGGATCAAGATCCACCTGGAGCAGGCACGTGAGGTCGTGCTCCGCGCACGGCCCCGGGGTGACCTCCTCCGCGAGTACGGCCTCCCTGTGGTGGCGTACCGCCTTGCCCAGGGCCGTGACCAGCGACGGCCGGTCCACCGAGTGGACCCAGGACGCGTAGCGGACCACGCGCTTGGCCTTGTTCGACTGCAGCTGCCCCACGAAGTGCCACACCGGCGGCGTCACGGGCGGCTCGCGGTGGCCCAGCACCTCGGCCACCCTGGCGGCCTTCGGCCCGGCCTCCTGGTCCTTGTTCTCCCCCACCGCCCGAACTCCCAGCTCGCGCAGCCTCAGGACGTCCTCGGCGGGGAAGAACTTGGTGACCACCACGAGCGACGGCAGCTCGCCACCGTGGTCGTGCTGCTCGTCGCGATCCTGCGCGGCGGACAGGATCCGCTGGCGCACCGACGCCACACGCTGGGCGAGCTCCGCGGTGCGGTGCGCGTCACCGCCCTCGGTGACGCCGGGCGACGCAGTCGCCGCCTCTCCGGTCGTGGGTTCGTGACTCATGCGGGCTCCTTCCTGGTGCGCGGCCACACGAGGCCGGCGAGGCGTCCGGGAGTCGCGTCCCGGCGGTACGAGTACAGCTGGTCGTGCTCGAGGGTGCACCATGCCCGCCGGTCCGCGCACGCGGGATCCACACGGACGCCGCGCGCCTCGAGCAGGGACCGGGCCGCCCCGGGCAGGTCGAGCCCGGGCGTGCCCCGCACGGTGGTCGTGGTGATGCCGGGCAGGATTCGTTCGGCCGAGCGCGCCATCTCCCCCGGCACCTCGTAGCAGCGGCCGCACACGGCCGGACCGATCCACGCGGTGAGCTGCTCGGCACCGTGCGCCCGCGCGGCCTCGACCGTGGCCTGCAGGACACCGTCCAGCAGTCCCTTCCGCCCCGCGTGCGCCACCGCGAGCACGGGAACGTCGCCGGGCTCCGCGCGGAAGCGGGTGCCCACGAGGACCACCGGGAGGCAGTCTGCGGTGAGGATCCCCAGGGGTGTGCCGTCCGCGCTCACGGACGCGTCCGCCTCGGGGGCGCGGACGGGGGCGGCAGTGCCCGTCACGTCCGCGACCACGGTGCCGTGCACCTGTCGCACGTAGCGCACGGGCTCGCACCCCAGCGCGGTTTCCAGGGCACGACGCCGCTGGGCCACCCGCGCGACGTCGTCACCCGTGTGGGCCGCGAGATTGCCCTCGACCACGTCGGTGAAGGCCACGCCCACCCCGTGCTGCTCTGACTGGTACCACACGGCGTCCTCCTCGGAATCGCTCTGGGATGGTGTGCGGGAACGTGAACGGGGTGACCACCCGTGGGTGGTCACCCCGTTCACCGGACCGGTCCGGACCTGCCCACCGCGGCACGAGCCGCCGGCCGCGCGGACCGGTCCCCGGTCATCCGCGGGTGCCTGGCACCCGCGGCATCACTTCAGGAAGTCCGGGAAGTCCAGGGAGTCCTTGCGGCTCGTGGAGTTCGAGGACGAGGGGGCGTCGGACTCCGCCGGCAGGTCCACGTCGAACCCGGCGTCGTCCGGGATGTCGTCGTCCTGGCCCTGGCGCGAGCCCAGACCGACCGCCGGTGCCCCGTAGGACGAACCGCCGCGCTGGGGCGAACGGCCCAGGCCGGAGGGCCGGGAGGCGTCGCCGCCGAAGGTGGCCCGGGTGCTCTCCGCCTGGCGCTGGGCCGGCGAGGAGTTGTTGGCGTTGGTCTCCTGGGAGACGGAGTCGAAGCCGGCGGCGATCACGGTGACGCGCGCCTGGTCGCCCAGGGCGTCGTCGATCACGGCGCCGAAGATGATGTTCGCCTCGGGGTGGGCGACCTCCTGGACCAGACGGGCAGCCTCGTTGATCTCGAACAGGCCGAGGTCCGAACCACCCTGGATGGACAGCAGCACACCGTGCGCGCCGTCGATCGAGGCCTCGAGCAGCGGGGACGCGATCGCCAGCTCGGCGGCCTTCACGGCGCGGTCCTCGCCCTGGGCGGAGCCGATGCCCATGAGCGCGGAACCGGCGCCCTGCATCACGGACTTCACGTCCGCGAAGTCCAGGTTGATCAGGCCGGGGGTGGTGATCAGGTCGGTGATGCCCGAGACACCCGACAGCAGCACCTGGTCCGCGGACTTGAAGGCGTCCAGCATGGACACGTTGCGGTCCGAGATGGAGAGCAGACGGTCGTTGGGGATCACGATGAGCGTGTCCACCTCGTCCCGCAGGGTCTCGATGCCGTTCTCCGCCTGGTTGGAGCGGCGACGACCCTCGAAGGTGAACGGGCGGGTGACCACGCCGATGGTCAGGGCACCCAGGGAGCGCGCGATGCGCGCCACGACAGGAGCTCCGCCGGTGCCGGTGCCGCCGCCCTCGCCCGCGGTCACGAAGACCATGTCGGCGCCCTTGAGCACCTCCTGGATCTCCTCCTCGTGGTCCTCGGCGGCCTGGCGGCCCACGTCCGGGTTGGCGCCGGCGCCGAGGCCGCGGGTCAGTTCGCGGCCGACGTCGAGCTTGACGTCCGCGTCCGACATCAGCAGGGCCTGGGCGTCCGTGTTGATGGCAATGAACTCGACGCCGCGCAGACCTTCCTCGATCATGCGGTTGACGGCGTTCACGCCGCCGCCGCCGATGCCGACCACCTTGATGACAGCCAAGTAGTTCTGGGGGGTTGAGGAGTCCATGTGCACCTAACTCGCGTGGGCTTGCGGGGATGGGAGAGCTGACGGGGAAAGTCTCAAGACTTACGTGAAACTCTGGGGAAGTGACCGCTCCCGGGGGAACGCCATTCCATTGCAGATCAGGATAACAACCCCGAAGGCTCTGTCCCTATCATGCTCCCACGTGTCACGGGGATGCGCCACATTTGTCCTGGTCACCCTCAGGTTTAAAGTCTCACTGCCAACTCCAGAAACTGCAGGCGAAACTCACTTCACCACGGGGTGCAGCGGCGCGGAGACGTCCACCACGGCGGATCTCGAGGCCGCCTCGGAGTTCATGAGGGTGGCCACCACCTGGGCCTTCACGTCGCTGTCGCGCGCATCCCCCCACACCACCGTGGGACCGTCCTTCATGCTCAGTTCCACCGTGGACCCGGACGGGGCCGAGGCGCTCTCCAGACGGGCGAGGACGTCCGCGGGGAGCGTGGCCAGCACCTCCGAGATCGCCTGGAACTGCGGCGTGCTCAGCACCTTGGTGCCCCCGGCCACGAGGGGGACGTCGGGGCGGCGCTCGGCCGGGACGGAGCTCAGCGGCTTGCCCTCGGAGTCCACGAGCACCACCGAGGAGCCGTCTTCGACCGCAGCAACCCCCACGCGCTCGTGCAGCTGCACGGAGATGGTGTGCGGGGGCTGGAACGCCACGTCCACGGACTTGACCTGGGGGACGTCGCCCACGGAGTCCTTGACGTCCTGCTTGGAGATCCGGGTCATGGGGACACCCTGGAACCCGGACAGCGCCTCCTCGACCTTCTGCGGATCGGTGAGCGTCGCGCCCTGCACGTCGATCGTGCGGGTGGCGAAGAGGGGCGAGAAGAACACCACGAGAACCAGCGCGATCAGCGCCAGCAGGGAGACGAGCAGCGTGACCAGTCGTCGGCGCCGACGCCGCTGGTGCGCGCTGCGGGGCAGGCGGACCACCGTGGTGCCGTCCGGGTCCTCCTCAGTTCCGGGGGCGTCCCCGATCTGACCGGCACCCTCCTCCCGGGCCGCCCGACGCCTGGCGCGCCACGAGGAGAAGCGGCCGCCGGCCTCGGGCACGGCCTCGAGCTGACCGGTGTCCACGCGGGTCACCTTGGACTCGTCGTTGACCCGGACGAGGGGGAGCTCGTCCTGCTCGTTCGTCCCGGTACCCGCGGACGTGCCGCGGGCGGCGTCGTGCCCGGCGCTCCCCGCAGTGCCGGTGCCGTCCCCGGAGCGTCCCGCGGACGCGGGGCGCGGGTGGCTGCCGACCGCGGTCGAACCGGTCCCCGGGGCGCGCACGGCGTCCCGCGGGGAAACCGGCGTGTCCCCGTCGCCGGATGCCCCGGCGCAGCCGTCGAAGGAGGGCTGGTGCGGCGGAACGGAGCGCGTCATCGGCGGTGTTCCAGGGCCTCGAGCACCCGCGGACCGAGAGCCGTGACGTCCCCGGCGCCGATCGTCATGACCACGTCACCGGGTTGCGCGCTCGCCACCACCGCGGCGATCGCCTCGTCGGCACCCGGGGTCGAGACCACCCGGTCGGTGCTCGTGTGCTCCACGATCGTGGCGCCCGTGATCCCGGGCTCCGGCTGCTCGCGGGCACCGAACACGTCGGTCACGCACGCGAGGTCCGCCTGTTCCAGGGCACGGCAGAACGGCTCGGCGAACTCGCGGGTCCTCGAGTACAGGTGGGGCTGGAAGATCGCGAGCACGCGGTGGTCCTGGGCCACGTCCCGAGCCGCACCGAGGGCCGCGAGAACTTCCGTGGGGTGGTGGGCGTAGTCGTCGAACACGCGCACGGATCCCACCTCTCCCTTCAGGTCGAAGCGCCGGGCGGAGCCGTGGAAGTCCGCGAGCCCGGCGAGCAGCCGGTCCGCGTCCGCGCCCGCGGCGAGGCCCGCGGCGAAGGCTGCGGCGGCGTCGGCCACGTTGTGCGCGCCGGGCACGGCGAGCATGAGCTCCTCGCTGCGGCGCTCACCGGCCACGGTGAACGTGAGCTGGCACGTGGAGCCGGTGCCGCGCGGGACGGGCTCGGAGAACACGACGTCCGCCGTGGCCGCCGCACCGTACGTCACCACGGTGTGCCCCGCCGCACGACGCCGCTCGGCGAGGTTCGCGGCCCCGGGGTCGTCCGCGCACGCCACCAGGATGCCGCCGTCGCGGATGGTCGCCGAGAAGTCGTCGAACGCGCGGAAGAATTCCTCCTGGCTGCCGTAGTGGTCCAGGTGGTCCGCCTCCACGTTGGTCACCACCGCGATCCGCGGGTGGTAGGCCAGGAAGGAGCCGTCCGACTCGTCGGCCTCCGCGACGAACCACTCCCCTGCGCCGAATCCGGCGTTCGCCCCCAGATCGGCCACGTGGGCGCCGATGGCCCACGAGGGGTCGAGCCCCGCCGCGCGCAGGGCCACCGCCGTCATGGAGCTCGTGGTGGTCTTGCCGTGCGTGCCCGCCACGGCGATCACGTGGCGCCCGTGCATGGCGGCCGCGAGCGCCTGGGACCGGTGCAGCACCCGCAGGCCGGACTCGCGGGCAGCGGCCAGTTCGGGGTTCTCGTCCTTGATGGCGGTGGAGACCACCACCGTGTCCGCTGCCGCCACGTTCTGCGCGTCCTGGCCCACGAACACGTGTGCGCCGAGCGACTCGAGCTCCCGCAGCCCCGGGGAGTCCTTGGCGTCGGAGCCGCTCACGGCCACGTCCCGGGCCAGCAGCAGCCGTGCCACGGCGGACATTCCCGCGCCGCCCATGCCGATGAAGTGCACGCGGCCCAGGTCGCGGGGATCGAGCGGTTGCTGGCTGTTCACGGTGTTCTCCTGTGGGCGGTGGGAAGCGGGGGGGGTCAGCGCCGGGCGCTGTCGAGGGTCAGGCGGGCCATCACCTGGGCGGCGTCGCGCACGCCGTGGGCCGCGGAGGCGCGGGCCATGCGGTCCAGCCGAGCGGCGTCGGACACGAGCGGAGCCACGGTGTCGCGGTAGAACTGCGGCGTGAACTGGTCGTCGGCCACGATCTGCGCACCGCCGGCTGCCACGAGGGAACGGGCGTTGAGCTCCTGCTCGCCGTTGCCGATGGGCAGGGGGACGAACACGGCGGGCAGTCCCACGGCGGCGACCTCGCACACGGTGGCCGCGCCGGCGCGCGCCACGAGCAGGTCCGCGGCGGCGTACACCGCCTCCATGCCGTCCACGAACTCGGTCTGCACGTAGTTCCTGGCCCGCAGCAGCTCGCCGTCCGGGGTGCGGACCTCCTTGGTCCGCCCGGTCACGTGCAGCAGCTGGTAGCCGTGCTCGCCGACCTCGCGTGCCACGGCCGCCACGGTGCGGTTCATGGACTGGGCACCGGAGGAGCCGCCCGTGACCACCACGGTGGGCAGGTCCGGCTGCAGTCCGAGGGCCACGCGTGCCCGGGACTTCTGGGCGGCCCGGTCCAGGGTGGCGATCTCCTCGCGCATGGGCATGCCCACCACGCGCGCTCCGCGCAGGGGCGTGTCCGGGAAGGCCGTGGCCACCACGGAGGCAAACCGGGCTCCCACCCGGTTGGCGAGTCCGGGCTTGGCGTTGGCCTCGTGGATCACCACGGGGATCCTGCGGCGGGCGGCCGCGAGGTACACGGGCGTGCAGACGTAGCCGCCCACTCCCACGACCACGGTGGCCTGCTGCGCGTCGAGGATGCGACCGGCCTGCGCCACGGCGGTGGCCATGCGCCGGGGAAGGCGCACGAGATCCACGGAGGGCCTGCGGGGCAGAGGAACGCGTTCGATGAGCTCCAGCTGCACACCCGCCTCCGGGACCAGGCGGGTCTCCATGCCCGCGGCCGTGCCCACGGCGCACACCGTGGCGTCCGCCCTGGCCTCCTGGATGGCCCGTGCGATGGCCAGCAGCGGGCTGATGTGGCCCGCGGTGCCACCGCCCGCCAGCACCACGCGGGCCGAGCCCGCGCGCTGCTCCTCCGTGCCGGGTCCTGGTGTCGTGGTCATGCTCGGCCCCTTCCTGCTCGGCTGGTCAGTCGCTCGCGCCACATGGGCCGCCCCTCGCGGACGTCCGGATCGAGCCCGCGCTCACGGGCCTCCTGCTCGTCCAGGATCTGCGCCTCGGCGGAACCGCCCGCAGAACGCACCCGCACGGTGCGCGGCACCCTGGCGAAGGACATGACCACTCCCACGGCGGCCATGGTCATGAGGAGCGCGGATCCACCGTAGCTGATGAACGGCAGCGGGATCCCGATCACCGGCAGCAGTCCCGTGACCATGCCCATGTTCACGAACGCCTGCCCCACGATCCACGTGGTGATGCACGCGGTGGTGATGCGCACGAACGTGCTGCGGGTGCGGGTCAGGATCCGGGCCATGGCCACCACCATGATGACGAACAGCACCAGGATGATCATGGTGCCCACGAGCCCGAGCTCCTCGCCGATGATCGAGAAGATGTAGTCGTTGTGGGCCTCCGGCACGTAGTTGTACTTCAACCGGGACTGGCCCAGACCCACTCCCCACCAGCCGCCGGTGGCCAGGGCGTTGAGCCCCTGCTCGGCCTGCCAGCACGCGTCCGTGGCCCCGCAGTCCCCGAAGAGCCACCCGGTGATGCGGTCCAGACGGTGCGGGGCGACGATCACCAGCAGCAGTCCGGCACCCGCCGCGAGAACGCCGCCGGCGGCAAAGATCCTCAGCGGGGCCCCCGCGAACCACAGCGCGGCGGCGTAGATGAGGCAGAACACGATGGCGGTTCCGGCATCCCCGCCCAGCAGGACCATGGCCGTGGGGACGGCGAACGCCAGGAAGGACGGCCACATGGCCTTCCTCCAGTCCCCCTCGACCGCCCTGCCCTGGGCGGCGAGCACCGCCGCGAGCGCGAGACTCATGGCCAGCTTCGCGACCTCGGAGGGCTGGATCGACTGCCCGCCGAGAACCAGCCAGTTGCGGTTGCCGTTGACCTCACGCCCCAGGGGTGTGAAGACAAGAGCGGAGACCAGCACGCTGAAGATCCATGCGGGCCATGCGGCCTTGCGGTACACGTGGGTGGGCACGAGGGACAGTCCGAACATGACGATCAGCCCCAGCACCCCGAACATCGCCTGCTTGGCGAAGAGGGAGTACGCGGAACGGGAGTCCGAGATGGACTCCACGGCGGACGCCGAGAGCACCATCATCACGCCGATGCCGGTCAGCAGGATCACGCAGCCGGCCAGCGCGTAGTAGGAGTGGTAGAGCGGGCCGTCCGTGAACTGGTGCCACAGCCGCCGCATCCTCGTGCTCAGGGCCGCGCCCTCGGCGGCGTCCGCGGGGGCCGGGCGTTCGGTGGTCGGTGCGCTCATCACAGCCCCAGCTCCTCGTGCACGCCGCGGATGAAGGCCTGGCCGCGCTGCGCGTAGTCCGCGAACTGGTCCATGGACGCCGCGGCGGGTGCCATCAGCACGGTGTCCCCGGGGGCGGCGATGCCGTGGGCCAGCCGGACGGCGTGGCGCATCACGGCAGGCCCGTCCGCGGGGTCGAGAGGTGCCTGGTCCGCGGCGGCGGGTGCGTCCGCGACGGCCGCGCCGAGGCTGCCCGGGGTGGCGTGGTGCACGGGGACCTCCGGCGCGAGCCGTGCGAGCGAGTCCAGCAGCCCGGCGTGGTCGGTGCCGATGACCACCACGGCCTTGAGGCGGCCGGCGTTGCGCGCCACGAGGTCGTCGTAGGTCACGCCCTTGGAGAGTCCCCCGGCGATCCACACCACTGAGTCGAACGCGGAGAGGGAGGCCTGCGCGGCGTGCGGGTTGGTGGCCTTGGAGTCGTTGACCCAGCGCACGCCCTCGGACTCGAGCACCAGCTGGATGCGGTGCTCCCCGAGGTGGTGCGCCCGGAGACCGTCCCGCACCGCCTCCGGCTCCACCCCCGCGGCCCGGGCCAGCGCGGCCGCGGCCAGCGCGTTGGCCACGCCGTGGCGCGTGGGGAGGGGGCCGGTGTCGGAGACCGATCCCAGCTCGGCGGCGGTCTTCACGCGGTCGGCCACGAACGCCCGGTCCACCAGGAGGTCCTCCACGACCCCCACCATGGACAGCCCGGGGTGCTGCGTGGTGAAGCCCACCGCGCGGCAGCCCTCCACCACGTCCGCGGCCTCCACGAGTTCCTCCGCACCGGGCTGCTCGGCGTTGTACACGCAGGCCACCTGGGTGTTCTCGTACACGCGGGACTTGTCCGCGCGGTAGTTCTCGAAGCTGCCGTGCCAGTCCACGTGGTCCTCGGCCACGTTGAGCACGGCCGAGGCCAGCGGGGAGACCGAGTGCATCCAGTGCAGCTGGAAGCTCGAGAGCTCCACGGCCAGGACGTCGTACTCCACGGGATCGCGCAGCGCGTCCAGGATGGGCGTGCCCACGTTGCCCACGGCGATCGCCTTGAGCCCGGCGGCCTGCAGGATCGAGGCCGTCATCCCCACCGTGGTGGTCTTGCCGTTGGTCCCGGTGAGGCACAGCCACTGCGGGGTCTTGCGCCCCTGCCTGCGGTTCACGCGCCACGCGAGCTCCACGTCCCCCCAGATCTGGATGCCCTCCTCGCGCGCCGCTGTGAGCAGCGGGCTGGTGGGCCGGATCCCCGGGGACGTGACCACGAGGTCGGGGCGCTCCCCCGCCACGTCCGGCACGCGGGTCATGGCGTCCGGTCCCAGCACGACGTCGCTCGCCCCCACGATCCTCAGGGTGTCCGCGCTCTGCCGGTTGCGTTCGGTGTCCCCCGCGTCCACCACGGTGACCAGCGCGCCCAGCTCGATCAGGGTGTCCGCGGCGGCGAAGCCCGAGACGCCGATCCCGGCGACCACCACGCGCAGCCCCGCCCACGGGGCGTCCCAGCTGGTCAGCCCGGCGAGTCGGGGGTTTTCCAGGATCGGGTTGTCATTGCTCGCGTGCATCATGACCGTGTCTGCCTCATCCTCGTGCGGAACGTGTGTGGTGGCGGTGGATCGTGGGGCGCCCGGGTGCCGGGCGGCGTCGTCAGTGCAGGACCTCGGTGCCGGGGAAGGCACCGCCGTTGAACAGCAGCCAGTCACCGTAGAACATGCCCAGGGCCGCCGCCACGAAGAGTCCGGCGATCACCCAGAAGCGCACCACGATGGTGACCTCCTGCCAGCCCTTGAGCTCGAAGTGGTGCTGCAGCGGCGCCATCTTGAAGATCCGCTTGCCGTGGGAGAGCTTGAAGTAGCCCACCTGGAGGATCACGGACATCGTGATGACCACGAACAGACCCGCGATCAGCACGAGCAGCAGCTCGGTGCGGGAGAGCACCGCGAACGCGGCCAGCGCACCGCCGAGGCCCAGGGAGCCGGTGTCCCCCATGAAGATCTTGGCGGGCGAGGTGTTCCACCACAGGAAGCCGATCAGCGACCCCACGAGCGCGGACGCCACGAGGGAGAGGTCCATGGGGTCCCGCACCTCGTAGCACGCGGCCTGTGCCACGTTCTCGCACAGGTGCCCCGCCTGCCACAGCGTGATCAGCATGTAGCCGCTGAACACCAGGATGGACGCCCCCGTGGCGAGCCCGTCCAGACCGTCCGTGAGGTTGACCGCGTTGGTGGTGCCGGTGGCGATCAGGTTCACCCAGACCACGAACAGCAGCAGACCGACGACCGGCCCCGCGAACGCGAGGTCGATCCCGGTGTCACGGGTCCAGGAGATCGCCGTGGAGGCCGGGGTGTTGCCCGCCTCGTCCGGGAAGAACAGCACGAGCACCGCGAACGCGCTGCCGATCGCGCCCTGCAGCACCATCTTCCCGGCAGGGGTCAGCCCCAGGTTCTGCTTCTGGGAGATCTTCTTGTAGTCGTCCAGGAACCCCACGAGCCCCATGCCGAGCATGAGGGCGAGCGCGAGGACGCCGGAGAGCGTGATGCCACCGTTGGCGGGCCAGAGGATGACGCTGATCAGGTGGGTCACCAGGTACGCGGCCACGACCGACAGCAGGATGGCCACGCCGCCCATCGTGGGTGTGCCGCGCTTGGTCTGGTGCGAGGTGGGGCCGTCGTCGCGGATGTACTGGCCGTAGCCGTGCCGTGCCAGGACCTTGATGAGCAGGGGCGTCCCGAAGATCGAGAAGACGAGACCGAGTCCCGCGGCCATGAGCAGTTGAATCATCGGGCTCAGCCCTCCTGGTCGTTCGAGTCGGAGCCGCGCCGGGCGATGCGGTCGCCCAGGTGGTGGAGACCGGCGGCGTTGGAGGACTTCAGCAGCACGATGTCCCCGGGGCGCAGCACGGCCTCGAGGTGCTCCTGCGCGGCCTCGGCGTCAGGGACCCACGCCGCCTCCTCGCCCCAGGACCCCTCGAGCGTTGCCGCGGTGAACACGGGCCGGGCGAGGTCTCCCACCGCGACCACGTGCGAGATGTTGAGACGCACGAGCAGCTGCCCGAGGTCCGCGTGGGCGGCGATGGAC
Source organism: Kocuria sp. ChxB (assembly GCF_044359605.1). Classification (NCBI taxonomy): domain Bacteria; kingdom Bacillati; phylum Actinomycetota; class Actinomycetes; order Micrococcales; family Micrococcaceae; genus Kocuria; species Kocuria sp. ChxB. The sequence continues at coordinate 50,691 of NZ_CP121123.1, read as the reverse complement.
TCGTCACCGAGCTCGTGCATCCCGCCGATGACCGCGATCGTGCGCCGCGGTGGGTGCTCGGCGTCGCCCCGGCCCAGCTGGGCGAGGGTCTGCAGCGCGGCCTTCATGGACTGCGGGTTGGCGTTGTAGGCGTCGTTGACCACGGTCACGCCGTCCGGCCGTTCGGTGCGCTCCATGCGCCACCGCGAACGGGCCCCCCGGCCCTCCAGCCCGGCGGCGATGCGCGCGGGCTCCACCCCGGCCGCGCAGGCCACCGAGGCGGCCGCGAGCAGGTTGCTCACGTGGTGCACCCCGATCAGCTGCGAGCGCACTGGGAAGGCCGAGCCGTCCGGGAAGTGCAGCGTGAAGGACGAGCAGCCGTCCGCGCCCGTGGTGACGTCCTCGGCCCACACGCGCGGGTCCGGGTGGGCGGGGTCGCGCGGCTCCGGCCCCTCTCCGAAGGACAGGACGTGCGCCGCGGTGCGCTCGCGCATGGCCCGCACGCGGGCGTCGTCGTCGTTGAGCACGGCCGTGCTCTCGGGCGTGAGGGCCTCGACCATCTCGCCCTTGGCGCGGGCGATGTTCTCGACTCCGCCGAACTCCCCCGCGTGCGCGGAGCCGACGCACAGCACCGCGCCCACGTCCGGGCGCACCATGTCGCACAGGTAGCGGATGTTGCCGATGTGGGTGGCGCCCATCTCGATCACGAGGTACTCGGTGTCCTCCGTGGCGGTGAACACCGTGAGGGGGACACCCACCTCGCCGTTGTAGGAGTTGCGCGGGGCCACGGTGGGGCCCTCCGCGCCGAAGATCCCGTGCAGCAGGTCCTTGGTGGTGGTCTTGCCCACCGACCCCGTGACGGCCACGACCGTGACCGGGTGCTCGGCCCGCAGCAGCTGCACCACGCGGCTCGCCAGCGCGCCCATGGCCAGGACCACGTCCTCGACCACCACGCACGGGTACGGGCTGCCGGACTCGTCCAGGACCTCGCGCTCGGTGAGGTGCAGCACGGCTCCGGCCGCCGCGGCCTGCGGCACGAAGCGGTGACCGTCCGTGGTCTCCCCCGGCTTGGCGACGAACAGCGTGCCGGGTGCAACCTCGCGCGAGTCGGTGGTCACGGACGTGACGGTCACGGAGTCGGGGTCCGGGACACCGGCGAGCCGGCCGTTCACGGCCTCCGCGATCCGGGCGGCGGAGATGGCGATCATTTCTGCTCCTCTGAGTGCGTCTGCAGGGCGGCAAGCGCCTCCCGCAGCTCCACGCGGTCGTCCAGGGGGACGTCCACGCCGTCGACGTCCTGCACGGTCTCGTGGCCCCTGCCGGCCACGATGACCGCGTCCTCGGGCCGGGCCATGCGCACCGCGGTGCGGATGGCGGTGGCACGCGGTTCGATGACCAGCACCTCGGAGGCGCGGGCCCCCGCGGCCACGGCCTCGCGGGCACCCGCGGCCACCTGCTCGCGGATCGGGCCGGGATCCTCCCCGTGGGGGTCGTCGTCCGTGACGATCACCACGTCCGCCTCCTCGGCGGCCACGCGGCCCATGACGGGGCGCTTGGTGGTGTCGCGCTCCCCCGTGGCGCCGAACACGACGATCACGCGGCCGTCCTCGGGGTCCACCGAGCGCAGCGCACGCACCAGGGCGTCCGGGTTGTGGGCGAAGTCCACGAGGGAGGTGGGCCGGGTCCCCACGAGCTCCATGCGACCGGGCACGCTCGCGGTGAGCGGGTCGTGCTCGTCCAGGGCGCGCTGCAGGGCATCGAGCGCCACGCCGGAGTCCAGCACCATGAGCACCGCGAGCGCCGCGTTGGCCACGTTGAAGTCACCCGGCAGGCCGGTGTGCACGCGCAGCTCACGGCCGTCCCGGTGCCGCAGCACGAACGACGTGCCGATGCCCCGGCTGGTCAGCGAGCTCAGGGTCCAGTCCGCCGCGTCCGCCTCCGGGCCCGCGTGGTCGCTGCCCCGCAGGGCCACGGTGCTCACGTTCTGCGCCCCGAGGTTCTCCCGCGCCCGCCGCGCCATGGCCGCGCCCCACGGGTCGTCCTCGGACAGCACGACGACGGCGCGCCGGGTCCGCCGCGCCGTGAACAGCTGGGCCTTGGCCTCGAAGTACTCCGCCATGGAGCCGTGCAGGTCCAGGTGGTCCTGGGTGAGGTTGGTGAACCCCGCGACGTCGTAGCGCACCCCGTCCACGCGGTGGAACTCGAGCGCGTGCGAGGAGACTTCCATGGCGGTGGCCGTGATACCCCGTTCCCGCATCAGCGCCAGCAGGCTGTGGACGTGGGGGGCCTCCGGGGTGGTGAGCTGCGACGGGATGGGGGTGTCTCCGGCGAGGATCTCGATGGTCCCGATCAGCCCCGTGGTGTGCCCCAGGGCGCGCAGGACGGAGGTGGTGAAGTAGGTGGTGGTCGTCTTGCCGTTGGTCCCGGTCACCGCGAACAGTTTCTGGGCCGCGCCGTCCTCCGGCTGGGAGCCGTACACGGCCGCGGCCACGGAGCCGACCCACTGACGGGGCTCGGGGCTCACGAGCACCGGCAGCTCCACGCCGGTCCGCGAGAGCTCCGCCGCTCCGTCCGGATCCGTGAGCACGGCCACCGCACCGGCCGCGGCGGCGTCGGACGCGAAGCGGGCACCGTGGACGCGGGCACCGGGCAGAGCCGCGTAGAGGTCACCGGGCTGCACCTCCCGGGAGTTCAGCACCACGCCCGTGACGGAGCCCGGACGGCCCGTGGCCACCGGCACCAGCCGGGCGCCCGTGAGCCGGGCGACGTCCTCGACCGTGTGCGGGACGGGATGGGACGGACGCACGCTCTGCGCATCCGATCCCTCGCGGGCAGAAGCCACCATGAATACCTCTTCGAACCTGTCTGCGGACGTGCCCCGTCCACCCGGGCCGGTGTCTCACCGGTGATTGCTCGTGCGTTGTCGCTCTGAGTCCGCAGTTTATCCCTGGGACTCGTCCCTGCCCGGCTGAGGCCAGGTCTGCTCGAGCGCGTTGGTGGGTGTCACGTCCTTCTTGATGTTCTCCGGCACCTGCATGTCCAGCTCCGGCGCCTTGGTGGTGGAGGGTGCCACGTTGTAGTGGTGCAGCACCTGGGACATGATCTGGGAGAACGTGGACGTCACGCCCACGGTGTGGACGTCGCCCTGCGGCCGCTGCATGGTGACGCCCACGAGGTACTGCGGGTCCTCCATGGGTGCCACTCCCACGAAGGACGTGGTGAAGCCGTCGTAGCCGCCCTTCTCGCTGGGGGCTTCCGCGGTGCCGGTCTTGCCGCCCACGCGGTAGCCCGCAACGGCGGCGTCCTTGGCGCCGCCCTGGGTGACCACGTTCTCCATCACGTCCAGGGTCTGCTGGGCCGCGGTCTCCGAGATCACCTGCTTCGGGGCGGGGCTCTCGGGCGTGGTGACCGTGCCGTCCGGGGACGTGGTGGACTCCACGATCCGCGGCTCGATCTGCTTCCCCCCGTTGGCCACCGCCTGGAAGATCGACGCCGTGCGCAGCGGTGTCTGGGACACCCCCTGTCCGAACAGCACCGTGTACTCCTGGCGGGCATCCCACTGTGCGGCCGGGGTCAGGATGCCCGTGGACTCGCCGGGCAGCTCGATGCCGGTGGCCGAGCCCACCCCGAATTCCTCGAGGTTGTCGTGGCGAGTCTCCTTGCCCATCTTGGAGCCCATGATCACGGTTCCCGTGTTCATGGAGTCCGCAATGATGCCCGCGGCGGTGCGGTTCTGCGTGCCGTGGTCGAACGCGTCCGTGATCTTCTCGGAGCCGATCTGCAGGTACGGCGGCACGGTGATCTCGGTCTCCGGCGCCACGATCCCCCGGTCCAGGGCGCCCGCGAGCGTGGCGATCTTCTCCGTGGACCCGGGCTCGACGGCCTGGGTCACAGCGCGCGCGGAGAGGTCCACCGCGTCCGCCTTGCCCGGCACGTTCGGGTCCACCGAGGACGAGTCCGCGAGCGCCAGCACCTTGCCGGTCTTCACATCCATGACCACGGCCGTGCCCCACTCGGCCTTGAGCTCCTTGGTGCGTTCGCGCACGGCCTGCTCCGCGAAGAACTGGACGTCGCTGTCCAGGGACAGCTGGACGTCCGAACCGTCCTGCGCGGCCTTCTGCTCCTGCGGCGCCACCGGGATGCGCACCCCGTCGCCGGAGATCTCGAACTGGCGTTCTCCGTCCGTGCCCCGCAGCAGCTCGTCCTGGGTCTGCTCGATGCCGCCGAGGGCCTGTCCCTCACTACCCAGGAAGCCCACCACGGACCCGCCCAGGGAACCGTTCGGGTAGCTGCGCTGGAAGGTGGGCTGGCCGTAGATGTAGGGCAGGTTCAGCTCGCGCAGGGCGTTGTACTGCTCGGGGGTGACCCCGCGCGCCACGTAGTTGAAGGTCTTGTCGCCGTCCAGGGCGTTCTTGACGTCCGAGTCCTTCATCCCCAGCGCGTCGGCGATCTTGTAGACCGCCTGGGTGGGCGCCACCGTCTCCACGGTGCCGTCCTTGTTCGGAACCGCCACCTCCGTGACCGCGGTCTGGTCCACCGTGATGTCGTAGCGCTGCAGCGTGCGGGCCAGCACGGTGCCGCTCGTGTCCGTGATCTCGCCCCGCACCGCGGGAACGGGCTCCACCATGGTGCGCTGCTGCGCGGCCGTCTCGGCGCGGCCCGTGGGGTCCAGGCCCTGCACCCAGAAGAGCCGACCGGCCACGAGCAGCAGCAGCGCCAGCAGGAGGGCAATCCCCACCTGGGTGGGCGTGTAGGGCCTGAGCAGGCGGTTCCTGCGCGCGGGTGCTGGTGACACGGTCTTCCTCGATTCCTGGACGCCTGCGTGGTGCGGCTACCTCCGACGGGTGCTGGTTCCGGTCCGCCGGGCGGACCGACGGATCATTGACCGGGCGCGCGCTGCGACGGCGCGGGGATGGAACCGCCGTTGAGGTCCCGCGCCTCCTCGGCCTTGCGGTCGGCCTCACGCTGGGCGGTCTTCTTCTCCGCCTCCTCCTTGGCGCGCTTCTCCGCACGCTCCTCCGCGGCCGCGCGGTTCTTCTCGGCGGCGTCGGAGCCCTTCATCTCCGCGGGCGGGACGAGGATGTCCTGGGAGTCCTTCTTCTCCGCCGGTGCGGACGGCGGTGTGACGTCACCGGTGTCCACGTTGATGCTGCCCACGTCCTGGGCCGGCACCATGCCGAGGTCGTTCGCGCGGGCGGCGAGGTTCTGCGGCGCGGAGTTGGCCTCGATGTCCTGCGTGAGCGCCTCGTTCTCCTGCGACAGCGCCCGCTCCTGACCGGTGAGCTCGGTCAGCTGGTACTGCCCCTGCGTGATCTGGACGTTCAGCAGCAGGATGCCCACGAGTGCTGCGGCCAGTGCGAGCGTGCACATCACCACCGTGGACACACGGCTGCGGCGGGGCACGCGCCGTGGCACCACGGACAGCGGCTGCCGCTGCGCGTCACCCGGGGACTCCGGGGCCGACGCCGCGCGGTCCGGTCCTCGGCTCATCGCGTCCCCCCTGGTGTGATGGTCTCCCGCAGGCGCTCCGCCGCCCGGAGCCGGGCGGACGCGGCGCGCGGGTTGCCCGCCGTCTCGTCCTCGTGGGCCCGCTCGGCCCCGCGCGTGACGACCTTCAGCACCGGCTGGTGCTCCGGCAGCTCCACGGGGAAGCCCCGGGGTGCCGTGGAACGCGCACCGCGAGCGAACTCCTGCTTGACGATTCTGTCCTCCAGGGAGTGGTAGCTCATGGCGACGACACGCCCTCCCACCCTGACAGTTTCCACGGCCGCGGGGATCGCTCGCTCCAGGACGTCCAGCTCCTCGTTGACCTCGATGCGCAGCGCCTGGAACGTCTGCTTGGCGGGGTGCCCCTTCTTGTGCTGCGCGGCGGCGGGAACGGCGGAGCGCACCACCTCTACGAGCTGGGCGGTGGTGTCCAGAGGTGCCTGCGTCCGGGCGGCCACGATCGCGCGCGCGATCCGCGGCGCGAAGCGGTCCTCACCCCACCGGTAGATGATGTCCCGCAGCTCGTCCTCGGAGTACTCGTTGACCACCGTGCGGGCCGTGAGCTCGGCCCGGGAGTCCATGCGCATGTCGAGTGGCGCGTCGAAGGAGTAGGCGAAGCCGCGGTCGCGCTCGTCCAGCTGGAGGGAGGAGACTCCCAGGTCGAAGAGGATCCCGTCCACCCGCTCCACGCCCGCCAGCGCGGCGGCGTCGGCAATGTGGTCGTACGTGGTGTGGATGCTCGTGAAGCGGTCCCCGAACCGCTCGAGCCGCCGCCCGGCGAGCCGCAGCGCCTGCGGGTCCCGGTCGATGCCCACCACCCTGGCGCGCGGGAAACGGTCGAGGATCGCCTCGGTGTGCCCGCCCATCCCGAGGGTCGCGTCGACGACCACAGGGCTCGGGGACTCCAGTGCCGGGGCGAGGAGGTCGAGGCAGCGGTGCAGCATCACGGGAACGTGCCGCTGCTCGGCGGGCGCCTCTTCCATGCCGGGCTCCTGGTCTGTTGCTGGTGGTGCTGGGGGGGGGTGGGTCGAGGACCCTGTGCCATGGTACGGGCCGTGACCGCCCGCCGACGCGGCCGAGGAACCTGCCGGTGACGTGGCACCGCCCAGTGACATCACAGCCCAGTGACATCGCACCGCCCAGTGGCGACTCGGATCGGGCGGCGCACCCGGCGATCCTGGCCCTCCGATTCGTCTCCGGGCGCGGCGGCCCCGCGGGCCGGCCACCCGGTCACCAGATCCCCATCCGCCGCTCGCCCCTCGAATCCGGCCTGGCTCGGGGGAAGTCGAGTCAGGACGGTGACGTGGGCGGCTGGAGATCTCATGACCGGGAACGCACCGGCGAGGCACCGGGCCGGGACCTCAGAAGAGTCCGGGGATGACCTCGTCCTCGGTCTCGGAGAATGCCGCTTCCTTCTCCGAGAGGTACTGCTGCCAGGCGGCCGCATCCCAGATCTCGGCGCGGCTGCCCGCCCCGATCACCGCCAGTTCCCGGTCCAGGCCCGCGTAGGAGCGCAGGGACGCGGGAATGGTGATGCGACCTTGCTTGTCCGGAACCTCGTCCGAGGCTCCGGAGAGAAAAACGCGGATGTAGTCCCTGGCCTGCTTGGACGACAGCGGCGCCGCCCGCATCTGTTCGTGGACCCTGGCGAACTCCTCCGCGCTGAACACGTACAGGCATCGCTCCTGTCCGCGCGTCAGCACGAGTCCGTCCGCCAGTTCAGCCCTGAACTTGGCCGGGAGGATGAGCCGTGCCTTGTCGTCGAGACGCGGTTCGTATGTTCCGAGAAACATCGCCACCGCCTCCGCCTCAGGGCCAGCCCGACCCCCGCTTCTCTACCGCCCTCCACTTTACTCCACTCCACTCCCCGGTCAATGCAGAACGCTCCACAATGCCTCTCCGGGCAGCCCGATCCAGGGTCTGCGGGCCCCTCGAGAGGAGGCGCAACCGGGCCCTGTCCTGGGGCGGGGGCGGTGGTGCCGCGGGAGCGGAGACAGAAGAACTCCCCGGCGACACGCCGGGGAGTTCGAGGAAGATCGGAGCCGCGAGGGCCTCTGGCGGGCCGGTCAGAGCCCGCCCTGGTTGCGCCTGTCCCACTTCTCCTCAAGACCCTGGAGGAAAGTGGAGGACTTCTTCGGGGCGGGTCCGGAGCCCCCCGGGGTGGTGCCCGTGGACGACGCCGCGCCCGTGGGAGCCTTGCTGCGGAGGGTGGCCACGTACGTGCCGCCGGCCATGACCACGAAGCCGAGCACTCCCACCACGATCAGCTGCGTGGACACCCCGGCGAGGAGGACGCCGAGTCCCACCACCGCGAGCACGACCCCCAGCACGACGTTGCGCATGGAGCCCCGCCCCCGCACCGTCTCGGTGTGCATGCTGGATGCGAAGCGGGGGTCGTCTTCGTGCAGCTGCTTCTCGAGCTGGGCGAGAAGCTGCTGTTCGTGCTCGGAGAGAGGCACGATTCCTCCTGTGGGGTTGAGAGAGTGAGGCGGTGGCCGTGGGACCGTCCCTCACGTACCGTCCAGAATATCCCGTGGCGGGGCGTTTGGCACCGTGGGATCCATCAGTTTCGCTGGACGCACGACCCCCGGCCCGAACCTGTGGTGCACCCGGTCCATGGCCTCCTCTGCCGCTCCCCACTCCCCCTCGCGGCCGTCCAGGCTGAGCTGGAGGGCGTGGCCGGATCCCACGAGCTTCTCGGACCTGACACCTATCAGCCGCACCGCCTGCGGGCGCGGCCCCAGTGCGTCGAGCAGACCGGCGGCCTCCGTGTAGAGGTCGTGGGCGGAGGCCACGGGGTGGCCCAGGGTGCGCGAGCGGGTGATCGTGGTGAAGTCCGCGTACCGCAGCTTGAGCCCCACCCGTCCCGTGAGCAGCCCGTGGCGTCTCAGCCGGGCCGCCGTGTCGTGGCTCAGCCCGAGCAGGACGCGCTTGAGCTGGGCGGTGTCCGCCACGTCCGTCTGGAACGTGCGTTCGGCACCCAGGCTCTTCTCCTCCCGCGCGGGTGTCACGGGGCGCGGGTCGTGGCCGAGGGCGAGCTGCTGCAGGTGTGAGCCCGCGGCCACCCCCACGAGGGCGTGCAGCCGCGGCAGCGGGGTGTCCGCGATGTCCCCCACCGTGGCGAGTCCCGCCGCGTGAAGGGTCTCGGACGTGCGCCTGCCCACGCCCCACAGCCGCTCCACCGGCAGGTGGGCGAGGAACGCCCGGGTGTGCTCCGGGGCCACCACGAGCAGCCCGTCCGGCTTGCAGTGCGCCGAGGCGATCTTGGCCACCGTCTTGTTCTCTCCGATCCCCACGGACGCGGTGAGCCCGGTCCGCTCGTGGATGGTGCGCCGCAGCCGCCGGGCGATCTCCACGGGTGGCCCGCAGCGGCGGATGGCGCCCGAGACGTCCACGAACGCCTCGTCCACGCTCAGCTGCTCCACCCGGTCCGTCACGGAGCGGAAGATGTCCATCACGATCGCCGAGTAGTGGGCGTAGGCCTCCCGGTGGGGTTCCAGCAGCACTGCCGAGGGGCACCTGGCCCGCGCCTGGGAGACCGGCATGGCGGAGTGCACCCCGTACTCGCGGGCCTCGTAGGAGGCCGAGAGCACCACGGAGCGCGGCCCGGAACCCGCGACGATCACTGGGCGGCCGCGGTGCTGCGGTGCGCTGAGCAGCTCGACCCCCACGTAGAACATGTCCATGTCCACGTGGAGGATCGCGCAGCGCCGGTACTCCTCCAGCTGCTGCGGGCTCGGACCGCCCATCGCGTGCGCCTCCCGTCTCCACTCCTCCGGGACGGACCCGGAGATCCCCGCCGAGTCGGGGCCGGGACGGAGCCCAGCCTAGGGTTCGGCTCCGACACGCTGAACGGAGCCCGTGACGTGCGGCTAGGCTGGGCGGGCCGGTCCGCGGACCCCGCGGGCGAGCCCGGCCCGCGTGGCCCGGCACACGCCACCCCTCCCAGCAAAGGTGCCCCGGAATGACCTCCACGGACGATCCCGCCGCCACTGCCGCCGCGCAGGACGCCCAGTTCTCCGCCCGGCTCGACACCGCCATCCGCGAGTTCTTCGCCGCCGAGCGGGAACGGGTCACCGCCATCTCCCCCGACGCCACGCGCCTGGTGGCGGCCATCGCCGACCTCACGGACGGCGGCAAGCGGCTGCGCGCGCGACTGTGCCACTGGGGCTGGTGCGCCGCGGGCGGGGAGGCGGGCAGCGACGTCGTGGTGGCCGCGGCGGCATCACTCGAACTGTTCCAGACGGCGGCGCTGATCCACGACGACGTCCTGGACCGCTCGGACACCCGCCGGGGCAGGCCAAGCGTCCACAGGGTCTTCGAGGCCGTCCACCGCGGGGCCGGCTGGGCCGCGGATCCCGAGCACTTCGGCGTCGGTGCCGCCGTGCTCACCGGGGACATGAGTCTGTCCTTCGCGGAGCAGCTCTTCGCCGAGGCCGCCGCAGGTGTGGCCCCTGCGGCGGGCGCCACGGCGCGGCACATCTTCTCGAGCATGCGCACCGAGGTGATGGCCGGGCAGTACCTCGACATCCACGCGGAGGTCGCCCCGCCGTCGCACGACGCCGCGGTGCAGCTCAAGCGCGCCATGACGGTGCTGCGCTACAAGTCCGCCAAGTACTCGGTGGAGCACCCCGTGGCCATCGGTGCCGCCCTGGCCGGTGCGGACCAGCAGTTCCTGGCCGCGTGCGCGGCGTTCACCCTTCCCCTGGGAGAGGCGTTCCAGCTGCGCGACGACGTCCTGGGTGTGTTCGGCGACCCGGAGACCACGGGCAAGCCCGCGGGGGACGACATCAGGGAGGGCAAGCGCACCGCCCTGATCGCGCTCTGCTCCGCCGGGTGCTCCCCCGCGCAGCGGCAGTGGCTCGAATCGGTGCTGGGCTGCGAACGGCTCACCGAGGAGGACGTGGCGCGGGTGCGTGACCTCATGCGCTCCAGCGGCGCCCACGAGCGCTCCGAGCAGCTCATCGCGGACCTCGTGGCGTCCTCGGACGAGGCGTTGGCGGTGCTGCCCACCGGCGAGGTGCCCCGCGCGGGACTGCGGGCGCTGGCGGACGCGGCGGTGCGCCGCACACGCTGAGTCACCCCGGAGCAGGGGCCGCGAGCCCCGCGCCGCGGGCGGGGTCCGGGCATGCCGCGGGCCGGCGCCCTCCGTGGTTCTCAGTCGGCCCGGTTCACCAGCCGAGCGCCTGTGCCCGGCGCCGCACCTCGGTCTTCTGACCGCGGCGCAGCGCGTCGATCGGGCGGCCGGGGAGGGACTCGTCCTCGGTGAACAGCCAGCGGATGGCCTGCGCATCCGTGTAGGCCGCGTCACGCAGTACCGCCACCGTGCCCTTGAGGGAGTCCACGGGGTGCGAGCCGTCCATGAACGCCGCGGGCACCACGCGCACGCGGTCCTCGGGGCGGCGCACCTCCAGCAGGGAGCCGTCGTCCATGAGACGGTGCACCCTGGTGATCTGGATGTCCATGGCCTCGGCGATGTCGGGCAGGTGCGTCCACTCGCCCACGAGGGCGTCGAGTTCGGCGAATTCCTGGGGCGTGAGATCGGTTGCGTAGTTCACGCGCACTACTCTGCCACGCCGCCGCAGGCTCGCAGAACCCGGGTGGGCGGCGCAGGGTCGGGTAATCTGGCAGCACAGCGTGCGGCGCCCCCGGTGCCCCCGATCGTCCCCTTTCCCCCATGCCGAGGCAGGTATCGCGAACATGCCGGTTGAGCCGCCCCACGACCGCCACACCCCCCGCGGCCAGTGGTCCCGCCGCGCCGCTCACGGGTCCGTGGCCGCCCTGACGGCACTCACCGCGCTGGGAACCATGGGGGCGGCCCAGGCCGCGCCCGCCACCCCGCAGACCGTCCAGGTGGCCCAGCAGCACGCGGGACAGGTGACCGTCGCCCCCGGGGACTCCGTGTGGTCCCTGGCCACCCGGCACGGCGTGAGCGTCTCGGAGCTCATGGCCGCCAACGACATCCCGGCGCACGGCATGATCCGCCCCGGCCAGCGGCTGCGCATCCCCGAGACCTCGAACCCCGCGGACGGGGAGGCGGCCCCCGCCCGGGGGAAGAACGCCCCGAAGCCGTCCCCCGCGGGCGGCAGCTCCACGCCCGCACCCGCCCGGGCGCACCACAGCGTGGCCGCCGGGGACACCCTGTGGGACCTCGCCCTGCGCTACGAGGTGAGCGTGGGCGACCTCATGCGGGCCAACTCGCTCTCCCCGAGCGAGGTGCTGCGCCCCGGACGCACCCTCGTGATTCCCGGGGCCGCCCCCGATGCGGCGCCCGCGCACAGGGCGGGCGCGGCGGCGTCGTCCCCCGCGCCCGAGCGCTCCGGGACCACGGCACCGGACGAGGAACCCGCCGTGGGAGACTCCTTCGCGGGCCGCCAGTACCCCCGGGAGGTGGTGGACTCGGCCAACGCGCACCACGAGCAGCTGCGCTCGCGCGCCGTGCCGCCGCCGGCGCAGATCCGGCAGATGGTGGAGGCCACCGCCCGCGACATGGGCGTGGACCCGGCCCTCGCGCTGGCCCACGCGTCCCAGGAGTCGGGGTTCCGCCACGACGTCGTGTCCCCGGCGGACGCCGTGGGCACCATGCAGGTGGTGCCCGCCGCGGGCGACTGGGCCTGCGCCATGGTGGGCCGCGACCTGGACCTGCTGGACCCGCAGGACAACATCACCGCGGGCGTGGCCATCATCCGGGCGCTGCAGGACAGGGCCCCGGACAAGGCCACCGGGATCGGCGCCTACTACCAGGGACTGCACGGCGTGACCACGTACGGTATGTATTCCGACACCAAGGCATACGTCAAGGCCGTGAGCGCACAGGAACGGAAATTTGCCCAGTAGCAGCATGAACGACCACCGTGTGGGGGCCCTGCTCGAGAACCGCTACCGCGTTCTCCGGCGGATCGCCCACGGGGGAACGGCGGCCGTCTTCGAGGGCCTGGACGAGCGCCTCGACCGCCCCGTGGCCCTGAAGATCATGCACCCGCACTGCGCGGACGACCCCCGCTTCGTCACCCGGGCCGAACGCGAGGCGAAGGCCGCCGCCCGGCTCCACGACCCCCACGTGGTGGCCGTGCTGGACCAGGGGCGCACCGACGACGGCGTGCTGTACCTGGTGCTCGAGTTCGTGGACGGACCCACCCTGCGCGAGGTCGTCGCACGCGAGGCGCCGATGGACCCGCACCGCACCCTCGAGCTGCTCGTGCCGGTGCTCCGGGGCCTCGCCAGGGCGCACCGCACCGGCCTGGTGCACCGCGACGTCAAGCCCGAGAACGTCCTGCTCACCGCGGACGGGCAGGTGAAGGTCGCGGACTTCGGCCTCACGCGCGCCGTGGACGACCACACGACCAGCACCACCGTGCTGGGCACCGTGGGCTACGCCGCGCCCGAGCTGGTGGGCGACGGCCCCGTGGACCAGCGCAGCGACGTGTACGCCGTGGGCATCATGGCCTACGAGATGCTCACAGGCTCCCGCCCTTACACGGGCACGGCCCTGCAGGTCGCCACCGCGCACGTGAGCCGGGACGTGCCCGCCCCGAGCGGGATCGCCGCGGGAGTGCCCCCCGCCCTGGACGAGTTCGTGCTGCGGGCCACCTCCCGCGACGCGTCCCGGCGCCCCGCGGACGCCGCCGAGCTGCTGGACCTCGCCCTCGCCGTCCGACGCTCCCTCCCCGCTCCCGTGGATCCGCTGTCCCTGGGGGAGGCGGCCACCGAGGTCCTCGCCGGAAGCTCCCACTCCCCCACCGGCCATCCGGAGGAGGCACCCACCGAGGCCGTCGGCGCCGGCACCGCGGACGGCTCCGGGGAGGAGGCCACCGAGGCCATGGGCCACGGGGTGCAGGACCTGCCCACCGAGGCCATCGGCACCCCCACGCAGGAGGCTTTCACGGAGGCCCTGGGGACGCCGTGGCACGAGGCCCCCACGGAGGCTCTCGGCACGGGGCCGCACGAGGCCCCCACCGAGGTCGTGGGCGCTTACGCCGGGGTGCCCCCGCGAGGCCACGGCACCCCGATCCTGCCCGCCTACGAGGAGGACGCCACGGGCACGGTGGCGCTCACCCAGGTGGGGTCCACGGCGCACCGCGCGCCGCACGAGCCGCGTGTGCGCCTGAATCCCCCGGCCCAGCCGCTGCACGTGGCGCTCGCGGTCGTGGTGTTCGCGCTGCTGCTCACGGTGGCGGCGTTCCTGGGCTGGTGGCTGGGCTCCGCCCCCGGGACGGCCTCCGCCACGGTCCCCCCGGTGGCGGGGCAGGACACCGCGGCAGCCGAGCGCACGCTGAACGCCGCGGGGATCTCCAACGTGGGCGTGAGCACCACCCCGAGCCGCGAGGCGCCCGAGGGCACGGTGATCTCCACCGATCCCGCCGCGTCCGCCACCGTTCGGGGGATCGAGCAGGTCAATCTCCTGGTCTCCTCCGGTCCCGCCCAGGTGGACGTTCCGGCCCTGACCGGGATGTCGGCCGACGACGCCGGGGCGGTCGTGAGCGGCGCGGGTCTCGGTCTCGGCGAGGTCACCCGGGAGTACTCGACGCAGTCGGCGGGCACCGTGCTGTCCCAGTCCCCCGAGGCGGGCAGCCGGGTGGACGAGGGAACGCAGGTGTCCCTCACCGTGGCCACGGACTCACCGCAGGGACCGGTCCCGAACGTGGTGGGCAAGGACGCCGAGACGGCGCGCGCCACGCTGGAGGAGCAGGGGTACACCGTGCGGATCGACTCCCCCGTGGGCTCGCACCTGAACCGCGTGGTGCGCCAGCGCGAGGACGGCGACACCGTGGTGCTCACCGTCCTCTGAGCCCCCGCGCGGCTCCCGACCGGCCGCCGGCACAGGACGCCCACGCGCCCGCGCCGGACGGCCGGGGCCCGGCGCGGGGACACGACCGTCAGTGCTGCGCGGAGAGGTACTCCGCCACCAGGAACGCGATCTCGAGCGACTGCTTGTGGTTGAGCCGCGGATCGCACAGCGTCTCGTAGCGCTCGGCGAAGGAGGACTCGGCCACGGGGTCCGAGCCGCCGAGGCACTCGGCAACGTCGTCACCGGTCATCTCCACGTGGATGCCGCCGGGGAACGTTCCGAGCTCTCGGTGCACCTCGAAGAAGCCGCGCACCTCGTCCACCACGTCCTCGAAGTTGCGGGTCTTGTACCCCGACGCCAGGGACACGGTGTTGCCGTGCATGGGATCGGTGACCCACACGGGCTTCGCCCCGGAGTCCTCGACCGCCTTGATGACCGGGGGCAGCTTCTCCCGGATGTTCTTCGCACCCATGCGGGTGATGAACGTGAGACGGCCGGGCTCGCGGTCGGGGTCGAGCGCGTCGATCAGGCGCAGAGCGTCGTCGCCGGAGGTGCCGGGGCCGAGCTTGACGCCGATCGGGTTGCGCAGCCTCGAGAGCAGGTCCACGTGGGCGCCGTCGAGGTCGCGCGTGCGCTCGCCGATCCACAGGAAGTGACCCGACGTGCCGTACGGCAGGTGCGTGCGGGAGTCGATGCGCGTGAGCGCCCGCTCGTAGTCCAGCAGGAGGGCCTCGTGGCCCGCGAAGAACTCGGTGGTCTTGAGGGCGTCGAAGTCGGAGCCGCACGCGGCCATGAACTTGACGGCGTGGTCGATCTCGCGCGCCATCGACTCGTACCGGGCGTAGGCGGGGTTCGCCGCGAAACCCATGTTCCACGCGTGCACGCGCCGCAGGTCCGCGAAACCACCCTGGGTGAAGGCGCGGATCAGGTTCAGGGTGGAGGCCGAGGTGTGGTAGCCGCGCAGCATCCGGCGGGGATCGTGGACGCGGGACTCCTCGGTGAAGTCGAAGCCGTTGACCATCTCACCGCGGAACGAGGGCAGGGTGACGCCGTCGCGGGTCTCCTCGTTGGAGGAGCGCGGCTTGGAGAACTGCCCGGCCATCCGCCCCATCTTCACCACGGGCATGGACGCACCGTAGGTGAGCACCACCGCCATCTGCAGCAGCGTGCGGACGCGGCCGGAGATCTTGTCCGCGGTCGCTCCCGCGAACGTCTCCGCGCAGTCGCCGCCCTGGAGGAAGAAGGCCTCCCCGTTGGCCACCTGGGCGAGACGTTCCCGGAGGGTGTCCACCTCCCCGGCGAAGACCAGGGGCGGGACCGCGCCCAGCTCCTGGATGGTGGCCGCGAAGTCCGGGTGCTCCGCCCACTGGGGATGCTGCCCGATGCTCCTTCCCCGCCACTCGTCGAGTCCGGGGTAGTCCGCCGCGCTCGGCGAGGGGGTCATCACGGATCGGAGCTGTTCAGGCAGGGTCTCGGAACTCATTCCCCCAGTCTAGGCCGTGGGGCCAGGGGTCCCGTCATCCGCCCCGGAGTCCGTCCCGCCATGCGGACGGCGGTGCAGGGTGTCGTTGAGGTGACCGGCCTGCTGGGACACCGCGTCCGTGACGGAACGGCCCTTGTCCCTGGTGGCCTGGGCCACCTCCTTGGCCTGCGCCAGCAGTGCGGAGGTCTTCCCGTCCGCCATCCGGCGCTTGTGCTCGGTGGCGTAGACGTCCGCAACCTCCTGGCCGGACAGCCGCTGGATGGCGGCCATGATCTCGTCCGTCACTCGCCGCAGCGTGGCGTGGTCCCCCTGCTGTCCCCTCAGGTGGGAGAAGTCCATGGGCTCACCGAAGATCGTGGTGATCCGGGCGCGGCGGGGGTCCGGGAAACGGGATCCCAGCGGCTGCATCTTGTCCGTGCCGATCATGGCCACGGGGATCACGGGGGCTCCGGACTCCAGGGCGAGGCGGGCCACTCCCACCTTGCCGCGGTAGAGCCGCCCGTCCGGGGAGCGGGTGCCCTCGGGGTAGATGCCCAGCAGCTTGCCCTCGGCCAGGGCTTGGCCCCCCGCGCTCAGGGACTTGGCGCTGGCCTGACCGCCGCGGCGGTCCATGGGGATCTGGTTGATCGCCTTGAAGAACGCCGCCGTGAGGCGCCCCTTGAGGCCGGGGGTGTTGAAGTACTCGGACTTGGCCAGGAAGAAGACCTGTCGGGGCACGGCCACCGGCATGAAGATGGTGTCCGGCACGGAGAGGTGGTTGCTCGCCAGGATCGCGGGGCCGTGGGACGGGACGTGCTCCAGACCGATCACGGTGGGTCGGCAGACCCTGTTGACCACGGGTGCCACCACGTAGTTCCTGAGGAACATGTACACCATGAGCGTGTGCCCTTTCGTCGGCGCGGGTCGCGGGCCCGTTCGGCCCGTTCGGCGGGACGCCCGGTCCAGTGGCCCCGGTCGGTCCCGGGCGATTCTCTCATGCGGGGTGGCGGCGGCTGGCACAATGGCGCCATGTCATCGGATCTGCAACGACACGACTCCCTGCACCTGCCCGGCACTTCCTCCGTGGGGGTCCTGGTGCTCCACGGCTTCAGCTCCACGACCGCTTCCGTGGCGGACTGGGCCCGGGCGATCCACACGGCCACCGACGCCGCCGGCGCGGCTCCCGGGGTCAGTGTGCCGCTGCTGCCGGGCCACGGAACCCACTGGCAGGACCTCGCGGCGCAGCCGTGGCAGGCGTGGCGCGACGCCGTGGACGAGCACTACTGGCAGCTGCGGCAGCGGCACGAGCACGTGGTCGTGTGCGGGCTGTCCATGGGCGGGGCCCTCGCCCTGCACACCGCGGCCCGCCGCGAGGTCGCCGGCGTGCTGCTCGTGAACCCCGCGCTGTCCCTGGTGAACAGGGCGGCGCGGTTCAGCCGGGTGCTCGCCTCCGCCGTGCCGTCCTACGCGGGGATCGGCAGCGACATCCGCAAGGAGTCCGTCCTGGAGTCCGCGTACGACCGCACGCCGCTGGCCGCGGTGGCGCAGCTCAACGTGCTCATGCACCGCACGGTGCAGATGCTGCCGGCGGTCACTGCCCCGGCGATCGTGTTCCGCTCCGAGGTGGACCACGTGGTCTCGGGTGCCTCCGCGGACCTCGTGGCGCAGCGCACGCGCGGTCCGGTGCGGGTGGTTCCCCTGCCGGACAGCTACCACGTGGCAACCCTGGACCACGACGCGCCGCTGGTGGAGCAGACCTCGCGGGACGCCGTGCAGCGCGTGTGCCGCGGTCTGCCGCTTCTGCCGGAGACGGCGTGAGCTCCCGGGACGGATCGGAGGATCCCTTCGAGAGCATCATCCGGTCCAACACGTGGGACGACGTCCCCGGGGACGACGAGGACATGGAACCCTGGGCGGAGGACCTCGAGTGGGTTCCCCGGGAGCAGCCCCCGGAGGACGTCCCCGAAGAGCTGGACGAGGTCGATGAGGACGCCGTCTACGATCCCGATCCCGGCCCGGTGACGGGCGGGGTGTCCCCCGCCATGCTGCGCGCGCTGAGCGTGCTGCTCGCGGTGCTCGTGATCATGCTGGGGCTCGCCGTGCTGCCCGGTCCGCTGCCCGGCGTGGTCTGGGGCGCGGGTCTCGCCGGGACCGTGGCCGGGCTGTTCCTCGTGTTTGGTGCCCTGCCGGAGGACTCCCCCGAGGACGACGACGGTGCGGTCCTGTGACACCCGTGTCCCACCGCGGGCAGGGCGACACGGTTCGACCCCGCTTGTGTGGACACGTCCACCAACGCCGCGGTGTGAAGGTGAACACACCGTAAACTGAGACTCAATCTCGCCAGGAAGGTACCCCCATGAGACGCGTCAGTGCCCCGGCCATCGTCGATCCCCTGCCCTACCCCGGCATCGCCCACATCCTCGAGGAGCGTGCCCGCACGCAGCCGGATCTGGTGCTCTACACGATCCTCGCCCCGGGGCGGGA
Organism: Kocuria sp. ChxB; assembly: GCF_044359605.1. NCBI lineage: Bacteria > Bacillati > Actinomycetota > Actinomycetes > Micrococcales > Micrococcaceae > Kocuria > Kocuria sp. ChxB. The sequence goes on along the minus strand of NZ_CP121123.1, from coordinate 32,491 downwards.
GCGGGACGTCACCGCTCGTGAGTTCCGCGCCGAGGTGGTGGCCCTCGCCCACGGGATGGCCGCCCAAGGCATCCGCCCCGGGGACCGTGTGGGTCTGCTGAGCCGCACCCGCTACGAGTGGACGCTCGTGGACTTCGCCCTGTGGTGGCTCGGTGCCGTCCCCGTGCCGGTCTACGACACCTCCTCCCCGGACCAGATCGCGTGGATCCTCTCGGACTCGCGCGCCACGGCCGTGTTCGTCGAGACGGACGAGCTCGCCGGGCGCGTGCGGGAGGCCCACCGCATCACCCCCTTCCCGGCCGAGCAGCGCATCCGGGTGTTCGACACGGACGACGCGCAGATCTCCCTGGACGCCGTGGTGCGGGCGGGCGCCGGGCGCGAGGACCTGCAGACCCCGTACGACGGCGTGAGCCTGGACGACGCCGCCACGCTCATCTACACGTCCGGGACCACCGGACCGCCCAAGGGCTGCGAGCTGACCCACCGAAACTTCGTGGCGTGCTCCCAGAACACGATCCCCGTGGCCGGGGAGCTCATGCACGAGGGAGCGCGCACCCTGCTGTTCCTGCCGCTGGCCCACGTGTTCGCCCGGTTCGTGGAGGTCACCTCCCTGGACGCCGGCATCGCTCTGGCACACACCCCGGACGTCTCCCAGCTCATGGACGACCTCGCGCGGTTCAAGCCGACCTTCATCCTGGCGGTGCCGCGGGTCTTCGAGAAGATCCTGGTGGGGGCCCGCTTCAAGGCCCAGGCGGGCTCACCCGTGAAGAAGCTGATCTTCGAGCGCGCGGTGGCCACGGCCGCCGCGTGGTCCAAGGCCTCCCAGCAGGGGCACGTCTCCCCGTGGCTCGCGGCGCGCCACCGCCTCTACGACAAGCTGGTCTACTCCACCCTGCGCCAGGCCATGGGCGGGGAGGTCCGCTACGCGGTCTCGGGCGGGGCGGCGCTGGGCGAGCACCTCGCGCACTTCTTCAACGGCATCGGCGTGTACGTGGTGGAGGGCTACGGGCTCACCGAGACCACGGCGCCCATCTCCGCGAACGTGCCGAGCATCAACCGGCTGGGCACCGTGGGCCACCCGATGCCCGGCAACGAGGTGGCCATCGCGGAGGACGGCGAGATCCTGGTGCGCGGCGTGAACGTCTTCGAACGCTACAACGGGCTGCCCGAGAAGACCGCCGAGGCCTTCCACGACGGCTGGTTCGCCACCGGAGACCTGGGGCACCTGGACGACGAGGGCCTGCTGACCGTCACCGGCCGCAAGAAGGAGATCATCGTCACGGCGAGCGGCAAGAACGTGATTCCCACGATGCTGGAGGATCCCATCCGCGCGACCGCCACGGTGGGGCAGATCATGGTGGTGGGTGAGAACCGCCCGTTCGTGGCCGCCCTGATCACGCTCGACCCCGAGACCCTGGCCAACGTCCTGCCCACCCTCGGGCTGGACCCGGACCTGAGCATCGCGGAGGCGTCCCGGGAGAAAGCCGTGATCGAGCACGTGCAGCGGATCGTGGACCACGCGAACACCAAGGTCTCGCGCGCTGAGGGCATCAAGGCCTTCCGGATCCTGGACCGCGACCTCACCGTGGAGGACGGCTACCTCACGCCGTCCCTCAAGCTCAAGCGGGCCGTGGTCGCCGAGGACTTCGCGGACGTCATCGACGACATCTACGCAAGGTAGCCCCCGCGACCACGACGCCGCCCGCACCCACGAGCCGGCGGTTTCTAGGGGTCCTCGCAACACCTGATGGTTATGTGGTTGTCAGTAGATCACGCAGACGCTCGGCTGGGGTATCCCAGTTGAGCGTTTTGCGTGGGCGTGCGTTGAGTTCCTGTGAGACGTGCTCGAGGTCCTGCGGGCTGTAAGGCCGAAGGTCGGTGCTCTTGGGGAAGTACTGACGCAACAGGCCGTTGGTGTTCTCGTTGCTACCGCGCTGCCATGGTGAGTGGGGGTCGCAGAAGTACACCGGCACCCCTGTCGCGACCGTGAATTGTTTGTGCCGTGCCATCTCGCATCCCTGGTCCCAGGTCAGTGAGCCCCGCAGGTGTGCGGGCAACGTGGTGATCAGCGCTGTGAGCACATCTCGGACTTCCTCGGCGCTGTGGCCACCGGGCAGGTGCCCCAGCAGAACGTAGCGAGTGGAACGCTCGACCAAGGTGAGGATCGCCGAGGCGCTGCCGGGGCCCACGATGAGATCGCCTTCCCAGTGCCCGGGCACGGCCCGGTCCTCGACCTGCGGTGGGCGGTCGGAGATCATCACCATGTGATCAACGAACCGCGAGGTGCGTTGATCAGGATGTTTGTGGGGCTTGCGGCGGGTCCGGCCGGTGCGCAGCGCGGCTGCGACCTCCCGTTTCAGACCGCCACGGGCCTGGAGGTAGAGGGCCTGATAGATAGTCTCGGGACTCACTCGCATGCTCTCATCGTCGTGGAACTCTTTGACCAGAGTGTGACTGATCTGCTCCGGAGACCACCGCAGCATGAGCTTGTCCTGGACGTAGTCCCGCAGCCGGGAAGGCAGGCAGAGCTTGGGTTTCTTCGGCCGGGGCCGAGATGCTGCCCAGCCACGCTGAGCGGCATACGGCTGGTACGCCCCGTCCACTGAACGGGCATCGAGCTCGCGTTTGATCGTCGAGGCCGGCCTGCCCAACGCTCGGCCGATCGCACGCAAGCTGTGGCCAGCACGGTGCAGGTCAGCGATCACTTCCCGGTCCTTCAGCGTGAGGAAGCGGGGATCTAGTTGGGCTTCCAGAGCTGGTAGCGCAGGACCCGCGAGGAGTGTGGTCATACCGGTGTTGTAGTCCACCCGGCGGCCATCTGGATAGATGCGGACATGGCCCGTGTGTTTGATGCCGCGGTCCCATTCCTGCGCGGTGCGCTCATGGACTCCGACGATGGCTACCGCTTCACGCCGCGAGAGGCCTCCGGCCCTGAGCTGAAAGTACTCGTCCTTCCGCGGGTGCGGCCCGGTGCTGGGGATCCCGCGACCACGGATCCCTGCTTTACGTGCCCAGCCGTATGCGGTATTCCGGTTCACACCAACATCGCGAGCAGCCACTGTGATGCTGCCATCCCCACGTTCCAGCGCCTGGAAAAACGCCACCTTCAACTCATCTGACAACACGATCCCCGCAACTCCCTGAAATTCAGGGTGTTGCGGGGATCGCTAGAACCCACCGCCCCGGGGTGCGGGCGGCGTCGTCGTTCAGTCCGCGCGCTGGCCCGGGACGTCCAGCCCGAGCAGCGCGTTCTCCACGACCTCGGCAAGGGCGGGGTGGATCCAGTACTGTCCGCGCGCCATCTCGTGGACGCGCAGCCCGAAGGCCATGCCCTGCACGAGCGGCTGGATCAGGTTGGACGCCTCCCGGCCGATCAGGTGCGCCCCGAGCAGCTCCCCGGTGCCGGAGTCCGCGATGAGCTTGCAGAGACCCACGTGGTCCTCCATGGCCCACCCGTACGCCACGTCGCCGAAGTCCTGCACCTTGACGGTGATCTCGTGGCCCGTGCGCTCCGCCCAGGCCCGCGCGGCACGCTCGGTCATGCCCACGGACGCGATCTGCGGCTCCGTGAAGACCGCGGCGGGCACGAAGCGGTGGTCGGTGCTGCGCTGGTCGTCCGGGTGGACCACGTTGTGGGAGACCACCCTGGCCTCGGCGTTCGCCACGTGCTTGAGCTGGTGCGGGGAAGACACGTCGCCGAGTGCCCAGAGGCCTTCGACCGGCTGCCCGCCCGAGAGCACCCGCTGCTGCTCGTCCACGGCGAGCAGCCCGCGCTCGGTGACGTCAAGGTGGGCCGCTCCGGGGTTCAGGGTGTCCGCGTTGGGGATGCGCCCGGTGGCGAGCAGCACCACGTCCGCGGTGCGCTCCCACTGCTTCCCGGAGCCGTCGCTCGCGTCCGCCGAGACCTTGAGCCGGCCGTCCTCGGAGGTCAGGATGCCCGTGAGGCTCCACCCCAGCTGAAGGTCCCAGTGCGCGGCGGCCTCACGGGTGAAGCGCTCGGCGATCGTGTCGTCGTGGGCGCGCAGCAGGCGCTGCGAGCGGTTGAGCTGCGTGACCGACGCGCCGAGACCCTGGAACACGTGGCAGAACTCGGCGGCGATGTAGCCGCCGCCCACCACCACCACGTCCCGCGGCAGCTCCGGTATGCGCATCACCGTGTCCGACGTGTGCACCCCCGGCAGATCCGTGCCGGGCACGTCCGGGACGTGCACGCGGGAGCCGTTGGCCAGCACGATCCGGGGTGCGGTGATCCGCTCCCCCGAGTCCGTCTCCAGCACGCGGGGCTCCACGAAGTGCACGTACTCCTGGATGACCGTGACGTTCTCCAGCGAGCGCCGGTAGTCGAGCCCGCCCTCGGAGATCGCGTCGATCCGTCCGAAGATCCGGTCCCGCATCCCCGGCCAGTCCACGCCGTCGACCGTGGCGTCCAGCCCGAGCCGCCCGGCGTCCCGTGCCTGGTCCGCCACGGTGGCGGGATACACGTACATCTTGGTGGGGATGCAGCCCACGTTGAGACACGTGCCCCCGAAGCGGCCGGGTTCCACGATGGCCACGTCCAGGTCCCGGTACTCGTCCGTGAGCAGCGAGTTGCCCGAGCCGGAGCCGACGATGATCAGGTCGAAAGATCGCATGGGCCCCATGCTAGGACGCCACCCCGCACACGGGGTGCGGGGTGGCGTCCGTTCAGCCCACGGCGTGGCCGCGGTGGGAATCCCTGCGGATCACTGGGGGTCGATCACCAGGACCAGGTCCCCGCCGCTCACGTGCGCGGTGTCGGCGAGCGCCACGCGGGAGACCGCTCCGCCCACGGGAGCCGTGATGGAGGCCTCCATCTTCATGGCCTCGATCGTGGCCACCGAGTCCCCGGCGGAGACGGTGTCGCCCTCCGAGACGGTGACCGTGACCGCGCCGGCGAACGGCGCCGCCACGTGGCCCGGCTGGGACGTGTCCGCCTTCTCGGTCTCCACGGCCTGCGACTTCACGGACTCGTCGCGGATCTCCAGCAGGCGCAGCTGGCCGTTGAGGGTCACCATGACGGTGCGCATGCCCTTCTCGTCCGGCTCGGAGATGGCCTGCAGGGTCACCAGCAGGCGCACACCCTTGCCCAGCGAGATCACGTGCTCGTGGTCCTGGTCCAGGCCGTAGAGGAAGTCGCGCGTGTGCAGCACGGAGACGTCACCGTACTTGGTGCGGGAGGACTCGAAGTCCTTCGTGGGCCCCGGGAACAGCAGGCGGTTGAGCGTGGCACGGCGCACCGCACCGGGCTGCTCGAGCGCCTCGCGGTCCTCCGCCGAGAGCTCCTCGTCCGCGAGGTTCACGGTGCGTCCCTCGAGGGCCTTGGTGCGGAACGGCTCGGGCCAGCCCGCGGGCGGGGTCCCCAGCTCCCCGGCCAGGAAGTTGATCACCGAGGCCGGGATGTCGAACTTGCGGGGGTCCGCCTCGAACTCCGCGGGGTCCACGTCCATGCCCACGAGCTGCAGGGCGAGGTCCCCCACCACCTTGGAGGACGGCGTGACCTTGACCAGGTGCCCGAGCATCTTGTCCGCGGCGTAGTACATGTCCTCGATGGCCTCGAACTTCTCACCCAGGCCCAGTGCGATCGCCTGCTGCCGCAGGTTGGACAGCTGTCCGCCCGGGATCTCGTGGCGGTACACGCGGCCCGTGGGGCTCGTGAGCCCGGACTCGAAGGGCTTGTAGATCGAGCGCACGACTTCCCAGTAGGGCTCCATGTCGCTCACGATGTCCAGGCCCAGGTTGGTGTCGCGCTCGGTGTTCTCCAGCGCCGCCACGAGCGCGGAGCCAGAGACCTGGGACGTGGTCCCCGCCATCGACGCCGCCGCGGCGTCGACCGCGTCCACGCCCGCCTCGGACGCGGCGAGCAGGGTGGCCAGCTGACCGCCCGCGGTGTCGTGGGTGTGCAGGTGCAGCGGGAGGTCGAAGCGCTCGCGCAGCGCCGTGACGAGCCGGCGTGCCGCCTCGGGGCGCAGCAGACCCGCCATGTCCTTGATCGCGAGCACGTGGGCCCCGGCGTCCACGCACTGCTGCGCGAGATCCAGGTAGTAGTCCAGCGTGTAGACGGTCTCGTCCGGGTCCAGCATGTTGCCCGTGTAGCACAGGGCCACCTCGGCCACCGCGGTCCCGGTGGCGCGCACGGCCTCGATGGCCGGGCGCATCTGCTCCACGTCGTTCAGCGCGTCGAAGATGCGGAAGATGTCCACACCAGTCTCCGCGGCCTCCGCGACGAACGCGTTGGTCACCTCCACGGGGTACGGCGTGTAGCCCACGGTGTTCCGCCCGCGCAGCAGCATCTGGATGGGGATGTTGGGCATGGCCTCGCGCAGGAGCCGCAGCCGCTCCCAGGGGTCCTCCCCCAGGAAGCGCAGCGCGACGTCGTACGTGGCGCCGCCCCAGGCCTCGACCGACAGCAGACCCGGCAGCAGGTGGGCGTAGGCCGGGGCCGCCGCGAGCAGGTCGCGGGTGCGCACCCGCGTGGCCAGCAGCGACTGGTGGGCGTCGCGGAAGGTCGTGGAGGTCACCGCGAGCGGCTCGTACTCACGCAGGGCGCGGGCGAAACCCTCGGGGCCCTTCTCCTGCAGCACCTGGCGCCAGCCCGAGGGCACCTCGTGCTGGGAGGGCCCGTCGAAGGGGCTGCGGTAGGGCTCGTCCCTCTTGTCACCCGGGTAGTGCGGAAGCTTGTCACGCGGGTCGATGCCGTCCACGCGCTCACCGTTGGGCTTGTTCACCGTGATCTCGGCCAGGTAGTTCAGGGCGCGAGTACCACGGTCCGCCGAGCCCTTGCCCTTGAGCAGGTCCGGGTGGTTCTCGATGAAGTCCGTGGCCACGTCGCCGGCCAGGAAGTCCGGGTTGTGCAGCACCGACTGCAGGAACTGGATGTTCGTGGCGATCCCGCGGATGCGGAACTCCGCCAGCGCTCGCCGGGCGCGCAGCACGGCGGTCTCGTAGTCGCGGCCACGGCACGTGAGCTTCACCAGCATCGAGTCGAAGTGCGGAGAGATCTCGGCACCCGCGTACAGCGTGCCGCCGTCCAGGCGCACGCCGGCGCCGCCCGCGGAGCGGTAGGCGGAGACCTTGCCCACGTCCGGGCGGAAGTCGTTCGCGGGGTCCTCGGTGGTGATGCGGCACTGCAGCGCCGCGCCGCGCACCCGCAGGCCGTCCTGGCTGATGCCCAGGTCCTCAAGAGTCTCCCCCGCAGCGATCCGCAGCTGGGACTGCACGAGGTCCACGTCCGTGATCTCCTCGGTCACGGTGTGCTCCACCTGGATGCGCGGGTTCATCTCGATGAACACGTGCTGGCCCGCGCGCTCACCGGCGGTGTCCACGAGGAACTCGACGGTCCCGGCGTTCACGTAGCCCAGCTCCTTGGCGAACTTCACGGCGTCGCGGTGCAGGGCGTCCCGGATCTCGGGGTCCAGCTGCGGGGCCGGGGCGATCTCGATGACCTTCTGGTGGCGCCGCTGCAGGGAGCAGTCGCGCTCGAACAGGTGCACGATGTTGCCCTCGTTGTCCGCGAGGATCTGCACCTCGATGTGCCGGGGGCGCAGCACGGCCTGCTCGATGAACACCGTGGGATCACCGAAGGCGGTGTCCGCCTCGCGCATCGCCGCGTCCAGGGCGCCGGGCAGCTGCTCGGGGCTCTCCACACGGCGCATGCCGCGCCCGCCGCCGCCGGCCACGGCCTTGACGAACACGGGGTAGCCGATCTTCTCGGCGGCCGCGATCAGCGCGTCCTTGTCCGATGAGGGCTCCGAGGAGTCCAGGGTGGGGATCCCGGCACGCCGAGCGGCACGCAGCGCCTCCACCTTGTTCCCGGCGAGCTCCAGGATCTCGGCGCGCGGACCCACGAACGTGATGCCCTCCGCCGCCGCGGCCCGGGCCAGCTCGGGGTTCTCGGACAGGAACCCGTAGCCCGGGTAGATGGCATCCGCCCCGGACTCCTTGGCCACGCGCACGATCTCCGCCACGTCCAGGTACGCCCGGACCGGGTGGCCCTCCTCACCGATGTTGTAGGCCTCGTCGGCCTTCTGGCGGTGGATGGAGTTGCGGTCCTCGTGGGGGAACACCGCCACGGTCCCTGCGCCGAGCTCGTACGCCGCGCGGAAGGCGCGGATGGCGATCTCGCCACGGTTGGCCACCAAGATCTTGGAAAACATGACGTCCGTTTCCGTGCACGGCCGCACGGGCGCGCGCACTGGGTGAGGAGTTGATACCGGCTCTCAGCTTACGTGAGCCAGACCTCACGGGAGCGTGATCCGGTGATCGTGTCACGGCACGTCTGCCCTGTCCCCCGAAGGGCACCCATTAGCATGTAACGGGGCGGCGGACAGCCCCCTTTGGGTTACAGAAGGGTCATCCGTGCAGATCGTCAGCATCAGCAGCCTCAAGGGCGGCGTGGGCAAGTCCTCCGTGGTCCTGGGGCTGGCATCCGCCGCGTTGGACGCCAGGATCCCCACGCTGGTCGTGGACCTCGACCCCCACGGGGACGCCTCCACGGCACTGGGTGTGCACGCGCGCGCGGGCCACGAGGTGGGCACCGTGCTCCGCCGGCCCCGCAGGGGCGCTCTCGCCTCGGTGGCCGAGGCCTCGCCCTGGACCGCGCACCCCATCACCCCGGACACCTCCACGGCCGGCCCCCGCGCCTGGGCGCCGGATGCCGCCCGCACCACGCGCGTTCCCATGCTCGACGTCGCCCCGGGGTCCGCGGCGTCGTCGCACCTGGACCACGCGGCGTACCGGCCGAAGGACCTGAAACGGCTGGAGACCGCTCTGCGTGGGCTGGACCGCTACGAACTCGTGCTCGTCGACTGCCCGCCCACCCTCAGCGCGCTCACCCGCATGGCGTGGGCAGCTTCCCACAAGGTCCTCTCGGTGGCCGAGCCGTCGCTGTTCTCCGTGGCCGGGACGAAACGCACCATGAGCGCCCTGGCGCAGTTCGAGTCCTCCCGCATCTGGGCCGTGCCCGAGGCAGGGGTCGTGATCAACAGGGTGCGCGGCGCGTCCCAGGAGCAGCAGCACCGGCTGCGGGAACTCCGGGACCTGTTCGGGCCGCTCGTGGTGGACCCCGTGCTGCCGGACCTCCCCGTGGTGCAGCAGGCACAGGGGGCGGCGTGGCCTGTGCACCGCTGGCCGGGTGCGGAAGCGGCCGAGATCGCCGGACGCTTCACCGCCGTGCTGGAGGGGCTCACGCGCTGAGGCGATGCCCTCCCGGTCAGCCGGCGTTCTTCGTGCGACGCCGTGCGCGACGCGCGGAGAGCTCGTCCTCGGGGAACGGCCCCGCGGCCTCCGCGGCACCCTCCAGGGAGGCATGCTCTGCGGGCATGGAGGCCAGGGTGGCCTCCACCTCGCGCCACACGCGGCCCACGGCGATGCCGAACACACCCTGCCCGCCCTGGACGAGGTCGATGACCTCGTGGGGGGAGGTGCACTCGTAGACACTCGCGCCGTCGGACATCAGGGTCAGCCGGGTGAGGTCCTCGATGCCCCTGAGACGCAGGGCGCCCACGGCGGAGCGGATCTGCTGCAGGGAGACGCCGGTGTCGAGCAGCCGCTTGACCACCTTGAGGACGAGGATGTCCCGGAAGCTGTAGAGACGCTGCGAGCCGGATCCCTTGGCGCCGCGCACCGTGGGCTCCACGAGGCTGGTGCGCGCCCAGTAGTCGAGCTGCCGGTAGCTGATGCCGGCGGCCTTGCACGCGGTGGGTCCGCGGAAGCCCACGGTCTCGTCGAGCGCGGTGAGGTCGTCCGAGAACAGCATCTCCTGCGTTCCCCCGGCCAGGGAGGATGCGCGCAGCTGCGCCGCGTCCAGCGGCAACTCAGGATTGCTCAAGCGTCCTCCTCGTGCGTGGGGCGGGCAGGAGACGGCCCACCATGCTCCCCCGACGGTAAACCCCCGGCTGGAACGGGTCAAAGACATCCGGTGCGGTTCAGGTCGTGTCGGGGTGGGAGGCGCACCCCGTGTGCACCGGGGCGGTCAGGACTGGAAGTCGTCCGGGTCCACATGGTCCAGGAAGTCGCGGAACTCCCTCACCTGGGCCTCCGCTCCCCCTGGCGACTCCGCCGCCTGCTCCCGCAGCTCGCCGTCCGGGCTGAGCACCAGCCCCGCCTCGTCCAGCACGGCCGAGGAGCACAGGATGGGGCACCCGGTGCGCGCCGCGAGGGCGAGCGCGTCCGAGGCCCTGGCATCCACCACGGTGGCGTCGTCGAAGGAGATGGCCGCGTAAAACACCGTGTCCTCCACGGTGTGCACCACCACTCGGGTGATGCTGCGGCCCAGCTCCCCCACCACCGCCAGCAGCAGGTCGTGGGTCAGCGGGCGAGGGGGCTCGATCCCCTGCAGGGCGAACACGATCGACGTGGCCTCGTTGGTGCCCAGCCAGATGGGCAGACGACGGGGCCCGTCCAGTTCACGCAGCACCACCACGGGCTGGCCCGTGGGGACGTCCATGCGCACCCCCGCGATCTCCATGTGGACGTCCGCGCTCACGTGTCGCTCCCGGAGGAGTCCGGGGTGTGGAAGGAACGCACCGTGTCGTCCACCTGGGTGGTGACCACCGCGGACATCACGGAGAGGCACAACGCCGCGATCTCACGGGCGCGCAGCACGGCCCTGCGTCGGGTCTCCGGATCGCGTCGCGTGCGCAGCGGCGCCACGCTGCCGTCCACCAGTGCCACGACGCGCTCGGAGGCACCCCGCAGCACGCGCAGGTGCCGGGGCTCGATGCCGTAGCCGCGGAGCTTCCCGGCGGCCACCGCCACGGCCAGGGCGTGCTCGTCGTAGGCGCCGGAGCGCTCCACGATCAGCCCGTGGGTCAGCAGCTCGCGCAGCAGCGGGACCTCCGTTCCGGATCTCGCGGCGAGCTCGCGCAACGAGTACCGGGCCGAGCTCGGGCGAGGCGGGTCTCCGGCGTCGGCGGCCCCTGGCTCCGCGGCGTCCACCGGCACCCGAGGACGCTGCCGTTCGGCGCCGGCGGCGGGGTCCTCCCCGCGGTCCAGGCGTTCCCTGATGACCCGCAGCGGAAGATACCTCTCCTGCTGCAGACTGAGCACCGTGGTGAGACGCTCCACATCCTGCTCCGAGTACTTGCGGTATCCGGACGCGGTGCGGTGCGGGTGCACAAGACCCTGGTCCTCCAGGAAACGCACCTTCGACGCGGTCAGATCCGGGAAGCGCGGCTGCAGCTGACGCAGCAGTGCGCCGATGCCGACACGGGCGGTCTGCGGGAGTCCGGTCTCAGGCATAGAGGGTGTCAGGACCCGTTCTGCACGGAGTGGTAGAACGTGAAGCGGAACTTGCCGATCTGCACCTCGTCACCGTTCTCGAGCACCTTGGTGTTCACGCGGTCGCTGTTGACGTACGTGCCGTTGAGCGAGGCCTGGTCCACGATCTCGAAGGTGTTGTTGCGGCGGATGAACTCCGCGTGCCGCCGGGAGACGGTGACGTCGTCCAGGAACACGGAGCACGCGGGGTGGCGTCCGGCCACGACCTCGTCCCGGTCCAGCAGGAAGCGCGCACCCGTCAGCCCACCGTTGGTCTCGAGCAGCAGAGCAGACCCCGGGGGAAGCGAGGCCACGGCGTTCTGCTCACCCTCGGTGAGTTTGTGGTGCGCGGCGGTGGAGAGCACGTCCGCGACGATCTGGATGGACGTGGTCTCCGGGCCCGACTGCGCGCCCGAGTTCTCTTGATTAGGCATGGGTTCCCCTCAGCTCACGTGGAAGTTCGAGTCTAGTCCAGCAGCTGCTGGTAGGCCTGCGCGTCCAGCAGGTCGGCCGTGGCGTCCTGGGACTCCACCCGCACCGTGAAGAGCCAGCCGGCCTCGTAGGGTGCGTCGTTGAGCAGCCCCGGGGTGTCCGAGAGCTCGTCGTTGACGGAGACGATCTCACCGCTGACGGGAGCGAAGAGGTCGCTCACGGACTTGGTGGACTCGATCTCCCCCACCACGTCCCCCGCCGTGACGGAGTCCCCGACCTCCGGCAGCTGGACGAAGACGACCTCACCCAGCTCACTCTGGGCGTGGTCGGTGATGCCCACCTTGAAGGTGCTGTCGTCGTTGAGGTCCTGGACCCACTCGTGCTCTGCCGTGTACGCGAGTTCCGCGGGAATGTTGGTCATGCCGGTCAGTTTAGGGCACATACGCGGCAGTAGCGCACATCACACGCGTGCGTGTGCAGTGCAACCGTGTCGCCCTCGCCCAACACGCTCCGTGCGCAGCGCCACGAATGGGTGTCCGGGGGCCGCCACCGGGGTATTTTGGCCCGGTGCCCATCACCGAGGCTTTTCGCCAGGCGGCGATCCGCGTCCACACCCACGGCTCCCGGATCCGCCGGACCGTCCCCACGATGAGGTCCCGCCGGGACCCCCTGCACGTCCACGAGCTGACCCCGGGGCGTTCCGCGCGTCTGATTCTCTCCGCGTTCCTGCTGGCGCTGCTCACGGGAACGGGTCTGCTCATGCTGCCGCTGGCCACGGTGGCCCCGGGCAGCACGGACGTGATCACGGCGGCCTTCACCGCCACCTCGGCGCTGTGCGTCACGGGGCTGATCACCGTGGACACCGCCACGTACTGGACCCCGTTCGGCCAGGTGGTGATCATTTGTCTCATCCAGGTGGGCGGTCTCGGCGTCATGACGTTCACCACCATGCTGGGAATCCTGCTGTCCCGTCGGCTCGGTCTCTCCGCCCGGCTGCTGACCAGCGCGGAGACCAAGTCCGGTGGCGGAGCGCGCCTCGTGGTCGCACGCATCGTGGGGACCACCCTGGTCATCGAGGGCACCGCGGCCACCATCCTGTTCCTGCGGTTCCTGCTGCACTACGACTACTCCGTGGGCACCGCACTGTGGCACGGGGTCTTCCACGCGGTGTCAGCGTTCAACAACGCCGGTTTCGCGCTCTACACGCTCAACGTGATGGACTTCTCGGGCGACGCCGTGGTGCTGCTCACCCTGTCCTCGTGCGTGATCCTGGGCGGCCTGGGTTTCCCGGTCCTCGCCGAGCTGCGGCGGCACATCAGGATTCCGCACCGGTGGAGCATGAACACCCGCCTGGTGCTGTTCGCCACCCCGCTGCTGCTCCTCAGCGGCACCGTGTTCATCCTGGTGCTCGAGTGGAGCAACCCGGCCACCCTCGGGTCGCAGTCCCCCGCCGTCAAGGTGCTCAACGCGTTCTTCCAGTCCACGATCTGCCGCACGGCGGGGTTCAACAGCATCGACATCTCCCAGATGCACCCCGTGTCGTGGCTCGGCATGGACATCCTCATGTTCATCGGCGGTGGCCCTGCGGGCACCGCCGGCGGGCTCAAGGTCACCACGTTCGGCGTGCTGTTCTTCATCGCGCTCACGGAGATCCGGGGCGGTGCCGCCGTGCCGGTGCTCGGCAAGCAGCTCTCCCGCTCCGTGCAGCGCGAGGCGATCACGGTGGTGGTGCTGGCCGCCGGAGCCGTCATCGGAGGGTCCATGCTGCTCATGCTCACGGACCAGTCCCTGGGACTGGACCGGGTGCTGTTCGAGGTGGTCTCCGCGTTCTCCACGGTGGGTCTGAGCACCGGGATCACGCCCGCACTGGAGCCCTTTGCCCAGTGCGTGCTGATCGCCCTGATGGTCATGGGCCGGCTGGGTCCGGTCACCGTGGCCGCCGCGATCGCCTACGGTCGACGTCCGCCCTCGTTCGGCCTGCCCAAGGAACGGCCGCTCATCGGCTGATCCACACGCTCCCGCGCTGATCCGGCACGACGCCGCGCAGCGCTTTCCCGGCATCCCGCCGCCGCAGGACGCCCCACCCCGGAAGGAAGTCCCATGTTCGGTTCCCAACTCTCCGACATCTCCCGTCGAGGCATGTCCGACGCCGTGGCCGTGATCGGGCTGGGTCGGTTCGGGGGTGCCCTCGCCCTGGAGCTCATGCGCAACGAGACCGACGTGCTGGGCATCGACCACGACCAGGCCACCGTGCAGCGCTTCAACGGCAAGCTGACCTCGGTGGTGCGCGCGGACGCCACGGACGAGGACGTGCTGCGCGAGCTGTCCGTGGACGAGTTCGAGCGCGTGGTGGTGGGCATCGGCTCCAACATCGAGGCGAGCATCCTCACCGCGTCCCGGCTCGTGAAGTTCGGGTGCCCCGGCATCTGGGCCAAGGCCCTCACCGAGCCGCACGCCGAGATCCTCACGCAGCTGGGCGTGCAGAACGTGGTCAACCCCGAGAGCGACATGGGCACCCGGGCAGCGCACCTGGTGCAGCACCGGATCCTGGACTTCGTGCCGATCGACGACGGCCACGCGCTGGTCCGCTGCACCCCGCCGGAACCCATCCAGCAGCGCCCCATGGACCTGCTGAACGTGAGGCAGCGGCTGGGGGTCTCGGTCGTGGCCGTGTGCCGCCCGGGCGGGCAGTGGGAGCCCATCGAGGCCGGGACCATGCTCTACGACGACGACCAGATCCTGGTGACGGGGCCCACCCGGAAGGTGGAGCACTTCTCCAACCTCACCTGACCGGCCACTCCCCCGACGTTCGGATCCGTCCGCCCCTGAGGCGGCGATGAACCTGCCGCACCGGGCCCGGGCATCGCCGCAGGTCTCCCAGGACCGTGCGCGGCAGGACTGCGGGTCTCACAGGAACCGGGTGAGGCGGAGCAGCTCGCGTGCGGCGGCCGGAGCTGGGGACCGGTTGACGATACCCGTGAGATCCACGGGCACGGCGGCGTCGTTCTCCGGGCCGATGGCCACGACCACCGAGTGCGGCGCCGCGCCCGCCGGCCGCGGTGCCCGCTCGACCGTGACGAACCCTGCCACGGAGTGCGCCACGTAGCGGCGGGCTCCGCGGACCGTGGCCACGTCCACCACGGCCTTGACGCGGTAGACCTCGTCCGGGGGATCCTCCAGCAGGTCCGCGAGCGCCGCCGGGTCCACCGTGGCGGGCACGTCCAGGCTCGCGGCGCGGTGGTGGACGTGGTGCGCGTGCCCACCGGCGGTGCCGAGCTCCCACAGCGGTAGCTGGCCGCCCTCGGGCACGGCACGCTCTGCGGCATCGAAGAACAGTCGCGGGTCCACGGCTCCCCACGGTGCGTCGAGCACCATGGCGTGGGGATTGGCCTGCGCGACCCGCTCGCGCACGCGCGCGGACTCGTGGGGCTCCGCCACGTCCGTCCTGGTGAGCAGCACGAGCGCCGCGGCCTTGACGTGCTGCGCGAGGTCCCAGCCACGCTGCTCGGCGTGGGGCACGTGGGCGGCGTCGACGACCTCCACGAGACCGCCGAAGCGGACGGAGTCCACGGTGCTGCCCAGCACGAGCTGGAGCAGCGCGGGCGGTTCCGCGATCCCCGAGCCCTCGATGACGATGGCGTCGAGGTCCAGTGCCGGGCGGGACAGGGTGCGCAGGGCGTCGTCCAGCTGCGCGGGGTCCTGCAGGCAGCACAGGCAGCCGCCCGCGATCGACAGGGGTTCCGTCACGTGGCCCGCCACGAGACCGGCGTCCACGTTCACGTCCCCGAAGTCGTTGATCACCACTCCCACACGGCCCCCGCCCGTGGCCAGGACGTGGTTGAGCACGGTGGTCTTGCCGGCGCCCAGGTAGCCGGTGAGGATCAGCACGGGGACGGTACGGGTCACGGGGCTCCTTCCACGCGGTGCGATGACGTGGGGGCGTTGCGCCGCGGGCACCGCAGGCCACCGCCACCACGGACCGACGGTGTTCTGTTCACGGGGCCAGCAGTGTGCCCCGGCCGAGCCGCAGTACGCAAGACGTCATCCGCGCGCGGCCGAGCTGAGCCGGTCCACCGCCTCCACGATCGTGTCCGGGGAGCACGCCAGGTTCATGCGCGCGAAACCCGCTCCCCCGGCGCCGAACGTGGGGCCTGATGACAGCGCCACCTTGGCGTGCTCCGCCGCGTGCTCGGCAGGGTCATCCCCCCAGTCCAGGTCCCGCATGTCGAGCCAGGCCAGGTACGTGGCGCTGCCCCGGCGGAACCGGACCTGCGGCAGCTTGTCCGCGAGCTGGCGCTCGAGCAGCGCGATGTTGCTCTCGATCACCTCGATGGTCGCGTCCAACCAGTCCGTGGCGTGCCGGAAGCCCTCCTGCGTGGCCAGCAGGCCCATGATCCCCGTCCGGTAGGACACGGCGTCGGGCACCGTGGCCAGCCACTGGGCCATGGGCTCGGAGTCCACCACGAACATGGCGGCCTTGAGCCCCGCGAGGTTGAAGGCCTTGCTCCCGGAGGCCGCCGCGACACCGTGCCGACGGGCGGCGTCGGACACGGACAGGTACGGGGTGAAGGTGGCGCCGCGGTGCGTGAGCGGTGCGTGGATCTCGTCGCTCACCACGTGGGCGCCGCGCCGCTCCACGATCTCGGCGAGCTCCGTCAGCTCCTCGCGGGCGTGGACCAGGCCCAGCGGGTTGTGGGGGTTGCACAGCAGCACCGCGCGGGCGCCCGCGGCCAGCGCGGCGTCGATGCCGGGCAGGTCCAGACGGTACGCGGCGCCGTCGTCCTGCAGCGGGACCTCCACCGGGCGGCCCCCCGCCTCCGCGACCAGGTGGTAGAACGGTGCGTACACCGGCGGGGTGAGGACCACGCCCTCGCCTGGGCGGATGAGCCGGCGCAGCGCCTCGACGATCACCACGGTGACGTCCGTGGTGTACATGATGCGCTCGGGGTCTGGCCGCCAGCCCCAGCGTGCGGCCGCGAAGTCCGCGTACGCCTGCGCCGCACCGCGGTCCGCCGTGGCCGCGTATCCCGTGTCGTTGTTCTCGATCGCGGCCTCCAGCGCGGCCTTGACCGGGGGCGGCGTGGGGAAGTCCATCTCCGCGATGAACATGGGCAGGACGTCCTCGGGGTAGCTGCGCCACTTGGTGCTCGTGCGTCGGCGCAGGGAGGGCATCTGGTCGGCGGTGGTCATGGGGTCCCTTCGAACGGTGCGCGGCCGGGACGTCACGAGCTGGTGAGCTTGTGGGCCTGCCCCAGCCGCAACAGGTCCAGCGTCTTCTCCTGCTCCTCGGCGCGCTCGCACAGCCGCCGCAGCAGATCACGGTCCAGCCTGTCGTCCGGAGCCTCCAGGAGCATTCGCCACCCTAGCCGCTTCGCGTGGACGGCGGCCACGAGAGCCTCCAGCTCCTCGATGTCGGACAGCGGCGAGCGCCTGCTGATCCGTTCGTTCGGCTTGAGCCGCGCGAGCCTCTCGGCCGCGCGCGCGGGAAGGTCCTTGAGCCCCGCCGGCTGGACCCCCACCGAGGCCATGACCTGTTCCAGGGCGACCTGGTCCTGCGCGATGTCCTCCGCCATGCGACCCACCGCCTCGCGCACCTCGGCGTCCCCGTGGAACTCGGCCACGCGGCGGAACGCGTCCACTCCCGCGGCCGATCCGGCGTGGTGGTCCTGCAGGTAGGTGGTGATGACGCTGCTCATGGTGCTTCCCTTCCTCTGTGTGCTTCCAGCCAAGCACGCCACCCCACCACCCCACCACCCCCGGGCGGGTGCGGGTCGGTCGGACGACGCCGCGCGTCACGGCGCCGCGGGAGGCACCCCCGCGGCGTCGTCCGGCCGCGTCGTCCGGAGGTGGTCACCGGGGCGCTGCGTCATACTGGGGGCGACGCCGCGCGGGGGACGTGGCCGCGGCACCGAGGCTTCACGATCTGGGGGGGATCATGACACCGGAGACTTTCATCGACTTCACCGCGCCCAACGGCATGCGGTCCTGGTACCACGTGTGGCGCACGGGCACCGCGGGGTTCCTGTACTACTTCGACGGCGACTACTGGGACCTGGACGACACCTCGATCAACTGGCCCGAGGAAGGGGACCTCGCCCGGCTCGCCGTGGCGGCGCAGGCCCGGAACCTCATGCTCGTGGCCGTGAACACCCCGGACACGGACGGCCGCGGGGACGGGTACACGTGGTGGGAGGACTGCAAGGGCAACGGCAAGTTCTTCCGTGCGCTGCACGAGCACCTCGTGGCGCGGCACCCGGACGTGGACTCCTCGACCATCTGGCTGATCGGCTACAGCGGGGGCGCGGAGTTCATCACCTACGAGCTGCTCGACCGCGGCATCGAGGGCATGGCCCGCGGCGGGGCCGTCATCATCGGGGGCGGCGGGGCCGACGCGCCGGTGGCCTGCAAGAAGAAGGCCCGCCCCTGCATCGGCTCCACCGCCATGCACTGGTGGGTGGGTGAGCTGGACGTGGACGGCGCCACCAACCCGCCCGAGTGGAGCGCGCTGGGCGCCGCCGAGGAGGGCGTGGCGGCGTACCGTGCGGCGGGTTTCGACACCCACCTCCACGTGCTGCCGGGCGTGGACCACGAGGGGTACGACGCCGTGGCGTGCCTGTCCCACGCGCTGGCGCCGGTGTCGCGCACGGCGGGGCTGCGCGCTGCACTGTCCGACGGGTGGGTGCGGCTCACGAAGAACACGTGAGGGGCCTGGCAGGCACGAAAAACCCCGGTAGGACGACCGTCCTACCGGGGTGATTGGTCGGGATGACAGGATTTGAACCTGCGACCCCTTGACCCCCAGTCAAGTGCGCTACCAAGCTGCGCCACATCCCGCGACCGTGCTCAGCCCTGGGGAACCAGCGCCGAACACTTGGGATACATTACCCCACCCGGTCACGATTTTCACATCGACCGCGCGCTCCCCCCCCGCGCGGTGACCTGCCTGCCCGGGGCCGGGGCGGCGTCGTCCCCGCTCCCGCCCGGCAGCGCAACGGGCCGCCCCCGGAGAAACCCGAGGACGGCCCGTCAGCGGAACGGCGGGGACTCAGCGCTTGCGCTGGCGCTTCTCCCGCACGCGCATGGTGACCTCCAGCGGGGTGCCCTCGAACCCGAACGTCTCGCGGATGCGGCGCTGGATGAACCGGCGGTAGCCGGGGTCCAGGAAGCCCGTGGTGAACAGCACGAACTTGGGCGGCCGGGAGGCCACCTGCGTGCCGAACAGGATGCGGGGCTGCTTGCCGCCGCGCACGGGGTGCGGGTGGGCGGCCACGATCTCCCCCAGGAACGCGTTGAGGCGCCCGGTGGGGATGCGGCGGTCCCACGAGTCCAGGGCCGTGTGCAGCGCGGGGACCAGCTTGTCCTTGTGCCACCCGGTCTTGGCGGACATGTTCACGCGCGGAGCCCAGGCCACGTGGGCCAGGTCCCGCTCGATCTCGCGCTCCAGGTAGAAGCGGCGCTCCTCGTCCAGGGTGTCCCACTTGTTGAACGCGAGCACCAGGGCGCGCCCGGAGTCCACGGCCATCTGCAGGATGCGGACGTCCTGCTCGGAGAGCACCTCGTCCACGGCGAGCAGCACCACCGCCACCTCGGCGCGCTCCAGCGCGGTCTGCGTGCGCAGGGACGCGTAGAAGTCCGCGCCCTGCTGCAGGTGCACGCGGCGGCGGATGCCCGCGGTGTCGATGAAGCGCCACGGCTCCCCGCCGAGCATCACGATCTCGTCCACCGGGTCCCGCGTGGTGCCCGCGGTCGGGTCCACGACCACACGGTCCGAGCCGGCCAGCTTGTTGAGCAGGGAGGACTTGCCCACGTTGGGGCGCCCGATCAGCGCCACGCGCCGCGGCCCGCCCTCGAGCTCCGCCTCGGCCACCTCGGAGAACTCCGGCAGCGCCTTGACCAGGGCGTCCAGCGCGTCGCCCGAGCCCTTGCCGTGCAGCGCGGACACCGGGAACGGCTCCCCCATGCCCAGGGACCACAGCGCGGTGGCCTCGATCTCCAGCTGCGGGGAGTCCGCCTTGTTGGCCACCACGATGATGGGCTTCTTCACGCGGCGCAGCATGCTCACCACGGCCTCGTCGGTCGCGGTCACGCCCACGGTCACGTCCAGCACGAGCAGCACGGCGTCCGCGTTCTCCACGGCCAGCTCGGCCTGGTCCGCCACGCGCTTGTTGATGCCCTTGGCGTCCTGCTCCCAGCCGCCGGTGTCCACCAGGGTGAAGTTCTTGCCGTTCCACTCCGCCTTGTAGGAGACACGGTCACGGGTCACGCCCGGGGTGTCCTCCACCACGGCCTCGCGGCGACCGATCACGCGGTTGACCAGCGTGGACTTGCCCACGTTGGGGCGGCCCACCACGGCCACCACGGGATCGGGGCGGCGGGCGTCCCGGTCCTCCTCGCCGTCGATCCAGTCCGCGAGCAGCGCGGCGTCCTCGTCGTCCAGCTCGTAGTCGGCCAGTCCCTCGCGCAGTGCCTGCGCACGGGCCTCGGCCTCGGTGTCGTCGATCGCGGCCAGGCGCTGCGAGATGTCCTCGTTGCCCCCGCCCAGCACGGACTGCTCGTAGGAGTCCACCGTGGGCTCGTCGGGTGCGCTCATGGTTGCCTCGCTTCCTCGGGGGCGTCAGCGCCCGTCTCGTCGGGGGCCGTGGCGGCCCCCTCGTGTGTCGTGTCCGTGGTGCGGATGACCAGGTCGATCACGCCCTGCACGGTCTGTTCCATGGTCAGTTCGGAGGAGTCCAGCAGGTGCACGCCGTCCTGCGCGTTCATGAAGTCCACCACGGTGGCGTCCTTCGCATCACGGCCCACCACCTGCGCCTCCAGGTTCGACGACGCCGCCGCGCCCAGCTGCCGGCCGCGCCGCGCCATCCGCGCCGCTTCCGAGGCGGTGAGCAGGATCCGCACGTCCGCGTCCGGGGCCACCACCGTGGTGATGTCCCGACCCTCGGCCACGATCCGGAATCCGCTGTCCCGGATGATGTCCTGCTGCATGCGCACCAGCACCTCCCGGGCGGGGACGATCGTGGAGACCCGGGAGACGTTGTCCGTGACCAGGTCCCCGCGGATCGCGGAGCGGACGTCCTCGCCGTTGACCAGGATGCGCTCCTCGTCCGGGTCCGTGCCCATCTCCAGCGGCACCGTCTCGGTGGCCGCCACCACGGCCTCGTGGTCGTCGAAGCTCACCCCCGAGTCCAGGCACCACCACGTCACCGCGCGGTACATCGCCCCGGTGTCCAGGTAGGCGAGCCCGAACCGCCGCGCCACCTCCTTGGACACCGAGGACTTCCCGGACCCCGAGGGCCCGTCGACCGCGATGACCAGCCGTGCGCTCTCATCCCGTGCGTTCATCACTGCACCACCTTCCAGCCGCGTGTCTGCAGCTCCTCCACGAGGTCCGCGTGCCGGCTCGGCTCCACCGAGACGGTCACGAGACCCACGGGCTGCCCGGGCGAGTGCTCCAGGCGCATGTCCTCCAGGTTGACCCCGATCTCCCCGATCTCCGTGAGGAGACGGGCGATCTGACCGGGCGTGTCGTCCACGGCCACCGTGAACGTGGCGAAGGCCTTGGGTGCCCCGCCGTGCTTGCCCGGGATCCGGGCCTGGCCGGCGTTGCCCTCGGCCATCAGCCGGGCAATGTCCAGGCGTGCACCGTCCGCGTCCGGCGCCTCCAGTGTGGCGATCAGCCGCTCCACGTCCTCCCGGACCTGGTGGAGGGACCGCACCACGGGCTGCGCGTTGGCAGAGAGGATCTGCACCCACAGCCCCGGGTCGGAACCCGCGATCCGCGTGGTGTCCCGCAACCCCTGCCCAGCCAGGGACAGCTGGTGCAGCGGGGTCTCCTGCAGCCGCGAGGCCAGAAGCGAGGACATCACCTGCGGCAGGTGGGAGATCAGCGCGACGGTCTCGTCGTGCTCCGCGGGCTCCATCACGGTCAGGGTCGCCCCCAGGTCCACCGCGAGGTTCTTGGCCGCGGTCACCGCGGCGGCTCCCGTGGCGGGGCCGGGGCAGACCACCCACGGCATGGACGTGAACAGCTCACCGCGCGCCGCCACCGGCCCGGACTTCTCGCGCCCGGCCATGGGATGGGTGCCCACGTACCGGGTGAGGTCCGCGCCCGCCGCCGCGACGGCGTCGAGAATGGGGGCCTTGACGGAGGCGATGTCCAGCACCACGGCGTGCGGGTGCTCGGCCAGCGCCTCGACGACCAGCTCGGCGACCACGTCCGGCGGTGCGGCGACCACCACGAGCGCGGGCTCGGGGGGCTCCTCCCCCGCACTGCGGAGTGCGCGGACGGAGCGGCCCGCGCCGATGTCCTGGGCCACGGCCTCCGTGGTGGGCGAGGCGTCCCGGATCAGGACCTCCACCTCCAGGTGGCGCAGCCCCAGCCCGATGCTCGCCCCGAGCAGACCGGAGCCCACCACCAGCACGGGGCCGGTGCTCGTGGGTGCGGTGGGAACCACGCTCACATCCCCACGGACGCGAGGAGGTTGCCCACCTCGGTGTGCGAGAGCTTGCGCACCGTGCCCTGCTTCTGGTCGCCGATCGCGATGGGGCCCACGTGGGTGCGCGCGAGCTTCTCCACGGGGTGGTCCACGGCGTCGAACATGCGGCGCACGATCCGGTTGCGCCCGGAGTGCAGCACCACCTCGATGAGCACGTGGCCCGGGGTGGAGTCCACCAGGCGGAAGTCGTCCACCTTGGCCACGCCGTCCTCCAGGCGGATGCCCTCCTTCATCTGGTTGCCGATGCCCTTCTCCACGGGGCCGTGCACCTGGACCATGTAGGTCTTGGGCACCTCGTAGGAGGGGTGGGTGAGCCGGTTGGTCAGCTCGCCGTCGTTGGTGAGCAGCAGCAGACCCTCGGTCTCCACGTCCAGGCGCCCCACGTGGAACACGCGCTGGTGCTTGCGCGGGTCCAGGTAGTCGCTCACGCAGCGGCGCCCGTCCGGGTCCTCCATGGTGGAGACCACGCCGGCGGGCTTGTTGAACGCGTAGTACACGAGCCTCTCGTCCGTCTGGATGCGCATGCCGTCCACGTGCACGGCCTGCAGCGCGGGGTCCACGCGCACGCCGAGCTCCGTGACGATCTCCCCGTCCACGCTCACGCGGCCGTCCTGGATCATCTCCTCGCACACGCGGCGGCTCGCCACGCCGGCCTGCGCCATGAGTTTCTGCAGCCGCACGCCGTTCTCGTCGTGGACCTCCAGCCGGTCCACGGGCGGGTTCTTGGGACGACGCCGCCGGTGCGGGCCGTGCTCCTTGATCGCCGAGGCGCGGCGCTCGTACTTGTCCACGCCCGCGAAGGCGCGGGGCTTCTGCGGGCCCTTCTGGGCGGCACCGGCCTTGGGCTTGCCCGGCCCCTTGCCCGCGGGGCCCTTGCCGCGCGCGGCGCCCGGACCCTTGGCGCCGGGGCCCTTGGCGTAGCCGCGGCCGCCGGCGGCGTCGCCGGAGCCCTTCTTGCCGGGGCCGGAGCGGAAGCCGCCCTTGGGCCCGGCCTTGGAGCCCTTGCCGCGGCCCTGGGGACCGCGGGCGCCTCCGCCGCGGGGTGCGTTGCCGTGTGATGAAGCCATGCGTTGTTCAGTCCTCTATCTCGTCGAGTTGGTCGGTTCCGGGCAGCAACGGTGCGATGTCCGGCAGCTCGTCCAGCGAGCCGAGACCGAGCTTCTCCAGGAAAAGGGGGGTGGTGGTGTACAGGACGGAGCCGGACGACTCCTCCCGCTCGTGGGCCGAGAGCAGGCCGCGCTGCACCAGGGTGCGCACCACGCCGTCCACGTTCACGCCACGGATCGCGGAGACCCGCGATCGCGACACGGGCTGCAGGTAGGCCACCACCGCCAGCGTCTCCAGCGCCGCCTGGGAGAGCCGCGAGCTGCTGCCCTCCACCACGAAGTCCGTGACAAGCTGAGCGTGGTCGCTGCGTGCGTAGATCCGCCAGCCCCCGGCCACGTCACGCAGCTCGAACCCGCGCACGCGAGGCGCGGTGGCGCTGGACGGTGAGGGAGCGCCGTCGCGGTGCCCCACGCCGTCCAAGGATCTGGAGGCCGACCGTTCATCATATCCGGCCATGGCACCCTGTTGGGTGGAGGCGGAGGTGTTTCCGGTCACTCCGTCGTACTCGGCCTTGAGGTGCTCCAGTGCGCTGCGCACCCGGTGCTCGGGCTCACCCGTGACCCGGGAGAACTCCGTCAGGCTCACCGGGGCCGCCGCGACCATGAGCACCGCCTCCAGCGCGGAGAGCAACTGGTCGCGTGTCATGCCGTCGGGATGCGACTCGTCGATCCTGGACACCGTATTGGCCGACGACCGTGCGTCGGCGCGTTCCGGGGCCGCCGGGGTGGTGGGTGGCCCGGCGCGGTACGTCTCCGCCGCGGGGGCCGTGGGGGGTGTCTGCTCCGCCACGCGGTCATCCTCTCCTTCGGTACGGTTCACACCGATCCTGTGCGGGACTCATTCTCCCAGGTTTTCGCCGTCCGCGCTCGGGGCGGTCTCCGGCTCGGCGCCCGTGTACTCGCTGCTGAGCGATGCGGCGGACCACTGCTCCGGGCCGTCCCAGCGCACGAGCAGCGCTCCCAGGACGTCCTCCTGGTGCAGCCGGACCACGCGGTCCCGGTACATCTCCAGCAGCGCGAGGAACCGGACCACCACCACCAGCGTGGACTCCGCGTCCGCCACCAGGGAGTGGAACGTGTGGTCCTCCCCGTCCCGCAGGATGTCCGCGAGCACCTCGGCCTCGTCCGCCACCCGCACCTGCGCGCCGTGCAGGTGCGCCACGTCCACCTCCTCGGGCACGTGGCGCTCCGGGTCCAGCGCCGTCACCGCGAGGTGCGCGAGCTGCTCGGGGGTCAGCGTCCACGTGAGCGGGGGCAGGGCCGTGGTGATGGCAGGGTCCAGATCCACCTGGCGGGCGATCCGCACGGACTCGGCGGCGAAACGGACGTTGAGCCGCCCGGCCACCTCCTTGAACGCCTTGTACTGCAGCAGCCGGGCGAACAGCAGGTCCCGGGCCTCGAGCAGCTCCACGTCGTACTCGTCCTCGACCTCGCCGCGCGGCAGCAGCCGGGCGGCTTTCAGGTCCAGCAGGGTGGCCGCGACCACCAGGAACTCGCTGGCCTCGTCCAGGGCCTTGGGCGAGGCGTCCTCCTGCAGGGCGCGCACGTACTGGATGAACTCGTCCGTGACCACCGACAGGGAGACCTGGGTGATGTCCAGCTCGTGCTTCGCGATCAGCGACAGCAGCACGTCGAACGGGCCCTGGAAGTTCTCCAGGGCCACGGTGAAGCCGCCGTGGGACTCCCCCGGCGCCTCGGCAGGGACGGCGACGACGCCGCTCACGCGCCGGGGCGGCGTCGTCGTGCGTGGTTCACGGCGCGCCGCCGCGCGAGATGAGCTCGCGGGCGAGCTGGCGGTAGGACTCCGCGCCGGGGTGGTTGCTGGCGAAGGCGAGGATGGGTTCCGCGGCCACGGTGGCGTCCGGGAACTTCACGGTGCGCTTGATGACGGTGTCGAAGACCTTGTCCCCGAACGCGTCCACGATCCGGGCGATGACCTCACGGGAGTGCAGGGTGCGGGAGTCGAACATGGTGGCCAGGACGCCGTCGATCTGCAGCTTGGGGTTGATGCGGTCCTGCACCTTGGAGATGGAGTCCACCAGCAGGGCGACCGCGCGCAGGGCGAAGAACTCGCAGATCAGCGGGATGATCACCCCGTGCGAGGCGGTGAGCGCGTTGACGGTGAGCAGGCCCAGGGAGGGCTGGCAGTCGATGAGGATCACGTCGTAGTGGTCCTCGACCTTGCGCAGCGCGGAGGCGAGCACCTGTTCACGCGCCACCTCGTTGACCAGCTGCACCTCGGCCGCCGAGAGGTCGATGTTGGCGGGCAGCAGGTCCACGTTCTCCACGTGGGTCTGCTGCACCACGTCCCACACGTCCACGGAGCGGTCCATCATCACGTTGTAGACGGTGAGGTCCAGCTCGTGGGGGTTGGAGCCGAAACCGGCGGACAGCGCGCCCTGCGGGTCGAAGTCCACCAGCAGGACCTTGCGGCCCAGCTCCGCGAGCGCGGCGCCCAGGTTGATGGTGGAGGTGGTCTTGCCCACCCCGCCCTTCTGGTTCACCATGGCGATGATGCGCGCGGGGCCGTGCGTGGACAGCTCGGGCGGATCCGGGAAGGTCCGCAGCGGCCGACCGGTGGGGCCTACGGCGTCCGACGCCGCAGCCTGGCTCTGCTGGGGCCTCTCATCACTGGCGTTGCTCACGGGCGACGGCCTTCCTTCCTGGGCGTGGA
Source organism: Kocuria sp. ChxB (assembly GCF_044359605.1). Lineage (NCBI taxonomy): Bacteria > Bacillati > Actinomycetota > Actinomycetes > Micrococcales > Micrococcaceae > Kocuria > Kocuria sp. ChxB. The sequence continues at coordinate 6,512 of NZ_CP121123.1, read as the reverse complement.
GTACGGGTCTCGACGCTCCACCCTACCGCCCGTGTCCGCGGCCGCCGGAACAGACCTGGGTCGTCGCCCCAGCCGAGAGCCAGGACTGGCGGGTAGCGCAGCTGCGAGCAGACACGCCGCAGTGACGACCGCCAGCACGGTCGGCACCCCCCGATTCACGAAGAAGGCATGGATCTGCGAGTGGTTGCTCACCGCGAGATACCAGAACGGCACCACGGCGGCCGGCATGGTCAGGACAGCAGCCACAACGAGGCGCTCGGCGCCCCCACGACGGACGGCCAGCACGAGCCCGATCAGAGCTGCCGCGATGCAGCTGATGAGAACCACGTGGGCGGTCGGCACATGTTCCCACCAGTACGACACGTTGCGCGCTATGCCGGCCCCGAAGCTGTCTGTGACACCCGCGGACGACCCGGAGGTACGGAATCCGACATTCTGCTTGACCATGTCAATCGTGCGTTCCAGGCCCAGGAAAGCCGCGCCAAAAGCCCACCGGGAAACCCAGGTGAATCCAAAAGCCGCCGCCCACGCAACCGCGCCGAGCACTCCCCAGCCTGCGGCATGACGCAGGTCGCGGGTCCGGAACCAGGTGGCGGCCGCCAGGACGAAGGTCGACATGGCCCACGGGATCGCGGGAGTGGTGAGCAGATCCACGTAGCAGAAGAGCCCCGCCCCGATGCAGAGTCCGAGGAGACCCCAGTACCGGCCGCGCCCCACTCCAGCTGCCGTGAGGAGGACGTTCAAGAAGATGAAGGCTATGGAGATCGACTGGCTGAAGGACGTCGAGGGTGTGGACAGCATGTTCGTGCCCATGACGAAAGGAAGGAAGAGCGCCAGCGACACAACCGTGGTGGTGCGGGCCCGCGTGGCCACGAACGCTGCGAACAGGGCCACAAGCATCATGGTCCCCGAGACGATGCGCAGCCCGTCCATTCCCACGACAGCAAGGGCCGGCCGGGTGAACACCGTGTAGCCGGCCCAGTACTTGTAGTAGTCCTCGTGGAACACTTCACCGGCGGCAACGGCCTTGATGTCCTCCACTCCGTCATCACAGTTGCCGATCCGCGGCATGCGCACCGCCCGGCTGAAGGCAGATTCTTCGGGATCAGCACCGAGTCCCGTTCCGACCACGACGCACTCCGTGAAAGTGTCCGAGGTGGACCCCATCCGATCACGCATGGAACTGGGCCCGTAGATTCCCTCGTTGATCGCGGAAACGAGATTGTCCACAATGGGCTTGTCAGGCACCGCTTGACCAACCACGAGAAGCCCGAACAGAACGAATTGAAGCGCCACCATGGCACCAGCGATGCGCAGCGCCCGGCCCTTCCACGAGTGCCGTCCGTAGTTGCGGGGAATGGAATAGGAAGTCACAGCTGATCGCGCCCTTCTCCCCGGTCACAGTGTGCATCGGCCACCTCACCAGAGGCAGGGCCACGCTGACTGTCTGCCACGGCCGCCAGCCCATCCGGATCGTACGGGGGCGCTGCCCAGCGCAGGTAGAAGAGCCGGGACATTTCTCGCCGAGTCATGACCACCCCGTTAAGCAAGGCGCCCAGCACCAGGAACACTCCCGCCAGGATCATGAGGGCAGAGGCGAGCAGCGCAGTGGGGAGCCGAGGGACAAGACCGGTCTCCAGGAAGGTCCAGACGACTGGCAGGCCGAGAAAGAGAGCGAGAATGCCGAGGATGAGTGCCAACGCACCATTCACGAGGAACGGGCGCTCCAGGAACAGCAGTTGGGAAAGGATCCGCAGGATTCTGAAACCGTCGTGGTAGGTGCGCAGTTTGCTCTCTGTCCCTTCGGCGCGGTCACGGAAACCGACCTCCACTTCGACCTGTGGCACCCGGGCGTTGACCGCATGAATCGTCAGCTCGGTCTCAATCTCGAATTCTCGAGACAGCGCGGGAAACGACTTCACGAATCGACGTGAGAAGACGCGGTAGCCACTGAGCATGTCCGTGACCGGGTGCCGGAATGCAAAACTCACGATGGAGTTGAAAGCACGGTTCCCGGACTCGTGGCCCGCCCTGTACGCGGTCGTGGACACCTGACGCCGTACTCCCAATACGTGGTCGTACGGTCCGGAGAGCAGTGTGGCGATCATCTTCGGGGCGTGTGCCACGTCGTAGGTGTCGTCTCCGTCGATCAGGAGGTAGACATCTGCGTCGAGATCGGCGAAGGCGCGGCGCACCACGTTTCCTTTGCCTTTCTCCCGTTCGATCCGGACGTGCGCCCCCGCCTCCGCCGCAACCTGGGCGGTGCGATCCGTGGAGCAGTTGTCGTAGACGTACACCTCCGCACGGGGAAGGTGCTGCTTCAAGTCCGAGACAACCTTGCCGATGGCCGCCTCCTCGTTGTGGCACGGCACAATGGCGACGACGGAGTGGTCTGAGGTGGGGCTCAAGGGGGATGTCCTGTCATTTTCACGAAATGGGGAGCGGGTCCGCAGGTCATTCTAGGGTGTTCGTCGCCCGCCCCGGGCCACTGCGTGTGGAAGACGTTTTTCCGGCGCCGCCGGCGGCCCCCCGCCAGGAGTAGGCGGGGGCCGGGCGAGCGCCGAGCGCCGTTCTCGCGACATTTCCGCTCGCGGCGATCGGGCACCGTGGGAGGCACGGGTGCCCCCGCGGCCTGCTCCGCCGGGGTCGGGGCCAGGTGGGGGTCCACCGCGAGCATGGCCTCGTCGAACGGCTCTGCTCCGGACAGCACGCGCTTCATCCGCGCACCGTCGACCTCCTTGACCCAGGTACCGAGCACGATGGTGGCCACCGCGTTGCCGGAGAAGTTGGTGAGAGCACGGGCCTCGGACATGAAGCGGTCGATGCCCACGATGAGGTCCACACCGTCCAGCAGGTCCGGGCGGTGGGACTGCAGCCCGGCGGCGAGGGTGGCGATGCCCGCACCGGTGACGCCCGCCGCGCCCTTGGAGGCGATGATCATGAACACCAGCAGACCGATCTGCTCACCGAGCGCGAGGGGCGTGCCCATGGCGTCGGCCACGAACAGGGATGCCATGGTCAGGTAGATGGCGGTGCCGTCCAGGTTGAAGGAGTAGCCGGTGGGCACCACGATCCCCACGACCGGCTGGGACACGCCCAGGTGCTCCATCTTGGCGATCAGCCGCGGCAGGGCCGCCTCGGACGAGGACGTGGAGAAGATCAGCAGGTACTCGCGGGCAAGGTACTTCATGAGCTTGAAGATGTTCACGCCGCATACGAACTTCAGCAGCAGCCCCAGAACGACCACCACGAACAGGATGCACGTGATGTAGAAGGCCACCATGAGGCCGAGCAAGGAGAACACCGCCTGCAGTCCGGTGGCGCCCACGACCGCCGCGATGGCCCCGAACGCGCCGATCGGCGCGAGCCACATGATCATGGAGAGCAGCTTGAACACGACCGCCTGCAGGTAGCCCACGGCCTTGAGCACCGGCTGACCGGCCGCGCCCATGGACTGCAGGGCAAAGCCCACGAGCAGCGCCACGAGCAGCGTCTGCAGGATCTGCCCGGAGGTCAGGGAGGAGAACAGGGTGGTGGGGATGATCCCCAGGATGAACCCCGTGGTGCCCTCGCCGTGGGACTCCTGGGAGCCGCCGCCCAGTGAGGACTGGTCGAAGTGTGCGTTGGCCAGGTCGAGGCCCGCGCCGGGCTGCACGATGTTGCCGACCACCAGGCCGATCGCGAGCGCGAACGTGGACATCACGATGAAGTACAGCAGGGCCAGACCGCCCACCTTGCCCACCGTGGCGGCCTTGGCCACCGATCCCACGCCCAGCACGATGGTGCAGAAGATCACGGGCGGGATGACCATCTTGATGAGCGCCACGAATCCTGTGCCGAGCGGCTTCAGTGCCACACCCACGGACGGGAACAGCAGTCCGACCACCACCCCGAGCACGACCGCCACGATGACGGCGATGTAGAGGTAGTGGGTGGTGTCGCGCTTCTTCTTGACCGGCGGGTTCGCCTCACGCGCGGCGGGTGGGTGGGACATGATGGCTCCTGGGTGTTCGGTGGTGGAATGGTGACCACCCTCACCCGGGAGCCGACCCCGTGTCTCGTTGTGGTCATATCGTTCATGACCGGCGTCACATCCGGGGTCACCGCTCGTCCACGGTCCACGTCCAGCACGGAGTTCGCACCATGTCCCTGGCCCAACGCTTCCTGGCCCTGCAGCTCGCCCTCGTCGTGGTGATCACCCTGGTGGTGGCGGTCGTGATGGTCGGGCAGACCCGCACCCGGGTCACGGACCGCGCGGAGTCGGTGACCCGGGTGGCCACCACCACCCTCGCGGACGACCCGTTCGTGCGCTCCTCGCTGCTCTCCGCAGACCCGCACGCGCGGCTGCAGCCCGTGGCGTCGGCCGTGGAGCGGGACACGGACGTGGACTTCGTGACCGTCATGACTCCCGAGGGCACGAGGATCACCCACTACGACCCGAGCCGTGTGGGCCAGCAGTACCTCGGGGACCGCACGCACGCGCTCGCGGGCGAGACGTACACCGCCACTGAGGTGGGCCGGCTGGGGCCCTCCGTGCGCACGATCGCCCCGGTGCGGGACGCCGACGGCACGGTGATCGGCCTGGTGTCCTCCGGTGTCCTGCTGGACCGGATCGCGACCGAGAACCGCCGTGAGCTCCCGGGTCTGCTGCTCATCTCGGGGTCGTTGCTCGCCATGTCCTCGCTGATCAGCCTCCTCATGGCCCGCTACCTGCACCGGGTCACGGGCGGGCGCTCCCCCGAGTCCCTGGTGCGCCAGCTCGCCCTCAACCGCGCCGTGCTCTCCGAGGCCCGCGAGGGCCTCGTGCTGCTGGACCGCGACGACCGCCCCGTGCTGGCCAACGCCCGCGCGGCCCAGCTCCTCGGAGTTGACCTCCCTGAGGACCACGGCACGACCGCAGCCGGGGACCGGACCGGATTCGTCGACACGGACTCCGCCGCGGCGGGGCCGAGCCGTTCCGCCGGCGTGGACCGGGGCGCCGGCACGCCGGAACCGCGCGGTCGACGACGCCGCTCCCCACGTCTGCGACGCCGGGTTCCGGTGCGTGCCACCCGTGGCGAGGGACGCCGCTCCCCCGTGTCCGTCCCCCGTCCGGTGGCGGGGCTGCTCGCGGAGGAGACCACGTTCACCGACCGTCGCTGCACCGTGGCCGGGCGCACCCTGGTGGCCACGTGCACGCGAGCGTCCGGGGACGAGACGCTGCGGGTGCTCATGGTCCAGGACCAGACGGAGCTGAGCCGGATGGCCGGTGAGCTCGACCTGGTGCGCACGATGGCCGCGGGGCTGCGAGCGCAGACCCACGAGCACGCCAACCGGCTGCACACCGTGGTGTCGCTCCTGGAGCTCGAGCGCTACCCCCAGGCCCTGGAGTTCGCGTCCGCCACCGCCCAGCTGTCCGTCCGGGTGGGTGACACCGTGACCCGCCACGTCCGGGACCCGTTCCTGGCGGCCCTGCTCATGGGCAAGGCCGCCACCGCCCGCGAGCGCGGGGTGGAGTTCGCGGTGCTGACCCACGGGCAGATCCCGGTGCTGGCCGTCGAGCCCTCGGACCTGGTGAGCGTGGTCGGCAACCTCGTGGACAACGCGGTGGACGCGGCCGCGGGAGTGCACCATCCGGGTGCCGTGGACGGCTCCGGCGGCGAAACACCCTCCGTGGAGGTCGAGCTCACCACATCGGGTGACGGGCGCTGCGTGCACGTCACGGTCTCGGACAACGGCCCGGGAGTGCCGCAGGACGCACGGGAGCGCATCTTCGAGCACGGGGTCACCAGCAAGCACGAGACGGGTGTGAGCAACGGCGTGGGCCTGCACGTGGCGCGAGGAATCGTCTCGTCCTGGGGCACGTCCATCAGAGTCGAGTGCGATGCGGGGGCGGTCTTCACCGTGGACGTCCCCGCCCTGCACCCCGCGGTCGCTGCGGAGGTGTCCCGGTGATCCGGGTGCTCGTGGTCGAGGACGAGCCCCTCACCGGCGCCGCCCACGCCGAGTACGTGGGACGGTGCGACGGCTTCGAGGTCGTGGGGATCGCACGCACCGGCCGGGCCGCGGTGCTCGCCGTGCGGGAGCGGGCGGCGTCGGGCGAGCCCGTGGACCTGGTGCTGCTGGACGTGAACCTCCCGGACATGTCCGGGCTGGAGGCCGCCCGGGCCCTGCGGGCGCAGCGGTGCGGTGTGGACCTGCTGGTCGTCACCGCGCACCGGGACGTCGCCACGGTGCGTGAGGCCACCTCGGTGGGCGCCGTGGGGTTCCTGGTCAAGCCGTTCTCGTTCCAGGACCTGCGCAGCAGGCTGGAGGCCTATTCCGCCTACCACCGCGCACTGGCCAGCACGAGCCCCGAGGACGCGACGGTGGACCAGCCGCAGCTGGACCGACTGTTCGCCACCCTGAGCGCGGGCAGGCGCGCCTCACCGCCCAAGGGGCTGGCCGCGGACACGCTGGAGAAAGTGGCAGAGGCGCTGAGGCAGACCCCCGAGTTCCGTTCCGCGGGAGAGATCGCCCGAGACCTCGGGCTC